>CAWBWK010000001.1:0-2661952 GCA_963792525.1 uncultured Alphaproteobacteria bacterium
AGCAGACGGCTCGCAAACTCGCGCTGGGTAACAGATGGAAAAGAATTTCCGAGAACTTCAAGCCGCCCTTCAAGCACAAACATAACGCAACGGATTCGGCGCTCGGCTGTCTGGTTCAACTCCGGTATGCGTTGCTCTGTGGGATTTTGCCTGGATGGTTTCGCCGCGGTTGGCGATGAGGATCTTGGAGAACTCCGGATCTGAACTGCCTTGCACCGCAATCCCCTTTTGCAAAACTATACCGCAAGTCGAAGGTCAGACTGATGTCCAGTTCCTTGCGCTTGACGATGCTATGGCAGCTTCCACCACCTTCTGGATTTCATAGGCTTCGCGGAAATCGGGGCCGGATTTTTCACCGCGCCCGATGGCGCCGAGGAACTCCGCCATTTCGATGGCCTTGAGATCATTGAAGCCCAATTGATGACCGCCCGCGACGCAGAAGCCGCCATAGGGTGGGTGTTGCGGGCCAGCCTCGATGCGGGTGAAGCCTGAGTGCTGCGCATTGCCGCCCGCCTTGTAATAGAGCAATTCATTCAGGCGTTCCTGTGTGAAGACGAGGCTGCCCTTCTCTCCCGTGAGTTCAAAGCCGAGCTGCATCTTGCGTCCCGTCTGAATCCAGTTTGCCTCAATGGTTCCACCACATCCGCGACCGAAGTTGACGAGGATGCGCGCCACGTCGTCGACCAGCACAGGCTTCATCTCCGTTGCGCCGACGGCAACAGGACGCTGTTTGATGACGGTGCGCACGTCGGCGCTGACTTCCACAATATTGCCCAGAAGGAATCGTGCCATGCCAATGATGTGTGAGCCGAGGTCAGCAATCACACCGGGCCCGCCTGAGGGATCAATGCGCCAGGTCCACGGCGAGGCCGGATTGTGCATGTAGTCTTCGGCATGGATACCACGGAAACCCGTGATCTCACCCAACTCGCCGGACTCAACCATTTGCCGCGCCAGCTTGAGCAGCGGATTTTTAATGTAGTTGAAGCCGACTTGCGTGTTCACGCCCTTGGCCTCAGCGGCCTTCACCATCGCAAGCGAGTCCGCGAGCGTGGGTGACAAGGGCTTTTCGCAATGCACATGCTTACCCGCTGCAATCGCAGCAAGCGCCATTTCCTTGTGCATCGAGTTCGGCGTGGTGATGGAGATGACATGGATTTCGGGATTAGCGATCAGCGCTTTCCAATCCCCTGTTGAGGATTCAAAACCATACTGGTGCGCGGCCTTAGCCGCGGCTTCGGCATTCATGTCTGCCACAGCCACAAGGCGCGGTGTTGGAATATCCGGGAAGGCCGAGAGCGCCGTGCGATAGGCAATGGCATGGGCCTTGCCCATGAAGCCCGTGCCGATCAATCCAATGCCAAGTTCTTTCATGATTAAACCCCTACGCGCTGTTTCGAGCGCACATCTGCCTGATATTTTTGTTGCTCTTTGACGGCTGCACGATCTGACACTTGCGGTACGCCGACGTCCCACAAGGCATCGCCGGGTGTCCATGTATAGGCATCGGATACAATGGAGATGACTGTGGTGCGGTCGGTTGTCTTGGCCCAGTCCATGGCCTGTTCCAGTTCGGCCAGGCTTGAGACCTTGCGCGCGAGGGCACCCATGGATTCAGCATGCTTCACGAAGTCGACGCTGAAGGCCGGAATGGCAGTCTTGCAGTCCTTGAGCAGATTGTTGAAACCCGGCGTGCCCTTGAACTGTTGCAGGCGGGAAATCACGGCATAGCCGCCATTGTCGCATACGACAACAATCAGCTTATGCCCCGTGAGCACCGACGAATAGATGTCGGAGTTCATCAGCATGTAAGAACCGTCGCCCACCATCACGATCACATCACGCGAGGGGTCTGCCATCTTGGCGCCCCAGCCACCTGCGATCTCATAGCCCATGCAGGAGAAGCCGAATTCAAGATCGTAGGAATTGGTGGTTTTGCAGCGCCAGTTTTTCATGGTCTCGCCGGGAAGGCCACCTGCCGCTGTCAACATGTAGTCGCGTGGTTCAGCTTTCTTGTTCACCACGCCAACGACCTGCGCATAGGTCGGCACGGGCGCGTTGGTTGGCTTTTGATAACCATCAAGGGCTGTGTTCCATTCGGCCATCAGGCTCTTGGCCTTCTTGGTCCAGGCGGCATCGACCTTCCAGCCCTTCAAAGACTCTGCGAGTTCTTCCACCGTGGCCTTCGCATCGCCAACTACTGCAAGGGCGCGGTGCTTGGTGGCGTCCCAGCGAGCGGCGTTGATGGAGATGAACTGGGCCTCGTGGTTAAACAAAGTCCATGAGCCAGTGGTGAAGTCCATGAGGCGTGTACCGATGGCCACGATGACATCTGCCTCTGCGCCCAGCGCATTGGCAGACGTTGATCCGACGATGCCAATAGGGCCTGCATAGGCCGGGTGATCGTGTGCAACAGTGCTCTTGCCCGCAATGGTTTCGGTGATAGGGATGCCATGGTCGAGTGCGAACTTCGCCACGATGTCCTCCGCACCCGAATAGCGAGTGCCGCCGCCTGCGATGATCAATGGGCGCTTGGCTGATTTCAGAAGTGCGATTGCATCTGCGAGGCGCTTCTTGTCAGGGCGGGCGCGTGGAATTTCATGCACTGTCTTCTCGAAGAATTTTTCGGGGTAGTCACAGGCATATTCCTGCACGTCCTGCGGTAGAGCAATGAAAGCGGGACCGCAATCCGCTGGGTCCAGCATCACGGCGACGGCTTGCGGCAGTGACGAGATGATCTGTTCGGGGTGGATGATCCGGTCCCAATAGCGCGTCACGGCTTTGAACGCGTCGTTCACATTGATCGTCGGATTTCCAAAATGCTCGACCTGCTGCATCACAGGGTCCGGCCTGCGGTTGACGAATGTGTCACCGGATAAGATCAAAATCGGCAAGCGGTTGGCGTGGGCTACACCCGCCGCCGTCACCATGTTTGCTGCCCCAGGCCCAATAGAGGAGGTCGCCACCATGATTTGACGACGTCGCTTGGCCTTGGCAAAGGCGACTGCCGCCAACGCCATTGATTGTTCATTCTGCCCGCGCCATGTCGGAAACACGTCCTTCACCGCCTCCAGCGCTTCCGACAGACAGGTCACGTTGCCATGGCCAAAAATTCCGAAAATGCCGGGGAACAACGGCACTTCCTCACCATCCACAATGGTGTATTGGTTCATCAGATAGCGCACCAGCGCTTGCGCCATGGTCAAACGGATTGAGGACATAAGTGACACTCCTGGAAATGAATTCCGAAATTCCTATTGCATACGAAGTTTTTACGCAAGTAAAATTGCAGCGATGTAATAGTGTCTTATTTTGCTTTTTTTGACTTCACCGCGGCAGTAAATCGAGCCGACTGGTCGCGCGCGATTTCCGTGACGCTCGGGATGCGCACATCATCAGCACTTTTCGAATGCAACTTTGCCGCCGTGGCCGTTGCAATGGTCTGCACAAGGCACATGGGTGCTGCCAGTGAGCGTGAGAATGTATATTCTTCTTCTGGCACCGTAAACAGCACGTCCGCGCCTTTGGCCAAAGGTGACAATTGGCTATCTGTTATGGCCAGGACTGCAATATTGGTTTTCACTGCGTGTTCCGCAATCGCCACAACTTCTTTGGCATAGTGGCGGAAAGCGACGGCCACCAGTATATCGCCTTTCCCCATTGTCATGGCAATTTCTTGAGACAAGCCGCCCGAAGAATCCATGAAAATGACTTTCCGTTGCAACATGGTCATGAGGTAGCGGAACAGCTCAGCTATTGGTTCGGACCGCAATTGACCAACAACATAGATACACGTGGCTGTGGCACAAAGATCAGCTGCTTTCTGCAGATCATGCTCGGAAACGGATTCCAACAACCCCTGCAGGGATGCAATGTCGCGCACCACCATATTGCGCAAAAACCCGACATTGCCATGAGCGGCATTGCGACTGATTTCGGCGTCAAGAACGCTGACACGCTCACGAAACCCGGGAGCAGCGGTTGCCAACCGTGTCTGGAAAACTGCCTGCAATTCCTTGAAACCGGAATAGCCCATGTTCTGGGCAAAACGCACCAGCGTGGAGGGGTGAACTTTGATTTTCTCTGCGATGGCGTTGATCGATTCCAGGGCAATGACATTTGGGTTCTGTGTGAAAAAGCGGGCGACTTGCTTGTAGCCATCCGACAACTTTTCATAGTTTGCCGTGATCAAGTTGATGGCACCTTCGTAGTGAACAGGTACCGTCGATTTTCCGTTGCGACTCTTCTTGGCCATGGCAGTATATTCATCTCCTGTTTTCCGTGTCTTACACGACCCACTGGTTATTGCACAGTGAACCCACCGCACACGGAATGAACAATGCTCACGTTGAAGAAGCTTGACACTCAACACTCATTCCGAAATAACGTGTAGCGCAACAATAATTGCAGTGCCGCGCTTGATGCAAGTGCCGCGCAGCATAAAAATAGGGCTATTCTGATGGATTTGAATGCTGGTCAACTCATTGCCGGAATATGGCGCAAGGGCAGCAGCACTGATATGATTACAGCGGTTGACCCTGCCACGGAAGAAGTGCTCAACCAATTTCCAGCAGCTTCTCCACAGGATACTTCCGATGCCATCGCCGCCGCGAACGTTGCCCAGCAACAATGGCGCAAAACCTCTTCTTGGAGTCGCGCTGACATTTTGCATAAATGTGCTGATGTGATGGTCGCACGCACCGAAGAGGCAGCACGTCAGATCACTCTGGAGGCCGGAAAGCCCATTGCCCAGTCGCGTCGCGAATGGCAGCTCTCAATCGATCAATTCCGTTGGTACGCGGAAGAAGCACGCCGCATTACGGGTCAGATCATAGAAAGCCGTGCACCCGGTGGCAGGCTTGAAGTGCATCATGAGCCTGTTGGCGTGGTTGCAGCATTTACCGCGTGGAATTTTCCGGCTGTGTTGATTGCCCGCAAAGTGGCCCCCGCCCTTGCTGCGGGGTGCAGCATTATCGTGCGCCCATCGCGCGAGACACCTGGCACCGCCGCCGTGTTGATTGATTGTCTGGTGGAAGCTGGCGTTCCAGCAGGTGTGGTCAGCTTGGTCGTCGGGCCAACGTCAACAACTTATGACGTGTTGATGAAATCTCCCATCGTGCGCAAGGTGTCGCTTACAGGCTCTTCGGGTGTCGGGCAGCAAATGCTGCGTGACGCGGCTGCTACATTCAAACGCGCGACGATGGAACTAGGTGGCAATGCACCAGTGATTGTTTTTGATGATGCGCAACTTGACGCCACTCTGGACATCGTTGCGGCCGTCAAGTTTGCCAACGCGGGCCAAGTCTGCGTCACAGGTGATCGTTTCTATGTGCATGAATCTCTTTACGCAAAATTCGTCGATGGATTTGCGTCGCGGGCCAAGGCCTTGAAACTTGGATCTGGCCTTGATGATACCACGCAAATGGGACCACTGATCAACGCCAAGCGCGTCGCCGCGATTGCTGCTGTTGTTCAAGATGCGCGCAAACACGGGGGCCGCATTGTCACAGGCGGTGAACAACCTTCTGACAAGAACAAGGGCTTTTTCTATTCGCCCACAGTGATTGCTGATTTGCCTGATGCAGCACTTGCGCTTGCGGAAGAGAACTTCGGGCCTATCGCCGCCATCACATCATTCAAAACCGATGAAGAAGTTTATACACGCGCCAATGCAACTGAACTTGGGTTATCAGCCTATGCGTTCACGCAGAGCGCCAAGCGCATGCGTGAAACCGTGGCACGGCTTGAAGCCGGGATGGTGGGCATCAACAGCTTTGCACTTGCAGCAGCTGAAGCCCCCTTTGGCGGCATCAAGGCTTCCGGCATGGGCCGTGAAGGTGGCGACTATGGCATTCACGATTATATGAACGTCAAACTGGCGCAAATCACGGTGTGACGATGATCAAGAACAAGATCAAGCAATTGTGGGCAGACGGCAAGCCCGTCATCAATGGTTGGCTTTCCACATCTTCACCCTTCGTGGCGGAAGTCATGGCGGCACAAGGCTATGATGCGCTGACCATCGATTGCCAGCACGGTTTTGTGGCTTATGAGGCTGCTGCGGGCATGTTGCAGGCCATGCGTGCCAGTGGTGTTGTGCCCATGGTGCGGGTTCCATGGCTTGATCCCGGCGACATCATGAAAGCCTTGGATGCTGGTGCCTACGGCATCATTTGCCCGATGATCAACAATCGCGCGGAAGCCGAACGTTTCGTATCTTATATGCGATACCCACCGCAGGGTGTGCGCAGTTTTGGTCCAACGCGCGCGCTCTTCGCGGCAGGCGCAGATTACGGCCAGCACGCCGACACCGAAGTTTTGGCCTTCGCGATGATTGAAACCGCCGATGCCATGAAAAACCTCGACGAGATTGTAACAACGCCAGGACTGGATGGCGTTTACATTGGTCCTGCGGATTTGACCTTGGGCTTGACCGGTCGCAAGTATCCCACGGGTTTTGACCGTCAGGAACCTGAAATGATCGAGGCAATCCAATTGGTTTTGCAAAAAGCCAAGGCAGCTGGCATTCGTGCATGTTTGCATAATGGAACGCCGGAATACGCAGCCAGGGCGGTGGGTTGGGGTTTCGATCTTGTAACTATTTCAAACGATGTGCGCCTTCTTGCAAGTGCGGCACAGCAGAGTGTGGCACAGGCGCGCAATCTGATTGGTGAGGCGCCCAAGCCGTCGACCGAAAAATCTTCAAATGGCTACTGACATGAAACGTATCTTGGTTGCAGGTAAAATTCATGCCGAGGGCATCGCCCTTCTCCGGCGCCGGACGGATATAATGATTGACTTGGTTGAAGCGGTAACAACGGAAGCCTACCGTCCTCATTTGGCTGAGACGCATGCAGTACTTTTGCGTACGCAACCGATGACCGCGGCTGAAATCGCGATGGCACCCAAACTCCAGATCGTTTCGCGCCACGGTGTGGGGTTTGATGCTGTTGATGTGTCGGCTCTTAACGCGCGCAAAATTCCACTCGCCATTGTGGGTGATGTTAATTCGCGCGCTGTTGCTGAACATACTTTGATGCTCATGCTGTCAGCGGCGCGGCGCACGGTGGCGCATCATGTTGCTTCGACATCGGGCAATTGGAATGAGCGTAATCGGTTTGATTCAACCGAGGTCGATGGCAAGAGTTTGCTGGTACTGGGCTTTGGTCGGATTGGTCGCCGCGTTGCGGAATTGGGCAAGGCATTTGGAATGGCGGTTACAGCCTTCGATCCGTTTGTCACGGCAGAGCAAATGCGTGCACTTGGTGTTCAACATGCGGCTGACATGCTGGCGGCACTGGCTGATGCAGATTTTGTCAGCGTGCATTTGCCAGGTGGGAATGGGCCAGCGATTGGTGCTGAGGAACTATCGCGCATGAAGTCTTCGGCGATCATCGTCAACGCCGCGCGCGGTGGCATTGTCGATGAGCTGGCCCTTGATCAGGCGTTGCGTGAACGACGGTTGCGTGCGGCTGCCCTCGATGTATTGGCGGAAGAGCCGCCAAACGCTTCTCATCCCCTGCTGAGCAATCCTCATGTCACGATCAGTCCGCACAATGCGGGGCTTACGGAAGAATGCGCGATGCGGATGGCGGTTGCTGCGGCGCAGAACATTCTTGATTGTTTTGATGGCAAGCTTGATCGCAAACTGATCGTCAATGCCGATGCGATTGGTTTAGGCGGCTGACTTCATGGCACCGGGGCCTGGAATGGCGCCGGGAGGGCATTTGCCGGCAATGATCATGCCGAGCACGTCATCGTGGCTGACGTCGCTGGTGCGCGCAGTGCCCACGACCTTGCCGTTTTTCATGACGACAAGCCGATCCGCGAGGTCAAACACATCGTGCAAGTCATGGCTGATCAAGAAAATGCCGATGCCTTCATGTTTCAATTGCTTGATGAGCTCGCCGACTTGCGCGGTTTCCTGCGGACCCAATGCTGCCGTTGGTTCATCCATGATCAGAATGCGAGCGTTGAAGTGGATCGCGCGCGCTATCGCCACCGACTGGCGCTGACCGCCAGAAAGTTTCGAGACAGGCTCCTTGAAGCGGCGGAAGTTGGGGTTCAAGCGATGCATCACGCGGCGGCACTGGTCTTCCATAGCCACGTCATCCAATGTGCCAAGAGCGGTTTTCAACTCACGACCGAGATAAAGATTTGCAGCAGCATCCACATTGTCGGCGAGCGCCAAAGTTTGATAGATCGTTTCGATGCCTTGCGCCTTTGCATCGCGCGGATTGTTGATCGCAACTTCATTGCCATTGACAAAAATCTGCCCGGCATCGCGCTTGTAGGCACCCGACAAGACCTTGATCAGCGTTGATTTGCCCGCACCATTATGGCCGAGCACGCCAACAACTTCCCCCGGAAAGAGATCAATCGACGCATGATCGACGGCCTTGATGCCACCAAAGGCAATCGAGATATCGCGCATTTCGACGAGCGGTGATTGTTCGGAAGTGTCCATGGCGCAATCCTGTTATTTCGCGTTCTTGCGATAAATGTGGTCAAGCCAGACGGCAAAGCACAGCACCGCACCTAGCGTCATGTTGAGCACCGGTGTGTCGAAACCCAGCAGCGTCATGCCGGTCTGGATGGACTGCATGATCAGCGCGCCGAAGAACGCACCGAAGATCGTTCCCACACCACCAGACAATGAAGTACCGCCGATAACAGCCGCGGCAATCACGTAGAGCTCGTCCGTCGTTCCCAGTGCAATGGCGGCTGCATTCAGCCGCGCCGTCGCGATGATCGCCGATATCGCGCACAAGACACCCATGATGGTGAAAGTCGCGATGGTGATTTTCTTGGTGTTGACGCCGGCAAGCTCAGCTGCTTCCGGATTGCCACCGATTGCGTAAATGTAGCGGCCAAGGGCCGTGCGGTTTGCAACAAATGTCATGATCAGGCCAACAGCAATGGCAATCAGCACAGGAGCTGCAAAGCCGTGCGAGATCAACAGGCCTTCAGGAGGTACTGTGATGTTGTTGGCGGTCACATACTGGTTGATGATGCCCTTTGGCCAATAATAGACATTCACAAGCATCACGGTTGCAGCAACAAGGGCACAGAGAATGCCGCCAACGGTGAGTTCGGCCCAGACCGGGCGCAATGGAAACTTGAAGCGCTTGCGCTGGTTTCTGGCGGAGTAAATGCTCCACAAAATCCCGGCACATGCAACGCCACCCACAACCCAGCTCCAGAATGATCCGATGGAACCATAGGGGCCACCGCCGATCAGGGAATAGGTGGGATCCATCGGTGCAATGGTTTCGCCGGATGCCACTTTGAAGGCGGCACCGCGCCAGAACAACAGGCCACCCAAGGTGACGATGAATGATGGAATACCCGAATAGGCGATCAGGACTCCATGAACAAAACCGATGAGCCCACCCAAGATCAATCCGATCAGTGTTGCGATGATCCAGATCCACGGGCTGCCGAACTCAAAATATTGCGTGAGGCCATAAACCTGCAGCCATGCCATGACGACCGCGATAAAACCCAGAACCGAGCCTACCGACAAATCAATGTGGCGCATGACGATGATCATGACCATGCCAGAGGCCATGACGGAAATTGAAGCTGTTTGTGTGAGAAGGTTCCAGAGGTTTCGCGGCGTCAGGAACAGTGCTTGTCCGGTGAACAAGGGACCAGCCAGATGAAAGCCGATCCAGATGAAGGCAAGGGCGATGACCATGCCGACGACGCGACTGTCGATCTCTGTGGCGCGCAGAAATTTTTTTAAAGGGCCTTCATCGCCCACCAACATTGCGTCGCGTGATTGATCTGCAGTTGACACAAGAATTCTCCCATCACGCCGATGACTCTTGTTTTGGATATCTGTCATCGTATTCATACTATTCTTTGGAAAGCAGCGCCGTCAATAAATGACGGCGCTGCCAAAGTTCGCTTAACTGCTATTTCTTACTTGCAAGCAGGAACGGCTGCCGCATCAGCGCCAGCACATGCCTTTTCCTTGGAAATCCAGCCAGCGTCGATAACGGCGTTCAAGTTGTCGCGCGTGATGGCCATCGGCGGCACGAGAATTGCCGACATCTTCACCTTGTTAGCGCCATCGGCAAAGGTGTTGCCTTGGGCCACATCAGCCATGCTCTTGCCTTCGGCCAGCATGTTGGCGGCTTCGCCAGCAACCTTGCCAAGAATGCGGCTGTCTTTCCAGACAGAGACAAGCTGGGTGCCGAGGGCCACACGGTTCAGCGCGGCCAAGTCGCCGTCCTGGCCGGTGACAGGAACTGATCCAGCCATGCCTTGTGCTGTCAGCGCTGCAACAACACCCGAAGCCATACCGTCATTTTCAGACATCACTGCGTCGATCTTGTTGCCGGTCTTGGTCAGGCACTGCTCCATGTTCTTCTGGGCATTGTCTGGCTTCCAGTTTTCTGTGAAGGTTTCGCAAGCAACGGTGATCTTGCCGCTGTCGATCAATGGCTTCAATGATTCCATCATGCCGTTCAGCAGGAACGTGGCGTTTGGATCACCTGGGTCGCCCTTGATGATGGCGAACTGGCCTTCGGCCTTGCCCTTTTCAACCATGGTCTTGCCCATCAAACGGCCAACACCAACGTTGTCGAATGTGATGTAGAGCAGGTTTGGATCTTCAATCTGGCGGTCATAGGCAATCACAGGAATGCCTTCGGCTGTGGCCTTGGCCAGTGCCGGCTTGATCGATTCACCGTCCTGGGCGAAAATCAAAATGGCGTTGGCGCCTTGCGTGATCAGCGAGTCGACGTCAGCAACCTGCTTTTCAGCAGACTGTTGCGCATCAGCAAAAATATACTTGTTGCCAGCAGCTTCGATCGCAGCAACGATTGCAGCTTCGTCTGTCTTCCAACGTTCTTCCTGCTTGGTGCCCCAAGACACGGCAATGGTTTTGCCAGCAGCAAACGTCATGGTTGACATTGCCGTGGTCAGCAGCGCGCCAGCGGCGGCGGCGAGAATTGTCTTCTTCATATTATCACTCCCTTATCGTCATTTTTGACGCAATCGTTTGCATGCAGCGCAGATGGGATTGGCAGGCTGCAAGGCCTGCGCAACAACCTGAGTTGCTACGTAGCATATTGCGCAATACAAGTTGCGTGTCAATTGCCGAGCGAAAGGCTTGATAGATGTTGACAGCAAATGTTCTGAACGCGGGCAAAGCTTTCGCGCAGTTCTTCGACGAGCGCGGCAGATTGTTGGACGCCGGTGTTAAAAGGTTCCATGGACACATAACCCGAGTAACCAGCACCTCGAAGAATTTTCAGTTGGGCCAGGTTGTCCACGCGATCAACGTCCTCCACCAGCACACGGTCAGGCTCGGTCAGTTCACCAGGGGCAAGGTCTGTGCGCGCGATGCCTGACATATGTGCTAATCCGATGTACTCGGGAAACAGCATCGTGTCGCCGCAACGGAAAAACTGAAAAGTGTCATAGCAAAGCTGATAGGCATCCCAGCCGTCAATATCAGCAATCGCGGCAACGGCCATGCTTTGCTTCTTCATGGTGGAACCCGACATACCCAAGGGCTCAACATATCCCTTGATGCCGAGGTCGAGCAAAATAGGGCGCAGGTGTTTCAGGCCATCGCGCAAGTTTTTTTCAGCTTCAGTTTCTGTCCAGCCGTGATCAATATTGTGAACCGGGCACAGCACAACACCCGGTGCACCCAGTTTGGCGGCATACCCCATCAGAAATTTCGCTTCAGCTTCCCGTTGCTTTGACCAGTCGTTGAAGCGTTGCAGCGCATTGACCGAAGCGATCTTGATATTTGTGGCTTCCAATTGCTCAAGTATCGCGGATGGCTCTGTGCCATCCATGAATTCCCGCCCCTCGATGTCGTTGCGGATTTCGATGGCAGAAATCCCTGCACCGACAACCAGCTTGAGAAAATCGGCCAATGGGAGTTGTGGCGCACAGGTGCGATTCATTGCAAATTGGATAGGCACGTAATTCTCCTTGATGAATGCGCAATTATCGTTGCCAACGATCTCAATTGTCAATATTAAATGCACATCACATGCAAAGGATTGTACAAGTGAAAGCAAAACTCGGCATTGCCCCTATCGCATGGTGGAATGATGATCTAGCAGAACTCTCCGATGACGTGAGCTTGGAGGAGTGTCTGCGGCAGGCTTCCGTTGCCGGCTTCACAGGCATGGAAACAGGTCGTCGCTTCCCCATGGACATGGGGGAACTGGGACCCATCCTCAAAAAATTCAACATGTCCGTCTGTGGCGGGTGGTTTTCTGGCCTGCTGCTCGACGGTGATATTGAAATCGAAAAAGAGCGCGTCGCCCAACAGTTGGAATTCTTTAGAGCAGCGAAAGCGCCCTGCATTGTTTACGGGGAAACGGCACGTTCCGTCCAAGGGATGAAGTCCTCTCCTCTCGCCACCAAGCCGAAACTGACTGAAGCTGAAATTACAGCCTATGGCCGCAAGATCAGCGACTTTGCAGATTGGTGCGCCGATCAAGGCATGCCTATCAGCTATCACCATCATATGGCAGCGGCCATCGAAACCGAAGATGAACTGGACCTGTTGATGAAACATTCAACAGTGCCCTTGCTCTTTGACGCAGGACACATGGCGTTTGCGGGTGGTGACGTATTGCGTGTGCTCGATAACCATCACAGCCGCATCACCCATGTCCACACCAAGGACATCCGCCAACAGGTTGTTGATGGTTTGGACCGCAGCAAAGAGTCTTTCCTTGATGCTGTGGTCAAAGGGGCTTTCACTGTTCCCGGAGATGGCTCGCTGGATTTTGAAGCGATCGTCAAGGCCTGCGCCAAGCACGGTTATGAAGGCTGGTTCGTCGTCGAAGCTGAACAGGACCCAAAAGTTTCGCCGCCTCTCGAGATGGCGATCAAGGGACACAAGGAACTGATGCGCGTCATGACAGCGGCAGGATATGAGGTGGTACAATGAACCGCATGGATGGAAAAGTCTGCCTCGTTGCTGGTGCAACACAAGGCTTGGGTGCGGCCATTGCGCGGCGACTTGCGGCGGCAGGTGCTGCCGGCATCGTCATCACAGGGCGTAGCGCGATCAAGGGTGCAGCTGTTGTTGAAGGACTCATGAAGGCGCACGGCACCAAGGCAATTTTCTGCAAGGCAGACTTTTCCAATACCGACGAATGTTTTGCCGCCGTGGCCGCCTGCGAAAAGGAATTTGGCCGGATTGATACGTTGGTGATTGCAGGAGCATCGACTGCGCGCGGTACAATCCTCAGCACCACACCAGCAGTCTTTGACGAACTGTTTTCGACAAATGTGCGAGGGCCTTATTTCCTGATGCAGGCTGCCATCAAGTCAATGATTAAGAATAAGATCGAAGGCACGATCTGCAGCATCGGTTCAATTTCGGCTCTCGCAGGCCAGCCCTTCATCAACGCCTACTGCGCGTCCAAGGCCGCTCTTTCAACTCTCACAGCAAACACAGCATTTTCAGTGATGGGAAATCGTATTCGCGTTAACTTGCTAAATGTGGGTTGGATGGCGTCAGACCGCGAGCGCGAGATTCAACTGGAAGCTCAAGGCAGTGCAAATTGGGAACATGAAGCAGCCAGCAAGTTGCCCTTCGGCCGTTTGATCGACCCTGACGAGGCAGCCCGGGCAGTCAACTTTCTTGTGTCAGCCGACTCTGGCATGATGACAGGGGCTATCGTCAACTTTGACCAGTCTGTTTGGGGTGCAGTGCCGGGAGTCATGCCCACACCGACGGGCCCCTTGACGTTAGATTGAAATATGGCGTCGCAGGACTTTGGATTTTTGGGTCACAGTTAAAGGATATTGTCGATGAACAACGATGCCGTCAATCCAGTCTGGGCAAAGGACATCGATTTTGATGGCTTTCGCCGTGACGTGGAGACCAAGACTGTTCGCGCGGATTGCCCCACAACTATTGACATCATCAGCAATATTCCGATCTATGACGGCACCAAAATTAGTGAGCAAACCGGGAGGGAATGGGCCAATATTCTTCTCAACGGAGCTGGCGTTTTTGCTATCAAGCGTGCGTTCACTGATCTTGTAGCGATTGATGACGCGTCGGATATATTTCGCGAGATCATTGCCGAGGAGCGCGCTGCTGGTGTTGCAGCAGGAGATCATTTTGCCAAGGCAGGGGCCAATGATCGCATTTGGAATTCGTTGCAAAAACTTTGTTTGAAAGCGCCTGAAGTCTACACCCGTTACATGGCTAATCCGGTTATTGACCATGCCTGTCGCTGCTGGCTGGGCCCCGGCTATCAAATGGCGACGCAGGTCAATCAGGTGCGGCCCGGCGGCAAGGCGCAACAGCCACACCGTGACTATCATCTGGGGTTCATGAAGGCCGAACAGATGGCGGATTACCCGCTGCACATCCACCGCTTCAGCCCAATGCTGATTTTGCAAGGTGGCGTTGCCCACTGTGACGCGCCCATTGAAAGTGGACCAACCAAACTACTTCCGCATTCCCAGCGTTTCACCCATGGATACATGGCGGCATTACTGCCGACTTTCCGCGAGTACTTTGAAGCACATTATGTGCAATTGCCGCTGGAGAAGGGCGACGCAATTTTCTTCAGCCCGGCCCTGTTCCACGCTGCGGGCGAAAACTGCTCAGCTGACATTGCACGCATGGTCAATCTCCTGCAGGTGGCCTCACCCTTTGCCAAGCACATGGAAAGCCTCGATCGCACAGCCATGGCCCGCGCCATTTTTCCACATCTGAAAGGCCTCAGTGCAGACGCGTTGCAGGCCATCATTGCAGCGACAGCTGACGGCTACCCATTTCCAACCAACCTCGACAAAGACCCGCCATTGGGCGGCATGGCACCTCCAAGCCAGCAAGCGCTGTTGCATCAAGCTGTTGCCGAGAATTGGTCGCAGACCCGGCTTGACCAGGCTCTTTCCGAGCAGGCAGCGCGGCGTCAGGCTTGACACTGAACGTGCAGACCGCGCCCGTTTTACTTCGGTGCTGACCAGCCGCCAACATCAGACGAATTCAAGTGTTTGTCACACCAACAGCTTCTCGTGCGCCTGCGGAAATCGCCTCAACATCTTGGAGTCATAGGTCGGGAATGCGGGCATCGGTGGTATGTCCTGTGGCAACTGGCTTCGCGCCGCTGCTTCTACCGCCAACATGCCAACCATGTCGGCCAAGCCTTCTGCACCGTCTGCCAAAGGGCGGTTGCCGTGTTGAATGCGGTCAGCAAAATATGAAATCATGCCGCTGAAGTTGTCAGTTTTGCCGAATTCGGTGACCTGCGTGTCGTCTCCGTGCTGCAGAACCAGCTTGCGCGCCACATCGAAACGATAAGCATTGGTGAGGGAGATCGAACCCTTTGTGCCCGCGATGTGGAACTCGTCAAGCATATCAGCGCCAAAGCCCGCATAAAACTGCGCCATGCGCCCCTTCGAGAATTGTAATGTGACGGCAATGCCTTCCTCCACCTCGGTGAAACGTGGATCGGCGTTTCCAAAACTGGACATCGCCATGGCTTTTGTTGGGTGGTCGCGAAAAATGTGTCGTGCTGCGTTAAGGCAGTAGACGCCCAGATCCTGCAGCGGTCCTCCCCAGTGTGCAGCTTTGAGCCGATGATTGTCCGGTGTTGACTGGAAGGAAAATGCACTGTTGAAGAACCGCACGTCACCGATGATGCCCGATGCAATCAACTCCACCACCTTCAGTGTCGCCGGGTCATTATGCAGCCGATAGGCGGTCATCAGGCAGATGTTGGAAGCCTTCGCGGCCGCAATCATTTTCTCGGCATCTGAAACAGTTGTGGCGAGTGGCTTTTCCACTAGTGCATGAAGGCCATACCGGGCCGCACGGAGGGCGTATTCACAGTGGCTGGAATTCGGCGTTGCAATGTACACTGCATCCACGTTGCCGCTGGCCGCCATCACGTCAAAAGAGGAGTAATCATAAATGTCAGGGATGTCGTAGAATTCAGCAAGTTGCTTTGCTTTTTCCGCGTTGCCGCTGACAATTGCAGTTACAACCGCATTGCCCGTTTGTTTAACGGCGGGAAGAAATGCCTCCTGTGAAATCCATCCCGCACCAATCACAGCAATTCTGACTTTCGACATTCTTGTTACCCTTCTGCTCAATAAAAAATATGGAGGCGGCGCAGGCAGTGTGCTGCTGCTTTGCCTTCCTTCATATCCTTGTAGGCCATCATGGTCTTGTAGCCCATGCCCTTGACCCGCGTCTCAAGGGGCTTGTTGAAATGGCATATTTCGCCGTTGACCACGACGTCCCCGTGGGTGGGTGGAAAATTTCCGGCGATCAGATTCACCATGGTGGATTTTCCGGCACCAGAAGCGGACGCGCTGACAGCATGAATTGCGCCAAGATGTTTTGCAACATTCTTGATTTCAAGCAAAGCCACCTTGAACCTCCTCAACGTGTCTATTTTCATCAGAGACACGATTAGCAATTGCGATGACAGTACCTGTCGACGCCTGCACGCAGAAGGATGGAACATTAGCCAAGGTGAGCAGATTGTTGATACCACCGATCAACAAGAGGCCACTCACAACCCCTATGATCGTTCCCTTGCCGCCGCCCAAGCTAACATCACCGATAACGGCAGCTGCAAAGGCGGAAAAAATAATGCCTTGGCCTTGTGTGGTCACAACTGAATCAAGTCGTCCGGTCATCAATATGCCAGCCAGACCTGCAAGCAGACCGGGAAAAATGAAAGCCGACCAGATTTTCATGATTGTTGAGACGGTGAGCAAATTAGGATGGGAATCCGAACATGACCAGTGCTGTGTTCAATAGCGCTGATGGTTAGACAATTCAAAAGATGAAGTCTGAAAAAAATCGTTCAGGATCAAGAAAGAAATGGTGCGCTTAGGTGACTCGAACACCTGACCCCCGCATTACGAATTAGTTTTATAGGAATATCCACCTGTGCTCAACTGTGTCCAAATGCGCTCATTGCTGTTGTATTTCAGTGGGTTGGCCTGTTCACCTGTGCTCACTGATATTCACCTGATTTCATCCTATCGCCTACTAATCGCCTATTAATTGAGTTTCCGGCGAAATTAATAGGCGGAAATCGGAATAGCCGTTCATCAACAATGGGTTAGAATTTTTCAGCCGTCAAATTGTCTGGTTTAGGCGCGAAAACAGCACTATAAATAAAGAATTTTGCCATTTCTTTTATTAGTAGAGTGCGCTATTTAAGCAGAGTTCAATTTGGAGATCCGTTATGAAAGGCAGGCTAGGGACATTCCACGAAACAGCCGTCGCTGGTGAGAAGGTTCGTGCCTACGTGCCGACACCGCTACCACCTCATCCACCAATATTGCTGACGGGAATGCTAGAACGGCTCAGCGCCGCAGACAGGGCTTTGGGCAGGCTGGATGGCGTTTCTTTGCTGCTGCCCAACAAAGAGTTATTCCTCTACATGTATGTCCGCAAAGAGGCGGTTCTTTCTTCGCAAATCGAAGGCACGCAATCGACGCTGAATGACCTGCTGCGCTTTGAGTCCGATGCTGGCGCGGGTGCACCCATAGACGATATCAGGGAAGTCTCAAATTATGTGAATGCTATGATGCATGGTCTGGAGCGCATGAAGACGTTGCCCCTGTCATTGCGCCTGCTCAGGGAAATGCATGCCATGTTGTTGGATAGTGGCAGGGGTGCAGGCATGGCTCCGGGAGAATTCCGCACCACGCAAAATTGGATTGGGGGAACCCGTCCCGGCAATGCTGTATATGTGCCGCCACCGCCACATCTGTTGATGCAAACTCTTGACCAGTTTGAGAAGTTCATTCACTCCGAAACGCCAGAAATCCCTCCGCTGATCAAAGCTGGCTTGTTGCACGTTCAGTTCGAGTCCATTCATCCTTTCCTCGACGGCAATGGCCGTCTCGGTCGCTTGCTGATTACAATTTTTCTGTGTGCCAACGGTGTCATGCATGAGCCTTTGCTTTACCTCAGTCTCTATTTCAAGAGCCATCGTGCTGACTATTATCGCCTTCTTCAGGAGGTGCGCGAGCGCGGCGCATGGGAGGCGTGGCTTGAATTCTTCCTCGCGGGTGTCACGGAAACCGCCAACGAAGCCTTCGACTCCGCTACGAAGATTGCATCGCTTTTTGCAAAGGACCGTGAGCGAATAGCCAGTGCTGGCGAACGCACAGGCTCCGCGCTTCAAGTCTATGAAGCTTTAAAAACAAGCCCCTTCGCAACCGCTGCCAAAATGGTTGCGACGACTGGATTGACAATGCCAACAGTGAACGGCGCACTCGAACAGTTGCTCAAACTCGGAATCGTCGAAGAGGTGACGGGCAAGCGTCGTGGTCGGGTTTTTGGATATAGTGAATATCTAACCATCCTACATGCGAGCGGCGGGTAAAAACTACAGTTCACTTGGAGCGTTGCAGTTCTTCTTTCACCAAATCGAAGCGCTGATACATTTACAAAATCGCGAGGGCCGAATTTGTGTTTCCGGTCCCCGCGTTCTTTCTGCTTAGCCGCACTCGTTCAGCGCCAACAAATTGTCTTTCCAAATTCCGTCCGCATGAGTTTGGAGGAATTTTCGGCCCGCTGTACTGGTCCGCACACCAACCCAGACAGAAGCTCCACCCTCAGAAGTGTAAAAGCGGTGCGTCTTGTTCTCAATCAATGCGACGACATTTGGAACTGAGTCTTTCCAGCGCCCAGAGCCATCAGGCTTTGGTCCGCCCACATGGGTGATGTGTTCGTGTTGGCTGAAACGATCAGTCTTGTTGATACAGTCAATTCTATAGTCAGACATTTAAATGGCCCTCCTTGGGCCGCAAATTAAAACCCGCCCGAAGCAGCAGGTCATTGATTGTTGAGGAGGGGCCAGCTAGTGTTATCGCGTTACCATAACATCTAACGGGGCTTCGGCCTCCTTGAGGATCGGCTGTTTGCGCAGCCGATTTTCTTGTTTCTGTGTCCTCCACCTCCACGAAAGTGGCGATGAAGAACCCAGATTTCGTTCTCTGTAAGCTCATCGGTTTTTGGTTGACCTCAGGATTCACAAGAGTATAGTTTCAATATGGGTCATAAAATATAACCCGTCAAGAAACTATTCTAATAGGGATGGAAAACTGTGGACAACGAGGAAAGTCGGCTCCGATGGGGAACGGAGCAAAGGCTTGAATTTATTGAGTTTAGATTGTTTTGGGAGGGTGGCGTCCGCCGTGCGGACATTACCGAGCGATTTGGTGTGTCGGTTCCCCAAGCTTCGACGGACTTAAGTCTCTATCAAAAATTGGCACCTCTCAATCTTCGCTATGATTCCAGCGAGAAGCGCTATGTGCCAAACCTTGAGTTTGCGCCGCGATTTATGCGCGTCAATGCCGACAGGTATCTTCTTCAACTCAAAACCATCAATGACAAGATCATCAGTCTTGATGATACATGGATCACGCGCCCGCCTGTGGTGGATGCGATGCCAGTGCCCACACGCCACATCGATCCAGCAATTCTCAAATTATTCATCGCAACAATTCGTGACGAAAAGTCGATAGAGATCCTTTATCAGTCCATGAATCCAGATCGGCCGGAAGCCGTTTGGCGACGCATCACGCCACATGCCTTTGCGCATGATGGTTTGAGGTGGCACGTCCGTGCCTATTGCCACATCGAAAGCAAGTTCAAGGATTTCATTCTGTCGCGTTGCCGTGATTTGCGAAATGTGGAGGAAGCAGGCGCTTCCTCCACTCAAGATCATCAATGGGCTACATTTTTCGGCGTCATATTGAAGCCAAATCCAGAGCTGACAGAAAGCCAGCGCCAAACAATTGCGATGGACTACGACATGCCTGAAGGCCAAGTCGCTATTCCTGTGCGCCTCGCACTTCTCTATTATTTTGAAAAGCGCTTGCGGCTAGACGTTGATGCCAAAAAAGACAAGCCAGCTGAAAAGCCAATCGTTGTGTCCAACTGGAATGAATTCGTCAAAGCTCGCGACGCGGCAACAGCATAAGGAATAACAAGATGTACAAAATTAAATTGGAAGTTGGGTAATCATGATCGTGGGCGAAGTTAAGAGCCAAATTGATAGCATCTGGAATGACTTTTGGTCGGGCGGGCTGTCTAATCCATTGAGCGTGATGGAGCAGATCACCTATCTCCTGTTCATCAAGCGGCTGGACGAATTGCATACGCGTGAAGAAGCAAAGGCTGCCACGCTGAAAATCCCAATGGAACGCGAAATTTTCCCAATCGGAAATGATCCACGTGGCCGTCCCTATGCGGATTTGCGCTGGTCGCGATTCAAACTCCTAGCACCAAAAGAAATGTTTCTGATTGTTGATGAACATGTGTTCCCGTTCATCCGTGACAAGGTTGCGGCGGATGGCAACATGGCTAAGCACATGAAAGAAGCGCGTAACGCCATCCCATCGGCAGCCCTTCTCGCCAAAGTTGTCGACAAGCTCGACAAGGTGAAGATGGATGATCGCGACACCAAGGGCGATGTTTACGAATATATGCTGGGCATGATTGCCAGTGCTGGCCAGAACGGCCAGTTCCGCACACCGCGCCACATCATCAAACTGATGGTGGAACTCACCCAACCAAAACCAGAGGACGTTATTTGCGATCCGGCAGCGGGCACTTGTGGTTTCCTTGTGGGTGCTGGCGAATATTTGCGCGAAAAGCACCCGGAGATTTTCCGCAATCCAGACCTGCGCAATCATTTCATGAATGAAGCGTTTCATGGTTTTGATTTTGACCCCACCATGCTGCGCATTGGTTCGATGAACATGATTTTGCATGGCATCGAAAACCCTGTGATTGAAGCACAGGATTCACTTGGCGAAGATATTGCAGGTGAGAAGGGCAAATATGATTTGATCCTCGCCAACCCGCCTTTTGCAGGCTCGCTGGATTATGAAGCAACGGCGAAAGATTTGCAGCAAACAGTCAAAACCAAAAAGACTGAACTTCTGTTTCTGGCACTGTTCCTGCGCCTGTTGCGCACAGGTGGTCGTGCAGCGGTCATCGTGCCAGATGGTGTTTTGTTCGGCTCTTCCACGGCGCATAAAGCCATTCGCAAATTGCTGGTGGAGGATAATAAGCTGGATGCGGTTATCTCGCTGCCCTCTGGCGTCTTCCGCCCCTATGCCGGCGTTTCGACTGCCATCTTGCTGTTCACTAAAACTGGCATGGGCGGTACAGACAATGTGTGGTTCTATGACGTGAAAGCCGATGGCTTCTCGTTGGATGACAAACGTGCTGACTTATTGCCAGAAGACAAACAAGGCCCCGTTCCAACGGTCGCTCTTACGGAAGCCGAGCATTCCAAGAATAACTTGCCAGATGTTTTGCAGCGCTGGCAGGCAAGGGACACTGCGGAAAGAGAGCGCCCGCGCACCGCGCAAAGCTTTTGCGTGCCCAAAGCCGATATTGCTAAGGACGGCGCATATGACCTTTCTCTGAATCGCTACAAGCAAACCATCCATGCCGAAGTGATCCACGAAACCCCATCAGAGATCATCGCAAATTTGAAAACTCTCGAAGCGGAGATTGCAGAAGGGCTAGCGAAACTTGAGGAGATGGTGGGATGAGTTTCCCTACTTTTCCAATAGGCCAGATTTTTGAAATTGCGCGTGGTGGTTCTCCACGTCCAATTGATAAATTCATAACGGACGATCCTGACGGGGTGAATTGGATATCAATAAGTGATGCAAGCGATAGCTCAAAATTCATTTCCAAAGCAGCGAGGAAGATCATTCCAAGTGGCATCAGCAGATCACGACTAGTAAAACCTGGAGACTTTCTGCTCACTAACTCCATGAGTTTTGGGCGGCCCTACATAATGGCGACTTCTGGATGTATCCACGACGGTTGGCTTGTACTTAGTCCCCGAAAGGACGACGTAGACAGCAATTTTATGTATCACCTGCTTGGCTCTCCAAGAGTTTATGCAGAATTCAAACGCCTAGCTCCCGGGGCGACAGTAAAAAATTTGAACATTGAGCTTGTAAGCGGTGTGGAAATCCCTCTCCCACCGCTCGACGAACAGCGACGGATTGCGGCGATACTCGATCAAGCCGACACCCTCCGCCGTAAGCGGCGCGAGGCGATAGCGTTGTTAGAAAGACTTCGACGCTCAGCTTTCGACGATCTATTTGGTGATCCTTCGACTAACCCAAAGAATTGGCCAATAGGACGCATCTCAGACTTCACCGCCTCAACACAATACGGAACCAGTTCTAAAGCTGGTGAAATTGGAAATTTTCCAATTCTTCGCATGGGCAATTTGACAGCAAACGGTGGTTGGAAACTTGTTGATTTGAAGTTCATTGATTTTGCGGAGCGCGATGTTGAAAAATATACTGTCTCCAAGGGAGATATTTTGTTCAACAGAACCAACAGTCCTGACCTTGTGGGAAAGACTGCTGTTTTCCGTGAGGAGCAAACTTACGGGTTTGCGGGATATTTGGTTCGTCTGCGTTTGAATAAACAGGCCATGCCGGATTATGTTGCCGCATATCTAAACTCTGCGCATGGCAAAGCTACATTGCGTGGCATGTGCAAGAGCATTATCGGAATGGCCAACATCAATGCAAAAGAGTTAATCTCGATCCCCCTGATGTTGCCGCCAATTGAATTGCAAAGGCAGTTTTCGGCAATTGTAGAGCAATCTTTAGTGGCTGAAAAATCACACTTAGCGCATTTGAGTGAGATCGATACGCTCTTTGACACACTTCAACACCGCGCCTTTCGCGGGGAGCTTTGAACTATGCGTGGCGAGTTCCTTCCCGTCTGGTCTGAAACGTGGCGCGACATCTGGGCAAAACTCGCCAAGCATTCTGATGCACCTGAAGATTTGTTTTCTGAGCTGTATCCTGAGTTAGCAGCTTGTTTTGCGATTCGATTAACTCCCGAGAAATTGGCGGAGGCCGTAGGTAGTCCTGCAAAAGCGCGGGCATCGTTTCGTGGCGTGAAGGAAAAAGACTTCCCGAATGAAAAAGTTATTGTCGATTTTCTAGAACGCGCCTTTATTGTCACGGCTGATTTAGGTGGCGATCCACTCTCAAATCAGTTCTTTGTTTTGGTCGAAGATTTCACCAAAAAATTTAGCCTACGCTATGATTTAAGAAGGCCGTTCTCGCTCAATCCAACCCCCAGCGGTGTTTATTCCAAACTGTATTCTGAGCTTGCAAAGCGTTGCAATCAAGACACTGCACTTTCAGCTTTGCTCAGAGATTACCGTGAAGCATTTCAGGATTTGAAGCTTGGTACCACTTCTGGACGGATTAACACTTGCCTGCAAAAGCAAGTCAATTTGCTGGAAGGACTAACAAGCCTGAGTGCTGGCGTAACATCACACACTCTCGGGCAAATGTGCGGAGAACTCCAAACATGGCCAAGCACAGCGGTATCAGAAGCTGCGAAGTCACTCTATGGTTTTGCAAGTGACCATACTGGCCTACGTCACGGAACTATCAAGAAAGCAAAAGCAGGCAAAACACCGATTGTTCATCGTGACATGGAAATTCGTGATCTTGTTGCGGTTTCGGTTTTCTTTACGGGCTTGACTGCATATCTTTCTGATCAGATAGATTCACAAACAGTTTATGGGGGTTAGCGGGGCTAATGGCGCAGTTCGATTTTCTATCCGCAGAATTTGCTGAAGTTTACGAACATGCAGGCCATGCTGAAAGCCTTGCAATTGCTGACCCGCGAACCGCTTGCATCTATGCCCGCTTCGCGCTGGAGGTTGTCGTCAAATGGCTCTATAGCGTTGAGCCAAGCCTAAGAGACCCATTCGAGACAACCCTCTCAGCCCGCATCCACGAGCCCACCTTTCGCAAATTATTAGGACAAGCCCTAATTGCGAAAGCGAAGATCATCAAAGACCTTGGCAATGGCGCGGTGCATGATGCCAAAGCGGTTCCGCTCGCTTCCGCCGTCACGTCGCTTCGCGAACTGTTCCACATTTCCTATTGGCTGGTTCACACCTATGGGCAAAAAGCCAAACCCGCTGCCAGCATAACATTCTCGGCAGAGGCACTGCCGCGCACATCATCCGTCTCCACATCAAACCTCAAACAGCTGCAAGAAATCGCCAAGCGCTTTGCTGATACGGTCAAAGCCAGAGACGACGCGACACGCAAGCTTATGGCGGTGGAAAGCGACCGAGCCAAACTGGAAGCAGAAATTGCCTCCATGCGGGCAGAATACGCTAAAGCCAAGCAAGCCAATGCCAAAGTTCCTGATGGTCACGACTATGATGAAGCAACAACGCGCGACGCCTTTATCGATTTGTTGCTAGCCGAAACAGGCTGGACGTTTACCAAGGTCGGACACGATACTGAATTCCCAGTCATGGGCATGCCCAACAACACTGGCGAGGGCTTTGTCGATTATGTTCTATGGGGTGATGACGGCAAACCATTAGGCATTGTTGAAGCCAAGCGCACCAAGCGCGACGCCCGCGTGGGCCAGCAACAAGCCAAGCTCTATGCCGATTGCCTCGATAAGCAGTTTGGCCAGCGACCGATCATTTTCTACACAAATGGCTATGAACATTGGATTTGGGATGATCAACGCTATCCACCGCGCAGCATTCAAGGATTCTTGACCAAGGACGAATTGGAATTGGCCATTCGCCGCCGATCAACCTTGAAGCCTTTGGCGACAATCGAAATCGACAAGAGCATTGTGGAGCGCTTTTACCAAACACGCGCCATTCGCCGTGTTGCTGAAAGTTTTGAGAAGGATCACTTGCGCCGCGCCTTGCTTGTTATGGCCACAGGTTCCGGCAAGACCCGCACAGTTATAGCACTCAGCGATTTGTTGATGAAAGCAAATTGGGCAAGGCGCATTTTGTTTCTAGCCGACCGTGTTGCGCTGGTGAGACAATCTGTCAATGCCTTCAAGAAATTCTTGCCCGACGCTTCGCCAGTCAATCTTGTTACTGAAAAGACAGCAACAGGCCGAGTCTATGTTTCGACCTATCCCACTATGATGGGACTGATTGATGAAGCAAAGAATGGCAAGCGCCGCTTTGGTCCGGGACACTTTGATCTCATCGTAATCGATGAAGCGCACCGTTCAGTTTATCGCAAATATGGAGCGATTTTCGACTACTTCGATTCCCTGATCGTTGGCTTGACGGCGACGCCAAAGGCCGAAATTGACCATGACACTTATGGCCTTTTCGATTTGCAACGCGGTGTGCCAACGGATGCCTATGATCTTGAAGAAGCGGTAAAGGATGGATTCCTTGTGCCGCCCAAGGCGGTATCTGTGCCGCTTAAATTTCAACGCGAGGGTATCAAGTACAGCGAACTTTCAGAAGAGGATAAAGAACGCTGGGATGCGCTGGAATGGGACGAAGATGGCAATGTTCCTGTTGAAGTTGATGCAGCTGCTGTGAACAAGTGGCTGTTCAATAAGGACACAGTTGACAAAGTGTTGGAACACCTAATGACCGAGGGCCTGAAGGTTGCCAATGGCGACCGACTTGGCAAAACAATCATCTTTGCCAAAAACCATGATCACGCCCAATTCATTGCCGAACGATTTGACGCCAACTACCCGCACCTGAAAGGCGAGTTCGCCCGCGTCATAGATTTCAAGACTGAATATGCGCAGTCGCTCATCGATGATTTCAGTCTGGTCGCTAAAGCGCCGCACATCGCAATTTCGGTAGACATGCTCGATACCGGAATCGATGTGCCCGAAGTGGTCAATCTTGTCTTCTTTAAAATTGTCAGGTCTAAAACCAAGTTCTGGCAAATGATTGGGCGCGGTACACGGCTTTCCCCTGATTTGTTTGGGCCGGGGAAACATAAAGAATTTTTCAAGGTTTTCGATTTTTGCCAGAACTTCGAGTTCTTCAATCAAAACCCCGAATTGGCCGATGGTGCGTCAGGCGAATCCTTGACGGCGCGACTGTTCAAAACACGGGTGGAGCTGGCAGCAGAGCTGGATCGTATGACAGGCAATGTCGCAAGTGAAGAAGGTGAATATGCTCAAGCACCTACACCTGTGCTTTACGCTGGTGAGCAAGACTCAGAGCGTGACGCTGACGTTCAACTTCGGTTGCTTCGAGACAGTGTCGTTCGCCAGCTTCGCGATGAAGTGAATGGCATGAGTTTAGATAATTTCATCGTTCGCCTCAAACGGCGAATGGTTGAAAAGTATTCGCTCGACAGGGCATGGTCAGCACTAGGGCCAACAACGCAATCGGAACTTTCTGACAATCTTGCTGGTTTGCCGTCCAGCGTGACGGATGATGACATAGAAGCTAAGCAATTCGATCTGCTCATTCTGCGAACGCAACTTGCGGTGCTGCGCTCTGAAAGGGCATTCGCAGGCCTGCGGCAGAAAGTGGTTCAAATCGCGAGCTTGTTGGAAGAATTGCAGAACGTTCCCATGGTTGCCAAAGAACTGGCGTTGATTCATGAACTGCAATCGGATGAATTTTGGCAAGATATAACCGCGCCAATGCTTGATGAGGTGCGGCGCAAACTGCGGGCATTGGTAAAGCTCATCGAGCTTAGCCGTCGTCCGATAATTTATACAGATTTTGAAGATGAAATTGGTTCAGGTTCAGAAATTCTGTTGAACGGTTTTAGCGCCGGAACGGACATGGAGAGTTTCCGCCGTAAAGTGCGGCATTACCTCAAAGATCATGAAAACCACATTGCCATCCTGAAGCTTCGTCGTAACGAGCCACTGACGGCAACTGACCTTTCCGAATTGGACAGAATGTTTTTGACCGTCGGTGCATTACCTACAGAAGTTGAAAACCTTCGTTCAGAAGGTCAGCTCGGTGTATTCGTGCGCTCACTCGTAGGATTGGATAGGGAAGCCGCAAAGAGAGAATTTGCAACATTCCTGAGCGATTCAAACGCATCGAGTGATCAGATTGAGTTCATCAACATGATCGTCGACTATTTGACCGAACGCGGTTCAATGGACGCACGAATTCTGTATGAAAGCCCCTTCACAGACATATACCCGATGGGCATTGAAGGTGTGTTCCATAAGGATCAAGCAATAGCCATTGTGGGGATATTGGATGGCATCAACCGACTTGCTGCGGCATGATAGTCTTTGCATAGTGCTGAATTGAAAATCTTCAATTTTGCAATGAACGTCTTACGCGTCGCCACTTTCCCTGTTCGAATGTTTCTGACCTATACCAAGCATTCTGTTCTTCCGTGAACGCCGCTTCCGCCGGATCGGTAGGATGACTTCGCAGCAGCTCATTGGCCAAACGCTCAATCTCTGCCTTGGGTATCAGCAAGGGACGAATGTAAAGTTCATTCACAAACCAAACCAGCGTTCCCCAAATTGGGGCAGTGCAAACGGTTATCAAACCCCACCAAATTATGTTGCGCCAATCCATGCCGAACCTCCAAGTCCGACATGATGAATATAGTCTACAGCGCAAAATCGAAAGAAAATTGTAGATTATAGTCCGTGGACGATAAGTCTACATTCGGGCGCATTGCTCGCCATGGAAGACATTTGCAAGATCGCTGGAAAGAATGTGAAAGCGGCTAGGTTAGCTGTCGACTACAGTCAGGAAGAGCTTGCACATGAAGCTGGCATTGACAGGACGTATGTCTCTGGCGTCGAGCGTGGTCTGCGTAACCCATCGATCAAGGTCTTGGCGCGGCTGGCGAAGGCCCTGAAGACAACGCCAGCCGGATTGTTGTCGAAAGTACCTGAATAGGTAACCTAACTGTGCAACCTCAACAGTGTCAGAACCTGAATCTCTGAATCAGAAGGCTCAGTTCTCATCGCGATTGCATCGATACATTTCTTAAAGCTGAAATGGACAGAACCACCCTCTACAAATGCAGCGTGAAAACAAATACTGCCGCCCTTGTTGTGGTGCGTCTCGAAGTGGGAAACAGTTCGCCCCATAATCTTACTTGAATAATTTGGGTGACAAGCAAACAAATCCATCAAGAATTGGTGATCTTGCGTGCCGCTCACGCGGTTCTTGAGTTCAGTTCCGTGAAGTATTCGACGTATCACTTTTAGAAGATGTGCATTGGATTCAAACATCCAACCGTTGAAGAAAATTTTGTGATTTAGCATTTTTGTTCCTTTGTGAATTTACAACATTCACAGCTTATTTGAATACGGATCAGCACTTCAAATGTTCAAGATGCTCAACCGTGCTCGTGAGCACGGTTGAGCAATCAATTCTCTTTCGCAATTCGAAGTTGGGTATATTTGGAGTGGTCGGAAAGGAACCAATGACCATGCCGACACTTCGACTTATCAAATCTATTATCGAGAAAATTCCGAACACTGAGTCTGGGCAATGCTTTTATCGCGATACTGAACTTACAGGGTTCGGCTTGTGTGTAGGTGCGCAATCGAAAACATATTTTATTGAATCAAGACTAAACAACAGAAACGTCCGCCAGACTCTAGGCCGATACCCGCTCATGTCGGTCGAACAGGCGAGACGCGAAGCAATGGAGAGGCTTGCCTCTCTTATGCGCGGCTTAAACCCCATTGCAGTTGAAAGGGCGCGCAAAGCAAGCGCAACAACGGTCCATGAAGCCTTCGAAACCTATTTCGATGCCAAGCCAAATTTAGCAAAATCTACACACGACAACTACAAGCGCACTCCCAAGCTTTATCTGCGCGAGTGGCTAAAAATACCGCTGCGGGAAATTAACAAGGACATGGTTCTGACCAAGCACCGTGAGATTAGTCGCAATCACGGCGGCATTACCGCCAACAACGCCATGCGACACTTCAGGTTGGTTCATAACTTTGTTGCCTCAGTTCATGACGACTTCCCGCCCAATCCAGTGCAAGTGTTGACAAGAACACGAGGTTGGGCACCACAGCGCCGGAGACGTACTGTGGTAGCATCGCATCAACTACCAATGTGGTGGCAGGCTGTTATGGCAGAAGAACCTCATGCACGCGACTTTTTGACTGTCGCGGTTTTTACAGGGATGCGCCGCAGCGAAATTGCGAGACTCAAATGGGAATACCTCGATTTGATTGGCAAGACGCTTCACATCCCGAAGACCAAAAACGGCGATCCATTAATTCTGCCTCTTTCGAATTATCTGTGTGGAGTTTTTGCTAACCGTCGTGAATTGGTAGGCCAGAACGAATATGTGTTTCCGGGCAAAGGAGAGACAGGTCACATTATCGAAACCAAGCGCTTTCTTTCGCGGGTTGTTATCAGTTCTGGGGTGCAATTTACCACGCATGACATGCGGCGCACATTTATCACCATTGCCGAAAGCTTAGACATTCCAGCCTACGCGCTGAAAGGACTGCTCAATCACAGAGCTGACAGCGATATAACTGGCGGCTACATTGTGCTTGGTGTCGAGCGGCTGCGTCTGCCTGTGGAAAGAATTGCGGCGCGAATATTGGAGCTGGCAAATGCTAAAAGCTGAAATAGAAATTTTTGAACAGTCAAAAATGGAGTTCATTGAAAGGTACGGCGAGGAAGAGCTTCTGAGGCTTTCGCGATTTAAAGGGACAAAGCGGACGCTTCAGGTACTTCTTGAGGGACTAATCAGAGCCAATCAAAGCAAGGTGGCGAAGGACATAGGATCTGATGGGCAGCGCCTAACGCTAGCTTATAGTGCAATATTAGGTGTGCCCCCAAGTACATTTGCAAATGAAAGTGATGATCGTCATCATCTAACTCAGATGGCTGAAATTAAGTCAGCAGAATTACGCGCGGTTTCGCAGGGCAAAAAGCAAAAAGTGAGCAGCAATGTTGCGCTGGCCAAACTAGCACTCGCGGATGACGAAGAAAAAGTTGGTTCCGACGTTGCGCAGAAAGCAGAAAAAAGGTTGAGTGAAAAGTTCGGAGTATTCTGGAAGAAACGGAACGAACTTGAACAAGATAAGCTGGCTCAATTTGAAGCACTGCAAACGACAGCACTAATGCTCATTGAGCTACTGCTCAAGGAATTGGGCATACCATTTTACGCCTACGACTAGTGCGCTGCTGCCGAGTTTGTGCAACGAACTCCGAAGCGAGCCGATCAATCGTGTGACAAATGAATTGCTCCTAACAATGGAGAAAGTTCATGTCACAAACTCAAAAGCGATCAGCAATATCTACAGCACATGCGGTTTCCGAAAAGCGTGCAGCCGATCATTGCGGCTGGTCCTATGCCACCATTCGCCGCCATCGAGACCTACACAGTGGCCCTCCTTATTTTCAGGTTGGAGGGAAAGGCAAGCGCGTTGTTTATCCGCTGGAAGCGCTGAAAGCATGGATCGTGGAAAATCTGAGCAACGGCAAGTCACCTCGCAGCGGGGGAAACTAGCCATGGCTTTAAAGATAAACGCGCAGGTCATCGCTGATAGCCTTGGCAACCCAAAGCGCAGCGGCAGAGGCTACATGGTGCGCTGTCCGGCCCACGAAGATAATAAACCCTCGCTTTATGTTGCTGACGGTAATGACGGCAGCATCGTCCTAAAGTGCCATGCGGGCTGCTCATTCCATGAGGTGAAGTCAACACTACAGGCGCGAGGACTATGGCCTCATTCAGCAACTGGCGAAGGCAAGGGGCAAGCTAAAACAGTAAAGCCAGCAGAAGAATTTGAAATCGTTTCGCCAATCCCAAATGATGCGCCACTTATCGACTATCAAAAAGTTGTGGGCTTCGAACCTACGCAGAAATATGCCTATCGCGATGCGCTGGGGCAGGTTTCATTCATTGTGGCCCGAAAGGACAAGCCAGACGGTAAAGAAATTCGGCCTATAATATATGCGCGTAACAAGGCGACTGGCGTGTGCCAGTGGCTGGCCAAGGGCCTGCCAGCGCCGCGCCCGCTATACGGCCTCGACAAGCTGGCCAAGCGTCCAGACGCTCCTGTAATCCTTGTGGAAGGTGAGAAATCCGCGAACGCGGCGGCTCAGCTGTTGAGCGACTATGTTGCGATCACTTGGGCTGGCGGAGCAAAGGGCATTCAATACGCCGACTTTTCACCGCTGAAAGGGCGCGACGTAACTTTGTGGCCTGACAATGATGATGCAGGCAAATCCGCCATGACGTCGCTGGTGCCGATCCTGAAACAACACGGTGCAAAGAAGATCAGGCAAGTTCAGGTTCCTGACAACCTGCCGAAAAAGTGGGATTTAGCCGACGCCATTCCTGAGGGGATAGTCATAAATGCGCTGCTAGCAAACGCCTCAGAAGCCAGCACTGGCTTGCGGTCGCATGTGCTCACCTCCTCAGCGCTTTCGCGACTCGACATTCCTCCGCGCGAATTCATCGTTGAACCTTTTCTGCCAAAGGCCAGTCTCAGCATGATATATGCCGAACGCGGCATAGGAAAAACGTGGCTGACGCTCAGTCTGGCCGTAGCAGTGAGCCATGGCGATGACTTTCTTGGCTTTCCCGTTTCCAAGGCGCGGCATGTATTGTACATCGATGGCGAGATGGCGCTCTATGATCTGAAGTCGCGTATCTTAGCGCTGGATGATGGCGACAATGATCACTTGCACCTGTTGCCATCGGAAAGCTTGTTCCGCATGGATCGCCCGCTCAACATCAATGCCGTTGAAGACCAGCAACGCATCGTCGAAGTTATTCAGACAATGATTGCAGAAGGGACTCCACCCGAGCTTATCGTATTGGACAACTTGTCCTCGCTATCAGCTGGCACTGACGAAAATAACAATTCAGAGTTGGACAAGCTTTTGCACTGGTTGGTGGGCATGCGCCACCTCAACCTCGCCATTCTACTTGTGCATCACGCGGGCAAATCAGGCGACCAGCGCGGGGCGTCACGCCGTGAAGACTTGCTGGACACTTCCATCAGGCTCAGCCGTCCCAAGCCCCAGAAAGGTCGCAAGGGCGGTGATGACGATGATGACGAGCCTGATGAAGAACATGACGGCGCATTCTTCGAACTCGAGTTTGTGAAAACACGCGGCGTAAGGCCGAAGCCACACAAATTCTTTATGCGCTTGGTTGAAGGGGAAAACGGCAAGCTGGAATGGTCTACAGAGACGGGCAGCGGCGCAACAGCTTCAGACAAAATGCTCAAGCTGATTGCATTGAAATCCCCACAAAGCCAATTGGATGTGGCTATCGAAATGAAGCGATCCAAAGGCTTAATCAGTCAGAACTGTGCCAAGCTGAGAGAAAAAGGCTTCTTGGCCGAAGGTCTGAAAGTCACAAGGGAAGGGCGCATTCATTTGATTGCCCTTTGGCCTGAACTCGAAAAAGATTTTTTGAAACAGGAAACACTGCCATTCCCGAAGCGGCATCTGCCCGACGATGACACGATTTAGGGGGCGCGGCCCCCTATTGAGATTGCATGCCACAAGGGTAAAGTTTACTGTTTAACCCGCCTAGCGGGTTAAACTAAACCCAGCTACCTAACCCTGCCACAGGACTAAACCAAACCGCTGCATCCCGATTTCACAAAGGCGCACTACAGCCGATTATCGTCTGAGGGCTCATACTCTTATATTTATTGGCATGCACACTTCATCGCCAGCAACGACAACACTTTCCAATCATACGGAAATCAGCCCGCAAAAATTGTTGAAGCGGGCTTCTTACATTGCCGCCCACCGCGAATACTTTGATTATTTGCGCCTGCTCTTAGACCGCGCCGCGCTGCCACATTGCAGTGTGCATCTGCCCAACCTTACAACGATGGCGGCTATGCTGGAGGAGCTGCAAGGGCTATACCCGACAACGCCTTGGCTTAATGGCGTGGTATTTGGGCGGCTGTTACACCGTGTATTGCCAATTCTGCTAACATGGCATGGTGGTGGGTATGATGCGTTGCATTCAGCCCGCAAGGTGAACCTCACACAGGAGACGACGGTTTATCGATTCCCGACGGTGCAGCGGTGCAGGAGCGCGATTGCAGATTTTGTGATTGCAAAGCCAGCTTGGACCAATGATCGCGACCAGTGGCAAGGGCCTGCTTTCGAAGAGGAACGGTGAAAATTCCCCTGCTGGCGAGGTAGCGCCTACTAATCGCCTACTAACGCACGACTTGCTAAGCCAACGCATTGTAATCATTCGTTGACTGTTCGCAGGCCCGCTAATACGAAATTAGTTGTTGCTTGAATTGCTTTCTAACGACACTAGTTTTGACCAACAAAATCAAAACGACTTGCGCAAAGATCATCATTAGCCACTCTGAAATAGAAGTGAACGTCAGCACTTTGACGTTTTGGATATTTATTGAGCAGCATCACAAGTTCTCAATTGTGAAGGTCGCAGGACACTTGAATTAACTTTACCGAGAGCAGCGTGCCTTTTGGCTGCGGCAAGACTTGCATCACATTTCTTCGCATTTTGACATAAATTAAATCAACCAAATCCAGTCATTTTAGTTAGTCTGAAATGGAATGAAATTTGCTCTGTCGAAGAAAATTCTTCGAGGCAAATTGCCCCAATTTTTTACCCACTATACAACTCATAGTTTTGGATACTAAGTTTGTTGCGCGACAGGGAGATTTGCTGAAGATGACAAACTACGCTACTTTTTTTCAGAGGCCAGATGTAGTGAGTGATGATTGGAAAGATCCAATTGTCAGGCCGAAAAAAGAAGACCGCGAAAATGGCAAGCTTGGGCAACTTCATCATGACATATTTGGACATCATCACGGGCCGATTGGTATCGAAACTTTTCGGCAATCGCTGAGTGTTCAAGATGATGCCAGCCGTGCAATTGCAGAAGACAATCTCACGGATTTCTATCTGAATTCGAACTTGACGGTACCTATCAGAATTTATGAATGTGAATACATTAGTGGCTTCGACAGCGATCAACTTGAAGATTATGCCGTGGAAGAAGCCGTTTTTGTGAGACTAACGACGGATGTTCCCTTTGTAAAAGCAGCCGCAGATCAAAAAATTCTCGGTAGCAATCGTATGACTTATCTGTTGGGCGACGTTGGAGCGGGAAAATCATTCCTGTGTGCAAAAATTATTTCGCATCTACAAAAGCAAAATTTTGAAAATCCGGCCTTCAAGAATATTACAATAAAGATTTGTTTTGAAGCTCTGCGTCGAAGCGAAATGTCGCTTGAAGAATTGGGTCTGGAATTTTTAACATACTTCTACGAAAGAATTGATGATGCTGCCGTTGAAATTCTCCAAACACAGCCCTCCGATAAGTCAACGCTGAAAACAGAAGCCGCCATTTTTCGTGAAATTAAAAAGCTATTGGTGTTGCTTGCGCAGTCATCCTACAGAATTGTTGTTATATTTGATAATATAGACGGCTTGCACTACCCCGATTCTCGCTATTTGTTTTTCGAAGTTCACTACGACAAATTGCGCGAAAAATTGAATGCGACGATCAACAAACTCACAAATGTTTTCTCTGATCCTGCACTCTTGGGCAATGCTGGGCTGTGCGTTGTGATTGTAGCTCGAGAAAATGTCGCCCGTGACTGTTGGGGGGCGGCAGACCCAGCAGTTGCATTCTTGAAGGACCGCAAGATTTTCTGGTTAAAAAATACAGCTCCTGAAGAAATTATTGAATCCCGTTTTGCATTACTTGACAAAGCAATGGAAGTAATAGCCGGAAGTGAGAGTTTGAGTGGCAGAGCAAGCCATAGCTGGAGAGATGGACTAGCAATATTTAAGAACCAACTCAGACAAAGTGCAAAAAATTCTGCTGCTGGCGTAGGTGTGATTTGGAATTTATGTCAGCATGGCAATAGGTCGCTTGTTGAGTTCATTGGCAGCCTTCGGATAAACTATTATTTTCATGAAGAGCTTAGCGAGAGGCTTTGACCTTGCCCCCTGATCTTAATCCATATTGAAGTTAGCTCTGGCCCAACAACGAGGACCAGAGAATGAAGCGCAGTCGATTTACGGAAGAACAGATTATCGGGATATTGAAGGAGCACGAGGCTGGGATTTCGGTCTCGGACTTGTGCCGCAAGCACGGCGTGAGTGATGCCAGTATCTATAAATGGAAAGCCAAATTTGGCGGCATGGATGTGTCTGAGGCCAAGAAGTTAAGGGGCCTTGAGGACGAGAACGCCAAGCTGAAGCGGTTGCTGGCAGATGCCATGCTCGACAACGTTGCACTGAAAGACCTTCTTGGAAAAAAATGGTGACGCCCGCTGCGGAGCGGGAAGCTGTCGCACTTCTCAAGGCTGACCATGAGATGAGCGAACGGCGGGCGTGCCAGCTTTTGGACTGCTGTCGGATGACGATGCGCTATGCGTCTGTCAGACCTGACGATGCAGCTTTGCGCGAGCGGATCAAAGCGATTGCGATTGAACGGCGGCGCTTTGGCTATCGGCGCATCCATGTGCTGCTACGGCGCGAGGGTATCACTGTCAACCACAAGCGCCTATTCCGGCTTTACCGCGAGGAAAAGCTGTCTGTGCGCAAACGCAGAGGTCGCAAACGCGCCCTTGGAACACGCGCTCCCATGCTTGTGCCAATGTTGCCTAATCAGCGCTGGAGCCTTGATTTTGTCTCAGATCAAATGACCGATGGGCGCAGGTTTAGGGTGCTCACCGTGATTGATGATTGCACGCGAGAATGCCTTGCCTTGGTCGCTGACACGTCCTTGTCGGGCCTGCGTGTGGCTCGCGAGCTTCACCACATTATTACACAGCGGGGATCACCAAAAATGATTGTCAGTGACAATGGAACCGAGTTTACCAGCAATGCCATTTTAGGCTGGGCTGATGAAACGCGTGTGCAGTGGCATTATATTGCGCCTGGCAAGCCACAACAGAACGGCTTTATAGAAAGCTTCAACGGCAAGCTGCGCGACGAGCAACTCAATGCCACAGCCTTCACAACACTGCATCAGGCCCGCGTTGAACTGGCCACATGGAAAAACGATTACAACCATCACCGCCCGCACTCAGGGCTCGGCTGGCTCACGCCATCCGAGTTCGCCAAATCTGCAACGTCCAAACAAGCAATGGCCTTGGACGCTGCGATACTTGATGTCTACGCGCCCAAGGCCATTGCACAACCAGCCCAACAGGGCATAATTAACCGCCGGAGCGAACTCAAAGCTGGATAGAAGTTTGGGGCAAGGTCAGCTTTTTGGGAGTAATCCACATTTGTTGGAAAGGTTGTACATCACTGATCTCAAAAAAAGGTATGCACAAAGCCAGAATCACTTTCCAAATATTTTTCTGTGCGACATGTGGATTAATCCAGAAAATGAAAGAAGAGGCGTGGCTGTTGAGCATCGTCATTCGTATTGGTTAAAATATCTTCTGCTCAAATTTATAGATCGCTGCGAAAACGACGGTAAAACCGCTAAGAGTAAATTGGTAGTTGATTACTTTGTTGATACTACTGGTCATCCAGCCGAATTCATAAAGCTCTGCCTCGGAAGCTTGTGTGCAGCAAGTGAGTCGCATTGTGTTGTCGTGAAAGGTTCAATTGAACAAAACATGGGTGATCGTGAATTGCGTTTAACAGACAGAGGTAAAACGCTTGTAAAAGGAACAAGTGGTGGTCGAACGGCTTATTGCTTTGATTTGAGTTACCTCCAGTTGGTCATAGATGATTTTTGGATGGCAATTCCTTGCAATTATTTTAACGAAGTCTTTGTTGATGCAAATCTTTCTTACAGCTTTGCACTTCGTGAAAATTACATTTCCGGCATAGGCAACTATTTATCCAAGAAACTCTATGCCGCCTTCACTTTTTTCAGAATTTTGGAGTCGTCTTGGGAATATGAAGCGAGTTTTAGTACTAACAAAGAGAGTTTGAATTCCTTTAAGCCGGATTTTTCCGCTATATTTAGGTCATTGGAGATAGTTGCTTCAAATATCCTCTCTACGTTTCCTGAGAAAAAGATCAGAACCCGTTCAGGCATCATCATTGACTCTGAGTCTGTTGGGCGCAAGATCCTTCAACTTAAAAATGACAAAACGTTCGATGCTTTTTGGAATAATGTGAAGGTGGCTAATGCGACAGTGGAGCTAAGCAATGACTGACAGTGTTGTATTGGTTACGCCCCAATTGATGGCTACCATCGCAGGAGCGGCGATAGCTTTGATCAGCTCGGTAGGGATATTTGTGGCAAAAGAATTATTGGACAGGAGACGAAAGATAAGTTTAGCGAAGAACCTTTTGGTCTCAGTTTCAAGAATTTTGAGAAGATCAGTTAACACAAAATCAGAAGTGTTTCCATTTCTCAACACCGACAAAATCTTACCAGATTTGATTTTTGCATACAGCGATAAAAATTTTAGAGATGCGCACCTAGAATACCTAGAGGCGTACTCCATTTACAATTCCGCTTGGTCAAAGGGACATGCTCCAACTTCTGCCGACATTGAAAATATCGGGATCAAATTAGATTTTGTTCACAGTACGCTTTGACCTTGCCCCCTGATCTTAATCCATATTGAAGTTAGCTCTGGCCCAACAACGAGGACCAGAGAATGAAGCGCAGTCGATTTACGGAAGAACAGATTATCGGGATATTGAAGGAGCACGAGGCTGGGATTTCGGTCTCGGACTTGTGCCGCAAGCACGGCGTGAGTGATGCCAGTATCTATAAATGGAAAGCCAAATTTGGCGGCATGGATGTGTCTGAGGCCAAGAAGTTAAGGGGCCTTGAGGACGAGAACGCCAAGCTGAAGCGGTTGCTGGCAGATGCCATGCTCGACAACGTTGCACTGAAAGACCTTCTTGGAAAAAAATGGTGACGCCCGCTGCGGAGCGGGAAGCTGTCGCACTTCTCAAGGCTGACCATGAGATGAGCGAACGGCGGGCGTGCCAGCTTTTGGACTGCTGTCGGATGACGATGCGCTATGCGTCTGTCAGACCTGACGATGCAGCTTTGCGCGAGCGGATCAAAGCGATTGCGATTGAACGGCGGCGCTTTGGCTATCGGCGCATCCATGTGCTGCTACGGCGCGAGGGTATCACTGTCAACCACAAGCGCCTATTCCGGCTTTACCGCGAGGAAAAGCTGTCTGTGCGCAAACGCAGAGGTCGCAAACGCGCCCTTGGAACACGCGCTCCCATGCTTGTGCCAATGTTGCCTAATCAGCGCTGGAGCCTTGATTTTGTCTCAGATCAAATGACCGATGGGCGCAGGTTTAGGGTGCTCACCGTGATTGATGATTGCACGCGAGAATGCCTTGCCTTGGTCGCTGACACGTCCTTGTCGGGCCTGCGTGTGGCTCGCGAGCTTCACCACATTATTACACAGCGGGGATCACCAAAAATGATTGTCAGTGACAATGGAACCGAGTTTACCAGCAATGCCATTTTAGGCTGGGCTGATGAAACGCGTGTGCAGTGGCATTATATTGCGCCTGGCAAGCCACAACAGAACGGCTTTATAGAAAGCTTCAACGGCAAGCTGCGCGACGAGCAACTCAATGCCACAGCCTTCACAACACTGCATCAGGCCCGCGTTGAACTGGCCACATGGAAAAACGATTACAACCATCACCGCCCGCACTCAGGGCTCGGCTGGCTCACGCCATCCGAGTTCGCCAAATCTGCAACGTCCAAACAAGCAATGGCCTTGGACGCTGCGATACTTGATGTCTACGCGCCCAAGGCCATTGCACAACCAGCCCAACAGGGCATAATTAACCGCCGGAGCGAACTCAAAGCTGGATAGAAGTTTGGGGCAAGGTCAACTTAATTAATGTGTCGCAGTTTGGAAGTGGTGTTGGTAACTTACAATTTCTAAAAGAATAATTGGTGCGCTTAGGTGACTCGAACACCTGACCCCGTCATTACGAAATAGGATCGAATACCTAAGACACCTTTTGCCAGCTTTGTACAGCATGGCATAAGTCACGGATCGAAAAAAGAAATCTCTTGGATGGTGCCCGACTGGATTTGCTGGGGTTGTACCTGTCGCCCCTACTATTCCCCTACGGCGGTTTCGGGAGAAGAAATTAGTAGGGTTTGACCGCAACGCTAAACTCGGATGTCTTTGAAAATTTCGCTGATTTGTAGCGCCGCGCTACGTCGATCCCCCATGTCAACAAGTCTGTCTAGGATGCGCAGCATCCTCTGAGCTAGCTCAGCGGGGAGCGGTTGAGTTCTCTCCGCAATGGAGTGGACAAGCGCTGCAATCCTCGCTGGTATGCTGGAGTTTCGCCAGCCGATTGGTGTGGCAGGTTGGTTCTCGAGTATTTGTGTGATTTGCGAAACAAAGGCGTCGACTGGGTAGTATTCAATTGCTCGTTCGCAGAGCGTCAAGAAATTGGAAGCGACATACGGAATATCGCCGACCGCTCGCACAAATGGATCGACTACTGGAAGCACTTTTCCAATTTCACGCCAGTCTCGATTGGCGAACCGCGCAGACCCGCCAGCATACTCCACAGTTACAAATAGGAAACAGCGCACAAGTTCAGGCAGTTCATTGCCAAAGATTTCTCCGTCCCTTCGACGGGCGTAACCCCAATCCGGGTTTTGCAAAACGTGCGTCACGCAAGCCTGGAGCAAAGCAAGTGCCCTCTCGGAGATCGCTGGCGCATCAATTATGCCCACTGCACAAAGCCAGTCTGCAAAAGGCTCGATGAAAGTAGTGGAAGCACTGTCATTCAACGCGAAAATCCTATCGAGCACCTTCGCCTGTGTCTCTTTGGGATCAGTTAGCAATGCGACGCGAGCCAGAAGCCGCATCAACACCAGTCGGAGATTCCAGAGATTTAACGCGCGTCCTTCTCGACCGTTCCTATCGCCATCCCGCCAAGATGGATGGATGTGTTCCAGCATCCAATCCAAAATGGCGTAACAGTAGTTTCGAAATAGGGGACCGCGAACCGGATCGACCAGAACGTCCTCCACTGGCACATTTTTGAGAATCTTTGGCAGGAAGTCCCAACGGAGAAACGTATCGGATTCCCGCCATTGCGGCGCTTTTGGCACAAGCGGATCATCTTCGGTGAATCCTGTGCGGCGGCGCGGTGGAGCTAAAACCCAAGGGGCAGGTGGGTTGGGCAGCGGTTCGCGACCAGCATCTGTCTTTAAGGAATCAATGGCTTCATCAATTGCGGAATCAATTCTTTCCGGCTCCGTCGAGTGATCGTATCCAAACGCTGAAATCGGCGCATTGTGCGAGCCAATTGAAAGTTTAGTACCCAACGTCAAAGCGATCCAAGCCAGAGAAGGATGAAGGTTCCAAAGAGACATTGCTGAAGCAATTGCCTCTTCCGAAATTTGCTCCAAAGGATGTCCAGCCAACATCAGCAGCGACTCCGCTGCTTCTTGGTCATTCAGATCGCGTTTGATGACGCCAGCTAATCCCCGAGCTGCGAATAGGCAGGGATGTTCCAGAAGATGTGAACCTGAGAACCAAAGTTCATCTTTTTCTTCCTCTGTCCGGCTCGCACGGAATAATACGTCCCGACACCAAGCCTGCTCTTCAGTGCCAAGATCACCGCCATAGAGAGTTGCAATGGCAGCTACACCAGCCACCACTGCCTGTTCCATGGCATCGAACATGCCGTCGTCGTAAGCCTTAATGCGAGGCCGCAAATACAATTCGGCGCTATCACGTTCTTTAGCTTGTCGAATAGCCTCGGTCGGCGAAAGTGCGGGGCCTACCGATTTCTTTTCGAATGAGCCAAGCACCCAATTGAGCAGGGCAAGTTGTCGATTGTTCTTTTCGCCCCGAGCCAGCCCGGCTGCAATGTCTGGGTCGGCAGCCTTTGGATTCTGATGCTCTATGAGGATACCGCTTCCGTCATCCATTTTCTTTGCAGAGTAGTTTTCCATTCTACCCATTTCGGCCCATAGCTCGGCTGTTTTCCTCAATTCACTGATGCGTTCTGGCAACAACTTCTCCCCTTCAGATTGAAAAGGTAGTGCATTTGGGAAGTCCAGAATTGCCCTGCGGGACTCCTCGCGCAAAACCTCTTCGCCAGACAATACGAAAAGCGTCGCAAGTGACTTCAGTTGCGAGAAACGAGGGGGGTAAGCGTTAAGGGCTTGGATAGCGGCTACGTGTTTTCGATCAGTAGATTTCGTGAAACCGAGCAGATTCGTGCCAGAGCCGTCATTCACCAAACGATGGATGTCCCAATGCCAGAGCGCCTGGGAAGTCACAAGTGGCAACGCAGTTGCAGAAACATGGTTCTCATTGAGAAGCAATGCAGCTGCGATATTCAAAGCAGCGGTACTTTCATGTTCTGAAACAACGTCCTTGAGAATATCGTCCAGTTCGCGTCCATTGACTCGTTCGGCGAAGGCCCAGCTCTGTAGTGCCATTAAACCGCTGACAATAGGCGGAGTTGCCCAATGGCCACGTGGCCACATATAGGCTCTTTGGCCACCCCAGAATTCTTGAACCCCCCAAGGGAATGTCAAAATGAGGGGCAAAGGCAAATCAGTCCGGCTATCACGCTTGCGCGCGATGTCGAATAGTTGGTGCCAGGCGGTAGTCGCGTGGTTTGTAAGTCGTCTGACCAATTCAAGCCCGTGTTGATGTGAGACTTGAAACAGAGAATGAAACGGCTCTCGAAGCGGAGATGAAGGAAAGCAGCCACTGTGGTGCTCGTTGATCGAGAGCTTTTGCCAATCATGGTTGTCCCAGTCTGATGCGTATGGGTGCCTTCGGCTCTCCTTCTTTGCTTTACTTTCCGGCAACTCGTCACACAATTCCGCAAGTGCAAGAGATACCAAATCTGGAGCATGCTGCTCGGCGAGAATGCGCGTCCAGACGGTAATTTTCTGATAGGCGTGATGCAGGAGTCTCTCTTTACCCTGCACGCGGGAAAGGTATTGTCTAACTTCCAATTCATGTGTGCGCGCTGCTCTCAGCAGAAGATTGCGAAGCCTCTCTTCGAGTTCCTTTATGCCTGCGCTTCCCAGAACATCCCAGAGGCCTTGATCGAAGGAGAACTGTTCCGGGTGCTGTCGATCTTCAATATCGTGCAACCATGCAACCACGACAGAAACGATACGAGTTGATAAATCGTTTTGCACGTCGGCAAACTGATTTTGCCAAACTTCAAAAACCGAGACGACGTCGGGGATAACATCAATTGGGACGTCGGCAATGTTGTCGAGCAACCATTCACAGAACCGAAACCATGTTAGAACGTCGGAGGGCCAAGCCAAACTATCTGCAAACCTCAGAATATCGCGTGGCGAGAGATCATCTTGGACAATAGATTTGCCAAGAATGTGTGGGTTTGCCGTTGTGCGTTCAGCTTGAAACCAAGTTGCCGCGTGATGCAGCCTATTTCCCGGCGATTCCAGAACTGCACCTTTGAAGGTATCCGAATGATCGAGGAATGTTGGAAGTGATAGCGGACCAAGCAGCCACGCTCGAGTAAACTGCGAGCGTAGCCTTGCCGTCTCAAGCCGCGTCAGCGTTTGCTTCCAATTTTCGCCTTCAGGCAGTGTTGTCTGCGAAAGTAACTCTACCGTGCGGCCCAGAGCGGGTGGTTCCCCAAGTTCGCGGACGGCATCAATCCATCTCTCATCCTGATCTATCAGGAAATGTAGCAGTGACCATTCGAAGAAAATGTCGTGAGAAAATTGTATTGAGTGACCCGCTCGAACATCACGCAGCACGTCATCGATCTTTAGGTCAGCTAGTGCTTCCAAATCGACACCATCAAGTCGTATTCGTCGGCCGAGTGTTTTTGCACCCATTTTTGCTAGATGAACGAGCGCTCTTTGACGCTTCTGCACTCCCTGCGGATTAGCGTTGTAACCACCTTGCCGCCACCATTCTTCAATAAGCTCGACCTCGGTTTTGGGAGCCGCCGCGCTTTGCAAGCGTGCGCCTCTAGATAAAACACTTGCGAAAAAGGGACGTCGAGCAATCTCCCTGACGCGGGTATCTCCGAACAACATTGTCTTTAGCGCCGGAAAACTCTTGGCTAGGGTCGCAGCCTCTGAATCATTGAAGCCCTCTACCTCAACAGTTCCGACACCGTCGCCGGTCAGAACTTCTGCGGGGAGCCATTGTCTGAGAGGTTCGATACCATTGTCTCTCGCCGTAACAACGACCTTCCATTCCACCAATTCAGGGGATTTCAGTATCGCGTTAACAACATCGATAATGATCCCTTGATATTGTGTTTCAATGCGGTCGATGCCGTCAATGAACACGATTGACGTACCGGTCAGTCCGATTTCAAACAGCAAGGCATTTAGCGGAGATGAGCTGACACCTAAGGACGCTGCGTAGCCTGTCCAACTTGAGCCTTGCAAACGGTCTGACTTTAGAAAAAATGCATTTCCACTTCCCACTTTCTCTTGGGCAAAAGATCGAAGCACGGCGGATTTTCCAGTCCCCGGTAGACCAATCAATCGGACAAAACGATGATTTGCGAGCACGCGTTCAATAGAGTCGTGGGTACTTCGGCGGGAAATTTCGAATCCTGAAATTTCATTGCGAATGCTCGAAATCGAACTACCAGCTTCATTGCGCAAAACCATCAGATCATTTGCCAATGACTGTATAGCGCGGAGCGGATAGGACCCCCTTAGTTGTCTTACCAAAGAATGACGATCGAATTCGGCGGCTTGTCCCGCAGCCGTTCGAGCAATACTTAATAGGCGAATCCACAGTTCGGGTGCTCGATTGGATGTGTCCGCCGCCAAGCTACTCTGTAGTCGCTCGACAGCAACTAAAGGATCCTTGGCGCCTTCGTGAAGAAAATCAAAAGTTATCAGTACAAAGTGCCGCAACAGGCGAAAGACTTTGGTATCGCGGATAGTGGCCTCACCGCCGTCATCAAAAATTGTTTGCAAAGCAGCAAACACTCTTTGACGCTCCCCACCTGCCACACCTTCCGTGTTAAATCGTGTAACCAGAGTCGCGGTTGATTCACTAGCGCGAGCCCATTCGCAGATTTCGACAAGTGCGCGCCGCGAACTCTCTGTAATCGAACCAGTTGCTGCCCCAACGCGATCAATATCTTCGCGAAAATTGGGCTTCTCCAGTGTTGCCCAAGCGCGGAGTGCGATGTCTCGGAAATCGCCATCTGTGGCATATCCGATTGTTAGCGAACGTTTGACTTGCAAGCGCAAGCGAGCCTCGACGCCATCTTGACGGACGCCATTGACGATAAGATCATCAAGCGGTTCTCCTTGTGCAGCTTGTTGTACTGCTACCCGCTGTGACCTAAAATCTGGAAGTCCAGGGACAGGCAGCTCTCCTAGTAGCGACACCAGATAATATGCAGCCACAGAGTCTTCGAAAGTGAATCCAGCTCCCCCGGCTAGTTCAGGCGGAGCAGGCGCGGGTAGCGGAGAAAGAGTCGATTCCATGAGCAGCATTTCTAGAACGAAGTTCGAGCAAAAGTAACCGACGTAACAATTGAGTTGCGGCGGCTCGCATCGTGAAGTTGACGGAATTCATCTTAACCCCATTGTACGGCTTTGTATCATTCTGACAACCGCATGATTTCTCTAGGGAGTTGCCGAAACTGACTATAACTAGTCATGGCCTGGAGGAACACCCATGCCAAGTCTTCACCTGACCAAAGCCGTCATAGATCGCATTCCGTTCACGGAGTCCGGCCAACTCTTCTTTCGCGACAATGTGCTACGAGGCTTTGCCCTTCGCGTCGGGCAGACGTCCAAAGTCTTTGTCGTCGAAGGCCAAGCCAATCGTACAACGCGGCGCGTCACCATCGGACGAGCGGACGTAATCCCGCCGGAGGTCGCGCGCAGGAAGGCGCTGGTGATCCTTGGCGAGATGGCCGAAGGCTTAGACCCCAACCGCGCAAAGCGCGAGAGGCGGGCTGAGGGGATCACAGTCGATCAGGCCTTCGACAACTTCTTTGCTGCCAAGAAACTTTCCGCCAGCGCGATTGACAACTATCGCCGGACGCAGCGGAAATATCTCGCTGACTGGAGCCAGAAGAAGATCGTCGAAATCTCCCGCCAGATGATTCTGGCACGACATCAGAGAGTTTCTGAAGAGTTCGGTCCGGTCACGGCAAACAATGTGTGCCGCCACTTTCGCAGCATCTTCAATTTCACAGCGGCGGGTTTCGATGAGTTTCCGCCCAACCCTGTCACGATCCTAACTCAGGCCCGCTCGTGGCATCGCGAAACACGGCGGCAACGGGTTATCACCGTTGCCGATCTGCCAGCATGGTGGAGGGCCGTCCATGCAGAGCACCGCGACGCCCGGGACATATTTCTTGTGGCGATTTTCACAGGCATGAGGCGCTCGGAGATCGTGCGGCTTGAGTGGGAGCACTTGGACTTTGTAGGTCGAAAGCTACACTTGTCGAAGACAAAAAATGGCGACAGCCTCGACCTGCCGATGTCCACCTTTCTTTCCGACCTACTTGCAGCACGGCGCGAGTGGGCAGGGCAGTCACGCTGGGTGTTTCCCGGCAGCGGTGACACTGGGCACATCGTTGAAGTCAAATCCTTTGTGCGACGTGTTGTGGAATCCTCAGGAGTTGCATTCAGCATGCACGATCTGCGGCGCACGTTCGTCACTATTGCCGAGAGTCTCGACATCAACACATACTCGCTGAAGCGCCTGTTAAACCATCGAGTTACCGATGTGACGGGCGGCTACATCATTGCTAATGTGGAACGGCTGAGGCAGCCAGTTGAGCGCGTTGCCGCTAAGATTTTGGAGATTGTGAATGCCGAGAGCGAAGGAAAATCTGCAAGTTCCGCCGACGCTAGATGACTGGGACAAAGAAACGTTTTCGACTGACTGCGAAGACATGTATTTGCGCTTAGGTGGCGTTCAGGGTCGAATAATTCTACATCTGATATTGGCCGGCATAGTCTCTGCAAACCCAGATGGCCACCAAGACAAGAATGAAACGCGTCTACGCAAGATTGAACACCTGCTCTTTGGCAATTGGTACCAAAAGGGGGATGCTCTTGAAGACGAAGAAGTATTGATATGGATGTACCGAGAATTGCTGGCAGCTAGACAGAAGTTCTTGAAAGAGATGGGGCGCACCAAAACGGTGCCAGGTGGAATTCAGAAAATTGCTGATGCCGCAGTGAAAAGGTTTCGACCAGATTTGATTCAAGGCGGGAAAGAATTTGAAATAGTGTCCCGCCGCTATAAAGAAGCGTTTTCGGCACAACGCGCGGTGTTGCGCAATCGCTACAGCGACATTTTGGATTTTGGCCAAGAGAACAAAATTGTCGCAGCCTTGCTCCTGAAAGTGCTGGCAGTTGCCGGACTACGAGTTGATTTGAAGCCAGTCGAACTGTCATTGCTTGCGGTTTCGGAAGAGGAACAGGCGGAGTTTGAAAGGGAACTGACTTCAACGGACAAAGAATAAATTCATCCAAGAAATTCACGGGTTCCTTGGTTTCTTTGCTTCGCCATTGATCAGAAAATTGTCTGGTTAGCAGGAAACTCAGACAATGACAGAAAACCCCGATCCACGCTGGAACGAGAGAGAGGCCGCTGCCTACCTTTCTGCCAGTATTTATTTCTTACAAAAACTGCGCTCGCGAGGCGGCTTCGGTCCAGCCTTCGAGTATATCGGCGCACACGTGCGTTATCGCAAGTCCGCTCTTGACGCCTATGTCGAGGAAAACACCCGAAAGCGTGTTCATGAACAGTTGAAGTTCGCCTTTCCAAAGAAGGTGAAGCCATGAACGACAAGCATGTGTCCTTCATTTATGAGCTAGCCAGTCTCGGCAATCCTAACGTAGCTGCGGTACGAAATGACGACGGTAGCTACCGCCCCCAGCGTCGCAAGCCCGGAATGGACGCTGCCGCCGCGCATCTTGCAGATTCTCCCAACTATGGCATGTACCCTGTTGTCGGGAAGACCACGCAGACTCTCGTCATCGACATAGATAACCATGAGGGCGAATTGCCGTTTGTGGCGGTCGCTACCAAAGCCAAAGAAATCTTTGGTGAGTTCGTTGCGGCAGACTTGCGGCCACACATGTTTCGGTCGGGCGGTGGCAAAGGCATCCATATTTGGGTCTGTTTCGAAAAGCCCCTGAGTGCTGCCAGAGTCCGCGCCTTTGCCAACAAGGCAATCTCTCAGCTCGGCTTAGCCATTGGAACGAAGGGGCTGGTCCATAAGCAAGTGGAGATTTTTCCAAAGCAAGACTCAGTGGAAGGCGATAGCCTTGGAAACTTGATTGCTTTGCCGCTTGGCAGGCTGTCTCGCGCTATTGATCCGTTAACGCTGGAAATCATCGAAGTCGATGACTTCGAGCCGCCTTCCAGCTTGGCGTTTTTTAGCGCACCCGTGCCCGCCTCCAAGGATGAGTCACCTGCCGATTACACCAGCAAACCCAAGCGGAGAAGTGTTGAAGCGGAAGGAGATGGGCCAACAGAGTTGGAGGCCCTTCGCGGTGCGTTGGGTTGCATTTCCGCTGACTACTTCGAGGTCTGGCGCGATGTCGGCTTTGCCTTGAAACTTGAATTTGGTGATGAAGGGTTTGCCCTGTGGCATGAGTGGTCGCGGTCTTCCATCGAGAAGTACGAAGATGAGGATGCATGCCGCAAGCGCTGGGAAACCTTTAAGCCAAACGGCAAGCTGACAATCGGTTCAATCTACCATCGTGCCAAGGAAGGCGGTTGGAACGGCAAGCGACCGTCTCCTTTGGTCGAGATGAACCGAAAGTACGCAGTTCTTACATCTGGAACACGAACAGCCATCATCTTGAAAATCCCCAACCAAGATTCGGGCGAAGTCTTCCAGTACATTGGCAAGCAGCAGCTTCTCGACAGGCATAAGCCTGACAAGATCGTTCGCAAAGGCGATGATGGAGAAGACACAAAGCTACCCTTGGCTGAGACTTGGTTTAACAGTGCGCAAGCGAGCAGGTACACCGGGATCGATTTCGACCCGAATCTTCCTCCGGGCGAGAACGGAACAATCTGGAATCTCTGGCGCGGTTTCGCTGTGACTCCAAAGCAAGGTTCGTGGGATTTGTTCAAAGAGCACATCCGCACAAACATAAGTTCTGGCAGTTCCGAGATATACGAGTGGTTCTTAAACTGGATGGCCTTGGGCGTGCAAAGACCCGGAGAAGTCATCGGCACAACGCCTGTGATGCGTGGCCTTCAAGGCACGGGCAAAAGCGTCTTTGCGAAATCCTACGGCGCGTTGTGGGGCGCGCACTTCATCACCATCACACATTCTGACCAAGTGACGGGCCGCTTCAACTCCCACTTCTTCGGGCGAAGATTCGTCTTCATCGACGAGGGCATATGGGGTGGCAACAAGAAGGAAGCGGGAATCATCAAGGTCCGCATTACCGAGGACTATGTCATGCTGGAACAGAAAGGCGTTGATGCTGTAAAGATGCGCAACAGGGCAATCTTTATGGTTGCCTCCAACAACGTTTCTGTTGTGCCTGCCGATCTGGGTGACAGGCGTTGGATGGTTGTCGATGTTGCTGACACCCACAAGGAAGACCAACCGTACTTTGCTGCCATAGCCGCAGAAATGGAAAATGGCGGCAGGGAAGCAATGCTGCACGAATTGCTGAACCGCGACATCACCAAGGGGCCGAACCCACGCCGCGTGATACGAACTCAGGCACGTGTAATGCAGATTCTTCTGGCAGAGTCGCCTTACGTGAAATACCTGCATAGCTTGCTGGACCAAGCGCGGTTGCCACAAAACGCAGCGGGATCGTCCGACAGGACGACCGTCAAGGCATTAGTGCAAGACTTGATGCGGAACTACGGTGAGCGGCACTTGAACGATGTGGCGCTTGGAAAGTTGTTTCGCGAAATCTTACCCACCATCACCTCGCGGCCCAATGGCAAGTTCATTGCGCAGTTTACGTCAGAAGGCCCCGTCGAGGAGATTTCGACGGAGCTAAAATTCCCTCCGTTGCCAGAAGCGCGGAAGCTATTTGAGTTGCGGCTTGGCGGAGCGGTGCCTTGGTCCAACGATCTGCCAGAATGGCAGGCGGACCCAGCGTTTCCGGGCGATGCAGATTTCGGCAACCCCGACTTGCCTTAGGTATAAGAAGTATAGGTTATAGGGGCCGCGCCGCGTGCGGCCTTCCATGACTCCAGCCGTATGGATGTAAAGTCCTTATACAACTTATACAGCCTATATGGCGGAGTGGTGGCTGGAACAAACGCGGGCGTCCAGCCGCCTCTCGCAAATAAGATGGCCAGATGACCAAGGTCTCCAATCATACGGAAAGCAACGCGAAAAAATTGCGCAAGCGTGTTCGATACATCGGCAAGCATTGGGCATACCTCGACTATCTGCGCCTGCTGCTGGACCGTGCCAGCCTGCCCGGAAGCACATTCGCGCTGCCCAACACAAGCAACATGGCGGCCATGTCGCAGGAACTCCGTGAGCTTTACCCTCACATCCCGGACCTTAACCACATTGTCCTTGGTCGCGTCCTGAATCGTGTTCTGCCGTCCGTGTTGACCTGGCATGGCGGCCAACATGCCGTACAACTTTGGCCTCGAAATATTCTCTTGATAATGGAGACGACCACTTATCGCCTCCCGGAAATTGGACGGGGCAGAAAGTCCTTCGAATTATTTGTAATGCGCACGGTCCATTGGAGCAACGACTTGGACCAGTGGCAGGCAACTACTCTCGGCGACGAATAGCGACCAGTGGTGACGTGGCAATCTCTTCGCCTTCGTCGAATGGCAGCGCGGAATTGCGCAGGTAGTCCACGCGGTCAAACACCTCTTGGGCAGGCCACATGAATCCTGCCGTGCGACCTGTCTCAATCGCCCGCATGGTGGCCCTATGGCGCAGAAAGAGGCCCAACACGACCAGCACAAAGCCGGGAGGTATAAGGAGCGCTAACGCCTTTAGCCAATCGTCCATCGACTGGAATGTGTCCAAGAGGTCAGCCCAAAAATTATAGTCGTTCATCGCCGTCCCCTTCCATTTCCGGCAAGACTATAGCGCGATCAAAATATGTATTAAACTACATTGTTAGATGGCCGGTCATCTCGTTCGCTTGCGGCGATGGACATCAAGCGGCGATTTGGGTTGGCAGTGAAGCGCATAAGAGAGCAGAATGGCTGGAGCCAGGAAGAAATTGCCTCGCGCTTAAAGAAGGCAGATCAGGCGTACATAAGCCGCGTTGAGGCGGGGCAGGTGAACCTGTCCCTAGAAACGATAGAGGCGCTAGCTGCGGCATTACACGTCGATCTGGCGGAACTGTTCGCAAAGCCGCCCGTATCTACTCGACGCCAGCAATAGGCATTGGTACTCCTTGCAAAGGTCCGAAGAGGGGCAAAAAACCTACTATCGCCATACGCACGCCGATGTGGTTCAGCCAAGCCATTGGGGACATTCGGTTTTCACCGCCTGACCCGCTAAAGCAAAATTAGGAGTCGGGTGATGTCATCACGAATGGGAATACTATTTTTGAAGACTGCTCACAATCTTCGCGCCTTATGCAAACACTCTGGCATGTACCTTTGATAAAGGTTGCAGTTTGGAAATCGCTCTTGCGACTTGTGGTGCCCTCATTTGTCGAATAGTCAACATCAGCTGATCACCAATCGCCTTGCCCAAAAGCGGCGGAACAGCATTGCCAATCTGGACATACTGTTCTGTGCGCGACCCTGAAAATTGAAACCAATCCGGGAAGGCTTGGAGGCGGGCAGCTTCCCTGACAGTTATTGCACGGTCTTGTTCTGGGTGAATGTAGGCTCCCCAGTGAATATCGCACTTGGTCAAGATAGTGCAGGAAAGCCCGTCCCATTTCATACGTCCATAACGCTTTGTGTGGTCTGACCGCTTGGCGCGTTTCATCCCAGCGGGGAGAAGTTCAAACGGAATATCTCGCCAGCTTCCACCGGGCGGAATGTGGGCAAGGCGATCAATATTCACTTGTCCAAGTTTTGGCGCTGCATGATCTGCAACGGTGGTCGCTTTACCGCGCATCAGGCGTTGGTATGACGAGATTTTGCCATTCAAATAGCGAAGGCGTCCTTGATCCTCTCCATTGCCAATTGGAGGCAAGTCACCAATCGCGTCCCTGATCGTGATAAAAGGTTCCATTCCGGGACCATTCGTCGGGGCTGGGTGCGTTATCGGTGCACCAACCCGATTGCCGATGAATACGACACGCCGCCGCTCTTGTGGCACACCATAGTCTTCTGATTTCAGCACTTGTTCCTTGACCGCGTATCCTAACGCACCAAGCTCTGCTTTGATGGCCCTAACAGCTTCGCCACCGCCGATGGAATAGATGCCAGTGACATTCTCCATCACAATCCATTCCGGGCGCAGACCGTCAACAATTCGCAGATATTCCTTGAACAGAGTGGCGCGGGCGTCGTGCATGCCGCGCTGGTGATTGTAAACTGAGTACGCCTGACAGGGTGGGCCGCCGACTAAAACGGTGAGTTCGCTGCGCCGCATTCCAGTCTTAGCCATCAGTTCAGAAACAGAAAGCTGTTCGATCGGTCCTGGCAAAAATTGAGCATTGGGGTGCGTTCGGCTGAATGTCTCCCCAGCTGCTGCGAATAGGTCATTGCCCGCCACAACCTTGAATCCAGCCATTTCCAACCCGGCGGATAATCCGCCAGCACCGCAAAAGAGGTCAATCGCTGTGTATGCCATGGCCTTAACCTGTTTCATTTGTTCTCATTTTGTACCAGCCTTACCTTAACACCCACTTGCTTGGCAATAGCTATCGCTGGGATTTCGATTTGATCCTAGTCTCAAACTGTCCCTGTGACACCGGAACGCCTCCTGTCAGCCCCAGAGTTGCGCTTTCGAGCGTGGTGAAAAACTCCTCCACCACTTCCAGCCGAAATAGACCACCAACCGGATCAGCCACAAAGTCCACCAGAAACCAAACGATGTCGGCATTCGACACGTCTTTCACCCGGTCCATCTGGCCCATAGAGTGAAAGAACGGTGCATCAACAACCACGGCCATCTTCTTACCCCAGCGACGGAGCGTCGGTACTTTCGTAAGCAACTGCGGCATAAGTCGCTTGACTCCACTGCTTCGATAATCAGGACGGCGCTTCTCCTGCGCCATAGAAAGTTTGCCCCCGGTCTTCAACAGGTGCTCAAACTCAATGCCCATCCGCCTTCCGGAAAAGTAGACGGCCTGTACTTCCACCGCCACCCAGTCCATTGGCGAACCGGACGGTGCATTTGATTTTACCAAGATCATATCGATGCGGCCCACGTCTTCGCCTGCATCGCTGTCTAGATTCCCAGTGGACTCTAGGAAGCCCACTTCGCCCGCCCGAGTGGGCGATGAGTCAGCAAGTAGCCGCTCTCCAATATTATCGAATGCTGTGCCATCTTGGTGGAAGCGCCAAGGACAGAGCGCTCGCAGCCGCCCTCGATTGCCTTCGATTGGCGCAACTATTCCATTATCATCTTTGTATACGCGGATAGAACAGACACCGCCCGGTTTTGTGCACGTTGGATGCGGGCTGTCCGTTCTGAACGGACACGGAAGTTCTTCAGATTGCTGTTTCGCCAGTTTGGCATGGAGATCAGACAGTCGAACAGCATCGCGTGGCTTAATAGTCTCGAGCGCGGCTTGCGCCTCAAGTGCGACCATCCGTGCTAGGTCTGACTTGGTCATCGCTGAGCCGCCAACCTCATGTTGAGCCAGCCTTACCCGGTCGACATCGCCTAGCTCATGGAATGGATGACCATACCACTCTGCAATATGAAATTGCTCAGTTGACGGTGTGCTCGACAAGAATCAGTCCCTTTCGGGCCAAGTGTGCCACACAGTTTGATTGCGGGGAACGGTGCGGAACGATAGCCCCGCACAATGCTCAGATCATCATTTTGCGTTACGGTTTAAGGTGCCCAGCGTAGTCACCATGATGCCATCTGTATGGTGCGCCTATGCGACTCGAACACGCGATCCCATTATAGCAAAATAGTTTCGCGAACATCCAATCAAGTTGACTTTAGCCCAAGCCTAGCAAATACACATCTCTGCCTTAGAGGCGTTTACCCGTGGGCAACGGCAGGGTTTCGACCAAATTGCTCTCATGGTCTGGCGAATGACGGCTAAAATTAAGTTGCCCAGGTTCGTTCATAGATTAACACTCGAAACGGGGTGATACGGAGCGCGAGTCCGATAAATTTATCCACTTCACAACATCCCTCGAAAAAAGCTAGACTTTCATTATGGCAACCAATGTTGATAAAGAACCGCATATTGCAAACGACAAAGTTGTTCGCAATAATGTTCCACAGGATTCAAACGAAAAAGAAGTTGATACTTTAGTTTCCAAATTGGCGGAATCGGTCAAGAGTAGTCTAGAGGCTTTCGCGGCCAAGATACCCAAGTCAGTTACAAAGCCGACAGAGAAGTATTTGGACTTTCCTTCAATCCACAAACCATCTGTGAATTACAAAAGAAACAGCCAAACTTTCGCTTATCGCTTGTCTGAGCTTGTTTTTGGCAGTTTGCTCGCCGCGTATGTACTGGGGTTCGTATCTGTTGTTTTTACCTTAGTACAATCAAAAAACTCGGGTGGCACTTACTTTTTTCTTTTGTCATTTTGGAGGGCTTCGGATTGGCTCACCATGGTCACATGTGTGCAGTACTTACTAAACTCGGTGACATTTTCGGTTCTGACTGCATTCTTCTACTTCACGTACCAGCAGTCAGTTCTCCATTTGGACAATGACTATCGGAAGTCCTATTTGGATTTCGTTTGGGCAGGGGCTGTCGGGGTGCTTTTTGGAATAACCATGGTTTTCCCCTACACATCCCTGTCAGTGTTTGGGGCTATGATACTCGGTGCAATCTTTTACAAATCAAAGCGTTTCAAGGAATTCTGGAAGATAATTTCTGGAGCAGTCGCAGGACTGCAGCCTGGAGGTTCTGATTCCGTACTAACGGACAACGCATTGAGATTGATTACAGAAGAACTAAACGAACTTGGCAAATCGAACGACGCGGATTTTATGATTATAAAGTCGTGGCTTCCAGAAGCAGATTGGAAGTCCAAATGGGGAGGTGTGGCACTCCTCGCTGCGGGCTGCATTATTGTGTTAGTGCCATGGGGGTTTGAGCTTGAACCAAACTCGCGTTGGTTGTTTCCGTCACAACTTATCTTGATACACTGTTTTCTTTCTGGTGTTTTGCTGTGGTTAATTTTTCAACAGCTAGCCGAGGCTGCATCAATAATGCCCTATAAGGTGATCGCTGATGGTCGAGAAGATGCTTTGGATGAGGCTTTCAAAAAAGTACTTGAGGGAGCACAGAAGAAATTCAAACCGCAAACCACAGTTGGTGGAGCGCAACAATGACCGCGAGATTGAAGTTGGCCTTTTCTAGTGCACGCCTGGGACTTTGGCTGCCAATTGTTCTTAATGTTTGGGCATTCTCAATTTTGTCAGGCACCTCCTTATTACATGGTGCGACGATAGCAGTTTTGTTATGTGCTATTTCAAGCGTGGGCTTCCTTATAAATGACGCTGTAGACGTCAGAATTGACTTGGCAAATGGAAATGTCAGATGGGCACCACAGAGTGTGACCGATTGGTTTGCGCTATTGTTGCTACTGGTTCTTACGTTGTTATTGATTGGCTTCTCTGCAGGATATGTCGGTCAATTGACATCAACATTGACAATGGGAGTGCTAATACTAGTCGTCGCCTATTCTTTGTTCTTTAAGAAGATATTTCTTCTGGGTAACCTCGTCTCTGTTATTTGCTCGTTGTCCCCGGCATATCTTGTAATGACATTAGGCAGCCATTCTTCAACTCTAAATGATAACTGGGTAACAGCCTTGGCACTAATAGCAGCAGGCTTCATGTTTCTAGTATCTCGAGAAATTAAATTCGACGAATACGACGCAGTGGGTGATGCAGGGGGCGGAAGACTAACACTGCCAGTGCTTTTTGGTCCAAGAGTGTCTTTTGCGGTTCATTTAGTCCTCACAATATCAGGGTGCTGTTATACGGTTATTGCGTTTGCAAATTCTCAGGCTATTTTCGCGGGCATAGCTTCAGTGGTTTTACCAATTGTTTTGGGGGTGTTGTTTTTAAGGGCGCATTACTCGAAAGACGTCTGGGGGTTCACTAACCTTACGCGGGGTGCGATGATCCTTATCCCACTGTCAGTTTTGATTGTTTTCTAGATGATCTTTTATCTCAGAGTTTGGGTGCGAGCATTTCAATTATGCTTTAAAGCCTATCGGAGATTTGATCATAACGACAATCGGTTGCATCATTCTGTAAAAGCAGGAAACTTGGCAATTTGTTTTGTTGGTTTTGCTTCAGAACTAAAGATCAGTACTGTTCAAAGGTCAGCGGAACTCGGAATGATGTCTTCGCTATTCGATTTGGTCAGCGACGGACTTCAATACAAGCAAAGTGCGGTCAAAGAGTATGAGAATATTTGTGTTCGCATTCTTAGCCCGCTTAGTTGCAAGCTGCTAGTTGATTTGTTGCAAGCAAAAAGAAACAAGCAGATTCCTCGCGATGGACTTCAACGAGGGGAAATTGCGCTTATCGTCGTCCTAGACCATTTGTTAGAACTCGAGACCTTTGGGAAATCCCACAGTACTCGTGAAGTCGGTGAGCTTTTTCAGGTAGTAGATGATTTGCTCGACTTTGATGATGACAATAAGTCGGACCACCTAAATTTCTTGAAAGGTAAGAGCGCTGGAAATGAGTTGAAGAAGCTGCTGGATTTCAAATTGTCAAAACTGTTTACTAGGAGCCCAAAACCCTTTGTACTTTTGAAGGCAATTAGTTGGGCGGAGGCGATTGCTGAACGGCGGATAAAAGACCTCGCAACTCATACGCAATCCATAACGCCAGAAGTGCAACTGCCACCCAAGGCGATGACAAACTAGTTGTCAGGTTTGTAGTGGACCCTAGGGCTAGGCAAACGGCGCAATAATAGACCGCACTCACCGGTATTGATAGAATCAAGAACCTGGTAAAGTTCGCGCGTTCAACTCCACAGTCAAATGCGCAAATAGAAGCTAGCTGCGGATGCCAGTAGGTTGCAAAAAATCGGGACCACGTCAACTTTCGCTGCGGATGTTGGCCGCCACCAACAAATCTTCCAATGAAGAAAGATGTTACATTTGCTCCATAAGCAAATAAGTACCCAAGAACCAATCCAATATAGTCAGCGGAGTGAACCAAACTGTTCGCTGATACGATAGTTCCAATTGCCAATGGAGAAATGGAGTTTACAAAAACGAGACTTTCTAAGGTAATCGCAAAAATGAAAACTGAGCGTGAAACGTCAATGTCATAAATCTCTTTGACGAAAAACACCCCAAGTATCGCCAGCACTAAACTTATGCCCTTACCTGCCAGTTTTTGTTTCTCTACTTTATTCATGTTGAAATTGGCTACCTTCCAGATACAATCTGGCAATGAAGTTGGGTGTTACACAATCACGACCCGAGAAAATCACCTTGTTGGTGTGGCAGGGGTTGGGTAACTTGAAAGAAGTCGGATTGAATATCTGAAACGCTTTGAACACCTCGAATCGAGAGACTTGACTTGAAGATGAAGCAGCTGCTTTGCAGTCTGAAGCGGCTTGCAACAACCTGAAATTTTTTTTTGTTTAATACCCGAGTGTAAATGTAGGTAGACCAAGTCAAATGGTGCCGCTTAGGTGACTCGAACACCTGACCCCGTCATTACGAATGACGTGCTCTACCAACTGAGCTAAAGCGGCCTTCTTTGTTTCTATCCCCTACGTCCGCCCTACGGCAAAAATTGGGGAATCTCACTCACTCTGCTAACCCTCTGTAACCGCTTGGACAAATTCGCAATTCAGAGTTTCGACCTCCTTATTACGAATGCGGTGCTCTACCAACTGAGCTAAAGCGGCATCAACAGGGGCGGTGTTTAGACCCTGATTCTTAATATTTCAAGAAAGCAGTTTTGATCCCGGTTTATCTGGTGGTTTCGTCTTCGACCGGAACACCGGGATCATCAGGGCGAATGGTTTCCAGCAATCGGGGTGAGGTTTCAGTTTCGCCGCGCAATGCGGGTAGTGTCCGCGCTGTGGACGCGACTGGTGCTGCAATTACTGCAACAGGAAAATCTGCTGCCAGAGTTTCGTAAGGTGGCTTCCATTCGCATGTCGTGATTTCACCGGTCACGGGAGACACAGGCGTCCAGCGGGGTGCCGCCACACCATCTGCGACCCACATCGGATCGCGGGGAGCGGTGATCGCGCGTGCCAACCATTCGCGCGCCCGGCCCTTGTCACCTTGGGCTTCTTCGATTTCGGCCATCAATGCGCACAACCGCGCCTGTGGTGCATCAACAAGATGAGGCTGCAGGGTTTGACGCGCGGCATCAAAGCGCCGTGCGCCAACTGCGGCGCGTGCCAAAGCGTGCGCCGCCTCAAGTGAGTTTTCGGTATTGCCTGCAAGATCGCGCACCCGCTCGAAGCGCTCCTCGGGGCCATCATCGGTTTTCGCCTGTGCCAACAACTGCGCAAGATCAGGATGCGGTGACTTCGCCCATGTCGCGGTGATGATGCGCACAGCCTTTCGCATCGAGCCGTTGGCAATCTGGCAGCGCGCCGCAACCAGTGCAGCAGGCACCAGCGCAGGATCAAGATCATGCGCTTCATTGGCCAGCTTCAAGGCGCGATCACGATCCCTGTCCTCGATTGCAATGGCATCGGCGGTCAACATGATGGCGCGCTTTTTGTCAGCTTCTGGGCGTGACAACAGACCGGATTTTCCCTGCGTTGCAAGTGTCGCCGCAGCAGAAGACCAATCCTTGCGCGCGCTCTGGATTTGCAACATCGCAGTTGAGGCCCAGGCGAGACGCGGATTCAGCGCCAATGCACGCTCGGCAAAACCAATTGCACCAGCAAGATCGCCTGCCTGCTTGGCTTCCGCGAACAGGCCACGAAGTCCGAGCACTTCGGTTTCGGGACGTTTCGTCATGTCTTCGAACGCGCGTTTCACACCAGCACGATCACCCTGCAGCTGCGCGGATTGCGCGTTGAGCACATCAAGCAGCGGCTCACTGGTCAGCGCCTTGCTGGCGATCGCGGCGTGCTCGGCGGCACCCTGTGCATCGCCTGCATTGGCAGCGATAATCCCGCGCGACAAAGACGCATAGCCTTTTTGAGTGCGGCGAAATTTCCAAAATTCACGCGCAGTTGAAGGCGTGCGCCAGACGCGGCGAATGAGGTTCCACAGCCAATACAACACGAAGAAACTGATGATCAGAAGTGTCGCGGCAACCAGCACCGACATTTCAATATCGCGGCCCATCCAGTTGATCGCAACGCGACCAGGCCTGTCGGCAAGCCATGTAAATCCGGCCGCTAGTAAAATCACCGCAGCAATACGCAAAAGCATGCGGATCATGGTGTGGCGGCCTTTGCGGCGATGTCGCGCATGACGGCATCGGAAGTTTTCGTAAGTGCTTCGTCCAGTAAAACGCGGGCTGCGGCACGATCACGGAAATCCGCAATGGCACCTGGCTTTGAGCCCTCGATCGCGTCTACAAAAGCAACTGCGGCGGCAAGGCTACCTTGCTCGGCTGTTGCAACAAGATTGGTCGCGAGGCTTTGCCAATTTGGCTCGCCTGAATTTTTGATCGTGATGATGCTTGAGAAAAAGTTTGTGATCCTGCTCCAGTATCCATCTTCCTCAGCAGGTGCCGGATTTGCTGCGGTTGGTAAAGTCGGGATCGCCGCCTTCAGTTCTGCAGCAAGGCCTTGCGCACTCGGCAGGCCCGCAGCGTGGCGCGCCAAAACATCCAGACCTTCGGCGGCGGGCACAAGCCGCGCTATGCGATCAAGCTCGGCCTGGTAGGCAACACCGTTGGCAATCTTGGCTTTCAAATCTGAAAGGCTTTGGCTCAGCACAGTTGTATCAGGTGCCGCAGATTTTTGTGCCTGCAACGCATCGAGATCTTTTTCCAGACCATCGACACGCGTTGCCAGCGTGACGAGTGCTGCATTATCAACCGGAGTTGTCGAAGCGCCTGATGCCGGCAAATTTGCAAGTGTGGACTTGAGCTCGGCGATGGCCGCAGTCATTTCCGCAAGCGACTGTTCGGCGGCGACCTGCTTCTCGCTTGTCCCGGCACTTGTCGCCACAAGCGCATCGAGATCAGTCCTGGCTTTTTGGGCAGCAGACTCCATCGCGTCGATGTCGGACCCCAGTTTTTGGGTCAGTGCACCAAGGTTCGCAAGCTTTTCCTGATTGGTCTTGTTTGCCGTTTCAATTGCATCAAGCTTGCGGGCCATCATCGTGAATTCATTGTTGGGGAAATAGCTCGCCAGCACATCACGATAGAGCCAGCCACCGCCCACCGCCCCAAGAAGTGTCGCACCCAATATCCAAGGCAGCAAGCTGATGCGCGACGAGGATGAAGATTGGTCGATCACCGTGTCGGCATCGCGCGAAAAATTCGGCGTGACTGTCTCGGCCTCAACGTCGATGGCATCGGCCTCGTTGAGTTCAATCACTTGCGGTTTTGCTTTTTCTGGTTTGGTATCGGACATGCCCCTGCCTATTCCGTTTCGCTCTGGCGTTCAAGCAAGGCCAGCATATCATCCTCGCGCGGGCTTGCCGAAATTTTTCTCTGGAATGTCAATGGCAGCTTTGCCGCCACATTGGCAGACAAGCAGAGGTGCAACAAATCAGGACTATCGACACCGAGACGATCGAGCAGCGCGCACCACAAAACGGCAGAGCGCGGTGAATAAAGCATCACGGCATCAGCATTGCGCGGATCAAGTTGGGGGCGGGTTGGCATCGCGTCGTAGGTGATCACACGCGTCACATCAAAGCCAAGTTCTGTGAGCCGGCCCTCAAGATCGCCTGAGGTCTCAGCACCGGAGAGATAAAGCAGAGGGCCATTTTTCGGGTCGAGATGCGCCGTGATGTAATTCACAAGCCCATGTACATCACCACCTTGCTCCTCAATATTTGCAAAGCCTGCGCGCAGTGCTTCACCCGCCGACTGCGGACCCAAAGTGAGAGTGGGGAGCTGTTTCAATGCGCTGGAAAGTGCAACGTGACGCAAAGCGTTGGCGCTGGTTACTGCGATGGCCTGCCAGTTTCGTTCAGCAATAAGAACATCCGTACGCGGAACAATTTCGAGAAGTGGCGCAATGATTGCAACATGGCCATATGCTTCCAGCTTTGCCTGCAACGGCAGCGCGTCTTCAAGTGGCCGGGTTATGATGATGCGCAACTCATCACCCTCCTATGAAGTGGCCGCCGTTGGATTTGATTTCCGCCGCAGCTTCTTCTGCCATTTGTATCGCTGACGACACAACACCCGCACGCGCCGCACTCACATGTTTCTGGCCATCGAGTGAAAGGCTCTCACCACGAAAGACAATCTGCTCGCCATCAAAACGCGCATGACCAGCAATCGGCGTCTGGCACGAGCCATCAAGGGCTGCCAGAAACGCGCGCTCGCAGGAAACCGCTTCCCACGTCGCGTCATGATTGATGGCGCGCACCATTTCATGGGCGCGTTCATTGCGTTTGGTGATTTCGATGCCAATCGCCCCTTGCGCAACAGCGGGCAGCATCTCATCCATCTCGACAATCGCTGTAATCTTGTCGGCAAGACCAAGCCGATTGAGACCAGCAGTGGCAAGAAAAGTGGCATCGGCAACACCTTCGACAAGTTTGCGCAAACGCGTCTCGACATTGCCGCGAAATTGCACAGGCTTGAGATCAGGCCTGACACGCAAGGCCTGTGCGGTCCGCCGCACTGAAGATGATCCCAACACAGCGCCGCGCGGCAGATCGCGCAATGACTTTGCGGCAAGACTGATAAACGCATCGCGCGGATCTTCGCGCTCCAGCGTGGCTGCAAACATCAAACCATCGGGCAAGTGTGCTGGCATGTCTTTCATCGAATGCACGGCCAGATCAATGGCACCTTCGAGCAACGCTTCCTCAATTTCCTTGGTGAAAAGCCCCTTGCCGCCAATCTCATTTAAGGGCCGATCACGGATGCGATCGCCTGTTGTGGTGATCACGACAATCTCCAGGGAATCAGGATCAAGCCCGTGTGCTGCAACCAGGCGATTGCGCGTTTCATGCGCCTGCGCCAGTGCCAGTGGCGAACCCCTCGTGCCAATTCTTATTTTGCTCATTTGCGTCGTTTAGAAAAGCAATGCTAGAGGGGCAACTAGAATGTTGAACGCCACCGTTATTTTGGGTCTTGAGACCAGCTGCGATGAAACCGCCGCGGCCGTGGTGCGCCGCCATGCATCTGGGCGCGGAGAGCTGCTCTCCAACGTGGTTCTCTCGCAAACCCGCGAACACGCACCCTATGGCGGTGTGGTGCCGGAAGTTGCAGCGCGTGCTCATGTCACGCATATGGATCGGCTGGTAGCACAGGCCATGGCCGAAGCTGGTGTTGGCTTTCACGAACTTTCAGGCGTTGCGGCAACGGCAGGGCCGGGTTTGCTGGGAGGTTTGCTGGTGGGGTTGGTTACGGCAAAAGCCATTGCCTTTGCGCATGATGTCCCCCTCATCGCCGTCAATCACCTTGAAGGCCACGCCCTTACGCCACGTCTCATGGGTGAATGCGATTTTCCCTATTTGCTGCTGCTGATCTCCGGCGGGCACACGCAGTTTCAGCTGGTGCGCGGTGTTGGTGATTATATCAGGCTTGGCACGACGATTGATGATGCGCTCGGCGAGGCCTTCGACAAAACAGCAAAGCTTCTGGGACTTGGCTATCCCGGTGGTCCCAAGGTTGAAAGCTATGCACGGCTTGGTGATGAAAAGCGTTTCGCTTTCCCGCGTCCTTTGAAGGGTCGTAACGATTGCAATTTTTCATTTTCAGGTTTGAAGACGGCGGTGCGCGAGGTAGTTCGCAAGCTCGAACCGCTGAGTGAAAAAGATATTGCTGATGTTTGTGCATCATTCGAGCTCGCCATTGCCGACACGATGAAGGATCGGTTGGTCAAAGCCTTCGCAGCATTCCGCGCACACTGTCCTGATACGAATGTACCTGCCTTGATCGTTGCGGGCGGAGTTGCAGCGAACAAGCGCTTGCGCGGGGTGTTTGAACAAACCTGCGCTGTGCATGGCTTTGCGCTCCACATCCCGCCATTTCATCTGTGTACTGACAATGCCGCGATGATTGCATGGGCCGGGGCTGAGCGCTTGGCGCTGGGTCTCGTAGATGATCTTGGCATTGCAGCACGCCCGCGCTGGCCTCTCGATCAGACCTCAGCACCCGCCTACGGTTTTGGCCGTCTTGGAGCCAAGGCGTGAAAGTCGCAGTCCTCGGCGATGGTGCATGGGGTCGCGCCCTTGCGCATGTCGCGCGCAGTGCTGGACATGAAGTGCAAGTCTGGTCACGCCGCGCGCCGTTCGATATCACCGCCCAAACTTTGATCGTGGCGGTACCCGCGCAAAGTGTTCGTGAAGTTTTGAAAGTGGTGCCAGTCAACTCGCACATCATCATCGCCGCCAAAGGCATTGAGCGCGGCACACATATGCTGATGGCCGATGTGGTGCGCGATGTTGCACCTTCAGCAATCCCACTCGTTCTCTCGGGGCCAAGTTTTGCCGATGATGTGGTGAAGGGTCTGCCGACGGCGGTGACACTCGCCGCCGAAAATCTTGACACTGCAAAAAACTTTGCACAACATTTCTCACTACCCCATTTCAGACTCTACGCCTCAGACGATGTGCGCGGCGTTGAACTTGGTGGCGCACTCAAAAACGTGCTCGCCATTGCCTGTGGAATTTCCGATGGACTCGGGCTGGGTGAAAGTGCTCGTGCTGCCCTTACCACGCGCGGCTTTGCAGAGCTCGCGCGCCTCGCCGAAGCGATGGGTGCGCGTCCTCGCACCTTGATGGGTCTTTCCGGCATGGGTGATTTGTTGCTCACCGCATCCAGCATCAAGTCGCGGAACTACGCATTTGGCTTCCGGTTGGGACAAGGCATGAACGTCGCTGATGCGTTGGCGCAATCCTCGGGCGTTGTTGAGGGTGCATTTACGGCGCAAGTCGCACGCGCACTTTCGGTTTCACATAAAGTTGACATGCCAATCACCCAAGCCGTTCACGCCATTGTTGAAGACAATGCCAAAGTGGTTGAACAAGTCGCGGCACTCATGCAACGTCCTGCCGCAATCGAATAGGAGAACAATAAAAATGCTTTTTGCAATCATGTGCACAGACAAACCTGGCCTTCTCGAACTTCGCATGGCCAAACGGCCTGAGCACGTGGCCTACCTCAACTCTCTGCAATTGAAGGCGGCTGGTCCGTTTTTGGATGGTGCTGGAAATCCCAACGGCTCGCTCGTGGTTGTTGATGCCGCCGATCAGGCCGCTGCCGAAGATATCGCCGCCAATGATCCCTATAATCTTGCAGGCCTGTTTGCCTCCGTCAGCATTCGCCCCTGGCGCTGGGCCTTGAAAAATCCGGAAGTCGCATAATGGCCTTTTGGCTATTCAAGTCCGAACCTGATGTCTGGTCTTTCGACCAGCAAATGGCTAGGGGCAAAAGTGGCGAGGAGTGGACAGGTGTTCGCAATTATCAAGCGCGCAACAACATGCGCGCGATGCAATTGGGCGAGCAGGGATTTTTCTATCACTCCAACATCGGCAAGGCGGTCGTTGGGATTGTCGAGGTGTGCAAACTTGTGCATCCTGACTCCACCGCTGAAGGCGATCCCCGCTGGGAGTGCGTCGACATCCGTGGTCTGAAAGCCTTGCCGCGCGCCGTCACACTCGATGAAATCAAACTCGAAAAAGCCCTCGCCAAAATGATGCTGGTCGTCAACTCGCGCCTCTCAGTTCAACCTGTAACCGAAGCCGAGTGGAAGCATATTTGCAAGATGGCTGGTTTGTGAACCACGCCGCCTTCATTCGTGCCAATACCGAAATTCTGTCGCCACCCCTAGTGCCTGAAGTGAAGCTTCATCTCGCGCATGAGGCGCTACCCATTTGGCAGAAGACTGAAGAAGAGCTGGGAGAGATTGGACTACCACCACCGTTCTGGGCCTTCGCCTGGGCGGGCGGGCAAGCGCTTGCACGATATGTGATGGATCATCCCGAGATCGTGCGCGCCAAGAGTGTTGTCGATCTTGCATCTGGTTCTGGGCTTGTCGGAATTGCTGCGATGAAGGCAGGTGCTGCTTGCGTGCTTGCCGCTGATATCGACGCGTTTTCAATCGCCGCTATCCACATCAATGCGGCTCTTAATCAGGTTGAGGTTGCTGTGACTTCGGATGATCTGCTTGAGACGGCAGTTGAACAACCTCACGTGATCCTTGTAGGCGACCTGTTTTATGAAAAAGCTTTAGCTTCAAGGTGTTATGACTGGTTGCTCAAAGCCCAATCAACAGGTTCAACCATTTTGATAGGTGACCCCGGTCGCTCTTATCTGCCCCGCGAAAAGCTTCACAAACTGGTTGAATACAAGGTGCCCGTGTCGCGCGACCTCGAAGACGCCGAGATCAAGAACTCTGCGGTTTGGGCGCTGAAGATGTAGCAGACTTCACACGGCTTCCCATATTGTTGAACCACAGCGCCACCATCAATATCGCCAGCGACACCCAGAGCCAGATATCCGTTCCGCCGCCAAAGATCAGTGCACTGATGATGACAGCAATAGGTGTTGAGACGTAAGTTGCCTGCACAGTGTAGACGATGCCTTTTTCGCGGATCAGTGTGAAATAGGCGAGGCGTTCGAGCACCCACATGAATGAGACCGCCAGCAATACCCAGTGCTGCACCAGGCTTGGCTGCGATGCCTGGCCGGGAAAATCCCACAGCAACATCACTGGCAAAACCCACAAGGCAGACAAAAGACTTTCGGCCGCACCCAGTGCCAGGGTTGATGCTTTTGGCGGCGCATAGCGCGAGGTGTAATAACCATAGGCCATGTAGAGCAGCGGGATCGACAATGATCCAATCAGCCACCATGATACATTGCCTGAGAATGTACCTTCACGGCTCAAGATCAACACAAGCGTTGAGACAAAGCCAAAGAGGATTGCGATCAGTTTTCGCTGCGTCACTGCTTCGGTGCCTGTGGCCAATGCGAGCAGGTAATTGAAAAAGGGAGACAGCGTAATGATGATCGCAAGTTCAGCAGGTGGCACATAGGCCGCAAAATACAGATTGAGCCCAAAAGGGATATTGAGCAGGAAAGCGCAAATTCCGCCGTAGATGATGAGTTCGCGCGTAATCCCGGCCGTGCCTTCGCGCCACAGGGATAGTGCCAGCATGAAAACGCCAACACCCAGACCTGTCCAGAAAATCGTATGCGTCACCGGCATACCAATATCGGCGAGGTGCTTGTAAAGCGAAGGTGAAATCCCCCAAAACAGGCCAAGCGCCATGAACCAGGAAAAATGCCGAAGCGACGTCATTATGGACAGTTATAGGAAAAAAATTGTTTAGTGTTAACTTTATTGAGTTACTATTTGGAGCTAACCCAATATAGGGTAAAACGGTTAATAGAATTAATTGGCATTCTGGAGGAAATTTTGCCCTTTGAGCCAGCAAATCAGACAAATGCAATCGTCGAAGTAGTATTTGGTCTAATTTTCGAGAATGCACTTAGTCCGGTGGAAGTAGCCGCATTTACCAACGCTCACTCTGCCTTTGCAGATGAGCTGCCTGGCATATTGAATATTCCTGCGCCTCCGTTCCAAATCAACGGGCAACCAATTCAGTTTCCATCTGGTATAGTTTTTGACAGGTACAATACTGCCGGAGCGCTTCAAAAAAGGCTGCGCCTTTCAGGTAATGCACTCTTCATAAGCGATCTCGCGTACAGTCGATGGGTAGATGTGTCTGCTTCTGCGCTTAGCTTGATCGGAAGGAGCATTTCAATTGAAGCAAGTTTTTCGCCTTCAAATGCAATAGTTGGCGTAATTCTTCAAAACGTTGATGTTTTTCGGTGGCGTGGCTTGCCTCAAGATTATGATTTGACTTTTCTTTTTAAGAAAGACGGTCCGAATTCTAGCAAGGGAATTTTCGACAGAGGTCCAAATTGGCATCTTCATCAGGGGTGGTATGCGCCTTTGGCTGGTCTTTCCGGCAGGATGCTTGAGCGTACTACAATAGACGGTTTAATGGAAAACGCTGATCAACCGACTGTTAGGTTTGATAGCTACCTGCAATTTGATTTAGAGGACATTATTCCTTTAACTGCTAGTGATAAAATTGATCGAGTAAAGCTGATCTTTGAAGAATTACACGGCCGGAATAAAGCGATGATCAAAGAGTTTTTGGTCAACGATATGCAGGAAAGGATTGGACTTTGAGCACAGCATCTTCAACTTATGATCGGTCTGAAGTTTTTAAGCCGTCAAAGCAATTCGACACTGCCGGCGGCATTAGGGGAAGGTCTTCGACTACGCCCATCCACAATGTTATTGCTGAATTTAGAGGACTTTCGCTGGCTGTCCATACTACTGCAAGCACCTTCTTTAACGCGATAGCTGGTGAAAAATGGTCGGTCGCCTCAACCAATGCTTCGACAGCGTTTAGGACTGGAACAGTTCATATTAGTTCTCTGGACATCGCGACAATCGAAGATACCAAAAGTGAATTACTTTCGTACATCAATTTGAGAAATGGTTGGGATGGCGAGGGAAGCTTAGCTCCATCAAAACGAAAAATATCTGATGCATTTTCTTTCTTAGAAGCGCTTCCGCCAATCCATCACTCGCCCTTGCCTACTGTGTTCAATGACGGTGAAGTTGGACTCTATTGGGAAAAGGGTGAGAATGTACTTTCGATCATATTCTTCGGTGACGGCAAGCAAGCTTATTACGGAAAAGTCAACGGCATCGAATATCGGAGTAACATAAGACAGACCTTTACTGCTGTTGACCAGCAGCTCCTTCATGCGATCCTATCAATCTGAAGTGATGTCCTTTTCTCAAAATGGCAAATGTGAAGAAGAAAAGCATTCGCGCGGCAACCTTGGACCGGTGGAAAATGACGAGCGATTGGCTCGCATAGTAAAAACTCCCCAACACATAGTTCAAAAGGATACTGGTTCCGTAAAGAAGGGAACTTTTAAGCTCGGCCTTTTTTCACAAACTGATATTACTACCAAAGGAGTGTCAGTTACCCGGGTCAACAAGGTTGAGCCTGACTGGTTTTCAAAATACGCGAAGGAAGTAGCGACAGAAAAAGGCAATTTATTTCACGGTACATGCGAAGCCCAAACAGTTGACATTCGTTCAATTTTAGACAGTTCCGGTGAAAGGGCTTTTTGCGTCATGGAAGACCCTGCGGATGCAATCGCCAGCATTCCTGAAAACTCCGCTCATGCTATCATTATCGCCTCGAAAGAGATTGAATCGGACAAAGCAGAGGTAATTAAACTTCAACTTGCCTTGCACGAAGTTTTTTCAAAAAGTGTAATTGTTTCAGGCGAGACCTAAAACGAATTTGCTATCCACTTATTGCCGCCAACGGGATTTCGAGACATCGCGCCAAGCAACGAGGGACATCATGGCTTTGCATTTTACACGGGACGAATTTGCTGATCGCTTGCAGCGCGCAAGGGCGGCGATGGCAGCGCGTGGGCTTGATGGCATGTTGCTGTTTCAACAGGAGAGCATGTATTGGCTCACAGGCTATGACACGTTTGGCTTTTGCTTTTTCCAGTGTCTCTATGTCGGCAGTGATGGTCGATTGGCACTGCTCACACGTTCTGCCGATTTGCGCCAAGCGCAACACACGTCGATCATCGAGGATATTCGCATCTGGACCGATGCGGCGGGTGCTGAGCCTGCAACCCAATTGCGAGATATGCTGGAAAGCCTCAGCTGCCGTGGCAAAAAACTCGGCATCGAAACCAAGTCTTATGGTCTCACGCATTTCAATGGCAAGGCGGTTGAAGCTGCCATGGATGGGTTTTGCCGCTTGCAGGAAGCAACCGATCTTTTTGATCACCTGCGGCTCATCAAATCTCCAGCCGAACTTAGATATGTGCGAAAAGCCGGTGCCCTAGGCGATGAAGCCTTGAAAGTAGCCATTCGCAAAACCAAGGCTGGTGCTGATGAAGGCGATATTCTCGCCGCCCAGCAGGGAGCAATTTTTGCAGGTGGTGGCGATTATCCCGCCAATGAATTCATTATCGGCTCGGGGCGCGATGCGTTGCTCTGCCGCTACAAGGCGGGCCGCCGCAAATTGTCAAAGCGTGATCAACTCACCCTGGAATTCGCAGGTGTCTATCGCCACTATCATGCAGCCTTCATGCGCACGATCATTTTGGGAAAGCCAGGAAAGCAACACGAAGCGATGGACCTGGCTTGCCGGGAGGCGCTTGCCGCCGTTGAAGAAAAACTCCGCCCCGGCTTCACCGCAGGCGATGTGTTTCAGGCACACGCCCGCGTGATGGATGCGCATGGCATGCGTGAGCATCGCCTCAATGCCTGCGGTTATTCGCTGGGCGCAAAATTCACGCCAAGCTGGATGGACTCGCCGATGTTCTACGCTGGAAATCCGGCGGAACTGAAAGCGGGCATGGTGTTCTTCGCCCACATGATCCTGATGAATTCCAAAGCCAAATCAGCCTTCACCCTGGGCCGCACATACATCCTCCGCGATGGCACGCCTGAGCCCGTGTCGAAGCATTCGCTTGCTATGATTGTCAGGTGAGCACGCCTTAGACAGGAGTCGCATTGCGCGCTATAGGTTTATCCAGCAAAGAGCAAAAAACTTCCGGGGAGAGAAATCATGTCCGCATCCAAAACCTATGCCGTGCCTGCTGCGTGGAAAAAGCGCGCGCTTGTTGATGAGGCTGGCTACAAGAAAATCTATGCGGAATCGGTCAAGGACAATTCCAAGTTCTGGCTGAAGCAGGCCAAGCGCATTGACTGGTTCAAGGCACCGAAGAAATCCAAGAACGTCAATTATCAATATCCCAATGTCTCGATCAAATGGTTCGAGGATGGCGTGCTCAACGTCTCGCACAACTGCATTGATCGGCACCTGAAAAAGCGTGGCGATCAAACCGCGATCATCTGGGAAGGCGATAATCCTTACGACGATAAAAAGATCACCTATCGCGAATTGCACGAACACACCTGCCGCCTTGCCAATGTGATGAAGAAGCACGGCGTCAAGAAGGGCGACCGCGTTACGATCTACATGCCGATGATTCCGGAAGCGGCCTACGCCATGCTCGCCTGCACGCGGATTGGTGCCGTGCATTCGATTGTGTTTGGAGGCTTTTCGCCTGATTCACTTGCGGGCCGCATTGAGGATTGCGAATCCAACTTCATCATCACAGCTGATGAAGGCCTGCGCGGTGGCAAGAAAGTGCCGCTGAAAGTCAACACCGATGCGGCTCTCGAAAAAATCAAATGGCCTTGCAAGGTGCTGATGGTCCGGCGCACGGGTGGTGCCGTTGCGTTCAAGGAAGGCCGCGATCTCTGGTATCACGAGGAAGTGGCGAAAGTTTCTGGCGACTGCAAACCGGAGAAAATGAAGGCCGAAGATCCGCTGTTCATCCTTTACACGTCAGGCTCCACCGGAAAACCCAAGGGCGTGCTCCACACCACGGGCGGCTACATCACCTATGCCGCGATGACGCATCAACTGGTGTTCGATTATCAGGATGGAGATATTTACTGGTGCACGGCAGATGTGGGCTGGGTCACGGGCCACAGCTATATCGTCTATGGTCCACTCGCCAATGGCGCAACAACACTGATGTTCGAAGGTGTGCCGAATTATCCATCGACGTCACGCTTCTGGGAAGTGATCGACAAGCATCAGGTCAACACATTCTACACGGCACCCACAGCCATTCGCGCGCTGATGCAAGGCGGCGATGCGCCCGTCAAAAAAACTTCGCGGAAATCTCTGCGGCTCTTGGGCTCCGTAGGCGAGCCGATCAACCCCGAGGCGTGGGAGTGGTATCACCGCGTGGTCGGTGATGATCGCTGCCCGATTGTTGATACGTGGTGGCAGACGGAAACAGGCGGCATTCTCATCACGCCATTGCCCGGTGCCACAAAACTGAAACCCGGTTCGGCAACAAAACCGTTCTTCGGTTGTCAGCCTGCATTGGTTGATGAGAAGGGCAATTTCCTCGAAGGAGCGGCATCCGGCAATCTTGTCATCCTCGATTCATGGCCGGGCCAGATGCGCACAGTCTACGGCGATCACCAACGCTTCATGGATACCTACTTCGCCACTTACAAAGGCATGTATTTCACCGGCGATGGGTGCCGCCGCGATGAGGATGGCTATTATTGGATCACGGGGCGCGTCGATGATGTAATCAACGTCTCCGGCCACCGCATTGGCACAGCCGAAGTTGAGTCAGCACTCGTTGGCCACGGCAATGTCACCGAAGCCGCTGTCGTTGGCTATCCGCACGATATCAAGGGCCAGGGTATTTACTGTTACGTCACCCTGAAAACCGGAGCCGTTGGCAATGACGATGTGCGCAAGGATCTGATCGCGCATGTCAGAAAAGACATTGGGCCATTTGCGGCGCCGGACAAGATCCAGTTTGCACCGGGACTTCCCAAAACCAGATCTGGAAAAATCATGCGGCGTATCCTGCGCAAAATCGCCGAAGATGATTTCTCAAATCTCGGAGATACCTCAACGCTGGCCGATCCAGCGGTGGTCGACGATCTCGTGGCGAACCGGCAGAACAAGCGGTGAGGGAACGTCAAATGAATAGCCGATTAAAGTTAGCAATCGCATTAGCTGCAGGAGTTGTTGCCAGTCTTTACTTGGATGAGAAGTATCTAGCGGGCGCAATCTTGGCTTTTGGGCTTTTGTACAATGGCCTTTGGTCAATCGAAGTAAAACTAAATCTGTTGTTAGATGAAAAAAATCTGCGTGCAACTGAAGACGATTTTAATCGCTAAAAATTGTGCAATACATCCTAGGCCAACTGCATCTCGAACCATCTCGATCGGTGTTTGGATTGGCGTCAATATGAATTGAGAGCTAAACCAATTGAAAAAACTCGCCGCCCGCTACAACGCCATCGCCATGCCATTTGTGCTGTCGATCTTCTTGTCTTGCATCCTGTCATTGATCGTATCGCTGCGCGCCTTGGGGTTTGATGGTTTTACGTTCGGTGGTTGGATGCAAGCCTGGGGTTTATTCTGGATCGTAGTTTTTCCAGTGCTGTTCATGGTGTTTCCCATCGTGCGTCGCATCGTGGCAGCGCTTGTAGAAAAGGCTTGAGTGACGATAGACCAGTTTTCATTTTCAGCAGAGGTGTGGCGCTGGCAGGGGGCGGCACCTGCGGCTTGGCACTTCATTACATTGCCTGATGATGTTGCTGGTCAAATCAAATTCATGATCGGCAAGCGCCAGGGCTTTGGCTCAGTCAAAGTCAAAGCCCGGATTGGCGAGACCAGCTGGAAGACCTCGCTCTTTCCCGACAAGAAATCTGGAAGCTTCCTTCTGCCGATCAAGGCCGACGTGCGCAAAGCCGAAGGTCTGATTGCCGGGAAGCAAACAAAGGTCAGCCTTACGGTTTCGGAGGTCTAGAGACCACGAGTTGGTGCATCTCCTGCCTTGGTTCAGGAGCCCTCCTGTGGGGTGTCTGCAAATTCGGCCCTGCGACATGGGCACTGATTCACGATGTCAAAACCCCTTTCGGAGCTTGCGGGGGCTTTTGGCCCGATCTGGCAAATATAGAACGAAGAAAGAACTTTGTCAAGCGCTAATTTCCTATGACGATAAGAAAACTTGCCGATCTGCAATTTGCGCGCTAGGTTTTTCTCAACAACACAGGGCCTTCAACACAGGGCGCCTTCAAACAGGGCCTTCAGGCAGGGATTAGTATCATGCGTCAGTTGCAATTTGTACTTTTGTTTTTGGCTTCGCTGTCACTTGCAGGCTGCGGTATCAACAATGTGCCGACTTACGAAGAAGCGATGAAGGCGAGCTGGTCGGAAGTGCAGAACCAGTATCAACGCCGCGCTGATCTCATTCCCAATCTGGTGGAAACTGTCAAAGGCTATGCCGCGCAGGAACGGCAGGTGCTCGTCGATGTGGTGGAAGCGCGCGCCAAGGCCACGCAAATGGTGGTGCCGCCCGATATTGTCACCAATCCTGAAGCCTTCAAGCAATATCAGGAAAACCAGCAGCGCCTGAGTTCAGCACTTGGCCGACTGTTGGTGGTCACCGAAAATTATCCAGAGCTCAAATCCAATGCGAACTTCCTTGCACTGCAATCGCAATTGGAAGGCACAGAAAATCGCATCGCCGTTTCGCGCAAGGACTATATCGAAAACGTGCGGGTTTATAACACGGAACTGAAAACCATTCCGGGCAAGTGGTGGGCTTCGTGGTTCTACCCGGAAGCCAAAATTGCCGAAACATTTTCGACCACGCCTGAAAACAACCAGGCCCCCAAGATCGATTTCAACAACGAAAAGAAAACCACGACGGGCGGTTGAACTTGATCGGGCACCACGCCCATGTTGATGCAGCGCGATCTGGCAAAGACCATCCTTGCACTGGTGATATTGATCAGTGTGCTGATGAATGTTGCCCGTGCCGAGCCGAAGTTTCCCGAACTCACCGGACCTGTGGTTGATGCCGCAGGCGTACTTTCCGGCGATGCAGCGGATATTGAGGCACGACTTCGCGCATTCGAACAGTCCTCAGGCCGACAAGTCGCGGTTGTCACCGTGCCGTCACTCGAAGGTTATGAAATTCGTGACTATGGCAATCGGCTTTTCCGCCATTGGCAGCTGGGTGACGCGAAAAAAGACGATGGTGTGCTGATCCTCGTTGCGCCCAATGAACGAAAAGTTTCTATCGAAGTTGGTTATGGTCTTGAAGGCGATCTTACCGACGCACTGTCGCGCATCATCATCGAGCATGCAATGGTGCCGCGTTTCAAGGCGGGCGATTATGGGGGAGGCGTTGCAGCAGGCTTCGAGGACATCAAGAAAGTCATCGGTGGCGAAAGTGATCAAGTGGTCAAGCGCGTTCAGAACCAAGCCGCACCATCGATTGCCGATTTGTTGCCGCTGCTGCTTCTGTTCCTGATCATCATGTTCATGTTGTCGCGCGGATCACGGGGGCGGCGCGCTGTGATCATTCCGGGTGGATATGATGGTGGCTTTGGTGGCTATAGTGGAAGCGGCGGTGGTTGGAGTGGCGGCGGATTTGGCGGCGGCGGCGGTGGTGGTTGGTCCGGGGGAGGGGGATCGTCGGGTGGCGGCGGTGCTTCGGGGGATTGGTGATGCGGCGCGTTGAAATTTCAAGTGCCGATCGCGCACGTGTTACTGCCGCGATTGCTGAAGCTGAGCAAAACACCAGCGGTGAAATCGTTGTGATCGCGGCCAAGCAGAGCGACGATTATGTACATGTGCCATTGCATCTCGCCGCAGGTGTCGCACTCGCGGTTCCGTTTATTCTGCCTTGGCTCTCTTATTTGTTTCCATGGTCAACACTTCCGCTTGGATGGGTCTTCATCATCCAGCTCATCGCGTTTATTGTAATTGCACTGCTCTTCAGTCTTGATCCCTTGTGCTATTGGATCACACCACGTGCCTTGATGCGCAAGTATGCCGCGCGCAATGCAGCGTTTCAATTTCTGGCGATCAATACGCACGGCACCATCGGCCGTTCCGGCATTTTGCTTTTTGTCTCACTCCTCGAACGTCATGTCGAAGTTGTTGGTGATACTGAAATTGCGGTGCGCGTTTCCCAAGAGGAATGGCAAGCGATCATCGATGAGATGATGCCGCATTTGCGCGATGAGCGTATCGCCGATGCGCTGGTCATCGGCATTGAACGCTGCGGCGCATTATTGGCGCAACATTTCCCGCCAGGCAGTGTCAACACAAACGAGTTGCCGGATCATTTCATTGTGCTGGAGTGATGAAGACATCGCTATCCTGGTGCGGGCGAGTGTGTTGGGCGTGTCAGCCGCCACCAGACGATCCATCCCGTCCTCTCGTCGCAACCAATATCGATACTCCCAGACTGATGCGCTGATCGTCGAATAGGTCTATCAAGGTCAACATGAAGCGATTGGAATGCAGTGGTGGCTTTGCACTTATCATGGCGGTTTGGCTGTTTGGCCTGCTTGCGGCGGTGCTTGCTTCGTTTTTGTTGAGGGTGCGCAGCGAGAATTTGATTGCGGCCAACTTGTCTTCCAATGCGCGGGTTGAAGCTGTGGCCGATGGACTGGTGCGTGCGACGGCACTTGAGCTCGCGTTAAAACCATCGCTTGCCAGTGGCGTCTATCGGCGTTGTTTGTGGAGTGATGGCGCGCAGGTTGAAATTGCGGTGCAGGATCAGGCGGGGTTGGTTGATCTCAATACGGCACCATTGCCGCTCCTCGCTGCAGTGATTGTGGCGCAAGGTGTGGTAGCTGGCTCGGCCGAGGTATTGGCTGCGGCGATTGGCGATTTTCGTGATCGCGATGGTGAAAGTGGTGGTGGTTCGGAACCTGTGCTCTATCCCGGTGAAAATTTCGGCCCCAAGAATGCGCCGTTTCTAGTGATCGAAGAATTGCAGCAGGTGCCGGGTGTTGGCCTTGCGCTGTTTGATCGGTTGGCACCCTTTCTTACCGTGCATTCATTTGAAAATGGCCTGGATGTGCGGCAAGCACCCGAGGCGTTGCGTCAGTTGATTTCGGGTCAAGGCCGCGATGTTTTTTCTGCGTATCAGGCGACAAGCAAGAATTTCGCCGTGATGATTGATGTGCGGGTGGAAAGTGGCAATGCGCGGTTTCGCCGCAAAGCCATTGCAGCGCTGCATCGGCAACCGGAACGGCCATTGAGTTTTCTCACCTGGCAACGCGATGCGCGCTGGGGAGCGGAAATGGGGGATCAGTTTTCAGGGAGTTGCCTGGAGTAGTCCCTCTCCCGATTTGCTTCGCAAATCACCCTCTCCCGCGAGGGGAGAGGGAAGTGTTCATTCCAGAATCCGAATCAACTCATCCTTAGGCGTTGGATTGCCGCGCCGCACGCGGGGGGCTTGCACGCCCAGCTCGCGCCTGAACTCTTTGGTGATGCGACGGGCTTCGTCCATGTCGCGGATGACGCGGGGGCGAATGAAGATGATGAGCTCTGTGCGCGCCACGGCGTTGGTTTTCTGGCGGAAGGCATTGCCCAAGATCGGCACGTCACCGAGCACGGGCACTTTCGCTTTGCCGGTGTTTTCACGCTCCTGAATAAGGCCACCAAGGGCGAGCGCATCGCCATCATTGACCACAACGGAAGTCTTGATCTTGCGTTGACGTATGGTGGGTGAATCAATGCCTGACGTTGTGGTGCGCACCACACTTGAGACTTCCTGCTCAACATCAAGGATCACGCGGCCACTGTCATTGACGCGCGGTGTGACCGACAGGATCACGCCAGTGTCCTTGAGTTCGACATTGTTGACGATGGGGGCGCCGACAACATCGACACCGCGTGCGGTTTGGGTGACGATGGGAACCTGATCGCCGACTTGCAGCACGGCTGTCTTGTTATCGAGCACAACGAGCGAAGGTGAGGATAGCACGCGCACATCTGTCACACTCGAAAGCGCGTTGAGCGTGAAGGAGATGTCATTGGCCTTGAGGAAATAAGAGAAGCCCGGAAAGGAAGATGCGACCGCACCTGATGCCAGATCGCTGAAACCACCGCGACTTTTTTCGCCGCCCAGCATCCAGCGCACACCGAATTTCAATTCATCATCAAGCGAGACTTCCGCAATCACGGCTTCGAGCAAAACCTGGTTGGCTTGCGAGTCAATTTCCTGCAGCACTTGCAGGATGCGGCGGTATTCTGTGTCGGTTGCAAAAACTAAAAGTGAGTTATTGGCATCGTCACTGACGATCTTGATGCGGCTGCCACTTGGCGTGGCCACGGTGACAGGTGCTGCGTCAAGGCCCGGCAAGCGCGGTTCACTGCTTCTGGCTTCGGCGTCAACTTCGGCTGCGGATCCCAAACCTGTTTGCGGTGTTTCAGGCCCAACCGGAATTTCGGTGACGGCAGTTGTCGCTTCCTGCGCCTGGAAGCGTGGTGCCACTTCGCCGCGTTGGGTGTTGCCGCCGCCGGTGATTGCGCCGCCTTCGGCCTTCAGCACGCTTTGCAAAACCTTAGCGAGTTCGGCTGCCGTGCGGTTTTGTACGTTGTAGACATGCAAACTCTCTTCGTTCTGGTCGGCAAGCACATCAAGCTTCTTGATCCAGCTCCTCGTCTCCTTCAGATATTTCGAGCGCGATGTGATGACCAGCACCGAGCGCAAGCGCTTGTTCGGTACAAAGCGCACGATGCCACGCAGTGGTCCATCCTTGGTGTCATAGATCTGGTCGAGGTCATCAACGATCGATTGCGGATCGGAACTTTTCACCGGCACGAGTGCAAAGCTCATGCCTTTCATCCAGTCGACGTCGAATACTGAAATCGTCTCGCGGATTGCAGCAATCTCGCGCGTTGTGCCGTAGAGCAAAATGGCATTGCGCCGCGTATCAGCGCGCACAATCATGTTGGGCGGCACGATGGGCTCGATCACTTCGCGGATTTCATCGGCTGACACATAACGCAAGCGAACGATGAAAGGTTTTTGCCCTGGCACCGCCGCATCGCCTGAGCCTTGTTCGATGGCATTGGCGGCACTGCGTGCATTGGCCTTGGTGACGATGCGAAAGTTCTGGTCATTGCTGACCACGGCTGCACCGATACCGGAGAGTGCATCTTCGAACAGCGCCACCAACTGGTCGCGCGAGACTTTACCCTCGGTCTGCAAGGTGAGTGTGCCTTGCACATCCTTGTCGATAGAATAGCTGAGCTTGAGGATGTCGCCCATCACGCGCTTGGCGACGGCTGCAACGGGTGCGTCAACGAGACTGACGGAAACTTCCTTGGCACCTTCGTCTGATGATTCCAGTGTCTGTTGTTGCAGCACGCCGATCTGGCGGTCGTTGCCGGGGGACGTGAAGCCGGAAAAATCGCCATTGTCCGGATCGTTCTGGTCGCCGTTTTCGCGCAAATACTTATCGAGGCGCGCCTGCTTGGAACCAGGTTTGGCTTTGCGACCGGGCTTGCTTTCCAGCTTGTCCTCAAGAAGGCCAGACGAATTCTCAAGACTCCCTGTGCCAGTGCAGGCCGTTATGAAAACAGCAAACACAAACAGAGCCATAAAACTCAAGGTCTTAGAAGCACGCAACGCGAAAGCCCAACTTGTTTACTGTGGCCGCAAATAGCCGTCCTGAAAAGTTGTACCTAGTTTGCAGATGGCTTGTCCACATATAGTTCGAGAGTCAGGCTTTGGTCCGTGGTGGGGTCCGTGGTCTGCAGCTCTGCCTTGGACCCTTCGACCCGTACCACAGTCCAGCCGGAAATCTTCTCGCCCTTGCCCAGCCATTGGCCATCGGGAAAATCTGGCGACAATATCAAGGCCTTGGCGCTCGCCCCTACAACGCTGGTGCCCTTCAATTGCAAAAGCGTGGGATCAAGCTTTGGAACGACGCGTGGTGCCACGGGAAGGGGAGTTGCGACCTCGACAACAGGTGGAGGTGGCGGGGGAGGAGGTGCCACAACGACTGGAGGAGGCGCAGGCTCCGGCTCTGGCTCTGGAAGCGGTGGAGGAGGGGGCGGCGGTGGCGGTGGCGACTCTGGCGCAACTTCCACAATCTGCGGCACCACGACCGGCGGTTCGGGTGGTGGAGGCGGCGGTGGCGGCGGTGGCGGTGGCACAAAGGGACGACGCGAGGAATCAAACACCGGTCGCTCCAAAATCACATCCAGCTTTTGCGTTGACGCTGCGCGTTTCAAGTCCAAGGCGCTGACATCAATCGGAGCACTTGTTGTTGCGGGTTTTGGAAGCGCTTCAATGTGTGTCAGATCATTGCCACGGACGGCGAAATACCAGGCCATCGTCATTGAGCCCAGCAACATCACAAACGACAAGAGGCGCAAGAAGGGCCACCGCATCATGGGTCGGGCTCCGCGTTTGCGACATAGGATGATGCATCGAACTCGGCTTCCAGCGGTGGTTCGGACTGTGCATCAACAGAGGCAATCAGCGCGCGGCGCAATGAAATGTTGTCGATGTGCAGCCATGGCGTTGCTTCCTGCATCAGTTGGAAAAACTGCAACAGGCTTGATGACGTCCCAGAAACAAGCAAACGTAGCTGAATGCTATCGCTGCTGGTTTCAACAGAGGGGGAAATTTGCGTTTCAGAAATCTGCAGAATGTTGACCTGCGATGTTGCGGCAAACCCACGAAGTTGCTCCTGCAGATTGGCGACAAGTGTGCCGCGCGCGGCCTGGGGCAAGTAATATTCTTGCAGGCCTTTTGTGATGCGTGCCTGTAAAGCAGGATCAATCTGCTGGGCTGCTGTGCGTTCCATGATCTCGAGGCGTTGGCGCGCTGTTTCAGCTTCAGCGCGTTGCGCGTAAAGTTGGTTATAGGGCTGTTGCGCCAACAGGGCGACGCCGGCGAGACCTGCGAGCAACAGGACCAGTGCCACCATTTTTGAAACCGCTGCACCAATCATTGTATCGCCTCAACCGAAGCGGTGATGGCAAATTGCACGCTGTCCGTACCTTGCGTTGCTACAAGTGGCGAGATGAATCGGACGTTGGAGAATTGTGGTGCTGCTTCAATGCCACCCAGCAAGGCTTCGGGTTTGGCGCTCACTCCTGTGAGTGTCAATTCACGACCCTTCAAATTGAGCGTTTGAAGTGAACTGTCATCGGGCATCACTTCGGTGATGGCGGCCCACACTGATGTGAGCGGCACCGTACTCATGCGTTCAGCGTGCAGGCTGGCAAGCTCAGCAATGTTTTTTTCGATTGCACTGATCTCATCGCGCTTTGATTTTGCTGCGGGCTGGATCGCGGTGATTTGGCTTTCGATAGACGCGAGGGATGATTGCATCTTGCCGTTGAGATAAGCGAGCGCACCAAACCAGGTAGCACCTGCCAGAAATAACGATGCCAGTGCAGCCTTGCTCCAAATGCTGGCCTGTTTTTCGCCCAGACGCGTTGCATTTGACGAGAGCGCATTCGGCCAGAATTCCTGTTCGCCCAAACGCACGGAAACGCCCGCGAGGCGATGCCCCGCCGCCTCGATGGTCTCACGCACAGCGTTGAAATAATCCCGCCGAATGATCGCCTGCTCGCCTTTGCGCCAGACGAACATGAATTCACCACGTTTGAAAGGTGTGGAGCGCTCAGCGTCGAGCGCCAGCATCTCAGTCTCGCGGCGGGATTTTGCTGGCAGCTTCACGTTGCGGCGCAAGATGAGATCATCATCAAGGCTCACCACTAATCGCGTGGGCCGTTTGATTTCACCGAGGATCGTCGACAAGTCTGGAGCTGTTGCGATCACTTGACCGGGTGCGGTGAGTGAACGCTTGCCGTGCCAGGCCAGCAATCTTGCACCTTGGCGCGAGAGTTGAATTTCACGGCGCACCTTGCCGAGCAGCAATCGGCGCATGTCCTGGCGCGGCCAGAAGGACGAAAGTTCGCCCGTCCACCACTCCCAAAATTCGCCAAGAATACTCATTCTTAAAAAGTCCTCTGGCCGCATAAGACCTCTGGTAACGCGCTGACATTTTCAGTTAAAGTCCGGGGAACAGCAAGTGAAATGATTGAACATGTTCTGGCGATCAACTGCCGCACCAGTTTCCCGGCCATCTGCGACACCCAGGCAGCAGGATGTGCTGGGCTATCTTGAAGCGCATGGATTGCTGGCACCAGCCCAGCGCCAACGCGCCGAGGCTGTGGCAAGTTCCACAGGGCAAGACGCTGATGTCGTTATTCTGGAATTGGGGTTGATGCGTGATGATGCGCTGGCTGATGCGCTAGCCAGTTTCACCGGCCATGCGCGATTGGATGCGGCGTCGGCGATTGCGCTGGCGCCTGATGCGTCGCTGCCCGTTGACTTCATGCGCGAAAATGACATGGTTGCATTGGCGCTGGATGAGACGCGATTAACCGTTGCATCAGCGCGGCCATTGAATGGCGAGTTGTTGCGCAGCCTCACCTATTTCACGGGGCTTGATGTTGAACTTCATGTGGCAACGTCGGCTGAGTTGAAAAAGCTGCAAGCACTTGCAGTACAAATCGATGCGCCTTTGGCTGAGGTGGCTGACGCCGACGACATCGAACGGATGCGTGATGCTGCGCGTGATGCACCGACAATCAAACTGGTCACGCGGCTGATCGCTGATGCCGTGCAGCAGGGCGCCTCCGACATTCATATTGAGCCGCAGAACGAACAGGTGAGGGTGCGCTACAGGATTGATGGCGCGTTGCGCACCGTTGAGAATTTACCGAAGCACATGCAGGCGGGCATTGTTTCGCGCATCAAGATTTTGGCCAGGCTCAATATTGCTGAGCAGCGCTTGCCGCAGGATGGCCGCATGCGCGTTGCAGTGCGCGGCAAGGATGTTGATTTTCGCGTGTCGACGGCACCTGTGCTCAATGGCGAAAGCATAGCACTTCGTATTCTGGATCGCCACGAGGTGATGCTGGATTTTGCATCGATTGGATTTGCGCCGGGGGATGTGGAACAGATCAATGCCTTGTGTGCCGAGCCCAATGGCATTGTGCTGGTCACTGGTCCCACGGGTAGCGGCAAAACCACAACGCTCTATGCAGCACTGAGTGCGATCAATCGGCCCGAGAGCAAGATTTTCACGGTTGAAGATCCGGTCGAATATCATCTTGAGGGCATCAACCAGGTTCAGGTGAAGACGCAGATTGGTCTGGATTTTGCGGCTGTGTTGCGCTCGGTGTTGCGACAGGATCCTGACATTGTGATGGTTGGTGAAATCCGCGATGGCGAGACGGCGAAGATTGCCATTCAAGCTGCGTTGACTGGGCATCTGGTGTTTTCAACCTTGCACACGAATTCAGCTGCGGCATCGGTCACGCGACTTTTGGACATGGGAGTTGAGGATTACCTGCTCGCATCGACCTTGCGCGGTGTGGTGGCGCAACGACTGGTGCGCAAACTGTGTCCGTCATGCCGGAAGCCTGAGGTGATGCCAGCTGCAATCACGCAACGTTTTCAAATTGCCCCGAATACGCCGATGCATGTGGCTGGTGGTTGCGCGCAATGTGGTGGCACGGGTTATCGCGGGCGCACGTTGATTTGCGAATTCCTGCGGGTGACGCCTGATGTGAAAGCGCTCATCACGCGGCATGCCAGTGCCACCGAAATCAATGATGCAGGTGTTGCGCACTCACTTCTCGCGCACGGCATTGAGCGCGTCATTGCAGGCGAAACGTCGCTTGATGAAGTGATGCGGGTTGCCAGTGAGTTCAACACATGAGCCATTACGCCTATCGCGCCTATGATCAAGGTGGACGGATTGTTTCTGGCGGTATTGAAGCTGCAAATGAAAAGGCAGCCCTTGAAGCAATCCGCCAACGTGGACTTTTTCCGTTTGAGACGAAAGCCGGTGCGGCAAGCGAGAAACGGTTTTCTTGGCTCTACACCGAGATCGGCGGCAATGCGTTGGGCCTCAAGGACCGGGCACAATTTGCACGCATCACATCTGCCTTGTTGCAAGCGGGTGTTCCGCTCGACAAGGCGTTGACCCTGATTGCGACAGGTGAGGAAACGCCGCGCATCGCCAGGGCCGCAAATGCCATGCGCGAAAAACTTGTGGCGGGTGCGCGATTTTCAGATGCTGTTGCGGCTGCCCCGGGTTTTCGCGCCGAGGAAATCGGCCTGATCAGGGCGGGTGAACAAACCGGACAAACCTCAACAACTACGGCTGAGCTCGCCAATCTGCTTGATGCGCGCATAGCACTTCGTGATAAAATTTTAGGGCAACTGACGTATCCATTCATCCTGTTGCTTGTGGCCTTTGCGAGCCTTGCCGTGATCGCAACTGTGTTGGTTCCTAATGTTACGCCTGTGTTCGAACAGGCGGGCAAACCATTGCCAGTTTTGTTGCGCTGGCTCGGAAACATCCAGGCAGTGATTTTAGCACGGCCCTCGGAAGCAGCCCTTGCTTTGGCGCTTCTGGTGCTGTTGCTCATCTTGTTTTTCCGCAGTGCGGGTTCAAGCAAAATGTTTGATAGCGCTTTGCATTTATTGAAGACGGGGCGAAAGGCTGTGGCCGGGCGTTTCTGCCGCATCCTTGGCACGCTGCTCCGCAATGGATCGGATTTGCAAACGGCGTTGCGCCTGGCTTGTGATGCATCTGGCAGTGCGCGATTGAAACGAGAGGGGCAGGCTGTGCTGGATGAAGTGACAACAGGTCGCACACTTTCGCAATCGCTGTCGCGGCTTTCGAGCATGGATGCGCAGGCGCTGCAGTTGATTGCAATTGGCGAGGATACCAATCGGCTTGATGACATGTTGCTACATGTGGCGAAGACGCATGAAGCATCAGTGGCGCGCGCGATGGAACGCATCGTGACATTGATGACGCCAGTCCTCACGATATTGATTGGCCTGATGGTCGGTGGCCTGATCATGAGTGTGATGCGCGCAATCCTCAGTCTTAATGAGTTGGCGAGATGAAATGCCAATTTGGAGAAAGGGATGGCGGCTTCACGCTGTTGGAAATGCTTGTGGTTCTGGCCGTGCTTGCTCTGGTGAGTGCAATTACCATCCCGGCACTGACCAACCGGCAAATGTCGGAAGCTGAACGCACAGCCGATGTCATTCAATCGATGCTTATCGCGGCGCGCGAAAAAAGTATCGCTGCGAACCGCGAGGTGCTGGTTGATTTCGACCTTACCAAGCGAACACTGTCAATCGATGGGGCGCCAGAAAAATTGTCCGAAGACGTACAAATCAAGATCTCTTCCGAAGCAACACGCGTAGCGCAGTTGGCGCGCATCCGGTTTTTTCCCGATGGTGGATCGAGTGGTGGGCGCATTGTTGTTGATGAGAGAATTGCAATTGATGTGAATTGGGTGACTGCGACAGTCTCACAAGGTGCGCCATGAACGATGATGGTTTCACTTTGGTTGAAGTGCTTGTGGCCTTTGCCATCATGACGTTGGTCTTGATCTTGTCTTTCGATAGTTTCAGCGAGGGACTATTCCGCTTGTCGCGCGCTGAACAAACGCGCCGCGATATTACTGAGGCGCAGCAGATATTGACGACACTTGAAACGTCAGGGGCATTTGATCCTGGCCCCGCGTGGCGGATTGAAGAGCAAGTGCTCGACACGGGTTCACGCGCAACGCTGCTCAAGCGCAAGCTCGTGAAAATTTATAAGGCTGATAATACAGCGCCTTTGCTCGAGACCATTTTGCTGGAGCGCGCGAAGTGAAAAGCGAAGCAGGTTTCACCCTTGTCGAGATGCTGGTATCACTTGCGCTTTTGGCGTTGCTTTCAGTGTTCATGGTGACGGGTTTGCGGTTTTCGTCACAAGTGAAAACCGTTGAAGCGCGTGTTGAACTGTTGTCACAAACTGATGGCGCGCGCCGTCATTTGCGCCAAACCCTTGCTGGCGCACAAAATTTCACTACAGCGTTTTCCGAGCAATCGGAAACGCTTTCATTCATCGGCACGGCGCAAAGCTTGACGCTGACAGCACCACTTGATGATCGTGTTGCAGTAGGGGGGCTTTATCGACTGACGTACGAAGTGAATCAGCAAAATCTGGTGCTGCGCTATCATCTCTTCCGCTTCGGTGATGCACCACCGCTGGAATCGTCCATCGTCTTGCTGGAGAATGTTTCCGCACTCTCGCTACGTTATCTTGCGAAAAGTACGTGGCGCGACAGTTGGAATGAATCGGTCAGCGCTCCCCAAGCCGTCGAAATTAGCGTGAGCTTCGCCGATGGAGACCGCAGGCAATGGCCGCCGCTGGTTGTGTCATTGCCGCTGTCAGGAACGTGATTACTTGCGACCGACAATTATGTCGGCGTCCTCTCCTTCGCCGCCAGCTTTGCCGTCGCGACCGAGGCTCGAGATATCGAATGCGCCTCCTACACCAGGTGCAGCATAGATGAAGGGCTTGCCCCAAGGATCGTTGAGGCCTTGGGCGTTGCGCAGGTAAGGGCCATTCCATTTCACCGAACCTGCAGGTTTTTCGACGAGTGCTTTGAGGCCCTCGGCTGATGCGGGGTAGGAACCCACTTCGAGATAATAGAGTTCAAGCGCGCTCTCGATGTTTTTCATCTGGGTCTTTGCAGTTTGTGAGCGCGCATCGCCGAGATAGCGCACGACTTGCGGTGCGACGAGTGCGACCAGCAGCGCAATGATGCCAAGCACAACGAGAAGCTCAATCAGTGTGTAGCCATCTTCACTTGTGCCGCGCCGATTTTTTTTCATGACCCGACGTTACACCACGCCAATGATTTTTAGCAACCAGCTTAGAAAGAGGCCCAACGCGAGATGCGGGCCGAAGGGCAGGCGCTGGTTTTGGTCCGCGCCTGACAGGAGGTGGTGTGCAATTCCAGTGAGGCTCGCGAACAGAACCAGCCACGGCAGTTGCAATGGCGTGAGCCATAGCCCTGCTGCGGTTATAAATTTCACATCGCCAAGCCCAAGACCTTCGATGCCGCGCCAGCGCTGGAAGGCAAACCGTGCAAGCCAGAACATTACACCGCCAATGAGTGATGCCAGCACCGCTTCGCGCAAGGCCTGGCTTCCAGAAAGTGCAGCAACCGTTGCTCCAGCAAGTGCCAGCACGCCGTTCAAACTGTCAGGAATTCTCAGTGTTCGAAAGTCCTGTTGCGCGATCAACGCCAGAATCACCACGAGAACTGCACCTTGCAAAGTTACGAATGTCATCGTGGATTTTCGAAAATTGTGATCACGTTTGTTAACATTAACGAGTCTTAAAGCTTAACCAAACCTTAAAGTTTGCGACTTTGGTCCCTTCTCGTTAACGATTTTGCAGGCGTAGCATGAGGGCATGATGTGAGCGTGCAGACGCAAGTAACTCATCAAGGGATGTGAAATAGGTCACCCACTCTGGCCGGGCACCAGAGAGTGATTTGAGAATCGTACAGGCCGGTAGTTGGGCCTGGCTCGCGCTCACTTTCGTCTCGAAAATTTTACAAGCCTGTCTGGCCTATGGTGGTCGAACGGGTGGTTTGGATAACAGGCGGGGGCATCGCCATGTTATCCGGGTTCGTGTGTGTTATCCCGGGTTTCAGGCGATAAACAATGAGGACGACATCATGTTTATCTCCACAAACGCTTCTCGCGTGCGTCAACGCGAGGCTGAAAATGCACGTCAAAACCGTGCTGAAATCACCAAGGCCCTTGGCGACGGCTCTGTCACGCGCCGTGAACTTTTCAAATGGGGTATTTTTACCTCCACTGGCGCGCTTGCGCTCACCAATGGCTTGAGCCCATTTGCCAAAAGTGCTTTTGCAGATGTTCCCACAGGCGCACCGCGCAGCCCGCTGAATTACGGTGGTTGGGGAATTGGCAAGTTCACCCAACCCTTGCAACGCCTCTATGTCCAGAAGCCCCACAAGATGACACGCACGGCTGAAGGCCATGCTGCGTTTCCAGCCTATATGAATGAGCGCCCGGCAAAGCGGCTTTCATATCACACAGATTTTACCGCCAGTCCGAATGATCCGGCTTTCCGCAACCAGCTGACAGATCGTGGACCGATTGAAGGCCGTCCACCGGGTGAATTTTTTGCCCACCAGCGTTGGGATCAATATTTTCCGAAAGCTGGTTATGTAATGTCACTGAGTGACATGAGCACAACGTGCCGTTTCCATCCCTATATGCCGCAGCAAGCCGCCAACAAGGTCTGGTGCTATGGCGAGGGCCGCAGCACAGCAGGTGAAATGCCGCCGTTCCTGATCAAAGCGCGCTATGGCGAACCGATTTTGATGCGCATATACAATAATCTGCCAGCAACTCGTGGCGACAATTCCGGTTTCGGCCGCAATGAATCGCAGTTCCATTTCCACAACGCTCACAATGGTGCCGAAAGCGACGGTGCAGCAAACGTGCATCATTTGCCCGGCACATTCTACGACTATCGCTGGTCAACCACACTGGCCCGTGCCGACAAGATCAACACGCAGGGAACTGACCGTCGCGCCTCAGGCCCCGATGGCAACGGCGGCCTTGTCCAAGTGCCCGGCGACTTCCGTGAACTGCAAGGCACGATGTGGGCCCATGACCATCGTTTCTTCTTTACCGCAGAAAATGTCTACAAGGGCAATTTCGGTGCGATCACCTATTATTCCGGTCCGGATCGCGGCAATGAGGAACTTGTTGATGGTGTGAACCTGCGCCTGCCGAGCGGCAAGTTCCTCGACTGGGGCAATATCGATTTTGATGTCAATCTGATGTTCCATGATGCCTGCCTCGATGCGGGTGGCCAATTGTTCTTTGATATCTTTGATGTTGAGGGCATGCTTGGCGACTTGATGATGGTCAATGGCAGCTATTGCCCATACTTCAACGTGCTGCCGCGCAAATATCGCTTCCGCATTCAGAACGCTTGCGTCTCGCGCTTTGTCCAGTTTGCACTGGCTGCTTCAAACGGCACGGCCATTCCGATGTCGATTGTCTCGATCGACGGTAACCTCTTGCCACAACCCATCCACAACCTCTCCACTTTGGATGTGATGGGCATGGGCAACCGTTTTGATATCGTGATTGATTTCTCGCGTCTGCGTATTGGCGACAAGGCACGACTCGTGAATCAGGTCCGCCACAAAGATGGCAAGCGCCTTGATGCGATCATTCCACTCGCATCCGCTTTGCGCCCTGACAAGTATGATCCGGTCGTCGGACCGGTGATGGAGTTTCGCGTTGTCAGCGAAGTTCAAAGCGTTGACATGCCGGGCCAGTTCCACCGCGCAACCGATGTTGATCGCAGTCAGGTGCCGTTGGCTTTGACCGAACAAATCCCGATTGTCCCACCGGTACGCACCCGCGTGGTCGAGTTTGGCAAATCCGGGACTCCCGACTCGCGCGGTGCCGATGGCCTGTGTATCCCGGATTGTCCTGAATACGCCACTTTCCCCTGGAGCATCAAGATCGATGGCCAAAGTGCTCACACGTTCAACGCCAATCGCATCAGTTTGCTGGTGCCAAAGGCTGGTGAGGTTGAGCACTGGACCTATGTCAACTCGGGTGGCGGCGGCTGGGATCATCCGATCCATCTCCACTTCGAGGAAGGTATTACAATGAACCGGGGCGGTGCCGTAATGGGGCCAGGCGAACTTGGTGCACGCAAGGACGTCTGGCGCTTACGTGAATCTGGTCGCGTGCAGTTCCAGGTGCAATTCGGTGAATTTGGCGGGGCTTATGTCAACCACTGTCACAATACTGTGCATGAAGATTTCGCCATGATGGCACGATTGCAACTGCTCACGGGCAATACTGGAACGCCACAGTCGATGGTGACACCCACACCAAATCCAACACCAGACGGCGTGGTGTTCACCTCGCCTGAAATTTTGCCTGAGGCAGTGCCAAGGGGCTATGTCGTTCAACTTCCGACCGGCATCTGAGCGGGAGAGATGACGATGCGCTGGCTCTCAACACTCGCAGTGGTTTTTGCGCTCTGCTTTGGCAATGGTGGAGCGCAAGCGAATTCGGCTTGGGGCGAAAACTACTTCCCCGATCTTGAGGTGGTGGATCAGGATGGCCGCAAGCTGAAATTCTATTCCGATGTGCTCAAGGGAAAGCAAGTCGTCATCAGCTTCATGTTCACATCGTGCGAGGACTTGTGCCCGATTACAACTTCGCGGCTGGTGCAGGTCAAATCGCTGCTGGGTAGAAGTGCAAGCAAGGACTTGCTGTTTGTCTCACTGAGTGTGGACCCGGCAAATGACACGCCAGAAAAGCTCAGAGCTTTTGCGGATGCGTTTGGCACAGGAGAGAATTGGATTCTGCTCACGGGTAAAAAGGAAGTGATGCGTCAGATCAATTCCAAACTGGGCAACAAATCCAAGGCGCGGAGTCAACACCGCAATGAGGTGGTGCTGGGCAATGAAGCTCTCGGCGAATGGCAGCGGAATTCGGCATTCATTGAACCCGAGCGACTGGCCTTTGATATCTTGCAGCTTGATCCACAATGGCGAGCAACACCGCGCGCAGTTTCATTTGAAACAACAAATGCCGAAGGGGTAACCTTGAAGTCCGAACCTGGACAGGTCCTGTTCCGCAAACTTTGTTCTTCGTGCCACACGGTTGGTGTAGGCGCGCGCGTTGGCCCTGATCTTCGCGATGTGACGGAACGCCGCGAGGAAAGCTGGCTGAAGAAATTCATCGCAAATCCCCGCAAGATGGTGCGCGCGGGAGATCAGCAAGCCGTCGAGCTTGATCAGGCTTTCCCCGGTGTATCCATGCCTGCAATGGGCCTGAGCGAAGTTGACATCAAAGATGTCCTAGAGTTTCTGAGTTCATCATCGGCAAAAATCAAGGTTGGCAATGCTATAACATCAAGCAACCAAGCAGATCATCATCAACATCAGTAGGTCAAAGTCCTGCGCTTCGATGAACAGCTAGTCAAGATCGCTAAATTTTATTGGATTGAGAAGTACTTTCAAGTTTCGTTATGTGATTGCTGTAAAAGATCGAAAAGCAGATTTGGGCGCAATGGCTTTTTTAGTAACGCAATGTTGCGCCTCTTTAACTCATCCCTCAATTCCACGCTGTGGTTGGCTGTGATCATGATGGCGGGTAATTCACGACCACATGCTTTCCGGATCAATTCCACTGCCTCAAGACCGTTTCCGTTATCCAGGTGATAATCGGCAATGATCAAATCCGGCAAGCTGTGCATTGTCTCAAGCGCTTCAAGAGCTTCTTCAGCGCTCACTGTGGGTATGGCACGGGCATTTCGTGAGCCCAACAATTCAACCATGCCTTCGAGAATTTGCAAGTCATTTTCAACGACGATGATCGTTTGTCTGCCATTTACCGAGGTTGGTCTTGGCTTTTTGGTTTTGTTCCTTACTGCTGGTTTGCTTGCGCGATGTGTCGCCGCTTCAACTTCCAAAGCAAAACATGAGCCTTTTCCCGGCACCGAACGCAGGCTCACCTTGTGCTCCAATAGCTTGGCAATGCGATCAACGATGGCCAGGCCAAGGCCCATGGCTTTCTGCTCGGAACCCTTAGCCTCATGTAGGCGACGGAATTCCTCGAAAATTACGGCTTGCTTGTCTGCAGGGATACCGGGGCCTGTGTCCCAAATTTCTATTGATCTTTTTTTGTCACGACATCTCACGCCAATGAGAACGCTTCCGGATTCTGTATAGCGCACTGCATTGGCCAGCAGGTTCTGCACTACTCGGCGCAGTAAACCTGCGTCGCTGCGTACCCAAGCCGATGTCGGTACGTAGATCAGTTTCAAACCTTTCCGTTCACAGCTAGGTTGAAATTCGCGCACAAGAGTTTGTATGAGATCATCAATTGCAAAGTCGCTGATCTTGATTTCGATGCTCCGCGTCTCAAAACGTGAGATATCCAGCAGTGATTCAAGTAACTGCTCGACTGAGCCAAATGCGCGATCGGCATTTTCCACAAACCGTCCCTGTTTCATAGTGAGTTCGGTTTCTTGGAGAAGTGAAAGAAAAATTCGGGACGCGTTCAGTGGTTGAAGTAGATCATGACTCGCGGCAGCGAGAAAACGGGTCTTTCCTTTGTTGGCTTCTTCTGCGGCGTTTTTGGCCTTGATCAGTTCTTGTGTACGCTCATGAACCCGCTGTTCAAGATTCTCGTTGATTTCCTGCAGGGAGAACTTTGCCTGACGTTCCTTGGTGACATCGGTAAATGTAACTACAATTCCGGCATCAGGCATTGCCGTTGTACTGACGCTGAGTATCATGCCATCGCTTCGGATCAACTCGGTATCTTCAAGCTGGACATTTGAAGGGTCCGCAAGCCAATTCAGAAAAGTTGAGGCTGCGGTTGCCGTGAACCTGAACTGCGCTGTGCGCAGTGCCTGAAACATGCGTGAGAGCTCTACGCCATCTGCCAACATCCGTACCGGAAGTCCAAGCAGATTTACAAGACTACGGTTCCATGTGCGGAGCTGCAGCGATTTGGAAAACATGCAAATACCCTGCGGCAGATGATCAATCGTTGCACGCAACAGCCTTGCTTGTTCGTCCAATTCACGTTCATGGCGTTGGCGCTCGCTGCGCACGGTATCTGTGATATCGGTCTGGAAAATGACGGTCGCACCCGAAGCCATGCGACGGTTTGAAATTTGCAGCCAGCGGTCACTCTGAAATGGCTGGATGAACGAAGCGTGCGGCTGACGGAACAAGTCAATGCGCCGGGTTTCCCATTGTTCTGGCGTCATGCCCTCGCTCAGGACAAGTTGTTCGCTCCTGGCAAAAACACGCGCCAACAGCGCAAAGTTATTCCCCGGCTCAAGGGCGCGTGCACTTTCCGGCATGATCTGGGCAAATTGGGCGTTACACATGATCAGATTTTCGGCGCTATCAAACAGTGCGAATCCTTCATCAACGGCTTCGATGGCCGCAGTGAGATTTTGTTTTGCCATCTCGGCTTCATCGCGCGCGTCTTCAAGATGCGCATAGGCTTCAGAGAGCGTGCCAAGGGTTTGCTCGAGATCCTGGGTGCGCGATTTGATCTTGTCTTCAAGCAGGATCGCCGCCTGGAACAGAGAAAACGCACCACCCGACATGTCAAGTGATCGCTCAACGCGATTCATCAGTGCACGGTTGATTTTTTCGAGCTTCCTGATGCGCTCGCCGGGTTCATCCCCTTGGAGTTCGGCAAGGCTCATTCGGCAGCCTGCGGAATTTCAGGTGGTACACCGATGATCACACCCGTGAACGTCTGGTTCACATGCATGGAGCGGAACTGCTCGCCATAGGTGTTGAAGCCGAACACATTGTAGTTCTTGAGCACGGTGGAAACTTCGCGCACCTGCTGCTTTTGCTCCGCTTCAAGTCGTCGCAAGATGCAATCAAAACCGAGGATGACATCAACGGCACCAATTTGACGCGTCAGTTCCTCAAGGTTTTTTGACAGATTGAGCGCCATGTCCTCGCCATGCGCCACGGTGAGAACCAGGCCCTCATCGATACCGCAATAAAACCGGAGCGAACCATCGGGTTCAACTTTCTGGATGGCGCGCACGTGGTATTCGCCGCCGATTTTTACAACGACCGGATAGGACGCAAAAATCATCGGCGACAATTCCTGCGCCTCAAGGCCTACCATGCGTGCGTAAGCGGGTGCTGCAGGTTCGGCGTTGATTTCATGCACCAAGCGTTGATTTGGATCAGCTTCGGTCACTACCATCTTTCGATCAGTCGGGTGGAAGTGATCGAGTTTGAAAACCTTGAAAGGACATGAGGTGTGGATGACGGTGAGCACTGCCGCGTTTTCGTGAAAGCGGCCATTGGCGAACACCAGTGTCTTGCCGAAATTCAAACCATCGCCAGCGGAACCACCAAACAGCGGCACGGGATCAAGAAAACGGTTGATTGTCGAGATCAATGATTCCTCCTGCTTGCTCAAACCATCAACCAGCAACATTGCAAAAGTTTGTGACGGTACGAAGCGGGCGGAGGGCAATGAATGGCCAAAACTTTCGAGCGCCTGTTTGACGATGCGCTCGCCATCGGCAATCGAAAATGACTTCAGATCCTCGATGAGTTTCACCTGCGCCTTGAAAAGACCTGCCGGAAATCCAATGCCTGTAATCGTGCCTTCGCTATAACCAAGGCCATTGATCTCGCCCGCACTGGAGCAGCCGATCACACGTGTATCAGCGAACTCGATGGCAATCGCGCGCTCAACTTCTGCAATGTCATAGTCAGGTGAAATGAACAGGACGACGAGCTCAAGCTTGTCCTGCCAGATTTGCTCGCGCACTGAAGCGATTGCATCGCGCGCAATCACTTCATCGGAAAATCCGCGGGTGACGGACTGCTGCCTTGGCTTTGTTGAGCGTGGCTTTGTTGTAGCCATCATGAACCCGCAGCAGCAAGGGCGCTGAATTCAGTTTCAGCGAGTTCCGGCTTCAAGCGCTGCATCAACAACACCGCTTGGGTGCGGCTGTGCACACCAATTTTCTTGAATATCAAAGTGATGTGCGCCTTGATCGTGGTTTCGGTGACACCAAGCTCGAACGCAATCTGCTTGTTGAGCTTGGCCTCGCAGACCTTCATCAGCACTTTCAATTGTTGCGGTGTGAGCTGGCGCAATTTGTCGAGCACATCACCCGCTTCGCCGCTGACTTCTCGCGGGCTCGGCGGTGATACGTCGGGAAAACATGGCTCACCTTTCAGCATGATCTCAACCGATTTCAAAATGTCGCGACGCGGCTGGCTCTTGTGAATGAAACCCTCTGCGCCAAAGCCCTTGACCTTGCTGATGAGTTCCGGCCCTGCCATCGCCGAGATCACGGCGAGTGGAGTCTTCTTGCAATCGGCACGGATCTGCACGAGCCCATCGTAACCTGATGCATCCGGCACCTTGAGATCAAGCAGCACCAGGCTGAAATTCTTGTCGTTCAGTTTGGCGCGCGCACCCGAAATCGATTCCGTCACATCAACCTTGGCACCAGGAAACCCAAGCTCGAGTGCGGATTGCAGCGCTTCGAGAAACAATGGGTGGTCGTCAACAATCAGAAAGGAAGGTGCAGCGGTCATGATTTTTTCCAAACAAAAAAGGCAGGGGTGAACCACCCCTGCCCACTATAGTCAATTCAGGGGAATTTACTTCGGAATTTTGAAGACCCAAACGCTGCCGCCCTGGTTCAGGAACTTCACGCGTTCGGCAACTTCGCCACCCCACAGTGGTACTGCACCACCCCAGCCAGCGACGACGGCGACATATTGCTCGCCATCAACTTCGTAGGTGATAGGCTGACCAACAATGCCCGTGCCAAGCTGGAATTTCCAGAGCACTTCGCCTGTCGTGTCATCAATCGCCATGAAGTTGCCTTCAGGGTTGCCAGTGAACACCAGGCCACCAGCCGTGGTCATCACGCCTGCCCAAAGTGGTGCACCGTTTTTCAGGTTCCACTTCACTGAGCCATCCTTTGGATCGATGGCTTTCAGTGAGCCAATGTGATCTTCAAAGATCGGCTTGATGGTGAAGCCAGCGCCGAGATAGGCTGCACCCTTCTTGTAGGATACTGGTTCGTTCCAGATATCCATGCCCCATTCGTTTGATGGCACATAGAAAAGACCCGTGGTCTGCGAATAGGCCATTGGCATCCAGTTCTTGCCGCCGAGGAAGGAAGGTACGGCAAAAATGTTCTGCCCCTTCTTGCCATCAGCAGATGCTGTTGGATTGCCTGGACGGTTTTCTTCGACGAAGTTCGGACGGCCCGTTGCAATGTCAATGCTCTTGGCCCAGCTGATCTTCTCAACGAATGGTGTGGCACCCGTGAGCTTCAGGTTTCCGCCCGAGCGATCGAACACGTAGAAGAAGCCGTTACGGTCAGCCGTGGCTGCCATTTGCTTGCCGTCTGCCGTGTTATACGAGACAACTTCGTTCACACCGTCAAAGTCCCAGCCTTCGCGAGGAGTTGTCTGATAGTGCGATTTGATTTCGCCCGTGTCCGGATTAATCGCGATACGTGAGGCGGCGTAGAGATTGTCGCCTGCATTGCCTTCCGTCGGAGTTCCGGCGTTGCGCAAATGCGAGTTCCAAGGTGCTGGATTACCAGCGCCGAAGAAGACCGTATCGGTTTCAGCATCGTAGGTACCGCCAAGCCAAGTGGCACCGCCACCGAACTTCCACATATCGCCCGTCCATGTGGCATTGAGCTTGCCCGTCATGGTGGATTCCTTGCCATTGAGCGTGCCCATGTGGCCTTCAATGGTTGGACGTGACCAAACGTGGTCACCAGTTGCTGCATCCCAAGCGTCAATACGGCCAACGATGCCGAATTCACCACCCGAAACGCCGGTCAGCACTTTGCCTTTTACGATCAGAGGCGCTGCAGTGTAGGAATAGCCAGCCGTGTGATCGCCAAGATCGGCTTTCCAGACAGTTTTGCCGGTCTTCCTGTCAAGGGCGACGAGTTTTGCATCGAGTGTGCCGAAATAAACGAGGTCGCCATAGATCGCCGCACCCCGGTTCACAACGTCACAGCAAGGCAGAATGCCTTCTGGCAGACGTGCATCATATTGCCAGATTTCCTGGCCGGTCTTCACATCAATCGCCCACATGCGGCTGTAGGAGCCGGTGACGTACATGATGCCATCATAAATCAGTGGCTGCGATTCCTGGCCACGCTGCTTTTCACCACCAAAGGAGAAGGACCAAGCTGGCAACAGCTTTTTCACATTGTCCTTGTTGATCTGGGTGAGTGGGCTGAAGCGCTGGGCGTTGCGGCCCATGCCGTTGGTGACGATGTCACCAGCTGTTGCCTGGTCATTGGCCAGATCGGCATCGGTGACACCTGCCGCCGATGCAACTGATGACAGCATCGAAACCGACGCCATCAACAATGCTGCAAATAATGTCTTCTTCATTATGTTTCCTCCGCAAAGTCCGGCGTTATGCCAGAATCAAGATGACGGCTGTCTCGCGCGCCTATCCGGGCGGGAAACTTGGACCGCCTTGCCATTGCCAGCAATTGGACCTTGGCATTAGGGCGATATGAAGAAGGCTAGTTGGCCTACGACCAAATATCTGTTGAAGCGATCCAGTCATTGATGCAAAACCACTTCGTACTATGACTTCTGCAGAAGGAATACAGCAATGAAGTGGTCAACACCTAAGGTTACCGAAGTTTGCATCGGCATGGAAATCAACGATTACCTGCCTGCTGAATTTTAAGAACAACAAGGCCGGGAGCGTCGCGTTCCCGGCTTTTTCATTTTTGTGTTTTTGAATTTGCGTATTGTCATTTTAGGTTCTGCTGCTGGCGGCGGATCCCCCCAGTGGAATTGTGCGTGCAAGGTTTGTGCACTGCATTGGTCGGGCGATCCACGCGTTCCCCGCCGTACCCAATCCTCGATTGCTGTATCTGCTGATGGCGCAAGCTGGGCCATCATCAATTGCTCGCCGGATATTCGTGAGCAGATTAGCGCCAACAAGATTTTGCAACCCGGTCCTGGCATTCGGCAGTCACCCATCGCATCGGTCGTGCTGACCAATGGCGATCTCGATCATATCGGCGGCTTGCTCAGCTTGCGCGAAAAGCACTCGTTTGGCTTGTGGCGCAGCGAAAAGGTGGCACGCCAACTTTCAGAAAATCCGGTTTTCCATGCACTCGATCCCGCTTTCGTCGCCCAGCACGACATCAAGCCCAACGTCGCATTTGCGCCATTGGCCGGGATCGCTATGTTGGCCTTCACGGTGCCGGGCAAAGTGCCCCTGTACCGCGAAGCAACGGAAGGCCATAGCGTGAGCCGCAACGGTGATACAGTCGGATTGCATATTTCAGTTGGCACAAAACGCGTGAGCTATGTGCCGGGCTGTGGTGCGATTGATGATCAGTTGATCGACGATCTCGCTCAATCCGATTTGCTGCTGTTTGATGGTACACTGTGGACCGATGGTGAAATGATCACATCCGGCACTGGCGAAAAGACCGGGCGGCGCATGGGTCATGTGCCAGTATCTGGTGACGATGGATCAATCGCTGGACTTGCTGCACTGAAAGCAAATCGCGTTTTCATTCACATGAACAATACCAATCCATTGCTCATTGAACATTCTGACGAACAGAAAATTGCACAGCAGCAGGGCTGGACCGTGGCGCGCGATGGCATGGAGTTCACGCTGTGACGCGGCTTCTCGCACCCGAAGAACTCGAAGCAGAACTCCGCGCCATCGGTGATGAGCGCTATCACAACAAGCATCCGTTCCACCAATTGATGAACGCGGGCAAGCTCACCAAGGCACAGCTGCGGGCCTGGTCGGTCAATCGCTATTATTATCAGTCGATGATTCCGGTGAAAGACTCGGTCATTCTCTCGCGCATGGAGACCGCTGATCTCAGGCGCGTCTGGCGCCAGCGCATCATCGATCACGATGGTGAACTTGCTTCAAAGAATGGGGATGATCAAGGTGGTATTGCGCGCTGGGTGGCGTTGACCGATGGCTTGGGGATCGAAAGGAATTTCGTGACCAGCGGCAGGGGCATTCTGCCCGCCACAAAATTCGCTGTGGATGCCTATGTTGAATTCGTCCGTACACGTCCCATGTTGGAAGCAATCGCTTCCTCGCTCACTGAAATGTTTTCTCCAGAAACCATCGGCGAGCGCGTGCACGGCATGCTGAAGCATTATGATTATCTCTCGCCAAATGTACTTTCATACTTTGACAAGCGCATGACGCAAGCGCCGCGCGATGCGGATTTTGCGCTCGATTATGTGAAGCGCGAGGCGAGAACACCCGAGCAGCAGCAAAAAGTCTGTGATGCGTTGAAGTTCAAATGCAATGTGTTGTGGGCGCAGCTTGATGCGCTGCATCATGCTTATGTCTCGCCTGCACTGCCGCCACCAGGTGCCTGGATTCCGGAGAACACATGACCCCTCGCCTGCCACGCGGCGTTCGCCTGCGCCATGACCACGTGCGCGCCCGCTGGGTGCTGCTGGCACCTGAACGCATTTTCGAGATTGACGATATTGGTGTTGAGATATTGAAGCGCTGTGATGGCCGCACATTGGATGCGATGGTCGATGATCTCGCAGCAAAATTTGAAGCCCCCGCAGACGTGATCCGGCCCGATGTCGTATCGTTCCTGCAGGGCTTTGCCGAAAAGCGAGTGATTGAATTATGAACGCTCCCATTGGTCTTCTCGCGGAACTCACCCATCGCTGCCCGTTGCAATGCGCCTATTGCTCCAATCCCTTGCAGCTTGAAAAACGTTCAAACGAACTTGATACGGAAAGCTGGAAACGGATTTTCACCGAGGCCGAGGCGCTTGGTGTCTTGCAGCTCCATCTTTCCGGTGGCGAGCCTGCCGCACGCCAAGACCTCGAAGAAATCGTTGCACACTGCGCAACGCTTGGCCTTTACACCAATCTCATCACATCAGGCGTCACACTCGACAACAAGCGCCTGAAAGCGCTCAGCGATGCAGGCCTCGATCATGTGCAGTTGAGCTTGCAGGATGTTGATCCGATGAACGCTGATGCGATTGGTGGTTTCAAGGGCGGGCATGCAAAGAAGCTCGCACTCGGTGAAGAAGTGGTGCGGCTTGGCCTGCCGCTCACCGTCAACGCCGTCATTCACCGCAACAACATCACTTCGATTGGCGCGATGGTGAAGCTTGCCCATGACATGGGTGCACGGCGTGTTGAGATCGCGCATGTCCAATATTATGGCTGGGCGCTGAAAAATCGCGCGCATCTCATGCCGACGCGCGAAGAAGCTTTTGCCGCCGATGCTGAAGTGAAAGCGCTGCGCCAACAATACCACGGCAAGATCGTAATCGATGCGGTGATCCCGGATTATTATGCGCGCTTTCCCAAGGCCTGCATGGGTGGCTGGGGTGCACGTGTGATCAACGTCAATCCATCTGGAAAAGTTTTGCCATGCCACGCCGCCGAAACCATTCCCGGTCTTGAATTCTGGTCGGTGCGCGACAAATCCCTCGCCGATGTCTGGAACAATTCCCCCGCCTTCAACGCCTATCGCGGGCTCGACTGGATGGAAGAGCCCTGCACATCGTGCGACAAGAAGCAGGCTTGCAAAGGCGGTTGCCGCTGCCAGGCTTTGGCGATTGCCGGAAGCGTGACCGCAGCCGATCCCGTTTGCGAACTCTCTCCATTTCACAATCATCTCGCAGATGCTGCGGTTGAAGCGGCTCATGATCTCCTGGCCCCGCGCCGCATTGGCTGAGGGATCAACTTTTCACAACCTAGGAATGCCGCGACGAAGGTCCAGACTGCCCTATGCCCAAAACTGTGGCAGCCTAACGCAGTCTGGGGATCGTTCCCGTCGGGAACGACAGATGCGGGGTCGGGATTTCGGGGTAACATCGAAGCCTGTCCGCCAACCTTTGGAGGGACAACTCTTATGAACATGATTACAGCATTGGCCGTCGTTATTGGCGCACTGGCCGCCGTTGCAACTTATCTGTGCCTTGGCACAGGACTTGGACTTTATGTCTGGGCCCTCTTTATTGGCTGGGGCAGCTTCTACCATACAGGCGGCAAGGAAGCCGGTCTGAAAAACTCGGCGATCAACCACATCTGGGGCGCACTGGTAGCCGCGATCGCTTTGATCGTCATCGGTACAGCAGGTGGTGGTGTCGTGTTGAACTCGCTGATCGTCGGTGTTTCAGTTGTGGCAATGGTGCTAGGTGCACACTTGCCATTGCTCGGTACCATTCCGGCAGCCGTGTATGGTTACGCAGCGACTGCAGCAGCAGCCCTGATGACGGCTGGTGTGTTGGGTGACTCAGGCGCGGTATTCAAAACCGCTGCCATGGTTGTCGTGTCACTGATCGTCGGCAACATCTTTGGTTACGTATCAGAAAAGCTCGCAGGCTCACTCGCAAAGCCTGCTTGAATGAACATGAACTCCTCCAGAGTGAAATCTGGGGGAGTCCAATTGCTTGCTAAACGGGTTTGGTGGTTTTTATTGCTTCTGGTATGTGCCGCGAATAGAAAACTTGGCATTAACCGAGATGAAACGCCTGGTGGTAACTGGGAAGACTCATGCGGCGGGCGTCTCATTGCTTCGGTTGCGGTCTGACATCAGGATTGACTTGGTTGAGGCTGTCACGACAGAGGCTTTATTCCACTCGCCATTGTGGGTGATGTTAAGTCGCGCGCTGTTGCTGAACATACCTTGATGCTCATGTTGTCAGCGGCGCGGCGCACGGTGGCGTTTGGCGTGGCGGTTGCTGCGGCGCAGAACATTCTTGATTTTTTTGATGGCAAGCTTGATCGCAAACTGATCGTCAATGCCGATGCGATTGGTTTAGGCGGCTGATTTCATGGCACCGGGGCCTGGAATGGCGCCGGGAGGGCATTTGCCAGCGATGATCATGCCGAGCACATCATCGTGGCTGACGTCGCTGGTGCGCGCAGTGCCCACGACCTTGCCGTTTTTCATGACGACAAGCCGATCCGCGAGGTCAAACACATCGTGCAAGTCATGGCTGATCAAGAAAATGCCGATGCCTTCATGTTTCAATTGCTTGATGAGCTCGCCGACTTGCGCGGTTTCCTGCGGACCCAATGCTGCCGTTGGTTCATCCATGATCAGAATGCGAGCGTTGAAGTGGATCGCGCGCGCTATCGCCACCGACTGGCGCTGACCGCCAGAAAGTTTCGAGACAGGCTCCTTGAAGCGGCGGAAGTTGGGGTTCAAGCGATGCATCACGCGGCGGCACTGGTCTTCCATAGCCACGTCATCCAATGTGCCAAGAGCGGTTTTCAACTCACGACCGAGATAAAGATTTGCAGCAGCATCCACATTGTCGGCGAGCGCCAAAGTTTGATAGATCGTTTCGATGCCTTGCGCCTTTGCATCGCGCGGATTGTTGATCGCAACTTCATTGCCATTGACAAAAATCTGCCCGGCATCGCGCTTGTAGGCACCCGACAAGACCTTGATCAGCGTTGATTTGCCCGCACCATTATGGCCGAGCACGCCAACAACTTCCCCCGGAAAGAGATCAATCGACGCATGATCGACGGCCTTGATGCCACCAAAGGCAATCGAGATATCGCGCATTTCGACGAGCGGTGATTGTTCGGAAGTGTCCATGGCGCAATCCTGTTATTTCGCGTTCTTGCGATAAATGTGGTCAAGCCAGACGGCAAAGCACAGCACCGCACCTAGCGTCATGTTGAGCACCGGTGTGTCGAAACCCAGCAGCGTCATGCCGGTCTGGATGGACTGCATGATCAGCGCGCCGAAGAACGCACCGAAGATCGTTCCCACACCACCAGACAATGAAGTACCGCCGATAACAGCCGCGGCAATCACGTAGAGCTCGTCCGTCGTTCCCAGTGCAATGGCGGCTGCATTCAGCCGCGCCGTCGCGATGATCGCCGATATCGCGCACAAGACACCCATGATGGTGAAAGTCGCGATGGTGATTTTCTTGGTGTTGACGCCGGCAAGCTCAGCTGCTTCCGGATTGCCACCGATTGCGTAAATGTAGCGGCCAAGGGCCGTGCGGTTTGCAACAAATGTCATGATCAGGCCAACAGCAATGGCAATCAGCACAGGAGCTGCAAAGCCGTGCGAGATCAACAGGCCTTCAGGAGGTACTGTGATGTTGTTGGCGGTCACATACTGGTTGATGATGCCCTTTGGCCAATAATAGACATTCACAAGCATCACGGTTGCAGCAACAAGGGCACAGAGAATGCCGCCAACGGTGAGTTCGGCCCAGACCGGGCGCAATGGAAACTTGAAGCGCTTGCGCTGGTTTCTGGCGGAGTAAATGCTCCACAAAATCCCGGCACATGCAACGCCACCCACAACCCAGCTCCAGAATGATCCGATGGAACCATAGGGGCCACCGCCGATCAGGGAATAGGTGGGATCCATCGGTGCAATGGTTTCGCCGGATGCCACTTTGAAGGCGGCACCGCGCCAGAACAACAGGCCACCCAAGGTGACGATGAATGATGGAATACCCGAATAGGCGATCAGGACTCCATGAACAAAACCGATGAGCCCACCCAAGATCAATCCGATCAGTGTTGCGATGATCCAGATCCACGGGCTGCCGAACTCAAAATATTGCGTGAGGCCATAAACCTGCAGCCATGCCATGACGACCGCGATAAAACCCAGAACCGAGCCTACCGACAAATCAATGTGGCGCATGACGATGATCATGACCATGCCAGAGGCCATGACGGAAATTGAAGCTGTTTGTGTGAGAAGGTTCCAGAGGTTTCGCGGCGTCAGGAACAGTGCTTGTCCGGTGAACAAGGGACCAGCCAGATGAAAGCCGATCCAGATGAAGGCAAGGGCGATGACCATGCCGACGACGCGACTGTCGATCTCTGTGGCGCGCAGAAATTTTTTTAAAGGGCCTTCATCGCCCACCAACATTGCGTCGCGTGATTGATCTGCAGTTGACACAAGAATTCTCCCATCACGCCGATGACTCTTGTTTTGGATATCTGTCATCGTATTCATACTATTCTTTGGAAAGCAGCGCCGTCAATAAATGACGGCGCTGCCAAAGTTCGCTTAACTGCTATTTCTTACTTGCAAGCAGGAACGGCTGCCGCATCAGCGCCAGCACATGCCTTTTCCTTGGAAATCCAGCCAGCGTCGATAACGGCGTTCAAGTTGTCGCGCGTGATGGCCATCGGCGGCACGAGAATTGCCGACATCTTCACCTTGTTAGCGCCATCGGCAAAGGTGTTGCCTTGGGCCACATCAGCCATGCTCTTGCCTTCGGCCAGCATGTTGGCGGCTTCGCCAGCAACCTTGCCAAGAATGCGGCTGTCTTTCCAGACAGAGACAAGCTGGGTGCCGAGGGCCACACGGTTCAGCGCGGCCAAGTCGCCGTCCTGGCCGGTGACAGGAACTGATCCAGCCATGCCTTGTGCTGTCAGCGCTGCAACAACACCCGAAGCCATACCGTCATTTTCAGACATCACTGCGTCGATCTTGTTGCCGGTCTTGGTCAGGCACTGCTCCATGTTCTTCTGGGCATTGTCTGGCTTCCAGTTTTCTGTGAAGGTTTCGCAAGCAACGGTGATCTTGCCGCTGTCGATCAATGGCTTCAATGATTCCATCATGCCGTTCAGCAGGAACGTGGCGTTTGGATCACCTGGGTCGCCCTTGATGATGGCGAACTGGCCTTCGGCCTTGCCCTTTTCAACCATGGTCTTGCCCATCAAACGGCCAACACCAACGTTGTCGAATGTGATGTAGAGCAGGTTTGGATCTTCAATCTGGCGGTCATAGGCAATCACAGGAATGCCTTCGGCTGTGGCCTTGGCCAGTGCCGGCTTGATCGATTCACCGTCCTGGGCGAAAATCAAAATGGCGTTGGCGCCTTGCGTGATCAGCGAGTCGACGTCAGCAACCTGCTTTTCAGCAGACTGTTGCGCATCAGCAAAAATATACTTGTTGCCAGCAGCTTCGATCGCAGCAACGATTGCAGCTTCGTCTGTCTTCCAACGTTCTTCCTGCTTGGTGCCCCAAGACACAGCAATGGTCTTGCCAGCAGCTTGAGCCGAAAGTGCAGATGCTCCAAGCATCACGGCGCCAGCAACCATCGTAAGCAATGTACGCTTCATATTAAATACCCTCTCCTCCTGTGTTTCCAACCCCGCCGGGACGCCACTAACCGAATGCAAAACGCAGACTCGCAGGGGTATGGAAACGCGGACTTTTTCTGTTTTGATTAGCGTCCATCAGTGGCAATGCAACAAAATGAAAGAGCAGTCAACGGTTGAGATTTCAAGTCTTCGATTTGCTGGCAGGTGCCTCGGATCTAGCGGAGCATGGGTGGGCGGGCGTCGGTCCAGGCGCCACCTGCCTTGGCTGATTCAACCGAGGCCTTGATGGCGGCGATTGACCGGAGACCATCAACGGCTGTTGGGAAATGAAGCGCTGCAGGGTTTGGTTTGGTGCCGGATTTTGTGGCCAAAATCACCTCGGCCAGATCGGCATAGATGTTGGCGAAAGCGACGAGCATCCCTTCGGAATGTCCTGTGGCGATCCTTGTAGCACGCTCGGCATCGGGCGACAGATTGCCCATGCCACGTTCGATGGTTTCGGTTCTCCCGTTGAGTGGTGTCCACTGCAATTGATCGGGCCATTGTTGGGCCCAACGCAGGCCACCTTTTTCACCAAACACGCGAATGTTGAATCCATGGAAGCTTCCGACCGCCACTGAGCTTGTCCACAGGCGAACTGTGGTGCCGCCGTCCATGCGCACATTGACCATGGCGTCGTCTTCGAGCTTGCGGCCAGCAATCGTCGAGATGAAATCGGCCTGCAGTTCGCGCGCATTCTGGCCGCACACAAAACTTGCCATGTGAAGGGCGTGAATGCCGCAATCGGCAAACTGGCCGGAGATGCCAGCTTGTGCAGGGTCATAACGCCAGCGCATGCGAGGATTGTCGGCGTCAGCAGCGTCGGCGTGGAAGCCGTGGGAGAATTCCACGACAACCAATCTGACTTTTCCCAAGTCACCGCGCGCGATCATGGCGCGCATGTGACGAACCAAAGAGTATCCAGTGTAACCGTAGTTCACCGCGCAAATGGCGCCAGTGCGTTTTGCCGTCACTGTCAGATCTTCAGCTTCTTCAACGGTTACGGTCATTGGCTTTTCACAAAGCACGTGAATGCCTGCTTCGAGGAAAGCCTTTGAGATGGTGTAGTGCGTGGAATTGGGCGTTGCGACAGTCACAAGGTCGATGCGGTCCTTGCGATTTTTCTCACCCGCCAACATTTCCTTCCAATCGCCATAGGCGCGGTCTGGTGCAATGCCGAGGCGCGTTGCAAATTCACGCCCTTTGCCGGGGTCGACGTCAAGTGCGCCTGCCTTGAAATCAAAATGTGTGTCCAGCGCCGACGCAATGCGATGAACCGGACCAATCTGGCTGCCTTCGCCGCCACCAATCATGCCCCAATTCAGTTTTGCCATATCAATGATCCACTTCTTGCCATGCTGAAATGCCCGCACTAGGCTTGAGCGTCAAGAACCAGTCCCATGCCAATTTCAAACCTCATTCAAAATTCGTCCTTTCTGGTGATCGGTCGCGCCGGGATGGACTTCTATGCCGATCCACCGGGCACGAAGCTTGAGGACGCGACCGATTTCAAGTCTGCCCTTGGGGGCTCTGCGGCCAATATGGCTGCGGGCCTGGCGCGGCTTTCCCATCAGGTGACGATGGTAAGTGTGGTTGCTGATGATGCGGTTGGGCGATTTGTTGTGAATCAGCTCAAGGCCTATGGGGTTGACAGTACGCATGTTCAGACATCGCCGCCGTCTAATCGCACGTCACTTGCTGTTGTTGATACGCGCTGGGAGAACAATCAGAATGTGCTGTATCGTTCGCAAGCAGCTGATCTTCAACTGTCGCCGCAACAAATTGAGCCGATTGACTTCAATCGATTTGGCGCGGTGTTGATGACAGGCACTGGCTTTTCGGCGGAACCAACAAGAGCTGCACATCTGCTGGCGCTCGAAAAAGCAAAGCGCGCCAATGTGCTCAGCGTGATTGATCTAGATTTTCGTCCGACAGCATGGACATCGCGTGAAGATGCGCGCGAAGTGCTGCGTGATGCGGCGACGCGCGCAGATATCGTGATTGGCAATGACGAGGAGTTTGCTGTGTTGGCGGGTAATGATGGCTTATTATTTGCAGAGTCGTTGAGCAGCAGCACAGCCAAGATCGTCATCTATAAAATGGGCGAGCATGGCGCGATCACTTTTGCCAACGGCACCAAAACCAAGAGTAACATATTCCCTGTGACGCCGATGAAACCAACGGGTGCCGGAGACAGTTTCATGGCTGCCTTCATGTCATCGCTTGCCAAGGGGCGTGATGTGAACGACGCAGTAAAGCGCGGCAGTGCGTCTGCAGCCATCGTGGTCACGCGTGTGGGCTGTGCGCCCGCGATGCCAACCGAAATCGAACTCAACCAATTCATTGCAGAAAACTTACATGCATATCGCGCCGTTTGACAATCACAACAAACCGATCATTGATGTTGAACACGAGCACGTGCCGCTCAATTATTTCAACATTGTAAAGTTGAAGCGCGGGCAGAGCTTTACTTATCAGGTGCCCGGGTACGAGACTTCAATTGTGCCTGCGACTGGTTCTGTTGATGTTGAAATTGAGGGTGTGTCATTCAAGTCGCTCGGGCATCGCGTTGGTGACGTCTGGGGTGGTGAGCCGGAAGGCTGCTATGTGCCGTCCTCAGCGAAGGTGAGTTTCATTTGCGTCAGCGATGACGCGGAAGTGTTCATTGCTGGTGCAAAGTTCGATCAGGTGCTGGAGCCATTCGACGTTCGCGCCGACGATATCGACAAGGTGCAATATGGCTCTGATGACACCAAGACGCATCGCAAAATCAAGCATATTCTGGGTGCGAAATATCGCGACCGCGTGGGGCGTTTGCTGGTGTCGGAATTGTTTACGGTTGGCGCTGGGGGCTGGTCGGGCTTTCCGCCGCACAAGCATGACACGGATCGCCTGCCGCTCGAAACGCGGCATGATGAGACCTATAATTTCCGCTTCAAGCCCAATCATGGATTTGGAATGCAGCTCATTCAACGCGAGGATGGAAAGATTGGCGAGGCGCATCACATCGTTGATGGCTCCACAATCATTCTCGAAACGGGCTATCATCCTTGTGTGGCCGCACCGGGATACGAGATGTATTATTTTACCATTCTTGGCGGGCTTTCGCAGCGGCCACTGGTGCAGTTTTTCCAGCCAACCCATGCCTATCAGGTTGAGACCATTCCCGGCATCAAGGACATGATTGCCAAGTTCAAATGACAGTTGCAACACTCAAACAGGTTCTGGCGCATGCAGTTGAGACACGCTCTGCCGTTGCTGGCCTTGTGGTGCTGGGCTGGGAAGATGCGCGCGCCTATGTCGAAGCTGCGGATGAAGCAGGGTTGCCTGTCATTTTGCAAGCAGGGCCCGGATGCCGCGCGCACACGCCAGTGTCAGTCATGGGAAAAATGTTCCGTGTACTGATGGAACAGGCGCGGGTTCCCGTGGTTGCGCATGTTGATCATGCTTACACCATTGAAGAATGTGCTGCCGGCATAGACAATGGTTTTACATCCGTGATGATTGATGGATCGAAATTGCCCATTGCCGAAAACATTGCGCTGACGCGGCGCGTGGTTGATCTGGCAAGGCCAGCTGGCGTTTCGGTTGAAGGTGAAGTTGGCGTTGTTGGCTATACCGATGGCAGGCCTTCTGCGATGACATCGCCCGAGGAGGCGCGGGCTTTTGATCGGGAATCGGGTGCAGATGCGCTCGCCATTTCGGTTGGCAATGTGCATCTCAATACCGAGAAAACTTCTGGCATAAATTTTGATGCGTTGCTGGCGATTGAGGCTGTCACGCGACTGCCACTGGTGCTGCATGGTGGTAGTGGTATTCCAGTTGATGTCAGGCAAAGGCTGGCGCGTGAAACCCGCGTCAAGAAATTCAATATTGGTACTGAATTGCGCATGACCTTTGGCAAGGCATTGCGTCAGACACTTGCAGATCAGCCGAATGAGTTTGATCGCAATGCAATCTTGCGCGCAACCATTCCTGATGTGCGCAGGGAAGCCAAGGCTGTTATCGAAGCACTTGCGCCTTGATCAGCCGATGATTGTCGCCTCGGTGGCGGCACGCAATTCGGCTTCGGTGACACCATCGGCGAGTTCGACGATTTTCAAGCCGCCTTTCACCACATCAAGCACTCCCAGATTGCTGATGATGCGATTGACGACAGCCTTTCCGGTGAGAGGCAGCGTGCAGGCTTTCAGCACCTTGCTTTCGCCTGCCTTGTTGGTGTGATCCATTACGACAACCACGCGCTTGACACCTGCCACAAGATCCATCGCACCACCCATGCCTTTGACGAGCTTGCCGGGGATCATCCAGTTTGCGAGGTCGCCTTGTTCGGAGACTTCCATGGCACCGAGAATGGCCATGTTGATCTTGCCACCACGGATCATGGCGAAGGACTGTGATGAATCGAAGAAAGCGGTTTGCGGAAGTTCTGTAACAGTCTGCTTTCCGGCATTGATCAGGTCAGCATCCTCTTCACCTTCGAAAGGGAAGGGGCCCATGCCGAGCATGCCGTTTTCAGATTGCAGCGTGACTTCCACGCCTTTTGGAATGTAGTTCGAAACAAGTGTTGGTATGCCAATGCCGAGATTGACATACCAGCCATCTTGCAGTTCTTTTGCCGCGCGCGCGGCCATCTGGTTACGATCCCACATAGTTTTTCTCCGTCATGTCAGAGTCCGATTGCAGCTTTACGTTCGTCACGTGCTGCGATGAGTAATTTGCGAATTGAGGGTCTCGCCACTTCCGCTGTAGTGTGAAGTTTTACATGACGCAGGTTTTTGCCCGTGCCTTCCAGAAGTTGTTCAGGATCTGGCGGGCTGGTACCCTGAAAAAATCCCAGGTTCACGTATGATTTGTGTGGCATGGCATAGGCATAGCCGTGCTTCATCTTGCCTTCGCCCCAACCCCACCAGACACTCAGTTCTTTTCTGCTTGCTACTTCAAAGGCGGTGGGGTGAAGCTCGTCTACCAGTGCGCGCACGGCCCTCAAGGTGGTGGCGTGTTCAGGCGATGCTGTGACAACATCGGCAAAAACACCCAAGCGGTCATCAATCTGCACTATGCAGCCCTTTTTCTCGTAGTGCGTTGTTCGATGCGTTTTTCGTGTTGGCCCTGAATAAGACGATGCACGTAGATGCCGGGTGTGTGGATCGTGTCTGGATCGAGGGAGCCGAGTGGCACAATCTCTTCGACCTCTGCGACGCAAACCTTGCCACATGTTGCGGCTGGCGGATTGAAGTTGCGGGCTGTTTTGCGGAAGACGAGATTGCCTGACGGATCGGCCTTCCAGGCTTTGACGATGGAGAGGTCGGCGACGAAACCACGCTCCAGCACAAACATCTGGCCGTCGAATTCTTTCACTTCCTTGCCGTCAGCGATGACGGTGCCATAGCCTGTCTTGGTGTAGAAGCCTGGAATGCCAGCGCCGCCAGCGCGCATGCGCTCTGCCAGTGTGCCTTGCGGATTGAATTCGACTTCGAGTTCCTTGGCCAGAAACTGCCGCATGAATTCAGCATTCTCGCCGACATAGGACGAGATCATTTTTTTGACCTGGCGGTTTTCCAAAAGCTGGCCGAGACCAAAGCCATCAACGCCTGCATTGTTGGAGGCAATTGTGAGGTTCTTGGTGCCGCGCGACTTGATTTCGGCAATCAGCAATTCCGGAATGCCACAGAGGCCAAAGCCACCTGCAGCAATCAACATGCCGTCAAACAGCAAACCTTCCAGCGCATCGTTGGCGTTTTTGAAAATCTTCTTCATCGCCACTCCTTGTCAATGTCAACACAAGGTGCGGTCTAGAAGTTTAGCCGTGGTTTGCCAACAGGATTTTGGCTTTTACTGCTCGCGGAAAGCGCGCTCGAACTGATCGACCATCGGCTTGGCAAGGTAGGAAAGTGCAGTGCGGCTCTCGGTCTGGACTTGCGCTTCCACTGGCATGCCAGGCAAAAGTTTTTTGCCATTCAGCTTGGTATCTTCGCCTGGGGCAAGTTCCAGTTGGCCAACATAGTAAGACTGACCCGAGGCTTCGTCTGTGGTTGTGGCCGGAGAAATAAAGACAATCTTGCCAGCAAGTTCCGGGGTCTCACGCGCTGTGAAGGCCGTGAAGCGGAGCTTTGCATTTTGACCAACATAAATCTGGTCGATGTCGCCGGGCATGAGCCTGACTTCAATCTGGAGCTTGGAGTTTTCCGGAACGATGGTGAGCAATTTCTGGGCTGGCGTGATCACGCCACCGATCGTGTTGACCGACAATTCATTCACAGTGCCGCCAAGTGGGGCGCGAATTTCCATGCGGGACATGCGCTCCGTCAATGCGCCATGGCGCTGCTCCAACTCCGAGATCCGCGGTTCGATTTCGGATAATTGCTTTTGGGCTTCATTGCGGGCTGTTTCGTTAACCTGCAGCAAATTCACTTTGAGCTCGTTGCGACGTGACTCGGCTTTCAGGATATTCGCATCAAGATTACCTTCTTCGCCTTTCAAGCGCGTCACTTCGCGGCCTGCGGCATAGACGCGAGATCCATCAACCAGCTTCTGTTTGAAGAGCGTGTTCACTTTTGCGAACTCGGCTTCCACGAGTTTCAGTTCGCCACGGTTTGCCTTGATTTGAGACTGATAGCCAAACACTTCCTGGTCAATCTGCTCCATGGAAAGCTCAATTTGCTTTGCCTGGTTGGCGCGCGCCTTGCGATTGCTTTTGAAAAGCTTGACTTCACCAGCCATCGCTTCGGAATTGTTGACACCGAGGCCCAACTTGTCTGCGGCCTTGTCCATCAATTCACTTTCGGACGCTTCAGCAGCAAGACGGGCATGCTTGGCGAGGAGCTCGGTCATTTGGCTGCGGATAATTTCGAGTTCAGCCTTGGCTTGTGTATCATCAAGCTTGAACAGGATCTGGTTTTCGCTGATCACGTCGCCCTTGCGCACCGTGATTTCACGAATGATGCCGCCATCAAGATGCTGGACTGTGCGGAGATCCTTGTCGACCTTGATTTGACCAGAGGCGAGGACAGCACCTGACAGTTCTGCATTCGCGGCCCAACCGGCAACTGCAAAAACCAGCCCAGCTGCAGTCAATACACCGACGAACACACGTGACTTGAGACCGAAATCCCGACCCAGTTCAAGATCAAGTTCATCACTGGAATATGATTTTGATTTTTTACGCATGGCCTGTTGTGCTCTGGCTGGTTTGTGTCTGGGTGATGATCAGGTCGTGCTGGCCATCAAGTGTGATCGTGTATTCAAAGATAGAGTCACGATCGAGGTCGGCGTCAATGAAGGTCTTCCACAGATCGTCCATGAGCTCCGACCTGATGCGGATCGGGACGTCACTGTCAGCGAGGTCGTTCTTGTCCATGTGAATGTCGTCGAGATAGTCTTCGAAAGCATCCTCAATCTTTTCGAGGGCTCGACTGAAGATGTCAAACCTGTCGAGGCGCACGACATCGCCCACTTCAAAGTTTCGAATTTCAGTTCCGCCGCTGCTGCTCGTGTTTTGCTCCATCGTAGCATCTTCAGTCATGAAGATGAAGGTATCGGAGCCGTTCCCGCCATCAAGCGAGACGGTGCCCACGCCGAAGATGATTGTATCGTCGGAGTCGCCGGCAACGATATTTTCAAAGGACTCAAAGATATCGGTGCCAGTTTGATCGCCATAAACCTGGCCAATGAAGCAGTTGATCAATAATTGGGATTCTGTGCCCGCATATGAAAGTGTGTCATTCCCTGTGCCGCCGATGAAGGTATTGTCGACTGGGGCTGCATCTTCGACGACAGCCTCCGTTGCTTCGAACGTGTCGTTGCCTGCACCACCCACAAAGGTTTCGATTGATTCAAAACTGTCAACGCCGACTTCTTCGCCAATAGCAATACCAGCATTCAGATCGATAGTAACATCATCGGTTGCTGCTGCGTAGGACAGCGTATCATCGCCAGCGCCACCGATAAAGGTATTGTCGACCGGGCTTGCATCTTCGACAACAGCCTCCGTTGCTTCGAACGTGTCGTTGCCTGCACCGCCCACAAAGGTTTCAACCGCTACAAAGCTGTCGGTGCCGATTTCTTCACCCGTTGCAGTTCCAGCGCCAAGATCGACGGTTACGGATTCGGTTGCATCGGCATAGGAGAGTGTGTCTTCGCCAGCGCCACCGATGAAAGTGTTGTCGACTGGGCTTGCATCTTCGACGACAGCCTCCGTTGCTTCGAACGTGTCGTTACCTGCACCGCCCAAAAAAGTTTCGATTGATTCAAAACTGTCGACGCCGACTTCTTCGCCAATAGCAATACCGGCATTCAGATCGATAGTAACATCATCGGTTGCTGCTGCGTAGGACAGCGTATCATCGCCTGCACCACCGATGAAGGTGTTGTCGACTGGGCTTGCATCTTCGTCGACCGTTTCAGTTGCTTCGAACGTGTCGTTGCCCGCACCGCCCACAAAGGTTTCGATTGATTCAAAGCTGTCGACGCCGATTTCTTCGCCAATAGCAATACCGGCATTCAGATCGATAGTAACATCATCGGTTGCTGCTGCGTAGGACAGCGTATCATCGCCAGCGCCACCGATGAAGGTGTTGTCGACCGGGCTTGCATCTTCGACGACAGCCTCCGTTGCTTCGAACGTGTCGTTACCTGCACCGCCCACAAAGGTTTCGATTGATTCAAAACTGTCGACGCCGACTTCTTCGCCAATAGCAATACCGGCATTCAGATCGATGGTTACATCATCGGTTGCTGCTGCGTAGGACAGCGTATCATCGCCAGCGCCACCGATGAAAGTGTTGTCGACTGGGGCAACATCTTCGACGACCGTTTCAGTTGCTTCGAACGTGTCGTTGCCCGCACCGCCCACAAAGGTTTCAAATTCGGTTACGAGGTCAATGCCAATGTCTTCGCCGTGCACTATGCCGTCGGCAAGTTCGACCGTAATTCCTTCATCACTGGCGCTATAGTCAATCGTGTCAACGCCAGCATTGCCTTCGAAGCTTTCAACAAGGACGTCGTGCCCGTTACTTTCGATCGAATTTGTTGCCTCACGGATGATCTCGAGTGCTTGCTGCAAGACACTTGGGGTAGGGGCTTCTTCGGAAGTAAGTGTATCGACAATGATCGTGTCGTCACCACTACCCAAAATAAACTCTTCAATCTCTTCGAAACTGTCGGTGCCGATTTCTTCGCCTGTAGCAGTTCCAGCGCCAAGATCGATGGTTACGGATTCGGTTGCGTCGGCATAGGAGAGTGTGTCTTCGCCAGCGCCACCGATGAAGGTGTTGTCGACCGGGGCAACATCTTCGACCACCGTTTCAGTTGCTTCGAACGTGTCGTTGCCTGCACCGCCCACAAAGGTTTCGATTGATTCAAAACTGTCGGCGCCGACTTCTTCGCCAATAGCAATACCTGCATTCAGATCGATGGTTACATCATCGGTTGCTGCTGCGTAGGACAGCGTATCATCGCCAGCGCCACCGATGAAGGTGTTGTCGACTGGGGCAACATCTTCGACGACCGTTTCAGTTGCTTCGAACGTGTCGTTGCCTGCACCACCCACAAAGGTTTCAAACCCGGTTACGAGGTCAATGCCAATGTCTTCGCCATGCACTATGCCGTCGGCAAGTTCGACCGTAATGCCTTCATCACTGGCGCTATAGTCAATCGTGTCAACGCCAGCATTGCCTTCGAAGCTTTCAACAAGGACGTCGTGCCCGCTACTTTCGATCGAATTTGTTGCCTCACGGATGATCTCGAGTGCTTGCTGCAAAACACTTGGGGTAGGGGCTTCTTCGGAAGTAAGTGTATCGACAATGATCGTGTCGTCACCACTACCCAAAATAAACTCTTCAATCTCTTCGAAACTGTCGGTGCCGATTTCTTCGCCTGTAGCAGTTCCAGCGCTGAGATCGACGGTTATGGATTCTGTTGCATCGGCATAGGAGAGTGTGTCTTGGCCAGCGCCGCCATTGAATGTATTGTCGACCGGGGCTTCAGTTGTGCTTGGGGCTTCAGTCGCTTCGATTGTATCGTTTGCAGATCCTGTCGTGAAGTTTTCCACATTTGCGAAACTGTCTGTGCCGTTGGAAAAACCAGTTGCCGTTTTGCTGGCCAGATTTATCTCCACACTTGTCGTGGTGCCCTGATACGATAGGGCGTCACTGCCGCCACGGCCATCGAAGTGGTTGTTGACCGGTTGCGTGGTGCCTGGTCTTTCAGTCGCCTTGAATATGTCGTCTGCTGAGCCGGTAATAAAATTCTGTATATTAACGAACGTGTCAGTGCCGATATCTTGGCCCGTCGCTGTGTTTGTGGCCAGATCAACAGTTACATGCCTGGGGGCCGTAGTGAATGACGCCGTGTTGATGCCAGTGCCACCATCGAGATAATCATCACCTCGGCCGCCATCAAGAATGTCATCGCCTGCGCCGCCAAACAACCGATCATTGCCATCACCACCATAGAGTGCGTCGTTGCCGTCGCCGCCTTCGAGGATGTCGTCGCCGCTGCCACCCCTCAGGTCATCGTTGCCAGCACCACCTATCAGCTTGTCATTGTCTCCGTTACCATCCAGCCGATCATTACCCGCTTTGCCTTCAATCTCGTCGCGATGAGAAGTTCCGGTGATCCTATTGTCACCATCTGTGCCAGACTTCTTTTCAAATTCAGCGACATCAAACACTGCGGTCTGCAGCACAGAGTATACGCCGTCGGTGATTTCATAGCGGACGGTGACCTGGCCTGGCTCGTCAGCAATGAACCTGTAGCCAGCTGGAGTGATCTGGATTTCGCCCGATGATACTGTGAGATTGCGTACGCCAAGTCTGTCACCATCTGCATCTTGTGCATTGCGGACGAGATCGGTCAGCGCAATCAGCACGGCGGCGTTCATGAACTGCGCTTGCAGACGCAGCGGTCCAGTTACAGTTGGACGGTTCTGGTTCCTGTCGTTTTCTTCGTCAGCCTCTCCAGCCACGGCACCTTGTGATCCAGCGTTTGCAGCGCGGCCAGCACTTTTACTGCGTGGCGTCTCGATCTCTGAGGTACCAGTTGCATTATCATTCGTCGGAAACACGGAGAATGAGACCGGATTGCTCGGTTGGAACGCCGATGGCTGAGCGATATCGCTCAGCGCCATTGAGGACGCCTCGCTCGCCAAGGCGTAGCCACGGCGTGCTGTTGGCCCTGATATTTCTTCTGAAGCTACTTCTTCGGCCTGGTCGGAATCCCGGTCTGGCCGCTGGTTACGACGCGGACCAGCGGCGTCCAATCCCGTATCTCCGCGACCCTGGTTTTCCTGCTCGCTACCACTTTGTGAGCGCGGCCTTTCGCGGCCACTCTCATCAGCCCATGCACCTGATACACTTTCCAGATAAAGGATCAGTGCCGCGATGGACATCCCAGCGTAGAGCGGCGTTCCACCTGATCCCAATCCGAAATCGGATTCGAATCGGCTCCGGTCCAGGCGCGTGGAGTTACCCTGTTTTTCCCGCGTGGATTTGACGTCGATGAAGTTCATCATACACCTCCCAGCGATAAGCCGCCTTGCGCGACGACTGGCTTGAGTTCAGTCTGTTTGGGTCGCACTTGCGGAACATCATTGCCAGGCTTGCCGCCAAGGATTTCTTCCTTGGGGCCAAAGGCAATCAGTTTGCCTTGCTGGACTACGGCCAACAAATCGAGCGCTGCCAAGGCACTTGGACGATGTGCAACAACTATGACGATGCCGCCACGCTTCCTGACAGAACTGATGGCTTCCGTCAGTGCCTTTTCGCCATCACTGTCGAGGTTTGAGTTTGGCTCGTCGAGGACGACTACAAATGGATTGCCGTATAGCGCGCGGGCCAAGCCAATGCGCTGGCGCTGTCCTGCTGACAATACCGCTCCCTGCGAGCCAACCTGTGTCTGATAGCCTTCAGACATCCGAACAATCATTTCATGAATACCAGCCAGACGCGCTGCCGCGATGACTTCGTCAGAGTTGGCTTCAGGATCAAGTCTTGCGATGTTTTCCGCAATCGTGCCTTCCATCAGCGAGACGTCTTGCGGCAGATATCCGATGACACTGCTGACCAGATGCTCAGGCCACTGATCCAGTTCTGCGTCATCGATACGCACACCACCACGCAAGCTCGGCCAAATGCCAGTAAGTGCGCGGGCGAGCGATGTCTTGCCACCGCCGGATGGGCCAATGATGCCGAGGCCATCGCCTGCCTTTAGCTCAAAACTTACGTCAGCCAGCAATACGCGACCTGAGGCTGGAGCGGCTACCGTCAGTTTTTCAACCTTGAGCGTTTTGTTTGCAGGAGGCAGCGTGATCGGAGTCGTGCTGGCCTCAAGGCCCACCATTGTTTCTTTAAGGCGGGTCCAAGCGGCACGGGCTTGAACGAGGTTTTTCCAATTGCCGATTGCGAGGTCAACTGGTGCCAGAGCGCGCGATGATGTGATCGAGGCTGCAATGATGGCACCACCTGACATTTGTCCCTTGATGGTCAGGTAGGCGCCAAGTCCAAGTGCAGCTGATTGGAGTACCATGCGCAAAACACGCGACACGGCACCCAATGTGCCCGCAATGTCGCTCGACTTGGTTTGCAATGCCAAGTGCTCGTCATTTGCTTCGGCGAAGCGTTCCACTGCGCGCGAAGTATAGCCCATGGCCTTCATGACCTCGCCATTGCGGGCGTTGGCATCGGCAATCGAGTTGCGCTCATGATTGGCTTGTATGCTGGCGCGCGCTGTCTTGCGGATAATAAGCTCAGTAAGAATGGCGATACATGCCAAAATGGTAGCACCAGCGATCACCATGGCTCCAAGGTAGGGATGGAGCATGTAAACGAATATCAGGTACAGCGGAATCCAGGGCAAATCGAAGAGGGCTATCGGGCCCTGACTGCCAAGAAATGTGCGAATTGTATCAACATCACGTCCACGGTCCAGCGCTTCAGATGGAGAAAAGCCAAAACGCGGCATATCAATTGCAACTTTGTGAGCCAGAGGAGCAAGTTTCTTATCGAGCTTTGCACCAATACGGATCAGAACCTGCGATCGCAGTGTTTCGAATACGCCTTGAAACAGATACAATCCGATTGCCAATGCGGACAGGGCCATCAGGGTTGGAACGTTTTGCGATGGAATGGCTCGGTCATAGACCTGCATCATGTAAAATGAGCCAGTGAGGGCAAGCAAGTTTATGAGACCTGAAATCGAGAACAGGTACACAAACAAACCACGGAAGCCGCGCATCAAGCTTTCAGAAATACGCTGCCTGATTTTGGCGTGTCTATCTTTGGGCTGCATTTTTGTTGTCCCTACAGAGGTTGAACGGTGGCCCCCCGTTCGATGTGCAGAACGGCTCTCGCCGTTCCCGCAGATTGTGCAACACTAGCCGATATTAGAACCGGTCAAATCGTGGTGCCCCCTAATCAGTACAGTGAACTCCTCATTTTCGTCGGAGTCAAGGTTGCCACGAAGTATAGTAAACTCCTCGCCGTCGAGTTGTTCGAAGCTGTAACCAATTTCACCTTCTCCAGCACGGCCGTTGACCAACTGCACTGAACCAGTGAAGCTGCTGACAATTATCTTGTCACCTGGCTGGAAATCCTCAATCACGTCGAAGTTGTTTGAAACACTGAAAACAAAATGATCACTGCCAATTCGGTCGCCAGGCAGGGGCTCGTTTCCCAACGTGTACTCATCAGATCCAGCCAAGAAGTCCGCCACTATGTCAGAAACCTGGGCTTGCAGTTCGGCAAACTCATTGTTTGTCAGATTTTCACCGTCAGCCACGTCGGGGGCGCCAGCACCAAACACATCGATCCCGGCCAATTCCAGACCGTGGGTCTGAGCGCCGTCAATGCGCACGCTATGAGCATTAAACGCAAATGGCGGTATCAGTTCAAGCGATTGCCCTTGCAGAGCGCCGGTGATCGGCTCGAACGCATAAATCTCGTCCCCAAGAGCATCGAAGAATGTGACGATCGCACCATTCAGATCCTGGTCGACGTGGCTTTGCAAGTTGACAGATGTGATTACAAAATTGCCACCGAGATCAAGTTCAATCCAGTCTTGGGAATGATCGGTACTGGTGGTGTAATTTAAGGCGTTGCGATAATTGTCCGTGAGATTCACTACCGCTGTTGGCGCAGCGAGACGATTTTCCATTTCGTCCAAGCCGAGTACGAAAAGGCTACCTGAAGCTGATCTGAAAACATTTACCATTGTAACTGGTTCTTTCAAACTTTGTGCAGGATCAGCCTTGGGAGTTACTCAAGGCTGATCCTGGTTATTGTATCAGTTGAAATCACTGCCTGCCAGGTTTTGGTGGCCCTTGATGTTGATTGTAAAGTCTACATCGCTGCCGCCTTGGGCGTTACCTGTCAGGATCGTGTATTCCGCACCATCCTGGTCAAATGCGTAAGAAATTGCAACTTGTCCGACCGACGGCTGGCCATTTTCGAGTTGCACCACTTGAACCGTGCCAGTCATGAAGCCCTTCAGGTCGATCTTGTCACCAGGTGCGAAGCTGGTGATCGTATCGCCATTGGCGTCGGCGGCGGAGCGGAAGATGAAGACGTCGTTGCCGGCGCCACCATCGATTTCGTTCACAGCACCTGAAGCAGTAATGCGGTCTGCACCAGAACCCGTCACGATGTTCTCGATGCCTGTAAACCTGTCGGAACTACCAATGCTGTTAGCAGTGCCAGTAGAGAGGTTGGCCGTGATGTTCGTCACGATCGCAGACATGTCAAGAGTATCTGTGCCGACATCGCCGGTATAGGTGTCGTTACCGTCGAGGGCTGTTGTCACAAACCAATCGTCGCCAACGCCGCCATTCACCCGGTCGCTGCCATTTCCGCCGATGAGAAGATCGTTGCCAACTCCGCCATCCTGCACATCGTTGCCGTCGCCGCCAAGGATCTGGTCGTTTCCGCCGTAGCCAAACAAGCTGTTGGCCTGGCCGTCACCGACAATGATGTCGTCACCGGTATTCGATCCCAGGACATGTTCGAACGATGCAATGGTGTCGCCTTCCGCATCACCACCTGACATTGCTCCGGTTGCAAGGTTTACCCTCACACCATTCGTCGAGTGGTAATAGTGAAGATAATCATTACCAGTGCCGCCGTCCAAATCATCAGACCCCAGACCGCCGCTGATGATATCGACACCATCCTCGCCATCAATCTGGTCGTCGCCTGCGGCTCCTTGCAGCGAATTTCTGGCGCTATCACCGGAGATTTCATCTGCATGAGTTGAACCAGCCACGTTTTGTACTCCAGCGAGGCTGGTATGGCCGATGTTTCCACCATTCGTCAGATTAACCGTGACGCCGGATGTCGAAGAGGCAAAGTCAACCCAGTTGCCGCTGCCGTTCAGGAACTCGGCTTGCGCGTTGCCTGAGATCAATCGATCAGAACCACCAGCATTGCTGACAACAACATGGTTTGACTGCATCTGACTGAGATCGATTGTGTCATTTGCCGTACCGGTTTCAACCGTGATCGTGTTTGGCAACAGGCTTGTACCAGCAAAGTTGCCGATGATCTGGACTGTGTCAGCACCAACGACCTGGTTGTTGAAATTGCCTGCCGTGATCCCGGTTGTGTTGAGGGTGATTTCCTCGATGTTGTCGAGTTCGGCAACCACTACGGCTGCACCACCACCCACTTGCCGGGTGATGACGATTTCCGTGTTGGTGTTGAGGCCAGTGAGACCTGCAGCTGCCGCACTTCCATCAAGGTTGGAGTAGATGCGGAAGGTTTCTGCCGCAGCAACGCCTTGCAGGATGAAGCGATCACCAGTTGCGCCATTGGTACCACCGTCGACGAAGTCACGACCTGATATCAATGCCCCCAGGAAGTTTGTTACGCCGTATGTAATCGTGTCATCACCACCCTGACCGAAGATGGCATCATTGCGCAAGGCAGGGAGAATGCTTGAATTACCTGCAAGTGCGTTGTTGGTGTCGTTACCAATCGTGAGAGTGTAGTTGGTGCCGCCCAAGCTGATATTTTCGATATTGCTCAGAGTGTCGATACCTTGCGCACTGGTTACCTGGAGCTGTCCGGCACCATTGAAGCCGAACGTCGTACCACTCATGTTGGCAGCAAACACCGCCGTGTCGTTGCCACCAGCGCCATCAAGGAAGTCGTCGCCAGCATTGCCGGTGAGGTTTTGTCCACCGTTGTTGCCAGTGAGATTATCGTCACCGGCGTTGCCGACGAGGGCGCCGCCACCGTTGACAATCAGATCGCCGGTGATGCGCGTTGTTGCTGCTGAGAACACTGTTTCAGGCGTTCCATTGCCATCCACGAAGGAAACTGCAGCACGCAGGAGTTCACCGACTTCTGTTTGTGCAGGCGTGAAGGTCTGGCTCGTTCCAGTCACGTTTGTCACTGGTACGTTGACCCACGTTACACCATTGTCCGACGATGACTGCCACTGGAATGTGAATGGGCCAAGGCCATCAAGATCGTCGAGGTTCGCCGTGAGCGAAAGTGGCTGCCCTTCGGTTGGCGTCAAGTCGCTCAAGGTAACCGCACCCGTTGCAACGTTGTTTGCAGCAACTGCCTCCGTCTCCACTGAAGCCACTGTTTCCGGCGTGCCACCCTGGTCAGTGAAGCTTGCAACTACACGCAAGCTCTGGCCAACTTCTGCTGCACCAGGCGTGAAGGTCAGGCCTGCACCGACATTGTTCCAGGTTGAACCACCATCGCTGGAAGCTTCCCAAGCGTAGGATACAGTGCCCAGCCCGTTTACATCAGCGAGCAACGACGAGGCCGACAGCTGGATACCAGCAGTTGGTGTTAGATCGTTGATGTTGACCGAACCGGTTGCGGCATCATTGACCGGATCGATGGTTGCTGTTGCTGCAACGATGCTGTTGCCATCGGTGATTTCGAAGTTCAGCACGATGTTGGCAGTTTCTGCAAACACTGCGCCCGGATCTGGCGTCCATGTGAAGGTGTCTACACCATCAAAGGCAACGGTAGCGTTTGGCGATGTGACGGCGGTTGGATCGACAACCGTCAAACGTTCACCGTCAACATCAATCGGACGTCCAGAATTATCAACTGGTGTGTTGCCGAAGAGGTCTGCCAAGGTGAAGTTCACCGGAACGGCGCCAATACCTGCTGACACTGTGCCCAGTGCAGCAACGGGGTCCACCGGAATGTCGTCGACAGGCTGGACGATCAGTGACGCTTCGGCAACGTTTGTCGTTACGCCGTTGCTTACGACGAATTCGAAGATGACGTCGCCGTTGTAGTTAGCGAGCGGTGTGAACGTAAACGAACCGTTCTGATTGGTTGTGACCACGCCTGCGGGGACTTCCAGACCATTTGGATCGGCGGGATCACGCACGGTCCGCGTCGTTACGGAGACTACCGTAAGTCCGGTGGGGTTAGCGAATGCTGCCAACAGATCGGCTTGCTGAATGGTGAATCCAACGGCGTCTTCGAGAATGCCGTTAGCGCCGCCTAGCGCAGGTACGATGGTTGCATCGGGGATCTCGCCACCGCCGCCAGTACCGCCTGTTGGCAGTGAAGTGACCACTTCGATCACGCCTGCGCTGTCGACGAACTGCACCAGGGCGCGGATGTTAAGTCCAGCAAGGGCATCAGTGATCGTCAAGGTTGGGCCAGTCAGTGGCAGCAGTGTGTCGACCTGGAAGGCTTCCAAGGTCGTGAAGATGCCAGAACCTGGCACCTCTTCAGCCTGCCACGTGATCGTGAACGGACGGGTCGAGGCACCATCAGCACCAAGACCGATACCATCTACAATTCGATTTCCAGCCGTTGTGTTGTCGGCGTCGACGATTGCGCTGAGATCTGCGCGGATCACCTGGCCAACTGTTGGCAATGTGGTCAACGCGACATTGTTTGCATCAACGAGGATCGGACGACCCTCTGCGATGGTGTTGACTGTATCAACGATCTCGATTGTCTGGTCGTTGAAGCGCAAGCGCTCAACACCCTTCATCTTGTCGAGGCCATCAGCGCCGTTCTGGCCGATGTTTTCAGTGCCATCAGCATTCAATGAACGATGACGAACGGAGATGAAACCATCGCCATCGACGTCGCTTGCTGTGCCGTTAACGCCTTCAATCTCATACTGCGAGCGCAATCCTGAGAACTCAGCGGTATCGACATCAGTTGCCTGATTGCCATCGACGATTTCTCGTACGACACGTAACTGATCCACCTTGATTTCGCCCGAGATCATGCGCTCGGTGATTTCGCTGATGCTTTCGATGGAGAAGGCCGTCCAAGCCTGGTTAGCGTTTGGTGAAACTTCGATCCGCACGTTCAGCGAGTGATCGCCACCCAAGAGGTCGTCGCCACCGTTGCCCATGAGCACGTCGCTTCCTGCACCACCCAGGAGGATGTTGCCGCCGTCGAAGGTTGTCGTGACGGTTGTTGGCAGCCAGGCTCTCAGGCCTGAAATCAGATCAATGTTGGTCAGCGCATTCAGTGCGGGATTGGCACCGAGGTCAGCCTCGGCTGCGATGCCACCATCGCCGCGAAGGAAGCGACTGTCACCGCGCAGGATGTCGCTCTGTGCCGAGCCAGAAAGGCCTTCCGTTGTGGCAAAGCGATCAAGGATCGCGTTTGGCGAAGCTGCGCCAGCGGGTGGTGCGAACTGTAGCAGCGTCATGTCTGCTGTGACGCCAGCCGTATCTTTTTCGAACGAAGCCCAGTCGAAGCCTTGTGCGCCAAAGAAGCGTTCGGTGCCGAAGCCTGCGACCATGATGTCGTCGCCAGCTTCTGCGTCAAAGTCCGAGTTGCCGCCGCCGCCAACGAGAATGTCGTGGCCACCAACTGCATTGGACACGCCGATCTTGACGGGCAGGCCCTGAACGATGTCGCCATTGTCGCCGAGCAACAGGCTGTTTTCTGTACCGGATTCGATCCAGTCATTGCCTTCGCCGCCGATAATGAACTCTTCGCCAGCGCCACCGAAGGCAAAGTCATTGCCTTGGCCGAGCAGGAATTCGTCCACGTCGTTGCCACCGAAGACCACGTCATCGCCGGTATCGGTGATGACCAGGTTGACGCCACTGCCAACAGCAACCACGTCGTCGCCACCGTTTGAGCGGATTTCGTTGATGCCGAATGGATCAGTGATGATGTCGTTGCCGTCACCACCAAAGATCATTTCATTGCCGTAGCCACCAGCAATCCGGTCGTCGCCAGCGTCACCCCAAAGGGTGTTGTCGCCTTCGGAACGCTCAGCATTGATGAAGTCATTCTGGTCCGTGCCACCGATGACGACATGTTCGCCACCAATGAAGGACAGATAGTTGGCATATTCGCCCGATGGATCGACACGAATAACCTTTGCGTCGCCATTGACTGCGTTGATCGCAACATTTTGGTCAGCGTCGGTCCCTGTTGGGTCTGCACTGCCAAGTCCAGCATTGAACTGCTTGGTTTGATCGACTTCAAGATAGAAGTCTGCAGCCTTGAACACGTTACCAGAGAGATGCTCTGCGTCGCTGTTGCGGGCGATCATTTCGGCGAACTTGTTGTTTTCAAGCTGTGCCGTGAGGTTGAGGTTGGCAAGACGCGACAGGTAGTAGAAGCGGTCGCCGTTCTGCAGGGCTTCGAGCTGCACTTCGAATACGAAGTTGAACGTGGTGCCGAGCATGCCGCCGAATGGCAAAGTGCGTTCGGCGAGCCCACCGATCCACAGGTCAACATTGTTGAGACCGCCGAGCGAGCCGCCAGCGTAGGCATCGCGTGCGTTGATGAAGTCGAGACGGTCATTATCAAATGCCGTTGCATCATCGCCCGTAAGCGTTGAATCACCGAATACGAGCTTCATCGCTGCGTCGCGCTTGTCTGCAACTGTAGTTTCAGCGAGGATCGATGCATGCGTGCCGTATGCGGCGATGAAGTTCACAACCGAAATCGGGTTCTTCAAATTGAGCATGAAGTCGTACCAGCTATCGTATGGGCGAACCTGGGCATCGCCTGAGCCGCGGAAGAATTCGGCACGGGCTTCGTTCAATGTTGGAACCTGAAGTTCACGACCGCGTGCGATGTTGATCGCAGCAAGATCGAGCGGCAGGCCAACGAGGTTGTTGCGCAATGCATCGGTGACAAACTCGTCGATTTCGTTGCCCACCTGGCGCGTCATGCCACGGATGATGGCACCGGCTGCTTCTTCAGCGTTCAAGCCACCAGCGTTGAATTCAACCGGGTTGAGGAAGGCTTCGATGAGACCAATTTGCGTTGCATCAGCTGCGGCAACGCCGTTTGAGCCGATGGCATCCCAGGTTGGTGTGTACCGATCAACGGATTCGGTCAGCATGGAGTGGCCGAAGCGATAGACCGTGTGGGCAAACTCGCCGACAATTGCGGCGTTCAGTGTTGCGTCATAGTCATTGAAGACGTTGACCATGGGCTGCACGGTGCGCGCAAATTCTTCGAACACGAGATGCTGATACTGCATTTCGGTCGGCACCTTCGCGGCCTGGAACAGGCGCTCGCCATTCCATACAAGGTCGTTCAAGTCCGCAGGAATTTCTGTAACCGGTACAGCAAGCCATTCGTTCAAGAATGCCACGTCACCATCCGCAATGAGCGTGCCCTTGATCAGGTCGATCTGGCGGTTGTGCTCAGAATGGAAGACGTGGTGAACAGCGGTGAGACCGATGTTTTCATTGCCGCGGCCATCACCCGTGATGAAGTGACGGTCGAGCAATTCATCATCGTAGGTACCAGCTGGCTGCGCACCCGGAACAGTGCTGATGGTCGTGTCACCATCTGCCACTTCGTTGACCATGTTGACGCCAGGGCCTGGCAGGTTGTCGAACTGGCCTGGATTCGCGTTGTGAGCGATATCGTCGAGGAAGGCGTGGCCGGTTGCCAAAGCGTCTGATGCGAGCACAGGGCTGGTCGGCGTGCCGGATAGAGTGAGAACTGGAGGTCCGTTGCTGACCACAATCTGGGCAAAGCCAGTCACAGGGTGTGGAACAAAATTGCCGTAATCATCGACGAGCAATTGCGGAATACGGTGAATGTCGAAATCGTTGAGTTCGATGCCGAGCTTTTCCAGGGCTTGCTGCTTCATGTCAGCCCATGTGGCAAGACCGCCATCCACGCCGTTGAGCAGGCGACCCGTGGCATATGGCTTGCCATCATCGCGAATTTCATACTCGCGGTGGAAAACCTGCGCAGATGCGTTGGATGTATAAGTCTGGTTCTGGTCAACAAATGGGGTCACCTTGTTGACAGGAACGCCATTCTCATCAAGCGTGGCGCGGGTGACGGCCATGAAGTTGGTGCTGGAACCTGCGACATAAAGCGGATCGTCTGGCTGCAGCGGAATATAGACAGTGCCTTCTCCGCCTTTGCCGAGAAGGTCAAGGCCGTGGTCGAAGAACTGGCCAAACAGCGTCATCCAGCCGTTGAACGGGGCTGACAGACCGACGTCGGGCGCCAGGTTCAGAATTGCAATCGAACCATCGGACGTAATGTCGATGGGATGATCCGGGTTGGCGAGAATGTCGGCGAGACCGGCATTGGCTGCAACGAGATCAGCTTCAGCCTGGTCTTCAAGTGCGATAGCGCCGTCAAGCGGTTCACCGGTCACCGGGTGGGTGCCGCCAAGCGGGTTGTTCAGGACTGCAAATGCAACATCAAATGCTTCTTGAGCTGCATCGAGTGCTTCTTGCTGGGGCGTCAAAGCGGTTACCGCTGCACCCAGTGAATCAGCATCGGCAAGATTGGCAACGGCTGTTGCAGCCTCTGTGTCATTTGAAGTGGCGAGTGCGCGGGCGGCTGCAACAGCCGCTGACATCGCTGGCGTAATCGACGAACCGTCGACCATGTCGGCGGCGGGGCCTTGCAGGGCGCTGAGCACTGAAGCTGCGTTGTCGGCGCGCGCAACGGCGGCCAAAACGTCAACATTTGTGAGCGGGTCGAGATCGTTGGGAACCTGTGCGCTGAGAAGCGCATCGCGCACTGCGTTGGCGGCAGTGACATAGGCTTGTGCCGCAGCAACGGCTCCATTGTATGCACTGATATCATCTGCATCAACGATGCCGTCTTCCAAAAGAACGTCGAGGCCAAGCGATACAAATAGCGTGTTCATGCCGGTTTCGGCTGAGGTTGCCGCAGAGGCAAGTCCTGCACCAGCAGAAATGGCCGCATTGAGAGCGGCAACTGTGTTATCGGCAGCATCATAATCAGCTTGCGCTGTACTGAGCGGGCCTGTGGTTGCGTCCAATGCGTTGGTTGCGTTTGTTACTGCAACGCCTGCTGCCGTGATTGCGGCGGGGAGCGAAGCGATGCTGGCGCGGAGAGCCTGAATTTCCAGAACAATCGCTTGGGCTTCAGCACCGCCAATGCCATGATAGTTCAAGGCTGCATAGATAGCGGCCGGGTTACCCAATGTCTGGTCAGCAATGAGGTTCGAGATGATGCGTGGATCGGCATCAACAACGTCGCCCGGTTGGATGGCGCGTGGATTGGGATTGTTATTGTCCGCATGTACACCATAGTCGTTCTGGTTAAGCCAGTTTCCACCAGGGCCTGGAATATAGCCCAGTGGCACGCCAGTGGTCCCGCCATTCACGTTAGGGATGGAAAGCGGCAACCCTGTGCCTTGATCAATGATCGGCGGGCCAAAAGCCATGAAGTCATCGCCTTCGTTGACTGTTGCGCCGTTGGCTGAATTCGGAAACGGTTGATCAGCAGCACCAAAGCCACCTTGGCCTGGGTTCAAATTGTTGTTGGAGCCATCAACACGGCGCAAGCCCCAAGGCAATTCGGAATTCGGAATGTATGTTCCAAGCAACTCTTCGCCGCGGGCATCAGCCTCTGCAATGCGAATCTGTGCGAGAATGAAATCTAAATCGCTGCGGATCATCGTGACCATGGTGTATACTCCGTCAAAAAAACTCTGTTGGGCAAAGAACCGCCGATAGCTGCAAACTGCTGTTTGCAACCCTGGGAAGTTCCGGTTTCAAGTTGACTGCTTTTGAAAGCCAAGCAGTTTTGACTCGGCCGCCCCGGGCTCTGTCCGTATTGAGTTTAACGAGTGCCAATCCCTGTCGATCTTTTTTCCACTTTTTCAGTGGGTTAATCAGATCTATTGCGCTTGCGCGCGATTGAAAATCGCCATTATTCTTCTTGTTTCTTCAACTCAATCACTCGCCCTACAGGCGCTTCGTGATCGAAGTGAAGCTGGGCCCCCGCAGTCAACATCGGTCAAATTGTCTCTTTCCCCTAGGGGCGAAAGGCTCGAAATTAACTAAAAATTAAGACTTTGTTTGAGTCTAAAGTCGCATTTGACTTGAGTCAGGTGAAAGTTATGCGTAAGGGGCTGATGAATTGGGGGCCAACATTCAATGGACGTTGGCTTTGGGACTGTATTTGATGGAATTGACCGACTGCCGGCGCGGAGGCAGCGATGATTGATCGTTTGCGCGTAGCCATCATTGATGATCACCCAATGCTGCGTGAAGGCATAAAGGCGACAATCGGCGAATCGACCGAATTTGAAGTGGTCGCCCTCGGTGAGTCGCTGAGCGATGCCGTGGCAGTTGCGCAGAACGCTTCGCCCGAAGTGATGCTCGTTGACATCAACATTCCCGGGAACGGGTTTGAGGCGATGAAGGCCGTCAATCGTGTCCACCCCAAAATCAAGATTGTGTTTTTTACGGCATCAGAACGGCTTGACCATGTGAAGCTGGCGCTCGACATGGGGGCCATGGGCTACATGATCAAGGGTGCCGGCAGCGAAGAGATGTATCGCTGCTTGCGTTGTGTGCGGTCCGGCAAGCGCTACATCACGCCGGAACTCGCCGCGCGTGTGTTGGGCGGTGAAGTCGATCCTGGCATTGTGCATAATGGGCAGTCTGTGCGGTTTACTGGCCGGGAAAAAGATGTCGTTGTGCTGCTCGCTGCCGGATTGACCAACAAGGAAATCGCTGACAAACTTGATCTGAGCGAAAAGACAGTCAAACATCATATGTCAGTGATCATGGAAAAACTCAGGGTGCGTAATCGCGTTGAAGCGGCATTGGCAATTTCGCGCATGCCCGAACTGATGCTGTAACGTGTCACAATTCCCGACGATCAGGAAGTATTGGTCGCAACGCCCGCTTCTCCAGCAGTTCGCGATACTGGCAGTCGCCTGTGCGATCCCGACATTGCTGGCGCTTGAATACATGATGCAAAATTATTTCCAGCGTTTGACGCGCGAGAACGCAGCGGAAGTCGCGGCGCTGCATTTGGATAGTGCGATCCAGCCCTTTGCGGTCGGCATTCAATCGGGTCAGCCCATTGCGACGGAAACGCGCGAAGCACTTGATCGCATGCTTGTCCGCAATGAACGGCAAAAAAGATTTCTTTCTCTCAAAATCTGGCTGCCAAACGGCGCAGCGTATTATGCGAGTGATCCTGCGCTGATCGGCAAGAATTTTGGCATCACCGATGAAATCAAAGGTGCGCTTGCGGGTCAGGTTCAAAGCAAGCTCGAGCAACACCATTCAGAAAGTGCTGGCGAGCAGCAGATCGGCGTACCACTTTTTGAGGTCTATGCGCCAGTTTTTGACGCTGGCGGCAATAGTGTGATTGCCGTTGCCGAATTATATCTCAATGCGACACAGGTGATCGGTGAAATTACCAGTGCGGCACGTGAAGTTTGGCTGGTTGGCGCAATCTGCTTTTTTGGGATTTTTTCACTCCTGTCCTTGTTGGTGCAGAAAGCGGCGCGAACTATTGTCAGTCAAAACAAAGAGCTTGATCACAAAGTCTCGGCCCTGCAGGAACAACTCGAGCAAAATGTGGAGCTTAGTCGTGATCTGCGAGCCTCACATCAACGGTTTGCGCAAGTGACAGAGCAGACTTTGCGGCAGGCGGGTTCGGATATTCATGATGGGCCGGTGCAATTGCTGGCTCTGCTTGCTTTGCGTTTTTCCACATTGAAGAGCATGTTGAAACCGGAGGTGAAGGCGCAAAAGCTACATGGCGAACTTTCTGACCTTGCCGATACAGCTGTCAAGGATTTGCGCAAAATCGCAACTGGCCTGGTGCTTCCGCAGTTTGAAAATACCTCGCTTCACCAGGTGATAGAAATGGCGATCCGCGATCATGAAGCGCGCAGCCACACCTCGGTCGAACGCGATTTCGATGTGTGCCACATCGAATGTCCGGAAGTCCTCAAAGTGACTGCTTATCGCGTGGTGCAGGAAAGTCTGACCAACGCCGTGAAGCATGCAGAAGCAAGTGGGCAACATGTTTCGTTCACCTGCCAGCCAGATATTGACATTCGGATCATGGATCGCGGCAAAGGGATGAGTGGGAGCTACAGCCATGAAAATCTCGGGCTTCGTGGAATGCAGGCCCGCATGGAAGCCATTGGTGGGCGAATTTCATTCGAATTGCGCCCTGGTGGCGGCACAATTGTTCATGCACACCTTGATGGCGCGCGTTTGCCGGAGTTAACTGGCCACAATTCGTAACACAAAGTGGGGTCGTTTTGGGAAAGTCAGACAAGCCAGCATTGCTGCTGATGGGGGAATATCCTGCGTGGGATATGGAGGTCCTTGAGAACGACTACCAGGTTCATCGCTATTGGGAAGCATCTGACAAGCAAGCCTTGCTCAAGCAGCTTGCTGGAGAATTGCGCGCACTTGCCACGCGTGGCGATCTCGGTGTGAATGCGGCTGTCATCAACGCACTTCCTAATCTAGAAATCGTTGCCTGCAATGGCGTTGGCACTGATGCGATTGATTTTGCCGCAACCCGTCCGCGCGGCATTGCAGTCACCAACACGCCTGATGTTTTGAATGATGATGTTGCGGATCTGGCACTGGCGCTCATGCTTGCGATCGCGCGGCAGATTCCGCAGGCTGACCAGTTCACGCGGCGTGGTGAATGGGCAAAAGCGAATTTCCCTTTGCTCACCAAGATGAGTGGCAAGCGCGTTGGTCTTCTCGGCATGGGGCGTATCGGCAAGGCGATTGCAAAACGCTGCGCGGCCTTCAACATGTCAATTGCCTATCACACGCGCAACAAGCGTGATGATGTTGATTATGACTATCATGCTTCAGCTGTTGAACTTGCAACAGCATCAGATTTTCTTGTGGCCATTGTGCCAGGTGGTGCTGCAACGAAGAACCTGGTGAATGCAGATGTGCTTCAAGCCCTTGGGCCCAAGGGCTTCTTTATCAATGTTGCTCGCGGGTCCGTGCATGATGAAGTTGCGTTGCTTGATGCATTGACTGGTCGGAAGATTGCGGGTGCAGCACTCGATGTCTATTGGAACGAGCCCAACATTGATCAGCGTTTTTTCGCGCTCGACAATGTGGTGCTGCATCCGCATGGTGGTAGTGCCACAGTTGAAACACGCCGCGCCATGGGGCAGCTTGTGCGCGATAATCTCGCAGCACATTTTGCTGGCAAGCCCTTGCTCACACCCGTCGCCTGAAGGAGAGACAAAATGTTTTATGGTCAACCGGAAGGCACTGCTTATGAGGTTCTCGATCCGCGCTTTGGTGCATGCCTCATTGGTCACGCACGCGTTGAGCGTTTGTGGACGGGTGCCCGCTGGTCTGAAGGGCCCGCATGGTTTGCAGCGGGGCGCTACCTCGTGTGGTCCGACATTCCCAATAATCGCCTGCTGCGCTTTGATGAATGTGATGGCAACGTTTCGGTGTTTCGCCAACCCTCCAACAACACCAATGGCAACACGGTTGATCAACAAGGGCGGCTGATTTCATGCGAGCACTTGGGGCGGCGCGTCACGCGCACCGAGCATGATGGAACAATCACGGTGCTCGCTGATCGCTTCGAAGGCAAGCGCTTCAACTCACCCAATGATGCATGCGTCAAATCCGATGGCTCGATCTGGTTCACTGATCCAAGCTACGGCATTCTGATCGACTATGAAGGTGCTCGCGCTGACATGGAACTTTCGCGCTGCAATGTCTATCGCATTGATGTTTCCGGCAAGATCACAGTTGTTGCCGATGATTTCGAAAAGCCCAATGGCATTGCGTTTTCACCCGACGAAAAATATCTCTACATCGCTGACACTGGCGCATCACACATCGTCAACGGCCCCAAGCACATCCGCCGCTTTGAAGTCTCGAAAGATGGCAAGTCGATTTCCAAATCGACGATCTTTGCCGATTGCACCGCAGGCTTTTTTGATGGCTTTCGCTTTGACACCGATGGCCGCCTGTGGACCTCGGCAGCCGATGGCGTTCATTGCTTTGATCCCGACGGCACGCTGATCGGCAAAATCAAAATCCCCGAGATCGTTGGCAATGTGTGCTTTGGCGGGGCTAAGTTGAACCGGCTGTTCATCGCAGGAACGACATCGCTCTATTCGACGTATCTGGCGATCAATGGGGTGAGCCCGATCAGGTAGAAGGACCTCATCCGCGCTTTGCGCACCTTCTCCACTGCCGTGGAGAAGGGAGGCTGATGTCGCTACCCAATTCGTTTGAAGGGGGACTGGCTGATTTATCCCTTCTCCACGCAGTGGAGAAGGTGGCCAACGGCCGGATGAGGTCCCTTCAACTCATCCACTGACCGCCATCGACGTTGAAAGTTTGCGCCACAACGTAATCGCTTTCAGCACTTGCAAGGAAGATCGCGCATCCCACGTGATCTTCGGGCTTGCCCATGCGCCCAAAGGGTACGCCTTCACCGACCAGTCGCTTCTTCTCACCGAGCGGACGGTTTTCGTATTTGGCGAAAAGCCCATCGACCACATCCCACATGGGCGTATCGACAACGCCGGGCGAAATACCGTTGACGTTGATCTTGTGCTTGATCAGCGCAAGGCCTGCTGATTGCGTGAGCGAAATCACGGCGGCTTTTGATGCGCAATAGACTGCCACAAGCGGCTCACCACGGCGGCCAGCTTGTGATGCAAAGTTGATGATCTTGCCGCCTTGGCCACGTGCGATCATGGCGCGCGACACCGCCGTCATCATGAACAAGGTGCCCTTGACGTTTACGGCGAAAAGCTTGTCGTAGCTTTTCTCGCTCGTCTCAGGGAATGGCCCCATGTCGAAGATCGCCGCACTGTTGACCAGAATATCAACACCGCCTGCCTGCTTCACAGTTGCGGCAACGCAAGCCTCAATCGAGTCCATGTTTGTGACATCAAGCTTCACGGCAAATGAGCCATTGCCGATGCGCGCGGCGGTTTCTTTCGCCACATCCAATTCGATATCAGCCACGCAAACACGGGCTCCTTCGCGCACATAGCCTTCCGCGATGGCAGCACCGATGCCGCGCGCGCCACCAGTGATGATTGCGGTTTTATCTTTCAGTCTCATGACAGGAACTCCACGGCGCGACTTGCGAGCGCCATTGTTGGTGCGTTGGTATTGCCTGATGGCACGAAGGGCATGGCGGATGCATCAATCACGCGCAGGCCATCAATCCCGCGTACGCGCAATTTTGAATCGAGAACTGCCATCTCATCTCCGTCTCGTCCCATGCGGGCTGTGCCGACGGGATGCCAATTGGTTTTCACTGTGCGCCGACAGTGGCTCGCAAGGCCAGCATCGTCAACAACATCCTTGCCCGGCAAAAGTTCTGTGGTGATGCGCCCTGCCAGAGGTTGCTGTAACAAAACCTCGCGGGCAAAACGCAGGCCCCTAATTTCCATTTTGAGATCATCTGGCTCGGCGAGATAATTATTGTCGATAATAGGTTTGTCGAAAACACTCGCAGAGCGCAGTCGAACAGTGCCCCGCGATTTAGGGCGCAGCAAGCAGGCATTGAGTGTTACGCCATCCTGGCTTTTCACATCTTTGATATCACCATCGAGATAGACTGACGGCACGCAGTAGAGCTTGATCGAAGGGCGGTCACTGCCATCTGGATCCATGTAAGTGCACGCCTCAACACCGGAACTTGTTACTGGCCCTGTGCCGAACAACAGATATTGCAAGCCGTTGCGGATGGCGTTCCAGCCTTTGTCCTCGCCGTAATATCCAAAGTGGCCGTTGGTTGCGGCAACGACTGGCACCTCGTGATGATCCTGCAGGTTTTCACCGACACCATTGAGTGCGTGCTTTGTTTGAATGCCCATAGCTTGCAAATGCTGGGGCGCACCGATGCCAGAGAGCATCAAAAGTTTTGGTGTGTTGTAAGCACCTGCCGCCATCAATACTTCGCCTTCACAGCGCACGGTTTTTTCGGTGCCACCTTGCACATAGGCAACACCGACGCAGCGATTGTTTTCGATGATTACGCGCGAGACGGTGCAGCCTGTCTCCACCTTGAAATTCGGATTGTCCTTGATCTCGGACAAAAAACCATCAACGGCATTCCAGCGGCGGTTCTTGTAAGTATTGTATTGCATGGTGCCAACACCGCGTTGCTTTGCGCCATTGAAATCGCGGTTCAGCGGAATGCCCAATCCTTGCACGGCGAGGATATAGTCTTCAGTGAGTTGACACGTGCGGCCCACGCCCGACACGTGCAACGGCCCGCCAATGCCATGCCATTCGTCATTGTACTGATGATTATATTCCATCGCCTTGAAGTGCGGCAGCATGTCTTTAAATGCCCAGCCCGCATTGCCACCCAGAAATTGATCCCAGTGATCATAGTCCTCATGCTGGCCACGCGTGTAAACCATCGCATTGACTGATGAGCCGCCACCCAGAATATTCGCCTGACCGACAGCAGGTGCGCGGCCATTCAAATGCTTCTGCGGGACCGGTTCATGCATTTCAACAATAGCGCTACCCTTGATGCCTTTCATCCAGCCCGCGGGCATCGGGAGATAGAATGCTGAAAGGCCCGAAGCCTTGGCAGGTCCGCGCTCCAGCATCAAAACGCGTGCGGATTTTTCTTTCACCAATCGCCACGCCGCAACGCAACCCGCCGATCCACCGCCCACGATGATGTAATCGAAACCGCGTGTCACCTGCGGATCGCCGCGCCATTGGCATCGAAGCGATGCAGGCGGTTTTTCTCCGGCGTCAGCCAGATACTTGAACCGGGGCTCGCATTGCTTTCGCCAGCGGCGCGCACCACCAAGCGCCCGCGCTGGCCCGCATCAACATGCAAAAATGTATCAGACCCCAAATGCTCGGCGAGCAAAACCGTGCCGGGCCAATCGCCCGAGCGTTCTGAAATCGTGATGTGTTCGGGGCGCACACCCAGCGAATTTCCTTCAACAAAATTCATCTTGGGCGAACCGATGAAGCCTGCGACGAACAGCGAGTTCGGCGTATTGTAGAGTTCCAGCGGTGTGCCGACTTGTTCGATCACACCCTTGTTCAGAACCACAATGCGATCCGCCATGGTCATGGCCTCGACCTGATCATGCGTCACATAAACCATGGTGGCTTTCATGCTCTGGTGCATCTGCATGATTTCAACCCGCATGTTGACGCGAAGCGCTGCATCGAGATTGGACAGCGGCTCGTCGAACAGAAACGCCTTTGGTTCACGCACAATTGCGCGGCCGATCGCCACGCGCTGGCGCTGACCACCGGAAAGGGCGCGCGGCTTGCGATCCAGATACTCCGTGAGGTTCAATTTCGCCGCAGCCTGTTCAACCTTCGCATCGATTTCGCTTTGCGGAAGTTTCGCCATCATCAGCGGAAAGGCGATGTTCTTGCGCACAGACATATGCGGATAGAGCGCATAAGACTGGAACACCATTGCCAAGCCGCGTTCCGATGGGCCGACATCGACAACATCCTTGCCATCGATGACGATCTCGCCGGATGTTGTATCCTCAAGCCCTGCGATCATGCGCAGCAATGTTGACTTGCCGCAGCCCGACGGGCCGACGAACACAACAAACTCGCCATCATTAATCTCAAGATCGGCACCGGGGATGACAACCGTGTCACCAAAAACCTTGCGAACTTTTCTGAGTTGGATCGTACCCATTACTTGACTGCTCCAAATGTAAGGCCGCGCACCAATTGGCGCTGCGAGAACCAGCCCACCACCATGATCGGCGTGATCGCCATGATGGAAGCAGCTGAAAGCTTGGCCCAGAACTGGCCTTGCGGATTGGTATATTCCGAGATGAGGAAGCTGAGTGGTGCAGCCTTTGTGTTGGTCAGGTTCAGCGTCCAGAAAGCTTCGTTCCAGGCGAGGATGAGGCTCAACAAACACGTCGATACAATGCCCGGGATCGCCATCGGGGCGAGCACCTTGGTCAACTCGCTCCACACGCCTGCACCATCCATGCGCGAGGCCTCGAGGATCTCAGCAGGAATTTCCTTGAAGTAAGTGTAGAGCATCCAGATCATGATCGGCAGATTGATCAACATGAGCAGTGGCACCATGCCGATGTGGCTGTCGAAAATCGTGTAGCCACGCCAATCCCAACCCTCGCCCCAATTCTTGAACACAAGACCGTTGCGATTGAAGATCAGATAGATCGGCACGAGTGCGCCCGCAGGCGGCATCATCTTGGTGGAGAGAATCCAGAGAAGTGAATCCGTGGTGCGCCGTGTGAAAACCCATGCGGTTGCGGGCAGACACACGAGCAGCAACAGGCCAATGGCAAACCATGGGCTTACGATGATCCAATCATTGGCGAAGAGAATGGCGCAGGCCAACGCGATGCAGCCCAACACGATTCCAAGCCAGGCCCAACCGCTGAGCTTGCTCAGGTTTTCAGTGCGCGGTGCAAAGGCCATCGACCACGCGGCAGGAATTGCAAACAGCAAACCCAGCAAGGTCGAGCCACCTGCGATGATCACCGTGTTGGTGAAGTAGCGGATATAGTCGGAACGCTTTTGCACCTCGGCAAAATTCTCCATCGTCCAAGGCGATATGAACAGGGTTTGCGGCAAGGCATAGGCATCGGACTCGGACTTGAAGGCGGCAATCGCCGTCCACAGGATCGGAAAGAACATCAGAATGCCCAACACCCATGCGAGTGCACCAAAGGCAAAACTGCGGCGGGACGATATAGCGCGCGCCATTTCAGTTCTCCAGATTCTTGCCGACAAGGCGGACGAGGAAGATCGAAACAATATTGGCGAGAATGACGGCGAGCAATCCGCCAGCTGCAGCGCCGCCTACGTCATTGTTGTTTTCCAGCTGTGAGGAAATCAGCGATGTGAGGTTGCCTGCGAAGCTGTTGGTGCTCGTCACTTTTATTTCGGCGAAAATGTTCAAAAGAAAAATCGTCTGGATCATGATGACAACGCTGATCGGGCGCGCCAGATGCGGCAGTACGATGTGCCAGAAATAGCTCCAGGATTTTGCACCATCCATGGCGGCGGCGTCTTTCTGTTCTTCGTCGAGGGATTGGAGAGCCGTTAACAAAATCAGTGCGGCAAAGGGCAACCACTGCCACGCCACAATCGTGCCAACGGAGAACAGCGGAATTTTTGCAAACCAGTCGAGGGGTGTCACCGAACCAAACCAGCGCTGGATTTCGGCAAACAATCCAAACACCGGATGCATGATGAGGTTCTTCCACACCATCGATGATACTGTTGGCATGATGAAGAACGGTGAAATCATCAGTACACGGACAATGCCGCGCCCCCAGAAGGGTTGATCCAGGAGCAGCGCCAGCGCAATGCCACCGAGCACGGTTGCGGTGATGACACCACTCACCATCAACAGCGTGTTTTTCAGGTTCTTGTAAAAGAACGGATCTTGCGTGAAGTAGTAAAAATTGTTCCAACCAAAGAAGCTGACATTGTCAGGGTCCTGCAGATTGTAGCGCAGGAAGGCGTAGTAGAAAACGATAGCCAGCGGCACGAAGGCAAAAAACGAAAGTGCGCCCAGCGACGGGGCCAGCGCCCATTTCGCAATCGATTGTGCCTGCCGCGTTGCCATTGTCGTTCCTCCAAAAACACTAAAGCAGCAGTAGAATTTTCTCGCAAGTGAAGAAAGGACCTCATCCCCGCTTCGCGGACCTTCTCCACTTTCGTGGAGAAGGTGGCCAACGGCCGGATGAGGTCCCTATACAATAAAAAAGGGAGTGCCTTGCAGGGCACTCCCTCATTCAGTCAACTAAAGCAGAGCTTACTTGATGTAGCCAGCCTTGGTCATTTCGCTTGTCGTATAGGCTTGTGCCTGTGCGAGTGCGTCATCCGAGCTGATCTGGCCAGCAAGAGCTGCCGAGAACAGTTCACCAACCTTGGTCGCAATACCAGCAAACTCAGGGATGGCAACGAACTGCACGCCAACATATGGAACCGGCTTTACAGTCGGCTTGGTTGGGTCAGCAGCGTTCATTGATTCAAGCGTCATCTTTGCAAATGGCACTTCGAGGTACTTCGGGTTGTTGTAGAGCGAAGTACGCGTACCTGGAGGAACAGCAGCCCAGCCTTCCTTCGAAGCGACGAGATCGCCGTAGCCCTTCGAAGTTGCCCAGCTGATGAACTTCTGCGCTGCATCTACCTTCTGCGAACCTGCAGGGATAGCCAGTGCCCAAGCCCAGAGCCAGTTGGCGCGCTTGCCGAGGCCCTTGTCTGGTGCCAGCGTGAAGCCGACTTCTGCTGCAACTGACGATGCCTTCGGATCGATCACGAAGGAACCAGCAGCCGTTGCGTCTGACCACATGCCGCACTTGCCGGACTGGAAGAGAGCCAGATTTTCCGAGAAGCCGTTGCCCGATGCGCCTTCAGGACCGGAGTCCTTCATCACCTTGAGATAGGTGTTGAGCGTATCTTTCCACTCAGCTGAATCAAACTGTGGCTTCCAGCTTTCATCAAACCAGCGTGCGCCGAACGAGTTCGACATTGCGGTGATGAAGGCCATGTTTTCGCCCCAGCCGGCCTTGCCGCGAAGGCAGATGCCGTTCACGCCATTGGCGCGGTCGGTCATCTTGGCAGCTGCGTCGATCAGGAAGTCCCAGGTTGGTGCGTCTGGCATTTCAAGGCCAGCCTTCTTCATCAGGTCCTTGCGGTACATGACGAATGATGACTCACCATAGAATGGTGCAGCATAGAGCTTGCCATTGGCCGAGAGACCACCGGAAACTGCAGGAAGAATGTCTGCTGGATCATCAAGACCAGCGAGTTCAACGAGCCAGCCCTTGGCACCCCAGATTGGTGTTTCGTACATGCCGATGGTCAGCACGTCATATTCACCGCCCTTGGTCGAAATGTCCTTGGTCACTTTCTGACGCAGATCATTTTCTTCGAGGGTAACCCAGTTCAACTTGATGTCAGGGTTCTTCGATGTGAAATCATCGGTCAGACCCTGCATGCGGATCATGTCACCGTTGTTGACGGTGGCGATGGTCAGCGTTGTTTCGGCGAGCGCCGTGCCAGCAAGACCAGCAAACATCATGGCGCCGAGGACGCCGGAAACAAATTTCTTCATATATGAAACCTCCCATTGGTACGCGAACGGGCTTTTGCCCATTCTTGGGGCAGATACTCTGTCCGCGCGCGCTGTTTGTCAAGGCCGGAAAGGGCTGGAAAATAAATGTTTAGACGAGCAACGCACTTGCCATCCGCTCATTGGTAATGAGCGCGTTAATCAGTTTGCCACGCAGCGCACCTTTGACAGCGCGCAACCGCTCCATGCTCATGCAAAGCGCTATTACCTTGCGCTTTACCGGAAACTGCAACGGCACCGACAGCACGCGATCATTGGTCAAGCCCTCGATCAGCGTTCCCTCATCATTATAGCACCAGCCGATGATTTCACCCACAGCACCAGCCCGCATCAGTGAGCGGATTTCTTCTGACTTCACGAAACCATCACGCAGCAGGGCCGCATTCTGGTCGATGGCGCCAATGCCCACAATCGTTACATCTGCCTGTTCAGCAAGATCGGCGATCAGCCGCGCTGCCTTTTGTTGCGTCATCATGATGCGCTCATTCACCGTTGCGGCCATCACAGGCAGTGGCATCGGGTAATAGGGTGCACGCACCCTGTCACCGACGCGCGAGGCGATATCAAAGATCGAAGCCGACCCATCAGGTGCGATATTTCCAACAAGCGAAACAATCTTGTGCTGCGGGCAATCCATGGGGGCCAATTGCTCAGCCATGGTGCGCAGTGTGCGCCCCGTGCCAAATGCGGCAATAACAGGATGCTGCGATTCAAGATGACGTTCCAGTTCCGCCGCCGCCGCTTCTGCGATGCCAAGTGTTTCCGATTTTGATTCTGGATCAGCTGGCACCACTTCAGCACTGTGCAAACCAAAGGTCTCTTTCAACCGCTCCGACAATTCCATGCAATTGGCCAGCGGATGATCAAGCCGCACCTTGATCAGTTTTTCTGTAACTGAAAGTGAAACCAGCCGCTGTGCAGTCTGGCGCGACACGCCGAGCTTTCGCGCAATCTCGTCTTGAGTATTGCCAGCGATATAATAGAGCCAGCCCGCGCGCGCGGCATCGTCAAGCCGATCATTGTCACTGTCTGTCTTGCGCGCCAAACTCAAAATCCTTTCGCATCAAAAATTCTGAGACCACTTCCCAAAAATCCCGTCACCCCGGCGAAGGTGTTGTATCCCGGGAGATTGGCGATGATTTCGAATGGCGCTTTGTAGTCCAGGCATCTGAGTCTTGTATTGTTGTAGTTGTTGACGAAGTCATTGATGAATGCGTTTCGTTGCTGATGTGATGCAAACTTGTTCTTGACGCGGATGTGGCCCGTTGCTTGGTGCTCTGCGATGGCGTCGGCGATACGCCTGTTGAACCTCTCGACCATCCCGTTGGTTTGTGGACGGTAGGGTTTGGTGAGGATGTGCTTGATGTTGTGGCTGGTGCATGTGCGGTCAAACATGTGGTCACCTGTTGGTCGATCTTCAGGCTTACCCGGCTTGTCTACGGCAAAGCGGTCGGTGAACTCGGAACCATTGTCCGTCAATATCGTGTGTACTTTGACAGGGAATGCTGCGAGGAATCTTTCAAGAAAGCCCGCACTCGTCACGGCCTTGCGATCAGACAGAACCTCGACATAGACAAATCTGGTGGCACGATCGATAGCGACGTAAACATAGCTGCGACGGCGATCAAGTGCTGTGAGGTACTTCACATCAATATGGATAAAGCCCAAGGGCGTTGCGGTCTCAAACTGCAGCGGCTTGCTCATGGCAAGCTTTGGCTTGGCAGAAACGCCGTGGCGCTTGAGGCAACGATGCACACTGGATCGCGCGATCTCGGGTCGGAGACAGCGGCGCATCACTTCAGTGATGTCGTCGAGCGACAAGCCGAGTCTGGTACGCAACTCAACAGCGATATCTTCTTCGACGGCATCAAACCCGGTTTGCAAGTTATGTGGACAGTGTGAACGGTCATTCGTCGTATCGCGCGACCGCCAACGCCGTACCGTGTTCTCATTCACACCAAGTTCCCGCGCAAGCTCGCTCACAGTCAATGAACAGCTCTGAATGTAGGCTCTCGTCTTCGGTGTCGTCGCCGCATTGGCGTGCAATCGTGTCAACATTCGAAACGCTCCCTCACAAACGCAACGCCCCTCGCAACCCCAACCCTATCCCCACAATCTCCCGGGATACAACACGAAGGCCGGGGCCCAGCTAATTCCCAAGAGTGGTATCTGAAGTGCAAAAAGAATGCGGGATCCCGGCCTGCGCCGGGATGACGGTTTGGGTGGGTTATGCAAATTCATCTGTCCACCTCTCGCTCTAAACAATTTGCCAAACACCAGCATCACGCAAAGCCAACTGCAATTCAACCATGCTGGCGATGCGGCGCTGAAACGCAACTTCATCTGGAATGGTAATCCTCCTCGCAAAGTGACTGCCGCCCGTGAAATGCCATGTCACCATTCCTGCAGCATTTCCCGCGCGCAGGCCCATCTCACTATCTTCAATCACCAAGCACTGAGCAGGAGGCACATTAAACTTCGCAGCCACATGCAAAAACAAATCAGGTGCCGGCTTGCCGTTTTTCACTTCGGACGCCGTAAAGCATGCATGTTCAAAATAACTGCTTAGCCCCGTGGATGACAGTGAGACTGCCACACGCTCCGGGCTTGAACTTGTCGCCACGGCGCAAGGTACTTGCAGTCCTTTGAGGGCCGGTTCAACATCGGGCATTGCCTTTAAACTTGCTTGCATAGTTCCGAGCAGGTTTTCGCGGTAACGCATCTGAAAATCATTCGGTAGTGCACGACCAAAGCGCTTGGCCATGCGGTCCGATGCAACCGCAAAACTCCGCCCCAGAAAATCCGCACAAAAAACTGGCCAGTCAATCGCCATGTCAACATCGGCAAGCATGTTCATCAGCAACTCTGCCGACAACATCTCACTGTCGACCAACACACCATCGCAATCAAAAATGACGAGCTTGATTTCGTTCATTGCACCACGGGCGCATCGCCTTTGCGCCACTCGTAAAATGCATTCGCCTTCAGCATGGTCCACTCACTTGTGTTGTTACCGGGCCAGATCACGCGCGCCTCAACTTCTTCGGCACTGCCCACACCCATGTGAAGCGCGCCAAGCCTGCCCGATACATGGCCACCGCCTGAAAAATTCTCACGCGCAATAACACGGCCTGCAACGCGCACTTCAATCCACGCTCCGATGGCATTCAAGTTCGAGCCTTCTTGCTTTGGCGCAATCGAAACAAAGTTTCCAATGTTCGTTGACGTGTTGCGCCACACCTCGGCATTGCTGCGGCGGTTCACGACGAGTAAATCGATTTTTCCATCGCGGTTGAAGTCCTCAAGGATTGCGCCGCGCGCCATGGCCATGCTCGCCACCCCAGCCTTGTCACCTACCTCAACAAATGTGCCATCTTCTTTTTGGAGCAGAAGATTATTAGGATCTTTCGCAGCGAAATCCGGCATCGCATCAACATTGCCCTTGGCGATGAACAAATCTGCTCGACCATCATTATCAACATCTTCAAACTGTGTGTGCCAGCCGGTTGAAGGTCGCGTATCACCACCCGTATAAGGCCGATGTGCTGTGGTGCCCATTGTGTAAGGCGCACTCTTGAAGGCGGGTTTCGTCCCGTCTCCCGCCAACATGTGCAAGACTTGGTCTGCCATTGAAGACATGAAATACTCAGGCTTGCCGTCACCCGTCACATCAGTCGAAGCAAGCCCCATGCCCCAAAGCTTGAACGGCTTCCAGCCTTCGGCCTCGGTGAACAATGCAGGCGGTTTTCCCGGCTCCACCTTCCATAACTGCTCTTGCCCGCCTTCGTAATACTCACGATCATTGGACACCCGAAGGGCAGGCAGGCCCGAGCGGTTCCAATCCGAAAACAACATCGACAAGGCACAGAAACTTGGCTTCAACTCCATAGGATCTGCAAATCGGTTTTGCTCCGTATGCGGACGATACAGCAGATTGGTCGTGCACGATCCCCATGGAAATGTCTCTTGTGTGCGGTCGATGTAATTGCCAATCGCAAGCGTCGGCCACGTGTTTCCCTTTTCCCAAGTTGCCGAGAACGCCGTTGACCAACCATCGCCACCGGAGAAGTTCCACATCTCATTGGCGCGTTCGAACGTGCAGTTGCCTTTGCCCTTCAGCAGCACATTCTCGCCAACGCGCAACACAACCAGATCGACAATGCCATCAGAGTCGATATCAAGCGGATAGGCTCCCGTCACCGCTTCAAGCGAAGCCTCGCCTGCGACTTCCTCGAACTTCAGCGCGCTGCCTTTTGCGGATTTGTTGCGATAGAGTTTCGACTTGTTTTCACCACCCGCCAGAAACACGTCCTGCATGTGATCGCCGTCGCAATCAAACGCAGCCACACCGCCACCGACCATGTATTGCCAGTCGCCCTTGTAGATGCTCTCGATGCCAGAAGTTTTTGTTTCGTCGGTGAAGCTTGGGATCGCTTGCGCTAGAGCTGATCCGCTGAGCCACACTACGCCGATGTAACACAATATAGCCCCGGCACCGTTCTGTGTCAAGCGGTTTTTTCCTGATAAGCGATTTATATGTTCTTTTATCATTTTCGCAGCTTGAGTTTCACCGCATGCGCCCCGATGCAAGCCCCTTGTTCAAGACCACGGTCAATTGCTGCGCGAAAATGAATTCCACCATAAAGCCTTGAAATTGCAGCTTCTATTGACGCTTCAATGAAACTTGAAAACTTGCGCGGCTTGATGCCATCGCGCGCATGGGTGGCATCCTCGAAAGTGAAATTCTCCCCAAAAAACGCCGTCAGGACTTCTGCCGCCGCACCCGATTGCACCGAGTGTCCAGACGGATATTCCGGAAACGGAGGTGTATTCAAAAGCGGCTCCCATTTCGGATCAATCATGCGCCGAATATAGGTCACAGGCCGCAGCAGATCATATTGATACTTCGCATCCCAGCAACCAATGAAAGCATCAGCAACTGCAATTCCAAGCCGCGCCAGAATTTCAGCCGTGCGATCTGCCGGGAGTTGATCACGCGCCGAAATCTGCAACACAATCGAGATCCAGTGCCCCGGTGGTGTTGGCGACAACATTGGATCGTCAGACCAGAAGCGTGCGATCTTCTTTTGCTCGTCTGTCAGATCCTTCCGTACACGGACGACTTCTTCCGCCTCCTTGTAAAACTCAGAAGCCTTGTCCTCGCTATAGGCAGGGTGTGCAGCGATTGGGCAGGCCTTGCCATCAGGCATGGCGAATGTGCGGGACTTTCCCCACTCCGGCAAAAGTGGAGCCTGTTGCAAACGCAATTGGTTCGTCGGCACCCAATGTGAAGGTCCTTTTTTCAAATCATGGGAAAGCGGAAAACCCATGTTGGCAATCTCAGCGCGGCCATCACCCTTCGACCAGGCAAAAATAAATTCAGAAATTTCCCGGCCACGCCTCGCACTGTTTGCGGCAACGACGGGATCAACACCTTCGCTCGCAAGCCCGGCCATTTTCTCCACCATCTTGGAAAGTGCCCGCTGTCCTGAAGGCCCTGTGTTTGAAAAATAAGCTGTCGTTGCATGCGCAAGGGCAGCCTGCAGAACCACTTCCTCATCAACGGTCCCTTGAACTTTCGGCAAGGCAGCAAGTCCATTCAACTGACCGCCAAGCGAAACCAGATCACCACGCGATGCCGCCATCGCCTCATGTGCAGTAACACCGAGATAGGAAAAGCTCCGCGAAGCGACGGGCGGCGAATAGGTCGGCGTGTGCCGCACCAATTGCAAGACGAGCTTATACCAGTCTGCAAGAATTTGCTCGGAAGTGACACGGGCAAAAGCAGGCGATACACTCACCAAAACAAAAGCGATAATCGCCAGAACTCGAAACACGTCGACAAAACCCACCAATTGAGATGTCGTCTCATACTTGGCACGAGCAACTTAAACAAGGCGGGTCAGGCGTGATTTCGATTGCAAACACTACTGCCCCATTTTAGACGAGTTGCGATTTTCTCTCACCCCGGAGCAACCTTCATGTCAACGATCCGCCTCACCATGGCCCAAGCGCTGGTGCGCTATCTGGTCAATCAGTTCATCATGATCGATGGCAAGAAGGAGCCGCTGTTTCCGGGTGCCTTCGGGATTTTCGGACATGGCAACGTGACGTGTCTGGCTGAAGCGCTCTATGAAGTGAAAGACGTATTGCCAGTGTGGCGTGGCCAAAATGAACAATCGATGGCGCTCGCGGCGATCGCTTACAACAAGGCCAAGCTCCGCCGCCAGATCATGATCGCCACTTCATCGATTGGACCTGGTGCCACCAACATGATCACAGCCGCTGGTGTGGCACATGCCAATCGCTTGCCGTTACTTATTCTCGCAGGCGATACGTTCGCCAACCGCCGCCCAGATCCGGTGCTGCAGCAGGTCGAGCATTATGGCAATCCAACGATCACTGTGAATGATGGCTTCAAGCCGGTGTCGCGTTATTGGGATCGCATCATGCACCCCGAGCAGATCATATCTTCGCTGCCACAAGCTGTCGCAACAATGCTTGACCCCGGCGATTGTGGCCCAGCGTTCATCGGCCTGCCGCAAGATATTCAGGAACTCGCCTGCGATTATCCCGAAGCTTTCTTCACGCCGAAAGTTCACGAAATTCCACGCCTGCGCCCCGATGTTAATCGCCTTGCTGAAGCTGTCGCAGCATTGAAAGCCGCCAAAAAACCGTTGATCATCGCAGGTGGTGGTGTTCGTTATTCGGGCGCTGAAGCCCTGTTGGCCAAGCTCGCAGCGGATCATGGCATTCCCGTCACCGAAACAGTTGCAGGCAAGGCCAGCGTTATTCACGCGCACCCCTGTTACATCGGTCCGATGGGTGTGACCGGGTCAACCTCGTCCAACAATATTGCGGCTGAAGCAGATGTCGTCTTGGCGATTGGCACACGGCTTCAGGATTTCACCACAGGTTCGTGGACGTGCTTTCGCCATGATGCACAATTCATTTCAATCAACGCCGCGCGTCATGATGCCATGAAGCATCAATCAATCGCTGTTGTTGGTGATGCCAAGGTGTCACTTGAGGAAATGTCCGGTCACCTCAAGTCGTGGAAGGTCGATGCCAAGTGGACCAAACACGCGCAAGACGAAATGGCGATCTGGAATGCAGCCGTTGATGGCTACAAGGCTCCAACCAATGCCCCTGTTGCGACCTATGGCCAGATCGTTGGCTTGGTGAACGACAAGGCCGGCGCACGTGATACGGTAATCGGAGCTGCTGGTGGTCTTCCCGGCGAACTCAACAAGGTGTGGCGCGCCAAATCAACGAACACTGTTGATATCGAGTATGGGTTTTCGTGCATGGGTTATGAAGTTGCAGGTGGCTGGGGGGCTGCGATGGCGGACCCGACACGCGATACGATCGTGATGGTTGGTGATGGTTCCTATCTCATCATGAACACCGACATCTATTCGTCGGTGCTCACTGGCCACAAGATGATTGTCGTCATCTGCGACAATGGTGGCTATGGCGTGATCAACCGCTTGCAGAATTTCAAGGGCAGTGCGAGCTACAACAATCTGCTCAAGGATTGTAACGTCAAGAACCTGGTCGGCGTGGATTTTGAGATGCATGCAAAATCGATGGGTGCTCACGCCCGCAAAGTTGCAAGCCTTGCAGAATTGGGAAGCGCACTTGATTGGGCCAAGACAACGGATCGCACCACAGTGATCGTCATTGAAAACGATGCCTTTGTATGGACGCCGGGAGATGCGCAATGGGACGTTGGCGTGCCAACAATTTCCAAACGCAAGGAAGTCAATGAAGCCCGTAAGTATCAAGACGATTTGCGCAAGAAGCAGCGCGTGGGAGTATAATAATGTTGAAAGCCAAACTCGGAATGTCGCCCATCGCCTGGTGGAACGACGATCTTGCGGAACTCTCGGATGATGTGTCACTTGAAGAATGCCTGCGCCAATCGCGTTCGGCTGGTTTCACCGGGATGGAAATGGGACGGCGCTTTCCGTCTGATCCAAATGTGATGTTGCCGATCCTGCGCGAGGCTGATGTCACGCTGTGCGGTGGCTGGTTCTCTGGTCTTCTCGCTGATGGCGATCTTGAAGCCGACAAGAAGCGCATCAAGCCGATGATCGAATTGTTCAAGGCCGTCAACGCGCCGTGTATTGTCTATGGCGAAACCGCTGGCACCATTCAGGGTGATCGTTCGAAACCACTTTCAACGAAGCGCGTGTTCAGCGACAGCGAATTCAAGGCCTACGGCAAAACAATGACGGCGTTTTCAAAATGGTGCGCCGAACAAGGCATGCCATTGTCGTTCCATCATCATATGGGAACGGTGGTCGAGACCGAAGACGAGCTCGACAAGTTGATGCAGTATTCTGAAATCCCATTGCTGCTCGATGCTGGACATCTGGAATTTGCTGGCGGCAGTGCATTGCGTGCCATCGACAAGCACCACAACCGCATCACTCATGTGCACACGAAGGACATTCGTCGCCCTGTTGTCGATGGCTTGGACCGCACAAAGCAAAGCTTCCTTGATGCGGTGGCACTTGGTGCATTCACGGTGCCAGGCGATGGTTCGCTGGATTTTGAAAAGATTGTCGGCAAGCTCGCACACTATGGTTATCAGGGATGGTTCGTGGTCGAAGCCGAGCAGGATCCAAAAAAGAATCCGCCCCTCAAGATGGCGCAAGTCGGCTACAAGGAATTGATGCGTGTGATGACGGCTGCGGGTTACACGGTTGAAACACTGGGCTTCCCTAAAGGCGCTTGAGCTACTAAACTATTGACATGACCGAATTCACTCCACTCGCTTCCACCATTGGCGGAGCCATGATTGGCTTGTCTGCCGTTCTTTACATGTTTTTCCATGGCCGTATTGCGGGGATCAGTGGCATTTCTGTTCGCATGTTCCCACCTTACGTCGACAAGGAAACGCCGGGGCGAATAGCCTTTGTGTTGGGCCTTGTTCTAGCGCCGGCAATATACATGCTGAGCACGGGTTCCTGGCCCGTTGCGGACATGGGCAACAATAAACTGCTCCTTGTCGCAGGCGGATTGATTGCCGGCTTTGGTTCGGTTTGGGGTTATGGCTGCACATCGGGCCATGGCATTTGCGGGCTTTCACGCCTTTCCGTTCGTTCGCTGGTAGCAGTCGCTGTGTTCATGGCGACGGCTGCAGTCACAGTTTTTCTGGTGCGCCATGGCTTCTGAAACACTTTCGCCCGTAGCTTCACACAACACGCTTTCTGTTGCGGTCCAACTCGGCATCGGCCTCTTGTTTGGCCTTGGACTGATTGTGTCCGGCATGATCAATCCTGCAAAGGTCTTGAACTTTCTTGACGTGTTCGGCACCTGGGATCCGAGCCTTGCCTTTGTGATGGGTGGCGGCGTGATCGTCACGTTCATCGGTTACCGTTTGGTGTTCCAGCGCAGTCGGCCGATTTTTGACAGCGTGTTCCACGTGCCAACCGCCAAAGACATCGATAGCCGGATTATTGTTGGACCTGCGTTGTTCGGTATTGGCTGGGGCCTTGCGGGCTTTTGCCCAGGTCCTGCCTTCACCGCGCTGGGTACTGGCCAGACGGAAGCAATCATGGTGGTGATTGCGATGGTCGTTGGTATGGTTGCAGCGCGACAATTGTCGCTCAGGACTTAGCCGTTACGGCGGATCAAATGCTGTTCCCAATCGAGAGCGGTCTTCACGATCAGATCGAGATCATTGTGCTTGGGAACCCAGCCCAAAATTGAACGCGCGCGATCAGCACCAGCGACGATGCCAGCGGGATCGCCTGCACGGCGCGGTGCCATTTTCACATTGAGGGGCTTTCCCCACACGCGTTCGACTGATTTCACCACATCAAGCACCGAGAAGCCTTCGCCATAGCCGCAGTTGAAAATGCCGCTCTCGCCACCGCGCTTCAAATAGGCGAGCGCATTGACATGGGCTGCGATCAAATCGCTGACATGGATATAGTCGCGAATGCAGGTGCCATCATGCGTTGGATAATCCGTGCCAAAAACTTCCATGTGCGGACGCTGACCGAGAGCTGTCTGGCAGGCGACCTTGATCAGATGTGTGGCGCGTGGTGTCGATTGGCCAGAGCGCCCCTTGGGATCAGCGCCTGCCACATTGAAATAACGAAGTGCCGCATAGTTCAAGCCGTGTGCTGCATGGGTGTCGCGCAGCATCAGCTCGGTCATCCATTTCGAAGTGCCGTAGGGAGAAACGGGTGCAGGTATTGCGGTTTCATCGACGGGCAAGCTCAACGGATTGCCATAGACCGCTGCGGTTGATGAGAAAATGAAATTCGGAACTTCGGCTTTTACGGCAGCTGCCATGAGGGCGCGCGATTTCACCGTGTTGTTGTGATAGTAGCCCAAAGGATCGGTGACGGAGTCAGGCACCACGATTGATCCGGCAAAATGCACAACGGCGTCGACCTTGTGGTCGCGCATGACTTTTGTGGCCAGTGCCTCATCGCCAATGTCGCCCTCCACAAGTTTGGCACCGGGCGCAATCGCCCAGGCAAAACCGGTTGACAAATTATCGAGAACAACAACGTCATGGCCCTGGTCCGTCAAAGCCAAAACCATATGGCTGCCGATGTAGCCAGCGCCACCTGTTACCAATACTGTCATTTGAATAATCCCTGATTTGCCACTTAGTAACGCAAGATGATGCTCGTCAACACGCGCTGATCATTATAGTTTTCATCTGATGAAGCACCAGACCTGAACCAGGTGCCTTCATAACTCGCTTGCCAGACGAGATAGGGGTTGAATGTCCAGTTCACTCCGGCGCGCGTGCCAAATGTCAAATCAGTTTCGGCAGCATCAGCGATCTCGGCTGTCAGACCTGCAAAGGCTTCTACATTGTCGCGCAGATCGTGAGTCAGGTTGATGCCTGCATTCCATTCGCGGGTGGCAGTTTCGCCAACCACCTCACCGTCGTTGAGGGCACTGCTTGCGGTGAAACGCACTTGCGAAATTTCGGTTGGGCGCCAGGTGAGCGCTGCATTGATGCCGAGCAGATTTTCGGAACCAAGTGTGGCATCCTCGAATTTGCGATAGCTATGGGTGAGCGCCACTTCACCCGTCCAGAATGGTTCATCAGCAATCGCAACGCCAATCTCCGAGTTGAAGCCTTGAGAGGAACGTCGCAAGCCATCGCGATCAATCTTCTGGTCGAAAATACGTGGTGCATAGGTTGCACCAATGAAGGGGCTGAAGATACCATCTGTACGATAGGCGAGGCGAAGACCTGCTGTCACATCGGTGCGCGCGCGGTCGGCGTTATTTTCTGTATCGGTATCGCCGCTGATGCTGCGCGCCACGCCAAATGTCGTTCGCGATTGTATGCGGCCAAGATCCTTGGTGAGCGCTGCTGCTGCGCCGAAGTTCTGGTTCAGGGGATTGTCGGCGCCATCAACTTCGAATGATGCTTCGTAGTTTGCGTTGAGATCAAGAATGATGTCGCGGCGGATATCAAGTCTGAAATTGGTGTCAGCGGCAAGGCTGTCAGCGCGCAATTGATCGTCGCGCAGATAGCGGTTCAGATTGCCGTTGATCGAGCCGGACCATGAATGACGCGGCCAGTCGCTTTGCCAAGCAATCGAAGGGCGCAGGAAGCCACCGAGATCGGCGTTTCCGTTTACTGTTTGGCGCGCGTTGCTGGTGGCGATTGCACCAATTTCGATTTGCGGGAGCAGGGTGAAAGCGCCGGTGCGAATGCCTTGCGGGGCAAAGGGATCCGCCGCGGGCTGATTGCGTCTTCGTGGTTGTGGAAGCTCTTCTTCGGTCTGCAATGTTGTAAGTTGCCGGAGTTGCGGCGGCTCATCTTGGCCAACAGCTAAAACCTGTGCTGCCGCAGGCAGACAGGTGAAAACGCTGAAGCTGAGACACACAAACAGGCGCAAGGCTTTTTCCAAACTTTGCCGAAGTGTAAACGGACATGGTTAATGATTGCTTTTTGTTCTTGGCGCGGGGCCACCTGACACTTAATAGGGCAGGCATGGATCGCACTTTACTTCGCAGCGCGTCGGCCCTTCGCGCCATTGATATCGAACTTGCAGGACTTGCAGCCCTTCGCGAAGCGCTGGCCAATGGTTTGGGGCAGGGACTTGCCAAAGCCGTTGCGGCGATCTCTGAGTCCAAGGGCAAGGTGATCGTTTCCGGCATTGGCAAGAGCGGGCATATCGCGCGCAAGATCGCTTCGACACTTGCCTCCACTGGCACGCCTGCGATCTTTGTGCATCCTGCCGAAGCAAGCCACGGTGACCTTGGCATGATCATGCCTGAAGATGTTGTCATCATGATTTCGAACTCGGGAGAGTCTTCCGAACTTCGTGATGTGCTGGCCTATACACGGCGCTTCAAGGTGATGCTGATTGCGATCACCGCGCATGGCACAAGCACATTGGCGCGCGAGGCTGATGTGGTTCTGGAAATTCCTGCCGCCCAGGAGGCGTGCCCCAATGGTCTGGCGCCCACCACTTCGACCTTGATGCAATTGGCGCTGGGTGACGCGCTGGCGATCACGCTGCTTGAGGACAAAGGTTTTACAGCCAATGATTTCCGCAATTTTCATCCCGGCGGAAAACTTGGTGCGCAGCTGAAGCTGGCGCGCGACATCATGCACAAGGGTGATGCGCTGCCGCTCACCTCTGATGATGCGTTGATGAGTGAGACGCTGGTCGTAATGAGCGCCAAGAGTTTTGGTTGTGCTGGTGTAGTTGATGGTGCTGGCAAGCTTGTTGGCATCGTGACCGATGGCGATTTGCGGCGGCACATGCGCGATGGTCTCTTGGGATTGAAGACCAGTGCAGTGATGACCCGCGCTCCGAAGGCGATTGTCGATGACATGCTCGCAGGAGAAGTGCTGGAGTTTCTCAACAGCGCGAAAATCACCTCGGTGTTTGTGGTTGATGGCGATGGCAGGCCCGTAGGGCTGATCCACATTCACGACCTGTTGCGCATTGGCGTGGGGTAGGGGGTGTCAGTTTTGCGCGGGAATTTCTTCGGGTCGCCCTGACATGGAGAAGCCTTGCGCGTTCCAAAGTCGTGTTGCGAAAGGGCCAATAAAATTACCGCGCGGAATATAGCCTACCGCGTCCAGAAAACGGCTGTCCATGGAATTGTCGCGGTTGTCACCGAGTGTAAAATAATGGCCTTCGGGGACAAGATATTCCACGGTGTCATCGGCGGAGGAAGTGAACGTGTCAGCAATGACATAGGATCGGCCATTGGGCAGGGTCTCGCGATAGAATTTCATGGCAGGCTCAGTGGCAAACTCTGCGGGTAGCGTGGTTGGTTCTTTCTTCAACGGCATACCATTGAGATGCACGACACTGTCGACCAGCTGGATCTTGTCGCCGGGAATGCCGATGATGCGTTTGACGTAATCGGTGTTCGGATCGGTTGGCAGTTTGAAGACCGCAATGTCTCCGCGCTGCGGGTCCGCATTGCGATAAGCCTGTTTTGAAACGAGTATGACATCGCCAACCAAAAGGGAAGGCACACTGCTTGTGGAGGGAATGTCAAACGGCTGATAGAAAAATGATCGCGTGATCAGGGCTATCGCGGCAAAGCCCAGCGCATGGGCTGGCAACGCGACAAACCAGCGAGAGTACCATGGACGTGTTGGCAGTTTCTTGTTGAGGACAAAGGCGTGAACCAATGCTGCGAGTGATACGCCAACAAGTATCAGATTGAGAAAGCTCTCTAGCGAAATCCAAGGTGCTATCCGAACCAAAGTCCCGGCCCCATTGGCATCGAACAAAACTGCAAAGATGACGAGTGCAATGACTACGGTGTAAACCATCGCTAGCTTGAACCGTCCCAGCCACATCATCATCGCAGGTGCGCCCAGCGTGAGCGCAATAGCCACAAGTCCGACACGGTGGCGAGGTTTGAGTTCAGCTTCCATAGGTTTTGGCCCCACCATGCGAGAGAAGTTGCGATCCTGTACGATTTGCAATTGGAGTTCAACATTTTGCGCAAACAAGATGTCAACGTTTGTCGCGGCTCATCCATGTTCAGAACTTGGTGCGACATTTTTGCCTGAGCGATTTGCTTTAAACGTGCGTTGCGCATCCTTATCTCAGATTCATGGCAACGCATCCTCCCGCTGAACTGCTCCAGCTGCGTGAGCAGATTGATACGCTTGATCAGCATTTGCTGAAGCTCCTCGGTGAGCGGCAGGCGATCGTAGATCGGGTGATTGTGTTGAAAGCGAAAACTGGTCTGCCCGCGCGGCTGCCGGATCGGGTGACCGAAGTCATCACCACTGCCCGCAATTCAGCCCTGCAACATGGCGTGTCACCAGACCTTGCAGAAAAAATCTGGAGCACCATGGTTGAATGGTTCATTGCGCATGAGGAAAAGCGCCTGGGTCAGGAAATCCTGTCTTCGTAGTCGCAGCGCGTTCTCAAGTTTCACGCCTGAATTTTGGCGCGATGCTTTGCTTCGAGGCTACAAATGGATTGCGATATGCGGGAGTAAAAGCGCGCGCTTGGCAATTTGCTGGATGAAATCAGGCCAAGAGCAGCGGCGTGGGTTTCTCCCTTGCGCGCGAAAGCCCGTGGGGGCGTACCTTGGCAATCGCTTGCAATTGCGGGCGCGGGGAGGGGGCGCGTGACGGAAAAAATGTTTGAGATTTATGTCGATGCCGAACACCCCCTCGGCGCTTTGCGCCACTCCCCCACGCTTCGCGTAAGGGAGAAAGGCTCCCCCGCGCCAATACGCGCACCTGTGTTTCCTGCCTTTGCTGTTGCGGTTCAAAATCCCTTGTGATAGCCAGCGCACGCGGCGGGGTGCTCCTGTTTCGCTGGCGTTGGGCCTTGCCTGATGTCATGTCCCATCAAATCAGTCTTTTTTGTCCGTTTTCTGGGGCTTCAAAAGACTTAAATCTGGAAGATCCTTCGTGGCAGCGACAGATCAAAATGTGTCCGGGGTGCCGGGCCGCTATGCGAGCGCTTTGTTTGAGCTCGCAACTGAGCAAAAGCAGGTCATCCCGACGGCTGATGGGCTGGGGGCGTTTCAGTCCTTGATCAATAATTCGCCTGAACTGCAGCGGCTGATGCAGTCACCGGTTTACAAGATTGCCGAGCAGGAAGCTGCGGTTTCGTCGCTTGCCTCGCAAGCTGGCATCAAGGGCCTTGCGCTCAACTTTTTGAAATTGATGGCGAAGAACCGCCGCCTTGCTGCTGTGCCGCAGGCGATTGCCGGGTTCAACACACTGGTTGCCAAATCGCGCGGTGAAGTCACTGCCGAAGTCACCTCGGCTGAAAAACTTTCCGCCCAACAAGTTTCCGATGTCAAATCCGCGCTGAAGCAGGCGCTGGGTTCTGATGTTGCACTTTCAACCCGGGTCGATCCGGACATTCTCGGAGGCCTCATCGTCAAGGTGGGCAGCCGCATGATGGACAATTCGCTCCGCACCAAACTTCAAAACCTCAAAACTGTCATGAAAGGGAACGCGTAACCATGGATATTCGCGCTGCCGAGATTTCTTCCATTCTCAAAAAGCAAATCAAGGATTTCGGCAAGGAAGCTGAAGTCGCCGAAATCGGTCAGGTGCTGTCCGTTGGTGACGGTATTGCCCGCGTCTACGGCCTCGATAATGTGCAGGCAGGTGAGCTCGTTGAGTTCCCCGGCGGCATCAAGGGCATGGCGCTCAATCTCGAAACCGACAATGTCGGTTGCGTGATCTTCGGTGCCGACCGCGATATTAAAGAAGGCGATACGGTGAAGCGCACCGGTGCCATCGTTGAAATTCCTGTCGGCAAGGAATTGCTCGGCCGCGTGATCGATCCGCTCGGCAATCCGCTTGATGGCAAGGGCCCGATCCGCTCGACCAAGATGTCGCGCGTTGACGTGAAGGCGCCTGGCATCATTCCCCGGAAATCCGTGCATGAGCCGATGGCAACAGGTTTGAAGGCGATTGATGCGCTTATCCCGATTGGCCGTGGCCAGCGCGAGCTCGTCATTGGCGATCGTCAGACCGGGAAGACCGCAATCATTCTTGATGCGATCCTGAACCAGAAGCCCATTCACATCACGGGCCCTGAAAAGGACAAGCTCTATTGCGTGTACGTTGCTTGCGGCCAGAAGCGCTCGACTGTTGCGCAGTTCGTCAAAGTTCTCGAAGACAATGGCGCGCTTGAGTATTCCGTGATCATCGCGGCAACCGCGTCTGATCCGGCACCTCTCCAGTATCTCGCACCATTTGCCGGTTGTGCAATTGGTGAATATTTCCGCGACAATGGCATGCATGCGCTGATTGCCTATGACGATTTGTCGAAGCAGGCTGTGGCTTACCGCCAGATGTCGCTGCTTTTGCGTCGCCCACCAGGCCGCGAAGCTTACCCAGGGGATGTGTTCTATCTGCACTCACGTTTGCTTGAGCGTGCGGCGAAGATGAATGATTCACTTGGCGGCGGTTCGTTGACGGCACTTCCCGTCATTGAAACGCAAGGCAATGACGTGTCGGCGTTCATTCCAACCAACGTGATTTCGATTACCGATGGTCAGATCTTCCTTGAAACCGATCTGTTCTATCAGGGCATTCGTCCTGCGGTGAACGTTGGTCTTTCAGTTTCGCGCGTGGGTTCTGCAGCGCAGACGAAGGCGATGAAACAGGTTGCCGGCAAGATCAAGGGCGAGCTCGCACAGTACCGCGAAATGGCGGCGTTTGCGCAGTTCGGTTCGGATCTTGATGCCGCAACGCAAAAGCTCTTGAACCGTGGTGCACGCCTCACTGAACTCTTGAAGCAGGCACAGTTCTCGCCGCTCAAGATGGAAGAGCAGGTTGTGTCGATCTATGCAGGTGTGAACGGCTATCTCGATCCGCTGCCTGTCACCAAGGTGAAGAGCTTCGAAGAAGGCCTGCTCCGTACGATGCGTGAAAAGCACGGCGCTGTGCTCGAAGCGATCCGCTCTGAAAAGGCGATCTCCGACAAGACCATGCCACTGCTCAAGGGTGCGGTTGAAGCGTTTGCCAAGAGCTTTGCATAATGTTTTCAAGTTCAACATTTGATCGTCATCCCCGCGAAAGCGGGGACCCAGACTTTCAAACACTCCGTAGGCTGACAGTCTGGGTTCCCGCTTTCGCGGGAATGACGACTGTTTTTGTGGTGATGACATGCCCTCACTGAAGGATTTAAGAAACCGCATCGCCTCAGTGAAGGCGACGCGGAAAATTACCAAGGCGATGCAAATGGTCGCCGCTGCGAAATTGCGCCGTGCGCAGGAAGCAGCGGTATCGGCGCGTCCCTATGCCGAGCGCATGTCTGTCGTGCTGGGCAATCTTTCGTCCGCCATGGAAGGGCAAGCGGGTGCGCCAGCACTTCTCGCTGGTACAGGCAAAGACGAAGTGCATCTGCTTGTTGTTTGCACAGCGGAGCGTGGGCTTTGCGGTGGTTTCAACACCTCGATCACCAAGCTGGCGCGCGAACATGCTGATCGGCTGATGCGCGAAGGCAAGACTGTCAAAATCATGACCGTCGGCAAAAAGGGCAATGATGCGCTGAAGCGTGTCTATGGCAAATATATTTCCGATGCTGTCGATTTTCGCGGCTCCAAGGCGGTTGAGTTTGCCCATGCGCAAGGTGTGGCGAGCAAGGTTCTCAGCGCCTACGATGCAGGCGAGTTTGATGTCTGCACGTTGTTCTTCTCCGAATTCAAATCGGTGATCTCACAAAAGCCGACTGCACTTCGCTTGATCCCAGCACAAGTTGATGCGGGCAAGGCCCCCGATCTTGGTGGCGCTGTCTATGAAGCCGAGCCTGAAGAAAGCGTCATCCTTGATGATCTTCTGCCGCGCAATATTGCAGTTCAGGTTTTCCGTGGCCTTCTTGAAAACGCAGCATCCGAACAGGGTGCGCGCATGAGCGCCATGGATAACGCCACGCGCAATGCCGGTGACATGATCAACAAATTGTCGATCAAGTATAACCGCCAGCGCCAGGCGCAGATCACCAAGGAACTCATCGAAATCATCTCGGGCGCAGAAGCGCTCTGATCACATACAGGTAAGGACAAACAGTCATGGCCAAGAAAGTTTCACTTCCACCGACCAGCAAAACGGTTGCTGCATCCAAAACGGTTGCCAAGCCAACCACGCGTGATTTTGCGCGCGATGCTGCGACACGCACCGTGACGGCGACCAAAGGTGCTACGCGCACTGAACGTGTTGAAGATGATGGCAAGCGATCGCATCTCCTCGCCGGGGTGAAGGGCACGACCAGCACGACGACGACAAGCCGCGTTGTGGCGTCTGCTCCTGCTCCTGTTACCACCAGCCGCGTGGTTGCTTCGGCACCTGCTGCTGCGCCTGTCGTCAACCGTGTTGTATCGGCACCTGTTGCTGCAACACCTGCCCGCGCGGTATCAGCACCTGCTGCTGCACCTGCACGCACGACTTCAACATCAACCCCAAAAGCCCAGCGCATGAACATGGCGGGCTCCACGGGTCGCGTTTCGCAGATCACGGGTGCCGTGGTTGACGTTGTGTTCGATGGTGGCCTGCCACAGATTTTGAACGCACTTGAAACCGACAATGGCGGCAACCGTCTTGTGCTCGAAGTAGCTCAGCATCTCGGTGAAAACACAGTTCGCACCATCGCCATGGATTCAACCGAAGGCCTTGTCCGTGGTCAGCCCGTGCGCGATACGCAATCTTCGATCACGGTTCCGGTTGGCATTGAAACACTTGGCCGCATCATGAACGTGATCGGCGAGCCGATTGACGAAGCAGGTCCGATCAAGACATCGCAGCGCCGCCCGATCCATGCACCAGCACCTGATTTCACCGAGCAATCAACCGAAGCCGAAATTCTTGTGACGGGCATCAAGGTTGTTGATCTTCTTGCACCATACGCCAAGGGCGGCAAGATCGGCCTTTTTGGTGGTGCAGGTGTTGGCAAGACGGTTCTCATTCAGGAACTCATCAACAACATCGCAAAAACCCACGGTGGTTATTCGGTGTTTGCTGGCGTGGGTGAGCGTACCCGCGAAGGCAACGATCTCTATCACGAATTCATCGAGTCCAAGGTCAATGCCGATCCGCATGATCCAAACTCTGATGTTAAATCAAAGTGCGCGCTGGTGTTCGGTCAGATGAACGAGCCACCAGGTGCGCGTATGCGTGTTGCTCTCTCGGGTCTCACCGTTGCAGAAAACTTCCGCGACGAAGGCCAGGACGTGTTGCTGTTCGTCGACAACATCTTCCGCTTCACGCAAGCTGGTTCTGAAGTGTCGGCACTGCTTGGTCGTATTCCTTCAGCTGTGGGTTATCAGCCTACACTCGCCACCGACATGGGTGCTCTGCAAGAGCGCATCACGACAACCAACAAGGGCTCGATCACATCGGTGCAGGCGATCTACGTGCCAGCCGACGATTTGACCGATCCTGCACCTGCAACATCGTTTGCCCATTTGGATGCAACGACAACACTGTCGCGTTCGATTGCTGAAAAGGGCATCTATCCTGCGGTTGATCCATTGGATTCAACCTCGCGCATGATGCAGCCATCGATCGTTGGTGAAGAGCATTACGCGGTTGCACGTCAGGTGCAGTCGATCCTGCAGCGCTACAAGGCCCTGCAAGACATCATCGCCATCTTGGGCATGGACGAGCTTTCAGAAGAAGACAAACTCGCCGTGTCGCGCGCCCGCAAGATCGAGCGCTTTATGTCACAACCGTTCGACGTTGCTGCGGTGTTCACCGGTTCGCCGGGCGTGCAGGTGAAGCTCGAAGACACGATCAAGGGCTTCAAGGGTCTCTGCAATGGTGACTACGACCATCTGCCAGAACCAGCCTTCTACATGGTCGGCACCATCGAGCAGGCCGTCGAAAAGGCAAAGAAGCTCGCTGCTGACGCGGCGTAAGGAACCTGTACATGGCACTGCATTTCGAACTCGTATCACCAGCGCGTCTCCTCTTCTCAGGAGACGTTGCATCCGTGCAAATTCCGGGTGCTGAAGGCGAGATGACTATTCTCGCGGGGCATGCGCCTGTGCTTTCAACTTTGAAGCCTGGTGTTGTCACTGTCTCGAAAGAGGGCGGTGCGACCGAGAAGATGTTCGTGCGCGGCGGCTTTGCTGAAGTGAATGCATCGGGCCTCACCGTGCTCGCCGAGACAGCCATTCCATTGGCTGACCTCGATCAGGCCGCACTCGCCAAGCAGATCAAGGACGCAGAAGAAGACGTGAGCGACGCCAAAAGCGACGTAGTCCGTGCCAAGGCATCAGAGACGCTGGATCATTTGCGGGCGCTTGCTTCGGCGGTTTGATCAACTATTCTGCGGTGCGTTGAACGGCAGAATGCGGATGCGTTTTTTTGTGGCTTGATAATAAGCATTCGCCACTGCTGGTCCTACTGGTGGCACACCGGGTTCGCCTACGCCTGTTGGATAGGCGTCGCTTGCGATGATGTGCACTTCGACCTTTGGCATCTCTGAAAGGTTCAGCACTTCATAGCCATCGAAGTTGCCTTCAACGACCTTGCCATTGTCGAGTGTCAGTTTCGATTTGAGAATGGAGCCGAGGCCAAAGCCGATGCCACCTTCGATCTGGGCCTTCACCTGATCGGGATTGATCGCAACTCCGCAATCCAGCGCGCAAACGACGCGCTCGACTTTCATCTGCCCATCCTTCATCGAAATTTCCGCAACCTGCGCCACAAAGGTCTTGAAGCTTTCGGCAAGGGCTATGCCCTGGAAGCGGCCCTCTGCAGGCTTGCCCCAGCCTGCCTTTTCTGCGGCAAGTTTCAGCACAGCAGCATGTTGTGGCTTGTCTTTCAGCATCTCCATGCGGAAGGCGACAGGGTCTTTGCCTGCGGCTTCTGCCACTTCGTCCATGAAGGTTTCTGCGGCATAGGCGGTGTGGGTTGAGCCCACCGCGCGCCACCACAAGACTGGCACGCCCACATCCATCGTGGTGAGATCAATCTGCTGGTTTGGAATGGCGTAAGGCAAATCGGAAGCACCTTCCACTGATGTGGGATCAACGCCGTTCTTGACCATGAAGCCTTCGAAGGGGGTGCCCTTCATGATCGACTGGCCCACCACATGTTGCCGCCAAGCTATAAGCTTTCCATCCTTGTCGAGACCGGCTTTGAGCGCGTGGAAATACATCGGGCGATAATAGCCGCCGCGTGTATCATCCTCGCGGGTCCATTGCAGCTTGACCGGGCGGTTGCCGATGGCTTTTGCAATCGACACAACTTCCTGAATGATGTCCGAGCTTGGTGTGGCGCGGCGACCAAAGCCACCGCCGGTTTTCATCACATGCAGCTTGATTTTCTCGGGTGGCAGGCCTGAGACGGCAGCAGCTGTGCCAAGAGCAAAACCTGGCGCCTGATGGCCGCCCCATACTTCGAGTGTGCCATCAGCGTTGAAGCGCGCCACTGCATTCAAAGGCTCAAGTGCAGCGTGGGCGAGGTATGGAAATTCGAAGCTTGCATCCAGCACTTTGGCTGCACCAGCAAAGCCTGCTTCAACATCGCCGTCTTTTCGCGCTGTTGCTGTGGCGGGTTTGGCAGAAGCGGCACGAAATTCTTCCATCAATGTAGCTGACGAGCGTTTCTCGGCCTTGCTGTCATCCCAGGTTACCGTCAGTGCTTCGCGGCCCTTGATGGCGGCCCACATGTGTTCGGCGACTACGGCCAAACCGTTGCTCATTGGCACAACGTCGACAACGCCTTTCACAGCCTTGGCCTTGGTGGCGTCGAAGCTTTTCACAGTTGCACCAAACATTGGTGGATGCACAGGCACAGCCGTCAACATGCCGTCGAGTTTCACATCGATTGTAAAGCTCTCCTTGCCCGTCACTTTGACTTTTGCATCGTAGCGGCGGAGATCAGCATTGCCGATCAGTTTCCAATCCGACTTGCTTTTGAGCGTTACTTTCTCAGGCACAGGAAGCTTGGCGGCTGCTTCAACAAATGCGCCGATGGATTCGGATTTGCCGCCACCAACAATCATGCCTTTTTCGATCTTGAGTTCGGTTGCTGGAACGCCCCAGCCTTGTGATGCGGCTTGCAGCAACATCTCGCGTGCCGCTGCACCAGCCTGACGATAACGCATATAGGACGAGGCTGCACCGGAAGAACCACCTGTCAGTTGGAAGGCACCCCCTTGCGTGAGATTGCCATAAAGCTCTGGCGTTCCAGCAGCACCTTCAACAGTCATCTTTGACCAGTCGAAATCAAGCTCCTCGCCGACCAGAGTAGCTGTCGCGTGATAGGCGGCCTGACCCATGTCGAATTGTGCGGACAGGATCGTCACGCTGCCATCGGGTGCGATCCGCAAATAAGCAGCAAGTGGAGATGTTGGTTTGGGTGGCAGCACATAGGCGGGCAGTGCTTCGGCTTGCACCTCTGATCTGAAGCCCACCAGCAATGCGCCGCCAAGGCTTGCAGCGCCCAGCAAAAATCCACGGCGCGTTGGCGCGATTGTCGAAGTTGTTTTCTGTGATGAAAGGATATTGAGCATCTTATGCCTCCAGCTTTTTGGCAGCGACATGCACTGCATCACGAATGCGTGCGTAGGTGTTGCAACGGCAGAGATTGCCGCTCATTGCAGTATTGATATCGTCGTCACTCGGCTTTTTGTTTTCGGTGAGCAAGCCAACAGCAGCGATCACCTGGCCTGATTGGCAATAGCCACACTGCGGCACATCGAGCTCGACCCACGCTGCTTGCACGGCATCGGCCACCTTGCCATTTACACCTTCAATCGTTGTGATGGAGAGGCCTTCGACATCGGACAACATGGTCTGACACGAGCGGCTAACAACGCCATCAATCATCACGCTGCACGCGCCACACAGTGCCTGTCCGCAGCCAAATTTGGTGCCGGTCAATCCAACAATATCGCGGATTGCCCAGAGCAAGGGCATGTCGCCATCTGCAGCAATTTCCTGGTCCGTCCCATTCAGCTTAAACTTGGTCATCTCACGGATCTCCTCATCTTGTTGCTGTCAAATGTAATTCACTCGCCTTTTTGCAAATATCGGTGCCTTCATCGTTATCCGTAAAAGTGAACCGTACATGGGGCGAAAAGATGTTCACAGTTGCGCCGCCCCATTGCGCATTTCCCGAGCGAAGGACCATGCAAGCGCGTTAGGGTTAACTTGCCGGGCTTGCTTGAAATTTTAAAGATCGTTGTTACTTCAGTGGCATGACATCTCCTTCAAGGTCGATACCCCGCTATTCCGGTTTGGCATTTCGGCGGCGCAAAAAAGAACGTCTGGAAAAGCAGATCGCTGCACTTGAAGTGATGGACTATGCAGTTTGGCGCAAGTCGATCTTGTGTTCCACTGCAACCATTGCAGGGCTTGCTGCACTGATCTGCGGCGGGCTCTACTACTATTATGGCATATTTAACTGGTGGCTGCCGCTGGCCGTGATTGCGGGCATTTTGGTGACACTGTTCCTCATCCGCAATTGGTTTGTTGTGGTGTGGCTGGCAATTGTTGTCACGTTCGTGGCAATGATAGCGATGATGTTCGATGGCGATCCAGGAACTGATTTCAGTGTTGGCCGGGCAATCGGCGACATTGCATCCGGGCTTGATATCTTAGAGCCCTCCAGTGAAGAAAAAAGCAGAGCACGTCAGCGCATTGAATACGCCATCGCCAAACGACAAGCGCGCCTTCGCCAGGTTTTGGAACAGGGGGTTTAGCTTGTACAGTTGACCGGATAATCGCCTAAAATTCAACTTGTGGACTCGGGGCAATAGGCCTATACGCGTATCAACGAATTCGCTCACAACCTGAAAAGTTTGAGAGTGGGTCCCGAAAGGGGCCCGCTTTTTTTTCATATTAAATCATGACTGACTCACGATTAGCACGCGAAACTGGACCTGCTGCCCGCATTGTTGCGCTGGCAGAGCCTGTGCTTGAGCAATTGGGTTTTCGCCTGGTGCGCGTCAAGATCATGGGGCCTGTTTTGCAGATCATGGCTGAGCGGCCTGATGGAACTTTCTCGATTGCTGACTGTGCGAATTTTTCGCGCGCGTTTTCGCCCGTTCTTGATGTAGCTGATGTGATTTCGGCACATTATAATCTTGAAGTTTCCTCCCCCGGCATTGACAGGCCACTGGTGCGCGCAACGGATTTCGAAACCTGGAAGGGTCACGAGATCAAGCTTGAGATGGCTGTTGCTCAAGCGGGTCGCAAGCGTTTCAAGGGCGAGCTTGAAGGTTATGCCGATGGCGAAGTGCGTGTGTTCATAGAAAATCCGGAAGGCGGAAAAGAACCGCTGCTGATTGGCGTCCCTTTCGCAGATATTCATGAGGCCAAGCTGGTTCTTACTGATGAGCTGATTGCTGATGCGCAATCAAAACTCAAGACTGATCCGAATGCAGTCGGCGATGCCTCCGACTTTGACGAAACACAGATTCAACCCGTCGCCGATAACGACGACGATACACCAGAGGAAGACACACATGTCTAACACCGCTGTCAGTGCCAACCGGCTCGAGCTTTTGCAAATCGCGGATGCTGTTGCGCGCGAAAAATCGATCGACAAATCGATCGTGCTTGAAGCGATGGAAGAGGCGATCACCCGCGCTGCCAAGGCCCGCTATGGTGTTGAAAATGAAATCCGCGCCGAGATCGATCCGCGCTCTGGCGAAACCCGGTTGAACCGCTTGCTGCAAGTTGTCGAAGTGATCGACAATGATGCAACGCAGATCACCATCGCCGAAGCTTCGCGCAAAAATCCTGCCGCACAGATTGGCGATTATATCGCAGAACCACTGCCACCCATCGAGTTTGGTCGTATTGCCGCGCAATCGGCAAAGCAGGTGATCGTGCAAAAAGTGCGCGATGCCGAGCGTGACCGGATGTATGCCGAATTCAAGGATCGCATTGGCGATATCGTCAATGGCACGGTGAAGCGCGCCGAATATGGCAACGTGGTTGTTGATCTTGGTCGCGGTGAAGGCATTGTGCGCCGTGATGAAACACTGCCGCGCGAAACCTTCCGCCCCGGTGACCGCATCCGCGCCTATGTCTATGACGTGCGCCGCGAACCGCGCGGCCCGCAGATTTTCCTCTCACGCACCCATCCGCAATTCATGGCCAAGCTGTTTGGTCAGGAAGTGCCAGAAATTTATGACGGTGTTGTAGAAGTTGTTGCCGTGTCGCGCGATCCTGGCTCACGCGCGAAAATTGGCGTGCGCTCGAAAGATAGCTCGATTGATCCCGTTGGTGCCTGCGTTGGTATGCGCGGCTCGCGCGTGCAGGCCGTTGTGAACGAATTGCAGGGCGAAAAGATCGACATCATTCAATGGTCGCCAGATGTTGCGACGTTTGTTGTCAATGCTTTGGCGCCTGCCGAAGTTGCCAAAGTTGTTCTCGATGAAGAAGCCGAACGCATTGAAGTTGTGGTGCCAGATGAGCAGCTGTCGCTTGCCATTGGTCGTCGCGGTCAGAATGTGCGCCTTGCCTCGCAGCTCACGGGCTGGGACATCGACATCATGACCGAAGCCGAAGAATCAGAGCGCCGCCAGAAAGAATTTGCCTTGCGTACACAACTGTTCATGCAAGCCCTTGATGTGGATGAAACACTTGCACAGCTGCTTGCTTCTGAAGGCTTTGCCAAGGTTGAAGAACTGGCACAGGTCGAAGCCCACGAACTTGCAACGATCGAAGGCCTTGATGAAACCACGGCTGAAGAATTGCAGACACGCGCCAAGACCTATCTTGATCGCCGTACGGCTGAGCTTGAAGAAAAACGCGTCGCTCTTGGCGTGAAAGATGATCTTGCCAACTTTGATGGCCTGTCACCTGAAATGATCGTGGCGCTCGGCGAAGCTGGTGTAAAGTCGCTCGAAGATTTTGCGGATTGCGCAACCGATGAGCTCACCGGCTGGAATGAACGCAAGGATGGCCAGACGACCAAGCACAAGGGTTCTCTCTCCGATCTTGATGTATCGCAAGCTGAAGCGCAGGAGTTGATCCTGAAAGCGCGTGTACAGCTCGGCTGGATTGAAGCGCCTGTTGTGGAAGAAACAATAACTGAGGAGGCCGACGCCTGAACGCTGCCCTCGCCATAGCGGAACCGGAGCTAACGATGGTTGACCGCATGTGTATCGTTTCTCGCGAAGTGCGCGAGGAAGCAGAGCTCATTCGCTTTGTGCGCTCGCCCGATGGCATTGCCGTGCCCGATCTTGCCCGCAAATTGCCGGGCCGTGGGGTATGGGTCACGGCGTCGCGGACAAAAATTGAAGAGGCTGTGAAGCGTTCAAAATTTTCGCAAGGTTTTGGTGAAGAGACCAAGGCTCCGGCCGATCTTCCCGACCAAGTGGCAAAGCTGTTGCGCTCGCAGGCTGTTGCCAGCTTGTCGCTGTCGCGCAAAGCTGGTGAAGCACTTTCGGGTTTCATGAAAGTGGAAGAAGCATTACGGCGCGGACCTATCGCCGTGTTGCTGCATGCGCCGGGTTGTGGGGCAGATGGCGTTTCCAAACTCGACCGTCTGGCGAAGCCTAAAACGCTGATTTCCAGCCTTCTCACCAGCGACGAAATGGATTTGGCATTTGGCCGCAGTAATGTGGTACATGCCGCAGTAGCGGTCGGCGGGATTGCTGAAAAACTGGTATATCATTTGCAGCGTCTGGCTGCTTATGACGCAAACGAACTGGATCAAAGACTGCACGATGAGTGATACGACCAACAAAGACGACAAGACCGGCAAGCCAGCAGGTACGCTGACGCTGAAGCGCCCTTCCGCGACCGAACAATCGCGCGTCAAGCAGAGCTTCTCGCATGGCCGCACCAAGACCGTGGTGGTCGAGACCAAGAAAAAGCGCTTCGGCGATGATCGCCCGGCTGTCGATGCCAAGCCTGTGTTTCAGCAGAAGCCCAAGGTTGTTGAGCAAGCACAAGTCGTGCGGACCCCAACGCCGCCACCTGCCAAGGGTGTGGTGCTCCGTACACTGACGGATGAAGAACGTTCAGCGCGTGAGCGTGCGCTTTCGGATTCGCGTGTACGTGAAGCCGTTGATCGCAAACGTCAGGAAGAAGAACTTGTCCGCCGCAAGGCCCAAGACGCAATCGACCTCGTCGAGCGCGAAGCTGCTGCCAAGCGCAAGGCCGAGGATGATGCGCGTCATCAGGCCGAGGACCAAGGCCGCAAGAAGGCTGAGGAAGCTGCAAAGAAACTTTCGCCACGCGTAGCGCGCGAAGACGAAGAAGAAGCTCCGCGTGCGCGCCCTGTTTCGCGCCCTTCATTTGGTGCACCGGCAAGTCCTGGCGGTTTCCGTGCGGCACCCAAAGTTGCCGCAGCCCCATCACGCACCAAGGCTGACATCGAAAAGAAAATCGGTGCTGGTCGTGCTCGCCTTACCGTTTCAAATGCGTTGGACGAAGATGGCAATGAACGCGGCCATTCCGTTGCCGCCTTCCGTCGCCGCACCGAGCGCCTGAAGAACAAGGCGCATGGCTTCCAAAAGCCAACCGAAAAAATGTCGCGCGAAATTGTGATCCCTGAAGTGATATCGATTCAGGAATTGTCGAACCGCATGGCCGAGCGCGCTGTCGACATCATCAAGTTCCTGATGAAGCAGGGCCAGATGCACACGATCAACGATGTGGTTGACGCTGATACAGCGCAACTCATCGCTGAGGAAATGGGCCACAAGGTCAAGCGCGTCTCCGAGTCGGACGTCGTCGAAAATCTTGGCGGCGAGACTGATGCGGACGAAAATCTGCGTCCGCGTCCACCTGTCGTCACCATCATGGGTCACGTTGACCACGGCAAGACGTCGCTTCTCGATGCGATCCGCAAAACCAATGTGGTCTCTGGTGAAGCCGGTGGCATCACCCAGCACATTGGTGCCTATCAGGTGAACACGCCGAAGGGTCTCATCACCTTTATCGACACACCTGGTCACGAAGCCTTCACCTCGATGCGTGCACGTGGCGCCAAAGCCACGGACATTGCCATTCTGGTTGTCGCTGCTGATGATGGTGTAATGCCGCAGACAATTGAATCGATCAATCACGCCAAGGCTGCAGGTGTGCCTATCATCGTTGCCATCAACAAGATGGACAAGCAGGGTGTGAATCCCACACGCGTGCGCACCGATCTTTTGCAGCACGATCTCGTTGTTGAAAGCATGGGCGGCGATGTGCTTGATATTGAAGTGTCCGCACTCAAAGGCACCAATCTCGACAAGTTGCTCGAAACCATTTTGCTGCAAGCCGAAGTGCTTGACCTCAAGGCGAACCCTGATCGTGAGGCCGGTGGTCTCGTGGTCGAAGCCCAGCTCGACAAGGGCCGTGGTCCTGTCGCAACCGTGCTCGTGCAGCGCGGCACTTTGAAACTTGGCGATCTGTTTGTGGCTGGTTCCTCATGGGGCCGGGTGCGTGCGCTTGTGAACGAGCGTGGCGAGCAATTGAAAACAGCTGGTCCATCGGTTCCTGTTGAAGTGCTTGGACTTAATTCGGCACCAGAAGCGGGTGATCGTTTCGACGTTGTGCCGAACGAAGCACGTGCCCGTGAAATCACGGATTACCGTGAACGCCAGCGCCGTGAAAAGCGTGGCACAGGTACTGCACGCGCATCGCTTGAATCGATGATGAGCCAGATGAACCAATCGGGCCGCAAGGAATTCCCGATCCTCATCAAGGCTGACGTGCAAGGTTCTGCCGAAGCCATCGTGCAAGCGCTGGAAAAAATCGGCAATGATGAAATCCGTGCGCGCGTTGTGCATTATGCTGTGGGTGGTGTTTCGGAAAGTGACGTGTCGCTTGCCGCAGCCTCAGGTGCAGCAGTGCTCGGTTTCAATGTGCGTGCCAATGGGCAGGCGCGTGACGTGGCCCAACAGCAGGGCATCGAGATCCGCTACTACAACATCATTTATGATCTCGTTGATGACATCAAGCTGGCGATGGCCGGGAAGCTCGCGCCGGAACTCCGCGAAACGTTCTTGGGCAATGCCCGCATCCTTGATGTGTTCAACATCACCAAATTCGGCAAGGTCGCAGGTTGTTTGATTACCGAAGGCAAGGTCGAGCGCGGTGCCAAGGTTCGTCTGCTCCGCGACAATATCGTGATCCACGAAGGTACACTCTCGACATTGAAGCGCTTCAAGGATGAAGTGAAAGAAGTGATCAGCGGCACCGAGTGCGGCATGGCGTTTGAAAACTATCAAGACATGCGCAAGGACGACGTCATCGAATGCTTCCGTGTGGAGAAGGTGGCACGCACGCTGGCGTGATAGCGCGAATGCTTTTCGCAATTCAAAAAATTGGGCAGTCGCAGTGCGGCTGCCTTTTTTTGTTTTCGTGATGAGTGTAGCGCCTGCTTTGGCAGAAGTTTGGCGCGAAAAATCAAACCTCAAAATTGACCGTCACTCCTGCAGTGCGATCCCATCAGCCAACAAAATTGTCACTCTTGGCGCATTTGTAACTTGCGTGCCGGGCCTTTTTAGGCGTAAATTGAGAATGAACGTTTATTCATTCCAGGCTGTAAATGACTGAAGTGTTACCATTACCAGCTGTTCCTCTGCGCTCAGAAGCGCGGAAACAAGCTATCTTGGACGCTGCGGCGTTGGTTTTCACGGACAAGGGCTTTGAAACTGCAACCATGCAAGATGTGGCTGCTGCCTGTGGCATGAGCCCCGGTAATCTCTATCGCTATTTCGACAGCAAGGCCGAATTGATTGCTGGCCTAGTCGAGCGTGACCGTAATGAAATGGCCATGCGCTTTGCCGAGCTTGCCAATGCGCCGGACCAGCTTTCGGGTTTTGAACAACTTGGCCGCGCCTATCTCTTGCAAGAAGCGCAAACCGCAAAACTGACGGTCACGATTTGGGCGGCTGCTACGCGCTCACCTGAACTTGCGTTGCCGTGCGCGACGATTGAGGAGGCCGTGATGGTTGACCTGATCAAGTTTCTTTCGCGCGTTCACGCTGCAGGCCAAATGGAAAAATCAGTTGACCCTGCAATGGTTGCTCATCTTATCATGGCTCTGTCGCAATCCTTCCTGCGTGATGCTGCGTTAAAGGTAGACCATGATGCAGCACGCGATCTTGATATTCTGTTTGCTACCGTGCGAGCAGCTCTCGCCGGTCACATCAAGCCCGAACAATTCACCAATGAGAAAGTTGCCCACCATGCTGCGTAAATTTGTTCTTGCATCTACTGTTGCTCTTGTAGCGTGGACTGCGCCTGCTCTGGCGCAAACCACAAAGCCGCCAAGTGTTACCGTGATCACTGCCGCGAAGGGCAATGTTTCCGAAACTCTGATGGTGACGGGAAGCTTCACAGCGCGCGAAGAAGTTTTTGTAGTGCCAGAAATTGATGGCGTGCGCGTTATTGAAGTGCTCGCCGAAGAAGGCGACATGGTCAAAAAAGGCGATGTGCTGGTAAAGCTTGATGCGCGCTCGATTGACATTCAACTGTTGCAAAATGCAGCTAGCAAGGCGCGTAACGATGCATCAATTGCGCAATCGCGCACACAGATCGAACAGGCGCAGATCTCGGCTGATCGCACACGGCGCGATCTCAATCGTACCCTGAAACTGCGCCAGGATGGCTATGCGTCAGCTGAAGCAGCAGAAGCCCGGCAGGCGGCACAAGATGCTGCCATCTCACAGCTTGAGACAGCGCGTGCGGCCATTGCGATTTATGATGCTGATGAAAAGAATATCGAGGCCTTGCGTGCCGACCTGTTGCTCAAGCGCTCGCGGACTGAAATCGTGGCACCCGTCGATGGATTGGTGACGCGGCGCAAGGTGAAGCTTGGCGATGCTGCATCAGGTGGTAAAGAGCCAATGTTCGTGCTGGTCAAAAATGCCGAGATCAAGCTTGTAGCAGAAGTGCCGGAAGCTGAAATGCCACGCATCAAGCTTGAGCAAGCCGTGAAGATCGAAATCAATGGGTCAAAACAGGTGCTCAATGGCAAGGTCTATTTGATCTCGCCGGAAGTTGATTCAACCACCCGCCTTGGCAAGGTTCACATCAAGCTTGATCAAGGTCAACGCCCAGCCATCGGCAGTTTTGGACGTGGCTTTGTGCAGATCGCAGCCTCTCAAGGCCTGACTTTACCTTTGACGACACTGAATTTTGCGCCTGAGGGAACGACGGCTTACGTCGTGAAAGATGGCAAGGTTGAACAACGCAAAGTGAGGACAGGCCTCATCGTCGATGATCGTGCGGAAGTACTTGAAGGCATTGAGGCTGGTGAGGATGTGGTGGCGCGTGCCAGCACGTTTGTCCGCCAGGGTGACCTCGTCACGCCGATCAAGATCGCACAGTAAGTCAGTAAGAGAGAAGTGTTTTTACAAAAATGAATTTCAATTTCTCAGCATGGTCGATCCGCAATCCGGTTCCTGGAATCATCTTGTTTTTTGTCTTGATGATGATTGGCATCCAGGCGTTTAACGCCCTGCCGATCACGCGCTTTCCCAATATCGATATTCCGCTTGTTGCTGTCAGTGTTTCGCAATCAGGTGCTGCGCCTGCCGAGCTTGAAAAGCAGATCACGCGCAAGATTGAAGATGCGGTTGCAGGCATCAGTGGTGCGAAGAATATCATCTCCACGATGAACGACGGTTCGTCGCTTACAGTCATCGAATTTCGCATGGAGAAGCCGACAAACGAAGCATTGGAAGATGTGAAGGATGCGATTGCCAAAGTGCGCGCTGATCTGCCACGCGATGCCGACGATCCAATTGTCGAGAAGATTGATGTTGAAGGCCAGGCAATCCAGCAATATGCGGCATCCAATCCCAAGCTGACGCTTGAGCAATTGTCATGGCACATCGATGATGTCGTGAAACGCGAGTTGCAGGGACTTGCAGGTGTAGGCCGGGTTTCGCGCTACGGCGGTGTTGACCGCGAAATTCGTGTTGAACTTGATCCGACGCGGCTCCAGTCTTTTGGTGTGACGGCGGCGGATGTGAACCGTCAGATTGCTGCGACCAGTGTTGATCTGGGTGGTGGCACGGGCGATATCGAAGGTCGCGAACAAGCCATACGCACACTGGGCGCTGCGCGTTCCATCGAGGAGCTTGGTGCGACTGTGCTGTCGCTGCCTGGCGGTCGACGCGCCACACTCGACGAATTTGCAAAGATTTCCGACACAGTCGAAAAGCCTGCGAGCTTTGCCACACATCGCGGCGAACAGGTTGTGACGTTCAGCGTGTTCCGCGCCAAGGGCTCGAGTGCCAAATCAGTTGGTGATCGTGTCGAAGCCGCACTGGCCAAGCTGCGCACGCAATATCCAGACATGAAGTATGAGCTGGTGGATGATACCGTCTACTATATCTATGGAAACTACAAGGCTGCGATTGCATCGTTGATCGAAGGTGCTGTGCTTGCCATCATCGTCGTGTTCTTGTTCCTGCGCGATTGGCGCGCCACGTTGATTTCAGCGGTGGCTTTGCCATTGTCAGCCATCCCCGCATTCTGGGCGATGAGCCTGATGGGATTTTCACTCAATCTTGTGTCGTTCCTCGGCATCACATTGGCGACAGGCATATTGGTTGATGATGCCATTGTGGAAATCGAAAACATTGCGCGCCACATGAAGATGGGCAAGTCAGCCTATCGCGCGGCGTTGGAAGCCGCTGACGAAATTGGCCTTGCGGTGATCGCGATCACTTTTACCATTATCGCGGTGTTTGTGCCCGTGTCCTTCATGGATGGCGTGCCCGGCCAATACTTCCGCCAGTTCGGATTGACGGTTGCGGTTGCCGTGTTCTTCTCGTTGTTGGTCGCGCGCCTGATCACACCAATGATGGCGGCTTACTTTATGCGGGAGTATCACCACAAAGAAGAAAAGCCCGGACTTTTTGGTAAATTCTACACATGGCTGATCCGTCATAGTAATTGGGGGCCGTACATTCATCACTTGACGCCAAAACGAGAAACCAAACTTGATAACGTCATTGCTTACCTCTTGGCGTCCCTTCTAATCACTTTGCCACTATCGTTGATAGGAGGCCTTAGAGTTTACATTCAACCTTACTTTCTTTATCTGCAAATCCTGTTTGGGCTTGTTGTGGTGGCCCTCACGCTCATCAAGTTCGTCAAGTTCGTGTCTCGTCATGGCAAAACTTGGAGACTTGCTTGGCGAAGTGGTGCTGAAGAGCGGCTTGGGATTCAACCACTCAGAACGACAAGGCCAGCAATCGGCAGCTACATTACGGTTTTTTTAGCGATCGGCACGCTTTTCGCCTCAACCCTATTGTTTCCCTATTTGCCAACGGGCTTCATTCCCAAAGGCGATGAATCGCGGATTGTGCTGAATGTTGAATTGCCACCTGGATCCAGGCTTGAAGATATGCGCGCCAAGACCGAAGAAGTTCTGGCCATCATTGAAAAGAATCCGCATGTCGAGAGTGTTTTTGTGCTCGGCGGCTCTTCGGCTACAGGTGATGTGGCTACGCGTCGTGCTGCGATATTCATCAATTTGAAGCGCAAGGCTGATGGTCTCGTTGCGGGGCTCGTCAATCCCAACATCGATAGGCTGAACCGCTTCTTGCCGCTCAATATTCCAAAATTTCCGGTGGAAGGTCGCATTGTCCCGCAATGGGATGTCGAAGCAGAACTCCTTCCCCTGATTGAGCGCGTGGCGGATGTACGCTTGTCGAAGGTGATTGACCGGGGCACGCGCGAAGTGCAGTTCAATCTTCTTTCACCTGACCCGGTAGCACTGGAAAATGCGGTTCAATCGGTTGCAGTTGAACTGCGCAAACAAAAGGAACTTGCGAACCCGTCGATTGAATCCGCACTTGATCGTCCTGAAATACGGGTGCGCCCCAAGGCCGATGAGGCAGCAAAGCTTGGCATTACCTCGCAACAGATTTCTGATGCGGTGCGCGTAGCAATCATTGGTGATTTTGGGCCGCTGCTCGCCAAGTTCAACGCAGGTGACAGGCTGATCCCGATCCGGGTGCAGTTGCCGGAAAATGCTGTGGCCAGCGTTTCTGAGATCAGCAATCTGATGTTGACCGGTTCAAATGGTGCGACGGTTCCTGTGTCCTCGGTTGCCGATATTAGCTTTGAACTTGGGCCCAGCACGGTGAAGCGGTTCAACCGTGAGCGACTTGCCGTAATCGGTTCGGATGTGGCGTTGGGATATGAGTTGGGCCAGGCAAGCGAGGCAATCAAGCTTGCAGTAGAGGCCGCAAAGCTTCCTCCCAATGTTCGACTGGCAGAAACGGGTGACTCGGAAATTCAGGGCGAGATTTTCTCAAGCTTCGCCAAGGCCGCTCTGCTCGGCGTGATCATCATGCTCGGTATCTTGATCTTGCTGCTCGGCAATCTGTTCCAGCCTTTGGCAATCGTATTCTCGCTGCCGCTTTCAATTGGTGGCGTGGTGTTGGCATTGTTGTGGTCTGACATGGCATTCTCGATGCCGGTCACCATCGGCATGCTGATGCTGATGGGCATTGTCGCAAAGAACGCCATCATGCTGATCGACTTTGCGGTTGAACGTGTGCGCCATGGGATGGAGCGTGTTGATGCAATTGTTGATGCAGGTTCCAAGCGCGCGCGGCCGATTGTGATGACAACAATTGCTATGGCGGCCGGTATGTTGCCCGCAGCTTACGGCATTGGCGAGGGTGGTGAGTTCCGTGCACCAATGGCCACAGCCGTGATCGGTGGCCTCATCGCTTCAACCGTGTTGAGTCTCGTGTTTGTACCGTCATTCTACATCGTGATGGATGACGTCGCGCGATTGACAAGCTGGACGTTCAGCAGATTTGCTGGCCGCACTGATGAGCCGCCAGTACCCGACTTTGCAGCGGAACTCGAAGCAGCCAAGGTGCGCGTCACTGAACTTGAGCGAAAAATTCAGCCGCGTGAACCGGTCCCGACGCTGGTAAAACCACAGCTTAGTGTCGCGGCGGAATAGTTGTGAAACCCATCGCGATCACGATGGGCGATCCGTGCGGGATCGGCCCCGAAATTTGCGTGAAACTTTTTGCTGCAGGTGTTCCGGTTGACGCGTTGGTGATTGGCGATGCGGCAGTGCTGCAAGCAACAGCACAGCAGTTGGGTGTGACGGTTGATATCCCGACTCGGCAGGTCGGGGCACTCGCGCCCGATCTCAAGCCCGGAATGATTGATGCGCGGGCGGGGCAAGCCGCACATGATTATGTGGTGGAGGCGATCAGGCTTGCACAAGCGGGCGAGGTTTCGGCGATTGTCACGGCACCACTTGCCAAGGAGTCGATGAAAAAGGCTGGCATTACTTTTCCCGGCCATACCGAAATCCTGGCGCATCACAGCGGCACCAAAGATTTCGCCATGATGCTCGCGAACAACGAATTGCGCGTTATTCTGGTTTCCATTCACGTCCCGCTTGTTGAGGCCATCGCGCTGGTCACAAAGGAGCGTGTGTTGAAAACCATCCGGCTCGCCGCGCTTGCCTGCCACTCCTATGGCATTACAAATCCGCGCATTGCCGTGGCCGGACTTAATCCGCATGCAGGTGAAAGTGGCATGTTTGGCCGCGAGGAGATTGATCACATCGCACCTGCGATTGCCGCTGCAACGCTTGAGGGGCTGGATGCGCAAGGGCCATTCCCACCCGATACGATTTTCATGCGCGCGCGCCGTGGCGAGTTCGATATCGTAGTCTGCATGTATCACGACCAGGGCCTCATCCCGGTCAAATATCTGGGCATAGAGGAAGGTGTGAACGTCACCGTGGGCCTGCCCTTCATCCGCACCAGTGTGGATCACGGTACGGCGTTTGACATTGCGGGCAAGGGGATCGCTGACCCCAGTTCACTGCGCGCGGCTTTTGAACAGGCCCTACGAATGTCCAACGCGAGGTGATTGCTAGAAGCAAAGGCTTCGGGCAATAGTGCTCCGGTCATGCAACGCATTCTCGAAGAACTGGAAATCCGCCGCAACAACGCCCGTATGGGTGGGGGTGAGGCACGCATCGCGGCACAACACGCCAAGGGCAAACTCACCGCGCGTGAGCGGCTCGACGTGTTGCTCGATGAGGGAAGCTTCGAGGAATACGACATGTTCGTTACCCACCGTTCGGTGGAGTTCGGCATGGACAAGCAGAAGATCGCAGGTGACGGCGTGGTCACCGGTTGGGGCACGATCAATGGCCGCATGGTTTACGTGTTCGCGCAGGATTTCACCGTGCTGGGCGGTTCTCTCTCGGAAACCCATGCGCAGAAAATTTGCAAGATCATGGACATGGCGGTGCGCAATGGCGCACCGGTGATCGGCTTGAATGACTCTGGAGGTGCCCGCATTCAGGAAGGTGTTGATTCACTTGCCGGATATGCTGATGTGTTCAAACGCAATGTCGATGCATCAGGCGTCATCCCGCAAATCTCCGTGATCATGGGGCCGTGTGCAGGTGGTGCAGTTTATTCGCCTGCGATGACGGACTTCATTTTCATGGTGCGTGACTCGTCCTACATGTTCGTGACCGGGCCTGATGTGGTGAAGACAGTGACGAATGAAATCGTGACAGCGGAAGAGCTTGGTGGTGCGCGCACGCATACAACGAAATCATCGGTTGCTGATGGTGCGTTTGACAATGATGTGGAGACGCTTGAGCAGATGCGTGCGCTGTTCGACTATTTGCCGCTGAACAGCCGCGAAAAGCCGCCGGTTCGTCCGTTTCATGATCCACCGGACCGTATCGAAATGCGTCTTGATACGCTGATCCCTGATAGTGCCGCCAAGCCTTACGACATGAAGGAGCTCATTCACGCGATTGCCGATGAGGGCGAGTTTTTCGAATTGCAAGAAGCCTATGCGCGCAACATCATCACGGGCCTGATGCGCCTTGAAGGGCAAACGGTTGGCGTGGTTGCCAATCAGCCGCTCGTGCTCGCTGGTGTTCTTGATATCGATTCAGCCCGCAAGGCCGCGCGCTTCGTGCGCTTTTGCGATGCGTTCAATATTCCGATTTTGACTTTGGTTGATGTTCCGGGATTTTTGCCCGGCGTTGCGCAAGAACTTGGCGGCGTGATCAAGCATGGCGCTAAATTGTTGTTCGCTTATGCGCAAGCCACCGTGCCGATGGTGACGCTGATCACGCGCAAGGCCTATGGTGGGGCCTATGATGTGATGGCGTCCAAACACATTGGCGCCGATGTGAACTATGCCTGGCCGACAGCCGAGATCGCCGTGATGGGAGCCAAGGGTGCGGTTGAAATTCTCTATCGCAGTGAACTTGGTGCGCCAGAAAAAATCGCCGCGCGCACCAAGGAATACGAAGCACGTTTTGCCAATCCGTTCGTTGCCGCCGAGCGTGGCTTCATCGATGAAGTGATCATGCCACATTCATCACGTAAAAGGATCGCGCGCGCCTTTGCAGCATTGCGCAACAAGAAAGTGGAGGTGCCGTGGAAAAAACACGACACGATGCCGCTGTGAGTTGGAGCTAACACCATGGGATGCTTACTGATTATCGCAGTACTCACAATTCAAAGCAGTTACGCTGAAAATCAAGAGTGGGAACTCACAGATACAAACACAGTTCCCGACACTGTCCAGATGTGGATCGGACCTTCAAAGGGTTGGAGAATTCGCACGTACGCAAAAGACCACGATATCCACATTCACAGTGTTGAGTTTGGTGAAGAACCTTTAGAGCCAGCATTTGAGAGAAGTACGCGAAACAACTATGGCGATGTATTGGCCTCCTACAACAAGTTTGAATTAAAGGAATGCAGTTTTGGTGAAATGGAACTGTTAGCTTTGAAGAACGCAGGACTGGCTCCGATTTTGGAGGACTCAAAGAAGGGCTTTTTATTCTGGAAACCTGATCTAGCCACTTACAGTACAAAATCGCAACCAAAAGAATAGCAATCTCTAACTCGTACCAGAGCTGCAAAGACACAATTGATGTTCAAGAAAATCCTCATCGCCAATCGTGGTGAAATAACCTGTCGTGTGATCAAGACGGCGCGTCGGATGGGCATTGCCACTGTTGCGGTTTATTCCGATGCGGATCGTGACGCGTTGCATGTGCGGATGGCGGATGAGGCTGTTCACATTGGGGCGGCACCTTCGTCACAATCGTATTTGGTGATCGAGAATATTCTGGCAGCGGTTAGGCAAGCGGGTGCCGAAGCGGTGCATCCTGGTTATGGCTTTCTCTCCGAGAATCCCAAATTCGCTGAAGCGTTGGAGAAGGCTGGTGTCGCCTTCATCGGCCCTCCTGTCAAAGCCATTGAAGCGATGGGTGACAAGATCACGTCTAAGAAGCTTGCAGCCGCTGCTGGTGTTTCCACTGTTCCCGGCCACATGGGCTTGATCGCTGATGCGGATGAAGCGGTGAAGATTGCCAACTCGATCGGTTATCCCGTGATGATCAAGGCCTCAGCTGGTGGAGGTGGCAAAGGCATGCGCATTGCTCACAATGATGCCGAAGCCCGTGAAGGCTTTGCCTCATCCCGCAGCGAGGCGAAATCGTCCTTCGGTGATGATCGCATTTTCATCGAAAAATTTGTGACCGAACCGCGCCATATCGAAATTCAGGTACTGGGCGATTCATTTGGCAATGTGATTTATTTGGGTGAACGCGAATGTTCGATCCAGCGCCGTAACCAGAAAGTCATCGAAGAAGCCCCATCACCTTTTCTTGATGAGAAGACCCGCAAAGCGATGGGCGAACAAGCCGTGTTGCTGGCCAAGGCTGTGGGTTACACGTCAGCGGGCACGGTCGAATTCATCGTCGATGCAAACCGCAATTTTTATTTCCTTGAGATGAATACGCGGTTGCAAGTGGAGCATCCTGTTACGGAACTCATCACGGGCATTGATCTCGTCGAACAGATGATCCGTGTGTCAGCGGGCGAGAAGCTTTCACTCGCACAAAAGGATGTGAAGTTGAAAGGCTGGGCAATTGAATCGCGCCTCTACGCCGAAGATCCCTATCGCAACTTCCTTCCGTCTATTGGTCGCCTCACGCGGTATCGTCCTCCACTCGAAGCGGAAGCTGATGATGGCTCGGTCATTCGCAATGACACAGGCGTTTTTGAAGGCGCTGAAATTTCGATGCATTACGATCCGATGATTGCCAAGCTGTGCGCCTGGGCACCGGAACGTAGCGAAGCGATTGCTGCGATGGCCCGGGCGCTCAATCATTTTGAGGTTGAGGGCATTGGCCACAACATGCCGTTTTTGCAAGCCGTGATGGATCATCCGCGCTTCAAAGAGGGGCGATTGACGACAGGCTTTATTGCCGAAGAATTCCCTGAGGGCTTCAAGGGTGTGCCGCCTGATGAGCATGCGCGCCATCACCTCGCCGCTGTAGCGATCTTTGCGCACATCACGCGCGAGCGACGTGCTGCGAAAATATCGGGCGCGATGGACAATCATCGCCGCGTGATTGGTGGTGACTGGGTTGCATCGATCAATGGCGCGATGCCGCCTGCAAAGGTCGAAGGTGAAGGCAATTGGCTTTCCGTCCAGTTTGCTGGTGGTCCCGTGGTGTCAGTCGAGAGCGATTGGATGCCAGGCAAAAGCCTCGCAACGTTTGAAATTGATGGCGCATCGCAGGCCATAAAGATTTCGCGGGCTGGCACTGGCCATCGACTTCGGTGGCGCGGCATGGATGTTGTGGTGCATGTGCGCTCCCCACGCGTGGCCGAACTTGCTACTATGATGCCCGCTCGCAAGTTGCTCGACACATCGAAACAATTGCTATGCCCGATGCCCGGCATGTTGCGTGCGCTCAATGTGAAAGTGGGCGATAGCGTAGAGGATGGTCAATTGCTTGCTGTTGTCGAAGCGATGAAAATGGAAAATCTTTTGAAGGCTGAGCGCAAGGGAAAGATCAAGGCTGTGCATGTGGCTGCGGGCGCGAGCCTTGCCGTTGATGAACTCATTCTTGAATTCGAATGACGAAAAAGCCCGACATCGCTGATTGGGAAAAGCTTGCAGCCGCCGAGTTGAAGGCCAAGCCCGGCAAGATTGTCTACACGAAAGATGATCTCGAAGGCATTGAGCATCTTGGTTCACTGCCGGGCTTTGCGCCTTTCGTGCGCGGACCACGTGCAACAATGTTTGCAGGCAGGCCGTGGACGATCCGGCAATACGCTGGCTTTTCAACAGCTGAAGAGTCGAATGCGTTCTATCGCAAGGCGCTTCTTGCTGGGCAGAAGGGCTTGTCGGTTGCGTTCGATCTCGCCACGCATCGTGGATATGACTCCGATCACCCTCGCGTTGCTGCTGATGTGGGCAAGGCTGGTGTGGCGATTGATTCAGTCGAGGACATGAAGATCCTCTTCGCTGGCATTCCATTGCAGGACATGTCGGTGTCGATGACGATGAATGGAGCTGTCATTCCGGTGCTCGCATGTTTCATTGTTGCTGGCGAAGAGCAGGGCGCCTCACGCGCTGCACTTTCAGGAACAATTCAGAATGACATTCTGAAAGAGTTCATGGTGCGAAACACTTATATCTATCCGCCTGAACCATCGATGCGGATTGTCGCCGATATCATCGCCTACACTGCGGCCGAAATGCCAAAGTTCAATTCGGTTTCGATCTCCGGCTATCACATGCAGGAAGCAGGTGCCACGCTGGTGCAGGAGCTTGCCTTCACGCTTGCCGATGGTCGCGAATATGTGCGTGCGGCCCTTGCGCGCGGACTTGATGTCGATGCGTTTGCGGGGCGGCTTTCGTTCTTCTTTGCGATTGGTATGGATTTTTTCGCCGAGGCAGCAAAGTTGCGCGCGGCGCGGCTTTTGTGGTCGCGCATCATGGAAAGTTTCAACCCGAAGAAACAAGAGTCCCTGATGCTGCGCACGCATTGCCAAACCTCTGGCGTGTCGCTGCAGGAGCAAGACCCCTACAACAATATCGTGCGTACCGCTTACGAAGCGCTCGCCGCAGTGTTGGGAGGAACGCAATCCTTGCACACCAATTCATTTGATGAAGCGATTGCTCTGCCGTCGGCATTTTCATCTCGCATTGCGCGCAACACGCAGCTCATCCTGCAGCATGAAACGGGTGTGACCAATGTCGTCGATCCGCTGGCAGGCTCATACTATGTCGAGCGCTTGACGCAAGATCTCGCCGATCAGGCTTGGGCCTTGATGGAACAGATTGAGGCGCAAGGCGGCATGACCAAGTCTGTCGCAGCAGGACTACCGAAGCGCATGATTGAAGAGGCTGCAACAGCGAAGCAGGCCTCGATTGATCGCGGCGAAACCGTCATTGTCGGAGTCAACAAATACCGGCTTGAGCAGGAAGACGAGATATCAACGCTTGAAGTTGACAATAGTGCCGTGCGCGCGTCGCAAATGGCGCGGTTGGAGCGGGTCAAACGGCAGCGCGATGGTGATCGTGTTGCTGCAAGTTTAACAGCGTTGGAAAAAGTTGCGCGCACTGGCGAAGGCAATTTGTTGGCGTCGGCGGTTGAGGCCGCGCGTCTGCGCGCCACGGTTGGTGAAATTTCGGATGCGCTGCGCCGTGCCTTTGCAGAATTTGAAACGCAGCCGGAAGTGATCACGGGTGTCTATGACAAGGCCTATGCTGGCGATCCCGAATACGAAGTGTTCGCAGCACGCATGGAAAGCTACGCGCGGAAAAAATCCAAGCCACGCATTCTGATCGCCAAGCTCGGGCAAGACGGCCATGATCGCGGGGCCAAGACAATCGCTTCAGCATTTTCCGACATGGGCTTTGAGGTCATTGCTGGCCAGCTGTTTCAAACACCCGATGAGGCGGCAGCCCTTGCCATTGCATCGAAAGCGCAAGTCGTCGGCGTATCATCGCTGGCAGCAGGCCACAAAACGTTGGTGCCAGACATCATCCGTGCACTGAAGGAAAAAGGCGGTGGTGATATCATCGTTGTTGTCGGTGGCGTTATCCCGCGTGGTGACTATCAAATGCTCCGCGATGCAGGTGCCGCTGCCATCTTCGGGCCCGGCACTAATGTTCTCTCTGCTGCAAACGAGGTGTTGGATCTCCTCGAAGGTAAGCGGAGAAACTGAACAATGATTCCACTTGCGGCACTCGGTCTGCTTTTCATATTGGCCCTGGTCTACGGTCCACAATTGTGGATCAGACACGTCATGAAAAAACATGCGCAGGAGCGCACCGATTATCCTGGAACTGGGGGTGAGCTGGCGCGATTGCTTCTCGACAAGGCGGGCCTCGAAGAGGTGAAAGTGGAGCAGACGGGCTATTTGCAGGATCACTATTCGCCTGTTGAGAAAACTGTTCGGCTTTCAAAAGAGAATTTCAAAGGTCGTTCAGTGACGGCGGTAGCGGTGGCGGCGCATGAAGTGTCTCATGCGTTGCAGGACGCCGAAGGCTATTGGCCTCTGGTCACGCGCCATCGCCTGATGAAGCAGCTGATCCCTGTGCAACGTATTGCTGGCTATGTGCTGATGGCGACACCTGTGATTTTTGCTTTGACGCGTTCTCCTGCAATCATGCTGATCGAAATTGCTGCAGCCGTTGGCATCATGGCATCGACAGTATTGATACATGTCTTCACCCTGCCAACTGAATTTGATGCGAGTTTCAAACGGGCACTGCCGGTGCTGGAACACTTCATCGACAAGGAAGACCAGATGGCGGCCCGCACCGTGCTGCGTGCGGCGGCTTTCACTTACGTGGCAGGGGCCTTGTCCAATCTACTCAATATTTTCAGATGGATGCGGCGATTTTGATACAGTTAAGCCTGCGGCAGTGCTGCGCTTGACGGAACCTTCTAACCCACACCAATATGCACCATGGATTTTTTGCTTCAGAACCAGACGCTGCTGAACCACGCGGGCTGTATCGCTGCGGGCACGCGTGATGGCTGGCGCACGGCTTTGTTTTATGTGCGCGACATGGAGCGGGCTGATCAAGGTGGCGAGGCTGCGTTTCTTTCGCGCTTCGTGGCAAGTTCGGCACGTTTTGCCGATCGCTTGATGACGGGTGCGGCAACATCTGCGGTTCGCATTTTTCTGCCTGGCTGGCGCAATCTGCCATCGCCGTTTTCGCCGGGACTTCTCACCGACATGGCTGAAGGTGTGCGCGATACAACCATTGTACGCAATCCGCGCTTCAACGCCTATTTCTTCCGTGCGCTGATTAAAATTGCCACGCGCTTTTATGCTTCGCCTGCGCTGATCCTGGAACACCGCGTTGACGCTGCGAGGCGCGCGCTTTCCGATCAGGATCTTCATGCAGGCTCGATCACACGCACGATGGCGCATGTGCTCATTTATCTCGTCGAGCAGCGACCTGTAGCGCGGGTCGGTGTAGCTGATAGTGCATTGCCACTGTTCAAGGCAGCCGAACCCAATGTGGCGATTGCGGCGATTGCCTGTGTTGCGTTGTTGCTTGCTGAAGATGGCGATCCCGGCGTGCCACTTGATGAGGATGAGTTTTTCGCTGTTACTGCCGCGCTGATGGGCCCACAGCTTGCAGGGCTTACGAAGGCGATTGCAGCGCGGGATATTGAAAAGCTTGCGAAACAGCTAGAGGCGCTACGCGCCCTTTATTAGCGCTTGGAGAGCGGGCCGCAGCAGTGGCACATCGGGGCTTTCCCAATTGGGTTCGAGGCCACAGATCAAATCAAAAAATGCAATTGCAGAATTGTTGTTCTCTTCCACATTCTCGCGGAAGGAATCCCAGAACTCAGGTCTCTCTGCAATCATGCTTGGTTGCAGATCGGCACCCTTCTCCTGAAGCACAGCAGACGCGATCCCTACGCAGAAACTCGCATAAGCATAGCCCTCCGGCCAGCGCTCAGCGCGCTTTGCCAAAGCTGCTGGCAAATTGGCAATGGAGTCGGGTGGGCGCGTGATGGTGAGTGGCTTGGCGGTCGACAACGCTTTCATCATCAGACCTGCAGCGTAAACCACAAAGTCGGCGCGGTTTTGATCGGCGAGATATTTGTTTTGGTCGAACGTGCTGCGCCATTGCGCAAATGCAGCAGCGAGTGCTGCATGATCAATCGTGTAGGTGAAGCCGGTTCCTTCAAACAGCAATTGCGTGTTGCGTTCGAAAGTTTGCAGCACAGTGCGAAAGCGCTGCGCATCATGCGTCAGGTCCTTGAATTTTCCGGTCTGATTGGCAAGCGGCGTCAGCATCGGATCAATGTGGCCTGCGAGACTTGAAGGGTCAAGCGACACGTTGTCCCGCTGCATCGAAGTAATGCAAGTGACCGGGATCAAGGTTAATGCCGATTTCGCTGCCAGTTGCGACAGGTGCGGCCCCGCGAATTTCAACGATTATTGTTTGGCCTGAAGCAAGGCTGACATGGGCATAGCCTGCTTCACCCAAGCGCTCGACGAGATCGAGGGTGCCGTGCAACTGTCCATGTGTGGAAAGTGACATGTGTTCTGGTCTGCAGCCCACATGTGTGGCACCCGGCTTTGAAAGCTTGGTTGCTTCGACTGGCAACACATTCATTGCAGGCGAACCGATGAAGCTCGCCACGAAAAGATTTGCTGGTTTGTAATAGAGATCGAGTGGTGCGCCTGCTTGTTCGATACGACCTTTGTTCATGACAACAATCTTGTCAGCAAGCGTCATTGCCTCGACTTGATCGTGGGTGACATAGATCATCGTGGCCTTGAGCAGCTTGTGAAGTTTTGCGATCTCGACGCGCGTGTTGATGCGAAGGGCTGCATCGAGATTGGACAGTGGCTCATCGAACAAAAACACCTGCGGCTTTCGCACAATGGCACGGCCAATCGCCACGCGTTGGCGTTGCCCGCCGGAAAGTTCGCGCGGCTTTCGTTTCAACAGGTCTTCAAGTTTCAAGATGCGCGCAGCCTCGGCTACACGGGCATTGATCTCGTCGCGTGGCGTTCCGGCAAAACGCAGGCCAAAGCCCATATTGTCCTCGACATTCTTGTGGGGATAGAGCGCATAAGACTGGAACACCATGGCGATTTCGCGCTTGGCAGGCGGCAAGTTGGTGACATCGCTTTCGCCAATGTGCACGTCCCCTTGATCAACTGGTTCAAGGCCTGCAATACAGCGCAGCAGCGTTGACTTGCCGCAGCCCGATGGACCGACGAGTACGACAAAGCTGCCATCCTCGACTTGCAAATTGATGTCTTCCAACACGCGTGTTGTGCCGAAGGCCTTGTGGAGATTTTCGATTTTGACGTCAGCCATTACTTGACGGCTCCTGATGTGAGGCCGCGAATGAGTTGGCGCGAGAAGACGACGTAGAAAAACAGCACGGGCACGATGGCGCAAGTGAGGGCGGCGAGCACGGCGTTCCAATCAGTGATGTATTGGCCGAGGAATTGTTGGACACCGAGTGTGATCGTTTGCTTTCCGCCTGTGGGAGCGAGCAGCAACGGGAACCACAAATCATTCCACACCGGGATCATGGTGAAGACCGCAACTGTGGCCATCGCAGGCAGAAGCAGCGGCAGGATGATGTGGAAGAAGATGTTGTATTCCGAAAGCCCGTCACAGCGCGCTGCCTCGCGCAGGTCCTTTGGGATTTGGTGGGCAAATTCAGTGAGAATAAACACGGCCAGCGGCAAGTTCTGCGCGGTGTAGACGAGGATGAGTGCCGTCAGAGTGTTGATCAGGTTTAATCCGGCGATCATTTGGATGATGGCAACTGAGCCGAGACGAATGGGCACCATGATGCCGATCGACAAAAATATCGCGAGCAGCGTGTTGAAGCGGAATTTGTATTCGCTCAGCGCCCACGCGGCCATGGCTCCGAAGAGGAGTGTGAGTGTGATTGTGCCGAGAGTCACGATGGTGGAGTTCATGTAGTACGTGCCGAGGGCGCCATCGCCGAACACGCGGTCATAGCCGATGAGGCTGAAAGTTGACGGCGATGGGGGCTGCAAGGGTGCAAGAAAGATCGCCTTCTTCGCCTTGAAGCTGTTCATGATCACCAGCACGATGGGGAAGAGTGCGAGCACCGTGTAGCTCGCAAGGATGAGGTGCACCATTGTGGCGTTTGCGATACGACGACCGTCAGAACGCATGGCGTTGAATCCGGCGCTGGATGACAAAGAGATAAATCATCAGTCCACAGAGGATAATCAGGAACATCATCGTGGCGATGGTGGCCCCCATTGTCGTATCGCCCAATTGCAATTGGTTGCCAAAGAAGGTACGATAGAACAGCGTTCCCATGATATCGGTTGAAAAATTGGGCCCTGCGAGTGCGCCCTTCATGGCGTAGATCAAATCAAAGGCGTTGAAGTTGTTGACGAAGGTGAGAACTGAGACAAGGCCAATCGTGGGCCAGATCAATGGCAGCTTCACATGGAAAAAGGCCTGACGCTGGTTGAGACCATCAACCGTTGCAGCGTCGATCAATTCATCGGGGATGGCCAGCAATGCGGTATAAATCAGGATCATTGGAATGCCGACGAATTGCCAGACAGAAATCAGCGAGATGGTGATGAGGGCCGAAGATTCTTCGCCAAGCCATGCTCCATAGAGAAAGCCAAGGCCAACTTTTGACAAGAGCAGTTTTGCAACACCCCACAAGGGCGAGAGAATGAGTTGCCAGATGAAACCGATGATGACAACGGAGAGCATCGTCGGCATGAAAATCAGGGTGCGATATGCTGTGCGGAAGCGGAGTTGCTTGAGGCTGAGCAATGCGGCGAGCAAAAGACCAATTGGATTCTGCACCAGCATGTGAATGATGAAAAACACGATATTGTTTTTGAACGCATTCCAAAATGGCTTCGACCATGTTTCATCGCCGAGCAGTGTCTGGAAATTGCCAAGCCCGTTCCACACTGTGCCGCCTGCTTCGGTCTTGGCGTAAAGCGAGCTGATGATCGTGGCGATCAGTGGTGCCACGGAAAACAGCGTATAGATGATGAGGGCAGGCGCCAGAAAAAACGTCAGTACACGGAGATAAGCCGTGCGATTCATGCCGACGAGATGAGTGTTGGTGGTCATTGCTGTGACAGTGAAAAGGGACCTCATCCGGCCGTTGGCCACCTTCTCCACTTCGTGGAGAAGGGATTGGACGAGCATGTCCTTCTCCATCGCGGATGGAGAAGGTCCGCCAAGGGCGGATGAGGTCCTTTACTTCCTTACTTCACTTCGCCTTGTACCACTTATCAAGCCCGTCCTGCAGCTGCTTGGCGCCGGCTTCTGGAGCCATTGCACCATTCAAGACTTGTGCCGAGACATTCCACAATTCGTTTTCGAGATTGGGTGTGCCGCGTGAGAGGATCTGATACGAGTTGCGGATCGTCGACTTGCACTCGTTGCGCCAGCCGACGAAGGTTTGCGCCACATCATCGCTCAGCGTAACTTTCGCACTCGACAGCGGGAAGAAGCCCGGCAACGAATTTGCAAAGATGTTGGAGAACTCATCCGAGCCAACCCAATCGAGGAACTTCTTGGCTTCGGCCGCGTTTGCCGATTTGGCGTTAAGGCCGATGCCGATATCTGTGTGATCCGAGATATAGCAATCAGCCGCGCCTGCAGGTGGTGGTGCCTTGAACGCGCCCATGTTGACGTTCTGGCCACGGAAGGTGGAGATATCCCACGAACCTGCGGCGTAGATCGCACCCTTGCCCAAGCCAAACAGGTTCTGGCTGTCAGGATAGGTTTGCGCCTTATAGCCATCGCCAAGATAGGGCGACCATTTGGCAAGGGCTGCGAGTGTATCAACATAGGCCTTGTCAGTGAGTTTGCCAGTGCCTGCAATTAGCGCGCGGCGGCCATCTTCGCCTTTCCAATAGTTGGGTCCGATATTCTGAAAGCCCATGGTGGCAGCTTCCCATTGGTCGTTAGTGCCCATCACCAGTGGCGTGTATTTGCCATCCTTCTTGATGGCTTCAAGCACGGCGAGGAATTCTTCTTCGGTCTTTGGCTCGGTGAGCTTCAACTCTGCAAAAATATCCTTATTGTAGATGAAGCCGTGAATGACGGAAGCCATCGGCACGCAGAACGTCGTCTTGCCGTCATCCGTGGTCCACGCACTTTTGGCGACGTCGGAGAAGCCCGCCATCGAAGGCAGATCGTTGAGGCCAGCAAGATGGCCCTTGTTGAAGAGCTCGAGCGAGGCATCAAATGGACGACACGTGATGATGTCGCCAGCGGTGCCGCCTTCAAGCTTGGCGTTGAGGGCGGCGTTATATTCTTTTGGTGCAGTTGGATTGAACTCGACAGTGATGTCAGGATATTTCGCCTGGAAGGCCGGAATGATTTTTTCTTTCCAGATCGTGGCGTCGTCGTTGCGCCAGCTTTCGATTGAAAGTTTTCCAGCCTGTGCTGTGCCTGCAATGGCGGCGAGTGCCGCTGCGGCGAGAAGGCCATTCGTGATGAATTTGAGCATCTTTGAAGTCTCCCTGTGTCCGCCATTGGTTTGGGGCGGCGGATCGTGACGAGACTAAAACCAAATTGAGGTGGTTGTCAGCAAGGATTTGCAAATCGCAACGTTTCGCGTTCTAGTGCGCGGAATGGCAAACGAACCACTTTTGTTTCTTGGCGTGGATGGCGGCGGCAGTCGCTGTCGGGGGCGCTTGCGCGATGAAAAGGGCAAGTTGCTTGCTGAGGCAGTAGGCGGATCAGCCAATATTTATCAGGACTTCGACGGCGGCATTGCCACGATCATCGCAACGGCGCGTGAAGTGTGCAGCAAGGCTGATGTAAAGATTGAATCAGTTCATGCGGGCCTCGGGCTTGCAGGCCTTGTCACATCGGTTGGCACGAGCAGGATTGAAGAGGCACAATTGCCCTTTGCTTCGATAGCGATTGAAAACGATGCCTATGTCGCCTGCATCGGGGCATTTGGCGGGGGCGATGGCGGCATTGTGATTGCGGGCACAGGCTCGATTGGTCTCGCGCGCGTCAAGGGCGAACGCATCATGGTCGGGGGCTGGGGATTTGAAATCGGCGACCACGGTTCGGGTGCGTGGATTGGTCATCACGCAGTGCGCCGTGCAGCGCTTGCCATTGACGGGTTGTTGCAGCCCACAGTCTTGCTCGAAGAAGTCTCGGCCCGTGTGGGACGGGACCGCGTGGCGCTCTCGCGCTGGGCGCAAACTGCAACGCCAAGAGATTTCGCACAATTCTCACCACTGATTTTTGAACGCGCCGCCAAGGGCGATGTGCAGGCGATGATGATCGTAGTCGAAGGGGCTGCGGCAATTTCCAATCTTGGACGCGCATTGAAAGCAAGAGGTGCAAAGCGCATTTGCCTGTTGGGTGGTTTGTCAGTGGCCTATCCACCCTATCTCGATGCGGATGTGAAAATGGCGCTCGTTCCTCCGATTGCCGATGCGCAGGATGGCGCAATCATGATGGCGCGAAAGGCGCAAGGTTTGACAGAAGGTTGGACATGAAAAACATCCGTGTACTGATTGTTGGCATTGGCAACATGGGACTTTCCCATGCGCGCGCCTATCAGGCGATTGACGGCTTTGAAATCGTTGGCTTGTGCAGTCGCAATATTGGCGAGCGTGCGGAGATCGCAGCGGAGTTCAAGGGCATTCCTCAGTACACGGACTATGCCGAGGCGCTGACGGCATCAAAGCCTGATGCTGCGTCGATCAATACCTGGCCCGATACACATGCTGCCTATGCCCGCATGGCGTTGGACGCGGGTTGTCATGTGTTCATTGAAAAGCCCTTGGCTGAAACAGTTGATGAAGCCAAAGCCATCATCGCTCTTGCTGCCAGAAAAAATCTGAAGATCGTCATTGGCTATATCCTGCGCGTCCATCCCTCATGGATCAAATTTGTTGAGATCGGCCGCACGCTGGGCAAGCCCCTTGTCATGCGGATGAACCTCAACCAGCAATCATCGGGCGAACAATGGAACGTGCACAAGCAGTTGATGAATTCGATCTCACCGATTGTCGATTGCGGTGTTCATTATGTCGATGTGATGTGCCAGGTGACGGGTGCAAAACCTGCCAGTGTTCATGCGATTGGCGCAAGGCTCACCAGTGAAGTGCATGCGCAAATGTATAATTACGGGCACTTGCATGTAACCTTCGATGATGGCTCGGTTGGCTGGTACGAGGCGGGCTGGGGACCGATGATGAGTGAGACGGCGTTTTTCGTGAAAGACATGATTGGCCCCAAGGGCTGTGTCTCAATCGCAATGAATGAAGACAAAACCGGAAGTTCCGATGTTGATGCGCATACGAAAACTTCGGCGTTGCGCGTGCACCATGCCGAGCTGGATGCGAGCGGGAAATTTGCCAAGCCCGATGACATTATCAGCATGGAGGATGAGCCGGGTCATCAAGAGCTGTGCAATCGCGAACAATTGGTTTTCCTCGACGCCATTCGCCATAACCGTGACATGAGCGAACATGTGAAGGGTGCCGTTGACTCACTGCGCATCGTGCTCGCTGCTGACAAGAGTTTCCGAACCGGCGAAGTGGTGAAGCTGTGAGACTGGTGAGTTCCATCTGTGAAGGGTCTGGCGATCACAACGAAGACGCCATGGGCTTTGTCGGCTCACCTGATGATGTCGAAGCCGTGTGGGTGATGGACGGCGTCACTGTCATCAATGCGCGGAGTTATCTCGATCCCGCCGAGAAGCTCACTGATGCACAATGGATTGTTGAGAAGGTGCAAGCCTATCTGCTCGGCCATGCCGGGCGCGATGTTTCGCTGCAGCAGTTGCACCACAATCTCATTGATCACGTGGTCGCTGAATTTGGCCATGCACTGAAGATGATCAATGTGCCTGATGATTACGATCCGCCTGCAACATGTCTCATCCTCGCGAAACGATATGGCGCAGACTGGCACGTGCTTCGCCTGGGCGACAGCGCCTATATGGCTGAAGGTATTGACGGGACGATCCACGAGGCAATGTCGCCTGCATCATATTCAGAAAACTACATCACCCGCGAAGCTGCCAAGCGCCGCGCTGCGGGCATGCTTGATCTGGACAAACTGTTGCAAGAATTCCGGCCTGTAATGATGGAGTCGCGTGGCAAGCGCAACACGCCGGGGACTTACAGCGTGGTCGAAGCTGCAGAAAAGGCCAAACACTTTGCAACAATTACGGATCTTGGCCCGCTCAAGCGCCTGTTGATTTGCAGCGACGGATTTTACCGCGCGGTTGATACTTACGATCTTTATCCACATCAGGGCTTTCTGGATGCTTGTCGCGATGTTGCCCCTGTGCTGAAGCAATTGCGCGCGGTTGAAGCAGCGGACCCGATGTGCTTGCAATATCCGCGCTTCAAGGTGGCTGATGATGCCACAGCACTTTATCTGGAACGCTGATGTCTGACATTCTTCTTGAAGCCCGAAACGTCACCAAAATCTTTGGGCAATTGCGCGCCAATGACGATGTGTCGCTGACGATCAGGCGTGGTGAAATCCACGCGTTTCTGGGTGAGAATGGTGCGGGCAAATCGACACTGGTCAAGATGATCTATGGCGCTTTGCAGCCGACATCGGGTGAGATTTACTGGAAGGGCGAGCGCGTTCACATCACCAATCCGGCCATGGCGCGATCTCTTGGCATTGGCATGGTGTTCCAGCACTTCTCGTTGTTTGAGACATTGACCGTAGCCGAAAATATTGCGCTGGCACTTCCGGGCGAATTTGATCTCGCAAAGCTCAGTACACGGATTGAATTGGTGTCGCAGGAGTATGGCTTGCCGTTGTCTGCGGCCGCCGTCGTGGCTGATCTTTCTGTTGGTGAACGCCAACGTATTGAGATTGTACGTTGCCTGTTGCAGAAGCCTGAACTCCTGATAATGGACGAGCCAACAGCTGTGCTTACTCCGCAGGAAGCCGACTTGTTGTTTGCCGTGTTGGAACGTCTGGCCTCACAGGGCTGTGCCATTCTCTATATTTCTCATCGCCTGGAAGAAGTGCAGCGGCTATGCCAGCGCGCAACAATTTTGCGTCATGGCAAGGTCGTGGCTGAAGTCGATCCCAAGGGGCAGAATGCGGCAAGCCTTGCGCGGCTGATGATTGGGCGCAATGTTGAATCAGTCATCGCGCGCGAAGCAAAAGCACTGGAGCGCGTTCGCTTACAGTTGAAAGCACTTGATCTGGTGGCTGATGGGCCGTTCTCGGTCACCCTGCGCAATGTCTCGCTTGATGTGCATGCGGGCGAAGTGGTGGCGATTGCCGGTGTTGCAGGCAATGGTCAGGCAGAGTTGTTTGACGCGATTTCTGGCGAACGTCTGGTCGAGCGCGTTGATATGATCGCAATTGATGGCCACGCGATGGGCCGTCACGACGTGAATGATCGCCGTCAGTTGCATGTGGCCTTTGTTCCTGAAGAGCGATTGGGCCATGGGGCGGTGCCGGATTTCAAACTCTCAGATAACGTCGTCCTGTCGCGCCATGCCGCTGATGATGCGCTGGTACAAAAAGGTATGCTGCGGAAAAGTGGTGCCGCACGTGTCAGTCGCCGCGTCATCGAAGCCTTTGATGTCCGCAAGAACCGCGTTGATCCGGCGGCGCGCACATTGTCTGGTGGTAATCTGCAGAAGTTCCTGATTGGTCGTGAGCTTGATCGCAAGCCCAACATTCTCGTGGTGAGCCAGCCGACATGGGGTGTTGATGCAGGAGCAGCTGCAACCATTCGGCAGGCACTGGTTGATCTCGCGCGGTCTGGTGCTGCCGTGCTGGTGATCAGCCAGGATCTTGATGAGATTTTCGAAATTGCAGATCGCGTAGCGGTGATTTCGCGCGGCGAATTGTCGGAGGCCTACCCTGTTGGCACGCTCACAGCAGAGAAAATCGGATTGTTGATGGCCGGGAGTGCAGCGGCTTAACCTGCGATCAGTTTTGCCAAATCACCCAAGTCATGAATGATCGCACTTGCTCCGCGCTGGCGCAGCGCTTTTGCGTGTTGATCGGGATGTGGATGTGTTGCGGTGACGCCAATCACGCGGGCACCGGAGGCAACAGCTGCGGTCAGGCCCGTCACACTGTCTTCCATCACGATACAGTCTTTTGCTTCGGCACCAAGTTTTGACGCTGCAAGCAGATACATGTCTGGTGCTGGCTTTGGGTTGATGACATCTTCAAAGGTTACGATCTCATCAAAGATATTCTCCAGCCCCAAAATGCCGAGGGCGAGATGAATGCGGTGTTTTGGTCCGTTCGATGCAATTGCCATTCTGTGGCCACGTGCCCGCAAGGTCTGCAAGGAAGGCTTGATGCCGGGGATAATCGGCAAGCGGGCCAAATAGGCCTTTTCCATTTCTGCATCCTTGATCTGTTCGAGATCAGGCGGAAAAGTCACACCATATTTTGTAGCAAAATCTTGCATCATTGCGGAAAAGGTTGAACCCACAAAACGCTTGTGCATTTCCTCTTCGGTGATCTCGATGCCGTGGCGCTGCATCAGCATTGCATCAATCGACATTGAGATCGCTTCGCTATCGACGATCACACCATCGCAATCAAAAATCAGCGGTGTTGGCATCAGGAACCCAGATGCCTGAAAGCGTCGACGACTTTGGCATAGACCTCGCGCTTGAACGGCACGATCAACGCGAGCACCTCATCCATGTCGGCCCATTTCCATTGATCAAATTCCTGTTCGTATCCCGGAGGCGACAAGTTGACTTCGCCATCAACGCCCGTAAATCGGAGCGCAATCCATTTTTGTTTCTGGCCGCGATATTTGCCGCCCCAGCTTTTGCCCAGCAGCGCTGCAGGAAGGTCATAGTGAAACCAGCCCTCTGCCTCCGCTACGAACTCTGCATTCTTGATACCGGTTTCTTCGTGAAGTTCACGCATCGCTGCGGCGCGCGCATCTTCGCCTTCGTCAATGCCGCCTTGTGGCATTTGCCACCACTTGCCTACGCCATCATCATCGACCTTGTCGAAGCGGCGACCAATCCATACGCGGCCATCCGCATTGAGCAACATGACGCCAACGCACGGGCGATATTCTGTGATTTCAGGATGCAGCATGGCTCAACACTTAGCCGAGTTCGCGAGGCGTGTGAACATCCCTCGTTGAATGCCTGCAATTTTTGTGTTTGAAGGACGCTTTCCACTTTTGGAGCAAAATTATGGCGCGCGCCGCAACTGTCAAAACCACGCTTGATGTCATCACCATGGGCCGTTGTTCGGTCGATCTTTATGGCCAGCAAATTGGATCCAGGCTCGAAGACATCACAAGTTTTGCAAAATCCGTTGGGGGCTGCCCGTCGAACATCGCGATTGGTACGGGTCGTCTTGGCTTGAAATCGGCACTCATCACACGCGTCGGTAACGAGCAGATGGGGCGTTATGTCAAAGAGCAAATGATACGCGAGGGTGTTTCCACCAAGGGCATCGTCACCGATCCCACGCGCCTCACATCTCTGGTATTGCTTTCGGTTGAGAACGACAAAAGTTTTCCGCTGATATTCTATCGCGACAACTGTGCGGACTCTGCTCTTTGCGAAAATGACGTGGATGAGAAGTTTGTTGCCTCATCGCGCGCATTGCTGGTCACCGGCACGCATTTCGCGCGTAAGGAAAATGACAAGGCGCAACGCAAGGCCATGCGCATCGCCAAGAAGCATGGCCGCAAGATCATTCTCGATATCGACTATCGCCCCAACCTGTGGGGCCTTGCAGGGCACGATTCCGGCGACAGCCGCTACATCAAGTCGGGGAAAGTTTCCGCCCATTTGCAAACTGTGCTGAAGGATTGCGATCTCGTTGTCGGCACGGAAGAGGAAGTGCACGTCGCTGGTGGCAGCGAAGACACGCTGAAGGCGCTGAAGAAAATCCGTTCACTTTCAAAGGCAGTTATTGTGTTGAAGCGCGGGCCGATGGGCTGCGTGGTTTATCCTGATGCCATCCCGCCAACACTCGATGGCGGTATCGTCGGCAAAGGCTTTCCGATCGAAGTTTATAATGTGCTGGGAGCTGGTGACAGTTTCATGTCGGGCTTTTTGCGCGGTTGGCTCAAAGGCGAGGATCATGCCACTTCAGCCACCTGGGCCAATGCCTGTGGCGCATTCGCGGTGTCGCGGCTGTTGTGCTCGCCAGAAATTCCGACCTTTGCAGAGCTGCAATTCTTTCTGGCCAACGGAAGTCCGCACCGGGCGCTGCGCAAGGACGAAGCGATCAACCACGTGCATTGGGCCACAACGCGGCGCAAGGAATACCCAGAGCTTTTGTCATTCGCGATTGATCACAGGAAGCAGCTGGAAGAAATTGCCGATGCGGTTGGCGCACCACGCGAAAAAATCTCCGCCTTCAAATTGCTCGCTGTCAAAGCCATGGGCAAAGTGTCGAAGGGAAAGCCTGGTTACGGCACATTGCTGGATGATACCTATGGCCGTGATGCTATGTTCGAAGCATCAAAGCTTGGATTGTGGGTTGGGCGTCCATTGGAAAAACCGGGCTCACGTCCGCTCGAATTTGAATTCACGCAGGATGTGGGATCGCGCCTTTCAGAATGGCCGGTTGATCATTGCATCAAATGTCTGGCGTTTTATCATCCGGATGACCCTGCAGATTTGCGCGCGGCACAGATTGCCAAATATCAATCCCTGCAATTTGCTGCACGCAAAGTGGGCCGCGAATTGCTGATCGAAATCATCGCTGGAAAACATGGGCCTGTTGACGATATGACAATCGCGCGTGCCGTCAAACAGTTTTATGATGCGGGTCTGAAGCCTGATTGGTGGAAGCTTGAACCACAAGCGAGCGAGGCGGCGTGGAAAAACATTTCAGATGTGATCAGCGCAAACGATCCCTATTGTCGCGGCATCGTGATCCTTGGTCTCGAAGCCCCAATCGAAAAATTGCAGGCTGATTTCGCGCGCACCAAACATTTGCCATTGGTCAAGGGCTTTGCAGTGGGGCGCAGCATTTTCAGCCAAGCTGCGAAAGGCTGGCTTGGCGGCAAGATGTCAGATAGTGAAGCCGTCAACCAGATGGCGGAGAATTTCGCAGCACTGGTAGCCGCGTGGCGCAAAAGGTGAATGATGCCCAAACTTCTCGTTCGTTCCAAAAAGAAATCAGGCAAGATCATTTCGGTCACGCCGAAATCTGCCAAGTGGAAATACGTTGGCCATGATGTGTGGCATCTCGCTTCTGGAAAAATCGCCAAGGGCGTGGAAGCCGCGCGCGAAACCTGCATCGTGTTCATTTCTGGCAAGGCGCGCGTGACTGTTGATGGCAAGGCCTTCGGTGAAATTGGTGAACGCATGGATGTGTTCGAAGGCAAGCCATGGTCGATCTATGTGCCACCGAAAGCAAAGTGGAGTGTCACCGCTACAACGGAATGCGTGATCAATGTCTGCACCGCACCTGCAAGACAGGGCCACGCAGCCTTTGTGATTGCCCCTGATACGCTTTCGATTGAAACACGCGGGTCCGGTTCCAACACGCGTCATGTCTGCAATATTCTGCCAGAGCAGGACAAGCGTGCGCAAAGCCTGCTGGTTGTTGAAGTGATTACGCCCAATGGTGCCACTTCATCTTACCCATCACACAAGCACGACAAGAACAATCTGCCGCATGAATCGCAGCTTGAGGAAACCTACTATCACCGCATCAACCCGCCGCAGGGTTTTGCCTTTCAACGGGTCTACACCGATGATCGCAAGCTCGATGAAGCAATGGCGGTTGAGGACGGCGATGTGACGCTGGTGCCAAAGGGGTATCACCCGTGCGCCACCGTGCATGGTTATGATCTCTATTATCTCAACGTCATGGCAGGTCCGGTTCGCACGTGGAAATTCCACAATGCCAAGGAACATGAGTGGCTGTTGAAGAAGTAGTTGGGAAATGTCACCGGTCTTGCTAGATCAAGCGCCATGACCTCAACCCGCTCTCCTGCCTTTGTCTTCATATTCATCACCGTCGCACTTGATATGCTGGCGCTTGGCATCATCATTCCGGTGTTGCCAAAATTGATCGAGCAATTCATGGGTGGTGATACGGCGCGCGCGGCCACCATGGTCGGCCTGTTCAGCACATTATTTGCGGCGATCCAGTTTTTTGCGTCTCCAGTTCTCGGTGCGCTGTCTGACAGATTTGGTCGGCGCAAAGTGGTTTTGCTTTCGAACCTGGGTCTCGGTCTTGATTACATCGTGATGGCGCTTGCCCCCACATTGGGTTGGCTATTCGTCGGGCGTATCTTGGGCGGCATCACATCGGCGAGTGTATCAACGGCGGGCGCCTATATTGCAGATGTCACAACACCTGAAAAACGCGCGCAGGCTTTTGGCATGTTAGGGGCTGCATTCGGTTTGGGCTTTGTTTTGGGACCCGCCGTTGGCGGTGTGCTTGGCGAGATCAACATTCACTATCCCTTCTATGCGGCAGCCATCATGAGCTTCCTCAACTTCGCCTATGGCTATTTCGTTCTGCCGGAATCGCTGAAGCCTGAAAACCGTTCGCCCTTTCTGTGGTCGAAGGCCAACCCCATGGGTTCACTTAAACTGCTGCTGAGCAATCGCCAGCTTTGGAGTTTTGGCTCAGCGGTGTTTCTCTCGCAACTCGCACACACGGTGCTGCCTGCAATTTATGTACTCTACGCTGGTTATCGCTATGGCTGGAATATCCGTGATATTGGCATTCTGCTCACTGCGGTTGGCGTTGCCTCAATGATCGCGCAAGGCGGATTGATCAAGCCCATCGTCAAACGCGTCGGCGAGCGTAACGCAGCTTTGATTGGCCTGTTCGCAGGGGCCGTTGGTGTTGCCTGGTATGGCACAGCCTGGGAGGGTTGGCTTGTCTGGTTCGGCGTTCCTGTCGCCGCCTTCTGGGGACTGTTCAACGCATCAGCACAATCGATCATGTCGAAGAATGTGACAGCGCTTGATCAGGGAAAATTGCAAGGTGCGCATTCGTCAATCATGTCTCTTGCCAACATCATCGGGCCATCGCTGTTTGCGTTTTCCTTTGCCTGGGGCATCGATCCCGCGCGGGCCACGCCGTTACCGGGAATCGGTTTCTGGTTGGCGGGAGCGTTCTTGCTCGCTGCTGCCAGCGTCACCTATTTCGTGGCGCGCAAACAGCCTGCCTAGCGCAACGAAGGAGCAAGTGGGCACCACTTGCGACAGGAAAGTTGCGCCAAACAAATCAGCCTTCGGAAGCGGGCATGTATTCGCGCTTGCCTTTGTGAGGAACTTCTGGCTCTTCACCTTCGAGAAGTGCACGACGCAATTTGCGGATCATCGCCGCGCGTTGTTTTTCGTCAGCTGAGCCACGCATTTTTTCATCAATGTCGAGAACCAGCGACTGCAGGTCATTATGCCAATCGAGTTTCGCAACTGATGCGGGATCGATGCGCGGCTTGCTTTCAGCTTCAAGACGCGCGCAGCTCGTGCCTTCAAGCTCGAACACATCATCTAGGCGTGGCCGCAAGATGCAGTCATCCGGCACAAGCCCACGCAGCGCTTCCGCCAACGCCGCTTGCGGTTCTTCCTCGCCATGGGTCAGGAAAATCGAGCGCGCTACAGGCAGGCGTTCCTTCACCCATTCAACCAGTTCAGGTCCGTCGGCGTGGCCGGAGTAATCCTCGAACTTGCGCATGGTGGCGGCAACATTGACTTCCTCGCCCATGATCTTGACGCGCGTTGCCCCTTGTAGAAGGATTGAACCGAGCGAGCCTTGTGCTTGATAGCCAACAAACAAGACCGTCGTTGATTTCTGCCACAAGCGATTACGAAGATGATGGCGAATGCGGCCAGCCTCCGCCATGCCAGAGGCCGAAATCACAATATGAAAGCCCTTGAAGCGGTTGAGCGCTTTTGAATCCTCAACGCCCTCGGTTGATTTCACCAATTCCGAATTGAAGGCCTTGGCGAGGTCCTGGCCGTTTTCCAGCTCGCTCGCATATTTGCGGAATATCGCCGTGGCTTTCGAGGCCAAAGGCGAGTCGATGAAGATGTTGGCGCGCGGTGCCATGTTGTGATCCATCACATAAACCAGATCAGTGACCACTTCTTGCGCACGCTCAACTGCAAAGGATGGGATCAGCATCACGCCGCCGCGTTTGGCTGCATCACTGACTTCTTGCGCCAGGATTTCGCGGCGCTTGCCAGGTGCCCGCTCAAAGCGATCCTTGCCGCCATAGGTCGATTCACAGATCACGTAATCCCAATTGGTGGGCGCTTCCGGGTCATGTTCAAGCAATTTCGAGTCTGGCCCGATGTCGCCGGAGAACAGAATGCGCATGGGCTTATCAGTGGACTTCGCGCGCGCAACTTCAACTTCAATCGAAGCCGAACCGAGCAAGTGCCCCGCATTCCAGAAGCGAATGCGGATGCCCTTGGCGACTTCGATCCATTCTTCGAAATCATGCGGCACGAAATGCTCAAGTGCGGCCATCGCATCTTCAAGTCCATAGATCGGCTCAACTTCTGGAAGCCCGCGCTTCATGTTGCGCTCGTTCAGTTTCTTGACTTCAGTTTCCTGAATGAAACCGGAATCCGGCAGCATGATTGAACAGAGGTCTTGGGTTGGGCGTGTGCAGTGAATCTTCTGCGTGAAACCGTGCTTCACCAGCTTCGGCACAAGCCCCGTGTGATCGATATGCGCATGCGTCAGCACCAGTGCGGTGATTACCTTGGGATCAAACGGAAACGGGCGGTAGTTCAATTCGGTTTCGGTCTTGGCACCCTGAAACATGCCGCAATCTATCAGCACTTTCGCTGCAGATGTTTCGATCATGTAACAAGAACCAGTAACGGTGCGCGATGCACCGTGGAACTTCAGCTTGATGCTCATGATTTTCCTTTCGGCACGTGAAGACCTGCGCGCAACAGCTCTATCCATGTTTCTTCAGGTGTATCTGCCATGCTGAACATGTCGAGATCTCTTGGGCTGATCAAGCCACTGTCAACAAAGCTTTTGAAATTGATTGTCTTGTTCCAGAATTTTGAATCATAGAGCACCACGGGTAGCGGCTTGTCCATTTTTCCGGTTTGCCTGAGTGTGAGCAGCTCAAACAATTCGTCCATCGTGCCAAAGCCACCCGGAAACACCACGAGGGCTGCAGCGCGCATGGCAAAATGCATCTTGCGCATCGCGAAATAGTGGAAGCGGAATGTGAGATCAGGTGTCGAGTATGGATTGGGTTCCTGCTCCATTGGCAAGGTGATGTTGTAACCAATGGATGGCGCACCTGCGTCGTGGGCGCCGCGATTGGCGGCTTCCATGATGCCGGGTCCACCACCCGTGGCGATGACATTCTGCAATGGTTTATGTGCATGCTTGGCGCCACCGCGTTCGGAACAAATGCGGGCGAATTCCTGTGCGCCATCATACCAGCCATCTGCTGCCCGTTCCTTGACGCGGGCTGATCCAAATACGACGATCGTTGATTCAATGCCCCAGGCGCGTAAGTGCTCTTCACATTTCTGGTATTCAAGCTGGAACCGGATGCCACGCGTTGAATCACCGAGGACGAAATCCATGTCCTGGGCAGGCAGGCGATAAGCGATTGATGCCATGTGTGGCTTATTCGATGGAGGCCCCAGGTTATTCATGGATATTTTGTTCCTTGCGGTTGCTTTGGCGCTACTCTGGCTTGATTTGGCTTTGGTTTCAATTACTGTTGCGGGAAAACAAGGGTAGGCGTCATGAGCAGTTTTGCCAATAAATTTCAGGTGACCAAGGGGTTCAAGCTGTCAGATTTCGATCCGCGCGACACGTGCGGCTTCAAGGACAAGGACGCCGAGAAGCTGGTCACCGAAGAACACGCCGAAGCGATCAACGCATTGCAGGACAGGCTTTACGCTGAAGGCAAGCGGGCGCTTCTGGTGATCCTGCAGGGCATGGATTGCTCCGGCAAGGATGGTGTGGTGCGCGGCGTGTTCAATACATGTGGGCCGCTAGGCGTTCACGTCAATTCCTTCAAGGTGCCGAGCGAGGAAGAGCGCGCGCATGATTATCTCTGGCGTATTCATAAGGTCAGTCCGCCGCGCGGCATCATCGGCGTGTTCAATCGCTCACACTATGAAGATGTGCTTGTCGTGAAAATGCGCGGGTTTGCACCGCCAGACGAAATTGAAAAACGCTATGACGAGATCAACGCGTTTGAACACATGCTCGTGCGCAACGGCACGCAGGTTTTGAAGTTCATGCTGCATGTTTCTTTGGAGGAGCAGGCCGTGCGTCTGCGTGAACGGCTGGAAGATCCTGCCAAGCACTGGAAATTCAATCCCGGCGATCTGGAGGACCGCAAGCTTTGGCCGCAATTCATGGAGGCCTATGAAGTGGCATTGAAGCGTTGCTCCACTGATCATGCGCCGTGGCATGTGATCCCTGCCGATCGCAAGTGGGTGCGCAATGCGGTGATCGCAAAGATCGTGCGCGAGACGTTGGAAAGAATGGACCCACATCCACCAGCGGCCGATGGATTTGATCCCAAGGAAATGCTGCGCTTGCTTGGCGCTGAGACCAAATGAGCGAAAGCGAGATCATTCCGGTCATCTTGTGTGGAGGAGAGGGGCGAAGGCTCTGGCCATTATCACATGACAGCAAGCCCAAACCGTTTCTGCATTTGACGGGTGGCAAACATAATCTGTTTCAGGAAACGATTTTGCGCTGTCGGAGTGCGGGAATTACGTCGCGTCCGATTATTGTGACAGCGGTTGATCACGAGGCGCTGGTCGTGGAGTCCTTGCAGGCGATTAATGTTGCGGCGGATATTGTTCTGGAGCCGGTGCGGCGCAATACGGCAGCTGCCGTGTTTGCGGGAACGCTTTGTGCTGCTGCGCGCGATTCATTTGCCACTGTTTTGGTGCTCGCTGCAGATCACGAGATCCATGATGCTGGGGGTTTTGGTGCGGCGGTCAGACATGCGGAGCAAACAGCGCGCGATCATCTCGCTATTTTTGGTGTGAAGCCAACCCATGCTGCAAGCAATCTTGGATATATCAAACCGGGTGTTGCCTTGTCGGATGAGGTTTTTCGTGTCCAGCAGTTCATTGAGAAACCTGGTAGTGATGTTGCGCGTCAGCTGATCGCTGAGGGATGCCGGTGGAATAGTGGCAATCTTCTGGCGTCGGCGGATGTCATCAAGGCTGAGGCAGTTGCGCATGCATCCGAAGCTTGGCGCACCGTTGCTTCATCTTTCGAGAAGGCGCAATTATCTGGCAGTGGTGCGCGACACCTCGACGAAGCGGAATTTGGACAGGCCGCTTCAATTTCTTTTGATGTTGCAGTTCTGGAAAAATCCAGGCGTGTTGCGGTGATGCCGGTCGACTATGCTTGGCGCGATCTGGGAACGCTTGACAGCCTTGTCATGCGCCGTCCGCAGCTCGAAATCGTGGGAAGATAAATGTACAAGCTCTATGCGCGAAAGAATACGGGATCGGCGGCAGTTGAGGCGTTGTTTGCGGTGCTCAACGTGCCGCATCAGTTGATCGATGTCGACAAGACGGAAACTGGTGCTGCACCTGAGTGGTATCTCAAGATCAATCCGCGTGGCGAAGTGCCAGCACTTGCATTGCCAGATGGAACCGTGATGACCGAGAGTGCGGCGATGATGATCCACCTCGCCGATGCGCATCCCGAAGCTGGTATGGCCCCTGCTGTTGGCACATCAGCGCGCGCCACCTATTTGCGCTGGATGGTCTATCTGGCTGCGACTCCATACGCCACGGACTTGCGGCTCTACTATCCTGATCGCTATTCCACTGATCCCACGCATGCGCCTGCGATCAAGGAGAAAGCCATTGTCGATCTGGCGCGCGACTTTGATGTGATCGCTGCAAGTATGGGGAAGGGGCCGTTTGTGCTGGGCACAAAAATGTCAGCCGTTGATCTCTATGCGGCGATGCTGTTCAGCTGGAGCGATGATGTCGAGAAGCTGTTTCAGCGGCAACCCAAACTGCGCGCGCTGTATCAAGCAGTCTCTGCTGTGCCATCAGTGCGCAAGGTCTGGGATCGCAATGGCATGCCAGCATGAGTGAAGAGCGCATCACGGAATTGGAAACCCGCATCGCGCATCAGGATCGCGCGATTGCCGATCTCAACGAGATGATCACCGCGCAGTGGAAAAAACTCGAAGCGATGGAGCGGCAGCTCCGACGCTTTGGCGAGGAAATTTCATCGCTTGAAGGCAATGAAGCACCCGCCAACCAGAAGCCACCGCATTATTGATACCCCCGGGGACTCATTTTGTCGTGACGTTGTCTAGCCTTGACCGCAAATTGGTTGCATCCAGACCTTTATTGTCGACGGGGGATGGATTGCTGTCGCCGCAAAGGCATAGCTGCTCAATTTCTGCCATGTGGTGACGCCGTGAATTCACCAGTGAAGCAACGGCATCTGTGTAGCGCGCCAGGTGCGTGGCGTGTTCCACGTCGCCCCGGGTCAAACCCATGTCGGCGAGAAGGTGATCGTCACGCAGTAACAGGTCTTGCGCGATATGCCGGGAATGAAGGTTGTGAAACAGGTGGCCGACGTGGCTGTGCGTGAGCCGGGCCGCGAAGTGAAAAGGTATGGTGCTGGTCGATTGAAAATGTGAAAAATTGCGCATGGCAAAACTCCCTTTTTGGCAGCGGTAAAGCTGGCCTTGTGGTTTGCCCCCAAAGCGGCCCCCAAAAATGCGGCCCCCAAAATGTGGCCCCCAAAATGTGGAATGGAAATGGGGTAGCACGAATTCGCAAAATTGACAATTGGAAGCCCGTTCATTCAAATTGATGGGACTCTCTCGTCAGCTTGCTGTAGCTTCACTGATGCTTGCCAATTGGCAAAGCCGGATATGGAGGATGCGAGATGCCAAACCATAAGTATCAAGGTGGCTGTGCACATGTCACAGTCTATTCGGACGCCGAACCGATCGACAATCACGAATGCCATTGCAACGTCTGCAAATCCGTCACGGGACAGCAGAGCACCCATGTTATCTTTTTCAAGCATGGTGATGTGAAAGCCTCGAATGAGAGCGGCATGAAGCGCGTGCCGTTCAACGCGGGCAATCCCGACGGTCCTCTTGAAATCTGCCTGTGCAAGGAATGCGATAGCGTGCTGATGCTCGATGACAAGCAAAAGCGGATCCGCGTCGCGGTGCCAAACGTGATGAACTATAGTGCTGCGCCGGGGGCTGCGACCTATCACGCGTTCTGGGATGAGACAAAAGGCTACGCAAAGCCCGACGACGGACGCCCGGTTTTCGGCGGCCTGCGCCCGGATTTCGTCTGGCCGAAGGGGGCTTAACGGAGCGCCAAGGGACTGCAACAGCGCTGGTTTGCCTTAGGCTGGCAGCCAGAGCGTTGTGCTAACTTTGAGGAAGACACAATGTTGAGAATCTTTTGTGCATTATTGGCCGCTTTGGTAGGAAGCGCGATCACCGGATCGCCAGCCGAGGCGCGGAAACGGATAGTACTAAAGTCAGCAAAACAACTTTCAAAGACTGAGATTGTCGCGACATTCGGCGGCAAAAAGGTTCTGTGGAGAAACGACAATCAGGTTGGTTACAGTCAGAACGGTTACGATGTCTTCTCCAAAGACATGACCAGTGCGAAGGGCTTTGCGAGACAACCGAGAGGAAATTTTAGCACAACATATATCATGCGCATTTCATTCCGTGGCGATGCCTACTGCTCCGCAAGCAAGGCTCGGGGAGCGAAAGTATTTACTCCGTCCCCACCACTGTGTTTGAAAGTTCTTAAAGATGGCAGAAATTTCTATCAAGTGCATGCCACAACTGGAAAGCTGATATACACGTCCTCAGTGGCAAACTGATTATCTCAACAGAGGGCTGAACCCGACGACGGACGCCCGGTTTTCGGCGGCCTGCGCCCGGATTTCGTCTGGCCGCAAGGTATCTGACACATATCGCATGCTGCAATATCTATGAAACTTGTGTTATACACATAACATGTATAATATGCATTACATATGTAATTGAGGTAGCGATATGAAAGTCACCACAGCAGAATTCATCAAGAATTTTGGCACCCTGGCCGATAAAGCCCTGACCGAACCTCTCACCATCACCAAACACGGGCGTGATCGTTTCGTGCTGGTGGAGGCCGCAGAGTTTGAGCGGCTGAAGCGGCGGGATCGCAAAGTGTATGGACTAGGGGAAATGCCCGACGAGTTGTTTGAACTGATCAAGCAGTCCAAAATGCCTGAGGGTTACGAACACCTCGATGAAGAGTTGAAAGACTGGAAACCGTGAAATGGCCAAAGCCCGTCGCCGGGCAGGTCATTCGCTATTCGTATCTCTGGAATGAAGAAGCAAAAAGTGGTCGCGAAGAAGGCGTAAAGGACAGGCCTTGCGCAATCATTATTGCCGTTGATACCGGAGAAGACCGCGAGCTTGTGGTTGTTGTTCCCATCACTCACACGCCGCCTCGAAAAACTAAATCCGCAATTGAGATCCCTCATGAGACCAAACGGCGCCTCGGGCTTGATGATGAAAGGTCTTGGATCGTCGTCGATGAATCCAATGCATTTCGCTGGCCGGGGCCTGATCTTCGTCCGAAAACAAGCGGCACGCTCGACAGCATCGTTCTAGGGATGCTTCCGCCTGGCGTTTTCAGACAGGTGCTTGAAAAATTCATCGCCTTGGAAACGGCAAATCGCTCGAGCAGGGTGCGGCGGACCGAGTGAGCAAAAAGGGAAGCGTCCCCAATACCTACGGCGGACCGAGTGAGCAAAAAGGGAAGCGTCCCCAATACCTAAAAAGGGAAGCGTCCCCAATACCTAGAGTTTTATCATAAGCCAAGCAATCGTCGCCACAATGGCTTGGCATCTTCGACTAACGCGGCAGCTGTTGCGTCTGATTTGAACTTCTGGAACTCTTCAAATCCTTTCATAGGGTTCGAAGTATTGTGGAGCCATTCTTCTTGAATAGGATCCAACGCATACCACCCATTGCGATCCATCAGCATCTTGAACAGCAATTTCAGTTCATCACTCGCAGGATCGCCGCGAACATGCATCATAAAGTCCTTGCATGGCTCCTCTTTGCCAATGTTGAACTCGATGCTGGGTCCGTTGCGATCCAAGATGCCCCATTCAGAGTCGGACCAATCAATTTCAGGTGCGACTTCCGATAGTCTCTCTCTTACTGACGCAGTTGATCCTAGCGGTTCGCCAACGAAGTTTTCCAATACCTCGCCGAAATCACCTTCGATTTTCGGTGGCGGCGATTTTGCAGCGTAAACTAGAATGTCCCAGCTCATCGAATCTCAATTCCCCACAATCGCCTTTTCGAGAATATCCAGCCCCTCATCCAGCACCATTTCTGAAACTGTCAGCGGCGTGAGCAGGCGCACCACTTCGCCGTAGACTCCGCAGGTGAGGATCAGCAGGCCGCGCTCCAGGCATTTTGCGGCGAGGGCTTTTGCTCCACCTGCGTCGGGTTCGTTGCCGCCGTGTTTGGTGACAAGTTCAAACGCGCACATCGCTCCAAGCCCACGGATGTCGCCCATTGGCATGCCTTTGCCTTTGGCCTTGATGGCGTGCAGGCGCTTCATGATTTTTTCGCCTTGCGCGACTGCCTTGCCCATCAGGTCTTCGGCCTCGAAGGCATCGAACACACCTAACGCTGCCGCACAGGCGACAGCATTGCCAGCATAGGTGCCGCCGATGCCGCCGGGATCGGGTGCGTCCATGATTTTCGCTTTGCCCACAACAGCGGCCAGCGGAAAACCACCGGCGAGTGATTTTGCAGCGGTCATCAAATCTGGCTCAACACCATAATGCTCCATCGCAAACCATTTTCCGGTGCGGCCAAAGCCCGATTGGATTTCATCAGCGATCAGCAGAATGCCGTGATCGTCACAGAGCTTCCGTAACCGCACCATCAACTCTTTGGGCGCTACATAAAAACCGCCTTCGCCCTGCACAGGCTCGATGATGATAGCGGCCACGCGGGCGGCTTCCACATCGCATTTGAACAGCAATTCAATAGCGTGGATCGAATCCTCAACTGTGACCCCCTTGTGCGCCACCGGGAATGGCACGTGCCAAATCCCAGCAGGCATTGGCCCGAACTTCGCCTTGTAGGGCAGAACTTTTCCGGTGAGCGCCATGCCCAAAAGTGTGCGGCCGTGGAAGCCACCGTGAAACGCGATCACATCTGAGCGACCTGTATAGGCGCGGGCGAACTTGATGGCGTTTTCGACAGCCTCGGCACCCGTGGTGACCAGCGCGGTTTTCACTTCGCCGGATATTGGAGCAACTGCGTTCAGCTTTTCGCAGACTTCGACGAAGGGCGCATAAGGCATCACCATCGCACACGTATGTGTAAGGCTTTCAAGCTGTTCATAGACGCGCTTCATCACCAAGGGGTGACGATGGCCGGTGTTCAGCACTGCAATGCCGCCGCCAAAATCGATATAGCGATTATCTTCGATATCCCAGATCTCGGAATTCTCGGCGCGTGCCGCCATGACGGGCGCACCCATGCCAATGCCGCGCGATACAGCTTTGGCGCGGCGTTCAACCCAGGCTTTGTTGGTTCCTTTGGGTGATGTGACGGGTGCGTTCATGATTGTCTCCTTGATCGCAGCAGAATAGGCTGGTGATCAAAGACAGGCAATCAGGAAGCATGGAGCCAGTTCAAACCAGCTTAGAAAGTTCAGGCGCTCATTCTCAGTTCCTGGCGCAGTTCCTGGCTCAGTTCCCGGCTCAGTTCCTGCCTCAGTTCGTGCAGGTTGGCATTGACTTGCATTTTCAGAAGCGCGTCGACTGATTGATCCGGCATCGGCTTGTGGAAGTAATATCCTTGGAACTCCGAACAACCGGCAGCACGCAACATGACGGCCTGATCTTCGGTTTCAATGCCTTCAGCCGTGACAACTGCACCCATGCCACGCGCCATCAGCACCGTGCCCATGGCAATGCCCTGGTCAAGCTGGTTGGATGCAACGTGTTCGATAATCGAGCGATCAAGCTTGATGCGATCAAATGTGAGCTTTTGCAGATAGCCAACGCTTGAATAACCAGAACCGAAATCATCAAGCGCGATGTGAATGCCAACGGAACGCAAGCGTTCAAGTTGCGCTTGCACCAGGCCCATGTCGTGGACGAGAACGCTTTCAGTGACTTCGAACTCGAAGCGACCAGGCGCCATGCCTGATTCCGAAATGATCTTCAGTGCACGATCAACAAAATTGGGATCGCGCAGTTGGACGGGAGAGAGGTTGTAGCTGATCCTCAAGTCATGCCAGTTTTTGGCTTGCTCACAGGTCTTTCGCAGGATTGAGTCGCCAAGTGCACCAATCAAGCCATGCACTTCAGCAAAGTTGATAAATTTGTCCGGTGTGAAATGAGGCGCGATGTGCTTGGGCCAGCGCGCCAATGCCTCAACCGCAACAATTTTCTTGGTGCCTGCATCAACAATTGGCTGGAACGCGATATCGACTGAATTTTCTGCAATGATTTGTTGCAGGCCATTCTGCAGCGCCAGATGCACGTGGCTGTGGCGATCCATTTCGGAATTGTAGACAACCCAACGGTTCTTGCCTTCGCGCTTTGCTTCATACATGGCAACGTCGGCCTGACGCATTGCTTCTGCGCCTGTCACGTCCATGCCGTTTGAATGCGCAATGCCGATGCTGACACCGACAGAAGCGAAACGCCCATCGATTTCAATCGGAGCTGCAAGAAAGGCAATAAAGGCATCTGCGAATTTCTTGGCATTTGCCGATCCGTCGTCACCTTTGAATACGGCAACGAATTCATCACCGCCTATGCGGGCTACTTCAGCAGAAAAATTCGATGCCAGATGAGTAACACCTGATGCGATGAAGCGGATAAGGCTGTCGCCGACGCCGTGATCATAGGTGTCGTTGACATCCTTGAAGCCATCGATATCAGCGAAAACCAGTGTGAAATTTTCGAACTTGTCCTTGTTGTAAGAATCCAGTTCGGCCATCAGGGCGTTGCGGTTTTTCAAACCCGTCAATGTATCGTGCCGCGCGGCGTGTTGGGCGATTTCTTCACGCAGCACAATCTTGCGCAATGCGGCCCAGCACTGAAAGGCTGTGCCGATCATGACCAATGCGAGAAAGCCAAGCGCCAACCAAGTCTTGTCGATCACGATGGCATAGGCCGCATCTCCAGGACGCGTATCACGCCAGCTTAGCGAAGCGATTGGAGTACCCGTTGAATCATTCAACGAGACAACATTGGAGTCTTGGGACGGAGCGTTCAGTTTCAGATCATTGATGATGTATTGCTCGCCTATTGCCGTAATCACTTCGTCGGTCAGGAAGTTGACCATCACGAGATGGCGCAATGGTGCTGTTGCGCCCTCAAAATCCTTCGAAGTTGGCGCAACGGGGGAGGCCGCTACAATTGCAAGACCGTCTGCTGTTTCAAGTATTGCGGCTTTCGAACCTCGAGTCTTGTCGTTCTCATTTGAATCGGCGAGTAAAGAATCAAGCTTCCCCTTGAAATAATCGTTGATTGAAAATTCAAAGCTCTTGCCATTGTGAAATGCAACCAAGGACCCGTTGTTGCCACGCTCGACGACCGCAAGCATGTTGAAACCGGCACCACTCTCGGTCGTTGCTGCCCATGTTTCTTCTGACCAGACTGGGTCGACTGTTCCATAGATGTGTTTTGCGGCGTCATCCCAATAAGCGTTGTCGTTGGCAAGCGTGATCAACGCATTCTGTTTTTCCTGGAGCGCCGAGGAAACAAGATTCCGGGTGTGCAGATGATCTGAATAATTGGCTTCGTGGCGGACGCGACCAAGCAGATCATAGGTCAGCCAGAAGACCCCAAGGGTGGCGACCAACAAAGGCAACGCAATTTTTAGCCAGAACCCAATTTTACGCTTACGCACTATACCAACTCTCAAAAGGAGGCTCAAACTACGAGCGCAAAGCCTGCGATTGCATTAAGCTCAAGTCTTTCTAGAAAAAATTGTATTGCAACATTGGCGAATGGTTAATTGATCACTAACATCAACACTATGGATCAACTTTTCCGCCAGTCCGCCGTTCGCACTATAGCCCTCTTAAAGTCAGGCAAGATTTCGCCACTCGACTGCATTGCTGCGATGGAAGCGCGTATTGCTGCTGTCAATCCTGAGGTCAATGCGCTGGTCACCTTGTGCTTTGTGCGCGCGCGTCAGCAGGCGGTTCAATTGATGAAGCGACCGATCGCTGAGCGTGGGATGTTGTGTGGACTGCCTGTTGTGATCAAGGATCTCACTGATGTTGCCGGTGTGCGATCAACCAAGGGTTCGCGGATTTTTGCTGATCGAGTGGCAGAGACGTCTGACATTCTGGTGCAGCACCTGGAAGCTGAGGGCGGGATCATCAATGCGATGACCAACACGCCGGAGTTTGGTGCGGGTGCGCAAACCTTCAATGACGTGTTCGGCATCACGCGCAATCCCTGGAACACGGCTTTGACACCTGCGGGATCTTCTGGTGGGTCAGCTGTGGCGCTTGCGACTGGCATGGCGTGGTTGGCGCATGGCTCTGATCTTGGTGGGTCTTTGCGCAACCCCGCAAGTTTTTGTGGAGTTGTTGGCATGCGGCCATCACCGGGGCGTGTGGCGGCTACACCTGGAACAGTCATCGATGCAACGCTTGGTGTGGAAGGGCCTATGGCGCGCAATGTTTCGGACCTCGCGCTGATGCTGGATGCGATGAGTGGTGCAGAGGCAGGTGATCCACTGTCGATGCCGCGCGAAGAAAAAAGTTTTTCGGTGCAAGTACAAACAATCCAAAAGCCGGAACGCATTGCGGTGTCGCGGAATTTGGGGATCACGCCGGTTGAGCGTGAAGTTGGTGATGCCGTGATGAATGCAGCGCGGCAACTTGAACAGGCTGGCGTGATTGTTGAAAAAGCCCATCCGGATTTGCAGGATGTGATGCATTGTTTTCAGGTTTTGCGCGCTGCAAATTATGCGGCTGGCATGTTGCCTTTGTTGCAGAAGCATCGCGATCTTCTGAAGCCTGAAGTGATCTGGAACATCGAAAAAGGTCTGGCACTTTCGGGGGAGATAATTGGCGTCGCGCAGGCGCAGCGGGCGCGGATCTTTCAGGTAATGGCAGAGTTCTTCACGCGTTACGATGCGCTGTTGTGTCCGGCAACGATTGTGACACCGTTTCCTGTGGAGCAGCGTTATGTGAAGCATTGCGAAGGTGTGGAATTTGAGACCTATATTGACTGGCTGTTGATTGCGGCGGTTGCGACACTTGCGATGTGCCCGGCGATTTCCATCCCTTGCGGGTTCAGTCAGTCGGGATTGCCGATTGGTTTGCAAATTATCGGTCCCAATCGAGGAGAAGCACAAGTGCTGCAAGTTGCAAAATTTGCAGAAGAGGTTTTTGCGCTGGGCGAAATCACACCAATTGATCCGAAGAGTTGAACGGTCTAGGACTTGGCAAAACCAATTGATTGATAGGGAATCACTGATGACACACGCCACGCTTGCCAGCCACCTTTGGCCATCATCTTCAATTTTGCGGAACGTGGTGCTCGCTGTTGCCGGTTCGCTGGTTGTGGCTGCTGCGGCCCAGATCACCGTGCCGATGTGGCCTGTGCCGATGACGCTGCAAACCCTTGCTGTGCTTGGCATTGGTGGTGCTTATGGCATGCAGCTGGGAGCGGCTACACTTGGGCTTTACGCGCTGGAAGGTGCTGTGGGGCTGCCGTTTTTTGCAGGCGGCAAGTCCGGGCTTTTTGATGCCAAGCTTGATTATCTCCTGCCTTCGGGCTCGATGGGCTATGTCGCGGGCTTTATTCTAGCGGCAGCCCTTGTCGGCTATCTGGTTGAAAAAGGCTGGGGCGCATCGCTGTTCAAGGCAACACTTGCGGCAGTGTTGGGTGCCATTTTGCTTTATGTGCCGGGAATCGCCTGGCTTTCAGTTTGGGCGGCAAAGACCGGCGCGGTTCCTGAAGGCATGAGTGCATTGCAAGCGGCATTGTCCTGGGGGCTCTATCCTTTTGTTGCGGGTGATGCGCTTAAAGCTGTCATCGCCGGATTGAGCATTCCACTGGTTGGAAAATTGGTTGAGCGACACTAAGGTCTAAACTCTAGATTGAAATGCGCGCTAGGGTACCTAGGAACGTCGAGATCGTGTTTTGTTCTTTTTTGGCTACAGGGGTAGCTGAGGGGGTGCCAAGACGCGCTCACGGGTCGTTTTTGTGTCATTAAAAGCCTATTGAGAGGCCTACCCATGCCTGACTTCCCGATCATCGACACCCACCTCCACATTTACGATCCCATGGCTGTGCGCTACTCGTGGATGGATCACGTGCCCAAGCTTAACTCTGCCCATTTGGTCAGCGATCTTGAAGCATCAGCTCCCGGCATCGTAATTGAAGCCTTCGTCTTCGCCGAAGTCGATTGTGATGACGGCGAGCAAATGATTGAAGCGACCTGGGTGCACGAAGAAGCAGTCGTAGAACGGCGCATCAAGGGCATGTTCTGCTCATTGCCATTGGAAAATGGTGCTGCCGCTAATGCCCACCAACTCGCGACCTACGCCAAAATGCCCTTGGCGCGCGGAGTTCGCCGATTGATTCAGGGTCACGTCGATGAACCTGGCTGGTGTCTGCGCGATCCTTTTGTTGAGGCCGTGCAATCATTATCCGTGTACGGATTGAATTTCGAAATCACCATCATGCATTCGCAAATGGCCGATGCGATTGAACTGGTGCGGCGCTGCCCGGGTGTAAATTTTGTCCTCGATCATATCGGCAAGCCGGGCATCAAGGCGGGATTGATGGAGCCATGGGCGAGCGAAATGACGGCGCTGGCAAAACTGCCGAATGTTGCCTGCAAAATATCAGGTGCCATCACTGAAGCTGACCATGCCGCGTGGACGCCAGAGCAAGTAAAGCCCTATGTTTCACATGCGATCAACGCGTTTGGATTTGACCGCGTGATGTTCGGTGGCGACTGGCCGGTGCTGACGCTGGCATCGGACTATGCCACATGGGTCCGCATGGTGGATGAAGTTGTGGCGGGTGCAAGCGCTTCTGAAAAGCGCAAGCTGTTCAATGAAAACGCGAAGGCGTTTTATCGGTTGTGAAGAATTGCGTGCTACAGAATTGTTTCTCAATTGCTCAAGCCGCTGGATGCGGGGTACTATGCATGACGGTTGCGACTTGCGCGGCTTCGGGGTGTAATTAATCCGAATGCTGATGAAAATGGCTACTTAAAAGGTAAGCTGTACCTTGTTTTGGTGAGTGGAAAGTGCTGACTTGCCGTTGCTTGACAGAACGGACCTCTAGAAAAATAATGCCTTTCAACTAACAAGAAAAGGACCTTTAGATGCGAACAGCTTTTACCATAGCAATCCTGGTTTTTTCAGCTCTTGCAATTGAGACAACAGAGGCCGCCACTAAGAAGAAATGCTTTCCGCTGCCGCCCGGATGGGGTGGCATCCACCTGTCTGCAAAAATTGTAGTTGCTGACGGAAAAAAGGTCTGGCGTGTAATTCCCCAAAAAGAGAGCCAGAACCGAGCCGAATTTTATAGTTCATGCCACAAGGCTAATTGTTCGGATGCGATTATGAAGGGTTACATTTGCAAGGGATTTCTGGGTGCTCAGCCCAAATAATTTCGAATCGTAGATGAAGTCGTAAACAAGTCGAGTGCGCACCAACACCATTATCGTCTCTGATTACGCTACCGCACGATTGAGGGCGCAATGGCTCCACAGTTCTGAAAGTGCGCCGACAAGTTTTGTCATGTCTTCATCGGAATGAAATGGCGTTGGCGTGATGCGCAAACGCTCGGTGCCGCGCGGAACTGTCGGGTAGTTGATCGGCTGGATGTAGATGCCGTGGCGCTCAAGCAAAATGTCGCTGATCATTTTGCATTTTGCAGCATTGCCGACCATGACGGGGACAATGTGGCTGTCGTTTTTGATGAATGGAATGCCAATCACTTCCAGCCTTTTGCGCAGGGCCCGCACACGTTCCTGATGGCGCGCGCGCTCCATCTGGCTCACTTTCAGGTGCTTGATTGAAGCGGTTGCTCCGGCAGCAATTGCTGGCGGCAACGCTGTGGTAAAAATAAATCCTGAGGCATAGGACCGGATGAAATCGCAAAGTGCCTTGGTGCCCGTGATGTAGCCGCCCATGACACCGAAGGCTTTTCCGAGTGTGCCTTGAATGATTGACACGCGGTCCATCACGCCGTCGCGTTCGGCAATGCCACCGCCGCGTGCGCCATACATGCCAACGGCGTGGACTTCATCGAGATAGGTCATCGCACCATATTTTTCGGCGATGTCGCAAATTTCAGCGATGCGGCCAATATCGCCATCCATGGAATAAACGGATTCGAAGGCGATGATTTTTGGACGTGCAGGATCAAGCGCGTTCAATTTCTCTTCAAGGTCAGCAATGTCATTGTGCTTGAAGAGGATTTTTTCGGCGCGGCTGTGACGAATGCCTTCGATCATCGAGGCGTGATTGCCGCTGTCCGAAAGAATGACGACATCGGGAATGTTGGCACCAAGTGTTCCAAGGGCTGCCCAGTTCGAAACGTAGCCTGATGTGAAAATAAGGGCTGATTCTTTCTGGTGGAGATCGGCGAGCTCGCTCTCCAGCATGACGTGGAAATGGTTGGTGCCGGAGATGTTGCGTGTGCCGCCAGCACCGGCGCCAACAGCATCAATCGCTGATTTCATGGCTTCAGTCACTTTGGGGTTTTGGCCCATGCCGAGATAATCGTTGGAGCACCAGACAGTAACGGGCTGGTCGCCATTGGGACCGTGCCAAATGGCGCGTGGGAAAGCCCCGGCCTGGCGTTCCAGATCGGCAAACACACGATAGCGGCCTTCATCCTTCAGGGCCTGCAACTTACCTTCAAAAAACGACTCAAAATCCATCACGCAACTCAGCCTGTTACTGTTTAATTGGGTCTATAGATTAAGCTGGACTGGATCAATATGCGGCAGTTTGTTGCGCTGCTAAAATCGCGCGATTCACTTTGCTACTGCACGCTTTTTCACCAGGCTTCCGATTTTGGCCACACGGGCTTTGCCTTCCGTGCTCGCTGGTCCGCGCAAGGTGGGGGCGAGGACGGAGAGGGAAGATTTGTCCGCTGATTTGAGATCGCCTGCCTGTTTGCCGTAGGCGGGGAAGCGTTTCAGTACGGTTTCCATTTGCGCATCGTTCAGTACAACGGGCTTGCCGATCAGCGATGCAGCCCAATATTGGTGCGCGAGGGATTCAACCTCAACGGCGCGCCACAGGGCTTTTTCCAGATTGTTGGCAAAGCAAATCTGCCCGTGATTGGCGAGAAGTGTTGCGCTGCGCCCTTCCATCGCCTTGAGCATTGTATCGGACAAGGCTTGCGTTCCGAATTCGGCATAGTCGCTGACACGGATCGAAGTGCCGCCAGCAATTCCGATCATGTAATGGAAGGACGGAATTTCGCGGCGCAGACAGGCGAGTGCAGTTGCATAGGTTGAATGGACATGCACAATGGCCTTGGCTTCGGGCCGCGCCTTGTAGATATCAAGATGCATGCGCCATTCGGTTGACGGCAGAAAGTCACCGCGATAGCCGCCATCGAGATCCATTTCGACAATGTGTTGCGGCTTCTTGACGTCATAGGGAATGCCGGATGCGGTGATAAGGAAGCCCTCATTCGTCCGTACACTGACGTTTCCCGAGGTGCCCTGGTTGATGCCGATGGCATTCATCTTGAGGCAGGTAGCGATCACTTCCTTGCGGAGGTCGCGGTATTTCAGTTTGGATTTATCTTTTGACATGATGGGATGTTCTAGCGCGGGACGAGGTGTTTGGTCTACTGTGTCGTTTGGAGGGTGGGTATGACTGAAGAAAATTTGCGGGGAATAGCCGTTGTCGATGTTGGGTATACCAACACAAAAGTCATCCTGTTTTCGTCTTCACTGGACGTTCTGGGGGAACGCAAAATTGCCAGCCCGCACCGAAAAGGCGCGCATTATAGCGAAATTGATGTTGAGCCCATGCTTGTGTTTTTTGCGCAGGCGCTGGCTGAGCTTGATCAGATTCTTCCCATTGACCGGATCGTGACCTCAGCGCATGGGGCATGCATTGCCTGTGTCGATGAGGGTGGCCAGTTGACCGTGCCGCTGATGGATTATGCCAGTGAGCCTCCCTGTGAAATCGTGAAGGCGTATCAGGCAGAGATGCCGAGCCGTGATGAGACCTATTCGCCCTATTTGCCGGGTGCGCTTTTGAATGCGATGCAATTGTTCTGGCAACAGCGGATCGACCCCATTGCCTTTGCGCGCACGCGGCACATTTTACCGCTCATGCAGTTTGTGACGATGCGATTGGGGGGCAGGGCGGTGACCGAGATTTCTTCGATGTCGTGTCAGTCGCATTTGAAAAACCTGAATACGCATGGTCCATCGAGCCTGGCGTTACGCCATGGCTGGGCGAAAAAATTTGCTCCAGTTGCCAAGGCCTGGGATGTGATCGGCCGACTTGATCCGCGCTATCGGGGTACTGGTTTTCGCGGTCGCGGAGATGTGCTGGCAGGTGTGCATGATTCCAATGCGAATTTGTTGCGTTACCTCTCTGCAGGACTTTCGCACTTCACTCTGTTGTCGACTGGCACCTGGATCATCGGCTTTGATACAGATGCTGATGTGGCGAAGCTTGATGGCGCGCGCGATATTGTTGCCAACGTCAATGTGTTTGGCAAAACAGTTGCGAGCTGCCGCTTCTTTGGCGGCAGGGAATTTGAATTGGTAAGTGCTGGTGCATCACGTGATGGTACGCTTGAAGATGTTGCATCGCTTGTCGGTCGCGGGGTGATGGCGTTGCCGTCGTTTACTGATTCCGGTGGGCCGGTTCCGGGCAAGGCAAACAAGGGACTGGTTGTTGGTGCTGTTGCTGATGTGGAGCGGCATGCGCTGGCTTCACTTTATTGCGCGCTGATGACAGATCAATCGCTCACCGCCATTCATTCCAAAGGTGATGTGATTGTGGACGGGCCGTTTTCGCAGAACCTGGTTTATCTTTCTGTGCTCGCGACTTTGCGCAAGGGGCAGCGGGTTTTGGCATCGCGATTGCGGGATGGAACGACGGCAGGCGCTGCTTGCCTTGGTTTAATGCAAGATGCAGTGCCGCCAAGCATTGCCATCGACATGCAGGTTATAAGTCCGTCCGAGATTCCGGGCTTTGACGCCTATGTTTCAAGCTGGCGAAAACAGGCTCTTTAATTCCAGGAACCAACACCCATATTCTGCCAGCAAAGGAGAACGCACATGCTCGTCACCACCACCAGCTCACTCGAAGGCAAACGCATCCTTGAATATAAAGGTTTCGTTGCAGGTGAGGCCATCATGGGGGCCAATATTTTTCGTGACCTGTTTGCATCGGTGCGCGATATTGTGGGCGGTCGTTCAGGTTCATATGAAAAAGTGATGGGAGATGCGCGCAAGACTGCGATTGCCGAAATGTGCGACAAGGCGCGCGAACTTGGAGCCAATGCCGTGATTGGTGTTGATGTCGATTACGAATCGCTCGGCTCAAACGGCAGCATGCTGATGGTGACGGCGGCGGGCACTGCGGTTCGGATCGAGTAACAGATTTGCAAATTGTCCAGACGCTGGTCAGTGCCTTTCGGCGGTTGTTCGCTGACGAGGCCTTGCCGCTTGCCGGCAACATCGCGTTTCGGATTCTCTTTTCGCTGTTTCCGTTCCTGATCTTTCTGACGGCCTTAGCTGGTTTTTTCGGCACTGAGAAACAGGCGTCACTGGCAATCAATTACCTCCTGAGTGTGGCGCCTCCAGCTGTGGCCGGGCCACTGTCGAATGAAATCCGTTCAATCCTGACAGTGCCGCGTGCCGATCTCTTGAGCCTGTCGGCATTGCTCACAATCTGGAGTGCGATGGCGGGGGTTGACTCAGTGCGGGTTGGGTTGAACCGGGCATATGACCTTGCCGAGACCCGGCCTGTTTGGCATCTCTATGTGCTGGAAATCCTGTTTGTCATTGGCTCTGCTTTTGTCATGATCGTGTTTGCCGGCCTGATCTTTGTTTTTCCAATTGCGATGGCAACGCTGGAGCGATTTGTGCCCGGTGCGAGTGCAAGTTTTGCGACCCTTGAACAATTGCGCTTCCCGCTTGCCATACTGCTGTTGATCGCCGGGCTTCATGTGGCACACCGCACGCTTCCGGCAAAACGTCTTCCTGCCTTGCATGTATTGCCCGGCGTGATGCTGACGGTTTTCGTTTGGATTGCGCTTTCTGCCGGATTTTCAAAGTGGCTGGTCAACTTCAATACGTTTGCTTCAACCTATGCTTCACTCTCCGGTTTCTTTACGGCGATGTTTTTTGTTTATCTTGCGGCGATCGTGCTGATCCTCGGCGGCGAATTGAACCGCGTGCTGCAACTCGCAAGACAAAATCAACCATCGTGAAGTGATCCCGGTTCTTCAACTTTCGAGAAAGGGTTTTTTAAGTCCTTGGGTGCAGAATTTCAGGTGCCGGGACGGGGCAATGAATTTGAGGATTGAGTGACATGCTCAAAACGCTTCTTGGTTTCCCGCTGCCCATCATCGATGATATCTTCGAAGTCTGGGGCATTCCGGTTGGATTTTCGAAGCTGGTCGTGTTGTTTAGCATGATCACGGCTTTGCTGATCGCCAGGCTTTCGGTCAGCTCAAGTGCGATCGTCTTGCCGACTACATTTCTGTTTTTGATCGGTTGTGCGGTTGGTACGCACTGGATGCTGGCTGACGTCGTCATGGATGGCCTGTACCCGTTTCAGAAGATACTGGTGTCGCTGACGCTCGGCCAATCCATTGGCGGTCTTTTCATGCTGGCGTTTTTCAAGACGGGCGATAAGCAGATTGCGGGCATGTAGTTGTCGCGCTTCGCTTGACTTTTGAGGCCGTTCCGCATTATGCGCTGGCTCAACAGGTGTTTCCCTTTGGGTTGCACTTGAAAAGCGCTGTCCGAAGGCCACCCCATAAACAGGCTAAAGCCTGAAAAAGTCCATTCTTACCAAGGGGTTGAGTGGCGCCAAAGGATGCGGGATCAAAAAGGAAGAATGATGTACGCAGTTATCAAGACGGGCGGCAAGCAATATCGCGTTGCAGCCAATGACACAATTACCATCGAAAAGCTGATTGGTGAGGCGGGCGAGCACGTCCATTTCACCGACGTTTTGATGGTCGCCGATGGCGAAAAAATCGAAGTGGGTGCGCCTCTTGTGACGGGCGCTACCGTGGTTGGCGAAATCGCCGAGCAGGTCAAGAGCCCCACAGTCTATATTTTCAAGAAGCGCCGCCGCAAGCATCACCGCCGTCGCAATGGCCATCGCCAGTTGCTGACGTCGGTTCGCATCACGGACATTCTGATCGGTGGCGCAAAGCCAACGACCAAGGCTGCTGCGCCAAAAAAGGTTGAAGCTGCTCCAGCGCCAAAGGCTGCTGCTCCTGCTCCTAAGGCAGAAGCTGCCAAACCAGCTGCCAAGGCAGAACCCGTTCGCTCTGCTGAGCCTGTGCGCGCCATGGAAACCGTCAAGGCGGCACCGCGCGATACTTCACATATCATCGAAACAGTGAAGGGCACGACCAAGGTTGATACGGGTGAGCATCGTGTTGCCAAAGCTGTCGAAGGTGCACATCGCACTGAGACAGTCCAAGTGCAGGGTCGCGACAGCAGCCACATCGTTGGCACTGTCAAGGGTGACACTGTTCAGTCAACCACTGCATCGCGCGTGGCAACTCCAGTTCAGGGTGGTCATCGCACGGTCGAAATCGAGGGTGATCCGAATGAAGGCAAGGATCACATTTTGAGCACAGTGCGCGGTGAAACCCGTCTTGCTGCTGGTGTGACGCTGGATGATATCTCGCTGATCGGCGGCATTGGTCCGAAGATCGAAAAGGCGCTTCATGAAAAGGGCATCAAGACCTGGGCGCAAATTGCAAATCTCAAGCGTTTTGAAGTAGAAGCGCTGAACACCGAATTGAAGCTCATGGGTCGTATCGACCGCGAAGAGTGGATTGAACAGGCCAAGGAATTGATGGCCGGCAAGCCGCCGCGCGCCAAGTCCGACAAGGCCCGCAAAGATCAGGAGTAATTGAACCATGGCACATAAAAAAGCAGGCGGCTCATCCCGCAACGGTCGTGACTCCGCTGGTCGGCGTCTCGGCGTGAAATTGTTTGGTGGCGAAGTAGCCAAGCCAGGCGCCATCATCATCCGCCAGCGCGGCACGAAAGTGCATCCGGGCACGGGCGTTGGCATTGGCAAGGACCACACCATTTTCGCACGTGTCGAAGGTGTTGTGACTTTCCGCCCAACCAAGCTCAATCGCCAGCTGGTATCGGTCATTCCGGTGAAGCCAGCGGCAGAATAACTCACCAATCACGTTTGTGAATTGAAACGGAGAGGTGCGAGCCTCTCCGTTTTTTATTGGGACTTGGATTTCATGGACCGGATTATCGAAACGAAACGCCTGCACTTGCGCCCCTTGCATTTGGATGATGCGAAAGACATCGCGACGCAAATCAATGACCATGACATCGCCTGCAAACTGGCGCGCGTCCCCTTCCCATACACTCTTGCTGATGCATTGGATTTTCTTGAATATGCACGTGACTTGCCACAGCCCACGCGCATCAGCACCATATCTCTTGCTCACACTCCACAAACTTTGCGCGGCATCATCAGCTACGAAAAGCTGGAAAACGGCAATGTCGATCTGGGTTATTGGTTGGCCAAGCCACTCTGGCGGCAAGGGCTGATGACGGAAGCGGCCATCGCGATGGTGGCACACGCCTTTTCAGTTGGTGGCGTTGAAAGTCTTACGTCTTCATTCTTTGATGCAAATCCGGCGAGCGGCAAAGTTTTGCAGCGCGCCGGATTTGAGATTGCCGGATCAGTTACACTTCATTCGCGTGCGCAAGGGTGTGATGTTCCCGCGCAAGCGATGCTGTTGACCAGGTCACGCTGGCTTCAAAATACGCGCGCGACGTAGACCGGGACGAGCGACTTACGGCCGAGGCCGCCATTGTGCTTTGAAGCTGCAAGCCTGAGATTGCCGCGCGACAAACGCACGGCGATGCCGAGGTGCTTCAAGCCGTATTGCACATTGGTGTGGGTGTTCAAGAGAGCGCCGCAATTGCCGCGGAAGCCGATGCCGCGTGCTGTTGCACACTTCAACTGGTAGACACCATATTCGCCAGCGGCACCGCGGGCGCGGGGATTGTAGCTCGATTCAATTTGCGCAATGCGGAGGGCAAACCAGGTTGGTACGCCGTAGCTTGGGGCCATGCGCTTGATCGTTGCGACGACCGCAGCACGATTGCCTGATATTGGAGCTGCATTGCGTGATTTGCGGCGGGCCGTGAAAACTTTGCCGCGAGATTTACGAGCGACGTTTACCCGGCGCTGCGTTTTGGTTGCGACAGCACGTTTCTTTGGCGAGAAGCTGCGCGGATTTCCACCGTCGATCAAAACGACACCATTGGCTTTCTTGTAGAAGATTGCAGCGCTGGCGATCTGTGCGGTGAAAAGTGAAAATGTGAGCATAGCTGCGGACAAAACCGCGAGACGCAAACGCTTCATGGACATACTCCTTGATATTAACAAACTTAGTCATTCATAGTTTTGGTCGATTTGCAGATGATCTGCTTAAATCGGTATTGAATGCAGGCGGTCGCTCAGTCCCTCAAAGCCGCCGCATTTTTAGGGGACGAGATGCTTTCAGGGTTAATTGTGGCGAAATTGTGAATTTTAATCAAATTCTATCAGAGCGAGATTTGCGATTATTGAGCATTTTCTGAGTCTTAGAGTCATGACTTAAATTGAGTCTGAATTGTGAGTCGTGCGCATCGCCAATTCGAAGCTGTTCCCTTCCCTGCATTTGCAGGCTAAAGCCGCTTCATGAAATTTCTTGATGAAGCAAAAATCTATGTGAAGGCGGGCGACGGCGGTGCTGGTGCAGTCTCGTTCCGGCGTGAAAAATTTATTGAATTCGGCGGACCCGATGGTGGTGATGGCGGCACGGGTGGAGATGTGTGGATTGAAGCGCACAATGATCTCAACACGCTGATCGACTATCGTTACCAGCAGCATTTCAAAGTGCGCACCGCAGGCCACGGCATGGGGCGCTTACGCGCGGGCAATTCGTCCGAGGATATTATTCTGAAGGTTCCTGTTGGCACTGAGGTGCTTGAGGAAGACCGCGAAACATTGCTGGTTGATCTTTCAAAGGTCGGTGATCGCTATCGCATTGCCAAGGGTGGCAATGGCGGGTTTGGCAATCATCACTTCAAGTCCGCTACCAATCGATCACCTTACAATGCCAATCAAGGTTTGGCCGGTGAAGAACGATGGATCTGGCTGCGGCTGAAGTTGATTGCCGATTCAGGGATCATCGGATTGCCCAATGCAGGGAAGTCGACACTGCTGTCGGTTGTCTCTGCGGCTAAGCCCAAGATCGCGGATTATCCGTTCACCACTTTGCATCCACAGTTGGGTGTCGTGAAAATCGACGACAAGAGTTTTGTGATCGCCGATATTCCTGGTCTCATTGAAGGTGCGCATGAAGGTGCTGGCCTTGGCACGCGCTTTCTGGGCCATGTCGAGCGTTGTGCCGTGTTGCTGCACATGATTGATGCGACGGGTGATGATCCGGCTGCGGCCTACAAGACCATTCGCGCCGAGTTGAAAGCCTATTCACCGATGCTTGCGAAGCGGCCTGAAGTTATTGCGCTCAACAAGATCGATGCGCTGGATGAAAAGACTCTGACAAAAATCGCCAAGACGTTTGAAACCAAGACCAAGAAAGTGCCACTGCTGATTTCTGCAGCCGCGCACAAGAATATCGATCAGGTGTTGCGCGCCCTTTACCGGGTCATTGCGCAGGACAAGATAAAGCGCGTGGCCGATCCAGTAGGTGTCAAAACCGAAGAGTGGGCGCCGTGAAATCGCCTTTAGGCAAAGCCAAACGCATCGTTATCAAGATTGGTTCTGCACTTCTGGTGGATCAGACGACAGGTGCTGTGAAATCGAAGTGGCTTTCGTCTTTGGTAAATGATGTGGCCGAAGCACGGGGCTTGGGAGCCGATGTCATTCTGGTTTCTTCTGGTGCGATTGCGCTGGGGCGACGAAGTCTGGGTTTTCCCAAGGGCAAGTTGAAGCTCGAACAGAGCCAGGCCGCAGCGGCAGTTGGGCAGATTTCGCTCGCACAAGCGTGGAGCGATGCGCTGGCGAAGAAGGATATCATCGCTGCACAAGTTCTGGTGACGCTCAATGATACCGAAGAGCGCAAGCGCTACTTGAATGCGCGCGCCACATTGTCAACCTTGCTTGCGCAAGGTGCTGTTCCCGTGATCAACGAGAATGACACGGTTGCTACGTCGGAAATTCGATATGGCGATAATGACCGCTTGGCCGCACGTGTGGCTTCGATGATGTCGGCGGATTGTTTGGTGTTGCTCTCGGATATTGATGGGCTTTACACGGCACCGCCCAATCGCAAGGAGGCTGTGTTCATTCCCGAAGTGCATGAGATCACGCCTGAGATCGAAGCGATGGCGGGAAAGCCTGTATCGGGTGTTGGCTCTGGTGGCATGATCACCAAGATCGAAGCTGCAAAGATCGCACTTGCTGCGGGCTGCAACATGGTGATTGCGTCTGGGCATGAGCCAGCGCCGCTGAAGCGCATCAATGGTGGTGAGCGGGTCACATGGTTTCTGGCGAAGGCCTCGCCGATGCAGGCAAGGAAGCGCTGGATCGCGGGAACACTTTCACCCGGTGGTGCACTTGTCGTTGATGATGGCGCGAAGGCGGCTTTGGTCAAAGGCAAGAGCTTGTTGCCTGCAGGTGTGGTGAAAGTGAAGGGTACATTTTCGCGTGGCGACACGGTTGCGGTCGTTGGTCTTGATCAGGTTGAAGTGGCGCGCGGGCTGGTGAATTTCGACAGCAGCGATGCCGCGCGTATTGCCGGTTTGAAATCTGCCGAGATCGAAAAACTGCTGGGCGGGGTTGCCAACCGGGTGGAGATCATTCACCGTGATTTTCTTGTGATGACGGGTGAGCGATGAGCCTGCTTTTGGACATGGGTGTGAAAGCGCGCACTGCTGCGAAAGCTTTGGCGCGCGCTGATGCGGCGCAAAAAAATGCCGCGCTGATGGCAATGGCAGATGCTGTTCGAAAGTCTGCTTCGGAAATCTTGCAGGCCAATCGTCTTGATCTGAAAAATGCTGCGGCGAAAGATCTGAAGGCGTCGTTTGTTGACCGACTGACTTTGACCGATGCGCGTATTGAAGCAATGGCCAAGGGCATTGAAGATGTGGCCGCGCTTGCCGATCCCGTGGGGCGCATTCTCGCAGAATGGACGCAAGCCAATGGTCTGGTGTTCAACCGTGTGGCAGTACCCATTGGTGTGATCGGCATCATTTATGAATCGCGACCCAATGTGACGGCGGATGCAGGTGCACTTTGCGTAAAGTCTGGCAACGCGGCGATTTTGCGTGGCGGTTCAGACAGTTTTGAATCATCGCGGGTGATTGTTGCGGCTTTGCGTGCGGGGCTTTTAGAAGCAGGGCTGGATGCCAATGCAATTCAAATGGTCGAAACGATTGATCGCGCGGCGGTTGGTGAAATGTTGTCGGGGCTTGGTGGCAATATTGATTTGATTGTACCGCGCGGTGGCAAGAGCCTTGTGCAACGTGTGCAAGATGATGCACGGGTTCCGGTGTTCAGTCATCTTGAAGGCATTTGCCATGTCTATGTGGACCGCGATGCTGATCTCGAAATGGCTGAGAAAGTTTTGATCAATGCCAAGATGCGGCGCACTGGTGTGTGTGGTTCTGCGGAGACGTTACTGATTGACAAGTCTATTGCTGACAAGGCGATACCGCGTTTGGTCCGTGCACTGATCAAATCTGGCTGCGCTGTGCGCGGTGATGCTGAAGCCATGGAGAGTGATGGCGTGACGCTTGCAAGCGAGGAAGATTGGTCAACTGAATATCTCGATGCGATCATTTCAGTGCGCACTGTTGATGGTGTTCAGGGTGCGATTGCGCATATTGGAAAATATGGTTCGCAGCATACGGACTCGATTATCACTGCAAATACAGCAACGGCCGAAACTTTCCTGAACGAAGTTGATAGTGCAATTGTGTTGCACAACGCTTCAACACAGTTTGCTGATGGTGGTGAATTTGGCTTTGGTGCGGAGATAGGCATTGCCACGGGCAAGCTGCATGCGCGCGGGCCGGTTGGCGTTGAGCAGCTGACGACTTTCAAATACAAGGTACGCGGGTCCGGTCAGGTGAGGCCTGTTTGATGCTAAAGCTGCCGCCTTTTGGTGCTGGTCAGCGCATCGGGCTGTTTGGCGGTTCATTCAATCCGGCACATCGCGGGCATTACATGGTGGCGCTGTACGCGCTGAAAAAGCTGAAGCTCGATTATGTGTGGTGGCTTGTCTCCCCGCAAAATCCATTGAAAGATCGCAGCGAGACTGGCGACTATGATGAGCGGCTTTCTTATGCGCGAAAAATTGCCAAGCATCCAAAATTTGTTGTCACTGATATCGAGCGGCAAATGCGCAGCGCCTACACTGCAGATACGTTGCAGCGCCTACAAGGTGCGATGAAGCGCGGGAAATTTGTTTGGATCATGGGGGCGGACAGTCTGTTCACCATGCACCGCTGGCATGAATGGGAAGAGATTTTTGGCTCTGTGCCATTTGCCGTGCTGGCAAGGCCCGGCCATTCGATCCGTGCACTTTCGGGAAAGACGGCGATCAGGCTTGCAGGCCGGCGCATTCCATCACATCAGGCAGCGGGAATTGCGGGGCGTGCGGCTCCTGCCTGGGTTTTTGTGTCGATGCCACTGCGCAAGGAAAGCTCGACAGCGATCCGCAAAAGGCGCAAAGCGCGTGTCTTGAAGGAAAATCCTGTTGGCCCTAAAAAAGCTATCAGCCGAAAAGGAAAATGATTCTGAAAAAGCCCGTGAAGAAGAAAGCCAAACTTCCCGCCAAGAAAAAAGCCGTCAAAGTACCAGCGAAGAAAAAAGCTGCGGTGAAGGCCAAGACAAAAATCAAAGCTGTGAAGCGCGCGCCCGTCAAGAAGGCTACGCCGAAGAAGGCTGTCAAAAAGGTTGCGAAAAAAGCTGCGGTCAAGAAATCCGCTGTGAAGAAGACGGCTGTAAAAAAGTCTCCTGCAAAAAAAGCCGTTGCAAAAAAAGCCGTTGCAAAAAAAGTCGTTGCAAAAAAGGTCGCTCCGAAAAAGAAAGTCGCGGCCAAGAAAGTTGCTACCAAAAAGACTCCGGCAAAGAAGATTGTTGCCAAAAAAGTAGTGGCCAAAAAAGTTGTGGCGAAGAAGCCTGCTGCGCGCAAAGTTGTTGTTGCGCCGAAAATTTTGCGGGGCACTTACCCGGCAGCCATCGAGCAGATCATCACCCAGCTTGACGATTCAAAGGCTGAAGAGATCATTGCAATCAATCTCGAAAATAAATCGACGATGGCGGATTGGATGATTGTGGCTTCGGGTCGTTCGGATCGGCATGTGAATGCGATTGCCACGCATGTTGTCGATCAGATGCACAAGCAGGGCCTGAAGAACATTCGCGTCGAAGGCATGCCGCAGTGTGATTGGGTGCTGGTCGATTCAGGTGATGTGATTGTGCATGTGTTCCGTCCGGAAGTACGCAGTTTCTATAATCTTGAAAAATTGTGGTCGGCTTCGATCCCTACTGATTCAGTTTCTGGCAAGAGCTGATTTCTTTGCGCCTTCAAGTTCTTGCCATTGGCAAATTGAAGACGGGACCAGAGCGCGACTTGGCTGCCGATTATCAGGGACGCATTGATGCCATCCGCAAAAAGTCTGGTGTGACTAGACTTGAGGTGAAGGATTTTGCGGAATCGCAATTGCAAAGTTCGGCCTCGCGCATGAAAGCCGAGGCCGAAATCTTGTGGGGCGCTGTTTTGCCCGGTGCTGAGGTGATTGTGCTGGATGAGCGCGGCAAGAGTGTTTCAAGCGAGGCTTTTGCGGCGTTGATTGGAAAGAGACTTGATCAGGCTGTGCCTGCTGTTTCATTCATGATCGGTGGGCCTGATGGCCATGCGGCGGAAACCCGCGCGAAAGCCACAATGATGATCAGTTTTGGTGCGATGACTTGGCCGCATCGCCTGACGCGGGTGATGTTGCTTGAACAATTATACCGTACACTGACGATTTTGCAGGGACACCCTTACCACCGGGTGTAAGAAAATATTTCTGTACCGCCATATTTTTGACATAGGACAGTTTTACTATTCGGGAATGATTGATTTTTATGCATCAAAATGGGTTGCGGCAATTCTTGTGTTGGCCACGTGGACAAGCTTTGCTTTCGCCCAAAATGCCTCTCCCTCCCAACTTGAAGCTGTTGAGCAAACCATTGAACTCACGGCAGCGCGACGGGCTGAGTTGGTGGCTGAGGTTGAGGCGCAGCTGGAAGCGGAGCGTGATGTTTCGCTCAAATTGTCACGGCTGGCTGATGCTTACGAAAAAGCCGGTGCTGATGTTGCAGCGAGCGAAGCCACACTCAAAACTTTGCGCGAAGAGGAAATCCTGATCCGCAGTGATCTTGCATCAAAGCGTGATGTGCTGTCGCGGGTCTTGGCGGGCCTGCAAAGGCTCGAGCAGAATCCTCCACCGGCATTGGTCGTGGCCCCTGATGATGTGTTGGGTGCACTGCGTGGCGCGATGATGTTTGGTATTGTGGTTCCCGAACTGAAGGATGAAGCTGTGACACTCACGCGCAAGCTGGAGCGGTTGCAAGTGGTGCGCAAGGAAACCCTTGGTGTTCAAGCCCGGGCGGCTGAGCAAAGATCAACTTTTGTTGATCGGCGCAAAGAGCTTGCCGCACTGGCGCTGGAAAAGAAGCTGATGGTTGAAGCATCTCGCGCAGGCGTTGCAGAAGCCGATCAGCGCCTTAATGCGTTGGCGAAGGAGGCGACTTCGCTGAAGCAATTGCTCGAGGCGATTGAAGCCGAAAAAAAACGTGCTGGGGAAAAACTGGCCGCACAGCAGGCAGCTGAAGAAAAGGCGCGCGCTGTTGAAGAAGAACGCATTCGTGCCCTTCGCCGCCTTGCCATGGAGGATGCACGGGGCAAGCTCGAATATCCGGTTCAAGGCGCTATTTTGCGACAGTTTGGTGAGGATAACGGTTTTGGAACACCACTCTCGGGCATTGCCATCGACGCCTCGCCTGATTCTCTGGTGCGTACGCCAGCTGGCGGCAAAATCCAATTTGCAGGTCAGTTTCGTACACTGGGACAGATGATCATTATCGACGCTGGTCAAGATTATATGATTTTACTAGCAGGCCTGTCGCGACTTAATGTTGTATCCGGTCAATCACTTGAAGCTGGGGAACCAGTGGGCCATATGGGGCAGGATCGTGCTAAAGTCACATTCATAGATTTTGGTAATAAAATTGGACAGAAATCTGCAGGGGAAGCTGGCAAAACAGTGAAAAACCCGATACTCTATATTGAATTCAGAAAAAAGGGTACGCCAGTCAATTCCGCACCGTGGTGGGCTGGCAACAGGAAAGAGGCCAAAAGATGAAAACACAGAAATTGCTTCGTGCAACAACGATGGTTGTTTTTGGAGCTGCCCTTGGCATCGCGTTTTCGCCAGTCATTCGGCAGGTTGCAGGTAATGCTTCCGCTGCGACCAGCAATGCGGAAACCTATAAGCTGCTCAACTTGTTTGGCGATGTGTTTGACCGCGTGCGCGCGGAGTATGTCGAAAAGCCAGATGAGAAAAAGATGATGGAGGCTGCCATCAATGGCATGCTGACATCGCTCGATCCACATTCGAGCTACATGAATGAAGAGCAGTTCAAGGACATGACCGAGCAGACGCGCGGCGAGTTCGGTGGGCTTGGCATTGAAGTCACCATGGAAAATGGTGTCGTGAAAGTTGTTTCGCCATTTGATGGCACGCCAGCCCAGAAGGCAGGTCTTCTGACCAATGATCTGATCATCAAGATTGATGGGCAAGAAGTGCAGGGCCTGACACTGAATGAAGCCGTCGACAAAATGCGTGGTGCCGTGGGTGCGCCGATTGTTGTCACGATTGCCCGTCCCGGGAAGGATCCTTTTGACGTCAAAATGATCCGCGATGTGATCCGTGTTGAGTCCGTGAAGTTCAATGTGGAGGCCAACGACATTGGTTATATCCGCATCACCAGCTTCACCGAGCAGACTGATCCAGGTATTGAAAAGGCCCTCAAGGAATTGAGCAAGACGATCGGTCCCAACCTCAAGGGCTTCATTGTCGACATGCGCAATAATCCCGGTGGTCTTCTGACCGGTGCGATTGCTGTTTCAGATGCGTTCCTTGAGCGTGGTGAAGTGGTTTCCACCCGTGGCCGCAATGCCGATGAAACGCAACGTTACAACGCTCAATCAGGCGACTTTGCCAACAATGCGAAAGTTGTTGTTCTGATCAATGGCGGTTCAGCTTCCGCTTCGGAAATTGTTGCAGGTGCATTGCAAGACCACAAGCGGGCGACGATTATTGGGACGCGCAGTTTCGGCAAGGGTTCCGTACAAACCATTGTTCCGCTCGGTTCTGAGGGAGCGATGCGGCTCACCACGCAACGCTATTACACGCCGGCGGGCCGCTCAATTCAGGCAAAGGGTATCAATGCTGACATCGTCATTGAACAGCCATTGCCGCCTGAATTGCAGGGCAAGGATGTGTCGACCAAGGGAGAGGCCAATCTTCAGGGTCACTTGTCCAACGAGGCAGGTGGTGAGGAAGGCGGCGGTTCGTCAGCCTATGTGCCGGAAGACCGTACCAAGGATATACAGTTGAAGGCAGCTGTAGATTTCCTTCATGGCATGAAGGTTGAGACCAATGTAAAGGCAGAAGCGCCAAAGCTGGATGAAAAGGCGAAGAGTGCGAATTAGGGTATCCGCACTCACTTTGCTTTTTCTCACCGTGTTCTGAATTTTAAAGTTAATGGCGCGTTAACGGTTTGACGCCAAAACGGGCGTCATGCGTCGTGATGATCTTAAAATACCGTTGCAGAGGAAAAGTCTTGTCCAAAGGGTTTGGACAAAACATCCCTCGGCGCTGGCTTGTGCCTATGGCTTTTCGCTGATCGCGTTCATCGCAGCTGGAGCCTATGCTTGGCGGACGCCGCTTCCGTTTGCTGGTGAACCGATTGTCATTGCTGCCATACCAGCGCCGGAAGAAATCATCACCGCTTCGATTGAGCCTGTGCCAGAAGCGACAGCTACTGAAGACCTTGTTGCCGAAGAGCCCGAGACCGCAGAGACGAACGCCACTGAGGAATTCGACGAAGCGGCCGCAAGTGAAGTACCGATGGTGCCACAGGCCGATGAAGGCACCGAGCAAGTTGGGCGCAAAAAGGTGATCCTCAAGATTGAGGAAGTGCCGCGCCAGGATACTTACAAGGAAGCTTCGGGTAATATCATCATGAGCAGCCGCAGACCGCTGCCTGCTGCTCCCATTCAGGCCATCGCGCAGATCACGCCGGATGGCATCTTACCTATAGTCAACGGCGGCCGGCGCGCATCGGGTCTTTATGCCCGCAACATCCCGATGGGCGTCATTCATTCTGAAGCGCCGAAAATCGTGATTGTGCTTGGTGGCATGGGCATCAGCCCCAAGCTGACCCAGCGTGCAATCCAGGAATTGCCTGCTGATGTGACGCTGGCTTTTGCGCCCTATGGCGACAATCTGCAGAACATGGTCAATGACGCGAGACGTGAAGGCCACGAAGTTTTCCTGCAAGTGCCGCTGGAGCCTGTTGGCTATCCTGCCACCAATCCTGGACCCAAGACCTTGCTTTCAGATTCCAGCGAGAAGGAAAATCTCGTTTCGTTGCATTGGCACATGTCGCGCTTTGCGGGCTATGCAGGTGTGATCAATTACATGGGTGGCAAGTTCCTTGAAGACGAGCCATCAGCCAAGAATTTGCTACGTGAGTTGCGCAAGCGCGGCTTGCTTTTTGTTGAAGACGGATCGGTGCAACTTTCGCAAGTTGAAGCTGTTGCAGCGAGCACGGGTGCAAAGGCAAAACGCGCAGATATCGTTATTGATGCCGACTCCAATGCCGACGCCATCCTGGCTGCGCTGAAGCGGCTCGAAAAAAGCGCTGAGCAAAACGGCATTGCGATCGGCAGTGGCTCGGGGCTGGCAGTTACCATCGAAACCTTGCGCGACTGGGCCAAAGATGCAGCCGAGCGCGGCATCGTCATCATTCCAATGAGTGCTGCCTATCGCGGGCGCTTGGGTTAAATTGGGTTAGCCGATTGTCATCAGGTTGGCGTTGCCGCCTGAGGCCGTGGTGTTGATTGACACCGCACGTTCTTCCATCAGCCAAGCCTTGCAATAGGGTGCAACGTGAACTGAAACGATTGCGCCGGGAAGGTCCGCGAGCTTTTGCATTGCGGCGATGCGCTCGTCGCCATCTGCTTCAATCAGTGCGGCTGATATTGGAAACTTTCCGATTTCAGTTACTGGTTCGTTTCCGGTTTCGCTGATCACACGCATCTGCGCTTCGAGGCCTTCCTCGGTTTTTGCCAGACACAAGATGCGGCCGCGTGGATGCAGTGAATAGAGATTGCGTTCGCCAACCGGGCCTGCAAGTTCGATTTCGCCTTGGTGAATTTGTGGATCGGGATTGCTGGTGAGGCGATGCAGATAAAGTGGGCCGCCAGCTTTTGGGCCAGTGCCGGAGAGTCCGCGACCGCCAAACGGCTGCACGCCGACAACAGCGCCGATCGTGTTGCGATTGACGTAAATGTTTCCAGCTGCAATGCGCGATGTCACTTGCTCAATGGTTTCGTCAAGGCGGGTGTGGAGACCAAAGGTCAGGCCATAGCCTGTTGCGTTGATCGCATCGACGAGACTGGTGAGTTCGTCGCGCTTGTAGCGCATCACGTGGAGCACGGGTCCGAAAACTTCACGCTCCAACTGATTCAGTGCAGCGATTTCTATGATCGTGGGTGCAACAAACGTGCCTCTCTCGGCATCGCGCGGCGGGGGGAGGCGGTCGATACGGCAGCCCTTGTTACCCATTTGGGCGACGTGATTTTCGATGGTGCGGCGCGCCTCTGCTGTGATGACGGGGCCGACATCTGTTGCAAGCCTGGTGACATCGCCAACCACCAATTCCTGCACGGCACCCTTGATCATGATGAGCACGCGATCTGCGATGTCTTCCTGCAGGCACAACACGCGCAGTGCTGAACAGCGCTGGCCGGCACTGTCGAATGATGAGGCGAGAACGTCGGCCACGACTTGTTCAGCGAGTGCGGAGGAATCGACGATCATCGCATTTTGGCCGCCGGTTTCGGCGATGAACGGAATTGGATTTCCATCAGCACCTAGGCGCTTTGCCAGCGTTGCGTTGATCAGGCGCGCCACTTCCGTGGAGCCGGTGAACATCACGGCTGAGGTTTCGGGTGCGGCAACGAGTGCTGCTCCTACTGCGCCATCGCCCGGGAGAAACTGCAGGACCTCGCGCGGTATTCCAGCTTTGTGAAGAATGCGAATGGCTTCGCCCGCGATGAGTGGGGTTTCCTCAGCTGGTTTGGCGAGCACGGCATTGCCTGCTGCGAGTGCTGCTGAAACCTGGCCAAGGAAAATCGCCAGCGGAAAATTCCACGGGGAAATGCAGGTGACAACGCCGAGTGGTTTTGCTGTCTTGAGTTGGTTGCGGGTTTCGCTGGCGTAGTAGCGCAGGAAGTCGATGGCTTCGCGCACTTCTGAAATGGCGTTGGCGGCAGTCTTTCCAGCTTCGCGCATGATGAGGCCCATCAACACCATCATGCGGCCTTGCAAGATGTCGGCTGCGTTTTCCAGAACCGTGGCGCGATCCGAAGCAGGACGAGTTGCCCAATCTTGGCATGCTGATGCTGCTTCGCGTGCGGCTTTTGTGACAATGTCTGGTGTTGCGTCGATTACTGTTCCGACATGATCGCTGCTGTTGCCCGGGTTCACGATGCTGCGGGCGTGGATTTGCGGGATTGCAAATGAAACTATGGGTTCTGCTGTCCATGTTTGCGTGGCGGATTTTTCCAGCTCTGCGGCAAGTGCTGCGAGCACGCTTTCGTTGGAGAGATCGAGGCCCGCTGAATTCTTGCGTTCACCAAAGAGGTGAGATGGCAGCGCGATTTTTTCATGCTGTGTGATCGCTGATATTGCGGCAACAGTTTCAACGGGATCGGCAATCATTTCATCTACGGATACATCCTCATCAGCGATGCGATTGACGAAGGATGAGTTTGCGCCATTTTCCAAAAGGCGGCGGACGAGATAGGCGAGCAGTGTTTCGTGCGTGCCGACGGGTGCGTAAATGCGGCAGGGGCGATTGATCAGGTTGCCTTCAATCACCTGATCGTAAAGCGCTTCGCCCATGCCGTGCAGGCACTGGAATTCGTAGTCGCCGATTTGGAAATCTGGTCCTGCCATGTGGAAGATCGCTGACAGAGTTTGCGCGTTATGCGTGGCGAATTGCGGGAACACATCGGTCTTTGCATCGAGCAATTTCTGTGCGCAGGCGAGATAGGAAACGTCGGTGTAGATTTTGCGCGTGTAGACGGGGAAGCCATCGAGACCGTCGACTTGCGCGCGCTTGATTTCTGAATCCCAGTAAGCGCCCTTGACGAGGCGCACCATGATGCGGCGGTTGGCACGCTTGGCCAGATCGATGATGAAGTCGATGACAAATGGGCAGCGCTTGCCATAGGCCTGTACGACAAAGCCAAGACCGTCCCAGCCTTGGAGTTTTTTGTCAAAGCTGAGCGCTTCGAGGAGATCGAGCGAAAGTTCCAGACGATCCGCTTCTTCGGCATCAATGTTGAGGCCGATATTATAACGCTTGGCGAGGGCCGCGAGTGATGCGACGCGCGACAGAAGTTCTGTCATGACACGTGCGCTTTGGGCGCGGGAATAGCGGGGATGCAGGGCTGAAAGCTTGATGGAGATTCCATTGCCACCAACGGGGCCACCTTTTGCGCGTTTGCCAATTGCGTGAATGGCGTTTTCGTAAGACTGGAAATAGCGCGCGGCATCTTCGCTTGTCGTTGCGGCTTCGCCGAGCATATCGAACGAGAAGCGATAGGCTTTGCGCTTTTCGGCATTATCCAGTGCTTCATCGATGGTTTGGCCCAGCACAAATTGTTCGCCCATCATGCGCATCGCCATGTCCATGCTGGCGCGAATCACGGGTTCGCCAACATTGCCGATGAGGCGTGTCAGTGCTGCGCCGAGACCGACTTCGCCACTCACTGTTGCTGTGAGTTTGCCCGTCAACATGAGGCCCCATGTGGCGGCGTTGACGAACATCGATTGTCCCTTGCCGAGATGCGAGGCCCAATCGCCTTCCGAGATCTTGTCGCGGATCAACGCATCGCGCGTTTCAGCATCCGGAATGCGCAGAAGCGCTTCGGCCAGACACATCAATGCCACGCCTTCTTCGGTTGAAAGCGAATACTCCTGCACCAGACCTTGCACGCCACCTGTTGGCGGATTGCGGCGGAGTTCTTCAACAAGCGTTCGCGTAGTTGCAGCGATCTTCTGTTGTGTGTCAGGCGTTTGACGCGCGAGTGATATCAATGGCGGGAGACATTCTGACTCGTGGCGCCGTGTCGCCGCAGTGATCGCTTTGCGCAAGGGTGTTGGCTCGGAGATGGGGGGCGCAAACTCCAAGAAGGGATTGCTTTTTGCTTTGGTGTTCATTGTTTCAGCCGTCCCTGAGGTGGACAAAGTAATCGTCACCACCCACTTGTCCGCCTTTGAGGGCGAGCTCCATTCCATCAAAGATCTTTGTGTTAGAGTGTGCTGTGCACAGTGGTGAGCCTGGTGTGGCGGGCAGGGGGAGGCGGGTTGTCAGCGCGAAGACATCAAGCTGGCCCAGTGCGTGACTGGAGGTGTCACCGCCTGCAACAATCACACGACGCAGGCCAGTGCGTTCGATAATTGCTTTCAGGACTGAGCCAAGATTTTCACCCAGGCGTTGGCGACCTTCGGGAATCTGGTCAAGTTGTTTGCTCTCGTCTGATGTGGGCCCGAGTGCCGTGTGAATGATCGGGCTTTTGCCTTTGTTGAGAATATCAAGTGCTGCGGTGATGGTTCTGCCACGGATGTCTTCATCAGGTTTTGTGAATGCAAGGGGATTGACCGACACGGATTCAAAACCGTGCTGCAAAGCATACTTGATCTGGCGTTCTGTGGTTAGTGACACGCTACCAGAAATGACGGCGATCTGCGTCACGGAGTCCAGTGGTGTGAATTTAGTTTGAGAGTTTTTCAATGCTTTCACCATGGCGTATTCGACGCCTGATGATCCCATCACAAATCCGCCCGCCCATGACAGGAGCTTGTGGCCAGCTTCGATTTGTGTTGCGGCATCATGCACGTCAATCAGCGCAACGCCTTGGCTTGGCCAACTCTCTGTCGCTATGGTTGAGGGCAATTCGGTTTGCTTGGCCAGATGCAGTCGAAGATCAGATTCTTGCATTGGTGTAACAGGGTGCCTGCTCATCACGGGATGACGATCAATGCGGTAGGTCTGGCCTTGGTAGCCAGCAAACAAGTGGCCCGCAAAAGTGTAACGCTTCAGTTGCGGTGTGCCGACGATCAGCGGGATCATTGATTGTTGAAAAATGTGTGCACCGATATCTGCAGCGCGTCCAATGCTGCCGATGTGCGGTGAAGAGTCGAATGTCGAACAGACTTTATAGTGTGTGTATCTTGCGTTGAAGGATTTGAGCCAGGTAAAGATTGGTGGCAAGTGCTGGTCCATCCAATCCGGCGATTGGCTGCGGCTGGTGCCTGCAAGGCCGATGGCTTGCGCATTTGAAAATCGCGCTTGTTCAGATGGTGTTGGCAAGCGCGTGAACAGAACTGTTTCGATGCCATGCGAAGCCAGGGCTTCCATGACGTCGGTTGAGCCGGTGAAATCATCGCCGTAGAATGCCAGCAATTTTTTCATGTGCCTTTGCCATTTGCAAAGGTGGCAATTGACTGTGCGAGCTCGGGGTGGTCGCGCGCATAGACTTCGAGCGGGATGCCAGCGACTGCTGCTTCCCATGCCTGCCGCACGGCCTTCACGCCAGCGCCCGCACCACTGGGATGAGAGACAATGCCGCCGCCGCAGAGGTACATGAGATTGGTGGTGCGGCCCGTTTGATTGTAGGTGTCGGGCGCTTGTCCGCCCCATTGACCTGATCCCACAACGGGCAGCGCGCAATCGGACTCTGCAAACAAGGGCGTGCTGACAGCTTTGAAACTTGCGATGAAGCTTTCGTCCGGCTCCCAGTATTTTACGCGGATGCCGTTGATCTGAAACTGATCGACGCCGAGCAAGCGCCAGAACTGTTGCCAGACCTTGAAGTCCAGACCGAGGCCGGGATGGCGCGTCAGTATATCCCAGCCATTGCGGTGCGCGTGGAGCACGAGGCCAGAGCGTTTTCGCAAAAACGCAAAAGCACCAAAGCCGATCGAATTGATGTTGATCACAGCGCAATTGCCGCCGTGTTGGAGAACGATGTCATGATTGCGCATCATCTCATCGGGATCAGTTGCGGAAATGCCCCACGCATACATGACCTTGCGGCCAGTCTTCTGCTCGCGTTGCAAGATCAGCGGCATGATGGCTTTCACGCGCTCCTCCAGTGGCGAGTAGGCAGGCGACATCAGTTTCTCATCGTCCTTGATGAAATCGACGTCAGCGTCGATGACCTGCTTTACGAGAGCTGCGGTTTCGTGTGGGCGCAATCCCAGCGCTGGCTTGATGATGGTGCCGATGATGGGGCGATCGATGACGCCTGTCAGTTTTCGCGATCCGTCGACACCAAATTGCGGGCCGGGCCAGGCCTTGGCGAAGGCTGCAGGCAGTTTCATGTCGATGATGCGAATGCCGGTGAAACCCTTGATGGCGTAAGCGCCGCCAATTGCGATTGTCATCAGGGCTGCGAGGTCGGTGCCAATTGCGTCGAGAGGAAAAGCGATGTCTGCTTCGGCGCGATTGAAAGGGCCAGTTGATGACGTCGGAAACGATGATTGTGTTGCAGGTGGCAAGTGGCGGATTGCTGTGACGCGGGCTGCGACGCGGTTTTTTAGTTCTTCTGTTTCGCCGGGCACGGGTACGAATGTGCCTGTTGATTGATCAGACGCGATCTTGGCGGCGAGTTGCTCTGGCGAGTCCGGTGTTTCGATCAGGTAAGTGAGGGTGATTGTTTCGGTCATGCGAGAAGGCTTTTCATATCGATCGTGTTGCCACTGGCGGCTGATTGATAGACTGCTTCGACAAGAGCAAATGTCTTGAGATTATCGCGGCCAGAAGTTTGCGTTTCCCGACCATTGCGCAGGCAATCGACCCAGTGCTGCTGGATCAACGCAACGCTTTCCTGGATATTGTGCCAAGGCTTTGACGCCCAAGGGAGAAGTGGAGGCGAGACATCAAGTTTGGTGGTCTTGTTCGTGCTCACCACGGTGAGCTGATAGTTGGCACCCAGTCTGACGCTGCCCTTGCTGCCGTCAATTTCCACAAGTGTTTGCGGGAAGAGCTCGTCTTCGAGCTTCGTTGCATAGGAGCAATCGACAATCGAAGTGATGCCTGTGTCATGGGCCAGCATGATGGTGGCGACATCCTCGCCCTTGATTGCGGGGTTGATGCGTGATGTGCGCGCGGTGACGCAGGCGACATCGCCAAACAGGAAGCGGGCAATATCGAGGGCGTGAATGCCAAGGTCCTCGACAATGAAACGATCACCTTTGGCGAGATAGGGCTGGCCGGAAAACACGTCATAGGCGGAGCGAAACGAGACGCGGCCCCAGAACAGTTCGCCAATGTCGCCGGCATCGAGAATGGCTTTCACTTTTTGGATCGGTGACTGCCAGCGGAAATTTTCATGAACCATCAATGGGACGTTTGCAGCTTTGCATGCTGCGACGATTGCTTTTGCATCAGCAAGCGTTGGCGCGAATGGTTTTTGACAAATGACGGGAATGGCGTGGCTGGCAGCCATTTCGGCAAGAGCACGATGAGACGGTGCTGTCGTTGCTATGTCGACGAAATCCAGCTGCTCCTGCTTCAGCATTTCAGCAGCGCTGGTGTAGCGTCTCGCGATGTTGAATGTGTCGCCGACCTGGTTGAGGCGTTGTTCGGACTGGTCGCATAGTGCCACGATTTCAGCGCCTTCCGCATCACGCCACCCATGCAGGTGGTTGATCGCGAAGAAACCACAGCCAATTAATCCACCGCGCAACAGTTTCATGTCACGACTTCAACAATTGCATCGCCGTTCGGAGGTGGCCTTGGGCCTTGCTGACCAGAGCTTCAGCATGGGCCACATCCTTTGCCCCTGCGCAGAGCAGAATGGCAAGTTTCACCTGACCATCAGCCTGCTGCAGTGCTGTATCGGCGCGCGTTTCATCAGCACCTGAAATCTGCATCACGATGCGCCTGGCCCTGGCGATGAGCTTGGAGTTTCCAGCCAACACATTGACCATGAGGCCATCGTGCACGGCACCCAGTTTGATATGGGCGAGGGTTGAGAGAAAGTTGAGTGCGATTTTCTGCGCGGTTCCAGCACCCATGCGCGTTGAGCCAGAGATCACTTCGGGGCCAGTGTTGAGCAGGATTTCAATATCGCCAACTTCGCCGAGCCAGGAGCCCGGATTGTTGACCACGCTCACGACATAGCAGCCACGCTGGCGTGCAGTGTCCGCAGCGGCGATTGTGTAAGGCGTTGATCCAGAGGCGGCAACGGCGATCAGCGCATCTTTCGCTGTGCAATCCTGTGCTGCGGCAACGCCTGCTTCAACATCATCCTCGGCTGTGGCGATGGTCTCGAACATGGCGTTGCGACCGCCTGCAATAAGATAGCCGACGCGTCCCTCTTCCATGCCAAAGGTCGAATGCAGTTCCGAGCCATCTTGCACGGCGACGCGGATCGAGGTTCCAGCACCTGCATAATAGAGTTTTCCGCCGCCGCGCAGGCGCTTTGCAATCTCATCGGCCGCCTTGCCGATCTTGGGCAAAACGGCGCGCACGGCTTCAATCGCGCGTTCTTGTCCGCCCAGCAGTGTTTCCAGCACGCGCTGGTCCGGCCATGTGTCGAGGCCCGCAACATCTGGCAGTTGTTCTTCTGTCTTGCGCATTGGCTTCATCATGGCGCATTCATAGGGCGATTCCAACAGTCGCGCCACGGAGCATTGATGACAAGTTTGATGGAGAAGGAAGCCCGGGAGGCACCGCACGCGGTGCAGCGCTTTCTTGACTCCAATCGGAAGTCGTTGCAAGAAATTGGGCGCTATCTGCAAAAAAACGAACCGCCATTGATCATGACCAATGCGCGGGGCTCGTCTGATAATGCTGCGGGCTATTTCAAATATCTTGAAGAAATCATCATGGGTGTTCCTTGTGCCTCGGTTGGCGCGTCGGTGGTTTCGATCTATGGCGCAAGGTTAAAGGTGCGCAAGGGCTTGTGCCTCACAATTTCACAATCCGGCAAAAGCCCAGACATTGTCGCCATGCAGGCCGAAGCCCGCCGTGCTGGTGCGCTTGCTGTGGCGCTGGTGAATGATGAAAATTCCCCCGCCGCACAGGGTGCTGACATTCTTTTGCCACTGATGGCAGGCCCCGAAAAAAGTGTGGCTGCTACCAAGACCGTGATCACCTCGATGATCGGCAGCGCTGCCATCGTCGCCGCGTGGCGCAGTGACAATGCGTTTCTGGATGCGATTGATCGCAGTGCTGAATTACTCGAGCGCGCCGCGCGCATTACCTGGGATCCCATACAAGAACAGCTGCGCGATCTTGCATCGCTCTATGTTTTGGGCCGCGGCCCCGCACTGCCCGTTGCCGAGGAAATGGCGCTCAAATTAAAGGAGACCTGTGCGTTGCATGCTGAGGCTTTTTCACTCGCCGAAGTCATGCATGGTCCGCTGGAACTTCTGGGCAAGGGCTTTGATGTGGTGGCACTGGTGCCCAACGATGCTGCGCGCGAGTCCAACCTCGCTGCCATCGCCAAGATGCGAAAAGCCGGTGCGCATGTCATGGTGATCGATAATGGTGAACTTCCCTTCGTGCCGATGCAGCCAACACTGCTTGAGCCCATTTCAATTCTGCAATCTGCGTTTATCAACATTGAAAGCATCGCGCGGTTTCGGGGTCGCGATCCCGATCACCCGCGTCATCTCAGCAAGGTGACGGAGACCGTATGACCGTCACCGCTTTCACCGCAAAGCAGATCTTCGATGGTGAGCACATGCTCACCCAACATGCCGTGATGATTGAGGGAAAGCGCATCGCGAAAGTTCTGCCGTTGCGCGATGCGGGGAATTTGAAGCCAGTCAACCTCGGCGAAGGTACGCTCGCACCGGGCTTCATCGACGTGCAGGTGAACGGCGGTGGTGGTGCTTTGCTGAATGCACAACCGACTGCCAACACTGTTTTCGCCATCGCACAAGCGCATCGCAAATTCGGCACTGTTGGCATGCTGCCCACTGTGATCACTGACAAGCCTGAAGTGATCACGCGCGCGATCCGCGCTGTTGCTGAAGCGCAAGCCCAAGGTGCGCAAGGTGTGCTCGGCATTCATGTTGAAGGACCGCATCTTGATGTCGCTCGCAAGGGTGCGCACGATCCCCAACTCATTCGCCCGATGACCGATGCTGATATTGATGAGCTTGCGCGGAATATTTGCGGCACGACGATGGTGACAGTCGCGCCCAATCGCGTTTCACCAGAGCAGATCTACAGGCTCGCTGCCGCTGGCGTGCGCGTCAGTTTGGGCCATAGTGATGCAACATTCGAGGAAGCGCGTGCTGCACTGCAATCAGGTGCCACCGCCTTCACGCATTTGTTCAACGCGATGAGCCAGGTGGCACCGCGCGATCCAGGCATGGTGGGTGCAGCAGTCACAGAACGCGCGGCCTTTGTCGGCCTTATTGCCGATGGCCATCACGTGCATGATGTCAACCTCAAGCTCGCAATCCAGGCCAAGGGTGTTGACCGTGTGATGTTGATCACTGATGCGATGTCGACGGCTGCAGGCGGCCCCGACACTTTCATGTTGCAGGGGCGCACAGTGCTGCGCGTTGACGGTCGCTTGAATTTGGTGGATGGCACACTCGCCGGCAGCGACCTCACGATGGACAAGGCTGTGCGCTATGTGGTGCAGAAACTTGGTCTGCCGCTCGTTGATGCGCTCCGTATGGCCTCGCTCACGCCTGCGATGTTTCTGAAGAAGGAAAGCGAACTTGGCCGCATCAAAAAAGGCTATCGCGCCAGCCTCATCTATCTCGATCCAGCACTGAACGTAAAACAAGTGTGGGTGGACGGGCGGTAGTCAAACACCAGTCGTCGGCTGCGGCGTGTAGCCCGGCCCAAACCGCGAAAACCGAAATGGCGTGGGATCAACGCAGGGTGTTTCGCCCAGGGCAATTTCGGCCATCAGTTTTCCAGCGCCCGGCCCAATGCCAAAACCGTGGCCGGAAAAGCCTGATGCCAGATGCAGGCCTTGAATTTTTTCGATTCTGTCGATCACCGGCACAGCATCAGGCGTCGCATCAATCATGCCGCCCCAACGTTCAACCACTTGCGCTTCGGCAAATGCTGGAAAGGCTTTCTTCAGATCACCAAGCGCTTCATCCATCAGCCAATGTACACATTCCGGATCGAGCACACGCACGGTTTCGAAAGGCGTTGTTTCATCGAGCTTCCATCGACGCTTCAGCCTCGCAGAATTGACAAAATGCTTTCCGACACGAAATCGCAAACCGGGCCAATCTACTTTCAAAACCGGAAAGAAATCACGCGCGAATTCGATGTGCTCGGGGGCCAGATCAACCATCGCCGCATGATTATGTGCAACTGTGAATCCGCCATCCAACCGTTTGCGCGCGGCAAAATCTCCACCCGCAAACGTTCTGTTGTGCCCCAGTTCCACAGGTGACGTGCGCTGCACCGAACTCACAACACCTGTTTGCGGAAAACGCACATCCATATTGTGCAAGAAACGGCTGGACCAGTATCCCCCCGCAAGCACCACGAGACTGGTCTTCACTGCGCCGCGCTCGGTGACGACTGCGGATACTGCACCTGCGTGCGTTTCAATCCCGCGCGCCGCACATTGCGTGATCACAACACCACCTAGTTCTTGAAAATGGCGCGCCATCGCAGGCACAGCGATGAAGGGTTCAGCGCGGCCATCTTCCTCCGTGTACAGAGCACCTTGCCATTGGCGCGTCGACCCCGGCGTAACTTCGGTAACCTCGCGCGAACTCAAAACACGAGTTGGCAATTTGTGCGGTGTTGCAACATTGCGATGCCAGGTTTGCAATTTCGCAAAGTCTTTTTCACTGTTGGAGAGATAGACAATCCCGCAGCGCCGAAATCCGGTCTCAGCACCGATGCGCGCATTCATCTGATCCCACTGGCGTAAGCTCTCCAGCACCAAAGGCACTTCGCGTTCATCGCGGCCCATCTGCCTGCACCAGCCCCAATTGCGGCTCGACTGTTCGGCGGCGACTTCGCCCTTCTCGACCACCACAACTTTCAAGCCACGCTCTTGCAAGAAGAGTGCTGTTGAGATGCCAATCACACCTGCACCGATCACAACGGCGTCAGCCTCGCGCGGCAAAACGTCATTTGCAATAACATGTTCAATGCGTGGGCTCATTTTCCCTTCACTTCATGTGCCTTGCGATATTGTTCGAGCAAATGTGTACGATTCACTTCGGTATAAATCTGCGTTGATGAAAGCGAGGCATGGCCCAGCAATTCCTGAATCGCGCGCAGATCTGCACCGCTGCCAAGCAGATGACTGGCAAAGGAATGGCGGAGCGCATGCGGTGTTGCTGTATCAGGCAGGCCGAGCGCACCGCGCATCCGTTCCATTTCGATTTGCACCAGACGCGGACTGAGCGGGCCGCCTTTTGCGCCACGAAACAATGGCTCGTTCGGCGCCACATCAAATGGACAGAGCTTTTGGTAGTGCTCAACCGCTTCGCGCGCCGTATCCAGCAACGGCACCATGCGCTCCTTGCCACCCTTGCCCCTGATCACCAATGGCTCGCGCGCGAATTGTTGCGACGTCAATGACAAGGCCTCGGAAATGCGCATACCGCAAGCATAGAGCAACATCAACACAGCCCGGTCACGCGCCGCAATCCACTGCACCAGTGAGGACTGTTCACCAAACGCAACGGTTTTTGCGGCGGCCTCTGTTGGCAAGGGTCGTGGCAAGCGATGCGGCAGTTTGGGCGAGCGCACACCTGTCAATGCTGCATTCTTGAAAGCGCCCGTTCGCTCGGCATATTTGAAGAATGACCGCACTGCCGACATTTGCCGCGCCAATGACCTGCTCTCAATCCCTTCATTGCGGCGATGTGCCATGAAGCTGATGAAATCGCGTGAGGCCAATTCCGTCAGTGCACGGATGTTTGCAGGCTCATCCAGATGCTCAGCAAGGAATGAGCCAAACTGCGAGAGATCGCGCGCATAGGCTTCAAGCGTTTTCGCTGCAACCCGCCGCTCCGATTGGAGCGAAGACAGCCACGCTTGTGCAACCGCAGCAGCATCAGGGGCCAGGTTGAAGTTCATTCTGATGCCTCCCCTTTCCCTTTTTTGCCGTCACCCCGGCGAAGGCCGGGGCCCGGCTTTCTAGCGCTCATCGGTTCGAAAGCTGGATCCCGGCCTTCGCCGGGATGACGGACTAGATGGGAGGAGCTCATATGACCGAACTTCCAAAGTGTTGCACAACAGGAAACGGCTCATAAAATCTATGCAACAACTTCTGCCACTCCAGATATCGCTCAGACCCACGAAAGCCGACCTCGTGCGCTTCAACGCTTTCCCATTTCACCAACAACAAGTACTGACCGGGAGTTCCAATACAAGGCAAAACTTCAATACCGTGGAAGCCATCAGAAACAGCAATCAAGGCATGCGCTTGATTCATGGCGCTTTCGAACTCAACTTCTTGACCCTGCTTGATGTGGAGCAACGCATGTTCGGTGATCATGTCCTCACTCCAACATCAGCTGTTCCGTTTCGGCGTTGAGCAGGCCTTGCGAAAGCACATCAACTAATTTCGAACACGCAGCATATCGTTTGCTATTCAACCGTGCCACAGGTCGCAGGAAGCGCAGCGAATTGCTAACGAAGATCGCCTTTGCATCACGAAGATCAGCTTCCGAAACTTTGCCTTCTTTCACTTTCATGCCTAGCAACTTTGCAAGCCGGATGACTTCGGCGCGGATGATGCCGGGGAGAACACCTTCGGAGAGTGCAGGCGTCAGCAACGCGTTCTCGGTCTCGACAAAGACATTGCCAATCGTTGCGCAAGCCACGCGTCCCGCACTGTTCAACATCAGGCCATCTTCAGCTTTCATTGCAGCTGCTTCACGTGCCGCCAGAATGTTATCGACATAAGACAGTGATTTTACGCGCGACGAAAGTGAATGCATGTTGCGCCGTGTGGTCACTGTGGCGAGTGTTACAGGTTGAAAGCGCAAGCTCGCATCAAACGGCGCGAGTGTCCCAATCAATGTTGGTCTCTCGCCATCGCTGGCAAGCCCTCGCGATACGTCGCCGCGTGAAAGTGTCAGGCGCAACACATGCGAACCCTTGACGCGGTGTGTGAGCGCATCAATTGCTGTCTCCACATCATCTGAGGGAAAGTTAATGCCCAGGGCGTCAGCCGCAGCTTGCATGCGCTTCAGATGTTCATAGCGCCACAGTGCAACATGATTGGTGACTGCAATCGTTTCAAACACGCCATCGCCGAGCGTCAACCCGCGATCAAACGGCGAGAGCGCAATCTTGCCTTTCACCAACGTCCCATCATGCCAGATACGCTTCATGCCGCCACCTTCAGAAAATTCTTCAGCATGTCATAGCCATGTTCAGTTAAAATTGACTCAGGATGAAACTGCACACCAAATGTCGGATGCGTCTCATGTTGCAACCCCATGATCTCGCCATCGTCACTGCGCGCTGTCACCTTCAAACCCGTATTTTCGACATCTTCAACAATCAGCGAATGATAACGCCCCACGGCAAATCCCTGCGGCAGGCCTTTGAATATCGTGCTGCTATCATGCGTGATACCGGAACTATCGCCATGCATCGGCGATTTCGCGCGCACCACCTTACCGCCAAACACCTGACCAATCGCCTGATGGCCGAGACACACACCAAGAATGGGAATCGTGCCCGAATACTTTTTGATCACATCAAGCGATGCGCCCGCCTCGTTCGGCGTACATGGTCCCGGCGAAATGATGATGCCCTTCGCAAAGATTCGTTCAGGCACTTCATCATTGCGCACCACATTGGCGTGGACACCGAGCTCTCTGACATAGCGCGCGATGTTGTGCACAAAGCTGTCGTAATTATCGATGATCAGGATCATCGCATCGCCTCCATGATGCGCTGAACCTTGACCAGGCTCTCATCATATTCAGCTGTGGCTTCCGAGCGTGCGGTGATACCGCCGCCACCTTGCACGCGCATCATGCCATCGGCCACTTGCACGGTGCGAATGCCGATGTTGAAATCGCAACTGCCATTGAAAGCAAAATATCCCATGGCACCACAATAGACACCGCGCGGGGCCTGCTCCAATTCTGCAATGATTTCCATCGCCCGGACTTTTGGTGCACCGGTGATTGATCCACCCGGAAACACTGATCGCACCAAATCCACTGCCGATACATTATCAAACAACTCGCCCTGCACGACGGATACGAGATGATGCACATTGGCATAAGTCTCAAGCCCGCACAGCACCGGCACTTTCACGCTGCCGGGCCTGCACACCAATGACAGGTCATTGCGCAGGAGATCGACAATCATGACATTCTCGGCGCGGTCCTTGCGCGAGGCCTGAAGCTCCGCAATCAGGCTTGCATCCTTCAGTGGATTGTCATCGCGTTTCCGCGTACCCTTGATGGGGCGCGCTTCAGCTACACGATCAATGCAGCGGATCAAACGCTCGGGGGAAGACGAGATGATCTTCACGCCGTCATAATCCATCAGCGTTGCAAACGGTGCCGGGTTTTTCTCGCGCAATTGTTGATAGAGCGCGAAGGCATCAAAATCTTGCGGTGCCTTGGCGGTCAAGGTCTGCGTGATATTGGCCTGAAAAATATCACCATCCAGAATGTAGTCGACAGTGCGCTTCACATTGGCTTCATGCTGGGCTTGCGTGATTTTTGATTGGAACTGCGCGCGCACGCGTTCGCCATTCGCCTGCTTCGGTCGCGACAAAAGAATTTCCAATTCAGAACGATCCGCTCGCGATCCTCCGATGATCCACGCGCGCTCCTGCAGATGATCAATCGCGATCACCGACTCAAACAAGTGAAACACCATGTCCGGGCAGATCGGCGCGAAGGCTGGAATGCGCGCCTTGGGTTCCAACTGCCGTCCATAGTCATATGAAATGTAACCAGCCCAACCGCCTTGAAACGGTGGCAGGCCCGGAATGGTCTTGCGCTCATGCTTGGCAAGATGCCGTTGCAGAATATCTAACGGATTTTCTGCCTTTGGCTTGCCATCGAGAAATGTATTACCCTCGCGCACTTCCAAAGTGTGGCGCGGATTGACCGCCAGAAACGAATAGCGCCCCAAATGCTCATGCCGTTGCGCGCTTTCAAATAGCGTGAGGGCGCGTTCGCCCTTCAGCCGTTGGGCCAGCGCAAAGGGTTCGCTGTAGACAATCTCGGTAAAATCAGCCGCACTCATCACTACGATATAAGGCTGGAAGCCCCCCGCATCAAAGCCCTATCAAGACGGGATGCAGGCCGATTCCGCCATTCCAAGATTTGCCCAAGTGCTGCTGCCCTATTCGTTGAAGGGCGCTTACACCTATGAAGTGCCGGAAGGCATGGAGGTGGCTGAAGGAAGCTTCGTTGAAGTGCCGCTTGGTCCGCGCTCGCGCATTGGCGTCGTTTGGGGTTTCAAGGATCAATCCGGCACCAACAAGAAGCTGCGCGCTATCACTGCAGTTTTCGCTAACCCACCGCTCACCGCGACCCATCGCAAATTCATCGAATGGCTATCAGCTTATTATCTCGAAGACCCCGGCAATGTGCTGCGCATGGTGATGCGGGTTCCATCGGCGTTTGGCGATGCGCGCGAAACAACAGCGTACCGTTTGGGCGATGTGACGCCGAAAAAACTCACCGCTCAACGCGCCCGCGTTTTGGAAATCGCGCGTGAGGGTTTTGCGCTGAGCGCGCGCGATCTCGCCGCACAGGCAGGTGTTGGTGCATCGGTGATCAAGGCCCTTGCCAAGGAAGGCGCGCTTGCCGAAATTTCGTTGCCTGCGCTTCGCGGCTTTGCCGAACCACAGGTCGATGCGCAGAGTAAAACGCTTTCAGATGATCAACAAGCCGCGTCGCAAAACTTGCGCGATATTGTACAAGCGCGCGCCCACAAGGTGGCGCTGCTCGATGGCGTCACCGGTTCCGGCAAGACCGAGGTTTACTTCGAGGCAATGGCAGCCGCGTTGGCGCTTGGTCAACAAGTGCTGCTGCTGCTTCCGGAAATCGCACTCACGTCTAGCTTCCTCGCGCGCGTCGAAGAACGCTTTGGCGCAGAACCTGCTGGCTGGCATTCTGATCTGCGCCCGCGCGAACGCGAGCGCGTGTGGCGATCAGTTTCCGAAGGCAATGCCAAGATCGTGGTCGGCGCGCGCTCGGCGCTGTTCCTGCCATGGGCCAATCTCGGCCTGATCATCGTTGATGAAGAGCATGAAGGCGCATACAAGCAGGAAGAAGGTGTGACCTATCACGCGCGCGATATGGCTGTGCTTTATGGTGCACTCGGAAAATTCCCTGTGGTGCTCGCCTCAGCCACGCCATCGCTCGAGAGCTTTGTGAATGTGGATCGCGGTCGCTACGACATCTTGCATCTGAAGGACCGTCACGGCCGCCCAGAACTGCCGCCGATTGATTTGATCGACATGCGCGCGACCAAACTCGAATCCAACTCTTGGCTCTCTGATGCCATGGTCGCGGAGATTACCACAACACTTGCGAATGGCGAACAGGCTCTGCTGTTCCTCAACCGCCGTGGCTATGCACCGCTCACGCTGTGCCGTGCCTGTGGCCACCGGATGGATTGCCCGGCCTGCGCTGCCTCTTTGGTCGAACACCGCTTTCGCCGCATCTTGATGTGCCATCACTGCGGCCATCAGGAACCTGTGCCGCGCAACTGCCCGTCTTGCCAGGCCGAAGACAAGTTGGTGCCCGTTGGACCCGGTGTGGAGCGTCTTGCCGAAGAAGCGCTGCGGCGTTTTCCCGATGCCAAACTCACCATTCTTTCAAGCGACATTGCGCGAGGGGCGGCGCTGAAGCAGGCCCTGCGCGATGTCACCGATGGAACTTACAATCTTGTCATCGGCACGCAGCTGGTGGCGAAGGGCCATCACTTCCCGCATCTCACATTCGTAGGTGTTGTTGATGCTGATCTTGCGCTTGAATCATCTGATCCGCGTGCAGGTGAGCGCACCTGGGCGATGCTGGCACAGGTTTCTGGCCGCGCGGGGCGTGGCGAAAAACCGGGCCGCGCATTGGTGCAAACCCATGCACCCGACCACCCGTTGATGCAGGCGTTGAAATCCGGTGATCGTGATTCATACCTCGCGCAGGAAAAGCGCATTCGCGAAAATGCCAACTTGCCGCCCTATGGCCGCCTCGCTGCAATCATCTTGTCAGGTGCTGATGCGCATGAGGTTGAACGTTTCGCCAAACAACTCGCCCGCATCATTCCTGATACGGCTGACGTCACGGTGCTCGGCCCCGCACCTGCGCCCATCGCAGTCGTGCGCGGGCGGCATCGTTGGCGCTATCTCGTCAAAGCGGGTCGCGATGTGAACATCCAGTCGTTTCTGCAGAGCTGGCTTGGTGATGTAACGCCGAAAGGCTCGCTCGCCATGCACCTCGATGTTGATCCCTACAGTTTTCTCTAGGCGCCCGTCACACGCCAGATTGCGTTGCCGACATCATCAGCCACCAGCAATCCGCCACCGGGTGCAAGGGCTACGCCAACAGGACGACCGTAGGAATGTGACTCGTCTGGGGAGAGGAAGCCTGTGAGGATATCGCGCGGTGTGCCTGATGGCTTGCCATTCGCAAAGGGTACGAAGACAACGCGGTAGCCTGAAAGCGTGCTGCGGTTCCATGAGCCATGTTGGCCAATTGCCATGCCCTCGCCAAAGCCGGGGAGTGTTCCTGCTGGGCACCAGCAGAGGCCGAGGGAAGCCGTGTGGCCACCGAGCGCATAATCCGGGCGGATGGCGCGGGCGACGAGGTTGGCATCCTGCGGTACGCGCGCATCAACAGTCTGGCCCCAATAGCAATAGGGCCAGCCGTAGAAGCCGCCATCTTGCACTGATGTCAGATAATCAGGTGGGGTTTCATCGCCAATACCGTCGCGCTCGTTGACGACAGTCCAAAGTGTTTGGGTTTGTGGCTCCCACGCTGTGCCCACAGGATTGCGAAGGCCACTTGCGAAGATGCGCGCTTTGCCAGTTGCGAGGTCCACGACGTGGATTGCGGCGCGGCCTTCCTCTGCTTCCATGCCGTGATCGCCGATGTTGGAGAGTGAGCCGACGCCGACATAGATTTTGGTTTTGTCGGGACTGAGCAAGAGGCTGCGCGTCCAGTGGCCGCCCGGTTTGAAGTTTGCGATTGCGCGCGCGGGACCTGCAAGGCGAGTTGCACCTTGCTTGTAGTTATAGGCGACAAGTGCATCGGTGTTGCCGACGTAGAATGTTTCGCCGACGAGTGCCATGCCGAAAGGCTGGTTGAGGCCGTCGAGAAATGTCTCCTTGATTTCTGCCGTGCCGTCGCGATCCTGATCGCGCAGAAGCGTGATGCGGTTGGGGCTGTCACCCAGAGCTGCGGCGCGGCGCATGGTGCTGATCATGGCGTAGTCGAATATCGAACTGATGCCGCCAGCGACTGACAGCGCTTCAGCCACGGCGACGTCGCCATTGGGCAGAACTTCGATCCAGCGCGGATGCTTGAGATCCATGGCGAATGCATTGACTTTGAGGCCTGGTGCTGCGGTGGGCAGGTGGCCCGGTTCCCAGCCTTTTGCGGTTGGCATTTTCAATGTGGGCAGACTGCCTTGTGGTTTTGCGGCGGGAATTGCTGGTGCATCGCCTACGGCTTGGGGCAGTGGCCCGGCTGCGGCCTTTCGCCATACGATAAGGATGGCACCAACAGCCGCAACAAGGCGGGCAAACAAGGCGGATAACATTCAGGCAGGCTCCTCGATACTTTCATTGCCCTATAGAGCTTTATCGCACCAATAAACCAGACTGTTTTGTCGCATTTGCAGTCCGTGCGCGAAGCAGCTATAGGCGCAACCGTTGCTGGGGCGTCGCCAAGCGGTAAGGCACCGGATTTTGATTCCGGCATTCGGAGGTTCGATCCCTCCCGCCCCAGCCAGTCTACCGAAAATGATAGATGTCGTTCAGCAGCATATCGGGGTTGTTGAAGTTCGGCTGGATTGCCAAGGCTGCGAGAAAGTGCGTACGGTTTTCTGCGGTGAAGCCTGCAACTTCGTTGTCCTGACCAATACCGCTGCCTTCTTGCGAATCTTTTTCGAAGCCTTGCATGGCCTTTGAAACGGCTGATGGTGACAGGCCGCAATGTGTGAGCAGCGCTTGGGTGACGCGCGCACGATGACTGTTCATCTCATTGTAGCGCAGTGCGAGGAAGGGCACGCCAGCATCGAGGCACTTTTGGTATTCTTCCATTTGCAGTGCCCAGCTCACCGCGAAAATTTCTTCAGGCATGTATGGCGCCCGCCTTGCGGGTAATCGCGCATCCAGAATTGCGATGTCGCTTCCCGATGACATGATCGGGTGTTGTGGTCTCGCCTGCACCCAATACAAAATCAGCCAGCATGGCCCGGCGTGCGGGGTGGTCTTTTGACTTTGAAAGGATGCGGTGGAGCGTCGTCATGGCTTTTCGAAGTATTCTACGCCAGGCAAGTTTTTGAAATGCGCGTCGCTGGTATAGAGTTTTGCATCGTACAAAATTGCAGTCGCGTAAATGATCGCGTCGGTGGCGTGGAGTTTGTGCTCGATTGAAAGTTTTGCAGCTTCGGTTGCGATTGCTGCGTCCATGGGAATTGTTTGGCATTCGGTCAGGAGTGACAAGACTGGTTTTGATTGTGCAGTGTCGAAGTTCCGCCTAAGCCATTTCGCCAATTCGTATTGTACCATCGTTGGCAACAAACACGTGTCGAGTGGTTCAATGTATTTTTCAGCGTGATCGGCCAATGGCCCATCAACCATATATTCGATCCACAGCGAGCTATCGACAACACGCATCAGTAGCGGTCGTGGCGGTCGCGGTAGTCGGACGTATCAGCCCCTTTGCCAATGCCGCGGATGTCCTTGAGGTCGGGCACAGGTACGAGTTCGACGCCTTTGCCGTGCGGGATGAAGGCGAATTTCTGGCCGGGCTTCCAACCCTGCTTTTCGCGGATCTCTTTTGGAATGGAAATCTGGTACTTGCTGGAAAGTGTGACGGCGTTCATTCTTACGTTTCCTGATCGATCAAGAAACGTAAGATAGCATGAGGGCGGAGCAAAGGCCAGATTGAAGTCGCGATCAAGTCTGGCACAATCCGGGTTGCCATTCACGACAACGAGCTTAAATCATCTGCCTGGGTAAGACGCCACTAAGGGAGTTCTGAATGCTGACCGAAACTGACATGAAGCTTTTGCGCATTGCCTATGACGAGGCCAAAGCTGGGTTTGATGAAGGCGGCTGCCCGATTGGATCGGTGTTGGCGCGCGGTGATCAAGTTGTCTCAAAAGGCCGGAACCAGCGGGTTCAGGGTGGTGATCCGATTGCGCATGGTGAAATGGATGCGCTCAGGAAGGCCGGGCGGCAGAAGACATATCGCGACACGACACTATATACATCACTCAGCCCATGCATGATGTGCACGGGTACGATCATCCAGTTTGGCATTCCCCGTGTGGTCATCGGCGAGAACACTACTTTCGGCGGAAATGAAGCGTTGCTGCGCGAACGTGGCGTTGAAGTGGTGATTGCCGATGATCATGACTGCATTGCGCTCATGACGCGCTTCATTCAGGAAAAGCCCGAACTTTGGTCCGAGGATATTGCCGAAGATTAACGAAGTCTTGCCATGATGTCCCGTAGTAAATCATCCGTGTACGGAATGATCAGCATCCTGCGGTTTGGGGTGACCGCATCTTTTACCCTGCCTTAACCCTGTTTCGTTAAAGCTGGCTCGTAGTGGAGTCTGCAGATGTCAGCGTTAAGAGTTTTTTTAAGAGATCATGGTCGTGGGCACGTTCTGGCGCTCCTGATTTTCTCAGTCATTTCAAACCTTCTGATCCTGGGGCCGTCTTTTCACATGCTCCAGATGTATGATCGGGTGCTTTCATCCGGATCAACATCCACTCTTATATATGTCACCTTGATCACGTTGTTCTGTCTCATCATTTATGGCGTGGCGGAAGTGATCCGTTCGCGCATCGCGACGCGTCTTGCGGCGAAGTATGCCGTTACCGTTTCCCGGAAGATGTTTGCGCGCTTTGCCTTGATGCCAAATGCTGCGGGCAGTGCGGGCAAGTCGCTGCGTGATTATTCGACGGCGCGCAGCTTTCTCGGCAGTAAGGTGTTTGTTCACCTGTTCGATCTGCCCTTTGTGCCGCTGTTCATTTTCCTGCTGTATTTTGTACACCCGACGATCGGTTTGCTGACGGCACTTGCTCTCGCACTCATGGTGTTCATTGGCTATCTCAACTATTCGATGACAGAAGCCAGCCGCAAGGAAAGTGGTGCCACCGATGGTGATGCCATGGGCTTTGCCCAAGCAGCACTTGCCAATGGTCGTGAAGTGCGTTCACTTGGCATGTTGCCTGCGATGATTTCGCGCTGGGGTGCCAAGACTGCAACGTCGCTGGTTTCCGGCGAGCAGGCCAATGGTACGTCTTCAACATTCTATTCAATCGGTCGCGTGCTGCGTCAAGCCATTCAGGTCATCATCATGGCGTGGGGATCATGGCTTGTGCTGAACAAGGACATGTCGGGCGGTATGATCTTTCTGGCATCGATGATTTCCGGCAAAGCGCTTGGCCCATTTGAGCAGGCGATTGGTGGCTGGGAAAATATCTCAAAGTCACTTGCGGCACTTGCCAGCATGGAAGAACTGACGGGACCTGACAAAACCCTGAAGCCACGTCCTGCACTTCCTGAGCCTACGGGCAATTTGCGCGCGGAAGGTTTGCTGTTGACCAGCGATGGCACACCGCAGGCACCAAAGATCATCAATGGTGTTTCGGTTCAGCTGGTACCGGGCAAAATTCTCGCCATCGCCGGTGCGGCGGGATCTGGCAAATCTTCACTGTTGTCGTTGCTCTCTGGCGCTGTTGTGCCAACGCAAGGCATGCTGGCGCTTGACAATGCACCGCAGGAAACCTGGCCGGTTGAACAATGGGGCCGTGCGATTGGTTATCTTTCAGATCAAGCAAACATGTTTCCTGGAACTGTTGCTGAAAACATTGCCCGTTTTCGCACTACCGAAGATCTCGAACCTGTGTATGAAGCAGCACGCAAGGCAGGCATTCACGACCAGATCCTGAGGTTCCCGATGGGATACCAAACGCCACTTGTCGGTTCATTCTTTACGGCCTCTGCTGGCCAGCGCCAGGCGATAGGTTTGGCCCGCGCCTTTTTCGGAAGTCCCAAGGTTCTTATCCTGGACAATCCGACAGCGTTTCTCGACCAGGCCGCCGAAGATGCATTGATCATGACCCTGATCAAGGAACGTGAGCAGGGTGCAGCGATTGTTATTGCTACCCGTCGCAAGTCGATCCTGAGCATCGCTGATGGTGCGATGTTGATGCGGAATGGTCGCGGCGAGTTTCTTGATCTTGGTGGTTCGCAAGCACCGGCCCAGGCTGTTGAAATTGTGCCCGAGCTGCTCCCCTTGCCCACTCATGCCACCACTTTCCAGAATGCCCAGTGAGGCCATTTCACGATGACACAGATTCAGCTCAACTCAGGTCCAGTACTACCCCCAGATTGGTCCGCGGAAGTCAAAACCGAAGCCGGTGACGTTACAGGTCTTGGTGCCAAGATTGGGCTGTTTGCTCTCGCGGCCTTCATTGCATGGGGTGCCTTTGTACCGATCGATTCGGCTGTTCAAGCCCCAGGCTCAGTCGTTGCGCTGGGTCGCAACAAATTGCTGCAACACAAGACAGGCGGCACCATTCGCAAAATCCTCGCGGTTGAAGGTCAGGTGATCAAGAAGGGCGATCCGATCGTCGAGCTTGATCCAGCTGTCGATCAGGCCCAGCTCACACAGTACAAGGCGCGCTACGCAAGGCTTGCCGCTATCAAGGCGCGTCTGGCCGCTGAAAAAGCGGGTGGCAATGGAAAGCTCAAATCTTTGGGCAAAAGTGTTGAAGAAAACTCGCTCAGCACCGAGGTTGCCGACGATGCTGATGGACAAGCCGCTGATCCATTGTTTGTCGAACAACAACGCGAATTTACCAAGGGCCGCGATGCCATTGCTGCCGAAGTTGCAGCACTTGAGGAACGCGTGGATGGCAGTCGCAGGCAGCGTAAAGGATTACAGAGCCGTGAAGTGCTGCTACGCGAACAGGTCGCGTTGCTTAGTAAGCAGCGCGCTTCCCTGCAACGGCTGGTAAGCAAGGATCATGTGCCAAAACAGCGCCTTTGGGAAGTTGAGGGGCAGTTGCTTGAACGCCGCAACCAGCTTGACCAGATCCAGACTGAAAAAGAAGCGATTGCAAATTCAATTGCTGAAATCCAGTCAACAATCACCAATGTGAAATCAAAGGACCAGCGGGTTACGTCTGAAAAGATGACGGAGATTCTTTCCGGCATGGATGAACTCAAGGACCAGATCTTTGCCGCTGAAACGCTGCTCAAGGATACAGTGGTGCGCGCTCCTGTCGATGGCCGCATTTTCAACATGCGTCTGGTCACGGAAGGTGGCGTAGTCACACCGGGTGATGCGTTTGCCGAGATTGTTCCTGATGGCGCAGTCGTTGAATTGCTGGCGCGTGTGCGGCCTGAGGATGTGGCTTATGTGCATGTGGGCCAGGAAGCCGAAATGCTGATCACGGCACTCAACGCACGTATTTTCGACAAGGTGCCGGGTGAAGTTGTTTTTATTGCTGCGGATGCCACAGAAGACCGCCGCACTGGCGAGCGCTATTTCGAAGTGCGCGGCCGATTGAAGTCTGAAGAAATGTCGAAGCAGTCCGGTGTGGCGATTACACCCGGAATGAATGGTGAAGTTTTCCTCAAAGGCAAGCGACGCTCGTTCCTCGCATATCTGTTGCAACCAATTACCGATGGCATCTCGACAGCGTTCAAGGAGCCTCACTGATGAAATCAAAGTGTTTGTTGAGCGTTGCGTTTTTTGCTTTTGTGTCAGCTCCTGGAACGCAATCAGTTTTCGCTGCCGATGAACTGAACTTTCGTGGTACCGTGGAAGATCAGCCGAACGCTGGTTCCAGCGTTGAAATGGTTGTTGAGAAAAGCAACAATGATGTGCCGGAGTTTTTGAAACGGCATCTTGTGAAAAAACTGAAACGCAGTGAACCACGCACGGTTGCTGCAGCTTCGAGGCAGCCTGCCGCCAAGCCGCGCGCCAAAAAGGCCCTGCGTGAGCCATCACAGATCCTCGTTAAAGAAGTCTCGTTGCAGGTTTCGGCTGCGCAGCTCGCCGGTCTCAAGCGAAATCTGGAAAAAGGTGAACGCGAAATTGCGGAAGTCCCAGTCGTCACGGGGCTGGCGCAGCAGTCGGCGCCCAATGTTCAGGTTGTTTCACTTGGAAATGACGAGCCAGATATTTATACGGCTACGCTGAAAGCGATAGAACCCACTGAAGATCTCTATACCGGTTCGCTTCCGACGGCACAGGCGCCGACAGACATGTTGTATGATACGGCTGACCCGGCAAAAAGCAATAATGGCCAAGTGACTGATATTGCCAGTGCGGCCCATCTGGCGCGCGAAAATTCAAATCTGGTCAAAGCTTTTGATGAAGATGCCAACGCGGCTGCCGCCGGTGTCAAAAAGGAAGAGATGGGTTTCCTCCCCACCGTTTCCAACACATTGGCTTACAACTATGAAAAAGATGACTCTGGTGACAAAGGGCCAAACAGCTACAATGAGCTGGCTTTCAACTGGCCGATATACACTGGTGGACAGCGCCGCCATGCTTTGGCCAGTGCGCAGGCAACACTTGAATCGGCTGAGGCGCGCCGCGATGCGACTGAGGGCCGGGTCATTGGTGAGGTCGTCGATGCATATTTGCGTTATGTGTTTGCCACGCGCATCGTTGGCTTGCTGAAGCAGACAGAAGTCGGAGCGAGCCGGGTTCTTGAATCGGTCAATGCCCAACGTGCAGGCGGTTTTGCGAGTGGATCGGATGTTCAATCGGTCCGTATTGAACTTTCGAACGTGCGCAGCCAGATTGCCGATGCTGAAACAAATTTGTCGCGTGCACGTGATGACGTTGCACTGTTGGCTGGCAGACCAGTGCAGCCACGTCTCGATGTCAACAAGATTGAACGTGCCCTGTCTGAAGGGCGCGAAGTTTTGCTCAAAAAGGCCTTGCACAAGAATCCGCGCATCAAGGCGGCGATCAAGGATTATGAGTCAGCCCAGGAATCCGCTCGCTCCAAGGCCGGGCGCGGCATGCCGCAGGTCGCTGCCTCCGGTAACTACCGCTATGACCTCGACAATCGCTTTGAGCAAACGCGCGAAGAATGGAATATTGGCGCGCGCATGACAATCCCGTTGCTTGATCTTGCCACGCGGCAGGATTCCAAGCAGGCTGCGTATTCTGCAAACGCTGCATATTACAGGGCCCTTGAAACCAAACGCGTCATTGCCAATGAGTTCAGCACGCAATGGGTTGAATATCTGGGCGCCACCCGCGAACTGCAACAAGCTGACAAGCGCATTGCAGAACGCCGCAAGCTTGTCGAAGCCGCCAAGTCGCGTTTTGACGAAGGTGCTGGAAGCTTGACGGAGTATCTGCGCTCTTTGGGCGAATTGAAAGCTGCCCAGATCACCGCTGAGCAAACCCGCGCGCGCCACGTATCAAACATGGCTCGCCTGCTCTTGACCGTTGGTGACTTTGATACGGTATTTCCTTCCCGGTAATTTCTTGCAGGCACGTTTGGCCAGTTAACAACCCTGTTTAGGGCCAGAGAAATGCTGGTTCAGCGGCGCAGTTTTTTGCGCCAAAATGCTGTTATTGTCAGCCAATTGTCATTGAAGCGGTAGCAACGTCCTGAAATGACTCAGATTAATTCGGCATTAACCAAACTGTTTAAGCGAAAAAAGAATCTCGAACGCTAGTTTGACCCCCGGAAATGGGGTAGCAAGCAATTGAGGGTTGTCTGGGGATGGGTTTAATCTCTTTGGCATGTCTATTGCTTCTACCTTCTCAATTGGTGACGCAAGTCTCAAATCAATACGCCGTATACTGACTCACAGGAGCACAAGATGACCTACACGACAGCACCGAAGCTTTTCCGCATTAATGGCCCATCCTACGATTTCAGCTGGGAATTCAATGCGACCAAGAATGTCGTCATTTTGCGCCGTGGTGATTGGTATATCGAGCTCGATGCCACCACAATCCTCTGTTTCAATGACAAGAAAGTTGATCCGAAGGTCGACTATCCATCACCAAACAAGAATCCCGATGCGATAGATGACAAGTACACTACCGACGCCGGAAAGGCGATCACGGGCAATCTGCTCCTGAACGACAAAGACCCGGACGGCAACACGCTCTATGTGTTAGAGTATTTCCCGCCCCATAATGGCACAGTCACTGTCGACCAGTTTGGCAATTACATCTATACGCCAGAAGCTGGCTTCTCTGGTGATGATACATTTACGTACACAATTTCCGATGGCAAAGGCGGTACTGATACTGCCACAGTTACAATTCATGTTATTGGCCCGCCAAACACGGTCAACGCAGACAATGACACGGCAACGACTGCCTTTGGCAAGCCAGTGACGGTCAATGTTCTTGCCAATGACGAAGATGCCCAAGGCAACACCTTCACGCTGACAAGGATCACACAGCAGGGTGCCAATGGTGTCGCGACAATCGTCAATGGCCAGGTTGTGTATACACCAAAGGCTGGCTTCTCCGGCACCGATACAATCACCTATCTGATCACCGACCAGTTTGGTGCCACGGATACAGCGACTGTGACGATCACTGTTGGCCCGAACTCGGTCAATGCAGACAATGACACGGCAACGACTGCCTTTGGCAAGCCAGTGACGGTCAACGTTCTTGCCAATGACGAAGATGCCCAAGGCAACACCTTCACGCTGACAAGGATCACACAGCAGGGTGCCAATGGTGTCGCGACAATCGTCAATGGCCAGGTTGTGTATACACCAAAGGCTGGCTTCTCCGGCACCGATACAATCACCTATCTGATCACCGACCAGTTTGGTGCCACGGATACAGCGACTGTGACGATCACGGTTGGTCCGAACTCGGTCAATGCAGACAATGACACGGCAACGACTGCCTTTGGCAAGCCAGTGACGGTCAACGTTCTTGCCAATGACGAAGATGCCCAAGGCAACACGTTCACGCTGACAAGGATCACACAGCAGGGTGCCAATGGTATTGCGACAATCGTCAATGGCCAGGTTGTGTATACGCCAAAGGCTGGCTTCGCCGGTACCGACACGATCACCTATCTGATCACCGACCAGTTTGGTGCCACGGATACAGCAACTGTGACGATCACTGTTGGCCCGAACTCGGTCAATGCAGACAATGACACGGCAACGACTGCCTTTGGCAAGCCAGTGACGGTCAACGTTCTTGCCAATGACGAAGATGCACAAGGCAACACCTTCTCGCTGACAAGGATCACACAGCAGGGTGCCAATGGTATTGCGACAATCGTCAATGGCCAGGTTGTGTATACGCCAAAGGCTGGCTTCTCCGGCACCGATACAATCACCTATCTGATCACCGACCAGTTTGGTGCCACTGATACAGCGACTGTGACGATCACGGTTGGTCCGAACACGGTCAATGCAGACAATGACACGGCAACGACGATCTCTGGCAAGCCAGTGACGGTCAATGTTCTTGCCAATGACGAAGACGCAGAAGGCAACACCTTCACGCTGACAAGGATCACACAGCAGGGTGCCAATGGTATTGCGACAATCGTCAATGGCCAGGTTGTGTATACGCCAAAGGCTGGCTTCTCCGGCACCGATACAATCACCTATCTGATCACCGACCAGTTTGGTGCCACTGATACAGCGACTGTGACGATCACGGTTGGTCCGAACACGGTCAATGCAGACAATGACACGGCAACGACGATCTCTGGCAAGCCAGTGACGGTCAATGTTCTTGCCAATGACGAAGACGCAGAAGGCAACACCTTCACGCTGACAAGGATCACACAGCAGGGTGCCAATGGTGTCGCGACAATCGTCAATGGCCAGGTTGTGTATACACCAAAGGCTGGCTTCTCCGGCACCGATACAATCACCTATCTGATCACCGACCAGTTTGGTGCGACGGATACAGCGACTGTGACGATCACGGTGACTAATCCAAACCTGCCACCAGTTGCTGTCGCTGATGTGAAGGATACCACCAAGGGAACCCCTGTCACGATCAACGTGCTTGGTAATGACACCGATCCGAATGCTGGCGATGTATTGACCATTGTTTCTGCAGCGCAGGGCACGAATGGCTCGACCGCGATTGTAAATGGCCAAATCGTTTACACGCCGAAGGCTGGCTTTACTGGCACCGACACGTTCACCTACATCATCAAAGATGCTGATGGTGCAACCGCAACCGCGACTGTCACGGTCACGGTGAAGGACACCAACCTGCCACCAGTTGCTGTCGCTGATGTGAAGGATACCACCAAGGGAACCCCTGTCACGATCAACGTGCTTGGTAATGACACCGATCCGAATGCTGGCGATGTATTGACCATTGTTTCTGCAGCGCAGGGCACGAATGGCTCGACCGCGATTGTAAATGGCCAAATCGTTTACACGCCGAAGGCTGGCTTTACTGGCACCGACACGTTCACCTACATCATCAAAGATGCTGATGGTGCAACCGCAACCGCGACTGTCACGGTCACGGTGAAGGACACCAACCTGCCACCAGTTGCTGTCGCTGATGTGAAGGATACCACCAAGGGAACCCCTGTCACGATCAACGTGCTTGGTAATGACACCGATCCGAATGCTGGCGATGTATTGACCATTGTTTCTGCAGCGCAGGGCACGAATGGCTCGACCGCGATTGTAAATGGCCAAATCGTTTACACGCCGAAGGCTGGCTTTACTGGCACCGACACGTTCACCTACATCATCAAAGATGCTGATGGTGCAACCGCAACCGCGACTGTCACGGTCACGGTGAAGGAGCCAGTTGACGCTGTGAATGACACTGGCACCACCAATGTGAACAATCCTGTGACGATCAACGTGCTCAGCAATGACACGGCTGGTTCGACGATTGTGTCAGCAACGCCTGGCCTCAACGGCACGACGGCGGTTGTGAATGGCCAGATTGTCTACACGCCAGCTCCTGGCTTTGTTGGCAACGACACGTTCACCTACATCATCAAGGACGCTTCTGGTGCAACCGACACGGCAACTGTCACCGTAACGGTGAAGCCGGTTGTTGCTCCAGTTGACGCTGTGAATGACAGCGGCACCACCAATGTGAACAATCCTGTGACGATCAACGTGCTCAGCAATGACACGGCTGGTTCGACCATCGTATCAGCAACGCCTGGCCTCAACGGCACGACGGCGGTTGTGAATGGCCAGATTGTCTACACGCCAAAGCCAGGCTTTGTCGGTACTGACACGTTCACCTACATCATCAAGGATGCTTCTGGTGCAACCGACACTGCGACTGTTACGGTCTCGGTGAAGCCAGCTCCAGTTGACGCTGTGAATGACGCTGGTCAGACTGATCAGAACAAGCCAGTCACGATCAACGTGCTCAGCAATGACACACCTGGTTCGACCATCATATCAGCAACGCCTGGCCTCAACGGCACGACGGCTGTTGTGAATGGTCAGATTGTCTACACGCCAGCTCTTGGCTTTGTTGGCAACGACACGTTCACCTACATCATCAAGGACGCTTCTGGTGCAACCGACACGGCAACTGTCACCGTAACGGTGAAGCCTGGAAACGGCGCGCCAGTTGCTGTTGCCGATGTCAAGGACACGAACGTCAACACGCCTGTCACCATTGATGTGCGTGCAAATGACACCGACCCAGACAAGGATCCGCTGACGATCACTGGTTTTACCAACGGCACGAAGGGTATTGTCTCGCAGACTGCCGACGGCAAGCTGATCTATATTCCGAATGCTGGTCAGACCGGCACCGACACGTTCACCTACACCATCTCGGATGGTAATGGTGGCTCGTCTACGGCAACTGTCACGGTCAACATCAAGACGGTCAACGGCAACCCAGACGCCGTCAATGATGCCAAGGATACGGCGCAAAACACACCAGTTATCATTGACGTCAAGGCCAATGATACTGATCCGGACAAGGACAATCTGCTGATTATCAGCTTCACCAACGGAACCAAGGGCATTGTCTCGCAGACTGCCGATGGCAAGCTGGTTTACATCCCGAACGCTGGCGCCACTGGCACCGATACGTTCACCTACACCATCTCGGATGGCAATGGTGGCACGGACACTGCAACCGTCACGGTGAACATCGGTGCCAAGCCAAACACGCCACCAGTTGCTGTGGATGATGCGAAGTCGACTGGCTTCAACCAGCCAACGACGATCAATGTTGTGTCGAACGACACTGACCTTGATGGCGACACGCTGACGGTCAAGGACTTCCAGACGACCTCGGCCAATGGCGGCACGATCACCAAGAACGCCGCTGGCGAACTGGTGTACACGCCAAAGGCTGGCTTCTCTGGTACGGATACGTTCACCTACACAGTCACCGACCTGTTCGGTGCAACCGATACGGCAACAGTGACCGTTACTGTCACCAAAGATCCGAACACCACGGACGCTGTGAACGACACAGGCTCGACGAAGGCTGGTACTCCGGTCACCATCGATGTGCAGGCGAATGATACCGATCCTGAGGGCGATGCCCGCACGATCATCTCGTTCCAGGGCACCTCGGCCAATGGTGGCTCAGTGACGCAGACTGCCGATGGCAAGCTCGTCTATACGCCAAAGGCTGGCTTCTCCGGAACCGACACGTTCACCTACACGATCCGCGACGCCCAGGGTGCCACCGATACAGCGACTGTCACGGTCACTGTGACGAAGGACAACACCACGGACGCTGTGAACGACACAGGCTCGACGAAGGCTGGTACTCCGGTCACCATCGATGTGCAGGCGAATGATACCGATCCTGAGGGCGATGCCCGCACGATCATCTCGTTCCAGGGCACCTCGGCCAATGGTGGCTCAGTGACGCAGACTGCCGATGGCAAGCTCGTCTACACGCCAAAGGCTGGCTTCTCCGGAACCGACACGTTCACCTACACGATCCGCGACGCCCAGGGTGCCACCGATACAGCGACTGTCACGGTCACTGTGACGAAGGACAACACCACGGACGCTGTGAACGACACAGGCTCGACGAAGGCTGGTACTCCGGTCACCATCGATGTGCAGGCGAATGATACCGATCCTGAGGGCGATGCCCGCACGATCATCTCGTTCCAGGGCACCTCGGCCAATGGTGGCTCAGTGACGCAGACTGCCGATGGCAAGCTCGTCTACACGCCAAAGGCTGGCTTCTCCGGAACCGACACGTTCACCTACACGATCCGCGACGCCCAGGGTGCCACCGATACAGCGACTGTCACGGTCACTGTGACGAAGGACAACACCACGGACGCTGTGAACGACACAGGCTCGACGAAGGCTGGTACTCCGGTCACCATCGATGTGCAGGCGAATGATACCGATCCTGAGGGCGATGCCCGCACGATCATCTCGTTCCAGGGCACCTCGGCCAATGGTGGCTCAGTGACGCAGACTGCCGATGGCAAGCTCGTCTACACGCCAAAGGCTGGCTTCTCCGGAACCGACACGTTCACCTACACGATCCGCGACGCCCAGGGTGCCACCGATACAGCGACTGTCACGGTCACTGTGACGAAGGACAACACCACGGACGCTGTGAACGACACAGGCTCGACGAAGGCTGGTACTCCGGTCACCATCGATGTGCAGGCGAATGATACCGATCCTGAGGGCGATGCCCGCACGATCATCTCGTTCCAGGGCACCTCGGCCAATGGTGGCTCAGTGACGCAGACTGCCGATGGCAAGCTCGTCTACACGCCAAAGGCTGGCTTCTCCGGAACCGACACGTTCACCTACACGATCCGCGACGCCCAGGGTGCCACGGATACGGCGACCGTGACGATCACGGTTGGTCCGAACTCGGTCAATGCTGATGATGACGCAGCATCGACGATCTCTGGCAAACCAGTGACAGTTGATGTTCTTGCCAATGACGAAGATGCTGAAAGCGACACCTTCTCGCTGACCTCGATCACGCAGCAGGGTGCCAACGGTACAGCGACCATCGTCAACGGCAAGGTTGTTTACACACCAGCTGCAGGTTTTGTCGGCACCGACACGATCACCTACCTGATCACCGACCGGTTCGGTGCCACGGATACGGCGAAAGTGACGTTCACGGTTGGCCCGAACACGGTCAATGCTGAGAACGACACGGCATCTACTGCCTTCGGTACGCCAACCACCATCAATGTCCGTTCGAATGACAATGATGCACAGAACGACAGCTTCACAGTTACGGCGTTCACGCAAGGCACAAAGGGTACAGTGACAATCGTCAATGGCAATCTGGTTTATACGCCAAATGCCACTGCAACTGGCTCGGATACATTCACCTACACGATCACGGACGAGTTCGGTGCAACCGACACGGCCACGGTCACGGTGAACATTGGTGCCAAGCCAAACACGGCTCCTGATGCAGTCAACGATGCGAAGTCGACTGGCTTCAACCAGCCAACGACGATCAATGTTGTGTCAAACGACACTGACCTTGATGGCGACACGTTGACGGTCAAGAGCTTTGATGCAACCTCGGCCAATGGCGGCACGATCACCAAGGACCCAGTCACTGGCGAACTCGTGTACACGCCAAAGGCTGGCTTCTCTGGAACCGACACCTTCACCTATGTCGTCCAAGACGGCAATGGCGGCTCGGATACGGCGACTGTAACGGTCACCGTTGCTCCAAAGGACAACACGCCACCAGTTGCGGTCGATGATGCCAAGAGCACTGCTTTCAACACAGCTGTGAACATTGCTGCTCTCAGCAATGACACAGATGCCGATGGCAACACCTTGTCGATCGACAGCTTCACCCAGCCAACAAACGGCACGGTGATCAAGAATGCTGATGGCACGTTCTCCTACACGCCAAAGCCTGGCTTCTCTGGCCCGGACAGCTTCACCTACACGATCTCTGACGGCAAAGGTGGTACAGACACCGCGACCGTCGTGGTCAATGTGGGTGACAAGCCGAACACAGCTCCAGTGGCTGCTGGCGACAATGCCACAGTCAAGTGCGGTGAAACCGGCGTTGTGGTCAATGTCCTCGCCAACGACAGCGATGCCGACGGCAACCCGCTGAAAGTTGAAAGTGTCACGCAAGGTACAAATGGCGGCACCGTCAAGATCAACGCCGACGGCACGGTTGCATACCAGCCGAAGGCAGGCTTCTACGGCACCGACACGTTCACCTACACCATCAATGATGGCAAGGGTGGATCAGCAACTGCGACCGTCAAGGTCAATGTTGAAGAGCCACGCCAGATCTGGGCTGATATCAAGGGCCAGACATCTGTCAACGAAGGCGGCGAAGCAGTCTACCACGTTGTTCTCGACAAGGCAGTTACGGAAGATACATGGGTTACCGTCAAGGTTTCAGATGGCACGGCCCAACGTATTGATCGCAACGATGCTGCTGCAAACAACCAGGACTTTGCCTGGGGTGGTTATGTCAACTACTTCAAGGACGGTCAGGAAGTGCGCCTCGACAACAAGGTCTGGAACGGCCAGCGTGTCAGCGACGGTTATCGTGATGCAGTTGGTCCAGATGGCACCGACAGCTGGGATTATGTTGTCCTCAATGACGGCGTGATCCAAGAGGGTGGAGTTTTCAAAGTTCTCATCCCTGCCGGCACAATGATCTCCGACAGCTTCCGCATCAAGGCCTTCAATGAAAAGGTTCTGATCGACAATGATGCTGCTGGTGGTGCAGGTGCACATGAAGGTACGGAAACGTACAGCATCTCCATCGTGAATGCGGTTGGTGATGATTGTGATGTGATCAAGACGGATGCCCAAAGCACCCTGAATGGCCAGATCATCGACAAGACCTGCTACATCTCGGTATCGCCTGTCGCAATCGACCTGACTGGTGACGGTGCGATCAACATCACAGGTGCCACGACGTCGTGGAACAAGGATGCTGCTGCCCCGCTTGGTGCAACGGTTGACTTCGACATGAATGCTGATGGCGTCAAAGAAAAGATCGAATGGCTTGATGGCTCGGGCGATGCGCTCCTCGTTGACATGTCCAAGATCAAGGCTGATGGCTCGATCGACGGTTCTGCCCTCTTCGGTGACGATGAAGGCACCTTCAACAACGGCTTCGAAAAGCTCTCGGCTCTCGATGCCAACAAGGACGGCAAGCTCGAAGGTGCAGAACTTTCTAAGCTCGGTGTCTGGGTTGATGATGGTGACGCATTGCTCGAAGCAGGCGAAATGAAGTCAGCCAGTGACTTTGGTCTCGTTTCGGTCTCGACCGACATGACGGAAGTCACGGGTAGCGATGGCCTGCAGCTGATGCAGTCTTCTGCTCAGCTTGCCGATGGCACGACGCTTCTCACCGAAGACGTCTGGTTCGGCACCGAAGGCAACACCGATACTTCATCGCAGATGGATATCGATCACGCCATGAACCCGAACGATCCAGCCTGCCAGTAAGCAGAACGGACTGTTCAAACGAAATCGACACCCGCTCTTCGCAAGAAGGGCGGGTTTTTATTTGTGTGTGAAGTTGAGTGCGGCGCGCGCGATGGTCAGTTCCTCATTGGCGGGAATGACATGGCTCGTCACATGTGTTGGCAACCAGTTCAGTTGCCGCATCGCGCGGTCTCGAATGTCATCTGCGTTTTCGCCAATGCCACCAGAAAAGGTGATCGCATCCACACCGCCGAGCGCTGCTGCTGCAGCTGCAATTTCCTGGGCCAGTCGATCAACGAACATGGTGACGGCGAGTTTGGCATTTACATCAGGCGAGGCGAGCAGCACACGCATGTCGGCGCTCATGCCGGACACACCGAGAAGGCCACTCTCGGAATTCAGCGTCTTGCGCACGGCTTGCACATCGCCATTCAATTCCTCGACCAACCACAACACCGCACCAGGATCAAGGCGGCCCGGGCGCTGGCCCATCATCATGCCATCAAGCGGCGTAAAGCCCATCGTGGTGTAGACGCACACCATGTTGTCGATGGCCGCAAGTGAGCAGCCATTGCCCAAGTGGCACATGATGATCTTGCCATTGGCGCGTGGGCCCAGAACGCGGGGCAGTTCTTCTACGACGTGCTCATAGGATAATCCGTGGAAGCCATAACGCCGCAATCCCTTGTCGGCAAAGCGCTGGGCGATGGGCAGGCGCCAGCGATACGGAGGCAGGTTCGCATGAAAGGCCGTATCAAAGCAGGCGATCTGCGGCACATCTGGCCAATGGTTCTGAATTGCCATGATGCCAGCAACATTGTACGCCTGATGTGCTGGTGCCAGCTTGGTCAGCGCCTTGATCGCAGCCAGAGATTCCGGGGTGATGATGCAAGGTGCGGAAAACGTGGCACCGCCGTGCACTACGCGATGGCCGACAAGTGCCGGTTTGCCCAAGCTTGAAATCTTGCCATTGAGAATTTCATGAACAGCACTCTCGTGAGTGATGGCTGACGCACTTGCAATGCCTTCAATCATGCCCTTTGCCAGAGGTCTTAATGAAAAATCGAATGCAGCGTATTTGACTGATGAAGAACCGCAGTTCAGGCATAGGATGTAAGGGGGTGATTTGGCCATGCTGACAACATGCCGAAGCAGCCACCACATTTCCAGATCGGTAGATATGGTTTTGGAGAACTGGACCTATTGGCCCGGATGCCTGTTCCGTTATTGATCGCGCAATTACCCCACGAGGAGTTCGCCCATGAAAATGACCACTGAAGAAGCATTCGTAAAAGTGCTGCAGCGCCATGGCATCCAGCATGCGTTTGGCATCATCGGGTCTGCCTTCATGCCGATCTCGGATCTGTTTCCGCGCGCTGGTATCAATTTCTGGGACTGTGCGCATGAAGGTTCGGGCGGCATGATGGCCGATGGCTACACGCGCGCCTCTGGCAAGATGGCGATGATGATTGCGCAGAATGGTCCGGGCATCACCAATTTCGTGACCGCAGTCAAAACCGCTTATTGGAACCATACGCCGCTTTTGCTGGTGACACCGCAAGCTGCTAACAAAACAATCGGGCAGGGTGGTTTCCAGGAAGTCGAGCAGATGGCGCTGTTCAAGGACATGGTTTGTTATCAGGAAGAAGTGCGTGATCCATCGCGCACCGCCGAAGTGTTGAACCGCGTGATCATGAATGCGCATCGCCACTCAGGCCCGGCGCAAATCAATTTCCCGCGCGATTATTTCACGCAAGTGATCGACATTGAGATGCCGGCTGTTATCGGTTTTGAGCGCCCGACTGGTGGTGAAGCTGCCATTGCGGAAGCTGCACAGCTTTTGTCCGCTGCGAAATTCCCGGTGATCCTGAATGGTGCTGGTGTTGTTATTGGTGGGGCAATTCCTGCATCAATGAAACTTGCAGAAAAGCTCGATGCGCCAGTGTGTGTTGGCTATCAGCACAATGATGCGTTTCCAGGGTCGCATCGGTTGTTTGCGGGCCCGCTTGGTTACAATGGCTCGAAGGCTGCGATGGAATTGATCAAACAGGCTGATGTGGTCTTGGCGCTTGGCACACGGCTCAATCCGTTTTCGACTTTGCCTGGCTATGGCCTTGATTATTGGCCCAAGGACGCAAAGATCATTCAGGTCGATATCAACCCTGCGCGTATTGGTCTCACCAAGCGTGTTGCCGTTGGCATCATCGGTGATGCGGCGAAAGTGGCGGAAGGCATACTCGCGAAGCTTTCGGCGAAGGCTGGTGATGCTGGTCGTGCGGAACGGCGTGATCTCATCGCCACAACAAAATCACGTTGGGCGCAACAACTCTCGTCGATGGATCACGAGGATGACGATCCGGGTACGACCTGGAATGCGCGTGCGCGTGCCGACAAGCCAAAGTGGATGAGCCCGCGCATGGCGTGGCGCGCCATTCAAGCCGCGCTGCCGCGTGAAGCGATCATCTCATCTGACATCGGCAATAATTGTGCTATCGGCAATGCCTATCCGACCTTCGAAGAGGGCCGCAAATATCTTGCACCCGGATTGTTTGGTCCCTGCGGCTATGGATTGCCTTCAATCGTTGGTGCCAAAATTGGCTGTCCTGATGTACCAGTTGTCGGCTTTGCTGGGGACGGTGCGTTTGGCATTGCCGTCACCGAACTCACAGCGATTGGCCGCAAAGAATGGCCCGCGATCACCATGGTCGTGTTCCGCAATTATCAGTGGGGCGCTGAAAAGCGGAACTCCACATTATGGTTTGATGACAACTTCATTGGTACTGAGCTTGATCCCGAAGTCTCTTATGCGGGCATCGCAAAAGCGTGCGGATTGCAAGGGATTGCCGTCAAAACCATGGATGAATTGCGTGATACATTGGCCAAGGCCATCGATGACCAAATGAACCAACGCAAGACCACATTAATCGAAGTTTTGCTCAATCAGGAGCTTGGTGAGCCGTTCCGCCGCGATGCGATGAAGAAACCTGTTGCGGTTGCTGGCATTGATCCCAAAGACATGCGCCCGCAAATTGGCGCTTGAGCTTATGAAATTAGAGAATTTTTAACCATAATTATCAACCTCGTTTACCGCGCGTTAACACCCCCCGCCTAGTTTCGACCAGGGAATCAGTTTTAGGGAGAACGCAAATGAATATGTCCAGACGCAAGTTGGCTTTTGCTGGTGTTGTTGCTGCAGGTGCTGCGGTTATGAATGTCGGCATGGTAAGCCAGGCGATGGCTTGTGATACTGACGATGTGCTGAAGGCCATCGAAGAGTATCGCAAAGCAATGGTTGATGGCAATGGTGCGCGTCTCCTTGAGCTTTCTTCGGACTCGATGTCATTCGGTCATGCCACGGGTGCCGTGCAGACCAAGGTGGAATTTGTAAAGACGGTCGTCGACAAGGTCGAAGTCTTCCATTCGATCAAGCTTTATGACCATAATATCTCGATCGTTGGCGATCAGGCGATTGCCCGCCATACGTTTGATGCGAAGATCACCTGGAACAACAAGGACCTCGATCTCGTCCTCGGCATGCTGCAAATCTGGCGCAAGGAAGAGGGCCGTTGGCGCCTGTTCGCCCGCCAGACATTCAAACCGCTCACGTAATCTTACACTTGGAAATCAGAAAGCCCGGCAGCGATGCCGGGCTTTTTTGTGTTTCGAAGTACGGCTTGAAAACTCTCAATCCACTGAAGCGGTTGATATCTCTGTCATGTTCACCCGGATCGCCTTGAGTGACACCAAAGCCGCTCCACCTGCAGCCGATTTTTTGACCCGTGCAATCGCTTCAACAGGGAAAGGGGCGGGCAGGCGGCCATCGGGCAAGTCAATTGTAACTGTATGTGAAAACTGTTGAGCCAAGGCATCAGCATCATTCCAGTTGATGGACTTGGTGGCGCCACCGACTTTCACTTCGATCATTGCAGATGCGCCAGCTTCCTTGATGATGGTCCCATCAATCACCACTTCCATGCTCTTGATCGGCATGGACAACGGCTGAGCCAATTCAAATTGGCCAGAAAAATTGCTGGTCGCTTCGGCCAAATCCTTTGATGTCGTAACCTCGAACGCATCAATGGTCATCGCCAGGCTTTGTTTTTGGCCCGATTCATTAATCAGTGCCGCTTGGGCCGTTACTTGCCCGTCGGAAAAAGGCGTGAAACTTCCGACTTCCAGCGATGCAAGGTCAGCCGCAAAAACCCCATTCGCGCCTGCCACAACGCACGCGCATGCGACGAATACGTGCATTAACTTTTTCATCGACGGTCTCCCAACCAAACAAGCAAATCAATCGTGAATTTTTTTTAACACTTTTTGGGAGAGCATGGTTAACAAAATCTTAACGTGCCGATCAGTTGTTCCCCTTGGACGTGAAAGCAATTGTTAATTGCTTTGGTCCAGAGTGGCGAGGGGTGGACAAGAGGGTCCGTCCTTCGCACTGTCGTGCGGAAACAAGGTGGAAAAATGAACAGCAAAAAGTCGCTCCAATCGACAATAGCGCTGGCTGTGGGGGCAGCAGCGTTCGGTATGGCAAATCCAGTCTTCGCTGGCGAAACGTGGAACATGCCGACGGCTTACCCAGCAGCAAACTTCCACACGCTGAACGCCCAGGATTTCTCGAAGTGCGTAGCCGATGGTTCGGCTGGCGATATCAATATTGTGATTCACCCGAATGGTTCGCTGTTCAAGGGCAATGACATTAAACGTGCGATCCAGACCGGCCAGACGCAAATTGGTGAGCGGCTGCTCTCGGCGCATGAAAATGAAAATCCGGTATTTGGCACCGACTCAATTCCATTCATTGCCACATCCTATGAAGAATCAGTGCGCCTCTATGGTGCTGCAAAGCCTGAACTTGAAAAGGTTCTCGAAAAGCAGGGTCTGAAGCTCATGTACTCGGTGCCGTGGCCACCACAGGGCATGTATTTCAAAAAAGAAGTGAATTCCGGTGCCGATCTCAAGGGCATCAAGGTACGCTCCTACAATATCTCGACAGCGAAGGTCTCGGAATTCACAGGCATGTCGCCAGTGCAGATCGAAGCAGCTGAAATCAGCCAGGCGCTTTCTGCTGGTGTGATCGAATCACTCATCACTTCGGCTGTGACTGGCCAGGATAGCAAGGCCTGGGAACAGCTCTCGCATTTCTACAAGGTTGATGCCTGGTTGCCGCGCAATCATATCATCGTCAACAAGGCGGCGTTTGAAGCCTTGTCGGACAAGACCAAGGCTGCGATGAAAGATTGTGCCGCCAAGGCTGAGGCCAATGGATTGGCGAAGTCCAAGGAAGCCAATGAAAAGGCTCTTGTCACTTTGGTCAGGAACGGCATGCAGGTCGTCCTGCCATCAGATGCGTTGAAGAGCGATCTTCGCGCAGTTGGCACCAAGGTCGTTGAGACCTGGACGAAAAAGGCCGGTGCCACTGGCCAAGTCGTGATGACATCGTTCAAAAAATAATGACAGCGATTGCTGACACATTGCAAGAGCGCCGTGAGCAACCCTCCGGCGCTTTTGCGCGTCTTAATGGCGTAATGGACCGGATCTATCTGTGGGCTGGCTATCTCGCCGGGGCTGCGATGGTTGGTGTGTTTGCCATCACCATGGCGCAGATCACTACACGCTGGTTTGGCATTCCGCTCAACGGTGCTACCGCCTATGCCGGATATTTCATGGCGGCGTCGACGTTTTTCGCCTTCGCGCACACCTTCAATTACGGCGCACATGTGCGCATCGAAATGGTTCTGTCAGTGCTGGGGCGCGGACGCAAGATTGGCGAATGGATTGCGTTTGCAGTTTCAAGTGCCATCGCTTGTTGGTTTGCCTGGTATGCTTGGGACATGGTCTATTGGTCTTACGTGCTTGGCGACATCAGCCAGGAACTTGATGCAACGCCATTGTGGATTCCGCAATTGGTGATGTCGCTGGGCCTCACACTGTTTGCAATCTCAATTGTCGATCATGGTCTGCGCCTCGTACTTACGGGTTCGCATGGCATTCCCGAGAGCCCTGACGCTTTGTAGTTTTTGGCGCTCTGTAATTTTTGAGGAGCCTTTGATGGGCGAACTTGGTGGCTTGGTATTCTTGTTGTTGTTGCTTGTTGTCTTTCTGGGCAGCGGTGTGTGGATTGGCCTGTCACTTTTGACGATTGCGGCAATTGCGATCAGTTTCATCGCGGGCCAGTCAGCAGGACCAGCCATAGCCACAACAGTCTGGTCGTCATCATCAAGCTGGATGCTCACAGCACTTCCGATGTTTGTGTGGATGGGTGATATTCTTTTCCGCACCAAGCTTTCGGAAGATCTGTTCAAGGGACTTGCGCCACTCATGGGGCGCTGGCCCGGAGGACTTCTCCACACCAATGTAATGGGCTGCACGATCTTTGGTTCGGTGTCCGGTTCGTCAGCCGCAACACTTTCAACGGTTGCGCAAATGACCATCCCTGAACTCAAGAAACGCAATTATCCGGAATGGCTTATTGTCGGTACGCTCGCTGGCCCTGCCACGCTTGGCCTGCTCGTTCCGCCGTCCATCATGATGGTTGTCTATGGTGTGATGACCAATGAATCAATTTCCGCGATCAATATCGCCGGGATCATTCCGGGCTTTGTACTCGCAGGCCTGTTCACGCTCTATGTCATCATTCGCACCAAGATGATGAAGGACTACAATCCGACGGTCGAGCCAGTCACAACGTGGCGAGAAAAACTCTCGGCCTCGCAGCGCCTGATCCCGATCCATGTTCTTTTGTTCATTGTGCTTGGATCAATGTTTGCAGGTGTTGCCACTGCAACCGAAGCCGCTGCCCTCGGTGTTGCAGGCGCACTTGCGCTCGCGTGGTGGCAGGGCACGCTGACCTGGGTCAACTTCCGTGACAGTCTGATGGGGGCGACACGCACCACGGCGATGATCTCGCTCATTCTTGCCGCGTCTGCCGGTCTTTCGCTCGCGATGGGCTTCACAGGCATTCCAAACGCGCTTGCGGCCTATGTATCAACGCTTGGGCTTTCAGCCTTCATGCTGCTGATGGCCTTGTTGGTGATGTACATCATCCTCGGCTGTTTCCTTGACGGCATTTCTTGCATCGCGCTGACGATTGCAATTGTCGAACCGATGGTGCGCCAAGCCGGCATCGACATGGTGTGGTTCGGCATTTTCGTGATCATCGTCGTCGAGATGGCGCAGATCACGCCACCTGTCGGCTTCAATCTCTTCGTGCTGCAATCAATGACCGGGCACAACATGTTCAAGATCGCGCGCTGGTCATTCCCGATGTTTGTGATCATGCTCGGCATGATCTTCATCATGATCGCGTTTCCAGAACTTGCCACGTGGCTGCCAAGCAAGATGTTGCCGGTGGTTCCGGTTTAGAGAACTCCAATCAGGATACAAAAAAGCCCGGCATCGCTGCCGGGCTTTTCGTTTTGATCTTGGTTCAAGCAATCTGGCGCTTGCATTCTGGTGGCAGGGCCACGATCTCGATCCAGTAGCGGCCCACGGTCTTCACGATGTCGACCAGTTTTTCAAATGATACTGGCTTGCAGATGAAGCTGTTTACGCCGAGGTTATAGGTCTTGACGATATCTTCGTCGGCCTTGGACGTTGTCAGGATGATGATTGGAATGCGATGCAGGTCGGCTGATGCCTTGATTTCCTGCAATGCAGTGCGGCCATCCTTGCGCGGCATGTTGAGGTCGAGAAGGATGAAGCCCGGGTAGGGCTGGCCCGCGAGATGCTTGAACTTGCCCTCGCGGCGCAAGTATTCCATCACCTCAACGCCATCTTCGGCAAAGTCGATCGGGTTGCCGAGCTTTGATTCCTCAAAGGCGTCCTGAATCATCATGCGATCATCAGCATCATCATCGGCAACTAAAATGCGGATTGGATAAGTGCTGCGGTTCATGCGGCTATCTCCTTGGATACGGTTTGGAATTGTGGAATGGTGATAAAGAATTTCGAGCCAACGTCTGGCGTACCATCAGCCATGATATGACCCTTGTGGCGCTCAACAATCTTGCGCACTGTTGCAAGACCGATACCGGTGCCTTCATATTCATTGCGGCTATGCAGGCGCTGGAAGATCGTGAAGATCTGCTCGCGGAACTGATTGTCAAACCCAATGCCATTGTCGGCGATGGTGATGCGCAATGCCTGTTCACCATGCAAGTCAAGCTCATGATCTGAAACCATTTCAGCAGTGACAGTCACAACTGGTGGAACATCGGGTTTCTTGAACTTCAGTGCATTGCCGATGAGATTTTGCATCAACTGGCGCATCTGTGTCGGGTCGCAATCGACCTTGGGCATATCGCCCACGTTGACTGCACCCTGGTTATCTTCAATGCGGATCTGAAGGTCAGAAATGACTTCGCCGAGCAGGTCTTTGAGCTCGATGCGCTCAAAAGGCTTGGCTGCTGTAGTGACGCGTGAATAGGAGAGAAGGTCATTGATCAGGCGGCGCATGCGTGAAGCAGCGTTCTGCATGCGGTCAACGAACATCTTGCCGTCTTCGGGAAGAAGGTCACCATATTTTTTTACAAGGCGCTCGCCGAATGCTTCGATCTTGCGCAGCGGCTCTTGCAAATCATGTGACGCCACATAAGCGAAGTCGACCAGCTCGCGGTTCGACATTTCGAGCTTCTTGGTATACTCGATCATGCGATTGGCTGAAGTTTCCGCTTCAGTGATATCCTGATAGGTAGCGATCGTGCCACCGCCTTGCATCGGTTCGTTCATCACGGCGATGATACGACCATCTTTCAGGCGCTGCTTGATCGTGGCGCGCTGTGCCAGGCGGGCAGGGTCGTTGCGTTCAGCCAATGCGCGCTCAGCTTCTTCCTGGGTGTAGTTGCCGAGGCTCACGGAATATTCCATCAGTTCGCGCAACGTAATGCCGGGCTTCACAACATCAGGCGAGAAGCCATAGATTTCCACATAACGGCGGTTCACAACGATCAGTTTCTGATCCTTGTCGAACATGCAAAGGCCCTGCACCATGTTGCCAAGGGCTTGGTCGAACTGGGCATTTTTCGAGTGCAACTGCTGTGAAATGCGCAACATTTCCATTTCGCGCAATTTCATCTCGGTGATGTCGGAACGGGTGCCGACGATGCCGCCATCTTCGGTCTTCTTTTCCGTGATCATGATCCAGCGACCATCGGTCAGCTGCACTTCGATGGGTTCACCGGGATTGCGGTGGCGCTCAAGACGCCAGGCAATATAGTCTTCGTGCGACATGCCATTCAGGACGAAGGCACCGCGCTGCACGCTGGCCGTCAGGATATCAAGCTTGGCTACGCCTGGCATGATCACATCCGCGACAAGCGGACTCATGTCGACATATTTGCGATTGTACAGGACCAGACGGTCATTCGAATCATAAAGACCAAAGCCGTCGCCCATCACGTCGAGCGCATGCATCAGGCGGGCGCGCGAGCGCTCGGCGATCATTTCAAACTGGCTGTTAAGGTCAGGGCCTTGCTGGGCTGCTTCAATTTGGCGCGCGGTTTCAACGACGGTGCCATTGGGCAGGCGGCGGCGGCGAATTTCGACAATGCGTCCGCTCGGCGATGCGTAGCGGAAGGAATAGGCTGCACCTGGCTCAAGTGATTGAACAATCTTGGAAATCCGGATGTCGATCTCGCCTTCAGGCACATTCTGACGGCGGAATGTCACGCGCATCATGTCTGTCAGTTTTTGGCCAGTGGCTGCTTCCTGGTCGAGATAGCCGCAGAGGGTGCGGTAAAGCGGATTGCACGCCAGCAGCCGAAGTTCGCCGTCAAAAAGTGCCAAACCTACGTCTGCGCCTGCAAAAATGTCGGCAAGTCCACCACCTGCCGGACCCATCGTTTCAGGATTTCCGCCATTTTGCGGTTTAAACGACAGTGTGGTACCGCCCATGCTCATTGTCTCGAATCCCTTGCTTCCGATCCCTGAAATTGGCCTAAAGTACTAAATGAATGGTGAACGACGGCGTCCAATCTGACAGATTGTTTGGACTCTTTGGTAACTTCTTAAGAACTCCCGATTATCTTACGCTCCACGTGTAAGTTGTGTTTGTGGGGTTGGTTTATGCTTTCTGCGTCTGAGAGATCGGTTGCCTGTTGGGTATTGCTGGTTACAATCATTGTCGGGTTTATTGTTCCGGGGCTGTCTGAGTTACTGGCGCCCTATGCATTCATCGCCCTGTTCAGCATGATCATCCTTTCGCTGGTGCCAATGGCCCGGCTTGACGTGGATGACATTTTTACTTTGGACAAACGCGTGTGGCACATCGTCGTTTGGCAGCTCTTCATACTGCCATCGATTATATTGTCAGGAGCGGTGCTGCTCAAACTCCACTCCTCGATCACCATGCTGATCATGGTGTCGGCATCTGCCGGGTCGCTGTTTGCCTCGCCGACGTTTGCTGAATTGCTGAAACTGGATCGCCGCCGTGCGCTGCAATGCATGGTCATTTCAACATTTGTCATGCCAATCAGCTATTTCCTGTTTTTCGAAGTTATCATGAGCGTCCACGTGAGTGTCGATATCGGTAACTTCATGATGCGTTGTGCAACGTTCCTGGTCCTGCCAATGGGGCTTTTCCTGGTCTACATGGGCTATGCCCGCGCACTTCCTGTTCAGCTCGTGGATCAAATCGAAGGTGCATCGCGTCGCCTGACAATTCTTGCCCTGATGATTTTCGGGGTTGGAATTCTTGGACCAGCGCGTGAGATGCTCTATCTCAATCCCGGCCGCTTCTTCCTGCTCCTTGGTATTGTGACAACGCTTGGTGCAAGCATGGCCTGGATCACAGCTGTCGTCATGTTCAAGCAGGGCATTACGGATGCGCTCACCGCCAGCATCGTCAGCGGATTCCGCAATGTGGGACTTGGTTTCGTGCTCTTGCCGGGCGTTCTTTCAGATGAGACGGGTGCATACATCGGGATTTCGCAGATTCCGATTTTCCTTGCTCCATTGATCGTCAACTACCTGGTTCGTAATCACCGCGTTGATGAAGTCTTGGGTCAGCAGCAAGTCGCTTAACCTGCTGCTAACCATAATCGTGACGCACTTAATTTTGCGGACATGATCTGCGGTTGCATTAACCAAATATTCTGCAGCTGGGCGCAATAAATGAGTCTGTAAGTTCTTGTGTTTGAGTTCTGGGGTTTGTGAGTATGAGTAGTGTGGATACGACGGCGCTGCCTCCAATTGCAGCAACGGCCAACGACATGGTTGCCGACATGCGTCGCGCTCTTATTGAGAAGAGCTTGAAGGGTTCAAGTGCAGGCCTGTTGAAGTCAGCCAAGGCTGCCATCCCCGTAGCTGCGCCAACTGTAGCCGCGCCAACTGTTGCTGCTGCTGCTGATTTGCGTCGGGCCTCAAAATCAATTTTTGATCCGTTTTCATCGGCACCAAAACCTGCAACCGTTGCTGTGCCAACCCAACAAGCTGCAGTTCCTGTCAATGCCCCGGCATTGGCAATCGCTGTTGCACCGAAAGTCGAGGCGGCTGTTGCGGCTGCTCCAGTTAGCGCGCCAGCAGTCACGATTCCTGCTCAACCATCTGCCGTGCAGCCAAATGCAAGAACTGCCCCGCGCCGATATTCACTTGGTGTCTATACAGCTGCCTGCATGCTGGCGACCGCGCTGGGAATTGGCACTGTCTACAATGCCAATCGAATATTCGCGCCCGATATGTATGGTGACTTGATGGTGGAGGCCGCGGATGCATTCTCGCGCGGCAAGAACTTTGCCAATTTCGATCTCAACATCAATATCCGTAAGTTGCGCGAAGCCCATATCGCCCGCATGACCAAGACACCTGATGTCGTATTGTTCGGTGCATCACACTGGCAAGAAGCCCATGAAGATCTTCTGAAACACAAAGATCTGTACAACTCACATATTCATCGTGATTACTGGGAAGACCTGTTTGCGATGGTCGAAATGTGGGAACGCCACGGTCGCCTGCCAAAGCAACTGATCATCAGCTTGCGCGATAACCAGTTCATGCCAATTGAAGTGCGCCGTGATTTCCTTTGGGAACCGGGCATTGAAGGCTGGCGTCGCCAGGCTGACAAAATGGGCATTGAGAAGGAAAGCTTCTGGAAATCCTATTCGTGGCAGCGACTGCGCGAAAGACTTTCGCTGCAGATGCTCTTCAACAACATGACGCGTTGGTACAATGCCGAAGATCGTCCCCGCGAAACCAGCCGGACGAAATTTTACGAACTTGATGTGTTGTTGCCGGGTGGATCGATTGCATGGTCCCACGGTCACGATGACTTTTTCACGCAAGCGCGCTCAAAGCATGAAGCCGAAACGTTTGCCGACTTCAAGATCAAGAACCCGCCAGTTTGGGAACAGCGTGGCCTCGACAATTTCGAGAAGCTGTTGAAATACGTCCAGGCCAAAGACGTGGAGATCACTTTCGTGTTCCCTCCGTTCAATCCGCTTTATTGGGACCGCGTTCAGAACACTGCTTATTCAAAACGTCTTGATGAATACATCTCCATCGTGAAGGGCATGGCTGACCGCCACAACATCAAAATGATTGGCAGCTTCAATCCATATGACGTTGGCTGCACCAAGGAACAATACATCGATGCCGAGCATGCGAATGCCTCGTGCTTGAAAAACATTTTTGATGAATTCACCGCACTCGATACAGGCAAGGCGAAGTGATCATGGGCTTTTTTGATTTCTCCAAAATGGTGAACTTCACCTCGTACGAATTCATCCTGATTTTTCTGCCACTGAGCTACTTGGGCTTTGTGCTGGTCAACCGCATTGCCGGATGGAGCCAGGCGATCAACTTCATCGCTGTGATCTCACTTGTGTTCTACGGCATGTTCGGCTTGCCGCTGTTGGCCGTTCTCGTTGGCTCACTCTTGTTCAATTACAAGATGGGACAGGTCATTGCTGGCAAAGGCGAAGACCGTGCAGGGGCAAAGACACTGCTCACGATCGCAATCGCTGCGAACCTCGTGATGCTTGGCTACCTGAAATACACCAACTTCTTCGTTGATATCTTCAACACTGTTGCTGGTTCTGGCATTGGCCACTTCCATTTGATGGCTTCAATTGGTGTGTCTTTCTATACATTCGTACAGATCGGCTATCTGATTGATGCTTACAATGGCCAGCTCGTGTCGTCTGGTCTTGGCCGCTACATTGTGTTCAGCGCATTTTTCCCGTGTGTGACTGCCGGCCCTCTGGTGTTGCAAAAGGAAATGATGCCGCAGCTTGAGAAGGCGCAGTTTTCTGCTTGGGACAGCCGTCGCGTGCTCGTTGGCATCACCATGTTTGGCATGGGTGTTTTCAAGAAAGTTGTTATTGCTGATAGTATCGCTTCCTATGCTGACAAGGTTTTTGCTGCTGCAGCCCTGCCAGCTGGTGTTGACATCGATACAGCATGGCTTGGCTCGCTTTGTTATTCGCTGCAGCTTTACTTCGATTTCTCTGGCTATTCCGACATGGCCCTTGGCATTGGCGCGATCTTTGGTTTCAAGTTGCCTTTGAACTTCAATTCGCCATTCAAGACAACCAACATTTCTGACTTCTGGCGCTGCTGGCACATGACCATGACGCGCTTCTTCACCAACTACATCTACACCGGTCTTGCCATGAATGGCATGCGCAAGGCGATGACGGGTGGCGCTTCACCTTTCCGCAAATACATGCTGACCGCTGCCATTCCGCCGATCATCACATTCCTTGTTGCAGGTGTGTGGCATGGTGCTGGCTTCACCTTTGTGATCTACGGTCTGATCCACGGCATCGCGATTGCAATCTATCTCGCTTGGCGTGAGTTCTCTCCGATCCGCTTGCCTTCTTTTGTTGGATGGGCGTTGACGATGTCTGTCGTCGTTTCCTGCCTCGTGATCTTCCGCGCCCCAAACATGTCTGTTGCCAGTGAGATACTTTCTTCAATGTGGTTCGGTGGTGGCGCGAATACTGTCATCGCAGGCTTTGATGCAGGGCGTGCACTGGCGATGATTGTAATCTTCGGTGCAGTGACAATCTTGATGCCAAATACGCAACAGATTCTTCACCATGATTGGATTTCGAGCGACAGCAAACCCGAAAATACCCCAATTGAGGCTGGTTTGCTGGCCTGGAAGCCACACATCGCAAACGCAATGGTAACGGGTATCGGATACACTATCGCCTTGACACTCATCGGGTCGGGAACCGGCTTTCTCTACTATCAGTTCTAAAACAGGGGATCTAAATTGAATAAGCACGTTACAGAATTCAACACCATTCAACTCGACTTGCCACGTGGCGAGGTTGATCCGGAAGTTGCAAACGACATCGAAAAAGAATCGGTTTTCGTTTCACCAATGATCGAAAAGATTGTTGTGAATGAAGACCGGAAATCTGCCCGCGTTGTGACGCGCCCCGGCGCTGACATGTCAGTCGTTGCCGACAAGGCGACGCGCTATCTCGAAGTGATGGTGAAGCAGGTTGCCGGCTTCGAACCAAAAGTATTTGTTGAAACCAAACGCCGCGACACCGGTCCATACCAGATCGGTGTGAACCAGGGTCTCGTTGAGCGTGGCTGGATGCATGACTATGGCAAGGGCCAGGTTGCGTATCAGGGTCCGGTGTTGCGTCTGACGCAATTGATCAACCAGAAGGCTGCCGAGCTTTATCATAAAGCCTATGGTGCGATTGATGGTCACTTCCCGGCCATGATTGATGCCGACACATTGCAGAAGTGTGGCTATTTCGACTCGCATCCAAATGCCGTCACCTTCATGGGCAACATGATTGAAGACTTCGATGCGATTGAAGAATTCCGCCGCGCCAATTCGTGCTCGGAAGGTGCTGTATTGCCGCCATCTGAACACGTGCATGTCGATGGCATGTGCCTCAATCCTGCTGCGTGTTTCCCGTGCTACCCGACCCTCAAGGGTCGCGTGTACGAAACTGGCGAATGCTATACCTGGATGGGCCGCGTGTTCCGTTACGAGTCACGCAACATCAATGGTCTTGACCGCTTGTATGAATTCAACGTTCGCGAACTGGTGTTCGTCGGCACCGAAGACTATTGCCGCGATGTGCGCGCACGGGCTTTGCCGCTGATCGAAGAACTCGCGGCCTATATCGATATTGATTGCACAGTGCAGACGGCAACTGATCCGTTTTTTGCCACTGTGTCGGCTGCGAAGAAGTTCTTCCAGGCTGCACAGGAAGTGAAAAACGAAATCAAGATCCCGGCATTGGGCAATGATGGCTCGGTCAAGCATCTCGCCTGCGGTTCAATCAACCTGCACGGCAATTTCTTTGGTCAGCGTTTTGGGTTCAATACGTTTGACGGCAAACCGGCAACAACCGGCTGCGTCGGCCTTGGTATTGAGCGGTGGGTACTCGCTGCCTTCACGCAACACGGCTTTGAGCCGTCGCGCTGGCCGGCAGACGTGCGCAAGCACATCTTCGGTTAAGTCTCGTCTCGTCAAATTAGTCAGTTAGTTGAGTTCAGTTGGAGTAAAAAATATGCAGATTTACAATCTCATCGGCAAAGTCCTCGGCGTTGATCCGTCATCGCTCACCGACGAATCGAATGCGCAGAACACCCCGAAGTGGGACAGCCTGCGTCATATCGAAGTGGTGTTTGCCATCGAGAACGCATTCCACGTGCGTTTCACCATGCCGGAAATTGCTGGTCTTCGTAAGCTTGGCGATATTCGTCAGCTGCTCGTCCAGAAGAACGTGAAGCTTGTCGACAATGTCGAGCAGGCACAGCGCAAGGTCGCCTGACACAGCAAGCAGTGGCGTGCTTTCGGCACGCCTCAAATCGCAGTTGTAAGTGGGGAAAAGTTCGTTTGTGAGCAAGAAGCGAGTCATAGAAGTTCTGGTCGTCGATGATGATGATGATGACCTGTACCTCATCAACGATGCCTTGGAGAATGCGACCGGCGCCACCTATAAGGTGAAGATGGTCACGTCTCCTCTGGCAGCGATGGTGGAGCTTGCCCGTGCATCGTTTGATGTGATCCTTACGGATTACAGGCTGGGTGCGCTCACAGGCGTCGACTTCATTCGCGATGTGCGCAAGGCTGGAATCGAAACACCGATGGTGTTGCTGACCGGCATGCCAGACGGTGAAGTCGACGAGGCAGCTCTCAAGGCTGGTGCGTCGGACTTCGTGTCCAAGCTGTCAATCAGCGCTGACGTGCTCGACCGTTCCGTGCGGTATGCCATGGCCCATGCTGAGCGGCAGAGGCTTTTGCAGGTTGTATTGCGAACGACTAATTCTGGTGTCGCCGTTGTTGGCGCAAATGAAGAAGTCTCGCTTTTCAATCCGCGTTTTGCTGAGCTTGCCACTTCGGCTCATGGTGAAGCCTCTGATCGCATCAAGCGATTTGGCCAAGACATGTGCGCGCTTCCTGCCAAGGATGCGCATGTTGGCGACCACATCCTGGAAGTCAACGTCACCGCACTCAAGGACGGCTCGCGCGTGGTGGTGCTCCACGATGTGACACAGCGCGTCAATGATCTGCGTGATCGTGAAAAGGCTGAGTTGCAAGTGCGTGCCATCGCGATGCAAGACGGACTTACGGGCCTGCCGAACCGACTTGCCTTTGACAGCTATCTTGATAGCCAGATTGAAGCAGCCAAGGGTGGTGACATGGTATTCGCCGTGCTCAGCTTTGACTTCAATCGCTTCAAGGAAGTCAACGACGTGTACGGCCATGCAGCTGGTGACATGCTGTTGAAGACGACAGCTGCGCGCTTGCGTGCGCTGACAGAACCTGGCGAGTATGCGGCGAGACTTGGTGGTGATGAATTCAGCCTCATCCAAATCAATGCCGATGTCACCACAGCGACTGGTCTGGCCAAGCGCATCAATGAATCGTTGAGCCAGTCGATTGAATTTGAAGGCAAAGTGATTGAGCCTGGTGTCAGTATCGGCATCGCGTTCTTTCCAGAACACGGTAGCGGGCGCCATGAGCTCCTCGCCAATGCCGACCTTGCGATGTATCGCGCGAAAACTTCGGGTGGCCAGTCCGTCTGTGTGTTTGGTGCCTCGATTGACAAGTTTGTACGTGAGCGCCGCAAGATCGCTTTTGATCTGAAGGCTGCCATCTCTGACAATGAATTACAGCTCTACTATCAACCCCAGCTTTGTGTTGCCACGCAAACGCTCAAAGGTTTTGAAGCGCTGCTGCGTTGGAATAACAAGACGCGCGGATTTGTCTCGCCAGCCGAGTTCATTCCGATTGCCGAAGAAAATGGTCTCATTCACGCGATTGATGACTGGGTGTTGCGCGAAGCTTGCAAGGCTGCTGCGGCAAATCCCAACATGCGCCGCATCGCAGTCAATATTTCAGCCAAGGCCATTGGCCTCAGCACCATGGCGTCGAATGTGCGCCAGATTCTGGTTGAAACGGGCTTGTCACCGGCACGACTTGAACTTGAAGTCACTGAAACGGCCTTGATCCAGGACTTGAACCGCGCGCTCCATTGTTTGCGCCAGTTGAAGTCGCTCGGCATCACCATCGCCATGGATGACTTTGGTACGGGCTATTCGTCCTTGTCGCTTCTCAATTCATTCCCGTTCGACCGCATCAAGATCGACAAGAGTTTCGTTCAGTCTTCGGGCAACAACAATCGCGCAAGTGCCATTTTCAAAACCGTGATTGGTCTTGGCAAGGCGCTGGAAGTGCCAGTGCTTGTTGAAGGTGTGGAAACCCATGCACAGCTCGCACTTTCGAAAGAGGGTGGTTGTGATGAAGTGCAGGGGTATTATTTCTCCAAGCCCCTGCCATCGCTGGTCGTGCAGAACCTCACGGCTGGCCGCGAGCGCACTATCCATGCCGAAGCGTTGAAAGCGGTTTCCGACGTACGTCCCCAGGTCACTGCGAAGTCAGCCTGAAGTTCTCGTTAAAACCCGATCTCGTCGCGCAGTGATTTCAATTCCTGCAGCGCATCGTCGCGGGTAGCAAAGATTTTCTGTGCTTGGACATAGGCGTCGTTCGCAGCCATTTCACCTTGCCGCACATGCAGTGACCGGATCAGCATTTTCCAACCTTCGAGATTGTCAGGCTGGTCTGCGAGTTTTTGCGCGAGGCCTGCAATCATCGAGTCGATCTGGTCCATATCGTTTTGGGTTGGAGCGGGGGCGGGCGTTGGCTTGTCGAGCAAGACCAATGTCGGCCTCACATCGCGTCCGGTCTTCTCACCCATCGCAATCACATGGCGGCGGATGATCTCACGATTGGTGTCGTTCACATCAGGGTTCTGCGCCAGGGCGTGCCAGCGATCAAAAGCTGCATCGAATGCGCCCGCCTGTTCATCGGCAATCCCCAGGTAATAAGCTGCCATTGAATCTTTTGGATCCAACTTCAACACGTCTTCAAAAAGCGCGCGCGCCCGGGGCGACACAATCTGTCCTGCTGCAAGCGTTAGGGCCTCAGCCGTTGCGGATTTGAATTCTGAATTGTCGGGTTCAAGAGACAACGCTTTTTCATAAGCCGCAACTGCGCGGTCAAAACGTTGCAGCCGGGTTTGCGCCCAGCCCAGCATGCGCCAACCTTCGGCATCGCCGGGTGTTGCTTGCAGCCGTTGCTCCAGCTTCGCGATCATCGCATCAACACCTTCAGGCGTTGGCGTTTCGCTTTGAACTGTTGGGGATGGCGCAAGATCGGGGCGGCCGAGCTGCGCATAAAGCCCCAGGGAAGTTCCCATCACCAACAGGCTTGCACCGATCAGGAGTGAACGCGGTTTCGTGTAGCGAACGCTCCCCGGTGATTGGCGCAATGTTGCAGCGAGGCGGCGCTCGATTTCAAGTTTCGCAGCACGCGCTTCCTCAGCACCGATCAGGCCATCGCGTTTTTCGCGCTCCAATTCTTCAAGCTGGCTTTTGAAAATAGCGGCTGCTGAATTGAGTTCAGCTGGCTGATTTTGCGTTCCGTGAAACACCGCGAAAGCCGCAGCCATCGCTAATACGACAAAGACAAGCCAGATCATTTTGTGTCCAGGTATTCTGCCACGCGCTGGCGATCCTCGTCACTCAACTCATCAGGTTGAGCCACTGACTTTTGCCGGAGTTGCGTGAAGGCGAGTGCGCCGCCAAGTGCCAGCACCGCAAACGGGATCAGCCACAACGCAATCGTCGCACCATTCATGGGCGGGTCAAGCCGCACGAAATTGCCAAAGCGATCCGTCACTGCTTGCATCACTTGCGCATCGGTCTCGCCAGCCTTCAGGCGCTCGCGCACCATTAGCCTGAGATCGCGCGCCATTGTTGCATCGGAATCGTCAATCGACTGGTTCTGGCAAACGAGGCAACGCAGTTCTTGACTGATGGCGCGTGCACGCGCTTCCAAAGCAGGATCGGCAAGTTTTTCATCAGGCTGCACCGCAAGTGCCATCACAGGCCAAAGCACCACACACAACAGAAGCAAGATCCGTTTCATGCTGGAGCGAGCTCCGCTTTTGCACGCAACGGTGCACCAATGCGGAAGCGTCGGTCACTCAGCGAGATCAATCCGCCAAACGCCATCAGCAACGCGCCGATCCACAGCCATGGTGCCATCGGATGCCAGTAAAGCCGCACGGTCCATTTGCCATCAGCGCTTTGTTCGCCAATCGCCGAATAGAGATTGTTGATCATGTTGGTGTGGATCGATGTTTGCGCGATTTGCTGGCGCTGGTTGGTGAAGCTGTGAATCTGCGGCGTGAGTGTTGTGACTGCAGCGCCACCGCGCGTCACTTGCATCACAGCAACTTTTGCGATGTAGTTCGGGCCTTGCACGTCGCGCATCTCATCAAGTTTGATTTCAAAGCCAGCAATTTGGGTTATGTCGCCGGGCTTCATTGCCAGGATATTTTCTTGCGAGAAACTTGAGACAAAAGTGATTGCCACAACCACAAGCCCAAGCCCCAAATGGCCGAGCACCAGACCATAAAAAGCGCGCGGTGTGGTGCGCATCAGGCTGAGCGACTTCATGCGCTTGGTCAAAACCCAAAGCGAGCCTGCAACAATCCATGTGCCGAGGCCAATGCCGAGTGCGGTGAGGAGGGCGGATAATCCAGCCCATGCCACGATGGCAACCGCGACCAACAGTGCCGCAATCGCAGGCAATCGCAATTCCATCAATCGCGTCTTCAAGCCATCACGCTTCCAGTTCAGCATAGGGCCCACAACCATGGCCAGCAACAGCGGCAGCATGATTGGCAAAAATGTCTTGTTATAAAATGGTGGGCCAACGGAAATTTTGTCCGTACCCAGGATATCGACAACCAACGGATAGAACGTGCCTGCAAACACCGTGGCAGTCGCCGCCATCAGCACGACATTGTTCAGCACGAGTGCGCCTTCACGGCTGACTGGCGCAAAAGGTACACCATGTTTCACATCGCCTACACGCAACGCATAGACAGTGAGTGCTCCCCCTGTCGCCAGCACCAGCAGCGCCAGGATAAACAATCCGCGGCCGGGATCAGTCGCAAAGGCATGGACACTCGTCAGCACACCAGAGCGCACGACGAAGGTGCCAATGAGACTCAAAGAGAATGTGAGAATGGAAAGCAGCAACGTCCAGTTCACCAGCGCATGACGGCGCTCAACAACGATGGCTGAATGTAACAATGCCGTGCCCGCAAGCCATGGCATGAAGGATACGTTTTCAACCGGATCCCAGAACCACCAGCCACCCCAGCCCAAAATGTAATAGGCCCAGTAGGAGCCAAGTGTGATGCCAATGGTGAGCGATGTCCACGCGGCGAGCACCCAAGGCCGCACCCAGCGCGCCCAAGCCGCATCCACTTCGCCACCCAATAGTGCTGCCACCGCGAATGAAAACGAAACCGAAAAGCCGACATAGCCCAAATATAAAAATGGCGGATGCAGTGCGAGGCCAGGATCCTGCAACAACGGGTTAAGGCCATTGCCATCAAGCGGCGGATTGGCAAGCCGCGCAAACGGATTTGAGGTGAACAATACAAAGGCGAGAAAACCCACACCGATCATGCCCTGAACACCAACGACGCGCGCTTTCAAACGCGCTGGAACATTGTCAGCCTTCCACGCGATCGCCGCGCCAAACAACGTGAGGATCAACACCCACAGAAGCATCGAGCCCTCGTGGTTCGCCCATACGCCGCTGATTTTGTAGATGAGTGGCTTTGCAAGTTGCGAATGATCGGCCACGAGGGCCACCGAAAAATCCGATTGCACAAAGGCTGTGGTCAACAAAATGAAGGACGCCAATACGCCTGCGAAACTGGTGAGCGCTGCCATATCGCCAATCTGCATCAGGCCATGATCATTGCGCGCAGCACCGAGCATGGGCAGGGTGGCCTGCACAAGGCTCGCCACGAAGGCAAGAATCAAACAAAACAGGCCTACTTCAGCAATCATTTCGGCAACGTCCTTTCAAAACGCACTTCTTACAGTTTGGCGGAAAAACGCAAGAAGCGCTTTGTCGCCATTGAGAACAATATAAGATATTTAAAATCCAATGTCAAGGAATTTGTACCTCAGTCATTTTGCCAATTGCGACAATCACTTGCGATCGATAGTCTGCTCGCATGACCGTTCAACTGCCCATACCCGATGCCAGCATCCTTGCCCGCCGCGCCGAAATTGTGGCGGCATTGAAGCGCATTGTGCCGGGCGAAGGTGTCATCGATCACGCCGCATCGATGAAAGTCTTCGAAAGCGATGGTCTTTCCGCCTATCGCCAGATGCCTATGGTCGTGGTGCTGCCGCAAACCACGGTGCAAGTTTCTGAAATTCTGAAATATGCCCATGAACTTGGTGTGCCCGTGGTGCCGCGCGGTGCAGGCACCTCACTTTCCGGCGGAGCACTTCCTCTCGCTGATGGCATTTTGCTTGGTCTCTCAAAATTCAATCGCGTGCTTGATATCGACTATGAGAATCGCTGCTGCGTTGTGCAACCGGGCGTCACAAATCTTGGCATAACCAAAGCTGTGGAGAGCAAGGGGTTCTATTACGCGCCCGATCCTTCATCGCAAATTGCCTGCACCATCGGTGGCAACGTCGCCGAAAATTCCGGTGGCGTTCATTGTTTGAAATACGGTCTCACCACAAACAATGTGCTTGGCATCGAAATGGTTTTGATCACGGGTGAAGTCATTCGCATTGGTGGCAAGCATCTTGATTCTGATGGCTATGACCTCTTGGGAGTCATGACCGGCTCAGAAGGGCTTTTGGGTGTTGTCACCGAAGTCACGGTTCGCATTTTGCAAAAGCCTGAAACGGCGCGCGCGCTGCTTGTCGGTTTTCCCACAAGCGAAGATGCTGGCCAATGCGTTGCCGATATTATTTCTGCAGGGATTATTCCAGGCGGAATGGAAATGATGGATCGCCCGGCCATTCACGCCGCCGAAGATTTCGTGAATGCTGGTTATCCCCGCGATGTTGAGGCGCTGCTGATCGTCGAGCTCGATGGACCGTCAGTCGAGGTTGACGATCTGATTGCGCGCGTTGAAAAAATAGCGCGCGCCAACAAGTCCTCGACCTTGCGCATTTCCACAAGTGAGGCCGAGCGCGTGTTGTTCTGGGCGGGCCGCAAGGCAGCGTTTCCGGCGGTTGGGCGCATTTCGCCGGATTATCTTTGCATGGATGGAACGATCCCGCGCAAAAAGCTTCCCGAGGTTCTTGCCGGCATGAAGGCGCTTTCGCTGAAACACAATTTGCGGGTCGCGAATGTTTTTCATGCAGGCGATGGAAATTTGCATCCGCTCATTTTGTTTGATGCCAACAACGCTGATGAATTTCAGCGCGCCGAAGATTTTGGCGCGGATATTTTGCGGCTCTGCGTGAAAGTGGGTGGCGTGCTCACGGGCGAACATGGTGTGGGTATCGAGAAGCGCGATTTGATGCTGGAGATGTTCACGCAAATTGATCTCGACCAGCAAATGCGGGTGAAATGTGCGTTTGATCCGAAAGGGCTTTTGAACCCCGGCAAGGTATTTCCAACACTCCGGCGCTGTGCCGATCTTGGTCGCATGCATGTGTCAGGCGGAAATCTTCCGTATGCTGACATTCCTCGGTTCTGATCATGCTGCAACCCCGTGATGAGAAGGACCTGATCGACATCGTCGCGCGCGCGACTGAACCTTTTTCGATTCAAGGTCTGAACACGAAAGCAGCTCTCGGTCGACCTGTCGAAGCGCAACCACTGTCACTCGCGAAGTTTTCGGGCGTTCAAATTTACGAACCATCGGAACTGATCCTGGAGGCAGGTACCGCAACATCGCTTGATGAAATCGAAAGCATGCTGTCGCAAAGCAATCAGCAACTCGCTTTCGATCCACCAGACTACGCGAGTGCTTTTGGCACGGCGCGCGGCAGCATCGGCAGTTTGCTGTTGTGTAATCTCTCTGGCTCCAGACGTTTGACGGCGGGTGCGGCGCGTGATCACATTCTTGGTGTTGCAGGAGTTTCTGGTTTGGGCGAGCCCTTCAAAGGCGGGGGCAGGGTCGTCAAAAATGTCACGGGCTATGACATGCCGCGCCTCATTGCGGGAAGTTTTGGAACTTTGGCCGCAATCACCACAGTGACATTCAAGGTTTTGCCAAAGCCTGAAACCGAAACAACCCTTATTGTTCCGTGTACAGACTATATCACCGCCGGGCAAGTCATGCGCGCGGCACTGCAAACCCCATGCGATGTTTCCTGTGCTGCCTATCTTCCCGGCACAGGAGTTCTGTTGCGACTGGAGGGAATTGCTGCATCAGTAGCTAATCGCAAACAACGGTTGCGCGCCAACTTGTTACGCGAGGCGAGTGAACTTTCGGATCGCGCCTCAAGTAACCAATGGCAAATCATGCGTGATTTGAAATGGCTTCGCGGTCGTGACAGCATTGTCTGGAAAATCTCTGTGCCGCCAACCGAAGGGCCAGAGCTTGCCGAAAAGCTTGTTGCGCAAGGTGCCAACGTGGTTCTCGATTGGTCAGGCGGTTTGGTGTGGGCGGAGATGGAGACGCTCGTGAATGTCCGTGCACTGATGAAATCTGGTCAAGCGCAGATTTTCCGTGCGCCTGCTAGTGTCAGGGCAACTGAGCCCGTGTTTCATCCGCAACCGCCCGATCTTGTTGCGCTTTCGCAACGCGTGAAACAGAGCCTTGATCCGAAAGGCCTGTTCAATCCGCGCCGCATGTATGGGGATTCTTGATGCAGACGAGTTTCACCGCCCAGCAACTTGAAAGCCCGCGCATTGCCGAGGCGGACAAGATTTTGCGCAAATGCGTGCATTGCGGTTTCTGCACAGCAACCTGCCCGACCTATGTGCTCTTGGGTGATGAACGCGATTCACCGCGGGGACGCATCTACATGATCAAGGACATGCTGGAGAGCGGTGCCAAGGCCACCGCCGAAACAGCCAAACATGTGGATCGGTGTCTTTCGTGCCTCGCCTGCATGACCACGTGCCCATCAGGTGTGAATTACATGCATCTCATCGATCAGGCGCGTGTGCATGTTGAGGAGACCTATGATCGTCCGTTCACGGAGCGAATATTGCGCGGTGTGTTGGCAACCGTCATGCCAAGCCCAAAGCTGTTTCGATTTGCCCTGATGGGCGCTGCATTAGCACGGCCTTTTCGGCCTGTCATTGCTGCCCTTGGTTTTAGAAGACTTGACGCAATGGTTGGCTTGGCACCCAAGCATCTGCCGCGAGCAACGCGCGGTGCATCAGGTTTCTTTCCGGCTACGGAAACAAGGCGCGGTGGCGTATCGCTGTTGCGCGGCTGTGTGCAGTCAGTGATGGACCAGAGCATCAATGATGCAACGGTCCGGCTTTTGAACAGGCTTGGATTTGATGTGACCATTGGTGCTGCGGCGGAATGTTGCGGATCGCTCACCCACCACATGGGCAAGGACAATGCCGCTCTGGCCAGTGCCCGTCAGATGATTGATCAGTGGACGGATGAAAATACAAATGCCATCATCATCACCTCTTCGGGTTGTGGCACAACGATCAAGGACTATGGCCATCTGTTCAAGGATGATCCCGCATACGTTGCGAAAGCTGCTGCAATTTCGGCCAAGACCGTAGATGTCACCGAATTTTTGGCGAAGGTTGATTTGCCAATATCGTCCGTGGGCGGAGGATTGCGCGTGGCCTATCACTCGGCGTGCTCCCTGCAACACGGCCAGAATGTGAAGACCCTGCCGCAAGAGCTTCTGCGGCGCGCAGGCTTCGAAGTAGTGGATGTACCAGAGGGACATTTGTGCTGCGGCTCGGCTGGTACCTACAATATGCTGCAGCCCAAAATCGCAGGCGAACTTCGCGACCGAAAGCTCGCCAACATCAATTCCGTCCGTCCACAGATCATTGCGGCTGGCAATCTTGGTTGCATGACGCAAATTGGATCGGGCACAGATATTCCGATTGTGCACACAGTCGCACTTCTCGACTGGGCCTACGGTGGCGAAAAGCCTGCCGCACTTACATCTCTGGCGTTGCCACACCCTTGATCGCACAGGCGGCGCGCACAGTGTTGTAGAGCAGGCAGGCGATGGTCATCGGGCCTACGCCACCGGGAACAGGTGTGATGCTGCCGGCAACTTTTTCGCAAGATGCAAAATCGCAGTCTCCCACCAGCACATTCTTGCCATTGCGTTCGATGCGGTTGATGCCAACGTCAATCACGCAGGCACCGGGCTTGATCCAATCGCCTTTGACCATTTCGGGGCGCCCAACTGCTGCTATCACCAGATCGGCTTGGCGCACGATTGCGGGCAGGTCCTTTGATTTTGAATGCGCAATGGTGACTGTGCAATTTTCGGCAAGCAGCAATTGTGCGACGGGTTTGCCCACGATATTTGAGCGACCAATCACAACGGCGTTGACGCCATCGAGTTTTCCGAGTGCGTGTTTTGCCAACATCACGCAGCCTGTTGGCGTGCAGGCCACGAGTGCATCTTGCCCTGTTGACAAGCGGCCAACATTGACGACGTGAAAGCCATCAACGTCTTTCTTCGGATCAATTGTGTTCAGCACCTTTGCGGAGTCAATGTGCTTTGGCACCGGCATCTGAACCAATATTCCGTGTACGGATGGATCGTTGTTGAGCTTTTGCACGAGTGCGAGAAGATCAGCCTCAGGCGTGTCGACTGGCAAGCGGTGCTCCCACGAGTTCATGCCAACTTCGACGGTTTGCTTGGCCTTGTTCGCCACATAGACCCTTGATGCGGGGTCTTCACCAACGAGCACAACGGCAAGGCCTGGCTTCAAGCCATGGTCCTTTGCGAGACCTGCAACAGCTTTGCCAATGCGCGCGCGTAGTCCTTCGGCGTAAGCTTTTCCGTCAATCAACTTGGCCATTTTGTTTCCTGTTCAAGATCTTGTCGCGCAATTCTGATACCGCATTGGCGTGCGCATCAAAGCCTTCGTATTCAGCGAAGATCTTGGCGTGCGGGGCAAGTGCGCGGTATCCATTCGCGTCGATCCTTACCATTGAGGTGCGCTTCAAAAAGTCATGAACCGACAAGGCAGAACCAGTTTTCGCCCAACCACCTGTGGGCAGCACATGCGAAGGGCCTACAACGAAATTTGCGAGCGTTGAGGGTGTATGCTCGCCGAGCAGGATCTCGCCCGCATTGATAATTCGTTGAGACAAACGCTCGGCATCGCTTGAAAGAATTTGCAAATGCTCAGGCGCATAGGCGTTGATGAAATCAATTGCGTCATCTTCATCGCGCGCCAGCACCACGCCACCGAGGGGACCTGAGAGCACCGTCTGCGCGAAGTCAACGCGTTGCGCACTCATCTGCGCGTAGAATTCTGCAAATGCAGCAAGTGCATCGCGCGCAATATGTTCATCCCATGTAACAAGATAGCCTGAGGAATCTGGCCCGTGCTCGATCTCGATCAGGAGATCGAGGGCGGCGAGCCAGCCTGATGTCGTGCTGTCAGCGAGCACGATGGATTCAGATGGACCTGCTGGTGTACCGACATCGACGCGATCAGCGACCAGTCGCTTGGCTGCCGCAACCCATGGCGAGCCGGGGCCCACGATTTTGTTTACTGGTGAAATTGTTTGTGTACCGTAAGTCACAGCCGCAATCGCTTGCGCGCCACCGGCCTTGTAAATTCTCGAGACGCCTGCAAGGCGTGCCGCGACAAGTGTCGCGTCATCGAGTTTTCCGTCAGGTCCGGGAGGTGTCACGATGCAGATATCTTTGACGCCTGCAACCGTTGCCGGAATTGCCGTCATCAAGACGGAAGAGGGGAACGCACCCTTGCCGCGCGGCACATAACAGGCCACTGATGCGATCGGCATCGTGCGATCACCCGCGATCACGCCGGGCCGCACTTCCATTGACCACTCACGTTCTGGCATTTGTTTTTTGTGAAACGCGGTGATGCTCTCGGCTGCAAATTGCATGGCCTCCAGCATTTTGGGTGCGAGCGATTTTTCCGCTGCGGCGAAATCTTCTGGAGTTGCTGCGATCTCATCGGCTCGCACTGGAGCCTTGTCAAAGGTTTGCGCAAATCGTGCCAGGGCATGATCACCCTCGATGCGCACTGCTTCAATAATCGGTCGAACTTTTTCGATGTAGTTTGAAAGATCAGTTTCGGTGCGCGTTAACAGCGCCTTGCGCTGTTCTGGCGAAAGCTTCGAGAGGACATGAAAATTGGCAGTCTTGGCGGGCATGCGCGGTCCTTAGACAGAATGGGGTGGAGCGGCAAGTGGTCGCAAAATCGGATAGTCGACGCAGGCCAAAGTCGGATAGATTCAGGTCCAGTGATTTGGAGCGCAAGAAATGAAGTTGGGTTTCGTATTGATTGCGGCAATTGTCTTAGGGAGCTTGCCTGCCGAGGCGGCGTTCAAAGGTTGCTATGAACGGGTCTATGACAAGCGCTATTTGCGCAAGAACCGCAAGCAGGACGTCACGAAGATCAGATTGCAGCTTGGTGTTGGCGGGAACGCCGACGATCCGCCAGAGTTTTTTGATCAGGTTTTTGCGGTTACGCGGAAAACGGTGCGCTATGAAGGAGCACCCGTTACGTGCGAAGCGGACGGTGATGAATTGAAATGTACAATTGAAGATGAAGGCGGCACATTTTCAGTCGTTGATCGCGGCAATAGCAGCTTGAGCATAACAAATGAGAGCTTCATGCGCTTTGGTAACGACAAGGGCGATCCGTCAATTCAAGGCAAAGGCCAGAACCGCGAGTTCCGGCTTTTTCGCATCAGCACCGGACCTTGCCCTTAAATTCAACCGACGAAGGCGCGCTCGACCACGAATGAGCCTGGCTGGTTGTTTGAGCCTTCAGTGAAACCTTGTGGTTCTATGAAGGTGCGCATGTCTTTGATCATTGCCATTGAACCGCACATCATGATGCGATCCTGAGCAGCATCGAGAGGTGCGATGCCAAGGGTTTCGAAAAACTCGCCTGTTTGAATCAGCGATGTGATGCGGCCCATGTGGGTGTGTTCTTCGCGCGTGGCCGAAGCGAAATGCTTGAGGCGACCTTGGGCAAATTCGCCGACCAGTGGATCGTCGAGCGTAGCTTCTACTGTCTCATAGGAGTATTTGAGTTCCGCTGACGTGCGGCAAGTATGGGTGACGATGACCTGCTCAAACTTCTCGTAAGTCTCTGGGTCGCGGATCAGTGAGGCAAATGGCGCAAAGCCCGTGCCGGTCGATAAACAGAACAATCGCTTGCCTGGTGTCAACGCGTCGTTCACGAGTGTTCCAGTTGGCTTTGGACGCAGCAAGATCTGGTCGCCAGGCTGGATTTTCTGCAAATTTTCAGTGAGAGGGCCGCCGGGCACCTTGATCGAGAAAAACTCAAGTTCTTCGTCCCAGCTCGGCGAGGCTATAGAATAGGCTCTCATTACGGGCTTTTCAGAGTTTTCCTTGGGCAGGCCAATCATTACAAACTCGCCCGAGCGAAACCGCAAGGATTGTGGGCGCGTCATTCTAAAGCGAAACAGACGATCCGTATAATGCTGGACCTGCGTGACTTTTTCGGCGTGAAAACCAAATGTGGGCGCGCTATTGATGCTCATGGCAGAACTCGTTCGTTATTCAGAACGATAGATAGCAGAAAAGAACAGAAGGTCAAGTGACGCTCTGCTGGACAAATTCGTTTCAGAACTGTTCGTTAACTTCGCCATGCGATCACTCATGTCTAATATTTGGGCATTGGGGATTGCATGAAAACCTTCGAATTCAGCTGGCAAGCCGGGCAAAGTGCCCACCTTGAGATGCCAAGCCTTGAGTATGATTTGATCCTTTTCTTCGGATCGCGTGCCGCACTGGCCAACAACGAAGCCAACGATGCATTTCGTGAAAGCTTTCCGACGTCAGTCATTGTCGGCTGCAGCGGGGGTGGTCAAATTCACAGCGATGGCATCATTGATAACGGCGTCACAGGCATTGCCTTCAAGTTTGATACAACAAAAATCAAGTTGGTGACGGCTCCTGTGATGGACAGCCATGATTCATTTCATGTTGGTCGCAGCATCGCGCACAACATCAATGGCGATAAGCTGGCTGGCGTATTGGTGTTTGCTGATGGCCTCGAATTGAATGGCGATGAATTTCTTTCCGGGCTTGCAGCTGTTCTGCCATCCCATGTTGTCGTTGGCGGCGGCATGGCAGCTGATGATGACAAGTTCGAGCGCACGCTCGTTGCAGCCAATAGTGCCGCGATGCAAAACACCATTGCTGCAATTGGATTCTATGGCGATGAAATTCAATTGAGCAGTGGCCATGGTGATGGTTGGAAGCCAAAGGGTGCGCAATTTGAAATAACCGCATCACGGATGAACAAGGTCTATGATCTGGATGGCAAGACGGCTCTCGATCTCTATGAGAAAAACCTGGGGCCACAAGCCGCGCAATTGCCGATGAGCGGGCTGAACTATCCGCTGCGAATTTGTGATCCCAAAAATCAGAATGTGCAATTGGTCCGAACTTTACTTGGTATTGACCGCGACGTTGGCATGCTGACCTTTGCCGGCAACTTGCCTGAGGGATGGATGGCGCAGCTGATGCATGCAGAACCACTTGATCTGATCAAAGCCGCTGCCGAAGCTGCCGAAGGCCGAACACTTGATGCGCTTGCCACTGCACAAGCTTCCATTCTGGTCAGCTGTATTGGGCGAAGGTTGGTGTTGGGTGATCGCTCGGCCGAAGAAGTTCGTGCGCTCAAATCAGCCCTTGGTGGCTCTCCTGCAATAGCCGGCTTCTATTCTTACGGCGAATTTGCAACACCACCGAAGGATGGCGCAAAGCCCCGACTTTACAACCAATCGATGACGGTGTTCTCGATTAGCGAGAGCGAGAAATCAGCGGCTTGATACGAACTGTTGTTTCTTCACGCTTTCCGCGATGAAATCATAAACCGCACTGACACGGCGCGTTGCATGTGTGTCGGGGTGTGAGAGCAACCAGTAGGTACGGGCATAATGCAGTTCAGGCAGAATGCGCATGAGTTCAGGATATTTTGCTGCGGCATAATCGTGCAAAATTCCAACGCCCTCACCAGCGCGCACGGCCTCCATCTGCGCAATTACTGAACCACATTCGTAGTGGCGCGGCATCAGGCGCGCGAGTTCGGCATTGTAGTCAAGTGCGCGCGAATAGGCGATATCCTCGACATAGGTGATAAAAAGGCGATCAGCGAGATCGTCCGTGTGCTGAATATCACCATGTCTCTTGAGATAGGATTTTGAAGCGTAGACCGAAAGTGAATAGTCTGTGAGTTTCCTGATGATGGCGCGACCGAGTTTGGGGCGCTCAATCGTCACGACAATATCTGCCTCGCGGCGTGACAGGGAAAATGACCGCGGCAATGGCACGAGCTGCACGGTGAGGGCAGGGTGCAAGTTTGCAAATTTGGCAAGGGTCGCTGCCAGATGATAGGTACCAAAGCCATCAGGTGCACCCACCCGCACAGTGCCCGACACCGCATTCGTTGTGGCGGCTGCATCAGCTTGCAGTAGTTCCGATTCCATGCGCTCGACGCGGATCAGAAGTTTTTCACCAGCTGCGGTGAGTGCTGTGCCAGTGGTGCGACGATCAAACAGTTTTGTGCCGAGCTGTTCTTCCAGTGCATCCACCCGCCGCGCGACAGTTGCATGGTTGAGGTGCAATGTTTTTGCCGCATTCAGGATTTGCCCCGCGCGGGCCACCGCCAAAAATATCCGAAGATTGTCCCAGTCCATCGCTCACATTTCTGTATCGAGATAATCGTCGAGCAATCCGGCGTCATCAGCAAGATCGAGAAAAGACCAACGATTGCGCACATCGCGCGCGTGTTTCAGCGCATCGCGCCAAACAAGTGCTGGAAGCCCAAGCTCGGCTGCATTTGTCGGACCACCTGCTGAGCGCAGGATCGACTGGATGTCATCGGGGCGCATCATCATGGGGCGAAGTTCTTCGCGCAAGGCGGGCCAGATGTCGGCCAGCCTTCGATTTGTCGCAGCGGCACGTTTCGCATCCAATGCTTTTTTTGCCGCTTCCTTGTGCATCATTAATCCAATGTCGTTACCGTAGCGTCTGATAAAATCCGCTTCGGAAATTTTGGTCGGCTTCACTTCAGGCCAGACTTCCAAGGCAAGAAGCTTTTCGTGCAATCGCGCCATCGCAATGCAGGCCACGCCCACTTGCTGGCCGTGCGTTGTGCCGGGGTGATCGTCGCCTGCAAACATGTCGATCCAATGGGATATCTGATGCTCGCCCATCGAACCTGAATGTGATGCACCTACAAGGTTGTTGCCAAAGCTTGCTTGCATCATCACGCGGTAGAGATAGCCATTGGATTCGATGCTGTGGGTTTTGATGCCAGGTGCGGTGCGGATCATTTCCGCTTCATCATTCTCGACATGAAACAGATCAAATGGTGTTTGCATAAACGAAGACCCGGTCAGTCGATGCGCGGCCCACCACTCCACTTGGGCTACAGGCCGCACTACACTGTCACCAAGACCTGCTGCAGAAAGCCAGGTTGGGGCGGCTGCATTGACCATAAGATCGATGAAAACGCCGCGCGGTGCATGTGATGGCAGCGAGGTCTTGTAGCCATTCGAGAGTGTGACCGAAGCCGTTTGCGCACCATAGCCATTCATGGAAGCAGCAGTGGCAAAGCTTACAAATTTTCGCCCGTCCTTGAAGGTCGCATAGCGCACCGTGTCGGTGAGTGAACCTGAACCGACGACAACAACGCCATCGCAATGGCGGGTTTTTTCCTGCATCAGTTTGAGGCCAGCGTCATTGCAACGCGTGTCGTCGGGGAGCACGATTTCCTCAATGCTGGCAATGGATTTCAGTTCATTTGCGACACGCTTCCCCATGGCTTCGAACGTGTTGGTGTCGGAGACGACGGCGAGTTTCTGGCCGAGTTTCAAGGGGGCAACAAGATCGGCAGCAGCACCTTCAAGCGACTCTTCGATGCGGATCGATTCAAATGGCACGACGCAAGGCTTGCCCGTTGCTGGATCGCGCCATTCGCCGGATACAACTTCGCGGATTAGGGAATTCCAGTCTTTCTTGGTGGGTGCGAGCTTCATGACTGTTTCCGATTGAAAGTCTGAAGCTTCGCGTTCCATTCACTCATCTTCGGCCAGAGCTCTTCATAGATGCCGAGCAATTCTGCATAGGCTTTTGCCTGTTTCGTCCGTGGACGGAAGGTTTTTGTGGGCTTGCCGCTCATCGCACCAGCCGCCTGTGCCACTGACTTGTACCAGCCCGCCCCTTTGGCCGCCGCCATCGCCGCACCGAGAGCCGAGGCTTCAGAAGTCTCCAATCGCTTCACATCACGGCCCGACGCATCTGAAACAATCTGGCACCAGAGATCGGATTTCGAACCACCGCCGACGATGGCGAAGTGCTCGATGGGCGAAGTCACAGCCGCAACGCGATTGGTCATCATTGCTTGCTCAAGTGCAATGCCTTCCATCAGCGCGCGGTAGAGATCGGCTCTGGTGTGTGAGCCGGAAAGGCCAGCAATCACGCCGCGGCCATCGGTGTCCCAATAGGGTGTCATGATGCCGGAAAAATAGGGCAGCAACACAAGGCCGCGCGCGCCAATCGGAACGCTCGCTGCTTCTTTCTCCAGTGTAGCAAAAATCTTTGGATTCTTTTTTGGGTCTTGGTGAAAAATGCGCTCGACCAGCCAGGTCACAAGATAGGTGCCTGTGCGAATGGCCGTCTCGAAGCTGAAACCTTTTTCACCAACCGCTACAAGGCTGCGGAAGGAGCGATCAACCGTGTAGTCTTCGCCATAACTACCGGACACGGCTGCCGTGCCAAGATTGAGATAGGCGCGGCCTTTCATGAAAGTGTTGGCACCAGCGCCAGCGCACTGGCCATCGCCGCCACCTGCAACAACAGCAGTACCGACCCTCAAGCCCGTGAGTTTTGCGGCAGTGGCAGTTACTTCGCCCATCACTTCGCCAGAAGGCACAAGCTCCGGCAACATGTCGCGCGTCAACGCTGAAGCCTTGAGGAGCGTGTCTGACCAATCATAGGTCTTGGCATCGAGCACGCCCATGGGACTTGCCGACGAGGTTGAGGTTTTCCATTGACCCGTCAGAAAATGCGCGATGACACCATGCACTTCAGCTGTCTTGTGAACGCGCTTCCATACTTTCGGTTCATGCCGCGCCAGCCACAGGCAGCGCACCCGGCACGGTGTGATGTCGTTCGGAATGCCGGAGAGTTGATGCAAGCGATCAAGCCCAACCTCGTTTGCGATGTCGCGCACCTCGACATGGGCGCGTTCATCGAGCCACAAAGTGCCAGGGCGAAGGGCGCGGCCCTTTTCATCGAACTGCGCAAAGCTTTCACGCTGATTGGAAATTGAGACCGCCGCAATGCGGTCTTTCGAAATCTTGCGCGTCACTTGTTTCAACGCAGTGGCGACACTGCCTGTCCAATCATCAACCTCCTGTTCGAACCAGCCCATGCGCGGATTGGATAGGGGCACACTGGCTCGCCCTTCCGCAACGATGTGGCCGCGCCTGTCAAACGCAATCGCCTTGGTGGCCGTGGTGGACTGGTCGATGCCGATGACGAGGTCGGGTTTCATGGAGTTGACCTTATATCTATTTTTGCACAACGAAAGCGCAAATCTTCTTCTTGCTGTGCGTTTATGGAAAGCGCATAGCATCCCAATCAATCGGAGGAAACGCGCATGGTCAAGGCAATTCATCATTGGATCAACGGCAAGGAAGTCGCTGGCAAGGGCACGCGCAAGTCGGATGTGTTCAATCCGGCAACGGGCGAAAAGACTGGCTCGTTGACTTTGGCTACCGCCGCTGAATTGGATGTGGCTGTGCAGGGTGCGCAAGTCGCTTTTCCGGGCTGGGCCAATACAACGCCACTTCGCCGCTCGCGTATCTTGAACGCATTCCTCCGCATCCTCGAGTCACGCACCAAGGAATTGGCGGCCTGCATTTCCTCTGAACACGGCAAGGTCTTGTCTGATGCAATCGGTGAAGTGCAACGTGGTGCTGAAGTGGTGGAATTTGCCACCGCTGCGCCAACTTTGCTGAAGGGCGATTACACCGAAAACGTTGGCACCAGGGTTGACTCATGGTCGATCCGCCAGCCACTTGGCGTTGTCGCTGGCATCACGCCATTCAACTTTCCTGCCATGGTGCCGATGTGGATGTTCCCAACCGCACTCGCTGCAGGCAATTGCTTTATCCTTAAGCCATCAGAGCGTGACCCTTCTGCATCATTGCTGATCGCTGCCTGGCTGAAGGAAGCGGGCCTTCCTGATGGTGTGTTCCAAGTGGTACATGGTGACAAGGAAGCGGTTGACGCGATCCTCGCGCATCCCGGCATTTCGGCTGTGAGCTTTGTGGGCTCAACTCCTATCGCGCGTTACATCTATCAAACCGGCACGGCGAACGGAAAGCGCGTGCAGGCGCTAGGTGGTGCCAAGAACCACATGATCATCATGCCGGATGCCGACATGGATCAGGCTGTAGATGCGTTGATGGGTGCAGCATACGGTTCAGCGGGGGAGCGCTGCATGGCGATTTCGGTTGCCGTTGCCGTTGGCGACAAGACGGCAGATACGCTTCTTGCCAAGCTTGAACCAAAAGTCCGTGCACTGAAGATCGGACCCGGCACCGATCCCGAAGCAGACATGGGACCACTGGTCACCAAGCAGCATCATGACAAGGTGAAGGGCTATATCGATACGGGCGTTAAAGAAGGTGCCAAGCTCGTCGTCGATGGTCGCGGCTTCAAGATGCAAGGCTATGAAGGTGGATATTTCCTCGGTGGCTCGATCTTCGATCATGTCACAACCGACATGACGATCTACAAGGAAGAAATTTTTGGCCCCGTGCTGTCGATGGTGCGCGCCAAGAGCTACACCGAAGCCGCCGACATGATCAACAAGCATGAATACGGCAATGGCACTGCGATCTTTACGAGGGACGGCGATGCCGCGCGCGAATTTGCGCAGGGCATTCAGGTCGGCATGGTTGGCATCAACGTTCCAATCCCGGTGCCAATGGCGTTTCATTCATTCGGCGGCTGGAAGGCCTCGCTGTTCGGTGACCATCACATGCACGGCATGGAAGGCATGCGCTTCTACACCAAGCTGAAGACGATCACATCACGCTGGCCGACAGGCATCCGCGCCGGAGCCGAATTCGTGATGCCGACGATGAAGTGAACAATCAGAATGCCGTGGGGCCAAGCCTCACGGCAGGTTATCGCGCATGAAGATGTCGATCCTTATGCGTTCCTGGCTCTCAATGAGCGGGGCGTTGTCGGCTTTGGCTAGTAACACGCGCACGGCGGAGCGGACTTCATGGCCGGCATCCTGATTGATGATGGCGTCGAGTGTGCCTTTGATCAGCGCGCGGCGTGAGCCTTCTGTCACTTCATGGGCGATGAACACAATGTCTTGGGCGCGCGGGTGCGACTCGAGGCCTGCGATGATGCCCTTGGTGCCGCCGCCCACATTATAGATGCCTGCAAGATCGGGGTGCTCTTTCAGCAATTGCGTGGTGAGCAACTCGGTACGGTCAACGTCGTCGCGCGATTCGCGCACGGTGATGATTTCGATTTCCGGAAACTCATGCGTCATCACCTGTTCAAATCCGAACTGGCGCTCAATGTGATCGCGCAATGCCAGCGAGCCAACGAACAATCCGACCTTGCCTTTGTGCGCTGTGATAAAGCGCCCCATCAGGCCTGCAGCAGTGCGGCCAGCGGATGAATTGTCGATCCCTGCAAAATGCGTGCGCTTGGATCCCGGCACATCCGACACAAGCGTGACCACCGTGATGTTGCGGGCGACAAGTGCATTGATCGATTCACGCACTGCGGGGTGATCGAGTGCAACGACGGCAACGCCATCGATGTCTTCGCCGATCTGGTCCAGCGTTGTGGCGAGCAAGGTGCCGTCGAACACATCGACCTTTTTGGTGAGCACCGTGACGCGCTCACCCACCATGCGGTTTGCGATGACGTCAACCTCGGTTGATATTGCCGTCATGAATTCCGATGTCGAATTTGGGAGCACGAAGAGAAAACGATAATCGCGGCTGCGGGCCAGACGGGCGGCAATACGATCAGGCTGGTAGTTCAATTCGCGGATTGCAGTTTCAACTTTTTCAACGGTGTTGGGACGAACGCCTGGACGCTTGTTCAATACGCGGTCGATTGTTGCCACGCTGACGCCAGCCTTTTCAGCCACGTCCTGAATCGTAATTTTCACCATGATGGACGTACTTCAAGCAAGGCGGCGAATGCTTGTCAAACCGGGAATGGCATCTTGCCAAACCATCGGCGATCGGGCCAATAGGCTTGATGGCAAACGAACTCAAATTGGCAGCCGATATCGGCGGCACTTTCACTGACATTGTTCTGGAACGAGGGGCCAAGCGCTGGAGCGGCAAGGTCTTGACGACCACTGCCGCACCCGAACAGGGTGTTTTGCAAGGTGTAGCGCAGGTCTTGGCCGAAGCGGAATTTGAGGCGTCGCAGGTTGATGTGTTCATTCATGGCACTACTCTTGCCACCAATGCGTTGATCGAGCGCAAGGGGGCAGTGACTGCGTTCATCACCACCGATGGTTTTCGTGATGTGATCGAGCAGGGCTATGAAAAGCGCTTTGATCATTACGATCTGATGATTGATCGCGCCGTGCCATTGGTGCCTAGGCATTTGCGGCTGATGGTGAAGGAACGCCTCGCGGTTGATGGCTCCGTTTTGATCCCACTTGATGAAAGTGGTGTTGAACGTGTTGCCGACAAGCTCATCGCGGAAAAAGTGCGGGCTGTGGCGATTGGGTTTCTGCATGCCTACGCCCATGACGCTCATGAAAAACGTGTTGCCGAACTTCTGCGCAAGCGTTTGCCCGCCGATGTCAGCATTTGCCTGTCGTCGGAAGTAGCGCCGGAAATTCGCGAGTATGAGCGGTTCTCGACGACGGTTGCCAATGCCTATGTGCGCCCCTTGATGGCGGGATATTTGCAGCGACTGCAGGATGGTCTTGCGGCGATGAATCTTTCAGCGCCCTTGTTCTTGATGATGTCAGGTGGCGGGCTCACCACTTTGGAAACTGCTTCGCGCTTTCCGATCAGGCTGGTTGAGTCTGGTCCTGCGGGCGGTGCTATTTTGGCGAGCCGCATTGCGCTTCAAAACAAGCTGCCTGAGGTGTTGTCGTTTGACATGGGGGGCACCACGGCGAAGATTTGCCTCTTGTCGCATGGTGAGCCGGAACGGGCGCATCGGTTTGAGATCGCGCGCGCCTATCGCGACATGAAGGGATCTGGCATTCCTGTGCGAATCCCTGTGATCGAGATGGTGGAGATTGGGGCAGGTGGTGGATCGATTGCGCGTGTTGATAAGCTTGGGCGGCTCACTGTTGGACCAGACAGTGCGGGGTCAACGCCGGGGCCAGTGGCTTACGGTCGCGGTGGCACGATGCCAACCGTGACAGATGCCAACGTGGCACTGGGCAAGATTGATCCGGCGTTTTTTGCAGGCGGCAAAGTGAAGCTTGATGAAGCTGGCGCTGATGCATCTCTGCAACGCGAAATTGGCAAGCCTTTGGGCATTGCGGATTTCTGGCCTGCCGCTGGTGTGGCCGAAATCGTTGAAGAGAACATGGCCAATGCGGCACGGGTGCATGCCATCGAGCGCGGCAAGGACATTGCCTCATGCACCATGATTGCATTTGGTGGTGGTGCACCTTTGCATGCGTGCCGCTTGGCTGAAAAAGTCGGGATCAAGCGCATCATCGTGCCGCAAGGCGCTGGCGTGGGCTCGGCCATCGGATTTTTGCAGGCGCCGATTTCGTATGAGATCACCCGCAGCGCTGCGTTCGGGCTTGTGGATTTTAATGCGGCCAAGGCGAACGCGCTGTTAGCCAACATGACGCGCGATGCTGAAGCTGTGGTGAAGCCCGCACTGGGCAAACGCAAGACTTCCATGCGTATCGTCGCGGATGGACGTTATGTAGGGCAGGGGCATGAGATACAGATTGCAATACCCATCCGTACACTGACGAAATCCGATGGCGCGAAATTGAAGACGGCGTTCGAACTGGCCTACAAAAAGGTCTATGGCTTGATCATTCCCAATCAGGCGGTGGAGCTGATCACTTGGTCGGTCACGGTTTCATCGCCGCTACCAGCCCTTGCCAAGGCGACGCCCGCGAGTAAAGGTGGCAAGGCGAAATCCATCCGTACACGGAAGGTTTTTGATGCAGCATTGGGCAAACTTGCGGCGGCCCCCGTCTATTGGCGTTTTGACATGACGGCAGGCACCTCAATCAAGGGGCCTGCGATCATTGCAGAACATGAGACATCGACAGTGGTCGGCGCACACTATGATGCACGCATCGATGGCTTCGGGCAAATCGTCATGGAGAAGCGCAGGGAACAGCGCAAGAAATAACCCGTCAGGCCATCACTGATGATAATGCGTTCAGCAGAGTGATATTGGTTTCCGTATTAAGCTTGATAACCTGACTTGGCGCGACCTCGGGAACAGGGGACTTCTTGTAGGTTTCGTGGAGCTTGGAGAGCCAAGCCCTGGGTGTACCAAAAAATGATCGTTTTGAGTAATCTCCGATCACATCAGCGCCTATGATCTCGTGGGTCGCGCCGATTTCCTTGATGATTGAAAGCAGGAACGGCAGGCGCATTTCGCCTTGGGTCCAATTGCAGATCGCATCGTCGCGGGCCAGAACATCCTTGTCAATCGTCAGGTATACGGCCTTGGTCTCAATGCGAGACAAAAGATGACTGACGAAATTTGACTCGCCAATGGCGCGAATGGTTTTCCAGTGCAAATGATCGTCCACCTGCGCGAAGCTGGCACCCTCGCCATATGCCTTGCTGACTTTGCTTGGAGGGTGATCGTAGGGGTAGAGTTCGAGCAGGCCCTTTGTCAGCAGAGACAAGTTCGCCAATCTGGGTTCGGGGAGGACAAGATCCCGGCTGGTGACGCCTACCGTTATTAATTTGCTGACTTTTGGCTGGTCGAGCGCCCGGTTGATCCATGAGCCGCAGTGGATCCCTTTGCCGAAATTCACCCAATCCGGATGGTTGTCGATATGGAGCACTGTCACTGGTCCCGGGTGGCGTTCCAATGCTGACTTCAGTAACAGGGCAGAGAGATGATGAAAGTCGCCTGATCCCATGAAGGTGAGAGGCGGCCCGGAACTGTTGCCCATCGATTGTGCCAGCTTCTCTTGAAGGGCAGCGAGCTCAGCATGGTAGCCCCAAAGCCTGACGCGTTTTGCATCTTTCTGCAAGCGGATGTGGCGCGCACTGTTATTGTCACTAGCCAACATAAAGTCTGACTGCGACTCAAGAGCTTCGTCCAAATGAAGCATGAAAAGCTGCATGAATTCGAACTCCGTGACAAACAAGAGACTTCCTTGCCCGCATTCAGTGCGATAATGCAAGAATTGATTTGAGCCATACTTTATGGGCTTTAACGATTTGACGAAGGACATGTGACGATGAACAGGGCGGCCGAAGCAATCCGAACGCAAGTCATGTGGAACCGGTTGATTGCTGTTGTTGAGGAACATGCGCAAGCGATCTTGCGTACAGCGTTCGGCACGATCACGCGTGAAGCTGGCGATCTTTCGGCTGGTGTCTACAATACCGAAGGCCAAATGATTGCGCAGGCAATGACCGGTACACCCGGTCACGTCAACACCATGGCGACAGCGGTTGCGCATTTTTTCAATAAATTTCCGCAGAGCACGATGAAGCCGGGGGATTGTTACATCACAAATGACCCGTGGCTCGGTACGGGACACTTGTTTGACTATGTCGTGATGACGCCTGTGTTCCTCGGCAAAACGCTGATCGCGTTTTTTGCATCGACCTGCCACGTCATTGACGTTGGTGGTGTTGGCATGACAGCCAATGCGAATTCCTCGTTTGAAGAAGGAACGTTGGTCCCGCATCTTGCCATTCGCAAAGCGGGCGTGCTCAATCAGGATCTGCTTGATGTGATACTCGCCAATTCCCGAAGCCCCGTTGAAGTGCGCGGTGATATTCTTTCACTGATCTCGGCCAATGATACGGGTGCGAAACGATTGGTCGGGATGATGGGTGAATTCCGAATGAAATCGCTTGATCCGCTGGCGAAACATATTTTGACCCAGTCTGAAAAAGGTGCGCGGGAAGCGATTGCACAACTGCCAAATGGATCGTGGTCTTATCACATGCCGCTTGATGGCTATGAGCGCCCACTGGATATTCACTGCAAGCTTACCATTAAAGATGGCAAGATCACGCTCGACTATTCGGGATCGTCTGCCGCGTCGTTGTTTGGGATCAATAGTCCACGCACCTATTCGCTCGCCTATTCGGTGTTTGCGCTGAAGGCTGTGATTGCGCCGCATGTACCCAACAACATCGGCTCGCTTTCTGTGTTCGACATGGTGACGGAGCCCGGCTCTTGCGTTGATCCGATCAGGCCATCACCAGTGACCGCGCGTCATGTGCTCGGACAAATGCTGGCGGATTGTGTGTTCGGTTGCCTCGCGCAGGCGTTGCCAGGAAAAGTGCAGGCGGAGAGTGCTGGTGCCATCTGGATCCTTTCGCTTTACTCCGCACATGGCCGCGTTGCAGCAGAAGAAACCAGAGATGCTACGCGTTTCTCAGTCATTTCCATTGGCCTTGGCGGCATGGGCGGAAGACCCGGCAAGGACGGGATTTCGACAATGGCTTTTCCATCAGGTGTCGGCTCCATTCCGGTTGAAATCACCGAAGGCCAGTGTCCCTTGTGGTTCAAGCGCAAGCAGTATTTGCCGGGATCGGGCGGCAAGGGAGAGTTCCGCGGCGGGCTGGGGCAAACCATCGAGGTTGCCAATCGGGAAACAGCACCGTTTGTCATTTCTGCAGCGACCTTCGACCGGATCAAATTTGCCGCTCAAGGTCGCGATGGCGGTGAGCCTGGTCAAAAAGGATCAGCTCGGCTTGGTTCGGGCAAGCCACTTGGGGACAAAGGGATGCACATTGTCCCGAATGGGGACACGCTATTGGTCACTTTGCCCGGTGGTGGTGGCTTCGGCGCTCCGGCACAACGCGCAAATGACTTGAAACTACAGGATGAGAAGGAAGAGCTCGTCTAGCGTGTGAATGGCACGCAATGTGCATACCCTCAGATGGGTGTTTGCGCACGCGCGGATCAACGTTAACGAATCGTAAAATCCCTTGCATTTCACGGTTGTGCCGTGTTTGTTATGGTCTTGCGGCGTGTGAGTGGGAGAAAAAGTCAAATGCAGAATTTGATTGAGTCAATACGTCGACAAATTTCGCAGGGCGTCGCTGGTCGACTCGCTGAGATCATTGGGGTCAAACCTGAGTTTGCTCAACGTGCGATCAGTTTTATCATACCTTCAATCATTCAGTCATTTGCGGTGAAAGCATCTACGCCGCAAGGTGCTGAACAGCTTTTGAGCCATGTGTCGCAAGCGGATGCGCGCCTTGGACAGAATTTGGCGCAAGGGTCATACGTCCATGGCGGACCGCATCTGGTAAGGTCGTCGTCGGCAACGCTGTCATCGCTTCTCGGCCAGAGCCGCATTGATCAGTTGGCTCATGCGCTCTCGGCAAACGGTGAAACAGATCAGGCAACTGCAGCAGACATTGTTGGTGTTGCGGGTGCATTGGCTTTGGCTGAAATGCGCGCAGCGCTGCCGCAGCTCAGTGCAGGCGGCTTGCAACAGATTTTGGCGCAGGGTGGTGAAGTTCATACGCAGGAGCGTGTAGCGCAACCAGCTCGCCAGCAGCCCAGTGTGACTTCTGGTTCGGCAGTCATTCGTCCCAATGTTGGTCAGCGAAACATCACGGTTGAAGTCAACCAACCTCAAGTTCGTCGTACGACAAGTACAAATTATGAGACCTCATCGCGCATTGTGTCGACGCCGCACCAAGTCATCACTGATCGCGTTATGGAGCCCGTCATTGGGCGCCGCATTCAGGAGACAGCCCAAGTCGCTCGCGAAGTGCCGCATATTGTTGAAACAACGAATATGCCCGCGCAGCAGAGTCGCCACATAGAGCAAGTGCAACATCAGCCCATTCTCGACCGCGTCCTGCCACCGGTCGTGCAGCGCGTCATTCATGCCGATCCGGAACCCGTTTCGCAAACCGTGCATGTCCGCCAGTCGACTACGCCAGTTGTCCGGCGAGCAGCCGAAAGTCACGTCGTGGAGCGCATTCACATGCCTCCTCAACCGCGCTATGTTGAGCCGCAGCCGCAAGTTCGGTATGTAGAGGCTGCTCCTCCACAAGTGCGATATGTTGAGGCGCCCCCACCGCCGCCTCGTCAAGTTTACGTGGCCCCACCGCCACCTCCACCACCAGTTTATGTGCCGCCGCCGCCAGTTTATGTAGCGCCGCCTCCACCTCCGCCACCACCACCTCCTCCTGCCCGTGGATTTGATTGGCGCGCGTGGTTGCCCGCATTGTTGCTCCTTGGCGCATTGGGTGGCCTTGGCCTTTACAGCAGCCTGGGCAGCCAAACGACTGAACAGGTCAGCATCAATCGCAATCTGACGGATGGCCAATCAGGTCTGGCGCAGGATCTGGTCCCAGCGCCACCGCCACCGCCGCCTGAACCAACACCGCCACCGCCCGAACCAACACCTCCACCGCCGCCGCCAGAACCAACACCACCGCCACCGCCTCCTGTTGAAGTCGAGAGCGAGCCAGCAATCGAGCAGGTGGCCGTGGCACCGCGTCCGAAAAAACGGAAGGTCAAGCGGTATCGTGGTTGCAAATGTGCTTGCGTCAAGCCAGCGCGCAAGAAATATTACCGCAAGCGCCATCATCGCGCTTACTATCACCAGCGCTATACGGTGTGTTCGCGCTGGTAATCGCAGCAGCGATTTCAAAACATTCGAACCCCGCGATTTTTCGCGGGGTTTTTTGTTCGGGAAGAGATCAGGTGACGGCTTTGCGGACCATGTATTCAGAACGATCCCACAAGCGCTTGCTGAGGATTTCTTTCAAGATCATCACCGCCTCCCAGACTTCAGTGTGGGTGTTGTAAAGTGGCGAAAGACCGAAGCGGATCATGTCTGGTGCTCGGAAGTCGCCAACTACCTTTTGGGCAATCATCGCCTGCATGACGGCGTAGCCTTCGGGGCAATGGAATGAGACATGGCTTCCGCGCTCGTTCATATCGCGTGGACCTGCGAGCTTCAGGCCAAAGCTGCCACAGTGTTCTTCCACGAGATCGACAAAAAGGCTGCACAGCGATTTCCGTTTTTCGTCCACCATATTCATGTCGACCGTGTCCCAGATCGCCATTGTTGCATCGAGCGCAACCAGTGAAAGGATTGGCTGTGTACCAAGTTGATAACCCAGTACTCCATCAGCGGGGACATAAAGCTGTGACAGTTCAAACGGTCGTGCATGGCCCCACCAGCCTACAATCGCTGATGTTGCCTTGTTATGCAGTCGCGGATGGACAAAAGAAAATGCGGGCGCGCCTGGTCCGGCATTCAAGTATTTATAGGTGCAGCCAACTGCAAAGTCGCAGTTTTCGCCAAGCAGATCAACAGGTATGGCGCCTGCGGAATGTGCCAGATCCCACAGCACCAAAGCCCCGCTGGCATGTGCTTTTTTGATCAGTGCTTTCATGTCATGGCGACGACCGGTGCGATAGTCGATGTCTGTCACCATGACGATCGCCGTACTTTCGTCGATCGCGCCAATCAGTTCTTTTGGAGACACAAGTTGCAGGCTGCGTCCATCGGCGAGATAATTGCTCAGGCCTTGTGCAACATAGAGGTCGGTCGGAAAATTGCCATTGTCCGACAGGATCACCTTGCGGTCGGGGCGAAGAGCGAGGGCCGCGGTCAGCAATTTGAACACGTTGACGGAAATACTGTCGCCAACAATCACATTGTTTTCGCCACCACCAATCAGGCGCGCGATGCGATTGCCAAGGGTTTGGGGCATGCTGAACCAATTGTGCTTGTTCCAGGATGTGATGAGGTCCTGAGCCCATTCGGTTTCCACCGCATGCAAGACCCGCGCTCTTGCTTCCTTGGGCATCAGGCCCAATGAGTTTCCGTCAAAATAGATCAAGCCTTCGGGCACCACAAAACGGTCACGATACGCCGCCAGAGGATCGGACTTGTCGTGCGCGGCACAAGTATCACGAGACGTCATGTTTCATCCTGGGTTCCTCGGGAAAATTCGAATCATGATAGGGCGGGAATGATGGAATCAAAAATCAGTTGTGGTTGTGTTGCCCTGTTTTGCTCGATTCTCTTGCAGCCAGTTTTGGCGATGCAGGGAGCCAGGGCGGAGACCCAGTCCGCCATTACTGTTTCAGAAACAGCCAGGCTGATTGCCAGTGCCGAAAAAGGCGTTGAAGACACGCAAGGTTGGGCGACTGACATCTTTGATGCGCTGCGGGCGCATGGCTTGCCTGATACGCGCGAGAATGTGTGCTCCGCCATTGCCATCATCGACCAGGAATCAGGTTTCAAAGCCAATCCACCAGTGCCGGGTCTCGGGGAAATTTCCGAACAGGCTATAAAACAAAAGTTTGAGAGTATTCCCATAGCGGGACGTATTGCGCTCAATTTTCTGGGGAATAATCCAACCCCGCAAACCAGTTTCATGAAGCGTATTCGTGCGGCGAAAACCGAGCGTGATCTTGACCTCGCGTATCGTGCGCTTCTGGCAGATGCCTCGAAGCGTACAAGCCTCGATCTGGTTGTCAGGTCAGGTCTGTTCAACAAGCTGATTGAGGAAAAGAATGAAATTGATACGATTGGCTCGATGCAGGTGTCGGTGAAGTTTGCCATCGACCTCGACAAGCGTGGACGCTGGCTGCCGATGACGCTCACCGATATTTATGCCATCCGCGACAAGCTCTACACGCGGGAAGGCGGCGTCTATTACGGGGTTGCGCAGTTGCTCAATTACAAAACGACCTATGCCACCAAACTGCATCGCTTTGCCGATTACAATGCCGGGCGCTATGCCAGCCGCAATGCGGCATTTCAGGTGATGCTGGCCAAACTGACTGACACGCCGCTGGACGCTGATGGTGATCTTCTGGCCTATGGCAAGTCAGGTATCGTATTGCAACGCGTCACGACTACGGAAACGGCGATGCGCAAAGCTAATGAGATCCACAAGCTGGGCCTTGATGACAAGCAAATCCGGCAAGATTTCTTACGTGAAAAGGCGCTGGATTTCGACGAGACAAAAACCTATTTGGCGCTCACCAATCGGTTCCAGCGCAAATCAGGCAAGCAAGCGTTTGTGGCCATGGTGCCACAGATCACGCTTGCCAGCCTCAAGGTCAAGGGCTTCACAACTGAAAAGTTTGCGCGCAATGTTTACAAGCGCTATCTCGCCTGCATGAATGGAAAAACCTGAGCGTCCTCAAACGCATACATTTTGTTCTCCGCCTTGGCGGAAAACTTGCTAAGGTTAACTACGGAAACGCCCTGATCCCGAATTGAAACAGAATTGAAACCGCTACCGACAAGAAACCCCTTCTGGCGCGCGCTTTGGACTGGCGATTCCTATGTCAGCAGCGCGGTGTTTGAAACGTGGCAACTTTTGCGGCGCGCTGGTTCGGCTTATTCGTCTTTTTTGTATTATTATTTCCGCGTCACCGGTCTGCCGCGCCATGTCGTCGGCCTTGCCAATGACGGGCTCACACTTCTCACAGTTTTTGTTTTCGGATTACTCGCCTATGCCTTGCCGCCGTTTTCGGGGACGGGCGACGTTTGGAACCGTGGTCGCGAATATGCGGTAACACTCACGGATCAAGAGGGTAATCTATTGGGGCGCCGTGGCATTCGCCAGGATGATGCCATTCCTCTCGACCAAATTCCTCCGCACTTGATTCAGGCCGTGCTGGCTACGGAAGATGCGCGGTTCTTTGATCATTTCGGGGTCGATATGATTGGTACGGCGCGTGCGATTGTGCGTAATGCCCGTACAAATTCTTCGCAAGGTGGATCGTCAATCACCCAGCAGGTGGCAAAAAACCTGTTCCTGTCGCCCGAGAAAACCATCCAACGCAAGGTGCATGAAGCGTTTCTTTCGATGTGGATTGAAGCGCGATTGACCAAGGACGAAATCCTGAAGCTCTATCTCGATCGGTCTTATCTTGGAGGTGGCAATTATGGTGTTGAGGCTGCGTCGCAGTTTTATTTCGGCAAATCGGTGCGCGATGTAACTATCTCTGAAGCTGCCATTATTGCCGGCCTTTTCAAAGCACCGACAAATTACGCACCGCATAAACATCCGGAAGCTGCGCGCGCGCGCGCCAGTGTTGTCTTGTTTCGTATGCTTGATGCCGGATTTATTACCCAAGGCGAATTGCTAAAAGCCCAACGACAGCCAGCACAGGCTATTGTCGAGCGTGATATCAACTCACCCGACTGGTTTCTTGACTATGCGTATCAAAACACGCTCGACATTCTTGAAGAGTATGACCTCAAAAAGGAATTCGTGATTGAAGTCAAAACGACGATTGACCGTCGTCTTCAAATCGAAATGCAGCGCATTATCAATGAGACGGTAGATACCGAGGGCGTGGTCGGCAATTTTTCGCAGGCCTCGGCAGTGACCATGGATCCCGAAGGCGCGGTGCGTGCTGTTGTGGGTGGTCGAGACTACGAAGACAGCCAGTTCAACCGCGCAACAAGTGCTGATCGCCAATCTGGTTCGGCGTTCAAGCCGTTCGTTTATATGGCAGCTTTGCTGAAAGGCTTCGAGCCGCAGCAGACGGTTGTTGATGGTCCGGTTTCGGTTGGTGGCTGGGCGCCGAAAAACTACACACGTGGTTATGTGGGCCGGACCACGCTTTCCAAGGCATTGGCACATTCCTACAATTCCATCCCGGTAAAAATCTGGCAGGCTGTCGGGCGCCAGCACATCATCACGACAGCCCAGAAAGCGGGACTGACGGGTGAGCTCGACACTTACGCCCCGATGGTTTTAGGCACGAGTGAATTGACACTGCTTGATCTTACAACCGGGTATGCAACCTTTGCTGCAGGCGGCAAACTGGCGGAACCTTATGCAGTGCTTGAAATCCGCAAGCCAAATGGCGAGTTGATCTATGATCGTGCAGTCAATGTGGCTGAGCCTGAACAGGTGTTTCCAGAAGAGCGCGTGGCCGCCCTTAATTCAATGATGAATGATGTGGTGAAAAACGGCACGGGCCGACCAGCCGACCTTGGTTTTGCTCCACAAGCTGGCAAGACGGGTACAAATCAAGGCTATCGTGACGCGTGGTATGTGGGTTTTACGGCTAATCGCGTGACTGGTGTTTGGGTTGGCAATGATGATTTCAAACCGATGAATGGCGTTACAGGTGGCCGCGTGCCTGCTCCTGTCTGGAAGCGCATTATGGAAGTGGCGGAAACTGGCTTGGAACGCAAGGCGCTGGCAGGCGTTCCGCTGGATGACAGTTATGCTGAGGTGCCGGTTCCATCGACAGCGCCTGTTGCCCAACAACCAGTCGATGATCAAGTGGCAGGTCTGCTGGAGTCGGTTGCGCCTGATCCACAGGCTGGGGAGGCAGTTGTGGCAGATGACGGCGCCAATGACGTATTGCGGGGCATGATGGACTTGTTCGATGGTGACAAGCAGGCGAGTGTCAAACAGCGCAGTCCACGCCGCAGCAAGATTGGCAAGCGGCAACGTGTAGTGCAGCCGCAAACTCGAGGGAGCCGCCGCGGACCTCGTCAAACAGCCTATGTGCTTCCCAAGGCGAACACGGGTTATGCCGTGCAGCGTTCAAATGTGCGGACCGCAGAAAAGCGCTCGAACTTCTTTGAACGCCTGTTCCGCACCAACAAGGCTGGCAAGCAGCGCCGCCGCAAACCACTGTTCAATTTTTAGTTCACGACTGACGGATGTTCGGCTAGCTTCGCGCCCATGCGGAAACTTTTATATGCGGGATTGGCCGTTGTGGGTGGCATGGCTTTGGGACTGGCCAGCGCGATCAATCAGTTGAACCAGGCCGGGGAATCGCCTGTCGTGGGAAGTGAGAACTGGATTGAACTCGATCCTGCGGCTGCAAATAGCGTTCTGCCCTATTCACTTGGCCGCTTTCTGGGGTCGGGGCAGGTGCCGCCAAGTTTTTCCATTCGCCAGTTCACCAGGCTTCGTGACGAGGATGGTAACGCATTGCGCGGAGATTGTGCCTATGTCCTGGAGGGGAGAATTCCGGCTGGGCGCTGGTGGACCCTTGCTGCGACTGACGGGGACGGACGTGTCGTCAGCTCCAACTCTGTCGTTGTTTCCGGGCAAGTGTTTCGCAATGCAGAAGGCGTGGTCCGCGTCTCATTCGCGCCATGGCCTGTATCGGGCAACTGGGTGAAAGTGGATAGCGGAACTTATCAGTTGGTGCTGGCGCTGCATGACAGTCTTGATGAAGAAGACAAGCCCGTCACCTTGCCTGTCGTCAGAAAGGGAAGTTGCTGATGCTCGGCAAGTTTACCTGGATCTTGCTTGGAGCAATGGTAGCTTTGGCAACGCATATTTCCTACGTGCTGTTTCAGCCTTCCCGGGCATTTGACCAGCAGCTTTCCAAACAGGTTACAGACATCGCGCCAAACCGATTTCGAATCTTGACACCAGAAGCACAGCGCGCGCTTCTTCCCAGCTATCGGGGCGATAGCGTAGTGGCAGTTTGTGCGCTCGACCTTCGTAATGGCTCGGTAAAACTGGCTGCACAGTTGCCGCAAAGCTATTGGACCGCCGCCATTCACACTTATTCCGGCTTGCAAGTTTATTCCATCAATGATGCAGAAGCTGAAAGTGAATCGATTGAAATCAGGATCAACTTGGCGCGCGGCATGATTTCGCAAGTGCTTGAAGGTGTCGAAGGCGAAGGCGCTACGAGTGTGGCCAATGCTGGCTGGACAGTTGAGATGCCTGAAGCACGCGGCCTTGCAGTGATCTGGGTGCCACTTGCCGATCCGTTGATCCGTCCGGATGTTGAAGCCACACTTGGCAAGAGTACATGCTCGGTTACGACTTGATCTTTGCGTTTGAAGGATCGTAGAGCGGCTTCATATGCGCGGTGGCTTTCACCCGTTGTTGCGCGACAACCAGTTCATATTCGCCTTGCACGACGTGGTTTGCGTCTACGCCCTCGGCGTTGCGGACGTAACCCAATCCGATGGGTTTTCCGATTGTGTAACCGTAGCCGCCTGAGGTGAGGTAGCCCGCGAATTTTCCATCGCGTAAAATGGTTTCGCGACCCACGAGCACAATGTCTTCGCGTTCCGTTGTGAAGGTGGTGAGCAACTTCTTGAGCGGCTGCATGCGCTGCTTTTCAATAGCGGCCTTGCCGATGAAGTCGCCCTCGCGCTTTACCGCCCAACCGAGGCCTGCTTCCAATGGTGTGTCGTTTGGCGTGATGTCGCTGGCCCAGGCGCGATAGGATTTTTCAAGCCGCAATGATTCCAGTGCGCGATAGCCAACAGGCTTTGCGCCGCCCGCAGTCATCGCTGCGTAGATGTCGGGTAAAGCTTTGAAGGGCGCGTGAATTTCCCAGCCAAGTTCACCTACATAAGTGACACGCAACAAACGCGCAGTGTGGTCCGCAATTCTGGCAACGCGACAGTGGCCAAACGGAAAATCGAGCGGAATGTCACAGTGGCGTTGCAGAACATCGCGCGAATGTGGCCCCATCAACACCAGGGTTCCCCAATGTTCGGTGACGTCTGTCAGGGTCGCATGTGCTCCCTTCGGAATGTGATCCTTGATCCAATGGAAGTCGTGCGTGCGAAAACCAGTGCCCGTGACAATATAGAAGTGATCTTCGTCAAACCGCGATACTGTAAGATCGCACTCAATGCCGCCGCGCGTATTGAGCATCTGCGTGTAGGTGAGCTGGCCTGCGGGCTTGTCGATGTTGTTGGCGCAGATCAGATTGAGCGCATACAGTGCATCGGGGCCCTTGAGTTCAAATTTTGCAAATGATGTCTGGTCGAAGACACCGGCAGCTTCACGCACAATGGCGTGCTCGCGCCCAACGTGGGAAAACCAGTTCTGGCGACCCATGGCATATTGATCCGTGCGCTGAACATTTTTCGGGGCAAACCAGTTGGGCCGTTCCCATCCCAACTTTGCGCCAAACACCGCACCGTCATTTTTTAGCGCTTCATAGAGTGGCGACTTCAGCTGGTTGCGTGTGCTGCCGTACTCCTCATGAGGAAATGCAATGGTGTAGTGCTTGCCATAAGCTTCAAGTGTTCTTTCACGCACGAATGACTTGTCATTGTGAACATTGGCGAAGCGACGGATATCGACGGGCCAAAGATCCATTGGTGGTTCATCGCGCGCGACCCAGTCAGCCAGCACCCAGCCCGCACCGCCACCTGAAGCTATGCCAAATGCGTTGAATCCGCAGCCAACGAAAACGCCTTTCACTTCAGGCGCTGCACCCAGAATGAAATTGCCATCGGGCGTAAAGCTTTCTGGCCCATTGATCATCTGCTTGATGCCGACATTGGAGAGCGCTGGAACGCGCGCCAAGGCTTGCGTCATGTGCTGTTCAAAGTGCGTGTAGTCATCGTCAAACAACTGGAATTCGAAATTGTGGGGCACTTCCGCATCCCAGCTTTGCGGGTTTGGCTCGTAGCCGCCAAAGGAAAGTCCGCCCACTTCTTCCTTGAAATAGGTGCGGCGATCCGGATCGCGAATAGATGGGGCGTCGCTCGAAAGGCCATCAAGCTTTTCGGTGATGACATATTGATGCTTTACTGGCTGGATCGGAATGTTGACGCCAGCCAGTTTCGCCAATTGCCGCGACCACATGCCAGCGCAGATCACCACTTTTTCAGTCTTGATCTTGCCTTCACTGGTATCAAGGCCATGCACGCGACCTTCACGCATATCAAAGCCCGTGATGCGCACGCCTTCGATCAGTTGCGCGCCGTGCATGCGGGCACCTTTCGCCAACGCTTGCGTGATGTCGGAAGGTGAAGCTTGCCCATCTGTGGGCAGGAATGTGGAACCCACAAGATCAGTCACATCCATCAAGGGCCATGCGCGTTTGGTTTCTTCTGGCGACAGCAAATGCATGTCCATGCCAAAGCTTTGCGCGGTCGTTGCAAGGCGTTTGAACTCAGTCCAACGATCCTGATTGGTGGCAAGACGCAAGCAGCCCGTCATCTTCCAGCCCGTGGCGAGGCCGGTTTCTTTTTCGAGTTCCTTGTAGAGATTGACGGAATACTTCAGTACTTGGGTGATTGATGCCGATGAGCGCAACTGACCAACGAGCCCAGCCGCATGCCAGGTTGAACCAGACGTCAGCTTATTCTGCTCGAGCAACACAACACGCAGTCTATGATCACGTGCAAGGTGATAGGCCGTCGAACAGCCAATGATACCGCCGCCGATCACGACAACATCTGCGATTTGCGGTAGTCCCCCGATGATAGACACTTTACATTCCCCCGTGCTTTGTCTTGTAGGCTTTGAGTGTTGCCTCAAAGCGCGACAATTGTTTTGATGTGTAGGCTTTGTAATCCACGCCCGGTGCATTGAGTTTGAGTTCAGACACGATGCCCCACATGGTTTCGCGCAATGCGCTCGCCACTTTCATTGCATCATAGGCGCGGCGGATTTCATCCGATGTTGGCGCATTGAAGTATGTCTCCAGCATTTGATTTTCGGTTGCCGGATCAAAGCCGTTGTTCGCCGCGAGGTTTGCCAAGTCAAACATCGCCGTGCCGAATGCGCCATACTCCCAATCGATCAGCCACAGGCGATTGCCGTCGTCCAGGATGTTTCCAGCGAGCAGATCGTGATGGCCGAACACGATGGGTAATGGCACTTGCGCCTTTTCCATGGCGTCGTTGATCTTCATCCATTCGCTCAAATAGGCCGTGTACGGATGATCTTGCTTGGCGATGGTTGCCGCATAGTCGCGCAGGATCTGAAACACCCAGAAAATTGCGCCCTGTCCTGTGACATGGCGGGCCATGTCACGGTGACAGCGCGCTACAAGATCAAGACAGGCATGCCAGTTCTTGCGCACGTCTTCTTCTGTGTAAGTTCTTGCTTCGAGGTGGCGGATCACCATCACGCCGTCTTCGGCAAAAAGTGTTTCAGGCGACAGCCCGCACGCAAAAGCTGATCGTGCTGCAATGGCTTCACGCGCACGGTTGACCTGATGAAATGGATAGTCTTCGCCGATACGCGCAACATAGGTGCCTGCGTCATCGATTACTTTGTAGCTTGCGTTGCTGACCCCACCGTGGAGAACTTCAAAATGTGGTTTTCCACGCCACAGCGCCAAGCGCTGCAGCCGCTCATCTACCAGTAGGGGCGGCAGCGTTGCGATACTCTTTCACTCCAAAACAGGTGCGCCACCCCCAGTACTCCGGGGGCCATGACCAAAGGCCTTGGGGGCGATTGGCCAAAACGATCATGGGGCCGGGGATATCCCGGCTGGCGCTTTGTCTGATCCTTATGTGGAGGACCGGACATGAGTTGAGACTAATTCATATCTCAGGACAGTCAATCATTTTTGTGAAAAAATGTTGATATTGGCAATAATGTTGTGATATAGTGTGAAAACATCAACTTTAGATCGCTTTGGATCACAGGAAACCACATGAAAAACCACAAAGCTGACCAACGGCAGGCCCTGCTTCTGACCCGGATTCGCGAACTTGGTTCGGTTGGCGTGGCAGAACTTGCTGATGTGCTGCGGGTTTCTGAGGAAACCATTCGCCGCGATGCGCGGGTGCTGGAGCAGAGGGGCGAGGTCGTAAAGCTGCATGGTTCGCTGGCGGCCCCTCATCAAGTGGGAGAAGCGCCGTTCGAGCGGCGTATGCGCGAAAATGTTGCAGCCAAGCGTGCGATCTCGCGCTGTGCTGTGCAACTCGTCGAAAATGGCGATAGCCTGATGATCGAGACGGGCACAACAACCAGCATCTTCGCACAAGAGCTTCGGGTGAAGCGCGGGTTGACGATTGTCACCAACTCATCCGACATCGCTCGAACACTTGCAGTGGTCAACGGCAACAAGGTTTACATGGCGGGTGGTGAATTGCGCGCCGAAAGTGGTGCGGCCTTCGGGCCATCAGCTGTTGAATTCATCGGTCGCTTCAAAGTGCGGCACGCATTTGTGACGGCCACTGCGATTGATCCCGTGCACGGCATCATGGACACGGCGTTTGACGAAGCCGAGCTTGCACAAAAGGCCCTTTCGATTGCTGACAATCGCGTGGTGCTCTCGGACTCCACTAAATTCGGCAAGGCGGCTCTTGTGAAGGTGTGCAGCTTTGACATGATCGACCGCCTGATCACCGACGGCCCACCCCACTCAGCCCTGGCCGAAGCCCTCGCGCGCGCCAATGTTGCGGTGAGCGTGGTGACGACGGCTCCATAAAAAAACAGCGGAGAAGTTTCCTTCTCCGCCGTCCCTAGTCCCCCATAACCCTGTGGTGTACTTACGCGATTTCGCGCAGTTCTTCGATATCTTCGCCTGCCATCGAAGGAGCACCTTCGCGCAGCACGTAGCCACGGCCCCAGACGGTTTCGATGAAGTTCTTGCCATTCGCAGCTGTCGCAAGCTTCTTGCGCAGTTTGCAGATGAACACGTCAATGATCTTGAGTTCAGGCTCGTCCATGCCACCATAAAGATGGTTCAGGAACATTTCCTTGGTGAGCGTGGTTCCCTTGCGCAAGCTGAGAAGCTCGAGCATCTGGTATTCCTTGCCGGTCAAGTGAACGCGCTGGCCACCAACTTCAACCGTCTTGGTATCGAGGTTGACGACGAGTTCGCCTGTATGAATGACCGATTGTGCATGGCCTTTGGAGCGGCGCACAACGGCGTGAATGCGGGCAACGAGCTCATCCTTGTGGAATGGCTTGGTCATGTAGTCGTCGGCACCGAAGCCCAGACCCTTGACCTTGTCTTCAATCGCGGCGAGGCCGGAGAGAATGAGGATGGGCGTTCCAACCTTCGAGACGCGCAGCGACTTCAAAACTTCATAGCCAGACATGTCCGGCAAGTTGATGTCGAGTAGAATGATGTCATAGTCGTAGAGTTTGCCGAGATCGACACCCTCTTCGCCCAGATCGGTTGTGTAAACATTGAAACCTTCGGATTTCAGCATCAGCTCAATGGATTGAGCAGTTGCCGTATCATCCTCGATCAACAAGACCCTCATGCGGTTCCCCTATTTCCTTCCGTCCACCGGAAAAGTTTGTCGCGAACTTTCGTCTGCCTGATCCGCAGGCATCACGAAGTGTTAACTCTGATCCTTAAGATAGACTTAGAAAGGTTAACAAAACCTAAGCCTAATGCTTCAGGATTTACGGAACGCAATCTCAATATATAGTGGCTACCTCAGCCCAAGGCCCCACATCTGGTATTTTGAATCACACTTGGCCCCGAAGAGGCCTTTTTTACAAACGCAAGCTTTTGATTTACCGGGCTTTAAGGCTGATCGTTCATGATGAACGTCAGTGTGCTCAGAATCACTACGTAGGTGATTCGGAGAATCGTGAACAGGGTCGAAGGTACAAGGATCCTGAATGCGGCAAAAACGCACCAGGTCGGAATGCACCAAAGTGGCTCCCACTTTGGTGAAGCAATTCCGCCCAGGAATACTGTGAGTTAGAGTAGAGTGTGAGGTAACAATGCGTTCACGTGAAAGCCTTTTGAGGCTGCACCGATTTCGGACAGATGATGTCCGCCGCCAGGTCGCGGATATGGATTTCATGATCAATGACCTGATGCGCAAGCATGACGAGCTTGATCAGCACATAAAATATGAAGAAACAAAATCTGGGGTGACTGATCCCAACAACGTCAACTATTCGATGGCCGCCAAGGCTGTGCGCGGTCGCCGTGACAACATTCTGAAAAGCGTTGGCGAATTGCGCGACCAGCATGAGGCCATGGCCGACAAGCTGAAGGAAGAAGAAGGCGAGCTTCGCAAAATCGAACTACTTGTCGAAAAGGAAATGGGCTCGTCAAAGCCTGTTATCCCCAAGAGTTACATCAACCCTGCACACATATTGGGTTGATAGTCTCCACTGAGCTTAAGGCGGCGCGCTGGCGAAAGTCGGCGCGCCGTTTTATTTTGGTTTTTTGTGTGATAGGCTGAAGGGATGAACTCGCATTTCCGCCCACCTGATCTGCCGATGACGACGCAAGGCGCTGAAGGCCTGGCGCGCAGGCTGTGGACCGTTGCCGAGATCGAGGCGATGGTTGAGGCAGGGATTATTCTGGAAGACGAGCGCTTTGAACTGATCGACGGCGAGGTGGTTCCGATGTCCCCTAAGGGTGCGAAGCACGAACATATAAAAGGTTCGCTGATCAAATGGTGGATGCGACGCTTACCTGAAGGTATTGAATTCATACCAGAAACAACTTTGCGGCTTGACCTCAATGGTTTCTTGGAGCCGGATTTTGTGTTTTTCCGGAGTAAAACCAAGATTGAAGATATCGGCCCGAAGACAATATTACTCGCAGTTGAAGTTGCAGACACTTCGATGCGCTACGATACCGGACGCAAAGCACAGATCTATGCGACGCATGGTGTGGACATGCTGTGGGTCGTTGATGCAGGAACTTTGCGTACACATTGCTTCAGCAAACCCTCAGTCGAAGGTTATCTCGAGCGCCGCGTCGTCGAGCCGAATGAAGTGCTCGACCTGCCGTTCGCCCCGGAGCTTTCAATCAAGCTCGCGGAACTGCCGCTGATCTGATCAGCCCTTCACCGCACCCATGGTCAAGCCACGGCTGAGGTGGTTCTGGATCAGGATCACAAGCAAGAGTGCGGGGAAGAAGGCGAGGAAGCCTACGAGTGCGATTGCATTGTAGATGATGCCGTCTGAGCCGCCGGAGAAATTCGCCAGCGCCACAGAGAGTGGATAGGCATTCTTCGAAGCGATGATCAGCGTGAACAGATATTCGTTCATTGCAAAAATCGCTGCAATGACGGCTGCGGTGATGATGCCGGGCAGACACATGGGGATGATGATTTCCCACAAAATTCGTAAATCTGATGCGCCATCGGTGCGGGCTGCGTCCTCGATCTCCGGATGAATGTCGATCATATAGCTGCGCACGATCCACACAACGATAGAGAGGTTCATTGCGGCGTAGATCAGCATCAATGCCCAGACCGTGTCGATCATCTTCAGTTTGCCGAACAGGAAAAACATTGGAATGACCACGGCTGCCGGTGCCATCATCTTCGTTGATAGAATATAATTGCCGATATCGGCGTTACCCTTGAACTTGTAACGGGCGAGTGCATAGGCTGCAGGAATACCCAGGATCAGGCAAATAAATACGCTGCCGACAATAGCGACAATGGAGTTATAGAAATAAAGGCCAATGGGCCATTCCGTCCAAATTTTGGTCCAGGTTTCCGTGGTCAGCGTCGGAAAGTAGATTGGTACCGGTGCAATGATTTCATTACGTGGGCGCAGTGCAATCGAAGCAAAGTAAATGATCGGGATCAGCGCAAACGCACCCCAGATCGTCAATACGATCCAACCCCAGCGTGGGCCTTCGAGACGCTTGCTCATGCTTCTGTTCCCGACCTGAAGAATTTGCGCACGAGGAATTGTGCGAGAATGATAGTGGCGATCAACAGCAACACGGAGGCCGCTGCTGCATAGCCCTGGTCAAAACTGCGAAAGCCTGTTCGGTAAATAAAGTAGCTCAGTGTTTCTGTGGCACCCGCAGGCGAGCCTTGCGTGATGATGTTGACAGCCGACATGTTGTTCAGAAGATCAATGCCGCGAAGCACCAATGCAATCGCGATGATCGGGCGTAACAAGGGCAGCGAGATGTTCCAGAACATTGATCCGAACGATGCGCCATCAAGCCTTGCAGCCTCTTCGATTTCCTTGTCCTGACCTTGTAAGCCTGCAACGAGAATGATGAAGAGAAATGGCGTCCACTGCCAAACATCGGTTACCACCAGCACGAAGCGTGCGTTCAACGTATGGGCCATCCAGTCGATGCCACCATTGGCCAGGCCCACGCGATTGAACAGATCGGCCATCACGCGACCATCGTTGAAAATCAATTTCCACAAATAGCCAACGGCTGATGGCATGAACAACATCGGCAACATGAAAAGAATGCGCCAGCCTTTCACCCAAGGCGAGCGATAAACGAGCGCTGCAAGCAAAAGGGCGATGACAAATTCAATAATGAGGGTGATCGAACCCAGCAGCAGTGTGTTCCACACGGCCTGCCAGAAATGTTCGTCAACAAGAAGATTGCGGTAGTTCTCAGAGCCGACATAATTTTTTTCCCAGCCGAACTTGCCGGTGAACAGCGAGCGATAGAGCGCAAATACGCCGGGCCACAACGTGATGCCGAGCAAAAAAATGCAAGCAGGTGCCACCATCAAATAGGGGAAGGCCTTGCGCATCCGGGCAGAGCGGCGGCGGACAGTTGATGGCAGGGTGGTCGCAGTCATAAGAGGTTTCAATGGTCACTTGTTGAAACACCCCCTCCCGGCTCCCGGCTTCGCCGTACTCCCCCGGCTACGCCAAGGGAGAAAGTCTTCTCCCTTGCGCCGAAGGCGTGGGGGAGTACCCCCAAGACTTGATTCAGGGAGGGGGAGGGGGTGTTTCAGCACGTGCGATACAAAAAATGGCCGGAGCTTTTGGCCCCGGCCAACAGTCTAGGGAGGATCAGATTGGTACAGCTTTGCCTTTGCCGATCCAGAGGCCTGGTTCGGTTGCTGCCCAGTTCATTGGGTCGTTGCCTTTGTAAAAGCCATTCTTTTCCATGATGGCTTTGACCTTGCCAGCGGCTTCATCCAGCGCTTCTTTCGGCTTCTTGGTGCCAACGATCACTTCGTTGACAAGGAAACCAATTTCCTGCTCGACTTGGAAGCCCGACGGAATGCGTGGTGCGCACCAAGCATAGTCGAGGCTTTCGGCCCAGACCTTGGCTGGCTGCGACACAGCGCGGAGCTTTTCGTTGTTCATCACCGACTTGGTGCCAGGTGCGACGCCATTGGCGTTGGCTTCGTTCATCGCCATGATCGACGATGTGGTGAGGAAGGCCAGCATCAGGAATGCTGCTTCTGGCTCTGGCGATGTTGATGCCACAACTGATGTGGAACCCGCAATGTTTGGCGGCGCATAGGTGCCACCGGCAACGCGTGGTTCATAGAGTGTCACGATGTCGTCACCAATCTTGGACTGGTCAGCACGGGTTGCTTGCGTGCCGGTATCCTGCCACGAAATGTTGCAGGCGATCTGGCCGCCGAGCATTGCTGCGCGGTTGGTTGGCCAATCGGCAGCGGCAACGCCTTCGATGGCATGCTTGGAGAGCGCAGCCAACATTTCGAGACCCTTCACACCGGCATCGCCGTTGAAGATCGGTTCCCACTTGTCGTTAAACAAATGCATGCCGTATTGGGCTGCAATGTGTTCCCAGGCATAGGTTGCCCAGAAACCGCGGCCAGCCATGAGACCAATGCCAGCCGTTCCAGGCTGTGCCTTGTTGAGTTCAGGCGCAATGCGGAGCATTTCGTCATAGGACGGAATGGTGTTGACCTTGTCGATTGAGTTGATGCCAATCTTTGCGAACACCGACGGGCGCACGTGCACTTGCTGAATGTCGCAGTCGAACGGAATGCCGAGGATGCCCTTGTCGCCCCAATGTGCGTAGTTGCGCTGATAGGTTTCATACCAGTCATCGAACGGCAGTTTCCACTTGGTGACATATTCATCCAGCGGCTTCAGGAAGCCTTGTGCTGCAAAGTCGCCAAGCCATGGCGAAAAGAACTGGATGGCGTCAAAGGCGGCATTGCCCGAGAGGAATTCGGCCACGACCTTGTCGTACATGGTGTCGTCCGGGATCGAGACAACGTCGATCTTGATGCCGGAGAGGTCAGCAAACGGTTGGGTTTGCTCTTGCGCTGATTCACGGTCGGCAGCACCCACGGCAAAGCGCACGGTCTTGCCGGCGTGTTCCTTGCGGATGGCTTCCCAATCGGCAGTGCGGATCCAATCTTTCTTCGGATCCCACAGCTCATCATTATCGCCAAGCTTGAACTGGTCGCGGTATTCCTTCTTGACGAATTTGCCGACGTTGAGTGTTGCAAGCACGTCAGCCGGGTTCTTCATCTGCGCAAATGCCGGATTGACATTGAACAGGTTGACGCCACCAGTGGTGGCGAGTGCGGCACCAGCTGCACCTGACTTGAGCAACTTGCGGCGGCTCAGTTTGGACTTTACCATTATTTCCTCCGTTGATTTTAGCATTTGGTATGGGCTTGTGGGGCTCTTGAAGCAGTTGCGCGCCCGGCCCTTGGACGCGGCTGTTCGATCGAAGCAGGATCAAACCTGCGCGATGGCGGAATTGTGATGGAAGTGTTCAATCGGCTAAAATAAGCCACTTCTCTCTCCCTTAGACTGATATACATCCACAAAAGGGCGGCGTATTCAGCCTTTCATTATTGGTTGGCAATTACGTTACGAAATGATTTTATAGAATGCAAGTGTTTCGTTTTAGGTTTATTGGTGCCTGTGGAGGGCTTGGTCTATGACGAGCAAGACAGGACAGGTTTCTGAAAAATCGCAGCCTGCGCAGGACCGAAATGCCGGTCGCGTGGCGCGCAATCGCATGCGGATTGCATGGATGTATTATGTCGAGGGCCTCACGCAAAATGACATTGCGGAGAAGCTGGGCATCGGGCGTGTCACTGTTGTGCGCAATATCAATGAAGCGATCCGCCAGCGTGAGGTAAAAGTCTGGCTCGAAGGTGAGATCGCAGACTGCACAGCACTTGAGCATGAGCTTAAAGCGAAGTTCAAACTTGATGATGCTGTCGTTGTGCCTGAAACGGCCAACCCCGGAAACATTGCCAAAGCCATTGGCGTTGCGGCTGGAATGTTCATGTCTGAACAGCTGCATGATGACATGGTAATCGGTGTGGGCTGGGGAGCTACTTTATATGAGTCATTGCAGACTCTGAGCCCCGGCACATTCTCCGGTCTTGAAGTTGTGTCGCTGCTCGGCGGAGTGGTCGAGGCGCGACGCTATAACCCCGCTGAATTTGCCTGGCAGTTTGCCAACACTGTAGGGGCGGATTCATATCTGCTTACTGCGCCTGCGGTTGTTGACAGTGCAGAAACACGGCGCGCGCTGATTGACCGATGCGGATTGTCAACTGTGATTGCCCATGCGGAAAAAATGGATGTGGCCTTGTTGAGTGTGGGCAGCATGACGGCGCAATCAACATCGTTCAGGTTCGGCTTTTTGAGCGAGGAAGACCGCGCCGGGCTTTTGGCCAAGGGCGCGGTCGGCGATCTGTTATTCAACTTTTTCGATGTTGATGGCAAGCTTGTGGACCACCCGATCAATACGCGCGTCATGTCGATGCCGATTGAATCTTTGCGCCGCGCGCCGCGCCGCATCATTGCTTCTGGCGGGCCAGACAAGACAGAGGCGCTGATGGGTTCCATGAAGCTCGTCAACTGCAATGTGCTGATCACCAATGAGGCCACTGCAAGCGCCTTGACTGCTCGGTAAGCTTTTTTGATGCAAATATCTGTGGTTGTGCTATCGCTGATTCCAAGGGGCGTTGAGTCGTTTCGCGCGTAGTTGTCTTTGGGGGCAACGTGCGTGGAGTTGGCAAAATGAGTGAAGGTATTTTCCCTACCCGGCGCTTCGCAAAAACTGAAGCCAGCCTTAATGCACAGAGAAGTGCTGTGATGGCAGCGTGTGGCGCGGCATCCCTTGTCGTCACATATTATTTGAGTGTCCCATCCGCGTTCACTACCGATACTGCTGGTACAGCGGCGCAATGGCGGGCCTTGTGCAATGATCCGGCGCAAGCCTGTTCGGTTGCGGCAACCATGGCAACGGAAGTGCGCTATCGGGCCTGCGGTGTTGACAAGTGCTACAATGTGACCTGCTCTGCCGAATATAACAACAAGGCTTGCGACAAGCGCGAACTCGTTGGTGCAAGACCATTACCACGCAAGTTGCGCACAATAGTCGGCAGCATCCTGTAACGCGACGCCAAGCCTCTTGGCGTTTCGAAGAGTTCCCACTAGTTTGTTTTAAATGAACGAACTTTTGTTGGGTGCGATGGTCTATTTGGCGGCTGCGGTTGTTTCCGCGCCGATTGCCAAGCGCTTCGGGCTTGGCAGTGTACTGGGCTTTCTCATTGCCGGTGCTGTTATCGGTCCCTCAGTCCTGAACATTGCGGGCAAGGCTGATGATGTCATGCATTTCGCCGAGTTTGGCGTGATCGTGATGTTGTTCCTGGTCGGGCTTGAGCTTGAGCCCGAGCGATTGTGGAGCTTGCGCAAAAAAATATTCGGTCTTGGCTTGGCGCAAGTTTTGCTCGCTGCCTTGGTGATTGGTGTGGCTTCACTTTTGATCAGCAGTGGTTGGCGCGAAAGTTTGGTCATCGGCTTGGTCCTTGCCTTGTCATCCACAGCGATTGTGCTGCAGACGTTCGAGGAAAAAGGTTTGCTCAAAACGCCAGTTGGGCAGTCGGTGTTTTCGGTTCTGCTGTTTCAGGATATCGCCGTCATTCCGATCCTTGCACTGTTGCCTTTGATTGCAGTGGGCCACGGTACTGACGAAGGACACAGTGCATCACTCATCGCAGGCTTGCCTGTATGGCAACAAACACTTCTCACCCTCGCGGTTGTTGGTTCAATCCTGCTGGCCGGCCGCTATCTGATGCGACCTTTGTTTCGCATCGTCGCCGATACCAATGCGCGCGAAATATTTGTGGCACTGGCCTTGTTGCTTGTCGTTGGCATCACATTGCTGATGGGACTTGTGGGACTGTCTGCAGCGCTGGGCACTTTCCTTGCTGGTGTGGTGTTGGCCGACAGCGAATATCGCCATGAATTGGAAATGGATTTGCAGCCGTTCAAGGGCTTGCTGCTGGCTGCATTCTTTATTGCGGTTGGAGCTGGCATGAATTTCGGCCTGTTTGCATCCCAGTCACTGTTACTGATTGGTGGAACACTTGCATTTATTGCGTTGAAGCTTGTCGTGCACTTCGGCTTGTCCAGAGCATTTGGTCTTGCAGCGCCTGAAGGCAGCCGCTTTTCATTTGCCCTGGCGCAAGGGTCGGAATTTGGCTTTGTGCTGATCTCGTTTGCGGTGGGGCTTGGATTGTTGGCGGGAGACAAACCTGCTGTCTTGACAGCTGTGATTGCGCTTTCGATGGCGCTGGCGCCCCTGCTCATGATGTTTGACGAGAAAGTTTTGCAGCCGCGTTTTGCGGATGGAGTTTTCTTGCGTGATCCTGACGTTATCGAACATGATGGTGTTGATGCGATCATCGCGGGCCATGGCAGATTTGGCATGACGATTGGCCGCGTGCTGAAAGCGCAGGGTTATCGTACCGTGGCGCTGGATTGGGATTCTTCACAGATCGACACGTTGCGGAAGTTTGGCTTCAAGGCTTTTTATGGAGACACGTTGCGGCTTGATCTTCTCGAAGCTGCAGGAGCAAAAGAGGCCAAGATTCTGGTGATCGCTATTGATGATCCCGAAAAAATCACCGAGCTTGTTCGCATTGCCAAGCATAACTATCCAAATTTGAAATTGCTGGTGCGCGCCTATGACCGTGCACACGCCTATGAGGTGTTGCGCGAAGGTGTTGATGATGTTTATCGCGAGGTTTTTGGATCGTCGATGTATCTTGCAGCTGATGCGCTGGTGGCCCTTGGCCAGTCACGCGAAACAGCAGAACGTGCCGTGCAGATTTTCCGTCAGCATGACGAAAAATTCTTGCGCAAGGCCGCTGAACTCAAAGGCGATGAAACCAAGCTCATAGACCTTGCCCGGCAATCGCGCGCCGAAATTGGCAAGGTGTTTGCGGCTGATAAAGGGGAAGAGAAAACAGAATGACCGAGTTGCAAACCAATATTCATGACGCGAAAATTGATCCGCGCAACCTTGATATTCTGATCTCGGTCAATGGTGTGCTGGTGCCGCGCGCCGAAGCTGTGGTTTCGGTTTTTGATTCCGGTTTCATTCTGGGTGATGGTGTGTGGGAGGGGCTTCGTGTGGTTGATGGTGGTGTGCCATTTCTGCGCGCGCATATCGAACGGCTTTACGAAGGTGCAAAATCAATCTTCATGGATATCGGTTTGTCACCTGACGAATTGGTGACGCGATTGTTTGCCTGCATTGATGCCAACAAGATGCGCGATGGTGTGCATGTCCGATTGATGGTGACGCGCGGGGTGAAATCAACACCCTATCAGGATCCGCGCGCCACGATGGGCAAGGCAACAATCGTCATCATTCCCGAATACAAGGAGCCCAATCCACAAAAAATGCGCGATGGGATTTCGCTGCATACGGTCAATGTGCGCAGGGGTGCGCCTGATGTGCAGGATCAGAAACTCAATTCGCATTCCAAACTGAATTGCATCACCGCTTGCATTCAAGCCGCCAACGCCGGAGCCGATGAAGCGCTTATGCTTGATCCCCTTGGTTTTGTGGCGACGTGCAATTCAACGCATTTCTTTATCGTCAGGCGTGGGGAATTGTGGACGTCATCGGGGCAATACTGCATTCCCGGCATTACGCGCGCCAACTTGCTAAGGGTTGCACGTGATCTCGGCATTCCCGCATTTGAAAAACAGTTTTCACTCTATGATGTCTATGGTGCGGATGAAGCATTTGTCACCGGCACATTCGCAGGCCTTGTACCCGTGCGCGTGATCGATGGAAGGCCGGTGCGCAATCCTCTGTCCACGGAGGATTGGAAGGGAGCGGGGCCGATTTCGCAGCGATTGTCTGAAGGGTATAAGGCGCTGTGTGCGATGGAGAGTTCGCGAGCGCTTTGACGTTTTGACGGCTGCATGTTAGGATTTGCTTATGACCGAGCTTATGGAAAAAGCACTTAAAGCAATCAAGGTTTTGCCCCCTGAAGAACAGGATGCGATTGCGCAGTCCTTGCTCAACATGATTGGCAGAGGATCTGTCGATTTGGTCGAAATACCTGCCGATCATCTGGAAGCCATTGATGAGGGATTGGCCCAGTTGGACCGTGGAGAAATGGTAACCTATGAAGAAATGAAGGCCACATTCGCCAAATATCGGCAATGAAGATTGTCTTTTCACCCCGATTTGTTCGCGAATTTGTAAAAATTGCCGATTACTATAAAAATCTGAATCCAAGTGCCGCCGAGCGAATTTCTATTGAAATTGAGTCTGCTGTGGAACTTCTGTTCAATTTCCCTCATCTCGGACAACCAACTCGCCAGCGCAAGACTCGACGATTTGTAACTACAGAATATGGGTACCTGATTTACTATACCACTTCTGCCGACATCATAGAGTTCGTGGCCTTGACACACGGTCGCCAGAAGCGTCCTTTCAAAGAAGTATAGATGCTCTGGTCGTTTGTCATCACTGCAATCATCATCGAACTCACGCCAGGTCCCAACATGACGTGGCTTGCGGTGCTTGGAGCCAACAAAGGTCGTGGGCCTGCACTTGCCGCTGTTGCTGGTATTGCACTGGGACTTGCGATTGCGGCTGTCATCGCTGGTCTGGGCTTGACTGCATTGCTCTATCAGTTCCCAATTTTGTTTGAGGTCTTGCGTTGGGCTGGAACGCTTTATCTTCTTTATCTCGCTTATGATGCGTGGACTGACGCAGATGGAGTTTCCACAGTGGTTGATGGAAGCGCTGCAAAAAGCTTCGCTCAAGGACTTGTCACCAATACGCTGAACCCCAAGGCCTATCTTTTCTACGCAGCCATGTTACCGCAATTCATTGACCCCGGTGATGACGCAAGCCAGCAAATCTCTTTGCTCTCTGCCGTGTATGTGGCTGTTGCCACTGGCATTCACGCAGTTATTGCCGTGATGGCTGGAAGTGCGGCTGAATTTTTGCAGCATTCGCCAAGGGCCGTGCTGTTGCGGAAGTGTATGGCCGTGATCATTGCGATTGCAGCCGTTTGGTTTTTTGTTTCGACAAGGATGACGACATGACAGTTATTGCGATGTGGAGCGGCCCCAGAAATATCTCGACGGCGATGATGTACAGTTTTGGCAATCGCACGGATTGCGAGGCCTGGGATGAGCCATTCTATGGATTTTCGCTGAAGACCAAGGGCAATGACCATCCGATGCGCGATGAGATCATTGCTGGCATGGAATGCGATTGGGACAGGTTGGTTGCGAAATGCACAACGCCTTCTGCAAAACCGTTGCTCTATCAAAAGCACATGACGCATCACATGCTTGAGGGTTATGACCGTTCATTCATCCGTGGACTGACGAATGCGTTTCTCATCCGTGATCCCTCTCGTGTGCTCGCGAGCTATGCGCAGAAGTGGAACGATGTTGATCTTGATGCGATTGGCTTTGTGCAGCAGGCTGAAATTTTCGACATGGTGGCGGATCATCTTGGTGCTGCTCCACCTGTCGTTGATTCAGATGAGGTGCTTGCCAATCCGCGCGGGGTTTTGGAAAAACTTTGTGGAGCGTGTGGCATTGGGTTTGATGAGGCGATGCTGTCGTGGCCTGCGGGGCCAAAAAGTTTTGACGGCATATGGGCACCGCATTGGTATAATGCGGCGTGGGCATCCACGGGCTTTGCTGCGCAATCTGCGAAGAAAGTCGAATTGCCGGCACAGCTCCAACGCATTGCCGAGGCCGCACAGCCTATCTATGATCGCTTGAAAGCGCATGCCATTCGTGCCTGAATGATCGCTTTCGGAGGGATTGAAAATGACCTGGGTAATAATCGCAGCCATTGCGGCGTTTCTCTTCTGGGTGTCGCGCAAGCCTGATCAATTTTCGCTGGAGCGTTCGATCACAATCAACGCGCCTGCGTCACAAATTCTGCCGTGGATTTCCAATCTCAAGAACATGAACCAGTGGAATCCGTGGGCTGGGCAAGATGCCAAAAGCAAGATTGCCTATCAGGGACCAGAGGAAGGTCCGGGCGCGATTTACACCTGGGCTGGCGGCAAGATGGGCGAGGGGCGCTTTACCATTCTCGATGTGAAACCCACTGAAGTGAACTGTCGTCTTGAGATGATCAAGCCGATGAAGGCTGACAACAAGGTTGTGTATTCCTTGCGTGAAGGCAATGGCATTACGGTTGTCATATGGGCGATGAGCGGGCGCAATGGTTTCATCAACAAGCTGATGCACACGGTCATGAACATGGACAAGATGGTGGGCAAGGAATTCGACAAGGGGCTCGCTGGGTTGAAAGAACGGGTAGAGGCGGCGCGGATCGGATAGTGGTCACGGTGGTCCTTGAATAGGTGTTTAAAGACATTTTAAGGGGTCGCCAGCGCGCGTCCCTGAGGTGGCTGGTAGGGTGGCAGCCGGGAAGGAATAAAAGCTTCGTGCGAGGCTCGTAGGCGGCCTAGGATTGAATTCAACCTGTGAGCGAAGTTTCCATTTGTACTCCCTCCTCTCCCGTCATCCCGGCGAAGGCCGGGATTAGGCTTTACTTTCAGCAGGGTCTCAGTTGAAAGCTGGGCCCCGGCCTTCGCCGGGGTGACGTTAAGTGGGGGAATTGAGCACTACCTCGTCTTCGTCGTCTTCATGAAGTTCAGCGTGTGCTCGAAATCCACCACACCGGCTTGTGAGCCCAAACCCGTTGCATTCAAGGCCGATGTCGCTTGGGCAAAGCGCACTTGATCTTCGGCGTTCATGCCTTTGACCAATGCCACGGCAAAGCCTGCGTTAAACGCATCGCCGCAGCCGCAGGTGCATTTCACCTTGATATCAAAAGCCGGGAGTTTGAATCTTGTGCCGTCGTTGCTGTGATAATATGCACCGTCGCCGCCCAAAGTGAGCACACAGGTTTTCACACCCATGTCGAAAAAGAATTTCGCGGTATCGGCATAATCGGTGAGTCCGCACAGAGCTTGGGCTTCTTCGATTGAAGGCATAAAATAGTCCGTGTACGGAAGAACATCGGCTACGGCTGGCAGGTCTTTTGGCGAACCAGCGAAAACATCAACTGTGGTTTTTGCGCCTTCTGCCTTCGCAGCTTTCATCACCTTGGCGTTTTGCCCCTTGTCCATCGCCTCGGTCAGGCCGACGCCACCGATGTGAAACACGGTTGCATCGGTGATTTTTGCGAACATGTCCTCCGTCACGAAGAAATCCTTTGTGGCTCCCTTCATGTGCAGGGCAGGGCGCGAGCCATCAGCGCGTGTGGTGACGATTGATGATGAAGTTTTCCAGCCAGGCTTTTGTTGCAGGCCGGATGTATCAACGCCGAAATGTTTGAGACGCGCCAGCACCCAATCGGCCATGATGTCCTGACCCACACCACCTACGGCCAAGGTTTTGAGACCCATTTTTGCGGCAGCGATGGCAGCGGTTCCAGCGGCGCCGGAAACCGCGATTGTGAGTTCATCGATGAATACCGTGCCACCACCAGGGGGTACTTCGGTGAAAGGCCAGCCGAGGCAATCGTAAGTGTAGAAACCCATCGAGGAATAGTCGTAGCGCGGCATGGTGCCCTCCGGATTGACGGGTTCTTATGCCAGCATCAGGGCTGGTTCTTCAATGAGTTGCTTGAAGCTGGCGAGAAGTTGCGCGCCGAGGGCACCATCAACCGCGCGGTGATCGCAGCTGAGTGTTGCTTTCATCAGGGTTTTCACAACGGGTTGGCCGTTCACCGGCACGAATTGCTCGATGCCTGCACCCACCGCTAGGATTGTGGCCTGTGGCGGATTGATGATGGCTGCGAATTCCTCGATGCCAAACATGCCGAGGTTTGAAACCGCTGATGTGCCGCCCTGATATTCCGCGGGTTGAAGTTTTCGCGCGCGGGCACGGGTGGCGAGATCTTTTACTTCGAGCGAAATCTGCGAAAGGGTTTTGCTGTGAGCATTGCGCACCACTGGCGTGAAGAGACCGCCTTCAACTGATACTGCTACGCCGACATCGCTTGAAGTGTGTTGCAGAATGCCTTCGTCGGACCAGGTGACATTGGCTGCGGGCACACGTTGCAGCGCAATCGCCAGGGCCTTGATGATGAAATCATTGACCGAGAGTTTCCACAGCGGGTTCTTTTCGGCATCGCGCGGGGCTTGCGCATTGAGGCGTTCACGGATCGCGAGCATTTCATCGAGCACGCAGGTGAGACTGAGATAAAAATGTGGAACCGTTTGTTTGGAATGCGTGAGGCGTTGCGCGATGGTGCGGCGCATGCCGTCGAGTGGCTTGAGTGTTGTGCCTGAAATTGGTGCGATGGGAGCTGGTGCTTCGACATCTTTAGCAGTGATGCGACCGCGCGGACCAGAACCTGTTAGGGAGTTGAGCGAGACGTTGCGTTCGCGCGCGAGACGTCGTGCGAGGGGGGTGGCGCGGGGGGTGGAAGAAGGGACCTCATCCCCGCTTCGCGGACCTTCTCCACTTTGTGGAGAAGGGAAGTTTGTGGCGGTGCCCGTGGTTGTTGAGAAGGGAGCTGGCTGACCCATTCCTTCTCCACTTGGTGGAGAAGGTGCCCGAAGGGCGGATGAAGTCCCTTTAGGTGCGCTCTCACCTTTGGCTAGTATATACGCCACCGCTTGGCCCACGGGAATATCTGTGCCTGTTGGTGCAAGCGAAGAAACGATGCCATCTGCGGGGGCTTCGATTTCCATCGCGGCTTTATCGGTTTCGATTTCGAACAGCGCCTGGCCCTTCTTGACCGTGTCTCCCTCTTTCACGTGCCAAGAATTGATCTTGGCGGTCGCCATATCCATGTCGACTTTGGGGAGGATGACTTCAACGGGCATGGGCTGAACTCATTCCAACTTTAACCGTCATCCCCGCGAAAGCGGGGACCCAGACTTTCAACAAGCGCGGAAGCGGAAAGCCTGGGTTCCCGCTTTCGCGGGAATGACGGACCAAAGAAAGAAGAAAGAGAAGCATCAGATTCTCCCGCGCACTAGATTGCGCACGCCAGCAGCAATCGTGTCGGCTTGCGGCACTACGGTTTTTTCCAGCACTGGCGAATAGGGGATCGGAGTTTCCATGCCACCCATGCGGAGCACGGGAGCATCGAGATAATCGAAGGCTTCGCTTTCGGCGATGATGGCTGCGATTTCAGCGCCCATGCCGAGGGTTTTTGCGCCTTCATAAACGCACACGGCGCGACTGGTTTTCTTGACGCTGTTGATGATGGTTTCGGTATCAAGCGGGCGCAGCGTGAGAAGATCGATCACTTCGCAATCAATGCCTTCTTTCGCCAGTTCCTCTGCGGCTTCGAGCGAGCGATGCATCATGATGGCGGATGCGATGATCGATACATCCTTGCCGGTGCGGCGAATAACGGCTTTGCCAATCGGTGTGCGGATGGCCGCCTCCGGCACATCGCCTTTCATCTTGTAGAGAAGCTTATGTTCGAAAATAAAAACCGGATCGGGATCATCAAGCGCTGCGAGAAGAAGCCCCTTGGCATCAGCAGGTGTCGAAGGCTGCAAAACTTTTATGCCGGGCACATGGGCGAGCCAGGCTTCGAGTGATTGCGAATGCTGGGCAGCTGCACCGGTGCCTGATCCACAAGGACCACGAAACACCACGGGCACTGAAGCCTTGCCGCCGAACATGAAGCGGATTTTTGCGGCCTGGTTGACGATCTGCTCCATTGCCAGCGTCATGAAATCCGAAAACTGAAATTCGTAGATGGGGCGCGAGCCTGCGAGGGCTGCACCAACTGCAACACCAGCACCACCGAGTTCGGCAATCGGTGTATCCATCACGCGGTCTGGCCCAAATCTTTCGATGAGATCGCCAGTCACTTGGAATGCGCCACCGTATACGCCGATGTCTTCACCCATGATGAAAACGCGCGGGTCTGCTTCCATGGCTTGGGCGATGGCTTCCTGGATGGCTTGTGCGAAGGAAAGTTCACGCATTGTTATGCTCCCACCGGAGTGTAAACTTCGGAGGCGATATCAATGCCTGTCGGGTCGGTGCCGTTCTGCGCGAAGACGATGGCATTGGCGATGTCTTGCGTGGTTTCCTTGTCCACCGCATCCACTTCTTTTTGGGTGAGAATGCCAAGCTCGATCAATTCAGCGGCAAAGGCCGGAATCGGATCGCGGGCTTTCCAGTGTTCGATCTCTTCCTTCGTTCGGTAGCGGTTGCGATCCGAGCGGGAGTGGCCCTTGGTGCGATAGGTTTTGCATTCCACAAGTGATGGTCCTTCGCCTTTGCGGGCGCGGGCAACGGCTTCATCCATGGCTTCCACAACATCGGCGATATTGTTTCCATCAACGATTTTGCCTGGCATGTTGTAGCCGATGGCGCGGGTTGCGATGTCTTTGACTGCAGTAGAGCGTTCGGCCGAAACTGACATGCCGTATTGATTATTTTCGCAGACGAACACGACAGGTAATTTCCACACCGCCGCAATGTTCAACGACTCGTGGAAAGCGCCTTCATTGTTTGCGCCATCGCCGAAAAAGCAGACGACAACATCATCGCGTTTTTGTTGCTTGATGCCGAGTGCAGCACCTGTTGCAATCGGAATGCCACCGCCGACGATGCCATTTGCGCCGAGGTTTCCGACCGACATGTCAGCGATGTGCATCGAGCCGCCACGGCCACGGCAATAGCCTTCTTCCTTGCCGAGAAATTCTGCGAACATGTATTTGGCTTCTGCGCCCTTGCCGATGCAGTGGCCATGGCCGCGATGGGTTGAGGTGATGTAATCAGTTTTGCTGAGCATCATGGTGGCACCGACGGCGGTTGCTTCCTGACCGACCGACAAGTGCATGGTGCCATAAGAAAGGCCGCGCGTGTAAAGGTCTTCAGCGCCTTCCTCGAATTTGCGAATGATATGCATTTTGCGCAAAGCTTCGCGAAGTTGGGCTTTCGAATAGCGCTGGTAGAAAGGGCGGAGGTTGGCGAGGGGTTTGGATTTGGGCATGGGGGGACTCAGTAACGATCGTTTAGAATTGGAAATTTACTCACTCAACCGTCACCCCGGCGAAGGCCGGGGCGAAGCTTAAGCCTTGCTTCCCATTGTCGAAAGGAAGCCTGGTCCCGGCCTTCGCCGGGATGACGGGACAAAGTGAATTTATTATCTGTTTACGCATGCGCTAACAACTGATCCTGCCGCTTGCGCAGTTGCACGATCTTGGTGTCTGCGGCGACTGCGATGTTGTCGGATGTCAGGAGTTCGCCTTTGCGTATTGGCTTTGTCACTTTGCCTTGTTCGAGGAGGCCGCAGGGGACTGCGTGTGATTTCACTGCATCGGGCACGCTCATGATCCAGGCGCGGTAGCAATATTCGCCAATCGCATCGAGCCTGTCGCCGGGCTTCAAATCTTTTTTTGCAACGGCGCAGACTTCTGATGTCGGGCGATCCAGCGGTTGCATGTCGGCTTGCTTGTAAATCACCGCGCGGGCGCAAGAGAGTGGAACTTCAAGCGATGTCAAATGATAGGGGCGGATGAATTTGAAATAGGGGCCGGGACCCATTTTCAGATCGGAGAGACGTTCGTGAATGCGCTCATGCGGAGCTTTGGCCACCACAAAGACGCCGGGGGCAACGCCCTTGCCGATTGAATAATCGACAACACCTTTGCGCGACAATAGTCCTCCATCGGCTTTTGGAATGAGTGTCGTTGCGAGTTCATCGAGTGTTGCGGCGGGTCCGTGCATGCCAGGCTTATCAGGCACCAGACCTGTGGCGTTTGAAATCGCCGCCATCTCCACCATGGTTTTTGAACCGTCAACGAATTCCACCAGCATGCGCGGGTTCATGTTGCGGCGCTTGGCTTCGTCCATATAGGCGTCTGGTGTGGCGTCGATATTGAGCGGGTTGTTCTTGCCCTTGCCTGCTGCAATGATTTCATAGCCGAGGGTTGAAACAAAGTTGATCAGCTCGATGCAGGAAGAAGGCTCATCGCCTGCGCCCAAAGTGTAGACCACGCCAAGGCGTTTTGCTTCGTGCTTCAAAAGCGCGCCAATGGTGACATCGGCCTCGACATTCATCATCACGAGATGCTTGCCGTGCTCCATCGCCACCATGCCGATTTCAGCGCCCACACCAGGGCGGCCTGTTGCATCGATCACCACATCGATGTGGTTGGATTTGCACACAGCAATCGCATCGCCTGAGATCGCGGCCTTGCCACTCTCGATCACTTTGTCAATTTTGGTTGTCGTTTCGGCCTCGGCGAAATCCTCGCGGCCTGCGATGCGCATGGCTTTTGCTGCCGCTTGCGCGTTGATTTCGGCAATGGCTGCAACCGTGATGCCGGGCATGAACTGGCACTGCGTGACAATGTCGGTGCCCATTTCGCCGCAGCCGATCAGGCCGACGCGAATGGGGCGGCCAAGCTTTTCCTGACGCGCGCGAAGATCGGCGGAAAGGCCAGCTGAAAATTGAGGTGTTGCCTGATTATTGTCCATTCTGGACCGTGAAACCTGCATGTTCATGAGCTTGGGTAATTATGATACTTTTATCTATTGTCAAGTCAATATGTATTGTTATTATGGTTTTGATCGTCAGCCTGCTCAGTGGCATGTTCGCGGTCCAAAGAGAAGTGTCAGGCAAGATCTGGGTAGGGAATAATGGCAAGTATTTCGCTGAAGGGCGTCAGCAAGGCATGGGGTGCGTTCAAGGGGGTTGATGATGTCGATCTCGAAATCCGCGACAAGGAGTTCATGGTATTCCTTGGGCCTTCGGGCTGTGGAAAAACCACGACCATGCGGATGATTGCCGGGCTTGAAGAACAAACTGGTGGTGAAATCCGCATCGATGGCGAGTTGATGAATGATGTCGACGCGCGCGACCGCGATGTCGCCATGGTGTTCCAGTCCTATGCGCTCTATCCCAACATGTCGATCCGCGAGAATATCCGCTTTCCATTGCGGATGCGGGGTGTGCCTGCTGATCAGCATGATGCGCGGGTCAAAAAAGCTGCCGAGATGGTGGAGCTTGGCGATTATCTGGAGCGGAAACCAAAAGCGCTTTCCGGAGGGCAGCGGCAGCGTGCGGCCTTGGCGCGCGCCATTGTGCGGCAGCCGAAAATCTTTTTGATGGATGAGCCTTTATCAAATCTTGACGCGAAATTGCGCCTCACCATGCGCGCCCAGCTGAAACACATTCAACGCGAATTGCAGACCACGACTGTCTATGTGACGCATGACCAGATCGAGGCGATGACTTTGGCGGACCGCGTCGCTGTCATGAACCAGGGCAAGATCCAGCAACTTGGAACGCCGGATGAAATCTACAACAATCCCAATCATATTTTCGTTGCGGGCTTTATCGGATCGCCGCCGATGAACCTGATCAAGGGGCGGATGGTGAATGGGAATTTTGAAGGCGATGGCATTCGTGTTTCGGGTATCGGTCGCGGTGATAATTCTGATATTGTACTCGGCGTGCGGCCTGAAGATGTTTCGATTGTGGATCGTGGATCGGCAAATTTGTCTTCCACAGTTTATGGTATTGAGCCCACGGGTGACATGACGCTGGTGATGGCCAAGGCTGGTGAGCAGATCATTGTGGCCAAGGGGGCCAGGAATTATCGGGCTGAAATTAATGCACCGGTGCATTTCGCTTTTGCGCGTGACCATCTCTATCTGTTTGATGGCGAGAGCGGCGATAGAATCTGACATCGTTAATGATTTATTGATCACGGACGTGTTCACCTCGACGTGAACGATTTGGCGTTTGAGTTGATTTCCCTTCTCCAAAAGCCATCGGTATAGCTGCCCGTACGGTTCCCCAACCGAAACGATTTGATGCAAACCAAGGAGACTACTCATGAACACTACACGCCGCGTTTTCAGTGCCGCCATTTTGGCTTCAGCCGTTACTGCTGCCGTATCGACATTTGCCCTGACGACAGCTGATCAAGCCGCCGCTGCTTCCAAGGAAAAGTGCTTTGGCATTGCCAAGGCTGGTGGCAATGATTGCGCCGCCGGTGCAGGCACGACATGTGCAGGAACATCGACTGTTGATTATCAGGGCAACGCTTGGAAGTACGTCAACAAGGGTACTTGCGTTTCGATGAACGCTCCAGGCGGTCGCGAAGGTTCGCTGAAGCCGCTGAGCCGCGACGTTCCGGCATAATTTTGTAAAACCGGGCAAGTGCATTCCGACAGGTGATCCCAAGTGAAAAAGTCCCACAGGCCTGCCGAATTGCGCTTGCCCATCCATCCGACACCTTTGATTGCCGGTGCCGGATTCAAGCCCGAACATCTCGAAGACATCCTGCGCGATGAAGATCGCGTGGGATTTTTTGAGGTTCACGCTGAGAACTACATGGGCAAGGGTGGCGCGCCGCATGTGGCGCTTGAACGCCTGCGCCGTGACTATCCGATTTTTCTGCATGGTGTAGGGCTTTCGATTGGCGGGGCAGGTGCCCTTGATCGCGAACATCTTGCCCGCCTCAAGATGGTGCATGACCGCTACGAGCCGATGATTGTCTCAGAGCATCTGGCGTGGTCGACGCATGACACGACTTACTACAATGATCTGCTGCCTGTGCCTTATACGCATGACACGCTTGATCGTGTCGTTGCACATATTGACGTAGTGCAGAATTTTTTAGGCCGCACCATGCTTTTGGAAAATCCATCAACCTATGTTGCGTTTGAACAGCACGACATGAGCGAGACAGATTTCATCCGCGAGATTTCAAAGCGCACGGGATGTGTTTTGTTGCTTGATGTCAACAATGTCCACGTCTCGGCGACCAACCATGGTTATTCTGCGGAAAAATATCTCGCAGACTTTCCGCTGGAGCGGGTGCGAGAAATTCATCTTGCAGGACATGCGACTGAAGAAGATGATCTTGGCAAGCCGCTGCTGATTGACGCGCATGATCGCAAAGTGGATGACAAGGTGTGGGCACTTTACACTCATGTTGTTGCGCAAGCAGGGCCGATCCCGACCTTGATCGAATGGGACAATGATGTGCCGGAGTGGCATGTGCTGAAATCCGAGGCTGCGTTGGCAAACCGAATTTTGCGCAACTATGTTCAGCCCTCACCAATGGAAGACGTCCGTCGTGCGAGCTGATGGAGCCACTCCTGATGGTTCGTTTTCTCGCGGACTTTTGAATCCTGATGCTCCCGTTCCTTCTGCGGTGAAGGGACAAACGCCCAAGCGCTATGCCGTCTATCGCAACAATGTGACGGTCAGCTTGATCCGCGCCATGGAAGCGAATTTTCCGGCGGTTCGGCGCTTGTTGGGCGAAACTTATTTTGCCGGATTGGCGCGTGAATTTGTGCAGGCGCATCCACCGCAGTCCCCGCTCTTGTATTTTTATGGTGACGCATTTTCTGGCTATCTTGCGGCGCAAGATGATCTGGCGGAATTTCCCTATCTCGCTGATGTAGCAAAGTTGGAGCAGCAGTGGCGCGTTTCCTATCATGAGGCTGATGAGTCGGTGCTTGCGACTGTTGATCTCACAGGCCTTGATCCTGACGTGCTGATGAATTCCATTCTTGTTCCACATCCTGCAATGGCGGTTCTGAAATCCCAGTATGCGTTGTGCGATATTTTTAGAGCCAATCGCGGTGGCGAGCCCATTCCCTTTGATCCAGCAGTTGTGCAAGATGTGATTGTGACGCGGCCTGGCATGGAAGTGCTGGTGCAATTGCTTCCGCCAGGGGGTGCTGTTTTCTTTGCTGCTTTGGCACGTGGCGAATGTCTGGGAGGAGCAGCTGAAGAAGCAGCGATTAAGTTCCCAGACTTTGATCTGACATTAAACATCGCACTGCTGTTGCAGTGTGGTGCCTTCACCAAAATTAGAATTCCCGAGGAGTGACTCAATGAACATCCTACACCAACTCGACACGCTGATTCAGCGTTTCGTGCCGACTGATCTCGCAAGTCTGCTTTTGCGGATTGGCTTGGCGGTGCCGTTCTTCCGTTCGGGTCTCACCAAGTGGGAAAGCTTTGGCGTGCTTTCCGAAACGCCAATTTTCCAGTTCCAGGAAGATTTCAAAATTCTCGGCACTGACATGGGCATTCCGTTTCCAGTGTTCTCTGCTTACGCTTCAAGCATTGGCGAAATCGTTCTGCCTATCATGCTGGTACTTGGTTTCTTCAGCCGTGGTGCGGCGCTTGGTATTCTTGGGATGACAGCAGTCATTCAGCTTGTGATGTGGGAGGGTTGGCCCATTCACATCACCTGGGCCGCGATGGCGCTTGGTGTTCTGGCGCTGGGGTCTGGTCGCTTGTCGCTTGACAATTTCCTGTTCAAGAAGGATCGCGCGGTTTAAGTTTGATCGATGAACCACGACAACTATTCGTCTGAATACATTCGCACCATCTTGCGCGAGGTGAAGACCATCGCGCTGGTTGGTGCGTCGGCGAATAATGTGCGGCCCTCTTATCTCGTGATGAAATATCTCATCGACAAGGGCTACACAGTGTTTCCAGTAAACCCTGGCCTTGCTGGGCAGGAACTTCTGGGGCAGCGGGTTTTCGCCTCGCTCAATGATATTCCGCAGCCCATCGACATGGTCGATGTGTTTCGCAATGCCGAGGCCGCAATGAGTGTAACGCAAGAGGCGCTGAAGCTTTCGCCGTTGCCGAAGGTGATCTGGCTGCAGCTTGGGGTGCGCAATGATGAGGCGGCAAAGCTTGCCGAAGCGCACGGCGTCAAGGTTGTAATGGATCGCTGCCCGAAAATGGAGTTTGGCAAATTGTCGGGCGAGTGGACCTGGGTTGGTGGAAATTCAGGCGTGATCAGTTCGCGCCGGCAGGAAATGCACGGCAATAATAAAATGCAGAGCTTAGGGATTGGAAAGTTCTGATTTCCGTCTTATGGGTCTTCCAACAGGGAGATTGAAATGACCGACAAGAAACCAGGCTTCGATACACTCGCGATTCATGCAGGCACAGCGCCTGATCCTGCAACGGGTGCACGCGTAACGCCAATCTTTCAAACCACGGCTTTCGTTTTCAACGATGCGCAGCATGCCGCTGACCTTTTTGCTTTGCGCGCATTCGGAAACATTTACACGCGCATCATGAACCCAACGCAAGCCGCGCTGGAAGGAAAAGTCGCAGCGCTGGAAGGTGGTACGGCAGCGCTTGCAGTGGCTTCAGGCCATGCCGCGCAGATGCTGACGTTTCATGCGCTCATGCAGCCCGGCGACGAGTTCGTTGCAGCGCGTCAGCTTTATGGTGGGTCGATCAACCAGTTCAACCACTCTTTCAAATCATTCGGCTGGAATGTGGTGTGGGCTGATGCTGAGGATGTTTCCAGTTTTGAAAAGGCTTTGTCTTACAAGACCAAGGCGATCTTCATCGAGTCACTTGCCAATCCGGGTGGCCGCATCACCGACATCGAAGCGATAGCCAAGATTGCAAAGAAGGCCGGCGTGCCATTGATCGTCGACAATACAATGGCGACACCTTATTTGTGTCAGCCGTTCCAGCATGGTGCCAACATTGTTTTGCACTCGCTCACCAAATTCATGGGTGGTCATGGAAATTCGATGGGTGGTGCGATTGTTGATGGCGGTAATTTCGATTGGGGTGCAGGTGGCAAGTTCCCTCTGCTCTCTGAACCCAATGCCAGCTACAATGGCATGAAGCTTTATGAAACCTTCGGCGGCATTGCCTTTGCGATTGCATGTCGTGTGCTGGGGCTTCGCGATCTCGGGCCATCGATTGCGCCGATGAATGCGTTTCTGATCCTGACCGGCATGGAAACATTGTCACTGCGCATGCAACGCCATTGCGACAACGCACTTGCCGTGGCGACGTGGCTTTCTAAGCACAAGCAGGTGGCCTGGGTGAATTATGCTGGTTTGCAAACTGACAAGCACAATGCGCTGCAACGTCGCTACATGCCGCGCGGTGCTGGTGCTGTGTTCACCTTCGGGCTCAGGGGTGGTTATGATGCTGGTGTGAAGCTTGTGTCAGGCGCCAAGCTTCTGTCGCATCTCGCCAATATCGGTGACACGCGCTCGCTGATCATTCATCCTGCATCAACGACACATAGCCAGCTCACCGATGAGCAGAGGACGATTGCTGGTGCCGGGCCTGAGGTGGTGCGGCTGTCGATTGGCATTGAGGATGTGAACGACATCATCGCTGATCTTGAGCAAGCGATGGGGTGAGTTTCCTGCTCGCTCGGTGTGCTGTTGCAACTCTTATAATTCCTGAAGTTGTAAAATGCACATAGTGATTAAATATCCGTAAAAGGGCTATTGTCCATTTGCAAAAAGCTGTTACCAATAGGGGAAGGTCGACCGCCGGGGGGTAGCGTCGGCTTTTTTGGGGGCCCAACTTCGGTTGGGAGTTTGGGTGTCGAGCTGCTGCATTGCTTGTTGGGGTACAAGCGACGTCTGATTTTGCCCCCACATTTCCGATCATTGTTGGTTCAGCAACAACAAAAATGAATCGGAGCGCGTCGTGGGATATATCGTCAGAATCAAGAAAAATGGTGTCACCAATATTTTTGATACCGAGAATACGATTATTCTGGGGACCAACGGCCAGGATCTGATTTTTGCCGGATCAAAAAACAACAAGATCATCGCCGGCAATGGCCAGGACACGGTCTATGCTGGTGCGGGCAATGATCTGGTGTTCGGCGACGATGAGTTTGGCGTCGACACGATAAGCAATGGCAAGGACACGATTTACGCTGGCAGCGGCAACGACATTGCTTATGGTGGCAATGGTGCCGACTGGATTGCTGGTGATGGCTATGATCCGAAAATTGATGGCACCTGTTACACGATAACGCCGACCCTTGGCTCCATTTTGAATGACACTGGTGTTGCAACAATTTCGGCAGGCAGCATCCTGAGCGGCGGGCTGAACTACAATAACAGTCTGGTCAAAGGCAATGGCGATGATGTGCTGATCGGCGGCAATGGTCCCGATACATTTGCCTACTTCCGCACGACTGACTCCGAATATCACAATGGCGGCCCCGGCACGTTTGGCGGCACGACCGACACATGGGGCGATATTCCGGAAGAAAAATGGGATTTCCTCGCAGATTTCAAATCAGGTCAGGACAAGATCGACCTGAGCATGGTGGCGAAAGTCAATTGTGCGCCGGATGGCGAGTTCAAGTGGTGGTCGCCCAAGTCAGCGGATTTTGACGGGGCAGGTTCCGCAGGCATGCCGGCTGCTAATGAGATGATGGCGGCGCGTGCCTGGGGCGTGTGGCAGGATACGGACGGCAAATTCCTCTATGTCGACACCAATGGTGATGGTGCGGCCGACATGAAAATCCAGGTCAGCGATATCAAGCGCGGTGACTTCATCGGCGTCGACAAGAATGACGGGCCTGAAACTGAAGATGACTACAATAAGTACGACAAGGTCAAGGAAGCAGGCGTTGACACCCTTGGCGATCCTTCGGCTGAGGGCAATGTGTTGTCGAATGATTATGATCCAAATGGCGATGAGTTGACAGTCATTGGTGGCCGGGCAGGCGGAGAGTATGGCTATGCCAGCTTTGACTTAGTTGTGGCGAGCTCGCCAGCGCAAATCGTTGGCAAGTACGGAATCTTATCACTGTCCAAGGATGGCACCTGGACCTACACACTCAAAAACGATGACCCTGACACGCAGGCCCTGAAAGAAGGGCAAATTGTAAGAGACGTCTTCACCTACAAGGTGACAGACGGCCAAGGCGAATACGAAACCGAAGAACTCAAGATCAAGATCTGCGGTACGAATGATGCGCCTGTGGCGGTTGCTGATACAAATTCTGGGTTTGAAGATACTCTGATTATCGGCAATGTTGCCAGCAATGACTCTGATCCAGACATGGGAGCTGTGCGCAAATACAGTCTACCCGCATTGTCAGCTGTTCCTGCTGGATTCATTCTTAATCCTGATGGCTCATATAGTCTCGATGCCAGCAACGCTGCCTATCAGCACATCGCAGCAGGAGCCAGCGAAAGCGTTACTGTCACCTATGTGGTAAAAGACGAGTTTGGAGCAAGTGCTTCCTCAACATTGACGATCATCGTGACGGGCACGAATGACGGTCCTGTGGCGGAGGCCAAGACGATAGAGGCGACGGAAGGTGGAGCGGTGATCACGGGCTCGGTTGTTGCGACCGATCTGGATGATGGCGCGGTTCTGAGCTTCAGTGCGATCACGGCTTTGCCAGCGGGTCTGACCTTCGGGTCAAACGGCGCTTACAGCTTCGATCCAGCAGTTGCCGCCTACAATCATCTGGCAACAGGTGTGACCGAGACGGTGACGCTTGAGTATCAGGTGTCAGATGGCACCGATACCGACACGGCAGTTCTGACGATCATCGTGACGGGAACCAATGACGGTCCTGTGGCGGAGGCCAAGACGATAGAGGCGACGGAAGGTGGAGCGGTGATCACGGGCTCGGTTGTTGCGACCGATCTGGATGATGGCGCGGTTCTGAGCTTCAGTGCGATCACGGCTTTGCCAGCGGGTCTGACCTTCGGGTCAAACGGCGCTTACAGCTTCGATCCAGCAGTTGCCGCCTACAATCATCTGGCAACAGGTGTGACCGAGACGGTGACGCTTGAGTATCAGGTGTCAGATGGCACCGATACCGACACGGCAGTTCTGACGATCATCGTGACGGGAACCAATGACGGTCCTGTGGCGGAGGCCAAGACGATAGAGGCGACGGAAGGTGGAGCGGTGATCACGGGCTCGGTTGTTGCGACCGATCTGGATGATGGCGCGGTTCTGAGCTTCAGTGCGATCACGGCTTTGCCAGCGGGTCTGACCTTCGGGTCAAACGGCGCTTACAGCTTCGATCCAGCAGTTGCCGCCTACAATCATCTGGCAACAGGTGTGACCGAGACGGTGACGCTTGAGTATCAGGTGTCAGATGGCACCGATACCGACACGGCAGTTCTGACGATCATCGTGACGGGAACCAATGACGGTCCTGTGGCGGAGGCCAAGACGATAGAGGCGACGGAAGGTGGAGCGGTGATCACGGGCTCGGTTGTTGCGACCGATCTGGATGATGGCGCGGTTCTGAGCTTCAGTGCGATCACGGCTTTGCCAGCGGGTCTGACCTTCGGGTCAAACGGCGCTTACAGCTTCGATCCAGCAGTTGCCGCCTACAATCATCTGGCAACAGGTGTGACCGAGACGGTGACGCTTGAGTATCAGGTGTCAGATGGCACCGATACCGACACGGCAGTTCTGACGATCATCGTGACGGGAACCAATGACGGTCCTGTGGCGGAGGCCAAGACGATAGAGGCGACGGAAGGTGGAGCGGTGATCACGGGCTCGGTTGTTGCGACCGATCTGGATGATGGCGCGGTTCTGAGCTTCAGTGCGATCACGGCTTTGCCAGCGGGTCTGACCTTCGGGTCAAACGGCGCTTACAGCTTCGATCCAGCAGTTGCCGCCTACAATCATCTGGCAACAGGTGTGACCGAGACGGTGACGCTTGAGTATCAGGTGTCAGATGGCACCGATACCGACACGGCAGTTCTGACGATCATCGTGACGGGAACCAATGACGGTGCGACGATATCTCCGGTGGATGGTGGCGACTATTCTGTCGTTGAAGCGGGTGGTGTCAACAATGCTTTGAATCCGAACCCGACAGCTTCTGGAACGCTTTCAGTTGTTGATGCAGATGCAGGACAAGCGACTTTCCGAACGCCAACGCCTGCCAGCTTGGTTGGCCTCTATGGTACGTTTGCGTTCAACGCCGCGACCGGTGCGTGGTCTTATGAGCTGGATAACTTCAATGAGGATGTCCAGGACATGGACCTCTTGACTGCACCTTTGTTTGATGAACTCACCGTTACCTCGTTCGATGGAACGGATACCGAAACCATAAGGGTTGAGATTACCGGCCAAAATGATGCGCCTGTGATGGTGCTTGGTCCTTCACCTACAATTTCGGAAGGCTCAAGCTATACGCTTGATGCTGCCGATCTCGGCTTTACCGACGTCGATGACGAGGCAGACAGCATTGAGTTTACGTTGAGCAATCCGGTGAATGGCCAGTTGTTGTTCAATGGCATTCCTGCTGCTCTTCCATTGGTTATCTCGGGCACAGACCTTGCTGCCGGGTTGGTACGGTTTGTGCATAATGGCACAAACACACTGTCAGCTGGTTTCGATGTCAGTGTTGATGATGACAACACTGATGGCACAACGCCGACAGTGAGCCCGTTCACCTTCGCTGTTACGCCTGTTGCTGATGAACCCCCTATTGCTTCGCCGGTGGTGCTGGCAGCGATTGCGGAAGACAGTGGCGTGCGGGTGATCACTTCTGCCCAGTTGCTCACTGGCGTTACTGATCCTGATGGACCGTTGCTTTCGATTACGTCACTTTCAATTGCGGCTGGTGCTGGATCGTTGGTCAACAATGGCAATGGAACGTGGAGTTATACACCAGCGTTGAATGACGACACTGGTGTGACCTTCAACTACACAGCAACAGATGGTACGGCATCATCTTCATCGACAGCGTCGATGGATATCACTCCGGTGAATGATGCGGCTGCCGACTTGATCTTCACTTATACTGGCCAACCCGGAAATAGCTTACCAAATGGGGCCTTTGGTCAAATGTCGGTGATTGATCCAGATGGCGGTGGTGCTTACACTTACGCGCGGTCGAGTCTAACAGCGACCGTGCTTTCAACGGGTGCCGGAGCACCCAATTCAGGACCAGGAAGTTACATAAATGACATAAACGTCAGTGCGACGGGTGTTATTTCTGCAAGCAACTTGAATGATGATCGTATCTACGAAGTTGGTGTCCAAGTGACACAGGGTTCAGTGTCCTTCATCGAGACATTCAGCATCATTACTGGAACCAATGCCTCCAATACAATTAGTGGCGCTGCGGCAACAGGTGATGATGTGATATTTGCTCAAGGTCAGAATGACATTATCTTGGCGGGTTCTGGCAATGACAACGTCTTCGGGCAATCTGCCGATGACAGAATATCTGGTGGTGCCGGTAACGACGTACTTTATGGAGGAGGTGGCAATGATACATTCGTCTATTCTGACATTGGTGATGCAGGTGACTTGATTGCCGACTATGGTGACGGCAACGACCTGATCGATCTCACGGCCTTGTTGGTTGACGAGACTGCGGCGACAATTGGACAGTTTGTTCAATACAACACTGTGACGGGTGTTTTGAGTGTTGACGTCAACGGGAATGTTGGAGGTGCAAACTTTGTCAGCTTGGTCACCGTCGATACAAGCTCAGCGGCTGGGGTTCAAGCCGCCAACCCTGTTACAATTCTTTATGATGGGAGCGCTCCAACTGGTGACCCTTCGCCATTTTGATAGCATTATTTTCCGACGCAACTTCTGGCATGTTGCGTCGGTTTTTGATTTCTCTGATAGTTAAAATATTGTAATTGCTGGATTTTTATCGACTTGAAGCGGGTCAGAATCTATTTACCGGACTTATTAAATAAGCCTAAAGGCCCTTCTTTTTCTTTGCTGGAACGGATATGACTGAATCGGGGGCGGGGTTTGAATTTGGGACGGAACGACTGATGCCTGCTGGCAAGTTTTTTGTATTGGTTGCCGCGCTAAGCGCTCTTTCGTTTGGTTCGTCTGTGACCGCACTTGCGGCTTCGATGAAAGAAGCGGTTGCCAAGGCTGTTCGCTCCAATCCCGAAATCACTGAAGCCATTTTGAGCCGCGAGGCAATCGAGTTTGAACTTGAGCAGGGGCGTGGATTGTTTCGTCCGCGCGTGGATCTGGAAAGCCGGGTTGGCACCGAGAACCGCTCCAACCGTTCAACGCGCAGCGTTGGTGACGATGACAAATTGTTCTTGCGTCGTGAAGCCAGTGTTGTTGTGCGCCAGACACTTTTTGATGGCAAGGGCAGCGAAGCCGAAGTTGAATACCAGGCGGCACGGGTAGACAGCGCATCGTTGCGCATTCGTGAGCGTTCGGAGTTTATCGCGCTTGCCGTCATCCGTGAATATATCGAGACGGCGCGTCTCAACAAATTGATCGAACTGGCACGCGCCAATGTGCAAGCCAATCGCCGCATCCTCAGTGAGATTTCTGAAGTCAGTGATGGTGGTGCGCTGAGCGTTGCGGATCGCCACCAGGCGCAAGAGCGGGTTTATGCCTCCGAAGCACGCGTGATTGAGTTCCAGGAAGATTTGAAAGCGTCGCAGGCGGCGTTCATTCGGCTGGTGGGATCGCCGTTGCGCGGTGCCACGCAGCCGATCAACATCGGTGGCAAATTGCCGAAGTCTTTGAACGGTGCATTGTCGCTGGCGCGCAAAGGCCATCCGACTTTGCTTTATGCATCGGCTGATATTGATGCCGCGTCCGCCTTGGTGAAGGGAGCGGAATCGAAATTTTCACCACGAGTCTCGCTCGAGGGACGGGCCAGTGCGGGCCAGGATGTGGGCGGCATTCGCGGCTCGGATCGCGATATGCAGGGTAATCTGGTGCTGAACTGGAACCTTTATAATGGCGGCATTGACCAAGCCAACACGCAAGAGCAAATTCGGCACGTCGGTGAAGCACATAGCCGCCTTGCGAAATTGCGCCGCGAAGTTGATGAGGGGGTGCGCCAGTCGTGGGATCGTCGCACCGAACAACAACGCCGCCTGAGCAAATTGCTGCGTCAGCTTTCAGCCGATAATCAGTTGGCAGCGACCTACAAGGAACAGTTCAGCGTTGGCGAGCGCTCGCTTCTGGATTTGCTTGATACAGAAAACACGCGCTTTGAAGTGAAGGTTGCGATTGTCACCTCAACGGCTGCGGTGAAGTTTGCCGAGTATCGCTTGCTGGCAGCCACGGGCACTTTGTTGCGTTCAATTGGTGTCAGTGCGGCAAAGCAGGCCAAGCCTTACGCGCGCGTGCAGGAAGGTTCGCCCGATACGCCGTCCTATGATTCGCTTGGTCCGGTTGATCCACCAAGTCCGCTCGATTGAGCTCTCATGTTTTTCGAAAGTGATAGCCCATTGTTTTCGTGTTAATGGTCGAACTCGATAGGGCTTGCGGGACATGTTTGGATTAAAGAAAAAAAGCGTAGAACCACAAAGCAGGCTTGCGCCTGAGCGCCCACCTGTTGCGCCACACGTTTTGCCGGCGACCGAAGAGCCAATTAACGGCGTCGCAACGGCATCCTCTCCGCTCGCTGGCGAACATGATTTTCTGGCTGAGGTTCTGGTCGCTTTCATTGCGCTGCGCGACCAGCCCATTTCAATTGCGGCACTGGCTGCCGGACTGCCGCTTACTGATGGACGTTTCACCCCGCCGATGATGGTGAGTGCACTCAATCGGGTTGGCTATGAATCGCGGTTGATCAACCGTGCGATCGACAAGGTGCCGGAGTTTCTGTTTCCGGCAATTGCGCTGTTGCAGGGTGGTGATGCGGTCATCCTGTTGAAGCAAAACAAGAAGAGCTTCACGATCTTTGACCCGATGACCAGTAGCAAGGTTGAGGTCAACCAAGCTGAATTGAAATCGGCTTCAATCGGGCAGGTGATCGTGGCCAAGCCTGTGGCGGATCGCACAGTGATCGATACTTCGTCGAGTGAAATGTATCGCGGGCACTGGTTCTGGTCGGCCATTCGCATGCTGTGGAAGAGCTACCTGCTGGTCATCCTTGCGGCTGTGATGATCAACCTGATTGCGATTGCCAGTCCGCTGTTCACGATGAATGTTTATGACCGCGTGTTGCCGAACAAGGCGATCCCCACACTTTGGGTTCTGGCCATCGGCATGGGTGTTGCGTTGGTGTTTGATCTCGTCATCAAGACCTTGCGCAGCTGGTTGATTGATTCAGCTGGGCGGCGTGCGGATGTGTTGCTGGCGAGCCGCATCTATTCGCATGTGTTGTCAATCCAGATGGGTAGCAAGCCACCGACAACGGGAAGCTTTGCCAGTCACCTGAAAGAATTTGACTCGGTGCGCGAATTTTTCACCTCAAGCACCATCGCGACTTTCACGGACATGATCTTCTTTTTTGTATTCCTGTTTGTGATCTACATGATTGGCGGCCCCATTGTTTATGTGGCGATTGCAGCTGCGGTTCTGATGATTGTTGCCGGGTTGATTTTTCAGATTCCCTTGCGCACAGCGGCGGAAAAAAATGCTGTTGAAACGGCACAGCGCCATTCGTTGTTGATTGAAACGATCGCATCACTGGAAACCTTGAAGGCGGTGCGTGCTGAAGGATTTTTGCAACGGAAGTGGGAAGGGCTGGTTGGTACGACGTCTCGCACTGTCGAGAAGGTGAGGCAGATCAATGCGGCACTCGCCAATTTTACCTCGCTCGTGCAACAGCTTTCGACGGTTGCCATGGTTGTTGTTGGGGCATACCTGTTTCAGGAAGGCAAACTTTCGACTGGTGCGATCATTGCGACTGTCATGCTGGCGAGCCGTGCCATTGCACCACTTGGCAATTTCGCCATGGTTCTGGCGCGTTCGCAACAATCGCTGGCATCACTCAGGCATCTTGAAAAGATCATGGAAATGCCAAGTGAGCGGCCTGACGGCAAGGCGTTCATCACGCAGCCCATTTCAAACTGCACCATCGAGTTTCAGGATGTCGGGTTTGCCTATGGAGAGAAGGGTGTGCCCATTCTCAAAGGGTTCAACTTGCGCATCCAACCTGGTGAGAAGGTCGGAATCATCGGCAAGATCGGCAGTGGCAAGACCACGGTTGGTCGACTTTTGACCAAGCTTTACGAACCGCAGCAAGGTGCGATTTTGCTCAACGGTGTTGATATGCGGCAATACCATCCGCATGAAGTGCGCCGCGTGATTGGCCTTCTTGGTCAGGAAGCGGAACTGTTTTATGGCACGGTGCGCAGCAACATTCTGATGGGTAAGCAGAATGCATCAGACGAAGAAATGTTGCGTGCGGCTGCACTGGCAGGAGTTGATGATTTTGTGCGGCGGCATCCAGCGGGATACGACATGCCTGTTGGTGAGCGCGGTCAGGCTTTATCAGGTGGGCAACGACAGGCCGTGGCACTTGCGCGCGTGCTGGTTGGCGATCCGCAAATCATCTTCATGGATGAACCATCAAGTGCGATGGATATGGCGAGTGAGCGCGTGTTGATTGAACAGTTGCGCAAGGCGTTGCGACCGGATCAGACGATCATTGTGTCCACGCACCGTTTTTCGATGCTTGATATTGTCGATCGACTGATCATTGTTGCGGGCAACAAGGTTGCAGCTGACGGGCCAAAGGCACAAGTTATGGAAGCGTTGCGCAAACAAACTGGCGGCAACAGCTGATCACTTTCCGGTTTGCACGAAAAGAATGACAAGTGACTCAAAGCCCTTGCTACGATCCGCAAGTGCAAAGCGCGCGTTGTAGTAGCGCGCGACTGTGCCGGTGATAAAGCCCACCTGGATCACCGAGATGTTCAAGGGATCGTTGATCAGGCGTTGCTGGATGGCGCGAATGGGATCAGCAAACGTGATGTGCAGTGCTTCGCCCTTTTGCTGTTCACCGCGCTGCTCCTGCATCATGGTTGAAAATGCCGGATTGATTGCAGTGACTTTGCGTGCCGGAGTAAGTACAACGACAGGCGAAGGACAGGCGGCGATCATCGCCATCATGTCAAAGCCTACCGAGCTGATGCGTTGAATGCTTGCCAGCTTTCGAGACCGCTCCATGCAATAGCAGCGCAAACCTGCCGTCATGTTGCTGTCTGCGGTGAGTTGATCAACGATCGCAAACACCAGCTGGCTGACAGTGGTTTTGTCTTCTGCGGCAAAATCCGTAAGCTGTGACCAGAACACGTCTTCCAACTTGATTGCGATGCGCTTTCCCTTGCGTTGCAAGATGCGCATGTGAGAGTGCAAAGCGCGCCCGGCCTGGTGAATTAGAAGGGGTGAAGGTGGTGCCAAACTTCAATCTCCTGCATATCATGTTATGTAGGTGCGGACTCACCCTGAGACAGAATTGCCGTCACAAATAGCTCACATCTCGCAAAAACCAGCTTAGCATATAATATAGTATATAGCTATAGGGGCGATATTTCCAAGGATCAACTTTAGACCGATATTGGTTCAAAACCAGCCGACCTATGATTACCGAAAGGTTAACGCGATTGGCAGCGATCTGGGAGTTGTGGCAATGGTTGAACGTGTGGATGTTTCCGGCGGCAATTCAAACGATCACGCAGGTCATCAAGCGGGGCATGAAACCCAGGATCAGTCGCAACGATTTGATCTCGCGCAAAAGCTTATCGAACAGACGCCTAACCCTGCACGGACGGTGGGTGCATTTACAATCAGCAAGATTGCGGAAATCGACGCATCGAAAGTCGTGAGCACGGTCAACGCGTCCAAGGATTTGAAAGTTGGCATTGCAGATGATCGCAGCGTTTCTGCCATTCTCGTCAGCGGAAAAGATCTGGTTATCCAACAGGATGACGGCTCTCTCATTGTTGTAAAGAATGGCATCTCGCAACTGCCGAGCATCGTGATCGGCAATCTTGAAATTCCGGCGGCTTCGCTGGGTGCCAGCTTGCAGGCAAATGGCGTAACCCTGCCGGCAGCTGATGGTGACACGGCGGCGGGATCAGCCCCCGGCATCAATTCTGATGAGACCGCGGCTGGAGAGGTGGCAGCACCTCTGGCACTTGGTTCAAGCGGTAACAACTTCAACGTCAATGAGGGCAGTGTTGGATCGGCTTTCGCCATCCGTGATCTTTTGGGATACGGCGATGTGGCGCAAGCTGGGCTTTGGCTGGAGCTAAGGGACACGATCAACATGCCTTCCGGAGGACCAATTGTTTTTGCCTTTGGTCAAATTACGAAAAGCTGGACTGTGAACTACAGTTTCGGTGCCATGACGTTGTCCGGTGATGTTGCGACGGATGCGGTTTCTACGACCGTGACCGACGAAATGCCGACATTGACGATGAAGGCTGCAACGGATGAGGTGGCCAGTGTGCTGACCACCAGCGGGGTGCCTGATGATGGCAGTGACATCATCAACCCGTCGGTTGAAAATGCGCCGGACGAGGTGTTGTTTGATGCCACGGCTCTAGGCGACACGGATGTGATTAGCAGTTTCCTGGTGGGAACGTCATCCAGCAGCGATGTGATAGATCTCTCGGAATTGTTTACCACGGATGCCAGCGTTGATACGGCACTCGAAATGTTCAACGGGTTTGCGGATGGCGCCAACACAATCTCGATCCTCTATGACAATGGCAATGACGACAAGTCAGGCACCATTGTCTGAGCGTAACTTGAACTCAACGCTCGGTGAGAGCCTCTGACTTGGCTTTGTTGATTGGCTTGAGCAGGTATTCCAGCACACTTTTTTTCCCCGTAAGAATGTCGACAGACGCGACCATTCCGGGGATGATAGGCAAATCCTCTTTGCCCCTCTTTAAGCGATTGGCTAGCGTTCTGACGGTTACAAGGTAAAAATTTTCTTTCGTATTCTCGTCGAACACGCTGTCGGCCGAGATCAGTTCGACCTCGCCATCTAGCCCGCCATAGATAGAAAAATCGTAAGCCGTGATCTTAACAAGTGCCAATTGCTTGGGAGATACGAAAGCAATGTCGCTCGGGCGGATCTTCACTTCGACAAAAAGTGAAGCATCCTGCGGTACGATTTCCATCAGGATCTGGCCTGCCTGCACCACACCGCCAATTGTGTTGTTGTTTACCTTGTTGATGATTCCATCGACGGGTGAGCGAATGTCGGCACGCGTGACGCGGTCCGTGGCACCGCGCATGGTTTCATTCACAACGGCGAGTTCAGCCTCCTGTGTGGTGAGTTGGCCGCTGGCTTCCTGACGAAATTTTTGCTCCTGCTCGCGGATGGAAGCCTTGGCTTCGCGCACAGAGGCTTCGATCTTTGGGCGGGTTTCCTTTTGGATGGCGATCTGGCCTTCGCTGTCGGCAATCTGGCGACGAAGTGCGATGATGTCAGTCTTTGATACGATGCCGCGATCCGCCATCGGCTTTTTTATCTTGAGCTCCTCATTGGCGAGCCGCAAACTGTCCCTGAAGCGGGCGAGCGCTGCATCAGACTCCGCGAGTTCGCGCTGGCGCTGGTCAAGCCTGGCGTTGAGGATTTCGACTTGTGTCGTGAGGCTGGTGAGGCGCGATTTGTAGAGTGACAGTTCATTGGCGATCACATCTTCAGCACCTTTGAAAATATCCTTTTTGAAGGAAGGGGATTTTTTCAAATCTCCCGTGGCTTCGTGTTTGAGGCGAGTGGTCTGTGCTTCGAGTGCAATCTGTTTGGCGCGGAGTTCGCCCTGGTTGGACGAAAAATTTGTATCGTCAATGCGAAGCAGAATATCGCCTTTTTTGACTGGATCCCCTGCACGAAACAGCAGTTCCTTGATGATGCCGCCTTCGAGGCTTTGCACCAGCTGGGTTTTGCTTGAAGGAATGAACTTGCCTTCGCCACGCGTCACTTCATCGAGCTTGGCCCAGTTTGCCCACGCGGCCATGCTGCCGAAAAACAGCGCGAAAATGAACAGGCTGATGATTGTGCCGCGCGGGGGGCCTCGCCGCATCGCCGCATCAAATTCGCCAGCATAGTCAAGGTCGTCGATTTTCATTTCTCAATTTCCGGTAGTACGCTGAAACCATGATGATGTTCGAAGCTTCACCATAACACAGTTCCCTGTTAATGTGACAGTCATCGGGTGGATTAAACTGACATTGCAAGAAATGGGTTCAATGTTTCTGAGGCTACTTTTTTTATCGGTTGTTCTTACCGGCTGTGCATCGTCCGTGAATGGCACACTGGAGAAGCAGGCTTCTGGCGTTGGCCTTGCGGCCGATGATGACATTATCACTGTACAGAAGTTGCCAACGACGGAAGCGCAGAAAATCGCTTCTGCGGAACGGTCAGTTCCAACGCCGGTTGTTGTGGCCAAGAGTTCACCAGATTCGATGGCACTTTCGAAAGAAGTGCAAACAGCTGCGCCTGAGACACCAGTTGATCCTTCAGTCGTTGAGCGACCAGTGGCAGAAGCCACAGGTCCGATTGAGGATAATGCCGCGGTCGTTTGGCTTTCGCAGGAGGGCTATGAGTACAATGCGGGTGGTGTTTTTTGTGCGGGTGTTGATGTGACGCCGCAGTCGAAGCAGAAGAAAATCGAGATGGCATGTAGTGATGGCGAAATGGCGAAGTTGAAGTTTGTTCAAACTTCAGCTGCGGAAGTCAACGGCCAGATCACACTCGCTGACAGTGAGGTTCGCGATATCATTGTCTTAGCAAGGTAAGTGGTGGGAGATACTGGACTCGAACCAGCGACCCCTACGATGTGAACGTAGTGCTCTACCAACTGAGCTAATCTCCCGAGGAGTGTGAGGCTATGGCGGTAGCATTTTTGCTTGTCAATAACGTGAGTCGGGTGCGCCGTTGAATGGATCCATCGGAGACACACCCTCGAAGGGTGCGTTACCGATGAGGCGTTCGACCACGGCGCGCTGGCTTTCTGCTGTGCTGGAATAGGTGTTGATGTAGCAGGGCACGCGCGGTGCATCGTAGAGATAATAGGGATGGCCGAAAGAAATCATCGCTGTCGGGATATCGTTCCAATAGCGGCTCATGATGTTCATCATGCCGGGCTGTTCCTTGAGCCAGTCGAGGTAGATGCGGGATTTGCCGAGGGAAGATTCAGTTGGCAAGACGTAGAGCAGGCAATCGGTGTTGCCCGGTGTAGGCGGGTTCTGGCCATCGAAATCGGAGACGACGAATCCGCGCGCGGTCAGCCCATCGCGCAATGCTTGCATGTGTGTTTCAGGCATGCCGGGGAGAAAGCCTGGGGAAGGTTTGCCAATCCAGGTGATGCGTTTGTGCTTTGCAGGATTGAGCGGCAGCAGATTTTTCGTGTCCTTGACGAGAGTTACCGATTTATCCGCCACTGCTTGGGAGGCTGCGGCATGGGTGGGGTTGGCAGCCATTTCGCGAAGTTCTTCGAGTGGCTTCAGTCTTTCGCCGATCGATTTTTTGTGAAGACGAAGTGCTGCTTTCATGCCGAGAATGCGCGTTACTGCATCTTCGAGACGTTGCTCGGTGAGCACGCCATTGCGCAGGCCTTGCTCCATGAAGGTGATGTCCTGCTGCACGTTGGTTGCGAACAGGAAAATGTCGCAGCCCGATGCGATGACTTGTGGCACGTGTTCAGCGCGCGATGATACAGCGGTTAGGCCTGCCATGGGTGTTGCGTCAGAAACGATGAGGCCGTTGAAGCCCATTTCCTCGCGCAGAAGTTTTTGATTGAGGAGATGTGAGAGCGTTGCGGGTTGATAACGCGAAAGACCCTCGGGCACACCATGCTGTGCAGCGTATGCGGGCAAGGCGATATGCGCGGACATAACTGAGAGAAGCCCGCCCTTGATCAGGCTGGAATAGAGCTTGCCGAAGCTTTGCATCCACTGGTCCATTGTAAGCGGATTGATCGTGGTGACGAGATGCTGGTCGCGCGCGTCGTAGCCTTCTCCGGGCCAATGTTTTGCAGCGGTTGCGATGCCATTGCGGCGGAGGACTTCAACGTGGAGCTTGGCGTGTTTGGCGATGTTGTCGATGTTGCTGCCATAGGAGCGCGTGCCAACGATGGCGCTGTGCATGTCGGCGTTGATATCGATGCAAGGTGTGAAGGACAAGTTATAGCCGAGGGCTGAGGCTTCGCGCGCCATCACCTCGAGCGCTGCCTCGCAGACTTTCATGTCCGACGTTGCGGCGAAGGCGAGCTGGTTTGGCATGTGGGTGAGTGGGCCGCGATGATTGCCACCGCCCTCAAGGTCTTGAGCAAGGAAGGGCGGGATTTCGCTGCGGCTGAGTAAGCTGTGCGATGTCTCCCATGTTTTTTTCAGATCAGAGTTTTCGACGGGCATGAAGCCAGCCGGAGCTGCTGCTATCAACTCATCAGTATTGTGGCCGAATGCGATATGGACGAAGAGCTGGCGGATTTTCTGTGCGGTTGACATTGCGTCGCGAGTTTTGGTGACCCAGGCGAGATCTTCGGCCGAGAGATTGAATGGAAATTGTGTAAGTGATTTTTCAACAGACATGTGCGATGCCAAGCTCCAGAATGATTGCGAGGCACGTAGCACGGTTCATGAGCAAGTTTCTATTGTTGATTGGTTTGCTGCTGATTGCTGGCGGGCTGACGTATCACTTCGCTGCGCTTCAGGCCTTTAATGCGCTGGTGCCAAAAGATGGCGGAGTTGTGCGGGTGGCACATGATGTTGCGTATGGAGCGGATGCGCGCCAACGTTATGATGTGTATCGGCCTGAGGGGAGAGCACGGCTTCCCTTGCTGGTGTTTGTCTATGGCGGTTCGTGGGCGAGTGGCGACAAGGGGCCTTATGAATTTGCCGCGCGCGCCTTTGCGGCGAAGGGGTATGTTGTTGTGGTGCCGGACTATCGCTTGGGGCCGCAACATGTTTATCCGGCATTTGTTCAGGATGTTGCGAGTGCCATGGCTGCAGCCCAGCGCGATGGTGCGAAATATGATGCAGATATTTCGCGCATGTATTTGGTGGGGCATTCGGCTGGAGCCTATAATCTGGCACAGGCTGTGTTGAAGCGGGAGTTCTTAGAGGCGGCTGGCGTGGATGAAAAATCCATCAAGGCGGTTGCAACACTGGCCGGGCCGTTTGATTTTCTACCACTTGATACCAAATCAACCCGCGCTGCTTTTGGGCATTTGGTTGATGATGCGTTGCGTGACACCCAACCCATTCATCACGCGCGCGCCGATGCGCCAGCGTTTCTGATTTTACATGGTGAGGCAGATACGACGGTGCGTCTGCGCAATCCACATGCGCTGGAGAAGGCACTGCGCGAGGTTGGTGGTGATGTGACGCTGAAGACTTATCCGGATGTTTCGCATGTGCGCATCATGCTCGCGCTGGCCAAGCCATTGCGCGGTGAGCCAGATGTGCTTGAGGATGTGGCGGCGTTTTTCGGGAAGTATTGAGCGCGTGCTAGTTTTCCCCTCCCTGCAAGGGAGAGGTCAGGGGTGGGTGCCTGTCGCGCGCGATGACGTTCGCCTGAAAAGTTCTGAACCGCGTGATGCGGCGGGGTGTCGCGCAACTCTTGTGAAATCGCAAATCAGACGCCTCAACGAAGTCTTCCATGCGGCCTTCAATGGCGGCGAGGATTGCATCGCACACTGCTTCTCGGTCTCGTAAAACGCATCCGCTTGGAACGCGCAACACGGAATAACCTTCATTCAAAAGAAAGGCATCGCGGGCTTCGTCGTAGTCACTTTGGAAATGTTGGGAACCATCGACTTCGATAAGCAGCCAATGTGATCTGCATGCGAAGTCTGCGAAGTAGGGGCCTATTGGAAATTGTCTTGTGAATTTGTATCCGCCGAGACGTTTTCCTTTGAGTACATGCCATAAGCATTGCTCAGCCGGATTAGCGGTTTGCCGGAGTTCCCTTGCGCGCAGAGTTGTTGAATTGGTGTTTGTCCTCATTTTTGTTTTCTCCCTTTGGAGAGAAGACGTTTGGGAGGAGAGATTCCGTCGGAGCTCGAAGAAAAAATTTCGGGGTGCGACTTTTGGCTGGCACCCACCCCTGACCCCTCCCTTGCAGGGAGGGGAAAGCCAATAGCCCTTTATCTATCCGCTGCCCACAGCCGCTCTACCGCTTCCCACATGTCATCATAATGCGTGACGAGAAGATCTGGGTTGTAACTTTCCACAGGATTGGCCGTGTAGCCGAAGGGGACCGCGATGACGGGTGCTCCTGCATTGCGGGCGGTGAGAATATCGGTTTCGCTGTCGCCGATCATGATGGCGTGAGGTGTCAATACGCCCAAGCGCTTGACGGCTTCGTGGAAGGGGCGGGGATCGGGCTTGGCCACTCCAATTGTATCGGGGCCGACGACGGCGCCGAAGTGATGTGAAAGACCGAGTGCATCGAGCAGGCGGATCGACAGGCTTTCAAGCTTGTTGGTGCACACGGCAAGCTTCACGTTTTGCGCGCGCGCGTGGTTGAGGAAATTGACGAGCCCGGGAAACGGCCTGCTGCTCACTGCAATATTGGCGGCGTAGTAGATGATGAATTCCTGATAGAGCGTTTCGATGGCGCGTGGTTCGACGGGATCGCCGGTTGCTTCGCAGCCCCTGGCGATCAAGGCCTTTGCGCCATGGCCGACGAAGCTGCGCACTTCGTCCATTGTGATGGCGCGGCGCTTCAGGGTGGCGAGCACATGATTGGTGGCGTGCATCAGGTCGGGCGCGGTGTCGACCAATGTGCCGTCGAGGTCAAAAACTAGGACGCGATTTTTTGGGAATTCTGGCATGGGAATGTGACGCTGTCTGGCTGGTTTGTCGGATGCGATATGCTATGCTACAGGCAACGGCATTCAGCAAGGATCACTTATCATGGACATCCAGAAATCGCGCGCTCTCAAGGATATCTTGAAGGACCAATCGCTGCTCAAGGAGCAGTGCTACATCAATGGCAAATGGGTTTCGGGCAAGGACAAGATCGACATCACCAATCCGGTTGATGAGCGGGTAATTGCCAGCGTGCCGAAGCTCGGTGGCAAGGAAACGCGCGACGCCATTGCAGCTGCACAAGTTGCGCAGAAGCTGTGGGCCAAGCGCACGGCCAAGGATCGCGCTGGCATCTTGCGCAAGTGGTATGCGCTGATGATGGAAAACCAGGAAGATCTGGCACAGATCCTGACAGCCGAGCAGGGCAAGCCCCTCACCGAGTCACGGGGCGAAATTGGCTATGGTGCAAGCTTCATTGAATGGTTCGCTGAAGAAGGCCGCCGGGTTTATGGTGAAACCATTCCGGTGCCGTTTCCCAATGGTCGTGCCGTGGTGATCAAGCAGCCCATTGGTGTTGTGGCTGCAATCACGCCGTGGAACTTCCCCAATGCGATGATCACCCGCAAGGCTGGTGCTGCGCTTGCTGCTGGTTGCGCGATGGTTTTGAAGCCTGCGAGCGAAACACCATTGTCGGCACTGGCGATGGCAGAGCTTGGTGAGCGGGCAGGCATTCCGGCTGGTGTGTTTTCTGTTGTCACGGGTTCGGCACGTGAGATTGGTGCAGAGATGTGCTCGAGCACAATCGTCCGTGGACTGACGTTTACGGGTTCAACCGAGATTGGCCGTTTGCTGATGTCGCAATGCGCGCCGACGATCAAGAAGCTTGGTCTTGAACTTGGCGGCAATGCGCCGTTCATCGTGTTTGATGATGCTGATCTAGATGCCGCTGTGGTTGGTGCAATTGCTTCCAAGTATCGCAACAATGGCCAGACGTGCGTGTGCGCCAATCGCATCTATGTGCAGGAAGCTGTCTATGATGCGTTTGCCGAAAAACTTGCGGTTGCCGTGAAGAAGCTGAAAGTCGGCAATGGCACAGAAGACGGCATCACCACTGGTCCGTTGATCAACAAGGCTGCCGTTGCGAAAGTCGAAGAACATATTGCTGACGCCAAGGCCAAGGGTGGCAAGGTGACGACGGGCGGCAAATCGATGGGTGGTAATTTCTTTGAACCGACAATCATTACCGGAGTAACTTCGGATATGGCGGTGGCGCGTGAAGAGACATTTGGGCCGGTGGCACCGCTGTTCAAATTCAAGACAGAGCAAGAGGTGATTGACCTTGCCAATGCCACCGAGTTTGGCTTGGCCAGCTATTTCTATGCGCGCGACATCGGTCGCATCTGGCGGGTGGGTGAAGCGCTGGAATATGGCATGATCGGCGTCAATGAAGGCCTGATAGCGACGGCAGAAACACCCTTTGGCGGTGTGAAAGAATCCGGTCTTGGCCGCGAAGGATCCGCGCATGGCATGGAAGAATATCTCGAAGTGAAATACATGTTGATGGGCGGATTGGGGATGCAATGACGGCTGACGAAAAGAAGAAAGCCGCAGCAACCGCCGCACTCGACTATGTGACTTCAGGCATGACAATCGGACTTGGTACTGGTTCGACGGCCAAGCATTTTGTTGATGGACTTGCCGCACTTGTGAAGGGGGGCATGCAGATTTCCTGTGTGGCCACTTCGCAAGCCACAGCTGATCAGGCAAAACGTTTGGGCTTGCCGCTGAAGCAACTCCAGGACGCGCCGTTCATTGATTTGACCGTTGATGGTGCTGACGAATTTGACCCGCAGCTCCGCTTGATCAAGGGTGGCGGTGGTGCACTGTTGATTGAAAAAATGGTGGCGACTTCATCGAAGCGGATGATCGTGATTGCGGATGAATCGAAGCGCGTGGAGCAGCTCGGCAAGTTTCCGCTACCAGTTGAAGTGGTGCCAATTGCCGTTTCGTCAACTGCGTGGAAGATCGAGCGCGCCTTTTTTGCCAACAACATGAAAGTGAATATGGTGGTGCGTAGCGGCAAGGATGACAAGGCGTTTCGTACTGATGCTGGCAACATCATTCTGGATTGCTCGCCTGAGGGAGGTGTGATCAATGATCCTGATCGTCTCGACATCATGCTCAACAATGTTCCCGGCGTGATCAATAATGGCCTGTTCATCGGCATCTGCAATTTGGTGTTAATGGGCACTGCAGATGGCGTGAGATTGTTTGAGCGGAAATGACAAATTTCGATTTTGACTTGTTTGTCATCGGGGCTGGCTCTGGTGGCGTGCGCGCTGGCCGGATTGCGGCCAAGCATGGAGCAAAGGTTGCTGTTGCCGAGGAATATCGCGTCGGCGGCACATGTGTGATCCGCGGTTGTGTGCCGAAGAAGCTGTTTGTCTACGCCTCGAAGTTTGCCGAGGATTTTGAAGATGCTGTTGGCTATGGCTGGACGTCTGAGAAGGTATCGTTTGACTGGTCCATGTTGGTTGAGAACAAGGACAAGGAAATTGACCGGCTGAACAAGGCCTATATCCGCAATCTTGAAGCTTCGGGTGCGGAGCTGATTCACGAGCGCGCTGTTCTGGTTGATCCACATACCGTGCAACTGGCGTCGGGCCGCAAGATCAGTGCACGGATCATTTTGATCGCCACGGGGGCAACACCTTTTGTGCCGCATCATTTGCCGGGGCGAGAATTGGCGATCACCTCGAATGAAGCGTTTCATCTGGAGCGCCTGCCGCGCCGCATCGTGATTGTGGGTGGTGGATATATTGCGGTAGAGTTTGCGGGCATCTTCAATGGCCTCGGGGTTGAGACCGTATTGATCTATCGCGGTGATCAGATCCTGCGCGGCTTTGATGATGAAGTGCGCAATCATGTTGCGGCTGAAATGAAGAAGAAGGGCATTGATATTCGCCTGCATTCCGATGTCGCGCGATTGGATCGTTCCGGCGATGGCGTGCGTGTGACATTGACCGATGACACTGCGTTTGGTGCGGGGCAAGTGATGTTTGCCACGGGGCGCATTCCCAATGTTGCGGGCCTTGGGCTTGAGCATGTGGGCATTCACCCCAATGCGCATGGGGCAATTCCGGTTGATGCGCGCTCACAAACTTCGGTGCCTTCAATTTATGCGGTGGGTGATGTGACCAATCGTGTGAACCTGACGCCTGTGGCCATTCGCGAGGGGCATGCGTTTGCTGATACGGTGTTTGGTGGCAAGGATGTGGTGGTTGATCACACGCTGGTGCCAACGGCGGTATTTTCACAGCCAGAAATAGGCACTGTTGGGATGACGGAAGCGCAAGCGCGCGCCAAGGGTGCAGTTGATATTTACAAGACGAGTTTCAGGCCGATGAAGCACACGCTGTCTGGCCGTGATGAGCGGATGTTCATGAAGCTGGTTATTGATCAAGCCAGTGACCGTGTGTTGGGTTGTCACATTATTGGGCCGGATGCGGGCGAGATGGCGCAACTGTTGGGGATTGCGATAACGTGTGGTGCCACCAAGGCGCAGTTTGATGCGACGCTCGCTGTTCATCCAACAGCGGCGGAAGAATTGGTGACGATGCGGGAGAAGTGGAAGGGTTGACAATGCCCAGTAAAATTGTGCCTCGACTTTCAGATGACGAAATTCATCGACAGATTAATAGAGGCATTTTGAGCATGCAGCGCGGAATTGGCCACAGCTCAGAACAGGTCCATAAATGGTTAGATGATTGGGCTGAAGGAAAGAAGCGGCCAATACCTGCGCCAGATGTCTTTCCCGAAAAAAAGTAATGTCCGTCATTCCTGCGAAAGCAGGGATCAAGACTTTCCGCTCGGCACTTGGTGAAAGTCTGGATCCCTGCTTTCGCAAGGATGACGGAAGTCAGTGATTTATTTGGCCTAGCTGCCTGTTATTACCTGCGGCCGAACAGCTTCTCAATATCCTGCAATGACAATTCAATAAACGTCGGTCTTCCGTGATTGCATTCGCCCGCGTTTGGCGTGATTTCCATTTCACGGAGCACCGCGTTCATTTCTTCTTCGCGCAAGGTGCGGCCTGAGCGCACGGAGTGGTGACAGGCGAAAGTTGATAACACGTGGTTCAGCTTTTCATCGATGGTGCTGATGTGGCCGAGTTCTGTGGCGTCATCAGCGATGTCGCGGAGCAGGGCGGGGATGTGATCGCTTCCGAGTTCGGCTGGTACTTCGCGCACCAGCACAGCTCCTTCACCAAAGCTTTCGAGGGTGAGGCCTGCTTGTGCGAGGAGATCAGCGACAGAGAGTAGTGTTGCGATTGTTGCAGGATCAAGCTCAACGACTTGCGGGATGAGCAAGGCTTGCTGCGCGATGGTTGACGTTTCGCGCTGGCGTTTGAGCTTTTCATAGACGAGGCGTTCGTGGGCGGCGTGTTGATCGACGAGCACCAAGCCGCGTGTGGTTTGGGCCACAATGTAGTTACCGTGAATTTGTGCGCGTGCTGCGCCTAGTGGATGATCCGTAGACGGAACATCCGTAGGCTGATGAATTTCAGCGGGCCGCATTGTTGGTGGGGCTTGCATAGTGAAGGCGGCTTGGCGCTCCTCTGCAAAGCCAGGGGCGCTGGCGTATCCTGGTGGTGGTTGCCAGCGTTGTTGTGCGCGGAATGATGTTGCGGCTTCAGCATTCAATGAAGAGTTTGATTGGACGCTGCGGGTTTCGAGTGCGCGCTTGATTGCTGACACAATGAGACTGCGCACGAAGCCCGAATCGCGAAAGCGCACTTCGGTTTTTGCGGGGTGCACGTTGACATCAACGCGGTCTGCCGCACAGGTGATGAACAGCACGACAACGGGGAAACGCCCGCGCGGCATGAGGTCAGCATAGGCACCGCGAATGGCACCAGCGATCAGCTTGTCTTTCACGGGCCTGCCATTCACAAAAGCAAATTGCTGCGTGCCTTGCGCGCGCGAATAGGTGGGGAGGCCTGCGAAACCTTCGATCATTACATCATCGCTGCGGTGCGCGACGGCAACTGCGTTTTCGATAAACTCTTTGCCGACCACGCGTGAAACGCGGGCCGCGCGGGTTTCGCCTGATGGTGCATCAAGCCAGCGGCGGTCTTCGTCTGCGAAGGAAAAACCCACGGCCTCATGTGCAAGGGCGAGGCGGCGCACCACGTCCAGTGCTTCTGCGGTTTCGCTGCGGTCGGTTTTGAGGAATTTGAGGCGGGCAGGGGTTGCGAAGAAAAGATCCCGCACTTCGACATCGGTGCCTTGGCTGCGCGAGGCTGGGCCAACTTCCGATGTGAGACCTGCTTCGACTGCGAGTTGATGGGCGTCACCAGAATTGCGCGTGATGATCGCGAGGCGTGAGACTGAACCAATCGAGGGCAGGGCTTCGCCGCGAAAACCCAGTGTTGCAATTTGCGTCAGAGTTTCGTCAGAGAGTTTTGAGGTGGCGTGGCGTTCGATTGCCAAGGGCAAATCATCGGCTGACATGCCCGAGCCATTATCTGAAATGCGGATCAGCGATTTGCCGCCGCCCCTGAACACCACGTCGATTTGAGTGGAGCCCGCGTCGAGGGCGTTTTCGACAAGCTCTTTCACCACGCTGGCCGGGCGTTCAATGACTTCGCCTGCCGCGATGCGGTTAATGGTGCCTTCGGAGAGTCGTTTTATTCGCATCTGCGCCTTCTAACGCAAATCAGCCATCAGTGAAAATCGAACCGATGTTGCGAATCGTGCCGTAGCCTGGATTGGTGCGGCGCTTTTCGGCGAGGATGGCTTTCTTCAGTTCATTGCTGAGCTGCTGCGGCGTTTTTGGCGTGCCATCGGGGTTAGTTTTCGAAATGCCATACTTCGCGTAATTGTCCTGGGCCGGTGCTGCTGGTGCCGAGGCTCGGGCACGGGGAACTGCTGGAGCATCCAGGCTATCATCCAATGCTGCAACCTGACTGTCTTCAGAATTTGTCACGCGGCCATTTGGCACGTAGTCGTCGGTGGTAGCACCTGGTGCGCGCAAGGCCAGATCGGGCGGCAGAGCGAGGTCATTGCCCACGGGAACGGCCGCCGCGCGTGTTGCACCGGCCTTGCCATCCAACAGTCCCGTCGTGGAGCAGCCGGAAAGTGTGGCTACAACAGCGAGCAAGACGAGCGCTTTGACGACATTGAACATTGAATTTCCTCAGGCTTTCTCGGGCCGTGTGAAGGAAAAATACGCCAAAACCATGGCCCCTGCAACTATGGCAATGTCTGCAAGGTTAAAGATGTACCAGCTCCAGTTGCCCCAGTGGAGGTGGACAAAATCGGCGACGGCACCGTGCAGCAATCGGTCGAGCGCGTTGCCAAGTGCGCCGCCGATGATCAGGCCGAGTGAAATGGCGGTCCAGCGGTCGGTCGCTTTGCGCAGCCAGTTGGCGAGAACGGCGACAATAGCGAGCATCACTGCGGCGAGGATCCACTGCATGTCGGTGGCGAACCACGAGTAGGAGACGCCCTTGTTCCACGCCATGGCGAGATCGAAGAAGGGTGTCACCTGAATGGGCTCGCGCTCATCAAGGTTGACGATTTTGAGTATCCACCACTTGCTCAGCTGGTCGAGAGCGAAGGTGATTACCGCGATGATGACACCGAGGCGCAGCATCAAGGGACCTCATCCGCCCGTTGGGCACCTTCTCCACTGCGTGAAGAAGGACATGGGACGAGCACCTCCCGCACCTCGAAGTGGATTGCATTGCCAGCAACATTTCCTTCTCCACGCAGTGGAGAAGGTGGCCGAAGGCCGGATGAGGTCCCTTCCACTAAACCGTTTTCCCAAATCTGGTTTGCCATTCGCGCACGGCTTCGGCGTCACGAGGTGTGATGTCGGGGAAGTCCTTGTCGCTACCGATGTCCTTCGAGATTTTCCAGGAGCGGGCGCATTTTGTGCCTTCGGCTTTTTTGAAGACGACGGTGACTGGTTCTGGTCCTTCACCTTCGTGCAAGGTGAGGCCTGAGGTGATGCAGATTTCGGCGAGATCTACCGCTTTCAATGCATCGACCTGCCAGCTTTCCATTTTCACGAACACATCTGGCGCGGCTTCGAGCGATGAGCCGATCACCTTGTTGGCGCGTTGCACTTCGAGGGCACCTGTGACGGCACTCCTCACATTGCGGATCACGTCCCAACGCTTGGCGATTTCATCGTCGCGCCATTCGGGAAGGGCGCGTGCGAAGTTCATCATGTGCACGGAAGAAAGTTCGTGCGGGAAGCGCTGCAGCCAAACCTCTTCCATGGTGAACACCAGGATCGGTGCCCACCAGGTGGTGAGGCAATGGAAGAGCTGATCGATGACCATGCGGCAAGAGCGACGCTTCACGCTTGACCACGGATCGCAATAGAGCGCGTCCTTGCGGATATCAAAATAGAATGCCGAGAGATCGGTGTTCATGAATTGCGTGAGGACTGCAAAAATCTTTTTGTAGTCGTAGACCTGATAGGCCGCGTGCACGGCCTGATCGACCTCCCACAATTTGTGCAGGATGTAGCGTTCAAGCTCCGGCATGTCGGTGAGGGCCACGCGCTCCCAATCCTGCAAGCCGTCAAGTGCGCCCAGCATATAGCGGAAAGTGTTCCGCAGTTTGCGATAGGCTTCGATATTGGATTTGATGATCTCAGGGCCGATCGAGATATCGTCGGAGTAATCTGATGATGACACCCACAGGCGCAAGATGTCTGCACCGGAATTCTTGATCACGTCTTGTGGTGCCACAACATTGCCGAGGGACTTCGACATTTTCTTGCCGTCCTCGCCCATGATGAAACCATGGGTGAGCACTTGCTTGTATGGTGCGCGACCGCGCGTGCCGCAAGATTCTAAAAGCGATGAATGGAACCAACCGCGATGCTGGTCCGAGCCTTCGAGATACATGTCGGCGGGCCATTGCATGTTGCGGCCTTCGAGCGTGAAGGCGTGGGTGCAGCCCGAGTCAAACCACACATCGAGGATGTCACTTATCTGCTCATAGTCATCGGCATTGTAATCATTGCCGAGCATGCGCTGGGCTGCTCCATCGGCGAACCAGGCGTCTGCGCCTTCCTGACAAAATGATTCATATATCCTGTGGTTCACCTTGGAATCATTGAGGATTTTGCCTGTTGATTTTTCGACAAAGACAGCGATGGGGACACCCCAGGCGCGCTGACGCGAGACAACCCAATCGGGGCGCTGCTCGATCATGCCGCGCAAACGGTTCTGTCCGGAGGGTGGGAAAAATTCGGTTGCGGCGATTGCGTTCAATGCTTTTTCGCGGAGCGAATTTGGTTGCCCATCGCCCATGGAGATGAACCACTGGGGTGTGTTGCGGAAGATGATCGGTTTCTTTGAACGCCATGAATGCGGGTATTGGTGCTTGAGACGTTCGCGCCCCACGATCATGCCAGCGTCTTTCAGTGCGGCGATGACAGCCTCGTTGGCATCACCCTTTTCACCCTTGTCGGTGATGACGCGCTTTCCTTCAAAGCCGGGTGCATCCTTGGTGAAGAAGCCATCGGCATCGACGGGAGTTGGCACCATCGTATCAATGCCGCGCTCTTTCAGCTGGCGCTGGTTTGCGATCCAGACATTGTAGTCGTCAGCACCATGGCTCGGTGCAGTGTGCACAAATCCTGTGCCCGCATCATCAGTGACGTGATCACCATCGAGGAGCGGGATCGGAAAGGTGTAGCCGAGTGCATTCAGCGGATGCGCGCAGACCAAATTCTTTGGATCGAAATCGCCGAGGCGCGTGAATGCTTCGACCTTCAATGACTTGCTCATCTGCTCAAGCAGCGCATCGGCGAAAACATATTTCTCGCCTTGCTTTGCCCAATTGCCTTCTGGCGCGGCAGTGATCTCATAGAGACCATAGTTGATGCGCGACGAAAAACTGATCGCGCGATTGCCTGGGATCGTCCACGGCGTTGTGGTCCAGATCAAAACATATGCGTCATTGTCCTTGATTGGAAACTTCACATAGATCGCATCGCTCGTGTAATCCTGATACTCAACTTCAGCCTCGGCGAGAGCGGTTTTTTCAACAACGCTCCACATCACAGGCTTTGAGCCGCGATAGAGTTGGCCTGTCTCTGCAAACTTCATCAACTCCTTGGCGATCACGGCTTCGCTTTGGAAATTCATTGTGGTGTAGGGATTGTCCCATTCACCTTCCACGCCCAAGCGCTTGAATTCTTCGCGCTGCACGTCGATCCAGCCTGCGGCGAAATCCCGACACTCTTTCCGGAATTCGTTGACGGGAACTGTGTCCTTGTTCTTGCCCTTGGCGCGGTATTGCTCCTCGATTTTCCATTCGATGGGAAGGCCGTGACAATCCCAGCCGGGGATATAATGCGCGTCAAAGCCCGCCATCTGGCGCGAGCGCACCACGAGGTCTTTCAGGATCTTGTTGAGCGCATGACCAATATGAATGTTGCCGTTCGCATAGGGCGGGCCATCATGGAGAATGAATTTTTCGCGCTCTGCCGATTGTTCGCGCAGGCGCTGAAACAGGCCCATTTCCTTCCAGCGCGCCAGCAACATGGGCTCGCGCTCAGGCAATCCGGCTTTCATGGGGAAATCGGTTTTCGGCAAAAAGACAGTATCGCGATATCTGTCGTTTTTCGAGTCTGGCTTTTTTTCTTTGGATTGATCGTTCATGGCGCGGGCTTCTAACAGGGGAAAGCGATTGGGGGAAGCCCAAGCCTCTTCCCGATTGGTGCAGGCAGTGTTAACGATTGGCCATGACCCAACACACCATTCCTGCCCGCGCTGGCAAGGCGCATCGTCTTGCCAAGGGGCAATTTGTGAAAGTGATCAACACGCACGGCAATCAGGTCGTCGATTTCTGGGCGTTCAATGCCAATGATCCGCGCGAATATCTGGGCATGGAGCATTGCCGCGCGTTCTGGTCACGGCTTTTTCCGGTGGCTGGTGACAAGATGATCACCAATCATCGCCGCGCCATTCTGACCATGGTCGAGGACAATTCGCCCGGTCGGCATGATACGCTGATTGCACCTTGCGACAATGAACGTTACGGGCTTTTGGGTTGCACGCATTACCACGACAACTGCCGCGACAATCTGCATGCAGGGCTTGCAAGCCTTGGCATCACGATTCCCTACACGCCGGACTCGCTCAACCTGTTCATGAATATTCCGTGGCGGCAGGATGGCTCACTGGAGTGGGGCAATTGCCTGTGCAAGCCCGGCGACAATGTGGTGTTTCAGGCCGAACTTGATTGTATTGTTGCGTTTTCAGCATGCCCGCAAGACCTGCTGCCGATCAACAACGGCACTACCACAGAAGCGCATTTCGAGATTTATGAGAAGCGATAGAAACGCACAGCTGTTTCGCCATAGTCGCGTTGGTCGAGCAATGTGAGGCGCGGCACTTCGGTGATTTCGGCTTTCAGGGATTCTTCGAGGACGATGATTGCGCCTGGTGCGAGCCATTGGCCTGCGATCAGGGATTTCAAGGCTTTTTCGCCAAGGCCTTTGCCATAGGGCGGATCGGCGAAGGCCAGCGTGAAAGGGGACTGTGGTGCTGAGGGGCCGAGGTCGGTTGCGTCGCGACGCCAGATTTTACACAGGCCGATTGCACCCAATTGATCGGCGTTTTTGCGGATGATGCCTCTGGCTTCTGCGCTTTCCTCGACGAACTGGCAGAATTTTGCACCGCGCGAGAGGGCCTCAAGCCCCAGAGCCCCTGTGCCTGCGAAGAGATCGATGACGCGGGCACCTTCCAATTCAAAATCCGCAATGCCGTGGGCGAGAATGTTGAAAATCGATTCCCGCACGCGGTCGGATGTGGGGCGGGTTTCGAGGGAGGCGGGGCCTTCGATGCTGCGACCTTTAAACCTACCTGCAACGATGCGCATTGAACTTTAGCCCCTTGTAGAATCCTCTGGCTTGTAGCTGATAGCTGACATGAAGCAACCACTGCCGATCCCCATGCAAATCGCCCTTTTGGAAGCGCAAGCGGCAGCGGCGCGCGATGAGGTTCCGGTGGGCGCTGTGGTTGTTGGACCCGATGGTGAGGTGATTTCGCGGGCTGGCAATCGCACTTTGGAAATGATGGATCCCACGGGTCATGCCGAGATCTATGCGCTGCGGCAGGCGGCGGCGAAAATCGGGTCCGAGCGTTTGAACGAGTGCGATATCTATGTGACGCTGGAGCCATGTGCCATGTGTGCGGCGGCGATTTCGTACTCGCGTATTCGCCGGGTTTATTTTGGTGCGAGTGATGAGAAAATGGGTGGCGTCGAAAATGGTGTTCGGTTTTTTAACCAGGCCACATGCCATCATCGGCCCGAGGTTTATTCCGGGATTGGTGAGAGCGAGGCGAAGTTTCTGCTGCAGAGTTTTTTCAAAGAGCGAAGGTAGGGAAGGGACCTCATCCCCCCTTTCGGGGACCTTCTCCACTTTCGTGGAGAAGGGATTGGCCGGGCACCCCTCAAGTCGATCGAGTAGGGAATTGCCAGATACATTCCCTTCTCCACGCGAGTAGAGAAGGTGGCCAACGGCCGGATGAGGTCCCTTAGCCCAACCTCAACTCCAGCTTCCGTTTCAAGTCATCCTTGCAGGCATCACCTGCTGCCAGTAGCCCTTTTACGTTGAAGAAGTCGGCGCTGCCGAGGCCTTCGAGGGGAGGGGTGATGTAGATGTCGGGCGGGTTGAGGGCGCGGCGGAGTTTGGCGATTTCGGCGAACATCAGCATCAGCGAACCGACGCCCACATCCATGTTGCTCAAGGTTTTGCTGCGCGATGACTTGGGAGCGCCCGTGACATCGATGGCAACAACACAATCCATGCCGCTTCTCACATGATCGAAGGGAACGGGATTTACCACGCCGCCATCGACATAGAGATCGCCGTTGATCACGGGGCCGCTGATCAGGCCGGGAATTGCTATTGATGCACCGACGGCTTCGAGGAGCGAGCCTTTTTCGAAGACCATTTCTTCGCGGGTCTCAAAATTGCAGGCGATGATGCGCAAGGGGATTTTCGTGTCTTCGATGTAGCGCGGCAAATAATCGGGCAGTGCGATATCGGCGAGGCGCACACCATCGAGCGAGAGTGAGGTGAGGCTTTTGAGCGATAGCAAATCTGTCGGCTTCATTTTGCGCGCGCCGAAAATGTGCTTCATCAGGTCGAGGCGATTGGAAAGAAGCGCTGTTGCGTGGGCGCGTAAATCCTTGGCCGTCATGCCGCCTGCATAGGCTGAAGCCACGATTGCACCGATTGATGTGCCTGCGATGATTGATGGCCTGAGGCCCAACTCATCGAACACTTCGAGCAGCGGAATATGTGCGATGCCGCGTGCTGCACCACCACCTAATGCGAGACCGATCTTCATGTGATCGCCCGCCAGCCGATGTCCTTGCGGCAGAAACCATCGGCGAAATCGATTTTTGATACGAGCTCGTAGACCTTTGTTTGGGCAGCTTTGGCGGTTGGTGCCCAGGCTGTGACGTTAAGAACGCGGCCGCCGTTTGCGGTCAAAGTGTCGCCTTGCATCACGGTGCCTGCGTGGAAGATTTGTGCATTGTCGCCGTAGTCATTGAAGGCGTGATGAATCACGCCGCCTTTTTTGACTTCGCCGGGATAGCCATTTGCTGCGAGGACCACTGTGAGTGCGGTTTCATCGCGCCAGCGGGCGGAGACTTTGTCGAGTGTGCCATCTGCTGTGGCGAGGAGGAGCGTGAGCAAATCGTCCTTCAAGCGTGGCATGATGACTTGGGTTTCGGGATCGCCAAAGCGCGCATTGTATTCGATCAGTTTGGGGCCATCGCGCGTCAGGATGAGCCCTGCGTAGAGCACGCCCTTGTAAGGGTGGCCCATTGCTGCGAGGGCTTTCACCGTGGGGCGCACGATTTTCTCCAGCGCTTCTTCGCAGAGTGCTGGTGTCATGCAGGGGGCCGGCGAATATGCGCCCATGCCGCCGGTGTTGGGACCGGTATCGCCTTCGCCAACACGCTTGTGATCTTGTGCGGTTGCGAGGGGCAGAATGTTGGTGCCGTCGCTCAAGACAAAGAAGCTTGCTTCCTCACCTTCGAGAAATTCTTCGATGACGCATTCGGCCCAAGAATTCGAACTGGCAAAGCGGCCCGCGAAAATTTGCGTGAGCGCTGTTTCGGCATCGGCCATGTTCATCGCGACTGTCACACCTTTGCCAGCGGCCAGACCATCAGCCTTGATGACGATGGGTACGCCAACTTTATGGAGGTATGCGAGAGCGGCGTGGTGATCGGCGAAGCGTTCGTAGTCTGCTGTGGGAATGGAGTGGGCGCGGCAGATGTCTTTGGTGAAGCCTTTCGAGCCTTCAAGTTGGGCCGCAAATTTTGACGGGCCGAATGCCTTGATGCCTGCTGCATTGAGATCGTCCACGATACCTGCGACGAGTGGGGCTTCCGGGCCGACGACAACGAAGGTGACTTTTTCGTTCTTGCAGAAATCGATGATGGATTTGTGGTTGGTGAGGTCGAGTGCAACGCATTCGGCGACACGCGCCATGCCGGGATTGCCGGGTGCGCAGAACAGTTTGGTGAGGAGCGCACTTTGCGCAAGTTTCCAGGCCAACGCATGTTCGCGGCCACCTGATCCCAGCAAGAGAACTTTCAAAGCCCGACTCCTTTGTGCGTTTTGTGCTGCATCGCGCATTTTGCTTGTGGTAGGCAAGGGGTGATTACATGTTGCCGTCATGGCCCGCTTCAGGCGGGCCACCTAGCTTGCATCATGGGTGGCCCGCCTGAAGCGGGCCATGACGGACTTAAAAAGAAAATAAAGTGCGATGAAACAGTCTGAACCCGAACTGCATTTTGATCCTGACACAGGCGAAATCGTTGATCCACCTTCCAATGCCGGATCCTATTCGGTTTCGGAAATTTCGCATGCGCTGAAGCGCTCGATCGAGGATCAGTTTGGCAATGTGCGGGTGCGTGGCGAGATTACCGGGTTTCGCGGGCCGCATTCATCGGGGCATTGTTACTTTGCGCTGAAGGATGAGGGTGCCAAGCTCGATGCGGTCATTTGGCGCGGGGTGTTTTCGCGGGTTCGTTCCAAATTGCAGGAAGGGCTTGAGGTGATTGCGACGGGTAAGCTCACGTCTTATCCTGGCAAGTCGTCTTATCAGATCATCATTGAAAATGTGGAGCCTGCAGGGGCTGGTGCGTTGATGGCGCTGCTGGAGGAGCGGCGACGCAAGCTTGCGGCAGAGGGTTTGTTTGATCAGGATCGCAAGCAGCCCATTCCCTATCTGCCTGAGTTGATTGGGGTGGTGACTTCGCCCACGGGGGCTGTCATCCGCGATATTTTGCATCGCTTGAACGATCGCTTTCCAACACATGTTCTGGTGTGGCCGGTGCGGGTGCAAGGTGAAACCGCTGCGGCTGAAGTTGCTGCGGCCATTCGGGGTTTCAACGCGATGCGGACGAAGCCTGATTTGATCATTGTGGCGCGCGGGGGTGGATCGCTTGAGGACCTTTGGCCGTTCAATGAAGAGATTGTGGTGCGCGCGGTTGCTGAGGGAACGATACCGCTGATTTCTGCTGTCGGGCATGAGACCGATACGACACTGATTGATCATGTTTCGGATTTTCGTGCGCCAACGCCGACGGCTGCGGCAGAGCGTGCGGTTCCTGTGCGGCGGGATTTGATTGCGACTGTTGCTTCGGTTTCAGCGCGGCAGGGCAGGGCGCTTTCACGGATTGTGCAAGAGCGGAAATTGCGCGTGCAGGCGGCGGGGCGCGCACTTCCAAAGCCTGATGATATTCTGGCGCTGGCGCGGCAGCGGCTTGATTCAGTTGGAGCGAAATTACCGAATGCGCTACGCGCAAATTTGCAGCGCCATGCTGTGGGGCTGGCGCGGGCGGCGGGCAAGCTTTCGCTTCGGCCATTGCAGAATCGTCAAGCAGAGTTGACGCGGCGGTTGCAGGAATTGTCGCGGCGGCGCGAAGTGGCAATAAAACAAAAAGTGGATCGTTCGCGTGATAAGCTTTTGGCTGAAAGCAAGATGATGAGCTCGCTCAGCTACAAATCTGTCCTGGCGCGGGGCTATGTTGTGGTGCGTGATCATCAAGGGAGGCCGCTACGCCTTGCGGCACAGGTGAAGCCTGCAGCTGCTTTGGCGCTGGAATTTTCCGACGGTGTTGTTGATGCTGTGGCTGGCAAGAAAGGCGCTGGTGGTGGGCAAGGTTCGCTCTTTTAACGACGCGCGAAATCAGTTAAACGCCGCGCCATGAATTATTTTGATCCTCTTGCGCACAAGGAAGCACGCCTACGCTTTGGCGATGGCGAGTACACAGTGATGAAAACCGGCGACTATGTGCGCTGTGGTGTATCGGGTGCGATCATTCCACTTGATGATCTCAAGTATTGGAATGTGGACAAGCAGATCGCATACAAGTCAGCTGAAATCGCTTTCGCTGATTTGCCACAGCGTTAAAGATTCACAGTTGATTGAGCAGGGCCTTGAATGGCTGGATGGCATTCGTAAATGCCGGATAAAGCGATCCGCTAAACAGAATTATCGTGTTGGCCAGAACCGTCAGCAACTGCAGCTGTCTGCGGAACGTCGGATAGTCGGCTTTGGACTTGCGTGCGCGATAGAACATGAACAAGGCCAGCAAAACGGCGTTTGCCAGTGAAAACTGCAAGATCAGCGACGGCGTGCCTGCGGTCAGGTACGTCCAAGCTGAGTTAAAATAAACTGAGTTGAAGGCCTTCATGGCAATCCCTTGGGTTCATAGTTCCCTGTTGTCACTCTAATTTGCAAATCTTAGCGATTTCTAAACATTGCAATCCCAAATTGGCACGTTGAAGGTTCTACATTTTTGAAGGATTTTCTTCAGTTAATGCGCGGCTTTATGCGCTAGTCATTCGTGTTGCAGTGCGGTAGGGTGGTTGCTCGTTTTTGGAGTGGACTATGAAATCGAAGTGGACACCTGACAGCTGGCGCAAATTTCCAGTGGTGCAAATGCCGGACTTTCCTGATGCAGAAAAGCTTTCGCAAGTGGAAGCACGGCTGGCCGGATTTCCGCCGCTGGTTTTTGCAGGGGAAGCCCGCAAGCTGAGGAAAAAGCTTGCACGTGTTTCCGAAGGTCGTGGTTTTCTTCTTCAAGGTGGTGATTGCGCTGAGAGTTTCGCCGAGCATTCGGCTGACAACATTCGCGATTTCTTCCGCGTGTTTTTGCAGATGGCTGTTGTGCTCACCTATGCTGGCGGCCAGCCAGTTGTGAAGGTCGGGCGTATTGCCGGGCAGTTTGCCAAGCCGCGCTCATCGCCAACTGAAAACATCGATGGTATCGAGTATCCGATTTATCGTGGCGACATCGTGAATGGTTCTGAAGTTTCCATGGATTCTCGCGTGCCTGATCCTGAACGGCAGATCATGGCGTATCGCCAGTCGGCTGCGACGATGAATTTGCTGCGTGCCTTTGCGCAAGGTGGCTATGCCAGTCTTGAAAATGTGCACAGGTGGACTCTCGGATTTTTGAAAGATTCACCTGCGTATGAGCAATACCAGGAGTTGGCGGACCGTCTGACACAGACGTTGGGCTTCATGCGGGCTTGCGGTATTACGTCTGAATCGGCGCCGCAGTTGCGTTCGACGGATTTTTTCACCAGTCACGAGGCGTTGTTGCTCGGCTATGAGCAGGCGATGACGCGCGTCGATTCAACGAGTGGTGATTGGTATGCCACATCCGGCCACATGCTGTGGATTGGCGATCGCACGCGCCAGCCAGATCATGCCCATATGGAATTTTGCCGTGGTGTGAAAAATCCAATTGGCTTGAAGTGTGGTCCATCGCTCAAGGCTGATGAATTGATCAAGTTGATTGATTTGTTGAACCCTGAAAATGAGCCGGGCCGCCTGACCTTGATTGCGCGTTTTGGTGCGGACAAGGTTGAAAAATATCTGCCGGATTTGATCCGCGCGGTGAAGCGGGAGGGACGCGTTGTGGTGTGGTCATGTGATCCAATGCATGGCAACACGATCAAGTCGACGTCCGGATACAAGACGCGGCCGTTCGATGCGATCATGGGTGAAGTGCGCCGTTTCATGGCGATCCATCAGGCTGAAGGTACCCACGCCGGTGGTGTTCATGTGGAAATGACGGGCAAGGATGTGACGGAATGCACGGGTGGACTTCGCGCACTTCGTGATGAAGATCTGAATGATCGTTATCACACATTCTGCGACCCGCGCTTGAATGCAGCACAGGCTTTGGAATTATCTTTCCTGGTGGCTGAAGAGCTCAAGAAGGAAATGGCCAATCGCCCACGCTGGAGCGATGAAGACGAGGTCGAGGCGGCGGAGTAATCAAATGGCCGGGACGGGGGAAAGTTCCGGCCTTGGTCTGCGCCATTCTCCGATGATGTGGGTGACGAGGGCGATCAACACTATGCCACCGCCGATGAGTGTTGCACCTGTCGGAGCTTCGCCCATGACGAGCCAGACCCAGAGCGGCGTGAAGGGAACTTCGAGGGAGGCGAGAAGTGCTGCTTCAGCGGCGGGGATTTTTCTTGAGCCGATGGTATAGAGTACCAAGCCTGCCGCATTCTGGATGATGCCGAAGGCTGCGATCAGGGCGAAGTCCCTTCCGCTGACGGTGAGTGTTTCCGCGAACCAGAAACAAATGAGGCTGACGAGCCACCCTGATGCGGCCATCGCGGGCAACATCGGAATGTCGCGGTAATGGCGAATGAGAATCGAAAATCCCGCCATGCCGAGCGTCATGAAGCAGGCAAGGATTATGCCTGTGGGTGCGCCACCAAAATTGTTGCCCCACAGCATGGTGATCACGCCAATGAGGGCTGCAAGACTTGCGATGATGGTTGAGCGTGATGTGCGCTCGCGGAAAAACAGCCACGCAAGGCCCGCTGTGATGAAGGGTGCTGTGGCATATATCACCATCACATCGGCGACCTGGCCATAGCGCAACGCGCCGATGCCCGTCATCATGCTCATCGCCGAAAGCATAGCCACGACGAGTGCTGGCCAGCGCAATTTTTTCAAGCCGGGCAGGGCGTTCGCCCCTTCCATGACGAAGTAGACCAGCATGACGGCCGAACCGGAAAACAACCCGCGCCAGAACAGCATGGTCATGAGTTCCGCAGATATGCCGCGCGTGAACAGGCCCGACAGAGACCAGCACAGGGCAGCTGATCCTGCGAGCACAACACCTAGTCGATGGTTTTGGGAGGCCTTCATGTCTGTACTTTACGATCAGCCGTTGTGATTTGCCTTTTCACTTGCGACGTTGCAATCACGATTGCGCTGTTGCGTGGTCGGAGAGGCTTCGCCATAAAGGCTCCATGCGTGAACGTGGTATCGTCAAGTTTTTTGATAAGGACAAAGGTTTTGGCTTTGTGACGCCCGATGAGGGCGGGCGCGATGTTTTCGTGCATGTGAGCCATGTGCAACGCGCTGGCATTCCATATCTTGAGCAAGGCATGGTGGTGTCGTTCGAGCCACTGAAAGACAATCGGGGCCGGGGCGCACAGGCCACCAGCCTGCAACTGCACGCGTGAGCCTTGGATGAAACGCGCACTGGTTTTGCAGCATATGGATCACGATCATCCTGGGCGCTTTGCCGATTTCTTTGCAGAAGACGGGATTTTGCCGGTGCCTGTCCGGTTGTTTGAAGGCGAGGCCATTCCATCGCTTGCGGCTTTTGATTTGATGTTTGTCTTAGGTGGCGCGCAGGATACTTGGCAGGAGGCCGAGCATCCATTTCTGGTGGCTGAAAAACAGGCGATCCGCGAATGGGTTGTTGAACGTGCCAAGCCTTATCTTGGTGTTTGCCTTGGGCATCAGCTTTTGGCTTCGGCTCTTGGTGGTGAAGTTGGTGTGGCTGACGCGGGCGAAGTTGGGGTGTTCGAAGTTGCTCTGACCGATGAGGGCACGTGCAGTCCGATGTTTGAAGGTTTGCCTTCGACTTCGAAAGTGATGCAGTGGCATTTTGCAGAAGTGAAACATGCGCCCAACGCAGCGCGGGTGTTGGCTTCGAGTGAGAGCAGTGCGGTGCAGGCGATTTCGATTGGGGACCATGCATTGTCGACGCAGTATCATTGTGAGTTCTCACCGCAATCCGTGGCAGGCTGGCGATCACTGCCGAATTATGTTGCGGCATTGGAGCGCGCGAAAGGGGCTGGTGCCTATGAGGTGCTGCTTGCCGAGAGCTATCCTCACATGCCTGAAATGGCGCGGCAGACCCGTTTGGTGTGGGATAACTTCAAAAAGGTTTCGGGGCTGGTTTAGCCGCGCAATACAAACACTTCCGATACGCTTTCCTCTGTGTCGAGCCAAATGAATTCGTGCTTGGGAAATTCGGCTTCGATGATTTCTGCTCCGGTACCAATCTCACAAATCAGGGTGCCGCCCTTGTTCAGGTGTTTTGGAGCTTCCGTGATGATGCGGCGAACGAGATCGAAACCGTCGGTGCCACCGATGTGCGCCATTACTGGTTCGGCCTTGTATTCGGCAGGAAAGGCATCGACTTCGGCTTTTGCCACATAGGGAGGGTTAGCAATGATGAGATCGAATTTTTGTTTGGCTACAGGTGCGAACAGATCGCCATGATGTAGGGTGATGCGGGTTTCGAGTTGGTGGTCACGAAGATTAATGCGCGCAACTTCGATGGCGTCGGCTGAGAGTTCGGTTGCGTGGATTTGCGCTTCTGGGAACAGTTGTGCAGCGAGGATCGCAAGGCAGGCTGAGCCGGTGCAGAGATCGAGCGCGGACTTTACGTCGTCGGGGTTTTCAATGAGGGGCACACCATCGGGACCGATCAAACCATTCACCATCAGCTCGCCGATGTAGGAGCGCGGCACGATCACGCGTTCGTCGACGTAGAAGGGCACGCCGTGCATGTAGGTCTTTTTGAGCAGATAGGCCGCAGGCTTTCGGGTTTCGATCCGTGTACGGATTAAATCGAGAATGCGGGCTTTTTCGACTGGCAGGAGTTTCGCTTCGAGCCAGGGATTGATATCGCCCACGGGCAGGTGCAGCGCTTCAAGAATGATGAAGGCGGCTTCATCGAGGGCTGATGTGGTGCCATGGCCGTGCGCCAGCTTGGCGGCACGGAATTGCGAGACCGCATAGCGCAGGTGATCACGGATGGTTTGAAATTCTTGCATGATGGCTCGCCTAGCATTAAGCGGGTTTCATGTCCAAACTTCGTATCGCCATCGTTCAGGTCTCAGCCTTTCAACAAAATTGCTCCATTGTTTTCGACGAGGAGACAAAACGCGGTGCCGTGGTTGATCCTGGCGATGATGTGCCGAAGATTCTTGAAGCGGTGGAAAAGCTTGGCGTGACGATTGAAAAAATCCTGCTCACGCACGGGCATATTGATCATGCCGGTGGTGCAGATGAGCTTCGTGAAAAACTTGGCGTGAGGATCGAAGGTCCGCATCGCGAGGACCAGTTTCATCTTGATAATCTACAAAAGCGCGGGCTTGATTTCGGCATGATGAACTTGCGCAATGTCACGCCGGATCGTTGGCTTGACGAGGGTGATACAGTTTCATTTGCGGGCTTTGATTTCAGCGTTATCCATGCGCCGGGACATTCGCCGGGATCAGTTGTGTTCTTCAATGCCGAAAACAAGTTCGCGCTGATGGGCGATGTGTTGTTTGCAGGCTCCATCGGCCGCACCGACCTGCCGCGCGGCGATCACGCGACACTGATCCGCTCTATCAAGGAAAAGATTTTGCCGCTCGGCGATGATGTAAACTTTCTCCCCGGCCACGGCCAACCGAGCTCCATCGGGCAGGAGCGCGTGAGCAATCCGTTTTTGACATAGAGTTGGAGCCTAGAGCGAAATGCCGCTTCATGGAATCGGCATGTCGCTCTAGCTCTTTGGTTTGTCGCGGCATTTTCGCAGAAAACCGGGTCCACTTTTCTGCATGCCGCTCTAAACCTTCATTTCCACGAGTCGCGATTTTGCGGCGAAGTAGGCGTCTCCGGTGTTTTTGAAGACGCCGCATTCCTGCGATGCGCCGGGGCCGAAGGTTTCGCAGAATTCACTTCCGCTTGCTGACCATTGGCCAACACCTTCGCCGCGCGTGTCGTCCTGGTAGTTGAAGGTGCCATCGCTGTTGTAGGTCACAAAGCCATTGCCGTCGGGTCTGGTATATTGGAAAGTTTTTCCGCTAATGGCGGATTTGATCTGGCCTGCCGAGAAGGTTGCGATCTTAGTGCCTTCCTTGGCGGGAATGGCAGATGTTCCATTGTTTACAATGCGTACCCCCTTGGGACCCTGATTACAGGCCACAAGAAAAACGCTCAGCACCACTGCAAGAAATGTACGAATCTTCATCGCGGATTATACCCAGCCCCACACCAGCGTGCATGTGCCATAGTGACCGATCAACTGCAAGAGGTAGTGGTGTCACGCCTCGCTTGATGGGCGCACGATGACGCGCGTTTTCACGGGTACGAGCTCGAAGAGTTCGGCCACGTCCTGATTGAGCATGCGGATACAACCTGAAGACATTGCTTTGCCGATGGAATGCGGCTCGGTGGTGCCGTGGATGCGGAACAGCGTATCCTCGCCGTTGTTGTGCAGGTACAGCGCGCGTGCACCAAGCGGATTGCCAGGGCCACCCGGCATGCCGTTAGCCCAAGTCGCGGCCTTGAGATCACGCACAATCATTTCTTCTGGTGGCAACCAGCGCGGCCATTTGCGCTTCATGCCGATGTAGGCATCACCATGCCATGCAAATCCAGCGCGACCGACACCGACGCCAAATCGAATGGCTGTGCCATCATCCTGCACAAGATAGAGCAAGCGCTCTCCGGGATCGACAACGATGGTGCCGGGTTCTTCGAAGCCATCATATTCAACGATCTGGCGACGAAATTTAGGTTCGATTTTTTCCATGTCGATCAACTCGACAGGGAAATCTTCGGGCGCTTCAGGTGGTGGAATGAGGGCCGGATCGCGTACGAATGTGTCGGCGGGTTCATCGCCATAAAATGGGTTTGCACGAGCTGTGATCGTCCAGGCTGCAATTGCTGCAGCACCAAGGAACACGCTTCGCCGATTGATGACGTTCATACAACACCTCCGAACTTGAGGTGTTTTATTACAATTTCAAAAGGCGAGGACGTGGCCTGTTCAGGGCGAAACTGTGATTGCGCTTACGATGGCGTAAAGGTGGCGGGACCGACTTGGTAGTTAGATCCGGAACGCGAAAATGGGCGGCAAATCTCTCCCGATCCCTCGGGAAGTGCTGTTCCGCCTGAGTTGACACTCTCGCAGAGTTGACCGTCTCGCGCTACCCATTTCCCCGATGCAGTACCCTTTCCATCGACTTCAATGAGCGACGTGCCGTTCCGAGCAAAAATCGTGGTCCCGGAATTTTTTTCACTCTCCCAGCGGAAGGTTTTGCCAGCAACAATTGTACGAATCTGGGAGGCCGCCAATGCGGATCGTGCGCGCGCTCCGGGCAAAGGTTCAGGTACCAACGCAGGTGCTGTCGGAGCTGCAACTTTTGCTTTTGGAATAGCCGGAGCCGTCGGTTCCGAGTTCCTTGAAGACACTCATGCTGGTACATCCACCCAGCGCAAAAGCCAACACTGCCGCCACAGAAAAAGCCTTGAAGCCCATCATTCGTTCTCACCCCTCTATCGAACGTGGTCAATCACAGCGATGTGACGACAATATGGTCGATTACTGCCCGGATATCCCGCCAATGGTTGCCGTGCATTCGTCCCCAACGTCCTTACCACAGTCCTTTAGACCAGAATTGATTGTATTTGCAACTTGGGTCGCATTGCTGACTGGTAGGGCGACCAGCGGGCCGCCTGCCACAAATTGTGTGATGACTTCTGAAGGAAGGTCTTCGCCGCCAATCAGAGGCGCAGGCTTCTCTGCCAAGGCTGCGGTCGACAGCAGCAGAACGAAACCAGAAGTGAGAAAAAATCTTTGCATGACCATAGAGTCGTTGAAACGATTTAACGACAGGTTAATGAGAGGCATGAATTACCGTCACGCCTTTCATGCTGGCAACCATGCCGATGTGCTGAAGCACTCAACTCTTGCGCTAGTCCTTGCTAAACTCAATCAGAAGGAAAAACCTTACCGGGTGCTCGATGTGCACGCAGGGGTTGGGCTTTATGATTTGCGCGGGGTGGAGGCCGTGCGTACGGGTGAATGGCAGTCCGGCATTGGCAAGATGGCTGTGGCTTTTGCGCCTGAAGTCGAGGCAGTGCTGGCACCTTACCGTGCGGCTTTGCAGGGCGTTCAGGCTTTGCGAGGTGCACATGTTTATCCGGGATCACCTGCGATTGCGCTTCAGCTGATGCGCGCGCAAGACAAGCTCATTTGCAATGATCTTCATCCCGGTGAGGCCGACTTGTTGCGCCAGGCACTTGGTGGCGATGAGCGGGTGCGCATTACAGAGCGTGATGCGGTTCATTCTGTCAAAGCGGAACTGCCGTTTGACCAACGCCGCGGTGTGGTGCTGATCGATCCGCCGTATGAAGACAAGCGTGAAACTGAATTTGTGGTGCGTGCACTGCGCGAAGGCGTGAAGCGATTTGCCAATGGCGTGTTTCTGGTTTGGTATCCGGTGAAGGGCGAGCAGTTTGCAGATGATCTGGTTGCGGCGGTTGCAGCTCTTGGCATTCCAGATGTTTTGCGGTGTGAATTGCGGGTGAGAGAAGCGTTCGACGGTGGCGGGCTTGCCGGATCCGGCGTGCTGATCGTCAATGCGCCTTATCAATTGCGCGAAAAACTTGTCGTGTTGCTGCCTGCGTTGGCCGAACGCTTGGGCGTTGGTTCCTGGGGCAGGGGCAGCGTGAGCGATCTCACGCCGCCTGCCATGGTTAGTTAATCGCGGTTTGAATGGCCTTGTTCAGTTCCTGATACTCCGTACACTGAACACCGCAGCGCTTGGCGATCTCACTGAGTTCGATTTTGGCAAGATCAACGCGCCCTGCAACGACATAACCTTCGCCAAGATATTCGCGGGCCAATACAAAGTCCGGATTGATCTCGAGGGCCTTGCGATAATAGCTGACAGCGGTTTCGAGGCGGCCTGATTTTCTGTGGGCGTAGCCGGTGTAGTTCAGCACGCGCGGATCGTTCTGGTTCTGGATGGCGCCGAACACTTCAAGTGCCCAGGCATATTCGCCTTCGAGAGCCAGCGCGCGGCCTTGGTTGTAGAGTTCATCGTCAGTGAGTTCCGAGGTTTTTTTCTTGCAGCTCGATTTGCCATTGCGCTTGACTACGACAAAACCTTTTTTGCAGCCGATTTTTTTGGGGGACACTGTTGGCGTGCTCACGCCACCACCGCTGGTGCCAGTGCTTGCGGCAAAGGCAAGCGAGGCGCTGCAAGTGAAGACAGTTGCAAACAAGAGAGTTGAAAGTTTTATCATGGGTTTTCCTCCAGGATTGGCAGTATGTCCCTGAAATTCATATGGGCTCGGAGAAGTATATCAGAATCTATGGCGCATGTGTGACGATATGAAAAAGGCTGGAACGATGTTCCAGCCTCAATTCCAGCGTTGTTGTGAACGCAGCTATTTGTTCAGGAGTTTCATTTTTTGATATGAAGCCCAGACAGCCTCTGGCCGATTTCGGTGAAGGCTGCGTCCAATTGGGCCGCGTTATCAGCATCAAAGGAATGTTGAGGTGAAGAAGCGCAACTGTTCATCACCGCCTGGGCTTCAGGTTTGTCTACCATAAATGTCACCGAATAAACCAGGATCCCATCTGCCTTGGCATTGTTACAGGCTTCAATTGTTTTTTGGTTGGCGACTACGGCAATTACACCTTCATCAACTGACTTATGGGTACCATCGGGCTGAGGCTCTGACTTGTTGTCGCCATCAGTCATGACAACCATTGCCTTGAAGCCCCCAAGGGCAGCCAACTGAGGCTTGTTCATCGCTTCGACGAGCGGGGCGTCGTGCGTGAGTGCGTTCCATCCCCAAACGACCCCAGCTGGAATGTAGGTGCTTCCAGCAGGAGTAAGGGATGCAATGGCTGTTTTTACGTCCTTGGTGTTGTTGGTCAAAGGCGAAAGTGCTGGTGGACATGCGCCAACTGTGACGGCTGGATAATTGTTACCGCCATCAATTGTGACATCGTTTGGTGATGATCGCGAGCCAACACAGCCGGAACCTGGATTTACATATTGACTGAACGGAACAACGGCAACACTCAGAACCGCATAGCTGGCTTTTTCTTTTTCCAGAATGTCGATCATCTTGGTCGCTGATGTTTTCAGTGCGGCAAGTCGGGAGCCGCCTGTTGGCATTGACCTTGACATTGATCCGGTCACATCGAGTACCAAAGCCATTTCAAGGGCGCGGCTACCGAAGGTAACCGTCGATGACACACCGACGTCCAATTCCTTGATGCCTGCAAGGGCCATGAGGCTGGTTTTCATTTTACCTTGGACGATGACTTCGAAAGTACCGTCTTTCTTGTTGTGGAAACCCTCGACATTTTGCAGCGATGTAACCGCATCTTGGGCACCGTTTGCCTTGGCGTAATTTAAGACAAGTTCCTGCAGGTCCTTGTTTTTCAAACCCGTGGTTGAGCCACCAGCAAGAGCCGCTGCGTCTGCTGCCGCCTGCAACGTGGTCTTGATATAATTCGCGTTGGCCAAGTCGACCGCTGCGCCTGCTGACAGTGCAATTGGAATGAAAAGCAGTCCAAAGGAAAGTGCGATATTTCCCCTGCTGTTTGAAATAAATGACTTTAATCCCATTTTGCCCTCACGAAGCATGCTTGTTGCCAGTACGTTAGGAGGCGTTTGTTAAGTTGAGCTTACGTCGCAACATTGCCTTTACTTCACGGTGACTGAAGTCTTAATGGGTTCGATCAAATACAACTCATTCGGATGCCGAACGTGGATTCCACTCAGCAGCAACTTGCGGCACGTACCTGGTTTGAAAAACTGCAGCAGCTGATTATTGGCGATCTTGAAGCGATTGAGACTGAAGCTGGCTTTGAGAAACGCTTCGTGAAGACGCCGTGGCAACGTGGCACCGACGAGGGTGGTGGCGTGATGGCCATGCTGCATGGCGGGGTTTTTGAGAAGGCTGGGGTTCATGCCTCAACTGTTCATGGCGAATTCTCGCCGGAGTTTCGTAAACAGATTCCGGGCGCTGAAGATGATCCGCGATTTTGGGCAAGTGGTGTTTCGCTGATCGTTCATCCCCGCAATCCCAATGTTCCAGCGGTGCATATGAATACGCGGATGGTGGTGACGTCGAAGTGCTGGTTCGGTGGTGGGGCTGACCTGACGCCAGTGTTGATGCGGCGGCGGACGCAGGAGGATCCTGATACTGTGAACTTTCACAAGGCCATGCGATCGGCCTGTGAGGCACATAAGGTTGCTGATTATGATCGTTACAAGAAATGGTGCGATGAATATTTTTATCTACCGCATCGCAAGGAGCATCGTGGCATTGGCGGGATATTTTTCGACTACCTCGACAGTGGTGATCGTTTGGCGGATTTTGCTTTTGTGCAAGGTGTGGGGCAGGCGTTTCGAAGTGTTTACCCGGAGTTGGTTCGCCGCAATCAAAATACTCCGTATACAGATGAAGATCGCGAGGAACAGCTGGTGCGGCGCGGGCGTTATGTCGAGTTCAACCTGCTTTATGATCGGGGCACGATTTTTGGTCTGAAAACTGGTGGCAATGTTGACAGCATCTTGTCATCGCTGCCTCCCGAAGTTAAGTGGCCCTAAAGGTAGTGCATCATGGATCTTCGCAACGGCTTCGACATCAAACGCTATATCCGCAACATTCCGGACTATCCCAAGCCCGGCATCATGTTTCGCGATATCACGACACTGCTTTCCAACATGCACGGGTTTCGCGCAGCTATTGATGAGTTGGCGTGGCCGTTCTTGAAGGGCGAGATTGATTATGTGGCGGGCATTGAAGCGCGCGGATTTATTCTGGGGGGAGCCGTTGCGCATAATCTGGGTCGTGGTTTCATTCCCATTCGCAAGAAAGGCAAATTGCCTTCACGCGTCATCGGGCAGGAATATGCGTTGGAATATGGTGTCGACACAATTGAGATACATGCCGACGCGATCATCAAGGGCGACCGGGTTTTGCTGATTGACGATTTGATCGCAACCGGTGGAACAGCGGGTGCTGCGATTGATCTCATTCGCAAGTCTGGCGGTGAAGTGGTGGCTGCCGCCTTTGTGATTGATCTGCCAGATCTTGGTGGCTCGCAGAAGCTCAAGAGCAAGGGCGTGAAGGTTCACACACTGGTGAACTTCGACGGGCATTAGCCTGATCTGGAGCCTGATCTGGAGCCTGATCTGGTTTGCACCAGCATTTTCGAATTGAACTGCACTATTTTTTCGCTGCCGCGATGACCTTCGTTCACTTGTTCGATCAGTCCCCACTGCGGTTTGCTTTTGAGGTTCCGCATCGCGGTGATCGCGGTTGAATAGGTGACGACATCACCTGCGAAGACAGGTTTGAACCAGCGTATGTCTTGCAATCCCAATCCAGCGCCTGGTTCGGGGAGACTGTCCTTTCCCTCGCGTTCACGTTGGTTGGTTGAGATGAAGCAGTTCATCCAGGCTGAGCATATGTGAAAACCGACGGCTGATTTTTTGCCGAACAGGCCTGCAGCCGCTGCGCTTTCTTCCAAATGAAATGGTACTGGCGCAAAATTTCGGGTGAATCTTTCGATATTTTCGTCCGTGAACTGATAATTGCCAAGTGCATAATTTTGACCTGTCGCAAGTTCTTCGAAATAGAGACCCATCATGCAGGCTTTCTCCCGAAAAAGAACCAGCCCTTCAGCGTGACCTTGCGGGTGTTGCGCTGATCATTGAGTACGGCTTCGAAATTCATGATGCCCATGTTTGGGCGGGAAGCGGATGTTCGCAGGCCCGTGACTTTCAGTGTGCCAGCCACAGTATCGCCTGCGTGCAATGGTTTGTGCCAGACCACTTCATCCATGCCTGAAGATCCAAGAATGGAGGAATTGGACAGGAACGCATCGCAGATCAATCGCAACATCAACGCCGCTGAGTGAAAGCCACTTGCTGTCAGCTCGCCGAAAACAGAATTACGTGCTGCTGCCGGATCAAGGTGAAAAGGCTGTGGATCGAATTCTTCCGCGAATGAAATGATATCTTCTACCGTCACCCGGCGTGGGCCGAGTGCAAAAGTCTGACCAAGGGCGAAGTTTTCGAAGTGGAGCATCAAGTGTTGAAGCGGAAATGCATCACATCTCCATCGGCGACAACATACTCTTTGCCTTCAAGTCGAAATTTGCCTGCTGTCTTGGCGCCGGATTCGCCGTTGTTGGTGATGTAGTCGTCGTAGCCAATTGTTTCTGAGCGAATGAAACCTTTTTCAAAGTCAGTATGGATGACGCCTGCGGCTGCGGGTGCACGGGTGCCCTTGGTGATGGTCCATGCGCGCGCTTCTTTCGGGCCCACGGTGAAATAGGTGAGGAGGCCGAGGAGTGCGTAACCTTCGCGGATCACGCGGTTGAGGCCGGGTTCGGCGAGGCCTACGGCGTCGAGGTAGTCTTTTTGATCAGCCAACGGAAGAATTGCGATTTCAGATTCGATTTTTGCAGAGACGACAACTGCCTTGTTGCCTTCCTTTGCTGCGAAAGCTTTGACGCGTTCGGAAAATTCATTGCCCTTGTCGGCTGCGGCTTCTTCGACATTGCAAACATAGAGGACAGGCTTTGAGGAGAGAAGGCCGAGGCCGCGGAATGTCATCTCTTCATCGGATGTGCGTTCGACAAGTCGCGCTGGTTTTCCTTCGCGCAATAATATGAGCGCGCGCAACATCAGGTCTGCAAGTTCCTTCTGTTCCTTGTCACCTTGCTTGCCTTTTTTCTCGGCTGCACTTTGGCGCTTCTCGAGTGAGTCGAGATCGGCGAGCATCAATTCAGTTTCGATCACTTCGATATCGGACACAGGATCGATTTTTCCGGAGACATGGGTGATGTCGCCATCTTCGAAGCAGCGCACAACATGCGCAATCGCATCGGTCTCGCGGATGTTGGCGAGGAACTGGTTGCCGAGGCCTTCGCCTTTTGAGGCACCTTTCACAAGCCCTGCGATATCGACAAAGGTGAGGCGCGTTGGGATGATCTGTGCGGATCCTGCGATTTTTGCAAGCTTGTCCAAACGCTCATCGGGCACGCCGACATCGCCGACGTTTGGCTCAATCGTGCAGAACGGATAATTCGCCGCCTGTGCCGCTGATGTCTGTGTGAGCGCATTGAAGAGTGTTGATTTGCCGACATTCGGCAGACCAACAATGCCACATTTGAAACCCATGGTGTAACTCCGTTATTGTGGCTGGCACCCACCCCTGACCCCTCCCTTGCGGGGAGGGGAAACTTTATCAAGGTTTTGATTTCCCCCTCCTTATGAGGGAGGGGTTAGGGTGGTTTCAGCTGTTTGTTATGTCTTTCGATTTTGTTGCGTTTGGTCTTGGTGGGTTTAGCACCAAGGCCACTTTGCTTTGGAATTTTTCGTCTTGATTGCTTGCGAGGAGGGGAGCTTCGTCTGCTATCCCTTCCAGCAATTTCGCCAACCAGTCGCGATCGCTTTTGGCGAAATCGCCTAACACGTGCGGCATCACCATGTCCTTGTCGCCGGGATGGCCGATGCCGATGCGCACGCGTTTGAAGTCTGCGCCGACATGCGCTGTGATCGAGCGGATACCGTTGTGACCTGCGGCACCACCACCTTTTTTGACGCGCACTTTTCCGGCATCAAGATCAAGCTCGTCGTAGAAAACATAGAGGTGATCGAGATCGATATTGTGAAAGCGCATCGCTTCGCCGACAGCGCGGCCAGACTCGTTCATGTAGGTTTGCGGTTTCATCACGAGGATTTTTTCGCCACCCAAAATGCCATCGGAAATTTCCGCCTGGAATTTCTTGCGCCAGCTTGAAAAAGAATGACGGCGGACGATTTCGTCCACCGCCATGAAGCCGATGTTGTGGCGATTGCCAGAATACTTTGCGCCCGGATTGCCAAGGCCTGCGAACAGGTACATTTGCGAATCCGGGTGCTGAAGTTACTTCTTCTTTGGTGCGGCGGCAGCGGCTGGGGCTGCACCCTTTGCAGGAGCGGCTCCCTTGGCTGGAGCAGCGCCCTTGGCCGGAGCAGCGCCTGCAGCGGCAGCTGGTGCCTTTTGTGCCGATGCGGGCACTTCGGCAGAGACGGCTTCGGCTGGTGCTTCTTCTTCCTTCGACTGGGCCGAGATCACGCAGAGGGTGATGTCTTCGCGGGAAACGGCGCGCACACCTTCTGGCAATTTGATATCAGACAAATGGATCGACTGGTTCACTTGCATGCCGGTGAGATCGACTGTGATGTCATCAGGAATGAAATCGGCCGAGCAGTACAGGCTGAGAGAGTGCGAGACGACGTTCAACACGCCACCTGCCTTGATGCCGGGGGCGGCTTCCTGGTTCTTGAAGTGCACCGGAATATCAACAGCGATACGTGAGTCCTTGCCGAGGCGCAGGAAATCAACGTGGATGATGCGGTCCTTCACAGGATCGAACTGCACATCGCGAGGGATTGCGCGGATGGTCTTGCCTGCGACTTCAAGGTCAACCAAGGTTGACATGAAGCGGCCCGTTTCGACATGCGGCAGCACGTTCTTGTAGGTCAGGGATACGAGCTGTGGGTCCTGCTTGTCACCATAGACGACGCCAGGCACGAGGCCCTGACGGCGAACGGAACGAGCGGCCCCCTTACCAGCCTGGCTGCGCGCGTCAGCCTTGATCGTTACAATCTTCGACATAGATATTCTCCAAAATGAAAAATCCGGCCTTCCTCCAGGGGTGAACGACGCCGAATGGCGGGGCATTAGCGGAGGTTTGGGGGAATGGCAAGTTCACGCTTGGGCGGGGAAGGGGAGGGATATCAGGGGGTTGAAATAAAAAAGAACGAAAAGGAATTTAACGCTTGACACAGAAGGTGCAGGGTGCTAGAGTTGGGATAATCCGGAATTGGGTCGGGAGTTGGGAGTGAAGCTGACGGGCCCTCTCCGCCGCCCTTCGCTTAAGGCTCAGGGCGACTCCTCTCCCATTGCTTCGCAACGGGCGAGGAACCTTGTGGTGGCTTTCATTTGAATGAGTTCAGTCGGAAATTCCAACGGCTTGTCTTTCGTAGTCCTTGCTGCTCGCTAGGTGGAGCATGAAGTAGGCGACGTCGGCTCTTGAGATTTTTACTTTGATTGTTGGGTCGTCGGCGGTGAAGCCGTGGCGGTAGGTTTTCTTGCCGGGTTTGTTGGTCAGGTTGCCGGGGCGCACGATGGTCCAGTCGAGATTTGAATTTTTGATGATGTCTTCCTGGCGGGCGTGATCTTCGAAAGTGTCGCGCAGGAGCAGAGGAACGATGATGTTGCGGAATATGAAAGATGTGCGGCGCAGGACTGGTTCGCTGTCACCGAATCCGAGCGAGGATTGGCAAACCAGTCGTTTGATCCCGGCTGCTTCCATTGCGTGCACGATGTTGCTTGTCCCTTGTGAGCGAAGCGTGCAAGCCCTACGCGCTGGTGCGCCAAGGGAGACCAGCACCGCATCGTGACCGGGCAGGGCTTTCGCAACTGTTGACGGGTTCAATAGATCGCCGATGACGAGGCGGAGCTTCGCATGTTTGATCGTCAATTTCGCCGGGTTGCGGATGAAGGCCGCAACGCTGTGGCCAGCGGCAAGGGATTGTTTGATCAATTCCTGGCCGGTAGCACCTGATGCTCCGAATATGATGAGGTTCATGGCGTGGCTCCTTTCGACTGTTGTAAAGACGTCGAACTACTCTATACTAATCGTAACTTACTATACGTAAGTTACTAATGGTAATTTTGTCAAGCGGGAAATGAGATGGTCAAACTTGCGAAGCCAGCACGGCGTGAGCAGTTAATCGACAAGGCCTTGGAGCTGGTGAGGGAGCAAGGGACCGATGCGTTAACGTTGGCGCGGCTTGCGGAAGCGGCAGGTGTAACCAAGCCGATTGCCTATGAGCATTTCGGGACGCGCGAGGGCCTGTTGCTGGCGCTGTTCAAACGCTTTGATGACAAGACGGCGGTGCGGATCATGGCTGAGATGCAGGCGGGGCCAAGTTCGCTTGACGCCGTGATTGATTGTGTCGCGCGCGCCTATGTGAGTTGTTTTGTATCTGCTGGTCCGGTGTTCGGGGCAATTCTGGATGCGTTGTCAGCGACAGCGGAGACCGGGAACTTTCGTTTGGCATGGCGCGATGAATTGGCGCTGGCGATTTTCGAGCTGGTCGTGCCGTTTGGCGTTTCGCCAAAGCGTGAGATGATGATTGGTCTGTTGGGTGCCGCTGAAGCGCTTTCCGAAACCGCAGCGCATGGCAAGATGAGTGAAGGGGAGGCGGTTGCGGCGCTGAAGGTGATCATGGTGGCGGGGTTGAGGGTTCGATATTGATCCGTATACGGATAAAGTTTGAGACTGTACTTGCTGACACACCCCCTCCCGGCTTCGCCGTACTCCCCCGTCGCTTCGCGCCAAGGGAGAAAGTATTTTCTCCCATGCGCCGAAGGCGTGGGGGAGTACCCGAAGGGGGAGGGGGTGTTTCGGCTTAATCGGTAGCCAACTGCCGGACCGCTTCTCCTGCTACCATCGCACAGGCCAGGCTGATGTTGAGGGAGCGTGTGTTTGGTTGCATGGGGATGGTGATGCGCGCTGTTGCGGCTTGGTGGACGGGGTTGGGCACACCTGCTGACTCGCGGCCGAGGAGCAGGATATCGTCTTTTCGAAATTGGAATTTGGTGTAGGGCGCGCTGGCTTTGGTCGTCAGCAGGATTATGCGGCGGGTTTGGTTGGCGTGGTGGAAGGCGGACCAGGATGGACTGCGAGTGAGGTTTACATGGTCGAGATAATCCATGCCGGCTCTCAGGAAACTCGAATCATTCCAGGGGAATCCTGCGGGTTCGATCACGGTCAGCGGCAGGCCAAGGCAGGCGCAAAGCCTGGCAATAGTGCCGACGTTGGGCGCTATATCGGGCTGGTAGAGGGCGATTTCGATCATTGAGCGATTTCTTTAGCACGGGCTGTGGGATGCGACATCCTATGGCTGGACAATGGTTGCTGCCGATGCCAAATACGCGGCCAAATTACGGCTGCTGTTGATTTTCGGCAGCTTTGTGCAAGGGCAATGAGAATGGCGACACACGACAAGCTGACACACGACAAGCTTCAGGGGCGGCATCAGGTGCAGCATGGCACGGGAGTTCACGGTCATGAGCCTGATCCCAATCGCCGTGACTTTCTGTATGTGGCGACGGGGGCTGTGGGTGCTGTTGGTGGTGCGCTGGCGCTGTGGCCGCTCATTAACCAGATGAACCCTGATGCTTCGGTGAAGGCGCTGGCTTCGATTGAGGTTGATCTTTCGACATTGACCGAAGGCCAGCAGTTGACGCTCAAGTGGCGTGGCAATCCGGTGTTTGTGCGCCACCGCACCAAGGCTGAAATTGAAGCGGCAAAGGCCGTGCCGCTGGCTGATCTCAAGGATCCGGTTGCACGCAGTTTGGTTTCCAAGGGTGGCGAAGCTGCGACCGATGAAAACCGCACTTTGAAGGGTCATGAAAATTTCCTCGTCATGATGGCGGTGTGCACGCATTTGGGTTGCGTGCCGAAGGTCAACGAGGGCGATTATGGTGTTGTCGAAGGTTCGGCCAAGACGGGTGGCTGGTTCTGCCCGTGCCATGGTTCGCACTACGATACGGCGGGCCGCATTCGCAAGGGCCCGGCCCCTGAGAACCTTCCGGTTCCAGAGTACAAGTTCATCAGCGATACAAAAATTCAGATCGGTTAAGCAATCATGAGCGGATCTTCAAACTATCAACCAACGTCGGCCTTCGGAAAGTGGATGCATGAGCGCCTGCCGCTTTACGCTTTTGTAAAAGAAACCGCGCTGGATTTTCCAACGCCGAAGAACCTGAACTATTTTTACACGTTTGGTGGCATTCTTGCGATCATGCTTGTGGTGCAGATCATCACCGGCATTGTGCTGGTGATGCATTACACACCGCATGTCGACATGGCGTTCAACTCGGTTGAAACGATCATGCGCGATGTGAATTATGGCTGGCTGATGCGCTATGTGCACGCCAATGGTGCATCGATGTTCTTTATCGCGGTCTACATCCACATGTTCCGTGGCATGTATTATGGCTCGTATAAAGCGCCACGCGAAGTTCTCTGGATGATCGGTGTTTTGATTTTCCTTCTGATGATGGCGACGGGTTTCATGGGGTATGTTTTGCCTTGGGGGCAGATGAGCTTCTGGGGAGCCAAGGTGATCACCAATCTGTTCTCGGCCATTCCGTTTGTCGGTGAATCAGTTACCACTTGGTTGTGGGGTGGCTATGCCGTTGACAACCCAACGCTCAATCGCTTCTTCTCGCTGCATTATCTCTTGCCATTCGTTTTGGCTGGTGTGGTGTTCTTGCACATCTGGGCGCTGCATGTGCCTGGCAATAACAACCCGACTGGCATCAATGTGAAGTCGTCGCAGGATACGGTGCCGTTTCATCCTTATTACACGATGAAGGATGGCTTTGCGATTGTGGTGTTCTTCATTTTCTTTGCGCTGTTTGTTTTCTACGCACCAAATTATCTGGGACACGCTGTCAATTATGAAAAGGCTGATGCGTTGGTGACGCCTGCGCATATCGTGCCGGAATGGTATTTCCTACCGTTCTACGCGATCCTGCGCGCCATTCCTTCGAAGCTTGGTGGCGTGCTGGCGATGTTTGGCTCGATTGCGATTTTGTTTGTCCTGCCGTGGCTGGATACGTCGCGGGTGCGCTCGGGCTCGTATCGTCCGATGTTCAAATATTTCTTCTGGATCTTTGGCGTGGTGTGCGTGGCGTTGGGCTATCTCGGCTCGAAGCCTGCAGCAGATTCCTATCTGATCTGGGCGCGCATTCTGACCGCGTATTACTTCATCCACTTCCTGGTGATCCTGCCGCTGCTTGGGCTTTTGGAAACGCCGAACGCGCTGCCCGCATCGATCTCGGAAGATGTGCTGCGCAAGAACAATAATAGTGGTGCCGCAATGGTGCCGGCTGAGTGATCTGGAGATTATGATGAAATTGAAGACGTCACTCGCTGTTGCGCTTTCGGCTCTTGTGCTTGGTGCAGGAGTTGCATCCGCTGCCGAAGGGCAGAAGGAAGCCAAGCCGGTTGAGTATTCATTCGAAGGTCCATTCGGGCATTGGGATGTGGGCCAGCTGCAACGCGGCTACAAGGTTTACAAGGAAGTGTGCTCGAACTGCCATGCGATGGAGCTGGTGTCGTTTCGCAATCTGGCGGAGTCCGAAATTTTCGAGGCTGAGCAAGTGAAGGCGCTGGCGGCTTCCTACAAAGTCAAAGACCTTGACGACAAGGGCGAGGCGATTGAGCGCGATGGTCGTCCGTCGGATCGGTTTCCTTCACCGTTTCCAAACAAGGAAGCATCACAGACGGCAAATGGTGGGGCTTATCCGCCTGACTTGTCGCTGATCACCAAGGCGCGCGCGGGCTGGTATGGCACGTGGCGCCAGCTCTATGATGGCATTGGCGGCTCGGAATATGTGTATTCGGTTTTGACCGGATATGGTGAGACGCATGAAGGTGAAGCTGGTCCAGAAGGCAAGCACTTCAATCCGTATTTCGCTGCTGGTCCATGGATCGGGATGGCGGCACCTTTGGCTGATGGCCAGGTAACTTTTGATGACGGCGCGGCGAACAAGGTTGACGACATGGCGCGTGATGTTTCGGCGTTTCTCGCCTGGACAGCCGAGCCTTCGATGATCGAGCGCAAGGCGCTTGGTCTGAAGGTGATTGCGTTTTTGATGGTGCTCGCCGGGCTCCTCTATTTCGTGAAGCAGAAGGTCTGGGCTGACGTCGAGCATTGAGTGCTGTGACCCAATCCATTCTCGGCATCATTGGTGGTTCGGGCGTTTATGATGTGCCGATGGACAATGCGCGGTGGGAGCGCGTTGAAAGTTCCTGGGGTGCGCCTTCAGATGAGGTGCGGCGGGGCGAGATCGCCGGATTGCCCGTTGTGTTTTTGCCGCGGCATGGGCGGGGACATGTGTTCTCGCCATCGACGATCAACTACCGCGCCAATATTGATTGCCTGAAGCAGGCTGGCGTTACCGATCTGATTTCATTGTCGGCTGTAGGATCACTGCGCGAGGATTTGCCGCCGGGCACATTTGTTGTTGTTGATCAGTTCATTGATCGGACTCATGCGCGCGCGAGCAGTTTTTTTGGCACGGGTTGTGTTGGCCACGTGCCGTTTGCGCATCCCGTTTCAAGTGGCCTTGTGGCGCGGGCTGCGGCGGCATTGGTGGCTGAGAATATCCCGCATCATGTGGGTGGCACGTATGTTGTGATGGAAGGCCCGCAGTTTTCGACATTGGCGGAGTCTGAGTTACATCGTTCGTGGGGGGCATCGGTCATTGGCATGACCAACATGCCGGAAGCGAAACTCGCACGTGAGGCGGAGTTGCCTTATGCGTCCATCGCAATGGTCACGGATTTTGATGCCTGGCATCCCACCCATGAAGCCGTTGATGTGGCGCAGGTGGTGGCGACGATGCGCGGCAATGGTGAAATGGCCAAGCGGTTCGTGTTGCGCTTTGCTGCGGAGTTTCCCCGCACGCATCCGGCGTGCCCCGACGGATCAGACCGCGCGCTGGAGCACGCAATCATGACGGCGAAGGACAAGATCGATCCCGGACTGCGCGCAAAACTTCGGATGGTTGCGGGGCGGGTGTTGTAACTCGCAACTTCTTGCGTTTTGACCCGTTCATCACGACCGCACGTGCTGCAATAGCCTGACGCACAAGTGGCTGGCGCAAAAGCTCTTGCTGGTCGCGATCATCAATTGCCTCATGCTGCTTTTGACATTTTTCCAATGATTGTCGCAGCAATCGACTTATGCGGCGTTCTACTGTCCTGCAGGTTCGCGCCTCGAATTTCTTGACCTCGTTCACAAAATTGCAGACGCACTGATCGAAAACTATCGTGTGCTGATATTCATGGATTTTGACGAACTCGACAAATTCATCCCATGCAGGACGCGCGCGCTCAGATAGATATTTTTCGTTCCTTAGTTTGGGGAGTTCAATTTCGAACGTGCTGGTCACGCTGAAATCCCTAACTTTGCACGACTTGCCGTTGGAGAACAGGTTGCCCTTTTGCCTGAAGCGGGGTTTGGTTGTTCCATAAGCGCGGATGCCTCCAACCCGTGGGGCGCGGCGCAGCAGCGACTTCACTATTTCTGCGGATGACTTGCCTGTCACGTCAAAATATTTGAGTTTGATGTGTTGGTCTGCCTGTGCTGGCATTGCGGTAGAAACCACAATTGCACCGACAAAAACTAGATTTGTTAGCCGCATCATACGCCTTCTGTGATGAGGGAGACAAAGTGCCCGCGTTCGCGCTTACTGACAAGGGGAACCCGATGACATTTTCGTAAACGATTTTGGCGTGAGTGACTTGACGGCTGGTGGAAATTCAGGGATGTAAGAGCCATGATCATTTCACGCGCCATTTGCGGCATTTGCTGCACTATTATTGAAAGCTAGAATTTCTGGCTCGGCGCCGCTTTTTTCAATGACATCAAAGCGATCCCGGGCAAAACGCCCTGAGGACCCAATGCCGTTGCAAATCTACAACACGTTGACGCGAAAAAAGGAAGTGTTCGTTCCTTTGGATGAAAAAAACGTGCGCATGTATGTGTGCGGACCAACGGTTTACGATTTCGCGCATATCGGCAATGCGCGGCCTGCGATTGTGTTTGATGTGCTGTTTCGGCTGCTGCGGCATCTCTATGGGCCTGAGCACGTGACTTATGTGCGCAACATCACCGATGTGGATGACAAGATCAACGCGCGGGCGCTCCGGGATTTTCCCGGGGTTGAGTTGAATGACGCGATTGGCCGCGTGACCGAGACGACTTACGATCAGTATCAGAAAGATGTGGCCGCACTTGGGTGCTTGCCGCCCACTGTGCAGCCGCGCGCGACTGAGCATATCGCTGGCATGGTTGAGATGATCCGTACACTGATTGATCGTGGCCATGCCTATGAGGCGGCGGGTGAAGTGCTGTTTGATGTGGGGTCGATGGCTGACTATGGCGCGCTGTCGAAGCGCAAGCTTGAGGACCAGCAGGCGGGTGCTCGTGTCGCTGTTGATGCGCATAAAAAGAGTGCTGCTGATTTTGTGTTGTGGAAGCAGTCCTCGGCTGAGGAACCGGGCTGGCCATCGCCATGGGGCAGGGGGCGGCCCGGCTGGCATATCGAATGCAGCGTGATGAGCAAGGCACATCTGGGCGAGGTGTTTGATATTCACGGCGGCGGGCTTGATCTGATCTTCCCGCATCATGAGAATGAAATTGCCCAAAGCCGCTGTGCGCATGGCACGGAGACAATGGCGCGCTATTGGATGCACAATGGCTTCTTGCAGGTTGAAGGCAAGAAGATGTCGAAGAGTGACGGGAATTTTGTGACGATTGCTGATGTTTTAAAGGATTGGCCGGGCGAAGTTGCGCGGTTCAACATGCTGCGCACGCACTATCGTCAGCCAATTGATTGGACAGCTGCAAGCATGGAAGAGAGCAGGAGCACACTACACACTTGGCAGAGCGCAATAGATGATGCTGCCGCAGGTTCAATAGACATAGAATTTGTCGCAGCGCTTTTTGAAGACATGAACACCCACGCTGCGTTCACCCGACTGCATACAGTTGCTAAATCAGGTGACAAAACTACTTTGCGCGCCTGCTTGGAGCTGGTCGGATTCAAGTCACGAGTCATCAACGTACAAGTCACTGAAAGTGCCATTACAAGTGACCTGATCACCGCTCGCATCAATGCGCGGAAGGCCAAGAACTTTGCGGAGAGTGATCGTATTCGTGATGAGCTTCTGGGCATGGGGATTCAGATCAAGGATGTGAAGGATCCTGTCACTGGTGAGTTGAAGACTGAGTGGGAGGTCAAGCGATGATCGGCCAGCGCGCCCCCTCTCCCGGCTCGCGTTCGCTCGCCACCCTCCCCCGCGAGGGGGGAGGGCAAAAGGAAGAGCTAGCTGCTTCCAATGTTGAAGTTGAAAGAGAACAACCCTCCCCCCTTGCGGGGGAGGGTGGCGCGCTTTTGCGCGCCGGGAGAGGGGGTGGGGTGAGATCGCTTCCAGAGTTGGCGAAAGAGCAACAGACGCGGCGGCGCGAAGCACCGCCGTCGCCACTGCCTCGCGGATTGAAACCCGAGGAATTTGCCAAGTTGCAGGTCAAGCGTCTTCGCTATGCAATGACTGATACCGAGACGAGACTCTGGCATCAGCTGAAGGCCAAGCGGTTTGAGAACTTCAAGTTTCGCAGGCAGGAAGCGATTGGTCGCTACATCGTGGATTTCGTGTGTTATGGGGCGCGCGTGATTGTTGAAGTTGATGGTGGCCAGCATGGCGAATCTCAGCATGATGTTGAGCGCGATGCGTGGTTGGTTGAACAGGGATTTCGTGTCGTGAGACTTTGGAACAGCGCAGTGTTTGAAAACATGGATGGGTGTTTGGTTGCGATATTAGACGCGCTGCGCGCGCCCTCTCCCGGCTCGCAAGGGCTCGCCACCCTCCCCCGCGAGGGGGGAGGGCAGGCTAAGGAAGAACAACCCTCCCCCCTTGCGGGGGAGGGTGGCTTGCGAAGCGAGCCGGGAGAGGGGTCGCGTTCATGACTCGCATCCATTTGTTCGACACGACCTTGCGCGATGGGCAGCAGACTCCCGGGGTTGATTTTTCTTTGGATGACAAGCTTGTTGTCATCGAGATGCTGGATCGGCTGGGTGTTGATTACATTGAGGGTGGCTATGCTGGTGGCAATCCTACTGATGTGGCACTGTTTGGCGCGGCGCGTGATATGCGCGCGACTTTTACGGCGTTTGGGATGACCAAGCGGGCGGGGCGTTCGGCTGCGAATGATCCGGGCTTTCAGGCTGTGGTGCAGGCGAAGGCGCCTGCGGTTTGTTTTGTGGCGAAGGCCTGGGATTATCATGTGCGCGTGGCGCTTGGTTGCACCAATGAAGAAAACCTCGAGACGATTGCGGAGTCGGTGAAGGCTGCGAAATCCGCTGGCAAAGAAGTGCTTGTGGATTGCGAGCATTTCTTTGATGGCTACAAGGCCAATGCTGCTTACGCCACGGCTTGCGCGAAGACGGCCTATGATGCGGGTGCGCGCTGGGTTGTTTTGTGTGACACCAATGGTGGCACGATGCCCGGTGAAATTTCTGAAATCGTCCGTGTAATGACGAAAACCGTTCCGGGTGATCACCTGGGTATTCATGCGCATAATGACACCGAACAGGCGGTAGCGAATTCGCTCGCGGCTGTTGAGGCAGGGGCCTGCCAAATTCAAGGAACGCTCAATGGCATTGGTGAGCGCTGTGGCAATGCCAATCTGGTTTCGATCATCGGCACACTTTGTTTGAAGCCGCATTACGCTGCGCGATTTGAGACGGGTGTTTCTGCAGATCAGCTCGCTGAATTGACGGCGGTATCGCGCGCCTTTGATGAGTTGCTCAATCGCGCACCGCATGCGCAAGCGCCTTATGTGGGCAAGAGTGCGTTTGCGACGAAGGCTGGTATTCATGCTTCGGCTTTGGCGAAAGAGCCTGAGACCTATGAGCATGTGCCGCCGGACCGCGTTGGTAATCGCCGTCGCATTCTGGTTTCGGATCAGGCGGGCAAGTCCAATTTGCTGGCTGAATTGCAACGCATCGGCTTGGCTGTGGCCAAGGATGATGCGCGGCTTGATCATCTGCTGCGTGAGGTGAAGGAAAAAGAATCTTTGGGCTACGCCTATGATGGCGCTGACGCTTCGTTTGAATTGCTGGCGCGGCGCACGCTGGGCACGGTGCCGCACTATTTTGATGTGCAGTCGTTTCGCACTTCCGTGGAGCAGTTCAACGGCGAAATGCATTCGGAAGCCGTGGTGAAAGTGGTTGTAGATGGCGAGACTTTCATCAACGCGGGCGAGGGCAATGGGCCTGTGAATGCGCTTGATGTGGCGCTGCGCAAGGACCTTGGCAAATATCAAAAGCACATTGCTGATATGGAGCTTGTCGATTTCAAGGTCCGTATCCTCAATGGCGGAACGGGAGCCACGACTCGCGTGTTGATCGAAAGCCGCGATGGGCAGGGAGAGCGCTGGTTCACGGTTGGTGTGTCACCCAATATTGTGGAGGCATCGTTTCAGGCACTGCAAGATGCTATCATTTACAAGCTGATCCGCGATGGCGTGAGCGCCTGACGTGGGTGGACTTTCAACTCCTCAATTGGGTGTGCTGTTTTGCGTGATCGCACATTTGTTTTGGGGCGTGATGGCGCCTTACTTCGGATTGATCCGGCACATTCCCGCAATTGAAATAGCTGTTAATCGCGGGCTGTGGTCTTTGCCAATTGCGCTTGTTGTGGTGCTTGCCTTCAAGCAGTGGGATGACATTCGTGCGATTTTGAAAAATCCACGCACGTTGCTGATCCTCGCGTTCACAGGCTCGATCATCATTTTCAACTGGGGATTTTATGTGTGGTCGATTGAAGTCGGTCGCGCCATTGAATCGAGCCTCGGCTATTTCATCAATCCCCTATTGAATGTGGTGGCGGGCTATTTGTTTTTGGGCGAGCGCTTCAAACCTGCGCAAATGGTGGCGATTGGGCTTGCCACTGTCGCGGTTGTGTTGATGTCTTATGCCAGTGGTGCTGTTCCGTGGCTTGGCCTGATGTTGGGCGGGAGTTTTTGCCTTTATGGTCTGGTGCGCAAGCAGGTTGCTGTCGGGCCAACGCAGGGGTTTTTGATCGAAGTTGCGGTGCTGTTTTTGCCGCTGCTGGTTTTACAAGGCATGTTGATCAGGAATGGCACCGCGCATTTGGGCGACAACTGGTTTGACACGTTGATGCTGATTGGGTGTGGGCCGCTAACGGCGGGTGCGTTGATATTCTTTGCGGCGGCGATCAAGCGCATTCGCTATTCGACGGCTGGCATTCTGCAATATATCTCGCCTTCACTGGTTTTTCTAACAGCGGTGTTCATTTTCAAGGAACCGATGAGTGGGTTGAAATGGGCTGCGTTCGTGCTGCTGTGGATTGCGCTTGGCATTTATTCGTGGTCGGCGCTGCAGGAAGACCGCAAAAAACAGTGAATTGTGTTGGAAGCGGCAATTTGCCCTTAAAATCCGTGCACGGAACGTCTATCTAAGCGCCAGAACGATTTGAGACGGAATCACTTTATGAACTCGACGCCTTCATCCAACCGCAAGACCCTTGTACCTGTATTGCTCATTGCAACTGCCGCGATGGGGGCGGGTGTTTTTGGTTATCTCAATTCCAGTCGTGATTTTTCCAAGGCTGTGGAAGAGACCCAAGTGCAAGCTGCCGCCGAGCCAGCAAAGCCGGTTGAGGTTGCAATGGCACCTGCAAAACCTGTCGAGGTAGCTGTTGCGCCCGCGAAACCTTTAGAAGCGCCGAAGCCCGTGATTGAAGCGGTAGTTGAAGCAAAAAAGCCAACGTTTGACACTGTGAGCGTAGAAAAAGACGGTGCTGCCGTTATCGCTGGCCGTGCTGAACCCGACACTACCGTTACAGTAAAGCTGAATGGGGCGGCAATCGGCAAAGCGGAAACCAATGCTGCTGGCGAGTTTGTGGTCATTCCAGACAAGCAACTGCCGGAAGGCGCAGGCGGTCTTTCGCTCGAAGTTGAAAAAGACGGGAAGATTACGACATCTGACCAGCAGGTTGCCGTGGTGGTCAAGCCCAAGGCGGAAGCGAGCGAGCCAGTCGTTGCATTGGTGGCTCCTGATCAGCCAACGAAACTGGTGCCATCGACGACGCCTTCGACCAAGCCCAGTGACATCGTGAAGGTCGATACGGTGGATTATGATGCTGAGGGCAATATCATTTTCTCGGGTCGCGCTTCGCCTGGAAGTTCGGTTCGGGTTTATGTCGACAATTCTTCGCTCGGTGATGTGAAAGTTCAAGACGATGGCAAGTGGCTGTTTGACCAGTCGCCAAAGGTTGCCGCTGGCAATCACACGCTGCGTGCGGTTGAGTTGAATGCCAAGGGCGAAGTTGTCAGCCGTGTCGAGTTGCCGTTGCTTCGTGAAGACAAGCAGAAGGTGGCGGAGCTGCAACAAGCCGCACCTGTTGATGCTGATGGTGATACGCGCTTTGCGGTGGGGCCGGAGCGCATCGTGATCCAGCCTGGCAACTCACTGTGGCGGGTTTCGCGGGTGATCTATGGGAAGGGCATCAAGTACACTGTGATCTTTGATGCCAATCGTGATCAGATCCGCAATCCAAACAGGATTTATCCTGGGCAGATTTTCGCCGCGCCGAAATTATAGAAAGTATCGAATTGTCATTCCCACTTTATCCGTCATTCCCGCGAAAGCGGGAACCCAGCCTTTTCGTAGGTGAGTGGCTGAAAGTCTGGGTCCCCGCTTTCGCGGGGATGACGATAGTGGGGGTGTGAGACTCATGCGGCGGACACCACCCAACTCATCGTCGAACACTGAAGTTGGCCAGATGGAAACGCTGGCGCGGCTGGTGCCTTATATGTGGCCGGAGGGGCGGTTTGACCTGAAGTGGCGGGTAGTTGCCGCGCTCGGGCTTTTGGTGTTGTCCAAGATCGTGACGGTGTGGACGCCCTATGCATTCAAATATGCGACGGATGCGTTGACGACTGGTGCTTCTGTCGCGCAGCAGTTGATCACCGTTGTTGCGGCGATGGTGCTGGCTTACGGCATGGGCCGGATTTTCATGGTGGTGTTTGCGCAATTGCGCGATGCGGTTTTTGCGAAAGTGGGCCAACGCGCGGTGCGGCATTTGTCGACCGAGACGTTTCGGCATTTGCATGGATTGTCACTGAAGTTTCATCTGGAACGAAAGACCGGCGGGCTTTCGCGGATCATGACGCGTGGGATCAATGGTGTTGATTCTGTTTTGCGTTTTGCGCTGTTCAATACGGTGCCGACAGCACTCGAAATCGTGATGGTGTGCGGCTTGCTGGCGTGGAGTTTCAGCTGGCTTCACGCCGTGATCGTGATGGTGACAATCATCGCCTACATCACGTTCACCTATTGGGCGACGGAATGGCGCATCAATATTCGTCGAGCCATGAATGATGCCGACACGGATGCTGGTGGCAAGGCGATTGACTCGCTTTTGAATTTCGAGACGGTGAAATATTTCGGCAATGAAGATCATGAGGCTGTTCGCTACGACAGCTCGATGGCGAAGTATGAAAAGGCCGCAGTGAAGACATGGGTGTCGCTTGCGGTGTTGAATTCTGGTCAGGCGATTATTTATGCGATTGGCATGACGATTGTTATGCTGCTGGTGGCAAGCGCGGTGGGGCAGGGCACGAGCACGATTGGTGATTTCGTGATGATCAATGCGCTGCTGATCCAGCTTTACATGCCGCTGAATTTCATTGGCTCATCGTATCGCGAAATCAAGCAAGGCCTGATTGATGTCGAGGGCATGTTCAGTGTGCTGCGGGTTGATCCCGATGTGAAGGACAAGCCCGGTGCGTCTTCGTTTGTGGCGGGGCCTGGGCATGTGGTGTTTGACAATGTGCGCTTTGATTATGACGCTGAGCGACCGATTTTGCAGGGCATCAATTTTGAAGTTCCTGCGGGGAAAACTGTTGCGATTGTTGGGCCATCGGGGGCGGGCAAGAGCACGATCTCGCGGTTGTTGTATCGCTTCTATGATGTGACTGGTGGGCGCATTCTGGTTGATGGGCAGAACATTGCTGATGTGCAGCAGAAGTCATTGCGCGAGGCGATTGGCATGGTGCCGCAGGACACGGTGCTGTTCAACGATACGGTGAAATACAATATCGGTTATGGGCGGCCATCAGCTTCCGATGCAGAGATTGTGGAAGCAGCAAAGCTTGCCCATATCCATGAATTCATTGTGAGTTTGCCCAAGCAATATGATGCGATGGTTGGCGAACGCGGGTTGAAGCTTTCCGGTGGCGAAAAGCAGCGGGTTTCCATCGCGCGCACCATTTTGAAGGATCCGCGCATACTGGTGCTGGATGAGGCGACGTCGGCACTTGATACATTCACCGAGCAGGATATTCAGAATGCGCTGCGCAGTATTTCGAAAAACCGCACCACGCTGGTGATCGCGCATCGACTGTCAACCGTGGTTGATGCTGATGAGATCATCGTGCTCGACAAGGGCGTGATTGCCGAACGTGGGCGGCATTTGGACTTGCTGCGACAGGGCGGGCTTTATGCCGGCATGTATAACCGCCAGAAAGAAGCCGATGCAGCGCGGAAGAAGCTGGCGGAAGTTGCGGCTTGATGGCGTCATGCCAGCGAAAGCTGGCGCCCCGACATCTTTGAAGACTTGGCTTATTCTACGAGGACTTATGGATGCAAATCACAACTGTAAGACAGGTTTATAAATTCGAAGGACCTGAACACCAAGGACAGCGACTTGATTTCAAGTATGTTGGAGTCGATTTGTTCGTCACCTGCTCAAGTTCTTGCGACAACAAAGACATCGAGACAGAAATTAAGTTTGTTGGAATGGAAATGATTTCTTACACTACTGAGCCATTCAGCGTAGGGTTCGATGTCCAGTCATATGATGTTCTCTGCGAGGTGATTCATTCTAGTTGGATTAAAGAGCGCGATCATCGCCAGCCTCCCGGAAATAAACTAAGACATTTCATTCTATACTTTAGCAATTGCGGTTATCTCCAGGTGGCGGCATCCAATGTCGAGTCAATCCTTCGCTGATGTTTCGAAGTCATTTCCTTTGCCAATCTGATCCGCTAGATGTCTTTTCATGACACTCGCTGACACCATCAAATCGACTTTCGTTCCTGTGCATCCTGAGGGCTATCGTTTTATTGCGATCTTTGGCGGGATTGCGCTTTTGCTGTTCTGGTTCGGTATTCCGTTTCTGGGGTGGGCTGGGATCGTGCTTACTCTCTGGTGTGCGTATTTCTTTCGCGATCCGGAGCGGGTGACGCCGACGCGTGAGGGCTTGGTGATTTCGCCTGCCGATGGGCGCGTCAGCCTGATCGTTGATGTGGTTCCGCCGCCTGAGCTTGAGCTGCCGCGCGAACCGATGACGCGGGTTTCGGTTTTTATGAATGTGTTTGATGTGCATGTGAACCGCGCGCCTGTTGCAGCGCGTATCGCGAAGCTCACTTACATCCCCGGGCTTTTTGTGAATGCCGAACTCGACAAGGCGAGTGAGGACAACGAGCGGCAGGCGCTGACGCTCGTTTTGAATGATGGACGCAAGATTGGCGTGGTGCAAATTGCAGGACTTGTGGCGCGGCGGATTGTGAAGTTTGTCGACGAGGGGCGCGAGCTTCAAGTGGGGGAGCGGTTTGGTCTCATTCGCTTTGGCAGTCGTGTTGATGTGTATCTGCCGAAGGGGGTGGCACCGTTGGTTTCCGTTGGGCAGCGCGCGATTGCTGGCGAGACTGTGATTGCCGATCTATCGAGTGCGGAAAAACCACGCATCGGGCGAAAGGCCTGAAGCAATGGAATTGGAAAAACCGCCAGCGCAAAGTTCCATTCGCCCGGTTCCGATCCGTTATCTGCTGCCTAACCTTGTGACGTTGCTGGCGCTGTGTGCTGGTGTCACTGGCATTCGCTTTGGCATTGAAGGCAAGATGGAGCTTGCGGTTTCGGCGATCATTCTCGCGATCTTGCTGGATGCGGTTGATGGCCGCTTGGCGCGCTATCTTGAAGGCACTTCACGGTTTGGCGCTGAGCTCGACTCGCTTGCTGACTTTGTAAATTTTGGTGTTGCGCCTGCGCTTCTCTTGCACATGTGGGCGCTGAAAGATGTTCGCACCATTGGTTGGGTTGTGTGCCTGATGCTGGCGATTTGTTGTGCGCTGCGACTGGCGCGTTTCAACGTGATGCTGGAAGATCCCAACAAGCCTGACTGGGCGAGTAAATTTTTCTCCGGCGTTCCTGCACCTGCAGGGGCGGGCTTGGCCATGGTGCCGCTGTACTTGAGCTTTCTGGATTTGTGGCCGGATGGGCGCAACTGGGCGCCGTTTGTGGCTGGCTATGTGGCGTTGATTGCGGTGTTGATGGTAAGCCGCGTTCCGACGTTCTCTGGAAAGTCACTGAAGCGCATCCCGCGAGATGTCGTGATGCCTTCGCTTGCGGCGGGCAGTCTCTATATCATCTGCCTGATCTCGGCGACGTGGGAGACGCTGCTGTTCACCGCAGCTGTGTATTTCGCGATGATTCCGGTGAGCGTGCGGAGTTATCTGCAGCACAAACGCGGAGATGAGGTGGCTTGACTTGTTTGTTGATTGCGGTATGATTTATTCATACTTTGAGAGCCTTGCAAGTGTCACAAATCGAAAAACGAACAATCAGTCTGCCGTCAGAACATGCCGCGTTTATTGATGCGAAGGTGTTGTCGGGTGACTATGCCTCGGTCAGCGAAGTTGTGCGAGCCGGATTGCGCGCACTTCAGGAACGCGACGAAGCAGTTGAGCGTTGGTTGCGTGACGAAGTGGCACCCACTTATGACCGCATGAAAGCCGATCCATCGCGTGGAATTCCTGCCGAGAAAGTATTTGCCAAATTGCGCAAGCGCGTTGCCGAAAACGGTTCGCGCTGATTGTGAAGCAGCGGGTTGTCATATTTGCACCCGAAGCGGAAACTGATCTCAACAATTTATATGACTATATTGTAGCGCGAGCAGGCGAAACAACGGCCCTCAAATACACTTCACGCATCGAAGAATATTGTAAGGGGCTTGATCTTGCATCCGAGCGCGGCACTTTGCGCGACGACATTCGCCAAGGTCTTCGCATCGTTGGATTTGAACGTCGGCTGGTGGTGGCGTTTGCTGTAGAAGAGGGTCAAGTGATGATCTTGCGGTTGTTTTCTGGTGGACAAAACTGGGAGGGGATGCTCTGAGTTGTTCTCTAACTCGATATGTGTCAAACTCTGACAATGAACTTCCGCCCCTCACTTCTCACCCGCACTGCCAAGGCTGATATGCTTTTGGCTTGTGCACGGATTGGGTTTAAGCCTTAGCTTCTCGTTCTCGTCTCGAAATCCTTTTTGTTTTCGCTATCGGAGAAGCATCATGACTGTTCACCAGAAAAATCTGAATATCGACGAGATCGTTGCCGCAGATATTGCGCATCATTTTCATCCGTTCACGGATCATAAGTCTTTTCATGCGGCGGGGGGACCGCGCGTCATTACGCACGCTGATGGCATTTATGTTTGGGACGGCAAGGGCAACAAGATCCTCGACGGGATGTCCGGGCTTTGGTGTGTGAACATTGGCTATGGCCGGAAGGAAATGGCTGAGGTTGCCTACAAGCAGATGCTTGATCTGCCCTACTACAACACGTTTTTCAAAACCACGACGGTGCCTGCAACTGAATTGGCCGCGAAGATTGCAAGCGTGTTGCCTGCGAAATTCAACCATGTGTTCTTTTCCAATTCGGGATCAGAAGGCAATGACACGATTGTGCGTTTCGTTCGGCATTATTGGAAGGTGATGGGCAAGCCTTATCGCCAGCACATCATCGGGCGCAGGCGTGGCTATCATGGTTCAACCTGGGTTGCGGCCAATCTTGGCGGCATGGTTGGCATGCATGAGCAGGGGGGAACACAGCTTCCCGGATTTCACCACATCCAGCAGCCATATTGGTATGATTTTGGTGGTGACAAGACGCCAGAGGATTTTGGGCTTGATGCTGCTGCCGAGCTTGAGAAAAAGATTCTGGAATTGGGGCCTGACAATGTGGCGGCGTTTATTGGCGAGCCCATTCAGGGGGCCGCAGGTGTTCTCATTCCGCCATCTACCTATTGGCCAGAAGTGCAGCGGATTTGCCGGAAATATGGGATCATCATCATTTCGGATGAAGTGATCTGCGGCTTTGGGCGCACCGGCAACTGGTTTGGCTTTGAGACATTTGGCTTTGAGCCTGACATCGTGAATTTGGCCAAGGGCCTGTCGTCTGGCTATCTGCCGATTGGTGCCAGCGTGTTTTCGGATGAGCTGATCAAGCCGTTCTTCGACAAGGGTGGCGAGTTCTATCACGGCATGACCTATGACGGGCATCCCGTGGCATCGGCCGTGGCGCTCAAGAATATCGAGATCATCGAGCAGGAGAAGCTTGTTGAACGCGTGAAGATGCTGGAGCCTTATTTCAATCAGGCGCTGAAGAGCCTGCTGGATCATCCGCTGGTTGGCGAGGCACGGTCAGTGGGATTGATCGGGGCCCTTGAATTGACGCGCAACAAGGCAACGCGCGAGCGGTTCAACGATCCTGGCCGGGTGGGCACGATTTGTCGTGATCATTGCTTTGCAACGGGGCTGATCATGCGGGCGTGCTGGGACACGATGGTGGTTGCGCCGCCGTTCATCATCGAGAAAAAAGAGATTGACCAACTGGTCAAGCTTGCCCGGGTGGCGCTGGACAAGACCTACGCAGATGTGAAGCATGAAATTGCTTAACCCATCTGTTTTTCGCCGCAAATAACCGCTAAAGGACGCAACCACGGCCTTAAGGGGGGCAATCCCGATGGCCAAAATCAGAGGGGTTTTTCATCAATGTCTCACATTCTTTCGCGCCGACAAAACCGCCGCCGCCTGCTTCAGGCTGCTGGCATTTCAGCTGTCGGCATGACTTTTCTTCCGCGCTTTGCGCTGTCGGAAGAAGAGAAGAAACTGAACTTCTATAATTTCGATACTTACATCGGCGAGACCACGCTGGCTGATTTTAACAAGGCCACGGGCATCGAAGTGAAGCTCGACCTGTTTGCTGATGGCGATGAGCTGTTCTCCAAACTGAAGGCGGGCAATCCTGGCTATGATGTGATCGTGCCGAGTGACCGTATCGTTGAACGCATGATCAGGGCGAACATGCTGATGGCGCTTGAGAAGGACAAGATCCCGAACATTGCCAACATTGATCCAGGTTTCCTCAAGCCATCGTTTGATCCAGAGCGTAAATTCTCGCTGCCCTATATGTGGGGCACGGTGGGCATTGGCTACCGGAAGTCGAAGGTTGCTGGCGGTGTGATCACCAGTTGGAAGTCGGTGTTTGAAGACCAGACTTATGCTGGCCGCGTATCATTGCTAGGCGACCAGGAGCATTGCATCGGCATGGCGCTGAAGTATCTCGGCCTATCCTATAACTCGATGGATGCAGCTGAATTGGCCAAGGCCAAGGATTTGCTAATTGCGGGCAAGAAGATCGTCAAGAAATATGCCGAGGACAATGGCCAGGAACTTCTGGCACAGGGTGAGGTTGATCTTGCGATGGAATTTAATGGCGATATCGCGCAAGTGATGGCAGAAGACGCCGACATTGCCTATGTCGTGCCGCAGGAAGGCAGCAATGTGTGGGAAGATGATTTGTGTATCCCAGTTGGTGCGCCACACCCACAGAACGCCCATGCGTTCATCAACTATATTTTCGATGCAGAGGCTGGAAAATCCATCGCCGAGTTCATCCAGTATGCAACGCCAAATGCCAAGGCCAAGGAATTGACGGACGAAAAGTATCGCACCAATCCTGCGATCTTCCCGCCTGCCGAAATTCTGGCGAAGTGCGAATATGCGGCTTATCTTGGTGAAGATGGTGCCAAGGTGCGTGACGAAATCTGGACGGCTGTTCAGGCGGCCTGAGAACGTTGATCTCCCCCAGCCGAACAGGCTGGGGGAAGCGATTGCTAAGCCGCGCGTATCGCTTGATCGGCATCAAGCTTCGGCTTTTGCGCAAACTCAATTCCTTCCTGCAGACGATCATTGATGAAGGTCGGAGAATAGGCCAGCGGGTCCGCGCTCGCATTCTGTTTCATCATTTGCAGCCTGGCCGAAAATGAATCGCCGCCGAGCAGATGCGCGAACCTGTGGCTGGCATCAGCTTGTATTGATGTGATGCCGCCCGTCACAACCAGCATCGCTCCCCAGGAGCCGAAGACTGCGCATACATAGGCGAGTAGTATAGTGCTGGCGGGCACGACGAAATTCAACTCGCTTGCCTTGCCGAGCACGAATGGCGTGAACCACGAAACTGCGGACAGGCTGGCGATGAATGTGAATTTGAGAATTTGTTTATTCGGTTCATCATCGAACAATCGCTTGCCAATGCGCTTGTTCATGTGTGGCATGACAGCGGCGTGAATCAGAAAGCCATTCAGCGTCAGAATGGTCACAATGATGATCTTGGCCCAGAGCTTGGGGTTTTGCAGATACTCAGGTTTCACCTCGAGGTTCAGCCATATCAGGGCGGCACCTGTGATCCAGAGCAGCATCAACCCTGCCGATACTGCGCGTGACAATATCCGCATCTGATGCAACGTATATTCGCTGACTGGTTTGATAATGCCGCGAGTCAGGATGGTAAAATCCAGCAGCAATGCGCCGCCGAGACCCATGACAAGGCCCATGAGGTGTGCGATCTTGATGATTGTAAGTAAATGCAAGGCAGTTCCCCTAGAGAGTTGAGCTGCCGTCCCTTATTGTTGTCGTTCGATGTGCTCGCTTTTGCCCTCGAGACACAATCGAGATGAGAAATCCGCCGTCTCATCTGCTCGTCTCTATCGAGGCTCTTAGAGTTTATGGATAGTGAATTCGGGCGTGTGGTAACCAATTCCTTAAACTGTTGCGCAGCCTTGCTGATTTGCTAAGCTCCTAAAAAAGGTTGGGGAAACGGCGCATTGGAAGACTGGAAGTTAAATCGTTCGGCGTTCTGGACCATGGCCACGCCAGGCACGCTTTGGCTTGTTGTGTTCTTTCTTATTCCGCTTGGATTTCTGCTGGTGCTCTCGCTTTCCGGCAAGGCTGTTGTTGATGGCCAGATTTCGGTTAATGACTATGATTATCTCTCCACTTTCTCGAATTACTTTGATGCGATCAATCCAGACATCATCAAGATATTCTTGCGCACTGTGTGGTGGAGTGCGCTTGCCACGATTGCGTGTTTGCTGATCGGGTACCCAATCGCTTTTGGAATTTGTTTTGCGCCGGAACGCTGGCGGCCATTGTTGTTGCTGCTGATCATCCTGCCGTTCTGGATCAATCTCTTGATCCGCACCTATGCGCTGAAAACCGTGATGGGGAACAGGGGGCTGCTCAACACTCTGTTTGGTTATGTGGGCTTGGGGCCTTTTGAAATGCTGGGCTCAACGGCAGCAGTGGTGTTCGGACATTTCTATGTGTTCCTGCCATTTATGGTGCTGCCTTTGTATTCGACGATTGAACGATTGGATCGCTCATTCCTCGAAGCCAGCCTTGATCTGGGTGCCACACAGGCGCAGACGTTTTGGAAAGTCACCATGCCACTGACCATGCCCGGCATTATCACGGGCGTCATTCTGGTTTTCATTCCGTGCTTGGGCATGTTCCTGATTGCTGATGAGTTGGGTGGTACAAGCTCATGGATGATTGGCAACATCATTCAGAACCAGTTCGGTTCAGCGAACAATTGGCCGCTGGGATCTGCGTTGGCCTTCGTGCTGATGATCCTCACCTTCCTGGCGATATTCGTGCAACGATTGTTTGAGCGGCGCAGTTCGCTCAGCAAGGAGTCGTGATGGCGCGCGCGCTTAATCCGGGTGAAGGCCCGTTAGAGTTTGGCAGGCGGCGCTGGTTGCAGTTGCTGTTCGCGGCAACACTGCTGGTGCTCTACATTCCGATTTTTGTGTTGATCGCGTTTTCGTTCAACATTCAAAACCGTGGCGGCGTGTGGCGCGGATTTACATTCGACAACTATACCAAGGCCTGGAACAACGCTGACATTTTTGAAGCAATGACGAATTCATTGCTGATTGCTGCGATCACGACTGTGATTGCGACAGTACTTGGTGCGTTGATTGCCGTGTTGTTGTGGCGGTTCAAGTTTCCGTTCAAGGCAGCTTATGAAGGGGCAATGGGGCTTCCGATCATCATTCCCGAGATTTGCATGGGCGTGGCGTTGCTGATGTTCTTCCGGCAGGTCGGGATGATGGATTTCTTTGCGAAAACAGTTTGGCCGTTCAATCTCATTCCGGTGATCATCGCGCATATCGCGTTTTCGTTTCCGTTTGTGGCTGTTGTCGTGCGGGCGCGGCTTGTGGGTTTCAATCGCCAACTTGAAGAGGCCTCGCGTGATCTTGGTGCCAATGAAATGCAGACGTTCATGCGTGTGCTGGTGCCATTCATGATGCCGGCTCTGATCGCTGGTGGACTGCTGGCGTTCACTTTGTCGCTGGATGATTTCATCATCACGTTTTTTGTTGGTGGGCCGGGCTCTGTCACATTCCCGGTGAAAATCTATTCGATGGTGCGCACGGGTGTGAAGTATGAAGCCAATGCCGCGTCAACAGTGCTGATCGTGATCACCTTGATTGCGACTATGCTTGCAATGAAATTCCAAGGTGCTCCAAAGGGCCATTGAAAATGACTGAACCAATTATCTCCGTCCGCAATGTGTCGCGCCGCTATCCTGGTGGCGTCGTTGCTGTTGACAATGTGTCCATCGACATCGCGCAGAACGAGTTCTTCGCGCTGCTCGGGCCATCGGGTTGCGGCAAGACGACCTTACTGCGCATGATCTCAGGGCTTGATACGCCGAGCGAAGGCGAGATTTTTATTGGCGGCGAGGACATGGCGTTCACTCCGCCGAACAAGCGGCCCACCAACATGGTGTTCCAGTCCTATGCCGTGTTTCCACATATGACAGTGCAGAAGAATGTTGAATATGGTTTGAGTGTCACCGGTACGCCTGCATCTGAAGCTGCTGCGCGCGCGCGTGAGGCGCTCGACATGGTAAAGCTTGGGCATCTTGCTGATCGCAAGCCTGACCAGATGTCGGGTGGGCAGCGGCAACGCGTTGCACTGGCGCGCGCACTGGTAAAGCGTCCCAAGGTGTTGCTGCTTGATGAGCCTTTGTCAGCACTTGATGCAAAATTGCGCGATGACATGCGGCTGGAATTGACGCGGTTGCAAAAAACAGTTGGCATCACTTTCATTATCGTCACGCATGACCAGGATGAAGCTTTGTCGATGGCAACGCGCATTGCTGTCATGAACAAGGGTGCGATTCAGCAGGTGGCAACGCCGCAAGAATTGTATGAACATCCGGCAACGCGGTTTGTTGCGGACTTCATTGGCAAGATCAATTTGTTTGATGCTGATGTGGTTGGAACGCGCAGCGGCCATGTGCAATTGAATGCCAAGGGTCTTGGGCGGTGTGAAGTGCCGACATCGAAGACTTGCTCGGGCAGTGTTGCGATTGCGGTGCGGCCTGAGAAGCTCAAGGTCTCGAAGAACCAGACCACGGGCAGCGGGATTATTTCAGCACCTGCCACCGTTCATCAACTCGCTTATTATGGTGACTGGAGCGAAGTGGTGGCGCAGCTTTCCAACGGCGATCATGTTTCGGTCAATGTGCAGAACGACAGCCGCAACAGCGTTGGCGTGGCGCAAGGCGACAAGGTCTATGTGCAGTGGAACGCCGCTGACTCGCTTGTGTTGACGGAGTAGTTTTCATGGCCCTCGAGATTGACAAGCTTGGCTATCAGCCCGGCGATGAAGCGTTTCGCCGCAAGGACATCAAAGGCACGCGCTGGGAGGCGACTTACGCAGGCGCGTTGTCGTTCATGCGGCGCAAATATACGCGTGATTTGAAGGGCGTTGATATCGCTGTGACGGGTGTGCCGTTTGATCAGGCTGTGAGCCATCGGCCCGGCACGCGTTTGGGACCCGAGGCCATTCGCCGTGCGTCTGCCGAGAATGCATGGGGGCCAGTGTGGCCGTGGAATTTTGATCCGTTCGATACGCTTGGCGTTGTCGACTACGGCGATTGTTTTTTTGACTGGGGTGCGAAGGAAGCATTTCCGGCGGCACTCGAAAAACATGCGAACGAGATTTTGGATTCCGGTGCTGAGATGATTGCACTGGGTGGTGATCACTATGTTTCGTATCCGCTGTTGAAGGCGCATGCGAAAAAACATGGACCGCTGGCGCTCGTTCATTTTGATGCGCATCGCGACATGGAACCTGACTCTGGTGGCCGCATTGATCATGGCACGATGTTTGGCCATGCGCTGCGTGAGGGGTTGATTGATGCCAAGCGCTCGGTGCAGATCGGTATCCGCACCAGTTTTGTCGGTGAGACGACGGATGGCATTCGCATCGTGTTTGCGGATGAAGTGCATGACACTTCGGCTGAACATGTGGCCAATGTGATCCGCGAGCGGGTAGGTTCGGCGAAAGCGTATCTGACGTTTGATATTGATTGCCTCGATCCATCAGCGGCACCGGGCACCGGCACACCCATTCCTGGTGGCCTCACTTATCACCAGGCGGCGTCGATCATTCGCAAACTGCGCGATGTGAATTTTGTTGGCATGGACATGGTGGAAGTATCGCCACCCTATGATCATGCGGAGATTACGGCGATTGCGGCGAGTGCGTTGGTGATGGAATATATCTGCCTGAAGGCGTGGCAGAAGGGTGCGCGGTAGTCAGAAGCCAACAAAAATCAGGTCGATTGCAGAAATAATGTTGTCGTGCAGGTCATCGTGGTTCGAGACGAATTTTTTGAGGTCAGTTACCGGGTAGGATCCAAGTTCAGGCATCTCTATGCACAGATCTTGGCTGTCCACTGTGATTGGAATATGCAGTCGCTTCAATCTTCTCTCTGCAGCGACAGGTGAGATTGGTGCAACGATTGCAGTTTTTAAACTTGCAAAGTCGCCAGACTGCAAAACTATGACATACTTTGTCGAGATGCCTTTGGCCTTTGGATAATGGTACACATCGTACTGTTTCACCATGTCCGATGCTTTTCGATCCAAAGCCCTTCCTTTTCAATTTTTTCGTTATATGCCTTGATTGCTTCGGCATTTTCTTGCTGCCATTTGATCGCCAGCTCCCGACGTAAAGCTTTATCCATCACAGCGCTAAACTTTACACCGCAGCTCTTGGCTTCTTCTAGAAGCCTTGCATCTACGAGTACGTTCAATGATTTTTTGGTGGGTAATTTATGATCCATGCGCACATATTATGCGCATTATTTATGCCCGTCAACTACACCTGTAACGCCCAGCGCTGATCGCCTTCCAGCGCGAGTGCCGTCAACCTTCCACCGAACACCGCTCCTGTGTCGATGCCGATGCGGTTGGCGCGGAGTTCGACTTCTTCAACTGGTGTGTGACCGTGGATGATGACGCAGCCGTGATCCGCTTTGCTGGAGAGAAATGGCTCGCGGATGAAGGTGAGATCGTCCTGCTCTTGATCGCTCAATGCTACTCCGGGGCGAAGGCCTGCGTGGGCGAAAAAATAATCACCAAATGTTGCTTGCAACGGTGCTGTTTCAACGAACTGGCGGTGATGCGCGGGGGCTATCGCCTGAAACTCGGTGACGATGTTTGTGGTTTCACGGCGCAGTTTGTCTTCGTCCCAGCCTCTGACGTCAATGCCGTAGGAGTGCAGCGTTTCTACCAGGCCGTAGCGGCATGAATTCATGAATTCTTTTTCAGTGAGCTGATGAAACGGCATCCAGAGATCATGATTGCCAATAAGGGCAACGCGGCCATCAACTGCTTGCGACTTGATGATGTGTTCAATAACTTCTCGCGACTGTGGGCCGCGATCGACATAGTCGCCCAACATAACTATCTGTATGTGCTCGGCGTCCTTGGCGTCCCACTTAATCAGTTCTTCAAGCCCGAGAAGTTTGTCGAGGCAGCCATGCACGTCGCCAATCGCATAGATGCGCAAGCCTGACTTCAAGGTGGGCAGTTTGCCAGACGGCATTTCGATTTGTGGCAGCAGGTTCCTCAACCGAGCGCGTCCTTGATCCGATAATACATCATCGCGGCGACGAGCATCGGCATGCGGATGGGGCCACCGGGAAAGGGGATGTGCTTGAAGCGCGCCAACAGGTCAAAGCGTTCGGCCTGACCGCGGATCGCTTCGGCCATGAGTTTTCCGTAAAGGCCTGCGAGTGCAACACCTTGGCCGGAATAGCCGTGCGCGTAGTACACTGTAGGCGAAAGGCGGCCGCAATCCGGGATGCGGTTTGACGTGATGGCGATGTAGCCGCCCCACGTGTGTTCGATCTTCACATCGGCGAGTTGCGGGAAGACCTTGACCATCGAGGCTTTCATGGATTCGGCAAGGTTCACTGGTTCCATCGTAGAGTAATTGGCGCGACCACCGAAAAGCAGGCGATGGTCTGCGGTGCGACGGAAGTAGTCGAGGATGAAATTGGTATCAGCCACCGCTTCGTTATCGCGGATCAGGGATTTCGCGCGTGTCTCGCCCAATGGTTCAGTTGTGACGATGAAGCTTGAGACAGGCATCACGCGACCACTGAGTTTTGGAATGGCATCACCGAGGTAACCGTTGCCAGCGATGATCATGAATTTGGCAGTGACTTTTCCGTGTGCTGTGCGCGCGAAGGGTGCGGCGCCCGTGCCGAATTCAATGACGTGGGAATTTTCTTGAATGATGACGCCCGCATCACGGGCGGCGCGCGTGATGCCGAGCAAATAGTTGAGGGGATGGAAGTGGCCCGCACGCGATTCACGCATGGCGCCGTAGTAGAGGTGAGAGCCAAGCTTTTCTTCGAGATCGGATTTTGTGAGAATGCTGCAACCTTCATAGCCAAGCGCGTCGTACTCATCCTTCCAGTCCTGCAACATGCCCATCTGCGTGGGTTTGGGGATGCAATGCATGTAGCCCCATTGCAGATCGCAATTGATCTTGTGAGTGCCGATCCGGGTTTCGATCAGGCGTTTTGATTCTTCGGCCATGGCGAAGCATTTGCGTGCGTCGGCGCGGCTTACCTGTTTTTCCAGCGAAGACTGACCATGTGAAAAACCTGTGCAAATCTGTCCTCCGTTGCGGCCCGATGCGCCAAAACCGATCTGGCGCGATTCCAACAGCACGGTCTTGTAGCCGGCCTTTGCCAATTCCAAGGCTGCAGACACGCCTGTATAGCCGCCGCCGATCACGACGACGTCAGCTGAAACATCGCCCGCCAAATCCGGGAACGAAAGCTGTTGATTGGCGCTGGCCTGATAATAACTGGTTGCGGTGATTGATGGTTTCATCTGGGAGTTTTGCTTTACGACTTGCTTGTGTCTAGTATGGCCCAAAATCAAGCCCCTTAGAAGGTAACCATGTCTCACGCGAAGTTTGAAGAGTTCATCTCCGGCAATAGAATCAGTGAAGTTGAATGTCTGGTCGCCGATATGTCCGGCACAGCGCGGGGCAAAATCCTGCCGCCCAAAAAATTTCTGAAAGGCCAGAAAACACGCGGACTTCGCATTCCGGAGGAAGTTTTCACGCTCACTATCAATGGCCGCTATGTGCAGGACACTGATGCGGTGAGTGATAGCGCCATCGACATTTACATGGAACCTGATGCCGACACCACGCGTTTCGTGCCGTGGTATGATGCGCCAACCGCGCAGGTGATCTGCGACGCGTTTCATCTGAATGATGATCCGGTTGAGATTGCGCCGCGCCATGTTTTGAAACGCGTGTTGCAGCTTTACAAGGACAAGGGCTGGCGGCCAGTAATCGCTCCGGAGCTTGAATTCTATCTGGTGAAGCGCAATGCGGATTCCGACTATCCTTTGGAAGCTGCTGTGGGTCGTTCTGGTCGCAAGGAGCCAGGTGGTCAGGCTTACGGCATCGATGCGGCGAATGACTTCGATCCCATCGTTGAAGACATCTATGACTACTGCGAAGCGCAGGAACTTGATGTTGATACGCTGAGTCATGAAAGCGGTCCCGCACAGTTGGAAATCAATTTCAATCATGGCGATCCGCTGGAACTTGCTGATCAGGTTTTCCTGTTCAAGCGCACAGTGCGGCAGGCAGCGCTGAAGCACGACATGTATGCGACGTTCATGGCCAAGCCCCATGCCAATGAGCCGGGCTCTTCAATGCACATCCACCAGTCAGTTTTGGATTCGCGCACGGGCCGCAATATTTTTGCGGGCAAGGATGGCAAACCGTCGAAGCTTTTCCTCAATCATATCGGTGGGTTGCAGCGGTATCTTGCGGCGGCACTTCCACTTTGCGCGCCCAATGTGAATTCGTATCGACGCCTGGTGCCCGAGTCAGATGCGCCGACCAATGTGCATTGGGCAATTGATAATCGCACTGTGTCTTTGCGTGTGCCGGCATCTGATGCGACGAACTTGCGCGTTGAAAACCGTGTGCCCGGTGCTGACTCCAATCCCTATCTCGCGTTTGCGGCATCACTTGCCTGTGGCTATCTCGGCATGACGGAGCGCATCAAGCCTTCTGATCCGGTGACGGGTTCGGCCTATCGCTATGCACACACGCTGCCGATCAATCTGGAAGAGGCGCTCGACAAGCTGAACTACACGAAATCGTTGAAGACCGTGCTCGGTGAAAAATTTGTTCGCGCGTATCAGGATGTGAAGTTCGAGGAGATGCAGCATTTTCGCCGGGTGATCAGTTCGTGGGAGCGGGAATATCTGTTGCTCAATGTGTAGTTTGTGAGTGGTGCAAGGTTGCGCTATGTTTCAAGACTTGTGATTTGCTGGAGTGGTTTATGCGGAAGACGATGAATGCATTGGTTCTTGCTGTAGGGCTTTGGTTTGTCGTTGCGGTCGGGTTTGCGGCCAGTGGTTACGCTGCCTCAGCCGAAGAAGTGCGCGGTGCCATACAGCAGATATTATCCAGTGGGCGTTTGCCGTTGCCTCTGGAGCGCGCCAAGGCTGCGCTTACCTCGCACTATGTCAAGAACAAGGGTCCAATTTATTGGGTCGGTTCAGGGCGGACCGTACAATTTATTCAGCGGCTGAACAATGCGGTCTATGACGGGCTTGATACTTCTTCCTATCCAGTCGACTCACTGATTGAAATTGGCGAGCAAGCCAACAGCGGCGATGCTTTCGACATGGCCAATGCTGAACTCTATTACTCATCTTTCTTCATCGCCTACGCTGCTGATCTCAAGATTGGCCGTGTCACTCCGCAGAAGGTTGATCCCAATCTTTTTCGTAGCCGCAAGACGATTGATGCCGGCCGCGTGCTTTCCGACATGTCGAAGCAGAAAGATCCCGGAAAATTTCTTGCCGCATTTGAGCCGAAGAACAATCACTATCAAGTCTTGAAGAAGATGTTGCGCGTCTACACCAGTGTGCTGAACGAGGGGGGAGTGAGCTGGCCACGTGTGTCAGATGGAGCAGCGATCAAACCGGGTGCCAGTGATCCGCGCGTTCCGAAGATCAGGCAGATTTTGGCAGTCACGGGCGATTATCCCGACGATGTGAATGGCTCGACGAAATATGATCCGGCTACTGTGAAAGCCATGACGCGGTTTCAACAACGTCATGGTCTTGAAGCCAAGGGTCTAATTGGCAAGCAGTCAATTGTTGCCTTGAATGTATCACCAGAAGAACGTCGCAAACAGATCATCCTCAATATGGAGCGGTGGCGCTGGATGCCGGATACGCTAGGGAGCGATCATTTTCTTGTAAACATTGCCGGGTTTGAACTGCAGCGGATTTCGGCAAACCAGGTTGTTGATCGCATGAATGTCGTTGTGGGTGCGGTAGCCACCCAAACGCCTGAATTTTCTGGGGCAATGCAGTATGTTGAGTTGAACCCGACCTGGACGGTACCTTACTCAATTGCGACAAAGGAAATGCTGCCGAAACTGAAGCGCGATCCCTATGCCTATGCGGAAGATTTTGAACTTTTTGCAGGTGGCAAGCTTGCGGACTGGGGAAGTGTGAGTTGGGGAAGTGTAGCACCTGGAAATTTCCGCTACACATTTCGTCAAAGGCCCGGCCCCAAGAATGCACTTGGAAAAGTCAAATTCATGCTGCCCAACAGGCACAATATCTATCTGCATGACACACCAGCCAAGGATAAATTTGCAAGCACATCGCGCGCCTTCAGTCATGGTTGTATCCGGTTATCGCAGCCAACGGAGCTTGCCTATTCACTGCTTGGTGAAAAGAATGGCATAAGCCAGGGTGAGATTGACAGCATTTGGGCTGGTGGCAAGACTACCCAGATCAAGTTGCCGCAACAGATTCCGGTTCATTTGGTTTATGCGACTGCTTTTGCAACTGGCAACGGCATTGAATTCCGCTCTGATGTCTACGGTCGTGATCGGAAACTCTACAGCGCCTTGTTTGGACGCGGTGGAGTTTAGTCCTTTAATTGCACATAGGCTGAAAGTGCTTTCTTGCTTGACTTGACGTGCAGTACGGCCGCGTTTGTTGAAGCAAGAAACGCATCGACTTGCGGCACTATGTCGGCAGCGGTGCTGATCACAAATCCGTCGGCGCCGAAGCTGCGTGCCCATGCGGAAAAATCCGGATTGCTCAAGTTTGTGCCGGAAACGCGGCCTGGGAACTCACGCTCTTGATGGGCGCGGATGGTGCCGTAAATACCATTGTCGGACAGCACGATTTTCGGTGCGAGACCATGAGCTTTGGCAACGGCAAGCTCTTGTCCCGTCATCAATATCGCGCCGTCGCCAAGTACGGCTATTGCCATCCTGTCGGGCTGGATCAACTGGGCTGCGACGACACCTGGTACGCTGAGACCCATCGCACCGACAATACCGCCGATCAGCGTGTTTTCTGGTGTCATGCGCCAGTGACGATGCACCCAAGTTGCCGCATTGCCGGAGTCGGTTGCGATGATGCAGTTTTTTGACGCACGTTTTTCAATTTCGACAATCACCGCGCCGAAATCGACACCATCATCAGGGGCGACCGTATTGAACTGCTGGAAGTCCTTGATGAAGTGATTGACCTTGCTGATCCATGTTTCGCGCGCAGAGTTTCCGACGCGCGCTGATGCGCCGAGCGCCTCCAGCACCTGAACCGGATCGGCGATGATACCGAAATCGGGGCGCGTTACGCGACCAATGGGGCGGCTGTCAGGATAGATATGGATGAAGCGCTGCCTGGGTTGCGGTGCTTCGGGAACAGTGAAATGAAATGTGCCGACATCGCCTGCGCGTGTGCCGATGGCGATGATCAGATCGGCCTCAGCCAGCAGAGCTTTCTGAGGTTTGGGATTTCCAAAACCGATATGGCCTGCATAAAGTTTTGAGCCGTTGTCGAAGACATCCTGGTTGCGCCAGGTGACGGCGACCGGAATGCGTTGTGCTTCGGCTGCAAGTGTCAGTGCACGTGCACCGGCTTTGCCACGCAGCCTCGCGCCCACCAAAAACAATGGTCGCTCAGCTTGCTCGATCATCGATTGCAGTGCCGCCAGATCATCTGCGCCTGCTTTTGGCATTGGAATGGGGTAGGGGCGTAGAGCGGGTTTATCTACCACCTCATCATTCAATACATCTTCGGGAATGGCAATCGCAACGGGACCCGGAACACCTTCTGCGGCGAGGCGCAGAGCCCGGGGCATCAGTTCAAAAAGCTTCTCGCCCTCAAATGGTTCGAAGACCTCCTTGCAGAAGTCGCCATAAAACGTCTGGTAGTTCACCTCTTGAAAGGCTGCGCGCGTGCGCTCCTCGCGACTGACCTGGCCAATGATGACAAGCAGGGGCAGGGCGTCTTGTTCTGCCATGTGGACGGCGATTGACGCATTGGTGGCGCCGGGACCACGGCTGACGAGCAACACTCCTGGTCGGCCAGTAAGTTTGGCTTCTGCACAGGCCATGAAGCCTGCGCCACCTTCATGACGGCAGACAATGACTTCTATGCCACTTTCATAAAGTGCATCGAGCAGTGCCAGATAACTCTCGCCCGGCACACAATACACGCGTTTGACGTCGTGGGCTTTGAGAGAAGATACGATGTGCTGGGCTGCGTGCATGGACCAAACCTTTATCGGTGCCCATATCCCGGCTACTGCCAAACAGCAAGAAGGCCCCCTCCCATCGCTTGCATGTGGGAGGGGGCCCGCCTTACGCCCAATCTTATTCGGTTATGAACTGATTTGGAGGGGGCGCTGCCGCTGGAATGATCCTTGGAAGTTGTTCCTTGGATTCAGAAGCGACATCAGGATTGCCCTTCGCCTGCATCGGCTCGACCTTGTTCAGCCCCGCCAAAGCCTTGCCTGTTTTCTTCTCTGGCTCGACAGCAGCTGGCGCAGACTCGGTCACCGTCACGGTCAATTCCTTGATCGGGATCGTTGGGAGAACGTCTTCTTCGGCAAGTGCCGTGACGCGCAATGACAAATCACCACTCTTGTGATCTGCGACGAGGCCCAAATCGGCGATATCCTTCGCCTTGACGATCCAGTTCCCGCTGCCCAAGTCGATACCTGCAGTCAGCATTACGGCTTCCGGTACGCCGCTTATCTTATAGTTGATTGCGTCAGGATCTGCATTTTGGTCGAGGCCAAGCGGTATTGTGCTATTTGCCATACCGCTCACATCCTTGACTCGAACAGACGCGGTAATGCCCCGCGTTGCCTCGTCTTTGCCAGGGAACAGTTGTTGCGCATATGCAGCCAAGCTGGCGAAAGGCGATGGATCAAGTGTCCCTGAACTTGCAACGACTGCCGATTGACTTGCACCAAGGACTTCAGGATGGGCAGCAAGGTAGCCCGTTGCTCCACCGCCACCGATTGCCAAAAGCGCTAACAAGGCGATGCTCGTAATGGCTGAACGCGGTGTTGATTTTGATTGCGTATTGGAATGTGGCCGCATGTGCGGCGCAAGATAAGAATGCGGCGTCAAGCTTGGTGGCTGCGCAAAATCTATCGAGCTCACTGCTTTCCGGTTACGATAGATTTCTGCCATCGCTTCGGCATCGCAAAATTCTGGATACTGCGTGTACCAGTCTTGCATCATAGATGTCTGTTCCGCCGCTTCTCGCGGAACTTGAGCGCCATGACGCCGTCTTGAACGCCTGTTTGTCTTCTGCGCGACATTCATGTGAGCTACCTCTCTCGAATGCGCCGTCCTGTTTTTCTTATACACCAACAATTGTGACATTCTGCGGGCATTTGCCTTACATTTCACTGATACTGTGAAACTTGAACGAGTAGGGCAATTCTGCTCTACAGCCGCTTATGGAGTTGATAGCATGAGTTTTTCTGCCGTAGCCGCGCGCAGACCCTGTGTTGGGGTTCATGTTGGCCGCGTCAAAGTAGGCGGCGGGGCACCTGTTGTTGTGCAGTCGATGACCAATACGGACACTGCTGATGCCATGGGTACAGCCAAACAAGTCGCTGATTTGGCACGTGCGGGCTCTGAATTGGTGCGAATCACAGTGGACCGTGCGGAAAGTGCTGCGGCGGTGCCGGTGATTCGTGATCAGCTTGTCAGGATGGGTGTTGAGGTCCCGCTGGTTGGCGACTTCCACTACAATGGTCATCTGCTTTTGAAAGAGTATCCCGCTTGCGCAGAGGCTTTGCACAAATATCGCATCAATCCTGGCAATGTCGGGTTCGGTGCCAAGCAGGACCGGAATTTCTCGACCATGATCGAAATGGCGCTGCAGTTCGGAAAACCTGTGCGCATTGGTGTGAATTGGGGTTCGCTTGATCAGTCATTGCTGACGCGGCTGATGGACGAGAACGCGCGTGCTCCAGAGCCTGTTGATGCGCGTCATGTTATGCATGAAGCGATAGTGCAGTCGGGATTGCTGTCAGCGCAGCGCGCGGAAGAATTGGGTTTGGCGCGTAACAAGATCATCATCTCGGCTAAGTGTTCGGAAGTGCAGGACCTGATTGCGGTTTATCGCCTGATGGCCGCGCGTTCGGATTACGCCTTGCATCTTGGATTGACAGAAGCAGGCATGGGCTCAAAGGGTATTGTCGCTTCTACCGCGGCACTTGCGGTTTTGTTGCAGGAAGGCATTGGCGATACGATCCGGATTTCGCTTACACCTGAACCCGGTGGGGACCGCACGCGTGAAGTGATCGTTGCGCAAGAGATTTTGCAGACAATGGGGCTTCGGGCTTTTGCGCCGATGGTGATTGCATGCCCCGGCTGTGGGCGCACCACTTCAACCGTATTTCAGGAATTGGCGCAGGACATTCAAATCTATGTCCGCGACCGCATGCCGGAATGGCAGCGCGATTATCCGGGATTTGAAACGCTGACGCTGGCCGTGATGGGTTGCATCGTCAACGGCCCAGGTGAATCCAAACACGCCGACATAGGTATTTCGTTGCCCGGCACTGGTGAGCAACCAACGGCACCTGTTTATGTTGACGGGCAAAAGGTGAAGACGCTTCGCGGTGAAAATCTCTCCGGCCAGTTCAAGGTGATTGTTGAGGACTATGTGAAGGGGCGCTGGGGTGGAGCGGCAGGCGTCTGAATTTCCGATGACGGTGAAGCAGTTCCTGTCCGAAGCAGAAATGCATCTGCGACGTGGCGACATTGTGCTGTCACGCAGCAATACACTGGTCAGTCATTTGATCCGCTGGGCGACGGATTCTACTTTCAGCCATTCGGCCTTGGTGTTTCTTGTGCCGCGCACCGACGATGGGTTTTCAAATACTTTTGTTCTGGAAAGCGACACGCGCGGTGTGGGCCTTGCCAATTTGCGCAGCTACATCGCCGGGCGTTCTGCCTCGTCACAAATCGCAGTGCTGCGGCTTGAAGGTGAAGGGTTCGGCGAAGGCTTCTTCAAACAAGCGCGCGGGATCATGCTCGACCATGTCAAGGCAGGATATGATTTCGGCAAGATATGGCATCAGCTCTTGGAGTTGATATTTGGATTGAAGCTTGCCGGGTCAAAAATGCGATTGGGCGGGCGCAAAGCGATGCGCGATGCGGTTTCCTCAACACGCACGCGCAAGCATGCCAACTGGGTGCCGCCACAATTCATTTGCTCGGGGTTTATTCAATATGGTTTTGTCCAGGCCGCCCGGCGATCGGGGATAGACGTTGAACGCGTGATCATTCGTGAGGGTGTTCTGGAGTCTGATCGACATGGGTTGCTCGCTACAACACCAGAAGACATCGCGCGCGCTCCCAAGCTGCAATGGAAATTCGTAGTGCGGCGAGGATATGTGCACCGGGTGTCAAGTTATGATGAAGCGAAGAAGAAATTTTGACGCGCGATTATTTTTTCCGGGCGATTACATAACGTGCTGCCTGCAAAAATAACGTGGCCCTGTCGCCGTAGATATTTACCGCACTGATTGCTTCATCAACCAGTGTTCGCGCGTATGTTTCGGCGTTACTTTCACCGAGAAAATCGATGAAGGTTGCCTTGCCCTTTCCCTTGTCTTTTTGTGTCGCTTTGCCAAGGGCGGATGCTGATGATCTGAGATCAAGAAGGTCATCGGCAATCTGAAACGCCAGGCCAATTTTTTCGGCGTAGTCGGCCAGCGGGGCAGGGTCTTTCGCTGCCAATAATGCGCCTGCTGTGCAGGAAAAGCGGAATAGGGCGCCAGTTTTCATAGATTGCATCGCGGCGATTTCATCGAGCGATGCGAAGTTTTTTGTCTCAGCTTCAATGTCGCGCATTTGGCCGCCGACCATGCCTTGATCGCCTGCTTCACGTGCCAGTGACGCAACCAAATTGGCGCGTACTTCGGCTGAGGGTGATGTTGCGGGACTTGCCAGTATCTCAAAAGCAAATGTCAGCAGGCCATCACCCGCGAGAATGGCCGTGGCTTCGTCAAACTTGCGATGTGTTGTGGGTTGGCCGCGGCGCAAATCGTCATTGTCCATTGATGGCAGGTCGTCGTGGACGAGCGAGTAACAGTGCACACACTCAATGGCTGCTGCAACGCGCAGAGCTTGCGTGCGCGGAATTGCAAAAAGGTCGGCCGAGGCGACAACATAAAATGGCCTGAGGCGCTTTCCTTGACCCAGAACGGCGTAGCGCATGGCGGTGCGAATGCGACTCTGCGGTATTTCCGGCAATAGGGATTTCAGGTGGTTTTCGGTTTCTGAAGCCACTCGGGCCAGAGCCTGTTCAAATTCGCTGTCCAACATCGCCCAACTATAGGGGATCAAATAGCATTTGCGAAGCTTTGCGGATCAGATTGGACTGTGGCAGAAGCGCAGATCAGGCATGTCGAGACAACGTCGAAGAATGAGAAAAGTGGTGGTGCGGCCATCACGCGGACAGAAGGTTGTCACCCACGAGGTGAGGGCACTGGAGTCGGCTTCGTCGCCTGCACCGCCGCCCGCTCCCGAAGTTGAAGATGATCTCGACGAGCCGAGCGAAGAAGAGCGGCCGCACGCGGTAGCAAGGCCTGTTCGGTATTCGCCTCCTGCCAAGCATACACCTGTAAAAATGGCGCCTCGCAAACCGCCGGCGAGAAAACCTTCGAAGTCACGATGGAGTATTGGACGACTTTTCAGCCGCTCGGCCATCATGCGCTTGCTCAAGGTGGCACTCGTGATCGCCATGCTTCCTGTCGTTCTGACAGTTGTGTATGCTCTGGTGCCGCCACCCATCAGCAATGTCATGCTTTTGCGCAGCCTTTCTGGCTATGGTTTGAACAAGGACTGGACCTCGCTCGACGAGATTTCTCCCCACTTGGCGCGCGCTGTCATCACCTCTGAAGATGCACGGTTCTGTTCTCATTATGGAGTGGACTGGACTGAAATGGGTCATGTGTTTGAAGAGGTGTTTGACGACGATGAAGGAGCGGTGCGCGGTGCCAGTACCATTTCGATGCAAACGGCGAAAAATCTGTTCCTTTGGGACGGGCGCAGCCTGGTTCGCAAGGGCCTGGAGCTCCCTTTGGCGTTGTGGATGGATATGGTTTGGTCGAAACGGCGAATGATTGAGATTTACCTTAACATCGTTGAATGGGCGCCTGGGGTTTATGGTGCCGAGGCGGCTGCGCGCCATCATTTCAAGAAATCGGCGAAACAATTGACGCGGCGCGAGGCAGCACTTCTGGCCGCTGTGCTTCCCAACCCAATTAAACGCAAGGCTGGAAAGCCTTCGCGACGGGTTAATGCAACCGCGAGCAGAATACAGGGAAGGGTAGGGGATACTGAACCTTATCTCACTTGTGTTCCCTAAAGGCATTTGCTAGGGAAACCCCATTGGTTGGCGCGACTCCTCGCGCCGTTTGACATTTTATATAAAGAGTTCAGAGGTTTAGATATGGCCGTTCCACGCAAAAAGATGACCAAAAGCCGTATTGGCATGCGCCGTTCCGGCCAGAAGATGCAGATCGTGACCTGGATTGAAGACAAGACGTCTGGCGAGTTGCGTCGTCCGCACCATGTCGATCTCAAGACTGGCATGTATAGAGGCCGTCAGGTTTTAGCGCCTAAGTCGGTCGAATAGTCCAATACTTCATCTGGATGGGTTCCGCCCTTGGCGGGGCCCATTTTTGTTTCTATGGTGTCTCATCTGGGTTGGCACGACTTTTGCCTCTGGGACTGAATGTTAGTGCGCGTAGAAGCACCATTGCGGTTGGTCAAGTATGACGCTGTTCCCACAGGTGTCGAGCGCGCATTGCTTTTGGGTAGTGACGTGGAAAGTGTTTCGGCGCTCGGATTTTCAAATGCAGCATTTAAATGTGCAATCGCCGAGAATGTTGGCGGTGGCTTGCTGCTCGGAGTCATGGATCAAGCCTGTGCATTTCTGGTCGCCGTAAAGCAACTAAACTTTCCATTTCCTTTGCTAGCACCACTGGCCAATGATCTGTTCCCGGTAACCGTTCCTTTCATTCGCGAACAAGGGGCAGTGGGTGTGCTGAAATTTCTGCTTGGCAATTTGGGGCAACCCCTGTTGTTCGAGGCATTACCTGTTAACAGTCCTCTTGTTCAGATGCTGTCGCAGAACGGCGTTCTCACAATAACTTTGTCGCGTTGGGAACGTGCGGCACTGAAAACAGTTGGCACTTTTGATGGCTGGCTATCTGACAATTTTGATCAAAAGCGCCGCAAAGAATTGAAGCGGTTGCGCGCTCGATTTTCAGAGAAAGGGCAACTGGTTTCTGAAAGCCTTGGGGACGGAGGCGATCTTGAAGGCTTCATCCAGGATTTTCTGCTGCTTGAAGATCGTGGCTGGAAAGGCGGCAAGGGTACGTCGATGCTCAAGTCGCCCGCACTGCTCAAGGCTTTGCGCAACGGCTTGCAATCAGCGCATGCTCAAGGCGCGTTGCGCTTCTGGCGCATCAAATTCGATGGTGAGCCCGTCGCTACGCTTTTTGCAGTTGTTGATCACAAACAGGCAACGCTTGGCAAGATTGCCTATGATGAAAACTGGGCCAAGTTTTCGCCCGGTGTCCTGGTCATCCTCGATGCTACAGCAGATCTTTTTGCTGATCCCTCAATTGAATTTGCTGATAGTAACGCCATTCCAGGCCATCCGATGATCGAGCGGCTTTGGCGCGACAGGTTGGTGCTTGTCGATATATTGGTTGCTCCGACAAAAATGTCGCCCGCCTACTTCAGGCTGGTTGGCGCATATGAAAATTTCCGGCGTGACATGCGCCAAAAGCTGAAGTCTGTATATTATCGCGTAAAAGGAGAACGGCCATCATGAGTACAGTTGTTGTTGATCGCAAGCTCGCCGCCGAGAAATTTCTCAAGGAAGCATTTGAGCTCCAACATACATTGGCTGACAACCCGCTCTTCACATTGCCGCGTCTTGTTGAGCTGGCGCGCTCACTGCCAGCAGATCGCATCGAGTTTAATTCGGGAAAAGTTGCCGTTGGCGTCAAGCCTGAGGATGTGCCGCGCATTGACAAGTCGCCAGAAGAAGTCATCAAGTCGATTGAACATGACAATGCCTGGATGGTGATCAAACGCGTTGAATCGCATCCTGAGTATCGCTCACTTCTTGAAGCGTTTGTCAGCGAAGCAAACGCTGCCGCTGGCCGCAAGCCTTCGGACTACACTGACCTCGAAGGATTTATCTTCGTGTCTTCGGCTGGTGCAACAACGCCTTTTCATGTCGACATGGAAGAAAATATCTTGATCCAGATCAAGGGCGACAAATTCGTCCGCACGTTTGATAACAAGGATCGTTCGCTTGTCTCGGAAGAAGCATTGGAAATTTCGCCATCCAAGCATCGCAACCAGGCTTACGATGAAAGTTTTGAACAGCGCGCCACAGTGCATACTCTGAAGCCGGGCGATGCGGTGCATATGCCCTATACTATCCCGCATTGGGTCTCGACTGGCAATACATACTCGATTTCAATGGCGATGACGTGGAAGACACCGGAAGTGAAGCGGGTGAACAAGATCCGCCTGTTGAACGGCACGCTTCGTCGTTACGGCATGCCGCAAAAACCGCCGGGTGTTTCGCCTGCGATGGATGCTGTAAAAGTTGCGGTGCATGATATTGTTTTTGGCATTCTCAATCCGATCCGCAAGTCAGAAAAAATGCGCGGCGTGTTGCGTGGATTGATCTATGGCAAGAGTGCAAACTACTATCTCAACAAGCCCAAGCAAGCGGGGATGTGAGAGCCTAACCTTTCGTCACTTCCATCTGGATCGGGCCTTCGGCACGGCCGTTGATGAACTGGTCGACATAGGCATTGCCAGACGCATTGACCTTGTTGGCTTCGCCCTTCCAGATGATCTGGCCCTTGTGGATCATCGCTATATCGTCGGCGATCTTGCGGGCGGAGGCCAAGTCGTGGGTGATTGAAATTGTGGTGGCTCCCAAGCGTTTCACACAATCGACGATCAGGTTGTTGATCACGTCGGCCATGATGGGGTCGAGGCCAGTTGTCGGCTCATCGAAGAAAATGATTTCAGGATCAGCAGCGATGGCGCGCGCCAATCCGACGCGCTTTTGCATGCCGCCGGAAAGTTCTGCCGGATAGAGTTCGCCGACATCCGCATTGAGACCAACTTGAGAAAGCTTGTCGATAGCAATATCACGCGCAGATCGACGTTCCATGCCGCGCCCTTGGATCAAGCCAAAAGCGACATTTTCCCATACAGGAAGCGAGTCAAACAAAGCCGCTCCCTGAAACAGCATGCCAAAGCGACGCAAATAATGATCGCGCGCTTCACCTTTCAGACCAACAACATTCTCGCCGCCTACACGAATGTCGCCTGAATCTGGTGAGAGGATGCCAAGGATGCACTTCAACATCACCGACTTTCCTGTGCCCGATCCGCCAATTACTACGAGCGAGCGGCCACGGTTCACGCTGAGATCAAGACCGCGCAGAACTTGCTTTCCGCCAAAGCCTTTGTGAATATTGCTGAGTTCGATATGTCCAGCCATATCAATCCTTGAACAGCAAAGAGGTGAGAATGAAATTTGCTGCCAGGATCAGGATTGCTGACGAGACAACGGCATTGGTTGTCGCACGGCCAACGCCCTGCGCTCCACCTTTTGAATTGAAGCCGTGATAGCAGCCCATCAAGGCGATGATGAAGCCGAAAACGGCGGCTTTGATCAGGCCTGATGTCACGTCGTCCCATTCGAGAAAATCGGCGGTGTTTTTGAGATAGGCATAGGGGTTAAAGCCAAGTGATCGCGTGCCAACAATATAGCCACCCATAATGCCGATCACATCGGCGATGAATACCAATATCGGCAGTGAGACAACCGACGCAATGAGGCGCGGCCCCACGAGATACTTCTGCGGATTGGTGGACAGCGTTGTCAGTGCGTCAATCTGTTCGGTCACACGCATAGTACCAAGCTCGGCGGCAATCGATGCGCCGACGCGGCCCGACACCATCAAGCCTGCTAACACTGGCCCAAGTTCTCGGGTGATGCCAAGGGCAACGATCGAGGCCACGAGGCTCTCAGCGTTGAAGCGCGAAGAGCCGAGAAAAATCTGCAAGGCCAGCGCACCGCCCGTAAAAAATGCTGTGAGTGCGACGACGGGGAGCGACGTGTATCCAATCCGGAAAAACTGTAAAAGAATTTGTCGGCCAAAATAACCCGGTGTGAGGCCTTGCAAGATTGCATCTTTGGCAAACAGAACGATGCGTCCGACCTCGGCAAAAAAGCCAAGGGTTGCGCGACCGATCAGGGCGAGAAAGTTGAGGGCAGGGAGATACGCTGTCATGATTCTAGGGTGAGTATACGCGGGTGTAGCGATTGCCCAAATGGGTGAGTAGCTCGTATGAAATTGTGCCGGCCCAACCTGCGGCTTCGTCTACGCTGATGTTGCGGCCAAAGAATTCGGCTGATGTGGTGCGTGCGAGTTTGCGTTCGGGAAGGGCGGTCACATCCACGCAAGTCATGTCCATCGAAATGCGACCGATGATGGGGCAGCGCATGCCACCCAGAAATACTTGTGCGTTGCTCGTCTGTTGAGTTGAGCTGAGCTTTCTTGGAATGCCATCGCGGTAACCCGCAGCGATGATCGCAACGCGCGAACTCTTTTTGACTTGCCATGTTGCTGAGTAGCCAACTGTGTCACCCTTTTTTACATCGCGGATTTGAAGGACGCGCGCTTCGAGATGCGCCACCGGCTTCACCGGGTTCTTTTTATGAGGCGTCGGATTGCCGCCGTAGAGCGCCACGCCAGGCCGGGTCAGGTCAAAGTGAAAGCCTTCTCCCAGGAAAATGCCAGATGAATTTGCAAAGCTCGCAGGCACATGCGGCAAGAGCTTGCGTAATGCGCCAAAGCGCAACCATTGCGCCTTGTTCATCGGATGTTGATGATCATCAGCACAAGCGAGGTGGCTCATCAGGAGTGCCGGTTTCAAAAGCTTGAGGCTGTCGAAATAGTCGTCACCAGTCATGCCGACGCGGTTGATGCCCGTGTCGACGTGGAATGCACAGGCAGCTTGGTTGCCGTGCTTGGCCCATTCGCGGGCTTGCTGCAAGGTGGTGATGGCAGGGCGCAAGTCATGCTTGAGGTAATATGCGGTTTCACCAGTATAGAGGCCATCCAGCACGTAGATATTGGCGTGCTTCAGAATGGCGCGAAGTACCTCGCCTTCCTCCGGCCGGGCAATGAAGAAATCACGACAACCCTCGTCCCACAGTGTGCGCGCAACGGGCTCAAGGCCCAGTCCGTAGGCCTCACCTTTGATCGCAGCACCTGTTATCGCTTTTCCTGATTTGCGGGCAAGCAAACGATAGTTGGATCGAAGCGCCGCTAGATTGACTGTGAGAGTTGCGCCGGAGCGAGGGGAAATCAGCATGAATTTCGGGATAATGCGTCATGCTGCCCAAGTCAAAGGCGGTGCGACATCGAAAGCAACTGAATCTGCCGACGGGATAACCTGAAATTAATCCATTTGGCCCTTTGTAGTCGCTTGATTTCGCGTGGGCGATCGGATGGGGAAGAAGCATGAAGTTAGGTGATATTCTGGTCGCTAAGGGTTTGGTGTCGACTGAAGATATCAATCGGGCGCTCGAGCACCAGGCTGCTAATGGTTGCCGTATCGGTGAGAGCGTTGTCGCTCTGGGGCTTCTGACCAAGGAGCAGGTTGACAAGGTTTTTGATGAAGCTCCCCAAGCTCCTATCAGTTTGGCTGATACAGGGGTTGATTCCGTGCAGCTGCTCGAATTGTGCATCAAGGGCATGTATTCTGAAAATCTGGAAACGGCGTCGCAACTTGCTGAAGCTTTGAAGCTGTCGAGCAGCATTATCAGTCAACTGCTCAATGAGGCCAAGGAACGCAAGCTGATCGAAGCACTTGCCTCTACGCCTGGTTCTGGAACAATGGCCGAGTTACGCATGAATCTGACTCGCGCCGGACGCGATTGGGCAATTGATGCCATGAAGCGCGGACAATATTTCGGGCCTGCACCGGTATCGCTCAAGGATTATCAGGAGCGCATCAAGCTGCAACGGGTCAGCAGTGAGCACATTACGCGGAAAAGACTGGACGAGGCTTTTGCAGGTCTGGTGATGACTGAGCGCTTTGTCAGTCGCCTTGGACCTGCCGTCAACTCAGGAAACGCTATTCTCATTTATGGTCCAGCTGGCAATGGCAAGACGACGGTTGCAGAAGTCGTAGGCAAGATTTTCGAAAGTGTGATCTATGTCCCCTATTGCGTCGATATCGACGGCGAGATCATGAAAGTGTTCGATCCGACAGTGCACCGCCAAGTGGCAAATGTACCAGACCAACAAAGTGGCACAGGTCTGCGTCGCAGCCGTGTCGATACACGCTGGGTTCCCTGCTATCGGCCAATGGTGATCACTGGTGGTGAATTGACTGTTGAAATGCTCGAACTCAAGTTCAATCCGATTGCCAAATTCTATGAAGCGCCACTGCATATCAAGGCGTTGAATGGCACTTTCCTGATCGACGACTTTGGTCGCCAACGCGCCAAGCCTGAGGATATTCTCAATCGCTGGATTGTACCGTTGAACAGCAAAGTTGATTTTCTCACCACGCATTCGGGAAAGAGCATCATGATCCCGTTTGACGAGATCGTGATCTTTTCGACCAACATGCATCCCGATGATTTGATGGACCCGGCTTTCCAACGCCGCATCAGCTACAAGCTTGAAACGGTTGAGCCACCTGAGGCATTGTTTCGCAATGTGTTCATCGGTATTGCGCAGAAAGCAGGGCTGCCGTTGACTGCAGAAATCTATCAACGTGCTCTTGACGGCATTAAAGGCAATGGCGCACCGCTTGCTTATTTCCAGCCAAAGTTCATCGTCGAGCAGGTACTGGCGTCATGCAAGTTCGAAGGCATCAAGCCGCAGTTCACGCCGGAGAATGTCGACGACGCGCTCGCAAATCTGTTCGTGAAGAAGGCTGATGGCTCGATGTTTGGTGTGAAGCGAAGTTAGATTTCATGTATCAACCAAGTCGAATCGTGTCTCCTGGATCGGCCCTCGAGTTTGTAAACATCATCGATTGATTGTAATTTTTGCTGCCTTGTAGATAGGTGGTTCACCACGGGCTGAAATTGAAGTCGCGTTGCGATGGGGTGTTAAATCAGAACTTAGAATTTGTGCTGTGGTGTCCTTGAAAGGTGATTGGAAATGGCTTTTGTAATTTCTGTTAGTAATGGGATAGCAAGCACTGATGTTACTGTAGGATCAGACATCAACGCTGCACTTTTGTTCGTGGCCAATTATGTTGTTGCCAATGCTGGTGTAACTGCAGGGGTGGTAAATCTTCTTGCGAGCACAAGGTTTTCTGAGTCAATTGACGCTCAAAACAAGGTGAGCTTGAACATCAACGCTGGTGTGACACTTACTCTGGATACAGCAATTCAAAGTCCAGCTTACGACATGTCCAATACTTTAAATTCCGGGCTCATCGGTGCTGGAACACTCGATGTCAACGGTAATGCCGTTTACGGTGTTTATGGAGCTTCTGCGAGAAATCCAACGATCGGAAACGTTTCTGGCACCGGATTAGATCCTGCAAAACTCAAGATCGTCGGTTGGCAGTACGGTGTCGCAATTGAGTCCACTCTTCAGCAAGCGGCCAGCAACGTGGTGGTATCAAACCTGGAACTTTCCAATCCGCACGTGAGCAATGTTCAGTTTCCACTGATCATTACGAACCGTCCTGGCATCAATGGCAAGTGGGTTGAAGGAGCTTATGTCAGCAATGTTCTTGTTGATGGAGCAAACGGCGGCACAACGGGAGCTTACAGCGAAACGAATGGCTTCACAGCCGATCAAATCACGCTTCAGGGTGTACATGGTGGGACAGTCAACAATGTGACATCGCTAAACGGCGGCGAAAACGGAGTTACAATTTCCTGGGGTTCCAAGGACATCGCAGTCTCTAACTCTTCGGCCACAGGTGCAGATGGCCATGGCTTCAATATTGGCGGTGGAGCCCATGCAATTGACGTAGCTAATTCAGCAGGTTTTTCTGTTGGTATGGTCGTGATTGCTCCGATTTCGGGCACAACAGGTATCATCAGCGGCGTGTTTGCTGGTCGCCTTTGGGTTAATGACCTGACTGGCGGACGTTTTGCTGTAGGGGAAACGGTTTCAGCCGTAGGTGTGGCGGTTTCGACTTCAATCACGCAAACTTATCGTACACAGAATATTAGCCTCTCGAATGTTTCGGCCGGTAACAATGGGCTTGCAGTTATGGGAGATGTTGACCCTGACGGAAAACCCATACAACTGTCCGATTTCTATCTTCAGCAGACAGATAACATCTTGATAACAGGCGGTACTGCAACGAGCGTTGGTCGAATAGATGCCAATGGCGCGGTTGTGCCGCACTTCGGCGTCTTTGTTGGGAACTCCACTTACGCACTGGGGGACATGGCATATGTCGGTTATGGCAATGGCCAAATTCCGGTTGGTGAATTTGGTTCGTCCAGCCGATTAGCCGGAGTAGTCGGTTCAGTGAGTGAAATTTTCACGACAATCAGCGGTGATAAAGTTGTTGCTACATCAGCGAATGATACAATTTTTGGAAGTGCGGGCAACGATGATTTTGACGGACAACAGGGTGACGATTTAATTTTCGGAGGGTCAGGTAACGACCTCCTATCGGGTCACGATGGTAACGACAAACTTGATGGAGAAGCAGGCGACGATCAAATTGTTGGCGGAAGAGGAGACGATGTCATTGGGGGGCAATCCGGTAATGACACGATAAGTGGCGGCGAAGGCAAAGACACGTTGAATGGGGATGAGGGTAATGATGATCTCTCCGGAGGCGACGGCGACGACAAGCTTCAAGGAGGTGCTGGAGTCGATATTTTGCAGGGAGGGAGCGGTGCTGACACGCTTGGTGGCGGTACTGAGAACGATACGATTTTAGGTAACATCGGCATTGACAATATTGACGGCGGAGATGGCGACGACAATCTGTCCGGCAATGAAGACAATGATATTATTCTCGGCGGCTTAGGTATCGATACAATTTCTGGGGGCACGGGTAATGATACCGTAAATGCTGGAGCTGGCGCAGATGTGATTGCGGGCGACGATGGCAATGATGTTCTTTATGGCGAAGACGAAAATGATACCATCAATGGAGGCGTCGGGGATGACCGGATTTTTGGTGGCAACGGCGAAGACAAGATCTATGGCTCTATTGGTAAAGATAGAATTCAGGGTGAAGCAGGGGTTGATACACTTGATGGCCAAGAAGGTGATGACAACATTCAAGGCGGCGACGGCAATGACATAATCCTGGGATCATTCGGAAATGACCGATTGTACGGGCAATCAGGTGCTGACAATATTCAGGGACATGATGGCAATGACGTTATTTTTGCTGGCGTCGATGATGATGTTGTAAGCGGTGGCAATGGAAATGACACCATTAACGGCAACTCTGGAATTGATGTTCTTGATGGTGCGGAGGGAGCTGACCGCCTCTTTGGTGGAAGCGAAAATGATAAAATTAACGGCGGGGAAGGGATCGACATCATTTACGGTCAATCCCACAATGATGAAATCACAGGTGGGGTCGGCGACGATAGTTTGTACGGCGGAGGCGGTGACGATACGAGCTCTGGCAATGACGGTCTCGACCGATTATTCGGACAAGATGGCAATGATACATTGACCGGTGGGGCAGGGTTCGATTTCTTGCACGGTGGTCTGGGTAATGACATTCTGAACGGAAATGGTGAAGATGACACGCTGATCGGTTATCTCGGAGACGACCAGCTTTTTGGTGGAGATGGCGTCGATATTTTGCGAGGTGGTTCTGGTGCAGACGCACTCACGGGGCAACTTGGAACAGATCGGTTTGTTTTTGATCCCAACTGGGGGAACGACACTGTACGGGATTTCACCAATGGTTCTGAGGTGCTTGACTTTAGAACGGTAAGCGCAATTCAAAGCCTTTCTGATTTCACAATTACCCAGGTTGCTGGTGCTACACTGCTCACATTTGGTACTGACAGTATTCGCTTGAACGGGCTGTTGGTTTCCAACATCGATTCAAGTGATTTTCTGTTTTCTTGACGTACGCCGGATCGTAATCATCAATGCAAAATCTGTTCGAGGAACAGTTTTGTCCTTGGGCTTTTGGGGTTGCTGAAGAACTCTGATGGTGTGTTTTCTTCGACGATTTGGCCTTGGTCCATGAAGATGACGCGGTCGGCGACTTGTCTTGCGAAGGCCATTTCGTGGGTGACGCAGAGCATGGTCATGCCGCCCTCCGCCAAATCGACCATGACTTCGAGAACTTCCTTGATCATCTCGGGATCGAGCGCTGAGGTCGGCTCATCGAACAGCATGATCTTGGGGTTCATGCAGAGGGCGCGCGCGATCGCCACGCGTTGCTGCTGACCGCCGGAAAGCTGAAGCGGATATTTCAGGGCTTGCTCCGGAATTTTCACGCGCTCAAGAAATTTCATCGCAGCTGCCTCTGCTTCGGCCTTTGGAGTCTTGCGCACCCAGATGGGTGCTAGTGTGCAATTTTCCAGAACCGTGAGATGGGGAAACAGATTGAATTGCTGAAACACCATGCCGACTTCACGGCGCACCGTGTCGATGTCTTTCAGATTTGCCGTGAGTGGCACGCCATCAACCACGATGTCGCCCTGCTGATGCTCCTCCAGCCTGTTGATGCAGCGGATGAGCGTTGACTTGCCGGAACCTGAGGGGCCGCAAATCACGATGCGTTCGCCCTTGGCGACATCAAGGTTCACATCGCGCAGCACATGGAACTGGCCGTACCATTTGTTGACGTTTCGCATTGTGACCGCGGAAGATTCCATTATCGCTTGTGCCCTGTGTTCAATCGCTGCTCCATCCACATCGAATAACGTGACATGGCAAAACAGAAAATCCAGTAGAAAACTGCAAGCCCGAAATAGAGCGTGTTGCCGGTTTGCGGACTGGCCCACTTCGCATCAGCCATGCCTTGCGCCGCAATACCCAGCAAATCGAAAATCGCGACCGTCGCAACAAGGGTTGTATCCTTGAAGAGGCTGATGGCGTTGTTGACGATGCCAGGAATCGAAATCTTGAGCGCCTGCGGCAACACAATCAGGCCCATCATTTTCCAGTAAGGCAAGCCCACTGCTTGTGCTGCTTCAAATTGCCCTTTCGGAATGGCCTGCAATCCGCCACGGATGATTTCCGCCATGTAGGCGCTTGCAAACAGCGCCGTGCCGATCAAGGCCTTCAGCAACTTGTCGAAGTTGACGCCGGGCGGCATGAAAAGCGGGAACATGAAGCTTGCCATGAACAACACGGTGATCAAAGGGACACCGCGCACAATTTCGATGAATACGGTGCAGAGCGTGGAGATCATTGGCATTTCGGAACGGCGGCCAAGCGCCAGTAAAATACCGAGAGGCAAAGACGCGACAATGCCCGTGACGGAAATCACTAATGTCACCAGGAAGCCGCCCCATTGGTCAGTTTCAACCTTGTTGAGGCCGAACATGTTGCCGCGCAAAAGCACCCAGGCAATCACGGGAAAGAGAATGAAGAAGAACAGCGCATTCCAATTCTTGTGTGGAATGCGTGGTATCATCAGGCCTGCAAGCCCGAGCGCACCAAGCAGGAATACAATGTTGACGCGCCAACGTTCCTCAAACGGATAAAGACCGTAGATCCATTGGTGAAAGCGCGCCTTGATCACAGGCCAGCAAGCACCAGCGCTGTTGGCGGCACACAGCTCGCGGTCCGGTGCGGACCATACCGCGTTGAAGATTGCCCAAGGGATGATCGTGGACAAAACCCAAGCCACAAGGCCGAGCAACACCAGTGTCGCAAGGCTGCTCAACGGTGTTGGAAAAAGATTGTCGCGCACCCATGCAACGGGTCCTGCCACAAGAAGCGGTGGAGAAAGTTTGGGGGCATCTTCGGTGCGCACGTAGCCGGTCATGTCAGCGCTCCACTAGCTTGATGCGTGAATTGTACCAATTCATGAAGGCTGATGTGAGCAGCGAAAGTGAGAGGTAGACAATCATCCATATCGAAACAATTTCAATCGCCTTCCCAGATTGGTTGAGCACCGTGCCGCCTGTCGCCACCAGATCGGGATAGGCAATCGCTACGCCGAGGGAGGAATTTTTCGTGAGGTTCAAATACTGATTGGTGAGTGGCGGAACGATCACGCGCATGGCTTGTGGGATCACGACTTGCCGCAGTGTTTGCGCGCGCGTGAGGCCGAGTGCTGATGCCGCTTCGGTTTGGCCGTGGCTGACTGCCTGGATGCCACCGCGCACCACTTCGGCGATGAAGCTTGCGGTGTAGAATGTAAGCGCTGCGAGGAGTGCGAGGAACTCCGGCACCAATGTCATGCCGCCACGGAAATTGAAGCCAGCGAGTTCGGGATAATCGAAGGTGAGCGGCCACCTTGCGAGGAGGAGGCCGATCAATGGGGCTGCGATGATTGAAGCAATTGAGATCGACCATACAGGAAGGATTTGTCCGGTTGCGGCTTGGCGTGTGGCGGCCCAGCGGCGGAAGATCCAGGTGCCGATCAGTGCAGCGATAAGTAGGGCTGCGGCGAGCCAACTGCCGTCACCAAAATTTGGATGCGGCATGATCACGCCACGATTGGAAATGAAAACGGAGTCAGCAACATTGATCGCCTGCTTGGGGCCGGGCAGGGGCTTCAGCACCAGCGCGTACCAGATGAAGCATTGCAGCAGCAGCGGAATATTACGAATGATTTCGACGTAAACTGTGGCGACGCGCGAGACGAGCCAGTTTTTCGACAGGCGCATGACGCCGATCAGGAAGCCCAGAAGTGTTGCAAAGAAAATGCCGATCACCGAAACCAGCAGCGTATTCCAGAAGCCGACAAGAATGGCGCGGCCATAGGTTGATGAGGACTGATATGAAATCAGCGAGGTGATGATGTCGAAGCCCGCAGACTTTGTGAGAAAATCGTAACCGAAATTCTGATTGAGCTTTTTCAGATTGGCTTGTGTGTTACCAACGATTTCATAAATGCCCCAGGCGAGAAGGGCGAGGATGATGATTTGTGTGGCGATGCCGCGAACGCGCGGATTGTAAAGCAAGTCGGCAAAGCCCGCCGTTGGTGCTGGCGGGGCAGACGAAAAGCGTTTGTCGGGTTCGTTAGTTGCAGTCACGATGAGTTTAAACAAGACCGGATGCCTTGGAGAGTCAAGTTTATCCCTTCGACATCGTTTAATGGTGGAAGGCGAGATAATCAGTCTACGGATGATGTTGGCTGTTTTTGCGTGTCCACCGCTTCATTGATCAGATTTTCCAATGTCGCGCCAACGATCGATCACTTCGTTGTCAAATCCCCGGAAGAGGACGTAAAAAAATAGCGAGAGCAGCCCATAAAGGCAGATTTCCATGAACTGCAGAAAGCCCCCGTCGACAAGCCCCATGATGCCGTAAGTGCGAATGAAATTCAGATTTGCGGCGGTAAGGTCTATCAGGTTCAATGAAGACCAAGCGAGCGAACCGGCTGAAGCGCCCATGCCGAGAAGCAGCATCCAGAAATTCCAGATGTTGAGATTAATGTATTTCTTCAAGACGCAGTTCTCCAAGCATCTGATATTTAGCGTCTCAATCCAACCATTGTCGCTGGCGGAACAAAACTGACATCATATATAGGTCCAAACCTGCAGGCACTTTGCCAGCAGATGCCATCGCAAGCCAGGTCAAAACGCCTGGCGATGTCGATCGATAACCTTGCTCTGCAGTCGTCAAAACCGCTTTGGCTACTGTTTCCGCAGAAATGCTTGGTAAAACACGCAGGGCCAAAGTTGCTCTCAAGTCGGCTTTTTGGCGGCTGACGTTGGGTTTGCCGCGCACTTCAGGTGGGTGCACGACGGAGACCCTCACGCCATGCGGTTTGCCTTCGACATACAGGGCCTGGGACAGGCTGTTGATGAAGGCCTTGCTCGCTGCATAAGCTGCAAAAAAGGGGGCTGGCCGATTTGCAACAGCAGAAGACATGTTGACGATTGACCCGCTGCCACGCGCCTTCATGCGGTTGAACATCCAGTGTGTCATGTGGGCCGTGGCCAACATGTTCAACTTAAAAAGCTTGTCCAGTTTTTCCCACGGTTCATCCGCAAATTCACCCGCCGCGCCGACGCCTGCGTTGTTGATCAGGATATCAGGCACATAGTCGGCTTCTTCCATGCCTATCATGTAGTTCCGGCGCTGCCTTTCATCGGTCAAATCAATTGACGCAAAGCGCGGCCTGAAATCCTGCGGCAGACTGTTTACAGCATCACGCAACCGCGTTTCATCCCGCGCCAGCATCGTCACGGCATAGCCTTTGGTCAAAGCAAGCCGGGAAATCTCAAGTCCAATACCGTCGCTTGAACCTGTTATAAGCACCGACTTCGGCATTCACTCAACTCCAATGCGCTAGACCACGCTGTCGGAGTGTTAATGCTGCACGTCGGTGATCACAATGTTTCCTCATACACATTTGCGCACATTTGCGTGTGAGGGAGTAGCCGAGTGATGGCGTACTCCCTCGCACAGAATGCGGAAGAAAAACAGCAGTGTTAGCGGATGGGTGGTGCGTATTGCAGGCCGCCTTGGCTCCACAGCGCGTTCTTGCCGCGGGCGATTTTCAGCTGTGCCAGATTGCGATCGAACACTTCGCCGTAGTTGCCAACGTTCTTGATGATATTGTAGGCCCAATCCGGACCAAGGCCGATGCCCTTGCCGAAATCATTGTCAGCTTCGGTGCCGTCAGGGTTTTTCACTTTGACCGAAAGCAGGCGCTGGATTTCCGGATTGGCGGAAGCCTTCATTTCATCGACGTTCTTCGAATTCACGCCGAGCTCTTCAGCGTTGATCATGGCGTAGTGCACCCACTTCACCAAGGTGAACCATGGATCATCGCCTTGGCGCACGACCGGGCCGAGTGGCTCTTTCGAAATGATTTCAGGCAACACAACGTGATCCGCCGGATTGGTGAATTTCAGCACTTCGGCATAGAGGCCGGATTGGTCGGTTGAGTACACATCGCAGCGGCCTTCCTGATAGGCTTTCAGAACTTCCTCGTTCTTCTCGAAGGCCACGACCTTGTATTCCATCTTGTTGGCTTTGAAGTAATCGGCGAGGTTCAATTCGGTTGTCGTACCTGTTTGCACGCACACCGATGCGCCGTTCAATTCGAGGGCTGATTTCACGCCAAGCTTGTTCGTCACCATGAAGCCCTGGCCATCATAATAGGTGACACCGGCAAACATCAGGCCGAGCGATGAATCGCGTGACATGGTCCAGGTTGAGTTGCGCGACAGCATGTCGATGGTGCCGGATTGAAGGGCTGTGAAACGCTCCTTGGCGGAGAGCGGCACAAACTTCACCTTGTTGGGATCGCCCAAAACGGCAGAGGCCACAGCGCGGCAGAAATCAACGTCGAAACCCTTCCAGTTGTTCTGGTCATCCGGCAGGCCAAAGCCGATGAGGCCGGGGTTCGAGCCGCAATTGACAACGCCATTGGCTTTGACGGTATCGAGGGTGCCGGCATTGGCAGAGGCTGCAAGGCCGAAGGCCGCGACGGCTGCGAGTGCGAGGTGTTTGAATCGTTTCATGAGTGATCTCCCTGATGATCATGAATTTGAGTCTGGTCTGTTGCCAGCTGGGGTCTAGAGAAGCGGTTGTAGGGCTGAGTGTCAAGTTTTCAGCTGGATGTGCGGAAAAGGGTTGGGGAGAATTATTTGGAATTTAGGCTTGACAATCTGATTTGAATGTTCTATATTTGTTTCATGAACTGGATTCTCCTCATAGCGGCCCTGCTTGCCGCATGTCTCTCGCTCCTCCTGCAAACGGGGATGTTTGCGTTGGCGCAGGCATTGTCGCGCATCTCTGCAAATACCCAATCGCGTGGTGGAGCAAGTCGGCAGGTGTGCCAGACGAAACCGTACTATTTTGCCAATCGTGGCAAAAACTTGCTGACAAATAAGGGTGTTTTGTTTTGCGTAATCAGTTACGTCGCGCTCGAGGAGTTTGTTTAGCGATGTCGAAGAGGCTGTATCTTGCGTGGGTGTTTGCATCAGGGCTCGCTGCGGCCTTGCTTTCATTGACGCTCAACTTCTTTGTGACTGAAACCCAAGAGTTCCAAATCCTGTTACCCAACTGGCTGCCGGCGTCGGCTATTGCGATCTTCGGTTTTTTGGGCTGTCCAATCGTTGCGATGGTTTTGCCAGGACTTGTGTTGCGCAAGCTGAAACCTGCTATTCCATTGACGATTTGGGCGCTGGGTTGGATCGCCTATGTCGGTTTGTTATTCCTCGTCGTCGTCAACTTTCGAAGCGTCGACTTCGTTCGTGATCTTGAGGGCGTGTCGCCGCGATTCAACGGCGCATGGCACAACGTGATTGCAACCTATTTCATTTTGCCATTTCTGTTTTGGGCGCCTGCCATGTTCGCTTTGGCGATGTGGCGGAAATCGCCCCGGATGGGCTTGAACTTTGGCTTGGCCATGGCAACTGGCAGCCTGGTACAGGCGCTCTCGCGTATCACGTTTGAGAATTTGCGCCTCGTCCCAGATCATCGCATGAACGGTGGTATCGAAAGCCTGTCTTGGAACCATGCGCCGTATCTCTTTGGACTTTTTCTGACGGCTTGCTGTGGTGCTGGCGCCAGCGGACTTGTTTTGGCGCGTGGTACGCAAGCCAAGACTTCGCTCAAGTCCATGGTTTTGGCCGTCACGTTGTTGATTGGGGTTAGCGTACTCGGGCCTGTGGTCTTGATTTATGTTTCTGCGCCCAGAGGACTTGCAGCCGACTTTTCACGATTGCAGAAGTTCATGACAACACCGCCACTTGTTGACGAAAGTGTAGGCAAGCCGATTGTTAGCTTCGATGCCACTGTCGAACATGATACGGCGCGATATCCAAATGCGCCAGCCTTCGCATTCGTGCAGTTCGAACCTGATAGTCGAGCATTCATGACCTTTGATCGCGAACGCAACCTGTTCGTTGTCAATTCGACAACGGGCCAAGTTGAAAGCCATGTTGCGGGACCATTCGACGAGAAAGAGAACCTGTCTTTTGCGTGGACACGCGATGGCAAGTCGTTTGTTTTGCGGACGGGTATAAAGGAAAACGACGATCCATTTGGGCTGAAAGGTCGCATGACGAGTCGGATCAGAGTTTTCTCGGTTCCGGATTATACGCTTGTGAATGATCGATTGGCCCCAATGCAATGTCCTGTTTCGCGCATGTTTGATCCTCCAGTTGAGCTGCAGCATCAAAGGGCGTTTGTGATGCGCTGTGAGCCCTATGAAGCCAGCAGGCAAGGCAGGGCTGAATTTATCCGTGTGCCCGTTGATGGCAAAGGTGCGATTGAGAGAATTGATTTCGACGCTTTGGCCCTGCCGGGCCGCCATAGTGAAATGTTGGTAACGAAACACGGCACTTATGGTGTTCGCGAAGACTCCAAGGAAGGCCGTGGCACTTCGATCTGGTTAAGTGATCTGGATGGCAAATCGGTTACGCGCAAACTAGCAAGGCTCGAAGAAAAATCGGTGGCTGGCGGCATGACGTTTCAAGGAATGGTGCAAAGGCCCGAGGAGCTTGTTGCCCGGTTTTGTGGATCTTCAAAAGATGTTTCGAATCCTCCAATCGTCCGAAATGACACCGATACCAGACGGTGGTGCCGCGCCGTTTTCTATGATGCAAAAACAATGGACTTTTTGCGGTATGAAGATGAGATGGTGGACGGCCAAATCACAACTTTCCTTCCAAAGAGTGTCATGGATGTTGGGGCTTTGACGATTGAGAGCGAATGGCAGAGCAGCAGCAAGACAGGTGAGATCAGGGTGCTTGATCGCAAAAGCAAAACCGTGCTGCAAAAAATCACAACGTTAAACCAATCCATTGCTGGGGTCTCACCGGACTTGTCGCGCATTGTGACGATTGCTTTTGACCAAGGGCGGTTACGCATCTATCGCATAGATGCGGCGGCGCGCTAGTTAGCCTTGTCCGTTGCACAGCACAGTGGAGATCGACTCCCGCCGCTTTCCTTGTAATGGTGTGGGATCAAGGCTGCGTTATCGGGAGGATGGAATGCCCAAAGGTTTTTGGATTGCGCACATCACCGTGCACGACGCTGCGGCGTATGAGCCCTATCGCAAAGCTGTGGCGGCAGTTCTTTCGGACCATGGCGCAAGGTTTGTGGTGCGGGCAGGTGCTCAAACCGTGGTCGAGGGAGCGTTGCGCCCGCGCTGCATCGTCATCGAGTTCCCATCCCTGCTGGCCGCAACAGATTGCTACAACTCCCCAGCCTACCAAGCCGCGAAGCAACTTCGCGCCGGCGTCAGTGATGGCGATGTGTGTATCGTTGAGGGGTATGATAGTTAGGGTTGGCAGATGGAAGAGTCTAAGATAAGTGGTAAGATAAGTGGAGTGTCACCGTTACCGGAGTGTCACCGTTACCGAAAATGAGAAGGCAACGTGCATCGTTTCCTTTTCCCGTTGCTTCCCAGTTTCCATACGTAAATGTGATTGGCGTCCAATTTCGGTTTGTTCTCTTCTGCGCTTCTTTGGATTCAGGACGAGGGCCGTCATCATGCATAAATGTTTTGCGATATTGTTTGCGCCACTGGCTGTGCTTGCAGCGCTCAGCCCGGCGAGGGGCGAGGCAGCGTTCCAGATCACGGGTCTCTCCGCGGAGCCAATGACGCGGGCCAGTCTCTGCACCAAGCTTGGCGGCAATCGCAAGGCCCCAGCGCTCGTGATCCGCCATTCGAAAGTGGCAGGCGTTGCCATCACAGTCAAAATGTTCGATGACACATCCCGTGGCTCCCACATCAACCACGGTTCCACTGTTGTCGCCTCAGATGCATCAGGCACCACAACACTGCGATACGCCTTTATACCGCCCTGCAACGCAACAGGCATAAGCACGTCAAACTATTCCATCGCGGCACAGGCGAAAGGCTCGAAAAAGCAGATCGTTTTTGGAAGATACAATTCGGCGACGAAACGGATATTCAAGTGAGAAAACAGGAGTAACGGTGACACTCCACTTAAGTAACGGTGACACTCCACTCTATTGACTCGCTCCCCGCTTACGCATAGCTTCATCCTTATGGCTAGGCTTGCGCGGGTTGTTGTTCCGGGATTGCCGCATCATGTCACGCAGCGTGGCAATGGGCGGGCGAAGACGTTTTTCTCCGATGATGACTATCGCTTTTACCTGAAGCTCCTCACCGACAATTGCCGCGCCTTCAAGGTGCAGTGCCTCGCCTATGTGTTGATGCCGAACCACGTGCATCTCATTCTCGTGCCGAAGGATGAACTCGGTCTGCGCAAGGTGCTGTCGGCTACACATCGCGCCTATGCAGGCACGCTGAATGCGCGGCGCAAAAAGTCGGGGCATTTCTGGCAAGGTCGTTTTGGTTGCGTTGCGTTGGACGGCGCGCATGCGGTTGCGGCCCTTCGTTACGTCCTGCTCAATCCTGTGCGCGCGCGACTTGTTACGAAGCCGGAAGCGTGGGTCTGGTCGAGTGCGGGCGCGTTGCTCAAGGGGCTGAACGACGGCCTGACCGACGCAGCGGCGGTGCGTGGTCAGCATGGGGACGTGAAGCTGCTGCTTGGCAAAACGCCGGACGAAGAAATGATGGAGCTCGCAATCCGCCGGGCCGAAACAATCGGGCGACCACTGGGCACGGCGGCATTTCTGGAGAAGTTGGAGCGCAAACTCGACCGCCCGCTCAAACCGCAAAAGCGCGGGCCAAAGCCGCCAAGGAAGAGAGCAGTGTCCAGCAGGGAGGATAGATAAGTGGAGTGTCACCGTTATTTCACCGTTGTTGAGCAGGGAGGATAGATAGTTGGAGTGTCACCGTTATTGAGGGGTATGATGGGTAGGGCAGGAATAAGTGGAGTGGCATCGTTAATAGGGCGAACGTCGTCGGAAGCCCGAGCTGAAGCTTTTGGGCGGATGGCGAGAAAGCTATAATGATTGGATTGCTTCTCCAAACAACTAAAGTTCCCCAACAATCTGAATACTACAGAGCAAAATTTCTGCGCTTCTTCGTAGTTGCACTATTGGGCCTTTGTATCTCAGCGGCATCAGGTTCGCCTTCTGAAGGTCAAATCCAATGCACATCCGAGTCTTTTCGAGAAGAAGAGGCGGCTGCAAAACAAAAAGATGCTTCCCTTCATTTGATGAAGCTAGCTTCGTTTCTTTTTGAGATGTACGAAAACAAGGAAAATCGCGACGAGTTTTGTGGCTCTTCATCAAGTGATTATTTGGCGCTGCTTTGGCATACGACATCCATACTAACCCGTATTCGCGGTGAGACTGGACCATTCGATGCGGACACCGACCTCTCTTATGCTGAATTCAAAATGAACTACTTGTGGAATTCCGGCTTTGAATCTGGGCGGAATGATTTCCCAGCAAATCTAGACCAAATATCTTGCCTTCAAGGCGACGTACTGCAAAATCTCTCAAAGTGCGAAAAGCTGAACATTGAATTTTTTACTTCAATCAAGTTAAAGTCGCTGCCAACTGGTTGGAACTTTCTAAAATAAACTTGAGCTGGAACACGTACACGGCGAAGGGACCTCTCCCGCCCTTTGTGGAATATTGGGGACTGGAATATTTGGGACGTTACCCTTTAATTCTCTGTTTTGATCCGTACGCGGAGCATATGTTTTAATCTGTATACGGAGCATATGGCTCGCGGCTGGCACCCGCCCCTGACCCTTCCCTTGCAGGGCCTTGCAGGGCCTTGCAGGGCCTTGCAGGGAGGGGGAGATAATCGCCATAGCTTCTCTAACTGAACTCGCTCAGGCCTTTGGCTACTGAGATGAGTTCATCGCCGAAGTGGATTTTTTCTTTGCTGAACTGGTCGATGAAAATCTGACGCACTGCGGGCACGAGGGAGGTTCCTCCAGTGAGGAAGACGCTGTCGATTTCGTTTGCTGCGATGTTGGATTTGGTGAGAGTTGTGGCGAGGGCTTCAGCGATGCGGGTGAGATCGGGTGAGATCCAACTTTCGAAATCGGCGCGGGTGAGGGGGAGCGACATGTCTTCGAAGGCAAGCTCAGTTTTGTCGGTTTGCGAGAGCTGGCGCTTGGCCGATGACACCGCATCGTAGAGTGCAAGGCCCTTGCTGTTGTCGACGATGTTGAAAAAGCGTTTCAGCTTTTTTGGTGCTGACGCGTGATCGCTGAGGTCTTGCAATTCGGTGTATTCTTTTGTGGTGCGCAGGAATGACAATTCATTCCAGCGTGCCAATGATGTGAAGGCGTGTTTCGGTAATTCAAGGATTTTGCCGCCCATGCTTTTGTAGCTCGTGCCGAGGCCGAGTTGCGGCAGGATGAGGTGCGAGACGATGCGGTAATCAAACTGGTCGCCTGCAATGCCAATGCCGCCAACGCCCAGCACCTCGTGTGGCGTGTTGCTGCCCGGTGCGGCCAATCGCAAAATCGAAAAGTCAGTCGTGCCGCCGCCAAAATCCGCGATCAGCACGGTTGATGATTTTGAAAGCCTGCGCGCGAACGCATGTGCTGCCGCGACTGGTTCATAGACGAAGGTGATATCGTGAAGGCCGAGCGCTGCGAAGACTTCGCGATAGCGTTGGAGGGCGAGGTTTTCATCGGGGGCGTAGCCAGCGAAAGTGACGGGGCGACCGACATTTATTTTGCTGATGGTTTTCAGATCGAGATCGCTGAGGCGCAACAATTGCTCAAGGAAGACCCGCATCAATTGCGCAAAAGTGTGGGGCTTGTTGAGCAGCATGGTTTGCCGAAACAGCGGATTGGCGGCGTAGGACTTGATCGACTGGATGAGGCGGGTGTCGTCAGGGAATTCGGAAAATTCCGCTAGCGCATCGCGACCGACGGCGATGCTTGGCGCGGTATGGGCAGGGTCCTGCCACATGGCGAGCACCGTGCGAATGGTATCGAGCTGGCCGTGTTTGGTGTTGAAATTGATGGTGGAGACGTGATCGCCGTCACCCTTATTATTGGAGCGAAAGGCCATGACCGTGTTGGTGGTGCCAAAATCAAGGCCGAGGGTGAGGTTAGACATTGGGGCGGCATTAAGTTGATTTGGTCGGAGAGGAAAGGCTTGACATTGTTCCGGTCTCGTTCTATGTTCTGTCTATGTCCAAGAATTCTCCCCAATTTGCCTGTCAGTCCTGCGGTTCCACCCATACGAAATGGTCGGGGCGGTGTGATGAGTGTGGGGCGTGGAACTCGATTGTGGAGGAGTCGAAGGGCGCTCCGGCTTCGGGGGCCAAGGGGCAGGCGCTGCCGAAGGGGCGCGCGACCCGGCTTTATGAATTGAAGGGCGAAATGGCCGCACCGCCCCGGATCGAGACGGGTATGGGCGAGCTCGACCGTGTTGCGGGCGGCGGCTTTGTGCCGGGTTCTGCTGTTCTGATCGGAGGTGACCCTGGCATTGGCAAGTCGACATTGTTGTTGCAGGCGCTGGCATCAGCGGCGCGTAAAGGCCAGCGGGTGATTTATGTCTCGGGCGAAGAGGCGATTGCGCAGGTGCGGTTGCGGGCCGAGCGATTGGGCCTGTCCGATGCGCCTGTGCTGCTGGCTGCGGAAACCAATACGTCTGACATCATCGCCACACTGAATGAGGGCGAGGCGCCTGCGCTTGTCGTGATCGATTCGATTCAGACCTTGTGGTCGCCTGTCATTGAGGCGGCTCCCGGCACTGTCTCGCAATTGAAGGCTGGATCTGAGGCGCTGGTGCGCTTTGCCAAGCAGAAGGGCGCTTGTATCTTGTTGGTGGGGCACGTCACCAAGGATGGGCAGATCGCGGGTCCCAAGGTGATTGAGCATCTGGTTGATGCTGTGTTGTATTTTGAAGGTGATCGCGGTCACCAATTCCGGATTTTGCGTGCGGTGAAGAATCGTTTTGGCGCGACGGATGAAATTGGCGTGTTTGAAATGTCGGATGGTGGCTTGAAGGAAGTCACCAATCCCTCGCGGCTGTTCATGGGTGGCGATGAGAAGCCTGCTCCGGGCACGTGTATTTTCGCAGGTGTTGAGGGTACCAGGCCTTTGCTGGTGGAGATGCAAGCACTGGTCACGCCATCGCCGCTTGGAACGCCACGGCGCACAGTTGTGGGCTGGGACAGCAATCGTTTGGCCATGGTGCTTGCCGTGCTTGAAGCGCGGGCTGGCGTGTCGCTCGCGCAGCATGATGTTTATCTCAATATCGCTGGCGGATTGCGCTTGAAGGAGACAGCGTGTGATCTTGCGGTTGCTGCCGCATTGCTGTCATCGCTATCTGATACTGTAATTCCTCAAGGTACGGCGGTGTTTGGTGAAATTGCGCTTTCCGGTGCGGTGCGGCCTGTGAGCCAGACCGAGGCGCGGTTGAAAGAGTGTCAGAAATTGGGTTTGAATGACGCCGTGATTGCGGAGTCCGGCGAAACGCCCGTGATGAATGCGCTGCAAGTGAAGAAACTTGCGAATGTGGCTGATCTTGTGGCGTGGGTGGCCTCACGCGCCAAAGGTATAAGGCGCGTGGCATAAGATGTTGACGCCGCTTCTTTGTTCTGGCCACGCGGACACATCCTTTCTATAAGGCGCTCATATCCAACAATGGTGCATTATGGGTTTTACACTTCTCGATTTCATTCTTCTTGGTATCATGGCTGTCTCCGGGCTGTTGGCCCTGATGCGCGGTTTCACGCGTGAAGCGTTGTCGTTGATCGCCTGGATCGCCGCAGGGGCTGCTGGTTATTTTGCCAGTCAGCAGCCTCAGTTCTATACTGCTTTACAGGGCTTTCTCGACAAGCCATTGTTTGCGCAAGTCGCGGTTGGGCTTTCAACCTTCATTGTGCTTTTGATTGTTCTGTCCATCGTCAGTGTGAGAATTTCTGACACGGTCATCGACTCAGCGGCGAGTGCGGTGGATCGGACAATTGGCTTTGTTTATGGATTGGCTCGCGGGCTTATACTGGTGTCTTTAGCCTACATGCTTTACGCGGGCTTTATCTTGCAGCCAGAGCGTCATGAGGAATGGATAAAGGGTGCCCAAAGTGTAGGCCTAATCAAGAGTACCGGAGAACTTATCTGCGGCCTTGCGCCTGCCAACATGGCTGAAGCACTTTGTAATTCGTTCGTCTCGGCAAATTCGGGGGCTGCAAATTCGGGGACTGATGTAATCGAAGCAACGCCGGCACCGGAACAGCCTGTCGGCTCAGGCGACCAGCAGGGCTTGAACAATCTTTCAAATAGCGCGGCCACACCCGAAAACGTACAAGAGCCGGCACAACAAGAGCCGGCACAAAATGGCGCGCAACAATGAACAATACGTCCGTTACGCATAATTTCGATCTGGATGGTGACACGCTGCGCGAGGAGTGCGGCGTGTTTGGCATTTACGGCAATGCGGATGCAGGTGCACTGACGGCACTCGGACTTCACGCCTTGCAACATCGCGGCCAGGAAGCAGCTGGCATCGTGTCGTTCGATGGCGAGCGTTACCACACCGAGCGCCGCATGGGACTGGTGGGCGATCACTTCTCGTCGAGCAAGGTGATCGGTCGTTTGAAGGGCACGTCCGCCTTGGGTCACGTGCGCTATTCGACAACGGGCGAACCGATCATCCGCAATGTGCAGCCGATGTTTGCGGAGCTTGCATCAGGCGGGCTTGCGGTTGCGCACAATGGCAATCTCACCAACGGGCTTTCGTTGCGCAAGGAGTTGATTGCGCAAGGCTCGATTTTCCAATCGACATCTGACACTGAAGTGATCCTGCATCTGGTCGCGCGGTCACAGAAAACACGGTTGGTGGAGCGTTACATTGATGCGCTGCGTCAACTCGAAGGGGCTTATGCGCTGGTGGCACTCACCAACAAAAAGCTGATAGGTGCTCGTGATCCGCTTGGCATTCGTCCGCTGATCTTGGGCGAGTTGAACGGTGCCTACATTCTCTGCTCGGAAACAGTTGCGCTGGATATCATCGGTGCCAAATTCGTGCGCGAGATTGAGAATGGCGAAGTCGTTGTGATCTCGGAAGATGGCGTTGAATCGCATTGGCCGTTCCCGCGCCAGCCAGCACGTCCTTGCATCTTCGAGTATATTTATTTCTCGCGGCCTGACTCGGTTTTGGGTGGGCGTTCAATTTACAATGTGCGCAAGAACATGGGCGTGCAGCTCGCCACGGAATCGCCTGCTGACATTGATGTCGTGGTCCCCATTCCGGACTCTGGTGTTCCTGCCGCCTTGGGTTATGCGCGCGCTCTCAATCGGCCTTTCGAGCTTGGCATCATCCGCAATCATTATGTGGGTCGCACCTTCATCGAGCCCACACAAACCATCCGTTCGCTTGGCGTGAAGTTGAAGCACAATGCCAATCGTGCTGTCATCGAAGGCAAACGCATTGTGTTGATCGATGACTCTGTTGTGCGTGGCACGACGTCGGTGAAGATCGTGCGGATGATGCGTGAAGCTGGTGCGCGCGAAGTGCACATGCGTATAGCTTCGCCGCCGATCAAGTTCCCCGACTATTACGGCATCGACACGCCGGAGCAGAAGGCGTTGCTCGCGGCCACGCATTCGCTCGAAGAAATGAAAGAGTATATCGGCGTTGACTCGCTTGCGTTTCTTTCGGTCGAAGGGGTTTATAAAGCGGTTGGCTATGAAGGCCGCAATGCAGCTCAGCCGCAATTCACCGATCATTGTTTCACGGGCGAATATCCAACGCATCTGACCGACCTCATAGGTGAAAGCGCCAAGCAGCAACTTTCGCTTCTCGCTGAAGCTGGCTGATCGTGGTTTCGCTTTCCGGAAAAGTTGCACTCGTCACAGGTGCCTCACGCGGTATCGGCAAGGCTTGTGCGCTGCATCTTGCCAAAGCTGGTGCGCATGTGATTGTAACGGCACGCACACAAGGCGGGCTTGAAGAGCTTGATGATGAGGTAAAAGCCGTCGGCGGCAGTGCCACGCTGGTGCCGATGGATATCACAGATTTTGATGCCATTGATCGGCTCGGTGCCTCGATCTTCGAGCGCTGGAAAAAACTTGATATCCTCGTCGGCAATGCTGGCGTGCTGGGCAAGATCACGCCTGCTGCCCACATCGAGCCCTATGACTGGAAGCAGGTGATGGATGTGAATGTCACGGCAAATTACCGTCTGATCCGCTCGATGGATGTGCTTTTGCGCCAGAGCAATGCTGGCCGCGCGGTGTTTGTGACTTCGGGTCAGGCTTACAAGTGCGTGCCCTATTGGGGGCTTTATTCGGTTTCAAAGGCTGCACTGGAAGCGCTGGCGAAAACCTATGCGAAAGAAGTGGAGACAACTGCGCTTCGTGTCAATTGTTTCAGTCCAGGCCCCACACGCACCAAGATGCGTGCGGTTTCAACGCCGGGTGAAGATCCGCTTACACTGCCAACGCCGGAAGACGTTGCCGTGCAAATCCTGCCGATGTGCGCTGCTGATTTCAGCGACAATGGTGGGGTGTGGAAATATGATGCCAAAGGCTTGTTCAAGCAGTTTTGAACGACTCAGTTTATCCACAATCAATGTGGAAAAGTTGTAGGCTGAAAACAGTTCGTACAGCTTCCGCAATCCCAGCCTAAGACCCATGCCATGAACCAACCCATTCCAATTCGCCCGAACGATCCGCCGCCTGATGATCAGGGAGTTCGCTTGCCGCCTGCCAACATCGAGGCCGAGATGGCATTGCTGGGTGCGATCCTCGTCAACAATGAAGCGGCGGACCGGGTTTCCACCTATCTGATGCCCGAGCATTTCGCCGAAGCGTTGCACGCGCGCATTTATGAAGCAGCATCCAGCATGATCCGGCTGGGCAAGCTTGCTTCACCTGTGACACTCAAAAGCTATTTCGACAATGATGCCACGATGCGTGACATTGGCGGGCCATCTTATCTGGCTCGGCTTGTGGGTTCTGCCACGACGATCATCAACGCCGAAGAATATGGCCGCACGATTTTTGAATTGGCGCAACGCCGCAAGCTGATCAGTATTGGCACCGAGATCGTGAATGCTGCCTTTGATACAGATGTGGAAACCACGCCCAAGCAGCTAATCGAGCGCGCCGAAACTGAACTCTACGCCATTGCCGAAGTGGAAAAATACGGCAAGGGTTTCCAGAATTTCTCGGCGGCTTTGCTCACAGCAATCGACATGGCGAGTGCGGCGCATCAACGCGATGGTGGCTTGTCGGGTGTGTCGACAGGGCTTCGCGATCTTGATGAGAAGCTCGGTGGTTTGCAGCCTTCCGATTTGCTGGTGCTTGCTGGCCGTCCTGCCATGGGCAAGACAGCGCTCGCCACAAATCTCGCTTACAATGTCGCGCGCACCTACAAGGCTGAATATCGCGCTGATGGTTCGGTTGAGGTGAAAGACGGTGGTGTAGTTGCGTTCTTCTCGCTCGAAATGTCGGCGGAGCAATTGGCCACGCGTATCATCGCCGAGCAGTCTGGCATTTCATCGGAGCGCATCAGGCGTGGCAAAATTTCTGATGATGAGTTCAATCGGCTGGTTGATGTCAGCCGCGAGTTGAACGCGCTGCCCTTGTATATCGATGCAACAGGTGGCCTGACCATTGCGCAGCTTGCGGCACGGGCGCGGCGATTGAAGCGGCAGCGTGGGCTTGGACTTATCGTTGTTGACTATTTGCAACTGCTTGCGGGTTCAGCCAAGCGTGCTTCGGAAGGTCGCGTGCAGGAAGTGACCGAAATCACCGTTGGCCTGAAAGGCCTTGCGAAGGAACTCAACGTGCCGATTATCGCATTGTCGCAGCTGTCGCGTCAGGTTGAAAACCGCGAGGACAAGCGGCCTCAACTCTCGGATTTGCGCGAGTCAGGTTCGATCGAGCAGGACGCTGACGTTGTGATGTTCATCTATCGCGAAGAGTATTATCTGGGCCATGCCGAACCGCGCCCCGGTTCACCAGAGCATGTGGAATGGCAAGAGAAGATGGACAAGGTCAATGGTGTGGCGGAAGTCATCATCGGCAAACAGCGCCACGGCCCCACGGGTGTGGTGGAATTGCAATTCGAAGCACAGCTCACCAAGTTCCAGAATCTGGTGCGTGCAGATCATTTGCCGGAAAGGTTCAACTAGCGCTATAGGGAGTGGCATGTCGCAACATACCTCCCTGAAACGCACCACAGCTCCGGATATTCGCGCCAAGAAAGGTGGTGAGCCGATTGTTTCGCTCACCTCTTACCACGCACATACTGCGGCGATTGCCGACAAATATGTCGACTTTCTTTTGGTAGGTGACAGCCTTGGCATGGTGATGCACGGCTTTGAAACCACTCTGCCTGTGCCACTCGAATTGATGATCATGCATGGCAGGGCTGTGATGCGTGGCACGAAAAAATCACTCGTCGTTGTTGACATGCCGTTTGGCACTTACGAAGAAAGCCCCGCACAGGCGTTTCGCAATGCGGCGCGCGTAATCAAGGAAACGGAATGCGGTGCGATCAAGCTTGAGGGTGGCAAGCGCATGGCTGAGACGATCACGTTTCTCACCGAGCGCGGCATTCCCGTGATGGCGCATGTGGGGCTTACGCCACAGTCGATCAATGTGCTCGGTGGTTTCAAGGCGCAGGGACGCGAGAAAGAACAATGGGCAGCGATCGAAGAAGATGCGCGACTGGTTGCGGATGCGGGGGCATTTGCCGTGGTGCTGGAAGCGGTTGCCGAACCGCTTGCCGAGAAGATCACAAAGTCGCTGTCGATCCCCACGATTGGGATTGGCGCATCGCCAGCTTGTGACGGTCAAATTTTAGTGATGGAAGACATGCTGGGTTTGTCGCCCCGTGTTGCAAAGTTCGTGAAAGAATTTGGCAAGGTGGGTGTGGCGATTGAGAACGCAATTGCGACCTATGCCGAAGAAGTGAAGACACGGCAGTTCCCTGATGCGGCGCATACCTACCAGATGAAGGACAATGGTGTGACTTAGCACCAACTTGTTACCTCCAAATCGCCAGAATTCCTGTATTGAATGATCGTGATGAATGGCGGCTTATTGAACAGACGAGACATATTGGCATTTGGTTTGGTCGGTGTTTTGCCTCGGTTTGCGATGGCAGAAGATTCGGTGCCGACGCTGGTTGTCGAAAAGGCGCAAGCATCTCTGCTCGAAGACCCGCAGGTTACGACCGAAATCATCCGTATGCGGACGAATGGGCGATTGCCTGTGGTTCGTGCAAGGCAAGGCGTGAATTTCAATTTGCGTTTCGTGAATACCTTGGCGCAGGAAATCCAGTTGCAGTTTTTTGGGGTGCGTGGGCCGGAAGCTGTGATAAAAATCGTGCTGCCTGCGAAGACTGCAGCCGATGATCCCTTTGTCGATGTCTCCTTCACGCCGCCCGATGCCGGAACATTCTGGATCGGACCTGCACAGGATGCCAGCAAACTTCGGGATCAAGGGCTGGTGGCACTTCTCGTTGTTGATGAAGCTGTGCCGACAAATATCGCCGATGTTCCACTCATTCTTGATGACTGGATGATTGATGACAAGGGCGTTCTGGATACTGACTATGGCAATCTGGAGCGATTGATTTCCACTGGTCGCGTGGGCAACTGGCTTACCGTCAACACGCAGTTCAAGCCACGCATCGCTGTGCCGCGTGGTGGGCCTGTCCGGTTGCGGCTGTTCAATGCGGCTAACATGAGCGTGATGAAGCTCAACCTGCGAGGTACTGATCCACTTGTTTTGGCGCTTGATGGCCAGCCGCTTTCGGTGATGAAGCCACTTGGCAGCGATGTCGTTTTGTTGGCACCGGGGCAGCGTGCGGATTTGCTATTGCCAGGTGTCGAAGCTCTTGTCGCCTTGAGTGTAGATCTTGGGGCGGACACTGTTGAAGTGGCCTTCCTGGAGCCGGAAGGATCGGCAACGCTTCAAGACCTGCCGGATAATTTCCGTCTGCCATCAAACTCGTTGTCTGCCATTGGTCCCGAAGCTCGGACTGTGCCGATCATCATTGAAGGTGGCGCGCAGGGCGGGTTGGTTTCCGCGCAAGTTGGCCTTGAAGAACTCGAGTTGCGCCAGATGCTGGAGCGCGGGCTTGCGTGGGCGCTCAATGGCATTGCGGGGCCGGGTGGGCCTGTGTTGTTCACGGCATTACGCGGCGAAACGCTGTTGCTGGAAATTGACAACCGCACGGGATTTGACCAGGTGATGTGTGTCACAGGCCATGTCTGGTACGTGATTGAATTGAATGGTGCGGTGGTGGATTTTCAGCCGCGGCGCGACACAGTCGTGGTCCCTGCCAAGGGCAAAACAAAACTCATGATGGTTGCGGATAATCCCGGCTTGTGGAACATCCAGTCAACACAGGCTGATCGGGCTGACGGTGGCATGCTTGCCACATTCTCAGTTGAGGCCGAATTGCCTTGATTTGGGCGCTTCGCTGATTTACGCGGTGCACTTCAATGTGTTTTGGGAGTTTTACTGCCGATGTCTGACGAGTCCCTTTTTCGCGAAGTCGATGAGGAAGTCCGCCAGGATGAATTCAAGAGCTTGTGGAACCGTTACGGCAACCTGATCAGTGGGGTGGTGCTTGCCGTGGTTGCGGGCGTTGGCGGCTATGAGGGCTATAAATATTATACGAATACGCAAGCCGAAGCGGCAGGCCTGGTGTTTGCCGAAGCGGTGAAAAAAACATCCGCCAGTGACGCCAAGACGGATGATGCGATTGCTGCGCTGAAAGCCGTGCCGCAAGGTTCGGGCTATGGGCAGCTTGCTGCACTGGCGCAGGCCGGGCTTCTCGCCAAGGATGGCAAGTCTGCTGAAGCTGTTGCAGCCTATGATGCATTTGCGGCGAATGGTGCGAACGATTTGGTGTTGCGCGATTCAGCGCGCATCAAGGCGGCTTATCTGCTGGTCGATACTGAAGCGCCGGATAAGCTGATTGCGCGTGTTGGTGCGTTTGATACGCCTGATCACGTGTGGCGGCATCAAGCGCGGGAAATTTTTGGCATGGCCGCGTGGCGTAACGGCGATTTCGCCATGGCGCAGCGTTACATGGAAGCGATCACAAGTGATGTCGGCTCGCCCGGTGCGATGCGCCAGCGCGCGCAGGCGATGCTGCAACTGATCGCACCCAAAATTGCGAAATGAGGAATTGAAATGAAATTGCGCGGAATTATTTTTGCATTGGTCGCTGGCGTTTTGCTCGCGGGCTGCAGCAATGGAGGCCCCAGCATGCCAAGCTGGCTTGGCGGCAAAAAGACAGATGATACTGTATTGCCTGGCGAGCGGGTTGACGTTCTGCCCACACAAAAACTGCCGCGCGGCAATACCGCTGCATCAAGTGGAAGCACACAAGGCAAGCTTGCTGCACCGACTGAAGCATCATGCGAAGCGTCCGATCCAAATTATCCCGAATGTCTCACGCCTGACACCTCGTTGGAGGATGTGCCGCAAGTTGACGAGGAAAGCGCTGTACCTGAGCAATGACCGCGCGCATTGCCATTATCGGTCGACCCAATGTCGGCAAATCAACATTGTTTAATCGCCTGGTGGGGCAGAAGATTGCCCTTGTCGATGACTCGCCCGGTGTGACGCGGGATCGCCGCGAGGGTGAAGGCCATCTCGCTGAATTGCGATTCACGATCTATGACACGGCTGGTTTGGATGAAGCCAAGCCCGGCTCGCTTGAACAGCGCATGAGCTCCCTTGCCGAAGAGGCTGTTGCGCTGGCTGATCTGGTGTTGTTCGTGATTGACGCGCGTGCGGGCATCACGCCGACAGATGAAGCGTTTGCGCGGCGTGTACGCAAGCTCGGAAAGCCCGTTGTGCTGATCGCCAACAAATGTGAATCGAAAGTGTCTCTCTCTGGCATTGGCGAGGCTTATGCATTGGGCTTGGGTGAGCCGATTGCGCTTTCTGCCGAACATGGCGAAGGCTTTGAAGAGCTTTATGAAGCACTTGTGCCTTATGCAGAAAAAGCTGGTGAAGAAGTTGAGGAAGAAGAAGAAGGTTCAGTTGAGGACGAGGAGTTCGTTCCAACCAAGCCTTTGAAGCTCGCCATTATCGGTCAACCCAATGCGGGGAAATCCACGTTGGTCAATGCGATGCTCGGTCATGAACGTATGTTGACGGGGCCTGAAGCTGGCATCACGCGCGATGCGATTTCTTCCGACTGGAATTGGAATGGCCGCGACATCAAGCTTTGGGATACGGCCGGCATTCGACGCAAGTCGCGTGTGCAGTCGAAGCTTGAAAAACTGTCGGTGGGAGATGCACTTCGCGCCGTACGTTTTGCCGAAGTTGTTGTAATTTTGATTGATGCGTCGATGAAGATCGAGCGGCAGGATTTGACACTCGCCGATCTTGTTGGGCGTGAAGGCCGTGCGGTTGTGATCGCACTTTCCAAATGGGATGTGGTTGACGACAAGAATGCGACGCGCCGTGAAGTCGAGAGTGATCTTGAAGATGTGCTGCCGGAAATTCGCGGGATTCCGGTGGTGACACTTTCAGGTCTGCAGGGCAGGGGCATCGACAAGTTGATGGATGCCGTGTTCGCGCAGGAAAAGCGCTGGAACCAGCGCGTATCGACCGGGCGTTTCAATCGTTTTCTCGAGGAGGCTGTGCAGCGCAATCCGCCACCGGCACCGGCAGGACGCCGCATCAAGATCCGCTATGGCACGCAGGTCAAGGCGCGGCCACCGACGTTTGCGTTGTTTGGCAATCAGCTTTCAAAACTGCCGGATTTTTATACGCGCTATATCATGAACAATCTGCGCATTGCCTTCAAGCTGGATGGCGTGCCGATCCGCTTCCATTTGCGCGGCGGCAAGAACCCTTACGAGACGCGAAAACAACGCAAATAATCTGTGTACGGAACAATAAAAAACCCTCCATCGCTGGAGGGTTTTTGCATTTGTGAGTGCGAAACCGATCAGGCTTCGGTTTCTTCCTCGGCGATGCGCTCGGCTTCAGCTTCTTCGAAAAGCTTTTCAGCAGCAGCACGCACTTCGGCGCGGTCAGAGGCTGGTCCGGTGAGAACATCGCCGCGAGCTTGCGCTGCAGCTTCGTCTTCGGAGCGGGCCACGTTAACCTTGACCTTGACGGTCACTTCCGGATGGATCGAGACATCAACATCATACATGCCGATGGTCTTGATCGGGCTTACGAGTTCAACGTGGTTGCGGTGAACTGGTACACCCGAAGCAGCAGAAGCTGCATCAGCGATATCGCGTGGTGAAACCGAGCCGTAAAGCTGACCTGATTCACCAGCCTGGCGGATGATGACAAATGACTTGCCATCGATCTTCTTGGCTTCGGCTTCAGCGCCTTTGCGGGTTTCGGCGTTGCGGGCTTCGAGATCGGCGCGTTGCACCTCAAACTTTGCCTTGTTGGCGTCGTTGGCGCGGAGGGCCTTGGCGCGCGGCAAGAGGAAGTTACGGGCATAGCCGTCCTTCACCTTGACGATTTCGCCCATGGCACCGAGCTTCGATACGCGTTCGAGAAGAATGACATCCATTGTGTTTTCTCCTTAGCCGATCACATATGGCAGCAGACCGAGGAAGCGAGCGCGCTTGATGGCCGTGGCCAACAAACGTTGCTTCTTGGTTGATACTGCCGAGATGCGGGCTGGAATGATCTTGCCGCGCTCAGAAATGTAACGCTGCAAAAGGCGCACATCCTTGTAGTCAATCTTTGGCGCGTTAGGACCGGTGAATGGGCAGGTTTTCCGGCGACGGAAAAACGGCCTGCGGGCTTGTTGCTCAGCCATTATCCAAAATCCTCCAAATCTTCGTCGTCACGGCGGCGCTCAGAGCGACGCAACATGGCCGACGGACCAGCTTCCAATTCTTCAACCGCAATCGTCATGAAGCGGATTACGTCTTCATTGATCGACATTTGGCGTTCCATTTCCTTCACGGCTGCAGGTGCAGCTGTGATGTTCAAGAACGTGAAGTAGGCCTTGCGGTTCTTCTTCATGCGGTAGGTGAGGGAGCGGATGCCCCAATTTTCAACCTTGTCAACGGTGCCACCACCAGCGGTGATGATGCCCTTGAACTGCTCCGTCAGCGCGTCGACTTGCGCTTGCGTCGCATCCTGGCGAACCAGGAATGTGTGTTCGTAAAGACCCATGTGGGACTCCCTTTTCTGGTTCATGTCCGTGCCGCAAAACCGCTACGCACTTTTGCGGGACTTGAACTTGTTTCTCAGAAAGCATCGGCGCAAAGCCTCCTCCAAACCGGGAAAGGGTTTGAAGACCGATCTCGAAAGAGCGGAGACACAGGAAAACGACACCTCACGGCATCTAACCCACTGATTTAGCGAGTCTTTCCGTTCAGCCACCAGCCTGATGCTTTCGGATTGAGGGCTGTATGACGGAAAGGGCCGGAGAAGGCAAGGCAGAATGCAATGTAGAAAGGGAGTGATATCATTGACATCACTGATGGCAGTGATATCATCGGGATATGGCCAGTATCACTATTCGAAATCTCGACGAGGAAACCAAACTGCTCTTGAAGAAGAAAGCTGTGCAGAACGGCAGATCCATGGAGGAGGAAGTGCGCGTGATTATCGCAAAGGCAGTTGACCCCACAACACGACGCAAAGGACTGGGGACTGCAATCCATGACCTTTTCAAAAGTGTCGGCGGGGCAGATGATCTTCCAACCATGCCGCGCCCAGCGAATCGTCCGCCCCCGGATTTTGAAGAGTGGTGATTTTTGACACGAATGTTCTCTCGGAGCTGACGCGTCTGGTTCCTTCGCCGAAAGTCTTGGCATGGGTCGATCAGCTCGACGAGTCGGAAATTCATGTAGCGGCAATCACCAAGGCCGAAGTGAAATACGGTCTGGAAGTCATGCCCGAAGGAAAACGAAGGTATGAACTTGAGAAAACCTATGAACGCCTTTTCACGACATTGCTTTTTCGCAGGGTGTTGCCATTTGACGATCACAGCACGAGCTATTTCGCACGCTTAGCCGCGATTGCCGAGAAGCGCGGACGCGGAATTTCAACGGCCGACCTGCAGATCGCTGCTACAGCGCTTTACTACAATGCTACCGTCGCCACTCGCAACGTCCATCACTTTGATCATGAAGGATTGGCAGTGATTAATCCGTGGACGGATTAATTACCATACCGCTGCTTTACGTGTGCGATGAAGTGTTTGGCATTGAGGGGCTCGCCGGTGGCTTGACGCATCAGTTCTGGGGTTGAGAGGAAGGATGCTTTTTCCCAGATGTTTTCGGCGCGCCACTTGGTTATCTTGTCGAACTTGCCCTTGGCGATGTCTTGTTCGATGCGCGTGTGTTTCTTGGCGAGGGCTGACCATTGTTGGGCTGCCATCATCGCGCCCAATGTGTAGCTCGGGAAATAGCCGACAGCACCTGCTGGCCAGTGCACATCTTGCAATGGGCCATCTTTCATGGCGTTTGATGGCTTGAGGCCGAGGTATTCTTTCATCTTTGCTGCGAAGGCTTCGGGCACATCTTTGGGGGCGAGTTTGCCCGTGACCAATTGCTGTTCGATCTCGTAACGCATGATGACATGCAGCGGGTACGTGACTTCATCAGCTTCGACGCGGATGAGACCGCGCTCCACCTTGTGCACATGTCGCAGAATGTCGGCGACTTTCCATCCGGTGAGTGACTTGCCAAAGGCTTTGCGCGCGTGCGGTAGAGCGAAGGCCCAGAAACTTTCGCGGCGCGACAATTGCATTTCGGTGAACAGGCTTTGGCTTTCGTGCACTCCCATGCCGCGCGCGGCACCGATGCTCCAATGGCTCCACTGCTTGGGCAGGCCTTGCTCGTAAAGGCCGTGGCCGGTTTCGTGAAGAATGCCCATGAGGCTCGAAAGAAACTCGCTGTCGCGGTAACGTGTGGTCATGCGCACGTCGCTTGGCACACCGCCGCAGAAAGGATGATGCGACACATCGAGGCGACCGTGATTGAAGTCAAAACCAATCGCGCGCATCAGCGCTTCGCCAAGGGCTTTTTGCGCTGCAATAGGGAAAGGGCCTCTCAGCTTTTTCGATTTGGGTTTGCGCTTTTGTGTGTCGAGTGCTTCAGGCAGAAAGTCTTTCAGGAATTTCTTGAGATCAGCGAAAACCGGATCAATCCAGGCCACACGATTGCCGGGATCATATTGCTCCATCATCGCATCATAAGGCGTGAGCTTCAGCGCGTCAGATCTGATCGCCGCTTCCTCGCGCACCAATGTCATCACTTCGGTAAAGTGGGGGAGGTAGTTTTTCCAATCGCCCTTGGTGCGCATGGACCGCCATGCTTGTTCGCTTTTCATGCAAGTTGAGACGCGGCGCTGTACGAATTCAGCTGTGAGGCAAGTGCGGTTGATATAATCAATGCGGGCTTGGGCAATGGCTGCGCGTTGTTCAGGTGGGAGGTCTTCGCGATCCGCGCGATCCAACAACTCGCCCACTTCAGGGCTTGCGGCCATTTCATGCATCATGCCAGCAAGTGTGGACATCGCATTTCCTCGCGCCGCGCCACCGCCTTCCGGCATCATCACTGCTTCATCAACGCCGAGCATGGACTGTGCATGCGACAAAGCCTCAAGCTTGCGATTGAGGCTTTCCAATGCGGCATAGGACATGTGCGACTCTCCGGTTTCGTTGCACTGGAGAGCTAGCAGTTTTTGTGTTCTGCTTCAAAAGCCGTTGTCAGAACAACATTGCAGCTGCGGTCATTCCCACAATGGCACTGAAAATGCTGGCGGCCAGCACATAGCGGACGTTATGTCCGACTACTGCTGCTCGCGCCTTGTCTTCGGCGATTTCACGATAGTCGATCAGTTCCTGCATGACAGGTCCTCCCAGTTTGCCGCCTTGACAGTTGGTGCGCCGACAGTTTGTTTCAATTGTGGCCCGCACTCACGGATTCACGATGTGTTGCTTAGACTTTAGTTGGTCCGTGGTCAGCGGAAGGCCCGCGCCATCGGCGGCGAAAAAGGCGGCCGCAAGAGCGACGAGTTCGGGTTCGTCGATGACGGTCAGTGGCTCGTCGTATATCGCTGCTCGCAGTTCCATGAAGCCTTGCGAGCGCGACCAGCCGCCTGTGGCGTAGATCGGCCCATCGGGCACGCCTGCAGATCGCATATTGTCGAAATGAGATTTCATCTCATGAGAGAGTTCAATCAATGTTGCCTGGATCGGCTTGTCGATTTCATCTGGTGATTTTGCATTGATGATCTGCTTGTAGATCGCGCCTGCATCGCCATGTCGTTCGTTCAGCGTTGCGGAAATTTCGACCATGCCAAAGACTGCTATGCCTGTGTCACTGTTGATTGGCAGGGTGGCGTAGAAATGCTTGAGTGACCGGACGGCGGTCAGCTGCTGCGTTTCGCCGTAGCTCGCGTTGGCGGTGCCCATCGAGTCAATGCGTGCGTCAGGATGGATGCGGCGAATTGATGATGCGGCCATGGGATGATCATGACCACCTGCAACGAGCAGTGTGTTGGAGTTGGCAGCGCCACTGTCGGGGAGGCGACCTGTGCGCATTGTGCCGACTGGGGTGCCCGCTTTTTTGAGAGGTGGCAGTAGTGGAGCGTGCGAGGCTTCAAGGAGTTCTGAAATCCACTGGCGCTTGAAAATGTCATAACAGCTGGTGCGCGGTGCCAGTGTTGCCGACATGAAAGGTGTTGCGGACCAATACGCAATCGGAAAATCTGTCAGCGTGATCCAAGTCTTGTCGCGCGCGATCTCATGTGATCGGTGCTGATGCAGCCATAGCCACTTGCCTGCTGAAGATGAGAAGTCGAAGGCGATTTCAGGGTGCTTCGCTTTGATATCTGGTGTGGTGAGGCCTTGTGCCAGCGCTTCACCACGCCTGTCGAACCACGGGAGCGCGTGGCCAAGTGGGCGGAAATTGTTATCAATGCACACGCCATCTTCGCCAATGCCGGCGGACGAAATTGCCGTGAGCGCGCGGCCACGTCCCACTGCTTTCCAGCCATCGATGATCAAGTCTTCGGTGAGCGTCACAAGTGCAGCAACGTCGGTTATCATGCCCAGCTCGTCATGCAGGCGAGGTGCGGGGACTGATTTCGTCCAGAGAGTTGCGCCTGTCCCGTCGGCCAGCAGCACTTTCAGATTGGTGCTGCCAATATCGATGCCGCAGAACAGGCTGCTCACGCTATTACCAATTGCGTTTAAATTTGCTGCGCGTGGCCTTGGCCATTTCCGCAATCAGCCACTGCGCTTCTTCGGCTGGGCGCTGCCACACCTTGCGACCCACCACGACACCTTGCGCGCCTGCTGCAATTGCGTCGGTCACTTCTTTCAACGTCGCTTTGGCGTCGCCACTCAATGGACCGCCCGCAACGACGATGGGGATATCAAGTTCGGCGCAGAGCTTGGCTGTTGCATCAGGGCCGGGGAAGGTGATCTTGATGATGTCGGCGCCGAGATCATAAGCCACGCGTGCGACTTCCATTTCAGCCAAGATGATTTCGGGCGAGCGCGGTGCAGCCAGGAACACAGGCTCAACCATCACAGGTATCCGCCATTTCGCAGCTTCGGAGACCACCGTGCCGATGCGCTGGCAGTAGAGGATTTTTTCTGCGTCATCGACGTTCCAGGGTAGCAACAGCTTCACGCAATCGACGCCCATGCGCACAGCGTCTTCCACACTGGCGACGAGTGTACCTGTGCCTTTGTCCGGTGCGCCGGTTGGCCAGAAGGCATCGATTGCGAGGATGCGCGCCATGGCCGGGTTCTGCGCCATTTCGGTTTCCGTTGCCTTGACGATGCCCGTCGACACCATGAAGCCCGTCACATCCTCTTTCAGAAATTTGCGAAGCACCTCAACAGGCGCTTCCAATTGCGGCACGCGCCCCCAGACAAGGCCATGATCAATAGGCACAACAAGTGCAGCGCGATCCGCCCGCAACACGCGGTTCATGCGATAGGAAGAGGAGAGAGTGGACATGGGGTGCCTTGTTTGTTTGAGATGGGCTGACGCTACAGGCATGGGGTTGTGGCTGTCGAGTGCGATAACAGTTTTATTGCTTCCTGATGGTTTGGCGAAGTTTGGCCGCTTCATCGCTGCGACCTGTTTGTTCGAGCAGCAAGGCGAGGTCTTCTTTGACCCAATTGAGTTTGGGATCCAACTCCAGTGCGCGCCGATAGTCCTTAATGGCCAGATCGTTTTGACTGAGGCCTTGATAAGCTTGGCCGCGTCGCGCGTATGAAATGCCTCGGTGCGGCTGTTTTTCAATCAAGCTCTTGGCCGTTCCGAGGGCTTTGTCCCATTGTTTGAGAGCAATATGCCCGCGTGCCATGCCAGAGAGTGCGGGAGCTTCGTGGGGATTGATCTTGAGCGCCTGTTCAAACCAGTAAAAGGACTGCTCTGGACTTTGTATGTCAATATAGGCCTCGCCGATTTGTACCCGCAGCCATGCGAAATTTTCCCATTGCGTCAGCAACGACTTGTACAAATCAATTGCTTTTGCTTCCTCGCCGCGCGCATCCAGAAGTTCTGCACTGAGCTGTATGCTCTCAGTGTTTTTCTCAAAATCGGTCTCAAATTTTGCAAGCGCAGATTGGGCCAGATCGAACTGTTGTTTTGCAATTAGCAATCTGATCCGCAGCGCCAAAGCCTGCTCATTTTCTGATTCTATTTTGATCGCTTCATCAGTGTGAAGCATTGCATTATCCAAGTTGTCTTGGTCGAACTCAAAAACCGCATAGTCAATGTGGCTCGAGGCGTCTTGATTGATTTTGATTATCTCCAGATAGTCGGATCGTGCCAGATCAAATTTTCCCAGCGTAACAAGTGTACTCGCCCGCTCGTAGCGATTGCCCGTGTTGTCTGGTGCCAAAACTATAGCCTTGTCGAGCGAGGCAACTGCTTCTTCCCAGCGCTGAAGATTTTGCAAGGCGCTCGCCCGATCTCGGTGATGCTCGGCATTTTTTCTTTCCAAAGCAATTGCATTATCTGCGGCTGCTAGTGCTGCGAGGTGATTTCCAGCCAAGCGCTCAAGCCAGGTAAGCCAGCTATATCCCCAGGCATCGTTGGGATTTGCTACGATGAACCGGTTGATCACTAAACGTGCATTCGCATTATCGTTGTTGTCACGCAGCGCCAAGACAAGGTCTGCTACCAAGTCCTTGTCGTTTGGATCGAGGTCCAAGGCTTCCCGGAACGAATTTGCAGCTGCTGCTGTATCCGAGGCTTGCTTTTGCAAATTGCCCACGAACTGCAGCGTGGCTTTGTTGCGAAGTCCATTGGCGATTTCGGTCTTCACAAGAGCGATAGCTTCGTCTGCCTTTTCATCACCAACGAGTTTGTTTGCTTGTGCAAACACGAGCGGTTGTCGAACTTGGCCTTTGGCAATAACAGATTGAAGGGCGTTCTCGCAAGAGCCGGGCATTTCCATCATGCACATTGCAATGTGGCGACCCGAAAATATTGCACCGAACAGGAATAGCCAAAACGACGCTATCAGCGCGACGATAAGGACAACGAGCCTTCTCTCACTCAACAGTCTCGGTTTGGTGTGCGAGGCGTCGTTCATATCGGCAACGCTAATCAAAAACTGTCGCGGAGGCGAGAGAGAAATTTACGCCATCATCTCCACAAACCTGCGGAACAGGTAGTGCGAGTCCTGTGGGCCGGGCGATGCTTCGGGGTGGTGTTGCACGGAGAAGATTGGACGATCTTTGACCTTGATGCCGGCGTTGGAGCCGTCAAAAAGGGAGACGTGGGTTTCTTCCACATCCGTGGGCAGGCTGTCGCGGTCCACCGCAAAGCCGTGGTTCATCGACACGATTTCAACCTTGCCAGTGGTGAAGTCTTTCACCGGATGATTGGCACCGTGATGGCCCTGGTGCATCTTTAAAGTTTTACCTCCAAGAGCAATCGCAAGCATTTGATGTCCAAGGCAAATCCCGAATACAGGTTTGCCGGATTCCACCAGCTTGCGAATTTCTGGCACGGCGTATTGGCCTGTCGCTGCGGGGTCGCCCGGACCGTTGGAGAGGAACACGCCATCGGGGTTCATTGCTAAAATATCTTCGGCCGAAGTCGTTGCTGGCACCACTGTCACGGAGCAGCCCGCCGAGGTGAGGCAGCGCAGGATGTTGCGCTTCAGGCCGTAGTCAATTGCCACAACTTTCTTGCCGCCATCGGCGCGCGTGTAACCGTCGTTCCAGTCCCAGAGTTTCTCATCCCAACCCATGCGCTGGGTGATCGCCACATCTTTCGCGAGATCCATGCCTTCGAGGCCCGGCCAGTCGGCAGCCATCTTCTTTAGCTTCGCAATGTCGAACTTGCCCTTGGTATCATGCGCGATGACGCCGTTTGGCATGCCCTTGTCGCGGATCAGATTGGTGAGGGCGCGCGTGTCGATGCCAGAGAGCCCGATGATGCCGCGCGTCTTCAGCCATTTGTCGAAGTGCTTGGCGTTCCGGTAATTTGCGGGCTCGGTCACAGGCGCCTTGACGATGCAGCCGCGCACCGAAGCTGATGCGGCGAGGTTCGTCGTTTCGCTGTCATCGTCGTTTGTGCCGACATTGCCGATGTGCGGGAATGTGAAGGTGACGATCTGACCTGCGTAAGATGGATCGGTCAGGACTTCCTGGTAGCCGGTCATTGCCGTGTTGAAGCAGACCTCGGCAACAGCAATGCCTTCCGCGCCAAAACCATAGCCTTCGATCACCGTGCCATCCGCGAGAACCAGAACGCCTGTTACCTTGGGAACATCCCAATCACTGAACTTGGCACTGAACTTGGCACTGAACTGCGCGCGTGGTATCGCTTTGACCTTGGGCTTTGAGGTCTTCTTGGCGGGGGCCATATTTTTATCTCCGGGAATTTGAGATCGGTTAGGGCAGGCTGCCCGCGCCGTCAAGTTTGCCTCTTCCACATATTCGGTTTATCTCCCTGATTTTTACGAGAGGTAATCCCCATGTCCATCCGCGAAAAGCTAACTGCTGACATGAAAGAAGCGATGAAATCCGGCGACAAGCGCAGGCTTGGCACGATCCGGCTGATGAATGCTGCGATCAAGGACAAGGATATTGGGGCGCGCACCGAAGGCCATGATTCTGACAAGCTGCCCGACTCGGCGCTGATGGATCTCTTCGCCAAGATGGTGAAACAGCGCCAGGATTCGATTGCCGCTTACGATCTGGGTGGCCGCGCCGAGCTTGTGCAGGCTGAGCGCGAGGAGATGGAGATCATCCAGTCCTATATGCCCACGCAATTGGGCGAGGATGAAACCAAGGCGGCGATTGCGGGTATTATCGCCGCAGTGGGTGCCACTTCGGTCAAGGACATGGGCAAGGTGATGGCTGAGTTGAAGGCCAAATATTCTGGCCAGATTGACATGGGCAAGGCTGGCGGCGTGGTGAAAAGCCTGCTCGGCTGACGCGGTCATTCAGCTTCGGTTCAGGTTGTGTTAAGCATGATGGTGTCATCGAAGGGTGGCATTTCGTCATCCGGGACATGGAGGGATTGAACATGATCCGTAACGCACTTCTCGCAATTGCCGCAGTTGCAACACTGGCTGTTGGCACATTTGCTTCAGCAGGTGATGCTGAGGCCCGTCATCGTCATGGTGGCGCGCGCATTGGCATTTTCATCGGCAGCGGCTTTGGTTTTGGCCATGGCTTTGATGATGACTATGGCTATGGCCGTCGTCACTTCGTCCGTCGTGGTCATTGCCATCGCGTTGTACATCGCCACCATAGCGGTCGTCGCCATTTGCACCGCGTTTGCCATCGTCATCGCGGCGGGCATTTCTAAGCCGAGTTAGGTCGGCGGACCCAATAGGTCCGCCGATTTTACTAGGCAATCTTCGTCGTGACTTTCACGTTTTTCCGGATGGCGTGAGAGTAGGGGCAGACCACGTGTGCTTTCTTGGCCAGTGTTGTTGCCTTGGCTTTTGGAATGCCCGGAAGTTTTACTTCCAGCTTCACTTCAATCCCGAAGCCCTTCTTGTCGGCGCGCGGACCAAAGCTCACATGCGCTGTCACACTTGAAGCTGCGTCGAGTGCAAGTGGCTTTTTCTCCTTGCCGTTGACAAATTTCATCGCGCCCAGAAAGCATGAGGCATAGCCAACTGCGAAAATTTGCTCTGGGTTGGTGCCTTTGCCTGTGCCACCCATCTTGATGGGATGCGCCAGCACGAGATCGAGTTGACCGTCATCGGTCTTTGCCGTGCCGCCGCCGCGCCCGCCAACTGCTGTGCCTACTGCCGTATAGATTTTCTTGATCGCCATTGTTGCCTCCTGATTGAGGACGCAACGTTCTCACGAGTCCCGTGCTTCTGGCAAGGCCGTGTGCGCCTACCCAAGACTACAAACGTAATCGCAATGACAACGAAGGTTTGAAAGGCGTTCAGGAACGGGTTTGGAAATGTAGATTGTGTGATGATGATGTGAACTATGTTTTGGTGAGGGGGATATGAGGGCTCGCGCCGCCGCGTTGAAAGTTTTTTGCTGCGGCCTCAATACGGCTTTCCAAGTCTGCACTGAGTTGAATCTCTGGTTCAAGTTTCGAGCGAAATGGCGGTTTGATTTTGCTGACGCTGCTCTTTGTCCAGAAGAAGAGTGCCAAGCCGGCCCCCAATACTTGAAGGATGCTTGCCAATACCCTCATGAAAAGGCCTTTGTCCGAACTTTGATCCGTCTGAACGACAATGCGAGGCGGAATTGCCGGCAATTCCTTGATGCCTGCGTCTCTCATTACTTTTTTCAATGCGGAGTCTGAGAGGTCAACATAGTCTAGGGTGAGGGGTATTTTTCCGATCCATTTGCCTGTGGCTTCCCATTTGTACAGGTAACCCAGGTCAAAAAATCTACCATCCTGCAGTTGGAAAGGTTTGGTGTCTGGCAATTCCTTGGCCAGTCTCAATTGATCGCCAACACCTCTTATGACCGTTTTGATGTCGCGGCCTGATGAATCGGCGGCAGCCGGGCCAAGTGCCAGGCAGAAGAGCCAAAAGCTTGCTATGATCATTCTCAAAATGTGGCGCATCGCCTTGGCTTCTCCAAAGATAACTGCCACCTTACATAGAATATCTTACGGCCCACTTTCGGCGAATAGTTAAGCATATGTTGATTTCACGGCATAAGCCGCTTTAAGGAAAGCCCATGCGCTTCTCGCCACAATTTCTTGATCAGATCCGGGCCCGGGTGAATATCTCGTCCGTCGTGGGAAAGCGCGTGCAATGGGATCGGCGCAAGACGCAAGCCGCGAAGGGTGATTATTGGGCGTGTTGCCCGTTCCACACCGAGAAATCGCCGAGTTTTCATGCCGATGACCGGAAGGGGATTTATTATTGCTTTGGCTGCAAGGCGAGCGGTGACATTTTCACTTTCCTCACTGAGAAGGAGGGGATGCGGTACCCTGAGGCGGTGGCGCAGCTGGCGCAGGAGGCGGGCATTGCGCTTCCCACCTATTCTGAAGAGGAAGAGCGCCGCGAGGAACAGCGTGCGAGCCTCTATGATGTGATGCAACTCGCGCAGGATTTCTTCGCCGCGGAATTGCAAACGGCGCGGGGTGCGAAGGCGCGGGGATATCTTGCGGATCGGGATTTGTCGTCCGCGATTCAACAACAGTTCGGCATTGGCTATGCGCCGGATGATCGCTCGGCGCTGCGTAATCATCTCGCGGCGAAGGACATCAGTGTTGAGCAAATGGCAGAGGCGGGCCTGGTGATTTCCGGCGATGATATTCCGGTGGCCTATGATCGGTTTCGGGACCGTGTGATGTTTCCCATTCGCGATCCCAGAGGCCGTGTGATTGCGTTTGGCGGTCGTGCGTTGCGCGCTGATGTGCCCGCGAAATATTTGAATTCGCCGGAAACGCCGATCTTCTCCAAGGGCGATGTCCTTTATAATTTCGACAAGGCGCGCAGTGTTGCGCATGAGCAAAGCCGCATCATCGCGGTTGAAGGTTATGTCGATGTGATTGCGATGACACGCGCTGGCTTTGTTGAAGCTGTGGCACCACTGGGCACGGCGCTCACCGATCGGCAGCTTGCGATTTTGTGGCGCACGGCGGCAGAACCTACTCTGTGTTTTGATGGTGATACGGCAGGGCAGAAGGCTGCCTATCGTGCGCTTGATCTCGCGTTGCCGCTTTTGCAACCTGGTCATTCGTTGCGCTTTGCTTTTTTGCCGGAGGGCAAGGATCCTGATGATTTGTTGCGCGCGGAAGGCGCTGATGCGGTGAAGGCTGTCATCCATCAGGCGCAGCCGATGGCGCAGGTGCTGTGGCAGCGCGCGCTTGACGATAATGATCGCGCCTCGCCGGAGCGCCGTGCGGCGTTTGAGAAAGACTTGCGAGTTTTGATTTCGCAGATTCAAGACGAGACTGTGCGCCGTCATTATCAGGATGATTTACGCGAGCGTTTGGCCGTGCTGTTTCAACGCCAACCGAAAGAGGCGCGTGGGAAGTATCAAGCCTTTGCGCCGCAACAGCAGCGGCGCTTGCGACCGGGCCAGCGTGCGTGGGATGTACAAATGCCTGCGTCATCGCGGTTGAAGGCGGCGGCCAGTGTTTCGACGCAATCGCGCGCCGAGAAACGCGAGCGCATGATCCTGCTGTCTGTCATCAATCATCCGGAATTGCTGCATGCGCATTGGGATGATGTGGCGGGCGCTGATCTTTCCTCGCGCGAACATGAAAGTCTTCGCCAGATGGTGCTCGATCTCGCCTCGTCGCAGGAGATGGTTGATGTGGTTGGGTTGCGCGCGGCATTGGATGCGAAAGGCTTTGGTGATGTGCTGGCCAGGCTTGAGGCGCAGGCGCGGCATCTCAATGAATGGTATCTTGCTCCGAGCTCTGCGTTGGAAGATGCGCGCATGGGGCTGGCGCAAATGCTTAACCTGCATCGGAAGAGTGTCACGTTGGAGCGCGAACTCCGTAACGCCGAAGCGAATTTTGCTGGTGATCCCAGCGAGGCGAACCTGCAGGCGCTGGTGCAGTTACGAGAACAAGTGACATCAGTCGCCGGAGCCGAAGCGCGGATCGCGGGCTTTGGTGTCGCATCCGGGCGGGTTCAGGAAGACGTGTGAGGTCCCTTTTCTCCCTCGCCGCAGGCGGGGGAGTACCCGAAGGGGGAGGGGGTGCCGGGGACGGAATGAGCCTTCGAGATTCATGTCGATGCCGAACACCCCATCCCCGCCTCCGGCGGTACTTCCCCAGCGAAGCTGAGGAAGAGAAATGATCTGTGTGCGGATGAAATAATGATTGTGGGAAATGCTCTCTTTTTCTTGCAAGAAACTGGGTTGTAGTATTTATGAGGTCACTGTTTTCGCAACGGGCGCAATTCAATCTGCTAATCGTTTGAGGTAATGGATGAAGCTTTTTCCCCAAGATGGCGATGTCGTTCTTTATGAAACTGGATTCGGAGATGACATTCTCAACCGCAAAGCGATATCGAAACAGCTTTCTGACCTAGTGGAAAGAATTGAAAATCCAATTGTAATTGCGCTCGACGACAAATGGGGTTCCGGAAAAACTTATTTTCTGAAGCGATGGGTCGCGGCACACAAGAGCGAAAACGGCGGTAGCGCTGTTACTGTCTACTTTGATGCATTTGAAAGTGACTATCTGTCAGACCCTCTTGTTTCAATTATCACGGCAATAAGTGAGCGAATTCCAAAAGAACAGCAATCAACGCTCCAACAGTGGAAGTCGGCCGCGGCAAAGCTTGCCAAACCATTGTTCGGGATAGGCCTTTCTCTCGCGACCTTTGGAGCCAAGGAGCACCTCAAAGAAGTCGGTGATGTGATCGCCGACGCCGCGAGCTCCGAGGTTAAAGATGCTTCGCAGCGGCTTTGGAACAGTGAAAAAGAACGCAAGGATGCGATCAAGTCGTTCAAAGAATTATTGGTCAAATTGACCAAAGATAAAGCTGCCCCGATTGTTATCGTTGTCGACGAGTTGGACCGATGCCGACCGGACTATGCCCTGCTGGTCTTGGAAGTCATCAAACACTTCTTTACAGTCCCAAAAGTCCATTTCATTCTAGGAGTGAATGGTGCAGCTCTCGAAAACAGTGTGAAAGCAAGATACGGTGCCGATATGGATGCCGAGAGCTATCTGCGAAAATTCATCAATGTATCATTTTCACTGCCGCGCATTGTAGGACCTCAAGGCAGCGAAGCTGCTATCGGTCGTTATGCCAAACAGTTGATCATTGATATGAATCTACCGAACAAGCTATCAATTCGATGCGCCAATTTGTTGTTGCATGTTGCAGCACAAAATGAAGTGTCGCTCAGAGACGTTGGAAAGGTATGCTCAAAAATTGCTCTTCTTCCAGAAGAAGCCCACAATGATCTTCTAAGGGACGGTTGGATCGATATCCTTTGTGTTTTGCTTGTGAGTTCGGTTGTAAGCCCAAAACTTCATTTGAAGTTTATATCAGCAATGGCAACTATCGAGGAAGTTCGAGGCTTCCTAGGAGTATCGGAACTCAACAGTACAGAGTTAATCGCGGGAAGCCCAAACCCTAATTACAAGCATGATTTAACATATTGGCTTATCACTACCCTTTTTGCTTGCGGGCAAGGTTCAGCATTGGATGATAAACGTTTTCCGTTATGGAAGAACGAAATTGGAGAAAAGTTTGGGCGTCCGCACGAACCCAAAAAAATAGCCGCTCAAATTCAGAAGGACTGGGTGGATGTTTTCAGACTGTAGAACCCCTGCTTTAACTTGCTTACGCTATTGGAGACGAAGCCGTTGCAGGCACCCACCCCTGCCCCTCCCTTGCAGGGAGGGGGAAATATTAGATTCTCGCCTCCACCCCCTTGCAATCGCCAGATTTAGTCCCTATTTCCCGCATGATTGCTCTGAATGAGTGACCTTTTGTCCTTGTGGCTCACCCCATGTTGCCCGGACAGGCCGCCGCCAGATGATCAGCCTGACACCAGAAAACACAGATACGGCGGGATTCCGGGCCATTTTTGGCTTTGGTGTCCGGCCTGAACGTAGTTAAGGCGGGATTAAGTCCTGCTCTGCTTCATCTGTGTCTTCCGAATCACTCGCCCAGGGCCAATTTCGCGCCCACACCCAAGGAAGTCGTTTTTTCATGGCCCGCCCTCCTGTTGCTGTCCGCCCACCCAACCAAAAGCCACCGGCTGCTGCGCCGCCTTCGGGCGAAGATGTTGAGCCGGAAGCACCGGAAGCTGGCACGGATTCTCCCGTTCTTGATCTGAATGATGCTGCCGTCAAGCGCATGATCAAGGCCGCGAAGGCGCGGGGCTATGTGACGCTTGATGAACTGAACGCGGTTTTGCCATCGGAGGAAACTTCGCCTGAGCAGATCGAAGACATCATGGCGATGCTCAACGAGATGGGCATCAATGTTGTCGAGAGCGAAGAGGAAACTGAAAACCTCGCGGTCAAGGCCGAAGAAGAAGTGAGCGGCGAAACCGCCCTCATGAAAGTGGAAGCGCCGAAGCTTCCGGCTGATCGCACCGATGATCCTGTTCGCATGTATCTGCGCGAGATGGGAGCGGTTGAACTTTTGTCGCGCGAAGGTGAAATCGCCATTGCCAAGCGCATCGAGGCTGGCCGTGAAGCGATGATCGCTGGTCTTTGTGAAAGCCCGCTGACGTTTCAGGCCATCATCATCTGGCGCGATGAATTGAATGAGGGGCGCATTCTTCTCCGCGACATCATCGATCTTGAAGCGACCTATGCCGGACCTGATGCCAAGGCGAACAAGGCCGTGCAAACGCCGATGCCTTACGTGCCGCCGAAGGAAGAGGTGCGCAAGCAGGCCGAATTGAAGCGCGCTGAACAAAAGAAAAAAGACGACGCTCGCAAGATGCCGCCGCCACGCGCGCGCATTGGTGGTGAAGATGATTATTCCGACGTGTTGTCGCCGGAAGATTTCGACAAGCCATCAGCTGCTGATGACGATGATGATGATGAAGGTGATGATCTCGGTGTGTCGCTCTCGGCGATGGAAGCCGAGCTGAAGCCGAAGGTCGTTGAAGTGTTCGACGAGATTGCGCGGCTTTATAAGTCACTGCGCAAATTGCAGGACCAAGAGGTGCAGGAAAACGAAGGCCTGTCGCCGTCGCAGGAGCGCCGCTACAAGAAACTGCGTGACGACATCATCGCGATGGTGAAATCGCTGTCGCTCAACAATGCGCGTATCGAAGCGCTGGTTGATCAGCTTTATGAAATTTCAAAACGTTTGAACGCGCTTGAAGGCCGATTGATGCGGCTTGCCGAAACGTACAAGGTTCCGCGCGAAGAATTCCTCAAGGAATACCAGAACCACGAGCTTGATCCTGATTGGCTGAAGCGTGTGGGCCGTCTTATCAAGCATGGCTGGAAGAAGTGGGTGAATGACGAGAAGGACTCGATCAAGGTCATCCGCGATGAGATTTATGATCTTGCTTCTGCCACCGGTCTGCAGATCCAGGAATTCCGTGGCATTGTTGCCAAGGTGCAAAAAGGTGAGCGCGAGGCGCGCATCGCCAAGAAGGAAATGGTTGAAGCGAATTTGCGCCTCGTCATTTCAATTGCGAAGAAATACACCAATCGCGGTTTGCAATTCCTGGATTTGATTCAGGAAGGCAACATCGGTTTGATGAAAGCCGTCGACAAGTTTGAATATCGCCGCGGTTACAAATTCTCGACCTATGCGACGTGGTGGATCCGTCAGGCGATCACGCGTTCGATTGCTGATCAGGCGCGCACCATCCGCATCCCTGTGCACATGATTGAAACCATCAACAAGATCGTGCGCACATCGCGGCAGATGATGCATGAAATCGGCCGTGAGCCAACGCCGGATGAGTTGGCTGAGAAGCTGTCGATGCCGCTCGAAAAAGTTCGCAAGGTGATGAAGATTGCCAAGGAACCAATCTCGCTCGAAACGCCGGTGGGTGATGAAGAAGATTCACACCTTGGTGATTTCATCGAGGACAAGGGTGCGATCTTGCCGATTGATGCGGCGATCCAGGCGAATTTGCGCGAGACAACGACGCGCGTGCTTGCGAGTTTGACGCCGCGCGAAGAACGCGTGCTGCGCATGCGCTTTGGTATCGGCATGAACACCGATCACACGCTGGAAGAAGTCGGCCAGCAGTTCAGCGTGACGAGAGAGCGCATCCGGCAGATCGAAGCGAAAGCTTTGCGCAAGCTGAAGCATCCAAGCAGGTCAAGGAAGCTCAGGAGCTTTTTGGATAATTGAGGATAGATATGCTCAGCGACGAAGAACTCCTGCAGGCATTTTCGAATGTCGAGCTTGACCGGATTGAGCGCAAGCGGAATGCTTATGATACTGACAAAATCAGTCAGTTTATCTGTGCGATGGCGAATGACCTTCCCGGCCATAACAAGCCGGGAATAATTTTTATTGGACAGGAAGACGACTTGTCTTGCGCGGGTACAGCCATAGACGACAAGCTATTGCTTAGATTGGCTGCGTTGAGAGACAATGGCAAAATTCAACCATTTCCTGAAATGCAAGTTCACAAGAAAACAATAGATGGCTGCGAATTGGCAATTGTAACAGTTGCGCCATCTGTCAATCCTCCTGTGAAATTTGATGGGCGTGTCTGGATCAGGGTGGGGCCAAGGCGAGCACTCGCAAACGGACAAGAAGAGAGGACGCTTTTAGAAAAAAGGCAATGGGGAAACCTACCCTACGATGCCCAGCCGTGCCGAGGTACCAGTTTAGAAGATATTGACATGGCGCGTTTCCAATTGGAATTCCTGCCTTCGGTTGTTCCCGCAGATGTGTTGGCCCAGAACCAACGTACTGTTGACCAGCAACTGAAGTCATTGCGTTTGATTTCCAATGATGGCACCCCGACGACCAGTGGTATTTTGTTTATGGCCAAGTCGCCCCTGACCTGGTTGCCAGGTGCCTACGTGCAGTTTCGCAGGATATCTGGAGTGAATTTGACCGATGAAACATTGGATGTTCATCAGATTTCCGGGACACTGCCTGATCAAATCAGACAAATCGATGAACTACTTTCTCTCAACATACGTCGACGATTGGTTGTCGGCGGAAAGGTTCGAGAGGAAACGGATGATTACCCTATCGAGGCGCTCAGGCAGCTTGCTCGCAATGCGGTGATACACAGAATATATGAAGGGACGAATGCCCCGGTCCGGATAACATGGTATGACAATCGAATTGAAATTCAAAGCCCCGGCGGACCGTACGGTCAAGTAACTCCGGAAAATTTTGGTCAAGGAGAAACTGACTATCGAAATCCAACCATCGCAGGCCTGATGGTTCAACTTCGATTGATAGAGCGGTTTGGAGTTGGAATTCAGATTGCAAAGGAAAGATTGGCCGCGAATGGCAATCCAGAGCTCCAGTTTGAAATCAATCAGCAACATGTGCTGGCAATTGTTAGACCTCGCACATGAAAACCGTGGCATTTTTTAACAATAAAGGCGGGGTAGGGAAGACCTCGTTGGTATATCATTTGGCTTGGATGTTCGCAGAATTGGGACATCGAGTTGTCGCGGCCGACCTTGATCCGCAGGCGAATTTGACGAGTATCTGCCTTGATGAGGAGCGGCTTGTACAAATCTGGCAAAGCTCTCCGCGACCAACTGTTTTTTCAGCACTCGCCCCCTTAAAAAAGGGAGTTGGCGAAGTATCGTTAAGGCCACTTGAAGGCATCACCGGAAACTTTTCCTTGATTGTTGGAGATTTGGAACTTTCGTCGTTTGAGGATGATCTTTCAGCAAACTGGTCCAAATGTTTGGATCGTGATGAAAGAGCGTTTCGAGTAACCACAGCTTTTTCAAGAATAGTTGCTGAAGCTGGTGAGCAATTTTCTGCAGATATTGCACTGCTCGATGTCGGGCCGAATTTAGGCGCGATCAATCGAGCGGCCCTAATAGCTGCAGATTATGTCGTCATTCCTGCGGCGCCAGATCTATTCTCTGTTCAAGGACTCGAGAACGTTGGACCAAGGCTTGTTGCTTGGCGCGAAGGTTGGAAAGAACGGCTTGCAAAAGCTCCGTTGGACTTGGACTTTTCACTTTCTGAAGGGCAAATGTTGCCAATAGGATATGTGGTTTCACGGCACTCAGTGCGAGAAGGCAGGCAAGTCAAGGCGTTTCGAAATTGGCTGGACCGACTGCCAGGAATTTATCGTGAGAAAGTCGAAGGTTCTTCCGGCTCTGACGAACCAATTGAGATTGACTCGGATAATCGTTGCTTGGCTCAGCTCAAGGACTACCGATCACTGATGCCTATGGCACAGGAAGCGCGCAAACCGATGTTTCTACTTAAGCCTGGTGATGGTGCAATTGGTGGCCACCAAGGCGCAGTTCGAGACTGTTACGGCGATTTCAAAAACTTGGCAAAGCTCATCGGTGACAAAATACAGCTGGGATAGCAAATCGTGGCCCTTTTTGATTGTTCCTCAATTCCCGTAGAGCTTCTCTGGCAGCCATAGTCCTATTTGTGGGAAGGTGTAGAGTAGCACCATTGCGAAGACCACGATGAAGATGAAGGGCATGACGCCGGCGAAGATGTCGTTGATCGAGACATGTTTGGGGGCGACGCCCTTTAGATAGAACGGTGCCATTGCCACCGGGGGCGAGAGGAAACTTGTCTGGATGTTGAGCGCGATCAGCAAGCCAAAGAACAAGGGATCGATGCCGAAGTGTTCGAGCAGGGGCAGGAAGATCGGAACGAAAATCACGATGATTTCGGTCCACTCCAACGGCCAGCCGAGCACGAAGATGATCAGCTGGGCAATCACCAGGAACCAGAACGGTGTGAGGTTCATGCCGACGACGAAATCCTTGATCACCTGATCGCCGCCGAGCAGGGCAAACACCGCCGAGAAGGTGAACGAACCGACAAACAGCCAGCCCACCATGGCCGAGGTGCGGGCGGTGAGATAGACTGACTCTTTCAGCTTGGTATAATTGAGCGAGCGGTAGGCCGCTGCAAGAAGGAGTGCGCCCATTGCACCAATCGCCGCTGCCTCCTGCGGTGTGGCGATGCCGAACAGAATGGCACCGAGCACGCTCGTGATCAGCAATGCCAATGGCACGAAAGCTGTAAGCAATTCGTACAACACTGTGCCGAGCGGTGCTGAACGTTGTTCTTTCGGAAGCTTTGGCGCAAGCTCTGGCTTCCACCAGCACAAGACGATGACATAGAGCATGTAGAGGCCAGCGAGCATCAGGCCGGGAAAGAAGGCACCGGCATAAAGCTTGACGGGTGATACGCCGGTTGTCGCGCCATAGAGGATCAGCATGATTGAAGGCGGGATGAGAATGCCCAGGCAGCCACCAGCGCAGACAACGCCCGCGGAGAGTCGCGTGTCATAACCTGCTTTCAACATGGCGGGGAATGCAAGGAGGCCCATCAGTGTGACAACAGCACCAACAATGCCAGTCGCGGTTGCAAACAATGTGCAGGTGATCAAGGTGGCCACCGCGAGTGAACCCGGAATGCCACCTGCAGCCAGCTGAATGGATCTGAACAATCGGTCCAGAATATTGGCGCGCTCAATGATGTAGCCCATGAACACAAACAGCGGCACGGAGATCAGCACGTCGTTGGTCATCACGGACCATGAGCGCTGCACCAGAAGGCTCATCACGGCATCCATGTTGCCGTCAAAGGCGAGGAAGGCAAAGCCAACGCCCATCGCCATTAAGGTGAAGGCAATCGGAAAGCCGAGCATGATCAGGAAGATGAACAGTGCCAGCATGAACACGCCGAGTTGTGGATCGGTCATGATGTGGCTTCCTTGGCTGAGTTTGGCTTATCGGCGTGTTGTTCGAGGATGATTTTTTCGAGTTCTTCGACGTCGTGCAAACGGTTTGGCCATTCGCCCGTGCGGATGCAGAGGAGGCAGCGCACCACCTCGACAATGCCTTGCAACAGCAGCAGCACGCCGGTGAAGGGGATGAGTGTCTTGTAGTGATAGATCGGCGGGCCGTCCGGGCTGTAGGCCGAGTGTTCATGCGTCACCCAGCTTTGTGCGGCAAAGCCATAGCCTGCATAGATGAAGGCGATGATGCCGGGAAAGAAAAACAGGAAATACAAAAGCAGGTCCATCTTCGCCTGGGTGCGATTGGACCAGGCGCGATACAAAAAGTCGCCGCGCACATGGGCGTTGCGTGAAAGTGCATAAGCACCAGCCATGATGAACAGAGTGCCATAGAGAATGTAGCTTGCATCAAAGGCCCAGTCTGTCGGGCGGCCCAGCACATAGCGAGAGAAAACTTCGTAGCTGACGGCGAAGGTCAAAAGCAAAATCGACCAGGCAAAAAACTGTCCAACGAAAGTGCTGATGCGATCAACTGGAATGAGCAGTCGCTGCAAACGCGCCTGTCCGCTTTCATCGGCGGATTGTTTCTTCAAATTAAGCCAGAAACTTGCAATGATACCGAGAAGCCCCGCCCAGAAGGTCAGCGGCGAATAGGGCGTTGTGCCTTTTTCAGCATGTGCAGCAGCGAGCAACTCGCAATTGCCGCCGTACCAGAAGGCGCAATGAAAACTGTTGTTGGGACGAAGCCCCTTTGGTCCGACGATCTGACCCACCTCGCCAAGTGCGTAGAGTGACCAGAAGATTGAAATGACGAGAAGTGCAACGCCACCTGCAAACAGGATGAAAGGCAATTGACGATTATTCATTGAGTGTATGGAGCCCAGTGCTTGATGTTAAACAAAACCTGATCACCGTCACCCCGGCGAAGGCCGGGGTCTAACTTTGCAACACAATCTGCTGATCGCAACAAAGCTGGGTCCCGGCCTTCGCCGGGATGACGGTGCGCAGGTGGTAGCGTCTTGCGATCAAGCTTTGAAGAAGTGGTCGTAGGCCATGTGCTGATCGACTTCCATGTCGAACTGCGTGCCCACAACGCGCTTGGCCCAGGCCTTCTGGCTTTCAACAACCTTGGCAAAGAAGGGCTCGACCGACTGGGCTTCAATCACCTTGTCCCATGCCGCAAGCTGCGCCTGCAACACGTTCTCTGGGGTCTTGTGAACCCTGACGCCAGCTTCTTTTATCGCCGCAAGATCCTTGGAATAGCGGTCCATCGCCTTCCAGCTCATGTCTTGCGATGACGACTCCACAGCGTATTTGACGATCGCCTGCAGATCAGGAGCAAGCGCGTCAAACTTGGTCTTGTTCAGGATGATTTCGAAGCATTCTGCAGACTGGTGATAGCTCTGCAACATGTAATCCTTCGAAACGTCAGGGAAGCCCAAAAGCTTGTCCGACGACGGGTTGTTGAACTCGGCGGCATCGAGAAGTCCACGGTCCATGGCGGGAACGATTTCACCACCACCCATGATGGTGACTGCTGCACCCATCTGTTTGAACAAGTCTGCCGAGAGGCCAACCGTGCGATACTTCAGGCCAGCGAGTTGGGCTGGATCGGTGATCTGCTGCTTGAACCAGCCGAGTGGCTGCGTTGGCATTGGACCTGTGAGGAAGCCTACAAGATTGAGGCCGAGAACCTTCTGCACCAACTCGTCATAAAGTTCCTGACCGCCGCCGTATTTCATCCAGCCGATCATCTGGTTGGCGCGCCAGCCCCAAGCGGGTGGTGTGCCGAACAGCGAATAAGCCTTGTGCTTGCCATACCAGTAGGCGGTGACACCATGGCCACCATCAAGCGTGCCGGAGAGAACAGCGTCGTGTACTTCCAGCGCCTTCGCCACTGCACCCGCAGCCAGCAACTCGAACTTCAAGCGACCGCCGCCCATTTCATTGACGCGGGTTACGAAGTCGGTGGCGTATTCGTGGAAAATGTCCTTGGCGGGCCAGGTGCTCTGGAACTTGAACACGGTGGCTTCCTGTGCACGCACAACGCTCGGCATAGCCACAGCTGATGCGCCTGCAGCAGCCGCAATCGCGCCACTTCTCAGGAACGAACGGCGTGCCGTTTTCTTTGTATCAGTCATTGATGTATCCTCCCTTGCGGCGCTCTTATGCGCGCCTTGATTGTTAATGTGGCCCTATTGGAACCAGACTGCAACTTCGATTTTAGGCCTACTGCGGTTTTTCAACCGTGGCCTTGATTGAGGCATAGTAGGCGGCGACATTAGCCACGTCGTCATCCTTCAATTGCTCGACGATCATCGACATTTGCGGGTCTTCACGTTCACCACTGATGTAGCGCTTGAGCGCATTTGGTTGCCACCTTGCGGCCCAGAACTGGATCGCCGGTTCGCGAGACGGCCAGTCCTAATTGGAAAGCGCGTGACCCGCTGATATGGCTAGTGCTATCATTCTGTAAAAGGAGAAATCGATGGCATTCTGGTCGAAGTGGTTTGGTGGTGGAGAGACAGGTTTGCCAGCGGCTGCGAAGGCTTTGAAGTCGGTCGACCACAACGGCTATCATATTGAGGCGACCCCTTACAAGGATGGTGGGCAGTGGCAACTTGCCGGGCGCATTTCGAAGGATGGCAAGGTCCATACATTTGTGCGCGCTGACAAGTTTACCTCTGCCGAAGACGCCGCCGACATCGCCATTAACAAGGGCATGCTGATTGTTGATCAGCAGGGGATGCGGATGTTTTCATAGTTGGTTATGCTTCATGGGGTTTGGTGGGCCGCGCATCGTGACATTGGCAAAGTGGACCCCCATGGTGCTTTACCCCCCTTTCTTCACGCCATCGAGTGTTACGCAGCCGACAGTAGAAAGGTAGATCGGGAAATTTTATGTTCTTTTCCCAGTTCTGCAGTTGCGCTTGAATAATGTGCTTGGGCACGCCACATCTGTGTTGCCGAAAGTTTCAAATCGGCCCTGACCTTCAAGAGGAGGTTATCATGAACAGTTTGATGACGACCGAAATGTTCAGTCGCGTGGCGGCGGTTGTGTTTGCTTTGGGTGCGCTGGCGCAATTGTGGCGCGCATCCATGGGCTTGAACATGATGGCGGGCAGCATGATGGTGCCAGTCTGGCTCAGCTGGATTGCATTCGTGTTGTTGGCCGGACTTGCCTATCTCGGATTTACCGCGCGGCGATCACATAGTTGAAGCTCACTGAAATGCGCTCACCCTCGGCGCGGTTCAATGGCACTTCGTGGCGGAGCCAGCTTTCCCAGAGGAGCAGCGTGCCAGCTTGTGGTGTTTCGCTGACATGGGTTTTCAATTCGCGCGGGGCTTTTGCGGATTTCGGGGGAGCGGCCATCATCATTGCAAGGCGTGGGTCTTCGTAGACGATAGGGCCAGCGCCTTCCGGCACTTTCACATAATAGGTGCCGCTGATCACGCTGTTGGTGTGAATGTGGCCGGTGTGGTGGCCGCCCTCCGGCATGACGTTGACCCACAGTGAATCACAGATCGGCTTTGCGCCCTTGATGTCCCAGTGCATCGCCTTGGCGTATGCGCTTGCGTGCTTGTCGATCAGGCGTTCCAATTTTTTGAAGGCAGGGATGCGCGAAGCCAGTTCGTTGAGCGATGCATATGATGTGTAGCCGGGATAGCCATGTTTTTCGCACCACTTCAAGCCTGCGTGATCATTGGTAGCGAGCGACAGAGCTGCAACTTCGAGCTCAGCGTTGAGCGTGTCGATACGGGGGAGGTCTTCGCGATAGATGAGTGTTGGGAAAACAGAAGTGATCTTGGCCATGATGGATGGCGCTTACGTGAGCGTAAAAATGTTGGCAAGGCGAACCCTTGTGTTTGCCTCGAATTTGATTTACCAATTGGTAAAATAAAAATCGGGATCGGCAATGACACCTTTAAAAACGCGCAATCTCGTCAACGCCTATTACAGCTCATTCAACGGGCAGGATGTCGAGGGCATGCTGGCCTGTGTCGGTCGAATGCTGTTGCACGACGTGAGTCAGGGCGCATCGCGCAAGGGCGTCGCCAAATTTCGTGAATTTCTAGAACACATGAACGAGTGCTATTTTGAGCAGCTCACCAACATCGTAGTCATGACCAATGCTGATGGCAGCAGCGCTGCTGCGACGTTTGATCTGCGTGGCAAGTACATCAAGACTGATCCCGGCTTGCCCAAGGCGTCGGGACAGAAGTATCGGTTGCGCGGCGGCACGTTCTTCGAAATCCGCGCGGGCAAGATGGTGCGTATCTCTACCCATTACAATTTGAACGACTGGAAGCGGCAAGTGCTGGGCGGATAAGTCAATGCTGGAATATGCAACACTCACCAGAAGTGCTGTCGCAGGACAGCTCGATGCCGTGGCGCGTTTGCGCATCAGCATATTTCAGGACTACCCTTACCTTTATGCGGGCTCACTTGCGTATGAGAATGAGTATCTTTCCAAGCTGGCGCAATCAGAGAAGGGTGTCATCGTTACGGCGCGCATAGGCGAAATGATTGTTGGCGCTGCGACTGGCATGCCGCTCGATGATGAGCACGATGCGTTGAAGCAGTGCTTTCGAGATCGCGCCATGGCAACGGATGATATCTATTATTTTGCCGAGTCGCTTCTGCTGCCGCGCTACCGCAGGCAGGGGGCAGGACACAAGTTTTTCGACATGCGCGAGGCTTGGGCGCGTGAGCTTGGATACAAAAAAGCGGTGTTTTGCACCGTTGTGCGTCCTGATGATCATCCCGCACGTCCGCGAAACTACAAGCCGCTTGATCAATTTTGGACCAAGCGAGGTTATTCTGTAATGGCCGGATATGTCGCGCAGTTTCCGTGGAAGGAAATTGGCGGGCATGTTGAAAGCACAAAGCCCATGCAGTTCTGGATTGGCGATCTCTAGGCGTTTAGGTTAAGGCTGAGCCATGGCTCGTTCTTTTACCATCGCCGCTGCACAATACCCTTTGACAGAAATATCTTCATTTGATGCCTATTCCCAAAAAATTGAAAAGTGGGTTGTTGAAGCTGCATCGCGCGATGCGCAATTGTTGGTGTTTCCAGAATATGCCGCGATGGAACTTTCGGCCATTGGCGGGTGCGGGCTTGACCTGAAGGACAGCATTGCAGCGGTTTCTGAATACAGGAGTGATATTCTCGCACTTCACCAACGCCTGGCGCGCGAACATGGCGTGGTGATCGTCAATGGTAGTGCTCCGGTGCGCGAAGGTGACGAGGTTTTCAACTGCGTTGATGTGTTTGCGTCCAATGGCAAGTCGGCGATTTCTCGCAAGATCATGCCAACACCATGGGAGCGCGAACAGTGGGGGATTTCCGGCGGGCGCGAGCCGTTGTTGTTTGATCTTGGGATTGCAAAAATCGGATTGCTGATCTGTTACGATATTGAGTTTCCGTTGCTCGCACGTGCGCTCGCAGAAGCAGGTGCTGATGTGATCCTGGCACCTTCCAATACTGAAACGACCTGGGGTTATTGGCGGGTCCGGCATGGAGCCCAAGCGCGTGCACTCGAAAACCAGGTTTACACGGTTCAATCGCCTTGTGTCGGGCCAGCGCCGTTTTGTGCGGCTGTGGAAAACAATGTTGGCATGGCCGGGATTTTCGGGCCGCCTGACAAAGGTTTGCCGTTTGACGGTGTGATTGCGCTTGGCGAAATGAACCAGCCGCAATGGCTGATTGGCACAGTTGATCTTGATCTCACCGCCGCAATGCGCGAACAGGGGTCCGTGCGGACGTATCAGCATTGGCCCGAACAACCGGGTGCAGGTCCTTTGCCGCGCCCGCAAATAGTCGATTTGAGTTAGGAGTAATGCCATTGCCGTTGCCGCAGCGTTTGATTGATGGGTATCAGAATTTCAGGTCCGGGCGCTACGCGCTGGAGCAGGAGCGCTATGCAAAACTTGGTGCGGGTTCGCAAAAACCAACTGTGATGATCATCGCATGCTGCGATTCACGCGCAGCACCTGAAACAATTTTTGATGCGGGACCTGGTGAGATTTTCGTCATGCGCAATGTTGCCAATCTTGTGCCGCCATATGCGCCAGATGGAAAGCATCACGCGACGTCGGCTGCAATCGAGTTTGCAGTTCTATCGCTTGGCGTAAAGCATATTGTGGTGATGGGGCACGGGCGTTGTGGTGGCATTCGCGCCGTTGTTGAGGGTGGCGATCCGCTTTCGACGGGCGACTTCATCGGCAAATGGATGTCAGATGTGCGTGATGTTGCAGATGCCGTGATGCAGGATCATGACCACGCAAAACATGATCTGCTGACTGCGGTTGAGCATGCCTCAGTTGAGCATTCAATGGCGAACCTTCGAACGTTCCCCTGGCTTCGCATGCGTGAGAACAAAGGCGAGTTGTCCGTGAGCGGAACATGGTTTGATATAGGCCTTGGTGAGCTTCACAACTTTGATGAAGTTGATCGGCGCTGGTCGCTTGTTCAAACGGCATAGCCTAAACCACAAACCACCCCGCTCCTGCAGTGAAGACTGATCCGGTCTGGATTGTGATGGTCAGTTCGGCGTCTGCGTCTGCGTCGGTGTTGAAGGTGGCGGTGTAGCCTCCGGCGATGGCGTCGAGCCTATATTGGCCTGCTGTGGTGAAGGCCGTGCCTGAGGCCACGAGGGTGGTGAAGGCGTCGTTCACACCAGCTGTCGCGGCGTTGGCGTCAATCCCCGAGACGTTGATCACATCGAGTGTTGCGCGGTTGAAGTCCATCACCTTGTCGATGCCATTGATGGCGTTGGAGTCACTCAGCTGGTTGAAGCGGAAGGTATCTGCACCCAGTCCGCCAATCAGCGTGTCGATGCCGATGTTGCCATCAAGCGTGTCATTGCCTGATCCGCCATCAAGCGTGTTGGTGCCGCTTGCGCCATTCAGCACATTGTTGAGGCCATTGCCTGTGCCAGAGCCATTGCTCAGGCCTTGCAGGATCAGATATTCAATTCCCGCAAAGTCATTCAAGTTGCGCGAGACCTGGCTTGCGATCGTGTCAAAGCCGCCTGCATCGACAATTGTATCAACCGCTGCTCCCGTTGAGGCGTTGAGATAGAACACGTCATTGCCAAGCCCGCCGTCCAGCGTGTCGACCACACTGTCGGTGCCACCGTTCAGCGTATCATCGCCATCGCCGCCCGAAAGCGTGTTGATCGCAGTGTTACCAGTCATCACATTGTTGAGGCTGTTGCCCGTGCCAGAAATCGCTCCCGTGCCGAGCAGCACCATGTTCTCGACATTGGCGGCAAGGCTTGATTGCGTCACCGAAGTGCGCACCACATCCGTACCGGCATTCAGGTTTTCGATGATCGTGTCGGCTGTCGCATCGGAGATCGAATAGGTGTCATCGCCAAGACCACCTTGCAGAATGTCAGCCGCCGGACCGCCAACCAAAAGGTCATTGCCGTCACCCCCGAGCAACGTATCCACACCACCAAAGCCGTAGAGCTGATCACCACCCGCTGCACCATCCAGCGTGTTGGCCCCAGAATTGCCATTGAACAGATTGCCATTGGCGTTGCCGGTGAGATTGGCGTTGCCTGTGCCGGTGATCGTGGCGTTCTCGATCATGCCCAGCGCGGATATCGAGCGCGTGATCGCAGTCTCCAAAGTATCAATGCCACCGATATCAACAATCGTGTCGGCGACCGAGTTTGCGCCAAACACAAACACATCATCACCAAGCCCACCATCAAGCGTGTCGACCACAGCATCGGTGCCACCGTTCAGGGTGTTTGAGGCATTGTTGCCTTTGAGTGTATCCACCCCGCTGCCGCCAATAGCGTTTTCGATCAGTGCCCCATTGGCTATTGTAAATCCGCCGACGATACCGGCATTGTAAGAGACGTACCCACCTGCATCTGCGCCAACGAGCGGTGCTTCGCGCAGGTCAATCGTTGCGCCGATTGTTGAACCTGCATTCGAGATCGTATCGATGCCGCCTGTATCCCAGATGCAGGACCAGAATGTGCCTGCAGCGTTTACTTTGGGCAAAGTGTATGTTGTTGCGGTGTTGTTGAAATTGGTGTTGGCACCGTAGATCGCCTGGATGGCGGCGATGTCGAGGGCCATCGGCCCGGCTTGATACCCATAGGTCATGTCGAAATGGTCTGGGAATTGTGTTTGCCAGCCATCATTATAAGACATCGTGGTGAAGATGCCCTGGTTCAGGTTGAAGTCTCCGTAGCTGTAGACTCCAGTTGTCTCATCCAGCGTCACACCTGGAAACACGGCGGTGGAATCTGGGCCACCGTCATGAGGATGAGCGAGGCCCAGGGAGTGGCCGATCTCGTGAAGGATGGTGACATACCCGAGGCCGCCTTTGGCAAGGCCACCTGCTGACCATTCTGCTACCTCGCGATTATATGTCGTGTACAAGGGTTCAATCAAGCTCGAGCCAGGAACTTCTGAAAAGCCCAAAAAGCCGCCCATATCGGCGTCGGATAATTGCCAGTTCCAGATATCAACCTCGTTAAGGCTTGAAGCAAACGTGGCTGTGGATGGTTCGAACTTGATATTGGCGACATTGCTCCACGCTGCATAGCCCTGCTGCAACGCAGTGGTGGCAGGAGGTAACCAAACCGTTCCGACAATCGCAGGACTGCTGCCCGGCACAATGCCACTGATAGCAGCATAGGTGATGGTTGTAGCTCCATCCGGTGTTGGTGCCGTAGGGTCATCAATCCAACGACCGCCCCAGGTCAGGCTGTCAATTAAAGCATTTGCACCGCCTGTCGGCGTACCGGTCGAATCTGCGACAACTGCTGTTCCTGGCATGTTTTAACCCTCACTTTAAGATTTACAACCTTAGTCAATTTCTCCGATGATGGAAACATCCATGCCGAGCACTCGGTTAACCATCACAAAGCCTGACCTGCGGCCCAGCCGCTGGACCAGGCCCATTGAAAATTGTAGCCGCCGAGCCAGCCTGTGACATCGACGACTTCGCCGATGAAATAGAGGCCTTTCACCGATTTTGCCTGCATGGTTTTTTGATCGAGTTCGTCGGTTGATACGCCACCCAGTGTGACTTCCGCCGTGCGGTAGCCCTCTGAACCAGTGGGCTTGATGCGCCAGCTGTTCACGGCTTCGGCGAGCTTTACAAGTTTGGTTTCTGAATTGTCGGCGAGAGTGTTGGCAGCGCCTGTGTTGGCTGTGATGGATTGCGCAAGTGCCTTTGGAAGGAAGCGCGCCAGAGCGGTTTGTGGTGCCTGTTTTCCGGTGCTCTGGCGTGCTGCGCGCAACACATCAAGTGCGTTCACATCTGGTGCAAGGTTGACTGTGATCTCTTCGCCTTCGCGCCAGAATGAGGAGATTTGCAGGATCGCCGGACCGGACAGGCCGCGGTGGGTGAACAACAGGGCTTCACGGAAACTGGTTTTGCCGTGGGCGACATCGGCCAGTGTGCTGACGCCTGAAAGCTCCTTCAGGGTTTCCGTCATCACGGGTTCGAACGTTAGAGGCACGAGTGCTGGTCGTGTTGCGGTGACCTTGATGTCGAACTGCTTTGCGATGCGGTAGCCAAAATCCGTGGCGCCCATTTTGGGAATGGATTTGCCGCCTGTGGCAATCACCAGCGATGTGCATTCCATTGTGCCTGTCGAAAGACGAAGGCGAAAACCGCTTTCTGTCTTGGAGAGATCGTCAACTGTTGTCTCGAGTTGCAGCCTGACATTCGAAGCTGCGAGGTCGTCCAAGAGCATGTCGATGATTTGTCGTGCAGATCCATCGCAGAATAATTGGCCGAGGGTTTTTTCGTGATAGGCAATGCCGCGTGCGTCAACGCGCTTGATGAAGTCGTGCGCTGTGAACCGCTTCAGTGCCGACGTGCAGAAATGCGGATTTTCGGACAGAAACTGTTTTGGGCTGGTATTGATGTTGGTGAAGTTGCAACGCCCGCCGCCGGAAATTCGGATTTTCTCGCCTGGTGATTTTGCATGATCGATCAGCAGCACGCGCCGCCCCCGTCGGCCTGCTTCTGCAGCGGCCATCATTCCAGCAGCGCCCGCGCCAATGACGATGGCTTCGTATTGTTCTGGCTTCACTCAATTTCCCAGACGATGGAAACATCCATGCCAAGCACCTGTTCGCCCTGCGCGATTGGTGCGGCGTCGGCGGCTTCCATCTTGGCGCGGGAGTAGACCACGGGTGGTGGCTGGTAGTTGCCGCCTTCGGATATCGAAATGATGCGGCTCAATTTTACGCCTGCGGCTATCGCGTAAAGCTCTGCCTTGTGGCGGGCATCGGCAACGGCCTGGGTGCGGGCGGAGTCGAGGGCCTTGTCGGCGTTATCGACGGAGAAGTTGATGCCGTTGATCTGGTTTGAACCTGCGGTGACGACCTTGTCGAGCACGCTGCCGAGCTCGGAAATTTTCCGCACTATGACGTTGACGGAATTAATGACGTCGTAGCCATCAAGTGTGGGTGGCTTGTTGCTGCCGTCATTGGGGTAGACGAAACGGGGGTTCACCGAAAAATTGCTGGTCTGAATATCGCTATCGGTGATGCCTGCGGCTTTCAGGGTTGCAAAGACCGCCTGCATGTCCTTGGTGTTTTGCGCCAGCGCTTCGCCTGCAGTTTTAGCACTGCTGGTCACACCAATGGTGACGGCGGCAAGGTCGGGCACCATGCGGATTTCGCCGTGGCCGTTGAGGCTGATGGTGCGGGTGAGTTTCATCTGGGTGTTCTCTTGGGCGTAGGCTGGGGTGATGGCCAAGGGTGCAAGTGCAGTGCCAAACAGGGCGAGGCCCAAAGCGATAGTGGACAAAAATTTCATTGATGTCTCCCGCGTCGATACGCGCTTAGATGGATAGAGATTGCGACGGCTTCAAGGCCTCAATTCAGCGAAACGGTGGCTCGTCAAAACTTCTCAGCTTGCGGGAGTGAAGATTGGCGCGGTCGCCGCGCAGCTTGTCGAGTGCGGCGAGACCGATCAGCAAATGCTCACTCACGGCGCGATCATAAAACGCGTTGGCCGCACCCGGCAATTTGATTTCGCCATGGAGTGGTTTGTCTGAAACACAAAGCAATGTGCCGTAGGGAACACGCAAGCGATAGCCTTGGGCGGCCAGGGTGCCTGACTCCATGTCAACCGCAATGGCGCGTGAGAGGTTGATGCGTTTTCGTTCCTGCGAATAGCGGAGTTCCCAGTTGCGATCATCGTTGGTGACGACGGTGCCCGTTCGCAAGCGGGCCTTGAGTGCCTCACCGGTTTCGCCTGTCACTTGGGCAGCGGCCTGTTGCAGTGCGACCTGAATTTCGGCAAGTGCTGGAATTGGAATTTCTGGCGGCACCAGTGAATCCAAGATGCGATCCTGCCTGAGATATGCGTGCGCCAACACATAGTCGCCAATACGCTGCGACTGGCGAAGCCCGCCACAATGGCCGATCATCAACCAGCAATCAGGGCGCAGCACGGCGAGATGGTCGGTCATGGTTTTTGCGTTCGATGGACCAACGCCAATGTTGACGAGTGTGACGCCACCTTGCTTGTCGCTGCGCGCCAGTGAATAGGCTGGCATCTGATAGCGGTGCCATGGTGCTTCTTCGATCAGCTTGCGGGCTTCGGCTTCTGGCGTTTCGCGGGTGATCACTTTGCCGCCGGGTATGGTGAGCGCGCTGTAGGGCGTATCAGTTTTCAACTGCACCAAGGCCCATTGCACAAACTGGTCGATGTAGCGGTGATAGTTTGTAAGCAAAATCCACGGTTGGATGGCGCGCCAATCGGTGCCTGTGTAATGCACGAGGCGGCGAAGCGAGTAATCCACGCGCACCGCATCGAACAAGGCGAGCGGCATGTGGGGATGTGCGTTCATGTCCCACGTGCCATCGGCGATTTCATCGCCCACTGTTGCGAGCAAGGGAACCGGGAAATGCAGGGCGAGTTCCGCCGTCGTGATATCACCGAGGCCAAAATCGGCACCGAGTTCGATCACGTAAGGGTAGGGGATTTCCTGTGATGAGGGACCAACGGTGATCTCAATATCGTAGTCGCGCGCCAGCAGCGTCAGTTGTTCGAGCAAGTATGGCTTGAAGTGCGCGGGGTGTGTGACTGTGGTCGCGTAAGTGCCGGGGCCTTGCAGCTTGGCATAGGCGCGGGCCATGCGCGGTACTACACCCTGGCCCGCATAAGTCAGGCGCAATTCGGGGTAGACAAAGTTGCGGCGCGTCGCCTTGTCGGGCGCGATGCGATCTCGCAGATATTTGTGAAGGCTCGCTTTCAGGGCTTCCGTTGCGGCCTTGTGGATGTGTTCGAGGGCGGCGACCGCCTCTTCTGGTGTCAAAGTTTTGGTTTTCATGTTCAGCCTATAGCATGGCATTACGAAATGATGTAGCCAGCGTTTTCAAATGGCGGGCCTGTAGCTCAATGGTTAGAGCTGACGGCTCATAACCGTCTGGTTGGGGGTTCGAGTCCCTCCGGGCCCACCATTTTTTCCGGCTACCTTATCGCCATGCCGCTGGCTGCATCGAAGAGGTGCACCTTGTCTGGCATGGGTCTCAGGCTGATGATCTGGTCGCGTTTCAATTGCAGGCGCTCGCGGACTACGGCGCAGATTTCATCTGATCCAAGATCGGCGTAGATGTGGATTTCGGGTCCAGTTGGTTCGATCACAGTGACCTTGACGTTGAAGCCTTCGCCGACTTCCAAATGCTCGGGACGAACGCCGAGAACGATGTTCTGTCCTTCTCTGGCCTTGTGATTTGCGGGCAGTCTGATTTTTGAGCCATCGGCTGTGATCATGTGGCCCTGCTGCACCTTGCCGTTCAGCAAGTTCATTGATGGTGAACCGATGAATGATGCGACGAACAGATTGTTGGGGTGGTCGTAGACTTCGAGGGGGGAACCCTGTTGTTCAATGACGCCATCTTTCAAAATCACGATCTGATCGGCCATGGTCATCGCTTCGATCTGATCGTGGGTGACATAGACTGTTGTGGTTTTCAGACGCTCGTGGAGGTCCTTGATTTCGGTGCGCATTTGCACGCGCAATTTTGCATCGAGGTTGGAGAGTGGCTCATCAAACAGAAACACCGCCGGATTGCGCACGATGGCGCGACCCATGGCAACACGCTGGCGCTGACCGCCCGAAAGTTCGCGTGGATAACGTGCGAGATATGGTTCGAGGTTCAAGATGCGCGCGGCCCAGCCGACTTTCTCGTCAATCTCGCTTTGCGGGCGCTTGGCCAGCACCATCGAAAAACTCATGTTATCCTTGACGTTCATGTGGGCATAGAGCGCGTAGTTCTGGAACACCATCGCGATGTTGCGATCTTTCGGGTGCTCGTCGTTGACGCGGCGTCCGGCGATTTCAATGTCGCCAGAGGTGATGGTTTCGAGGCCTGCAATCGAACGCAACAAAGTTGACTTTCCACAGCCTGACGGCCCGAGCAGCACGACAAACGACCCGTCCTCGATATCAAGGCTGACGCCATGGATGACCTGAACATCGCCGTAGCTTTTCTTGATGTTCCGCAGTGTGACCGACGCCATTTGTTGTTTCCCCGTTAGGTAAAGAAAAGAGGCGGGCACCAAGTTCTTTCCTGGGCCCGCCTCTGGTTGGTTTTACAGTCCTGCGTCGGCGACTTGCTGGTTGATTGCAGTTGCAATCGTATCCATGCATTTCTTGGCATCACCACCGAAGTCCTGGCCCGTCAGCAACTTGCCGAGGTTGACCGGGATTTCGTTGTTGGAGAAGCCTGCCCACAGCGGCATGTCGGGTTCGGACGCCATGTCGTTGTTGATGGTTTCGAGCACGACGGGCAGATGGCGCGTGGTGCCTGGACCGACAACTTCCTTTGCCTTGACGCGCGGATCGGCAAACGACGACAAGCGCATCGGAGCAAAACCGCCACCCAAGGTGCAGCGTGTCATGATATCCTTCGAACAGGCCCACTGCATGAAGATCCATGCCGCATCGACGTTCTTGGAATATTTCGACAGGCCGAGGATCGAGCCGCCTTGGTGACCCCAGTTCGGGATTTCACCAAAGCCTGCGTCGGCTGCAGCGCGCAAGGATTTGCCCTGGATCGGCCGCTTGGCTTCCCAGAGTCCCTTGACCTTTGAGTCGGCTGCATCAAGGCCTGGCATGAATTCATCCCAGGAATTGATCAGTGCAACCTGGCCCGAGTTCATCATCTGCCATTGACCATCCCATGTTGAGTTGGTCGATTCAGGTGGTGAGTTCTTGAGCAGCTCTTGGTAGATTTGCAGACCGCGAACGGCTGCTTCATCATTGCCGGAGAACTTCTTGTCCTTGGTGAAGATCGATCCGCCTTCATTCCAGACAACTTGCGTCCAGTCGCAGTTCAGAGAGTAGTGACCAGACTTGGCTTGCAGGCCTGTGCCGAAGATGCCGTTGCCCTTTTCCATTTCGGTGATCATTTTCACGGCGGCGACAAATTCATCGACCGTGTTTGGTGGCGCGATCTTGTGCTTTTCCAGAATGTCCTTCCTGTACATCGTGGTCATGATCGGAATGTCGAACGGAATGCCGACCCACTTGCCTTCGTAAACAGCAAGGCCGTCAACCAATGGCTTGGAGAAGTCTTCCCAATCCATGCCGGGCATGGCGAGGTCTGGCTTGTCCTTGTAGTATTGGATCGGGTCAATCGTGTCCTGTGCAAATGTCGCTACCCATGACTGGTCGAGATAGTAGAGGTCATAGGAGCCGAGCTGGCCTTGCACGTCTTGTGTGGCCTTTGCCAAAACCTGTTCCAGCGGAACGATTTCGATTTCCACTTCGATGCCGGTTGCTGCAGTGAATTCGCCCTTCAGCTTGTCCAGCACAACCGTTGGCGGCGTGGCTTCAGATGTGTAGCGGATCTTGGTGCCCTTGAATGGGCCCGATACGCTCTTCAGCCATTTTTCCATTTCGGCGTCTTGCGCATAGGCCGCATCACCAATCAGGCCGGTGCCACGGAATGGGCGTGTGTTACCGAGAAGGGCAACGTTGAAGGCTGAGAAGCCCACACCTGCCATGCCGACCTTCTTGATAAACGAACGCTTGGTGATACGGCGCGCGGCAAAGTCGCGGGCTGCATCGGCGATGTAAGTCTTCTTGTCGTATTCTCTAAAGCTCATGATTTCCTCCCATTGGGTTTAGAGTTCGGTACTCGTCCGTTGCCTACTCCTTCACCTACTCCTTCAGGGAGCCAAGAGTGAGGCCGCGGACCAGATGGCGTTGTACAAGCAGAATGAAGATGAAACTTGGAATGGCGGCAGCGGTGCCGAGGGCTGCGATGAAGCCCCACTCATTGCCGGTTGATGTCACAAAGGTCTGGATCTTGACGGGCACTGTGCGGATTTCCGTGGTCAGGAACAGTGACAGCAAGAATTCAGTCCACGAGAAGATGAAACAAAGCACGGCAGCTGCAGCAACACCGCCGCGCACCATGGGCAGAACGATCTTGGTGAAGCTTTGCCAGCGTGTGGCACCGTCAATCATTGCGGCTTGGTCGACGTCTTTTGGTACGTCGTCGAAGAAGGATTTGAGCAGCAATAATGCAATGGGCAGGTTCACCAGCGCGTAAATCAGGATGATGCCGAGATAGCCCAGATAGATGTTCTGGTTATCGCGCATGCCAAGACCTGCGTAGATGGTGACCAGCGGCACCAGGATGGCGATCGGTGGCATGAAGCGCTGGCCGAGCACCCAGTTCAAGTATGAGTCACGCCCGGCAAAACGCATGCGCGAGAGGGCGTAGGCTGCGAGGATTGCCACGAACATGGTGATCACGGTTGATCCCAATGAAATGATAATCGAGTCGAGAATGGTTTGGCGCGAGTCATAGGCTTCAGCGCCAGCAACGCCCATGCCGAGGCCATCATCAATCGCGAGCTGTGAACGTGAGCGACCAAACAGTGTCACAGCGTAATTGATAAACGTTGGTTTGAAGTCGAACCAGTTGACGCGGTCCTTGTCGAACACGGCTGATATTGGCTTGATTGACGTGAGTGCCCACCAGAAAATCGGGAACATGAACAGCGCCGTCACAAACATCGCGAGAATATCGCGCGCAATCTGCCATGGGCGTGAGAGTTCCATCAGAGCTTCACCTTGAACACACGCATGAACAGCGTTGATGTGGCAATCACAAGAACCAGCGTGATGAGGGAGATGGTCGATGCGTAGGGAAAATCGGCGTTGCCAAAATAAATGCGACCCGCATAACTGGTCATTGTTTCGGTTGCGGTACCAGGACCGGAGTCGGTCATCACTTTGACGTAGTCAAAGGCGCGCATCAAATCGATGCCACGGATCAGCACGGCGATGGCGATGACTTTCGACATCATGGGCAGTGTGAGTTTGAAAAAGGCTTGCGTACGTGTGGCGCCATCAATGGCTGCGGCTTCAAAGGGTTCCTTGGGGAGCGAGCGCAAACCTGCCAGCATGATCAGCACCATGAAGGGTGTCCATTGCCAAACTTCGGCCAGCAACACGCCAGCCATTGCGGTTGATGCGTTGCCGAGAATAGGAAAGCCAGTTGGCAATAAGCCAATGCCAATCAGCCCTTGCGCGATGACGCCGAATGAACCGTTGAGCATCAAGAGAAACATCATCGCGGTGACGGCAGGCGGAATTACCAATGGCAGGGTCATCATGGCGCGCATCAGCGCGTAGCCCTTGCGATCTGAATCAAGCAGTAGCGCAATCAGCATGCCGAGCAAGAGTTGCAGAACGAGTGCGATGCCAGTGTAGACAATGGTGTTGTAAAGCGCGTTCCAGACGCGGTCGTCATAAAGCACTTTTGTCCAGTTATAATCCGGATCGAAGATCAGCTTTCGAGTGGCGGCGTTCTTGCGGTAGAGCGAGGTTTCAATGGCCTTGTAGAGGGGATAGAGGCCGAACACGACCATCAAGGCTGAAGCTGGAAAAAGCCATGGAAAGGGGTGTTCGCTCGTGAGCCAACGCGGTAGCCAGGGTTTGCGTTGGACGGTGGCGCCCATGTCAAAGCCCGTCCATCGATGGACAGCCAATTGGATTGTCTGGCGTAAACACGTGCACTGAACGCTCCTCACATCTGTATTGTGTATACTTTTTCTTTTTCAGGATACAAATGTAACCACACGATACGTTTGAGTCTGAGAAACTGTCAATGATGAAAAATGCCGTTATTTTGGGAGCAGGCGTGATGGGCTCGGCGATGTGTGCGCCGTTTGCGGATCGCGGCATGGATATCAGGCTAGTCGGCACGCATCTGGACCGTGCGATTATCGATAGTGTGCGGGCGACGGGACTTCACCCCAAGCTCAAAGTTGTGTTGCCTGAGGTCAACGCTTTTCATCATGATGAATTGGCGTTGGCTGTTCAGGGCGCAGACTTCATTTTGCTTGGCGTGTCGTCGGCAGGGGTGAGCTGGGCTGTCGAACAATTGGCGGCGGTTCTAAAAAAGCCTGTGCCGATTGTGATGATCACCAAGGGCTTGAAGCCGCTGGCCGCTGGGCTTGGCGCGCTGCCTGATCATGTGGGCGAGGCCTTGGGTGTTCCGGTCGCGGCGATTGGTGGGCCGTGCATCGCGGGCGAGCTTGCGGTGAAGAGACCTACCGGAACAGTTGTGGTGGCGCGGGATTTGGCGCTGGCACAATCGTTTGCTGATGCATTTCGCGGTGAATATTATTTCCCGGAAGCCTCAACCGACATGATGGGTGTTGAGATTTGTGCGGCGTTCAAAAATTTCTATGCCATCGCAGTGGGTTGGGCGCATGGGCAGAACGAGGTTTTGGCGGCAACGAGCAACGCCGCGCGAAACAACAATGCGGCGGCGATATTGTTTGATCAGGCGATCCGCGAAATGATGGCGTTGGTGTTGGCGCATGGAGGCGAGGCTGCATCGGTGTGGGGCATGCCAGGGGCAGGGGACCTTTATGTCACGTGTCAGGCAGGCCGCAATTCTAGGCTGGGTCATGCGTTGGGGCAGGGGCTGACATATGCCGAGGCGATGGCCGGGCCGTTGAAAGGTGAGACCGTTGAAGGTGCTGAGACGGGACGCGCCACGGCTTCATCCGTGTACGGAATGATCAAGGCGGGAAAGCTCAAGTGTGAGCAATTGCCGTTAGGCCTTGCGTTGCTGGAGACGCTGGTTGATGGCAAGGTTTTCAATCCGCCGTGGCAGGCCTTCCACAAAACATGAGACCGCTTTCTGAAATATCGCCGCAGTTGTTGGGTGGCATTCGTGCTGTGCTCACGGACATTGACGATACATTGACCACGCATGGGCAGTTGCCCGCGCTGGCTTTTGCAGCGCTGGAGCGATTGAAACAGGCTGGATTTATTGTTGTGCCAATCACCGGGCGGCCCGCTGGCTGGTGTGACATGATTACGCGCTTCTGGCCTGTTGATGCTGTGGTCGGCGAAAATGGTGCGTTTTATTTTCGCTACGATCATGCGGCCAAGAAGATGTCGCGCGTTTATGCGCAGGACAAGGCGGTGCGCGATTACAATCAGGCCAAGCTCAATGCGATTGCCAATGATGTGTTGAAAGCCTTTCCGGGCACTGCAATCGCATCGGATCAGGCTTACCGCGAGATTGATGTGGCGATTGATTTTTGTGAAGATGTGCCGCCACTGCCATTGGCGACAGCGCAGGCGATTGCCGCGCATTTCCATTCGGAAGGTGCGCAGGCGAAGGTGAGTTCGATTCATGTCAATGCGTGGTTCGGTGCGCATGACAAGTTGTCGATGGCGCAGCGATTGCTTCGCGATGTTTTCGCGATTGATGTCGCGCATTCCAACTCCAGCGTTGCCTATTGCGGGGACTCGCCAAATGACGCGCCGATGTTCGGGGGGTTTCCGCTTGGGATAGGCGTTGCCAACATCAGGCCGTTTCTGGGCATGATGGATCATCGTCCCGCATACATTACTGACGAAGACGGTGGTGAAGGCTTTGCCAGTTTTGCGGAGTTGCTGCTGGCTCACCAGCGGAAGTCGTCCATCACGTAATCGGGATTTGGATGCAGTGCGTCAGGGTTTGCACCTTTTGAAACGCCCTGCAAGACGAGCAAGGTTTTGAAGCCCGCATTCTTTCCGCCCGCCACATCATGTTCCGCGCTGTCGCCGATGCAGAGGATGCGTTTGGGATTGCCAATGCGTGCTGCGGCCGCGTGGTAGATTTCGGGGTAGGGCTTGCCGAGCCAGCTCACCTGTCCGCCGATTTCTGCATAGAGTGCCGCGATGGCACCGGGGGCGGGCTGCAGGCCTTGTGATGTCAACATCAGCTTGTCAGGGTTGCAGCAGAGTGCAGGTTGGGTGCGGGTTTTGAAGAATGCGCGGTACTGTTCAAGCGACGTTTCTGGTGCATTTGAACCCATGATCAGAAACAGCTCGGCCACATCCGGATTGTCGGTGAGGTTGGCGCCGTCATAGCCGTAGTCTTCGCCTGATTTGCCGATGATGTAGGCGCGTTCGCCCTTCAAGCTTTCGAAGGACAGTTCGCCTGAGCTTTGCACATCTGCGAAGTGACTTGCTTCGAGACCCATTTGTAAGAGACGTCGGCGGTTGGCCTCGTTGCGCTTGCCGGAGTTGGTCATCACCACAACGGGAATGTTCCGTGTACGGAGCTTATGCATCACCTCAAGTGTTCCAGGGTACAGCGATTTTCCATCATGGATCACGCCGAACTGGTCGATCAACATGCCATCAAACTGATCAGCAATTTCTGAAAGCCCGTTAATGCGCATGGCCGATACCCCGCCACGCCAGGCGTGCAGTACCTGCTGCGGCGTGTTCGCTTGCTGATGTGAGTTCAGGAACAGCGAGTGCGCGCTGGCGGATTTTTGACCAACCTGCATTTGCGGCACCGCCGCCTACGGCGCGAATGGAACGCAAAGGAGATGCACCGAGTTCAGCAAGCTTGCGATAAGCTGAAGCTTCGATCTTTGCCATGCCTTCGAGGATGGCCTGGAAGAATGTCGCATCGTCAACAGGGCGGGGTGTCAGGCGTGGTACGAAATGGGGATCGTTGATTGGAAAGCGCTCGCCCGGTTTTGCAAGTGGATAGTAATCCAAGCCTGTAGGCACATCGGGTCTCAGTGCGGCGCTGTGCTGCGCAATTTCTACATCGGTGAACAGGCTTTTCAAAACTGTGCCGCCCGAATTTGATGCACCACCAGCGAGCCATTGTTCGCCAATGCGGTGGCTGTAGATGCCGAATTCCGGCGCAAAAACTGGTGTTGCCGAGAGGAGCTTGAGTGTGAGCGTGGTGCCGAGCGATGTTACGCCGTCGCCGGGGATGTTCGCACCACTTGCGAGGAAAGCGGCGCAGCCATCCGTGGTGCCTGCGACGATGACGACATTCTTGTCGAAGTTGAAACGCGCTGCAACGGTAGGATCGATTTTTCCAATTGCTGTACCGGCTGCAACAACGCGAGGCATGCGTCTCATGCTCAAACCAGTTGCGCTGATCCATTCCGGCCATTGGCGCGTGACGGGATCATAACCTGACTTCAGCGCATTGTTCTCGTCGCTGAAACCAAATTGGCCAGCGAGTTTTCCTGCGATCCAATCGGCTTGATGCAGGATATGTGTTGCTTGTGGCATCGCGAGTGCGCGTGCCAAGGGTGAAGTTGAGCCGCGCGCTGCGGTGTGTGGCGAGGCAACTTTCTCGACGCGTGCAAGGTATTCTTTCGCTGCGATGTCATTGTACATCGAGGGCGTGGATGTTGGTTCGCCGTTCGCATCGGTTGATATGATTGTACCCGATGTTCCATCAACTGCGATTGCGCGGACCCGCATGCCCTTGAGATCGAGTGCTTTCAATACATGCGCAACTGCACTCCACCAAGCGTCAGTGGTTTGCGCGGCGAGCGGCTGCGTTGCCATGGCGCGTATGTGATGATCTGCATCCGTCGCGATAGCGCGCACGCCGGATGTGCCGACATCAATGCCGATGGCTACTTCAGTCACTCAGCGGCCTTGATCCAAACGATTGACGGCATCGACATTTGCAGCTGAAGCGCCCTTGGGATCGAAGTCACTTGCAAGAAAGGTGTCGACGATGGCCTTGGCCAATTCTGGTCCGATGACGCGGGCCCCCATGGTGATGATTTGCGCGTTGTTGGATTTTGCGGCGCGTTCGGCGGAATATGTGTCGTGAGTTTGTGCGGCGCGAATGCCCGGAATTTTGTTGGCGGACATGCATACGCCAATGCCTGTCCCACAACACAGGATCGCGCGTTCGGCCTTGCCATCCATAACCGCGTGGGCGACATCGGCTGAAATATCGGCGTAGAAGCCCGTGTTGCTCATGTTGATGACATCGTGTTTGCCACTGGCCTTGAGATGCGCCTCGATGACATCGATGAGGGGTTTGCCTGCGCCATCCGCGCCCAGTGCGATTTTCATTCGGTTCTCCTGTTTTGCCAAGAGATAGCCGAATTCGTGCCAGCCTTAAACGGCAAAAACCGACGGGTGGGAGCCCGTCGGTCTGTTTCGCCGTTCCGTCGCCGCCTTACGGACGCCAGTAGGTGAACCAATCATTGTTCGCATCGCATTCGAAACTGCCGCGCATGTCGATCAATGGCGCGTGCTTGACGGCCAGTGACTTCAGCGTTTCGGGATCGAACTGCTCGTAGAAGACTTGATGCGTCAGCGTGACGATGATCGCGTCATATGGACCTTCTGCTGCCGGATCGTCGATGAACTTCACGCCACGGCCACCTTCGAAGTGATCGTCATGGGCAATCGGATCGAAGTTGAACACATCGGCACCTCGGTTCCACAGGCCATCCATCATCGGGAAGGCTTTGGAGTTGCGCGTGTCGGGGCAATCTTCCTTGAAGGCACGGCCGAGCACGAGAATTTTCGCACCTTGCAGACCCTTCTTGCGGTTGGGCATCAGCGCTTCGGTTTTTTCAATCAAATACTGTGCGGCCTGTTCGTTGACAGCTCGTGCTGACTGAACAAGTTCCATGGCGAGGCCGTGACGGCGACCAGCATCAACGAGGAAGTATGGATCAACTGCGATGCAGTGACCACCGACCAGGCCTGGGCGATAGTGATGGAAGTTCCACTTTGAACTTGCAGCGGCAATCACGTCGGATGAACGGATGTCCATCTTGTCGAACAGCATCATCATCTGGTTCATGAGCGCGATGTTGACGTCGCGCTGGGTGTTTTCCAAAATCTTTGCAGCTTCGGCGACCTTGATCGACGCAGCCTTGAACAAGCCAGCGCGAATGACGCGTGAGTACAAGGCTTCGAGGAAGTCAGTGCAAGCAGGCGTGTTGCCGGCGACGATCTTCTTGATGTCAGCCAACTTGCGGGTTGGGTCAGCCGGGTTGATGCGCTCTGGTGAGTAGCCCAAATGGAAATCCACGCCGAGCTTCATGCCGGAATGTGCTTCAATCACTGGCAAGCAACGATCTTCCGTTGTGCCGGGATCAACCGTGCTTTCAAACACGATGACGGCACCACGCTTCATGTTGGCAGCAATCGATTTTGATGCTGAAATCAACGGCGAGTAGACTGGCTTGTTGTGGCTATCGACTGGTGTTGGCACGCAGACGAGGATCACATCGGCTTGCTTCAATGCTGATGCATCGGTTGTGAATTCGACGTCGCCTTCAGCGATTTCGACCGAGGTCACTTCGCCTGTATTGTCGATGGCCTGTTTTAGATCGTTGATTTTGCTTGTGTCGATATCAAGACCGATAGCGCGCGAGCCCTTGGCAAAGCCCAAGACCAGCGGCAAGCCGACATAGCCCAGACCGATCACAGCGACGCGCGCTGTTGCCGCATCCGGAAAACCAATCGCTTCACGATCAATCAAGTGCAGCGTGGCATTTTTTGCCTTTGTCGCTGCGGATTTCAAAACAATTCCCATTTATCGCCCCATTTGTTTTTTGGTGATCACATACATGGAGGGAAATTTGGTAGGTAAGGTTCACAAGATTGGTTAATCGGCAGGCAAGGTTAAGCCTTTGATTCAGTGATTGATTAAGTTTTCATGATCGCATTATCGAAGTGGTTAACCCTCGCGCAATGATTGTCCGGTAGGTTGGCAGCTTGTTTGTGTGCGTATTGGGGGTCGGTTTGTAAGCGTATGATGGGCCTTGTTGCCATCGAGTGGTTGTTTGCGCTGTTAGTACTGGTGGTTTTCATCAACCGCTATGTGCTCGGCAGCCTTTTGCGCATCAGCGACCACCGCACCGAGACCACTTACAATGTCGATCCGCCCGTCTGGCCCACCGTTGCCATTGTGGTGCCGGTTTTTAACGAGGGCAATCATGTCCTCAAAACCGCAGCGTCATTCGAAAGTCTCGATTATCCGCGCGACAGGCTGCAAGTCATTTTTGTCGATGATCAGTCGACCGACGATACATACAGTCACCTTCTTGAAGCCTGTAAACGCTATCCATGGATGCGCGTTACGCAAAATCCCCGCAACATGGGCAAGCGGCTCGGCATCAAGAATGCAGTTCTCGAGACGTACACTGATCTTATCATGTCGGTTGATTCCGATGTGATTGTTGAAGGATCAGCGCTCCGGGAACTGGCCCGTCATTTGTGGACCAGCGGTTCGGATGCAGTTGGTGGTTGTGTTTATGTTTCAAATGCTGATGTGAACTGGCTGACCCGCATGCAGGCGGTGAAGTACTGGATTGGTTACCAGTTTCTTAAGAACGTCGAGAATGCGTTCAGTCACGTGATGTGCCTGTCCGGCTGCCTCACACTCTATCGCCGCGCCTGTCTCATGGCTGTTGATGGCGACATTGAGCATCGCACATTTCTGGGTGATGAAGTCAAATATGGTGAGGATAGGTTCCTTACCCGCAAGATTGTGGAGCGGGGTTACAAGACACGGCTTTGTTTCACAGCGAGATGTTTCACCAAGGCACCTGAAACGCTCACTCACTACATGAGCCAGCAATTGCGGTGGCGCAGATCGAACCTCATCGACTTCATCACGGCGGTTCCGCACTTGATGAAGTTTCACCCTTTTGTGGTGGTGCATTACATGTCGATGGCTCTGCTGTTGATGTTCTATCCCTTGACACTCGCCAGCCAGTTCGCACGGTTGGGCTTTGTCATGCCGATGATTGAGCACGCGCTTTTGGTAACGACGTTTGCGCTCGCTTATGAGATGAACAAGCACAAGCTTCCGGAAATGGCGCGCACCAATGGTATCTGGTTCATGACCATGGCGTTTGTGTTTCCGGTCATGTACATCACCATGACGCCGCTGGCATTGGCTACGCTCGGGACCTCTTCGTGGGAAACGCGCGGGCATGGTGCAAAGCCCAAGCTGCCCAAACCAGCAGGCAAGGTGGCGTGATGGTCAGTGTTGCTCCCCGCGTTTCACCGCCACCACTTGCTGCACAAGCGCTCAAAGCACTTTATGTGGGCTCGTTCATTGATGAGATGAACAATCTGCTGTCCAAACATGTGGGGCAGATTGACATCAATTATGTCAGCCGCGTTTCTGATGCACTGACGCAAGCTCGCTCGAACAAGTTTGATGTGGTGATCGTTGACCAGCGCAGCAATGATCTTGCAACCAAGCTGGTCATTCCGCTGATGTCTGGCATTGGCGCGCAGTCAAAGCTGATTGTCATCAGCAGCCTTACGGATGTCAGCGCCTATCTCGCTGTGCCAGGTGTTGCGCGCGTCATCTCGGCGCCGTTGAGAGAAGCGCAGGTGCTGCGTGTGCTGGGTCTCAAGGTTACCACGAACAATGCAAAGCCAGGTTCGACAGAGGAAGCCAAGCCGGAAGAAGCCCACGTAGAAACGCCGCGATTTAGTTTCAATCTGGTTGGTCGTGCCATGACAATGGTATCCAATCTCTACAAGCGGACTGCGTTTGTATTGCTTGCAGCCCTGTTCTCAGCCTTTGCATTCTATGGGTTGTTGATCGCCTTCTTCCTTATTTCTGCAAGTTGGGCGGCTCCGCTGACGTTGGTGCGTGGACATGAACTTGTGGTCAAAGTGGAAGCAGAATTGGCTCAGCTTTCAATTAACGAAGACCTTGCTCAGCAACGCATGACCGAAGCGCAACTGGCCCAGATTGATGCGGAACGCACCTTGAAAGAAGCACGCGCGATCATCAAGAGTTCAATTGGGTCAATTGAGAATGAGATCAGAGTCAGGCAGCGGCAGATCAAGTCTGCCGGAACAAACGTCAAGCGTCTCAAGAAAATGCTGGTGGCAGCAGCGGCTTTTGACAAGTCGATGAAACGCACTACGAACGCTGATAATCTTTACGCGCGTCGCCTGATTGATCGAAAAACGTTTGAGCAAGCGTCGCTTGGCAGCCTCGAGGCGTCGCAACGCAGTGACATGATTGCCAATGATCTTGAGTTGGCGTTGTCGGATATGGAGAGTGTTGCTGTTTCCATTGAAATGCTGAAAGCCCTTAAGGCCAATCTCGAGGGTAAGGCTGTAGACGAACCTGCTTCTGCACCACCGGACTTGCTCCTGCTTGCCAAGCAGGCGCTGGAAGCGCGCACGGCAATTTCCGCTTCAAAGTCAAAGATGGAGTCAGCCGAAAAGACCCTCGCCGTGCTTGAGAACAGCCGCAAGGTCCTGGCGCAGCAAATTGCTGATTTGAAGAATTCGCCACCGGGCCGCGCAATCGAAAAGCGCATTGATGTGGTGTTCGTACCTTATTCAAATCTGCAGAAATTTACACCGGGAACGCCACTCTACAGCTGTGCGCTCACCATCGTGTTTTGTTCCAAGGCGGGCGAAATTGGCCAAGCCCTTCCGGGTGAAAGCACATTTACACATCCGTTCTTCGGCAAGCCGGTTCGTGGCGTTTTTGTCGAAGCGCAAATTTCAAACCCAGACGCCGCCGCGCGCGAGATCATCCATGCCCATCATGCGCCACTTTACTTCTAAGCGGCGCGGGATAGCGCTTGTCTTTGCTGCTTCAGTGGCAGTTGTGGGCTGTTCTGGGCCATCGTTGGAATTGCCGCAAGTTTCGATGCCGGAATTCAAGATGCCGGAGCTTTCGATGCCCAAGCTTCGCTTGACCACTAAAGTGGAAGAAAAGCTCATCGCTGAAGAGCCTGTCGTTGCGAGCACGTCGAAGATCGAACCTGCAACCCAGGTCCTGCCGACGATGAGATCATCCATCCTGCCAATCGAAAAGTCATCGTGGTGCGAGGCTCTTCGCGAAGACGCCAGTGCGCAGGCCCTGATCATGCGTTCGCCGAGCTTAAGTGGCAGTCTGAACAACAAGGGCAAGACCAGTATTGATCTTGGCGTTTCTGTTTCAAGCTATCTCAAGGCGAATTTGCTGGAAGAGTCTTCCGAGGTGAAGTGCCGCCGTTACTTGGCCGAGGCGGGACTCCAGAAACTCGTGTTTCTTTCGCCTCAAGGGCTAACTGCGGCGGGCCACAAAGCCAAGGCCAGCACCATCAACAAGAACCGGAAGAACATCCAGTCCTTGAAAGGTGAAATCAGAAGCCTGATGGGGCAGGGTTACATGACCCGTGATCAGGCGACCACTTTGTTGGTGCAAGCCGATCAGTTGATTGCCGAGGAAGCCAATTCGCGTTCGCAATCCGAGCGGCGGATGGATACATTGTCAAGCAAGCCGCAAGGTGCCAAGGTGCTGGCCAATGAATTGCTGCGCGCCGAGGCCGAACTTGAAGACATCAACAGCCGCATGCGCACGCTTGATGCATTTGACGTCTCACTCTCGAGTGGCTGGTCAGATGATGTCAATGAACGTGGCGTCAACACCAACTTCGAAGCCTTTAGTGGCAAGGTGAGCTTCTCATTGAAACTCGGTGCAGTTGATCCGCGCCGATTTGAACATGAACGCCGCGCCAAAGAAGCGCGCTTGCGTGCGATCACCAAGGAAGAAGGCGGTTCGCTGTGGCAGGTTGACGTGTTGCGCCGTGCTCATGAGCGGGCTATTTCGGGGTTGGTTGAATCCGAAGTGAAGCTTGATGAAGCGATGGTCAAAGCCAAGTCGCTGATCAACGAATTGCGTTCGGTACCAAACCCCGAGTTCAAACCAACCTATGTTGCAGCACGTTTGCAGATGATCAACTTGCAGGCCGAGAAAGCTGCGATCACAGGGTCAATTTCTGAAATTCGCAGCAACATCAAGAAACTCAAATAGCACTTGCGCATTGCCCCTGGTTTGGGCGAAGCGTCTGATAACATGAGCGCAGCACATTACATCATCGGCATTGATACAGGCGGCACCTATACGGATGCGGCGATCATTGATCCCATCGCCAAACGGGTGGTGTGTTCGGCCAAGGCCATCACGACCAAGGGCAATTATGCAATTGGTGTGACAGAAGCCATGAAGGCAGCCTTGGCTCAAGCGCCCGCGATTGGCTCAAAGCAAATCGCAATGGTTTCCGTGTCAACAACCCTGGCCACCAATGCTGTTGTCGAAGGACATGGAAGCCAGGTTGCAGCACTGCTCATCGGCTTTGATGATGGCATGGTGGAGCGCACCAAGATAGCCGCGTCGTTTGCAGGTCTTCCGATCATTCGCGTTGATGGTGGGCATGATCATAATGGCGATGAGCGGGCGAAGCTGGATGTCGCCAAACTGTCGCGCGAAGTGAAAGCCGTTGCTGGCAATGTCGCTGCGATTGCGGTTGCTTCGGGATTTGCCGTGCGCAATGCCAAGCACGAACAAATGGCGCGCGATATCATTGCGCGTGAAACTCAATTGCCCGTCACACTTTCGAGCGAACTTTCGTCGGCGCTTGATGCACCGAGACGAGCTTTGACAGCGGTGCTTAATGCGCGGCTGATTTCGCGGATCACGCAGTTGGTGCGCGCGGTAGAAAATGCGATGGCATCGCTCGGCATCAAGGCGCCACTGATGATTGTCAAAGGTGACGGCTCCTTGGCACGCGCTGAAATGGTGGCGCTTCGTCCGATTGAAACTGTGTTGTCGGGTCCTGCTGCAAGCTTGATTGGTGCAAAGTGGCTCACGGGTCTTGATGATCTGGTCATGAGCGACATGGGTGGCACAACAACTGATATTGGCGTGCTGCTCAATGGCCGCCCACAGATCGCGGAGCAGGGTGCCGAAGTTGGTGGTTGGCGTACCATGGTCAAGGCCATCGACATCACAACGATTGGTTTGGGTGGTGACAGTGAGGTCCACATTGGCCTCAATGGTGCTCTGACGATTGGCCCGCAACGCGCCGTACCAGTTTCATTGATTGGGGCACGCTACCCGGAAGTGAAAGCCATTCTCGAAGCTGATCTTGCTGAAAAAGAAGGTGGTTCGCTGCTGGGAAAATTCCTGTTACTGCCGTTTGGCGCGCAAACACAGGAAGTGCAGGGGCTTAACAAGCATGAAGCAGAAGTTCTCGCTGAAGTGAGAGAGCGTCCGATTGCGCTGCGGAAGATCGCGGTGTCGTCGGCTGCCAATCGTGCCTTGCAATCCTTGCGCAAGAAAGGCTTGGTGCAGCTTGCCAGCGTCACGCCATCTGATTGTGCGCATACACTTGGACTACAGGCAAACTGGTCGAAGGATGCTGCGGTGCTTGCCACAAAACTCTCCACCCGTTTTCGCGACATGAAGGAAGCAACTGACGAGCGCACGCAAAACTTCGCACATGATGTGTGGAGCAAGACAGTGGAACTTTCGGCGCGCGCGATTCTTGCAACGCTCTTTCCTGCCAAAGTGGCAGATGGCGTGCTGATCAACGCTGTTTGTGAAGGCAATGGTGCACTTGGACTTGCAGATGTCGTGATACGCCCGCGTCACCCGATTGTGGCCGTTGGTGGTCCGGTCAAGGTTTACTACGAAGAGCTTGGCCGACGCCTCAACGCGGAAGTGGTGTTTGCTGATCATTGCGATGTTGCCAATGCAGTGGGTGCGGCGGCGGGATTGGTGTCGCACGAGGTTACTTTCGCCGTTGAGGGCGATGGCAAGGGACTTTTTCGCGTGCAAGGCCTCGGGCAATCCGAAGTCTTTACCAGTGGTCAGGCCGCACTCGCTGCTGCCATTGCCAAGGCTGAGGCATCGGCCATCGAAATCGCGAATGCCCACGGTGCGTTTGAGGCAACAGTTGAATCAAAAATTGTCCGCCATCTCATGCCAGAGGCCGTTGATGACGAAGGATTGGTGAGTGCCACAGTTGTTGCCAGTGCTTCGGGTCGGCCTGCGGTTTAATCTCACGTTAACCTTTGAACCAAAGTCGCTGGTTTTAAATACAATTAACCAATTTTTTGGCCGACTTGGAAATCTTACGTTAACCCTGAATTCGCTAGGGTGGGGGTAATTCGAGAGAGAGCACCTTCATGTCGACACCGTCCAACGCCTCCAAGTCTTGGGAAACTGCAGCCGCCCCATCATCAGGCTGGCGCGTTGACAAGGCCCCGACACCTCCTGGTGCTGTACCTGCTCCGGAATCCACATTGGCACTTGCTGCTGCGGCATTTGACAAGGTTTTGCATGGCTTTCCTGTTGCACTTCACAGCATGGATGGCTCTGGCCGCATGATGGCTGCCAATGATTTCTGGCTGCAGACCATGGGCTATTCCAACGATGAAGTGGTGAACAAGTCGTTCAGCGAATTCCTGCCGGCCGAATCGCGCTCGAAACTCGTCACGACAATTTATCCGCGCTACCTTGTCACTGGCGAATGCCGCGACGAAGAAATCCTGATGCTGCGCAAGGACGGCACGCATGTCACTGTGTTGCTTTCCATGTCGGCGCATCGTGGCGAAAAGGGCCGCTTGCAGCGCTCCGTTTGCAAAATCGAAGATATTACGGCGCGCAAGATTGTCGAGATCGCATCATCACGCAGTGACCAGCGTTTCCGCGGTGCGTTTGATGCTGCTTTCCACGGCCTCGTGCTGGTTTCGCCATCGGGTACCATCGAGCAAGGCAATTCATCAGCAAAGACTTTCCTGAAGCGTCCTGACCTCGAAGAACTCACGCAGACATTTGATGAGCTTTTGCATAAGGATGACCGCGCCCAATTCCTCAACGGCATGCGCCAGCTTCTCGCCAATGAATCATCGTCGCTGCAGCAGGAACTCCGCTACAATCTGCCAGACGGAAAGATCGCGCATGGCACCACCGCTGTGTCGCTGGTCAAAAGCGAGAAGGGCGAGACCGAACAGCTGATCATCCAGATCGCGGATACGACGGAAAAGAAAACCATCAATGAGCGCCTGCAGAAAGCCCAGAAGATGGAAGCGATTGGCCAGCTCACCGGCGGTCTTGCGCATGACTTCAACAATCTGCTCACCATCATCATCGGCAATTTGCAACTGCTTGAAGGCAAATTCCCGACTGACGAAAAGAGCCAGAAGCGTGTGAACGAAGCAATTGATGCTGGTCGTCGTGGTTCTGATCTCACGCGTCAGCTCCTTGCGTTTGCCAAGAAGCAGGATTTGGAGCCACGCGATGTTGGCGTCAACGGTCTGGTCAAGGGCATGCAGCCGTTGATCGAACGTGCTGTTGGTGAAAACATTGAGCTCCGCGTTTCGACGATGGAAGACGAGCCACACGCGCTCATCGATCCTTCGCAGCTTGAATCTGCCATTCTCAATCTCTCGATCAATGCGCGTGATGCGATGCCCAACGGTGGACGCATCACGATCGAAACGCAGCCTGCGTATCTTGATCGCTTCTACGCCGAGAAGAATCCGGGTGTATCGTCAGGCCATTATGTGCTGGTTGCGGTGTCCGATACGGGAACAGGCATGTCGCAGGAACTCTTGGAAAAAGTCTTCCAGCCGTTCTTTACAACGAAGCCTGCGGGCAAGGGCACAGGCCTTGGCCTTTCGATGGTCTATGGCTTCATCAAGCAATCGGGCGGCCACATCGCCGTTTATTCCGAAATCGGCCATGGCACTTCGATCAAGATGTATCTGCCACGACGCATGCGTCCTGGCGAAGACAACGCGCAGATCATTCCAACCAATGCTGCTCCAGTGATAGACGCGCCAGTATCGGCCATTGAAGCAATCCTGGAACAGGTACCGCCACCAGTTGACGGTTCTGCTCGCAAGCCGAAGCTTCTTGTCGTTGAAGACCAGGAAGCAGTGCGCGCTGTTGCCTGCGGCTTCCTCGAAGATTTTGGCTATGACATCATCGAAGCAGGTGATGGTTTTGAAGCACTCGCCAAGCTCCAGGAAAATCCTGACATTGATTTGATGTTCTCGGACGTTGTCATGCCCGGCGGGATGAATGGATTTGATCTTGCGCAGGCCGCACAAAGCATGAAACCTGAACTCAAGATCGTGCACACCACGGGCTATCCAAAAGGTGCCATGGTTCACCAGGATGAACCGCGCTTCAAGGAAGGTTTCATCATCATGAAGCCATATCGCCGCGAAGATCTGCAAAAGATGATCAAGGACGCGCTGGAAAATCAGTAAGGGCTTTTCAGCCCTTCATGAAGTCGCTATTCAGTCCCCTGTTTCAAAGCAGGGGACTTTTTCATGTTTGGTGATTTGGCGGTGCAGTTTGGTGAACTTTTCACAGTTGGCGCGTTGACGACTCTGGTTGTGCTGACCGCACTTGAAACCGTGCTCGGCTTTGACAATCTGCTCTACATCAACATCGAAGCCAAGCGCGCCCCAGCCGATAAACAAGCCTATGTGCGGCGCATCGGCACTTTGCTCGCCATTCTTCTCCGCATCGTGTTGCTGTTCGTGGTGCTGAAACTGATCGAGATTTTTCAGGCCTCTTGGTTCAAGTTTGATATCCCTTACCTTGCTGGCGACTTTAATGGCCACTCGCTGATCGTTTTGGCGGGTGGATTGTTCCTGATCAAAACCGCCATGTCGGAAATCCGTCACATGCTGACCATTGATGATCTCGCGCATGAAAAGCCTGAAGGTGGCGGGGCGCAGCGCACGGTGGCTTCAGCGCTTGTCTGGATCCTGCTGATGAATATCGTGTTCTCGTTCGACACCGTGCTCTCAGCTGTAGCGCTCACCAAGAACTTCATTGTGATGTCACTTGCGATCATGATTTCGGGTGCTGCAATGGTGCTGCTTGCTGATCATGTCGCGCGTTTCCTGCAACGCAATCGTCTCTATGAAGTGCTTGGATTGTTTGTGTTGCTGCTCGTTGGCATCATGCTGACTTCGGAAGGGGCCCATCTTGCCCATCTCAAATTGTTCAACTTCGAAATCCACCCGATTGAAAAAGCAACCTTCTATTTTGTGGTTGCTGCATTGGTGATTGTGGATGTGGTTCAGGGGCGTTACCAAAAGAAGATCGATCTTGAACGCGACAAATCGGGCTAAGGTTTACACTTTGCCCATTCCCCTCTAAAGCCTCACGCAAATCACAATTTGCGCAGGCTTTTTCATTTATGGCACGTCAATTCATCTATCACATGCAGGGTCTTTCCAAGTCTTACGCAGGCGGGAAGAAGGTCCTCGATAACGTTCATCTATCGTTTTATCCCGACGCCAAGATTGGCGTGCTCGGCCCCAATGGTTCGGGCAAATCCACGCTTTTGAAAATCATGGCAGGGCTTGATAAGGAATGGAACGGCGAAGCATGGCTCGCTGATGGAGCGACCTGTGGCTATCTTGAGCAGGAACCGCTGCTTGATCCCTCGAAGTCTGTCCTTGAGAACGCCATGGAAGGTGTCGCCAAGAAGAAGGCGATCATGGACGAATACAACGCCTTGATGGCTGACTACAATGATGAGAACGCCGAGAAGGCGGCCAAGCTTCAAGACGTGATCGACGCTGAAAATCTCTGGGACTTGGAATCACAAGTTGAGCAGGCGATGGATGCGCTGCGCTGCCCGCCCGGTGACGCATCAGTTGAAAATCTCTCCGGTGGTGAAAAGCGCCGCGTTGCGCTCACACGCCTATTGCTGGCAAAGCCTGATCTCATCCTGCTCGACGAACCAACGAACCATCTCGATGCAGAATCTGTCAATTGGCTCGAGCATCATTTGCGTGATTATCCCGGTGCCATGCTGATCGTTACGCATGATCGTTACTTCCTCGATAACGTAACTGGTTGGATACTTGAACTGGACCGCGGTCGCAGCATTCCCTACGAGGGCAACTACTCTGCCTATCTCGGCCAGAAGGCCAAGCGCTTTGCACAAGAGGGCCGCGAAGATGCTGCGCGCGTCAAGGTTCTCGAACGCGAAACCGAATGGATGGGCAAATCGCCCACCGCGCGCCAAGCGAAATCCAAGGCCCGTATCAAGGCTTATGACGAGTTGCTCAAGATCAACGAAGCGCGGGTGCAATCGCATACCGCACAGATCATCATCCCTTCGGGCGAGCGGCTTGGCGACAATGTCATCGATGTTGAAGGCGTGTCGAAGGCGTTTGGTGATCGGTTGCTGATCGACAATCTTACCTTCAAGCTGCCACCCGGTGGCATCGTTGGCATCATTGGTCCAAACGGTGCGGGTAAAACCACCTTGTTCCGCATGATGACCGGGCAGGAAGCGCCAGACAAGGGCACCATCGCTGTCGCCCCTTCAGTAAACCTTGGTTACGTCGATCAGAACCGCGATGCGCTCGATCCCAACAAAACCGTGTGGCAGGAAGTTTCCGGCGGCAACGACATCGTCATGCTGGGCAAGCGCGAAATGAATTCACGCGCCTATGTCGGTGCGTTCAATTTCAAAGGTGGGGACCAGCAACAAAAAGTCGGCACGCTCTCAGGCGGACAGCGCAACCGCGTGCATCTCGCCAAGATGCTGAAGAGCGGTGCCAATGTCTTGCTGCTCGACGAACCCACAAACGATCTCGACACGGAAACGCTGGCCGCGTTGGAAGAAGCGCTGGAAGATTTCGCAGGCTGCGCCGTTATCATCTCGCATGATCGCATGTTCCTCGACCGCCTTGCCACGCATATCCTGGCCTTCGAAGGCGACAGCCAAGTCACCTGGTTCGAAGGCAATTTCCAGGATTATGAAAAGGACAAGATCAGACGCCTGGGCGAAGATTCAGTGATGCCGAAGCGGATCAAGTACATGAAGTTTGAGCGGTGAATAGCCTTCAAGAAGACATCTTCGATCCAGACTTCGTCAAAGGAGTTTTTGACCGTTGTAGCTCTTCTTACCGTTATTGGAGTCAGATCGCTTCATTCGGCTTTGTCTGGTTATGGCGAAGGCAGTGCCTCGCAGCGCTGCCCGCCTTTCAGAGCGATGGTGCTCTTGTGGTTGACCTTATGGCGGGAACTGGTGAGACTTGGGGACAACTTCTCAAGCGGCATCCGAAAATCGGGAAGATCATCGCGTATGACATTTCTCACGGTATGGTTGAAGGGGCAATCAGACGACTTCATTCCATGCGTGCACATCGTATCGAAATCACTGAAGCCAATGTCTTGAACGCAAAATTACCAGGCAATGTGGCCGATGTTTTGATTTGCACATTTGGTTTGAAGACTTTCAACAAAAGTCAGCAAATGCAAATTGCAGAACAAGTTGCTGTCCTGCTGAGAGACGGCGGCGTGTTCTCCTTCGTCGAAGCCTCGGACCCAAAAGACTGGATATTCCGGCCGGTTTATAATTTTTATTTGCGAGCTGCGTTGCCTGCCATTGAAAGACTGTTTCTCAAGGGCGCTCAGGATTTCGCCAAGCTTGGCGTTTATTCTAAAGAGTTTCAAAATTGCAGTCATTTTGCAGACTGCTTGCGGTCCTGCGGGTTAAGTGTGGTTGAGAAAAAATACTTTTTCGGCTGCGCGACAGGCGTTGCAGGTAGCAAACCGAACTAGTCGCAAGTGAGTGTGAACTCATTATTTTTGCGCGCAAGAGTGGCATCGTGTTTTGGATTTCTTGCAACCAAGTTCGCGAGACTTACAAGTTACTGACGTGATGTTGCTTTTTAGCCACGTGCCTTGCGATCACCCCAACACCGACACTTTTTGACCCCATTTGAAACCTACCCGGCACACGTCGCACATGACTGTTCATCAGTTTGCGTGTGTCAATAAGCGGGGCGGCAATGACCATGGAGATCCAACGTGCGGGGCGCGCGCGGTGGGGGCCAATAATCAAAAGGACTTTGCCAATGTTGTTTCTAACCTACGTAAAACTGTTTCACCTTGTGGGTCTTATCATGGGACTGGGTGGTGCCGTTTTGCTTGACATGACGGTGCTAACGCGGGGAGTCATTCGACCTGTAAGTCACTATACAATTCATCAAGCGCATGTTTTGTCACGCGTCGTTTCCATCGGACTATTGATTTTGTGGATCAGCGGGGCATTGCTGATTTGGATCAATCTTCAGGCCAAGCCTGAGTATCTCACCAATGAAAAACTTTGGGCCAAGATTGCCATCGTTGCTGTGCTGACATTGAACGGTATTCTCATTCATCACAAGGTTTTGCCATTATTGCAGCAGCGCCTGGGGCAACGCTTGTTCGAAGGTGCTGGCCGCGCGCAAATTGTTGCGATGACATTGATCGGCGCAATCTCGGTCACTTCGTGGATGGCACCGTTCATTTTGGGCAAGGCGAGCGAACTCAATTACGTAACACCGATGGCAACGATCCTCGCTGTTTACGGCGCAGGCATCGGCGTGGTGTGGGCTGGACTGTTCACCGTGATGTCCAGCATCACGCGCATTCAGCAAGTGCTTTCTGCCGTTGCCGCAAAGGCCTACCAGGTGAGCGATGATTGGGAGAACGAACTGCCGATGGCGAAAGTGTTGCAGCTCAAGCGCAATCAGCCAGATCCTGTGCCGGTTCGTGTCGTTGCCCGCCAGCGGATGGTGCAAAGCTAAGACTCGCGTAACTTATCCACGACCAATCTCCCTCATGCAACATGCATGGGGGAGTCGTTCACATTCAGCGCGAAGCAGGCTACATGCTGTTTCGTGAGCTCATTTTCCAAATCCAATTTTCTCCTTGGCGCATTACTCATCGCAGGCTCTGCGCTGTTGTGGAGTTTTGGCGGCACGATTGCGCGGTTCATTTCGGCTGAGAACAGCTGGACAATTGTGTTCTGGCGCAGCTTTTTTGCGAGCTTGTTTCTTTTGCTGTTCATGATTGCAAGGGAAGGCGAGCAGGGCACCACTGCCTTGTTCCGCAAGATGGGCTGGGCAGGACTTACGGTGGCTGGGTGTTTTGCGATTGCATCGACATGCTTCATCGTCGCGTTGGCCTACACCACCGTTGCCAATATTCTGTTGATCCAGGCGGCAGTGCCTTTGTTGGCTGCCGCCATTGCCTTCTTTCGGTTTGGTGAGCAACCTGCAACGTCAACGTGGATTGCGATTGGTGTTGTGGTCGCAGGGCTTGCAGTGATGGTGACAGACTCACTCACTGGTGAAGTCTCGCCGATTGGAGATGGCCTCGCGCTGGTGATCGCCATGGTGTTTGCGATTGCCACAGTAATTACACGGCGTGCAGCGCATGTGCGCATGCTTCCAGCGGTGTGTCTGGGCACGGCGTTGGCTTGCGGATTTTCTGCAATCATCGTATTTGCTTCGGCGACATTTGCCGTTTCGCTTGTTGATCTTGGATTGCTGGTTTTGTTTGGTGCTGTCAATCTGGGGCTTGGCCTTGCGTTGTTCAGCATGGGGGCGCGGCTTTTGCCTGCTGCCATTGCCTCGCTGATCGGCACGATTGAGCCTGTGCTTGCACCATTTTGGGTCTGGCTTGTTCACGCCGAAGTGCCTTCGAAATTCACAATCATTGGCGGCTCTATTGTTTTTGCAGCATTGCTTTCGCATTTGTTGCTGGAATGGATGAAGAGCCGCATGGTACGATGATGCCATGCGATGTGCCTTGCGCCTCCTTTCCATAGTACTTCTGGCGAGTGCCGCTCATGCTGCTTCTGGTCAGTTTGAAGGTGTGTATGTGCGCGAAGGTATCCCCGTCGTCACAGATGCGCAACGTGAGGCGCTCGAAATGAAGTGCGTGCTTGCGCCTGTGGTGATCGGGGCAGATGGCATTGGAACCGGATATTTTCTCGATACAAATTTGTTTCGCGCAACGGGCTCACTCTCGTTCATCAAGGGGCAGGAATTTGATTGTCGCTACAATCTCAAAACCAAGCTTGAGACGTGCCAGTCGCGCGAGTTTAGTGACGGCAAGAGCTTGCGTTACTTTCGCAGCAATGTGTATCAGGTGTTTACGCCGGACTTGCAGCAAGGCCATTCGCTTTTGACTCCTGAGGATGTGGCGAATTGGAAGGTGAAGGGTACGCTCAATCCCAGCAATCGCTTCGCTTATCATCGCTGCAAGTGCCTGAAGCGGGACAAGGTTGAGGCGCATCTTTCTGCAGTGGCAAATGAATTATCAGGCGAAGAGACTGCGTCACGGCTTTTTTGGGGCGACAATGAGCCATCATCGCGCGATGTCGAGACGGCGAGGGAAGCGCTGGAGAAAATCATTGGCTGCAACGCGCAAGACATCAGTTGAGCACAGATTTGTCCTTGAAATGCCGCATATTTTTCCCACATCAGATCAGTGCCGCTTGATGAATTCAAAACCGAAAATGCCCGTGCGCTGGTTGTGATCAATCGGCGTTCCGGGACTGTGCGCAGTCGCGGTGCCAAGGTTATCGAGGCTTTGGTTGAGGCGGAACTTTCCAAACATTTCGCTTCGCTTGATGTCGTGTTGGTCGATGGCAATATTCTGCCGCGCGTGGAGCGGGCTGTCGCCGAGGACAGTCATGATATCATCATTGCAGGTGGCGGTGATGGCACGATTGCCTCGGTTGCTCAATTGTTGCTCGATACGGACTATGTCATGGGTGCTCTGCCGCTCGGCACGATGAATCTGTTTGTGCAGGCCATTGGCTTTCGCCCACGCCTTGAAGAAGCTCTTGCGCAATATCGCGAAACCGAAATTGAAAAGATCGATGTTGGCTTTGCCAATGATCGCGTATTTCTGCATCAAGTTTCGTTCGGCTTGCAACCGCGCATGGCGCGACTACGGGAGCGGCGGGGTTATCGCTCGCGCATAGGCAAGATGATTGGCGCTGCGGCAGCCTTGTTTGCACTCGCACTGAAGCCGCCTGTTGTCAGGGTCATGGCGCGCATTGATGGGGAGAGCCAACGAATTGTTTCGCCGATGCTCGCTGTCACCAATAATCCCGTGGGGTCTGACAAACATTGGTCGGTGCAACACCGACTTGATGGGGGTGTACTGGGCTTTTACGCGCTCAATGAATTTTCATTGAAGACCATCGCGAAGTTGATGCTGAAGAGCCTCACCAGTCGCAACCAGGATGACGGCGTCATCTCACAAAAGACTGTTCAGTCTGTAAAGCTGCGCCGAGCCGCACGCAGCGGGATGAGCAAGCGGCTGACGAACAGGCGGCCGCGCATCACGGCCTCCATTGATGGTGAAGTCATACGCCTCACCAGCCCGATCTCAATCTCCATCCGCCCGCGCTGTCTATCGGTGCTGGCACGGGTGGAAAAAGTGCGTGACTGCGTGCACGACAGAGCCCGATGAAGGAAAGTTCGAAGTATGGGATGGAAGGCACTTTAATGTTCGTAGGCCACTAACGACATTTTCTGGTGGCACTCGCAGATCGCGTATAGGAACGTACACCTGAAAGCATCCGCCTATAAGGCGGCTAAACCTAGTATGTGGAGCGAGTTGGGTATGAGGCTCCGGGTTTGCGGGCCAATAGACTAGAAGTTCTTGAGGTTAGTCCTGAAGCGGTGCTTGAATACAAGGAACGAAACCTTGTTCTCAAGAACGACGTGATACTTCACCGCCGGGAATTCCTTCGCAATCGCTTCAATTCTGGGTCTCCACCACGAAACGGGGTGCGCATTGGTATGTGCGTTGCGACCGTCAGGCAAGGTCGCTTTCGCTTTGTGGCACGCAATGTTCAGAAATACGAACTTGTTTGCAAAGGCAAAAATTTCTCGAACGATCCAGTCAACATCTGGAGTTGGCACATGTTCCAAAACGTCAGTCGAGATCACGCCGTCAAACTTGCCCGGCGGAAGCGTCATGAATTTGGGAACCGCCGGATCATAGCAATGGATGTTTGCGACGTTCCAATATGATTTGAGAGTTGGCGCGACTGTACCATCTTTCATTTTCAAATCCGTCCAGCTGTATTGCATTCCCTTGCCACAACCATAGTCCAAGATAGTCTCTGCCTTGGTCATTTGTACAAGATCGCGGATGGCAGGCGCGTGGGTGGGAAGGGAATTTCCGGGATAAAATTTTTCAGCTGGAATGCCACGAGCGGGATCGCCTTCCGCGTGGAGCTTCTGGTATTGTGCAAGGAGCGAGGCGTACTCGGGACTGGGTGAATGGCGGCTGAAAGTCATGACAGTTCTGTTGGTGAGTTGTGCTGCGGGGCAGGGTTGCCGTTCCGCTTAAGGCCACGTATAGGAGCACGCAACTGAATATTTTTCGTGGTTTTCAATGTCGATTATCGGACTGCTCAAAGCTCACAGTCACGCAGGAACAAAAAAACTGACCTCGCTTGTCGATGGAAAGAAAGTGGCACTCGTAGGCAATGCAAAGAGCCTTTTTGGCCGGAATCTTGGTGCAGAAATAGATGCGCACGACGTGGTCATCCGTTTAAATCGTGGCTTTGTCATTGACGCATCTCAGCAAGGCAGTCGCACTGATATTGTGGGTACAGCACGAGCTTTGTCACTGGAACAGCTCAATCAGTTTAACCCTATGCTTGTCTATTGGCTTTTCTGGCGTCGCTGGCGAATCCCTTCTTGGAACAACGAGACTTGGAATAAGCTTGAGATTGTTCCAATCGAGAATTGGCGGGCATCGAACAGGCAAACGTCAAGGCGTCCGACTTCTGGATTTGTGATGGCGTATTCCCTGGCACATTTTTCCAAACCAAGTTTGATCAACCTCTATGGTTTTGATTTTTATTCCTCGGGCAACTTCTATCGAGGAGACAAGATCAGTCGCGCGCACGATCACTCAAATGAACGTGAAGTTTTTCTGAAGATGATCGATCTCATGCCGCATATGAATTTGGCTTAGTTCTGCTTGTCATTTTCAACCTGCATGGAACTGCATAGCCAGAGCCATTGTGTGCCAGTGTAAAGTTGTTTGTCTGTTACACTGAATCCAGATGCAAGTAACAGTTCTTCAAATTCTGCAGCTGAAAATCCATTCATCCATCCGTGTTCGTCTCGTTTTGACAAATTTGCTTTCGCGCCAACTGTGCAATACGAAACAAGCATTGCCGGGCAGTTGGCAGCAACTTCGCGAAGAATCCATTTCGGGTCTGTCAGGTACTTGACCTTGCCCCCTGATCTTAATCCATATTGAAGTTAGCTCTGGCCCAACAACGAGGACCAGAGAATGAAGCGCAGTCGATTTACGGAAGAACAGATTATCGGGATATTGAAGGAGCACGAGGCTGGGATTTCGGTCTCGGACTTGTGCCGCAAGCACGGCGTGAGTGATGCCAGTATCTATAAATGGAAAGCCAAATTTGGCGGCATGGATGTGTCTGAGGCCAAGAAGTTAAGGGGCCTTGAGGACGAGAACGCCAAGCTGAAGCGGTTGCTGGCAGATGCCATGCTCGACAACGTTGCACTGAAAGACCTTCTTGGAAAAAAATGGTGACGCCCGCTGCGGAGCGGGAAGCTGTCGCACTTCTCAAGGCTGACCATGAGATGAGCGAACGGCGGGCGTGCCAGCTTTTGGACTGCTGTCGGATGACGATGCGCTATGCGTCTGTCAGACCTGACGATGCAGCTTTGCGCGAGCGGATCAAAGCGATTGCGATTGAACGGCGGCGCTTTGGCTATCGGCGCATCCATGTGCTGCTACGGCGCGAGGGTATCACTGTCAACCACAAGCGCCTATTCCGGCTTTACCGCGAGGAAAAGCTGTCTGTGCGCAAACGCAGAGGTCGCAAACGCGCCCTTGGAACACGCGCTCCCATGCTTGTGCCAATGTTGCCTAATCAGCGCTGGAGCCTTGATTTTGTCTCAGATCAAATGACCGATGGGCGCAGGTTTAGGGTGCTCACCGTGATTGATGATTGCACGCGAGAATGCCTTGCCTTGGTCGCTGACACGTCCTTGTCGGGCCTGCGTGTGGCTCGCGAGCTTCACCACATTATTACACAGCGGGGATCACCAAAAATGATTGTCAGTGACAATGGAACCGAGTTTACCAGCAATGCCATTTTAGGCTGGGCTGATGAAACGCGTGTGCAGTGGCATTATATTGCGCCTGGCAAGCCACAACAGAACGGCTTTATAGAAAGCTTCAACGGCAAGCTGCGCGACGAGCAACTCAATGCCACAGCCTTCACAACACTGCATCAGGCCCGCGTTGAACTGGCCACATGGAAAAACGATTACAACCATCACCGCCCGCACTCAGGGCTCGGCTGGCTCACGCCATCCGAGTTCGCCAAATCTGCAACGTCCAAACAAGCAATGGCCTTGGACGCTGCGATACTTGATGTCTACGCGCCCAAGGCCATTGCACAACCAGCCCAACAGGGCATAATTAACCGCCGGAGCGAACTCAAAGCTGGATAGAAGTTTGGGGCAAGGTCATACTCAATCACACCCAGAATGGTTACAACATCGGCATTGCGGATATAATCTAACGGCAAATAACCAGAATTTATCTCACACTCCAAAGTGTCTTCAGTTCGCTTCACAATGTCCATTGGCAGATAAAGTACGTCTTTCTCGAGTTCTTTGCGTAGATCCTGCATCCCGCAGCCGATATCACAAACACGCCTATGATCTGCAATCATTCTAGCAGCCAAGACAGCCCGTCCAGACCAGTTTTTCTCAAACGCACTGGACTGCGCCCAACGTTCGGTATGAGTCCTACCTTGGTCAATCGACTGCTTTCTCAAATTGATCTCATCGTCCGATGCGAGCTGCTTGCGTGTTTTGAACAGTCGGGAAAAAAAATTGTTCATCGCGTGTGTGACCTGAAAATTACCGTTGTAGTGTTAAAATTATTTGGATCAGTTCAAGTTGTCACGGTTGGATGATCAACCGTGTTTTATAATAATCAGGTTCTCAGAATTCTTTGCAATGGCAAATTGATTGTTGCGTTCCAAGAATTCGTCGACGGCTTTACGCGCACCTTCGTAATCGTAATAGTCATCAACTACAATATAGCCGCCAGTTGCCAGTTTATCTGTTGAACTCTGAAGACAAAATGCTACAGGATCGTGCCAGTCACAGTCGATGTGAATTAGCGCAACGCCAGTTATTCCGTTTGCAACTATGGGCCAGGTCTCTTCAAACAGGCCTTCGACAAGCCTGATTTGCTCACCGTTTTCTAAGCCATAAGTGTGGAATGCGAGTCTGACTTTGTCCAAAAGGTTCTTCTCGTATCCATAATACGGTTTACCTGCAATCCCTTTGCTTTTGCCAGAAATAATCTCTTCGTATCTTTTGAGGCTCCCAATACTGTCAACATTGCTATTGGGAGGCGGGATCATTCCAAATACGTCAAACCCGTAGTATCGCCTTTTGTCTCCCATTTGGCGCGCCAATATAATTCCGCTCCCGCCAAGTGCGACGCCAAATTCGAGTATGTCGCCCGCTATGCCTTTGGCGTTTAAGTCGGAAAGGCATCTCTCGATGTTGAGAAGCTTCCGATTAGACAAATAAGTTAGGCCATCTTGTTTGATTTCACGCACTAGGGGAGAAACCTGTCTTCCCGCCAGCCAACGGGAAATACGTCGGATTTTGCGGACAATCTTCATGTCAAAACGCAGTCTCTTTTAGCGCGATACCCTTCTCACGAAGTCGCGAACGCAGGTCGGCAGAGATATTGGACTTCTTTTGCTCCATATCAACCGAAATCGATGGAAAATTCTTGGCTCCGATCTTCCTGAACCAGTTTGGCTTGAATGTCGGTATGCCAAGGAATTCGATAACCGCAGTTCTGCGTTCTTTTGGACCAACATAGAGGACTGGAATTCCAAAAGCAGCACAAGGCATCGCGCAATGTATGCGGGAAGTCACAACGAGTGCTGCCCGCTCACGATAGAGCGCCAATAGCTCCCGTGTCAGATCAAACTTTGTTTCAGTCTTGATAAGCGCTGTGGGTGCATCTTGTGTGCCGATTTGTAGGGAACGTCGTAGTGACTTTGCAAATAGTTTTTTGCTCACGTCCATTGCGAATACTTGGTTCGCATTCTCGTTTGCTTTCCGTTTCGGAAAGGTCATTGTGGCGCAACCGCTGAAGTATGAGTTCACCCCCCAAGACTTCAGAATGGCAGCAGTACCTTCGTCTCTACACCCGATTGGCTCGTGCTTCTTGAAATATTCAACATGCTGTCGATAGTGTTTTACGGCGTGATCAATCATGTGAAATCCAAAAAAGACTGGTGTGATCTTCTCTGATGGTGGAAAGTTTTCAGGCCTTGCGCTGAACCACCCATTCATGACGACAACGCACTTCTCACCGTCGTAGGAATTCATGTGGTCACGGTCAATGTGCTGGATCTGGCTTTCCTCTACATGTTGCGCGACTGCAAGTGCTTGAACTTCGTCGCCAAGGTTGCGTGACAGTGAATATTTGAATATGCCAATTTTCATTTGATTTTCTTGCTAGTTACAATTTTGTTCGAGAACTATAGAATTTGATGATTTGAAGCAAATCGCTTTTCAGGTGGAACGATGCCTGATGTTATTGAAATATTTAGGACCAGATTGAAATGAATAAATTTGCCGTAGTTGTTTGTGCTGATTCGAAGATGGTTCCCGCAGCGTGCTGCGTTCTGTTGAATGTCCATGAGGTGACGCATGAGCAGGTGGACTTAATTCTTGTAGGCGTGAATTTGGATAAGGCAAATAGGGACGGCGTTTCGGATTTTGCAGCAAGCAAAGAGGTCCGGATTCATCTCGTAGATCATAATCAGCAAAAATTCGAGAACCACGTTTTGAGACGATTTGGCCTAGCGACCCTCACTAGGCTTTTCCTCGATCAACTTTTGCCAGTTCACTATGAAAGAGTATTGTACTTGGACACTGATGTTTACTTGCACGCCGACCCCAGTGAACTCATTACAATGGACTTGGGGGCAACTCCTATGGGTGCGATGGTTGACGTTTCAAAGCGTGGACCCAAACACATACAAGATAGAGCCAAAATGCTGGGTATCTCAGATGGTGCAAACATGATTGCAGCCTCCCTGCTACTCTTTGACTGGCAAAAAACACTAGCTGGTGGATTTCTCGAGAAGTCGCGGACTGCTCTGCAGAATGGCAAGAACTTCCATTATCTCGATCAAGATGCATTGAGCGTTGGTTTCAACGGAAATTTTACAGCGATTGATCCGAGTTGGAATGCTGACCCATTTATGTGGCCAATTCTGCCCCAATTGAATTTGGTGCACTTTGCCGGCAAAACCAAGCCATGGCACGACAATTCCCCTGCCATGTTTGAGGTGTACCGGAAGTACTTTGAAGAAACTCTCCGAGGCACAGCCTGGAGCGGTTTCGTCAAACCTCGAAACTGGGTAACCAAGCTAGTCTTCACAAAAGACAATCTGAAATTCTTGTGGAAGGTGCGCAAGAAAACGTACAACTACAAGCGTTACTACACCTAACGCTTGGCCTAGCTTCGAATCGAATTCACCCTCTTTGGTAAAACATCTTGAACACTCTCCACAGCCTTCCCGAACACGTTATCTTCTGCAAGCGTTGCGTCATGTCGAACCAGCGGCCCTCGACTTCGCCGGAGTTTCGCAAGACGACGACTGATATCAAGACCGCTTCGTTTGGGGCGGATGGGATTTGTGATGCTTGTCACTATGCTGAGTACAAGACGACGAAGATAGATTGGGCTGAGCGTGAACGTGCGCTTATAGATCTTCTCGACAAGTATCGCCGCAGTGATGGGCGCTACGATGTAATTGTGCCTGGGTCGGGTGGCAAGGATTCGATCTATGTCGCGCATGTGCTCAAGTTCAAATATGGCATGAACCCGCTGACGGTAACTTGGGCGCCGCATATCTATACCGACATAGGCTGGCAAAATTTTCAGAATTGGTTGCGCGCGGGCTTTGACAATATTCTGGTAACGCCGAACCCCAAGGCGCACGCAATCATGACGCGGCTTGCGTTTTTGAACCTAGTCAATCCGTTTCAACCTTTCATTCTTGGCCAGAAAATTGCAGCGCCACGCGCGGCTTTGCAGTATGATGTACCTTTGATTTTTTACGGTGAAAATCAGGCTGAATGCCATAATGTGATGGACGAGAATTTCTCGCCGCTAATGGACATCAAGCATTTCACGCGAGAGTCGGCGGATGATCGCAAGCTTTATTTTGGTGGTGTTCACATTGACGAGATGCCCAGGCACGGCGTCGATATGAAAGAGATGAATCCGTACGTTCCTCTGCTACGTGAAGATGTTGAGAAAGCAAAAATGGAAGTTCACTACATGAGCTATTATTTGCCGTGGTCTCCACAGTTCAATTTCTACTACGCCAAGGAACATGCGGCGTTCGAACCCAATCCGGATGGGCGCAGCGAAGGGACATATACAAAATTCTCCAGCCTTGATGATCGTGTTGACGGTCAGCACTACTTCACGATGTTTGCGAAATTCGGACAGGGTCGCGCGATGAATGATGCCTGTCGTGATATTCGTGATGGCCATATCACAAGGGACGAGGCGGTGGCCCTATGCCGCAAGTACGACGGAGAGTTTCCAAAGAAATACTTCGCAGATTTCTTGCATTATGCAGGCATTGACGAAGACAAGTATTGGGCGGTGATTGATGGTGCGCGTTCGCCTCATCTCTGGGACAAGAAAGGCAATGATTGGGTGCTCAAGCATCCAACAACGTGAGTGTTGGAAAGTGACAGTACGTCCGCCATTACGGGTCATCCCGCGACTTGATGTCAAGGGCAAGAACCTCGTCAAGGGCATTCACCTTGAAGGCTTGCGCGTGTTGGGTGATCCCTCTTTTTATGCGCATCGCTACGCTGCCGAAGGGGCTGATGAGCTTTTGTTCATGGATGCCGTTGCCAGTCTCTATGGTCGTAATAGCCTGCTTGATGTAGTTGCCGACACGGCACGAGATGTTTTCATCCCGTTGACTGTTGGCGGTGGAATCAGGACCCTTGATGATATTGCGGCCGCGTTGCGCTCGGGAGCTGACAAGATCGCAATCAACACGGCTGCCGTAGCCAATCCGGAATTCATTTCGCAAGCTGCCGAGCGCTATGGATCGTCCACAGTTGTCGTTCACATTGATGCCAAGGCCAGCAAGAATGGCAATTGGTCAGTGTGGACTGAGAATGGTCGTGAGCCGACCCACCGCACTGCTGTGGAATGGGCGAAGGAAGCACAGGCGCGGGGCTGTGGAGAGATTATCGTGACTTCAATTGATCGGGAAGGGACGACCAAGGGTTATGATCAATATCTGTGCTCTGCAGTGGCAAGTGCCGTGTCGGTTCCTGTTGTTGCAAGTGGCGGTGCCGGTAGCCCGAGCGATATTGTGGCAACTACATTAGGCGCCGATATCTGCGCTGTCGGTGTCGCGTCAATTCTTCACTATGGCGTTGCAAGCGAGCTCGAGAAATCTGGTTTTGCATTTGGTGCTGCGGGAGAATTTTCCGTTCTTGCAGAGGCGCGATCTTTCTCGCGCGTGCAACCCACCACTATTGCATCCATTAAAATTGCATTGCGCGAGGCCGGATTTGGTGTTCGCGTCCCCAAAAGCAGAACTGCTGCATGACCAAGCGCGTTGCGATTATTGATTACGGTGTTGGTAATCTCTACAGCGTCAATCAAGCCTGTCGCCATGTTGGCATGGAAGCCGTTGTTACCGATGATGCTGCAATGATTGCATCAGCTGATGCAATCATTCTGCCGGGTGTTGGGGCGTTTGCGCATGCGATGCGCAGGCTTGACAGTCTCAAGGTCACACACGTCGTCAAACATGTGGTAAATTCTGGACGACCGATCCTTGGCATCTGTCTCGGCTTTCAGTTGTTGTTCGAGCATAGCAATGAAATGGAATTGACTGCAGGCTTGGCCCTCATTGGTGGATCGGTTGAACCGCTTGAAGCTGCTGTGCGCGCCAGCGGGCACAAGGGCGTCATACGGGCGCCAAATATTTCCTGGTTGCCAATCGTGCCTCCTTGCAAAAGTGCAGTTTGGTCAGGCACTTTATTTGACGGGGTTGAGCCAGGATCTTCGATGTATTTCGTACATTCGTTTTATGCTGCTCCTGCGAGTTCAGCTGATCCGCTGGCTGAAGCTGATTATTGCGGGGCGACGTTCTGCTGTGCAATTGAACGCGAGAACATTTTTGGATGTCAGTTCCATCCTGAAAAATCCGGTGACGCGGGCTTGCATATCTATCGGAATTTTGCTGCCCGGCTGGGGTGACTTCAACTGCACCAATTTATTTCTAATTGCCCTTGCTCGCGCAGAAACGCATTCGCTTTCGAAAACGGTCTTGATCCGAAAAACCCATTGTGCGCTGACAAGGGGGAGGGGTGGACGGATTTGATGATGTGGTGACGGTTGCTGTCTACAAAGGCAGCTTTTTTCTGGGCATAGTTACCCCATAAAATGAAAACGACAGGATGGGGCAGGGCGTTGATTTCGCGGATCACGGCGTCGGTGAATTTCTCCCAGCCTTTGCCTGCGTGGGATGCTGCGCGGTTGGCTTCCACGGTCAGCACGCTGTTGAGCAGCAAGACACCTTGTCTGGCCCAGGGTTCGAGATTGCCGTGGCTGGGTGGATCGATCCCGAGATCCGACTTCAATTCCTTGAAGATGTTGACAAGCGATGGCGGTGGTCGAACGCTTTCGCGTACTGAGAAACACAAGCCGTGGGCCTGACCCTCGCCGTGGTAGGGATCCTGGCCGAGGATCACCACGCGCACCTGATCAAGTGGTGTGGCATCAAGAGCATGAAACCATTCACTGGGGCGGGGATAAATTGTCTTGCCAGCTTCGCGTTCGGTGACAAGAAAACTCTTGAGCGCCACCATGTAAGGCGCTTCAAATTCCTTTTGCAGTGGCTGGAACCAGCTCTCGTGCAACTTCACCATGGGTTTAATAATCATAAACATGTTCAAGGGTGAGGGGGCCTTGTTTCATTGCCGAGAACAGCACGTGCAGCTGATTGACTTTGGTTGACAACAACAATCGTCGATCAGCAAAACCATCACGCGCCACATCGGACAGGATCACGGCATCGGTTGGTAACGGAGTTTGGTTATTGCCAACTGCGGTCACCAGAATATCGTCGTTGCCAGCGATTTCCAAAACCTTTCCGCCCTGCGAAAATACCTCACCTAGAATTTCGGTGAAACGAGCATAGCGTGGCGTCTCGATCAGAAATCCATTTGCACTTGGCGCAACCAGCTTCACATCTTTGATCGATTTGAGTTGGTCTTCGCTGATGTCAGCAACTATGCTGTAAATGTTGAGTTGAGCGACGCCTGTAGCCTCAACAGCATTGGCAATTACGCCAGCGTATTTTGCCTTAGCCCACCACTCGCCACCAAGTCCCAAGCGGCGTTCGTATCCGCGCACTACATTGGTGATGGGCGCGTTCTGCAAATCCTTCTGCGCGTTTTCAAAATCATACTGATACCAAGGCGTTTGATTGAGGAAGGCCGCATAGTCTTGTGCCATGTCGCGTGCGATCTCATCTTGGGGTGTCTTGAGCGGGCCGCGCAAAGCAGCCGTTACACGACCAATAGTTTCCTCGTAGAGTGCCTTCATCAGCATTTCGAAAGTGAATGACGCGCCAATCACGTAAGCGGTTTGGCGTGTGTTCCAGTCGGCACCACCGTGTTTGGCTGCAACGCGATTCAATGCGCAATAGGACGACCAGAATCCGCCCACTGACTTGGCATAAGAGAATTCATGTTCATCGCGGTCGCGTAGCACTTCGGCCAGTCCTTCATAGGCGTAAACGATGTGCCACTCCGGGTAGGTGAGATATGAGTTGGCCTCTTTGCGTTGGCGGGCGGGTTCCGTAATCATCGGTTGATAAGGCTCCGCTGTATCACCGCCTTTGCAGAAGACCTCGACATATCCAATTGGCATAAGCAATGTTGCGAGAAGTGCGAGCAGTCCAAGTGCCAACCATTTGGCCAGCTGCAATAGGCGCTTCATTTATTTTGACCTGTCCAAAAAGTGCGAAGCAAAAAGGGCAAATCCACCAAGCCCGATATGCGGAGTATTGGCAAAAATCTTGAACATGAAATCGAGGTCTTGAATGCCATACTTCACAATGCCGAGGTCGAGATAGCCTGAGCCGATTGCCAACCCCATCAAGCCATCCAGCAAATAGAGTGCGCCGAACCAGCGCAAAAACAGCTTTGATGCGCGATGTCCCAACCAGGCGGCAATCGCTGCCCAGGTGGCCGATGCCACATGCAGGAGATCATCGAAAGCATCCAGTGCGAAAATGCCAAAAGATCGTCCTTGGTCGTCCGTGAGACCGGGGATGTAATTCAGCAGGGCTGCAAACCCAAGTGATACAGTGTAATCCAAAGCGATCCAGCGGAGCAGTGTCATGGCAATCCTGTTTGATTTTGGCCTGTTTAATTTTGGCCTATGTGATTTTTGACAAGTAATTTTCCCACAAACCATTGCGGAACAACAGCCCGGGATCCAATTCAAGCTTGGCCGCGATAAATTCGCCGACACGTGGATAGGCCGACTTGAATTGTGCGACACTTGCATGGGGCCGATATGGCAAATAGTAGGAGCCGCCAACACCCAATACGCCTTCGATCAGTTCCATGGTCATGCGCGCCATGTCGGCTTCTGCGCGGACAGATTTTTCCTGACTGAACAACATCACGGCAGCGATGCGTGGCACCGTTGCATAGGCGAGCAAACTGTCCTTGTCGGTATCAACGAAGCGCAGCGTCACATTGAGCAGTTCCTGGAATGAGGAGGGGATCACGCGTTGACAAATCTCCACGAAGTCTGCCCAACGGTCTGGCGCGATAAAGTATTCGTGCAGGATATCTGTGCGTGTTGGATCTCTGTCGTCCAACGTGATCACGGGTTCATTGAGCAGCGAGTTTCGCGTCACCTCGCCTGCGCTCACAATCTGGTTCACATAGGTTTCGATGTTCCAGCGAAACGCTTTCCACCGATCCGAACCGACCTGTTGCCTGAAAATATCGCGCGAGATCTTGCTGATAAAGCCTGAACTGCTTGCGGCTGGAAGGTTCGATTGATCTGCGGCGGGGCGGTAAGTGATGAGAAGGGCTTCGTCGAAAAACCCATTGATGGAAATGTTCAGTCGTCCGTATGCCATGTCGATTGTTGCGTCGTCGCGCAATGCTTTCTCGAACGCGAGGCCGAGTTCGCTTGCGGGCATGGTTTGAAACGTTGGGGCCAATCGGAGATTGGGTTTGGCTTCCATTTCGAGTTCGGTAATGGCGCCAAGCAGACCGTAGCCGCCAAGTGCTGCAGCAAAGAGTTTCGGATTTTCCGTGCGGGAGCATGTCACAGCTTCGCCGCTTGCAAGCAGCATTTTTACACTGCGCGCAGTTGTTCCGCCGCCGCTATAGGTCACGGGCCAGCCATGCGCGTTGACGCTGAATGTTGAAGCCACGCCAAAATCATTGTTGGACTGCATGACCTTTGGTGAAAGGCCGATCTTGTCGAGCGCTGCGATCACCTTGCTCCACCGCATGCCAGCGGCAACCCGGTAAGTGGAGTTTGATTTGTCGGTTTCAATCCAATCCTGATCAAGTGTGAAAATCGATCCATCATTGGCAAGGCTTTGTCCGCCCATGGAGTGGCGAGCGGCGTGGACGACGAGCGGTCGGCCACGCGATTTTGCTGCAGCAATACCATTCAAAATTTGTGCGTTGGCTGTGGCTGGCGGGTCTGTCACAACGATATGCTCGGCGACAGCAGTGGGCGAAAGTTCGGCCGCGTCATTCAAGATCATCTTTGAATTTGCGACGTTTTCTGGTGAAGGGAAACTTTGACCGAATGGGATTTTGGTTTCGTAGAGGCTGCGGACGGCCAAGCCGCCAGCGAGTGCCGATCCACCCATCAACAAGCTTCGCCTCTTCCAGCTTTTCAAATGCGCCTCGCCACAGATCAAAGGTCAACCTAATACGTACTCTCTTGTTAGATGATTCTTGAGGTTGTGCATCCATGAAGTCGCTATTGATAAATGTTTGGCGCGCCATCGTTTTTTTGGTGGTTATATCGTTGGTTGTTTTGGGGCTGTTCAGGAGCATGGCTCACTGGCGCGAACAAGCGTCGGCAACAGACTTGTCACCTGCCAATGGGCAATTTGTCGAAGCTGTTTCTGGCAATATGCATGTTTCTGTTTGGGGGCCGCCAGATGGAAAGGCGATCGTGTTCACACATGGCATGGCCGCATGGGGCGGGCTTTGGAGTGAAACCGCAGAGAAGTTGGCGGCGAGGGGCTATCGTGTCTATGCGGTCGACCAGCCCCCGTTTGGTTTTTCTGATCGAGTGGAGCAGAACTTTTCACGAGAGGCTGTAGCAGCGAATGTCAATCAGGCGGTTGCTGCCCTGAAACTGTCGGATGCCATTCTTGTGGGCCACTCTTTTGGCGGTGGTGTTGCTCTTGAAGCAGCGATGACAAGGCCAGATCTTTACCAAAAACTTGTGCTCGTATGTCCTGTGACGGGCGCTTTTGATGAGGGTCCAAAATCTGAAAGAGCCATTCCCTTTTTCATGCGGTCGAATTTCATCGTTGAAATGTTGGTATCAGCCACCATCACCAATCCCTTGATGACTGGCTTTTTGACGAAGCGATTTATGCATCGCAAAGCAAACCTTTCAGCGCGGCACGTCGAGATATTGCAAAGACCGATGACGCTGTCGGGCAACACGGAAGCGATGGCCGTTTGGTTGCAGCAGTTTGTTCAAGGGCCCGGCTTTGCCCAGAGTGCAAATTCAGGAAAAATTGCTGGTCTGAAAATGCCAATCGCACTGATCTGGGGCGACAAGGACAAGATTGTGAAATTGGACGAAGGACAAAAGCTCGCGGCGCTTTTCGGGAATGTTCCAATATCGGTCTTGCATGATGTCGGGCACATGCCCCAACTTGAAGACAATGCAGCTTTCACAGATATGTTGCTGGCGGCACTGAATTGATCCGTCTTCTCAGAATGAGGAACGCCAGCCATCGGGGATGGCTGGCACTGTGCATCATTGGGTCAATTACGCTGTAGCGCGGTTGGGCACCAGCTTGTGGGCGAGTGGCACTGAATTTTCGTGACGGCGCAGGGCGAGGATCGAGCTGATCTCCAGCGGCACTGCTGCACCCAAGGCAGCGCGGGTGTTGACGCCTGCACGGGCGAGTGAAGTCACTGCCGTTGAGTCAAGCGTACCAACGCGCGCCAGATCGGATTCATGGACGAATTCGATGGCAGCGCGCGTCAATGTGCCGCCTTCTTTGGTGTTTGCGCCATTAACACTGAGGACGTATTCGCCGCCCAGATTCTGGTTGGCGAGCTCGGGAACACGAGCACCCGACAGGGTCCACCGAACACCTCGCTTCGTCCAGCCGTCACGCGTGTTGAGAGAAATGGTTTTGCCCCATGGCGTTTGCAACTTGATATCGCAATCGGTGATGAAGGTGCGATCCAGATCGATATGGACACGCATGTTTTGGCTGTTGATCGCGGCATTGCGACCTGGAGGCGGAACGGTAATGGCCACGGCGGCGCCACGACCATCGCGCGAATTGATTGGCAAGTTCGCTTCTTTCATGTGGTAGCCGGCGTTAGCAACGTCGCGACTCAGGTCGAGTTCAATGCGCCATGATTTGAGAGAGCCGCGATCGCGGGCGGCAAAATCAATCACCTGAAGTCCCCAATTGCCTTCGCTTTCCTGGCCGATGATAGCCCGCAGCGCGTCGGCGGTATAGGTATGGGATAGATTGGTCTGGCGCTCGCCTGTACGATTGTGCAGTTGGACGATTGTGCCCGAGGGAGCGATCAAGTTGAGTTGCAAATCTCCGATGTTCGGGTGCTGCACATCAACCGTCAGTTTGGCAGAGTTGATTTTACCTGGCAGGCGGCAATTGAAGGTGCTCGTTACACCTTTTGCACTGTTATCAGGAATGGCAAGCTGCGCATTGAGTAGCGCATTGACGGTGCGATGAAATTTCATGGCGATTTCCTTTGGGCGTTTCAATACCGAAAACTTGGGACCAAATGTTTTGGCAGCTCCAACCCCGCAATCCTTCGCATCCGATACGTACTATGCATTGCGAGCCCGTTGGCACAGCCAGACGTAAAAATGCCGCCAGGGCTTTCACCCTGGCGGCAATGGTTAGGTTAGTTCGAACGGCCGGCCGTCAGTTCAACCTGATAGCGCTTGAGGTCGTCCCAGCTGCCAGTAGCAGCCATGCGGGACTGACGTGGCCAAGTTGCAGGATCATGGATCGCAAAGCGTGGGCCTGCTTCGCGCAACATGTTCCTGATCCAGCGCACTTCAAGTTCGGCGAGCTGGGTAAAGGTGTAGATACCCTTGGCGTGGAACAGTTCCTCAATCTTCGGGCCAATGCCTTCGATCAATTTCAGGTCGTCGCGTTGGGCGCGGCGGCCTTCAGTACGACCGTTGGTGCGCACTTCACCGCCGCCACGAATTTCACTACCACCGCGAATTTCGCCGACGCGCGTTTCGACGACACGTGATTCAACCGGGCGGGTTTCGAGGACCACTTCTTCAGTGACCACAGGAACCTCGCTTATGGTTGATGGTTCGAAGTAACGCTCAACAAGCGTCTGCACAGGGCGGACACGTTCAACGACGCGTTCGACGTTCACATCGACTTGACGCTCGACCAGATTTTCTACCGGGCGAATGCGCTCGACGATACGGTCGATCTGCACATCAACGAAACGCTCCACGATGTTTTCGACAGGACGAATACGCTCGATGATGCGGTCATATGGTTGATCAATGTAGCGTTCGACGATGTTTTCGATCGGACGCACGCGCTCAATGATACGGTCGTAGGGCACATCAATTGTGCGTTCGACAATATTTTCGATTGGGCGAACCTTCTCGACAATACGATCCAACTGCACGTCAATTGTGCGCTCCACGATGTTCTCGATGGGGCGGACACGTTCGACAATTCGTTCGACGTTCACATCAACATAGCGTTCGACGATGTTCTCAATCGGACGCACTTTTTCGACAATGCGGTCAATCGGAATATCAACGGTGCGCTCAACGAGGTTTTCAACTGGGCGAACGCGCTCAACGATGCGTTCAACACTGACATCAACGAAACGTTCGACAATGTTCTCGACTGGGCGCACGCGTTCGATCACACGATCCACCGGCACGTCAACGCGAACTTCGACGACGTTCTCAACAGGGCGAACCCGCTCGACAATACGATCAACTGTGACATCAACAGTACGCTCGACAATGTTTTCGATTGGACGGACGCGCTCAATCACACGCTCGACTGGCACATCAACATGGTGCTCGATGAGATTTTCAATCGGGCGCACACGCTCAATGATACGGTCATAAGGAACATCGACAACACGCTCGACAACGTTCTCAATCGGGCGAACACGCTCGATGATCCGGTCGTATGGCACATCAACGATTTGCTCAATCACGTTCTCGATGGGGCGAACTCGTTCGACGATCCTGTCATAAGCGACATCGACAACACGCTCGACAACGTTTTCAATCGGGCGAACGCGCTCGACAATGCGGTCGTAAGGCACATCTACAACGCGCTCGACGACGTTTTCAACTGGTCGGACACGCTCAACGATGCGGTCGTAAGGCACATCAACGATCTGCTCGACAACGTTCTCGATGGGGCGAACTCGCTCAACGATCCGGTCGTACGGAACGTCTACGATCTGCTCGACAACGCTCTCGATTGGACGAACACGCTCAACGATGCGGTCGTAAGGCACGTCTACAACGCGCTCGACAACGTTCTCGATTGGGCGAACCCGCTCGACGATCCGGTCGTAAGGAACGTCAACGATCTGTTCGACAACATTCTCGATGGGGCGAACCCGCTCAACGATACGGTCATAAGGAACGTCTACGATCTGCTCGACAACGCTCTCAATTGGACGAACACGCTCAACGATGCGGTCGTAAGGAACGTCAACAACGCGTTCGACGACGTTCTCGATTGGGCGGACACGCTCGACGATCCGGTCGTAAGGAACGTCAACGATCTGTTCGACAACGTTCTCGATAGGGCGAACACGCTCAACGATACGGTCATAAGGAACATCAACGATCTGTTCGACGACGCTCTCGATTGGGCGGACGCGCTCGACGATCCGGTCGTAAGGAACGTCAACAACGCGCTCGACAACGTTTTCAATTGGGCGAACCCGCTCGACGATCCGGTCGTAGGGCACGTCAACAACTTGCTCGACAACATTCTCGATGGGGCGAACCCGCTCAACGATGCGGTCGTACGGAACGTCTACGATCTGCTCGACAACGCTCTCGATTGGACGAACACGCTCAACGATGCGGTCGTAAGGCACGTCTACAACGCGCTCGACAACGTTCTCGATTGGGCGGACACGCTCGACGATCCGGTCGTAAGGAACTTCAACGATCTGTTCGACAACGTTCTCGATAGGGCGAACCCGCTCAACGATACGGTCATAAGGAACATCAACGATCTGTTCGACGACGCTCTCGATTGGGCGGACGCGCTCAACGATGCGGTCGTAAGGAACGTCAACAACGCGTTCGACGACGTTCTCGATTGGGCGGACACGCTCGACGATCCGGTCGTAAGGAACGTCAACGATCTGTTCGACAACGTTCTCGATAGGGCGAACACGCTCAACGATACGGTCATAAGGAACATCAACGATCTGTTCGACGACGCTCTCGATTGGGCGGACGCGCTCGACGATCCGGTCGTAAGGAACGTCAACAACGCGCTCGACAACGTTTTCAATTGGGCGAACCCGCTCGACGATCCGGTCGTAAGGCACATCAACGATCTGTTCGACAACGTTCTCGATAGGGCGAACCCGCTCAACAATACGGTCATAAGGAACATCAACGATCTGTTCGACGACGCTCTCGATAGGGCGGACGCGCTCAACGATACGGTCGTAAGGAACATCTACAACGCGCTCGACAACATTCTCGATGGGGCGGACGCGCTCAACGATGCGGTCGTAAGGTACGTCAACGATCTGCTCGACGACATTCTCGATTGGGCGGACGCGTTCAACAATGCGGTCGTAAGGCACATCGACGATCTGCTCGACGACTGATTCAATCGGGCGAACTCGCTCAACGATGCGGTCGTAAGGCACATCAACGACACGTTCGACAATGTTTTCAATGGGGCGGACACGCTCAACGATGCGGTCGTAAGGCACGTCAACGATCTGCTCGACAACGTTCTCGATTGGGCGAACCCGCTCAACAATACGGTCATAAGGAACATCAACGATCTGTTCGACGACGCTCTCGATAGGGCGGACGCGCTCAACGATACGGTCGTAAGGAACATCTACGATTTGCTCCACAACTGTTTCTACTGGACGCACGCGTTCAACGATCCGGTCATACGGGACGTCGACGATGTGTTCTACAACACTCTCGACAGGGCGGACGCGCTCGACAATGCGATCGTAGGGCACGTCTACGATCTGTTCGATGACATTCTCAATCGGGCGAACACGTTCGACAATGCGATCATATGGAACATCAACAATCTGCTCCACAACGGTTTCGATTGGGCGCACGCGCTCAATGATACGCTCATATGGCACATCGACGAATACTTCGCGGACGACTTCAACAGGGCGGATCTTCTGGATGATCTTTTCGACCGTGACTTCCACTTCTTCGATGATCTCGACGATGCGCTCGACTGGCTTCAGGACGCGAGTGACGCGTTCAATTGGCACTTCAACTTCGACAATGCGCTCAATCAGTTTTTCGATTGGCTTGATCACTTCGACGATGCGTTCGACATCAAAAGGCACTTCGACGATCTTTTCGATGATGCGTTCGACGGGCTTCATGATGTGGACGAGTTTTTCGACTTCGACCGGTACTTCAACGATACGCTCAATCAGCTTTTCAACAGGCTTCATGATGGTGACGATGCGCTCGACTTCGACCTCGACTTCGACGATCTTTTCGCGAACACGCGGTACAGCGACTGTGCGCTCTACCGTGATATCAACCGGGACTTCGCGATGATAGTTGGTTTCGCCGGCGACGACGCCGAGGAGCTGGGTCTGCATTGCAAGGTGGGATTCCATACCGCTTACGTAGAAGCGCTCTTCTTCGATGCGATCACCCTTCCACTTGCGGCGCAGGATGCCGTGGGACATGGTCGTTGTGCCGTCGGCCGAGTGCAGCGGCATCTCGAATTCGGAAATCGACACGTCACCATCGAAATGACGGCTGAGCAATTTGCCTGGCTGTGTTGAACCAGCATAGGCGAACATGGTCGCAGCGCGCGAGTTCGTGTTTCCAGCCGAGTTCTCATTAAAATATTTTGCAGCTTGCTCTATTTGACGTGCTGCGACCATCTTGTCGAGACGTTCAACGACCTGGTTCCTACTCATTCAATGGTACTCCCCTTGCAATCCCAAGTTAGGGCGTCAAGATGCAACTCGTGCGAACCAGTGTCAACAGAATTTACGATTTATTAAGGAATTTGCTGGGCTGCAGCATGGGTTCAATCGACGAATCGGCTGAAGGGTCACCACGTCGTGTGAGCAATTCGCAGATCAGCGTGGTTAACGGTGGTCCCCCATAAAAAAATTCAACGAGGCCAATGTCAGGCAGCGTTGAGGGCGTTTGCAGGGCTGCCGAGGCCCAGTTGACGGCAGATCGCATAGACCAAATCAGCGCGATTCAATGTGTAAAAGTGGAAATCGGTAACCCCTTCACGTTGCAGGGCCTGGACCTGTTCAGCCGCCACGATGGCTGCCACCATGTTGCGGGTCTGGTGGTCGTCTTCCAGCCCGGCAAACCGTTGGGCAAGTTCTGGCGGGATGTGCGCGCCGCACTTGCCTGCAAATTCTGAAACACGGGCAAAATTGGTGATTGGCAGGATGCCGGGTACCAAGTTGATCTTGATGCCACGCGCTGCAATCCGGTCACGAAGCCTGAGGTAAAACGCATTGTGGAAAAAGAATTGTGATAGGGCGCGGGTCGCGCCGTGTTCGGCCTTGTCGGCCATAAAAGCCAAGTCTTCCTCGATTGATACACTCTCCGGATGGCGTTCTGGATAGGCTGAGACGGATACGTCAAAAGCTGCGATTTCACGAATGCCGCGCACAAGATCAGCAGCGTTTCGATAACCGTCGGGGTGTGGCTGAAACCGTGTGCCTACACCTGAAGCCGGATCCCCGCGCAGAGCCACGATATGACGTACACCTGCCTCCCAATATTCACGAATGACCTGGTTCACTTCCGCCTTCGAGGCATCAACGCAGGTGAGGTGACCTGCAGTGCGCAGGCTGGTTTCGCGGGTCAATCGTGACAGGGTTTTCAGGGTTCGGTCGCGGGTTGAACCGCCAGCGCCGTAAGTCACGGAAACGAAGTCGGGCGAGATAGACTCCAACCGCTTTACCGTCGTCCACCAATCCTGTTCACCCGTCTCGTTCTTGGGTGGAAAAAACTCAAATGAAACTTTTAGATTCATGGGGTTGTGACCGATTGCTGAGAGTTGAGTTGAAGTTGATTTTCGACCTGTATCGAAGATTTGACAAGCCACAGAGAAACTGTGAGGCCTTGTCCGTCTTTGAGCCAAGGTGGTGGCAAAACCACGTGGCGTGTAGCCTCAAGTCCGGCGCGATCGAGCCACGAAATCATCTGCTCTGCGGCGATGCCAAGGCGGCGGTGGGCGTGGCGCTCACGCAGCTCTTCAAGCTCATGCGGCGCAAAATCAACAATGAGAATTTGTCCGTTTTTGGCCAGTATCCTGCGTGCCTCCAACAAGGCGGCAAAGGGGTCATCGAGGAAATGCAGAACCTGGTGGATGGTGACAAAATCTGCTGTGCCATCGGGCAAGGGCAAAGCATAAAGATCGGCCTGGCGGACTTGGGCGTGGCGAATAGTGCGATCGTTCAAATTGGCGCGAGCGAGGGCCAGCATTTCGCGCGACAGATCAAGCCCGGTGAGTTGGTCGGCATGTGGTGCGAACAGCTCGAGAATGCGACCCGTGCCAGTGCCGAGATCGACAAGTGCCTTGAAGCGATGGGCGCCATGTTCTTTGGCGAGCTGCAGCATTTTTTCTTCAACTTCATCCTCGCGCACGTGAAGGGCGCGCAGGGTTTCCCACTGCGGGGCATTCTGGGCAAAGTAACTCGCAGCCTTTTCAGTGCGCTGCTGGCGGATGTTTTCGAGTCGCGCAAGGTCGCCTGCCAAGGCGCCGTCACTCACGGGCAGCATGGAAATCAAGGCGCGGGCGAGTACACCACCCATGCCTTCTTCCCGTAGCCGCAAAAGTACCCAGTTGCCTTCCTTGTGACGGGTGATCAATCCAGCTTCGAGGAGAAGTTTCAAATGCCTGCTGACGCGCGGCTGGCTCTGATCGAGAACTTGCGTGAGCTCGGTTACGTTGAGTTCGCCATGGGACAGCGCGAAAAGCAGGCGCAGGCGCGAGATATCAGCGACCGCTTTTAGGCCTTCCAGGATTTCGTCGAGGTTTTCTGCAGGACGGGACATGGTTTTGCTCTTTCAGAATCTATATAAACATTTCTTTATATGGTTTGCAAAGCCTGTTTTCGTTTTTGGCAGAAAAGTGTCGCAGCAGCTCCTTTCAGGTTCAACTTGATTTCTCCACAATTCTGCTGAAATTGGGGGTAGTTGAATCAGGGCGCGACATGGAAAAAAAATTTAATGATATGAGTAAGCTCGGTCGCCGCAGTTTTCTTGCGTTAGTCACCGGGGTGGCGCTCCCTATAATGCCGTTGACCAGTTGGGCGCAAACTACACCGGCGGCGGAAGTTTTTGTTGCAAACGTCACTGGCGAGGTGATGCGACTTGCGGGAAGTGGGCTGCCGCCGAAAGTTTTACGAGGCAAGTTTGCATCGTTGCTCGGAAAGCATGTCAACATGCGCGGCATTGCTAATTTTGCCTTGGGTTCGTTTCAGAAAAAACTGCCAGCAGGCCAGCGCGATGAATTCTACGATCTTGTGACTGACTATGCGGCTGCATTGTTTGCCTGGTACGCCAAGGATTTTCGTGGTGAGGCAGTCGAGATCGTATCGGCCAACATCCAAGGCAAGTTCACGACAGTTCAAAGTTCGATCAAGGGCAAGGGTCTTGGTGGCGAGCAGGTGAACTGGCGGCTGGTGGGCAATGACGGAAATTACCGTGTTGCCGATGTGAAAGTCAAAAATGTCTGGCTCGGTATCGCGATGAAGCAGCGCTTTGGCGACGTTTTAAAGAAATCCAAAGGCGATTTTGGCCCGCTGTTTTTGGAATTGCGAGAGGCTGAGACCTGGTGGAAGTGATCGCGCGTTTAGAATCTGTTAAGCATATCGCCGCAACAAGGGGCGGTTGAGGAAATCACCATGTTCACGCGACGCAATCTCTTGGCTTTTTTTGGCACTGCAGTAACAGCTGCACCTGTATTGGCGGCGACTGAACATCCGTCTGTTTCCTACATGACCAAGGTGGGATCAGACCTCCTGAATGCGCATCGCCGTGCTACCACTGCGTCTTTCCTGCGTGTCGTCCAAAGACATAGTGATGTTGGCAGTATCGCCGATTATGCCTTGGGTGATTACGGCTCTAAATTGCCAGCCGCACAAAAGGCGCGCTATCAGCGCGGTGTGGCGGTTTTCATGTCACGATATCTGGCCGCTCAATCGCGCGAGTACACGATTGCCAAGTTTGAAATCATTGATGCCGCTGTTGATTCGTCCAAGGATGTCATTGTGAATTCCAAAGTCTATTTGATGAATGGACAGATTTTCAAAGTCAGTTGGAAACTGGTGTGGCGTGGCGGTGCTTACCGTGTGCGAGACGCAAGTATTTTGGGATTCTGGCTGACCACTGGGCTTAAAAGCGAAGTCACCACATTCTTGAACAAACGAAACGGTGATTTTGGCCTCTTGATCAAGGCGCTTGGCAGCTGATGCGCGCTAGCTGGGGGATCGTCGTCGGGCTGGCGCTCTTGCTTGCCTCATGCAGCAGTGACAAGCGACCCGAGCTTTCGCTGGATGAAGCTTATTCGCCGCCACCTGCAGCCATTGCTGTCGGCTGCAACATCAGGCCTGATCAAGTGGGCGATGCCTCGTATCTCGGCACAGAAGGCAAAGGACGCTGCACGGTGCGTGATGCGTGGAACATTCGCTCTGTCGCTGGTGTTGCATTCAGCCAGCCTGCGACGGTGAATTGTTCCGTCGCAAGTGCCTATCATGACTGGCTCACCAATGTGGTGCAGCCTGCAGCCAAAAAGGCCTATGGTGCCAAGGTTGTCGGTGTTCAAACGCCTTCGAGTTTCTCTTGCCGCACGCGTAATGGAACACGCAAACTTTCGGAACACGGCACTGGCAATGCTCTGGATATTTCCGGCTTCACGCTTTCCAATGGTACTGTGCTGGTTCTTGAACGTGACTATTACAAATCCAGCTTCCTGAAGCAGATCCGCAAACATGCGTGTGGCCGCTTCAAGACTGTGCTTGGACCTGGCTCGAACCGCGACCACGCTGACCATTTCCATTTCGATATGGCTCCGCGGCGCAGCGAATTGAATTATTGCAAGTAAGACGGGGTTGTCGGACGTTGATGGCCAGCCTATATGAGCGCCATGGATCAAGATATCATTCGCCCGGAAACATCACCTGCTGGCAGCAATCAGGCCTTCAGCCCGCTTGGCTGCGCACTTGCTGCAATCGGGGCAGGGCTTTCGGCGTTTTCGCTTGTCGGTGCTGCGTTGGCGGCTGGTGTGTGGGCGTTTTCACAATTGATGGGCCTGCCGGATACGATGCTTTACGTGCTTCTGGCCTTGGCGATGATTCCGGTGATCTGGTCCGGCATCTGGACCGGGAGCAGGGCCTGGCACGTCGAACGCAGACTGGCCGCCGGTCATGATATCGACACACCACATTTCGGGATTGGGTATTATCTGCGCAAGCGATAACTTCCATTTGCAGCCTTTCGCGAATCCGTTAGCCTCAGTGCAATGACGGTTTGGTCCAGGCTCTCCCATTTGTTTCATGATGTCGGCGTTACCATTGCGCATGGCTTTGAGCGGCTGCGCGGGGCTTCGACGCCGCCTGAGAAATCGCTGGCCTTTACTGTTGGGATGATCGCGCTTGGTGCGAAAATGGCCAAGGCTGATGGTGTGGTGACCGACAAGGAAGTGAACGCTTTCAATGAAGTCTTTCAAGTGCCTGACAAGGATCACGCTGCGGTGGACCGGGTGTTCAATCTCGCCAAACAAGATGTGGCAGGGTTTGAGTCTTATGCTCAGCAGGTAGCCGAGCTTTTCGAGGCCAAGGCTGAGACGCTGGAAAATGTGCTCGACGGGTTGTTCCATATCGCCAAGGCGGATGGAGCAATTCATGAAGATGAGCTCACTTATCTTGGGCGCATTGCCGAGTTGTTCGGGTTTAGCGACAAGGACTTTGCCCGCATTCGCGCGCGGCATGTGCATATCGCTGATGACCCCTACGAAATTTTGGGTGTGAATCCCGATGCGTCGCTGAAAGACATCCGAGCGCATCACAGGCGGTTGGTGCGCGAGTTCCATCCCGACAAGCAAATTGCAGCCGGTCTTCCTGCTGAAATGGTGAAGGTGGCGACGGATCGTCTGGCGCGGATCAATGAAGCATTTGACCGTATTGAGGCTTCGCTCAAGTGATCAGCATGATGTTCGGGACTGCTTTGCCCAAGCGTCTGATGCCGTCACCCAATTTTGAACCGCGCAAAAATGGCGGTGCCGTTACTACGTTGATCCTGCACTACACTGGCATGGATGACAGTGAGCGCGCCTGTGAGTGGTTGTGCAACACTGTGTCCGGCGTGTCGTGTCATTATCTTGTTGATGAGCAAGGTGTGATTACCCAGATGGTGAGCGAAGACATGCGCGCCTGGCACGCTGGTGTTTCGCATTGGCAGGGCGAGACGGATATCAATTCGTGCTCAGTCGGCATTGAAATTCAGAACGCGGGGCACAGCGGTGGGCTTCCGGATTTTCCACCTGCACAAATGGAAGCGGTTACCGCTCTCTCGCAAGACATCATCTCCCGTTATAGAATCGCCGCGCGTCGGGTTCTCGCCCATTCCGATGTTGCACCCGGCCGCAAGGTTGATCCCGGCGAAAAGTTTGATTGGGCCATGTTGCACCGGGCAGGGGTAGGGCATTGGGTTGAGCCTGAAGCAATTTCCGGCGGCACATTTTTGCAAGAGGGCGATGGTGGTGACGCGGTTCTGGCGTTGCAGAAAATGCTCTCGATGTATGGCTATGGACTTGCGTTGAATGGCGTGTTTGATCGTCAGACGCGGATTGTGGTCGAAGCCTTTCAACGCCACTTTCGGCAAGCGCATGTTGATGGCGTGGCTGATCCCTCAACAGTTGCCACATTGCACCGATTGCTTACAGCTGGGATTGCCTGATCCCACACATTTTGTGCGGGATTTTGGCAAATAGTGGCGGGAATTTACGGTAGCATTGCGGTTGGATTGGCGGCAACATCCTGCCCATGAATCTGCAACGTTTCCTTCCCGATCTCTCTCAGCTCACCTCGCGGTTTCCTGTGCCGACACTTGCTTCGGTATTGGCTTTTCTTGTGATGCAATATGGCATCAACGGGCCTGACAAGGATTGGATATGGCGCATTGTGAGCGGCTTGATCCTGGCGTTTTTTGTCGGGGGTGCGACCCATCTTTTTGCGGAGGGTCGAGGCCTGCCGAGGGCTCAGAACTGGTTGATAGCGGCAGTTTTGGCGGTGGCAGCTTTTGCACTTGGTTATTTTGCAACGGCACTCGGCACTTCACTTCTGTTTGCCTATCCCGCAGCGGTGATGGCTTTGTTCATTGCAGCTTTCTTGCGGCGCGATGCAACGCAAGGTGCTATGTGGATGTTTGGCATGCGGCTGGTGACGGCGGCGGTGATCGCCTTTATCGTTGGCATTGTTTTGATGTTGGGGCTGTTCGCAATTCTCAGCGGACTGAAGTTCCTTTTCGGCATTGAGCCGTTGGGGGATATGGAGGGCAGGATATTCATGCTGGCAGCGCTGTTGGTTGCGCCGCTTTATGGATTGTCCCTGGTACCAACCGATCTCAGGGAAGAGATTGATTTCAACGACACCAAGTCTGGCCTGCTCGAGCGCGGTGTGTCGGTTCTGGTCAGTTATGTGATGGTGCCGGTTGCCTTCATCTACGCATTGATGCTGCACGCCTATGCGGTGAAGATCATCGGCACGCAGTCACTGCCCAAAGGTGAGATAGCGACGATCGTTTCACTTTTCGCCATTGGTGGCACGTTGACCTGGCTGGTGTCCTGGCCGATGCGCGAGACTGGCGTGAAGTTGTTGCAGATGTTCCATCGCTTTTGGTTCTTGCTGTTGCCAGCGCCCGTGGTTTTGTTGTCAATCGCGATCTGGCGGCGGGTTTCTGAGTACGGCATAACGCCTGATCGTTATGGCATTGCCCTTGTCGCCATCTGGACAGCGCTGGTCTTTTCCTATCTGCTCGTGCGCCGCAAGGCGGCTGACATGCGGGTATTGATTGGAGCGGCTGCGGTTCTTTTGCTGGGCGCAAGCTTTGGGCCATTTGGAGCCTATGGCATGACCGCCAACAGCCAATACGCACGCTTCGTGGCATTGATGGAACGCAATGGCATGTTGCAGAATGGGCTTGTTGTTAAGCCTGCCAAGGTGTTGACGGTTGTACAGAAAACCGAAGGCGTTTCTGTCCTGCAAGCCTTGGTCGAAGTGGGTGCCCTGAATCGCACAGGCGCACTGCTCGCCGAAGCCGACAGGAAAAGTCTGGAGATCAGCGGCAGTTGGATTCCGGAAGAAACGCGTGCACTTTTCGGCTTGAATGAAACTTTCGTGGGACCGGATGCGGTGCAGTTCCGCGTGGCGCGTTACGAGATTGACCAGAGCTTCGCAGTACCTTCCCGTGTGTTAGGGGCTTTGAATTACAGTCATTCGATTGCGCCGCTTGTCATGATCGGACCAGATGTGGTGAAGATGCATGAGCCGCAAGGGTCGGGCGTATTATTACTTGATATCGCTGACCCCGTTACAAAACGGGTGACCAATCTGACAATCCCGATCAAACCCTTTCTGGAAAAAATGGCGAGTGCCAATGCTAGTATCAACGCTGCCCAAAGTCCGCTGGAATATGCGATCGATGCAAACCACACCCTGTTGATCATAGACGCTGAAGGCTCGCTCGTTCAAACAACGCTGCGGCGCATGACATTCTGGATTGTGCAGAAGCGGTAAGTATGCTGACCAGGGTGACATAATCGCGACCAGATTGGGCTATAGGTTTTTTGTGTTCGTCGTTTCTATTAGGAGGCATTTAATGTTTTCCATCATTCATACACGCAGATCGGTTTTGGCCGCTGGTCTGACGACGCTCATCGTGCCCGCACGCGCGGCAGGCATTGCAGCCACTCCGACGATGCGCGGTGGAGCAAACAACTATCGGCCAGGTGCTGCCATCGTTGAAAAGATCGGTGGCGGTGGTTTCTGGATGTCAGGCACTGTGCGCCGCGCTGGTGATGGCGCACCATTGGCTGGTCAACGCATCCAGATTTGGGCGCACACCACTGAAGGCCATGAGCGCGATCCACAAAGCCATGGCGCGACACTCACCGATGCAAATGGCAAATTTCGCTTGGAGATGCCGCAGATTGTTCCTGCTTTCGGTCAGCCGCATGGGCATCTCGCCTATGACAGTGGTGATTTCGAAACATGTTTCCTGCGCCCGCTGATGGCGAGCTCAAAAGACAAAAGCCTTGAGGCGCATTTTGTTTTGCAGCCGGTCTGACACCCACGCATGAGCCGCGCGCGCCTGATCTGGATCATTGTCGCGGTTGCGGTGATTGTGCCTTTGGGCTTTGCGGCGACGAGCCCGCTTTTGGCCTTTCGCGATCCGATCTACATTGGCGCAGCATTCGCAGGCGTGATTGCGATGGCACTGTTGCTGGTGCAGCCCTTGCTGGCGGGCGAACTCGGCTCACGAAAAATCCATCGCGGTGTTGGCGCGCTGTTGGTTGCGATGATTGCACTTCATGTTGGTGGCCTGTGGATTACCAGCCCACCCGATGTTGTTGATGCGTTACTGTTTCAATCGCCCACGCCATTTTCGTTTTGGGGTGTGGTCGCGATGTGGGCGGTTATTGCCACCGCAACGCTGGCCATGCTCCGTCGCAAACTTCGGTACCAAACCTGGCGCCGCGGTCATGCTGTGTTTGCGTTGATCATCGTGCTCTGCACGTCAGCGCACGCACTCCTGATTGAAGGCACCATGGAGCCTGTTTCTAAATCGGTACTCGGCGCACTGATCATTGCAGCGACGATCAAGACGGTTTTTGAGCTGAAAGTGTTTGCGAAGGTTTGAATTATTGCCGCCACGCAATCTTCCCCAAGCTCGGGAGCTTGATTGCGAGGTCGTTCACGTCGAGCCCAATTGTTGAGCCGAGCAGGTGAATCTCCAGGCCTTCTTCGCGCGCGATTGTACCGCCGATCAGGCCGTAGAGGGAGACGGTGTAGCCCGTCTTGCTCGGCGCTGGTGCCACAAAGGTTGATGGTCCGAGCCAGTCCCTGCCTACGGCCACGGGCGATAATTCCGCGTTAAAGCCTTTCGTGTTGCGCACCACCCAGCTCACAAACGTGTTGGAGTTGGGACCAGGCCAAATCTTGTAGCTGCCGCGCTGCTGATAAGGATAGACTGCGATGGTCTTTTCGATTTCGGGGATGAGGCTGGTTGCTTCTGCGCCTTCCAAACGGAAGATCACTTGCGGCGTGTTGCCATACCAATAGGCATCGGCAACATAGTCGTTCTTGCGCACGGGCGAGCCCCAGCCCACCACATCGTAGCGCGTCCATTCAGCAGCACCTTCAGGCTTCAGCACAATCGACATGTGTTCAGCGAAGATGCTTTTCCAACGGCCCGTGCGGGTGGAAAGAAGCATCACGGTGGCGGGCGAAACACTCGCGGCGTTGGCCAAGATGCCAGAAGAATCCCAATTCGCTGACCGCCAGCTCGACGGCCATCCCCGGGCATAGCCCAGCGTGGTGCCGATCAGAATGGGGAGGAGGACGCAGATGAGCAGGAAGTTTCGGATAAGGCGCATGGCCATGTTGCTTCCCAGACAATTACGGAGAGATTTTGTCCCAATCGATTTTCTCCCAATCCTGTGCAGCGTGAATAAAGGCCCGCAAGGAGATATCTCCATCAGCGTTTCGGCGGAAAATCACGAAGTACGACGTCTTGGGAATATAGAGTTTGAGCGCGCCCTTTGGCGCAGGCAAGCCGAGGCTGAACGATTCTAGGTGACGTAAAGTGTTGAATATCCGGGCGCGAACCAGTTCAGCATTGTTTGGATTGTCCTCTGCGATATAAGCAAGCGCGGATTCAAAATCCTGCAATGCTCTTTCAGTCCATTCGATTTTTCTCATGACGCCGATTTGGTGCGCACGCGGTCGATGACCAATTGAGTCCGGCGTTCAGCTTCACTCATCGAAACAGTTCTTCCCTTTGCAAAGTCTTCGTCCCCAGCTTCTATCTTTGCAAGAACGAACTCGTAGTTCTCCTTCATCTTGCCAACAGCAGAGCTGATCAACTGGTTGCGCGTGCGATCTGTGGCATCAGCGAGTGTATCGAGAAAATCCTTCTGATCATCAGGAAGGCGGACTGAGAACTGAGTGCTCGACATTTCAACTCCTTTTGTGACGAAAACTGTTTGTATCACAATTGGTGACGATTGCAATTCACAGTTCTTGTTGTCGCATCTATGCCCCAAACCAGCGTGCCAGAGTTGACGTTGTTCCGGCGCTGGCCCAAAGTGCGGGCAATCAAAAAAGAATAAGGTGGCTCATGCGGTATTTATCTCCGGAAACGTCGAAGGAAGCGGCTTCGTTGCTGTTCAAGGAAAAGGGCAAGGCTTATGTGCTGGCGGGCGGCACCGATCTGCTCGTGAAAATGAAAGCGGGTATGATCGAGCCTGATACGATCATCGACATCAAGCGCATCAAGGGCATGCGCGACATCAAGAAGACTGCAACAGGTTTTACGATTGGTGCGGGCACACCTTGTGCAAAACTCACCGATAACGCGGCACTCACCAAGGCCTATCCGGGCATTGTTGAAGCATCGGGCTTGATTGGTTCAAAGCAGGTGCAAGGACGCTGCACCATTGCGGGAAATCTTTGCAATGCATCACCTGCCGCTGACTCGGTTCCTGCGATGGTTGCCGCTGGTGCGAAAGCCGTCATCGTTGGTGCCAAGGGCAAACGCAAACTCGCAGTTGAAAATGTAACATCAGGTGTTGGCCGCACGGTGTTGAAGAAGGGTGAGTTCATCGAGTCGATTGAATTGCCTAAGCGCAAGCCCCGTTCAGCTGATGCATATTTGCGTTTCATCCCGCGCACTGAAATGGATATCGCCGTGGTCAGCGCCGGCGTGAATTTGGAACTTGATGCCAAGGGCGTGATCAAGTCGGCGCGCGTGGCGCTGGGTGCGGTTGCGCCTACAGTGTTGCTCGTCAAGGAATGTGCAGATGCAATCATCGGCACCACTTTGGATGAAGCTGCGAAAATCAAATTGATGAAGGCAGCCAGTGCGGCCTGCAAGCCGATTGACGACAAGCGCGGCACGATTGAATTCAGAACAGAAGTTGCAGGTGTGTTGGCCCGGCGTGCTGCCGAATTGGCCTATACTCGTGCGGGAGGTAAAGCATAATGTCGGTTCTCGTTTCCACCACCATCAACGGCGACAAGGTAGACTTTTCCTGTGCAGCGGATGAATCGCTGCTTGATGTGTTGCGAAATCGCTTGGGTCTCACCGGAGCAAAAGAAGGCTGCGGCACGGGTGACTGTGGTGCGTGCTCGGTGATCCTTGATGGGCAACTTGTGTGCTCCTGCCTCGTGCTTGGTGCCGAGATGGATGGCAAGGTGCTCGATACGATTGAGGGCATGGCGAACGGTGAAAAGCTGCATCCCCTGCAAACGCAATTCATCGATCATGCAGCGCTGCAATGCGGCGTGTGCACGCCGGGATTTTTGATGGCGGCCAAAGCGCTGCTCAAGAAAAATCCAAATCCATCTGAAGAAGAAATCCGCTACGGGCTTGCTGGCAATCTCTGCCGCTGCACGGGCTATGACAAGATTGTTCGCGCTGTGCAGGCTGCTGCCGCCGAAATGAGGAGTGCATAAGATGTCTGTTGATTCAACGCTCATCAAGAAAGATTTCAAAGTCATTGGTTCACGGCCACGCCGCCCTGATGGCATCGAAAAAGTAACGGGCCGAGCACGATATGGTGCGGATGCGTTCGCACCGGGTCAGCTGATCGGCCTCGTGTTGCGTTCGCCTCATGCGCACGCGCGGATCAAAAAGATCGATACTGCTGCTGCTGAAAAATTGCCAGGTGTCAAAGCCGTGATTACCGCTGCTGATCTTCCTGATCACACCAATGGTGATCGCGCGATGCGTGATATTCTGGAAAATTGTCTGGCACGCAAGAAGGCGCTCTATGATGGCCATGCTGTTGCTGCCGTTGCCGCCATTGATGCCGCAACGGCGCGCAAGGCGCTGAAGCTGATCAAGGTTGACTATGAAATTCTGCCGCATGTCACCGATGTTGATGAAGCGTTGAAGCCAGGTGCTCCATTGTTGCATGATGACATTTTCACCGAAGGCATTGAGCCAAAGCCCACGAAGTCGTCGAACTTCATCAAGCAGGCTGAATATGGCCATGGTGATATCGAGGCTGGTTTCCGCGAGGCAGATCATGTGATCACGCGCTCGTATAAAACCGAGCAGACGCATCAAGGCTATATTGAGCCGCATTCATGTCTCGCCAATGCCTCGCCAGATGGAACGGCGGAACTTTGGGTGTGTACACAAGGTCACTTCGTTTATCGCAATCAATGCGCACAGTTGTTGGGCATGGATGTGAACAAGCTGCGCGTTACGGCCTCCGAAATCGGTGGTGGCTTTGGCGGCAAGACACATTTGTGGGCCGAGCCTCTGGCGCTTGCACTTTCACGCAAAGCCAATCGCCCGGTCAAACTCACCATGAACCGCGATGAAGTGTTCAAGGCCACGGGCCCAACTTCGGCTGCTTCTATGGACGTGAAGATCGGCGTCAGGAAAGATGGCACGGTCACCGCAGCCTTTGCGGAACTCCGCTATCTCAATGGCGCATTCCCCTTCACCTGGGCCGAGTTTGGCGCGATGACGGCGTTTGCCTGTTATGATTTCATGAATGTGAAATCAGTTTCGAAAGATGCCGTGGTCAATCGCCCGAAATGCGCTGCCTACCGCGCGCCATCGGCACCGATTGCAGCGTTCGCGGTTGAAAGCACCATGGACGAAGCAGCCAAGGCGATTGGCATGGATCCAGTTCTCTTTCGCATCAAGAATGCCGCGCGCGAAGGTACGAAGTCATCCTATGGTCCGGTGTTCGGTCCGATCGGCATTGGCCCAACACTCGAAGCCGCCAAGAACCATCCACACATGAAGGCGCCACTTGCTCCCAACACGGGTCGCGGCATGGCATGTGGTTTCTGGTTCAACTTCGGTGGCCAGACGTGCGTTGATGTCAACGTGACACCTGATGGTTCCGTCACGGTTGCCGTTGGCACAATTGACGTTGGCGGTTCGCGCGCCTCACTCGCGATGGCAGTCGCTGAAGAACTCGGCGTTGCTTATGAGCAAGTGCGCTGTGTTGTCGCCGACACATCTTCACTCGGCCATAACGACATGACCGATGGTTCACGCGGCACATTCTCATCTTCCATGGCAGCAGTGTTTGCAACACGCAAAGCGGTGCTGGTGCTCCGCGAGAAGGCCGCCAAAATGATGGAAATTCCTTTGGAAGAAGTCGAGTGGGTGGATGGCAAGGCGCATGCCGTCGGCGAAAAGCATGGCAACAAGGCGCCGTTGTCGGTGAAAGAAATCGCAGCAGCCGCTGGCAACACAGGCGGGCCAATTGCAGGCCATGCCGAAATCGTTGCTGATGGTGCAGGCGTTTCGTTTGGCACGCATATTTGCGATGCACATGTCGATCCTGAAACCGGCAAGACCAAGATCACACGCTACACCGTGATTCAGGATGCTGGCAAGGCGATGCATCCCGCATACGTCGAAGGCCAATATCAAGGTGGTGCCGCGCAAGGCATCGGCTGGGCCCTGAACGAGGAATACGTCTACGGCAAGGATGGCCGCCTGCAAAACGCGGCCTTCCTCGATTATCGCATTCCGGTGTGCTCTGATTTGCCGTTCATCGACACGCAGATTTTGGAAATTCCCAATCCGCACCATCCTTATGGTGTGCGCGGCGTTGGTGAAACGCCCATCGTGCCACCGCTTGCTGCAATTGGCATCGCGATTTCAAATGCAACGGGCGTGCGGATGAACCACGTGCCGATGTCACCACCGCGCATTCTGAAAGCGATCAAGGCGAAGAAGTTGCATTGAAGGCAATCTCTCTTAAACGATTGGCCGTCATCCCGGCGAAAGCCGGGACCCGATTCACTGTTAGAAATTTGAAACAGGGTTTTCGGGCCCCGGCTTTCGTGTTGTATCCCGGGAGATTGTGGGGATAGGGTTGGGGTTGCGAGGGGCGTTGCGTTTGTGAGGGAGCGTTTCGAATGTTGACACGATTGCACGCCAATGCGGCGACGACACCGAAGACGAGAGCCTACATTCAGAGCTGTTCATTGACTGTGAGCGAGCTTGCGCGGGAACTTGGTGTGAATGAGAACACGGTACGGCGTTGGCGGTCGCGCGATACGACGAATGACCGTTCACACTGTCCACATAACTTGCAAACCGGGTTTGATGCCGTCGAAGAAGATATCGCTGTTGAGTTGCGTACCAGACTCGGCTTGTCGCTCGACGACATCACTGAAGTGATGCGCCGCTGTCTCCGACCCGAGATCGCGCGATCCAGTGTGCATCGTTGCCTCAAGCGCCACGGCGTTTCTGCCAAGCCAAAGCTTGCCATGAGCAAGCCGCTGCAGTTTGAGACCGCAACGCCCTTGGGCTTTATCCATATTGATGTGAAGTACCTCACAGCACTTGATCGCCGTCGCAGCTATGTTTACGTCGCTATCGATCGTGCCACCAGATTTGTCTATGTCGAGGTTCTGTCTGATCGCAAGGCCGTGACGAGTGCGGGCTTTCTTGAAAGATTCCTCGCAGCATTCCCTGTCAAAGTACACACGATATTGACGGACAATGGTTCCGAGTTCACCGACCGCTTTGCCGTAGACAAGCCGGGTAAGCCTGAAGATCGACCAACAGGTGACCACATGTTTGACCGCACATGCACCAGCCACAACATCAAGCACATCCTCACCAAACCCTACCGTCCACAAACCAACGGGATGGTCGAGAGGTTCAACAGGCGTATCGCCGACGCCATCGCAGAGCACCAAGCAACGGGCCACATCCGCGTCAAGAACAAGTTTGCATCACATCAGCAACGAAACGCATTCATCAATGACTTCGTCAACAACTACAACAATACAAGACTCAGATGCCTGGACTACAAAGCGCCATTCGAAATCATCGCCAATCTCCCGGGATACAACACCTTCGCCGGGGTGACGGTTAAATTTTAGGAGTTGTTTGAGTGATGCAGGTGCCCCAACATGAAGTCCACCTCTGGGGAGCTCTACGTCCCTTGGTTGGTGGTGCGTCCACCGTTACAGTCCAGGCCAACACCATCCGCGAGATGTTCCGTGTACTGACGGAACAATATCCCGGCATGGAAGCCCACATCAAGCGCGGCGTTGCTGTTTCCATTGACGGTCAAATTTTCCGCGACCAGTGGGATACGGAATTGCCAGCCAACGCCGAAATTTATCTCATGCCAAGGATACCGGGTGGATAGTGCTCTCCAAACCGTGTTTTGAAGTGTTTCGATCTTCTCACAAATAAGTCTAGGCTCCCCTCAAGCTGGGAGGACGTTCATGTTGTCAGGATTGCTGCAGTCACGCATGTGGGCATTGACGGGGGCGCTGGTTGTCGCAACCTTTGCAGGGCTGATTGCCCTCACCAAAGGCGGAACACTTCCGACCATGGTATTCACGCTCGCAACCGCACTCAGTTATTTGGGCGTGCGCGATCTCACGCAAAAGCGCCACGCGATCTTGCGCAACTACCCGATCATCGGGCATTTGCGTTTCTTCTTTGAAAAGATCCGACCGGAACTTCGGCAGTATTTCTTTGAAGCCGACACCGATGGCAAACCCTTTGCCCGCGAACAACGCGCCATTGTTTATCAGCGCGCCAAACGCCAACTCGATACCAAACCCTTCGGCACACAAGGCGATGTTTATGCCGAAGGCCATGAATGGCTGTTGCATTCCATGTATCCGCGCGAGGCGGCGCGCGAAGGCTTTCGTATCATCATCGGTGGGCCGAAATGCACACAGCCCTATTCATCATCCGTCCTCAATATCTCCGCGATGAGTTATGGTGCACTCTCCGCCAATGCCATTCGCGCGCTGAACAAGGGGGCAAGGCTCGGTGGTTTTGCGCATGACACAGGCGAAGGCTCCGTCTCGCCCTATCACCGCGAACATGGAGGCGATCTCATTTGGGAAATCGGTTCGGGGTATTTCGGTTGTCGCAACGACGACGGAAGTTTTTCAGACAAAAAGTTTGCGCAGATTGCAGTTGATCCCCAAATCAAGATGATTGAAATCAAGCTGAGCCAAGGTGCCAAGCCTGGGCACGGTGGGGTGTTGCCTGCGGCCAAAGTTACTGCGGAAATTGCAAAGATTCGAGGCGTGCCGATGGGCAAGGACTGCATCTCGCCTGCCGCTCACTCCGCGTTTTCCAATCCACATGAGTTATGTTCGTTCATTGAAAAGTTGCGGACACTTTCTGGCGGCAAGCCCATCGGATTCAAGCTCTGTGTCGGCGAGCGCCGTGAATTTCTTGGCCTCGTGAAAGCCATGCTCCACACGGGCGATATGCCAGACTTCATCGTTGTCGACGGCAAGGAAGGTGGCACAGGTGCGGCACCTGCAGAGTTCATCGACAACATTGGCATGCCGATGCGCGATGGCTTGTCATTTGTTCACAACGCACTTGTGCAGGCTGGGCTTCGCGATCAGGTAAAGCTAGGTGCTGCTGGCAAGATCATCACAGGTTTTGACATGGCGCGTGCGATGGCTCTGGGAGCTGACTGGTGCAATGTTGCGCGCGGCTTCATGTTTGCAGTTGGTTGTATCCAGGCACAAACGTGTCACACGGGAAAATGTCCAACGGGCGTTTCAACCCAGGACCCGCTGCGGCAGCGTGCGATTGTAGTTGGAGACAAGGCAGATCGCGTGCGCAACTTTCATGATGAAACAGTCCATTCACTTGCAGAACTACTGGCGGCCGCCGGGCTTTCATCACCATCGGAACTTCAGCCTCATCATATTTTGCGGCGCATCGGTGACGGTCGTGTCATTGATTTTGCTACGCTTTATCCGCTACAGAAGTCGTTTGACTGATTGCCCAAATCGAGCTGATCTTTTTTTGAGTTCCGCAACATTTTGTTTTGCCAATTTTGGACGAAGCACCTACAAGCAGTTGCAGCTTTCCAAGCTGGATAATTTTCAATAGTAGGGCAAGCCATGGCCGAATCAAAACATCGCAGAAGGCAAGCTAGGCAGGGCGCCTCAGTGGCGTATTCCATGCCACTAAAGACCATTGCTGTTGCTGCAATTGTTGGTGTTGGTTTCTTCAGCATCTTGATATTTGCGTTGGTTCGCTAATCGCTTCTGCGCTTCTTCCATTTGATAGATAGCGTGGCCATTAAAAGTGCCGCCAGTGAAATTGCTGACATCAGCAAGAAGGCTTCGCCGCCGTAGGTTTCAAACAAGGGGCCCGAAACGTAGGTTGAGGCCGCCATAAATACACCTCCAGATATTGCACTATATAGGCCTTGCGCTGTGTTGCGCTTGCGCAGTGGCACGGCGTTTCGGATGTAGTGCATGATGCCGAGATGTGTGCAGGCAAAGCTCAACACGTGCAGCATCGATAGGGGTACAAAGACCCAAAATTTCTCAGCAAATGCCATGCCCGTCCATCTGAACAGGCCGCCCACCATACCAATAAGAATGAGGCGCTCTACACCAATGGTTTTCACAACACGATTGGAGAACGCAAACAGCAAAACTTCAGACATCACGGCGCATGTCCAGAACAAGCTGATTGTAAATGTATCGAAGCCGAGCTTGGTCCAGTGCACAGAACTGAAGCCATTCAGTAACGCGTGGGCGGACATGGCTGCACTGACAGCAAGGATCATCACTGTGAAAGGCGAAGCGAAAAACAATCGCCGCGTGCTGAAGTCAATGAGGTCCTTGGCTTCATAATGGTGATGTGGAACTTCTGGAGGCAATAGAAAAACTGCCAGCACCGCGAGAGCATAGCCACCCATGATCAGATAGATCGCAGAAGAAGCGGGTAGCATGGTCAGGAGATAGCCAGCGAAAAGACTACCGCTCAAAAAGCTGATCGAGGCCCATAATCGCATGCGGCCATAGTCAAGCTTAAAGGCGGAACTTGCATCAACACTGAAACTTTCGATTAATGGAAAGACTGGGGCAAACAGAAAAGTTGCCAATAACAGGCAAGCCGCGATTGCCAGATATCCATCAAGTTGAGCAAGAATTGTCGTTGCAGTAAACGCGCTTGCTGTGCACAGACGAATGATCGTGTGACGGTTTTGAAAATGGTCGGCGAGCCATGACATCAGTGGCTGCGCAAAAGAGCGTGCAACAAGCATGGAGGCCAGAATGCTGGCGATCTGAGCAGGTGTCAGGCCCTTGGCTTCCAGCCACAAGGGCAGGAATGGCAATTGCATGCCAGCAGCGGAAAGCAGCAAAGCAAAACAGGCCGATATGCGAATTTTCGTGGCGCGCGCCGTCATTGCGTTCCGCCGTAAACCAAAGATTCACCAGTTTCCATGATATTGTCTGCATGGGTGCCCGGCGTATTCGGGTGACTTCGGTCAGTTTGTGGGAGTTTGCGTCATGTCGAACAGCGTATCTGCTGTATTTAATGAATCATTTGAGGACGTGCTGATCGCCGTCCAGGACACAGCGCGCGGTCGCTGGTTTCTCAACGAATACGCCAAGCGCCAGCGCGGTCAGGACACTACGTCGATCCTCGCTGCCATCTCCAAGCTCGAAGGCCTGATTGGCTCAAATGCAGCCAATGTCGATGCGCCGCAAGTTGCCCGCGCCCGTGAAGCGATTGCCGCTGCCAAAGCCAAGCTCTCTGCCATGCACAATGAACTTCCTGCGCTTTCCAATGAAGCGCGCATGTTCGGCAAGTTGGCCGAACTTTCACGTGCCGCATTTCCTGGCGAACAGTCGGCTGTCGCGCGTGGCGTCGATGTTGCCCTGAGCCTGGTACAGGATTTGGACCAGTCATTTGCTGGCGTTACTGCCATTGCTGCAAAGCCAGCAACAGAAGCCTATTTTGCCGCTGACCAGAAATTGTTTGCAGCTCCTGCGGCCAAGGTTGAAGCACCTCAAGCCGCTCCAGTTCTTGTTGAGGTTCCAAAGCCAGCTGTCGCAGTTGCGCCTGCACCCAAGGCCAAAGTGGAAGAAGAACAACCACGCGGTGCCAAGCTCACGATCAATCGCATCAAGTCGGGCGATGCGCCAGTAATACTGCCTGCAGCAATACCAGTCGTCACAGAAAAAACCGTTGCCGCAGTGGCCGAAGTCGCACCTGTTGTCAAAACAACCGCAGTTCAACCGATCGAAGTTGAGCCAGCGAAATCACGTATCACAATCATCCGCCGCAAGGCCGAAGACATGGTGGGTGTGCCATTGGTTGACGAGCAACCAGCAGCGCTTAGTGCATAAAAAAAGCCCCGGACAACCGGGGCTTTTTCATTTTGAACCGAACTTACCAATCGCGAGTCAACGAGAGCGATACGATATTGGTGTGGCCCTTGAAATTTGCAGTCAATGATACGGGCACGCCAGGTGACGCCGCCGCAGCAAGTGCAATCGGCGCGTCATCAATCCTGATATGTGTGAAGGCCAGGTTGGCGCGCATATTCTCAGTGAACTGATAGCTGGCACCAGCTGAAAGCCAGATGCGATCATTGTCTGGCAAGCGCGGGGTTCTTGTCGCATCAGGCACAGGGGATTTTTCAAATCCAAGTCCAGCGCGCATAGTGAGTGCGTCATTCACGTCGTATTCGCCACCGACCGAGAAGAACCAGGAGTCTTTCCAGTCCTCAGGGGTAAGGGCAAGTGTTCCACCCGTATCGTCGCGCAAAACGCGGAGTTCCTTGAAGCGGCTCCAGTTGGCCCATTCAACACCAGCCTTCACGCGGAAGTCTTCGGTGATGGCCTGGCTGATGCCAAGCGTGAGCATTTCCGGAGAGGCGAACTTTGATGTTATGTCACCATCGTAGCCAGCGTCGAGGCGAAGACCATCGCCTTGCAGCTTGTGCTTCACCGATGAGCGAAAACCGATGCCGATATCTGTGCCCTCAGCGGGTTCAATCAAAACACCTGCAGTGACACCAAAGCCAATGCTGTCGCCTTTGGTCTTGAAAATCTCGGTGCCGCCGGGAGTGCGCGAATTCACATTCACCTTCATGTATTCGGCTTGCAAGCCTGCGCCGAGTGTCAACCACTCACCGACGCGATAGGCAGCGGCGGGGTTGAGATTGTAAGTGACGACTTCCGATTTATCGCCGTGTGGAGATCCGGCCCAATCCTTTGCATTGGTGGTCGAACCAAGTGGCGCGTTGAGCGAGACGCCTAATGTGAGATTCTCGTTCATGCCGTAGGACCAGTAAGAAGATGGCACGAGAGCAAGTTTGCCAATATTGCCGCTGGACGGCGAGCCTCCTAACCCGCCTACACCGTCAATTGCGCTGATATCAGGCATGATGAGGGACGAATTCATCTCGGAAATCAGCCCCTTGTCATTGTTGTTGGCGAGAGTGGCGGGATTCCAGAACATGGCGGACAGGCCTTCGGTACCGGCTGCAACACCGGCAAAACTTGTTCCTTGCCCTTCAACCGATTGTTCGCGCACGGAAAAGCCGCCCGCAAGTGCTGTGCCTGACAAAATGGAAAGTGATGTTGCGGCGATTAAATATTTTTTCATTTTCTTGTTTCCCCCAAAACGAGTCACTTGCATCAGAATGCATATTTCTGGCTCAATTTCCAGATAAATGACCTCTATCCTGTTCAACTTAATTCAGAATTTACCATATTGGGCGATGGTTGAGAGGTTGTTAACGAAAGTCTCTGTGGTCAATGTCTGTCCTTGTCCGTCGCCGCGTTTTGAAAGCCTTGTTTGGTTTGCCGCTTTTCTGGTCTTTCCCGGTGTTGGCACAGGATCAAATCACAACCCAGTCAATCACATCAATTCCGGCACGGCTTGCGACGCAAGGCAAGTTGGCAACGCAAACCGAAATTCTGTCGGACCGTACTGAAGCACCGATGGTGTCACCTGGGGCTGCCGAGGCCATCGAAGGCGCCATCGCACGTTATGAAGAAGTTGTCGCAGGCGGTGGTTGGCCAATCGTCCCAAACCGCAAGTTCGACAAGAAGGCTGTGGGCGAACATGTGATCACGCTGCGCCAACGCCTGGTGCGCGAAGGTTATCTTGATCTGGAAACTCTCACAGGAGCAGCACCTGAAAAATTTGATGCTGGACTTGCCGATGGCATCAAGGCGTTTCAACGCGCACATGGCATTTCGCCTTCTGGCAAGATTGATGAGCGCACGCTCGCCGAGATCAACATCACAGCCGAAGCGCGTCTGTTTACGCTGCGTGAAAATCTGCCGCGTGTCGTTGAATACACGCGAGATCTTTCACCGCGCGCCATCATCGTTAACATCCCCGCTGCCCAATTGGAAACGATTGAAGGCGGAATGGTCTATTCGCGCCACAATGTTGTTGTTGGCAAGCTCGAGCGCCCCACGCCTACGCTGCAAAGCAAAGTATCAGACGTCACCTTCAATCCGTTCTGGAATGCGCCTGCATCCATCGTGGCGCGCGATATTGTCCCGAAATATTTGCAGAATCCGAACTACCTCGACGAGATGAACATCCGTGTGTTCGATGGCGTGGGTGGCCAGGAAATCGATCCAACATCAGTCGATTGGCTCAACACGCCGCCGGAACGCTTTCATTTCCGACAGGAACCGGGCGCAAACAACGCGCTTGCAACTGTGAAAGTGAATTTCAAAAACGAGCACATGGTCTACATGCACGATACGCCGCACCGCGAGTTGTTCCAGACCAATGCCAGATTTGAAAGTTCAGGCTGTGTGCGCGTTGATCAGGTGCGCAGTTTCATCACCTGGATCCTGCAAGGCCAGGAAGATTTCAACGAAGCGCAGTTTGAGATGATCACCGCATCGGAAGTCACACATGTGATGAAAGTTGCGAACGCACCCGATGTGCGCTTCATGTATCTGACAGCCTGGGCAACTGAAGACGGTGTCGTGCAGTTCCGCCCCGACATTTATCAGCTCGACGGCAAGGGCTTTATCTACGGCCAGCCCGATCCCTTGCAGGGGATTTGAGCGCTCGCTGGTGACATGATCAGATTCTACCGCGCATCGGATGCCGTACACGTTGCGCGGATTTTCCATGTTGCAGTTGAAGGCATAGCACCAGCTTTTTACTCTCTGGAGGCCGTCAAGGCTTGGTCCGCGCGCGGTGCAGACGCGCAAGGCGTTCAAAAGCGTTGCAGCGATGGTCGCATCGTCTGGGTTGCCGTAGACCAAGATGACCAAGCGGTTGCATTCATTGATCTGATGACCAACGGCCATATCGATATGCTGTTTTGCGACCCTGTCTACGCAGGGCGAGGCCTTGCCAGTTTGCTCTATGCAGAATTGGAAAGAACTGCCCAATCAAAAATGATCCGCGAACTCACGGTCGAAGCCAGTGCTTGCGCCAAACCTGCTTTTTAAAGTGGGGCTTTTCAGAAATCCGTCGCAATGACTTCGAAATGAATCGCATTAGAATTCACAATTTCACCCTGGCAAAAGCCATTTAATTGGGCGTCAAAAAACTGTTCGACAGTGTTGACGGCGTAAAGTACCGATGGCGCAAAGAGGCACCGCACCATGATCGAACAATTTCCACTCACTTCACTCGCAACACTTCTTGCGCTCGCTACATATGTTCTGGCCTTCATGATGGTTGGTGCCGCGCGCAGGAAGCACAAGGTCGCAGCACCGGCAATTGTTGGTGATCCAGCTTTTGAGCGGGCGTTTCGTGCGCATCAGAATGTGCTCGAATCATTGCCAGCGTTTCTTCCCGTGTTGTGGCTGTTTGCGTTGGCGGTGAGTGATCTCTGGGCGGCGGTGCTGGGGTTCATCTGGTCAGCAGCACGGCTCGGATACATCTTTGCTTATGCCGCTGACGCCAACAAGCGCGGCCCCTATTTCATGGTGCAGTTTGGCGTATTCGTCATTTTATGGCTGGGCGCATTTGTGGGCATCGTGCGCCATTATCTGTGAGGCGTCACTTGCCGAAGCTTGATGCGGACTGCGTTGTTGTTGGTGCTGGCTATGCCGGGTTGATTGCGGCACGAGAGTTGATGGCTGCTGGCAAAAATGTGCTGGTTGTCGAAGCCAGTGACCGTGTTGGTGGACGCGCCTTCAGTTCCATCTATCCCGGCACATCGCACACTGTCGATTGGGGTGCAGAGTGGATCTTGCCCGATCATCATCATGCACTGATGGCAGAGGCTGCGCGTTATGGCGTTGCAACGGAAGCTGGTGCTGCATCGCCAAAGCCGCGTTGGCTTGTTGAAGGTCGAGGCCTGGAAGGTCTAGACCTCCGGGCCAGTTTTGCGGAAATGCAAGCGCAGTATCCTGCGGTGCGTCACATATTTGAGAAGCTTGAAGCACTTCCAGAACAGCACGCAGCGCAAACGCTTTCTCAAGCGTTGCAAGAAGCCACGCGAGGCCGTGAGGACGCGACCTTGGCAATCAAACTTGCTGCCGCTGCCCTGTTTCCATTGACGGGGGCCAATCCGGACGAACTCTCAATTGAGATGATACGAAACGAGATCAGGTTTCACTGCGGTTCAATCAATGAGACGATTGATCCCGAAAGTATCTGCCGCTTGCAAGGTGGCGCGGGTGAAATTGCCAAAAGGATTGCTGCTGAGCTTGCTCCAATCATTCTGCATGGGGCCACGGTTGAATCGATTGCAACGGATCCTGATGGCGTGATTGTTTCCGGCACGTTTGGCGATGTCAGCCTTAAAGAAATCAGGGCGAAGCACGTCATCATCGCGCTGCCTTTGAATGTTCTCCACAAAATCAATTTCTCACCTGTCTTGCCGCAAGCCATCAACGCCGTGATCGAACAAGGTCATTGCGGGCGAACGAACAAAGTGTGGGCACTGGCGAGCGGTGCCACTATGCCGGAGGAGTGCTTCCTCTCCGGTCATCCGTTTCAACTGACTTACGCAAAACCTGCAGGCGATGGGCTTTGGCTGGTTTGCGCGCAGGCTTTGCATGAAAGCATGACTGATAGTGATCGACATCCGCGTGAACTGTTATCGGAACTCTATCCCGATCATTCGATCCACAGTTCCAGCGAACATCTTTGGGTGTTTGACGAACTCGCTCTCGGCAGCTGGATGGCTGAAAGGCCACAGCAGCGCCAAGCACTCAACGCAATGAACGAGCCCATCGGACGATTGGTTTTCTGCGGTGGAGATTTCAGCGCGCAGTGGTCGGGCTGGATAGAGGGCGCGATAGTTTCCGGACAAAGGGCTGCCAGACTTATGCGTGAATATTGAAAATAAAGCGAACAAACCCCCTGGCAGTACGCGCATATCATTCCTTATATGTTCTATAGAGGCATTCCCTCTTTTTTCTTTCAACTCGCCATTCCCCCGTAAGTCCCCACTGGGGAGGGTCTGCGACCGCGGGGAAAGGTCCTTCGTGAAAATATAATCCGTACACTGATGATCATTCCTCGTCATTCGCCGTTTGCGGTGGCATCCGGCGCCGTGCTAATGAATGTGTTCATCTCCAAATCATTTTGTGCGTGAACATGAATCTCAAAGGCTTCCACCACCTCACTGCGATCACCGCTGACGCGCCGCGCAACCATCACTTTTACACTGCGGTGATGGGCATGCGGCTGGTCAAGAAAACCGTCAACCAGGATGACGTCAAAGCCTATCACCTGTTCTATGCCGATGGCGAAGGCTCGCCAGGCACCGACATCACCTTCTTCGACTGGCCAGCGCCACCGGAGCAACGCGGCACACATTCAATCTGTCGCACAGGACTTCGGGTTGGCAGTTCAGCTGCAATTGCGTGGTGGGCCAAGCGCCTGCATGACATGGGTGTTGCCGCCGAAGACGCGAACGAGGAGTTTGGCCGTCTCACTTTGAAGTTCGAAGACTTCGAAGGCCAGCGGCTTTCGCTCGTCGTTGACGAGAGTGCCACAAGTTTCAAACCTTGGGAGAAGTCTGCTGTGCCTGAAGAGCACCAGATCCATGGGCTCGGTCCTATCACCATGAGTGTGCCTGATTTTGCGCCTACCGAAATGGTGTTGACGCGGGCCATGGGTATGGAGCGTTCTGGTGTGCATGGCGACACGCATGTTTTCAAGATGGCGGGCGAGGGGCCCGTTGCCGAATTGCATGTGAAGGTCGAACCCAATTTGCATCCGGCGGCGCAAGGGGCGGGGGGGGTACATCATGTGGCCTTCAACATAGCATTGAGCGACTATGCAGCATGGGCGCAACGCCTCAAGGAATTGCGCATTCCCAACTCGGGACCTATCGACCGCTTCTGGTTCAAGAGCCTTTATTTCCGCGAGCCAAATGGTGTACTGTTTGAAATTGCGACGGATGGTCCAGGCTTTGCTGCTGATGAGTCCATGGAAACGCTTGGTGAAACCTTGTCGCTTCCACCGTTCCTCGAAGCCAAGCGCACAGCAATCGAGGCCGGGTTGAAGCCGCTATCACAATAAGGTTAGTCGTAATATTGCCCAGTTTTCCGCTATCTTGCCGGCGGATTTAGAGTCGGAGACCTATATGAAGAAATTTATTGCAGCTGGACTTGCACTGATGCTTTCAGCCACAGTCGTGCATGCGGCGAGCTGTGGCAATACGGCTGGCGGCTTTGCGAGCTGGAAAAAGGAATTCGCAGCTGAAGCTGCAAGCAATGGCGTTAAGGCCAAAGGCCTCTCGGCACTCGCGAGCACCAGCTATGCCAATGCGACCATTCGCGCTGACCGCAATCAGAAAAGTTTCAAGTTGAGCCTGAAAGCTTTCATGGCCAAGCGCGGTGCCGCTGGCATCATCGCACGCGGCAAGTCGATGAAGAAGTCCAATGCTGCACTTTTCGCGCGGATCGAGAAGGCCTATGGCGTGCCGCCCGGTCCATTGCTCGCAATCTGGGGCATGGAGACGGGCTTTGGCAGCTATCTTGGCAACCAACCGACAGTGTCTGCGATTGCAACGCTCGCCTATGACTGCCGTCGCTCGGATTTTTTTACTGATCAGCTCTATGCTGCGCTCAAGCTTGTTGATCGTGGTCGCTTGTCATCGTCTTCGCGCGGTGCAATGCATGGCGAAATCGGCCAAACGCAGTTTCTGCCGAAGAATGTATTTCTCTACGGCGCCGATGGTGACGGTGGCGGCGTGAACCTCAACAGCAAGGCTGATGCGCTGGCATCAACCGCCAAATTTCTGCGCGGCCATGGCTGGTCGCGGGGGGAGGGCTATCAACCCGGTGAAGGTAATTTCGGTGCGATCCAGGGCTGGAATGCCGCGAGCGTTTATCAGCAAGCAATTGCCATCATGGGCTCAAAGATCGACGGTCAGTAATGGCAGTTGATTTTGGGCGCGCATTGGAAAAATCACCTGAGGGCTACGAAGCCCTCACTTGGGTGTTGTACATCGCGGCAGGCTTGCTTAGCGCTACACCGTTTGTTGATCTCTCATTCTCAACCTTGTTTTTTGGCTCCATCGCCGTGCTGGTGATTTCCGGCTTACGCAAATCCGAAGCCGCATCGACAATCTACGGCGGGCATTTGCAGAACATCTTTACTGTCATGCTCGCAGGTATGGTGATTGGCGGATTACTATCGGTGTTCTTTTGGCTTACACTGGGCTTCGGTGTCATCATAACGTGGCCGTTGTCGATGTTGCTCCTGGCATGGTCAGCCTATCGGCTGATCAAGGGGTTCTTGCGATTGAAAGACGGTGTCGCGTTTGAATGAGTGGGTTGGCCTCCCGCACCACTTCATTCCAACATACTCTGGCACTGCCGCCACCTCTGCATGACGTGATTTCGCAGGGCGCTGAGGCCGAAGCAGATGAAATTGGAACTGGTGGTGTAGCGGTAAATATCAGGGCCGAGACGAACAGGGAAAACTGACGTTGGCAAGTCATGGCGCACCTTCTAGGAAGGAGTGGACGCCGTAATGTTGAATGTCAGCAGATCTGGTCGCTGATATGTTGCTTACAAGACCATTGTGAGGCTGGAGTTGCTATCCCCAAAGTTCTCGTGAAGGTGGGTGCATTACGCTTCCGTCAAAGTGAAAGCCGGGCGAGCGGTCGTGCTTCAACAGCAGCGGGCCATCGAGGTCAACGATGTCTGCGTATTGTGCGAGGATGAAGGCTGGGGCCATCGCCAGAGATGTGGCCAGCATGCAACCCACCATGATCTGGAAATTCATCGCCTTGGCAGCAGCACTCAGTTCAAGTGCAGGTGTGAGGCCGCCGGTCTTGTCGAGCTTGATGTTGATCGCGTCATACTTGCCTTTGAGTGCGTGCAGGCTCTCGATGCCATGGGCGCTCTCGTCGGCACAGATCGGGATCAAGTGTTCGACATCGCGCAAGGCTTCGTCGTTATCAGCGGGCAGGGGTTGCTCGACGAGCGCAATACCGACATCGTGGCAGGCCTTGAGCAGCTTTGGTAGTTCAGCTGCACTCCAGCCTTCATTGGCGTCGATCACCAATTTCGAATTGGGGGCAGCCTCGCGAATGCGGTGCAGGCGTTCAATGTCACCATCGCGGCCGAGCTTGAGTTTGAGCAGGGGGCGGTGGCTTTCGGCCTTTGCAGCAGCGGCCATGTTCTCGGCAGTGTCGAGACTAAGTGTGTAGCAAGTGGTGACGGGCGCAAGGGTCGCAAGGCCTGCGCGCTGAAAGGCTGGAACGCCCGTCTCCTTGCTCTCGAGATCCCACAGGGCGCAATCCAGCGCGTTCAAAGCGGCCTTCGGAAGTTTGAGCTTGTGCAGGTCTGCTCGGTCATGACAGCCCTCTATGGCGCTGCGATTAACCGCTATAGCTTCAAGGCAACCTGCAACAGTTTCCTGGTAGCGGGCGTAGGGCACCGCCTCACCACGGCCTGTCGCAGGACCGCGGCTCAGCGTGGCCACTATCACATCCGCTGCGGTCTTCGAACCGCGGGCAATGGTAAAACTGCCCGCGATTGGCCAGGATTCATGAGTGGCGTGAAGAGTTAGCGCCATTATGCCGAGGGCATGCGACCCAGCGCCTGCGCGAACAGTTGATAGAGCTGGCCGTGTGCAGTGTTGAGGGCTTCGTCAGTTACGCCCTGTGCATTTCCAAGGCCGGAGAGTTCATCAAGCATGCGCTCAAAGCCACGGATAAAGGCATTGACGCGGGTCTTGAGGGTGCGCTCTTGCTGGCTGCGTAGTTCAACGAGGGCGAGGAACTTGCGGTTCCGCTGCTCATTAAGGCGCATGGTGTAGACTGAGGTGTCGCCATCATGGAAGCGCTTTTCAAGATCGCGCGGCAAGGTTCCATCCAGTGTTTCCACGATCTCGCGTGCGGCTGCATCGAGGATCACAAAGGCACTTTGCATCACTTGCGCGTGACGGGACATGTTCTGTGGCGACGTTGAGCGAACGGCACGCGACGTTGTGCGACGTGGTTCGTCAACGCGCGTAGTGCGAATTGCCTGGGCAAGATCGGCCATGCGGGTTGTCACCGACTGCGGCTGCTGCTGGCGAGGAGGCTCAGAGAGCACCGGCTCACGCGAGGCAAGCGGCATCGACGAACCACCACGTGGCGGCGGCGTGTAGTTCTGTCCGCTGTAGCTTGGGGCCGAGAAGTCGAGTGTGCCGGCCTGACGGCGCACGGCTTCCGAAAGCGCGTTGAGGGCGGCGATCTGATCGCCAACCACGCGGCGCATGGCGTCGGCATTCGTGCGGGTTTCCTCTGGCAGGTCGATCACGGCGCGGCGCAACTCTTCGCGGGCCGAGTCAATATCCTTCACCACCTGTTGGGCAGTGATGCGCATATCCTGTGCGGTCTGCTGGAAGTCGCTCGCGGTGGACGAAAGCATTTCGTTCATCGATGACAGCGCACGCTCATGCTGCTCGCGGAGCACGCGGGCGGCCTGTGCAACTTGTGTTGATGAGCTTTGCTCGAGGCGCTTCAGCTCGTCTTCGAGGCCGGAGAGGGCTTGCACGGTCTGTTCATGGACGATGCGACTGATTTCGCGTGAGCGGCTTTCGGCAGTGTTCAGGCTGTCCTCGATCAGGTTCATGTATGAAGACATGACGCCATCGATTTCCTGGGCGCGGCGGGCCGCGTCCTTGGTGAGACCATCGAGTGAATCTTTGCGGTTGTTGAGCATGTGCTCCATTTCGTCGTTGAATTTGTCGATCGACTTTTCGACAAGGTTCGAGACGAGGTCCAAACGTTCGGAAATGCGTGTGCCGGTCATTTCAAGCTTGCCGGTCATCTGCAGCGAGATGGACTCGATGCGGCCATCGAGCTCGCCCGCTGCTGAAGCCACTTGATCAGCGAAGTATGTATTCGCGGTTTCGATATGATTGGCGAATTTGCGGTGAGCATCGTCGAGCCTGTTCGAAGACGAGTTTGCAGCCGTGGCGAATTCGCTTGATGCGCGATCAATGCGGTCAATGAGCAGGCCAGTTTCCTGTTCAAAGCGACCAGAGATACTGAGCGCGGTTTGACCCATGCCAGAAGCGAAACTTTCCTCGGCGCGGCCAAGGCCTGACGTGAAGTGGTTAGACGCCTTGTCGAGGACTTCGACCATGCGTGTGCTCGACACATCGAGGCGACCACGGAGATCGTTAGTGATGCGCTCAAGTAGATCGGTCGCCACATCGAAGCGTTGCCCGATGTTACGCGTGGTGTTTTCAACACGCTCGAACATGGATGCACCGGCCTGATCAATACGGGCTGTAACATCTGCGCTTGACTCGTTGAGAGCCTGGGCAGCGCGTGCTGCTGTCTCAGCAAAGTTTGAGGTAACCGTGTTGGAGCTCAATTCGAGCTGCTCGGTCATCATGCGGCTGTTCGCTTCAAACAGAGACGTGAGCTCGGTCGAAGCTTGCTGGAGTTGGCTGCCAAGGCGCTGTTCGGTTGCATCGAGCACCGTGCCCAACTGGCGCGACGAGGAGTCGAGCTGGTGGGTGAGCTGCGTCGTAACATCGCTGACACGTTCGGTAACATTGCCCGCCGTTGAAAGAATATGTTCGTTGATCTTGAGCGACACGCTTTCGAGCTGGTCGGTGACATTGAGCGACACGTGGTCGAGGCGCGCAAAAAGTTGTGCCGAAGCCTGGTCGAGTTTGGAGGACAACGTGTCGCCCGAACCTTCAAGAAGCTGCAGCATTGCCATGCGCGTTGTGTCGAGACGGTGGGTAAATTCGCCAGAGACTGACATGAGGCGATCAGTGACAAGGCCACCAGCCGACTGGATGTTCTCGGCCAATTCGACACCAGAATGCTGCATCTGGGAGACAACAACGTCGCTTGTGTCCTTCAGATGCGCTGCAATCGTGCCGCTCGTTGATACGAGAAGATCGTTGATTGAAACGCCAGAAGCCTGCATTTGCGAAAGCACAGCGTTTGCGGCATCTGCGACGCGGCCATTGACTTGTGCTGCGACCACACTGAACTGGTTGGACGCATTTTCGATACCACCAAGTGTGGAGTTGAGCGTGTTCTGGACGGTATTGTTGAACTGATCACCAGAGCTGTCGAGGCTTGCAAGAGCGTTTGAAAGTGTCGTGCGCAGGCTTTCGTCATAGCGGGTTGCCGTGGCGTTGAATGCACCGGCAGAATTATCGAGTTCGGCGATGGCTTGGGCAAGAGCATTACGCAATGTGTCGTCGTAGCGACCAGTTTCTGTTGCAAAGCTTGCAGCCGACTGGTCGAGGCCGGAGAGGGCGGTCGACAGTGTTGACTGCAGCGCTTCGTCGTAGCGGTTTGCATTGGCGTTGAACGTTGTCGCAGAATTCTCCAGGCCGGAGAGGGCGGTCGACAGTGTTGACTGCAGCGCTTCGTCGTAGCGGTTTGCATTGGCGTTGAACGTTGTCGCAGAATTCTCGAGGCCGGAGAGGGCGTTCGACAGTGTTGACTGCAGCGCTTCGTCGTAGCGGTTGGCATTGGCGTTGAACGTTGTCGCAGAATTCTCGAGGCCGGATAGGGCGTTCGAAAGTGTTGACTGAAGTGATTGATCATATCGGCCGGCATTTGCATCAAATGTTGCAGCATGTCGGTCGAGTGCAGCCAGTGCATTAGCAAGGCTTGCGCGCACTGTTTCGTCAAAGCGTCCGGCTGTTGATCCAAGCGTGTTGGTCGAATTGTCGATGTTGTTGATCGCACCGGCAATCGTGTTGCGCAGGGTGTCGTCAAATCGGATCAGTGTACCGTTGAAGGTATCAACGGTGCCAGCCAGCGTCTTGTCTGTCACGCCATTGAACTGATCAATGGTGGTCTGCAGTGCGGAAACTGCCGTGCGCATGTTCGCCTGCACATTGGAATCGAACTGGGTGATTGTGCCACTGAATGCGGTATTTGCGCCTGCAAGTGAGTGCTCAACCGTGCTTGCATATCGTGCAGCGTTAGCTTCGAGTTCGTTGGTTGCTCCCGAAATCGAGCTGCGCACATTGTTAGTGATCCGGTCCGCCGTTGATTCAAGGCCCTGGACTGAAGAGTTAAGCGCGTTCTGCATCGTATCAACAAAACGACCAGCCGAACTTGCCATTGTACCAGTGAGTGAATCACTTTGTTGAAGCAGATGAGCTGAAGCCATGCGTGAGGCTTCCTCAATGCGCTGAGTAACGCCGTCACCTTGCATGTTGAGTGCGCCGATAAGTTTGTTGCCAGCATCGCCGACCCGTTCGGCCAATTTGGATGAAGCAGAGTCAACACTGGTTGCAAGGTGGTTTGACGCATCGCCAAAATATTGGGCCATCTGTTTGACTTGCTCAGTCGACATTGAGGCAAGCTGTTGAACTGTTTGAGCAGTCTCAGCATTGGTGGAGGTGAGGCGCTGGGTGGATTCACGCAACACGTTGACAAGCGAGCTTTCCATTTCCTTCACTTCGCCACCGAACTTGCGCGTTTCATTGCCGAGTGCGCCAGCCGTGAGGTTGAGTGTCTGGACATAGTCCTGCAACTGCGATGAGAAGCCGCGGAAGTCGTTGACCAAAGAACCTGAGAGTTGTTCGAAATGAGAGCTGTGACCACCAATTTCCTGGCCGGCTTCTGCTGCACGCGCGGCCACAATATCGATTGTGCGGCTGAGCTCTGCCGTGGAATTCTTCAGACCATCTTCAAGTCGATGGAAAGTCGAGAGCGCATGATCAATGACCTGGCTCATGTTTACTGTGTTTGATTCAAGTCGCGTGAGCAGGGGTGCTGCTTCTCCACCAACAATCGAACTGGTTTGCATCAAGGCGGCGCGTTGGGCTTCGAGACCGCTGATTAGCGAGCGGATGCGGTCTTCGTTCGAACCGAAGGCGCGCTCGACCGAGGCCATTTCCTTGTGCACGATTTCTTCCAGTGCTGAGGCGCGCTTATAAGCTTGCTCAACACCACCGACGAGCATTTCAACTTCGCTGCGAATGTTTTGCGCGACTGATGTCAGGCCTTCAGATGCGATGTCCTGGGGGCGGATCAAGCGCATGGCGGATTGGGTGAGAACTTCCGACACTTGCAGGAGCTGCTGGGTGCGCCACAGGAGATATGCAATGGCAAAGAACAGTACGACGGGCAAAATCAATGTTGCAAGCGAAGTGAGTCCATCGGCATTGCTTCTTGCTTGGTCGTTCACAGGAGTAAGAACGTCACTGCTGTTCACAGCGAACCAACCAGCGATCCAGACCAGGGAAAGCGCAAAGGCACCGTAGTAAACGATGTTGGATGGCGGGCGGCGCAAACGTGAAATCAGCATTGCGGATGCTGGGTCGTTTTCATTGGCAGGGCGACCGCGCAGTGGGCCTTGCGGAGCCGCAGGTGCACGCAGTTGCGATTCATCCACGGGCTCGAATGTTGGTGCCCGATCGTTTCGCCGAGTATCTGCAGGCCTATTTGCCATCGTTATTTCTTTCCGCATCTAAACATTTGCCGGAACTGGCCACAGCCCCGAAAATTCGTTTAACCATTTATTAACTTGCAGAGGCAAACTGAAACCTTGCCCCTCACACATGTTATCCCCGCAAATAGCGAGACTATTCCGAGTCTTAATACCATAAACCATTTGGGGTCGGCCTGCCGGGCAAACTGAAAAAATGGTTAAAATCATGGATCGAATTGAATCGACTCAGGAATTTCCAATTTGAGTGAAATTGTTCAAGGGGTTGAAATTGCTCTCTGCAATACTGTTTTGAGTTGGGACGTGGGAGTTCAAGTTATGCAACAGGGAAGCGGGCAGGCGCGTAGTGGATCAGGTGGTGCCGAGTTGGCGCAGCCTTCGCATGTGATTTTTGATGTTGCCTTCTTTGAGCACTGCACGATGGGCGATAAACAGCTCATGGGCGAGTTAATCGAACTTTTTCGTGATCAGGTTGAAAAGACTTTGAATGGGCTGATGGAGATCGCTTCCGACAAGGATTGGCGGTTTCAGGCCCACACATTGAAGGGGGCTGCAGCGGCGATTGGTGCGGTTGAAATTGAAACGCTGGCAAGTGCTTGGGAAAACCGATCTGTCCCACGACGCTATTCTGAGCGGGAAGCTCTGCGCGAAACACTAGAGCAAGTTTCCAAGACCTTCTTCGCGAAGGCAAAATCGGTTTTGGGCTGACCGCTTTCTTTTTGCTCATAATCCTGTAGAAGGCCCTCAAAACAATAGTTTTGCGAACAGGACCAATGGCGAAAATTACTTTTATCCAGCACGATGGCGTGGAAAACACGGTCGACAGCGTTCCAGGCATGACTGTGATGGAAACGGCGGTCAAAAACCAGATTTCTGGCATTGATGCCGATTGCGGCGGGGCCTGTGCCTGTGCGACGTGTCATGTTTACGTCGAACCGGAATGGCGCGAAAAAGTCGGTGTGCGCAATCCGATGGAAGAAGATATGCTGGATTTCGCTTTTGACGTGCGGGACAATTCCAGGCTCTCCTGCCAGATCAAAGTGAGCGACGCGATTGACGGTTTGCGCGTCAAGGTTCCTGAAAAACAGTTTTGAGGTTGGTAATGTCTGAAGTGATCACAACCGATGCCGTGGTGATCGGCGCTGGCCCGTGTGGCCTGTTCACGATTTTTGAACTCGGTCTTTTGGATATCAAGTGTCATGTGCTGGATATTCTGGATCGGCCAGGCGGGCAATGCGCCGAGCTTTATCCAGAAAAGCCGATCTATGACATTCCGGCTTTGCCAACTGTGACGGGCGCTGAGCTCACGTCGCGGTTGATGGAGCAGGCCAAGCCGTTTCATCCACAGTTTCATTTCAACCAAATGGTCACGTCACTTGTAAAGCATGCTGACAATGATTTTGAGCTGACAACCGATGGCGGCATGGTGTTTCGAACCAAGATCGTGGTGATTGCTGCGGGTGGTGGATCGTTCCAGCCGAAGAAGCCGCCGATCCCTGGAATTGACGCTTATGAGGGCACATCGGTCTTCTATTCCGTGAAGAAAATGGAAGCGTTGCGCGGCAAGGATGTGCTGATCGTAGGTGGCGGTGATTCTGCCTTGGATTGGACGCTGAATTTGCAACCTATCGCGAAAAGCTTGACGCTCTTGCATCGCCGCGATGACTTCCGCGCCGCACCTGACAGTGTGAAGAAAATGCGCGAACTTGTTGCTGCTGGCAAGATGTCTTTGAAAATTGGCCAGGTGACGGGCCTCAAGGGCGAGGCTGGCGTTTTATCGGCGGCGACTGTGAAGACTGCCGATGGTGAAGTTGATGTTGCGACCAATGCGATGCTGCCGTTCTTTGGATTGACGATGAAGCTTGGCCCCGTTGCTGATTGGGGTTTGAACCTGCACGAAAATCTTGTGCCGGTTGATACCGAGAAGTTTGAAACATCCGTACACGGAATATTTGCGGTAGGTGATATCAATACTTATCCCGGCAAGTTGAAATTGATCTTGAGCGGTTTCCACGAGGCAGCGCTGATGGCGCAGCAGGCGTTTCGCTACATCAATCCAGGTGAGCGTTTGATGTTCCAATACACCACGTCGTCCTCGAGCTTGCAGAAGAAGCTGGGCGTGGCTTAGTCCGTCAGTCTTCAACCCACATTCGGGTCAACGCGTTACGAACTTTCATGACTGAGTTCATCTGCCTGCGTTCGGCACCTTTGGCCTTGAAGGAAGCGACGACTTGATCGAGATCGAACAGGATTTCGCGTTGCTCCGGATTTCGGATCAGGCTTCGCACCCAGCCGACGATGGCAAAGCGTTCACCTGATGTGACTTCCGCAACGTGATGCAGGCTGGTCGTTGGATACAAAACAAGGCTTCCGGCGGGCAGCTTCACCTCAGTATCGCCGTCGTGACCTTCAATCACCAATGCGCCACCTTCGTAGGTTTCGGGATCTGACAGGAAAAACGTGAAAGATAAGTCGGTGCGCATGCCGTTCATCAGTGCATCATCGACGTGTGTGCCGTAGCTCATGCCCGGCAGGTAGCGCGATACGAGAAGCTTCACGAATGTCTTGGGGCGTGCGGAGGAAACAAACACTGCGTTGTTCATGAGTGCCGATTTCAACGTGTCCATCGCTGCAAGTGCCGCTGGACCAGAGGATTGGTCATTGTGCTTAACGTCTTTGGCGTACCAGCCTGCGGTAGCTTTGCCCGATGCGAAACTCGCTTCGTCCTGGATGAGCGATGCGCGCATGAGTTCCACTTGTGGTGCAGACAAAACATCGGCAATTTGTAGAATCATTGGCGGCAAACTAACCCGACTTACGACTGAACTTGCGGCGCTATAACCTATCAGTCTGACGTGGCAAAGGGAAAAGCATGAAGCGGAAACTCAAGATCTGGTCGAGTATTGGCGTGGCAACTCTGGCAGGTGCTACTGTCGCGAGCTCCGGCACATTGCAACCCACCCCTCACAAGCAATTGCCTTTGATTTTTGTCGCCAACACTGCCGATGGTGAAGGTGGTGAAGGGGGCGGTGAAAGTGGTAGTGGCACGCCCCAGACCTATGCACTCCCGTCGACGTCGGCAAGCCCGCCCACGTTCAACACTCAGCCGCAAGTCGAAGCTTATGCTACACTCGTTCATGAAACTTATGCGGCTTCAAGGATGGCGGCAGAAAAGCTCGCCTTGGCTGTCGATGCCTTGGTGGCCGAGCCGACGGAGGCGACACTGGCGCTCGCACGCAAGGCGTGGGTTGAGGCAAGGCCTGCCTATTTGAAGAGTGAGGCTTTCCGTTTCTATGACGGCCCGATCGAGAACATCGAAGGCGACATCAATGCGTGGCCAATGAACGAAGCCTTTGTCGATTATGTGGAAGGCAAACCTGATGCCGGTATTATCAACAGTAAGGAAACGCTGTATATCGGCGTGTTGACATCGCGCAACCAGGGTACTGACGAGTCAAATGTGACCACGGGCTGGCACGCAATCGAGTTCCTGCTCTGGGGACAAGACCTGTCGGCAACAGGACCAGGGAATCGTCCGTATACTGATTATACTGCAGGACAGGGAAACAATGACAGGCGGCGCGCTTATCTTGCTGCGGTGACCAGCAAGCTTGTTTCGGACATCGGCATTCTTGAAAAGGCCTGGGCGCCGAATGTCAAATATAACTATCGGGACATTTTTCAAAAGCTTGAGCAGCCTGAATCCCTTGGGCGTATGATCAATGGAATTGCAATTCTTGCCGGATTTGAATTCATGTCCGAACGCATGGGTGTTGCGCTTGATTCAGGCGATCAGGAAGATGAGCATTCGTGTTTCTCTGATACGACCAAGCAGGATTTCATCTATGATCTCGCTGGTATTAGAGACGTCTGGCATCGAGCCAAGTTGGATGAGCTCGTTGCATCACAAGACGGTGGTTTGGCGCGTGAGGTTACTGCGATGTTGCTGGATGTGGAGACCAAGATCAATCAGCTTGCGGATCCATGGGATCAGGTTCTGGCGTCTCCCAAGAATTCAGCGATGCGCGCGGATGCCGAGGCAGTTGTCGTAGCACTTCAGGCCTTGGCCGACGGGTTCAAGAAAGTCGGTGATCGGCTCGGCGTGGTTGTTCTGATTCCATCGGGTTAGGAGATGAGGCTTCGCTCTTTTGTATTGGCGCTGATGACTGTGATGCTGGCGTCGCATGTCGGTGGGGCTTCACTCGTTTCGCTGCGGGAAAAGCTGCTGTCGCTTCCGGTCAGCGCGCAGCTTGGTGGCGGAACCACGCGGCCAGTTTTTGCGCAGAACGCATTTTCGTTTCAGGCCGCCAATGCACCGCGTGCGCATCAGAGACCGTTTTCGTTTGGCAATCGCCTGTTCAATACGAACTGGATTGAAGCACCTGCTTCGGTCAAAAGTTTCGACGGGCTAGGTCCGTTATTCAATCGTGTCTCGTGTTCGGGGTGCCATACCAAGGATGGCCGGGGATCGCCGCCTGTGTCTGGCGCTGGGCCGATGGACAGTCTGCTGCTGAAGATCAGCATTCGAGGTGTGGGTGAACATGGTGGTCCTGTGCCGGTGCCTGGATATGGGGATCAGCTGAGTGAGCGCGGCATCAATGGTGTGTTGCCTGAGGGGGTTGTGCATATCGCGCATGAGGTTTTGCCGGGCACATATGGAGACGGGGAAGCTTTTTCGTTGAGAAAGCCTGTGTACACTATTCAAGACACAAATTATGGCCCGCTTCCCGCTGATGTCCTGCTTTCGGCGCGTGTGGCCCCGCACGTGATTGGGCTTGGTTTGCTTGAAGCTGTGCCGGACGAAACTCTAATGGCACTTGCCGATCCCGCAGATGCAGATGGTGAAGGTATCTCTGGGCGGGTCAATCGTGTGTGGGATTCAAGACTGCAGAAAACGGTGATTGGCCGATTTGGCTGGAAGGCGGGACAGCCTGATCTGATCAACCAGAATTCATCCGCCGCGATTGGTGACATTGGATTGACGACTTCACTGCACCCGCGCGAGAATTGTGAGGTGAACCAGGAGCAGTGTGCGGAATCTCAAAAAGGAGGGGCGCCTGAAATCAGCGATGAGTTCTTGGAGAAACTGACGCTCTACACTGCGACGCTTGCTGTGCCGGCGCAGCGTGACGCCGACAATCCGAAAGTGGTGCAGGGACAAAAATTGTTTGCCCAAATGCAGTGTTCGCGATGTCATTTTCCCACGCTGCAATCTGGTGAGCATCCATTGGCTGAAGTTTCCGGGCAAACATTTCATCCGTACACTGATCTTCTGCTGCATGACATGGGCGATGGTCTAACCGATGGCCGGCCCGAGTTTGTTGCAGATGGTAGAGAATGGCGTACGCCTCCGCTGTGGGGGTTGGGTCTTGTTCCAATAGTGAACGGTCATTTGAGTCTGTTGCATGATGGACGGGCGCGCGGGTTTGCCGAAGCCATCCTGTGGCATGGTGGCGAAGGCGAAAGAGCCAGTGAAGCCTTTCGACAGGCACCCAGGTCTGATCGGGATGCGCTGATTGAGTTTCTGGGATCGCTTTAACTCGAGCGGTCTTTCAGTCTCTTGCGCATGGCGGCCCATTCTTCTCGTCGGTTGGGTTGACCTAAGCGTTTGCGATAGCCGTCGCGGCGTTCGTGAACTGTGGCGATGGCGAGGCCCATGGCTACACCCGATTCAACGAGAACGGCTTCGCCCAATTGCAGACTTGCCTCGATGGTTTCGGGCACGGCTTCGGTCGCACCAGCTTCGTAGGAGCGCATGGCGTGGCGTTCATCCCTTGCGCGCACGATGATGCGAAGGTCTTCGCGTTCGGCTCTCGCGAGTTTCAGGATTTCATCGGCGCGGGCGGGATTGTCCATGGTGATTGCAAGCACTCTTGCTTGGGCGAGACCGCAGGCGCGGAGAAATTCGAGGCTGGTGGCATCGCCGTAATAGGCTTCATAACCTTTGGTGCGCGCCGCGGCGACAAGTTTTGAATCGAGATCAACGGCGACGTAGGGAATTTTTTGTTCTTGCAACATGTCTGCCACCACGGTGCCAACGCGGCCGAGGCCAGCCACGATGACGTTGGTGTTGTTAGCGAGTTTTGGTGTGTCGTAGAGTTTGGACTCAGCAACTTGTGGGACTGAGTTGCGCAGTCTTGCAGCGAGATAGGCCAGAAGCGGAATTGCGACCATCGTGAGAGTGACAAGCAGCAGGATGGGTGCTGCCTGTGCCCGGGTGATGATGCCTGCCGCAGTTGCCGCTGCAAAAATTACGAATGCAAATTCGCCACCCGGGCCAAGGAGCAAGCTTGCTTCAAAAAGCGATTGGCGCGGAAGATTGAACGCGCTGCCCGCCGTGAACGTGATCAGGGTTTTGATCGCGATCAAGCCGAGTGCGCCTGCGATGATGGGCAGGGGGTTTTGCACGAGAAGGGCGAGATCAAGTTCTAGGCCGACGAGCAGGAAGAAAAGGCCGAGCAACAGTCCTTTGAATGGTTCGATGATGGCTTCGACGGCGCGACGGTATTCGGTTTCGGCAAGCAACAGCCCTGCCATGAAGGCACCCATCGACATCGACAGGCCAGATGCTGTTGCAATCGCTCCTGAACCCAGGGCGATGAGGAGCACGATGGCGAGAAACAGATCGGGGCTTTTGGCTGAAGCAACAAAACGCAGCAGGGGTGCGAGGATTCGTCGGCCCACGATGATAATGGCGATAGTGGCGAGCACAGCTTGCGCAAGTGCTGTTGCTATTCCGAGCGTGACGTTTTGTTGGTCCTTGGCGGCGAGCGCGCCGACCAGCAGCAACATCGGGATCACGGCGAGATCTTGAGCGAGCAGAACACTGAAACTGATGCGGCCGGTTTGCGAACCGGTTCGCTTCTTTTCGGCCAGCAGTTGAATGACAATTGCGGTTGACGAAAGCGATAGAGCCATCGCGGTGATGAAGGCTGGTGTTGGCGCGAGGCCATACCAGCGCGCCAATGCAGTCAGTCCAATTGTTGAGGCGACGATCTGGATTGTGCCGAGGCCGAAGATCAGGCGACGCATGATCTTGAGGCGTTCGAGCGAGAGTTCCAAACCGATCAAAAACATCAGAAAGACCACACCAAGTTCGGCAAGGCCCGCCACTTCACGGGGCTCACTGAGCGTAAGGAATGAAAGCTGCGGAATTGTAGAGGTGAGGTGGCCGAGGACGTGCGGACCCAGTACGACTCCCACAAGGAGGAAGCCAATGATCGAGGACAGACCGAGGCGCAGAAACACTGGCATGACGAGGCCTGCAGTGGCGAGGACAATCAGCAGGTCTTTGTAGGCGGAGACGTTTTCGGCGGGCATGTTGCTCGTATAGGAGGGCGGAGTGGATTGCACAACGGCGCTGCATCGCTTACAGCCGCTCACATGATCAAGGTTTGGGCATTGCTGGGAGCGAAGACGGGTGACAATGCGCAGGTGCGGAGCCTCGCCTTGCAACTCGGTCTGCCGTTTGAGGAAAAGCAGCTCAAGTTTAATCGCGCCCACACGCTGCCGAATTTTTTGCATGGCGCTTCACTGCGCTCAGTTGTTGATACTTCGCAGATTTCGCCGCCATGGCCTGATCTGGTAATTGCTGTTGGCAAAAGGCTTGCACCTGTGTCGCGCTATATCCGTCACGCCAGTGGCGGGCGAACGAAGACGGTGCATATCGGGCGGCCACGTGCACCTGCTTCTGATTTTGATCTGATCATCACCACGCCGCAATATGCTTTGCCTGCAGCTGCGAATGTTATCGAAATGAAATTGCCGTTTGTGAATGCGCGGGTTCTTGCGGCGGCGGAACGCGACCGATGGGCGGCGGAGTGGCAGGAGCTGACACGGCCGTGGACGGTTGCTGCAATTGGTGGTCCGAAATTTCCGCTCGCCCTTGGTGCGACTGAGTTGGAGCAGTTTGGCGCAGCACTCAATCGACAGGTGGAAAAAACTGGTGGCAGTGTGATCTTGATGTCGTCGCCACGCAGCCATCCGCAAGCATTGGAGTTGGTGTCGACGCGGCTCTCGTGCCCGGCCTGGTATGACCTCGATGGATCGAAGGGCAATCCTTATCTAGCGGCGTTATCGCTGGGTGATCGATTTGCGGTTACCGGCGATAGTGTTTCGATGATTGGCGAAATGCTCGAAACGCATCGGCCTGTGGGTGTGTTGCGCCTGCCTGTTTCAGGATTTCGCATGCGGTGGAAGGGCGATGGCGTTGCGGGTGCATTGTCTCGGATTGGTGCGCTGCAGCCGCCGCGCGATGTTGATGGACTCGTGGGGCGATTATTTGCCGATGGTCATGTGCACGCGGTTGGTGAACCCAAAAATGTGAAGTCGTTTATTCGGGACGATCAGGCTGTGGTGGCGCGGGTGCGGGCGTTGTTAGCTTAAGTTTTTTCGCCCATGCCGACGAGGCTTTTGAGGAGGCCTGCCAGAGTTTCCGCAGTGCCTTTTTCTTTTGGAATTGGTCGGCATACGGCGCGGGCGGCGAGGCCTACGCGTGATGTCATGATTCCGTTGATGGCACCTTCACCAAAACGCGCGGAGAGGCGACCAAGCAGGCCTTTGCCGACGATGTGCTGCAACAGATTATCTGAGAGTGCCAAGCCGCCTGTAACCGCAAGATGCGTGAGCACCATGCGAGCGAGGCGCCATGTTGAAATCGCTGAAGGTTTGCCGCCGTAGAGGCTCGCGATCTCTCTCACCATGCCAAGATTTTGTGCGGCGACAAACAACAGATCGAGCGAGGCAACAGGTGTGACGGTGGTCATCAAGGTCACGCGTTTAGCGCGCTTGGCGATGATACGTGTTGCTTGCTCGTCGAGTGGTTCGAGGAGAATCCGATCTGCTAGTTTCACGCGATCCGAGGGGTCGATGATATCGCCGTCGTGACTTTTCAATTGATCAAGCGACCAGCGCATGTCGTGGCGATCAGCATAAAGTGATATGAGGCCCTTGACTGTTTCGTCGGCAGCACTGCGTTCATCAAGATTGAGGGCGCGGGCGGATTTTTCCTGGATGTCTTCGATGGTTTTCAAGCGCCAGATCGACCAGACTTCGCGCGCGACGATAGCGAGGAGAGCGACGGCGGCGAGTGCTGCAAGGGCGAAAGCGAACCAGCCGAGCCAGGGAGAGCGGGCGAAGAAGGACTCAACGAGCGTTGTTACCCACATCATCGCGGACATCGAAATGAGCGCTACGAGTGCAGAGAACAGCAGGCCAAACCACGGCACTCGGCGAGGCTCGTATCTGGTCAAGGTTTCGGGAAGGGTGACGATCTCGCCTATCACTTCGGGTTCTGGAGTGAATTCGATTTCGACGGATTCGGGAAGGCGCTCGATAATGATCGCTTGTGGTGCGCGGGGTTTTGGCGTTTCGATAATGCGTGGTTGCAGTGCCACATTAACAGGAACGGGAGTAGAAACGACCAGAGGAATGGGTGCTGGTTCGACAGGTACTGGTGTTTCGTCCAGCACGAATGCGCGGGGGCGGCGATCGGTCATTGGAAACGATCCCCGATCAGATATTCAACGGCGCGGTCCAGGCGGATGTGTGGGAAAGTTTCATCCTTGAGGGGAGGGGGGCGAAAGCGCACAAATTGCAACTGGCCTTCGAGGGAGCCATCCAGTGCTTTTTGCGGATCGTCCGGGAGATCGCCTGGGAAAATCGCCGCTTCCTTTTTGCCATCGAATTTAGTGCCGTCGATTGTTTCGCCCTCTTGCGGAATGCCCGCGATGCATTCGAGCTTTTCCTTTTTCTGGGTAACGGTAGCTTCGCGCGTGGTGCGGATTGCTGCGATTGCGGTGACATCGTTCACTGCACCGGCGAAGTCGGCGCGAGTTGCTGCCTCGGTAATCAGTACACGGAGGATTTCTTCGAGCTTATCGTGTTGAGTGTGGTGCAGCATGTCGGCCTTGGTTGCAGCGAAGAGTACGCGATCAATGCGCTTGCCGAAAAGTTCTGTCATCAATGAATTTTGTCCCAAGCGGAAACAGCCCATGACATCGGCGAGGGTTTGCTTGAGATCGGTGACTGCTGACGATCCAGCGTTGAGGGCTGAGAGTACATCGACCAATACAATCTGGCGATCGAGCCTGGCAAAGTGACTGTAGAAAAATGGCTTCACCACTTGGGTCACATAGGAGTCGTAGCGGCGGGCCATGAGGGCTGCGAGGCTGTTTGGTGCCAGGGTTGCATCGGCGGCAATATCGAGGGGTGCAAAGGAGAGCAGGGGAGAGCCCGCAAGATCGCCCGGCATGAGGAAGCGACCCGGGGGAAGCGATGAAAGAGAGACATCATCAGCGCGGCAGCTAGCGAGGTAGGCGGTGAAAAGTTCTGCGGCTTTGACGGCTTCGAGTTCGTTTGAATGGGCTGATGCGTCGAGGGTTGCGAAGTGTTCGACCCAGGTTTTGGCGAGGTGGTCGCGCGGGGCTTTACGGCTTGCTGCGATGGTTGCTGCAGACCATTGCTGGTAAGTTTGCTGCATCAACGGCAGATCGAGCAACCATTCGCCGGGGTAGTCGATGATGTCCAAATGGAGTTTGCCGCCATGGAAATTGCGGGCGATGATGCCGTGCGGTTCATATTCGAATGTCAACCGAAGTTGACTGAGACGGCGCGTGCCCTCTGGCCATGTGCGATCTTTCGCGGTAAGGAGTGCCATGTGGTTTTCAAAGGCAAAGCGCGGGAGATTGTCGTCCGGTTGTGGTTCGAGATAACACCGCGTGATGCGGCCCTTGGCTTGCGCTTCGAAGACGGGAAGGCGCTGTGATTTCAAAAGCGCGTTGACAAGGGCTGTGATGAAAATGGTTTTGCCAGAGCGCGAAAGGCCGGTGACGCCGAGGCGCACGGTGGGTGCCATGAGGCTTCCGGCGAAATCTTTCAATCCGCCAGCCGCAATCTTGCCGCCATCAACGATGTCCTGGAATTTCAACGCGTGATCCCCTGTGTCGCCCTTAGTTGGGGGGAGCGGAAGGAAAGTGCAAGAGGGTTATGTTCTTGTTATGTCTGAATAAAGCATAAAAATGCTGGCATAAGAAAATAAATCTTGACACAGAACGGTGAAGGGTGTAGATTGTTGGATAATCCAGAAGTGCGTCCTCAGGGATTGTGCATATCAATCAAACTTACTAGACTTTCCGAATGACAATCGTGACTGTTCAAGAAGCTGAGGCCAATCTTTCCAAGCTCCTGAAGCTTGTCGAAGCGGGCGAGGAAGTGTTGATTATACGTGGCGAAACACAAGTTGCGCGGCTCGTGAATGTTGAAGCCAAGTTGAAGAAGCAACGTGTACCAGGCCGCTGGAAAGGCAAGTTTGATGCGCCAGACGCTGCTTTTGCTCCCCTATCCGCAGATGAGTTAGTGGATTGGGAGGGCAGCATTTGATCGATTGCTTGCCGCGCAGGCAATTGTTGAAGACTGTGTTCTAGTTACAGGTGATGCCGCGATGACTGGTTTGGGTGCGAAAGTACTGTGGTAAGTGCATTTCATCAGTGTACTGACTATCTCGTTTGTGGCAGGCACCCACCCCTTGCCCCTCCCGTTGCAGGGAGGGGAAATGTATTTTAGTTTTTTGAAGGAAAATTCGTGCGGGTTTTGTTGATTGGTGGTTCGGGTACTGTGGGGCAGGCGGCGGCGCTGGGTCTTCGCAAGCATGAGCTTGTGGTGGCGGGCAGAAGCTCGGGCGATGTGCGGGTTGATGCGATGGGTGAGGCTTCCATTCGGGCGATGTTTGAGAAGGTCGGCATGGTTGATGCGGTAGTCACCGTAACGGGGCATACGCATTTTGGGCCGCTCTCCGAAATGACTTCGGCGCAGTTTCGTAAAGGTCTTGATGACAAGCTGATGGGGCAGATCATGGTGGCGCTGATCGGGCAACATCATGTGCGCGACGGTGGTTCGATCACGCTGACCAGTGGTGTGACCAATCGCGATGTGATCCGCAAAGGGGCGAATGCAGCTGCGGTCAATGGTGCAATTGATGCGTTTGTGAAATCGGCTGCGATTGAAATGCCGCGTGGGATCAGGATCAATGTGGTGAGCCCTGGGCTGCTGGAAGAGTCAGCTGTGAAATATGACGGGTTCTTTCCGGGGCATGAGCCTGTATCGTCGGTGCGGGTTGGCGTTGCCTATGCCAAAAGCGTTGAGGGTGCTTTGACGGGGCAGGTGATTGTGGTGGAGTGAGGCCTTTCGCTGACACACCCCCTCGGCACTTCGTGCCACTCCCCCAGCAAAGCTGAGGGAGAGATTATTTCCCGATGTCTTTCAGATCGAATGGTGTGGTCTGGTAGACTTGGTTGATCCAGTTGCCGAACAATAAGTGTGCGTGGCTGCGCCAGCGGTTTTGCGGTGGAGTGTTGGGGTCGTTTTTGGGGAAGTAGTTGGCGGGCATGTTGATTTTCTTTCCGGCTTTGATATCGCGGAAATACTCTTCTGCCAGACTCGTTGTGTCGTATTCAATGTGGTTGAACATGTAGAGGTAGCGGTTTACCGGATCGTTGATCAGGCAGAGGCCCATCTCGTCTGACTCCATCAGCACTTCAAGCTTGCTGCTGGTGGGTAGATCGGCTTTGCGGCTTTCGGTCCAGCGCGAGACGGGCATGGCGAAATCATCGGCGAAACCGCGGAGGTATGGCGAGGATGGCACGAGGTTTTTGTGCTCATAGACGCCGAAGGCTTTTTGCTTGAGCTCGTGTTTGGGCACGTTGTGGAAATGATAAAGTGCGGCCTGCGCGCCCCAGCAAATGGCCATGGTGGAATGCACGTGTTGGCGCGTCCACGCGAAGACTTCTTCGAGTTCTTTCCAATAGGTCACGTCTTCGAAGGGCATTTGCTCGATCGGTGCGCCAGTGATGATGAGGCCGTCGAAGCTTTGATGTTTTATGTCCTGGAAGGTTTCGTAGAAGGCCAGCAGATGTTCCTGCGAGGTGTTCTTCGAGGTGTGGTTGGTCATGCGGATCAAATGCAGTTCGACCTGCAAAGGTGATGCACCGATTAACCGCGCGAATTGCGTTTCGGTGCGGATCTTGTTGGGCATCAGGTTGAGAAGGGCGATGCGCAGCGGTCTGATATCCTGGCGGTCGGCTGTACCTTCGGCCATCACGACGACGCCTTCGCGTTCAATGATATCGCGGGCCGGGAGATTATCGGGGATGCGGATGGGCATTTTAGTTTTTGTCGATTGTGTTTGAGATGAGGGCTTCGAAGGCTGCAATTGAAGTGATGGCAGGGATATCTGACATGTGCACCTTGTAGCCGAAATTCTGCGCGATCTTTTGGTAAAGCGGCAGGCGGTGGTGCAGCAGCTGCTCAAAGCCCCAGACTGCGAAGCCATCGGGATCGACATCGTCATCGTTTTTGATCTTGTTCAGGGCTTTGTATTCCTGCCATTTCGCGTCGAGGAATTCTGGCTGGTAGTACATTGGCTTTGGATTTTTGCGAAAGCGCTCGACCAGCATGTGGAGGTGCTCCGGTGTGCCTTCGATGTAGAGCATCAGCGTGCTCTGGCTCAGTTCCTTCAGCACGGAATCGTTCTTGTCATCAGGGTTCACGACTTCGCAAAGGCTGCCGCCGGAATCGCAGATGAAGTTTTCGTAGCCGTAGATTTCCTTGGCGCGAGCGATGAATTCGGGGACATCGCGCAAGGCCGCGATCTCGGCGTCGCGGTGCTGGGCCTGGCGGCGCTTGTATTCGGCAAAGGGAATGCCGCCCTTCGCGGGGTTACCGGGCTTTCCAAGATAGGTGGAGAGGGGGGCCAGATTGCCGAAGGTGATGTTGGAGCAGATGTAGATCGAGTCCGTCATCAGCAATTGCCGGAGGAACGGGTTCTTCATCGCCTCCTGCTTGAAATTGTCGACGATGTGTTCGCCCATGTAGCGCGTACCGATGCGGTAATCGACGGAGTATTGGAACCAGCCATTGTGCTGGAGGAGGGCTGCAAGTGTCGTCTTGCCAACGCCGGACATGCCAATGACGGTGACGGCCTTGCGAGATTGGGAGGTGAAGTCTTTACCTGAGGAGAAGCGCATCTGCAGCGCTTTAGCCGAGTGCTACGCGCATGGCAAAGGGGTTAGAAATTCTTGGTGAGGCGGAGGTCGACGCTGTGGGAGTCGTAGTCATTCAAGATGACGTTCGAGAAATTGCGGACATAAGTGTAGGAGAGAGAAGGTGCAAAGCCGAGGATGTTGAGATCGCGCTTGGTGAGACCAAGCTGGCCGCTGACACGGTTGTCCTTGCGCTTTATTGGAGTATACCAATGTTCGCCCATGAACTGGGATCGTCGATAGCCAAGACTTGCATCGACTGTGATGCCAAGAGGCATTTCCTTGTACATCGAAAACGAAGTGCTGATAGCTTTGTACGAGCTTTGATCTGATTCAAGCATAGCTTTTTCAAAACCGGCGCTGAACGACACATTGAATGAAGAGTCAAAGGCATGGGCCAGCGATGCATTGAGCAACAGGGCTGTGCCATCGTTGCTGGTCGAATTTGAAATCATACGCTTTTCGTAGACTGCACTTGCCGAGAGCGTGTCGCGCAAGCCGAGATGCTTGGTCAATGCGATGCGTGGACCAAAACTGCCTGAATGAATGCGTTCGTCGTCGACACCTCCTATAGGAGGTGCGAGGTTTGCGTAGCTGCCTGTCAAACCAAACGAGAGATACCCTCCCTCTATCATATATTGGGCTTCGGAGGATTGGCTCAGACTGAGTATGTTGGCATCCTTATTGCCAAAGATGTTGGCGTGGGCGCCTGCTGCTGCTACGAAACTCCAATCGTTTCCTATGCGTCGTGAAAAGCCTGCGTTGACACCAGTTGCGATGCCGATTCCGCTTTTTTTTGCATCCGGGTTGTCAGCGTAGCCTTCACCCAAAGTTGTGCTCGCATATACTTTTTTTGCGTTCGCGCCCGAGTTAACGTTTGTTGACGGAGCGAGTGAAACATAACCGCTGATCTGGTAGGGCCTTCGTGCATCTACCTGATCAATGAAAGAGCGGATTGCGCCAGCCTGATTTTCGTCTGGTGCATCTGCCGCGAGAAGTTCGAGATGGTGTTTGGCGCTGTCGTTCTCATCAAGTTGCACGAGCGTTTTTGCAAGCTCAACGCGGACGCGGGTGAGTTTTGGTTCGCGAGCCAAGACCTTGCGAAAATTCGCAACGGCACCAGTCAGGTCGCCGCGGCCCTTCTTGATCAAGCCTTCGATGTATAGGGTGCGGTTGTCGGCGAAGTTGCCCTGCAAAGGGAATTCCTGAAGCAGGCGCGCGGCAAACTCATGGTCGCCTGATTGCGCCATGCTTATGAGGAGTTGGACTTTTCCTGCCTCAGGCGCTTTTTGGTATTTCAGCAGTTCTGCTTGCGTAGGGGCAGATTGTGCAGCAGCCGGTGTTGTCAGTGCCAGTAGTGACACCGCCAATCCAAGAAAAATACTGCGGCACAACCTCAATCGCATTACTTGAGCTGATCGCCGTGGACGATGCCGCTATGATCGACGTAGCCACGTCCATCATCTTCAATGCCCGTGTTACCGCCAACTGGATCGCGACCCAGAGACTCGACGTTGAATATGCCTGTGAATTCCTGACCGGCTGGCGTGTCGCCAAAGACTGAGCCATGAAATATATTTGTCGTACTATTGGTGCGCCAGCCATTACCAGAAAGGGTAGCCGTACCATTGGTAATGTTGTTACCAGTTGCAGTCGCAGTCAGCTTGCCTTCGAGGATAATCTGAGTATCCATAAATGTACTGTTAGCTCGGAAGTTATCAAGATTGATTCTTCGCTGAATTGGCAAAAGGTCGATAGCAGAAGCTGACAAATTCAAATCTGCCTTTGCTTGATTTACGTCAACATATGCAAATCCATTTTCAATGCCGATATGTACTGAATCCGGGGCAAGAGCAGTGATGCCTTCGCCCGCGGTGTCTTGATCTTTTCTGACGAAATCTAGATTCAGTGCTGAACTCACCTTGATATTGCTCGTGTCATTATAATTGATCGTGGTTGTTGCAGCGCCAGAAGTAGACCACAGGCCATTGTTTTCCATGGTTTGGAACGCAAGTTGCTTTTTTTGCTCAAAATTTCGAGTTTCAGCTGTCGTTGTGAATGCGCCTCTCATCGTCAGCACGCCGCTGGTTGGAAGCTGCGCCAGGGTAGATTTAGCTGCACCGTTTGCAGCACCGTATGTCCATGCCTGATGGGCAGCCGGGCTACCTCCGCCAGTTACATCACGATACTGGCTGGCGTAGCTCTTACCCCATGTCCAAATCTGCAGCTCTTCATCAAATGGATTGTTTTCTGGATCCGATGAATAGGCTGTGTATTCGTTATAGATTGCTTGGCCAACTTGTGTTCCGTTCAAACCGGCATGGCCCATTTGCAGACTGCCGCTGGTCGCTGGCGAACCCGGGGCAGCCAATGTTGAAGCTACGATAGCCCCATTGGTCATCACGTCGGTAGAATACTCGTTTTGTGTACCAAAACGGGTCCATTCCATGGTTTTTGGCACTGGCCATGATGAGTTTCGCTCTGCGTCCTTGGTGTCTATCGCGAGCTTTACAGTTTTGGTCTTTTCCGTCGTCCCAGTACCTGTTTCTGGAGTAAGGATAGCAAGTGCAGGATTGTTTTTCGTACTGACAAGAACACCTTTTTCCAAGATGATGGTCGTATCACCACCCGTTGTAATTTCTGTGTTGTTCCCAGTGTTTACCGTTGACGGTGGTGGCAGTGGAGAAACGATCGGAGGTGGCGGTGGGTCGTTGACAACTGTCTTAGGGCACAAGGTACCGCAACGGTCGTTCATTTCGATCAATGTTGATCCGGCTCCGCCGCATGCGGTGAGGCTGATGGTGGACATTAGCAACAATGACAGTGACGCAATACGCATGGCGATATCCTGACGGTTTAATCTCCCTCAAATTGCAGATGTTGTTCTAAGATTGCGTTAACTTCGCATGGTGTTTACGAAAGTATTGATGGGTCAGAATGGTGCAGGAATTTCATCGATCGTTAACTTGGTATGAAGCGGGCACCACGCGCGAAGTCTTTGCGCCATTGACTGGTGAGTTGATTGCTGACGTTGTTGTGGTCGGTGGTGGATTTGCCGGGTTGCACTGCGCACTGCAACTTTCGCTGCGGGGGAAATCAGTGGTGCTATTGGAGGCACGTGAAATTTCATGGGCTGCTTCGGGGCGCAATGGCGGGTTTGTTTCGTCCGGATTCGCGGAAGGTTTCGCGCAGATCACGCAACGCATTGGCTTCGATGCGGCGTTGCGCTTGCACGAGATTTCAAAGCGTGGTGTTGAACTGATCCGTGAACTGATTGCTGCGCATGAGCCTTCAATCAAAATGGGGGAAGGTTCACTTGTTGCACATCGCCATGCTGATGACGGTGCTATGCAGCGCCATGCTGAAGAGGCGGCGCGTCAGCTCGATGAGGCTTACACTTATCTTGATCGTGCTGATCTGCAAGCACATGTGCGCAATGAGGTTTATCATGGTGCCATTCATAATGCGAAGGCGTTTCATGTTCATCCATTGCGCCTTGCTTTGCTGGTTGCGCGATTGGCTTGCGAAAAAGGTGCCAGGATTTTTGAACAGAGCAAAGTTGTGGCGGTTGCAAGAGAGGGAAGCGAATGGCGTGTAGCAACAGAGGCTGGTTCGGTGAAAGCCAAGGATGTCATCTACTGTGTGTCGTCGCTCGATCGGGCATTGCACCGGGCAACTGGCCGCGCTGTGTTGCCCGTTGCTACATATGTCGCCGTGACAGAACCTTTGAAACAAGATGTGATTGTTTCGCAATGTGCCATTTCGGACACACGGCGCGCAGGTGACTATTATCGGATTGTCGATGAGGGGCGGGTGCTTTGGGGCGGTCGGATTACGACACGCGTGTCGGAGCCGCGGCACCTTGCGGAAAAAATGAAAGGTGACATGGTTTCGCTTTATCCCGCACTGCAAAATGTTGGTATCGATCATGCCTGGTCGGGACTGATGGGATATGCGCTGCACAAAATGCCGCTGATCGGAACAGACGGGCAGGGGCAGTGGTTTGCTACGGCCTTTGGCGGGCATGGCCTCAATACGACCGCCATGGCGGGCGAGCTTCTCGCAACTGCGATATGCGATGGCGATGACAGCTTTCGGCAATTCGCGCCGTTTGCGCCGCGCTGGGCGTTTGGACAATTGGGAAGGGCCGGAGTTCAAGGTGCATACTGGTGGATGCAGGCGCGGGACTGGTATGATGAACGCTTCAAACGGATCGGTTGACAGTCAAATGGATCGTCAAAAAAACACAGGTCGTCAACCTATTGGCAATAGTTGCGGTGGCAAACTCGTTTGCCTATAAGCCCGGTCATTCGCCGACGGAGAGAGTGTGCATGTCGATTGTTGAAGATGACTACAAACCTCACGATGCTGAGCCGTTCATGAATGAACGACAGACTCAATATTTCAGGCAAAAGCTTATGGCCTGGCGGGAAGACATCTTGAAGGAAAGCCGCGAAACGATTTCGCACCTTCAAGAGGAGAATCATATTCTGCCGGATGTTGCTGATCGTGCCTCGTCAGAAACAGATCGCTCGCTGGAACTGCGGGCGCGTGACCGCCAGCGCAAACTGATCAACAAGATCGAAGCCGCGCTGAAGCGGATCGACGATGGGACTTATGGCTATTGCGAAGAGACGGGCGATCCGATCAGTCTGAAACGGCTGGATGCGCGGCCGATTGCAACCTTGTCGATTGAAGCGCAGGAACGCCACGAGCGTCGTGAGCGAGTTTACCGCGACGATTGAAGGCTTGAAGTGATCCTGTCCCTGACGTGTGCGTACTCCTACCGAAAGGCGAGCACATGACACTTGTGATTACTTACATCGTGGCGCTGATTATTTTTCTGGCGCTCGATGCAATCTGGCTGACCACGATGGGAAAGCCGTTTTACGCCGTCGAAATCGGCCCTTTGTTGCGAGAAAAGCCCGACTTCCTTCATGCCGGATTGTTTTATTGCCTGTTCGTGGCAGGTCTTGTGGTGTTTGTGATCAATCCCGCGCTAGCAACAGGGAATGTGGTGAAGGCCGTGACGCTGGGCGCATTCTTCGGGCTGGTCACCTATGCGACATATGACATGACCAATCTCGCCACGATGAAGGGCTTCACTGCCAAGGTCGCAATCGTCGACATGCTTTGGGGAGCAGTACTTTCGGCAACGGTTGCTTCATTGACAGTTTTGATTGTGCGGGCGCTGCGCGGGGGAGCTTAGAAACAATTTCTCGCTTGATGATATAATTCAGGCGTTGCTGCTGCGAGAATGTTTCCACCTTTTGCGGGATCGGTATCGGTCCAGGTTCCAACTGTTGCACCAGCACCGCGCATGATCGGGATCAGGGCTGCGATATCGTAGATTTGTAGGCCGCAATCCATGGCGACATCAAGGAGACCTGCGGCGACGAGGGCGAAGAAATAGGCATCGCCGCCGTAGCGCATCGAGCGGCATTGTGCGTTGATGTTGGCGAGGCCTTCTGCTGATTTGGGATCGACGTAGAGATGCGGTGCCGTGGTGCCGACGAGCGCTGTGCCGAGGTCTCGGGTGCCTGCTGCTTTCAACTTGCGTTCGATTTTTCCGTTGATCAGCCAGGCGCCGTCAGGATTACCCACAAACAGATCGCCGACAAAAGGCTGGTGCATGACGCCGAGCAACGGCTGGTCCTGATAGTAGAGGCCAATCAGTGTGGCCCAGGTGGGCATGCCGATGACAAAGGCGCGGGTGCCGTCAATCGGGTCCAGGATCCAGGTGAAGTCCGACTTCGCCGGCTTGTTGCCAAACTCCTCTCCGATGATGCCATGGTCGGGATATTTTTTTTCGATGAGGGTGCGGATAACTTCTTCGGCCGCACGGTCACCCGCAGTAACAGGGTCCCAACCTTCGTCGCCATTAGCGTTTTGGGCTGCGAGCTTGTTGTCGATGGATTTGGTGTTTCGGAAGAAGGGCAAGATCGCTTTTCCCGACTCCAGCGCTGCAACTTTAGCAAAGTCGGTGAGTTCGACTACATGTTCATGTCGCATGCGAAGTGCCACTCGTCGCTGATAGTGCGGCGCACAATTCTGGTGATGTGCCATGCGAAATAAGCATATCTCTGATATTCTTTACTAAATTCATGTTTTTCAATGCTTTACGAAAAATGACTGTTGCAATTGTGCTGCGTTTTAACCGGAAAGGAAAAATTTACGATGTTCGTTATTGAAATCGCGATGTGGCAATGCGATATTCATCTTGTTGGCGTGAGCTTTGCTCCGCCGATATGCCCTTCTGGGCGTTTCCTCCCTAGACTTAGGCCGATCACGTAAGTGCATCGGCCTCTTTTTTTATTTGAATTTAGACTCACTCTGCAGCCATTGCATTGTAGCTTTCCTGGTTGTGGCGGCTTGCTACAAGTTCAAGCAGCTTTTTTGATAATTTCCCCATGACATGTTGCGTCGCACCAAAATCTGCGTTTTTGGTGAGGCTTCCTTCATCCATATACAGCCCACGATTGATTTCAATTTGTATGGCGTGGCGATTGGTTGACGGTCGCCCGTGAATTTCGGTGATGAAGCCACCTGCATATGGCTTGTTCAATCGCACTTTCAAACCTTCTGCGCGCAAAATACCAGAGACGGCATCGACAATATCGTGCGCGCAAGATGCGCCAAAGCGGTCACCCAGGATGACATCGGCAAGCACGGGATCGTGTTGATGGTTTGATGCAGCTGAGGAAGGCATGGAATGGCAGTCTACCAGCAGCGCCAGGCCCGTGGCCCGGTGCGCGTCATCGAGCAGCTTGCCAAGCAGTCGGTGGTAAGGGCGGTAAAAGGTCTCAATCCGCGTGAGAGCATCCTGCAGGGTTATTGCGCCAGCGTAGATCAGGCGCCCATCGCCTGCAATGCGCGGAACTATCCCAAGGCCAGATGTAACGCGCGCTGTGCAATTGTTAAGATGAGAAGGAAGGCGATCATCGAACATGCGCTGATCCAGTTCGTTGGGTTCGCGGTTCAGGTCGATATAGGCCCTGGCGATAGTGGCGCGGAGCAGGGGGGCACCTTGATCGACACAGGCTGAAAACAGTTCATCGACAAAGCAGTCTTCGGAGCGGCGGAGATCGTGCTCGGCGAGCTGGCTCATGGCGAGGAAGGTTTCCGGAAAAACGCGACCGCTGTGGGGCGAGTTGAAGACGACAGGCACAGACCAAGTGCGCGGGGCCAATATTTCAAAGCCCGCCTGTTCGATCATGCCGGTTGTTATCGGTTCCATCGACTTCCGAGTTTTGGACATTGCTGCTGCTTTGTCCAGAACTTTGGAGATCAGCCTTCGAGGTAATCCATACTGCGGGCGATTGCGCGGGCGATGGCTTTTTCCTTGTGCACTTCGGCTGAAAATGGCTCGAACGAGACATAGCCTTTGTAGCCATCGGCGAACAGGCGCTTCACCTGGCCGCGATTGTCGATCATGTCATCGGCATCGACCAGCACGCGCTGCGGATCGCGCATGGTGCTTGCGTCATGCTTTTTGTCAGTGACGCCAGATACATGGATCAATCCTGTGTGTGCGCCGAAGATCTGCTTTTCGCCCGCCACAAAATGGTGGAACGTATCGTGCGTGACCTTGAAGCGCTTGGCACCGCCCACATCATTGATTGCCGCAATCGCTTCAGCCTTGAGGCGCAGAGAGCATTCCACGAAGCCCAGTGGTTCGACGCAACCGATCAGGCCATGGTCTTTCAGGATTGTTTTGAGATGTGCGAGGGATTCGCGAATGCCTGCGAGCCGCGCTTCGTTCGAAGGTTTGAATTTCGTGTCGTTGGTGGGAACCAGGATCAGGTTCTTTGCCCCTGTGAGGGCCGTGTATTCAGCCAGTTTCTTGGCTTCGTCCGCCTTTGCCTTGCTCCACTGGTTCCAGCGCTGCAACGCGTTCACGTTGATGATGGTGATGCCCTTATCTTTGGCGAGCTTGCCAATTGCCTTGGCGTTCTTGTTGCCCATTTTGGCTGTAGCAATGTCGTTGCGGATTTCGACTGCGTTTACGCCAAGACGCAATGCGAGATCGAAGAACTCATTGTAGTCAAGGCGCGGCGCCACCATGTGGTTCAGGCAGAATTGCATTTTCAATAACTCTTTTTGTGGATGTTATGCTTTGCGGCGCTTGTTCTGGCGATGCTGGTCGATGACGACGGCAGCAACGATGATCAGGCCTTTGACGATTTCCTGATAGTAAGCGCCAACTTTGAGGAAGGTGAAGCCTGAGGTGACGACCCCCAGAATGATCGTGCCGATCACTGTGCCCGTGATGCGACCCACACCGCCTGCAAGCGATGTTCCGCCGATCACGGTTGCAGCAATCGCATCAAGTTCGAAGGCCACACCCATGCCCGGCTGTGCAGACTGCGCGCGGGCTGCAAGCATCACACCAGCAAGGCCCGACAGCAGACCTGCCACTGCATAGACCTTGATCAAATGCCTTCCTATATCAATGCCGGAGACGCGCGCGGCCAACTGATTGGCACCAATCGCGTAAGTGAATTTACCGTAACGCGTGTAGGCCAACATCACGTGGCAAATCGCAGCCACGACGAAAAACACAATCACAATGCGCGGCACCGGGAAGCCTGCCACATCAAAGCTCTGGCCGAACCAGGCGAAATCCTGATTGAGCAACGCCACGGGCTGGCCAAGCGTGTACCATTTGGCCAATCCTCTTACCGACACCATCATGCCAAGCGTTGCGATGAATGGGGGAATGCCTGTTTTTGCAATGATCCAACCGTTCAACAATCCAAGTGCCAGCCCCACGATCAACCCGGCCGCTATGGCCCACATCGGGTTGGAATCGATAAACCAACTCAAGCCCCAAGCCGCGTATTCAGGCTGGAGAAATACGGCGCGCGCATTGCTGGCGGTTTGCGCAAAACTTGCCGCGATCATGGCGATGAAACCGACGAGGGAGCCGGACGAAAGATCCACACCTCCCGTGATGATCACTTGTGTTACGCCAACGGCAATGATGCCGATGATGGCAACTTGCAGAACAATGATCGACAGGCGCTGCTTGGACGCAAGAAAGCTTTCGCCAACAATCATCCATCCCAGAATTTCAAACGCCAGAGCGATACCTGCGAGCACCAGCAGGATCGAAACTTCTGGCGGCCAACGTTTGACTTTTTTCAAGCCCGTTTGGGAGGTGTTGCCAAGTTCATTTGCAGCTTCCGACATATTCGTTCTCTCTTCAGCACCACCTAGTGGGATGCCAATTCCATAATTTTGACTTGGGTTGCTTCAGTACGATCAAGAAATCCGGTAACGCGGCCATCATGCACGACCATGATCCTGTCACTCATGCCCAACACTTCAGGCAATTCAGATGAAATCATGATGACTGCAACGCCCTGTCCGGCAAGGCGGGAAATCAGCTTGTGAATTTCGGCTTTTGCGCCAACGTCAATGCCGCGGGTTGGCTCATCGAGAATGAGGATGCGCGGGTCTGTGAGCAGCCAACGGCAGATCAAGACTTTCTGCTGATTGCCGCCGGAAAGATTGATCACAGGCTCTTGCATGTCGGGCGTGCGCACGCGCAGGCGGTTCGACATTTCTTCAGCGTCTTTTGAAAGCTCGGCTTGCTGGACAAAACCGTTCTTGACGTATTTGTCCTGCAAAACAGCAATCTGCGTATTCTCCAGCACATCAAGCAAAAGGAAACAGCCCGTCTGCTTTCGGTCTTCGGTGAGGAACGCCATGCGATGTTCCATCGCGACGCGCGGCGAACTCATGTTCACTTGCTTGCCGTCAATGAAAATGCTGCCTGATGAAGCAGGCGTCACGCCAAAAATTGTTTCGGCGATGTTTGAACGGCCGGATCCAACGAGACCCGCAATCCCAAGGATTTCGCCAGCGCGCACATCGAAGGTGACATCATGGAAAACGCCCTTCAAGGTCAAATCCTTGACCGACAAAACCACGTCCTTGATCTCAACAGTTTCTTTCGGAAACATCTGGGTGATTTCGCGACCGACCATCATCTGGATGATCTCGTCGCGTGTGACTTCTCTCGATGGTTTGGTGGCGATATATTTGCCATCGCGGAACACCGAGACTTCATCGGCAATTTCGAACAGTTCATTCATCTTGTGCGTGATGTAGATGATGCCTTTGCCCTCGGCTTTCAGCGCGCGGATGATCATGAACAGGTGGTCGACTTCCTTTTCGGTGAGCGCAGATGTTGGCTCATCCATGATCAGGACGTCGGAATTGAATGACACGGCCTTGGCGATTTCCACCATCTGGCGGTTGGCGACACTGAGTTGACCAACTTCCGTATCAGGATCGAGGTCGATATTGAGCTTTTCGAAGAGCTCCACAGTGCGGCGGCGCATCTCGCCAGAGTTCACGATCCCGAACCTGTTGACGGGTTCACGCCTGATCCAGATATTTTCGGTGATCGTCATCGGGTTCATCAAGTTCAATTCCTGATGGATCATCGCGATGCCATTTTCGAGCGCATCAAGGGGGCGCTTCAGGACAATATCCTGGCCGCGCAATTTGAAGCTGCCGGAATCTGGTGTGTAAATGCCAGCGACGATTTTCATCAGTGTTGATTTGCCAGCACCATTTTCGCCCATAAGTGCGTGCACAGTGCCAGGTCGCAACTGGAATTTCACGCGGTCGAGTGCAACGACACCCGGAAATTCCTTGGTGACGTCTTCAACTTCCAGAATGTAATCAGACAGAGGCACGGCACCACTTTCGCGCACGGCTTTCATTGTCGTTGGACTGATCACGGTCATCATCAAAACCTAAAAAAAGCGCCACCTTTTGCAAGGTGGCGCAATCCGACACAAATGTCGATTAGTTCTTGGCCATAAAGCCTTCCATGTTGGCAGGCGTTACCAGCTGGAATGGAATCCAAACCTTGGTTTCAACCTTTTCGCCCTTGGCAAGTGCGATTGCAGCGCCAACAGCACCGCCGCCCTGACCAGCAGCGTCCTGGAACACTGTCACGTCCAGATCGCCAGCCTTCATATAGGCAAGTGCTTCCTGGGTTGCGTCAATGCCGCCGACGAGAACGGACTTCATGTCCCAACCAGCTGCCTTCATGGCGTTGATTGCGCCAATGGCCATGTTGTCGTTGTTGGCGATGACTGCGTCTGGCTTGTGGCCAGCAGCGATCCAGTTCGTCATCAAGTCTTGTGCTTTGACTGGGTCCCAAACGGCTGTCTGCTCGTCGATCACCTTGAGCTTCACGCCGCATTCTGTGCCAGCGTTCACGTCATGGATGTCCTTGGTGCGCTGCACAGCAGCCTGGTTGGCAAGGTCACCGACCATGATCAGGATGTTGGCTTCGGCCTTGCCTGCAGCCTTGAGCTGGCGGCAGATTTCCAAAGTTTCGAGCGTGCCCGAGTCAACTTCGTTCGAAGCAACAAATGCACCCTTGCCGAGATTATCAACGTCAGCAGGCTGACGGTTGACATATACGATTGGAATGCCAGCATCGTTTGCAAGTTTGGTCATTGGAGCAGTTGCTGATGTGTCAACTGCGTTCACAATGATCGCATCAACCTTGCCGGCGATGAAGTTCTGGATCTGCGAGAGCTGCTTTGACACGTCGTCATCAGCAATTTCGATCTGAACTGGCTGGTTGGCAGCAGCTGCAGCCGATTCAATGCCCTTGCGGAGAACCGTAAGGAAGGTATCCGAGTTGGCCATCGAAACACCGATGTTGCCAGCAAATGCTGCACCGGACATCAGTGCGGTCATGGCAGCTGCGAGAATAAATTTCTTCATATGTTTGGCTCCTGTTGTCGGGCGTCCGGCATCGCCCAAAAAATACCGGCGTCCCGAGGGACAATGTTGGAATTTAGACTATGATAGTCTTGAATTGCGCATCACCATTCGCTGCACCCCAGGGAGGAAGGGACACGGCTTATGGATCAGCAAACGTCTGCAGGTTAAGCGAAAATCGAACTCCTCCTCTTTCCGCTCCTGCTTCTGTTTGGCTTGATGCGGACACCGTGCATGGAACTTTCATTCCATTCCCCGGCTTGCTTGGCAGAATATTCCAATGGAAGCCAGAGTCAATTTACGGATCGCCTTTGCCGCTTATGCTATCATATTCTATCATTGCTACAGGTTTTCACGAACAATCATTTCGAGCGAAAACAGCATTTGCTGGATCACCCGGTGGTTGACGCAGGCGCTGATCATCTGTTCCACCGCTCCATTGGCGAGAAGATCAATCGGCGTGCACAGCGTCATGTCAATTGTACCGTCGATCAGGGCGGTGCGGGTTGCATCAGTCAATTCATTGCACATGGCAATCGGGCGCTGCCTGCCGCTGTGCTCGCGCAGGGCCCGGATCAAGCCTTCCTGCCCGCCACCCGCCACATAGACGGCCTGCAAGTCCGGGTAACGCGTCAGCATGTCCGACACGGCTTCATAAGCAATGCGCTCGTCATCAAGGTTGATGATCGGCTCGAGCAGTTGCAGTTGCGGTGCGTGTTCCCGTAGATAGGCACGAAAGCTGATTTCCGAAATCTCGTGATTGAGATAGCGATGACTGCCGACGATGATGCCGATCTTGCCCGGCCCCTTCACCGACATGCAGGTGAGCCAGGCTGCAATGCGCCCGCATTTTCGCGAATCCAGCCCCAAATGCCCCGTGCATGCCGCCGTGTTGATCGGGCTCAGCAGCGTGAAAACCGGTGTGCCTTTCGCAACAATATCCTCAACTGCCTGGTTGATCTGCGGGTGGTCCATGGCGACAACTGCAATTGCATCGGCCTTGCGCGCCATTTCCGTCAGGCGCTGCGCAATGAAAGCCGGTTCCAGTTCATCTATGAATTCAATGATGGGTTTTCCTTCAATCTCCTGCGCGGCCCTGGTGGCTGAGACCAGACTTTTGCCGAGCTGTTCGTAGAAGGCGTATTTCTTCTGCAGCAGGAAACCAAACCGCCGGACGGGCTTTTCCTCGACCCGCTGCCGCAGCAGTGCTGTTGCATGAAAACCGATGTTTTCCGCTGCCTTGACCACGCGCTGAGCCGTGTCGCTGTTGACTGGCAGGCGGCGGTTGATCACCCGGTCAACCGTGGCAATTGAAACCCCTGCCGCTTCGGCAAGGTCGGTCATCGTCGGGCGTTTTACCATTGAGTGTGATATGATCTCTGATGTCAAATGACGGGTTGTGATAGCTCTATCAGCAGCGCTGGTCGGATGCAATCCACAGCAACTTTACAACCTGTTTACAATTGATTGGCTAGTCCTGTTTGTGCAAAGATTCGGGAGTCCACGCTTTTCGCGTTCGGACAGGGATAAGGGTTCGAAAATCATGGTCAAAATTCTGCTCGCGGAAGATGATGAGGACCTGCGCAAGTTCCTGGTCAAGGCACTGGAAAAAGCCGGTCATGCCGTTACGCATTATGGCGAGGGACTTTCGGCGTTTGAACAGGTCCAGAAAGAAACCTACGATCTGTTGTTGACCGATATTGTGATGCCTGAGATGGACGGCATTGAGCTTGCACGCCGTGCGGCGGAAATCGATCCGAAGCTCAAGATCATGTTTATCACGGGATTTGCTGCCGTTGCGCTTAATCCCGATTCAAAGGCACCGAAGGAAGCCAAGGTGCTGTCGAAGCCGTTCCACTTGCGCGATCTCGTCGATGAAGTGAACCGCCTGATGGCGGCGTAAGGCAAGCGTGACATAACGCGGACTTGATCTTTTTCATCTGATCTGGTGTGAGGTGTCGCAATGCAAGGGGGCTTGCTTTGCGAGGTGTCCTAATTGCCAGATTATGAAAAAATCATCGGCGCGATCTATGATAGCGCCGCAAACCCTGAGCTTTGGCCTGACGCCCTTTCCCTGATCCGCGACAGCGTGCAAGGTGCTTACGCGCTTGTCGGATTCATTGATACTTCAGCGCTGGAAACAGACAACGTGGTCTTCATTCGCCGCAATAGCGTCTGGGATGAAGAGTGGCTAAAAAGACTCGAAGGCTTTCTCAATCAAATGTCAGAGCACGGAGGAATGTCGGGTGAGCTTGACCAAGGCTGGTCCCAACTGCACTCCATAGACGAAGCAAAGTTTCAACAGTCTGAATTCTACCGACATTGGGTCAGGCCGCAGGGTCTGCGTGATACGATCAACACGCCCTATTTGAAGCGTAACACGATCGTGGGAATGCTGTCCGTACCCTGCCTCGATACGCGCGGGCCCTATGAGCAGTCGGAAATCGATTTCATCACACGTATTGCACCGCATGTGCGCCGCGCCATGATGATCAGCGATGTGGCTGACAAGGGCCGGATGGCGCAACAACTTTATCGTTCGGTACTCGATCAGCTGTCGGCTGCAGTTTTTGTCGTCGGTGCCAGTGGCAGGCTTGCCTTTACCAATGCTTCCGGTGACGAAATCCTCTCGCAAGGCGAATTATTGCAACTGCGCGGCGGCATACTTTGTGCAACGACTGCTGGTCCTGCAGCACTGAGTTTGGGTGAAGCGATTGGACGTGCTGTCAGGGGCGATGTTGCGATTGGCATTTCCGGGATCGGCATACCGTTGTTTGGCACGAGTGGTGCACGTGCAGCGGCCTATGTGTTGCCAATTGCTGGCAAGGATATTCGCGGCGCGATTGGGCCTGGACACTGCATGGTGTTTGTGGCCGGCCGTGGCGAGCAGCAACCGATCGTGATGGAAGTGTTGCGCACGCTTTTTGATCTCACCGCGATGGAGGCGCGCGTTGCAATGTTGATAGCAGCAGGCGACGGACCTGCGGCTATTTCAGAAGGCTTGGGTAACAGCGTTTCCACCGTGCGTACACATTTGAAAAGCTGTTACGCCAAGACCGGGGCAGGGGACCAGACAGCACTTGGAAGTCTCGTTAACGGTCTCGCGCCACCGATTGTGGTGAAATAGGTTAAGCGCTTGCAAGGTGAGAATCTTCACTCTATAGCCTCCCCATCCGCGTCGACAGTGGGTGGTTAGCTCAGCGGTAGAGCACTACCTTGACATGGTAGGGGTCACAGGTTCGATCCCTGTACCACCCACCATTTTTTCCAGAGACAGTTGAAGTTGCGGCTGGGCATAGTTTTCTTTATGCCTTGACGATCACTGCACCTTTGCCGACCAGTCCAGCAAAGCGGTTTCTGGTGTCAACGACGAGTTTGGCTTCGCGTGCGACCAGATCGTAATCGACGCCATCGTGATCGGTTGAGACCAGCACAGCATCTGTCAGGCGTAACATCTCGGCATCCAGCACAACAGAATTGCGACCGGTATAATGAGCGTGTTCACGCGTCGGCGTGATCACTGGAATATGGGGATCGTGGTAGTCAACTTTTGCACCACGTGCTTCGAGAAGTTCCATCAGCTTGAAGGTTGGGCTTTCTCGCATGTCGGCTATATTTTTTTTGTAGGCGAGGCCGAGAATAAGCACGCGGGCACCAGCCAGTGATTTGCCTTGGGTGTTGCCCAAAGCAGCTTCCAGCTTGGCTACAACATGACGCGGCATTGAAGTGTTGATCTGGCCTGCAAGCTCGATGAAACGCGTGTAGACATCATACTCACGGGCTTTCCATGTCAGGTAAAATGGATCGATTGGAATGCAGTGGCCACCCAGACCGGGTCCCGGATAGAACGCTTGATAGCCGAATGGCTTCGTTTTTGCGGCATCAATCACCTCCCAGACGTCGATGCCCATGGCGTCGAAAATCAGCTTGAGTTCGTTTACCAGTGCAATGTTGACAGCGCGAAACACATTCTCGGTAATCTTCACTGCCTCTGCTGTGGATGGCGTTGATACGGGCACAACTTTGTCTACAACTGCACCATAGAAGGCCTCGACGAGCCTTGCTGCGTCTGGCCCATCTCCAGCCACGACTTTTGGAATTGAAGTGGTGTTGAAGTCTTTATTGCCGGGATCCTCACGTTCTGGCGAAAAGCCAACAAAGAAATCTCTGCCTGCCACCAGGCCGGAGCGCTCCAGCAGAGGCTTCAATACTTCAGTTGTTGTGCCGGGATATGTCGTCGACTCCAGTATCACGAGTGTGCCCGGTTTCATCTTGGCTGCGATGGTTTCAGCTGTGGTGCGTATGTAGCTGAGGTCTGGTTCGCGCTGACGGGTGAGTGGAGTTGGTACGCAGATGATAACAACACGAGCTTCGGCAAAGCAATTTGCGTTAACGGTCGCCGTAAATTTTTTCGCTTCAACAAACGCGGCCAGCTCTGAATTCTTGACGGCACCGATATAGGAACGGCCAGCATTCAATTCATCGATTTTCGATTTGTCGATATCGAAACCTGTAACGGGAAAACCAGCGCGTGCGGCGGCCATGGCAAGGGGCAATCCAACATAGCCAAGCCCCACGATTGCGACGGGGACGCTGCGATTTTGAGTTGCTGTGAGCAGAGTAGCTGCGGCGTCTTTCGGCTTCATCGGTGGTTCAACCTAAATGGATCATGTATGTAGGCAGCCTTATTCCAGCTTATTGTGGAAAGATCAAAGCCCCTGTGAAGTCACCCTTGTATCTGAGCCTTTGGTTTTTTCAGCCGATGGGACCAGCTAGATAATGCATCGACCCCGGTGCCGCGCCATCGATTAGGTCGATCACCATTTTGGCAAGCTCTTGTCCTGCTGTGTGAAAGTCTTCGTCGATACCGATCAGTTCAGGCATGGCGATCCGGCTGAGTTCGGTTGCTGGTTTGGCAACGATGTCATAATCCGCGCCAATTTTCATGCCGCCATCAGCGAGGCCAGCGACAATGGCGTAGACTTGGCTGGTTGAAGAACAGATTACTCCATCTGGTTTGTTGGACCGCGTGGTCAACGCGAAGGCAGCAGCGCGCAATTCCTTGATCTCGGAATCGCCATCAACCTCGCCGACCGAAAAACCGACCACGCCATATTTGCGCAATCCACGCTCGAAGCCCATTTGCATGTGACGATAATAATTGAGCATTGCTGGAGGCGTGAACAGGGCTATCGATTTGCGACCGCGCGCGGCAAGTTGGTGAACGGCTTCAACCGCGAAAGCTTCGTTGTCGTAATCGACAAACGCGTGCTCGATGCCCATGTCACTGCGGCCGTGGGTGACGAAGGGCATGTTGCTGTTGGTGAGAAAGCGAATGCGTGGATCGTCGGCCATGGTGCGCGAGATGATCACGCCATCAGCTGAATTGGTTTCAACAACATAGCGCACCGGCGCCATCGGATCGTCGAGGGAGTAGGGGGTGACGACCAGATGATAAGGTGTGCCGACGAGCGCATCGGAAATGCCGTAGACAATGTTGGAGAAAAATCCCGAGCCACCATCTTGTGGATTGAGAATGAGGGCGATGACATTGCTCTTGCCGGTGCGCAGGCGAACCCCGGCGCGATTGGGACGGTAGCCCGCCTGCTGTGCGGCAAGCTTGACGCGGGCACGGGTTTCGTCTGATATTTCAGGACTGTCGCGCAGGGCCTGACTCACGGTTGAGATTCCAAGGCCGGTGATTGCGGCAAGGCTTTTAAGTGTTGGTCTCTGGTCGCCCGTGTTGGCCATGGCGCGGAACCATAGCGGTTTTCTGAATCGTTTCAAGTCCAAGAAAATCGTGCTGCAATGCAGCAAAATGAGTCACAAAATAATTTTTCCTGAAACGTTGCAAAGCAAAATTTTTCGGACTAGCTTCGCTCCACCCAATCATAACAACAGGGAGGAAATTGTCATGGGTCTTAAGAAATTTGCTGCTGCTCTCGCCTTTACGGCGTCGATGCTGACAGCTGGTGTTGCATCATCTGCTGATCTCGAAGTCACGCATTGGTGGACATCCGGCGGCGAAGCTGCTGCTGTTGCTGAATTCGCCAAAGCTGTGAACGCTTCGGGCGACAAGTGGGTTGACGGCGCCATCGCCGGTTCGGGCGACGTTGCCCGTCCAATCATCATCTCGCGCATTCTCGGTGGCAACCCGATGGGCGCCACGCAGTTGAACCCAGGCAAGGACGCTGACGATCTGATCGCAGCTGGACTTCTTGAAGACATCACCGACGTTGCAACCGCTGGCGACTGGGCCAACATTCTGCGTCCAAAGAGCCAGCTCGAAAGCTGCACCAAGGACGGCAAAGTTTATTGCGTTCCTGTAAACCTGCACTCGGCACAATGGATGTGGACGAACCGCAAGGTTTATGAAGATGCAGGCATTGCACCTCCACAAAACTGGGCTGAATTCGTAGCTGCCGCTCCAGCACTGCAAGCCAAGGGCATTCAGCCTTTGTCACTCGCACAAGGCTGGCCAGTTGGTCTTCTCGTCAACGACGTGCTCGTTGCACTCGCTGGCGTTGACAACTTCGTCAAGGTTTACAAGGACCGTGACCTCGCTCTCGCATCAGGCCCTGAATTCGGCAAGGTCTTCGAAGCTCTCGCAGCAGTGCGTCAGTTCGTGCCAGCAGACAAGATGGTTCCACAGTGGAACGAAGCCGTTGCTCTCGTAATTCAGGGCAAGGCCGGCGGAAACATCATGGGTGACTGGGCTGGCGGCGAATTTGCTGTTGCCAACCTCGTTGCAGGCAAGGACTATGATTGCTTGCCGGGCCTCGGTGTAACGCCGGTGCTGAACACCGGTGGCGACGTGTTCTACTTCCCGAAGAACAAGGATCCAGCAGTTACAGCTGCCCAGAAGAAGATGGCTGCAACCTTGGTGACCAAGGAAGTGCAAGTGGCTTTCAACCTGAAGAAGGGCTCGCTGCCAATGCGTGCTGACGTAGATCTGTCGGCTGCAAATGATTGCATGAAGAAGGGCCTTGCCATTCTTGACGGTTCAACCGCCGTGTTCCCGAATGACATCCAGATGATTGATCGTGACACGCTGAACCAGATCAACGATCTGTTCACATCGTTCATGGCTGATCCGAACCTGACGGCTGCTGACACGCAAGCCAAGTTCGCTGAAATCATCAAGAACGCACCGAAGTAATATTTGGTTATCGATTGTGGCTGCGCCCCTGCAAGGGGTGCAGCCACTTTCTCTTGTTTGCGACCCCGCGCGTTCGAATTGAGCGGCGGGAATCGTTTTTGCTTCCGGAGATCAACACCAGGTCATGGCAACGGCTTCCTTAAATCCGCGCTATATTTTCACGCCAGATCGCATCCCTGCGGTACTCGTTTATTCCATCGCTACAGTGCTCGCTGCCACCGCAGGTCTTTTGACCCATGGCGTGTTTGAGCAGGCTGGCTGGTTCATTGATATCAAGACACATGTGGGCGGGTTTGCGCTCACCCGCGATATTCTGTTTTTCGTACTGAAACTTTTTGCTGCTGCGGCTGCGATTTATGCGCTCTCTTATCTTGTCAAGCGCGCGCTGCAGGACAGTTTTGAAACCTCCAATGTGGCGCGACGGGTTCGTGACACGACATTTGCCTTTGCCACCACGTCAGCATTTCTGCTTGGAATGGGGTGGAAGCCGTGGACAATTTTCAGCGGTGTGGCCGGCGCTACTTTCTTCGTTATTCTCGCTGGAATTGCACTTGCGCTGCTTGATATTCCTTTTCGCAAACTCAGCTACAAGGCCATTTTCCTTGCTGCGATTTTTGCGCTGTTCCTGATTGTCATGCGGCTTGCGGGCAATGCCGATATTGCAGCTTCATCGTTCAGTTGGCTGCCTTCGGTTTTGGGCCTATTTACTGTTGCTGTGCCAATGGGTCTCGTTGCATGGTTTGCGCCTTACGAAAACCAGCAGTCGAAATTTGGCTCGCTCGCGATGATCCTGATTGCGTTGTTCGTATTTGTTGGCGGCACACTGTGGGTGGTGTTGTTTTCGTTCACCTCGATCAAAATCCTGCCACTGTTTACGCCTGCCGAATGGTGGGACAAGTTTATTGGCATGGCGAACTACACGCGCCTGTTCAACACGTCGCGCTGGATGGATTGTCCGGCACTCACCAAAATTGGAACAGAAGCGTGGCAACTCAAATGTTCAGGCTCATTCCCGAATGTGATCACCTACGCAATCCTGTTTATCAGTCTTGCCATGACGCTGGGCTTCCTGATCGCTGTTTTGATGGATCAAAAAATTCGCGCTGAAGGCGCATTCAGAACGATCTTTCTCTACCCATTTGCGCTTTCTTTCATTGTCACCGGTCACGTGTGGGCGTGGATTTTCTCGCCGGAGTATGGACTGCAGAAAGCTGTACGCGCTTGGGGCTGGGAGAGTTTTTCGTTCGGCTGGATCGCAGACCAGAAAATGGTGATGTATGCCATCGTCATCGCGGGCATCTGGCAGGGTACAGGCTTTGTGATGGCGCTGATGCTCGCAGGTCTTCGCGGCATTGATGAAGAAATCTGGAAGGCCGCCAAGATCGACGGCATTCCAACCTGGCGCACTTATGCGCAAATCGTGTTGCCGATGATGAAGCCCGTACTAGTCACTACATTTGTGTTCGTCGCATCCGGTGCGATCCGCATCTACGATCTTGTGCTTGCGATTACCGATGGCGGACCCGGTGTCTCATCCGACGTGCCATCGCGTTATATCTATCAGAATTTTACCGCCAATCTTGGCCAGTCACTTGCGGCGTCTACAATCATGCTGCTGTCGATGGCCCTCATCCTGATTCCATGGATCAGGCTTGAGTTTGGCAAGAAGGGGCAGTGACCATGAGCGATATCACTTTGTCTGGTCCTACAGGGTCTGGTCCTTCTGGCCCAAAGCCTAAAAAGTTGATCACTTGGCAACGCGCCATTGTTTACGGCGTTTTGCTGTTGTGCTGCGTGTTTTTCCTGTTCCCGCTCTACATCATGTTGATCACGTCATTCAAAGACCTTGATGCGATCCGCGATGGCAACCTGTTCCAGATGTCTGACAACCCAACGATCTACCCGTGGGTGAAAGCGTGGAGCCAAGCCTGCACCGGATTGTATTGCGAAGGTATCAAGCCCGGCTTCATCAATTCACTGAAAATTACCGTGCCATCGGTGATCGTTTCAATCGCTGTTGCCTGCGTCACTGGCTACTCGCTCGCCAACTGGCCGTTCAAATATTCGGAAGCATTTTTCACCATTCTGCTTTTGGCCAGCTTCATTCCCTATGTCGTGATGCTTTATCCCATTGTGATCATCACGCGTTGGCTTGGCATTTTCTCGACACTTCCAGCCGTTGTTTTGGTGCACACGATATTCGGTCTGCCGTTGCTCACGCTGTTGTTCCGCAATTATTTTGCCTCACTGCCGCAGGAATTGTTCAAGGCCGCGCGCGTTGATGGGGCTGGTTACTGGCGCATTCTGTTTCAGGTGTTCCTGCCGATGTCGATCCCGATCATGACGGTTGCTGTGATCTTGCAAGTAACAGGCATCTGGAATGACTTCCTGTTCGGCGTGATTTATGCTGGCCCCACCAACTACCCGATGACGGTGCAGCTCAATAATATCGTCAACACCGGGCAGGGTGTGAAGGAATACAACGTCGACATGGCAGCGACCATTCTCACGGGCCTTGTGCCACTCGCCATCTACTTTTTCTCCGGCAAATATTTCGTGCGCGGCATTGCAGCCGGCGCTGTCAAAGGTTGATTACTATGAACACGGAAATCGCAAGCGCAACACCATCAGTCTCGGTTCGCGGTCTCGCGCAGAGTTATGGCAGCCTGCAAGTCTTGAAGTCGCTCGATCTGGATATCGCCGACGGCGAATTCATCGTGCTGCTCGGGCCATCGGGTTGCGGCAAGTCGACTTTGCTGAACTGCATTGCAGGCCTCTTGGAGCCAACGCATGGCCAGGTTTTCATCAAGGGCCGTAATGTCACTTGGGAAGAACCTAAAGATCGCGGCATCGGCATGGTGTTCCAGTCCTATGCGCTCTATCCGCAGATGACAGTTGAGAAGAACCTGTCTTTCGGTTTGCGCGTATCAGGCATGGACAAGGCCGAAGTTGATCAGCGCGTCAAGCGGGCTTCCGAAATATTGCAGATTGAACCGCTGCTGCAAAGAAAGCCTTCGCAGCTTTCCGGTGGTCAGCGCCAACGTGTTGCTATTGGTCGTGCCCTCGTGCGGGACGTTGACGTATTTCTTTTTGACGAGCCACTCTCAAACTTGGATGCAAAATTGCGCGCTGAGCTTCGCGTTGAAATCAAGCGCCTGCATCAGCGCCTTGGCAACACCATGATCTATGTGACGCATGACCAGATCGAGGCTTTGACTTTGGCTGATCGCGTGGCTGTCATGCGTGGTGGCACGATCCAGCAACTCGATGCGCCGCAGACGATTTATAACAAGCCGAAAAATCTTTATGTCGCGGGCTTCATTGGTTCGCCCTCAATGAACTTCCTCAAGGGCGAGATTGACGGCTCCGGTGCTGGCGCGCGCTTTAAGCTCGGTAATCTTTCAGTGCCGCTGTCGGCCTATGTGGCGGATGCACCTCTCACAGCGCGGAAGGCCATACTTGGTGTGCGGCCCGAACACATTCGCATCAATGGCGAGGCGGAAACTGGTGCAACGGCCGAAGTACCAGCGACTGTCGATATCGTCGAACCGATGGGTGCCGATACACTGATCTGGCTCACTGTTGAAGGGCAGAGCATGTCGGCGCGTGTTGAATCATCCGAGCGCTATTCGCCAGGTGAAAAAGTCAAAATACGCTTCCGCGTCAACCTCGCCTCGGTGTTCGACGAAGCCACTGGTGATCGATTGTGATGTGTTGCGGTTGATGTAATGCCATGACCACCATCAACCTGCACGGCACATGGAAGCTTACATCAGCTGATGGCAAATATGCGTGCGATTACCAGGTGCCGGGCGATGTGCATTCCGCCCTGATGAAAGCGGGCATCATCCCCGATCCCTATATCGGCAAGAATGAATTGCTGGTGCGCTGGGTGGCGGATCAAGATTGGGTGGCAGTGCGGACTTTCAACCTCGACAAAGTCGAGGTCGGCGAAGATTACCTCAACATCGACTACCTCGACACGGTTGCCACGGTGAAGGTAAATGGTGTTGTCGTGTTGCAAGCAAAAAATTGCTTTCGACGATATCGGCCCTTTGTCACAGAGGCGCTGAGGGTCGGCGAGAATGTGGTGGAAGTCACCTTCCATTCCAACACCAAAGTCGCAAACGAAAAGCAAGCGGCACAACCCTTCTACATTCCCTACAGCACCAGCAACAACCCAATTCCCAACGGCAATATGTTGCGCAAACCGCAATGCCATTTTGGTTGGGATTGGAATTTGGCGATTGTGCCATTCGGAATGTGCGGCCAAATAGACCTGGTGCATCACAATGGCCTATATATAGACTTTGTGCAGGTCGAACAAAAACACAATGACGATGGATCAGTCACAGTTGATGTGCGCATAGAATTTGCAGGATACCATGCTGATGGCGCTGTCATCATCTTTAATGGCGAAAAAAAACATGGATTGACGGCAAGTTTCCAAGTTTTAGATCCTCTGCTTTGGTGGCCTGCTGGCCAGGGCCAACAGCGCTTTTATGAACTTGAAGTGCATTGCGAAAATCAAGTTGAACGTCGTCGCATTGGTCTCCGCAAACTAGAACTTTTGACCGACAACGACGCAACAGGCTCTCGCTTCGCACTCAAAGTGAACAATCGCGAAGTGTTCTGCAAAGGCGCGAATTGGATTCCTGCTGACGCGCTTCCCTCTAACGCCACACCGGAACGCACGCGAAAGCTTCTTCAAGCCGCCAAAGACGCTGGGATGAACATGGTTCGCGTGTGGGGTGGCGGCTATTACGAGAAGGATTACTTCTATGACATCTGCGACGAGCTTGGACTGTTGGTTTGGCAAGACTTCATGTTTTCCTGTTCGCTCTATCCTTCAACACAAAAATTCTTGGAGAATGTAAAAGTCGAGGCCGCTTACCAAGTTCAGCGGTTGCAACATCACGCGTGCCTCGCCCTTTGGTGTGGAGATAATGAGCTATTGGGGGCGCTGACCTGGTTTGAGGAGTCGCGCAAGAATCGAGACCGTTATCTCGTCAACTATGATCGCCTCAATCGCACTCTTGAAGAAACCGTAAAGCAAACTGATCCAAACGCCATCTGGTGGCCGTCTTCTCCTTCGCCTGGCATCCTCGATTTTGGTGATACGTGGCATGATGACTCCAAGGGCGATATGCATTTCTGGTCGGTGTGGCATGAGGGGAAAGACTTTGAGCATTACCGCGATGTGCGCCCACGCTTCTGTTCGGAATTTGGATTTCAGTCTTTCCCTTCGATGCGGATTTGCAAGCAGTTTGTGGAGAGCGAGGAAGACCTCAACATTTCATCCGAGGTGATGCAACACCACCAGCGCAATGCAGGTGGCAATGCGCGCATCGCCGAGACGATGTTTCGCTATTTCCGTTTTCCAATTGGTTTTGAAAATTTTGTTTATGTCAGCCAAATTCAACATGGTCTTGCGATGCAAACCGCCGTTGATTACTGGCGCTCGCTGAAGCCGCATTGCATGGGCACGCTGATGTGGCAGCTCAATGATACATGGCCTGTCGCGTCGTGGAGCGGGCTTGATCATGATGGCGGCTGGAAGGCCATGCATCATATGGCGAAGGATTTTTATGCTGACATTTCGGTCGTTGCGATTCCGGACAAGGAGAAAACTCACGTTACGTTTCACGCCATTAATGACAAGCCGGAGAGCGAGCAAGTTACAGTTGGTCTGATGTTGGTAAGCGCCGACGGAAAAATTCGTAACTTGCCTGAGATGGTTGAAGAAGAAGTGCCCACTGATCGCGCCATCAAAATGGGGTCATACTTGCGCGAAGATATCTCAGACGATTGCCTGCTGTTCTGGACGTTCAATGGCATCCGTCGCCACTTCTCATTCCAGCCGTACAAGTATCTCAAGCTGTTGCCGCCGGGAATTTCTGTTGTCGTCAAAGAAGGCAAAGGCATGCTCGAAATCACGCTCACCACAAAGGCGCTCGCACTTCACGTGATGGGCGAGTGCGATGTGATGGGGCATTTCTCGTCCAACGTGTTTGATCTGCTGCCAGGCGAAAAACGCACACTCACTTTCACACCATCCAACCCCGCAGAATTGCAACGTGCGAAAGACACGCTTCACTTCCGCGATCTTTATTCAAGTTCACACTGAGGAGGCCACAATGCCAAAGCGCGTTTCATTCCAACTTTACTCCGCTCGAAATTTCCAACCGTGGGAGGACGTCGTCGCGCATCTTGCCAAGTGTGGCTACACGGAAGTGGAGGGTTTTGGCGGGGCGTATGGCACAACGGGCGCGTTCTATGACACGCCTGAAAAATTCCGCGCTCTTCTCGACAAGCACGGTCTCTCCATGCCCACTGGTCACTTCTTCCCAATCGACATGTTTGAAAAAGAAAAGAAGCGCGTGCTACACATCGCCAAGACGCTTGGTATGCGCGATCTCTACTGCCCTTATATCCTGCCCGACATGCAGCCGAAATCTGGCGCGGGCTGGAAGGCCTGGGGCAAGCGCCTTGGCGAAGTTGGCAAATGGATGCGAGATGAGGGTTATGGCTTCGGTTGGCACAATCATGATTTCGAATTTGTGAAACTGAAGGATGGCTCCATGCCGCATGAGCGGATTTTTGATGGTGACGCAAACCTTGATTGGGAATGCGATATTGCATGGGTGCACAAGGCCACAAAGAATCCGGTGAAGTGGATCAAGGCTTATGGTGATCGCATCACCTCGGTTCACATCAAGGACAATGCGCCCAAGGGGGAGAATCTGGACCAACATGGGCAGGCCCATGTCGGTGAGGGCACGATTGACTGGAAACCCGTCTTCGCCGCGCTCAAGAATACCCGCTGCAAAAATTTCATCATCGAGCACGACAATCCAAAAGACTTCAAGGCTTTTGCTAAGAAGTCGTTTGATTTCGTTTCAAAGCAATAAGGAAAAACAAGAATGTCTCAAATCATCGGCGTCGGCATCATTGGATGCGGTAATATTTCCTGGGCGTATCTGAAGCTTGCGCGCCTGTTCAACAATATCGAAGTGCGCGCTGTTGCAGACATGAACATGGCGGCTGCAAGAGCGAGGGCAGAAGAGTTTGGCGTTGAGGCGCAAACGGTTGCGGAGCTTTTGAAGAATCCGAAAATTGTGATTGTTGTCAATCTCACGGTGCCCGCTGTTCACTACAAGGTGTCGAAGCAAATTCTCGATGCGGGCAAGCACGTGTATTCAGAAAAGCCGCTGACACTTTCCTACAAGGATGCACTCGCGCTACAAAAATATGCGACGAAGAAAAAGCTGCGCGTGGGATCGGCGCCAGATACATTTCTGGGTTCGTCGCATCAGCAGGCGCGTGCAAAGATTGACTCTGGCGACATTGGCAAAATTGTTTCCGGCACCTGTCATTTCATGGGGCCGGGCATGGAAATGTGGCATCCCAATCCGGATTTCTTCTTCCAGCCCGGAGGTGGTCCGGTGCTCGACATGGGACCTTATTACATCACCAACCTTGTTAATTTGATTGGCCCTGTGAGGCGTGTGTCGGCGATGCTTGGCACAGGCCGCAAGGAGCGCGTGATCAACAGCCAGCCCAATAATCCGCGCAATGGTGAAAAGCTGAAGGTGAAAGTTCCAACGACCTATCACGCGCTTCTGGAATTTGTTTCGGGCGCATGTGTCACGGTTTCGCTGTCGTGGGATGTGTGGGCGCACAAGCACCAGAACATGGAGCTCTACGGGCAGACGGGTGCGATGTTCGTGCCTGATCCAAATTTCTTTGGTGGCGATGTGATGGTGGCTGGCAGCGATCAGACGCCCGTTGCCCTCAAGTCGTGGGATCATCCATTTGCGAAAAACAATTGGGGCATGGGCAATAGCCAGACAGATGTGATCTGGGCGAATTATCGGTGTGCTGGTCTTGCCGATATGGCCGATGCGATCTTGAAGAAGAAGAAGATTGCGCGTTGCGATATTTCGATGGTCGCGCATGTTGTCGAAGTGATGACAGCGATGATGGAAGCGGGCAAAGCTCACAAGGTGATCAAGCTCAAATCCACGTGCAAACGTCCTGAGCCATTCGGTCCGGTCGAGGCGCGCGCACTGTTGAAGTGATGCAGGACGTAATTGTCACTGCGAAAAATGCGGTGCGCGGGAAGGGCCTGCGCATCGTTTTGCCTGAGGGAGAAGATCCGCGCATTCAGGAAGCAGCGCGGATTTTGGAGAGTGAACAACTCGCATTGCCAATCGTCTTTGGCGTAGATGTTCCGCGTACGGATGAAAATGACGTGGCGCTCATTCGTTCGCGTCGCGAAAAGATGAATGATGCGATGGCGGCGCGGCTCTTGAAGAAGCCGCTCTATCGCGCGGGTGCCATGTTGGCGCGTGGTGAAGTTCAGGCGATGCTGGCGGGAGCGGCCAATCCGACTGCGCGGGTGATTGAGGCGGCATTGATGACAGTTGGCTTGGGGGAGGGCATTGCCACACCTTCAAGCTTTTTTCTGATGCAGTGGCCACAGCGTCAATTGGTGTTTGCGGATTGCGCTGTGAATGTTCAGCCCTCCGCAGAACAACTTGCCGATATTGCGATTGCATCTGCTGATAGTGCTTCACGAATTTTGGGCGAAGAGGCCCGCGTAGCGCTGTTGTCGTTTTCAACGAAGGGCAGCGGTGATCATGGGGATGCGACCAAGGTTGTTGAAGCGCTGAACATTGCAAAATCGCGTGCGCCACTTTTGAAAATTGATGGAGAACTGCAAGGCGATGCGGCTCTTTCGGAAAGTGTGGCGGCGCGCAAGATGAAGGAACCTGGTGATGTTGCAGGCCGCGCCAATGTGCTGGTGTTTCCTGATCTTGATGCGGGCAACATTGCTTACAAGCTCACGCAATATTTGGGTGGAGCGCAGGCGATTGGTCCGGTGTTGCAGGGGTTTGCAAAGCCTGTATCTGATTTGTCGCGCGGGGCTTCAGTTCAGGATATCGTAGATACGGCGGCGTTGCTTTTGTTCATGTCGCAGAAACGGAACTGATATGATTTACAATCGCTGTGGCCAAAGCGGCCTTAAACTTCCTGCTGTTTCGCTTGGCCTTTGGCATAGCTTCGGCGCAGATCATCCGCACACGGACAAACGCAAGATGCTGCGCCGCGCATTTGCTCTCGGCATCACGCATTTTGATCTTGCCAATAATTATGGCCCACCGCCTGGAAGTGCTGAAGAAGCGTTAGGCAAAATTCTCAAACAGGATTTCAAATCGCATCGTGACGAGTTGGTGATTTCTACCAAGGCTGGTTATCACATGTGGGATGGGCCCTATGGTGAATGGGGATCGCGCAAATACATGCTTGCGAGCCTTGATCAGAGCCTCAAACGACTCGGGCTATCATATGTCGATATCTTTTATTCGCATCGCTTTGATCCCGAGACGCCGCTGGAAGAAACCATGGGAGCGCTCGATTTTGCTGTGCGTTCGGGCCGTGCACTTTATGTTGGCATTTCAAACTATCCCGCTGATGCGACGCGGAAGTCGGCGGAAATTTTGCGCTCGCTCGGAACACCATGCCTCATTCATCAACCGCGAATGAACATGCTGCAACGCGAACCCTTGGAGCAGGGGGTTGTAGCGGCTGCAGCGGAAGCAGGTATGGGCATCATTTGTTTTTCACCACTGGCACAGGGTGTGCTGTCTAATCGCTATCTTGGTGGGGTGCCCAAGGACAGCCGCGCCACGCATGGACGGTGGTTCGATCAGTCAGCAATTTCAGCGGAGCAAATCTCACGCTTGAAGGGCCTCAACGATGTCGCTGCGGCGCGCGGGCAGAGCCTGGCGCAAATGGCGATTGCGTGGTTGCTCAGTGATGGGCGCGTCACATCAGCGCTGATGGGTGCGAGCAAGGTCTCACAAGTCGAAGACGCTGCGGGGGCGGTTTCGAATTCACGATTTTCTTCCAGTGAAGTTTCGGAAATCGATCGGCTGACAAAATAGTCTATGCAGACTTCAATCGTGTGATCGCTTTTTCCTGCATGTTGCCTGGCAGCATCTGCATGAACTCGATGCGATTGCCGTCCGGGTCCTTGATCCAGCATTGCAGATTGCCATCAAGGCCCAGGTTGCGTGGTCGCCAGAGTGGGATATCGTGTTTGGCGAGATGTGCTATTGTTTTGTCGATATCATCCGTGTGCAGACAAATGTGGTTGACGCAGACGGCATCATCAGCCGGGCCTTCTGTCCCCCGACCGCGCGGAAAGAGTTCGACAAATTGCGTATCGGTGACGCGGAGATAGACGAGCATCAATTGTCCGTCTTCCTGATCGATGCGCATCATTTCGGCAAAGCCGAGCTTTTCGCGATAGAAGGCGAGGGAACGATCAAGGTCTGAAACCTTCAAGGCCCAATGCGCGATGTGGCTGATGTTGAGATTGGTCATTTGTTTGTCCTTAAGTCCGCGCGGCCCAGTTGAGGCCGCGACGCATCATGGTCGACATTTGTGGAACCTCGAATTCTGAAGCGACATGCCCAAGCGATGAATAAAACACGCGGCCCTTGCCATGCATGCGCTTCCACACGACTGGCATTTTCACGTCCTTGATCCAGCTCGCGTGTTCGCCTGTGAACGTTGTTGTGGCGAGCACGTGGTTCGATGGATCAACGTGCATGTAATATTGCTCGGAGTGGTAAGCGAAGCGCGCAATGCCCTTTGTGACATCGTCTTCAATGGGCTCGATATCGACGTGATAATCGACGATGTTGCCGGGATGCGCCACCCACTGGCCGCCCACCATGAACTGGTAATCGACATTGTCGCGAAACGCATCAGCCATGCCACCGTGGTGGCCTGCAAGACCTGTGCCTGCTTCGATCGTGGCACAGAGATTGAGCGCTTCATCTTTCTCGATTTTTGACATGGTGTAGATGGGCACGATCACGTCGAAGCGCTTGAGGTCAGGATCGGCAAGGGCTTTGGTCTCGGCTGATACGGGGACGGCAAAGCCATCTTCCGTGAGCCAGTTCTTGTAGATGTTGGCGCAGATTTCAGGCTCGTGTCCATCCCATCCGCCCCAGACGATCAATGCTTTGCGCAACGTTTTTCTCCCGACGATTTGTTGCGAGCACCCTAGCAGTATCGGTGTGGTTTGCGCTAGAGTTGCTTGATCATGAATGAGATGTCTCCGCAGTTTAATCAGTTGCCGCGCAATCCGGGCGTTGCACTTGATGTGTCGTGGTTTGAGGCGGCGCAAGTGAACACGTCTGCTGCCGAGCGGCGCGCGGCCACTATTAGTACGCGGCGCAGTGTGAAGAAAGAATATCAGGCAGCTTGGCTGGTGAAGGCGTTGCAATGCATTGATCTCACAACACTTGCTGGCGATGACACGGCGGGTCGTGTGCAGCGGCTTTGCGCCAAGGCCAGACGGCCTTTGCGTGAAGATATAGTTGAGACGCTGGGACTTGCCCATGCGCCACCGAAAGTGGGTGCGGTGTGTGTTTATCCCCTGATGGTGCCGCATGCGGTGAAGGCATTGGCCGGATCAGGTGTGCCGGTGGCTTCGGTGGCGACTGGATTTCCAGCTGGTTTGACGCCTTTGCCTATTCGCTTGGCTGAGATCAAATGGGCGGTGGAGCAAGGTGCCGACGAGATTGATATCGTGCTTCACCGCGAGCAAGTGCTGACGCAAAATTGGTCCGCGATGTATGATGAAGTTGCAGCGATGCGTGAAGCTTGTGGTTCTGCGCATTTGAAGGCGATTTTGGCGACGGGAGATTTGAAGACACTGCGCAATGTTTACAAGGCGTCGATGGTGGCGATGCAAGCGGGCGCCGATTTCATCAAGACATCAACGGGCAAGGAAGATGTGAACGCGACCTTGCCCGTGTCACTCGTCATGCTCCGTGCACTGAGGGATTATGGCGAGCAGACGGGATACAAGATCGGCTTCAAGCCAGCTGGCGGCATTCGCACGGCGAAGGATGCGATGAACTGGCAAATCCTGATGCGCGAGGAATTGGGGCGGCGCTGGCTGGAGCCTGATCTCTTCCGCTTTGGCGCGAGCGCCATGCTGGCTGACATTGAGCGGCAGCTCGAACATTTCATCACCGGGCGCTATGCGGCACTTTCACATCATGCTTTAGGCTGAAAGGCGGGGGCTAACCATGGCTACTGTCACTGAAATTCTGGAAACAATGGACTATGGCACGGCACTGGAATCGCCTGCTGTGGTGAAGGAGTGGCTGGCGCGGCATTCTGGCGGCTTTGGCCATTTTATTGATGGCGGCTTTGCGAAGTCTGCCGGGCGGGAGTGGATCGACGTCGAAAATCCGGCTGATGGTTCTGTGCTGGCGCGCGTGCCACAGGGCACATCAACAGATGTTGATCATGCGGTGAAAGCGGCGCGGAAAGCGCATGCATCATGGAGCAAGTTGAGTGGTCATCAGCGTGCCAAGCACTTATATGCTTTGGCGCGACACATCCAAAAGCGTGAGCGTTTTTTTGCTGTTCTCGAAACGCTCGACAATGGCAAGACCATTCGTGAATCGCGCGATATTGATGTGCCGCTGGTGGCGCGGCATTTCTATCATCACGCGGGATGGGCGCAGGTGTTGGCGTCGGAGTTTCCCGAACATCAATCGGTTGGTGTGTGTGGACAAATCATTCCATGGAATTTTCCGCTGCTGATGCTGGCGTGGAAGATCGCACCGGCTTTGGCGTGCGGGAATACGGTGGTGCTGAAACCTGCGGAGTTCACTCCGCTAACAGCACTTGCCTTTGCTGAGGCCTGCGTTGAGGCGGGTATTCCCAAAGGTGTTGTGAATATCGTGACGGGCGATGGCGACACGGGGGCCGCACTGGTTGCTCATCCAGGCGTGGACAAGATCGCGTTCACGGGTTCGACTGATGTGGGTCGCTTGATCCGTGTGGCGACGGCGGGCACGGGCAAGAAACTTTCGCTTGAGCTTGGAGGCAAGTCACCCTTCATCGTGTTTGAAGATGCTGATCTCGATGCCGCAGTAGAAGGTGTTGTTGATGCGGTGTGGTTCAATCAGGGGCAGGTGTGCTGTGCGGGCACGCGGCTTTTGGTGCAGGAAGGTGTTGCGCCGAAATTCATCAGCAGACTGACGAAACGCATGGAGACTTTGCGCGTCGGTGATCCCCTCGACAAGTCGATTGACATGGGGCCGCTGGTGGCACCTGTGCAGTTGGAGCGCGTGCGTTCGCTCGTCAAGAAGGGCGAGAGCGAGGGTGGCACGCTGGTGCAGACTTCTGGCGCGATGCCTACAAAAGGGAATTATTTTCCGCCATCGCTTTTCCTCGATGTCGATCCATCGTCAACTGTGATGCAAGTGGAGATTTTTGGGCCAGTGATTTCCGCAATGACATTCCGCACGCCCGACGAAGCTGCGCAGATCGCAAACCACACACGCTATGGATTGGCTGCATCGGTGTGGAGTGAGAATTTGAATGTCGCGCTGGAGGCTGCGGCGCGGATGAAAGCTGGTGTGGTGTGGGTGAATTGCACCAACCAGTTTGATGCAGCAGCCGGCTTTGGGGGTTACAAGGAGTCCGGCTTTGGCCGCGAGGGTGGGCGTGAAGGCTTGCTCGAATATCTCGCGCCGAAGTGGGAGAAAGCCCTGCTACTGGCGGCGAGAAGTCTGGTGAAAATTTCTGGTGCGACCGAGGCGGTTTTGCCTGCTGGTGCAGCGATTGATCGCACGGCAAAGCTTTACATTGGTGGCAAGCAGGCGCGTGCCGATGGTGGATATTCGTTTGCTGTGAAGAATGCCAAGGGGAAGGTGGTGGGGCAGGCGGCACTGGGCAATCGCAAGGATATTCGTAATGCGGTTGAGGCAGCGGTGAAGGCTTCGGCCTGGTCATCGGCCACACCACATAACCGCGCACAGGTTTTGTACTTCATTGCTGAAAACCTCAGTGTACGGAGGAATGAATTTGAGGCGCGATTGATTGAGACCGGACAGACGGCTAAGCAGGCGCGGGCCGAGTTTGAAGCTTCGATTGAACGCATTTTCCATTTTGCGGCAATGGCCGACAAGCATGATGGGCGTGTGCACCTGACCAATTCCAAGCGGCAGGTGACATTCGCAATGCATGAGCCTTTTGGGGTGATGGCTTTGGTTTGCCCAGATGAAGCGCCACTACTGGCGATGGTTGCATTGGCGATGCCGGCCTTGGCGACAGGCAATCGCGTTGTGCTCGTGCCATCGCAACGGCAGCCATTGATTGGTGCTGATTTCTATCAAGTGCTTGATACGTCGGATGTGCCTGCTGGGGCCTTCAACATTGTAACGGGTGTGCGTGATGAACTGGCTAAAACGCTTGCCGAGCATGATGAAGTTGCAGCGATGTGGTATCACGGATCGATGGAGGGATCGGCGATGGTGGAAAAGGCTTCGGCTGGAAATCTGAAAGCGACATGGGTGAACCATGGCCGCGCGTTTGACTGGAAGGATCCGCATGCGGATGAATTCCTGCGGCGCGCAACGCAGGTCAAAAACATTTGGATTCCATACGGCGAATGATCATCCCCACCAAAAACGGCATTCCGCAATTGGGGCTGGGCACTTATCCGCTGGTGCTTGAGCAATGTACCGACACGGTACGCATGGCGATTGATCTCGGCTATCGTCATATCGACACAGCGCAAATGTACAAGAACGAGGCTGATGTGGGCCGCGCTGTTGCCGCGTGTGGCGTTGCTCGCGACCAGTTGTTCATCGTTACCAAGGTTGACCCATCGAATTTGCGGCGCGAGAGTTTTTCCAAAAGCGTTGAAAGGTCGATCAAGGATTTGCGAGGGCCGGTTGACCTGTTGCTCATTCATTGGCCGCCGCCAGAAGAAGCGTTGCCTGAGATGCTCGATCTGCTGATGGCGCAAAAGGATCGCGGGCATGCGGCGCGCATTGGTGTTTCGAATTTTTCGCCGCGACTTTTGTCTTTCGCGCAACAGCATACGGGTCGGCAGATTGTGAACAATCAGGTGGAGTTCCATCCATTATTGGATCAGAGGCTGATATTGTCGGCTGCTGAAAAACAAGACGTGGCGCTGTCGGCTTATTCTCCGCTTGCGCGGGGGGCGGCTTTGAGACCTGAAGCGGTGCAGCATATAGCCGAACGTCATAGCCGACCGGCATCTGAAATCGTTTTACGGTGGATTTTGCAGCAAGGCGTCATTGCCATTCCGATGACAACGAGAAAAGAAAACGCCCTCTCGAATTTGAACGCACTCTCGTTCACGCTGACATTGCATGAGATGAATGCGATCTCAGCACTTGGATCGGAAAATGGCCGAACAGTTTCTCCAAGCTGGATGGCAGGGAGATGGGCATGAGCAGACGAAGAAAGTTTACGGATGGCAAAACTCTAAATCTCAGCCTGTTTCTTCAGTAACCAATTTCTCACGGCGGGCTCCATCGCAAGATTTATGGCACGGTCGTAACTTTCTTTTGCAGCAGCCTCTTGGCCCAACTTGGCCAGCAAATGGGCGCGTGTTGCTTCAGCAGGTTGGAATATGACGTCGCCTGACGGGATTGCATTCAAGGCTTCCAAGCCTTTTTCAGGCCCAAATACTTCGGCCACCGCAACTGCGCGGCTGACTTTTGCACCTTGTGTGGGCCAGAGTTTGCAAAGGCCTTCGGTCAGCAATAGCACTGCTTTCCAATCCATTTTGCCTTTTATGACGCCAGTGACATGGACTTGTTGTATAGCCGCTTCAATTTGGAAGCGGCCTAAGGAACCCAACTCAAATGCCTGGGCCAAATAAGCATCGGCCTCAGCGATCAGTTTGCGATCCCACAATCCCAGATCTTGATCATGCAGGGGCACCAGCATGCCATCGGCGACGCGGGCTTTTCGCCTTGCGTGAGCAAAGCTGATCAACGCGGCGGCCCCTAAAACTTCAGCCTCATTCGGTAGTAGCTCTGCCAGCAACTTTGCAAGATAAAGCGCCTCCACACTCATGTCCCGCGCATCGGCATCGTGCAGCCAGTCCATGGCGTAAGCGCCGTAAATGGCTTCGAGCACCACACTCAATCGCTCTGGTATATCGGCGCGCAACGGGATTTCGAAGGCTATGCGTGCGTCCTTGATTTTCCGTTTGGCGCGCACCAGTCGTTGCGCGAGGGCCGTTGGTGAAATCAGAAAACTTCGACCGATATCTGCGGCTTCAAAGCCCAATACAGTCTGGAGCATCAAAGGTGTGTGCACTGAAGCGTCAATTGCGGGGTGGGCGCAGACAAACATCAGCGCGAGGCGTTTGTCCGGTATAGGACCGTCGATAGTTTCATCGTGACGCAATTCATCCTCCACATCAGGCAATTCCTCCACCGCTATCACCGGGCTTCGAGCATTGCGGCGAAAGGCGTCGATGCGGCGGTTTTTGGCAGCTTGCATCAACCACCCCTCAGGGTTTTCGGGAATTCCTGACTTGGGCCAAGTTTCGAGGGCGGACAGAAAGGCATCGGACAGTGCTTCCTCAGCTCCCGCAATGTCTCCACTACGTGCTGCCAGCAACGCCACCAACCGTCCATAAGAGACACGCGCCACTGTTGCGGCGCGTGCATGTGCGTCCATCTAGATGCTATCCATCGCCGAGGCGCGGATTTCGATTTTGCCATACTGCGCCGCCGGGCATTTTTCGGCCCAGGCCAAGGCGGCATCAAGGTTTGGAACCTCAATGACAAAATAACCACCAAGGGTTTCTCGTGTTGCTGCGAAGGGGCCGTCCTGGACGCGGCGTTGACCGTTCTCGATGCTGAGTGTTGTTGCGGTTTCGACGGGATGCAACCAATCGGTTGAAACGAAAACGCCTGCCTGGCTGAGTGCGCCGATGTAGGCACCGTAAACTTCTTTTTCGCGGGCCCAATCTTCCTGGGTCATGTTGGCGGCAAGTGATGGGTCTGAATAGAGGAGGAATGTGTAACGCATGGCTTTAGCTTTCCAAAAAAATGGCTTGAATGAAGAGACAGAAGATTTGAGTGAAACGCGTAGGGCTTTAGGACTGTGGCTTCAAGGCTTCGCCAAGCAGCTGGATGCCGCTGGCGTGGTTGCCACCAATCATACCGTCCAGAAACAATCCCATGACGCGGCCTATGGGATTGTAACCCATGTCAGCATCCAGGGCCCAGCTCACTTTGCTGCCGGTGTCATCGGGTGTGACCATGATGGTCTGGTTTGGCTTGCCCATCGAACCCAAGTCCAACGCATATTCAACACGGTCAGCGGCAACCTTGGTTACAACAGCCTGACCTTTGCCGTCCTTGCTGTCGAATTTGAAGCCGGAGCCAACACCCGATGCCGGGCCAAAGACTTCATATTTGAAGCCAGGGTCAGCCTTCTTGTAAGGATTGAAGGTCTGATAACTTTCGGCTGAGGACGCAATTGCGATCACATCAGCTGGAGCGGCAGCAACTGTGCCCACCCGTTCTACCCGCACATTGCGCGGCAACAACATGGTGCCTGCAGCCAAAATCGCAAGAAGGCCAGCGCCGTAACCGACATAAGACATGATGGACATTTGAAATTCTCCCGTTCGTTAAGTTCAAAGGATTATCCCTTCATAAGCGTGACGAACCAAAGACACCCCAATCGACACACCCCCCAAAAATGCTTGAATATTTTTTCGAATTTTTGTCAAGTTATTGAAATATAACGGCTAAAAAAGCTATTACATTGGTTGCGATGCTTGAAAATTGAGCATCACGACGTTGATTCCGTCTGGAACTGCCTTTAAAGAGAACTTCAAGCATGGCTGGTTGCGCCGCGACGTCGTTGGCAGAACGAACAAAGCTTATCTCACCCGCGCGCCAGTGTCCTGATCGAAGACGAACAGCGCGTTCTTTGTCATTTGCACACCGATCGTGTCGCCCATGCGGGCCTTGAAGTCCTTGGCCGCTTTGATGGTGACTGTGTCGCTGCCGATTTTTGCGGTTACTAATGTGTGGTCGCCGATCAGTTCGTTGGCGTAGACTTCGGCTTGCAGGTGGCCATTGCCTGGCGATGCGACGGAGCAATCCTCAGGGCGGATGCCGAGGACGGCTTTTTCAATGCGACCTGACACTGGTGTTGCGATTGTCTTGCCGTGGGTCATGAAGTTCGTCCCTTCGAGCGAACCTTTCACGATGTTCATTGGCGGCGAGCCGATGAACTGTGCGACAAAGAGATTTGCAGGATCGTTGTAGATCTCGGCTGGAGGTGCGAGTTGTTGCAACCCGCCTTTTTCCAGGATGGCGACACGGTCAGCTAAGGTCATCGCTTCGATCTGGTCGTGGGTGACGTAGATCGTGGTGGTGCCCAGCTTGTCCTGCATGTGTTTGAGTTCTGCGCGCATGTGGCCGCGCAGTTTGGCATCGAGGTTGGAGAGGGGCTCGTCCATCAGGAATACTGATGGGCGGCGAATGATCGCGCGGGCGAGGGCCACGCGTTGGCGCTGACCGCCGGAGAGTTCGCGGGGGTAGCGATGCAGCAATGTGTCGAGCTGCACTTGCGCTGCGGCTTCGTGGATGGCCACTTCCATCTCGGCGAGGTTGACGCCGCGCACCTTCAAGGGAAAGCCGATGTTTTCAGCCACGGTCTTGTGTGGGTAGAGTGCGTAGGACTGGAATACCATCGAGATGTCGCGATACTTCGGCAGGATGTTGGTTACGTCGCGATCACCAATCAGCACACGGCCTGCCGTTGCGGTTTCGAGGCCGGAGAGAATGCGCAATGCAGTTGTCTTGCCGGAACCGGATGCGCCGAGCAGCACGAGGAATTCGCCGGGCTTCACGTCAAGATCAAACTCTTCCAGCACGCGCACCGCGCCGAAGGATTTTTGCACCTTGTCAAATCGGACGGGGACGCCTGTGGACATGAGTTAGCCTTTGACTGCGCCAAGGAGTACGCCCTTGGCAATGAAACGTTGCAGGAAGATGGCCATGATGATCACCGGAATGATCATGACGACAATGACGGCACACATTTCCCACCACAAAATACCACGTTCGCCTGCGTTTTTCGCGGCAACCATGATCGGCATGGTTTGCGATTTGGAGAGTGAAAGAAAAACGGCGAAAAGATATTCATTCCAATTGAGGATGAGTGTGAGCAGGGTGGTTGCAGCAAGACCTGGGCGGGTGAGCGGCAAAACGATATCCCAGAAAATGCCGAAGCGTGTTGCGCCATCGAGTTGAGCGGATTCTTCAAGCTCAATGGGCAAGTTGGCGAAGAAATCATGCATCAGCCAGACGACGATGGGGAGGTTGGCCACAGCATAGGTGATGATGAGGGCGAGATGCGTATCGAGCAGGCCAACCGCCTGGAACATCATGTAGATTGGAATGATGACAACAATTGGCGGCAAGATGCGCTGTGAGATGATCCAGAACAGAATGTCGCCATTGCCAAGTGTGTGTTTGAAATGTTTGCCAAAAGCGCGCGCAAAAAGAAAGAAGAGGGCGAGTGCCACGGCTGCGGCCACCGCCCAGTGCACGCCCGCAAAGCTTGCCGCGAGTATTGCCAAGAGTGATAGAATGACAAACGCTACAATATTGCCAAACTTCGGCTTGTATTGCATGCGGGCAAGCGCATAGGCGGCCATGGAACCGACCACCATACACAAAGCAGTTGCTGCAATCGAGATGACGAAGGAGTTCGAATAGGCGAGCAGCATTTTGCAGATTTGCGGCTCCATCGGCGTGAGTGTCACGAAGGGGGAGAGAATGAAGGCGAAGGAATTCCATACATAAAGACCCAGTTGGCGGCCGAGCGAATAGAGATTGCAATTTTCATCCGAGGTGAACTGGAAAATCCAGCCTTCGAGCACTGGTTGAAAATCGACGAACGGAATGTAGTAGGGGCCTTCGTTGACAAGCTGGCCGTTTTTGAACGCGGTGATGACGACCCAATAGATAGGGAACAGCACGAAGAGTGACCAGATGGCGAGGATCGTATAGGCGACCACTTTTGCAACAGGTGACATCTTGCCGATGGCAGGCGCCTCAAACAGGCGCTGCATGACGGTGCGTTGGGACTTCTCAAACTTGTAGGACTGATCGGTCATTTGGCTTTCCGCAATTGTCCGAGCACGAAGTAGTTGAAGAATGAAGCGCAGATGACAGTCGTGACGATCAGCAACATGTATGCGACCGCTGAAGATGAGCCATAATCGTTGGCGCGCCAAAGAAATACCGAGTGCAGTGACATCGACTCAGTTGCGATGCCGGGACCGCCTGACGTCATGATGTTGGGAAGGTCGACAATCTTGAAAGCCTCGATCATGCGAATGAGAATGACCGTTGCAGCAACGGGTATAATCTGCGGCCAAATGATCTCGCGGAAAATCTGGAAGCTCGACGCACCATCGACCTGTGCGGCTTCAACATGGTCTTTAGGTACATTCTCAAGTGCTGCCAGCATGCATATGAAAATAAAGGGAATCCACTGCCATGAATCTCCGAGGATGACAAACCAGCGGGCGGCCCAGGCGTCTGTTGACCAGGCCCAGTTTTGAAGCCCTATCCAATCCCAAAACGGCTGGAATGGACCCTTGGTGATGTCGAGCAACATCTTGAATGCATAACCCACGCCAATCGGTGTGATCATCAACGGGATGAAAAATATGACGCGGAAAAAGTTTTTGCCGGAGATCGGTTGTGAGCAGAGAAATGCGAGTGCGGTGCCTATGACAAATTGAATTGCACAGCCGACGATCACATAGAACAATGTAGTGAGCAGGGTGCCCCAGAGATTGCCGGAGAGATAAGTGGCGCTGAGCAGCAGGGCTACCGAGATCACTGCAAGGGCCGAGATCACGCGACCCGTCATGCCCACCCATGACGTCTTGCCAATAGAGCGATAGAGCCACCACGCCATGGCTGCGATTGTTAGCCCGCTCAGTATCCAGCCAACGGTACTCATCGTAGTGAAACGGCCGAGGAAGTGAACCTGCTCATTGCCGACAAATTGCTTCATGAAATTCTGCAGGCCGACGAAACGGAAGTTCAGGCCGGTACTTGAGAAACGTACACGGCTCAGCGCGAAGACGATGGAATAAAAGGTAGGGAAGATTGCGAAGATCAGGATCAGCGTTACGGCCGGTGCAATAAAGAATGTGCGGCTATGGCGATCAAACCATTCGCCCCAGCTTTCCTGATGTGCTGCCAACTCGCTCACCGACAATTCCCCATGTGCACAGCGTCTATCGCGCCTTCGTTGCAGACCTTCTTAAGGGACAAACGACCGGGAGGCGAGAGGGAAATTGTGATGTTGAAAGCTGGGCTTGATGCGAGGCACCCACCCCGACGCGAACATGAAGTGCGTCTAAATAATTCAAAAAAACAGCGGCTTCCGCATCCGGAAACCGCCGCAAAATCACTTATTGCAGTTCTTCAACTTTTTTCGACTTGATTTCTGTCCACTTCACATCAGCAGTTTTGATGTTAGCAGCAATATCTTCCGACCACTTTGTTGCGACGGCTGGCGCAACGTTGAGATAAAGTTTGCCGTCGACGATTTTCCACACATTTGGATCACCATCAAACTTCTTTCCAAATACTGCACCCATGGCGCAATAGCCGCCGTATTGTGGGGCAAAAGCTGCAGGAGTAGCTTCAAACTTCTTCTTGTTTTCTTCTGTTGCGAAACGATACGTAGCACCTTCGTAAACAACTGAAATACCGAAGTCTCCTGGCTTGGGGCCACCTTCCATATGATAGCTCACAGGATCATAGCCGCGCATGGCGAGTCCGGTTGGTGTAACGTTGAGCTCAGGGCCAGCCGCCATCGCTGACGTAGCCAGCGATATAGCAAGCAGCGCGCCTGCAATAATCGAACGAATTTTCATTTTGATGTCCTTTCACAATGGGAGGTCAGGGGATCACCCCCCGCAGAACAGGATAGGGTTAGGAACCGATTGGTACAAAACACGAGTGTGTGATACTGTTTACAAATTCTGAGGGGAAACATGGGACGGCCACGGCAGTTTGATCAAGAACATGTACTTGACGCGGCGATGCGGGTTTTTTGGGAAATGGGGTATGAAGCTGCCGCATTGCCTGACTTGCTAGCGGCAATGAAGCTGACACGTGGATCGTTTTACAAGGCATTCAAAAGCAAAAGTGCAGTTTATTTGCTGTCCCTCAAGCGCTACAACGGGACCGTCATCGGCCCCGTCATTGAATCGCTTAACACGTCAGGAAGCGAAGGTACCATAGCCATTCAAACACTCTTCAAGCGCCTTGCTGCAATCGTCCGCAGCAAGGATGGCGCGCGGGGCTGTTTCCTGTGCAAGGCCGCCATCGACAGGGCGCCGCATGACTTGGCAGTCGCGCGCGAAGTTCGCCGGACATTTTCAGCTCTCGAAACGGCTTTCGCCAACGCCCTCGCCCATGATGATGAGAGTCAGCATGCGTTGATCAAGCAAAAGGCCGGACAACTTTCGGGCAGTTATCTTGCAATTCAACTGCTGCGCAGCGCAGGAAATTGTGTTTCCATGGTTGATGCCATCGTGGCCGAAACCTTGCAAAATCTGCCAAACTCAAGACACTTGTAATATCATCACAATTTGAGGGATTCATCCCCGGCCTGACGCGTGGGAGAAGCTTTGAATGTCGCTTGCAGTTGCCTGTCTTGCGCGGGCTTCTGGTCGTCAGCGAACGCTCGGTCTATGCTTGCCAAAGGAAGCTCATGCTTTCCGCGAGCGGCTGCCAAATACTGAAAAAAAGCCAGCCGGAGATTTCTCCCCGGCTGGCTTCATTCATAGATAGACTAACTTATCAACCGCCGCCGAGAGCGAGGCCCTGTGCCTTGATCTGGTTTTCACGACCGAAATCTTCGGTCACTTCTTCCCAGCCGGCTTCGATGTTCGCGAGTGCTTCATCAACCGAGATTTCGCCAGCAAGATAGCGGGCAAGTTCGCGGTCGAGAATGACTGACGAATAGGCGTTGGCGCCGGGGATCTTGAAATCCGAGGCCATGTTGGGGTTTGCCAAAGCACCGTTGATCGCACCGAGATAGTTCTCAGCAGCTTCCTTGGAGAAGCCAGCCTTGACCCAAGCATCGGTGCTGGTGAGCTGCGATGTGCGATAGGCGTTATAACCGGTCTTGCCGATGGTCACGTCCACGTTCGATTGGGCAGCCTGGTTCATGTAGGACAGGAACGCATATGAAGCGTCCTTCTTCTTCTGGTCTGCCTTGGCATTCACAGCACCAGCCCAGCCACCGAAGGCTGCGAAGGGAGCATAGTTGATGCCGTCAATCGCGTGTGGTGCTGATTCAGGTGACACTGGAACAAGCTGTCCGGTTGCGCGGTCGAGCACTTCCTTGGTGCCCAAAGCCGAGATGGCATAGAGCTTGTCCTTGATCGCGGTTGCATCTGGTTCAATCGACATTGGGCCTGGATCGCCCCATTCGATGAGCAGGCCACAACGACCGGCCTTGAACAGGCCGCGCGTGTCGCCGATGTCCATGTTGAGTTCTTCAGCTGGACCATATTCGCCGGTCTTCTTGTAGATTTCGAAGGCCTTCTTCCATGCTGCGTTGTTGATCACAGGCTTCATGGTTGCGCCATCAAAGTGGAAGCCTTGGGCAGTGCCCTTGGTTTGCACCATCGATGCAGCAACAGTTTGAATCGCGAAATAGGATTGGGCATTGCGCTTCTTGAAGATGCATGAGCCGTAATCCGGTGTGCCGTCGCCGTTCATGTCCTTATTATGGATCTTCGAGGCAACGTCGATATAGTCTTCCCAGGTCTTTGGTGCTGCGAGGCCTGCTGCATCCAGCACGTCCTTGCGGTAATAAACCATCTGGAAGTCGCCATCGACCATGAGAACCTTGGTCTTGCCACCGATCTTTTGACCGAACTCGCGGAAGTAAGGTGCGACGTCAGCAAGATCGATCTTGGTGTCCTTGGCGATGTATGGATCGAGGTCTTCGAGAAGGCCTGCAGCGTCGAGCTCAACGGCCCAGCCTGCGGCGAACACGCCTACGTCAATCGAGTTGGTGCCCGTGGTCCAGTCGGTCTGGATCTTCGGGAAGATTTCAGCGAACGGAACTTCCGTCACCACAACCTTGCCGCCAGTCGCTGCTTCAAATTCCTTGCCGCGCTCAGCAAGACGACCGGCAATAACGTAGCCAGGACGTGTGAGCACGTTGATGGTCACGCCATCAAACTCGCCAGCAGTTGCTGAAGCTGCAAGGCTGCCCAAAGCAGCGCCCGCCAACAGACCACCTGTTAGAAATGAACGAAAAGACATTCTCGGTTTCCTCCCAAAAAGTTCCAAAAAATCCCTAATACTGGAGAGGCGTGCTGTTACCTGATAAACGAACCAGTGATCCTGGCTTTGATTATTTGTGCGCTTCAGCGCCTCCCATGCGGCAAAACATGGACCAACATTTCGTGTTGGGCAAGACAATTGTTAAACTACGGGATAGCTACTTTTTGCCGGATCATTCAGCAGGCGGTTTTCGTTGCAAGGTCAGGCCGCAGCCAAACTTGGCAATAAGTCCACTGGCTCTGTACGGACGATGGGTGTGGGAGCGGCCTCCGGAGTATTAAAATCCCGATAGTATGTATTGAAAGAAACAGCATTCAACGGTTTTGAAATCAAATAGCCTTGGAAACAATCTACCCCGGCCTTGTGCAATGCCAGCATTTGTTGCGTGGTTTCGACTCCTTCGGCCACAGTTTTCATTGAGAGGCGACGGGCCAGCCCAACCAACATTTCTATGATGGCGTCGGCACTGGGGGAAATGCCCACAAAATCCACAAATTTCTTGTCAATCTTGATCACGTCAGCAGCTATGTCTTGAATATGGGACAGGCCGTTGTGTCCGGTACCGGTATCGTCCAGTGAAACACAAAAGCCAGCTTGCTTGGCCTGTACAACTGCCGCTCCCATGACACTTATGTCAGCAAAACCTTCGCGCTCCGTGATCTCGAGCGTTATTTGTCGCGGGTCGACCTTCGCCTTGGTGGCGACGGCAAGAATTTCTGAAACAAATCCTTGTGCTGCAAAGTCAGTTGGGGTGATGTTAAATGCGATCGCAAATTTCGGGTTTTGGCTCATGATGCCGCGCAATTGTTCAAACGACATCTGCATCAACTTGCGCGTCATGGGAACGATCAGGCCAGAGGACTCAGCCAAGGGAATGAATTGCGCAGGCGAAACCACAGTTCCATCGGATTTTATCCAACGTACGAGCACTTCACAACTCGTAAGGGTTGCCGTTTTTGCGCACAGGATGGGTTGGAAGTAAGGTTGAATTTCGCCATTTTCCAATGCGTCAGCCAATTCTTGGCGCTGAGTTTTCGGCCGACGCAACTCCCGCAAAATGAGGGCTCCAAAAATTCCACCGAGCAACCCGCCCAAGGCAGTTACAATCCCGTGAAAATTCCGATCCCACTGGGCAAACGCTTGGGCACTCAAACTGATGTCGAAGCCAACCGGGAAACGCGTTGAATGGGCGCGCGTAGAAACAATTTGCGCATCAGGCGCAGGCATTCTGCCAGTAAATGCCACCGCATCCTGGTCAGTAATGCGCAAGGCACCAAACGCGTCCTCGCGAATTTCTCGCGGAAGCGCAGAAAAAAGCTGTGTTTCGACATCGATAAGTACGAGAAGCCCCACTTCATCTTCCGCCTTGCGCATAACTCCCAGTATCCGCCGTCCGCCAAAAGTAACGCTGGTTAGTGCGTAGGCGGGATTACGGGAAGCCACCGCATTTCCCAGTGTTTCAGTTTGGTTTGCAGGTGAAATCATGCCAGGAAATGCCGAACAGCGAACTTCGCCGTTTCCAGCCAACACTCGCACGTCCTTGACTACACTGCGCAAATGCACTGCCTGCTGGATTTGTTTAAGCCCAGCTTCCGAACACAAGTCCGCTTCTATCGCATCAAGTTCAAAGATCGAAAGAATGGCGTAATCAATTGCTTTTTCGGCACCCGCCACCACTTGCTGTGCCAGTCCATCCATTTTCTCTGCGTTAAGCTTGGACAACAAGCGCGAATGGCCCTCACCAGCGATCAAAGCAGCACCAGCAATCATGGCAAACACAAGAGCCAAGTGTCGCAGTTTCGGAATAGAAAAGGCAGCCATCATTTCAAACCCACATTGCCACCAAACCTAGACGTAAGAGCTTGAAGCCAGTTTCATCACGAATTCACATTTTATCTCATAGTTAGCAGTTCACTAACCGAAGGTTTCTCCACCCACGACGCGTGTGCCGGGGCTTTGCCATTTGGCGCTTTTCGCGCTAGCTATTGTGCAATGCAAAATCTGGTTCAATTGGCGCGCGAACGGTTCGCGCTTGAAGAGCGCCCGTTCATTTTCTCCGATGACGGGCGGACGTTGAGTTTTTTTGACTTTTGGTCGCTGGCCGGGCGCCTTGCGCGAACCCTGCAGAAACACGGTGCCCAACCTGGTGATCGGATTGCGGTTCAGGTTGAAAAATCGGTCGAGGCGATTGCGCTTTTTTGGGCCTGTGCGCGGGGTGGCTTTGTCTATCTGCCTTTGAACGGGGCCTACACTGCTGCGGAAGTTGCCTATTTCCTTGGCGATGCCGAGCCTGCGATTTTCATCTGCGATCCTGCCAAGGAAGAATCGCTCACACCCGTTGCGAAGGCTACTGGATGCAAGTCTGTGTTGACGCTTGATGATGCTGATGGTGGTTCGCTGCTCGCCGAACTTGCGACCCGCGAGATCGAGGATCAAGATAGTTCGCCCGATGATCTTGCTGCCATTCTTTATACATCAGGCACGACTGGCCGTTCCAAGGGAGCGATGCTCAGCCACTGGAACCTCGGATCAAATGCGCTGGCACTGATCGACACATGGAAATTCACTCCACCTGATGTTCTGATTCATGCATTACCGGTGCATCACACACATGGACTTTTTGTTGCGACCAATACGCTGTTCCTGTGTGGTGGGCAGATGATCTATCAGCGCAAGTTCGATGTTGATCAGGTGATGGATGCGATGCCGCGCGCAACCACGATGATGGGGGTACCGACATTCTATACGCGGTTGCTTTCGTCGCCTCGTCTGACGCGCGAAGCTTGTGCGCACATGCGGCTATTCATTTCAGGATCGGCACCACTACTTTCGGAAACGCATCGCGCTTTTGAGGAGCGCACAGGGCATGCCATCCTTGAACGCTACGGCATGACCGAGACCAGCATGAATACTTCGAACCCTTATGTGGGCGCGCGCAAGGCTGGCACGGTTGGCAAACCGCTGCCTGATGTCGAAGTGCGCATCAACGCGCAAGGTGTGATCGAAATCAAAGGGCCCAATGTGTTCAAGGGCTATTGGCGCAACCCGCAAAAGACGGCGGAAGATTTCACTGTTGATGGCTGGTTCATTACTGGCGATGTCGGCAGTTTTGACAAGCAGGGATACCTCACGATCTCGGGCCGCGCCAAAGACCTGATCATCACGGGTGGCTATAATGTCTATCCGAAAGAAGTGGAGATGCTGATCGACGCGCAGCCTGGTGTGCTCGAGTCCGCTGTGATCGGTGTGCCGCATCCCGATTTTGGGGAAGGGGTTACGGCTGTAGTTGTGGTCAAACCGGGGGCAAATCTGGATCCTGCGAGTTTGCTGGCTTCAATCAGGCCGCATCTCGCCGCCTTCAAGCAGCCCAAGCGCATTGTGATCGTCGACCAGCTGCCGCGCAACACGATGGGCAAGGTGCAAAAGAATGTACTGCGCGAGACGTATGCGGGGATCTACGTGACTTGATCCACTTTGGTCGGCGCTGAATTCAGGCGCATTATTTCTGCAGCGAGTGGTTCAATGCTACTATCGAAGCTCACTATCATGGCTTCCAAGATCCGTTCGGGAACAAAGTCACTGAGATCAAAGCCATGGCCGACTTGGTTGCAGAGCAGAGCAAGAAATCCCAGTTGAGTTCGGCCATTGCCTTCGCGGAAAGGATGAATGGCATTGAAGTCTGCCAGAAATTGCGCTGACTTCCTTGAAAAACTTTCTGCGGTGTAGTCTGCATTCAGCACCTCAGGCAGGGCCGCAAAAAGGCGCTCCATCTCAAGCGAAATATACTCCGGATAACAAAAAGTGTTTCTACCCTTACTGATCCTTACTGTGCGGAATTCACCCGCCCAATCGAAGATGTCGCCAAACAGGTGGCGATGAATTGCCTTGTAATGGGCGACATCAAGATGTCCCGCTGGAAGTGGTAGTTCAGATTTTAATCGGGTAACATTGCGTTCCAGAACATCAAGGGCGTCTTGGAACTGATAACCTTGTTTATTTTTGAGAACTGAGCTGCCCGGGTAGCAGTAAGGGTCATCAATGCTGGTATAGTCAGAGCCTGTCATATTTTGCTGGAAACATGGGCGAGTACAGCTTTCAGCTTGGCACCTGCGGGCAATTTTTTTGCGTCCAGCTCTGCGAAAAATGCCTTTTCATCCTCCGTGAGAAACACCCCTTCTACAGCACTGGCTTTTTCGAACCACGTACTGCCGAGGGTGAAAGAGTTGGCCGATTTGGAGGAGCTCTTTTTCATGTGATTTTCATAGCATAGTTATGCAGTTTCGAAAACCATGGATCACCGCCCCGTCCTGATTCCTGCCAGATTGAGTAGATGCACCACCGCCAATATTCCCACCAGCATGCCAAGCAGCATGACGGGCGTTGTTGGGATGAGACTCGGTTGCAGTGTCTGCTTGGGGCGGCTTTCCAGCCAGGCCATGCCGGCGACCAGCGCACAAGCCACCAGCACCACGGCTAAAGTCACAAGAAATTCAATGTTTTGCAAGGTTTCTGGCACGGGGCTGCAGGTGTTGAGGAGCGGTGGTTGACAGGGTGGAATTGCATAACTAAGAGACGCGCAACAAGAGATCAATCGGGCTTTTGCCCATACAGGTGTATTATGAAAGTTCGCAACTCCCTCAAGGGTCTGATGAAGCGCCATCGCGACAACAAGCTCATCCGCCGCAAGGGCCGGGTCTATATCATCAACAAGACCAACCCGCGCTTCAAGGCGCGCCAAGGCTAACCATTTGTTTTTGCCGATTTGAACCGCGCCAAGCCAGCTTGGCGCGGTTTGTCGTTTTTCGGCCATGAGTTTTGTGGCATAAGACAATGATGCGCCATTATATCCTTGCTCTCCTGCTAATGACTTCCGCTGCGATGGCGGAAAATCCGGCTGAACAGACTGTGACTTCGCCGGAAGCCTCAACAACCGTCACCCTGACCCCACCCAAAAAACTCTCGCCCGCCGAAATGCGCGCTGAACAATTGGACCGCCTGTTCGGCTCACTGCAAGCCAACACTGGACTTCGCGATCCGGCGAAGACGCAAAGCTCAATCTGGGAATTGTGGAGCCAGTCAGATTCCGCCACCGCTGATGTGTTGCTGGGTCAAAGTGCCAAGGCGCTTGAAGATGAAGAACCCAACATCGCCGAAGAGCTGATCAATGGCGTCATCGCCAATTATCCCGACTATGCCGAAGCCTATAACAAACGGGCCACCCTCTATTTCCGCATGCGCCGCTATGATGCGAGCCTGAAAGATATCGAGAAAGTGCTCGACCTTGAGCCCCGGCATTTCGGCGCACTCTCAGGCCGCGGCATGATCTACCAACAGCAAGGCAAAACCCGCGACGCGTTGAAAGCCTTGCGCGAAGCTCTCGCCATCAACCCGCATCTCAAGTCGGTTGAGCAGGCAATCAAGCTGATGGAAAAGGCCGAGCCGGATATTTGAGGGTGCCTAAACACACTTCCCGTTCGGGCCGATTGTTGCGATCCTGACCATGTTTGTGGTGCCCGGCGTTCCGATGGGGACGCCTGCGGTGATCAGGATCTTGTCGCCGGTTTTGGCGAAGCCTTCGTTGACGGCGATTTCACCAGCTTGCTCGAACATCTGATCGACGGATTGCGCATCGGCGGTGAGTACGCTGTGTGTGCCCCAGACGAGGCACAAGCGCCGCGCTGTTTCGACGATAGGCGTTGCGGCGACGATTGGCATGCTGGGCCGTTCACGAGCCACGCGCAGGCCCGTTGAGCCTCCGCCCGTATAACAGACGATCACCGGGAGCTTCAACGTTTCAGCAACTGCGCGCGAAGCCACAGCAATGGCGTCAGCGGCTGTTGGCTCAGGATCGGTGCGCTGGGCGTGGATGATGCCGCTATAATGTTGGTCATTCTCGACGTTCTGCGCCACGCGGTCCATTGTCAGCACGGCCTTGTCAGGCCATTTTCCCGTGGCACTTTCAGCTGAAAGCATAACTGCGTCTGCGCCTTCATAGACGGCTGTTGCAACGTCGGAGACTTCAGCGCGAGTGGGCACTGGTTCGGTGATCATCGACTCGAGCATTTGCGTTGCAACGACGACTGGGCGGCCATAGCGGCGGGCTGCACGGACAATTTCTTTTTGCTTGGAGGGTACGGCTTCCACAGGAAGCTCCACGCCCAAATCGCCGCGCGCCACCATGATGCCGTCGGTTATTTTGAGAATGCCATCAAGCTCGATAATTGCTTGCGGCTTTTCAATCTTGGCCATCACATAGGCGCGGTTCTTCACCAGCAGCTTTGCTTCCGCCACGTCTTCGGCGCGCTGCACGAATGAAAGTGCAATCCAGTCCACACCGAGCGACGCCGCCGCTTCAAGGTCGGCGCGATCTTTTTCGGTGAGGGCAGGGATGGGGATCATCGTATCAGGCAGGTTCACACCCTTGCGATTCGACAGGATGCCGCCATAGATGATGCGGGTTTCTAGACGCCCAGCTTCTGCCTTGGTGATGATGACGCGCAAGCGGCCATCGTTCAGCAACAAATTGTCGCCGACCTTGGCTGCTGCAAAAATTTCGGGATGCGGCAGGTGCACGCGGTCCTTGGTGCCGGGCGTTGGATCAAGATCAAACACCATCGTGTCGCCAGCCTTGATCTCGACTTCCTTCTCGGCAAAAGTTCCGATGCGGATCTTGGGACCTTGCAAATCGGCGAGAATGCCGATCGGGCGCTTGGTCTTTTTCTCAACTTCGCGGATGCGGCCATAAAGCTCGCGCAGCAATTCATGTGAGGTGTGGCTCATATTGATGCGGAAAACGTCAACGCCCGTGAGAAACAGTTTTTCGATCATCTCCAGAGACGAGGATGCAGGACCCAGCGTCGCCAGGATTTTGACTTTGCGATTACGCCTCACGATGTGCCTTTGCAGTTATTGCGCTGTTTTGTTGCCGGAGAGAGAGACTGTCCAGTCTTCCTGTTCGCCCGTATCAACCTCAAAGAAGTTGGCCTTCTGATAGCCGCGATCCGTGCAGGTTTCATAGCCCCGGATGGTAAAAATCTTTTCACGAATGCAAAGCTGCGATTTGCCGCCCCAGGTGCCGCCCTTGTCGTAATCGACGGCGTAGATGTAATAATAGCGCGCAATCAATGGCGTCTTGACCAACACCAGGCAATCATTGGGCTTGGCCGTCCACCAGCCTTCCGAGGCCCAGCCATCCTTGTCCTTATAGCCAATGGCGATGCCGACCTTGCTTTCGGTCTTGTTGCACAGTTTCAGTGCCGCCTCGGCAGGTAATGTTGCCAACACAGCCAGCCCCAAGCCGAGAAGTGCGACCTTAAACCCCTTCATCATGCCCCGTCCTCCTACCACTATATGGCCATCACCTGATGGCAAATCACACGCAACTACGTTACATTTCACCAGTACATGCCCACGTCAACCGTGATTCACAAGGTGAAACACTTTGATTCCGGCTAAAACAAGGCTAGGTCGCAAGGTTGTGGATCGTGGCATCAGCAGAATTTGCGTTCGTCGTGAGCTGTGCTTAGGTGATTTTGAGGACAATTGAAGTGGACAAACAGACCCAAACCGAACTTGAAGCAGCAGCCTTCCGCCGTCTGGTGGAGCATTTGCGGGCGCGCAATGATGTGCAAAACATCGATCTGATGAATCTCGGCGGCTTTTGTCGCAACTGTTTATCGAACTGGATGGACGATGCCGCACGCGAACACGGTGTTGCACTTGGCAAAGACAAAGCGCGCGAAATGGTCTACGGCATGCCTTATGATGAGTGGCGCGCCAAACATCAGAAAGAAGCCAGCCCCGCGCAGGCAGCGGCGTTCGAAAAATCACACAAACACTAAATTACAAAGTCAGTGGAGTTATCATGGCGGAAAAAACCAAGACCAGTTTTGCACAGGGCCAGTTGCGAAGCCTGATCGAGCGCATTGAACGGCTCGAGGAAGAAAAGAAAACAATCGCCGCCGACATCAAGGAAGTTTATGGCGAGGCCAAGAGCAACGGCTTTGACACCAAGATCATTCGCAAGGTGATTTCACTGCGCAAGAAAGACGTGAGCGAACGCGCCGAAGAAGAAGCGTTGATCGAAACCTATCTCGCAGCGCTGGGCGAAGCGCAGGCGATGCAGGCTGCGGAGTAAAGGCTATAACGGAGCAGGGGGATCTGATCCCCCTCAATTCTCAATTCGGCGTGCACTTGATCCGGCCAAAGCCTGGATAGGTGAACCAGAAAGTTTTGCCCTTGCGCAATTTGCGCAGGACCGATGGCTTGATCTGGCTTGCGGGCAAGTAGATTGACTCGCTGAAGTGTTCGCAACGTAAGCCTTTGATGGATTGGGTTGCTGCAAGGCTAGCAGTGGATGTCGCGATGGCAATTCCGAATGAGACTGCGGCTGCTGCCGTTATCCGTTTCATCGTTCGCCTCTCCATTTTCTGCGTCACAATGCAAATGTCACATCGGGATGTGGCGGAGTCAACCCGAATATATTGATAAAAGGGAAGCGTCCCTTTTATCAAATATCTCCCAAGGTGAAGCGATGAACCAAAAGGTCGATTGGAAAGAAGTGGGGACACTCATTGATAGTCTTTATAGCAGCGTGGATCGACTTCAGGCCATGTTTGCGGGTCGCAAATTCACGCTGGATGGTCACCTTGTAGGAAGCCTAGGCGAGGTCATTGCAGCATATATGTTTGACCTTAAACTTAATACCGCCTCGACACAGGGACATGACGCCATTGCACACGATGGCCGACAAGTGGAAATCAAATTCACCCAAGGCAAGAGTGTCGCCATAAGGCACGAACCTTCACATCTGCTTGTTCTGCAAAGATTGCGCGGCAAGTCGCTAACTGTAGTCTTCAATGGCTCTGGCGAAGTAGCGTGGCAGAATGCTGGCAAGCTGGGAAGTAACGGACAACGCCGTATCAGCATCACCAAACTGAAAGCGTTAGACACCAATGTTCCCCCAGAGGCCAAGCTTCTTGTAGTCCGGCCTGCACCGATTTAGAAAAAGTAACGGTGACACTCCGGGGTAACGGTGACACTCCTGGACTGCACCCCGTAGGTGAGACACGATAATTAGGTTACAGTCATCCGAGGAGGACGAACTGTGCTGGAAACAAAGGGGACGTTACCCTTTTTTGACATGGTTCGCCTCGCTCTCGACATTCTTTGGCCGGCCGCGGGGGCGGTAGTGCAGCGCGCGGCCGGTCTTCTTCTCGATCTTCTTGATGAAGCTCTCCGATCCACAGGGCAGGCCCATCATCGCATTGCGGCGAAGCACCAGCAACGCCTCCTCGGTATCAGGTTCGGCCAGCCACGCTGACCAGTCCGTCACATCATCCATCGTGGCGCGCCATGATGGCTTGGCCTTTAGCAACGGATCAGCGATCAATCCGCAGTGTCCCTTCGCACTCGACCATTGGTAATTCTCGGCTTTACGCACCATGCGTGCGCGCACCGGATTGCGCTCGACATAGCGCACGGCGGCTCGAAAATAATCGCCATCCAGCACGGATGAAAAATACCGCCCCTGCCACACGTGCCCCTGAACGCCGTTGGCCCGGTTGAGGCGCTGTGCATAACGCATGTGGAGCGGTTTCAGCACCGCCTGCAAGCCGTCCTCGGTTGAGGGGATCAGGATCAAATGAATATGATTGCTCATCAGGCAATAGGCCGCGATCTCAACGCGATGCTCCATCGCATATTCGCGCAGCCACAGCAGATAGGCCTCGCGATCCTCGTCATCAAAGAACACATCCTCGCGGCGATTGCCACGCTGTGTGACGTGATGCGGCATATGGGCGAAGACGGAGCGGGCGATACGAGGCATGGAAGCTATTTAGCAAGAAATTTTCGAAAAGAAAAGGGTAACGTCCCCTTTATTCGGAGTGTCACCGGGAGTGTCACCGTATCCCCGTATCCCTTTGTTCATGTTAAAGTGTTTTAATGTCGCGCTGAGAGGAAAAAGTAAGAACCTCAGAAAGGAGTTTCTCTATCTGTCGAAACAGCTCTGGCCAGTCGGATGCTGGGATATCCTCCAAGTAAAAATCCGTTCTCACGCTGAAGGGATAGTCGCGGATTGCGGGATATGAATTAGTTGTACAAGAATGCTTCTCAATGAATTTTTTACAACTCGCGATTGGCACAGAACCATGAAAACGTGCCGATCCAACATCTACCCGACTACCATTATCCCAAAGGGCTGGTTTACGTGTCGGCTGGATAGATATGAAATTCAGCTTTTTCAGCATCGAAAACCGGGGGGCATGATTTGAAGCAAGGGCAATACTCTCCCTTCTGAAATGCACCCCTTCCACCACCAGAGGTTTGTCGTCTGGGCTTTGGCAAAACGTCAATTGCCCATTGTGTTTGGGACCGTAGAACGTCCACGTACCGCGCCATCTATCCAGCCAGCCGTTGACGTTGGGTGATAGTGAAGGATTTAATTTCGTAGGGACTGAGAACTCTACGCCCCCCATGCTCAATCTCACGTTATCGGTCGGCTCGCAACTTGGCGAAATCCAAAATACTGCAACTAAAGATAATGCAATGACTGTAACCACCAAGGCTACAATGGCTGCCACCAGTTTGGCGATGAATTTTAAGCTGCTGCGGATAGAAAGATTCATGAGGGTACTTTCTTCTTTAGCGTTTTGAGGCCCAAATATTTTTTTAGACCAATTGCTGGATCGCGGATTATTTTCTGTTTGACATAGTTTATAACTGCCGGATGAACATGTAGTTGTGGGGTTTTGATAATGTTTCCTGCCCCGATGTCATTTGAAGAGCCGCTGCCTCATTTGGCGCGATGATATCGAGCAGCCAGTTGGTGTTACCACTGCGCCAGTCTTCGCGGGCCAATTTGATTGGGTAGGTTTTGGTTTTGATCTGCGCCCTGATCTTGGCATCGACGGCTTCCGACACACTTGCCCAGACGACGATGCCCAGCAGCCCATCATCGGTCTTTGGCTTTAAGAGTTCGGGCGCGCGCTCGATCAGCAGGCGTTCCTGCATCAGGGGTTCGAGGAACTGGGCTGTGAGTTCTGCCAGTGTCACGTGGCTGTAGCGCGGCATTGTAGATACGGCGAGGATCAGCTGGCCGGCGCGTTCAAGTGAAGTTGCTTTGAAATTCACTTTTGATGACTGGATTAATCCAGCTGGCCCAATTTCATCGGCTCGCCTGCCACGTCCTCTGGCGCTTCCAGTTTGTTGCCCTTGCCTTCGCGGTTGACCAGCATCAGGTCGCCCTTGCCATCAGCGTTGGTGGAAAGATCAGCGGTCGCTGACACTTCTGCATCCATTTTGGCCGAGAAAGGCAGCACTGAACCCATATCGACGTCGAGCGGTTGGGGCGCGCCATTCATGCGGATCAGCTGATCTGCAGGTGTCGCAATTGCAACATCTTCGACATTGGCCATTGCCGTACGAATAATTGGTGCGTCGGCAGTTTCACCAGAATTGATCTCGGCTGCAAAATCGGTTTTCCCGCCGCTTACGTCCTCGTTTGATTTGTCGTTTCCGAGTGCTGCGCGCTTGGCAAGTTTTGCAATTGGTTGTTCGACAATTTCTGCCTCTGCCTGTTCGGCCATTGCTTGCGCGGCCTTCTTGGCAAGGAGCCTGTTGTCCTTGGCGATCTGGCGCTGGTTAGCGAAGTTTGCGTCCGGCGGCGCAGATGCAGGTTGAATGATCAGTTCTTTGGATTGCGCCTTGGCAAGCTCCACGATTTCGGCAGGCTTCCTGCGGGGAAGAGGAATCGGTGGGCCTTTCTTGATGCCGACCGTTACGTCTTCTTCAGCAGCTTCTTCTGTTGCAGCGGACTGCGAAAGTGCAGCAAGCTGCGCGTTTGCAACTTCAGGCACGATTTCAACTGCCGGCTTCTTTTTCGCTTTCACGGTGAGTGCAGCAACGGGTACGTCTTCAACTACTGGGGCTGGCTTGGCAACCGGAGCAGGCTCCAAGGGCGGCGCGACCTTCTTGGGCTTGGCAGCTTCTGCTGACTCTTCGGCGAGTTCGGCGAGTTCTTCGTTATAGCCTTCGTAGCTTGGTGCTTCTGGAATAGCCTCTTCATCAGCCACTTCAGGCGTTGGTTCGGAAATGACCTTCACATCTTTTTTGCTACGACCAAACAGGCGCTTCAACAGACCTGGTGAATCTTCATCACCACCAACACTGGCGACGGCAACAGATCCGGAGCGTGTGAGACGCCGACCTACGGTCTTTCGGCCTTCGCGATTGATAGATGCCCATTGCGACTTGCTGATTGCAGGACCCCAATGGCGCACGCGACCTGTGTCAACGTGGAGGAAGCCAGTTGGACCTGCGGATGAGCGGTAATAGCCGACGCCTCCAATGCGGCGCACGAGTGCACTGTTGCGGATCTTCACGGTTGGCACGTCAGGGAAATAGAAATCGATGGCCTTGCCCTTGGTGTGCTGGCTCTTCTTGGCGACGCCGCGACCGCGACGCTTGAGAAGGGCGTTGGTGCCAGCGGTACGCAAACCGCACACGATGTGAATTGGTGCGCGCGAGCCAAGGTCGGTGTGGAGTTCCCACATGAGATCAACCGTCTTTGGATCGATATTCACGGTCTTGTTCTTGCGCCAATCGCGCATGAAATAATTGATTTTCTTCATGGCAGATGGAACATAGCGTCCGTTCTGCATGTAAGTGATGGTGATGCTTTCCTTGGTGTGGATATGGAACATGGAAAGTGTGCGGGTTTCACCAGCGGCTTCCAATGGTTCAGCCGAACTCATCCACGCTGCAGAAGCGAGCGCCGTAGCTAAGGCCGCTGTGGCCAGGGCTTTCTTGAAACGATTTGTCAATGACTGTCGATGTCCGGCGCCAGATGAACTTAAACCCATACTCACACACACGATCGGGCGGAACCCGTTCCCTTCATTACTTCCGTCCGAATAACCCCGCTCTGTCGTGCTGACTGAGCCTAGTCCATAGGGCGGAATGATACAAGATTGCGGCTGCCGTGAGGCAGACCGGACGCCCTATTTATTGTCAGAGTACCGTTAACGACGGTTTAACTGGCACAACATTGTGAATCGTGTGGCAGTTAAAGTTGTGAGGATAGTTAAAACTCAAATCAAATTGTTGATATTTAACGATTATTCCAAGTCCAGGGTCGCGCTCAATACTTGGCCGCCGTGATAAAATCGCACCACCTTGGTCGCAAAATAACCAATCACGCGAATACGGATTGACGGTTTTTACTGTTGGGCAACTTGCGGTGTGGCAGCGGCGACTGGCAGCAGTTTGGCTGATTGCAGTTTGACGCGCTTGATCGCGGCCAGAAGAGTTTGATCCCGCTCGTAAATGTCCCGGTGGTAGCGCACTACGCCGGAGCGGTCGGGCCAGGCCGTGAAATAGGTAAGGTGGACATCAACGGTGCCGGGAACAGCCTGGTTCAATGTTTCTGGTTCTTCCAATATCTGGTCAACCTTGTTGCGATCCCAGCCAAGCAAGACGCTGGCAAATTCGCGCGGGTTCTGGACGCGTACGCAACCATGGCTGAAGGCGCGCGTAGACTGCGAGAACAGCTTTCTTGTCGGGGTGTCGTGCATGTAGATGGCATGGGCGTTGGGGAACAGGAACTTCAGTTCGCCCAAGGCGTTGTCGCCTCCAGCTGGTTGAATCACGTTGTAGGGAACACCCTTGTCGTATTTTGTCCAGTCGATCGATTTCGATTTTACTTTTTCGCCATTCTTGTCGAACACTTCATAGCCGAGCTTGTCAAAATGCGCAGGGTTGCGGCGCAGCTTGGCAAGATGTTCGTTCATGATGATCGATTGCGGCAAGCTCCAGGTCGGGTTGAAGACCACGGTTTCCATTTTGTCATGAAATACATAAGTCTGCGTCAGGGGCTTGCCGACGATCACTTTGCTCGTCCAGATGGTTTCGCCGCGGTCGACCACATTCACATCGTAAGATGCCTGGTTCACGAAAACATGGCGTTCGCCGAGATTTTTGGGCAACCAGCGGGTGCGTTCCATGCTTGCAAGAACTGCTTCGCGGCGTTCTTCGCTACGATCAACATTGAGTTTCTTGACCGTCGCTAAGTCGAGGGCCCCGGTGGCCTTGATGTTTTCGGCTCTTTGGAACGACTTCAGCGCGGCAGAAAGTTCAGCATTCATCAGGTCGCGATCCGACTCAATGACAAGAGCAGCGCCCGGCTTCAGGTAGTTTTCTGAAAGCAGATAATCGCGTAATTGTAGAATACGCGGGTCACGGCCATCCTTTTTGACGGTGTCACCATCCGCAAAGCGCGTGTTGGCATTTTCCTTCAGTCTTGCCAGTTCGGTCTTGAGCAGGCGATACTCTTGCAAGGATGGTGCAAGAGATTGCAAATACTGCTGCGGGTAGGGCGAGAAGGTGAGCACGCGCAGAACTGTAGCGGCTTCGGCAGCGTTGCTCTTTACGTCAAAGTAGAGTGACAACTTGCGCGGATCGAACTGGCCACCAGACACATGACGCGCATAACGCAGTGCTGCTATTGTCAGGGACACATCGAACTTGGCCTGTTCTTGCGGCGTGAAAGTGAGTGACGCAAGATTGGTAGAGAAAGCGGGCAGGGCGCTTGGCAGATATTCTGAAGCGATAAGCCCCTCATCGTCTGCTGATGCAAGTGTGTTCAATACAAGTTGGGCGCGCTCTGTTGTTTTACCCTCCTTGGTCCACAAGGGCTTGTAACCGAAGCCGGAGTAATGCGCGAAAATGGCCGCGCGTTCTTTTTCTTCGGCCATGAGACCGTTGTTGCGATTGATGAAGAGATCGCGGAGCGCGATTTCTTCGACGCTAGTCGCGTTGAACGACAAAGCGTTTTCAGCAAACAGAGCAACTGGTCGTGCAGGCAGATAGGGAAGGTTGCCCATGCCCAACGTTGCGATTGGTTCAGGATCTTCAACCTGCGAGCCGCCTTTGCGATCTACAGCGATTGGTTTTTTAACGACATTTCTAACAGGTCGCGGATCTGCGAAAGCCAATTGGGTTGGTCGTTTTGCGATGCGCCTAGGTTTCTCGACTACTCGACGACCGAATAGTGGAATTGATTTTCGTTCGATTGCAACGCGCGATTTTTTGCGGCGGCTCGGCTTGAAAAAGAAACCATCGTCGCTGTTTTCGGCCTGGTCATCAAAGACGCGCTGGCGTTTTTCGACGCGACGTGGGCGCGGCTTAATTCCGAACAGTCGTTCAAAAAAGCCAGCACGGCGCGGCACAAAATCATGATCAGCCAGCGCAATTTCGCTGACCAATGTCAGCGCGACCAGACTGCATAGAAGTTTCGGCAGGAGCCGCTTCATGTCCAAACCCAATCCCATTGTGATTAGGTTGCATCTTACGCATTTTGCCAAGGCTTTGCAAATGTATGGCAGCCACAAAGAGCAAATGTTACCAAAACTGGTTAAATCCAGGTAAAGGACGCGATTAGCTGGCTTGTTCTTCGAGACCCAAATCGCGCATTTTGCGATAGAGCGTTGATCGCCCAATTCCCAGTTTGCGAGCAACTTCAGACATTTGACCGCGATAGCGATGGAGGGCCAAGCGAATCATATCGGCTTCAACCTCTTCCAGCGTGCGGATGTGACCGCCTGCAGTGACAACCGGTATGCCCAAGGCTGAGCCGTCAGTCACTTGGCCTGCATTCGCAACAGGTGCTGTTGGTTTTGCCGGAAGCAAGGTGGCCGACGGGATCGTGACTTGGTAGCCATCAACAAGAGCGGCGATTTGCGGAAAATCCTCGATTCGCAGTTCGTCGCTTTCGCAGAGCACGATAGCGCGAAACACGGTGTTTTCGAGTTGGCGGACATTGCCCGGCCAAGCATAAGCCTTGAGCATTTGAAGGGCATTGGGAGCAATGCCACGCACCTTGCGGCCTTCTTCGGCTGCAATGCGAATGATGAAATGATTGACGAGCGCTTCGACGTCTTCCTTGCGATCACGCAAAGGCGGCACCATGATCGGGTAAACATTGAGGCGGTAATAGAGGTCTTCGCGGAACTGCCCGGCCTTGACCATCTCAATCATGTTGCGATTGGTGGCCGAGACGAGGCGCACATTCACTTTTAATGGCTTGCGGGACCCAACGGGATCGATCTCGCCTTCTTGAATGGCGCGGAGCAGTTTTACCTGCATTTCAAGTGGCAGTTCTGCCACTTCGTCGAGGAACAATGTGCCCCCATCAGCTTCCTGGAATTTGCCGAGATGCTTGTTGGACGCGCCGGTGAATGAACCTTTTTCGTGGCCGAAGAGGATCGACTCAACGAGGTTTTCTGGAATGGCACCGCAGTTGACAGTGATGAAGGGACGACCAGCGCGTTCGCTTTCGCCCTGAATGGCGCGAGCGATCATTTCCTTGCCGACGCCGGATTCGCCTTCAATCAGAATTGGAATATTGGACTGTGCACCACGACGACCCAGGCGGATGACATTATGCATGCCCTGCGAGCTTGCGATCAAATCGCCGAACGACAATGCGCCCGTGACTTTCTTGTTGAGACGTTTCACTTCTTCAGTGAGCGCGTTGACCTTCAACAAGTTTTGAATCGAAATGCGGAGGCGTTCTGGTGATACAGGCTTTACGACGAAATCATCAGCACCGGCACGCATTGCCTTGATAACGGTTTCGATTGAGCCTTGTGAAGTTTGCACGATGACAGGCACATCGCCGCGCTTGGCTTGCAAGCGCTCCAGGAACTCGAGGCCATCCATGCCAGGCATCATGAGATCGAGAATGACCAGAGCAATGGATGCACCGGATGGAGAACTCAGAGCTTCGAGGCCTTTGAAGCCGCTGTCGGCTGCGAATACTTCGAAACCGAAGCGCTTCACCATCTCTTCGAGGATGCGGCGTTGCGCTGGTTCGTCTTCAACGATTAATACGCGGGTCGACATGAACGACTAACTGTCCGTTTCTTTGAGTTATGGTGCGCGTTATGGTTCATTTGAACCCCACCGCCACTCCTGTTTTGAGACACTTTGCCACCGAGTGGTAAAAGCCCACTTAATGGGCTGATGAATTTGGAAACAAGAAAGTCGTTTTTGCGACGTGTTGGCGTGAAACCGAGTAAAGAAAAGATGAATTTGCAATTGCAGGTTTTGATCGTATGCGATTGCCGGATCAAAGAGGATGAAAATGACCGAAGCAGCACTTGAAAACTTGCCCGAATGGAATCTCGCTGATCTTTATCCGGCCCCCGACTCACAAGAGTTTGCGCGCGACCTTGAAGAATGCGCGCGCGTTGCAAAAGATTTTGCAGCGAAGTGGAAGGGTGCGCTTGCGAAAGCCAATGGTGCAAAGCTTGCGGAGTCTTTACGTGAGTATGAATCACTCTCTGATCTTGTCGGGCGCGTTGGTTCTTATGCCTCGCTCTATTATGTCGGTAACACCACCGATGCAGCGCGGCAGAAATTTTATGGCGATGTGAATGAGAAGCTCACAGCGATCTCCAGTGATCTCTTGTTCTTTGAGCTTGAATTCAACCGCTTGAGTGATGCTGGAGTCGCAAAAGCGATGAAGGTTGCAGAGTTGGCACATTACAAGCCGTGGATCGATAATCTGCGGATGGAAAAGCCTTATCAACTCGAGGACAAGATCGAGCAATTATTTCTGGAAAAGTCGCAAACAGGTGCAGGTGCGCTCAATCGCTTGTTCGACCAGACCATGGCCGGGCTGACGTTTGAGGTTGATGGCAAAACACTTTCGCTTGAGCCGACTTTGAATCTGATGCAGTCGCATGATGGTGCAAAGCGCAAGGCTGGTGCTGAAGCGCTGGCCAAGGGTTTTAAAGCGCAACTTCCACTTTTCACATTGATCACCAACACGCTGGCCAAAGACAAATCAATTTCGGATCAATGGCGCGGGTTCAAGGACATTGCCGATGCGCGACACTTGTCCAATCGTGTTGAAGGTCCTGTGGTTGATGCGCTGGTTGCTGCGGTGCGCGCGTCTTATCCCCAATTGTCGCATCGCTATTATCGGATGAAAGCGAAATGGCTTGGCATGGACAAGCTCATGCATTGGGATCGCAATGCGCCATTGCCCGCAGAGGATATGCGTGACATTCCGTGGAACGAAGCGCGCGAAACGGTGCTCACGGCTTACAGCGAGTTCTCTCCAGAGATGGCTTCGATTGCACAGAAGTTTTTTGATCTCCGATGGATTGATGCACCATCGCGGCCTGGAAAATCTCCTGGTGCCTTTGCGCATCCGTGCGTGCCTTCAGCGCATCCTTATGTGATGCTGAATTATCTCGGCAAGCCGCGTGATGTGATGACGCTGGCGCATGAGCTTGGTCACGGTGTGCATCAAGTGCTTGCAGCAGGGCAGGGCGCACTGATGGCATCAACTCCATTGACGTTGGCTGAGACTGCTTCCGTGTTTGGTGAAATGCTGACCTTCCAACGCATTCTCGCAAACACCATCGATCCGAAAAAGAAGAAGGCGCTGCTTGCATCAAAAGTTGAAGACATGATCAACACTGTCGTGCGGCAGATTGCGTTTTATACTTTTGAGCGGAAGCTACATGAAGCGCGCAAGGCAGGTGAGTTGACGCCAGACCAGATCAACGCGATCTGGCTTGAGGTGCAGCGCGAAAGTCTTGGTGATGCGATTGAGTTTGGTGAAGGCTATGAAGTGTATTGGACTTATATCCCGCATTTCATCCATTCACCATTTTATGTTTATGCCTATGCCTTTGGCGATTGTCTGGTGAACTCACTCTATGCGCGTTACCGTGAGAGCGCTGTTGGATTCCAAGACAAATATTTCGACATGCTAAAAGCAGGTGGCACGAAGCACCACTCGGAATTGCTCAAGCCATTCGGGCTCGACGCAACTGATCCAGGATTCTGGCAGAAGGGGTTGAGTGTGATTTCCGGGATGATTGATGAGTTGGAAAAGATGGACGCGTAACATTATTGTGCCGGGTGGTTGGGGGCGCCTCCCGCCCGCAACCATCCGGCACGTCCTAGTTATAGTCCATTGTATGAACCACGACTGCAATCCCTCAAGAATTCCGAACGTGGAATAATGGGGATATCAGTGGTGTCTGATTGCTGGCCCCAACGCCTTTCGTAGAACCGGCGACCTTCGAAATTGCCAAGCGAGCCATCACCGTTGACATCAGCTCTTGCAAATTTCTCCTGGCAGTTTTCATCTGCCCGGACTTGTGCAAGTGACACGCTTGAAAGTGAAGCCACAAATGCTGTCGCCAAAATGGCTTGTGATAGATAGGTCATGATATTTTCCTTTCATGTTTTTATGGCAACACAGAAAAGGCCGACCCGAAATCTGAACGATCCCACGCGGCCCCCAGGTGTGCCGCCGTGAAGTAAACTTAGGCGCTGCAATATAGAAAGTCTTGTTCATCAACATTACAATTGCGCCACACAATTCTTTGCAGTGCATAAAACTCAGACAATGATTCATTTGATTTTGCAGTCACGCAATTGTGAGTTTGGAAACAACACAAGCGAGCTTGTTGCCATCAGGATCGCGCACGTAGCAGGCATAGAAGTCAGGTCCGTAGTGTAGACGCAATCCGGGTGCGCCTTCGTCTGTGCCGCCGTGTTTGAGTGCGGCAGCGTGAAATGCCTTCACTTGATCTTGGTTGCTTGCGCGGAAGGCCAGCATATTTCCGTTGCCGGGATGCGGTGCGCGCTTGTCGAATGGTTTGCAGATCCACAGGCTGAAGCCTTGCGCGTAAGGAACTCCCCAGCCTGCAAGTTCATCCTCCCAATCGGGTGCGCGTGGTACATTGATCGTGCTCATCACTGCATCGTAAAACGTTACAGCGCGCGCGAAGTCATTGACACCCAATGTACAGTAGACAAACATCACTTGACGTTTTCACACTTTGACTGCAGCAGCAATCCATGAATCTTGTTCCCTTTTTCAATGCATCGTCGGTTATTCAAATTCATGCCATCGCAGCGGTGGCCGCGTTTGTACTTGGCACGGCGCAGCTGATCATGCGTAAGGGAAATCACCGCCATCGCATGATGGGATGGGTGTGGGTGGTGTTGATGTATATCGCTGCGATCTCCAGTCTGTTCATTCACGAGAACCCAATGTTTGGTCCGTTCAGTTTGATCCATCTCTTGTCGCTGTTGGTGATCTTCGGATTGCCAGGTTCAATCCTCGCTGCAAGACGCGGCAACATTCGCGCGCATAAGCTTGGCATGCTGCAAGTCTATGGATTTGGGCTGATTGTGGCCGGTGCATTTGCAGCGCTATCGCCGGGGCGGTTGTTGCACGCGATGCTGTTTTAGTTCACACAAAATCCAAACCAATATCCAGAACTTTGGCTGAATGTGTGAGTGCGCCGACGCTGATTAGGTCTACTCCGGTCTCGGCGATGGCTTTCACTGAAGTGAGATTGACGCCACCTGAGGCTTCGACTTTTATTTTGCCGCCCACGAGTTTTACGGCTTCGCGCATTTCATCGTTCGACATGTTGTCGAGCATCACAACGTCCGCACCTTCGGCGATTACTTGCTTGAGTTGCTCAATGCGATCCACTTCGATTTCAATTTTCACGAGATGGCCAACGGCTTTCTTGGCGGCGCGCAAGGCTTCGACCACGCCACCTGCTGCTACGATGTGGTTGTCCTTGATCAACACCGCATCATCAAGGCCGAAACGATGGTTCATGCCGCCGCCGCAACGAACGGCGTATTTTTCAAAGGCGCGAAGGCCCGGCGTGGTCTTGCGGGTGTCGGCAATTTTTGCATCGGTGTGTCTTACTTCTGCGACGTATTTTGCTGCGAGCGATGCAATGCCAGAGAGGCGGCCGAGATAGTTGAGTGCAACACGTTCTCCGCTGAGAATGTTGCGCGAAGAACCTGAGACTTTGGCGATGATTGTTTTGCGGGTGACGGGATCTCCGTCGGCCACAAGTGCTTCAAATTTTACGGATGGATCAAGTTGGCGAAAGGCTTCGCGCGCAAAGTCCAATCCAGCGATGACGCCGTCTTCGCGGACATTAAAGTTGGCGTTACTGACGGATGTTGCCGGAATGGTGGCTTGTGCTGTGACATCGCCAGCGCGGCCCAGGTCTTCGATCAAAGCAGCGCGTACGGCATCGGCGATAAGCAGGGGGTTGAGAAACTGTGTCATGTCACATCCTTTGCAATCGCATCCGACTCGGCAAGTGTCGACATCGTGCGCTTGGCCAGTGCGGCCACCGTCTCCGGATAATCGGTACGAAAATGTCCGCCACGGCTTTCATGGCGCACCAAAGCTGCTGTTGCGATCATCTGTGCGGTCACTCCCATGTTTTGCAAACTCATTGTGACTGCGGTTTCCCGGACGCGGCGGATGGTGCGGAGCGCTTCGCGGATGCCTTCAGCGTTTCTCATCACGCCAACAAGGGCGGACATCGCTTCGCGCAATTCCATGCGCAATGCATCATCGCCAGTGAGGGCTGTATCGAATGCGACCAGACTGTTTGGTTCAACTTTATGCTTTGGCTGTGCGGCAATATCTTCAGCAATGCGCGCTGCAAAAACTACAGCTTCGAGAAGTGAGTTTGAAGCGAGACGATTGGCACCGTGTACGCCTGTTGATGAAACTTCGCCCGCTGCCCACAGGCCTTGCAAAGATGAGCGGCCTTTTGCGTCAGTCCACACGCCACCCATGTGATAGTGCTCGGCGGGAACGACCGGGATCAGGTCGATGACGGGATCAATGCCCATCGCCTTGCAGCTCGCATAGACCGTTGGAAATTTCGCCGGGAATTCTGCGCCGATCGCCTGACGCGTATCAAGGAATGCACCGCGCCCTGCAATGACTTCGGCAAACACACCGCGCGCGACGACATCGCGCGGTGCCAGTTCTGCGTCCTTGTGGATGGCTTGCATGAAGCGCTCGCCCTTGCTGTTCACCAGGGTGGCGCCATCGCCGCGCAATGCCTCGGTCGCGAGTGGGGCAGGGTCCTTGTTGACGTTGATAGCTGTAGGGTGGAACTGCACGAATTCAGCATCGGCGATGATGGCACCAGCGCGTGCGGCCAGCGCCATGCCAATGCCACAGCTTTCAACTGGATTGGTGGTGACGCGAAAAAGTTGGCCGCAGCCACCTGTTGCCAGTACGATGGCGTTGGCATTGTATTGCAGGATTTTTCCGGCTTCGTCCTGCACACGCACGCCCGTGACATGGCCCTCGTGAACGACGAGTTCTTGTGCCGTCACGCCTGCCACCACGCTGATTGATGGTGCGTTGATTGCAGCTACATGCAAAGCCTGCATGATGGCCTTGCCGGCAGTGTCGCCCTTCACACGCACGATGCGGCGTTCGGAATGTGCGGCCTCGCGCGATTGGACGAGCTTGCCCGCGAGATCACGATCAAACGGTACGCCATATTCGAGCAAGTCCTCGATGCGCGCGCGTGCTTCTGCAGCCATGCCGAGCACCATTGCTTCATCGCAAATGCCAGCACCTGCGATCAGCGTGTCGTTGGTGTGTTTTTCCGGCGTATCGCCATCGGCAATGGCTGCCGCGATGCCACCTTGCGCCCAGACTGATGATGCGCCAGTGCCCAGTGGCGCAGTTGAAAGAATTGTCACGGGCAGGGGTGCAAGTTTCAGCGCGCAGAACAGCCCCGCCAATCCGCCCCCAATGATCAACACTGATGACATTACTTGAGATCGACCATGCGCTGCACCGAAAGCCGGGCGCGCTTGGCGAGGCTTTCTTCAATCTCAACCCTGGTTGTCATCGTCATCAGTGAATTCAGGATTGCAGGCAAGGTGATGCGGCGCATGTGCGGACAGAAATTGCACGGGCGAATGAAATCCACATCAGGGGTTTCAGCAGCAACATTGTCCGACATGGTGCATTCCGTCACCATTAGCACCTGCTTGGGTTTGCGTTCCTTCACATATTTGATCATGCCAGCAGTGGAGCCGGAGAAATCACACTCGGCGATTACTTCTGGCGGGCATTCAGGATGGCCAATGATTTCGATGCCAGGATGGGCGGCACGGTATTCCCGGATTTCCTCAGGCGTGAAGCGCTCATGCACCTCGCACGCCCCTTCCCAGGAAATGATCTTCACCTTGGTTTGATTTGCCACATTGGCGGCGAGGAACTTGTCCGGCAAGAAAATCACTTCCGGCGCGTTGAGGCTCTCGACAATTTTGACTGCATTGGATGAGGTGCAGCAGATATCAACTTCGGCTTTCACATCGGCTGATGTGTTGACATATGCGACGACTGGAACGCCTGGATGTTTCTTGCGCAGCGCCACCACATCTTTGCCCGTGATCGATTCAGCCAGCGAACAGCCCGCGCGCATATCTGGCATCAACACCGTTTTGTGCGGGCTCAACAGCTTTGATGTTTCGGCCATGAAGTGCACGCCACCTTGCACAATAATATCGGCCTCGGTGAGGGCGGCCTGCTTGGCGAGGTAGAGACTGTCGCCCACCACATCAGCCACCCCGTGGTAGATCTCGGGCGATTGATAATTGTGAGCCAGAACAACAGCATGCTTCTGCTTCTTCAAGTCATTTATAGCTTTGACATAAGGCGCATGCGACATCCACTCAGCTTCCGGCATGACGCGGCGCATGCGCTCGTAAAGAGGAGCCGTTTCCCTGGCGAGACCCGGTGTGTAGCGCAAGTCAATGCCGAGTTTCTTTGCTGTTTCCTGGACTGTAGCCATTGCGATCCCTCGATTTTTGCAAGCGTTTACCATGCAGGTGGCTATGCAGCAAAAAGAAACATTAAACCTTGTTCATGTTGCGACGGAATTCGCTTTCCCAAACGTCTTATGGGCAGTCACAACAATGGAGAGTTCCGATGACGAATTTGAAAACCGTTTTGCTGGTTGCTGGAGTTTCGCTTTTTGCCGCTACAGCTGCCCAAGCCCAACAAGCTCCTGAAGCCAATGATGCCCCCGATGAAATGATGCAAGACGCAGACTATGGGCGTGGCGATGGCCAACGCGGTGGCCGCCATCACGGTCGTGAGGGCAGGGGTGGTCGCGGCGGTCACCGCATGCAGATGATCGATGTCAATGGCGATGGCGTCATTGGCGACGATGAAGCGGCAAGCCTGGCCGAGCGCATGTTCGTGCGTTTCGACCGCGATGGCGATGGCAACATCACCGAAACCGAGTTCACCACACCGCCACGCCGGGGCTGGCATGCGTGGTTCGGCTCTGAGGAATCAGAAGCGGTGATCAAGGTGCGTAAGGACAAGTTCGCTGCGCTCGATACGAACAAGAATACAGGCGTGGACAAGGTCGAATTCCTCGCCGACGCAAAAGCCAAGCTCGCTTCCGCCGATACTGACAAGGACGGCAAAGTGACTCCATGGGAATTCCGCGCGTTGCGGTGAGTAAATGTTGTGGCATCTGGAGCAATCCGGATGCCACTTCGTCGCACGTGACTTGCAGTAGGCATCCAGCTTCGGTAATGGTTCTTGAGATTCTGCTGGAGGGAACTGATGTCCGTGAATAATCCGCACAAACTGCCGAATGGCATGGATGAGCATAATTCGACCTATGAGGGGTTTCTCAGTGGTTCGATGATCCTTTCCTTGATTTGCGGCTATACGCTTGTGGCGTTGTGTGCCTTCCGCTTTATGGATAACTGGAATGTGTTTGTGGGCTTTGCCGGGATCATCATTGGCGCGATTGCAACCTTGATCGACTGGCGTGTCGGTGCGGGTTGGAAGCTTTCCGGGGGGCTTTTGGCGCTCTACGGGCTTTTCGTTGCAGCCAATTTCTAAGCATCACAGAACATGAGAATAGCCATCCCTCGCGAAACAGCCGCCGGGGAGGCGCGCGTTGCGGCATCCCCTGACACCGTCAAGGCATATGTAAAAAAAGGCGCGTCCGTTTTTGTTGAGACGGGAGCTGGGATCGGGGCAAATTTTTCTGATGCCGATTTTGAAGCTGCGGGAGCAACAGTTGTTTCTGCCGAGACATTGGGGCGCGATGCAGACCTTGTGATTTGCGTGCGCAGGCCTTCAGTGGATTTGCTCCGTACACTGAACAAAAACACAATCGTTGCAGGTGGTCTGGAGCCGCATGGCGCGCGCGCTGGGCTGGATGAGCTGGCGCAATCAGGTGTTACTGCTTTCGCCATGGAACTGATGCCGCGCATTACCCGCGCGCAGTCGATGGATATCCTGTCATCGCAGGCAAACCTTGCGGGCTACAAGGCTGTGATTGATGCTGCTGCGCATTTCAACCGCGCATTTCCAATGATGATGACGGCGGCTGGCACTGTGCCTGCGGCCAAGGTGTTCATCATGGGTGTTGGCGTTGCTGGATTGCAGGCCATTGCAACAGCGCGGCGCCTCGGTGCGATTGTTTCAGCAACCGATGTGCGCAAAGCAACCGAAGAGCAGGTAAAATCGCTCGGCGCAAAATTTGTCTATGTGGATCTTGCAGAAGCGGCGACGGCAGCAGGCTATGCGCGCGAATTGACGGATGACGAAAAGGCCAAGCAGGCTGAACTTGTGGCTGCACATGTCAAATCGCAGGACATTGTGATCACGACTGCGCTGATCCCCGGTCGTCCGGCACCCACGCTGATCACGCAGGCGATGGTCGAAAGCATGAAGCCGGGTTCGATCATTGTTGATCTTGCGGTTGAGCGCGGCGGCAATTGCCCGCTTTCGAAACCTGATCAGATCGTTGAACATGCAGGCGTGAAAATCATGGGCACGGTCAACCTTGCGGGCAAGCTAGCGGGCAATGCAGCTCCCCTGTTTGCAAAAAATATTTTGAACTTTGTCGATCTGATGATCCAGAAAGATGGCACATTGAAAATCGATGAAACCGATGAATGCATCTCCGGCACCATGATCGCCAAGGGCGGCAAATTGGTACACAAGATTTACGAGGCAAAGTAAGCAATGGAACACATGGCAATTGATCCGTTCATCGGGCTTCTGGGCATATTCGTGCTCGCGGTTTTCGTTGGCTATTATGTTGTTTGGAATGTGACGCCCGCGCTGCACACGCCGTTGATGAGTGTAACGAACGCGATTTCCTCGGTGATTGTGGTCGGTGCGCTTCTGGCGGTTGGTGCCGGGGCAGTGGCTTCGGGAAACTCGCTGGCCATGATCTTTGGTTTCCTCGCGCTGATCCTCGCGTCGATCAATATTTTCGGTGGCTTCATGGTCACCTCACGCATGCTCGCGATGTACAAGAAAAAGGACAAGTGAGATGAGTGTCAATCTCGCTGCTGTTCTTTATCTCGTTGCAGGTTCGCTGTTCATCATGGCGTTGCGCGGGCTTTCGCATCCGTCATCGTCACGGCAGGGCAATCTCTATGGCATGGTCGGCATGGCGATTGCTGTGCTCACTACACTTGCTTTGGCCAAACCAGTTGGGCTTTTGCCTTGGGCGTTGATTTTGGGCGGGCTTGCAATCGGCGGCGTGATTGGTGGCGTAACGGCCAAGCGCATTCCGATGACCGCGATGCCGCAATTGGTTGCAGCGTTTCACTCGCTCGTGGGACTTGCAGCCGTGTTCGTGGCGGCGGCTGCGTTTTATGCGCCTGATGCTTTTGGTATTGCCTCAAACGGCGTCATTCACAAACAGAGCCTTGTCGAAATGGCACTTGGTGCTGCGATTGGAGCTATCACTTTCACCGGTTCGGTCATTGCGTTTTTGAAACTTGACGGCCGCATGTCTGGTTCGCCCATTCTTCTGCCTGCGCGGCATATCATCAACCTCGCGCTTGCCTTTGGGTTGGTCGCGAGCATCTTCATGTTCTTCACGACGCAAAGTCCGTTGTGGTTCTGGATCATCGTCGCCATCAGTTTTGCGCTTGGCTTGTTGCTGATCATCCCGATTGGCGGCGCGGATATGCCGGTCGTTGTTTCGATGCTCAATTCCTACTCGGGATGGGCTGCTGCGGGCATCGGTTTCACGCTCGCCAACACCGCGCTGATCATCACTGGTGCGCTCGTTGGATCTTCCGGTGCAATCCTCTCTTACATCATGTGCAAGGGCATGAACCGCTCGTTCCTGTCGGTCATTGCCGGTGGTTTTGGGGGCGAAACTTCAGGCCCTGCCCAAAAGGGCGAGGCGAGACCTGTGAAGCAAGGCTCTGCTGAAGATGCCGCCTTCATGATGAAGAACGCAGAGACTGTGATCATCGTGCCGGGCTATGGCATGGCCGTGGCACAGGCGCAGCATGCGTTGCGTGAGATGGCAGATCATTTGAAGAAGTCCGGCGTTACCGTGAAATACGCCATTCATCCCGTGGCTGGCCGCATGCCCGGCCACATGAATGTGCTGCTCGCCGAAGCCAATGTGCCTTACGATGAAGTGTTTGAGCTCGAAGACATCAACAGCGAATTTGCACAAGCCGACATCGCCTTTGTGATTGGTGCAAACGATGTGACCAACCCCGCCGCCAAGGAAGATCCGACTTCACCGATCTATGGCATGCCGGTTCTCGAAGTGTGGAAAGCCAAGACCGTGATGTTCATCAAGCGCGGCATGTCCTCAGGCTACGCCGGGATCGACAACAGCCTGTTCTGGCGCGACAATACGTTGATGCTGTTCGGCGACGCCAAGAAAATGACCGAAGAGATCAACAAGGGCATGGGGTGAGGTGGTACTCTTGCCTCAATAGGTATTTCTGGCATGTCATAAGAACTATCCCCACCAGTGCAAGTTGGATGAGCGCACCAACCAGGATTGAAGGATAAAGCCAGAGTTGTTGAAGTACCGACGCCCAGATTTGCCAGCGCGGTGCCGTCGGTAAATTGAAGTTTTGTGAAGAAACCAGAAGAAGCGAAATTGTCTTCCAGCAAAAATTTAAGAAATACATAAACCAGATTGTAGGAATCAGAAATCGCGAAACTCTAAAATCGAGCATAAAAAATTTCTTCATAACTGAATCGTGTCCCTCAAGCCGCTTTATGGCGTGATTGTTTGATCAACACTTCCGCTGGCACGCCTAGTGTTTCATGCAAGCGCCGGATCATGGTAATTGAAAGCTCTCGCTTGCCAGACAGTACTTCCGCTATGCGACCGCGATTTCCGATCACGCCCTCCAGGTCCTTTCGCGTCAATCCCAATTGCTCCATGCGGAACTTGATTGCATCAATCGGATCGACGTCACCCAACTGGAAGTGTTGTAATTCGTAGGCATCAATCAGGGTTGCCAGAACATCAAGCCGATCACCATCAGTCGTTCCACTCTTGGCACCCCATAGCCGCTCGACCTCGGCGAGCGCTTTTTCGTAATCCGCGTCGGTTTTGATTGGTTTGATCTCAGCCATTGTATTTGACCTCCTTGACGTCAATCTTGTCATACTCCTTGTGTGTACCGATCCATTTGATCCACACAATTGATTTCTCGAAATCGATGGCCACAACAAGTCGATAATCATTGCCTTTGATGTTGAAGACGACCCTATCTGAGGTTACGACACTCGCCGATGCATAGGCCATCTTGATGTCAGCCATATTATTCCATTGCGCGCGGCTTGCTTCTGCGTACCAGGCGTTGACCGCTGCGCGAACAGCGCCATAGTCAGCAGCACGCCTTTTGCTTTCGATGAAAGAAATCAAAGTGCGCCTGGCGATGATCCTCATTGTCTAATGCTAGCATGTTCCCGTTTTGGGATCAAGCCGCAATTTAATTGGTTCCCACTGACACGCGCGTGTGAATCGTTTAACGCTTGTTCAAATTTCCGGGCGGAGGAAGAATATGGCTCAACCAATGGACATGGTAACGTTGGAGCAACCTCGTGTGCATTTGATGCACATGGTGGTGTTTACGTTGATTGTGGGGGTGTTGGGGGCAGTTCTGTACCCTTCGATCAAGAATGCTTTCATGGCCAATCCCGCGCTGAATGGCTTGATCATTGTGGTGCTGGTGTTGGGTGCGCTTTATGCGTTTCGCATGGTGTGGCGACTGATCCCCGAAGTGAACTGGGTCAATAATTTCAGGCTTGGCGAAGTCACTGATGCGGAATTGCCCATTTTGCTGGGGCCGATGGCGACCATTCTTGCCGATGCCTCGCGCCTTACGGTTTTGTCGCCTTCAACGATGCGCAGCATTCTCGACTCGCTGGCGTCACGTTTGGATGAAGCGCGTGACCTGTTGCGTTATCTCGTGGGGTTGCTGATTTTCCTTGGTCTGCTCGGAACATTCTGGGGTTTGCTTGATACAGTGACATCGGTGGGTGAAGCCATTCGCGGGCTCGATGTGTCTTCGGCGCAATCGGCATCGGTGTTTGAAGAATTGAAGAATGGTTTGCAGAAGCCACTCGCAGGCATGGGGCTTTCGTTTTCGTCATCGTTGTTTGGTTTGGCAGGATCGCTGATCCTTGGTTTTCTTGATCTCAAGGCATCTCAGGCGCAAAACCGTTTCTACCACAATTTTGAAGACTGGCTTTCAACGATCACTGACATTCGTGCTGGTGATGGTGGTTCGCAGCCTTCGCAGTTTCCTGCGCTGATGAAACTTGATCTGCAATCATTGCAGCGCTCGATTGACAATCTCGGTTTGCAAATGGGTGCAAATCCACGAGGGTCAGCGCCGATGAATGGTGCGCGCAGTGATACGATTGAAGAGTTGGCGGAGGCGGTTGCCAGCCTTGTGCAGCAGATGCGTGAGGAGCAAAAAACCGTGCGGCAGTGGATTCAAACGCAGCAGGCGCAACAAAGCGAATTACAGCGCACGCTCCTGTCGCTGCAACAGAGGCGCTAGGCGATGACCGGGTATCTTTCACGCCGCAGGCAAGGTGAAGACGCGCCCTATTGGCCGGGCTTTGTCGATGCGATGGCGCAGCTTTTGCTGGTCATCACATTCCTGCTTTCGGTTTTCATGATGGCGCAGTTTCTGCTGGCGCGGGAAATTTCCGGACAGGATTCAGCGCTTGGGCAGTTGCGCTCGCAAATCGCCGAGCTCACCGAATTGCTGGCGCTGGAAAAGGGCCAAAAGGCCGAGCTTGAGGCAACGCTCTTGTCACTCACTGATGATCTGAATGCGGAGAAAAACAAGGCCGCAAATTTGCTCGCATCAATGGAAGCGGAGAATGCCAAGTCGCAGAATTCCGGGGTCACTGTCTCGGGATTGCAGACTGCACTTGATAGCGAAAAGAAAATTTCAAACGAGGCGCTGGCGCAGGTGACTTTGCTCAATCAGCAGATTGCAGCGATGCGGCGGCAGTTGTCGCAATTGACGGCACTGCTTGATGCAGCGGAGGCGCGCAACAAGGATTCAGAAGCGCAAGTTGCTGATCTTGGAAAACGGTTGAACACAGCGCTGGCGCAAAAGGTGCAGGAGTTGGCGCGCTATCGTTCGGAGTTCTTTGGTCGTTTGCGGCAAATCCTGTCGCAGCGTTCGGATATTCTGGTTGTTGGGGACCGTTTTGTGTTTCAGGCCGAAGTGCTTTTTCCAAAAGGGCAGGCGGCATTGAACCCTGCAGGGCAGCAGGAAATGGCGAAGCTTGCGGATGCGCTGAAACAGCTTGAGGCGGAAATTCCCGGCGATATTGCATGGGTTCTGCGCGTTGATGGCCACACGGATGTTGATCCGATTCAAACCGGGCAGTTTCGTTCCAATTGGGAATTGTCGGCATCGCGCGCGATTTCGGTTGTGAATTATCTGATCGCGCAAGGGGTGACGCCCAAGCATCTGGTGGCCGCAGGCTTTGGTGAGTTTCAGCCACTGGTTCCAGGAGACAGCGAAGAATCCAAAAGCGAAAACCGCCGCATCGAGCTGAAGCTGACGGAGCGCTAGTGCTCGATTCCATTACGCAAATCCTCGACTGGTTTGGCCTTTGCGTGTTTGCATTGTCTGGGGCGTTGGTGGCGTCTCGCAAGCAAATGGATATTGTCGGCTTTGCGTTGCTGGGATGCGTGACGGGGATTGGCGGTGGCACTTTGCGCGATGTGGTGCTGGGATCAACGCCTGTGTTCTGGGTGCAAAAGCCAGCGTATCTTTTGACCTGCATTGCCGTTTCGTGTGCCGCGTTTTTTGTGGCGCATCTCATCCAGTCCCGGATGAAATATCTGTTGTGGAGTGACGCGATTGGTTTGGCGCTGTTCTCGGTGACGGGTGCTGAAATCGCGCAGGCACATAGTGATAGTTCGGTGATTGCGATTGCCATGGGCGTTGCTACCGCAACCATGGGCGGCGTGATCCGCGATATTCTCGGTGGTGAAGTGCCAGTGATCTTGCGGCGTGAGATTTATGTGACGGCGGCGTTGTTGGGGGCAACGGTGTTTGTGGCGGGGCAGCAGGTGGGGCTGGCGAAGGATGTGGCGCTGGTGGCGGGCTTTGTCGCGGCGTTCGCGCTGAGGGCAGCGGCAATTCGGTTTGACCTGTCGCTGCCGGTTTTTGATCGCGGGTGAAGAGACTTGACAACACGTGTCATTAATGACACATTGTTGCAAAATGCAATACAAGAAAATTCAGGCCCGATTTTATGAGACTGCTTCGGGTCGAAAGCCGGTGCGCGAGTGGTTGCGTGAAATTGAAGAAGATGACCGTCGCGCAATTGGGTTTGATATTCAGACTGTAGAGTTTGGTTGGCCCATTGGCATGCCGACGTGTCGGCCTCTCGGTGAAGGGCTTTGGGAAGTTCGCAGTCAGTTGGTGGATGGCAAGATCGGCAGGGTCATGTTCTGCATTGTCAACGGCGAGATGGTTCTTCTGCATGGGTTCATCAAGAAGACACAGAAGACGCCACAGCGTGACATGGACTTGGCGCGCAATCGAATGAAGGAAATTGTATGATGAAAAAAGCTAAGGGCAGAGTGAGCAAGGAAAGCTTCGACGATTTTTTGGCAGAGCAGGGTCTGCTTGCCGAGGCTGAAGAAGTCGCGGTCAAGCGCGTGTTGGCGTGGCAGATTGCGGAGGGCATGAAGGCGAAAGGCATAACCAAGACAGCGATGGCGAGTGCGATGAAAACCGACCGTCGCCAATTGGACAGGCTGCTCGATCCCGAAAACAAGTCAGTGACGCTGAGCACACTCAGCCGCGCTGCGGCAGCGCTGGGACGGAAGCTTTATGTTGAGATTGCTTGAGGGCAAGTGGCGGGCAGTCTCGCTCGCGGACACACCCCCTCCCGGCTTCGCCGAACTCCCCCACGCGACTTTGTCGCGCAAGGGAGAAAGTTTTCTCCCTCGCCGAAAGGCGGGGGAGTACCCCTAGCAATCGCTTGCGATTGCGGGCGGGGAGGGGGTGTTCGGCACAGAATGATCCGTGGATGAAGGATGTTGGTAGGTGGGTGCAAGTGGAAAAATGAAGCGTCCTCCAATCTGATTCGGAAACTACATTTTTTGCTGTTCGTACCAGCTAAGAAAGTCGTTTTTCTGATTTGCATAGATTAGTGGATCGAAGACTGTTGTTTGATTGACGTAGAGACAGTATCTCATCTCCGTGAAGGGGTTCATCTTGTATCCTTGCTCAGAGCGATAAGGTTTTATAACCAGCAACAACATCAGAACTTCTTTCAACGGCGTTATGCAGCTCTGCGACCGTCATGTCCGGTAACAACCCTTTGATCTCATCGACGAATCCATCAATTCGTACAGCGTCAAAAATATATCTTGGATATCGAGTTTGCATAAATCCCATAAATGAGAACGCGTCGAGCAACTCTTGCGACTTTGGACCAGAAGTTTCCGCAGCCTGTAAGGTTGCTTTCTTTTCCAACTGATCTGTCTCGTCTCGAATAGATACAAACTCTTGGTCTACAAGTTCAAAAAGTGCGGCGAGTCGAGCAATACGCCTTTGCAGCAAGGGTGTAGTCTGCCTCTTATACTTTAATTTGTGATCAATCTCGCTCCAAGCATCTTGGGCAATTGTTCTCACTTGTATTTCGAATTTCAACGGCCCGATCTTTCGATATTCGCTGTAGTTTAATCGCTCGCTATTCAAGGACACATCGAAGTGTAAACCTTTGTAGCCAAAAGCCTTTACCTCCTTCATCAAGTTTTCTGTCTTGTTGGTCTCGCCTACGACGTTGAACTCTCTTCGTACTAACCCAGCGATAACGTCAATGTCTCGCTCGTAAAGACAAATCACTCTGATTCCAATTAGATCAGTAACGTAGTTCGTGATGTCATAGTCCTGTCCATCGCGCTCCAACTTGTCACGGTACTTAAGCTCAAATTTCTCTAACGCCCCATCCCGTTCCTTAATCCGCGAAATTACCTTGGGTGAGTCGATAGCTAGGTCTGAGATAAGCAAGTGAAGAAGATTTCTAACTGTCTTTTCAGCTGCCAGCAGCAATGGATAGTTCGACGAGTAGTACTCTTTAAATTCACTACGCTTGTCTTCGTATTTTGGAGCGAGAGTGCTTAAGTTCTTTATTGAAGCGGGAAGATCAGGATACTTCTCCAAGAATTTGCCAATGGATGTCTTTTTCATAAGGGTGCCCCAAGCAAGTTCCAAAATCCTACCTGACCTCAGTCTATTGAGAACTCACAGTCAAGAGGGTGGGTGCCTGTTTCTAGCGCGGTGCTGTGAACTGCAGTCTTGCCAGTTTTGCGTAGAGCGGGCTGCTGATCATCAACTCGTCGTGAGTGCCTTGGGCTGCTACTTGGCCATCGTCTAGGACTACTATTCGGTTGGCGTTTCTTACTGTTGCTAAGCGATGCGCGATTACCAGAGTGGTGCGGTTTTTGGCGGCGTCTTCCAGGGCTTGTTGGATGAGGTGTTCGCTTTCGGCGTCCAGCGCGCTGGTCGCCTCATCCAAGAGAAGCACTGGCGTGTTGCGGAGGATGGCTCTTGCGATTGCTACGCGTTGGCGCTGGCCGCCTGATAGGGTGACGCCGCGCTCTCCGAGGAGTGTTCCATATTTTTCGGGCAGTTTTTCGGCGAATTCACTGACGCGGGCGGCGCGGGCGGCTTCGAGCATTTCTGTTTCAGTTGCGTCTGGGCGTGAGAACAGAATGTTGTCGCGCACGGAGCCGGAGAAGATCACCGGGTCTTGCGGGACGGTTGAGATTTGCGCCCGCAGGTTTTCGAGATCGAGTTGGCTCACGTCGATGCCATCAAGCAGCACTTTGCCAGAAGCCGGATCGTGGAAGCGTTGCAGCAGGCCGAAGATAGTCGACTTGCCTGCACCTGATGGACCGACGAGGGCGATCACTTCGCCGGGGTTCGCCTTGAAGCTGATCGCGTCCAACACTTTGGCGTCGGGCCTGGTGGGATAGATGAAGCTGACGTTTTGCAGGGCGACTTCGCCGCGCACAGGTTTTGTGAGTGTCATGGCGTGCGGCGGTGATGCGATGGCGGGGGTTTCGTCGAGCAATTCTGAAATGCGTTCGGCGGCACCTGCTGCACTTTGGAATTCACCCCAGACTTCGCTCAACTGGCTCAGTGAGCTTGCGCCCATCACGGCGTAGATCACGAACTGGCTCAGCGTGCCGCCAGACATTTCACCTGAGATTACGGCGCGCGCACCAATCCATAACAGGGCAACGATCGATCCAGATGATGCAAGGATGATGGTTGCGGTGAGGAATGCGCGGGCCGTGGTGCGGGTGCGTGCGGCTTCGAAGGCTTCGGTCGTTGCACCTTCGAAAAATTTGCGCGCGGCTTTTTCCTGCGTGTTGGATTGCACGGTTGCAATCGCGCCCAAGCGTTCCTGCGCGTAGGCGGCGGAAGCTGCAATCGCATCCTGGGCGCGGCGCGAGAGGCTGCGCACTTTCTTGCCGTAGATCACCAGCGGGATCACGATCAATGGTGTGGCGAGTGTTGCAAGGCCTGCGAGCTTTGGCGATGTGTAGAGCATCATGATCACGGCACCGATCAACGTGACGGCGTTGCGGAGTGCGACTGATGCGGTCCATGAGAACGCGGCCTTGATCGCTGTTGTATCAGCAGTGAGGCGCGCGGTGATTTCGCCTGTCTGCTGCTTCTCGTAGAACGAAGGTGTCAAGGTGGTGAGGTGGCGGAACACGGCATCGCGCACATCGGCAACCACGCGCTCGCCGAGCCAGCTGACGAAATAAAATCGCAATGCCGAGCTTGCCGCAAGAATGGCAACGATCAGCAACATCATGCCGAAGTATTGATTGATGAGATCAGAGTTGGTGGCGGTGAAGCCTTCGTCAATCAGGCGCTTCACGGCCAAGGGAATGGCGAGGGTTGCAGCGGCGGCTATCGCGAGGGCCAGAAGGGCGGCGGAGATTTTCGCCTTGTATTGCAGCAGGAAGGGAAAGAGGCGGGTGAGGGGGCGCAGGTCCTTGGATTTGGCGCGGCGCTTGGCCTGGTCGTAATAGCTGCTCATGTCGGGATTTTTCTTGGCTTTGTTTGGGGGGCTTGCGGGTCGCGTGGGCTTCCTATATAGGAGCCGGAAATTCAGAAACAACCTTCACGAAGGCGCAGCCGTGAGAGCACGGGGCGTCTTTTCAATTTTGAGAAAAACCCATGAAGTCCGGCATTCACCCCGATTACCACCCGATCACCATCGTCATGACTGACGGCACGAAATTTGTGACCCGCTCCACCTATGGCAAGGCTGGTGACACGATGAACCTCGACATCGATCCGACGTCGCATCCCGCATGGACCGGTGGCACCCAGACGATTCTCGATCGTGGTGGCCGCGTGTCGCGCTTCAATCAGAAATTCAGCTTCCTCAAGAAGTAAGCTGCTTGCAGGTATAAGAAAACCCGGTCCTTGTGGCCGGTTTTTTTTATGTGCTCTTCAGCTCGATCAGATCCCAGAGATTGCCGTAGAGGTCTTCGAAGACAGCGACGATGCCGTAGGATTCATCGCGCGGTTCTTCGCGAAACTTGACGCCATTGTATTTCATGGCGGCGGATGTATTTGCAAAATCATCCGTGTACAGAAAGAATGCCACGCGACCTGCAGCGGCCTTGCCAATTGCTGCGCGCTGCTCGTCTGTACTGGCTTTAGCAAGCAGCAGGGATGACCCGCCCGGTGCTGCAATTCGCAGCCAGCGCTTTCCACCGCCGAGATCACTATCTTCCTGGAGAGTAAATCCAAGTTTGCGCGTGAACCATTTCAAGGCTTCGTCATAATCGTGGACCAGATAGGTCACAGCGCCAAGTGTGAAAGGAATGTCTGGGTCCATAGTTGCAAGTCTGCGATCCTGTGGACCAGAATGCAACCCCGTTGACCATTGTCGCGCGCTGCCATAACCGTGGGGCATGACATCACCCGCCACAGCCTCCCGAGCCATTTTTGCGACATTTTTGATCCACGGCATTTTGCTGGGTGCGTGGGTGACGCAGATTCCGCTGGCGAAGGTGCGGCTCGACACGGGGCTTGGAGCATTTGGCCTGGCGTTGTTGTCGTTCGCGGCTGGGGCCGTTTTGGCGATGCCCGTCGCTGGTGCGTTGATCAATCGATATGGCAGTGCTGTGGTGACGCTGATTGCTGGCATTGGTTTTTCGCTGTTCATTTTTGGACCGAGTTTTGCGCCATCAATTCCGCTGTTTGTTTTGGGTGGAGTGCTGTTGGGGGCGAGCGTGGGCAGCATGGATGTGGCCATGAATGCGCATGGGCTTGGCGTTGAGAAAGCGCTGAAGCGGCCTGTGATGTCGGGCTATCATGGTGCGTTTTCAGTTGGGGCGGCACTTGGTACGATTGGCGGGGCATGGCTCTTGGACCGGGTTGGATCGTTCACGCAGCTGGCGATTATCAGTATACTGAGTATTTTGGGTTTGCTGATTTGTGCGCGGCACTATCTCGCCGCTGATGCCGACAAGGGTTTGTCGGGATCACATTTCGCCTGGCCGACCAAGGCGACGATTGGCCTTGGGCTGTTGTGTTTTTTGGCTCTTATGATTGAAGGCAGTGTAGCTGATTGGGGTGCGCTGATGTTGCAGGAGCGCTATGCCGCTGCGACCGCCACGGCGGCGATGGCCTTTGGATTTTATCAATGCGGCATGGCTGTGTCGCGCTTTGCGGGGGACTGGTTGCGCGCCACCTACGGGGCCGTGCCGATGGTGGTTTACAGTGCGATCCTGACGGCAGTTGGCACGGCCGCAGCTTTGTATTTGCCGGGGCTCTGGACGTCGCTTGTGGCTTTCACCATTGCCGGTATTGGCGTTGGCAATTTGGCCCCTGTGCTTTTTGCAGGTGGCGGGCGCTTGGAACCTGATGCGCCGGGGCGCGGCATTGCGGCAGTGACGTCGCTTGGTTATGCGGGCTTTCTTGCTGGCCCGCCGCTCATCGGCATGGTTGCTGATCAGGTGACGTTGCAGCACGCGCTGATGATCACGGTTGGTGCGGCCCTGATCATTGCGGTCTTCGCCAAGGGCGTTGCACCTGCGGATACTTACTAAGGAAAAATCATGAAACTGAAAGACAGGGTTGCGATTGTGACTGGTGCTGCGCGCGGTATCGGGCTTGCGATTGCCGAGGAATTTGTGGCGCAGGGGGCGAAAGTTGTGATCGCCGATGTGCTCAACAAGGAAGGCGTTGCGCAGGCCAAGCGGATTGGTGCCACGTATCGCGCCTGTGACGTTTCGAAGCTGAAAGATGTGAAAGAGTTGGTGGCCTTCACGGTGCGCCACTACGGTGTCATTGATATTCTCGTGAACAATGCCGGGATTTCGATTGCAAAGGATTTCTTCGAAATCACAGAAGAGGATTTCGACAAGGTTATCGGCGTCAATCTCAAAGGTGCTTTCATGATGACGCAGGAAGCCGCGCGCCAGATGGTGAAGCAGGTCGGCATGGGCGATCATCCCGGTGCGATTGTGAATATCTCATCGGTGAATGACACGTTGGCGATCCCGATGATCGCACCTTACACGATGTCGAAAGGTGGCGTGAAACAGTTGACGGCAGTGTCGGCTTTGGCCCTTGCGCCACACGGCATTCGCGTCAACGCGATTGGGCCGGGATCAATCCAGACAGATATGCTTGGCACGGTGATGACTGACCCTGCCGCGCGCACCCGCATCATGTCGCGCACGCCACTGGGCCGCGTTGGTGAGCCTGCGGAGATTGCGCGTGTTGCCGCGTTCCTGGCGAGTGATGAAGCGAGCTATGTGTCGGGGCAAGTCTTGTATGTTGATGGCGGACGGATGCCGCTCAACTATGTGGTGGCTGTGAAGGAGTAGGGAAGGGCTGCAAACCCGATCTCGGACCCATTTATTCCGTCACCCCGGCGAAGGCCGGGACCCAGCTTGAACGAAGTCACTGAAAGTAAAGTTGGTATCGATTTCATCGTGGAGATCGCGCCAGTCAGGATTCGCTAGTTCAATGATTCTGAATTTCCAGTCACGATGCCACTTTTTCAATAACTTCTCTCTGGCGATAGCTTCCTCCATCGTTGGAAAGTGAGCATACCATACCAACTGTTTGATACCGTGTTCTTTCGTAAAGCCAGCAAAGTGTTCGTTCTTAAGATTGCAAACCCGAGAGTAAAGCGAGGAAGTGACGCCAACATACAGCGTGCCACGGTATCGGTTGGCCATAATGTAAACGGCTGGGTGCTTTTCAGTTTCTTCCATTCATTCACGATAGTCAAAAGTGCAAGATCGTCAACAAAAGCTGGGCCCCGGCCTTCGTGTTGTATCCCGGGAGATTGGCGATGATTTCGAATGGCGCTTTGTAGTCCAGGCATCTGAGTCTTGTATTGTTGTAGTTGTTGACGAAGTCATTGATGAATGCGTTTCGTTGCTGATGTGATGCAAACTTGTTCTTGACGCGGATGTGGCCCGTTGCTTGGTGCTCTGCGATGGCGTCGGCGATACGCCTGTTGAACCTCTCGACCATCCCGTTGGTTTGTGGACGGTAGGGTTTGGTGAGGATGTGCTTGATGTTGTGGCTGGTGCATGTGCGGTCAAACATGTGGTCACCTGTTGGTCGATCTTCAGGCTTACCCGGCTTGTCTACGGCAAAGCGGTCGGTGAACTCGGAACCATTGTCCGTCAATATCGTGTGTACTTTGACAGGGAATGCTGCGAGGAATCTTTCAAGAAAGCCCGCACTCGTCACGGCCTTGCGATCAGACAGAACCTCGACATAGACAAATCTGGTGGCACGATCGATAGCGACGTAAACATAGCTGCGACGGCGATCAAGTGCTGTGAGGTACTTCACATCAATATGGATAAAGCCCAAGGGCGTTGCGGTCTCAAACTGCAGCGGCTTGCTCATGGCAAGCTTTGGCTTGGCAGAAACGCCGTGGCGCTTGAGGCAACGATGCACACTGGATCGCGCGATCTCGGGTCGGAGACAGCGGCGCATCACTTCAGTGATGTCGTCGAGCGACAAGCCGAGTCTGGTACGCAACTCAACAGCGATATCTTCTTCGACGGCATCAAACCCGGTTTGCAAGTTATGTGGACAGTGTGAACGGTCATTCGTCGTATCGCGCGACCGCCAACGCCGTACCGTGTTCTCATTCACACCAAGTTCCCGCGCAAGCTCGCTCACAGTCAATGAACAGCTCTGAATGTAGGCTCTCGTCTTCGGTGTCGTCGCCGCATTGGCGTGCAATCGTGTCAACATTCGAAACGCTCCCTCACAAACGCAACGCCCCTCGCAACCCCAACCCTATCCCCACAATCTCCCGGGATACAACACGCAGGCCGGGGTGACGAATTTTGGGGGGTGGTAAAAAATAGACTTTCAACTCAAGTTATTCACATGCCCCATCTTGCGGCCTGCTCGGGCTTCGGATTTTCCGTAGAGGTGGAGGCGAGTGTTTGGTTGGCCAGCGATGTTTTGCCAGTCGTCGATGTCGTTACCGAGCAGGTTTGTCATCACCACATCGGAATGTCGGTTGGTTGAGCCTAGAGGCCAGCCTGCGACGGCGCGGATGTGTTGTTCGAATTGCGAGATCGTGCAGGCGTCCATGGTCCAGTGGCCGGAGTTGTGGACGCGCGGTGCGATTTCGTTGACGGTGAGCTTGTCGCCAACAAAAAACTCAACACCCATGACGCCAACATAATCGAGCTTTTCCAAAATGCGCTGGGCAATTGTTATGGCTTCAGTTTGCAATGTGGCGCTGATTTTTGCGGGCACTATTGAGGTGTGTAGGATGTGGTTTTTGTGCACGTTCTCGACCACGTCGTAAGCCGCAAACTGTCCATCGATGCTGCGGGCTGCGATCACTGACATTTCTGCTTCGAAGGTGACGAAGCTTTCGTAGATCGCGGGCTGGCCCTTGATTGCGGCCCAGGCAACTTCGGCGTCGGTTGCCTTCAGAATTTTCGCTTGGCCCTTGCCGTCGTAACCAAAGCGGCGGGTTTTCAGAATGCCGGGTGCACCAATTTTGGCGACAGCAGCCTGCAGATCGGCTGGTGTGTTGATGGCGGCGAAGCTTGCTGTGTTTGCGCCGAGTTCGTTCGCCATGGTTTTTTCGCTGATGCGATCTTGCGCAACGGCGAGTGCCTTCGATCCGGGGCGCACGGGCACCAGCTTTTCGAGAAAGCTCACACAGGACACAGGCACGTTTTCGAATTCATACGTGACGGCGTCGACTGACTTGGCGAACTGTGCCAGCGCCGCTTCATCTTCATAGGCTGCACATGTGTGGTGGGCGGCGACTTCAAAAGCAGGGCTGTCTTTCTCTGGTGCGAAGATGTGGCACTTCAAGCCAATGGCGCTGGCTGATTGCGCGAGCATGCGGCCCAATTGACCGCCGCCCAGAATACCAATGGTTGATCCCGGTGGAAGTGATTTCATTTCAGGCTTCGTCTTTAGGTGTTTCAGCTACATTTGCAGTTTGCTTGGCGCGCCACTGATCCAAGCGCGTGGCGAGTGCAGCATCGTTGAGGGCGAGAATGCTGGCCGCGAGGAGGGCGGCGTTGATGGCACCGGCTTTGCCAATCGCAAGTGTTCCCACGGGAATGCCCGCTGGCATCTGCACAATTGAGAGCAGCGAGTCCTGACCGGACAGTGCCTTGCTTTCCACGGGTACGCCGAGCACGGGAAGCGGCGTCATCGATGCGGTCATGCCGGGGAGATGTGCTGCACCGCCAGCACCTGCGATCACTACTTTGAAGCCCGCCGCTTTTGCACCCTTGGCGAATTCCACCAGACGATCCGGGGTGCGATGCGCTGAGACGATTTTTGCTTCATGCGAAACGCCGAGCGCGTCCAAGGTTTCGGCAGCATGGTGCATGGTGGCCCAGTCCGATTGTGAGCCCATGATGATGGCAACGAGCTTGGTCACGCGATAATATCCGGAATGATTTGCGCTTCGATCTTGAGGATCTGATCCTTGAGCGCGAGCTTGGTTTTCTTCAAGCGGCGAAGTTGCAACTGGTCAACTTCAGCGGCGGCTTCGAGTGCAGAAATTGCTGCATCAAGGTCGCGGTGCTCTTGCTCAAGCAGGCGCAGTTTCGTGCGCAATTGCACTTCGGTGAGTGAATCCAACGTGTTCGACATGTTATCGGTTCTGGCCCAGAATTTCCCGCTAAGAAATATCTCTAGGATGCGGCTTGGCAATCGACAAGCAGCAAATTTTATGTCACTCTAAAGACAGGACGGTAACAGTCCGATTACGGCAGTAGCGTTAACCCGTTGGCGTACCAGTCAAATGCGCCGCGACAACATGGAGGGAAGCCAATGAGCTTGAATTCCGATTTCGCTGATTTGCATGAAAAACACCGCGCTTTGGAGAAGGAATTGCAGGAGGCCATGGCCTGGCCCGGCACGCCTGATTCTGTCATTGCGGATATCAAGCGCCGCAAACTGCGCGTCAAGGACGCCATGATGCTACTGGAGCGTGACCACAAGGTTGCGGCTTGAGCCAAAACACCTGAGCTAATAGAGTTGTAACATTTTCTGGAGTTTGGCATGACGGTTTGACCGCTGTGCCATGCTTCAGATCGTTTCACTCGCACTCCCTTTTTTCGCGCTCATTGCTTTGGGGCTTGCGGCATCAAAGCTGTGGTCTGGCCGCGAAGAGGAAATGCGTTGGCTCAATATTTTCGTTTTGTATTTCGCGCTGCCAGCGCTGATTTTCAATATTGTTGCGGCAACACCGCTTGAGCAGTTTGCCAATTGGCGATTTGCATTGGCAGCGGGTGCAGCGACGGTTTTATCATTTTTGACAATGTACGGTGTTGCGCGCTCAAGGTTGGGGCTTTCGGGGCGTCAGGCGGCTCTCGCAAGTACGGCTGCGAGTTACGGCAATGTCGGCTATATGGGATTGCCTTTGTCGGTCGCGTTTTTTGGTGTTGATGCGGGCGTTCCTGCGGCGATCATCTTTTGCCTCGATTGCACCTTGTTATTTGTGCTGACAGCAATTTTCGGTGCTGAACGAAAGGTGGGGCAGGGAATTGCAGATCTGCTTTTACGCATCGCGAAGGATATCGCCACGCATCCGTTCATTCTGGCCACTTTGCTCGGCCTTTTGGCGTCGGGGTTTGCTATCAAGCCCTTTGGAGCGATTGCCACTGTTATCGACATGCTATCGCGCGCTGCTGGTCCAACGGCGCTGTTTGCCTTGGGGCTTACGGTCGGGCTTCGTCCGTTTACTGGTTTCAAGTCGGACAATCTGGTTGTCGCATGGCTTAAGTTAATACTGCAGCCTGCACTGATGTTTGTGCTGGTTTACTTCGTGGCCGACGAACGGGGACCTTGGCTCAATGCAGCTGTGATGATGGCGGCACTGCCGACAGCGTCCAACGCGTTCATCCTGGCACGACAGCACAATGCCTATGTCGATGGCGCGAGCACAGCCGTTCTGGTGACAACGGTTTTATCCGCACTCACGATTCCGGCATTGGTGTTTTGGCTGGTGGGCTGAAAAACTACCGCGCTCCAAAGGCGCGTTGCAGCTGGTCCATTTGCAATGACACGGGGCTAATGTGTTTGGCGGTGTCTTGCAGTTCCTTGGGCAGCATTGTGTCGAGGGTCTTGATGCGCTCGAGGAGACGCAGTGAGCGCGTAACGAGTTCGAGTAGGCCTTTTGGCAGCTCTTCGCCGCCTTCGATTGGATTGCCGAGGCCGATTTCGCCGAGGTTGATGCGGTGCTTTTCGCGGCGGGCTTCGTCTGTCGTGAGTTCGCCTGCAACGACGGCGCGTTGGAGAAGCAACCATGACGCCATCTGCATCAGACGTGTGGTGAGGCGCATGCTTTCGGTAGCATAAGCAATTGCGCCCATACGGCTGAGGTCGCGGGCATCAGTGCGGCCTTCGCCATCCAGATAGTTCGCGGTTTCCTCAACAAGACCCATGCCTTCAGCGAAGACCCGATCAAATTGTTCGCTGTCGGTGAATTTCTTGAAGAAATTTACCGTTGCTCCCGCCGTTGCTGTCTGGGTATTCATGTTTAACCGCCTCTTACGCCACTGCCTCAAACTTTAGAGATCACGTTGCATCGGCAATCACCGATGGTCAATGGCTCTAAACCGGTTGTCCCGGGACAGTTTCAATCGTCTGATCAGAGTGGAGCAAGAAGCGGGCCAAAAAAAAGCCGCGGTAAACCGCGGCTAAGTTCTAACAGGGAGGCGTCAAACAGAGTGGACAGAACCACTCGGAGAAACCCAGAAGCTCTGGGTTGATATTGAAAGTAAACCTTAATGCTTAACCATCGGTTAAAATTATCGGGGACTTAACCATCTAGGACTTGAAAAACGCATCGGCCGCTGTCTTGGACGCCTGTTTCTTGTCAATTTCGACTTCGACACGTCGTATTTCGTCTTTCAGGGCGACTAATCGGCTCTGCAACTCGATGATCGAGATTGATTCGAGGTTTTCGCCGACGGTGATCAGGGCTGTTGGTTTTTTGACTTCATCTGCTTCCATAGTAGACCTCGTTTTCAACTCACATAGCAAACCGGCACGAAATCGAGGAAGCAAAATGCAACATTCTGGCACCATGAAGGCGATTGCTATCCGCGAACCGGGTGGGCCTGATGTATTAATGGCGGCACAAATTGACACGCCGCGCATTGATGGCAGTGCCGGAAAGGGACAGCTTCTTGTCAGGGTTGCAGCGGCGGGTGTGAACCGTCCCGATATCTTGCAGCGGCAGGGGAATTACAATCCGCCACCGGGTGCTTCGCCCATTCCCGGATTGGAGATTGCGGGTGAAGTCGTTGGCGTTGGCGACGGCGTTGTGCGCTACCGGTTGGGTGATCAGGTGTGCGCCTTGGTGCCGGGTGGGGGCTATGCAGAATTTTGCAATGTGCATGAGGACAACGCCCTTCCAGTGCCGCGCGGGTTTTCGATGATTGAAGCTGCGGCACTTCCCGAAACGTATTTCACCGTGTGGACCAATGTGTTTGAGCGTGGTCGATTGCAGACAGGTGAAACGCTTCTGGTGCATGGCGGATCGTCAGGCATTGGCACCACGACAATTCAGTTGGCCAAGGCCTTTGGCGCGCGTGTTGTGACCACAGCGGGATCGGATGAAAAGTGCGCGGCGTGTGTGGCGCTCGGTGCTGATGTTGCGATCAACTATCGAGCGCAGGATTTCGAATTGGTACTCAAGGAAAAAGACATCAAGCCCGATGTGATCCTGGACATGGTGGGTGGTGATTATCTGGCGCGCAACATTCGTGCAGCTAACAAAGACGGACGGATTGTGCAGATCGCATTCCAGAAAGGATCGCGCATCGAAGCCGATTTCCTGCCACTGATGTTGAAACGGTTGACGCTGACTGGTTCAACCTTGCGACCACGCAGCGTTGCCGAGAAAGCAATGATCGCGCGTGCGTTGGAAGAGAAAGTATGGCCTTTGCTGGCGCAAGGAAAATGCCGACCGCAAGTCTACAAGACTTTTCCGCTCGCTGAAGCGCGTGCAGCGCATGAGCTGATGGAGAGCTCGGTGCATGTCGGGAAGATAATACTGGTGACATAAAGCGTGGCTAAAAATGCCACTTTACGCCAATTTCAAAAGATGGATCAGTTGATGAAGCCTGGCCTTCAATCTTTGTGTAAGTGAAGCCAGCTGTACCATAAAGCCCAAGGCCTTTGGCTTGAGCCCATTCCAACTTGGCTAGCGGAATGATTTCGGTTTCGCGATTGGGAACTCGATCTTCGATCACGCCGTCAACCACCAAGGAGAGGGTCAGGTCGTCTCTCAGCTTCTGCGCAATTTCCAGACGGGTCGAATAGAAGGGGTAGAGATCGCGAGATCCGCTGGTGTCCTGCTCAATGCCAGCACTTGCTGCGAAGGTGATTGTTGTTTTGCCACGCGTTGTCGAGAGGTCGAGGTAGGGACCAATGACAGTTTCATTCTCGCCGCGGTCAGATTTGCGCGCGCCCATGAACACGCCAATATCGCCTGTGATTGACTGGTTGGCCAGTGTGGCGCCGATGATCAGTTCGGGGCCGTGGAAATCCCGGTTTGTGTTGATGAAATAATCGCGATCAAAATAGGCCAGTTCTGCGAACGGGTGAAAATTCGTGTTGTTCGTGTAAGTGAGCCGCGCGGAAATTTCTGAATTGAAGTGATCTTCCCGGCTGCGATCAAGTGAAGGAAACCCTGACTGTTTCGTGTTCTGATAAATTGAGGCTTCGAGGCCCGCGTCAGTCTTCAAAACAAAGTCGTTGAACTTTTGCTCAAGACCAACATCGCCGCCAAGCACATGGAACTGCTTGATTGACTCGGCGCGTTCACGATCAAATGCGTAACTGGCATCAAGTTCAAACTTGGTGGTTGGTGAGAGCAGGGTGTCGCCATGCCATGTTGGCGCAAAGTTTGCGTCACCAATGCCATCATCTCTTTCGATGCGGCCTTCCAGTGTCGACTTCTGGTTCCATTGTGATGCCTTCCAATCCAATTCGGATTTGAGGGCGAGGAATGGAACGAGTTCATCACCGACAGCGACACCTGCTGAAACGGAGTTCTCAGCAAGAGCAAGGTGCGAAGAAACCAATGGCAGTAAGCCAACACAAAAAATTGCGAGTACCTTGGCACTCGCAATCAATTGAAGGGTCTTACCCGATGGTGAGATCAGACACGGCACTCTGGGTGTTCTACCAAGTCGCGAGGATCATCGCAACCCGAACCTCCAGGTACGCGTGGCTTGCGGCGCTTGGCTTCCTGGATAAAGTCGATTGCATCGAAGTCTTTCAAGTCAGCACGACGGCATTCTGGGTGTTCAATGAGATCGCGCGGATCATCACAACCTGAACCGCCAGGTACGCGTGGCTTGCGGCGCTTGGCTTCCATGTCACTCATTGTAGACTTCGCTGTGAAGCCATTTTGCGCTTCATCGGCCGTCGGCGAGGCAAATGATGTAGCAGAAAATGCCAACACGAGAGCGGTTGATGCAAGAATTGTCTTGATCATGACGTTTACTCCAATTTTGATGAATGAACCCGATTGAGTTCATAAGTTTGTGATACGCCGACCTACATAACGCGAGCCGGACTCGTCACGTCATGTTGCTGTCATTTGAGTATCAGTGTTTTGTCAGGGTGCAGATTTTTTGAACAGCATGTCTTTCGACGCGATCAGCGCGCCTGCGATGATCAGCACGCAGGCGAGTGCAACTGACCAATGGTATTCGCCAAAGCCAAATACGAGAAGTGCGAGGACCGAGAGCAGGGGGGCTGCATATGACAGTGCACCGAGCACCATGATGTCGCCGTGTTTGCAGCCGTAGTCCCATGCGTAAAATCCGAGACCCAATGGCACGAGGCCGAGCGCAATGATGGCAGACCATTGTGATGTGTTTGCGGGCCAGACAGTTTGTTCGAGACCGAGATGCAGTGCGCCCGAAACTATTGCAGTGATCAAGCAGTAGCCCGCAACCACATCGACGGGGACATTTGCATTGCGGCGCGAGAGCACTGAATAGGCTGACCAGATGAAGGCGCAAAACAGTGCAATGATGTGGCCTGTTTTGATGCCATCAGCAAGTCCAATACTGAAGCCTTTGGTGATGATTGCAGCCGCACCAAGTAATCCCAACACCACGCCAACCACATGATGACGGCACAAGCTTTCGCCTGGCAAGAAGGATGCGAAGACAACAATCAGCAAAGGCCAGAGGTAAGCGATGAGGCTCACTTCAATTGGCGGGGCGGCCTGGATCGCAAAGAAGTAGGCGCAGTGATAGATGCATAATCCACCCGCGCCGAGTGCCCATACGTGCAGCGGCTGTCGCAGCGCCTTGATCGCCTCGGGGCGAAATGGCCAGCTCGCCACACCCACCATGCCGCCGAGAAAGAATGTCATCGCTGCAAGTTGAAAGGGTGGGATCGGGCCTGCTGCTGTGGAGAGCAAAGCAAGCAATGCCCAGGTGAGAATTGCGACAAAGCCGATGAGGGTTGAAAAGTTGCGCGTCATGATTTGCTTTTTGCTGAGATGTGTTCGGCGAGATAGGCTGCATCGTGCCACACACCCCAGATGAAAGGTGAAGCACGGCGCGACAGCCAGGCGAGACCGAGAAAATAGAGGCCGGGAATTTCTGCAACGCCGCGATGATGAGCAGGGCGGCCCTGTGCATCAAATACATCAAGCTTCAACCAGCTGAAGTCCAGCGCATAGCCCGTAGCCCAGATGATTGAGGTGATGCCATGAGCTGCGAGGTTGAGGGTGCGCAGTGGATTGCGCAGGCATTCTGGATCGGGGCCGATGATGCGTGCCTCCGGTTCCTCTGACAAGTTGAGGTGCTCACGTTTGGCATATTCATCTGCCCTGTCGAGTACTGACAGATAGTTGGCGTCGCCGCGGGCGATGTTGCTAGCGAGATCGTCGGCTATGGTCAGCGCGCCATTTTCAAGTGCGCCAACGCGGCCAATCAATGTGATGCCGCGTTCAGCGAGTTTACGAAAATCAACGGTGTGGCCGCCATAGGCGCCGCTCACGGAAATTGTGACGTGTTCCATTCCGGGTTCGCGCGTCTTGGCATCCCATTCGCCCAACACGCCAAGCCACCAGCAATAGTCGTGGCCGCGATAGGCGCGCGGTGGGCGGTTGTGTGGACCTACGGAAAGATAAACCTGCTTACCCGCGCGTTGCAATTCATCAGCGATTTGTGATCCCGATGAGCCTGCACCAACGACGAGTACCGCACCTTCAGGCAATTGGCCGGGATTGCGATAGGCGCTCGAATGAAGCTGTATCTCCACAATCTCCTTGGGCACGAGCGTGGGAATAAGCGGGCGCTGAAATGGTCCGGTTGCTGCCACCACATTGTTGGCGATGAATGTGCCTTGTGATGTTTCGACTTTGAATCTGCTACCATCGCGCTCAACGTTGCGAACCTCGACACCGCAGCGCACAGGTGCTGCGTTTTGCCTGGCATAGGTTTCGAAATAAGTGACGACTTGATCGCGGGTAGCGAAGCTTTCTGGTGGTACATCAAATTTCAGATCAGGAAAGCGATCATGCCAGGCTGGGCCATTGGCGACGAGCGAGTCCCAGCGTTCGCTACGCCAGCGCTCGGCGATGCGGTTACGTTCAAGCACAAGATGCGGCAGACCTTTTCGGGTGAGATGTGCGCTCATCGCAAGCCCTGCTTGGCCTGCGCCCACAACAAGCGTTTCAATTTTCTCCGCAGACATAGTTGGTCCTTTTTCGTCCACCTGTATCGGTGTATCCAAATGAAAAGACAAGCCAAGGAAATGCAAGTTAGGGAAGACGATGGCACACCAGCGCCTGCGCAAGTTCAATACCAAGGACACTTACCCTGAGCAGAAGCTCGACAATGATTTGTGCCAGGTCGTGGTGACGCGCGGTGGGCGCACTGTGTATATGCGCGGGCAATGTCCGCAGGACCTCGACACGTTTGCAAACATTGCAAGCAATGATGCGGCTGAGCAGACGCACAAGGTGATGCAGAACATCAAGCAACTGATCGAAGAAGCAGGTGGCCGCATGGAGCATCTGGTCAAGGTCGTTGTCTACATCACCGACGTGCACAATCGTGAGGCTGTCTATCGCACCATGGGGCAATATCTCAAAGGGGTGCATCCGGTATCGACTGGACTTACCGTGGTGGCGTTGGCGCGGCCTGATTGGCTTGTCGAGATTGATGCGACAGCCGTTATTCCGGATGAAGGTTGAGCCATGACATTTTCCATCGTCGCGCGGTGCAGCAAGTCTGGCCAGTTTGGTGTTGCGATTTCGTCTTCATCGCCAGCTGTTGCCGCACGCTGTGCGCATGTACGCGCTGGTGTCGGTGCCGTGGCCAGCCAGAACATCACTGATCCGGCAATTGGGCCATTGACGCTCGATGCGATGGAGCGCGGAGAGGCTTCCGAACAGGCGATTGCCAGTGTGCTGAGAGATTATCAGTACACTGAGTATCGGCAATTACTTGCGGTTGATGTGCAGGGCCAGACATCAATTCATTCCGGCAGCAATGTGCTTGGCACATGGAGCCAAGCACAGGGCAGGGACTGTGCAGCTGCTGGCAATCTTCTGGCATCTGAAAGTGTCATCGCCGCGATGATTACAAGTTTCGAAGTAAGCACCGGAGAACTTGCCGAACGTTTGTTGCTCGCTTTGGAAGCGGCGTCAGCTGCTGGAGGAGAAGCAGGACCCGTCCATTCCGCCGGGCTCAAGGTTGCTGATCAACTATCGTGGCCGAGGGTTGATCTGCGCGTTGATTGGTCCGATGCACCCATCGCAGACTTGCGCCGCGCCTGGGAGATCTATAAACCACAAGCCCAAGCTTATATTGATCGCGCTACAAATCCCACCAAGGCGCCCTCATATGGTGTGCCGGGGGATATATGAGCCATAGCGAAGAGATGAAAACTGAGTGGCCTTCAATCTCAAAAAAGGGTAACGTCCCTTTTAACCTCTCTCAAGTCCTCAGGACTCTATTGATGAAAAATAATATCATCCTCAAGATTTGTAGTTTAGCGATTGCCTTTTCACTTTCTGATATCCTCGTAAAGGCACAAAGCGAGGAATTTGTCAAAAACTGGTCAAAGGGGAGCGCCAGCATTGATTTCATTCCATCCAACGAACTGTCGGAAGAGGAATATAGTTCTTTGCAAGAGAGTTGTGCGAGACTCGGAAGTCAAGGCTGCTTTGTGCGATTTGCAGGTCGGATTGTGAAGTCTGCAATTGAAGCGGCAGACAATAAATTTGCAAACGATGAATTTATCTACATTCTGCGTCAGGGGATTTGTCCCGTAGACCGAACGGCAGAGACACGTGACAACCATTCTGAGCGTGAATTATGCGAATCGTACAACCACGAAACCGGAGAAAATCTGGCTATTGCATATGAGGCGGGTTTGTTCGGATTGCCCAAGTCGATCATACTTAGCGAATGTTGGCGGGATCCTTTGAAAGCGAAATATTTGGAATGTTTAAAGCTTGAACAATCTGAGCTTGGTGGAATTCCAGCTGGAACTAGGCCAAAAGGGTTTTCAACAATTACCGTGTTCCCCTGATTGCTAATACAAAACTGGCCCGCAACTGTTTCGCATGCCTTGAACAATCAGCGTGCGAAAGATAAAAAGGAAGTAAAAAGGGGACGTTACCCTTTTTTGACATGGTTCGCCTCCCTCTCCACGCTCTTTGGCCGACCGCGGGGGCGGTAGTGCAGTGCGCGGCCGGTCTTCTTTTCGATCTTCTTGATGAAGCTCTCCGATCCACAGGGCAGGCCCATCATCGCATTGCGGCGGAGCACCAGCAGCGCCTCCTCGGTATCAGTCTCGGCCAGCCACGCTGACCAGTTCTTCACGTCATCCATCGTGCCGCGCCAGCCGGGTTTAGCCTTGAGCAGCGGGTCCGCCACCAACCCACAATGCCCGCGCGCACTCGACCATTCATAATTCTCGGCCTTGCGCACTATGCGCGTGCGCACCGGATTGCGCTCGACATAGCGCAGAGCGGCTCGAAAATAATCGCCATCCAGCACGGATGAAAAATACCGCCCCTGCCACACGTGCCCCTGAACGCCGTTGGCCCGGTTGAGCCGCTGAGCATAACGCATGTGCAGCGGCTTCAGCACCGCCTGCAAGCCGTCCTCGGTTGAGGGGATCAGGATCAGATGAATATGATTGCTCATCAGGCAATAGGCGGCGATCTCAACGCGATGCTCCAACGCATATTCGCGCAGCCAGAGAAGGTAGGCCTCGCGATCCTCATCATCAAAGAAAACATCCTCGCGGCGATTGCCACGCTGTGTCACGTGGTGCGGCATATGGGCGAAGACGGAGCGGGCGATACGAGGCATGGAAGCTGTCTAGCAAGAAATTTCCGAAAAGAAAAGGGTAACGTCCCCTTTATCTACTTTATCTTCCAAAAAAAGGGTAACGTCCCCTTTATCGCGCGAGGCATGGAAACTGTCTAGCAAGAAATTTCCGAAAAGAAAAGGGTAACGTCCCCTTTATCGCCCCTTTGTCTTCCCCTTTGTCGCTAGGAGAAAATGCCGGCAGTGTAGGTGCTCATAATTGCCATTCCATGTTAAGGTGTGTTTATGTCGCGCGAAGAGGAAAAAGTAAGAACCTCAGAAAGGAGTTTCTCTATCTGTCGAAACAGCTCTGGCCAGTCGGATGCTGGGATATCCTCCAAGTAAAAATCCGTTCTCACGCTGAAGGGATAGTCGCGGATTGCGGGATATGAATTAGTTGTACAAGAATGCTTCTCAATGAATTTTTTACAACTCGCGATTGGAACAGAACCATGAAAACGCGCCGATCCAACATCTACCCGACTAGGATTATCCCAAAGGGCTGGTTCGCGTGTCGGCGAAATAGATATGAAATTCAATTTATTGAGCATCGAAAACCGAGGGTCATTGTTTGAAACAAGCGCAATACTCTCACTATTGAAAGCTACAGCTTCTTCCACCACCAGAGGCTTGTCGACTGGGCTTTGGCAAAACATCAATTTTTCATCACCAAAGTACGTCCACGTACCGCGCCATTTATCCAGCCAGCCGTCGACGCCGGGGTATAGAGAGGGTTCGAATTTCGAAGGGACTGAGAACTCTACGCCGCCCATGCTCAATCTCACGTTATCAGTCGGCTCGCAACTTGGCACTATCCAAAATATTGCAAATACAAATAATGCAATGACTGTAACCACCAAGGCTACAATGGCTGCCACCAGTTTGGCGATGAATTTTAAGCTGCTGCGGATAGAAAGATTCATGAGGGTACTTTCTTCTTTAGCGTTTTGAGGCCCAAATGTTTTTTTAGACCAATTGCTGGATCGCGGATTATTTTCTGTTTGACATAGTTTATAACTGCCGGATGAACATGTAGTTGTGGGGTTTTGATAATGTTTCCTGCCCTCGATGTCATTTGAAGAGCCTCTGCCTCATTTGGCGCGATGATATCGAGCAGCCAGTTGGTGTTATCACTGCGCCAGTCTTCGCGGGCCAATTTGATTGGGAAGGATTTGGCACTGATTTGCGCCCTGATCTTGGCATCAACAGCTTCCGAGACACTTGCGCAGACGACGATACCCAGCAACCCATCATCGGTCTTTGGCTTTGAGAGTTCTGGCGCGCGCGCGATTTTGAGCTTGGCCAATGGTTCAGGCTTTGCTGCGTTCGCAGACACAGCCTTTCCACCCACAGAACTTCGAGCAGACCCAAGCCGAACCAAGTCACGTCCCCCCTTTTTTCGATCTTCAACGACAAATGTCATTTTGGATTCCGCTAATCCCAAGATTACCCAGTTTGGCGCGATAGGGATTAACACCGCGTTGCGACTTTGGGGTACGTTGAAAAGCTGGAGTAGCCCGCCTGAGAGCAGGAGCAGCAGGCTTGCGGCGAGGAGGGCCGCTATGGGGAGAACCAAAATCATGAGAAGAACATAAAGCGAACTATTGCTCGAGTCAAGACCATAAAGTCATATTACAGAAATGTAATCTGGCAACCGGCGCCCTGCCAAAAGACCCACTGCCTGGCCATTGCCAAGGGTCCTCAAACCTCCTATATCGCCCCCATCCCCGACAATTCACTGTCCCACGGATCGAGACCCTCACGAAGGTCTTGAAGGAGGAAAAACACATGTCAAATGCGCCCCTGATGCCAAAGTCCACCGCTGTGTGGCTGGTTGAGAATACCTCGCTGAGCTTTCGGCAGATTGCCGATTATTGCCATCTGCATGAGCTTGAAGTGAAGGGCATTGCCGATGGCGATGTGGCGCAGGGAATCAAGGGCATGGACCCGATCACCGGTGGCCAGTTGGCGCGTGATGAAATCAGCAAGGGTGAGGCTGACGCGAATTACAAATTGAAGATTCTGGTTTCAAAAGTCGAAGTACAGGTCAAGAAGGCAACGTCGGGCCCGCGCTATACGCCGGTGTCGCGCCGTGGCGAACGTCCGGATGCGATTGCCTGGTTGCTCCGCTATCATCCTGAATTGCAGGATGCAGCTGTGATGAAACTGGTGGGTACAACCAAGCACACCATCAACCAAGTGCGTGATCGCTCGCACTGGAATGCGCCTAACATCAAGCCAGTTGATCCTGTGTCGCTTGGGCTTTGCTCGCAGTTGGCACTTGATCTTGCTGTGCAGAAAGCCGCGTCGCGTGGTCGTGGCAAGCAGTTGCCAGATGCGGAAGCCGTGCGCACTTTGATTCCTGCTTCGGAAGTTGAAGGTACCCGCGCGCATGAGATCGCTCAGGCTGAACTTGCCGAGGCTGCGGCCCTTGCTGCAAAGGACGAGCAAAAGCCATCAACGACCTATGATGCCGATTCAGTTTTCGCCAAGCTGAAAGATGTGAAGATCGAGCGCGACGACGATACGTAATCCACTGCGTTCGTACCGACATTAAACATTCATCGAACTGTCTTCATTGCTGACTACGAGTTTTCTCGCTGGTTGCGCTTTACGCAATCACCTTTGAAAACAAAAATCAGCAATGGAGAGTGTCATGCCTGCTTCAACAGTGCCTGCATCAGCAAAAATTTTGATCGGTCCATCAACAACCCAGACGCCCTACATCGTCGCCAATCAAGACGGCGTTTGGTTTTCATCAATTCTCAGTGTCGGCGATCAGCTCGGGCTGAAACCCGATGGCACGCCGTGGAGCATGGTCGGCATTCCCGATGGTCTCGGTGCATATGACAATGGCGACGGCACGATGACCGTTTTGATGAACCACGAAATTGGTGCCACCAATGGTGTGGTGCGCGAGCATGGTTCGACTGGTGCTTTTGTTTCGAAACTCGTCATCAACAAGGAAACACTTGAAGTCACCAGCGCAAGTGATCTCATCAAGACCGTCTACACTTATGATGAAACGACAGGTCAATATGTCGAAGGCACGACTGCGTTTGCGCGATTCTGCTCGGCTGATCTCCCGGATGTCGGCGCTTTCTTTGACGTCAACTCGGGCCTTGGCACAGATGCTCGCATCTTCTTGACGGGTGAAGAAACTGGCCCAGAAGGCCGCGTATTCGCTCACATCGTCACGGGTGATGAAGCAGGGGTTTCTTATGAGTTGCCATGGCTCGGCAAGTTCTCTTGGGAAAATGCCGTTGCAAGCCCGCACAGCGCTGAGAAGACTGTCGTTGTGGGCACCGATGATGCAACTCCTGGCGAAGTCTACATTTATGTAGGCGACAAACAGGCCGAAGGTAACACTATCGAGCGCGCCGGCCTCTCCGATGGCAAGCTTTATGGCATCATGACGAGCTTTGGTGACGATACAGCTGCCACACCAACCGCTGGCACATTCACGCTTGTTGCCCAAGGTACGGATGGTGATGTGTCGACAATGACGGGTGCAGCGCTCAACGCGGCTGGCACACCACTCACGCAGTTTGGTCGTCCGGAAGATATGGCGTTTGATCCGTCCAATCCGAATGTCATGTATCTCGCGACAACAGGATCAACAACGATCCCCACACAACTCTGGAAGATCGAGTTCACCGATGTGCAGCATCCTGAATTGGGCGGAAAAATATCTGTCGTTCTTGAAGGAGGCGTTGCTGGCTCTAACCCAGCCGCTGGCCCAGTGATGATTGACAATCTCACAGTCACAGAGTCGGGCCTTGTCATCCTGCAAGAAGATCCTGGTCTCAATGCGCGACTTGCGAAAATCTGGATGTATGATCCAAAAGCTGACAATGGTGTTGATCCATTCAGTGGTCTCACCCAGATTGCCGAGCACGATCCAGCCCGCTTCACCAATCCGGCAGGCGCGACTGGCACACCAGCACCATTCTCCACAACTGGCTTTGGCCAGGACGAAGAATCTTCAGGCGTGATCGAAGTCACGTCGATGCTCAACACTGGTCAGTTGGCCTTCATGCTCGACGTACAAGCCCACTACAACATCAGTGGTGAACTTGTGCAAGGTGGCCAACTCTTGACCATGTTCGTTGACCTTCCAAATGCTGGCGACAGCGAATTCAAAGGTACAAGAGCAGATGACGTTTACGACGGTGGTTTCGGCAATGACGAAATCAAGGGCGCAAACGGCAACGATACGCTCATGGGCAACTATGGCGATGACGAGCTGAAAGGGGGCAATGGCAACGACATACTCGATGGCGGCGTTGGCATGGACGAACTCAAAGGCGAAAACGGCAATGACAAGCTCGACGGCGGCACCGGCGACGATGCGCTTGATGGTGGCCGTGGTGATGACATGCTTTACGGCGGCGTCGGCAACGATGAGCTCAAAGGCGATGTTGGTGCTGACATGCTGTTTGGTGGTTTCGGCAATGACGTGCTCAAGGGTGGCGATGGCTTGGACGAACTTAATGGCGAACAAGGCAATGACAAGCTCGAAGGCGGCAACGGCGCTGATCTGCTGAACGGCGGTGGTGGTGACGATGAACTCATTGGTGGTAGTGGAAACGACACTTTTGTTTTCACCATGTTTTCCGGCAACGACACGATCAAGGACTTTGACGCCAATGCAACTGGTGGCCAGGATCTGATCGACATCACAGCACTTGGCCTGACCGCAGCCACGTTTGATACGAGTGTCACCATCAGTGCGTCGGGCAGCGATGCCCTCGTTGAACTGATGAACGGTGATACGATATTGTTGCGTAACGTCGCGGCCAATCAAGTCACGATCAATGACTTTGTAATCTGAATTACTCCTGCAGCCACTGAGAGTTCGCCCCGGTTTCCGGGGCGGACTTTTTTATTGGCGAAGCTTTATGATCAGGCGCGGCGGCGGATGAAGTCGGGAAGTGGGGTTGCGGCTTCAGTACCGAAGGCCTGCTTTAGGCGTTCGGCCAGTTTGCGGCCACGTGCGAGTTGCGCGTTTGCTTCTTCGGTTTCCATGCGAAGATGCGCGATGCCAGCAGCCTCGAATGCAAGTGCTGCATCAGCTGCAGTATCAGCCAAAGTTGCAATAGATGCGAATAGCCGTCCCGATGGTGCCCGGTCTGCCAAGGACTTAACCCCCCTGAGGGCATTGGCTTGGGCTGCGCCAACGGCTTCGCCGTTGAACGAAAATGATTCAATAGATGCCGCCTTAACCGCCGCCATGATACACACTACTCCTACACACAAACACACAAGGGACTAACGAGCCCCGTCCGCCGATCATGGTGCATCAGGACGGTTAATTGGCGGTTAAGCCTAAACGCAGGCGCCGTGGTGGACGAGCGGGAAACCCCGGACTATAAGGCCCGAAATCGTCACAAATTTATTTTGAGAGTACCATGGCAGGCCATTCGCAGTTCAAGAACATCATGCACCGCAAGGGGCGGCAGGATAAAATCCGCTCGAAGATTTTCTCCAAGCTGTCGCGCGAAATCACGGTTGCGGCCAAAGCTGGTTTGCCTGATCCTGATGCCAATTCGCGGCTGCGTCTGGCGATCCAGAATGCACGCGCTGAAAATCTGCCAAAAGACAATATCGACCGCGCCATCAAGAAAGCTGCGGGCGGTGATGCCGATAGTTATGACTCCATTCGTTATGAAGGCTATGGGCCTGGTGGCGTTGCGGTGATTGTAGAAGCGCTCACGGATAATCGTGCGCGGACTGCTCCCAACGTGCGCTCATATTTTGCGAAGTTTGGAGGCAACATGGGTGAAACCGGATCGGTTGCTTTCATGTTCAACCGGGTTGGGGAGATCATCTATCCTTTAGCCAAGGCGTCTGCTGATGCTGTGATGGAAGCGGCAATCGATGCTGGTGCAGATGATGCGGTTGTCGAGGATGGCAAGCACATCGTCACTTGCGCATTTGAAAGCATTGGCGAAGTTTCGAATGCCATGGCTGCGAAATTTGGCGATGCTGAAACCGTGAAAATCGTCTGGAAGCCGAATGTGACTGCACCTGTCGATTTTGAAAAAGCTGAAGGGCTGATGAAGCTGGTCGATATGCTCGACGAAGACGATGACGTGCAGAACGTCTTCACCAATGCCGACATTCCTGATGATGTGATGGCGAAGCTGTCGGGGTAAGGGGAAGCGCCGCCCGTGCCGAAACTGCCTTATGCTTTGCATGCTCATATCGAACCGAGCAAGTTGCGTGACTACTGTCTGAACCCAAACCATCCGCGTGGGCGGCACAAGGCCCGTGTGTTTCGGGAGGCTTTGGGATTAGACGAGAATGATGTCGACTGGCTGCTGGCAGAATTGCTGATCGGCATTCTTGTACACGAAGCTGAAAAGCAGGAGGGAGGCAGTTTTGGGAGGCGTTGGAGAGTGGATTTGCCAATGGCGCGACAAGGCAAGTCGGCTGTGGTAAGAACAATTTGGATTGTGTTGGCGGGAGAGCAATTTCCCCGCCTCGTAACGTGTTGGGTGCTCTGATGAATGACATGTCAAAATTTGCAACGAAGCCGCCTGAATTATTGGATGTTGTAGCGTTGCTCGAAGATATGCCGGAAAAGTCATTGGCACGCGGTCAAGTCGGAACGGTTGTCGAATTACTCGATGTAGAGCTTGCGCTGGTCGAGTTCAGCAACGACGACGGTCGCGCTTATGCCGTCGAACCAGTTGCACTTTCACATTTGTTGGTCCTGCACTACATGCCAGAGGCAGCCTGACAGGCGTTTGCGACTTGGACAGATGTCTTCGTCCTAGAAAAATCCCTTTGGGATCATGCGCTGTTCATAGGCTTGGCGTTCGAGGTCTTCCCTGAATTTGGGATGCGCGATTGAGATCAATGCCATTGCTCGCTCGGCGATGGATTTGCCCTTGAGATTGACCATGCCATATTCAGTGGCGACGTACATGATGTCGCTGCGCGGCGTTGTGACAATGTTGCCTTGTGTGAGATTGGGAACAATGCGGCTGCGCGGTTCGCCTTTCTTGTCGTAGGTTGAAGCGAGGCAGATGAATGAGCGCCCGCCGCTGGACCCGTATGCGCCACGTACAAATTGCAACTGGCCGCCTGTGCCGCTGATATGGCGGTGACCATCTGACTCCGATGCGGCTTGCCCTTGCAAATCAATCTGCGTGGTGTTGTTGATCGAAACAACCTTGTCATTGCGCATGATGTTGTGCGGCAGATTGGTGTAGTCCACGGGGTAACACTGCATGTCCGGATTGCGGGTCAGCGTCTTGTAAAGATCGCGCGAGCCCAGCGCAAAACTGTAAACCGATTTGCCCTTGTCAATTTGCTTTCTTGCACCCGTAACGCGACCTGCATTGTAAAGCGCTGCGATGCCATCGGTCATCATTTCAGTGTGCACGCCAAGATCGCGCACGCTGCTGTTCAGAAGCTCGGTGCATACAGCGTTGGGCATGCCGCCGATGCCGATTTGCAGGCACGCACCATCTTCGATTTCGGTCATGATGTGGCGGGCGACAGCCTTGTCGATTTCGCTTGGTGGGGCGTTGGGAAGTTCTGCTGCCTGCTGGTCATCGCCTTCAATGATGAAATCAACTTCGCTTTCGTGAATGCCAGTCTGCTCACCATAGACGTAAGGCTGGTGCTGGTTGATTTCGACGATCACGCATTTGGCGCGTTCGACGATGGCGCGGTGCCAGAGGTTCGCGGCAGTCAGATTATAAAAACCTTGCTCGTCTTTGGGAGCGACCTTGAGAATGACGATGTCGACGGGGTCGATGAAGCGGCGATAATAGTCCGGAATTTCGCCGAGGTTGACCGGGATGTAAGTGCACAGGCCTGCGTCGTGTTTCTTGCGGTCGTAACCTGAAAAATGCGTGCTGAAAGAATGCGCGTGTTGGCCAGTCGGATCACTTTCGTGAAAGGCGCGGGCGCGCACGGTGAGGCAGGTGCGGACCTTTAGCTGTTGGAGTTCGGTGATGCGGGCACCCAGCGCTTTGTCAAACACATCAGGCTGGCACAATGACACGCCATAATCGATCCACATGCCGGATTTGACCATGCGCGCGGCCTCATCAGCCGTAATTGTTTTCGCCTTGGATTTTGCGACGCGCATTTGCATTAGTTCTCTCCCGGTATTTTTCTGCATCATAGTAGCCTTTGCATTATTGGCAAATGGGTTGGCAAATGAACTAAGGTTTGGCGATGGTCAGAATCATTGGGCTGGATCCGGGCCTTCGCAATACGGGCTGGGGTGTGATTGAGAGCGTTGGAACACGGCTGATTTACGTAGCTGATGGTGCCGTGCATTCCGATGCGGATGCCCCACTTGAGCAGCGGCTGTTGCAAATTCATGAACAAGTGCTCCGTGTACTGAAGGAATTCGAGCCGGATGAAGCAGCGATTGAGGAGACGTTTGTGAATGTCGATGCACGCGCCACGTTGAAGTTGGGGCAGGCGCGCGGTGTTGTCATGCTGGCACCTGCATTGTGCAAAATTCCGGTTGCGGAATATGCGCCGAACCAGATCAAGAAATCAGTTGTGGGAGCAGGGCATGCGGAAAAAGCGCAAGTCAAGCACATGGTCAAGGTGCTGCTACCAAAGGCTACGATGAAAACTGCGGATTCTGTCGATGCGCTGGCAATTGCCATTTGCCATGCACATCACAGAGGTTCAAAAAGCCTTGCGGCGCAATTGGCCCGCAACTGAGGAAATAATATGTCGAAGCGTGTTGATTGCTATGGTCTGCAGGTCGATTCAGGACTGCACGATTTCATTGTTCATCAGGCCTTGCCAGGTAGTGGCGTTGAAGTGGATCACTTCTGGAAGGGTTTTTCAGAATTGGTGCATGAGCTTGCGCCGGTGAACAAGGCGCTGCTGGCCAAGCGCGATGCGTTTCAGGCGAAGATTGATCAATGGTGCCGGAAAAATCCCGGTGCTGTCGATCCAGCAGCGCAGGAGAAATTCTTGCGCGAGATCGGCTATCTGGTTCCCGAAGGCGATGACTTCAACATCGAGACGGCGAATGTCGATCTCGAGATTTCGATCATTGCGGGCCCGCAGCTTGTCGTGCCCGTGATGAATGCGCGCTATGCGTTGAACGCTGCCAACGCACGCTGGGCTTCGCTCTATGATGCGCTTTACGGCACCGATGCGATTTCTGAAGCTGATGGTGCTGAACGCGGCAAGGGTTACAATGCCAAGCGCGGTGCCAAGGTTGTGGCCTGGGTGCGCGATTTTCTCGATCAGGCTGTGCCACTGGCTTCTGGTTCGTGGGCGAATGCGCCCAAACCGCGCGTTGAAAATGGCAAGCTCATCCCGGCGTTGAAAGATCCGTCACAATTTGCGGGCTATCAGCAAAATCAGCTTTGCGAATTGCAAGTGCTGTTTCGTCACAATGGGTTGCTGATTGAAATTCTTGTCGATCCAACAAGCGAGATTGGCAAAAGCGATGCGGCGCACATTTCAGATGTGTGGGTTGAGGCAGCGCTGACCACGATCATGGATTGCGAAGACTCTGTGGCCGCTGTTGATGCCGAAGACAAAACGCTGGTCTATTCGAACTGGCTTGGCCTGATGAAGGGCGATCTCACGGAAGAAGTCACCAAGGGTGGTAAGATGATTGTGCGCAAGCTCAATCCGGACACGGAATATGTGACAGCTTCTGGTGGCAAAATAAATGTGAAATGCCGATCACTGATGCTGGTGCGCAATGTTGGCCACCTCATGACCAATCCTGCGATCCTGTTGCGCGATGGTTCTGAAATTCCCGAAGGCCTAATGGATGCGATGATCACGACGCTGATCGCGGTGCACGATATTGGCAAGACTGGCCGCCGCGCCAACTCGCAAACCGGATCGATGTATGTGGTGAAGCCCAAGATGCATGGGCCTGAGGAAGTGGCTTTCGCCATCAACACGTTTGACCGCGTTGAAGACGTGCTCGGTCTGCCGCGCAATTCTGTGAAGCTTGGCATCATGGATGAGGAGCGGCGCACATCGGTCAATCTCAAGGAATGCATCCGCGCTGCGAAATCGCGCGTGGTGTTCATCAACACGGGTTTCCTGGATCGTACGGGCGATGAAATTCACACGTCGATGGAAGCCGGGCCGATGATCCGCAAGGGCGACATGAAAGCGTCGAATTGGATCAAGGCTTATGAAGACCAGAATGTTGATATTGGTTTGGCAACTGGTTTTTCGGGTCGCGCACAAATTGGCAAAGGCATGTGGGCGATGCCGGATCGCATGGCAGATATGCTGATCCAAAAAATCGGGCATCCAAAGTCAGGTGCCAACACAGCATGGGTGCCATCACCCACGGGTGCGGCTCTGCACGCCACGCATTATCATGCGGTGAATGTGTTCGATGTACAGAAGAGCCTGCAAGGCAAGCGCCGTGGCAAGCTTGCGGACATTCTTTCCATTCCGGTTGTGGTGCGGCCCAACTGGTCGCCGGAAGAAATTCAGCAGGAACTTGACAACAACGCGCAAGGCCTGCTTGGCTATGTGGTGCGCTGGGTTGACCAGGGTGTTGGCTGTTCGAAAGTGCCAGACATCAACAATGTCGGCCTGATGGAAGATCGCGCCACGCTGCGCATCTCGTCACAGCATATGGCGAACTGGCTCAGGCATGGCGTTGTGACGCGTGATCAGGTGATGGCCACGTTGAAGCGCATGGCCGCCGTGGTTGATCAGCAGAACGCTGGCGATCCAGCTTATGTGCCGATGGCCAAGGACTTTGAAGGTTCTATTGCGTTCCAGGCGGCTTGCGATCTGGTGTTCAAAGGGCAGGAGCAGCCGAACGGATATACCGAGCCGTTGCTGCATGCGGCGCGCCTCCGCGTCAAGGCGCGTTCTTGACTTGTTCATGATTTTGAGGTATTACTTTTTTCAAAGAAAGTAATACCTATGCGCATCACATCCAAAGGCCAGGTGACGATACCAAAAGAGGTACGGGAGAAGCTTGGCCTGCAGCCCGGCGATGAAGTTGGTTTTCGCGAGGAGGGGCAGGCGATGATTGTTGAGAAAGCCGAGGCGCCTGCAACGGAAAATGTTGGCTTGGCGTTGGTTCGGCATCTGCAGGAAGTGGGCCGCAAACTCAATCGCAGTAAATACACGAGTGAGGAATTGATGGAATTGACGCGCGGGCCATTCAATGACCTCGACCCTCATTGACACCAACGTTTTTCTGGATGTGCTTGAGCAGAGGCCCCGGTGGATGGATTGGGCAGCTGACCAGTTCATTCGTTTGAGTGAAATGGGAGATTTGGTCATCAACCAGATCGTGTTTAGTGAAGCATCGATCCCCTATGATGACGAAGCGGTTTTCACAACTTCAGTTAACTTTGGAGGTATTGTGAAAGAGGACTTGCCGTGGCCAGCCGCTTTTCGCGCGGGCAAAGCTTTTCAAGACTACAAGGCGCGTGGTGGACAGCGAGGCATGATTCTTCCTGATTTCTTCATTGGTGGTCATGCGAGCGTACGGAAATATCGTATCCTGACGAGGGACAGCGCGCGGTTTAGGACATACTTTCCCGAAGTCGAAGTGATCGCGCCGGATACGCATCCATGAGGATTGTTGCATGATTGGAAAACTGAAGGGGCGTGTCGATTCAACTGGCGCGGACTGGGTGATGATTGATGTTGGCGGGGTTTGCTATTTCGTGTCGTGCTCGTCCAAGACCTTGGACGCGATGCCTGATGTGGGTGAAGCAACTGAGCTTTTGACCGAGATGCTCGTGTCTCAAGACAATATCCGGCTAGTTGGCTTTGCGAACCATCTCGAGAAGGAATGGTTCAAGCTTCTGCAGACCGTGCAAGGCGTTGGTGCCCGCGTGGCGCTGGCGATCTTGTCGGTGCTGTCGGCTTCGGAGTTGGCATCAGCAATTGCGCTGCAGGACAAGGCGATGATCGGTCGCGCCAATGGTGTGGGCAAGAAGCTTGCCGAGCGCATTGTGCTGGAGTTGAAAGACAAGGCCCCCGCTTACACAGCAGCGGATATTGGCTTGGGCACGATTGCCGCTGAGCTGGCGAACCCGAAATCATCAGCCGTGACAGATGCCGTGTCGGCGCTGGTTAATCTGGGTTACGGTCAATCAGCAGCAGCGATGGCCGTATCAGCTGCAATGCGCAAAGGCGGCGATGATCAGCCCACGGAGAAACTCATCCGCCTCGCGTTGAAAGAGATGGCGCTGGGATGAGGGTCGTATGATGGTTTCCGTACACAGGCCTTGGCGTGCAGTCTTGCTCACACTCATTGTGTGTATCCTGATCGCTCCGCTCGTCGGCGGAGTTGTTTTTTTTACTGGAGTGCTAATTTTACCGTACACAGATGGGTTCAATGAGTTAGGCGCAACATTCATTCGGAACTTGATGCCGACATCATATTTTTATGGTGGCATGTCGGCGGTTTGTTTTAGCATTGCGATGTCGGTTTATGGATGGTTCCGTGGCGTGCAGCCTGTGTGGCTTGTGGCATTTACAACCGCAGTCTTGTTCGCGGTGTTTACGTTACTTCTGTCGGTCAAGAATTTAGGTGTGGTCTCTGTGCTAGGTCTTGCGCACGTCGTATCTGCTTTTACATGTTGGATTGTTTTCCGACGCTTTTGGGAAAAAAACAGGCAACTGATATGACCCGCACCATTCTTGATCACGACAAGAAGCCTGAGGACGCGCTTGATACCCATCTCCGCCCGCAGCGGCTTGATGAGTTTATTGGGCAGTCGAAGCAAAAGTCCAATCTGAAGGTCTTCATCGAGGCGGCGAAGGCGCGGGGGCAGGCGCTGGATCATGTGTTGTTTGCGGGGCCTCCTGGCTTGGGTAAAACAACGCTGGCACAAATCATGGCACGTGAGATGGGCGTCAACTTTCGCTCCACATCAGGGCCAGTCATTGCCAAGGCTGGCGATCTTGCGGCACTGCTCACCAACCTTGAAGAAAATGATGTGCTGTTCATCGATGAAATCCATCGGTTGAATCCGGCTGTCGAAGAAGTGCTTTATCCGGCGATGGAAGATTTCCAACTGGACCTCATCATCGGGGAGGGGCCAGCGGCGCGCAGTGTGAAAATTGATCTTGCGAAATTCACGCTTGTTGGTGCCACCACGCGCACGGGCTTGTTGACCACGCCTCTGCGCGATCGCTTCGGCATCCCGATCCGGCTTGAGTTTTATACAGAAGACGAGTTGCTTGAAATCGTCAGGCGCGGTGCACGCATTTTGCAGATGCCGCTTGTCGAAGATGGCGCGCGCGAAATTGCCAAGCGTTCGCGTGGCACGCCGCGCATTGCAGGGCGGTTGCTCAGGCGTGTTTCGGACTTTGCGCTTGTGGACAAGCTCTCACAAATTGATTCAAGGGCCGCCGACAAGGCGTTGAAAGCATTGGATGTTGATGCTGTGGGCCTCGATGCATTGGACCATCGCTATTTGAAATGCATCGCACTCAATTTTGGTGGTGGCCCTGTGGGGATCGATACGATTGCGGCGTCGCTTTCGGAAGCGCGTGACGGTATTGAAGATGTGGTGGAGCCATATCTTTTGCAGCTCGGATTCTTAAATCGATCTCCGCGCGGTCGCATTCTCACGCATCATGCTTTTCGTCATCTGGGATTGGCCGTGCCAAACCGTGCCGAGATCACGCAAGGCGTGTTGCCACTGGAGGAGGGCGAGTGACGCATCGCTTTCCCATTCGCGTCTATTATGAGGACACGGATTTTTCCGGCTACGTCTATCACGCCAACTATTTGAAATTCTGCGAGCGTGCACGCTCCGACCTGATCCGGGTTGCAGGTGTTGACCAGAACGCGATGTTCGCTGCGGGTCAGGCCATCGTGATCCGGCGCATGAATTGCGAGTTTCTGCGACCAGCGAAATTTGATGATGAGCTGGAAGTCATTTCCGATAACTACCGGATCGAAGGCATCCGCCTCGAAATGCGCCAGCGCGTGCTACGGGGCGAGGAGTTGCTATTTCTAGCCGAAGTCACCGCCGTCATCATTGACGCACGCGGCCGGCCCATTCGCGTGCCGGAGGAGATTGCGGCGCGGTTTGGGGCGATCAATTAAATAAGCAGAAATGCACAGAAGGTACCCCTTATGGTATCGTCATCCTGGCGAAGGCTGGGACTCACCTTTCTTTCTGTTTTTCGACCAGTTACTGTTCACAAAGCCTCGCCCCGGCCTGAACACTGCGCCGGGGTGGCGGAGAAAATGGAAAGTTTCAAATGATAAGAAAGCTGTGCCATGTCACTTGTAAAAAACCCCGCTCATCCCGGTGAAGTTTTGAGGGAGCTGTATCTCTTGCCGCTTGAGATGAGTGCCATAGCTCTTGCGAAAAAACTAAAAGTACCGCGCACACGAATTGAGCGTCTCATCAAATGCGAAACGGCGGTCACCGCCGATACGGCGATGCGGCTGGCGCGGTATTTTGGCACGACGCCAGAATATTGGATGAATATGCAACGCGCATGGGATTTGGCGCAGGCGATCAAGGTCGTTGATGTGTCTGAAATCATCCCTCTCGCCGCTGCCTGACGGCTTGACTCGCGGCTTTTTCGCCCTTGTAACGCCTTCTTAACCAAAACTGATTCATTTCAACAGCTTGGCTGGAGTATTTTTCCGGCCCTGGTTGCGTTTTTGCCAGCTGTGAATTTGTGCGTTGGTTGAAAGTGATGCCGACCTGCAACGGTTTCACTTTCAACCGTATTCGCGTGCGTAAAGCGATAGAATCGCCACCTTCTCAACACAATTCTCGGGTTATCGCGGCTGCCCTACAGGCGGCTGATGGCTGCGGGGCATAAAAAGGCATTCAAGGCACTCATGGAACCGATTGAAGTCGCACCCATCGCAAAGGGCGCAAGCATTTCGTTATGGCATCTTGTTGGTCAGGCCTCGTGGCCGGTTTTTCTCGTCATGATCGGATTGGCGCTGGCATCGATCTGGTGCTGGTCCGTGATTTTCCAGAAGTATTTTGCCTTCCGCAATGTGAAGGCCGCTGACGAGAAATTCGAAAAGGCGTTCTGGTCGGGCCGATCGCTGGAAGAGCTCTATGGCTCGTTGGGTGGCGCGGAAACCACTGGCATGGCCTCGATTTTTGTTGCCGCAATGGAAGAGTGGAAGCGCAGCCAGGGTGCAGCGATGCGCGCAGGCTTTACGGGCGTGCAAAAGCGCATCGAGAAGGTCATGGATGTGGCCATTCAAAAAGAGATGGGCGGACTGGAGTCACGGCTTCTGTCGCTCGCCACGACGGGTTCGGCGGGGCCATTCATCGGGCTGTTTGGCACGGTGTGGGGTATCATGACGGCATTCCAGGGGATTGCGAATTCTGGGCAAACGAATTTGGCCGTTGTGGCACCCGGCATTGCCGAAGCGCTGTTTGCCACCGCAATTGGTCTTGTGGCCGCCATACCCGCGACAATTTTCTACAACATGTATTCCAATGACGCGGCCAAGGTGCAGTCGCGGTTAGAGAATTTTGCTGATGAATTTTCTGCGATCATTTCGCGGCAACTTGACGAGAGGGCCTAAGAGCCATGGGTGCTTCAGGCGGTGGTGCAAAGGCTGTCAATGCGCGACGCGGTCGGCGTGGCTCGCGCAATGCTGCGATTTCCGAAATCAATGTGACACCACTCGTGGACGTGATGCTGGTGCTGTTGATCGTGTTCATGGTCGCTGCACCTTTGATGACAGTTGGTGTTCCGGTTGAACTGCCAAAGACTGAAGCAAAATCGATCAGTGCGTCGACTGATCCCTTGTATGTTTCGATCCAAGCCGATGGCAAAGTCTATTTGCAAGAGACCGAAATAACACTCGACGAGTTGGCACCAAAGCTTCAGGCGCTGTCCAAGAATGGCAATGAAGAACAGATCCAGGTGCGCGGTGACACGCTTGCTACCTATGGCAAGATTGCCGAAGTGCTCGGCGTGCTCAATGGTGCAGGGTACAAGAAGATCGGGCTTGTGACCCTCACCAGAGACCTTCCGGCGCAATAGTCATGAACCTCGCATGAAGAAAAGTTTTACCGCTTCTGTTGCTGCTCATGCTGCGCTGATCCTTGGCACACTTTTTGTGCTGCCATCGCCGGCACCTTCGTTGGTACCGCCTGAGCAGGCCGTCATGGTTGACATCAGCACGATCAGCGATACGGTAAAACAAAAGACGACAACGACAGAAGACGCACCGAAAAAAGAAAAGAAGACGCCCGTCAAATCTGAAGTGAAGGCCGAGCCTGCGCCGAAGATTGCAAAGGTTGAAAACAAGGCAGTGAGGGAAAAAGCTGCTCCCGAGCCTGAGCCAATTCCAACACCTCCAAAGCCACCTGAGAAAAAGGAAGAGCCGAAGAAGGAAGAGAAAAAGCCTGAACCCAAGCCTGAGCCGAAGAAGGAAGAGGTCAAGAAGGTCGAGGATAAACCGCTTGAGTCCGATCCCCTGAAGCAGCTTCTCGAAGAGCAAAAGCTCGAAGAAGAAAAAGTGGCGATGCTGGCTGAGAAGAAGCTGGAAGAAGAAAAGAAGCTCGAAGAAAAAAAGAAAGCTGACGAGAAGAAGAAGGCTGAAGCTGAGGCCAAGAAGAAGGCAGAAGCCGAAGCAAAGAAAGTCGCTGAAGCCGAAGCCAAGGAAAAAGCAGAGGCTGAAAAGAAAAAAGCCGCTGATGCCGCGAAGAAAAAGAAGAAGGCATTTGACGAAATTGCAGACCTTCTGAACAAGGAAGAAGGCGAACGCGCTGCCCCGCAAGAATCTGCTGAAGACGGCGCGCCTGACAAAGCTGAGAAGGCTTCGAAGGGTGACGACAGTGAAATGATCAGTACTCTTAAGGGTTTACTTAAATCTAAACTTGCTTCGTGTTGGACCAAGCCGCCTGCAGCCGTCGGCTCAGGCATCGCGGTAAAAGTGTCTTGGCAAATGCGTAAGGATGGAACTTTGATAGGTACTCCAGTACCTGCGAGCAGTGAACCAGATGATTTACATCGTGTAACAATGCAGTCTGCTATTTCAGCAGTAATTGATTGTGCGCCATTTGATGACTTGCCTGCCGACAGGCACGACCTTTGGAAAGATATTGTGTGGGAATTCAAGCCATGACGTTTAGAAGAGATGAGTTTCAACAAATGAATTTCCGCATTTCTCGGCGCGCTGCGCTGCTATTGCCCAGCCTTTTGGCTTTTGGAGGAAATGCTGCGCGGGCACAACTTACAGATACACAAGACTCCGGCAAGATTGATCCTCTGCCGATCGCCATTGCACCCTTCATTTCGGGTGGCAATAATGAAGCTGCGGCGACGATCTCAGGTGTGATTGCCAACAACCTTGCGCGTTGTGGATATTTTGCGCCTTTGCCGCCAGACAGTTTTATTGATCAGGTGACGGATTTCAACGCTGAACCACAATTCAGCAACTGGCGACAGGTGCAGGCCAAAGCCTTGGTGACCGGATTGGTCGCAGGTAGTGGCAGCAAGCTTCAGGTTTCCTACAAGCTGTTCGATGTTGCCTCACAGCAAATGCTGGATGGCGAAGTTGTATCAGGCAATGCCAAGAATGCGCGGCGCATTGCACATCGGATTTCGGATGCGATCTACAAGAAGCTCACAGGTTATGATGGTTATTTTGATACGCGTATCGTGTTCATTCACGAAGAAGGTACCAAGGACAAGCGCGTCAAAAAACTTGCAATTATGGATCAGGATGGCTTCAACGCGCGCTCACTGCCCGTGAGTGGTGATCTTCTTCTGACGCCGCGGTTTTCGCCAAATTCGAATGAGTTGACCTACATGTCGTTCGGCAGCGGCACGCCACGGGTTTATATTTACAACATCGACACCAACCAAAAAGAAATCGTCGGTGATTTTCCCAACATGAGTTTTGCGCCACGCTTCACGCCTGATGGGCAGGGCGTGATCATGAGCTTGCAGAGCGATGATGGTCGCGATTCCAACATCTATGAAATGGACTTGCGTTCAAAGCGCTTGCGCCAATTGACCAATGCGCCCGCCATCAACACTTCTCCGTGCTACGCGCCGGATGGTTCGCGCATCGTGTTTGAATCGGATCGTGGTGGCACGCAGCAAATATATATGATGGGATCGGATGGCTCAGGCCAAGATCGCATTTCATTTGGCAAGGGGCGCTATTCAACGCCTGTATGGTCGCCTGATGGCAAGTGGATTGCCTTTACCAAGCAAGGTGGCGGAAAGTTTTCGATTGGTGTGATGAAGCCTGATGGATCAGGCGAGCGCATCCTGACTGAGGGTTATCATAATGAGGCCCCAACATGGTCGCCCAACAGCCGCGTCGTCATGTTCTTCCGGGAACGTGGTGGTGAGCAGGGGGGGCCACAACTCTATTCGGTCGATGTGACCGGATACAATGAACAGGCTGTTACAACGCCTGGCTTTGCCTCGGATCCTGCTTGGTCACCAAGGCTTAACTAAGTTTCCAAACCCGACCTTAACTTCCATCAGGCAAAAACAGTTACCAAAGGATTGCACAGCTCAGTGCAATTGGACGGACTTCTGTCTTTGTGTGTTGGCTTAAATAGAGTGAGATTTGATATGATGAATTCTGCTTCCTTCAAGATCGTGTTGGCATTGGCTGCGGCCCTTTCGGTCTCGGCGTGCTCGAAGAAACCTTCGACCAGCCTCGATGCCGGACTTGGTGCGGGCGGTGGTGCTGGCTTTGAAGAAGGTGTGGGAAGTGGCAAGCTCGCGCGGGGGCAGGCTGCGCCTGGTTCGACTGAAGACTTCCAGCAAAACGTCGGTGACCGGGTGCTGTTCGCCAATGACCAGAGCACGCTGTCCGATGAAGGCCGCAATACGTTGATGATGCAGGCCAAGTGGATGAAGCAATATCCTGACGTTACAGTGCAGGTCGAGGGCCACGCTGACGAGCGCGGTACACGTGAATACAATATTTCGCTATCGGCACGCCGTGCGACCACTGTTCGTGCCTTCCTGATCTCGCAAGGCGTCAAGCAATCGCGCATTGCTTCGATTGCCTATGGCAAGGAACGCCCTGCTTCGGTTTGCGATACGGAAGAGTGCTGGTCACAAAACCGCCGTTCTGTTACGGTGATCACAGGCGGCGCGAAAACGAGCTAAGTTGACTTTTTAGTTCGTTTAGGATTGAGCATTGCGCCATCACACCTTGCGTGTGGTGGCTTTTTGCGCGATTTGGGTCGCGGGAGCCTTCGAATCGGGTGGTGGGCGGATATAGTGACACCCGTGGATTGAGGAGTGGGACATGATCACGCAATTGGCCAGTATGAAAACGGTGGCGGTACTCGGCTGCTTTTTGGCTCTGGCAGGCTGCTCGAAAAAGAACGCACCTTCTTTGAACGATGGTGGACTTGGTGGCGGGGGTCTGGAAAAAGACTTCAGTGGCGGTGACGGTGCTGGCGCAAAAGCGCGGCCAGGTTCCAAAAAAGAATTCCAGGAAGAAATCGGCGACCGGATTTTCTTCATTGTAGATCAATCCAACCTGACGCAAGAGGGGCGCGACACGCTGACCCGTCAGGCTGAGTGGTTGTTGAAATATGACAATGTGTCGGTGCAGGTCGAAGGCCACGCCGACGAGCGCGGCACACGCGAATACAATATCTCGCTGTCGGCGCGGCGCGCCACCGAAACGCGCAACTTCCTGATCCAGCAAGGAGTGCCTGGCAGCCGCATCGCCTCGATTGCCTATGGCAAGGAACGTCCGGCATCGCTGTGTGACAATGAAGAATGCTGGAACCAGAACCGCCGCGCGGTGACGGTGATCACGGGTGGGACGCGATAAAAGCTGTTGCAGTGCTGCCACAGGGTAAGGGTTTTTAATCTTTTCAAACTTAAGCCGTAATTCAACCGTGTTCGGTTGGTACCTTTTGCGTTGAAACCCGCTCTATTTCGGAATCACATTGCCATGAAGACTTGTCGTTTGGTCGTTGCCGCCCTCTTGCTCGGCACAGCTTTTTTTGTCCCCGCGCGCGCGCAGGATGCAGGTACACGGATTGACTTGCTGGAAGAGCAAATCCGAATGCTGACGGGCAAGGTCGAAGAGTTGAACTTCACAGTCAAGCAATTGCAGGGTCAAGTTCGTAAGGGTGTCCCGGCGCAGACGCGCATGGAAGAGCCTGCTGCACCGAAGAAGAAAGTTGCGACGATTTCTGGCGGAAGCGAAGATATTGTGGCCGCGCCTTTGGAGCAGGCACCGAAGCAGCAGGCTTCGCTGTCAGATGAACCAGGTTCGATTTATGGTGATGATGCTGCCTCTACGGCTTCTCCTGGTGTGAGAGATTTGACCAAAGGGCAGAATGCCTCAGCGCAGCCTGAAGATGGTGGGTTTCAGGGGCAGGTTGTTGATCCAGCTGTAACTGCTGACGCTGATGCGGATACAAATGGTGGAATTGAGCAAGTGGCTTTGCAACAAGATACGCCAGAGTCACTTTACAAACGCTCTGATGAATCGCTGCTCCGCCGCCAGTTCCCGGAAGCCGAGCAGGGCTTCAAGGATTTCCTCGTGAAATTCCCCGATCATAGCCTTGCCGGCAGTGCACAATATTGGCTCGGTGAAGCTTTCTATGTGCAGGGTGACTATCGCACCGCCGCACAAAATTTCCTTGCTGGTTACCAGAAGTTTCCAAAAAGCCGCCGCGCCCCTGACTCACTTTTGAAGCTGGGTCTGGCACTCAACAAGATGGGCCAGAAGTCGCAAGCCTGTGCCGCACTTGGCAATGTCAGCAGCGAATTCCCCAAGGCTGTTGAAGCCAAGAAGCGCGCTCAGACCGAGTTCAAGCGTGCGGGCTGCTGAGGCCTTTGACTTTAACTTGATGTTTGGTGCGGTAGCGGGTGCGCGACATATCGTAGTTGCGATATCTGGGGGATCAGATTCCATGGCATTGCTTGCTCTGTCATGGGAGCACGCTCACAATATCGGCGCTGCATTGAGCGTACTCACATTTGATCACGGATTGCGCGTCGGATCGGCAAATGAGGCCCTATGGGTGCACCATTGGTGTGTCAGCCGGGGACTGGCACACACGACGCTTGATTGGATTGGTCACAAGCCTGGAACTGGCATTCAAGCTGCGGCGCGCAAGGCGCGTTATGACGCGCTTGCTTCCGAGGTCAGGCGGATTGGCGCTGACGTATTGCTGACCGGACACACGGCCAATGATCAGGCGGAGACTTATGTTATGCGAAAGGCGCGTTCCGAGAGTGCAAGCAGTCTTGCTTCGATCTTGCCTGAGATCAAGTGGGACGGTGTGCGGATTGTGCGGCCATTGTTGGGACTGAAGCGTGAGGCTCTACGCGATATGCTCCGTGCACGGAATATAGAGTGGCTTGAAGATCCTTCGAACGACGATGAAAAGTTCGAACGCGTGCGCGTACGCAAGGCCCTTGATGTAGACTTGATCGATCAGTTCGTTGTGCGGGCACAAGAAGCACAGCTTGCCGTAGTCCAAGCGCAGCACATGGTCACGGATTGGCGCAAAACCATCAGCAAAGACAGATATGGCGTTATCAGGTTTCCGCGAGACAGTTTTCTGGCTTTGCCAGTCACGGCACAACATGAGGCACTGAAGGTGGCCTTTAGGGACTTCGCCAGGGACTGCGGAGCCAACGTAACTGCCGGGGAGCGCGACAGGTTTTTGCAGTGGCTGGCGCACAATGAAGTCGGCAAGCGCACACTGGGGCATGTCATCTTTTCGAGCTCCAAGGGCACCTTAAGCATGATGCGCGAATTGGCATTTCTGCCAAGTGACACAGTTCCAGAAAGCGGCAAACTGTTGTGGGACGGGCGTTTTGCGATCGAGGCACCAGCGGGTGCGAGGGTGATGGCATTGGGGCGAACGCAGCACTACCTGCGCGACCAAACGATTCCCGCGCTGGTCCAGAAAGGCTTGCCGTGCGTTCTAGTCAATGACCAACCACTAACCATTCATTTTGATTGCGTCCAAGCCTTGGATTCCGCAGTCGAAGCACCTATGTTAGCACCGAAAGTTTAAAGCCGTTAGCCCAGCACTCAAAATGGCGGCGGTCCGGAGAGGTAGTACAACGTGAATCAATATCGCAATCTGGTCGTTTGGGCTGTCATTGGGCTTTTGCTGTTGGCGCTCATTGGGCTGTTCCAAGGGCAGAACATCCGTCAGCCTGCGTCTGAGATCAGTTACAGCGAGTTGATCAAAAAGGTTCAGGCGGGCGAGATCAAGAGCATGATCTGGACGAATGGCGGCATTGTCGCGAAGACCAGTGATGGCAAATCATACGAGTCCTATAGCCCCGGCCTTCCCGATGACGACGTGAAGATTATGCGTGAGCGTAATGTTGAGCTTTCGTTCCAGCCGCCGCAGTCTGATTCACTGCTGTCGAACGCGCTGATCTATTGGTTACCCATGCTGCTGATTTTTGGCGTGTGGATTTTCTTTATTCGTCAAATGCAAAGCGGCACGGGCAAGGCCATGGGCTTTGGCAAATCTAAGGCCAAGTTGCTCACCGAGAAGCAGGGCCGGGTGACATTCGCTGATGTTGCTGGTGTTGACGAAGCCAAGGAAGATTTAGTTGAAGTCGTTGAGTTCTTGCGTGATCCATCGAAGTTCCAGCGCCTTGGCGGCAAGATCCCCAAGGGCGCACTGCTCGTTGGTCCTCCCGGTACAGGTAAAACGCTGATTGCACGCGCCGTTGCCGGCGAGGCCAATGTGCCGTTCTTCACGATTTCAGGTTCTGATTTCGTTGAAATGTTTGTGGGTGTTGGTGCAAGCCGTGTCCGCGACATGTTTGAGCAGGCCAAGAAGAATGCGCCTTGCATCATCTTCATCGACGAAATTGACGCTGTGGGTCGCCATCGTGGTGCTGGCCTTGGCGGTGGTAACGACGAGCGCGAGCAAACGCTGAACCAGCTCCTTGTAGAGATGGATGGCTTTGAAGCCAATGAAGGTGTCATCATCATTGCAGCGACCAACCGTCCCGACGTGCTTGATCCTGCATTGTTGCGTCCGGGTCGTTTTGACCGTCAGATCACCGTTGGCAATCCCGATGTGAAGGGTCGCGAACAAATTTTGCGCGTTCATATGGGCAAGGTGCAGTTGGCGCCAGATGTTGAACCAAAGATCATTGCCAAGGGTACACCCGGATTCTCCGGTGCTGATCTTGCCAATCTCGTCAATGAAGCAGCCCTTCTGGCCGCGCGCCGCAACAAGCGCATGGTCACACAAGCCGAATTCGAAGACGCCAAGGACAAAGTGATGATGGGTGCGGAGCGCCGTTCGCTTGTGATGAGCGAAGAAGAGCGCCGCAACACTGCCTATCATGAAGCTGGTCATGCCCTTGTCGGCATCAACGTGCCTTATGATCCGTTGCACAAGGTGACGATCATTCCGCGTGGTCGCGCGCTTGGTGTAACGATGAACTTGCCTGATGGTGATCGCCACAGCCGCACGCGCGAATGGTGCGAAGCGCGCATGGCCGTGCTGTTCGGTGGACGCGAAGCCGAGCTCATCCTTGGTGGCGAAATGAATGTGACCAATGGCGCATCAGGCGATATCCAGATGGCCACGCAATTGGCGCGCGCCATGGTGACCGAGTGGGGCATGTCCGACAAGCTTGGCCGCGTGCGTTACAATGGCAATGAGCAAGAAGTATTTCTGGGGCACAGTGTTGCGCAATCCAAGAACCTGTCAGAAGGCACGGCTGAACTGATTGATATTGAAGTCCGTCGTTTGGTGCAGGAAGGCGAGGCAAAAGCCAAGAGCATTTTGCGCAACAAAATCAGTGATTTGCATGCAGTTGCTCAAGGGTTACTTGAATTCGAAACCCTTTCTGGCGAAGAAGTGCATAGCTTGATCCGAGGTGACAAGATCGACCGCGACGAAACACCAAAGCGCCCAGTTGATGCAAGTGCGAGTGTTCCACGCGCAGGTCGTCGCAGCTCACCAGGTCTCGAACCACAAGCGACGTGAAAGTCTATTGCCGCCCACTGGGTTTTGTTCACGGGGCAGATGCGCGTGGGTTGATCGAATCCGGTCATGCCGGCGCGCTGGGTGGAATGCCGCATATCGGCTTCACGCATGTAGAGGTCATTTCGCGCGATGAGCCTCGCCGCATCGAAGCTTACACTGCAAGTGCTGCAATGGCTGCGATTACTCGGCCTCGGCCGGTTTTCGCCGGGCTCACAATGGACCGCGCGCGCGTGATGGGCATTGTCAATGTAACACCCGACAGCTTTTCTGATGGTGGCAAGAACTTTGATCCTGCGCATGCGATTGCCAGTGGCAAGCGGATGATGGAGCAGGGGGCCGATGTTCTTGATGTGGGTGGTGAGTCCACCAGACCCGGATCAGATGCGGTGACCGTTGATCAGGAGTGCGCGCGCGTTCTTCCGGTGATTGCTGGTCTCAAGCAGTTTTCAGTGTCTGTCGACACGCGGAATGCCAAAACCATGAGTGCCGCACTCGGTGCAGGAGCAACTGTTGTCAATGATGTTTCGGCCTTGTCGCATGATGCCGATAGCGCCGGTGTAGTGGCGAAGGTGAATGCACCTGTCATCCTGATGCATGCGCAAGGTCAGCCCAAGACCATGCAACTCAATCCGAAGTATGATGACGTGGCACTCGATGTTTATGATGCTTTGGAGGCGCGCGTTGAAGCGGCAGTTGCAGCTGGGATTGTGCGCGACCGGATCATGATTGATCCCGGCATCGGCTTTGGTAAAACATTCAAGCAGAACCTCCAACTGATGCAGCAGATGAGCCTGTTTCATGGGCTTGGTTTGCCAATCTTAATTGGGCTTTCGCGCAAAAGCTATTTGGGCGCTGTCACAGGACAGGCCAAGGCTGACTCCCGCGTTGCAGCTTCGCTTGCAGGCGCTGTGCACGCGGTCATGCAAGGGGCGCACATGCTGCGGGTGCATGATGTGGTGGAAACAGTGCAGGTTGTTAAAGTCTTTACTGCAAGCTTTGATCCTGATTCAGTTGAGTTCTGAAGTCTGTTAAGGAAATTGGGGATAGGGGAACTTCATGAGTCGTAAATATTTCGGAACCGATGGTATTCGCGGCAAGGCCAATGCTGGATCAATGTCGCCTGATGTTGTCATGCGGGTTGGCATGGCAGCTGGACAGCTGCATCGGCGCGGCGGGCATCGCCACCGCGTGGTGATCGGCAAGGATACCAGGCTTTCCGGCTATATGATCGAACAGGCGCTGACGGCTGGTTTGCTGTCGGCTGGCATGGATGTGTTTTTGCTTGGCCCTGTGCCCACTCCGGCTGTTGCCATGCTCACACGCTCGATGCGTGCTGATCTCGGCGTGATGATTTCGGCCTCGCATAATCCGTTCCACGACAATGGCATCAAGATATTTGGTCCAGATGGCTATAAGCTTTCGGACGAGCGCGAATTGTTGATTGAAGAGTTGATCGACAATCCTGCTGCTCTGAAGCCTGCGGCGTCAGCCGATATTGGCCGCGCTAAACGGATCGAGGATGCAGGTGCGCGTTACATTGAATTTGCCAAGCGCACTTATCCGGGCGAGGGTGATCTCGAAGGTTTGCGCATCGTGATCGACTGCGCCAATGGTGCAGCCTACAAAACCGCAAACACCGCGCTGTGGGAATTGGGTGCCGAAATTATCGAACTTGGCATTGATCCTAACGGCACAAATATCAATGAAAAAGTTGGCTCTACAGCACCCGAGGCGATGTGTGAGCGAGTACGTGCAACGCGCGCCAATATCGGCATTGCGCTCGACGGTGATGCCGACCGTGTGATCATCGCTGATGAAAAAGGCAATGTGATTGATGGCGACCAGATCATGGCACTGATTGCGTCAAGCTGGGCCAAGCGCGACCAACTGAAGGGTGGGGGGCTTGTGGCCACCATCATGTCCAACCTCGGCCTTGAGCGTTATATGGAATCACAAAAACTGAAACTGGCGCGCACCAAGGTGGGTGACCGCTATGTCGTCGAGCACATGCGCGCGCATGGCTTCAACGTGGGTGGCGAGCAATCCGGCCATATCGTGATGTCAGATTATGCAACAACAGGTGACGGCTTGTTGGCTGCACTGCAAGTGGTTGCTGAAGTGGCGCGCCAGGGAAAACCTGTGAGCGAAGTCTGTAATCTGTTCACACCACTGCCGCAACTTTTGAAGAATGTGAAATTCAAAAGTGGCAAACCGCTGGAAGATCCTGTGGTGCAGAAAGCCATCGCGGCAATGGAGCAGCGTCTCGGAAATTCCGGCCGCCTGGTTATTCGTCCCTCTGGCACAGAATCTTTGATACGTGTGATGGCCGAAGCTGATGATGATCAGCTGGTTCATTCAGTCGTCGACGAACTTTGCGGTGTTATTGCGAAGGCTGCGGCGTAACATTTTCGTTAACGTCTTGTCTCATTTAGGCACAAATTGCCGTTGCATTCTTGCAACGTCACGAAACATCCATAATGCTGACGTATTCCAGCCCGCGCGCTGACACATCGATTGTTCACAGTCACACTCAAGTTTGTAACGAGAGGTGATAAAAATGAAATTGTTTAAGACGCTTTTGCTGGCTGGTGTTCTGGCTGCCCCGTTTGCTGTTACAGCGCGCGCAGCCGATATCGATCCGCCCGCACCTGCTGATGTTTCCGATGTTGAAGCGATGACGGGCTTTTATCTGCGTGCTGATGCTGGCTGGTCTTTTCTTGAATGGTCTGGTGGCGCTGACGACAATCGGCCGGTGATCGGTGGTGGTGTCGGTTACAAATGGAACGAAATGCTGCGCACTGACCTGACCGTAGATTGGGCTGGCAAATATGACATCGCACCTGGCGTTGATCTTTCAACAACAACATTGCTCGGCAATGCCTATCTTGATCTCGACACTGGCACGGCCTTCACGCCATACGTTGGCCTGGGCGCTGGCTACTCATTCGTCACCAACAGCGAAAATGGTGTGGCACTTGCGGGTCGCGCAGGTGTTGCTGTTGATCTGACGCAGAATATCGCTTTGGATGTTGGCTACAAATATCAGCAAACGTTGATTGGTGGTCCAGATGTCAAAGAGCACCAGATCATGACCGGCCTCCGCTTTTCGTTCTGAGTCGCGCTTATCTCATTGAGTGGCGGGCGTGGTTGCGCCCGCCACAATTGTTTCAAGTCTATGAATTCACATATCATTAGTTGCGTTGCCGCCTTGGGCTTGCAATGCGTCGCAAATTGATGCATCTCGCTCCCGGGCTATCCCTCCCCACCGGGGGACAGTCCATCTGTGAGGATGGAGCTAATCATGATGACGACGAAACCGGCCATTCGGCCGTTGAACGCACAATTTTCTTCTGGCCCATGTGCCAAGATTCCGGGCTGGAACGCAGCCCTTCTCAATTCAGCGCTGACAGGTCGCTCGCACCGTTCGAGTGAGGGCAAGGCCCGCTTGAAGCGCGCCATTGATCTCACGCGTGAGATTCTCGGCGTTCCTGCTGATTATCGCATTGCTATTGTGCCAGCATCCGATACCGGTGCTGTTGAAATGGCCATGTGGTCGCTTCTGGGTGCGCGTGGTGTTGACATGCTCGCATGGGAAAGCTTCGGCGAAGGCTGGGTCACCGATGTGGTGAAGCAATTGAAGATCGCCGATGTGCGCAAGATGATTGCGCCTTACGGCGAGCTTCCTGATTTTTCCAAAGTCGATTTCTCGCGTGACGTTGTGTTCACCTGGAATGGTACAACATCTGGCGTGCGCGTACCCAATGCCGATTGGATCCCTGCGGATCGCGAAGGCCTGACGATTTGTGATGCAACGTCATCGGCGTTTGCGCAGGCCATGGATTTCTCGAAGCTCGATGTGGTGACGTTCTCCTGGCAAAAAGTGCTGGGTGGCGAAGGTGCCCATGGTGTTTTGATTTTGAGCCCTCGCGCAGTTGCGCGTTTGGAAAGCTATGTACCTGCCTGGCCAATGCCGAAGATTTTCCGCATGACATCTGGTGGCAAACTTATTGAAGGCATGTTTGAAGGCGAGACCATCAACACGCCATCAATGCTGTGCGTAGAGGACTACATTTTGGCGCTTGAGTGGGCCAAGAATATTGGTGGCTTGTCTGCGTTGATTGCGCGGGCCGATGCCAATGCTGCCGTCATTGATCGCTGGATTGCCAAGACGCCTTACGCGCACAATCTCGCCAAGGTGGCTGCGACGAAGTCGAATACTTCTGTTTGCTTCACATTGGATGGTGCTGAAGACGTGCCGAAGAAAATGGTGAAGCTCCTCGAGAAAGAGGGCGTTGCCCTCGACATCGGCGGTTATCGCGATGCACCTCCGGGCCTTCGTATCTGGTGTGGTGCCACGGTTGAAACCGCAAATCTCGAAGCACTCGTGCCATGGCTCGACTGGGCTTACGCCGAATGCTCGGCGACCGCCAAAGCTGCCTGATTTTCAATTCATCGATAGGGACGAAACAAATGAAACCTCGCGTTCTCATTTCCGACAAGCTGTCTGAAGCCGCCGTACAGATTTTCCGTGATCGCGGTGTTGACGTTGATTACAAGCCTGAACTTGGCAAGGACAAGGATGCGCTGCTGGCGGTCATTGGTGACTATGATGGTCTTGCCATCCGCTCGGCCTCGAAGGTGACGCCGAAGATCATTGAAGCGGCACCTCGTCTCAAGGTGATTGGTCGCGCAGGTATTGGCGTCGACAATGTCGATATTCCTGCGGCCACGGCCAAGGGCATCGTTGTGATGAACACACCATTCGGCAATGCCATCACCACGGCCGAACACGCAATTTCGATGATGATGGCGCTCGCCCGCCAAATTCCTGATGCCAATGCTTCGACGCATGCTGGCAAGTGGGAGAAGAACCGCTTCATGGGTGTTGAGCTGTTTCAAAAAACGCTTGGCGTGATTGGTTGCGGCAACATTGGTGCAATTGTTGCGGATCGCGGCCTTGGTTTGAAAATGCGAGTCATTGCATTTGATCCATTTCTTTCGGCTGAACGCGCTGCGGAAATCGGCGTTGAAAAAGTCGAGCTTGAAGAAATTTTCAAGCGCTCAGATTTCATCACGCTGCATACTCCGCTCACAGAAAAGACGCGCAACATCATTGATGCTGCCGCTTTGGCCAAGTGCAAGAAGGGTGTTCGTATCATCAATTGCGCGCGCGGCGGACTTGTGAATGAAGATGCGCTTTATGAAGCCCTGAAATCGAAGCATGTTGCGGGTGCTGCACTCGATGTGTTTGAAGTTGAGCCTGCGACGAACCACAAGCTGTTCAACATGGAAAATGTGATCTGCACGCCGCATCTTGGTGCTTCGACTGGCGAAGCGCAGGAAAATGTCGCGTTGCAAGTTGCTGAACAGATGGCAGATTTCCTTGTGCGTGGAGCGGTTTCGAATGCGCTCAACATGCCGTCGATTTCTGCCGCAGAAGCCCCAAAGCTCACGCCATTTGTGAACCTTGCGCGCAAGCTTGGCAGCTTTGCCGGGCAGCTCACCGACAAGTCGATTACTGGCATCACGATTGAATATGCTGGCGATGTTGGCGAGATGAACACGCGCGCGTTGACAGCAGCGGCTTTGGCTGGAGTGCTTGAAGCGCAGCTGGGCACCGTCAACATGGTGTCGGCACCGATTGTTGCGAAAGAGCGCGGCATCAAGGTGGATGAGACCAAGCAGTCGCGCCGCGGTGCCTACGGCACTTATATTCGTGTGACGGTGAAGACGGCTGAATATGAGCGCGCGGTTGCGGGCACGGTGTTCTCCGATGGCAAGCCGCGCATCATCCAGATCAAGGGCATTGAGATGGAAAGCGATTTTGGTCCGTCGATGCTTTACATCACCAATAATGACAAGCCTGGATTTGTTGGCGCACTCGGCACGATTTTTGGCAATGCCAATGTCAACCTTGCAACGTTCCACCTGGGACGCGAGCAAGCGGGTGGCAATTCGATCTGCCTTGTCGAGGTTGATGGCGAAGTTCCGGACTCTCTCGTGTGGGCCGTATCAAAAGTGCCCAACGTGCAGTCGGTGAAAACGCTCAAGTTCTGAGTTTCGCTGCAAAGCCATCGTTGATCAAGTGGTGCAGGACATTGCGAATGTCTTTGCGCAGGATTTGGGCTGATTGTTCCGGAAAAACTGTCTGCAGGATTTCGATCAACTCGCGTTCGGTAGCGGGCTTGGTAAGCGATAGCCAGATGATGGACGCGACCTGATTGAGATGCTTGATCAGATGTTGTGAAATCACGAAGGCTTCACCATCGACGATGCGCGTGGTGATTTTCGGTTGGTGGCCGTAGCGGAGCGGCATCAGCTGAACTCCTTGATAAGGAGGCGTGCTGCGTCATCGGGATTGGAATAGGTGAGGCGGAATTTTTGGCTTTTCGTGCAAATTCGATAAAGGCGATTGAACACTTGGGGCAGGGGAATGATGCGAACAAAATTGTCCGCAATCAGCCGTTTCAGAACATCGAGATCTCGCACGGGTTCGAGTTTTGCGCGACCACTGGCTCTGCGTTCCAGCAAAACAAATGCCGCGATGGACTTGGTTTCGCCGAACGGCACGGGATTTTCGGGCTTTAATGAAATCCATTTCTCATTGGCCAAGGCTTGATGGGACATGATGTAGTTGCGAAGATTCTTGCTTAGTTTTTCCGGAAGCGGCACGCGCAGTCGTGTGAGAAATCCCAATGCCATGCCGCGCCCGCGCCGCAGCACCAACACATCATCGCCGAATACGCGTTGGCCTTGCGCTGACAGGGCGGCCATCAATGTTGATTTTCCCGCTTGATGCAGCGCGGGAAATATGACGAGGCCTTTGCCGATTTGAACAGACGCAGCGTGCAGGCAAAGGTCGTTCGGGTTCTCGTCGATGTGCCAGTAGATGGCGACGTCATGAATATCGTTGACCACACGCAAAGAGTCTTTCGGCGGGCGCTCGTCCCAAAAGCGTGGCTTGTATTTCTTCATGGCTTCCCAGTGCCACGTGCCGTCGGAGTTGTGTGTGATCGTTGCGGTTGGTGTTGCCGACGTCCTTGGGCTTCGACGAATCTTCCAACCTTGAAGGACGTTGATGACACCTTCTACGACTTCGTCACAGTTGACGAAATCGATTGTCCATCCAGACTTGCCGAAAACAATACGTATTTTTGCGGGACGTGCCATGTCGCCTCAACTTGCAACAAAACGGGCCGACGACCAAGTGGTCATCGACCCATGTTTTCCTCCCAAGTCTTTTTTTGTTTTAGTTTCCGGTCAGCAGATCGACCAGCGTCCGTCCACCGCGGTTGCGGCGACGGCGTTGACGCTGTCCACCAGAGTCGTCGGCAGAAGCAACACTCGCTGCTGCTGGAGCAGGGGTAACACCACCGCTATCACCAGCTGGCGGCGTTGGTGGAGGCGCATCGGGCGTAGGCGACGATGCTGCCGAAGGTGCTGATGGCGCCGACGGAGCAGATGGCGAGCTATCGCTGCTACTATCTGAGCTACCGTCCTTTTTGGCTTGCGCTGTTGTGATGGTCAACGCTGTAGGAACGGCATAGGCTGCAACTGCAACCGTACCAAGACGCATAAGGGCTTTACGACGCGACAATACTGAATCAGTCATTTAACTCTTCCTTTTACTGGTGCGATGGCCGCCCGCATCAGCACGAACAATGCTCGGGATTACGAGCAATGTTCAAAGGGTATCAAGGGTTACCTGACAATTTGGTGACATCAATTCCGTTAACAGTTACTTTACCATCTGGGGCCACCGCGATGGTCCAAGCGTAGCCCCCTTTGCCATCAGCTTTGCCCAGGCCTTTCGCGCCAATCAGGCCTTGTGCGAGTTGAACAGCTTGCGGATCCGATGCGGCTGCTGCTTGCACTTTTTCAAACATTGCGTCGAAACCGTCCTGCGTGATTTGCATTTCACCGGAAAACTTCTGGCCTTCGTAACTGAAATCGCCACTGTATTTGATGGTGGAAACGCCACCAACCAATTCCGAAGGGTTGATCTTGAATTTGATCGGACTGGGTGCAAACTTTGTCACAGCAACCGCCCACTCGGCATCAGACAATGGAGGATCTTTTTGCAGATCCAGTTTTTCGAGCACATGTGCAATGCCTGTTTCAGCGTCCCAACCGGAAACAGCGACATCAAGTTTCATGTCCTTGAGCATCAAATCGTTTGACCATGTGGGGAGCAAACCTGATGGAATTGATAATCCTGCGAAAGACATGGCGAACTGCACATTTGCAGTCTTGTTCAAGCCGGACGCATTGAGTGCGCCACCGAAATTCTTCATTGTGAACTTGCCGATTGGTGAGACAATATCAATCGTTTCGAAGTCGGAGCTTGACTTCAGTTGATCCCACAGCGGAAGTGCCGCGCGAATGGTGTCCTTCATCATTTGTTGGTCGCGGACGACCAGTTCTTTTTCCGGATGGGCAATGAACCATGCGACAAGGGCATAGATGCCGGTGGTGCGCGCGCTTGACAAATCCGCGACATACTTGCCGCCAGCGCTTGTCATTGAAAGTTGGACAGGAGGTACGTTGGCAGCAGCCAGCCCACTGAATGACATGTCCTGGAACAGTCCCGAAAGCGCAACGGTGCTGTTCAAGTCTGCGATGCCGGGGGCAACAACTTTGCCAGTGGTCTTTCCGGACATTGATGCGATCTTGACGCTGACTTTGTTCGATGTACCTGAAGCAGGGTCCGTCTGGTTTTGATTGCTCGCGTAGTTTGTAACGGAAAAATCGCCGTCGAGCACAGCCTGGTTGACTTCATCGAAGATCGTCCGGCTTGTGATGCGTTCGGCCTTGTAGTCGAAGCTGTCGCCTGCAGGTGTTTTCATTGCGATGGATAAAGGCGCGTCGGAATCGATTTGCCACTTCCCGTCGGCCTGTGGCTTCAATGTGTAGATAAACGCGGGCACATCACCCGAGATGAACTGGGCCATCTTTTTTACAAGTGGATTGACGTCAAATTTTATCTCGTAGGCATCACCCTTGGCTGTAACGCTGAGCACACCGGGTTCCTTGCCAACGTATTTTTCTAATGCGGCCTTGATGCGGTCGGCTTCGGGTTGGGCTGCTTGCGACCAGGCAGTGGTGGTGAGGCAGAAGAGGGTTGCAGCAGAGAATGTGAGGCGCTTCAGCATTGGAGGCTCCGTTGGGTTTTGTCCGCAGTGAGCAGTTTCAGCGATGCTTCGTCAACCATGTTATTTCTGCCACAATGCGAGCGTCAATCCGCCGAAATCTGTTTGTTGTGTGCACTCCGGGAATTCATTTCGGAGGAAGTAAAATGAAACACGCACTTGCATTCGTACTTTTGGCAGCAACTTCGTTGAGTGCCACGGCCGCAAGCCTGCCGTTTGACGCGAAGATTGATGCAGTCACTGTTTATCCGCAGGGAGCCGATGTGTTTCGCGCCGGTGGTTTGACGGTTCCTGCTGGTGAGCATGAGCTCGTCTTGAAAAATGTGCCGGGTGATATTGATCCTGCGTCCATTCGTGTTGAAGGGCTGAGCGGTGATGCGGTTGAAATTGCCTCGATTGATGTGAAGCCGATGGTTGTTACCGCACCAGAGGCTGAGCGCAAAACGCTTGAAGCCCAGATTGAGATGCTGGGGCAGGAGCGATCATTGCTTGACCAGACGATTGCTGATCTTGCAACGCAGAGGCAGTTTTTGTTGAGCATGGCGGACAAGCAAGTCACACCTGCGCCAGAGCAAGTGAAGCCGATTGATGGTGTTGCCGTTGGTGGTTTACTTGATGTGGTGGGGCAGAGGCTTTCGCTGATTGCCAAGGAGAGCCACGCAGCGCGTCTGCGGCAAAGTGTGATCGACAAGGACGTGGCGGAGTTGCAGCAGAAGCTTGCGCTGACAGCACCCAATGCGGTTTCGCAATCGCAGATCACAGTGCATGTGGCGGCAGCGCGCGAGACTTCGGCGCAGTTCAAGATCGGCTATCGCGTGTGGCAAGCAAGCTGGCAGCCGCTCTATGATGCGAAGTTGAAAGTCGCGATGAAGGCTGGCGAGTTATCTGATCTTGAAATCATTCGTCGTGCTGCCGTGACGCAATCCACGGCGGAGAGTTGGGATGGCGTGCTGCTGACGCTCTCCACTGCAAGGCCGAATGGGATGACCAGTGTGCCGGAACTTGATGAAGAGCAATTGCGATTGCAAGAAAGGTATGAATCAAAGCGAGACTTAGACGAAACGAGTGCGGATGGCGCGTTGAGTGTTGTTGAACCCGAGGCAATGTCGGCTTCACCAGAAAAACCGGCACTTGTAGATCAATTTGTAAAGCAGCGTCAGGCCCTTGTCGAAATGGCAGGCTTCCAAGCCAATTATGTTATCGCGGGTCGTGTCAGCGTTGACAATTCCGGGCAGAACAAACGGGTGCGAATTGCATCTGACAGTCTGAAAGCGAAACTGGAAACACTGGTGTCACCAAGGCTTGATCTTGCAGCTTATCTCACAGCAAATTTCATGCTGACGGAGCAGGGTCCACTGTTACCAGGGCAGGTCAATCTTTATCGTGATGGAACTTATGTGGGGCAGGGCGTGTTGCCTCTGCTCAGTCCGGGGCAAGAGGCATCGCTTGGTTTTGGTGCGGATGATCTTGTGCAGGTCGAGCGCAAGGAAGTGAAGCGGCTTTCGGGTGAGGAGGGAATTCTCACATCGTCTAACACCGAAGAGCGCGGCTGGGACATCGTGGTAAAAAATCTCCACACTGACCAAGCTTCCGTAACGGTGATTGACCGCATGCCATTTTCGGCGCGTGAAGATGTGACGGTGGAGGCGTTGCGTGACCAAACGCCACCAACAACCAAGGATTACAAGAAGCGGCGTGGCGTCATGGCCTGGACGTTAGAGCTTGATTCAAAAGAGGAAAAGACCATTCGCACGGGGTATAAAATTTCCCTGCCGGAAAAGCTGAAGATTGGTTTGGCAGACTAGCAATCTTCCTTTATGGGACTGCAACGGCTCCGGAATTTTTCGGGGCCGTTTTTTGTTTTCTGATCAGGAGATACAGATGGCCAATGTGGCGGTGGTTGGGGCGCAATGGGGCGATGAAGGCAAGGGCAAGATTGTCGATTGGCTCTCGGAGCGTGCCGATATTGTGGTGCGCTTTCAGGGTGGTCACAATGCCGGCCACACACTCGTCATTGACGGCGTGACCTACAAGCTGTCGCTTCTGCCTTCGGGCATTCTGCGACCTGGCAAACGCGCGATGATCGGCAATGGTGTTGTGATTGATCCGTGGGCACTGGTTGCCGAGATTGCGAAAATTTCTGCTGAAGGCGTTGCTATCAGCCGCGAGAATCTACGCATCGCCGAAAATGCCACTTTGATTTTGCCACTGCACCGTGAGCTTGACCAGATGCGCGAAGCCGCAGCGGGTGAAGGCAAGATCGGTACCACAGGTCGTGGCATTGGTCCTGCCTATGAGGACAAGGTTGGGCGCCGCGCCATTCGCGTGAATGATCTCGCTGACCTTGCCAACATCGGCGTGAAAATTGATCGCCTGCTCACCCACCACAATGCCATTCGCCGTGGACTGGGGCAGCCTGAGATCAAGGCTGAAACTGTGCGGGCTGAGCTTGCAGAAATTGCGCCGAAAATTTTACCTTATGCAGATGCTGTGTGGATGCTGCTTGATGAAGCGCGGCGCGCGGGCAAGCGCATTTTGTTCGAAGGTGCGCAAGGCATAATGCTCGATATTGATCATGGCACCTATCCGTTTGTGACATCGTCCAACACAGTTGCATCATCTGCTGCTTCAGGCTCTGGCATGGGGCCATCGGCGGTGAATTATGTGCTGGGCATTGCCAAGGCCTACACAACGCGTGTGGGGTCTGGTCCGTTTCCGACCGAGCAGCAGAATGATATCGGCGAATACATCGGCAAGCGCGGGCGGGAATTTGGCACCGTGACGGGCCGCAAACGCCGGTGCGGCTGGTTTGATGCGGTGATGGTGCGACAGGCGATCAAGACATCCGGTATTCAAGGCATAGCACTGACCAAGCTTGATGTGCTCGATGGCTTGAAGGAGATCAACGTTTGCGTTGGCTATACGCTCGATGGAAAACGCATTGATCATTTGCCTGCATCTGAAGAAGCGCAAAAGCGCGTAGTGCCAATTTATGAAACCATTGAGGGCTGGAGCGATACGACGGCGGGTGCGCGGTCGTGGCAGGCGCTGCCAGCACAGGCAGTCAAATATGTGCGCTATCTTGAAGAGCTGATCGAATGCCCGGTCGCGCTGCTGTCAACTTCGCCCGAACGCGAAGACACAATCCTGATGCGCGATCCGTTTGCGGATTGATCAACTTGCCTGGGCTATCGCCTCGACCAACGGCAGGTCTTCGCGCAAATGTTCGGTGAAATCCTTGAGAATGATCGCTGCAAGTTCGGTTGGATCTGCGGGGCGTCCGGTGAGGTAGCCTTGGACTGAATCACAACCATAGTCGCGCACGAGTTTTGCTTGACCTTGGGTCTCAATCCCTTCGGCTGTTGTTTTCAGCCCAAGATTTGCAGCCAGGTTGATGATCGATTTCATTACACCGCGTACTGCCGGATTGGTCTCAGCTGTTTGCACAAATGAGCGATCGATCTTCAGTTTCGAAAACGGAAATTTCCACAAATAGCTGAGACTGGAATAGCCCGTACCAAAGTCATCCAGAACTACCGAGCAACCTAATTCACGCAAGGCTTTGATCTGCTGCAACACGATGTCACTATCTTTGAGCATTGTGCTTTCAGTGACTTCGATTTCAAGCCGATATGGGGGAAAACTTGAAACAGCGAGCGCATTGTGGACATCAGTCAACAGCGTTCCGGTATAGAACTGTTCAGGTGAAATATTGACTGCCGCCACAATATGGCTTGGCCAATCGACAGCGGTTTTGCAGACTTCCATCAAGGCCCATGCGCCAAGTTTGGCGATGAGACCCGTTTCTTCGGCAACTGGTACGAAATCGCCGGGTGGAATTACGCCGCGCTCGGGGTGATGCATGCGCAGCAGGGCTTCAAAGCCGGATAACTTTCCGTCAACTGCCTCGAAGACAGGTTGATACTGGAGGCGAAACCAGTGGTTCTCGATTCCCTTGACGACCAGGGAATAAACATCTTCGCGGTGTTTTGCTTGTTGGGCCAAGACGGGATTGAAGAATGCGTAACGTGGCCCGCCCTTGTCTCCGACTGACTTCAACGCAAGACCGGCGCGCTCCAGCAAGTTTGCTGCATCGATTACATCGGGCGAGCAAAGTGCGACACCAGCGGACACTTCGAATTTGATAGTGCTGTCAATCCAGTCAATCGGCTCGGAGAGTAAATCGACATATTTCTTGGCGCGTGAGAGTGCGACAAGCGGATCTTTCAGGTCAGGGATAAATATACCAAAAACCCAATAGTCTATTCTGCCAAGGAAATAGTCTTCGCCTTGTAGCATGTTGAGACGAGCAGCGACTGCCGAAAGCACATAGTCAGATACGTGGCGGCGCAAAGAGCCTGTGACTTGCGGCAGGCCTTTGAAGCCGATTTCAATCATGACGCCTGAATTCTCTTCGGGCAGGCATTTTGTCATTCGTTCGTGAATCATCGAAAGGAACGCCTGTCTGGTCAACAGTCCAGTCAAAACATCATGGCGACGCAAATGCTCCACGTCACGTTCGAGCTGGCGTTTTTCCGCCTTGAGCTTGTCAAGTTCCTGTTTCAGCTTTGTCGACGTCACGGTATTGCCTTATCTTAAGAGCCCTTTGTGACGTGAAACCACCGCGTCCGCGGTTTGAGTCATTTGTATCAAAGGAATAAAGCCGCAAAAGCAAAGAAATCGTAAACCCCGACTGCCGAAACTTTGGCCTCGTTCGGTTGCAGAAAGGTGTAGACTTTGACTAATTCGATCACTTGGTCCAAACTTTTCAATGGCTTAGCGTTGATTTTTGGAATTTCGGGAGTGGCGATCTTCCCGGAAAATTCTGCAGCTGCAGAGTCATATTCGGCGTTTGTTTACCGATTGGCACATTCACCGCCGGGGGAAGTCGCGTTTGATCGCGCTTCAGAAGTGATTCTGCTCAGGCTGATAAACTCTGAGCGTAAGGCCAAAGGACTGAGGGCGCTTGGTGCAAGCAGCAAATATGCAGATGCAGCGCGCGCGCATGCCGCTGATCTTTTGGTGCGTGGCCGGATGGAGCACCGCTCCAGTTCGGGCAAGGATTTCGAATCCCGGATGCGCTCACTGAATCCAGGCGTATTGTTTTTGCCGCGCCTTGGTGAAAACGCAGCGCGAGTGAGGCGCACCAAGCTCAGCATGGACGAAAAATTGCGTGATGTCGTGATGCAATGGAAGAAGAGTTCAGCGCACCGCCAGCAGATGTTGAGCCGTGACTATGTTGAAGTGGCTACAGGCATCGCAACACGCGACGGAGTCCTTTACGCCGTGCAGATATTCGTGGGGCCTGAAGTCAGGACCAATATTTCACCGCAAGCCGGAAAGCCTGAGCAGGGGCTTTACTAAGCCCCTGCGTGGGTAAGCTGCGACGGCTTTGGTGCGATTGCTTTCTGGGCCGCGTTGCGCACGGCCTTTTGAAGTTTCTCGAAAGCTTTGACCTCGATCTGGCGGATACGCTCGCGGCTGACGCTGAACTCCTTTGAGAGGTCATCAAGCGTTGCGGGATCTTCTTGCAGGCGACGGGCTTCGATGACGCGGCGCTCGCGCTCGTCCAACTTGGTTAAAGCTTCAGACAACATGCCGTTGCGAAGGCCGGCCTCTTCGTTGCGCACCATCACGGTTTCCTGGCTGTCAGTATCGTCGACCAGCCAATCCTGCCATTCGCCATCGCCATCACCATCGGCACGCAATTGCGAATTCAATGACGCATCACCACTAAGGCGGCGGTTCATTGACACAACATCCTGCTCAGGCACGCCAAGTTTCTTGGCAATGAGCTTTACCTGATCGGGACGAAGATCGCCTTCCTCAAGTGCGTTGATGCGGCTCTTCAGTTTGCGCAGATTAAAGAACAGCTTTTTCTGGCTCGAAGTTGTGCCCATCTTCACGAGCGACCACGACCGCAAAACATATTCCTGGATCGATGCCTTGATCCACCACATTGCATAAGTCGCGAGACGGAACCCTTTTTCGGGTTCGAATTTCTTGACGGCCTGCATGAGGCCAATGTTGCCTTCGGAAATGACTTCGCCAATTGGCAAGCCATAGCCGCGATAGCCCATCGCAATCTTGGCCACGAGGCGCAAATGACTGGTGATCATGCGCTCCGCGGCTTCGCGATCACCGTGTTCGCGAACCCGTTTTCCCAATGTGTATTCTTCTTCTGGCGTCAGCATCGGGAACAATCGGATTTCCTGCAGGTAACGCTGCAGGCTGCCTTCGCCTTCAAGGATCATCGGAACTGCTGATTTTGCCATTTTTTCCTCGCTCGTACCCAGTACTCAAATTCTTACCGACACATATAGGGAGCCGTTTCAGAATTTAAAGTCACCAAACCAATTACATATCTTTTACGCTCTTGTGAGCTTGGTGGATTGATAAGGCTCAATGTGTTGAAGTTGTGATCGTAGCTCTGCAAGGTTTTGGGGGAGGGGAGTTTCGAAGCGCAGGTGCTTTCCGGTGCGGGGGTGGTCGAAGCCCAGCACCGTTGCATGAAGTGCCTGACCTTTCAATGTGTTGACGGATCTTCTTTGCGCTTCACTTAAGGTCGAAAGCGAGGCCTTGAAGCCCGCGCCATAGACCGCATCGCCCAAAAGTGGATGGCCGATATGCGCCATATGCACACGTATCTGGTGGGTGCGTCCCGTTTCCAAAATGCAACGCAAAAGTGAAGTGACGAAAAATTTTTCCTCGATCTTGAAATGTGTGATCGCGCGCCGTGCCTCTGCTTTGCGGCTTACCGCCATCTTTTGGCGGTTGTGTGGTGCGCGGTCGATGCCTGTATCGATTGTTCCCTGTGGCCGATCAGGTGTGCCCCAGACAAAGGCGAGGTACTCCCGCTCCATGCGACCGTCACGCCCGTGAGCTGCAAACTGTTCTGAGAGACCCTGGTGGGCTGCGTCATTCTTGGCGACCACGAGAAGACCTGATGTGTCCTTGTCGATGCGGTGCACAATGCCGGGGCGCTTTACTCCGCCTATGCCGGAGAGCGAATTTCCGCAATGCGCGATCAAAGCGTTGACCAGAGTTCCGCTTTCATGGCCGGCCGCAGGATGAACGACGAGGCCTACGGGTTTGTCGATGACGATAAGATCCTTGTCCTCGTAGATGATGGCAAGTTCAATCGCCTCGCCTTTTGGTTCGGCGGGCAAGGCAGGAGGAAGTGTCACATCGACGCGTTGACCGGGCTTCAGGCGATGGCCACCATCGGTGATCGTTTCTCCCTCGACGCTGACGTGGCCCTCTGCAATAAGGCGCTGGAAGCGGGCTCGACTGATGTCGGCGAACTGGCTGGCCAAAAATCGGTCCAGCCTGTTGGCTTCTTCAGTTGTTGCGTTGAGGAGAATTGGTGTGTCTGACACAGAATTAAAAACCGATGGGCAAGAGGTCCAGGCAACGCCCAAGGCGCTGCTGCGGCTCGTCTACAGCATGGGGATCGTACTTGTCCTGTTGTTTCTCGGTTTTATTGCGGCGGTGATCTGGAAAGCATCGGCGCGCAAGGTTGCAGTTGCGACCACGCCAGAAATTGAACTGGGACTACAGGGAGCCAAAGTACTTTCAAGCACGATGCAGGATGGTCAGCTTTTGGTGACCACGGAAAACGAACTCATCGTTGTTGATGTGGGTCGCAAGGCAATCGTGCTGCGCGTCAGGACGAAATAGCCTTCAGGCGATATTCATTTCGCTGAGGCGGCGCTTCAGTATTTCAATTTCAGAAGGCTCACAGTTCAGGCGTTTTGTCTGTAACCCAAACAAGCCATGTTTGACTTTTACCTTCTGACGGCCAGTATGATCACGTCCAAACAAGACCTTTGCGCCCTTGCGGGCCAAGACCACGATTTGCTCAATTTCATTCATCGTCATTTGCAACTCACTCACCACACACACACAGAAAAATGATGCCGCCCAAGTGGGCAGTGTAGCGCAAATTGTGATTTAGTTCAAATTTTCCACAAGTTACTTGGAAGTTACAGTTAATTTTAACTTTGATTTGCGGTTTCAGGCACCATTGGTGCGATGCATTGCCTTGAGGCGCTCAGTGATTGCTCCCAAGCCACCGCCTGTCGATTTGCGCAACACCTTGGTCCGCGAACCCGTTGTAGGCTCAGACGTAATTTCGCGTTCCTGCATGGCTTTTCGGGCCTGTTCGATGACATCCTGCAAAGAAGACTGCGGCGATGTTGGTACCGTTGCCATCGGGGTGCCTTCCGGCCTTACGGTTGGTACCGGGAAATCGGTTTGTGTGAAGGGCAGGGAAGTTGTGTGTGCAATCACGGATGCGTGATGCAGAGGTGCGGGTAAATCTCCTGCCGCCGCCAATTCCATCTGGAGCCTTGCGATTTCACCCCGCAGATTGCTTTCGTCCTGGGTCTTGTTACCAAGTTGTTCATCCAGTTCCTTCAATGCCTTGGCACGGCTTTCAGCAAGGGATTCAGCTTCGACCAGTTTTTCTGCAAGCAACGTCATATCGCGGGCGCGATCTTCCAGCTGGCGATCACGATCGGCAAGCTCTTGCTGCAATTCCATCATGGCGTTACGCGTTCGCGACACCTCGGCCGATTGCTCGGCCATTTTGGCTTTGGTTTCCGCGACGGTGGTTTCCATCCGGGATTCCATCATCGCATGTTCGGCACGCAATTTGTCACGCTGGGCTTCAAGCGCGATGATGTTGGGTGCCACTTCGTTTTCGCGGCGCTGGCGCATGACGCGCACAGCAATTTCCCAGAGCCCGCGTGAAAAAATAATCACGAAAATCAGAGCAAGTGCTGCGCCAAGGGCTATCAGGAGGAGGGGTTCGGACTGGGACATGTTCACGCGTTGACCAAGGTTGAAACTGCCTTAGCCTGAATTAACCATGTTTGAACAGAACGAAATTTGCCAGCGTAAACTCCTCAGAAGGGGTTCCAGGTCGGCTTGGCTGAGTATTTGAGATAACCAATGTTTGCGCCAATGCGAGCGCCCACGCCTGTGCGAATTGGGGCGAGTGTGATTGCTCCGCGCTTCTGGAAATTGACGCCAATGCCGCCTACGAGATAGGCAGAGCCTTCGACGCCACCAAAGCGGGCGTGGAGGTCTTCCGGACTTTCCGAGCCATAGACCAAAACCATGGTGCGCGAGCCATTGCCGCCAAAATCATAGCCAATCGAAGGGCCTTGCCAGAAAATCCGCTCGGTGGTGCCGTTCTTGTAATAAATCGTGCCTTCGCCATAGCGAAGGCCGCCGACAATGGCGCCCGCGCCTTCTTCGCCGACGATATAGGCCGATGGTTCGCCTTTGCTCTGGAACACATATTCAATTGCGTTGGCTACACCACGGCTGGTCTTGCCGAAGAATTGATGACCTTGGGCTGCGATCTCTTCGTTTGAGAAGGTGCTCGCACCTCGGCGTTCGCGTTTTGAAATGCTGTTGGTCTGGATTTCTGCAGCCTGCGCCAGATTTGAGAATCCAAGGGCGAGAGTAACGGCAAGAACAATTTTCGATGTGCGCATCTTGGTAACCCCATAAAGTGCCATAACTAACCGGCCCCTGACTCGCACCCAATCGGGGCAGAGTTGCGGCCTGAAACGGTTAATAATGATTTTAGGGCGACCAATCTTTCGCTTTGGTTAATGATTTGCAAAAGAGCGCAGCGAAAGTTGATTTTGGCGTACTGCGCGAAAGTCGGAACGAAGGCTTTGCTACCGGTTCGGCAGGTTCATTTTACGAGTGATCAGGGGGGGGTGGCATTGCCCCTGGCGATGAAGCCCGGGTTGTCCAGAGTGGGCTTGCCGTAGGTCAAGGGGCTGCCGTCTGGTTGCGTGACGCTGCCTCCTGCAGCTGCGAGGATGGCGTGGCCTGCCGCGATGTCCCATTCCATGGTGCGGCCGAAGCGGGGATAAAGATCGGCTTGGCCTTGGGCGAGACGGCAGAATTTCAGCGATGAGCCAGCTGCTGTGAAGTCCTTCACTTTGATGGTTCTAAGATAGTCGTCTGTTGTTGCGTCGCGATGTGAGCGAGAGGCAATGACCGACATGCCTTCGCTGCTGGCACATCGCACGGTGCAGGCTTGCCATTCACCTTTGAATGTCTGAAAGCCTGCGCCGTTGTCAACTTCTCCCCAGAACATTTCTCCAATAGCGGGTGCGTAAATCACGCCAAGTGCGGGTTTGCCGTTTTTGATGAGTGCGATGTTGACGGTGAATTCGCCGTTGCGATTGATGAACTCCTTGGTGCCATCAAGGGGATCGACCAGAAAAAATGTGCCTGCGATTTTTGGCACGTGGCCTGCTGCTGCTTGTTCTTCCGAGATCACCGGGATTTCAGGGAAGTGTTTGGCGAGCGCTGGCAGGATGATGTTTTCAGCGGCGACATCGGCTGCGGTTACGGGAGACTCGTCTTGCTTCAGCGTTGCCGAAAAGTCGCTGTTGTAAATTTCCATGATCGCGTTGCCAGCGGCCTCGGCAATTTTTAGAAGCGTTGCGATTTCTGATGAGGGCACGGGGCATGTCATATGCGCCTGCTAAGCAAACTTATTCGGACCGTGCAAGTTTTCAGCGTTTTGATAAAAGACCAAGACGAATCAAAACTTAAAGGGGAATTCATGCGCCTGTCCGATCTCGACCTTGCAGCTTTGCTGTGTTCGCGCGTGTGTCACGACATCATTTCTCCGGTGGGTGCCATCGCCAATGGCCTGGAGCTGATGGATGATCCCGAAACTGATGCAGAACTTAAAGCAACGGCGCTTGATATGGTGCGCTCTTCGGCGAAGACTGCCACTGCCAAATTGAAATTCTGCCGTATTGCGTTTGGTGCATCGGGTTCTGCGGGTGCACATATAGATATGGGTGAAGCTGGCGAAACGGCGATTGCCTTTGTTGGTGACGAGAAAATCAAGCTTGATTGGAAGGCGCCGCGCGAAAATCGTCCGAAGGCTGAAGTCAAGCTTTTGCTCAACATGTTGCTGCTTGCCATGTCTGGCATTCCGCGTGGTGGTTTGGTGACAGTAACAGCTGAAGGTCGCAATTTTGTTGTCAGAGCCAAAGGCGAGCGCGCCAAATTGCCGATGCCAACGGCTGATGTGCTGACAGGATCAGTCGAGATGGAAAACCTCGATGCGCGTTTGGTGCAGCCGTATTATTCCAAGATACTTGCTGAGTCTGCCGGGCTTTCGCTTTCCATGCAGATGGAGAGTGAAGACACGGTGACTGTGACGGCGCAGTAGTTTTTATTTTTCGGGTTTGCCTAACTGCTCGTTTACCACTGTGACGGCAATCAGCTGGTTCATTCAATTTTAGCTATCTCCGAAAGCCTCTCGTAAAGAACGGGGCACTAGAACGGTCCCAACGAGGAGTGTTCTATGCCCATTTATAATTCCAAAACCACTGGTGGATTGCTGCGCGGATCGGTCTTGGCCGATACGATCAACGGTAGCGCATTGGCGGATGAGCTTCATGGTCTTGGTGGTGCTGATACCATTCACGGCAACGATGGCGACGATGTTATTTATGGTGATGGACAAGCCAGCTTTGCTGAAATGTTCACAGGGCAGGGCTTTGCTTCTGCTGTGTGGACTGGTTCCAGCGGCACGAATTCGGGTCTCCAACTGACATCGATGGGTCAATACAATGGTCAAAGCGTTTGGCGGGTTCGCAATGACTCAGATGTCGCGACGACGATTGCAGTGGTTCAATCAGCTTCGCAAGGTTCAGGCAACAATGGCGGTGTGACGATCACCATCACCATTCCGCCCAATACAGAAGTTTACGTGCCGAGCCCAAATCTTGGCACACACAAGCTTGTCGTCAACGGCAAGCAGATTGATGTGAAGGCGGCCAACACGGCACCGTTTGATGCAACAGCACTCGTGGCCGCGACTTCAGGCAATGCCGATGGAAACGACACTCTCAACGGCGGCAATGGCAACGACAAGATTTTCGGCCAGGGCGGCAATGATCTGATCAACGGCGATGCCGGCAATGACACGATCGACGGTGGTACTGGCCAGGACTTGATTTATGGTGGTGCTGGTGATGACATGATCACTGGCGGCGCTGGCAATGACAAGATGTATGGCGGTGCTGGCAACGACACGTTCATCGTCGAATGGTCCGATACTGGCGATCTCTATGATGGTGGCGATGGCGAAGATACGTTCCAGTCCGATGTTATCCCGCTTGATGTTTACGCCCAGGAAATCGATCTCGCGACGGGTCGCAACAATTGGGGTGACACTTTTGTCAACATAGAAAATGTGATCGGTGGCAACATCGCGGACAAGCTTTGGGGCACGGAAGGTGCCAACAAGTTCTGGGGTCGTGCTGGCAACGATTTGCTGGATGGTCGCGGCGGCAATGATGAGCTTTATGGCGAAGCTGGTGACGATACATTGATTGGTGGCGCTGGCGACGACCTGCTCGACGGTGGCATTGGCAATGACATTTTGAATGCCGGCGATGGTGCTGACAAGCTTCTCGGTGGTGATGGCAATGACATCTTGCGCGGTGGCGCTGGCAATGACACGCTTTCGGGCGGCCTTGGCCTTGATCAGCTTTACGGCGAAGACGGCGATGACATTCTTGATACAGGCGATGGTGATGACGTCATCGACGGTGGCAATGGTGCTGACACGTTGAAGGCCGGAAGCGGCAATGACAAGCTTTATGGCGGCGCCGGCAATGACTCGCTGAACGGCGGTCTCGGCAACGATCTGCTCGACGGCGGCGCTGGCGATGAACTGCTGGACGGCGGCGAAGGCAATGACACGTTGATCGGCGGCGATGGTATCGACAAGCTGCTCGGCGGTGCTGGCGACGACGCGATGAACGGCGGTGCTGGAGCAGACCGTATGGAAGGTGGCGACGGGGTCGACACACTTTACGGCGGCGACGACAATGACGCAATGCTCGGTGGCGCTGGCAATGACAAGATGTGGGGCGAACTCGGCAATGACCGTCTGACTGGTGATGCTGGTGCTGACTATCTTGATGGCGGCGTTGGTGTTGACACGGCAGACTATCGCCATTCCGCTGTTGGTGTTGATGTCAGCTTGACGCGCGGCACTGGCCTTTATGGCGATGCCGAGGGCGACCAGTTGATCTACATCGAAAATCTTTCAGGCTCGGCTTTCGCTGACGTGCTGACTGGTGACGCTGGCAACAACCGCATCACTGGCATGTCTGGCGAAGACAAGCTCTATGGCCTTGATGGCAACGACTACTTTGCAACGGGCGGCGGTTATGATTTCGTCGACGGTGGCAACGGCATCGACACCGTGACCTACGAAGACTCTTGGGATCGCGTGATCGTCAATTTGACGACGGGCGTGAACCAATATGGTGAAGCCTCGCGCGATGTTCTGACCAATGTCGAAAATATCGTGGGATCGATCTATGACGACAAGATCACTGGCGATGCGCTGGCCAACCGCCTGACGGGTGGCCTTGGTGTCGACACGTTGAACGGCATGGGCGGCAACGACTATCTCTACGGCAATGAAGGCAACGACATCTTGACAGGTGGCGCAGGGGCCGACGTGTTCGTGTTCAACCTCAATGGCGGTGCTGATGTGATCACCGACTTCTGGGCGGGTGCAGGCCGCACGGATCGCCTGTGGATCCAGGGTGTTACCGATCCGACGGCGGTCAATTATAAGGCCGTTGATACGGCAGCTGGTGCGCATATCTCGGTTGACGGCTATGGCAGTGTTACGCTTTCCGGTGTCACGGTTGCACAGCTCAACGCCGACGATTTCATCTTCTCGTAATTCGAATAGGCCACTCAAACACGACGCCCGCCGAGCTCTGCTCTGCGGGCGTTTTGCATTATCCGCCGTTGCATAATCTCAACAGGTTGGACACGGGGGCGTCGTAGAGGGGGACTATTAGTTTGTGTTTTCCGGTATCGATGTCGATGTGTTCGGCTTGGGGTAGGGCTTGGACCAAGGGCGATGTGGTTTTTACTGTTGCTTCGACCGAGATTTTTTCGGATTGCGTATCCTGAATTTTGGCTTTGACGCGGTCGGTTATCGAGGCTGCCGTTATGGCTATCTCGATCGGGTTCTTGCTGCCGGGTTTCCAGCCGGAGCGGGGTACAAAGATGTTCAAGGCGTTACTGCCGATCTTGCACCAGAGGCTGAGGCCCACGTCCTCGGTATCGGGGACGCCATAGGTCATGTAGGCCTCGTCGTCGCTATTGGTGTCGAGCGTCCATTCGCGCTCTTGGGCGATTGCAGGTGCGATTGCAGGCGTTGCGACGATCAACATTGCGGTGAGCAGGGCCGTTCTCATGGGCTGCTATCTACATCAATTTTGTTTTTGCTCAAATCGGCTTTTGGGTTTTCAGATAGTCTTGCAGCAGTTGCAGGTTGCGGCTGTTGGATTTGAAGAACATGTCGAAGATGTCTCCCAGCACGGGGATTGAGCCAAGGCCGGTGTCGATAGCGATGTTGGCGGCCATTTTGGCGAGCAGGGGTTTTGGTGCGCCAACGCGCGCGGCGAGCATCAAAGTATAGGCGGAGATGCCAAGTGTCACGAGATCGCCTGCACCGGGGACCAGGCCAATGATGGAATCCGCGCCAATGCGAAAGCGCGTGCCTGGGATACCAATCGCTGTATCCATGATCCGTGCTATGCGGGTGAGGCGCTTCAGGATCTTGGCGCGCTCGGCCTGGGTCATCGCAGGTTTCATTGTCGGGGAGAAAGTTTCGGTCATGCGCGTTAAGATGGGGCGTGTGGGCTGGAATGCAAGTTGATTTTGTTGCGAGCACACCCTATGGCCCAATGGCCAGTTGGCTGGATAGTCGCCTTTGCAAATGCCCGAAAGGGTTGCGGGGGAGGAAAGTCCGGGCTCCACGGAAAAACGGTGCCGGATAACGTCCGGCGGGGGTGACCCCAGGGAAAGTGCCACAGAAAACAAACCGCTTCGGTTTACTGGAGCAAGGGTGAAAAGGTGCGGTAAGAGCGCACCGCGGATCCGGCAACGGGTCTGGCAGGGCAAACCCCACCGGGAGCAAGACCGAATAGGGATGGCACGAGGGCTCTCTTCGCAAGAAGGGACTTTCAGGGGTTCTGGCCCGCCATCCGGGTGGGTTGCGTGAAGCGTCCGGCGACGGGCGCTCCAGATGAATGATTATCCAGCGATATCAGCGGCTTGCCGCTGGTTTTGTGGACAAAACCCGGCTTACAGGCCAACTGGCACTTTTCCTCCGCATTGACAAAGTGGCTACTGGTAGCTACATTGCAGGCATGGACATCTCGGTCAAGGAAGCCAAAAACAAGCTGACGGAACTCTTGCGCCGCGTGGAAGCGGGAGAGCGCGTGACGATCACGCGCGCGGGATTGCCTGTCGTTGATCTCCTCAAGCATGAACCTCCGCACAAAGGTATCAATTGGGAAGCGCTTCGCAAGTATAAACAGGCCCATGGCATCACGCGCGTTGCCAATTGGGTTGCACCAGATTTTGATGCCCCTCTGCCTGAGGATTTTCTGTTCAGTGATGAGGGCAAGCGTTGAGGTTTTTGCTCGATACCAATGTGTTGATCGACTTGACGACACGGTTTGATGAGCCCGGCGGTTTTTCTGAGCCAGACTTGTTTGAGCAAGCTGTTGGCAAGAATCCGTTCTTGGTATCGGTCGTGTCGATTTGGGAGATTGCCATCAAGACCAGACTAAACAAGTTGCACCTGAATGTTCGTCCTGAACACCTGCTTGGCATGGTCGAGGCCGCAGGAGGGATCAAGTTGCATATGACTGAAGATCATGTGCTCGCGCCGTTATCTGTCGAACCTGCAACCCGTGACCCATTTGACCGTCTCTTGCTGACCACTGCCGCAGCAGAAAACGCCCTTCTGGTCACACGAGACGGGGCTTTACAGGCGCATCCCCTGGTTTGGCGAGCGATCACGGGCTGAGCAGGGGGCTGACCATTCGGGCCTGAAAACGGCCCGATTTGAATCGCAATGGAAACCATTTGTTAACATGCTCCGGCGCATTGTCGGCTGTTTCTTAACCTCTTGTTCATCATGAGTTTTGTTGGCCGGATAATGGCGCATATCGCAACTTTGGAACCGCACACGCCCGTCATGCTGGGCGAGGTGCTGGCGAAACTTCAACCGAAAGCGGATGAAGTTTATGTCGACGGCACGTTTGGTGCCGGCGGTTACACGCGCGCGATTTTGGCTACGGGTGCGCAGGTGATAGCGATTGATCGTGATCCCACAGCGATTGCTGCTGGTGCTGATCTGGTGCGCGAAAGTGCCGGGCGATTGGCACTGGTGCACGCAACGTTTGATGATCTCGAAGAAGTTTTGGCGGGGCAGGGCGTTGAGAAGGTCGACGGCGTGGTTTTTGATGTTGGCGTTTCGTCAATGCAGATTGACCAAGCGGAGCGTGGTTTTTCATTCATGCGTGATGGGCCGCTTGATATGAGGATGTCGCTTGATGGGCCAACGGCTGCGGATCATCTCAACCGGATGAAGCAGGATGATATTGCGAATGTGATTTTTGTGCTGGGCGATGAACCACGTTCGCGCGCGATTGCGCGGGCGATTGTAGCCGCGCGCGAAGTGGCACCGTTGGTGACGACTTTGGATTTGGTGCGGGCAGTGGAGCGTGCAACGGGGCCGCAGCGCGCCAAGGACCGCATTCATCCTGCGACGAAAACATTTCAGGCGATCAGGATTTTTGTGAATGCCGAGCTTGCGCAATTGGCGCGCGGGCTTTCGGCAGCAGAGCGCGCGCTCAAGGAGAATGGCAGGTTGGTTGTGGTGACATTCCATTCTCTGGAGGATCGCATCGTGAAGCGGTTCCTCGCTTCGCGCAGTGGCAAGCTTGAGGGGCAATCACGGTACCTGCCTGAGGTTCAGCATGTGCAGGCGCCGAGTTTTCGGTTGATCGAAAAAGGTGCGCTGGCGGCTGGTGAGGATGAGGCACATGTCAATCCGCGCGCGCGGTCTGCAAAATTGCGGGCGGCAGTTCGTACGGCTGCGATGGCATGGCCTGACGACAAGATTTCGGAGTTTGGGACATGAAACTTCTCAACGCATTTCTGGTGCTTTGTGTTTTGGTGGCGGGCTTTTTTGCGTATTCGCTTGAGCATCAAACGCGCGGGCTTGAACGGAAGATCACCAAGCTTGAACGCAAAATTCTGGAAGAGCGCGAAGCGATCAAATTTGCCAAGGCGGAATGGAGCAGTCTCATTCGCCCTGACCGATTGCAGGAATTGGCCGAGCAAACGCTTGATGTGGTGCCGATGAAAGCGACGCAATTGATCACCATGGACGAGATCAAGGATAAGGTTCCGGCGGAACCGATCATCAAACTTGAAACACAAAACACCGATCCGATTGGTGACATTATCGAGAAGATGCGATGAGTGTGATTGAGAACAAGAACGCGAGTCCATTGCCTTGTGCGCTTCCGGGGCAAAATCGCCTGCGGCTGATGAGTCTGGTGTTTGCCTGCTCGTTCTTTGCGATTGGCGCGAAGATGGTGGCGACGGTGGCACTTGCGCCAAATGATGATCGTAGCCGCGAGCTGGCGCAGCACGAAGACAAGATTCCGCGGCCTGACATCATTGATCGCAACGGCGTTGTGATGGCGACCGATGTTGCCGTTGCATCACTCTATGCTGATCCACGCAAGATTTTGGATGTCGACGAGGCGGTTGAGGCATTGACCGCGACTGTGCCTGATCTCGATGCAAAAGCCTTGGCGAAAAAGCTTTCGGCACCGGGACGTGCTTTCGTTTGGCTGAAGCGACAGGTTTCACCGGAAGAACGCGATGCGGTTTTCAATCTTGGTTTGCCAGGTATTGGTTTTGTGAATGAGCGCAGGCGGGTATATCCACTGGCGCGCACTGCAGCCCATCTGGTTGGCTATGTCGATCTTGATACCAAGGGCATTGCCGGGATTGAAAAATTCCTCGACGATCAGGGAGCGATTTATACGGCTTCGTTGGCTGATCCGGAAACGCGGCAGGCACATCCTGCTGAGCTTTCGGTTGATATTCGCGTGCAGCATGCGCTGACCGATGAAGTTGGCAAGGCGATCCTGAAATTCAAGGCGAAGGCCGGCGGTGGCATCGTCATGGATATTCATTCGGGCGAAATTATCGCCATGGCTTCGCTGCCTGATTACAATCCAAATGATCCGGACAAGCGCCTCACCGCTGATCAACAGAACAAGATGACAAGCGGTGTTTATGAGCTTGGTTCGGTGATCAAGGCCGTGACCTTTGCAATGGCGCTGGATTCAGGTGTTGTAAATTTGAACTCGCGCTTTGATGCGCGGTTTCCGTTGGTGATCGGTAATGCGCGGATCAACGACTTCCATGCGCAGCGCAAGATTTTGACTGTGCCAGAAGTGTTCACGCATTCATCCAATATTGGTACGGCGCGCATGGCGCTGGCGGTTGGCATTGAAGATCACCATGCATTCTTGAAAAAGGTTGGCCTGCTTGAGCGCATGACAACTGAGCTTCCCGAAAGTGCGCGGCCACTTCTGCCCAAGCATTGGAGCAAGCTTGCATCGGCGACGGCATCCTTCGGGCATGGATTTGCAGTGCAGCCTTTGCAAGGTCTCGCTGTTGTTGCCGGATTGTTGAATGGCGGGAAGCTGGTTCCACCGACATTTATCAAGCGCAGCAAGGAAGAAGCTGATGTGCTTTCCGAAGTGATCATCAAGCCGAAAACCAGCGAGCAGCTCCGCTATCTGTTTCGTTTGAATGCGACGGATGGTTCTGCAAGCAAAGCCAACATCATGGGGTATCGTGTTGGTGGCAAGACGGGTACCGCTGAAAAGGTGATCAAGGGGCGCTATTCGAAGGACCATCGCCTTGCGTCTTTCATTGGTGCATTCCCGATGGACAATCCGCGCTATGCGATCATCGTGATGCTGGATGAGCCAAAGCCCTTGCCGGAGACTTATGGGTTTGCAACGGCGGGCTGGAACGCCGTTCCAACGGCTGGAAAAATCATTGAGCGCGTTGCACCTCTCCTCAATATTGACGCGAAGTTTACTGATGAAGAGAAGGCCCAGATCGCGAAGCTTGCCGATGCCGACAAGAAAAAGAAAAAGGAGGCACAATGAATATTTCACTCGCGCGCCTTCTGGCGAAAGATGTTGATCATCCTGATGGTGCTGACCGCTTGACTGTTACTGGCATCACAGCTGACAGTCGTGCTGTTGCTCCCGGTTTTGTGTTTGCGGCTTTGCCGGGCACCAAGGTTGATGGCACCCAATATCTCGAACAGGCGTTTGCGCAGGGGGCGGTTGCCGCGATTGTGCCAAAGGGTTTCACGCATGCGAAGGGCGTTGTCATTCCGTCGGATAATCCGAGACGTTTGCTGGCGATGATTGCAGCGCGCTTTGCTGGCGAGCAGCCAGAGACGATTGTTGCTGTTACGGGTACCAATGGCAAAACATCGGTTTCGGTTTTTGTGCGACAGATCTGGAAGGCAATGGGTTTTCGCGCGGCGAGCCTGGGCACGATAGGTGTCGTTGGGCCTGAGGGTGCGCAATATCTCTCGCATACCACACCCGATCCTGTGCAGCTTGCGACCTTGGCTGCTTCGCTTCGTGCGGATCATGTGAAGCATCTCGCAGTTGAGGCATCGAGTCACGGACTGGCGCAATATCGTTTGGATGGGTTGCAGCTTACGGCAGCGGCCTTCACCAATCTGACGCGTGATCATCTTGATTATCATCACACGTTTGAAGATTATTTTGATGCGAAGATGCGGTTGTTTGAAGAACTGCTGCCAGTTGGCTCACCAGCTGTCATCAACATGGATTCTGAGCACGCTGATGAAGTTGTCGCGCGCGCGAAAAAGCGCGGACTGTTGATTTGCGGTGTTGGTCGCAAGGGCAATTGCATAAAGTTGGTTGATGTGAAGCAGGATGGGCTGGAGCAGCACCTCACGATTGCACATGATAATGGGCGCGGTGTTGAGACCTATCGTGTGGCGCTGCCATTAGTTGGCGATTTTCAGGCGTCGAATGCGCTGGTTGCTGCGGGGCTGGTGATTGCATCTGGCGGTGAAGCTTCGCAGACATTTCATGCACTCGAGTCACTTGTTGGTGCGACCGGGCGATTGGAGCTTGTTGGTCGTTCGGTTTCTGGTGCCTCTGTTTTTGTTGATTATGCGCATACGCCTGATGCGCTTGAAAATGCGATCCTGGCATTGCGGCCTTTCACACGTGGCAAGTTGCATGTGGTGTTTGGTTGCGGCGGGGACCGTGATGGTGGCAAGCGGCCTTTGATGGGTGCTGTTGCGACTAAGCTTGCCGATCATGTTGTGGTGACTGACGATAATCCGCGCAGTGAAGATGCTGCCGCGATCCGGCGCGCGGTGCTTGTGGGTGCTGTGGGGGCTGAAGAAATTGGCGATCGGGCGCAGGCTATTCGTGTTTGTGTTGATGCGCTTCAGGAAGGCGATGTTTTGCTGATTGCAGGCAAGGGCCATGAAGAAGGACAAATCGTAGGAACTCGGACGATCCCGTTCAGTGATCATGAAGCGGCACGCGCAGCGTTGAAGGGCGAGACTTATGGTTGATCGCGCGCTTTGGCTTGTCGATGAATTGGTGGCAGCGACAGGTGGCACGCTGCACGGCGCGATCACGCGTGTGATGAATGGTGTTTCGATTGACAGCCGCACCATTGCTGATGGTGATATTTTTGTTGCGATCAAGGGCGACAAGATGGACGGCCATGATTATGTGGCCAAGGCACTTTCCGCTGGGGCGGGCGTTGCCATTGTTTCGCGCGTTGATGAAGCGATGCTGAAGGTCGGGCCTGTCATTCTGGTCGCTGATGATCCACTGCAAGCGTTGGAGCGCATGGGCGTTGCAGCGCGCAAGCGGAGTAGGGCGAAGATCATCGCGGTTACGGGCAGCGTTGGCAAAACATCAACGAAGGAAATGTTGCGTGATGCCTTGAGTGCTTGCGGGATGACGCATGCATCGGCGGCATCTTTCAATAATCATTGGGGTGTGCCGTTGACACTTGCGCGACTGCACCCGCAGGCCGCCTACGGTATTTTTGAAATTGGCATGAACCATTCAGGCGAGATTACGCCACTGGTGAAAATGGTACAGCCACATATTGCGATCATCACTTCGATTGCGGCTAGCCATCTTGGGAATTTTGCTTCGCTTGATGAGATTGCAACGGCCAAGGCTGAGATTTTTTCGGGCGTTGTTGCTGACGGGCATGCTGTGATCAATTGTGACACGCCATATTTCACCGGGCTTCGCAAGGCTGCTGGTGATGCTGGCATTGTCAACATCTCAGGCTTTGGCGAGGGCAGTGCAGCGGAATTTCGTCTGGTGCAATTGGCGCTGCATGATCACTGCTGCTGCGTGACAGCCGATCTTGCGGGCGAGCCTGTATCTTATCGGCTTGGCCTTGCGGGCAAGCACATGGCATTGAACAGTCTTGCCGTTTTGGCCGCGGTTAAACTTGCTGGAGCCGATACAGCGCGCGCAATGTTGGCGCTTGCAACAGCGGAACCTCCAAAGGGGCGCGGCGTGCAAACGAAACTCGCGCTAGCGCAAGGATCGTTTACGTTGCTCGATGAAAGTTATAATGCAAACCCAGAATCAGTAAGGGCTGCACTTGAGTTGCTCGCCACGATGAAGCCAGGTCGCAAGGGAAAGCGCATCGCAATTGTTGGAGACATGCTTGAACTTGGCGATCACGCGCAATCTTTGCATGCCGGGCTTGCTGTGCTGATGGAAAAAAATGCCATCGATACTGTGCATGCGGCAGGACCGATGATGGCGCACATGTTCAATCAATTGCCGGTCAAGCGGCGTGGAAGTTACGCGCCCAGTGCGGCCGAACTTTTGTCTTCCCTCGATGGCTTCAACGATGGTGACATTGTCATGGTCAAGGGATCCAATGGCAGTCGCATGAGTCTGGTTGTCGATCATTTGCGCAAAAATTTCGCGCCCGTTTCACTGCAATTATCCGGGGAAAGCTGATGCTTTATTTCATTCTCAACAGTCTCTCGGATGACGTTTCTGCGCTCAATGCGTTTCGCTATTTGACGACGCGAACTGGCGGGGCGATCATCACTGCGTTGCTATTTGCTTTTTTGCTGGGGCCAAAAATCATTTCGCTTTTGAAGTTGAAGCAGGGACGTGGGCAGCCGATCCGTGAAGATGGTCCACAGCGCCATATTCTTGAGAAGCAAGGCACGCCAACCATGGGCGGATTGATGATCTTGGGCAGCGTGTTTTTCTCTGCACTGCTGTGGGCCGATCTTTCCAATCTTTATGTGTGGGGCGTTTTGTTTGTCACGATGGGTTTTGGTCTCATCGGATTTTATGATGATTATCTCAAAGTCACGCGCGCCAATGTAAAAGGCTTTTCGGGAAGGTCGCGACTTGCGGCGGAATTTTTGATCGCGGGTATCGCAGTGATGTGTTTCATCTGGATTGGTGCCAAGCCACTGTCAACGTCGCTTGCCATTCCGTTTTTCAAGAACACATTGATTCAGTTTGGCTGGTTCTTTGCAATTGTGGGCATGCTGGTGATCGTGGGTGCCGGCAATGCCGTCAACATTACGGACGGTCTGGATGGGCTTGCGATTGTGCCCGTGATGATTGCGGCTGGCAGCTATGGTCTTATCGCCTATCTCGTCGGCAATGCGATCTTCGCTGATTATCTGCAAGTGCATTTTGTGAGAGGAACAGGTGAGCTCGCGGTCATATGCGGAGCGCTTGTGGGGGCGGGGCTTGGCTTCCTGTGGTACAATGCGCCACCTGCGATGATCTTCATGGGTGATACGGGTTCATTGTCGCTTGGCGGTGCGCTGGGTGCAATTGCCGTTGCGGTGAAGCATGAAATTGTGCTGATGATCATTGGTGGTTTGTTCGTTCTCGAAACAGTTTCGGTGATTGTGCAGGTTGCTTCATTCAAGATGACGGGCAAGCGCGTGTTTGCCATGGCGCCGCTGCATCATCACTTCGAACAGAAGGGTTGGAAGGAACCGACGATTGTCATTCGCTTCTGGATCATTGCGTTTGTGCTGGCGTTGATTGGCTTGTCGACATTGAAACTCAGGTGATCAATTGAGCTTTCCTGCCACAAGTTTTCGCAACAAGTCTGTCGCAGTTTTCGGACTGGCGCGCTCAGGTATTTCCTGTGCGTTAGCGCTGAAGGCTGGTGGTGCGCGGGTTTTTGCGTGGGACGATTCCGAGCCATCGGTTGACAAGGCGCGCAGTGAATCTGTGCCGATTACCAATCTGCATGAGGTTGATTTCAAGACGCTGGATGCGCTGGTTTTGTCGCCCGGTGTGCCGCTGACACATCCCGTGCCGCACTGGACTGTGGTGAAGGCGAAGGCTGCGGGCATTGAGATCATTGGCGATACGGAAGTGTTTCAGCGCGAGGTTGCCTCATCGGGTGCGCGCGTTGTTGCGATCACCGGCACCAATGGCAAGTCAACGACGACGGCGCTTGTGGGCCATGTGTTGAAGCATGCGGGATTTGATGTTGAGGTCGGTGGCAATATTGGGTTGGCGGTTTTTAATCTCTCTGCGCCAACGCTGAAGAAAATATATGTTTTGGAACTGTCGTCATTTCAAATCGATCTGACGCCAAGCCTTGCGCCCCATGTTGGCATTTTGACCAATCTCACGGCGGATCATCTGGATCGGCATGGCACGATGGAAAATTATGCTGCGGTGAAAGCCCGGCTGTTTGCCAAGCAGCGAGTTGGTGATACGGCGCTGATTGGTGTTGATGATGAGTGGTGTCAGGCGATTGCGGCGCGTCCTTCGGCGGCGCGGGTTGTAGCGGTATCGGTGACACGCAATGCGAATGGCCTGTCGGCCCCTGATGGGATTTTGAAAGATAGCGCTTCGGGTGAGACGCTTGACTTGCGTGAGATGAAAGCCTTGCGCGGACGGCACAATTGGCAAAACGCGGCGATGGCTTTTGGCGTGGCGCGCGCGTTTGGTGTGGGTGTTGAGAAAATTGGCGAGGCGATGCATTCGTTCCCGGGTCTTGCGCACCGTATGCAGCAGATTGCGACGCGGAATGGCGTGGCGTTTGTCAATGACTCCAAGGCGACCAATGCAGATGCGGCGGAGAAGGCTTTGTCTTCCTACGACAATATTTATTGGATCGCGGGTGGTATTGCGAAGGCGGATGGCATTGTGCCGTTGAAGCCGTATTTTTCAAAAGTGACGCGGGCTTACCTGATTGGTGTTGCGGCAGATGATTTTGCGCGAACGCTTGGGCGTGACGTTGATCATGTGAAAGTTGAGACGCTGGAGCATGCGGTTGAAACGGCTGCGCGAGATGCGACGGAAGATGCGCGGGGCAATGCGGTTGTGTTACTTTCACCTGCATGCGCATCGTTTGACCAGTTCAAGAATTTTGAAATTCGTGGCGATGCTTTTGTATCGGCGGTTGCGAAACTATCAGGTGTTGTGATGGCAACAGGAATGGGGAATTGAGATGCTGATTTCTCGCAGTGATCGCGGACTTGTGGCGCGCTGGTGGTTCACGGTCGATCTGGCCATGCTTTCGGCGGCGCTGCTGCTGATGGCGGCAGGTGTGCTGATCAGCATGGCGGCAAGCCCGCCGGTTGCGATGCGCATTGGGCTTGATCCGTTTCATTTTTTCAGGAGCCAGCTGTTTTATCTTGGCATCGCTGTCGTGGTGTTGGTGGGCACATCGTTTGTGCCTCGCGAGCATGTGCGCAGGCTGGGCATCTACGGATTCATGAGTGCGCTGCTGTTGATGGTGGGAGCGCTATTTTTTGGCCCTGAGATCAAGGGCTCGCATCGCTGGATCAATATCGGCCCGGTTGGCTTGCAGCCTTCGGAATTGGCCAAACCTTTGTTCGTGGTCGCAGCGGCATGGTTTCTTTCGGATCACATTCGCCGCAAGGACATGCCTGGACATTTCGTTGCGTTTGGGTTGTTTGCAAGTTTTGTCGGGTTGCTGATTTTGCAGCCAGACTTTGGACAGACGGCGCTTGTGGTTGCGACCTTTGGCGCGATGCTTTTGGTGTGGGGTCTGCAGTGGAAATATATCGCTGGTCTGATGGGTGCCGTGGCTGCGGGTGGTGGTTTTGCCTATGCGCTGGTGCCGCATGTGCGCTCGCGGATTGACCGGTTCTTGTCGCCTGACAAGGGCGACACGTTTCAGACAGATACGGCGGTTTCGGCGTTTCGCAATGGCGGGTTTCTGGGGACTGGTCCTGGTGGCGGCGAAGCAAAACTTGTGTTGCCTGATGCGCATACCGATTTCAGTTTTGCGGTTGTTGGCGAAGAGTTTGGCATCATCGCATGCCTCACCTTGATGGCGCTTTTCTTCTTTATCATTCTGCGCACATTGCGCCGCGCCAAGGCTGAGGGCGATGCGTTTTCTGCGCTGGCGCTTGCTGGGCTTGGCACGATTTTTGGTTTGCAGGCCGTCATCAACATGGGGGTGAATGTTTCGCTGTTGCCCGCGAAGGGCATGACGCTGCCGTTTATCTCCTATGGTGGTTCGTCGCTGATTGGCACGGCGATGTGCATTGGTTTTGTGTTGGCACTGGCGCGAAAGCATGTGGAAGCTGGTGATGAGTGATTTGATCATGCTCGCCGCTGGTGGCACCGGGGGACATTTGTTTCCCGCACAAGCGCTTGCCGAAGAGCTGGTGGCGCGTGGCTATCGCACGCAACTCGTCACGGATGAGCGTGTGCGTGATTATGGCAAGTCCTTTCCGGCTGAGAAAACGCACATCATTCATGCCGCAACGATCACGCCAAGGAAGCCGTGGAAAGTGCCGGGACAGGCGTTGACGATTTTTCGTGCGCTTGGAAAAGCAAAGTCGATCTATGCGGCTGAAAATCCCGCCGCTGTTGTAGGCTTTGGCGGATATCCTTCTTACGCGCCGTTGAAGTCGGCAGCTGAGATGGGGATTGCAGCGGTTATTCATGAGCAGAACGCGGTGCTCGGTCGTGCCAATGGTTCGCTTGCGCCGAAGGTTGACGCGTTGGCGAGTTCGTTTGCTTCTGTTTCGAATTTGAAACCGGAAGCGCAAGCCAAGTTGACGTTCACCGGCAATCCAGTGCGTGCAGTTGTTTTGCAAGACCGGGCTGCTGCTTATCCTACTTTGCGCAGCGACAGTCCTATCAAGCTTGTTGTGTTTGGTGGCAGTCAGGGGGCGCGGTTCTTTTCAGAATTCATGCCGAAGGTTTTTGCTGCGATGAATCCAGCGGTTCGCGCGCGCGTGCAGTTGGTACAACAGTGCCGTGCGGAAGATCTTGAAGCCACGCGTGAGGCCTATGCTGCGATGGGGTTGGCGCATGAGCTTGAACCATTTTTCAGTGATATGCCGAAACGCATTGCTGGTTCACATTTGGTGATTTCGCGATCGGGTGCTTCGACAATTGCAGAACTGGGCGTAATCGGGCGGCCTGCCGTGATGGTGCCGTTGCCTGGTGCTATCGACAATGATCAATTGCGCAATGCGGAAAGTTTTGCTGCGGCGGGGGCAGGGTGGGTGAAACCGCAAGCCTCGCTGGCGCCTCAAGAATTTGCGTCCTTCCTCGAATCCCTGTTGAAGGGCGGTTTGACCCTGCCTGCGGCGGCTGCAAAAGCGCTGACGCATGGCAAGCCGGATGCTGCAAAGCGTTTGGCTGATCTCGTAATCTCAACCATTGCGGCCAAGGCCGCCAACACGAACAAGGCGAAGCTGATATGAAACTTCCTGGCAATGTGGGCCCCATCCATTTCATCGGCATTGGCGGCATTGGCATGAGTGGTATTGCCGAAGTGATGACCACGCTTGGCTATCAGGTGCAGGGCTCCGATCTCTCAGACAATTACAATGTGGCGCGGTTGCGCAAAGCCGGCATCGCGGTTCACATTGGACATCGCGCCGAGAATATTGGCGATGCTGCGGTTGTTGTAATGTCGTCTGCAGTGAAGCCGGATAACCCGGAACTTGTGGAAGCCCGCGCGCGGTTTTTGCCGATTGTGCGGCGCGCAGAAATGCTCGCTGAATTGATGCGCTTCAAATCCTGCGTTGCGGTTGGTGGTACGCACGGCAAGACCACGACGACTTCGATCGTTGCGGCATTGCTCGATAGCGGCAGCATGGATCCGACTGTCATCAATGGCGGCATCATCAACGCCTATGGCACCAATGCGCGGCTTGGCAAGGGCGAGTGGATGGTTGTCGAAAGCGACGAGAGTGACGGCACATTTGTGAAGCTGCCTGCTGACATTGTGATCGTGACCAACATCGATCCTGAGCATCTTGATCACTACGGTACATTCGACAAGGCCAAGGATGCGTTTCTGCAATTCGTCGAAAATATTCCGTTTTATGGTTTTGCCGTTATGTGCATCGATCATCCGATGGTGCATGAGCTGATCGGCAAGGTGCGCGACCGCCGCGTGATTACTTATGGGCGTTCAGCACAGGCGGACTATCGTTTGATCGACAAGGGCTATAGCGATGGGGCGACGCGCTTTGATGTGCGCGTAACAAAACGCCTGACGCGCGAGTCACATGATATTTCAGATTTCGCTTTGCGCATGCCGGGTGATCACAACGCGCTGAATTCCACTGCTGCGATTGCGGTGGCGCGTGAGCTTGGTTTGTCCGATGATCAATTGCGCAAGGGTATTGCAGCGTTCGAAGGTGTCAAGCGGCGCTTTACAAAGACCGGCGAGTTCAATGGTGTTACTGTGTTTGATGACTACGGTCATCACCCGGTTGAAATTTCAGCGGTCCTTTCTGCTGCGCGCAAGGTGACGAAGAACAAGGTGATCGCCGTGATGCAACCACATCGCTATACGCGGCTTCATTCATTGTTCAATGATTTCTGCGGCTGCTTCAATGATGCTGACACTGTGATCATCACGCCGGTTTACACTGCTGGTGAAGCGCCGATTGAAGGTGCGACTTCTGAGGCGCTGGTGGAAGGTATTCGTGGGCGCGGGCATCGTTCCGTCACCAAGATTGATGCGCCAGAGCACCTCGCTGGATTGGTGCTCAATCATGTTGAGCCTGGTGATATTGTGATTTGTTTGGGCGCAGGCACCATCAGCCAGTGGGCCTATGCGCTGCCTGGCCAGATGGAAAAGATCGTTAAGGGCTGAGTGATGCAAGTCGACGGCGAAAAACTTCTGAAGCGACTGCCAGCGGTGCGCGGACGGTTGATGCCGAACCAGCCGCTTGCTGACTTTACATGGTTCAAGGTGGGTGGGCCTGCGGAAGTTTTGTTTATGCCTGCGGATGAAGCTGACCTTGCAGATTTCATGCGGGGAACACCTCACGATATTCCCGTCTATGTGATTGGCGTTGGTTCCAATTTGCTGGTGCGCGATGGCGGCATGCCGGGTGTGGTTATTCGGCTGGGCAAAGGCTTCAACGATATCAAACTTGAAAGCCCCACGACTATTCGTGCGGGCACAGCGGCCCTCGACAAGAAAGTTGCAGAGTTTGCGCTTGAGGCCGGGCTGTGGGGCATGGCGTTTCTGATTGGCATTCCTGGCAGCATTGGTGGGGCGCTCCGCATGAATGGCGGGGCCAACACGGAAGAGACCACACAAATTTTGGTCGAAGCACGCGCCGTTGATCGTAATGGCAACATTCATGTCCTGAATCACGAAGACATGGGCTTCACCTATCGCCATTGCGCGGTGCCTGAAGATCATGTTTTCACATCTGCAGTTTTGCGTGGAATGCCTGAGGACAAGGCGAAGATCAAGGCGCAGATGGATTTGAATGTGCATCACCGGGAAACGGTGCAACCCATTCGCGCGCGCACCGGGGGATCGACGTTCAAGAATCCACCGGGGCACAGTTCATGGAAGCTCGTGGATGCAGCGGGGCTTCGCGGCTTTGCAGTCGGGCCTGCGAAAGTTTCGGAGATGCATTGCAACTTCTTGATCAATGAGGGTGGCGCAACCGCCGCCCAAATTGAGGAATTGGGCGAAACGGTTCGTCGTAAGGTTTTGGAAACAAGTGGTGTCCAGCTTGAGTGGGAAATCAAGCGCATCGGATTGCCGTTGGAGAATGCATCGTCATGATGTCAGAAAATGCACCACGCAAGTGGATCCCCAAGCACACCAAGGTTGCGGTGTTGATGGGAGGCTGGTCGGTTGAACGCAAGGTTTCACTCGCGTCGGGTGAGGCCTGTGCAGAGGCGATCAAGAAGCTTGGCTATGAAACTTATATGGTCGATGTGCAGCGTGACACGATCATGCGCATTCTCGCTGATTTGCAGCCGCAGATCGCTTTCAACGCATTGCATGGCACGTGGGGTGAAGATGGCTGTGCATCTGCACTGCTTGAGACAATGCAGATCCCGTATACGCATTCTGGTGTGCTCGCATCATCTGTTGCGATGGACAAGGAAAAATCGAAGGCACTGTTTCGTGCGGCTGGCATTCCGGTAGCCGATAGCAAGATGGTTGATCTTGAAGCTGCTGCATCTGCACATCCGATGGCGCTGCCTTATGTGTTGAAGCCTGTCGCTGGTGGGTCAAGCGTTGGAGTTCATATTGTTGATCACACGAGCAATGGTCCGAAAGAAATCATCCTGCAGCAAAGGGAGATTTATGGCGACAAGGTGATGGTGGAAAAATTCATTCCGGGCCGTGAGTTGACCTGCGCCGTCATGGGTGACGTGGCGCTTGGCGTGATGGATATCGTGCCGCAAATCGGATTTTATGATTACGAAGCTAAATATGCTCAAGGTGGCTCTGAACATATTTACCCGGCTGATGTGCCGCAGGAAATTTATCGGAAGTGCCAGAAGCTTGCGATCATGGCGCATCAGGCGCTGGGGTGCCGTGGTGTTTCGCGCGCTGACTTCCGTTATGACGATACACAAGGCGGGTCAGGTGATGTTATCATACTCGAAGTTAACACCCAGCCGGGCATGACGGGCACATCACTTGTGCCGGAGCTTGCCAAGCACGCTGGACATTCTTTCGAAGAACTCATGAACTGGATGCTGCAAGATGCCTCGATCAACAGATAGTCGAAAATCGCTTGGCGACGTGGCGCTGCGCTACCGGATTGCAGCGCGGAGTTCGGCTGTGGCGTTTCTGGTGGCCAGCATGCTTTATGGTGCTGGGCAGGCAGGGGCGCTGGATTACGCCGGCAGTCCGTTTTCGCGGATCGCCGGAAAATTGGCAAGCCTTGTGGGCATGGCAGCTGATGACATTCAGATCACGGGCATCGAGCACCATGATCCGGCGCTGGTTTTGTCGCTGATCCATGTGAGTGCCGGTGGCAGCCTGATGCAATTTGATGCGACCAAGGCAAAGTTGAAGCTGGAAAGCCAAAACTGGATTTCATCGGCCTCGGTGCAACGCAAATTTCCCAACCAGCTGGAAATTGTTTTGAGCGAGCGCACGCCGTTTGCAATCTGGCAAAAGGACGGCAAACATTTCGTGATTGATCGCGATGGTGTGGCGATGAGCGGTCTTGATGCGATGCAAATGAAGGACCTGCCAATGGTGACAGGCGAGGGAGCAAATCTTGCCGCCGCCGAAATCATTAACCAACTTGTAGTCAATCCTGAGTTAATGTCGAAGCTTGCTGCTGCTGCACGTGTGGGCAAGCGCCGTTGGACCCTGTATCTGGACAATGGTGTGAAGATCGCGTTGCCGGAGCAGGGGATTGAGCAGGCGTTGCGGGAGGTCAAAATCCTCGATGCCAGTGAAAAAATCCTGTCGCGTGGGATCAGTGAGCTTGACTTGCGGGTGCCGGGGCAGGTGCGCATTGCGGTTGCCGAAGTCAAACAGGCAAAGGCCCCGCAAACGCCAAACTGAGTTTTTTGGTTGTGAGTGAGTGGGTACATGGCGGTAGTTTCATTTCCCGGTTTGCGTGACGGTCGCAATGGGTCTGAGCAGAAATCCTCTGGCAAAAAGCAGCGCGATCAGGTGATCGCCGCAGTTGATTTCGGATCATCGAAAATCTCGTGCATGATTGGCGAGCGGGTGCCCCTGAAGCACGCCAACGCCGATCCGCGCCTTTCCATAAAACTTATTGGCTTTGGGCAGATTGCGTCTCGTGGTGTGCGCAACGGCACCGTGGTCAATATCCGCGATGCCGAAGCAGCCATTCGTCTGGCTGTCGATGCGGCTGAGAAAATGGCCGGAAAGTCGATCGACAAGGCTTTTGTAAATATTTCCGGTGGTCGCCCGCAATGTGTGCGGCATCAGGCAGTGGTGGCCACGGCGGATGGTGTTGTGAAGCAGGCTGATGTCGAGAATGCTGTTCTTGCAGCAGTGCGCACGGCGACCATTGGCAGCCGGGTTGTGCTGCATCTTTCACAGCTTGGATTTACGCTCGATGGTGCTGCGAGTTCTACTGCGCCCATCGGACTGCATGGCCGTGAGCTTGGCATTGATATTGGCGTTGTGACTGTTGAACCTGCGGCCCTTCAAAATATTTCGATGGCGATGGACCGTGCGCATCTCGGTGTCGAAAGTTTTGTTCTGACACCGCTTGCTGCTGCTCGTTCGGTTTTGACCGAAGATGAAATGCAGTTGGGAACTGCCATTGTTGATCTTGGCGCGCAAGTGACCAGCATTGGCATCATGCATGAAGGTAGGCTTGTTGCAGCTGACGTGGTTCCTGTTGGAGCGCACCAGCTGACGCTGGATATCGCGCATGGATTGTCAACCAGCATTGCCCATGCCGAACGAATGAAGACGCTATATGGCAGTGTGATGAATGATGGTCACGACGCACATGAAGTGCTCGCCGCTCCGTTGCTTGGTGAAAAAGGCATGGATCAGGTGCAGCGCGTGCAAAAGGGCACGCTGACATTGATCATGCAGCCCCGCATGGAAGAGCAGATCGAAATGATTTTGCGCCGGATCGACAGTTTTGGTGTTCCTGCCATGCGGATTGTTTTTACAGGTGGTGGGGCTGGGCTTGCCGGACTTCGCGAACTCGCCCAAGTGATCACCGCGCGTCATGTGCGCATCGCCAAGCCGACGGAGCTTCGCGGCTTGAATGATCTGACGAGTGTATCTGCGCAGGCGGTGTGCGCCGGGCTGCTGTGTCAGGTTCTCAATCCCGAAAAGCATTATGACATGCCAGAAGAAGCTGTGGCCGAGATTGAACGGCGGCAGCTGACCTATGCGCAGCGGCTGGGGCGGTGGTTCAAGGAAGCGCTGTAAGGGTCGAGTAGGGGTGACCGAATAGAGTGGAGTGTCACCGTTATCCTTTATTTTACTATGCGCAGCGGCTGGGGCGGTGGTTCAAGGAAGCGCTTTAGTTTCAAAGTTCTGATGCTGAAAAGGGTAACGTCCCCTTTATTTGAATGACATGCCGGAAGAAGCCGTGGCGGAGATCGAGCGGAAGCAGCTGACGTATGCGCAGCGGCTGGGTCGCTGGTTCAAGGAAGCGCTGTAAGGGTCGAGTAGGGGTGACCGAATAGAGTGGAGTGTCACCGTTATCCGAATAGAGTGGAGTGTCACCGTTATCGAGTAGGTAGGGGTGACCGAATAGAGTGGAGTGTCACCGTTATGAGTGGAGTGTCACCGTTATCCCCTTCGTCATAGGACGCCATGATTTTTCTTCTCCCTTAAGTACTTTTCAAATCTCGGTCCCGCCATAGATATGCGCGTTCGGAAGTCGTTTAAAACTGTGCCGCCTGCCAAAATAAATGGTACGATCACCCAAGCTTCACTTATCTCGCAGCAGTTCAAAATTATACCAATTGCAATTGCTCCCAACGCAAGTGTCGCCATCGTGCACACAAAGTAGAAGCATTCCAAAAGAAAGCTCGTCCGCTCTGGCAATCGTTTCTTCAAAAACTTCGGGATGAATGGTGATGGCGCGATGAAGTCGCGTTCCTCAAGTTCATAGGGCGGCTCAGGCTTTTCAGTTTCTGGAGAATTCTCAATCATCGTAAGCAAAAGGCCCAATGGATAGAATTAAGGGTGTGGGCCGGGCAATGTAGCGCGCAACGCTCATAAGCAATCGCGAACCTCCGCCGCCCAAAAGCAAACCCTTCTAACTCAACGAAATTCAAAAACGCCCCCATTCACGCTCCAACTTGCACAATCGTTTCGCGCAACTGCCAGCGACTTGATCACGATATTAACGACTTGTAAACGATTGCTGGCGCTGGGTGGAGGTTTCGCAGCAGCCTGTCACCATCGCGCCACAGGGACCTTCGTCGCGGGCACTGACTTCTGATAACAATATCCAAATCCCCGCTCACTCACGTCGCCCTCCGCATCGCACAATTGTCATTCGCCGCATTCATCCGTGCACGGATCATATCCGGCAACTCGATGCTGGTGGCGTCTTGCTTCAGGTTGATCTCGGTGATGCCGAGGCTTGCGAGGTTCTGTGCGGTCTGGGTGCCGTTGGCGTTGGTCACCGTCACCTTGAAGCCGTCAAGTTCAGTGCCCGTCAGCTTGGCGCACTCACTTCCCCCACCTGATTTGCTCGCGCAAATCACCCTCTCCCGCTAGGGGAGAGGGAAGGAATAGGGGTAGCGATGCTGCTAATCCCTTCCAAATTCTTAAGGCCATGAGTCAATATGACTCATTTTTTTCAGTTATTTGGGGGTTAAGGTTAGTGGTTGTTAACCAATTGTTAGAGTTTGCAGCCGAAATTGGGTGTGGACCAATTCACTGGGCGAAATCATGACATTCAAACTCACCGTTCCTAATCTTTCCGAACTGAAACCACGCATCACCGTGTTCGGTGTGGGTGGGGCTGGCGGCAATGCCGTCAACAACATGATTGAAAGCCGCCTTGAAGGCGTCGAATTCGTCGTCGCCAATACAGATGCGCAAGCCCTGATGCAGAGTGCCGCCGAGCGCCGCATTCAAATGGGCACAGCCCTGACACAAGGACTTGGTGCAGGTTCGCAGCCACAAGTTGGTGCTGGTGCTGCTGAAGAAGCGCTTGCTGAAATTCTCGATCATCTCGCCGGATCGCATATGTGCTTTATCACCGCTGGCATGGGCGGTGGTACAGGTACGGGTGCAGCACCCGTGATCGCACGCGCTGCAAAAGAGCAGGGCATTTTGACCGTTGGTGTTGTGACCAAGCCCTTCCATTTTGAAGGTGCGCGCCGTATCGAAACAGCAGAGCGCGGCATTGATGAACTCGCACGCTATGTCGATACGCTCATCGTCATTCCAAACCAGAACCTGTTCCGGGTTGCCAACGAGAAGACCACATTCGCTGCTGCTTTTGCGATGGCTGACCAGGTGCTTTACTCGGGCGTTGCCTCGATCACCGAATTGATGACCAAGGAAGGTCTGATTAACTTGGACTTTGCTGACGTTCGCGCCATCATGAGCGAAATGGGCAAGGCGATGATGGGTACCGGAGAGGCCTCCGGTGAAAAGCGCGCGATTGAAGCTGCAGAGGCTGCAATTTCAAATCCGCTTCTCGATGATGTATCGATGAAGGGTGCGCGCGGATTGTTGATTTCGATTTGCGGCGGGCCTGACCTTACACTTTATGAAGTGGATGAAGCGGCAACGCGCATCCGCGAAGAAGTTGATCCGAATGCCAATATCATTCTGGGTGCAACATTTGATAATTCACTCGAAGGCACGATGCGAGTTTCCGTTGTGGCGACGGGTTTGAATTTTGAAGCAGCAGAAGCACCAGTGACGCGTCACTACGTGCAAACTGTTCAGGCTGCACAGCCGCAAGCTGAAACACGGACCTATACGCCTGAGCCAGTTGAGCAGGCGTCATCGCATGTGCGGATCATTCGTCCGACGGCACCTACGGTTCAGACCCCACAGGTTGCGCAAGCCACTGTTCAGGCTCCTGCACCAATGGCACCGCGCCGCGCCAATCCACAGCCCATTCAACGTGCTGTTGAACAACCGACCTATGTTGAAGAGCGGGCACCTGAGCCAGCACCACGCGTGGTGCGTCAGGCAACGCCAGCGGCACCTGCACCTTCGCGCATTCCTGCGATTGAAGATTTTCCGGAAATTGCACAGCAACAGGTTGCTGCACAGCAGAGCCGTATCGAAGCAATCGCGACCAGTGATACACGCAAGCGCCCGGGCTTTCTTGAGCGCCTGAGCAACAATGTTGGACTTGGCGCAAAGGCTGGTCAGGCTCCGCTTGCACCGCGTGCTGCGCAACAAGCAGCCCGCAATGCACCATCTGCTGCACCAGCGCCAGAACAGTATGAAGACGATCAGTTGGCCATTCCGGCGTTCTTGCGTCGCCAGGCTCGCTCGTAATTTTTCCTGCACGTAAAGTTGTGAATCCCGGCGGCCTCATTTCCGCCGGGATTTTCTTTTGTACGGGGGTGTGGCATCACCTGTTCCATCAATAGTGAAAGTTTGATTTGGATGAATTCTGCTTGGGGCAAAGTTGCTGTTACTTTAGCGTTTGTGCTGGGTGGTTGCTCCAGTGGGCCCTCGCTTGGCTCGTTGCTGAACTCCAAATCGAATGATGATGAAATTTCAGCAGCTGCAGCGCTTGATCCCAATGCATCAACGCCTGACGATAATGCTGTTGCCAAGACCTACAATGATGCCCTGTCGTCGATGAACAGTGGCAATTATAAAACAGCTTCAAAAAAGTTTTCGGAAGTTGAGCGGCGCTATCCTTATTCGAAATGGGCGACGAAATCGATTCTGATGCAGGCCTATGCGAATTATCAGGGCAACTCCTATGATGAATCGATCAGTGCGGCGCAGCGCTTCATTGCGCTGCATCCCGGCCACAAGGACACGCCGTATGCGTATTATCTCGTTGGTTTAAGCGAGTTCGAGCAGATCAAGGATATCCGCCGCGACCAATCGCAAACGCAAAAAGCGCTTGAGGCATTGGAGCAGGTTGAAGAGCGTTTTCCGGAATCGAAATATGCTGGCGATGCACGCAAGAAAGCCACCATGGCGCGCGATCATCTGGCCGCCAAGGAAATGGAAGTTGGGCGCTATTATCTGAAAAAGGGCAGCTATCTCGCTGGCATCAACCGCTTCAAGCGGGTGATTACGGATTACCAGAAAACTTCGCATGCGCCGGAAGCTTTGTATCGCTTGGCTGAGGGGTACATGGCGCTGGGTGTGGTTTCGGAAGCGCGCACGGCGACGGCGGTGCTCGGGCATAATTTTCCGCAAAGCAATTGGTATCGCGACGCTTATTCGCTGGTCGCGAGCGATGGCCGTGCGCCCGTTGCCGATCAAGGATCGTGGATCACGCGGGCCTTCAAAGCCGTTTCTGGCTGATCGGAACTTTAATAGAACAAGTGCTTGACTTTCTGATTTTCCGTTCTTATATTGTTCGGGAGAAAGGGATGGGTTCGCAATGTTGGCAGTGGTTCAAAATTCCAGGGTTTCGGCTGTAGCGCAGGTCTCGCCAAGCGTTGAGACTCTCGCTAACACGACAGCCATGCTGACTGCTCTTTCCATTCGCGATATTGTTTTGATCGAAAAGCTCGACCTTGCGTTGGACAAGGGGCTGACCGTGCTGACCGGCGAGACGGGTGCGGGTAAATCCATTCTGCTCGACAGTGTTGGTTTGACGCTGGGTGCGCGTGGTGATGCAACACTGGTGCGCACGGGGCAGGGGAAGGGTGCGGTGACGGCAGGGTTCACTTTGCCGTCGAGCCATGCCGCCTACAAGTTGCTGGCCGAGAATGACATTGAGATTGAGGGCGAGCTTGTCATCAAGCGGCTACAGAATGCCGATGGACCGAGCCGGGCGACGATCAATGATCAGCCGGTGAGTTTGAATTTGTTGCGGCAGGTTTCTTCGCTGCTGATTGAGCTCCATGGCCAGCATGCGGACCGCGCATTGGTGGATGTTGCGGCTCATCGCTCATTGGTGGATGCGTTTGGCGGGCATGAGAAACTGGCTGATGATGTAGCGGCGGCGTTTGCGAAATTGAGCACGGCGCGTGTGGCGCTGGATGCGTATCGCACGATGCAGGCCAAGGCCGAGGCCGAGCGCGATTATCTCGAGCATGCGGTTGAGGAACTGTCGAAGCTTTCTCCTGAGGCGAATGAAGAACAGCATCTGGCTGAGCGGCGGCAATTGATGATGCAGGCCGAGCAATTTGTTTCGGCGATTGATGAGGCTGATGCCGCGTTGAGTGGTGATGATGCGGCGGAGTCCAAGATCAATGCAGCTTTGCGGCGGATGGAGCGGCGCAAAGATGGAGCAGGAGGTCGTCTGGATCTCGCCTGTGCAGCGTTGGATCGGTTGGTCGCGGAATTCAGTGAAGCGGCGCGGGCACTTGATGATGCGCGGCGCGCGTTTGTATTTGATCCACGGGAGTTGGAAAAATCAGAGGAGCGCTTGTTTGGGCTTCGTGCGGCGGCGCGGAAATATCGCTGCACGGTTGATGATCTTGCGGTGAAGCATCAGCAGTTTGAGCGTGAGCTTGCGGCGATTACAACAGGCGGCAAGGAGCTTGAGCGTTTGGATGCCGAGCTTGGAAAAGCGCGCGTGGCGTTTGAGGCTTTGGCCGACAAGCTTTCTGCGGCGCGCAAGAAAACCGCCAAAGCGCTGGACAAGGCTGTGCTCGCCGAATTGCCTGCGCTGAAACTGGAGCGGGCGCGGTTTGAGACTTTAGTTGAGACCGATGCATCGAAGCCTGCTTCGTCTGGCATTGACCGCGTTGAGTTTGTGGTTGCAGCCAACCCTGGAACACCTTTGCAGCCGTTGATGAAAGTGGCATCGGGCGGTGAGTTGGCGCGGTTCATGCTGGCGCTGAAGGTGATCCTGGCGGCCAAGGGTTCGGCACCTGTTTTGATTTTTGACGAAATTGACACAGGTGTGGGTGGTGCGGTTGCTGATGCGATTGGGCAAAGATTGGCGCGACTTGCGCAAGGCTTGCAAGTGATTTGTGTGACGCATTCGCCACAGGTTGCTGCGCGCGCTGACCAGCATTTGCTGATCTCGAAAATGGAAGATGTGAAATCAAAGCGCATGGTGACGCGGGTGCAGCCACTCTCGGCGCAGAGCCGACGCGAAGAACTGGCGCGCATGTTGTCGGGTGCGACGGTCACTGATGCCGCGCGGGCACAGGCCGACGAATTGTTGATGGGGTGCCGGTGAGCACTCTCCCCAAATCTGCAGCGAAAAAACGTCATGTGCAGTTGGCGCTTGAGATTGCGCGGCATGATGAGGCTTATCATGGCAAAGATGCGCCTTTAATTTCGGATGCGGCTTATGATCTTTTGCGGCGTGAGCTTTTGGAAATTGAGGCTGGTTATCCGGAATTTGCAACGGCTGAGACTTTGCGGGTTGGCGCTTTGCCGTCGGAGAAATTCGGCAAGATCGCGCACCGCGTGCCGATGCTTTCGCTATCAAATGCTTTTGCCGATGAGGATGTTGTTGAATTCGTAGATCGCATCCGGCGGTTTTTGAATCTCGGTGAGTTGCTGCCTGTTGCGATCACTGCCGAACCTAAAATTGATGGCCTTTCCATTAGCTTGCGGTACGAAGCTGGGAAACTGATTCAAGCCGCAACGCGCGGTGATGGGGTTGAGGGTGAGAATGTCACGGCGAATGTGTTGCGCATTCGGGATGTGCCGCAGCAGCTCGTGGGTGACTATCCCGCTGTAATTGAAGTGCGCGGCGAGATCTACATGTCGCATGCTGATTTTGAAGCGCTGAACGCGCGCGCGGAAAAAGACGGCGAGAAGAGTTTTGCCAATCCGCGCAATGCAGCAGCGGGTTCATTGCGGCAGCTTGATCCTGAGATCACGGCGGCGCGGCCATTGCGGTTTTATGCTTATGCTTGGGGCGATGCGCCAGTGCTTCCGGCGGCAACACAATATGGTGTTGTGCAGGCGTTCAAGCGCTGGGGACTGCCTGTCAATGGGTTGATGAAGCTTTGTCAGTCTACTGATGAATTACTTCAGCATTATCATTTCATCGAAGGCCAGCGCGCCGAGCTTGGCTATGACATTGATGGCGTTGTCTACAAGGTCAATGACATTGCGCTGCAACAGCGTCTTGGTTTTGTGTCGCGCTCGCCCCGCTGGGGCATTGCGCACAAGTTTTCGGCTGAAAAGGCTGAGACGATTTTGGAGGGGATTGATATTCAGGTGGGGCGCACTGGTGCTTTGACGCCGGTGGCGCGGCTTCGCCCTGTGACTGTGGGTGGCGTGGTTGTGTCCAACGCCACACTGCATAATGAAGATGAAATTGCGCGGAAGGATATTCGCGTTGGGGATCATGTCATCGTGCAGCGGGCAGGCGATGTGATCCCGCAGATTGTTGAAGTGGTGGCGGCAAAGCGTTTGGCGGATTCAGTGCCATATGCGTTTCCGCAAGTGTGCCCCGTGTGTCGCAGCCATGCGGTGCGTGAGGAACGCGCTTCTGGCAAGGCGGATGCGGTGCGGCGCTGCACGGGTGGGCTTGTTTGTTCAGCGCAACAAGTGGAGCGATTGAAGCATTTTGCTTCGCGGCAGGCGTTTGACATCGAAGGCCTTGGCGACAAGATTGTTGATGAGTTTTTTGCCGAAGGGCTGATCAAGACACCTGCGGATATTTTCACGCTTGAAACGCGCGATGCGACGTTGAACAAACGCTTGCGGGATCGCGAGGGGTGGGGTGCCTCGAGTGTGCAGAACCTGTTTGCGGCGATCAATCAACGACGGGTGATCGGGCTTGATCGGTTTATTTTTGCGCTTGGCATTCGGCATGTGGGGGAAACGACGGCGCGGGTGTTGGCGCGCAGCTATGGGTCGGCTGAACATTTGCGCGAGCAGATGATTGCCGCCGATCCAAATAAAGGACAGGGTGAAACATCCGAGGCATGGATGGAGTTGAATGCGATTGATGGCATTGGTGATGTGGTTGCTGAAGCCATCGTGCAGTTTTTTGGCGAGGCCCATAATGTTGAGGCGTTCGATGCGCTGCTCCAGCATGTAAAACCGCAGGCATTGGAGCAGCAGGCGTCGGGCTCGCCTGTGTCCGGACAGACGGTGGTGTTCACGGGGGCATTGGAGCGGATGACGCGCGATGAGGCCAAGGCCATGGCGGAGCGCCTCGGTGCCAAAGTTGCGGGCTCGGTGTCGAAGAAGACGGATTTGCTGGTGGCGGGGCCGGGTGCTGGATCGAAATTGAAAGATGCCGAGAAGCATGGCGTCAAAGTCATTGATGAAAATGGCTGGTTTGATCTGGTGGGTGCCACTTGAAACGTGTTGAATTCCTGCACGGCCTTCGTGACATAGCACCGATGATGCTGGCGTATTTTCCGATTGGTGCGCTGTGGGGTGCGATTGCTGCATCCAAGGGCTTGAGTGCGGGGCAGGCCTTGATGATGAGTGCCTGGGGCTACTCAGGTGCTTCGCAATTTGTGGCGATGGATCTATGGGCGCAACCCGTTCCGTTGTTCACTTTGGTCGCGGCGCTACTCGTGGTGAATTTGCGCCATGTGTTGATGTCGGCGTCGATCTCCCGACATCTTGGGCACATGCGCAAAAGTGTGGTGGCGGGCTTGTTGTTCTGGCTCACCGATGAGGCGTGGGCGATGTTGGAGCGGCGCGCCTTGTCGCGCGAATTGACGGTTCCGTATTATCTCGGTGTTGCGGTGCCGATCTGGCCGACCTGGTTTGGCTCGGCGTTTCTCGGCAATCTCGTGGGTGCGCAATTTGGCGATGGCAAGTTCATTGGTTTGGATTTTGCATTTTCGGCGATGTTCATTGCGGTGCTCGCAGGTTTCTGGAAAGGCCCGCGCACGGGACTTGTGCTGGCGGCGAGTGCTGCGGCTGCCGTAATCGTAAAAATCTATTTGCCCGGGACTTGGTACATCATGGCGGGTGCGTTTGCGGGCATGTTTGTTGCTGTTGCGCAAGCTGAGGAGAAGCCAGCGTGAGTGCCGATCAGCAAGTATGGTTGGCAATTTTGGTGATGGGGATCATCACATATGGCTCCAGGCTATCAGGATTTATGCTGTTTGGCGGATATCAGCCCCAAGGCCGTATGAAAGCTGCACTTGATGCGGTGCCGCCTGCTGTGTTGATGGCCGTGATCGCGCCCAATGTTTTCTTGAGCGGGCCTGCGGAATGGGCTGGCGGTGCTGTGGCACTCGGAGCCGCATTGATGCGCGCGCCGCTGTTGGTGACGATTGCTGCAGGGATGGCAGTTGTGGCGGGGCTGCGGTATTTGGGGTGAGGTGTTGACAAAGGATAACTCAAACCGAGATTTAAGCTGGTTCGCAAAAAGGCGAGAAATCGATTTTTTGAACGAAGTATTGCGCTTGCCTGCAACTGGTCTCGAGCAAGACTGGGAAGTCGAATTATCTGATGGGATTCGTATTTCTGAATTTCTGGATGCGTATGAAAATGGCAATTACGATGATGAAGTCAAACGAGCTTTGATGGCTTTGATTATTTCTTCATTTGACAGTGCACTCAATAGTGACGCCTTTGATGCCGACAAGTGGCGCCGCGCAACGATACTCATTCAAAGAGATTTATACATATTGAAACCTGTTTTGCATTATTGGCTGCCAAATGCAGATGAAGATGGTTTTGCTGTTTCGGATTTGATTGCGCAAGTGGGATGCTGAGTTCGATTGTTTGAAACACTCGACCTGCACGTTGGCGGCAGAATAGCTGCGCGCGCCGCTGTTGGTGACGATTGCTGCAGGGATGGCAGTTGTGGCGGGGCTGCGGTATTTTTTGTGATGAAGGGACCTCATCCCCCCTTCGGGGACCTTCTCCACTTCGTGGAGAAGGACATTTGACGGGCACTTCCCGAGCTTCGAAGGTAGGAGCATTGCCAGATACAGTCCCTTCTCCGCGCGAGTGGAGAAGGTGCGCAACGCGCGGATGAGGTCCCTTTTCTACCTGATCGGGGCGCAGGCTCTGGTCAGCCAGGTTGCTTGTGATCCTGTTACGTGGGGGCGGAGCTCGCGCCAGACTTGGGCGTGGTAGGCGTCGAGCCAATCGAGCTCTTCCTTGGTCATCATCTTGGCTTCGATGAGATCGCGTTCGATCGGGCAGAGCGTGATGGTTTCGAAGCCCATCATGTCGCGATCACCGCCTGCGATTTTGGCAGGTTCGGTCACGATCAAAAGATTTTCGATACGAATGCCGTATTCACCTGGTTTGTAGAAGCCGGGTTCGTTGGAGAGGATCATGCCGGGTTTGAGTTCGACATGACTTGCCTTGGACAGGCGCTGCGGACCTTCGTGGACTGACAAGTAGGAGCCGACGCCGTGGCCCGTGCCGTGATCGAAATCGAGGCCGGCTTTCCACAGGCTGGCGCGCGCGAAGGCATCGAGATGTGCGCCTGTGGTGCCCTTTGGAAAACGCAGAAGTGAAATCTGGATCATGCCCTTCAGTACGCGGGTGAAGCGGTCTTTCATTTCATCCGTGGGGCGACCGACGATCAGCGTTCGCGTGATGTCAGTCGTGCCGTCGAGATATTGTCCGCCGGAATCGATCAGGAAAATTTCGTTCTGGCCAATGGCGCGCGGGTTTTCGGGATCGACGTGATAATGCGGGATTGCCGCATTGGGGCCTGACGCGGGGATCGTTGCGAAGGAAGGCTCCATCAATTCGCGCGTGGAGGCGCGGTATTCGAGCAGCTGGTGCGCGACTTTGGCTTCATCGAGATGGCCCTTGGGCGCTTCACTCTCGAACCAGTAGAGGAAGTTGACCATGGCCACGCCATCGCGGATGTGGGCTTGCCGCGCGCCCTCCTGCTCGGTCGCGTTTTTCATTGCCTTGGGGATGGAACATGGATCGGTTGCGGTTTTGATTTTCGCGCCAGACTTGTGGAGCTTGGCGTTGACCGCTTCAGGGGCAGTCGTTGGATCAAGCAACACAGTGATGCCTTTGCGCGCGAGTTCTTCGAGTGCGGTTTCGATTTCGTCGGGCTTACGTAAAGTGCAGTGCTTTTCGAGAATGTTCACAACAACTGGGGGCACCTTGGCTGGGTCGATGAATATCTCACCTTTGCCGTGCTGCCCCACAAGGGCGTAGGCTTGCACGGTTGGCACGAATGGAATGTCGTGGCCGCGAATGTTGAAGAGCCACGACACCGATGATGGTTCTGCGATGAACACGGCATCGGCGCTTTGCTTTTGCAATTCGCGGGTGATGATCTCAAGCTTGTCCGACACGGACATGCCTGCGTATTTTTGCGGGTGGAGTTTGATCTTCGCATCGGAGCGGGCAGGGCGATCTGCCCAGATCTCGTCGATCAGGTTTTGCGGGATGGCGACGAGCTTGGCTTCGACCTTGTCGCAGGCCTTGGTGAGAGTTTCGCATTCGCGCGCGGTCATCAACCAGGGATCAAAACCGATGCGATCACCTTTGGAGAAGTTTTCGCTTATCCATTGTGAGGGGGGATGTTCGACGAGATGCTGGGGCGTGACGAGATTGACGTCAATCTGCTCGCGCACTTGCACGGTGTAGCGGCCATCAACGAATATTGCGGCGTCTTTCAATGTAATGATTGACGTGCCCCAAGAGCCCGCAAAACCCGTGAGCCATTTCAGGCGCTCGGCGTAGGCGCCGACATATTCGCCTTGGAACTCGTCCTGGCGCGGCACAATGTAACCTGTGAGCCTTGCCTTCTTCATCCGTGTACGGAGCAATGCGAGGCGTTCGGCCGTTGCGTCATGTGAAGGCATGGTGTGTCCCGAATCTGTTACCCGAATCTATTGATAGCAGCAGTTTCAGGGCGCGACGCGTGAATGGCAAGTGCAGGAGTTTTGGGGGTACTTGCCTAAAATGCAACCGAAGGCGTATAAGCCACCCCATCGAGTGGCGAGAGCCATCGTCGAGACCGTTGTGTGGAACGTGTCGAGGCACTTTCTATAGGCGGGTGGATCAACTCTACCTTGGGATTACTATGCTATGGCTACTGGGACTGTTAAGTGGTTCAACACGCAAAAGGGCTTTGGATTTGTCCAGCCTGACGACGGCGGCAAGGATATTTTCGTTCATATCTCCGCTGTTGAGCAAGCCGGATTGAAGGGGCTGAAAGATGGTCAAAAGCTGACTTTCGAATTGGTCACCGACAAGCGAACGGGGCGAACCTCGGCTGGCAATTTGGTGGTTTGATCACCATCCAACTACAACCTTTGTTTTAGGAATACCCGGCCTCATTCGCCGGGTATTTTTTGCAACTGCGAAACACTGATCTGCGTTTTACGCATGACTGACCCGATGACCTTGCGACCGCAGATTAATACTCCGTTCATCATTTTTTACATATAATTCGCGCATTCTTCAAAGGGATGACACAATTGACTGGCAAGTAAGCGTCAGCACGAAGTGTCGATTTATGATGTTTTGAGTGATTTTGATGTTTTAAATTGCATGCCTAATTGATCCAATTGTGGGTTTTGGTGCGATGCAATATGTAAATGGAGTGAAAAATGACGACGATTTCTTATGGCCGTGAAACAGTGCGCAACCCTGAATTTCGCAATGACATGATGCTGCGCGTGCGCGGTTTCCTTGCCCGCAAGCATGCCGAACGCCAATTGCACGCGCTTGATGACCGTATGCTCGCTGATATTGGCGTGCGCCGTGGCGAGATCAGCTCGCGCGTTTGGGGTTGATGGCGCGCGCGTGTTCGCGCGCGAATTCCAACATTTTCTGTTCGGCCTCAGTGAGCAGGGGCGCGTAAGTGCCAAAAGCCCTGATCGCAGAGTGATATTTCTTGTTGTGAAAAGCCGCATGAGCTTTGGGCCTATTTTCTGCGGCGCGCAATTCAAGCTGATGTTGGTTTGACCAATCCTCTTGAAACCTGGCGAGCTTTGTAAAATAAAGAGCATCGCCAGCGAGCGCTGCCTGGCAGTGCTGTTTTATGTCCTCAGCCAGTTTTACGATACCGGGTTCGAGGTCCTTCGGGTTCGATGCCATCCAGTCGTGATAGGCTGAAGTGTCATCAGCATGTGCCATGCGCATCATGTTGTTCAATGGAAAAGTCTGGTTGTCAAAAATGAAGTCGCAGCTGACTTCTGATGAAAGCGGATCGTGAATGACCAGAACTATCACTTCATCGGTCTGATAGTTGACGATGTGTGGTGTGGCATCGACCAGAGCAAAGCCGCGCTCCACGAGGAAGCGCAATTCGCGGGTTACCAAATTTGCAAAGCCTGAGTTGCTTGCGTTGATGGCCGGCATTAATCCATCCCCCATTCGGGGCCTGAGGCACGTGCAATCGCCGTTTTCGAGCGTGACTCGCCTTTTCTGGTGAAGACTAACACCGCCCAGTTTCCTTGCAAGATGCGTTGGTGCAATGTGAGGCCCTGGTTTTTGTAGCAGGCCGAAATCCAGCGGATTTGATCTTTGGTAAGGCCAGACAAGATGAGATGGCCACCGGGTGCAAGAATCTGCGAAAGCCCGTGTGCGAGATAGGCCAGCGGGCGCGCCAGAATATTGGCGAAAATCAAATCATAAGGTGCGCGTGAAGCGATAATTTGATGTTTGAGACCAGGCGCTGTTGCTGCCTTGGTGCGTGGGCCAACGCCATTCAGTGTTGCGTTCAGTTTGGTGACGCGCGAGGCTTCGGGATCAATGTCGGTGGCGAGTGCGGCATTGCCTGTGGCTTTTGCAGCGGCGATTGCGAGCACTCCGGTGCCGCAACCCAGATCAAAAATACGCTTTGGGCGATGGCGCTTGATGATCGCTTCAAGTGCAAGGAGGCAGCCTGCCGTGGTGCCGTGATGGCCTGTGCCGAATGCTGTGCCCGCGTCAATTTCGATCGAGACGCCGCCAGCCGTTCGCTTGTGACGGTCATGTGCACCGTGGAGAAAGAAACGGCCCGCGCGCACGGGTGCAAGGCCCTGCAGGCTTTCGCGTACCCAGTCGACATCGGGGACAGGTGTGATTTCGGCTTTTTCTTTTTCGAAATAGGTCAGCGCGCCTTGGGCTTCTGCTTCAGTTTCGAAGTAGGCTGATGCGGCCCACAGCGCATTTGCCTCGTCAGTTTCGTTGACGGTTACTGCAAGCGCCTCAATCGCGATGTGCTCGTCGATTGTGTCGGCGAGGGCTTGTGCTGCATCAAGTGCGCGCGGGCTGAAGGTGAGGATGTATCGAGCTTGGGGCATGAGAGAGGGAATAGAGGAGGCGTTGCCAATGTCAATTTGCAGAAGTTTCGATGCGCTGGCTCGCCTCAAACAAGAAAATCGAAAACGCCCAAACCATGAAGGAAGTAGGAATCATGAACAAAGGATCCAGTATCATAGTCGCCTTGGTCATGGACACTTGCATGGCGATTATTTCCGCAGTGTCTCGAGGGTTAGGTATGTGGTCGGCAGTTGCGAGTACTGCAATCAGCGGCAACAACAGAAAATATGAGTACATACTCGTCAGCATCAGCATGCCGAAGAATAGCCCCACTGTCCTCAAGGTCAACGCCGTTTGGATGCCTTTTGAATACTGAATGACTTCAGTAAACAAGTTTGGCCGAGAGCCCATGGCTATCCGGGGCAAGTTCACGTGGGCGACGGAATTGAACCACGCAACCAAGACAAAGAAGAATGGCATCAAAACATACATAGGCCCCGCATCCCGCCATCGAATGAGAACTGTTCCAGTCGTTCCGGCTGGAACGCCCGCGTAATAATAGAAAAATCTGCTAAAGGCGAAGAACAACAGTGCCGTCAATGCGAAAAACAACAACACATAGAGACCTACAAAGACGGCATTTTTCAAGTCAATTGCTGACGGAATTGCTCGTGGGATTTGCCTGTTCAAGTTTCGGACAATGATCGTGAACCAGAGCGCAGCGATGAACGCCCCAATCAAGGGCAAAACCATAGAGATGCCAGTCATCCAGAGAGGGTTTTTGTTTCCAAGCAGAAAATTGTTCGAACCAAAAATTGAAATGAGCTGGCTTAGGATCAATTGGATCAGCATGAGTGATGCTGGATAGATGCTTACAAAGACAATAGTTCGAAAGTGCTTTTCGATGCCGTTGAAAGTCGCACTGATAGTGCCTTTTAGTGTCATCGAAACATCCGCCGAATGTGCGATGAACCATAGCTACTTTGCCTGCGCTGTCAATTCAGCGTGGAAGAGGCTTATCGGCTAACTGCCTTACGTCAAAGGCTGGATGGTGATTTCTACGCGGCGGTTTCTTGATTTGCCGGATGACGAGCTGTTAGAGGCAATCGGTTCGCGTTCGCCGCGGCCTTCGACTGAGAAGCGGTTGGGATCGAGTTGCTGTGAGACCAGATATTCTGCGACCGAATTGGCGCGGCGGCGGGAGAGATCGAAGTTGTAGTCGTCGGCACCATCTGAGTCAGTGTGGCCAATCACGTCGATATAGCTCTGGCTATATTCGGCGAGCACGAGGCCAACAGATTCCAACGTGTCGTAGAAGTTTGGCTTCACTTCAGCACGATCTGTGTCGAAGGTGATGTTCGATGGCATGTTGAGGACGATGTTGTCGCCAACGCGCGTCACCGACACGCCTGAATTTTCGAGACGCTGGCGAAGTTTGGCCTCCTGCTGGTCCATGTAAACGCCAACGCCGCCGCCTGCGAGTGCGCCAATGCCAGCGCCAATCAGGGCAGACTTGCGGGTCTTGAGGGACGTGGTTTTGCCAAGGAGCGCACCTGCGGCGGCACCGAGTGCTGCACCCGTGCCAGCGCCGAGAAGGCCTTTGGAGACCTGACTTTCGCCCGTGTATGGATTTGACGTGCAGGCCGAGAGCAAAAGAGCCGCGCTCAAAGTGGCAGCAATGGCGAATTTCATGAGATGTCCCCTTCGGAATTTCGGGCGTGTTTGATGGAACACTGTGGCGGGATTTGGGTTAACAGGCGGTTATTTTAGGGGAGTTGAGTCGCGTTTAACCTGCCTGCCAAAGTGGAAGCGCTTGGGCCAGAGATGATTGAGGCAAATGTACCGAGTGCAATTCGCCCATTTGTTTTTGATATTGAGTTGCATCGTTCGCTTGCACAACACTAAAGTAAGAAAGCGGGGTCCCAGCTTTCGCTGGGATGACGGCGCATGGGCGGTGATCATGATCAAGCGGCTGATGCTTCTCGATTACTCCGCCGCTTCTTTCTTGATGTCTTCGGGGATGAGGAAGCCGCCGGACTGCCTTGCCCAGAGATTGGCGTAGATGCCGTTTTGGGCGATGAGTTCGGCATGTGTGCCTTGTTCGACGACGCGGCCCTTGTCCATCACCACCAGGCGATCCATTGCGGCGATTGTTGACAGGCGATGCGCCACGGCGATCACGGTTTTGCCTTGCATCAGATCGTAGAGATTTTCCTGGATCGCAGCTTCGACTTCGGAGTCCAATGCAGAAGTGGCTTCATCAAGGATGAGGATCGGCGCGTTCTTGAGCAGCACACGTGCGATGGCGACGCGTTGGCGCTGGCCACCTGAGAGTTTCACGCCGCGCTCGCCGACATGGGCATCCATGCCTCTGCGACCATTGGGATCAACCAAGTTTGCGATGAATTCCGAGGCGTGGGCTTTCTCTGCGGCGGAAGCAATTTCTGCTTCGGAAGAGTTGGGGCGGCCATAACGGATGTTGTCGCGTACGGAGCGGTGGAGGAGCGACGTATCTTGCGTCACCACGCCGATTGCCGCGCGCAGCGACTCTTGCGTCACTTCCGCGATATTCTGATTGTCAATCTCGATTGACCCTTCTTCGACATCGTAGAACCGAAGGAGCAGGTTTGCGATTGTGGATTTTCCAGCGCCTGACCTGCCGACCAGGCCGACTTTTTCGCCGGGCTGAATTTCCAGGTTGAGCTTATTGATGATTGGCTCCTTGCCAATTTCGGCCTGTTTTCCATAGTTGAAAGAAAGATTCCGGAAAGTGATGCAACCTTTTGCAACTTCGAGGTTTTTCGCGTTCGGAACATCGCGCACTGTGTGTTCGCGGGCGATCACGTCAACGCCGTCTTTCACGACGCCAAAATCTTCAAACAGGCCTGCGATTTCCCACAGCATCCAATGCGCCATTCCAAGCATGCGGTAGACGAGGCCGACAGAAAACGCGATGGCGCCAACGGTGATGGCGTTGGTCGTCCACAGAAACAAGGCCATTGCGGCTGTGCCTGTGAGGAGAATTGAGTTGATGACGTTGAGGGCAACGTTCATCTGCGTTGCAACGCGCATTGAATTGTAGACGCTTTGCAACATGCCTTTCATGCCGTCCTTGGCGTAGTCATCCTCCCGCGAGGCATGGGCGAAGAGTTTCACTGTTGGCATGTTGGTGTAAGTGTCGACGATGCGACCTGTCACGATGGAACGCATGTCGGCCTGGATTTCCGAGAGCTTGCCCATGCGCGGAACGAAGTACCAGAGTGTCAATGCGTATAGCACAATCCACAGCAGCATCGGGAGTGCAAGCCGCCAATCATTGGCGATGAAAGAGCCAATTGCAGAAATGAAAAACATGGAAACCCAAGCGATGACTTGCGTGAGTTTCATGATGACATCGCGTACGCCAAGTGCTGCCTGCATCACCTTGGTTGATACGCGGCCCGCGAACTCGTTATGGAAGAAGTCCATCGACTGGCGCAGCATATAGCGATGCGCAAGCCAGCGTGTGCGCATGGCGTAGTTGCCGCGCATACCCTGATTTTCAATTGAGTCTGCAACCGCCATGAACGCAGGCAAAAACAGAAGGGCGAGCGCTGCGTAGAAAATCAGTTCCCACTTGTTTTCTGAAATGAACGTTGCGCGATCTGCTGTGCCCAATTGATCGACCAATTGGCCGACATAGGCGAACATGCGCACTTCGGCGATGGCGAGGATGATCGACAGAAACAGGCCAGCCGCAAGCAGCGGATAAAATGGCCGCGTGAAATGGCGAATAAAGCCCCAGGTTGTTGGTGGCGGCTTAGTCGGTTGCTCTTCGGGGAAAGAGGCAACCCGATTTTCCAGCCAGGTGAAGAACCAGTTCATGCGAGATCAATTTGGGTTGCGCTGGACCCGGCGCGTAAGAATCGGGACCGACCGCTTCGTGCGGTGCAGCCCTCCCGTATAGGCGAAGGCGCCCGTGTCGTCAAAGCAGGTCTCAGTGATGCCCGTCAGCGTATCCGTCGTAGTGATGGTCGTCGAAATTTTCGAATGCTTCTGCGGTTTCAAACCGCGAGTCGGGCTGTTCATCCAGCGCAATGTCGCGATCCGTGAACCGAATGACCTCGAATAATTTTGAGGGTTTCACCTTGTCTGCATTGGTGCCCACGAGAATATCGAAGGTATCGGGATCATCCAGATTCCAGATAACAGTGCCCTTGTTATTTTCAGTTCGACTCCAAGCGTAGTCAGTCGACTTGCCATCAATCAGCAAGACATCCTGGCCTGATGATCCCTTGTGCCATGCCGTTTCGTCGGCCTCTTCGATCACAATCCGTTCCGTTGGCATTGGAGGTGGAGGAGGAGGTGGTGGTGGTGGCGGAGGTGGCGGAGGAGGAGGAGGAGGAGGAGGAGGAGGTGGAGGTGGTGGCGGTGGCGGTGGCGGTGGTGGAGGTGGTGGTCCTAGCACTGGCCCAACAGTCGAATCCGCTTGGAGCGTTAAAATATTTGCCAGCAACATTTGCGCTTCGGTGACTTGCTGCAACAATACTGACGCACCATTGTCAGCAAATACGATGCGCACACCATTTGCTTCCGCCTGCATCAGATCTGGATTTGCCAACAAAGTTTCCTTCGTGTAGCCGCCGATCAACGTGATCGTGTCTTGTTCGACGTTGAAGTCGGTAATGATATCTGCGCCGGTGTTGCCGCTGGTGCCGAGGCCGTAGGCTGCGAAGACAAAGTTGTCTGCATCTTCGCCGCCACTTAATGTGTCAGTGCCCGCGCCGCCGACGAGCTTGTCGTCGCCAGTGCCACCAGACAACGTATCATCTCCAGCGCCGCCATAGAGACGATCATAGCCGGTTGATCCTTCGATCTGGTCGTTGCCAGTTCCGGCAAAAACGATGTCGTCGCCTCCACCGGCATTTAACTGATCGGTGCCTTCACGCAGCAAGATGACTTCGTGGAAGTCCTGGTCGCGCATGGCCTGGTCAAATGTGCCTGCTTCGCCTGCTGCAGCGAGATGAATATCAACACCGACATTGCCGGGAACTGTCATGTGCAGTTCTGTTCCATTGCCAAATGCGGAAAAAACTTCACCGGATCGCTTTAAAACGGGGAGTCCGTCCGGGCCGGGCAGGGCTTCACCAAGTCCAAATTCACCTTCAATTCCAGGCAGGCCCTGATCGACTGCTTCGTAGATTGTCGCCGCTTGGACAAAGTCCCAGTTTTCAATCAGGCCCAGGGATTGAGCGATGGACTCGGCTTGCAAGTTGTCGGCAATATTCTGTGCTAGCGCTGAGCCTGGCAGGATGCTGCCGTATTTGTATGGATCGGCAAATGCGGTGTTGAACAGCGACTCTGCGCCGAGCGTTGTGTCGCCGAGGTAAGTGCTTGCGCCCCATTCGGTGAACGAGACTTGCAAGTTTTCAACTGCGCCAATCTGCGTCAGGCGCGCCATGCTGGTTTCAATGCCATTTTCGGTGTTGGCATTCCAGGCACCAAGGTTTGGCAAGGTGCCGGGATCAAGTTCCAATTCGGTGCGGGAGGGATCGCGACTGATCAATGCTGTGACAGTTGCAGCATCGTCGGTGGGCATCAAGATGCGACCATAGAGAAAGCTTCCGACCTCAAGATCAAGCGGGCGGCCGCCATACGGGTGGAGCGAAACAGCGCCAAGCGCCAGTTGGCCGTTGTCATTTGCAAGTTCCGCATTCTGCGGTTCGTAAGCAAGATAGGCGTCCCAGAATTCCGCATCATAGGTACCACCAAGGTTTGGCGCGCTGATCAAGGATGCGGCGGAGATCGGGATGAACAAAGTATCGAGTGTGCGCTGGACAAGGCCATAAGTTGTTTCTGCGAGTGCAAAATAGGTTCCTGGGTCCATGCCGGGTTGGGCAGGATCGAGCCCAATGTTGACTTCGTTGAAAAGCTGGATGCTGGTCAAGGTTTCAAATAGATCGGCGCGGTCGGGCTGGCGGGCGATGTAGACAAGCAGGTCCTGGAAAAACTCGCCTACTCGGGCGGGTTCTGCGAGGCTCATTTCGCCCTGCGTGCCTTGTGCCCACGTTGGGATGACGCCGAAATTGAAAATCACATTGATGTTGGCAGCAGCTGCATCGCGGAAAGAATCGATCACAGCCTCGATGCGCTCACCGTTTGGTCCAAATCCGCGGTTGCTGAGATATGTTGTGTAGTCATTGGCTTCCAAGTTGAGGGCATTGCTGTTGACGGGGGCTGTGGGCTCGGACTGGATCGAGGACCAGCTTGAATCGAGACGCGCTATGGTGCCACCGGATTGCTGAAGTTGTACTAACAGCTCGGCCAGGCCTTGGCCCGGAAGCGGGGTGTGAAGGTGTATTCCGAGCTGCGACGCCATAAAAGCAATCCCCGATCATTCAGTTGAAAAGTCGCCCCCTCGAAAACCAGTGCATTTTTGATGCCAGTTTAGCAACTCACCAGGTATTTGCTCAATACCCCCGATTGTGGCTGCGATGAATCGTGTAGATGGCTAAGTCATGTCGATCAGCCATCGCGTTCTTCCCCTTACAATTGCTGCTGCACTTTTCATGGAGCAAATGGACTCGACAGTCATTGCGACATCGCTTCCTGCGATTGCTGCTGATCTTGGCACAAGCCCGATTTCGCTGAAGCTGGCGTTTACCACTTATCTTTTGGGGCTCACGGTGTTCCTGCCGATCTGCGGATGGGCTGCTGATCGCTTTGGCGCCAAGCTGATTTTTCGATTGGCCATCATCGTGTTTACACTTGGGTCAGTGGCTTGCGGGTTTGCGAATTCACTGGAGTGGCTGGTGGCATCGCGGTTTGTTCAAGGGGTAGGTGGGGCGCTGATGGTGCCTGTGGGGCGCATCGTTTTGTTGCGCAGTGTGCCCAAGGACAAGCTCCTCGATACGATTGCCTGGCTGACCATACCGGCGTTGGTTGGCCCGGTGATTGGGCCACCAATTGGTGGTTATATTACAACGTTTTACGACTGGCGGTGGATCTTCTGGATGAACTTGCCTTTTGGCGTTCTGGCGCTTGCATTGGCCACCTGGTTGATGCCGCATATTGAAGGCGAACAACGGGTGCCGCTCGATGTGCGGGGATTTCTCCTGTCGGGTGGTGGGCTGACGTTGGCGGTGTTCGGGCTGACAGTCGCTGGTCGGGAGATGTTCAGCGCGGCTGCGGTTGTGGCGATGATTGCGACGGGATCAGTGATGTTGATTGCCTATGTCGTTCACGCCCGAAATGCTGCCAATCCCATTCTGGACTTTCGGCTGTTACGATTTGAGACATTTCGCGCATCGCTGGTGGGTGGCAATCTCTATCGTCTTGTTGTTGGTGCGACGCCATTCCTGTTGCCGCTGATGTTGCAACTTGGCTTTGGCATGTCGGCGTTTGAATCAGGTTTGGTGACCTTCGCTTCTACGCTTGGCGCATTGGCGATGAAGTTCACCGTTGCGCCAATTGTGCGGCGCTTTGGTTATCGCAATCTGCTGATCTTCAATGGTGTTGCAAGTTGCGGGCTGATTGCGGCAAAGGCGATGTTTGATGTGTCGACGCCTTATTGGGTGATGTTCACCGTGCTGTTGGTAGCGGGTTTCTCGCGTTCGCTGCAGTTTTCTTCGCTCAACACGTTGGCTTACGCCGATGTTTCAAAGTCTGAAATGGCGCAGGCCAACGCTCTCTATACTGTGATGCAACAATTGTTTCTGGCGCTGGGTGTGGCGCTTGCGGCGTTTGTGCTCGATGCACGGCTGTGGTGGTTTGGGCGGAACGAGCTCATCGCCAATGATTTCAGCTTTGCATTTGTGGTGTTGGCGCTGGCTTCGGCTTTCTCGGTACTGTTCTATTTGCGGATGCAACCAAATGCAGGCGCCAGCGTTTCTGGCCATCTGCGGGACTTCACGCGGGGTTGATGAGAGTTGAGATGCGCTTTTTGTTTGCGCGTCGTATATAGTGGTACAGGAGATCACTTTCATGAAGCGACGTTCATTATTCCAACTGCTTGCTGTTTCGGCTGCTGCCATCGCTGCGGGAGCGCGATTGCCCTTGGCTGAAACGACAGCCCAGACTTTTGAAATCACCAAGACGACTGACGAATGGAAAAAGCTTTTGACGCCAGAAGCGTTTGCCGTGCTGCGCGAAGAGGCAACCGAGAGGCCATGGACTTCCGCACTGCTTGAAGAAAAGCGCAAGGGCACGTTCAACTGTGCGGGCTGCGATCTGCCGCTGTTTGCATCCGAGACGAAATATGAGTCCGGCACAGGTTGGCCGAGCTTTTATGATTTCATCCCGAAGGCTATTGGCACCAAGGAAGATAACACGTTGTTTGCGACCAGAGTTGAAGTGCATTGCGCGCGGTGTGGCGGACACCAGGGCCATGTGTTTGAAGACGGACCGCAGCCCACTGGCCTTCGCTATTGCATCAATGGCGTGGCGCTGAAGTTTGCCGCGCAGACGGCGTGAGTGTTCTGCCTCCCATAAGTTTTACTCCACCGCAGCAGGCGTTGTGGTGGCTGAAACAAGGTGCCCTTGAAATGGGTGCGGCGTGGGAGCAGGCGCATGCCATTTGCCAGACAGCAGAGGGCACGTATGAATATGACCTCGTCCACGCGTTGGCGCACTGGATCGAAGGTGACGAAACCAATCGCGATTACTGGTATCGGCGTGTTGGTCGTGAATGGACGCGTGCTGCGACAGTTGAGGCAGAGTGGGCGGCGATTGAGCGGGCGTTGCAATCGTAGATCAAAAAGCCTTTGGCAAACCTGCCTGCCTCAAGATTGCATTTGCTGTGTGTCGGCTCGGAATGTTTATTGGTACTGCAAAATTGGTTTTCGTGAGCGGACTGTGCCAGATTTCGTGGCTGCCTTTGCCTTGACGGACAAGATAGCATCCAGCCTCGCCTAGCAGTTTCCTCAAGTCTCTATCAAATTGCGGTGCCACTCAAGCCGCCGTGGCTTCTGCCTCGCGAAGAGCTGTCAGCTGCAGAAATACTGAGGACGGATCGACGTTCGGATGATTATCGGGCAGCAGGTCCATGACCATTGCAGCGATGATTTTCAGCAAGCCATCCAATGTGGGAGCATCGGCTGCTGCTGGCACTGCATCACAATGCCCCGACCAAACCGAAGCCTCGTCATCCCAGGTTGCTGACACTGTGAATATGGTTGGTTTCATAGGAGGAAGCTATCATTGCTGGTTAGAGGATACAAGTAAACCAACGTGGCTCATATTGGGCCATTTTTGATTTCCGAAGTGCGTTCAGTCCGATTTACAATTCACTTTTCGCGCCTGTGCGTCTGACAGATACATTCCTGAAGTTTCGTCAGCACAAAGATCAATATAGTGGTTCATTTCCAGTAATTCGGATGCGATTTGAAAAAGTAAGACTGCGCCAAGTGTTATGAAAAGGCCTAAGCTAATCTTCAACACTCTCTTGAAATTGAATAGATACACAATCTCACGCCGCTTCCACAAAGCTATCGATCACTTTTTTCTCGCCGGCTTTGTCGAAGTCTACTGTCAGTTTGTTGCCTTCGATTGAGATTACTTCGCCGTAGCCGAATTTTTGGTGGAAGACTCTTGCACCGCGTTTGAAGGCTGAAATCTTTGTGGCGTCGATCGCGCTTTGGCCTTCGCGGAAATTTGGCGTGGTGCGGAGGCCTTCGCCTTTTGCGAAGGTTTCGCGCATGCGCTGGAAGCCGGGCGTTGAGTAGTTGCCTGTGGCAGCGCGTTGCTGGTCGAAGCGGCTGGTGCCGTAGGTGCCCAAGCCATGCCCGCCGTAGCTTGTTGTCATCGCTTTCACTTCGACGTGCTCTGGGGGCAGTTCATCGACGAAGCGTGAGGGGATCGACGATTGCCAATTGGCGTGGACGCGGCGATTTTGCGCGAAGGAAATGGTGGCGCGGCGTTTGGCGCGGGTGATGCCGACATAGGCGAGGCGGCGTTCTTCTTCGAGGCCAGCGCGGCCTTTTTCATCGAGTGCGCGTTGATGCGGGAACAGGCCTTCTTCCCAGCCTGGCAAAAACACCGTGCCGAATTCAAGACCTTTTGCTGAGTGCAATGTCATTATGGTGACGCGGTCTTCAGCGCCTTGCTCATTGTCGCGATCCATGACCAGTGCCACGTGTTCCAGGAAGCCTGCGAGATTTTCAAAGTCGCCCATGGAGCGCACGAGTTCTTTCAGGTTTTCGAGGCGGCCTTGGGCTTCGGGGCTTTTGTCGTTCTGCCACATCTCGGTGTAACCGCTTTCATCGAGAACGATTTCGGCAAGCTCCGTGTGCGGAAGAATTTCGATCTGCTTGTTCCACCGCGCGAAGTTTTCGATGAGTTGCCGGAGTGCGGTGCGCGCCTTGTTGGGCAGTTCGTCGCTGGCCATCATCTGGTTTGCCGCGATGAAAAGCGAGGTGCCTTGGCGGCGCGCCACGTCGAACATTTTCTTCACCGATGAATCACCGATGCCACGCTTTGGCGTGTTGATGACGCGCTCGAAGGCGAGATCATTATCGGGTGAAGCGGTGACTTTGAGATAGGCCAGCGCATCGCGGATTTCGGCGCGTTCATAAAAGCGCGGGCCACCCACCACGCGGTAAGGCAGACCCATGGTGATGAAGCGGTCTTCGAAGGCGCGCATCTGGAAGGACGCGCGCACCAGGATCGCCATATCGTTGAGGCGTTCTTTTTTGTGTTGCAGGCTTTCGATATCGTCGGCGATGGCGCGGGCTTCTTCGTCGCCATCCCAATGGCCGCGCACCGTGACCTGTTCGCTTTCAACGCGCGAGGTGCGGAGTGTTTTTCCAAGGCGTGCTTCATTCTTGGCGATGAGGCCGGAGGCGGCACCCAGAATATCCGGTGTCGAGCGATAGTTCTGCTCAAGGCGGATCACCTTTGCGCCGGGGAAATCTTTTTCGAAGCGCAGGATGTTATCAACCTCGGCACCGCGCCAGCCATAGATCGATTGGTCATCATCGCCGACGCAGCAGATATTCTTGTGGCCTTGGGCGAGCAGGCGGAGCCAGAGATATTGCGCGACGTTGGTGTCCTGGTATTCGTCGACCAACATATATTTGAAGCGGCGTTGATAATCGGCGAGCACATCCGGGTGGTTCTGGAAAATGCGCAGGACTTCGAGCAGCAGATCGCCAAAGTCGGCAGCGTTCACAATTTTCAAACGCGCCTGATAATCGGTGTAGAGTTTTGCGGCGAGGCCGTTTGCATAACCGAAGTGTTCGGCTTGCGGCACCTTGTCTGGTGTGAGGCCACGGTTTTTCCAGCCGTCGATCATGTTGGCAAGCTGCCGAACAGGCCAGCGCTTTTCATCGATGCCTTCGGCGGCGACCAACTGCTTGAGAAGTCTCAGTTGATCATCGTCGTCGATAATTGAGAAACCTGACTTGAGGCCTGCGAGTTCAGCGTGGTTGCGCAGGATCTTGACGCCGATTGAATGGAAAGTGCCGAGCCATGTCATGCCCTCGACCACGCCGCCAATCAGATTGCCGATCCGCTCTTTCATTTCGCGCGCGGCGCGATTTGTGAAAGTGACTGATAGCATCTGGTTGGGCCAGGCTTTTCGCGTTGCCAGAATGTGGGCGAGGCGGGTGGTCAGCACACGGGTCTTGCCGGTGCCTGCACCTGCGAGCACAAGAAGCGGCCCATCGGTTGAAAGCACAGCATCACGCTGCTCGGGGTTCAGGCCCTTGAGATAGGCTGGTTCGGTTTGGCCAAGTGCGCGCGATGAAATGCCACCAGCGACCGGAGCAGGGGGAGCTGGTTCAAAACCTTCAAATTCATCATCTGGTGCGTGCATGGTCGAAACGATTCCGTTCCGGCCATTAAAGCACAGAAGTGAAGGCGTAAATCAGCAGACTGCGATTTGCTCTGTTGAAATCGAATCCTGAAGGATTGGAAAACGGGGGCCACGGTTCACTGCTTCGGGCAACACGTGCACAACATCTTCCCAAAGGTGGGATTTTGCCGTTTCCGCGTTTGCTGCCAGCAATAACAGGTGACGCTCAGCTTCGGCGCGCGCGTTGGTTCCGTGTGCGAAGACGAGAGCTTCTGCGAGAGCGAAGGTCTTGGTTCCAATCATTTCGATCCTCCCTTGCCCCTCTGCGAATCAGGAATACGACAAGATTAAGACCAAAGTAGGGTTACCCCCAGCCCTCACGTCAAAATCGTGAGATCTCCACTTGTAAGATTGATGGAGCCCACTGTGGTGATGCCGGTGAGTTGGATAAGCGTGTCGTTGGCCGTGACACCTGCGACGCCATCGGAGATGAACAGGTGCATGCGACCTGCGTTGTTGACCTGGAAGAATGCGAACTCGCCTGCTGTGTTGGTGGCCGCTGTCATCCGAGCAGTAATGTCGGCGAGCGCATCGGCCAGAGTTGTGCCGGAGCCAGCGGCGAAGGTGGCCCTGCCAGTTGCCGCGTCTATCGAAGCTTGCGTTGCCGTGGCTGCGAGTGCGCTTCCGCCTATTGTCAGTGCACTGATAAAATCAAAACGGTCGCCTGTGCCTAGGGCTCCCTTGGTGTAGTCGCTCACAATATCGAGCGTGGTCGCGGTCTGGCCGCTATCGCCAAGGGCGAACACAAATGTGTCCCGGCCCGTACTACCAACGAGCGTATCAGCACCCTTGCCGCCAGACAGTATGTCCGCCCCGCCATTTCCTGTCAGGGTATTGGCCAGAATGTCACCAGTCAGTGTATCGCCGAGATTGGAACCGATGACTCGCTCGATACTGACAATTGTATCGCCCTCGGCAAAGCCACCTGTGTTGATATTGGTTGAGAGATTGATTGTAACGCCCGCCGTTGAGGCTAGATAGTTGGCTGTATCGGTGTGACTTCCGCCATCCAGCAGATCTGCTCCCAGACTGCCGAACAAAGTATCAGCGGCGGCCTCGCCATACTGTTCGTCATCACCGAGATCGCCATAGAGGCTGTCCAATCCCGTGCCGCCATAGACGGTGTCATCACCACGACCGCCATGCAGAACGTCGTCGCCAGCGTCTCCGTAGAGGGTGTCAGCGCCTGCAAGGCCGTGGATCGTGTCGTTACCGGCAAAGCCACGCATTTGGTCGTTGTAGGAATCGTTACCAATCAAGGTCTCAGCAATTCCAGCGTTGTCATGCCCATTGACGATGCCGTCACGTGGATCAATGATTTGCTGGAATATTCCAGTGCCAGAGGAATCGCTCGGCAGCGCCGTATCAACCCACGTTACAATCAATCGACCGTCTGCCAGGCGTTCAATACTGCCAAAGGCGGCGTCGACGTTTTCGTTGCTGACAATGAATGTTGCGCCAATTTGGCTTCCGGTTGAACTGAACAATCGCAATTCCAAATTCGAACTGGACAACGGCGCTGACACAATTGCAAAAGTGCCATCACCCAAACTGACAACGTCGCCACCTGTTGAAAAGAATGCGGCGATTGTACGTGGTACAACAACTGCGCCAAGAAAATTCAGAATTGCAAACTCAATATAAGAATCGGCGCTTTGCGTCGTCACCCATGAGACAACAAAAAGACTGTTGTCTATCCATTTTAAGTCTTTCGCCACATGGGTTGTTCCAAGGCCATCTGCTACCACAGAGACTCCGCCAGTAATTGTTCCGGTGCCCGTTGTTTTGTAACTGACTTCGATGCGGGCTGGTCCGGAAATGTCAGCAGGCATTGTGTAGGCAAAAACATAGTTGCTGCCGAAGAGATCCGCACCACCGACAATGTTTGACCCATTCACGGAAGACAAAAGCTGATCAGCGTCTAAAGAATTCAGAAAGTTGTCAAATTCCCAACCGAAGAGAGAGCCTGAAGAAAAGCCAATTGAGAATCCCGTAGATGTCGACAATACTGAAGGAGAAGAGCCCCCCGGAATAGATGCTTGACCAGTTTGTATGCCGGTTTGATCGAAGGTGTGCATCACCGTCGATATTCCATCAAGGTCGCTGAAATAGTTATAGGCGATGACGAAGCCACCATTTGGCAACGCTGCAATTGTTGGATTGCTTTGGGCATCAAGATTCGCAGCCAGGGGAAAACTGCTTTCCAAACCAAGTTTTTTCCCAAAAGCGTCGAACCGTTGATATCTGACGGTGTCGTTAAAACCGTCGAAGCTTTGCCAAGCTACAATATAACCGCCGCTGCCGAGAGTGGCCACAACTGGAACCGTTTGGTTGCCAGCCGTAGTCGAATTTACGAGTGAACCGCCTCCTGAGAGTCGAATGGTCATGATGAGCAATCCTTTGATGAAATGGGGCGTCAAAACACAGAGCTAGAACCGTGGAATCAAATTCCAGCAGCCTTCGGTCGCCCCCAAGATGGCAAGGTTACACAAATTATGACGTACGACAAGTAACGTGCAAGCCTAGATACCTTTTGGTCACAGATGCCATTTGAACCAAAGCCAAAAGTTCAAAACTCCACTTCCTCACGTCAAAATCGACAAATCCCCACTGGTGAGGTTGATTGAGCCGACTGTGGTGATGCCAGTAAGTGCGACGAGGGTGTCGTTGGCGGTGACGCCGGCAACACCATCGGAAATGAACAGGAGCATGCGACCTACGTTGTTGACCTGGAAGAATGCGAACTCGCCTGCTGTGTTGGTGGCCGCTGTCATCCGAACAGAATGTCGGCGAGGGCATCGGCCATGGTTGGTGCCGGAACCAGCGGCGAAGGTGGCCCTGCCAGTTGCCGCGTGACTACCGAGCAGTATCTTGAAACTTTAGAGTGCTGTCATCATCCGTTTGGGTGAGAGGTCAGGTTTATTTCCGGGTTTTCGCGTTTTCTGGGAGCGCCAGACTATTCTTCGTGTGGCTCAACTGGGCGCAGCTGGGGCCTTCGATCACCGAAAACGGCTGGGCGCGGCATGGGGCGCTGTGGAGGCGGCTGCACTTGTTGGGGCATCTGCTGGGGCTGCATTTGTGGTGGCGGATGATGAGGTGCCATTGGGGCAGGCTGCGGATGTGGATATTGGACTTGCCGGACAGGCTGTGGATCAAGTTCGTCTATATTGGCTTCAATCACCATGTCGTGGCCGCCACCAATCAGGATCAAATGTTCGGTATCATCACGGCGCACCAGAACCAGGCGGCGGGTTTTGTCGATTTCATAAAACTCGCTGATGCCAAGCCGCGCGCCTTTGCGGCCACGCACACTGCGACTGAAGCTGCGCACCAGTAAATAGGCGAGGGCCAACACCAGCAGCGTTCCGCCCACCATGTAAATCCAAGGTAAATATGGTTGTAGCAATTCCATGTCCCAGCTCCCGCATTTATGATCATGCTACAGAGGGTGGCGAAAGTTGACAAGAGAATGATGGGGCGAGCGTTTTTGGCGAATTCAATGTAGTAAAGGACTTCACGATTCGTGTGTCCTCAACGAAGGCGGCAAAATGACGGATGCAACGGTTAAGTTGGCGGCAGATACGCGGCGAGCACAAGCAGGCTCGGGAACGCGAGCCTTTTCGCGCCCAATGTTTATCGCGCTTGCTATCGTGCTGGCTGGGGTGCTGGCCTGGTTGTTGCGCAATCAGATTGATGCGGTCACATTGTTGATCGGCGCAATACTCACAACCGTCGGGATTTATGCGCTGGCCGGGTTTGTGGTGGGGTTCCTGCGCCATGAAAGTTCTGGTGCCGGGCAGAAATTTTTTGATGCTGTCAGCGATGCGCGCGGCGATGCCTTTGTCGTTACCGATTCCAAGGGCAGGGCTGTCTATGCGAACGGGGCATTCCTCAAACTTGTGAGCGGTGCCGGCGTCAAGCGATTGGTCGGCTTTGATGTGCTGTACTCAGGGCACCTGGATTTTTCTGAGCCAATCTATCAACTGGCAGCAGCGGCGCGCGAAGGGCATGCGTTGCATCGAGACGTACGTTTGCCAGCGGGCATTACGGCACCGGGTGGATCTGAAACTTCGGCACGGTGGCTGCGATTGCGTGTGTCCCCGGTTGGCGGGGGTGAAGGCCAGACGATGTGGAGCCTTACGGACATTACGGATGACCGTGCGCATCAGGAAAATGCATTCTCGCGTTTACAGTTCATCATCACATATCTTGATCACGCACCTGCGGGGTTCTTTTCTACGTTGCCGGGTGGCAGGGTTGACTATGTCAATGCCACGCTCGCTGGTTGGCTGGGGATGGAGCAGGCTGATGTCAACACTGGATCGCTCCGGCTCGAACAGTTGTTGGGCGAGGGTGCGGCACGGCTGCTGACTTCCGTCGACAGTGAGGGAAAACCTTCGCGCACAGACCAGTTCACGGTTAGCCTGACGACGCGAAAAGGCGAAGCGCTGACGCTTGACCTCGTCAACCGCGTCGATTTTGATCGAGATGGCAAAACCTTGCCTGCACGCACCATGGTGCTGCAACGGCCTAAGTCTGATGCGACGTCGAGTTCAACCGATGCGCGGCAACTGGTGCAGGCATTGCAGATGGCCGCACCGATGGGTGTTATCGAAATTGATCGCGACAACAAGATATGTTTCGCAAACTCGGCTTACCTCGCGCTGTCTCCTGCGGCAAAGCTTGGCGCGCAACTGCTTGCGGCTGTTCGACCTTCTGACAAGGAGATGCTTGAAAAAGCGCTTGCGGCCACACGGCACAAGATTGGTCAACCGACGCAATGTGACGTGATTTTCGAAAGTGACCCTCCGCGCGCTGTTCACTTTACAATCGCAGCGCTCAGCAGTGAAACGCTGACGATATTTGCCACTGACAAAACAGAATCCAAAGCTCTCGAAGTGCAACTCGGGCAGGCGCAAAAAATGCAGGCGGTTGGTCAATTGGCGAGCGGCATTGCGCATGACTTCAACAATGTTTTGACACCGATCATTGGCTTTGCGGATTTGTTGCTGACGAAGTTGCGGCCCACTGATCCGTCTTTTGCTGACGTTCAAAACATCAAGCAGAATGCCAATCGCGCGGCTAACCTTGTGCGCCAATTGTTGGCGTTCTCACGCAAGCAGACTTTGCAGCCGAAAGTTCATTCGCTCACTGATGCGATGTCGGACCTTGATAATTTGTTGGCACGCGTGTTCGGAGAAAAGGTGAAGCTCAAGATTCAGCATGGGCGCGATCTTGGTCTGGTGATGGTCGACATCCATCAGTTTGAACAGGTTATCATCAATCTCGCCGTCAATGCGCGCGATGCGATGCCACAAGGTGGTGCGTTAACAGTCAGCACACGCAACCTCATGAAGGATCTGGTCGCAGCTGAAAGGCAGGCATTGCCCGTGATGGACTATGTGGTGTGCGAGGTTGCTGATACGGGCACGGGGATACCCAAGGCCATATTGGAAAAAATATGGGATCCTTTTTTCACGACGAAAGAAGTTGGCAAAGGGACGGGACTTGGTTTGTCGATGGTCTATGGCATCATCAAGCAGACGGGTGGCTTCATCTACTGTGACACTATCGAAGGGCAGGGCACCACTTTCAGGATCTATCTGCCACGACATTATCCAGCACCCGTTGTTGAAACAGTTGAAGTGAAGCCCGTCAAGGCTGCGGTGCGCGAAGATTTTACTGGCAAGGGCCGTATTCTCGTTGTCGAGGATGAAGATTCAGTGCGCGCCTTTGCGGTGAAGGCTCTGACGTCACGCGGCTTTACTGTGCTAGAAGCGAACTCAGGTGAAGTCGGTCTTGAAGTTATTGAAACCGACAAAGATGGATTCGAGCTCATTATCTCTGACGTAGTGATGCCGGAACTTGATGGACCGAGCTTCCTTGCCGAATTACGCAAGCGCGGGATCACCACAAAATTCATGTTCATGTCGGGCTATGCGGAGGATGCGTTTGAGCGCAACCTTGACACGCCCGATGATTTTGCCTTCCTGCAAAAGCCATTTTCGCTGAAGCAGCTCATCGAGAAGGTCAAGGACGTGATGGCGTCCTAGGACTCTTTCGCTCACTTCGAGCCCGCAACTACCCGTTGGACGTGCCAAGTGGTTAATTCTGGAGACCGTCGGCGGGAGGTAAAATACTCTGGTCGCGCTATAGAAATATACCACAGGCGTTCGCGAAAAATAATTTAATCATGTATTTCAGTGGTTTGCTGCCTGAACCTGCATCGTTCAGGGGAAAATTCTTGCGGCGACTAATACAATTTAAAATATATGTGCAGTTCTAATGCAATTTTTGTTAGCTTTTCGTTAAGACTTCTTGCATAGGTAGTGTACACAGTAAACACACCTATAAAGAGAAAAACATGATCAACCGTCTCGCGAACAGGCTTCTCTCGACTGCTTCGATCCTTTCTTCACAAGTTGCATTTGGTCCTGATGGTGTTCGCGGGAGCGGTAGCAGGGGAGGGTATTTTGCGTTGGAACCGCGCGTGTTGTTTGATGGTGCGGCAGTTGACACGTTTACCGATGCAATTTCAGATTTCGCCATTTCGGAAACCACCCACACGACAGATGACGCTCCACTGTTCGCAGCGCTTGCTGAAGCGCATGGAGTTGAACTGCAGCAAGAAGTTCCGCAAGTTCGTGAGGTTGTCTTTATCGACGCCGCCGTTGAAGATCGCGATCAGTTGATTTCCGTTATTGATCCGCAGGCGCTCGTCGTGGTGCTTGATGCCTCGCGCGATGGTGTTGAGCAAATGGCTGAGGTGCTTGGCAACATGCAGGGTGTTGAGGCCATTCACATCTTCTCGCATGGCCGCTCTGGCACGCTTGACCTTGGTTCTACCAAATTGACCGAAGCCTCGATGGCTGGCCGCCATGCTGAGGAGATGGCCATCATTCGTGGTGCGTTGACCGACCAAGCTGACATTCTGATTTACGGTTGTGATTTTGGTGCGGGAAGCCGCGGTGAAAGCGCCATCGTGGCCCTTGCAGCCGCAACAGGTGCAGACGTCGCGGCTTCTGAAGATTTGACGGGTGCTGCAGATCTGGGTGGCGACTGGGTGCTGGAAAAATCCGATGGTCAAATCGAAACGGGATCACTCCGCCTTGAAAGCTGGGGCCATTTGCTCTCGCTGAACAATTCCGGAAATTGGACAGTGGTTGGAACAACAGCAACCAACGTCACCTTCGGTGTTACGACCACAATCACTTTTGCGCCGACCGCAGGAGGATCAGTCACCGGACTATCGGGTACCCAAACACTCAATCCAACGGCATTGCCTACTTCGTTTTTTGTGAACGGAGCAGAAGGCGATCCTTCGCTCGGGTTTGTGTACGCTTGGGATACAACGCCAGACGCAACGACGGCAACATTCAAGCCCGATGCTGCGACTGATGATGCTCCCATGGCAGTGACGATCACGTTTTCAACACCCGTCACCAATCCCGTTATCAACATTGATCGACTGGGTGGAAACTCGTTTCTCGACCCCAATACAGCGATCGCGGGGCTCACTGCGCGATTGGCGCGGCTTGGATTGCGGGCACCTGCTGATGGTGTCATCACGCAGATGATGCCGGGTTTGCGTGAAGGTGTTTGGGCGGGTCCTTCGGATTTGCTTTTGCATGTCCGGGGCGAGGGAATTTCGGCTCTGGGACTTGCTGATGAGCGCGATGCGCTGCGGTTGCGGCTTGGCGCGAAGGCGTGGTTTGTATCGGAGGATGGTGCGCGGGCGCGGATTGCTGGTGTGCTCGAGGCGGTGGAATTGCCGGGGGCGGAATCAACCGCGTTGAAATATCTGGCGGTGCGGCATGGCGGGGTGATCGCCACGGATGAGAGCTCCGGAGAGGAAAAGGCTGTGCAGTCGGTGCTTCCTGTGCGCTTTCAATTGGCAGAAACAGGTACTGCGCAGGCGTTGCGGGGGCAGGTGGTTGTCGAGGCGGAGGCGCGGTCCTGGACTTCGGCTTTTTTGGCGCGGGTGGCCGCAGTGGCGCTGCGTGAGAGTGGATTTTGAGTTCATAAGTCTCTGAATTGATTATGTGTTCTAGAAAGTTTCTCGTGAACGAAAAAAGAACTTGCAATACAGAACAAAGTGGAACATATAGGGACAACGGCGGAACACTTAACGGTGTTTGCGTTGTGGGTCTGGTGATGAAATAAGGAGAGTGCCATGGGGCAAGCGAATCTTAGGGTGATCGAGAATTCAGCGATGGACAAGAACAAGGCGCTGGATGCAGCACTGAGCCAGATCGAACGAGCGTTCGGCAAGGGTTCGATCATGAAGTTGGGCTCGAGCCAGGCTTTGGCGATTGAGGCTATTTCCACAGGTTCTCTCGGACTTGATATTGCACTGGGCATTGGCGGTCTTCCCAAGGGCCGCATCATTGAAATTTATGGGCCTGAGTCTTCGGGCAAAACCACACTGGCTTTGCAAACTATTGCCGAGGGCCAAAAGGGTGGTGGCATTTGCGCCTTTGTTGACGCTGAGCATGCGCTTGATCCTGTCTATGCCAAGAAGCTTGGCGTGAATATTGATGATCTTCTGATCTCGCAGCCGGACACGGGTGAACAGGCGCTGGAAATTGCTGATACGCTGGTGCGCTCTGGTGCGGTTGCGATCCTGGTCGTGGATTCTGTTGCTGCACTGACGCCAAAAGCCGAACTTGAAGGCGAAATGGGTGACTCGTTGCCGGGTCTGCAAGCCCGCTTGATGAGCCAGGCCATGCGCAAGCTCACCGCTTCGATTTCCAAGTCGAACACCATGGTGATCTTCATCAACCAGATCCGCATGAAAATTGGTGTGATGTTCGGCAGTCCCGAAACCACAACGGGCGGCAATGCGTTGAAGTTTTACGCATCGGTTCGTCTGGATATCCGCCGTATTGGTGCGATCAAGGATCGTGACGAGGTGGTTGGCAACCAGACCCGCGTCAAGGTCGTGAAGAACAAAGTCGCACCTCCGTTCAAGATGGTCGAATTCGATATCATGTATGGCGAAGGCATTTCCAAGGTTGGCGAGCTTGTTGATCTCGGTGTCACAGCTGGTGTGGTCGACAAGTCTGGCTCGTGGTTCTCCTATGAAGGTGAACGCATTGGGCAAGGGCGTGAAAATGCCAAGACTTTCTTACGGCAGAACCCTGAAATGGCAGCAAAGATCGAAGCTGCCGTGCGTGCCAATTCCGGCTTGATTGCAGCGAAGATCACGGATGGAACGGCCACTGAAAATTCGGGCGACGATGATTGATCGCGTTATTTTCAATCAAGCCGTCATCCCGGCGCAGGCCGGGACCCAGCTTTTTCTAAACTGGTCGACATTTTAGCTTGTATTTTAGCTTGGCCCCGGCCTTCGTGTTGTATCCCGGGAGATTGTGGGGATAGGGTTGGGGTTGCGAGGGGCGTTGCGTTTGTGAGGGAGCGTTTCGAATGTTGACACGATTGCACGCCAATGCGGCGACGACACCGAAGACGAGAGCCTACATTCAGAGCTGTTCATTGACTGTGAGCGAGCTTGCGCGGGAACTTGGTGTGAATGAGAACACGGTACGGCGTTGGCGGTCGCGCGATACGACGAATGACCGTTCACACTGTCCACATAACTTGCAAACCGGGTTTGATGCCGTCGAAGAAGATATCGCTGTTGAGTTGCGTACCAGACTCGGCTTGTCGCTCGACGACATCACTGAAGTGATGCGCCGCTGTCTCCGACCCGAGATCGCGCGATCCAGTGTGCATCGTTGCCTCAAGCGCCACGGCGTTTCTGCCAAGCCAAAGCTTGCCATGAGCAAGCCGCTGCAGTTTGAGACCGCAACGCCCTTGGGCTTTATCCATATTGATGTGAAGTACCTCACAGCACTTGATCGCCGTCGCAGCTATGTTTACGTCGCTATCGATCGTGCCACCAGATTTGTCTATGTCGAGGTTCTGTCTGATCGCAAGGCCGTGACGAGTGCGGGCTTTCTTGAAAGATTCCTCGCAGCATTCCCTGTCAAAGTACACACGATATTGACGGACAATGGTTCCGAGTTCACCGACCGCTTTGCCGTAGACAAGCCGGGTAAGCCTGAAGATCGACCAACAGGTGACCACATGTTTGACCGCACATGCACCAGCCACAACATCAAGCACATCCTCACCAAACCCTACCGTCCACAAACCAACGGGATGGTCGAGAGGTTCAACAGGCGTATCGCCGACGCCATCGCAGAGCACCAAGCAACGGGCCACATCCGCGTCAAGAACAAGTTTGCATCACATCAGCAACGAAACGCATTCATCAATGACTTCGTCAACAACTACAACAATACAAGACTCAGATGCCTGGACTACAAAGCGCCATTCGAAATCATCGCTAATCTCCCGGGATACAACACCTTCGCCGGGGTGACGAAAATAAAAAAAACATTTGGATCAACCAAATGAACCTGACCAGGCGTCAGGCAGTGTGTGAGTAGTGTTCCCCTCGGCGAATTTCGTTTGTTCATGCCCCACAACGCCCCACAAACGGCTCGCTATCTCTACCCTTCTTGTGGGCGCTTCCCAGTTCGGAAGCGCCCATTTTCTTGTGCTGAAGCCCTGTGCTTGCACCTCGCCTTGCGTCATTGGCAAACTCCGGTATAGACGGCACTTTCCAATTGATACCAGTTTCCGGAACCCTTCATGACCAGCCTTGCGCAAATCCGCTCGACCTTTCTTGAGTTCTTCAAATCCAAGGGCCACGAGATCGTGCCTTCGTCGCCGCTGGTGCCGCGCAATGATCCGACCTTGATGTTTGCCAATTCGGGCATGGTGCAATTCAAGAATGTGTTCACGGGTGCTGAAAAGCGACCTTACACGCGCGCGACCACGGCACAAAAATGCGTGCGCGCGGGTGGCAAGCACAATGATCTCGACAATGTCGGCTACACAGCGCGGCATCACACGTTCTTCGAAATGCTCGGCAATTTTTCGTTTGGCGATTATTTCAAACCCGACGCCATTGATTTTGCCTGGACACTGATCACCAAGGAATTTGGCCTGCCTGCGGACAAGCTTTCGGTCACCGTCTATCATGATGATGAAGATGCGTTCCAGCTTTGGAAGAAAATTGCAGGCCTGCCCGACAGCCGGATCATTCGGATTGCGACGTCAGATAATTTCTGGCGGATGGGGGACACAGGTCCTTGTGGTCCATGCTCCGAGATTTTCTTTGATCATGGCGACAAGATTCCAGGTGGCCCTCCCGGCAGTCCCGATCAGGATGGGGACCGCTTCATTGAAATCTGGAACAATGTTTTCATGCAGTTCGAGGAGCAGCCCGGTGGCGAGCGCGTTCCGTTGCCACGGCCATCGATTGATACCGGCATGGGGCTCGAGCGCATGGCGGCGGTGTTGCAGGGCACGCATGACAATTACGAAACTGATTTATTCAAGACGCTGATTGCAGCGATTGTCGAGCAGACGCATGTGAAGGCGGAAGGTGCCAACAAGGCATCGAACCGCGTGATCGCCGATCACTTGCGCGCTTCATCGTTTCTGATTGCTGATGGTGTGCTGCCGTCGAATGAAGGTCGCGGCTATGTGCTGCGCCGGATCATGCGGCGCGCGATGCGCCATGCGCAGTTGCTCGGTTCGAAAGACCCACTGATGCACAAGTTGGTGCCAACATTGGTGCGTGAGATGTCGGCCGCTTACCCTGAACTTGCACGCGCGCAGGATCTGATTGCCGAGACATTAAAGCTTGAAGAGTCGCGCTTCCGCAAAACGTTGGAGCGTGGACTGAAACTGCTTGATGATGAATCGGAAGGTTTGAAATCCGGCCAGGTGTTTTCGGGCACGACCGCGTTCAAGCTTTATGACACCTATGGCTTTCCGCTTGATCTGACACAGGACGCGCTGAAGTCGCGCGGTGTTGTTGTTGATACTGATGCGTTTAACGTGTCGATGGAGCAGCAGCGCGAAGATGCGCGAAAAGCCTGGAAGGGCACGGGCGAGGCTTCGACCGACAAGATCTGGTTTGAATTGCGTGATGCTTTGGGGGCCACGGAGTTCCTTGGGTATGACACCGAACAGGCCGAGGGCGTGATCACGGCTATCGTTAAAGATGGCGCGTTGATTGATAGTGCGAAGGCAGGCGATGTAGTTTCGATCTTGGTGAACCAGACGCCGTTTTATGCGGAGTCCGGTGGCCAGAGCGGTGACCATGGCGAGATCAAAACTGATACGGCTGAATTGCGCGTTACGGATACTTTGAAGCGCGTTGGGGATGTGTTTGTGCATGTGGGCAAGGTGACACATGGCACGTTGAAGAAGGGCGATGCGGTTGCGCTCCGCGTTGATCATGCGCGGCGCTCTGGCAATCGCCAGCATCATTCGGCGACACATCTTTTGCACGAGGCGTTGCGGCGCGTATTGGGCACGCATGTCGCGCAGAAGGGTTCGCTTGTTGAGCCTGGTCGTTTGCGGTTTGACTTCTCGCACACCAAGCCGATCAGCGCGGAAGATCTGGCGTCAGTCGAGACGATGGCCAATGCGATTGTTGCGCAGAATGATCCGGTGTCGACACGCTTGATGAGTGTTGATGCCGCTATTGCCGAAGGTGCCATGGCGCTGTTCGGTGAGAAGTATGGTGAGGAAGTGCGCGTTGTTTCCATGGGTAAGAATGCGCCTGGCGAGCGCCCGATTTATTCGTTGGAACTTTGCGGCGGTACGCATGTTTCGCGCACGGGTGACATAGGCTTGATCAAGGTATTGTCGGATACGGGTTCATCGGCAGGCGTGCGGCGCATGGAGGCGCTCGCAGGTGAGGCGGCGCGACACTATCTCAATGATCAGGACAAGCGCGTGTCAGAGTTGTCGTCGGTGCTGAAGGCGGCACCTCATGATCTCGTTGCGCGTGTTTCCGCACTGGTTGATGAGCGGCGCAAGTTGGAGCGTGAGCTTTCTGAAGCGAAGAAGGCCTTGGCGATGGGTGGTGGTTCATCGGGTGCTGCCTCTGATATCGAAACCGTGAATCAAATCAAACTGATGGCGCGTGTGGTTAAAGGCGTTTCTCCGCAAGATTTGAAACCGATGGCCGACGAGGGCAAGAAGGCCGTGGGCTCTGGCATCGTTGTGCTGGTCGCGGTTTCCGATGATGGCAAGGGGGCGTGCGTAGTCGCGGTGACTGATGACCTCGTTGGCAAATACAATGCCGTTGATCTCGTGCGTTTGGGTTCAACCGCGATGGGTGGCAAGGGCGGTGGTGGAAGGCCCGACATGGCGCAGGCCGGTGGTCCGGATGGATCGAAAGCCGAAGAGGCGCTGGCGGCTATTAAAGCCAAAATTTGAGGTGCAACATGAATGAGATACCCAACGACGACGCTTGGAATAACTTCGTAATGTCGAGTCAACCAGAAGACCACCCAACTGGCAGTGTTAGACGAGCGGCCGCAATTGCAAAGAACTATATGGGTCAAGCAAATCAAGGTGGGATCAACTCATTTTTGACCTACAACCCTGAAATTGACGCCAAGGAAGTTCTATGGGCACTTCAGAAGGTTGGAGCGACTAGTGCACATACTCAATTTGCAAAAATAATGGATGAAATTGGTGTGCCATTACCCGCAGGAACTGAAGAAACTCGGGCTGAGTTGTTAGATGCTAATTGGAGTAACGAGTTAGATGCCATGGATGGACTGTCTGATGAAAGTGACAAGGATCTGATGAAGTCACTCGAAAAGCATGTTCTCGAAGATCAAGACTACTACGCTTCGCTTGATTGAGCCTTGGGTTTAGATGTCTTCCTGTTGCGCAGCACGTGCTCATGGTCAGCATCATAGAGTGCTGAATCGCGGAAGGTTTTGTGGCCGAGCACGTGTCCGACCAATATCAGCGCAGTGCGGGTGAGTTTTTCGGCGCGCACTTTTTTGGCAATGTCGGCGAGCGTGCCGTGGATGAATTGTTCGTCGGGCCAGCTGACACGAAACGCAACAACCACCGGGCAGTCTTCGCCATAGTGCGGGATGAGGCTCCTTTGGATGTGCGGGATGTTGCGCACCGAGAGGTGGATCGCGAGTGTTGCCTTCGATGCGCCGAGTTTTTCCAACTCTTCACCTTCTGGCATTTTTGAAGATTGCATCGCCGTGCGCGTGAGGATCACGGTTTGTGCGACTTCGGGCAGGGTGAATTCGGTCTTCAGCGCGGCGGCTGCGGCGGCGAAGGCGGGCACACCGGGACAGACATCATAGGGAATATCGAGCGCGTCGAGCTTGCGCATCTGCTCGGCAATTGCTCCGTACAAAGATGGATCGCCGGAGTGCACACGTGCCACGTTCTGGCCTTTGTCGTGGGCTTGCTTGATGTGCGCGATGATTTCATCAAGGTGCATTGGCGCTGTATCGAGGACGATGGCACCGGCTGGCGCCGCCTTGACGATCTCTTCAGGCACCAGCGAGCCTGCATAGAGGCAGACGGGGCAGGATTGGATGAGCTTCAGTCCGCGCAAGGTGATGAGATCGGGTGCGCCGGGGCCAGCGCCGATGAAGTGTACAGTCATGTCAGGCAAGGCTCATGGGTGTTGGTCCATTTTTCTGGCATAGCCGCGCGGTGTGTAGGCATAGGTTTTTCCATCGCCACGCTTGATTGCCTTTGATTGCGAAGAGCCCACCAACACGATGGTGAGCATGTCGACCTCTTCGGGGTTGAAGTCTGCGAAGTTCAGTACACGGAGCTTTTCCTCGGGGCGTCCCAAATTGGAGGCGAGGATCACGGGTGTGTCTGCCTTGCGGTGCTCTTTCAGCATGGCGAAGGCCTTGCCGATCTGGTCGGTGCGCTTCATGGAGCGGGGATTGTAGAACGCGATGACGAAATCGCCTTGTGCCGCGGCTTTCACACGCTGCTCGATGGTTTCCCATGGCGTGAGCAAATCGGACAGGGAAATGCAGCAGAAGTCGTGGCCGATCAGTGCGCCTGCGCGGGCACTTGCCAATTGAAATGCCGAGATGCCGGGGATGACTTCAACTGCTATGCGCACGGGCTCGCGGTCGATCAATTCGAAGACGAGTGCGGCCATGGCATAGATCGCGGAATCGCCAGAGCAGAGCAGTGCAACGCGTTTTCCCTGCTTGGCGAGTTGAATGGCTTTGCGGCAGCGGTCTACTTCGCCGCCCAAATGGAACTCGTGTTGGTTTTGATCCGTGTACTGATCTTTTGCGAGTTCGAGGTAGAGCTTGTAGCCGACCCAATCGGTTGCGCTTTTGAGGGCTGATGTTGCATGAGGTGCTCGGAATTCTGGTGCACCCGGACCAAGGCCAATGAGATGCACTGAGCCGCGTGGGCGGCCTGCTGTGTCGATAATAGGAGCGGGAGCTTCGGCGATTGCGACGGTGGCGCGTGGGCCCTTGATCTTTGGCACGATCAATTTTGCGTCCGGGCCAGCTGCTGCAAGGGCTGCGGCCTCGGCAACACTTGGTGTGCCGACTTCGGCGCGCACCACTTCAGATGGGCGTTGCACTTTTGCCGATTGGTCGTTCAACTCCTTGGTCGTGAAGAAGCGCACGTTGTGAAGTGCGTTGATTGCAGGCTCATCTTCCTTCAGATCGATTGAGGCGTAACAGGCGATGGCGTCACGGGCGAGGCCATTTTCCAAAAGAGCCGTGTTGACGAGTTGGATAATGTCATCAGGCGATGTGCCGCGCTCGCAACCCACACCAACCGCGAGTGTTTTGGGATGATAAGTGAGTACGCCTTTTTCTGCGCGTTTCACCGTGACGGCAAGCGGCAGTGTGCCATCATCATGCGTGACTTCCGCAAGCCAAGGTGCTGTGCCATCGACGGGTTTCAGCCATTCGCCCGCAAGCAGGCGCGCGGCTGCGGGTTTGATCAGGCGATGATCGGCGATGGCGTAACCTGGTGGTGGTTCGTCGAGGGATACGCCGAGAGCCACATCACTTGCCGTCGTGATGGCCGCAAAGCCGTTGGTGAGTGTTGCAATGCGCTGTGCCAGATCATTGCCGCCATGGTGACCGCCAAGCAGCGGAACAACGGCGCGACCATCTTCAGAGACGGCGACGACGGCGGGTTCTTTCGTCTTGTCACTGATGTGTGGTGCGAGGGCGCGCACCAGAATGCCAGAAGCGCAAATGCCGATGATCTCAGTGCCGGAGTTGAAGAGCTCCACCAGGCGTGTCGTTGCTTTGCTGTAGGTTTTAGTGATGCCATCAACACCAACGGGACCGTGGATTTCGGCGAACAAAGGGCCGCCGATTTTTCGGGCGAGTGGCAAGGCGGAGGGACCGAGAATGAAAATTGCGCGTTTCATGTGATTGGATTGCGTCGTGTGATGATGGTTGTGAAATAGGGGAGCGTTTCGGATTTGATATCAGAAAGCGAAATGATTTGCTCATCAAGATGTGTGGCTTTGATAACGGCGCGCGCGTTGTGGCTGAGGCCTTGCGCTTCGAGGACGCGTTTTACTTTTGCGAAGTGGCGACCGACTTTCAGGATGGCTGCGGCTTCGGCTGTGGCGAGTTCTTCTGCGATGCGTTGTTCGGGAAGCGTGGCGGGGATGATCTTCATCACCTCTTCGCGCTGGCACAAAGGTTGTGCGAGTGATGCCGCCGATGCTGTGAAGGATGTGACGCCGGGGATCACGATGATCGGGAAAGCTGTTTTCAGGCGTTCGAAAATATAGATGAAGCTGCCGTAGAAAAATGGATCGCCTTCGCAAAGGAACACGACATCTTCGCCAGCCGCGAGACGCTGGGTTATGGCGAGGGCGGCCTTGTTGTAGGCTTCTTGTGCAGGCTCGCGCTCGACACGCATGGGCATGTCGATGGCGATTTCTTTTGTTGATGGATCGATGAACGGAGCAGCGATGGAACGCGCGGTGCTTTCACTGCCGTTGGCTGCGAGATATGCAATTGTTTTGGCTGTAGCGATCAGGCGCCAGGCTTTCACCGTCATCAATTCAGGATCGCCGGGGCCGACGCCGACGCCATACAAAGTGCCTGTCATGGTTTCCTCGCGCGGTATTGCAGCACGCTCATGCGCGGGCGCATGGCGCGAAGTTCGCCGACGTTGGTGAGTGTTGAGACATCGATGCGCACCAGATCGCCGCCGTGTTGTTCTTGCAGCGTGATGAGTTTACGGTCGCCTTCGAGTGTGACTGTGTTGGCGACGAGGTTGCCACCAGATTTCAGTGCGGTCCAGCAGGCTTCAAACACGCCAGTCTCGTCGACGCCACCGCCGATGAAAATGGCGTCGGGGCGCGGCAAGTTGGCAAGTGCTTGCGGTGCGTTGCCCTTGACGATTTTGAGACGTGGTGTGCCGAGCTGATCTGCGTTGGTTGCGATCATTGCGGCGCGTTCCGAGTTTACTTCGATGGCGAAGGCTTCGCAGCCGCGTGTTGAGCGCATCCATTCGATTGCGATGGAACCGCAGCCTGCGCCAACATCCCACAGCAATTGATCGGGGGCTGGTGCAAGGGCCGCGATCGTTGCGGCGCGCACTTCACGTTTGGTGAGTTGGCCATCGTGCCGAAATGCATCATCGGGAAGGCCTGCAACGCGTGACCAAATTTTCGCGTTGGGCGAGGCGATGCAATGGACGGCGAGCGTGTGGAGGGGGGACCAGTTGTGAGGTGGTGGCGCATTTGCTGTGAAGGTGGTGGAGTTCTCGCGCGGGCCACCAAGGTTTTCGAGAACGGTGATTTCGCTCGTTTCAAAGCCGCGTGCGATGAGGCGGCGGCACACTTCCGCTGGCGAGGCTTCGTCTTCTGTGAGAATGAGCAGGCGTGCGCCAGGTTGTATGTAGGTTTCGACGTTTGCTGCGGGACGACCGTGGATCGTAAAGCAATCGCAATCCGGTAGCGACCAGCCCATGCGCGATGCGGCGAGCGAAAAGGCCGAGAGATGCGGGATGATTGTCATCTCTGATTTTGGGATGAATTCGAGAAGTTTGCGCGCCACGCCATAGTTCATCGGATCGCCGGAAGCGAGAATGGCTGTTGGTTTTCCGCGCAGTGGTTTCAACTGATCGATGACGGCAGAGAATGGTTGTGGCCACTCGTGGTGTTGTGCTGCGCACTCGGGCAACATGGCGAGGGTGCGCTTTGAGCCGATAATATGTTGGGATTGGCTGATGGCATGGCGCGCCGATGCAGAGAGACCTTCGTAGCCGTCTTCGCCAATGCCGATGATGGTGAGCCAACTTGTCATGGCTTCATTACCGCGAGTGCGTTTACGACTGACGATGCGATGGCTGAGCCGCCGCGACGGCCCTTCACTGTGACGTATGGAATGTCGCGTGGGTTGGTGATGATTTCGGCTTTGCTTTCCGCCGCACCAACGAAGCCTACGGGGCACGCGACGATTGCTGCTGGTTTTGGCGCACCCTGGTCGATCAGTTCAAGCAGATGGAACAGGGCTGTTGGGGCATTGCCGATCACGACGAGTGCGCCATCGAGATTTGACAACCAGAGTTCAACCGCGGCGGCACTGCGGGTGCATTGTTTGGCGAGGCCGATTTCGCGGGCGCGCGGATCGTTCAGTGTACAGATGATTTCAGTTGTTACTGGCAGCTGGCGCGGGATGATGCCGTGGCGCACCATTTCGGCATCAACGAAGACGGGCTTCGCTGAATGCAGTGCGCTAAGCGCTGATGTGGTGAAGTCCGGTGTGATGTCGATATCGTCGACAAGATCAATCATGCCGCATGCGTGGATCATGCGGATGACAACGGCTTGGTCAGTTTCCGCCAGATGATCAAGCTTCGCCTCGGCGCGGATCGTTGCGAACGACTGCGCGTAGATGGCTTCTGGATCGCGGATGTAGTCCATTACTTCTTCATGCTTTGGGGGCCGAGCGGATGATTGGCGTGTGGATAGACTGCATGCGTGTGGCCATGATCGTGCGCGTGATCATGTGTGTGCGCGTGTGGCTTGCTTTCCAGCTTGAAGGGGCCGTCGGTTGCTGCGGGCTTTTGGCACTTGCCGGTGCAGTTGCCTTCTGCATCGCAAAGCTCGCACGCTTTGGCGTTAAGGCCTTCGACATGGTGGTGGTGGCTTTCCTGCACTGCACCGACTTCGGCTTCAAAGCCAAGAACAGCGGTTCGGTATTTGCACATCTGGCAGTTCATTGCGATATCGCCTGAGATGATCTGCTCGATGCGCTCAACGAAGGTTTCGATCACGGCGGGATGGTCGTTGAGATAAGGGGCCTTGAGGAATTCTACATTCGGATGGCGAGCTGCCACTTCGTCCGTTGCCATGTAGATGCGGCTCACCAGCACACCGGTGAACAGGAAATATGGAAACACGATGATGCGCTTGAAGCCAAGCTTGGTGATGTGTTCGAGTGCGGGTTCGACCAGCGGAAACGTAACGCCCGAATAGGCGACTTCGCCCCAGCCAAAGCCGAAGCCTTCCCACAGAATGCGCGTGACTTTTGCGACGTTGGAATTGGCGTCAGGATCGGATGCGCCGCGACCAACAACCAGCAGCAATGTTTCATGCTTCTCGACGTGTGTGGGGCTTGCGTCGATGGCTTGCTGAATGCGGTCGCCCGCAGCGCGGATCATCTTCGGATCAATGCCGAGTTCCTTGCCGTAGTCGATGCGCAGATTATTGTCGGCGGCGTAGGCGTTGAGCACGGATGGGATATCGTTTTTGGCGTGGCCTGCGGCGAACAACATGCCGGGCACGGCGAGCACGCGGGTTGCTCCCTTGGCGCGCAGGGAGTCCAAGCCATCGCGGATGATCGGTGTTGCAAATTCGAGATAGCCGAATTCAACGGGGTAGTGCGGCAGGCGCTTTTTGAGGTGCTCGGAGAGATTGGCAAATTCGGTGACGGCTTTGCGGTTACGGCTGCCATGGCCACACAACATCACACCAAGTTTATCGGTCATACTACTGCCTCTCCAAACGCATGCGCCCCTTGATAGGGAGGAAAGGCAGCTTCCGGCCTAAGCGCCCGTCAGGGTCCGCCGCACCGGAGGTCAAGCTCTCAGCCTCGTCAAGTGGGAGGCGCTGCTGTAAGGTGGGTTAGGCTGGAGTTGGCGAAGGGTCAAGTCGGTGAGCGACGTTAACTAGCAGTTTTGCAGTCATGGCAGCCAGTCGGGCAATTCACCCAATGCAAAACGCCTAGTTTGGTCTCTATATTCTGCAATCAATTCGTGGTTCCGGGCGCGGTAATCATTACGATAAACAAGCGCTTCATCGACGGCGTGGATCATCTCCGCAGCATGCGACAATGACTTTTCATATCTCCGCTCTTGATCGGCTTCTGGCACATCATGCCCGCCCAATTTCACTCGAATTTGCACGCGTTTTTTGGCAAGTGCCAATTCTGAAACAAAAACAAAGTGAAGCGCAGTATCAAAGCCTGCTTGTTTTGCTGCTTGGACAGTCTTGAAATGATTGCGCCCGGACAGGGTCGTTTCGATCAGAAATGACTGGCCAGTTGCGATCAGTTCATTTGTGATGTGGTGCACTTGGCGGCCAGACCAGATCAGCGCGTTCGTGCCAATGGGGGCATCTTTTGCAAGATCGTCGGGGTTGATTACCCGAACATTTCGGTTTTGAAGAATTGATTTGAACGATGGCAAATTGCAAATGGTGGTCTTACCTGAACCATTCGGGCCAGCCAGAATAATCAGCAGCGGCTTGTTCACTGTTTGCTGTCTAATGATTTTTGTTCAGGCTCTGCAAAGCCTTGCAATTCATTTACTGCAGGTTTCGCAAGTCCTGGTTCCGGATGAAGCGTCTCAAGTGAAGGAAGGACGAAGCCGCGTTTTTCAATCGCATGCAAGTAAGCTTGACCTTCGCTTCTGATCGCACTCATATCTGGTTTGGTCGTTTTGATCGACATGACGCATTTGTAGCATGTCGAATGTGGCTAAACAACGCCAACTGCTCGTGTCAGAACTCCACGCCCTTTTGCGCTTTCACTCCGCTGCGGAAGGGGTGTTTGATTTGCTCCATCTCGGTCACTAAGTCTGCCATTTCGATGAGTTCTTCTTTGGCGTTTCGGCCTGTGATGACGATGTGTTTGTCCATCGGGCGGGCGGCGAGGACTTCGCGCACTTCTTCCCATGGCAGGTAGTCGTAGCGCAGCACGATGTTGAGTTCGTCGAGGAGCACCATGTGGAGTTCAGGATCGGCGATCATGCGCTTGGCTTCTTCCCAGCCTTCGCGGGCATGGGCGATGTCGCGGTCGCGATCTTGCGTTTCCCACGTGAAGCCTTCGCCCATGGCTTTGATGGTGACGAGCTCGGGGAATTTTTCCAACACTGTGCGTTCGCCTGTACCCCATGCGCCTTTGACAAATTGCACCACGCCTGATTTCAATCCGTGTCCAACATGACGGAAGATCATGCCAAAGGCTGCAGTGGATTTGCCTTTGCCTTTTCCGGTGTGGACGATGAGCAGTCCGCGCTCGATGGTTTTGCCCGCCATGATCTTGTCACGCGCGGCTTTTTTCTTTGCCATTTTTTCGTTGTGGCGTGCGGAATCTTTTTCGGTTTCTTCGGTCATGTGGAGAGTTCCTTCAATCTGTCGTGTACAGAATTTTTTGCAGGTTGCCACAGGCCGCGCGTGATTGCTTCATCAAAGCGTGCCGCGATTTCGCGTAAGGCTGCGGGGTTGTTGTTGTGAATGAATTGCCGCGTTTCTTCATCTTCGAGATAGGCGTCGTAGGCCAAGTCAAAGTGATGTGACTTCACCGCATCAGTCGTAGCGGCGAAGGCGAACATGTAATCGACTGTTGCTGCGATTTCGAATGCGCCTTTGTAGCCGTGGCGCTTCACACCTTTGATCCATTTCGGATTGACCACACGCGAGCGCATGACGCGGGCGATTTCTTCTTCGAGTGTGCGGATGACGGGGCGATCGGGGCGCGAGTGATCATTGTGGTATGTGCGCGGTTTCTTGCCTGATGCGGTTTCGATGGCCGCTGAGAGACCGCCTTCGAATTGATAATAGTCGTCGCTGTCGAGGAGGTCGTGCTCGCGATTGTCCTGGTTGTGGATGACGGCTTCGACGGCTGCGAGGCGCTGGCGGAAGGCAGCTTCATCGTTGCGGCCTTCTTCGCCTGCACCATAGACGTATGCGCCCCAGGTGACGAAGGCTTGGGCGAGATCGGCGCGGGTTTGCCAGATCCCTTCATCGATCAAGGCTTGCAGGCCCGCGCCATAGGCACCGGGCTTCGATCCGAAGATGCGTGCGGTTGAAAGCGAGGCGGCGAGGGGGTTGTCGTCGGGGTCTTCTTCCAGTGCGGCAACGGCTTTGATCGCTTTGTCGATCAGTTCAATTTGCGCGGGGAAGGCATCGCGGAACAGGCCGGAAATTCTGAGTGTGACATCGACGCGCGGGCGACCTATCGCGGCGAGCGGTTGGATTTCGAAGCCTGTCACGCGCCAGCTTGAGGTGTCCCACACGGGCTTGACGCCGAGGAGCCATAGGGCTTGCGCAATGTCGTCGCCACCGGTGCGCATGTTGGCCGTGCCCCAGCAGGAAAGTGCAGCAGTTTTAAGGTGTTGGCCGGTGTCTTGAAAGTGACGGGTGAGGAGGACTTCGGCTGAGGCGCGGCCCAGGGTGAAGGCCGCTGGTGTAGGCAGTGTGCGGTTGTCGATTGAATAGAAATTGCGGCCAGTGGGGAGGGTGTCGTGCCGGCCACGCGTGGGTGCGCCCGATGGGCCTGCGGGGATGTTTCGGCCGTTCAGTCCTTTGAGCAGGTTTGCGATTTCGTTTGGACCGCAAGAGCGGAGCAGGGGGCGGAGGTTGGTGAGGATGTGGGTAAGGATGGAAGGGACCTCATCCGCCCTTTGGGCACCTTCTCCACTCCGTGGAGAAGGGAAATCCGAGGGAGGTATCTCCAAACTCCCTTCTCCACGGAGTGGAGAAGGTGGCCGAAGGCCGGATGAGGTCCCTTCAATCAGCTGCGCTGCCAACAGCTCAATCCGCTCCACCGTGTCGCCGTGGGTGCGCCAGGGATCGGTGGTGAGTGAAGCGAGTTCTTCAGGACGTGGGCCTGTCCACGGTTTTGCAATTTCGCAATTCAGCGGATCGAAGTTGAGTTCGAAGTCGTCGGCGATTGCGCGGATGAGGGATTGGCCGTTGGCGTTGGGTACGCGCGTTAGTGCGACGAGGAGGTCGGTTTCCTGCTGGCCTTGTGGGCTTTCACCTAAGATGTGAAGTCCATTGCGGATTTGTGCTTCCTTGAGATCACAGAGAAACGTGTCGAGCTTCTGCAAATCTGCATCTTCATCACCTGTAAAACCTGCATCGCGATCCAGTTTGTGGTGGCGGGTGAGGTCGAGGATGTTTTCCTTGAGCAATGAAATGCGGCGCTGGTCGAGGCCAGATGCCAAGTAATATTCATCGACCAGTGCTTCGAGGTCCTTCAGCGGGCCATAGGTCTCGGCGCGCGTGAGCGGAGGGGTAAGATGATCGATGATCACTGCTGCCGCGCGGCGCTTGGCAGCGGTTCCTTCGCCGGGATCGTTGACGATGAAGGGATAGAAATGCGGGATGGGGGCGAGCAGCGCATCGGGGTAGCAGGTCTCGCTGAGGGCCACGGATTTTCCCGGCAGCCATTCGAGATTGCCGTGTTTGCCATTGTGGATGATGGCGTGGGCTTTGAAATTGTGAGCGAGCCAGAGATAGGCGGCGATGTAGTTGTGCGGCGGCACGAGGGCGGGATCGTGGTAAGTTTCCTTGGGATCAATATTGTAGCCGCGCGATGGTTGGATGCCGACGATGACTTTGCCGAATTGCAGGAACGGGAGTTGGAAGGTGTTGTTGCAGACGTGTGGATCAGCAGAGGGATCTCCCCAGCGGGCTTGAACTTCATTCTGCACTTCTGTTGGCAAAGTGTTGAAAAGAGACTCATATTCGGCAACGGGCAAAGTGATGCTTGAGGCCTTTCGATTGGCTTGCAGCGCTTCAATCAAGGCATTGCCGTTTGCTGGTATTATTTCGGCTTGCAGCGCTTTCAGGATGTTGATGGTGGAAGCAGGCGTGTCGTAGCCCACGCCATTGGCGATGCGGCCTTCCTTGTTGGGATAGTTGGCGAGGAGGATGGCGATGCGTTTTTCGTTGTTCGGTGTTGTGCGAAGTGCTGCCCAGTTTGCAGCAAGTTTTGCGGCGCGCGCGATGCGATCTGGTACGGGCTTGTAGGTGATCAGGCGGCATTGCGTGCGATCGTGCCAGAGCTGATCGGCCTTGAAGGAGATTGCGCCAGCGTAGATGCGGCCATCGAGTTCGGGGAGCACCACAGACATGGCGAGATCGCTTGCGCGAAGGCCGGATTTTCCTTCGCGCCATTGTTGTTCGCTGGAGCCTGCGAGGGTGACTTGCAGCACGGGGCAGTCTTGCTGTGCGAGAATGTCGTTTGCAGGATCGCCAACTGCGAATGATGTGGCGTTGATAATGACTGATGGAGGGTGCGCGGCGAAGTGATCGCGGAGGTACGATTGACTGGCCTTGTCCTTGAGGCTTGATATGTAGATGGCGTGCGCGGATAGTCCGTGTGCGGATAGTTGTTCGATGAGCGAAGTGATGGGGGCGGTTTGCCCGCCTTCGATCAGCGAGCGGTAGAAAATGATGGTGCCAGCAGTGGAGTTTGTGGTTGGCACCCACCCCTGACCCCTCCCTTGCAGGGAGGGGAAATCTATCTTTCCATTTGGCTCGAATTTTTTAATGCCATCCGGGGGCAATCCGTTTCCAATGAGCGCGTGGCAATGCTGCAAAAAGCTGCGCGCATTTTCTGGGCCGCCTGTCGAGAGATACTCGCGCAGTTGCTCCCAGTCGCCGCCGGGCACTGTGGAGAGGGATTTCAGTTCGGCATCGTGGGTGTTGCCACCGGGAAGCAGGGCGAGTTTCACGCCGCTTTCGCGCAAACGCTCAACTCCGTAAGGCCAATAGCTCTTGCCGCCGAGCAGGCGCACGACGATCAGCTTGGCGTGTGCAAGGGTATTGTCCGTGTACAGATCAACGGAGTAGTTGTGCTGAAGCTGCAACAAGCCGGCGAGGCGCAGAGATGGTGCGTCGGCGGGAAAAGTATCGGCGGCGAACGCAAGATTGGCGAGTTCGCTGTCGGCTGCACTCAGGACAATAATATCAGCAGGGGACTGTTTGAGGTCAATTGCCTCTGCCGCCCCATCAATTACCCCCGATGTGGCTGCCAGCAGATGCATTGCCTGTGATCAGCCTTGCAGGATCTTCGTGATTGCAGCGCTGTCCATGTTCTTTTCGCCAATCACGATCAGTTCTGTGCTGCGCGGATCCTTGTCGGTCCATGTGCCATCGAAATAAGCGTTGAGACGAGGGCCCACTGCTTGCACAACCAGGCGTGAATCGGATCCTTCAACACTGGCGACACCTTTGAGGCGGAGAATGTCATGTGCATGAACGGCGCGCGAAACGCGTTCGAGGAATAGCGATTTGTCAGCGATCTTTCCCACTTTCACGGTGAAAGTTTTGAAGTCATCGTGGTCGTGCTGCTCGACGCCTTCCTTTTCATGTTGTGACTGACGGTTGTCGATGTCTTTTTCAGCTGAGGCGCGCGCGCCCAGCAATATATAGAGAGCGAGATTGTCGTGTGGCGCATGTACCAACTTGGTGCCGGGGCGCAGTTTTTCCTTGAGATTGGTGCGCAGCAGCGTGATCATTTCGGGCGTGATCAGATCGGTCTTGTTGAGGATTACGATATCCGCGCAGTTCAACTGGTCGCCAAACAGTTCAGCGATCGGGTTTTCGTGATCTTCGCCGAGCTTCTTGCGCTGGGCGGCAAGGGCCGCCTCGTCATCAGCAAAGCGACCTTCGGCAAGCGCTTTGGCGTCGACCATGGTGACGACGGCATCAACCGTGACCTTGTTTTTGATTTCCGGCCAGGTAAAGGCGCGCACCAAGGGCTGGGGCAGGGCGAGGCCTGACGTTTCGATGATGATGTGCTCAGGCTTGTTCTTGCGGGCGAGAAGCTTGGTGAGTGTTGGCACGAAGTCTTCCGCGACGGTGCAGCAGATGCAACCATTGGAGAGCTCGATAATGTCATCGGCCTTGCAATTTGGAGTAGCGCATGCCTTCAAAGCATTACCGTCAATGCCAACATCGCCGAATTCATTGACAATCAGAGCGAGCTTTCGGCCGCGGGACTGAGCGATCATGTGGCGGATAAGTGTGGTTTTGCCCGAGCCCAAGAAGCCTGTGATAATCGTTACCGGAATTTTCTCAGCCATGATCTCGCTCATCCCCAATGAAGTAGTGTGTTGCCACACCTGTCAGATAGCCGATTAGCACCCAAAAAAGCAATTGAGTTGCGAGAGAATTCGCCATGAAGGTGGAGGCGAGGTGCGGGGGGATGCTGGAAGTGGAGTTTTGCACCGTCGGAGCCCCGATGAGGTGAGGCGTCAACAATATCAGGCCACCTGCCATGGGAGCAAAGGTTTTCGGCTTTGTTGCTATCAGCCACAAACCAATTGCAGTTAGAAGGACGGTTGCAACCCACCAGACCTGGCGACCCTGCAGTGGTGCAGATGGCATCCCCGGAAGTTCGGGCGGCAGACCCACTGCTGGTGCAAGTGAAAATGCAAGAAAGCCGCATAAGCCCCAGATAAGACTGTTGTTTTTTGTGATCGCTGGGCCTGCGAGAAGGCTGGTGCCAGTGAGCAGAGCTGTATAGCCTACGCCGATCAGCATCGACGTAAGGATGGTGTAGAAGCTGCGCTCAAGACGTGACGACGGCGCCCAGTTTTCAGCTGCTTCGTGGGTGTGCGCTGAGGAGGCATGCTCGATCACCTCGGCTTCGAGGATAAGCGGGACAACACGCCATTCCTGCAATAGCCCAAACGCGAGACCCGCAAGAAGGCCTGCGACAATAGCGGCGAGGAAATAACGCGTGAGAGGCATGTGGTGATCAAGCTTCTCCCTCCCCACGAGGGGAGGGGACGAGTCTGGAAGCATCAGCGTTCTAGACTATCAATGACAGGGAAAGCCGATCGAATGGCGCGTGTCGTGGGCGGCGTTATGCATGCGTGAGTCAGCGGCGAGGCCAACACCAAAAACCATGAATGAGCCGAAAAGTAGCAAGGCTGCTGCAGCAATGAAGCGATCTGAGACGCCCGCGATGCCGCGGGACTTTGTAGTTGCGGTCATGTTCACCCTCCGTGAGACCAGTTGTTTGGAGCGGTTGCTCCCTATTATCGGCAGGTCTCCTGACTACGCGGAGGTTCGGTGCTGACGCCTTCCCGGGAAACTCTTTGGCTGAGTTTGGCCCAGTGGCATATGTCAACACCATCACCGCTTACAGTTGCGGGGGCAGTTGCGGCTTCGGCCCCGTTTGGGTCATCCTCACCGCATTCCCTGTTAGGCCCACCGCCTTTTGGCTTTCGGGCACCGATGCATGGTCTTTCGCAGGTGAGCTAACGATTTGTCAATCTCGTTCCGGCACAGAAAGAGCGCTTTCCGACAATACATTGCGATGAGACCTCGAAATCAACTAATGTGCTAGACGTAAGCGGATCGCGGCAACCTGGGGAATGATATCTTTCCGATGACTCAAAAGCCTAACAAGAAGTCAGATGAAATTACTGACGCTCTCAAGTCCAGCAGGGGTGCGCTGCTTTCTGCAGGGTTCTTCAGTGGTGTGGTCAATCTGTTGATGCTGACAGGTCCGCTCTTCATGTTGCAGGTCTACGACCGTGTGCTCGCTTCAGGAAGCGTGCCGACGCTTGTTGCTCTCGCCGTTATTACTTTCGCGCTCTACATCTATTATGGCTTTCTGGAATATGTGCGCGCGCGCATTTTGGTCCGCATCGGGCGGCGCATAGAAGAGTCGCTGCGCGGTCGCACATTTGATGCGGTTGCCGCACTTGCCATGCGCAAGGGTGCCAATGCGGGCAGCCAGCCGATTTCCGATCTTTCAACGATCCGCCAATATCTTGGTGGGCAGGGCCCATTTGCTTTTCTCGACATGCCCTGGGTACCGTTTTATCTGCTTGTCGTTTTTCTCATGCACTGGATGCTTGGTGTAGCGGCGGCAGTTGCGGCTCTCGTCATATTCATACTTGCCATCATGACCGAATGGCGCACGCGCGCACCGACGCAGCGCGCGACCATGGCAGCAGTCAAGGCGCAGCTGTTGACCGATGAAGTTCGACGCAACAGCGAGTCGATGCATGCGCTTGGGATGCGGGGCAAACTGCGCGAGCGCTGGGCAAAATTGCAGCAGTCTGCATTGGATGACCAGACACGTGCCAATGATGCAGGCGGATCACTCAGTGCAGCGTCACGCGTTGTGCGATTGGTCGTGCAGTCGGGCATGTTGGCGCTGGGTGCGTTTCTTGCGATCCGGCAGGAGATTTCTCCCGGCACGATTATCGCGTCATCAATTATCATGTCGCGCGCACTTTCTCCAGTCGAGCAAGCCGTTGCAAACTGGCAGCAGTTTCTGGCTTTCCGCAAAGCGCGTGAACGGCTCGGTGAAACACTCGCATCCGTTCCGGCCAGGATTGAGCGCATGGCGCTGCCGCCGCCACGCGGGATTTTGGAAGTGGAGCAAGTCACTGTGATGGTTCCCAACTCCGATCGCCCCTTGCTGCAAAGTGCCTCATTCACAGTAAAGCCAGGCCAAGGCTTGGGCATTATTGGGCCAACCGGTGCTGGCAAATCCACCTTGGCGCGCTTGCTCGTTGGGCTTTCCTTGCCAACGCGCGGATCCGTCAGGCTTGATGGTGCCACGTTCGATCAGCGTTCAGACGAAGAGGTTGGGCGTTATGTTGGCTATCTGCCGCAGGACGTTCAGCTGTTTGACGGTACAGTCGCTGAAAACATTGCACGCTTTGATGAAAAGCCTGACTCGCAAAAGATCATTGAAGCTGCGCAGATGGCGAGCATTCACGACTTCATCATGCGTCTGCCTGGCGGATACGACACGCCGCTGGGTGAGAATGCCGGAAGGCTTTCGGCCGGGCAACGGCAACGCCTGGCTTTGGCGCGTGCGCTTTATAACGATCCGGTGCTGTTGGTGCTTGATGAACCCAATTCAAACCTCGATGCTGAAGGTGAAGCAGCCTTGGTCAATGGCATGAAGCACGCGCTGTCGCGTGGGGCTGCCTGTGTTGTGATTGCGCATCGACCGAGTGCCCTGGCGGTGATCACTGATCTTGTTGTATTGCATGAAGGCAAAATCGCCGCGCAAGGTCCGCGCGATGAAGTACTGCGCAAGGTTCTGCAACGACAGCAAGGACCGCAGGTTGGAATTGGCTCAATCCCAACAGGGCAAAGCGGGCAACAAAATAGTCCGGTTCAACTAGTTGCGTCTCAAGGAGAGCAGTGATGTCACGCCCTATCAATACTGATACTTCACTCCGGCGCATTGTACTTGCGGGCTTCTTGTCGCTCGCTGTGGCGGGTGGTGCGCTGGGCTGGTGGGCAACGCAAGCCATGCTGAGTGGCGCGGTCATTGCTTCTGCCACGATTGTATCGGACACGCTTTCAAAGCGCATTCAGCATCGCGAAGGCGGTATTGTAGCTGGCATTCTGGTCAAGAATGGCGACCGCGTTAAGGAAGGCCAAGAGCTGGTGCTCCTGGATCCGACAGATACCAAGGCGGAACTCGCGGTCATCAACTCTGCGCTTGACGAGTTGCAGGTGAAGCGCGCGCGATTGGAAGCGCAACGCACGGGAAGCACACGCTTTACCTTGCCAAAAGAACTTGTGGCACGCGGTGCCGATGTCAAACTTGCGGAAGTCATTTCCGGTCAAGAGCGGCTGCTCGCCTCAACGGTTGAAGGGGTCAGCCAAAGGTCGCAACAGCTTGATGCGCAGATCGTGCAGATGCAAGATCAGATCAAAGGGTTTGAATCAATCGCCAGGGCGCGTGCGAAGCAAAAGAGTATTTCAGAAAAAGAGTATGAGGATCTTCTGAAACTCCAGAAAGATGGTCTGGTGGCCAAGCCCCGTGTGCTCGAAGCTGAACGGATTGTCGCAGCCGTTGATGGTGAGATCGGCCAAGTCCAGTCTTCAATTGCAACAGCACAAACGCGCATCGGCGAAGTCAAACTGCAAAAGCTTCAGTTGGCCGAAGATGTTCGAACGCAGACACTGACAGAGTTGCGCGAAACCGAGGGACGAATATCGGAGTTACAGCAACGCCAGGTCGCGGCCGATTCCAGGCTTTCCCGCATTGCAATCAAATCGCCGATTTCCGGTACGGTTTATGATGTTGCGGTCAATACAGTAGGCGGCGTCATCGGGTCTGGTGAAGTGTTGATGTTGATCGCCCCCGAAGGCGAAGAACTTGTGCTGCAGGCGCAAGTGTCTCCGAACGACATTGATCAGGTGCGTGCTGGCCAAAAGGCGCAGGTGCGGTTTCCGGCTTTCAATACCAATCGCATACCCAATGTGTACGCAGAAGTTTCACAGGTGGCGGCCGACACGACACGCACTGATGCAGCCTCGCCTCCGTTTTATTCTGTAAGAATGAAAATTCCGCCTGAAGAGCTCGCCAAGCTGGGACTGAACCGGTTGCGCCCAGGCATGATGGCGGAAACATTTATTCAGACTGAAGAAAGATCGGTGTTGACCTATCTTCTGCAGCCGCTCACTGACCTTCTGCCTTACGCGCTGCGCGAAAGCTGAACAGGTTCTTTACCACACGTTAGTGAAAGAAGGCGTTTTCAGAAACCGGGTCTTAACCCTAATGGATCATGATCGGTCCCATGAAAGTGCGTTGTGTTCCGTTTGCGTTGGTCAGTGCTGCGTGGTTTGCTGCAAGTGTAGCGATTTCCAGTGATGTCTACGCGTCACCAGAAGAAAATATTGCAACGGCCTCGAAGGCCTACAAGGTACTCACCAAGGGTGATGCCGCCGCTGCAATTCCTCTCTTTTCCCAGGCCATTGATAGCCGTGAACTGCCAACCGAAAACTTGGCAAATGCGCTGCTCAACCGGGCGACTGCGCACCAGCTGAGCAATGATCATGAGGCTGCGATATCGGATTATTCCGCAGCGCTCAATCTTGATGCGATGAGTCCCACGTTACGTGCAACTGCGCTGTTTAACCGGGGCCTTTCATATGAGAAGATCAAGAAGACTGGCAAGGCCATTGAAGATTACACCAATGCGTTGCTGCTCAATCCCAAATTCTCCCATGCTTTTCTTGCGCGCGGCGTTTTGTTGAAGGATGCCGGGCAGTTGTTGTTTGCGGTTTCTGATTTTGAACGGGCGCTACGCTTTGAACATCCTGACCCAGCACGCGTGCACTTCGCGATGGGCGAAACATATGTGAAATTGAAGCGATTGAATGATGCGCGACGGGAATTTTCAAAGACGCTGAAGTTGCGTCCTGATCATGCCAGAGCCAAAGCCCAGCTGGATAAATTGGGTACTGCGCGACTTGACACTATTGAAGAATCCGATCCAATCCTGACAGGTTCGATTACGCCAGTTGCTGGTTCAACTGATGCGCTCAAGAATATACTTCCGAAAGCAATTGAGCCGCCGGCTGAGTTGATGCTGGAGAGCAACCAAGCGGCTGCGGCACCTGCTGGCAAGATGTATGTGGATCGTCTGCCGCAATCTACGGAAGTTGCTGAAGCCGTTATTCCGGAAATCGAACAGGTTGGGGACGTGGCGCTGCCTGTCGCTGAGAAGAAACAGCGCAAGGTCGTTGCTGCTGTACCTGAAGAAAAGCCAATTGAAGCCGATCCAACGCAGACTGGAAGTATTGATCCAGCGCCTGTTGCCCCAGCTTCGGCAAAGTCTGCGGATTGGGTTGTGCAGATTTCGTCAGCAGTCAGTGAGAATGCAGCGTGGTCAACCTGGAAGAAACTGAAGGCAAAGCATAAATTGTCAGATGAGTGGCAGCCTGTTGTGCAGCGTGCCGATCTTGGAGCGAAGGGTGTGTTTTACCGGCTGCGCGTCAACTATGATGACAAAGGCAATGCGCAATCTGCTTGCAAAACGCTCGCCAGCAAAAAGCTTTCGTGCTTCGTCAGCAAGGGTTGATCGCAAATCACATCGCGAAAGGGCCCCTTGTGGGCCCTTTTTTGATTGATGCTGGCGATGGATTTACTTGAGCAAGAACGTCAGTTTCATGTTGACGCGCCACTCGGCCACCTTGCCATTTTTTACAACGCATTTGATGTCCTGAATCCAGGCGCCCTCGACATTGTCCAACGTCGAGTCGGCGCGCTTGATGCCTTGTTCCACGGCGTCTTCGATGCCTTTGGTGGAGGATGCGGTGAGTTCGATGATTTTTGCGACATTTGACATTGTGTGCTCTTTCTTTTCTTTGGATAATCGGCACGACCTGTTTTGATCTGTGGCGATCCTTGCGCTAGCAGTATGGCATGACATTGCATTTGATCAAACTGTGTGTTGGCGTTCAGAGCCTGGAAGAACTCAAGGACTGGGTGAAGGCGTGCAAGGCCTCGGGGCAGGGGCAAGATCATGTGACGCGGATGTTTCCGCGACGCAGTGCAGAGATTGTCGGCGGCGGATCTCTTTATTGGGTGATCAAGGGCATGATTGCGTGCCGCCAGCCGATCCGCGAGCTTGTGCAAGTGAAGGGCAGGGACGGGATCGAGCGCTGCCGCATTGTGTTTGATCCAAAGGTGATCGCGGTGCGGCCTGTGCCCAGGCGGGCGTTTCAGGGATGGCGCTATCTGGATGCGAGCGATGTTCCGCCTGATTTGTCCGACAAGATTGCTGCGAGTGGCATGGACGAAAAAATGCAGCGTGAGTTGGCAGCACTTGGGTTGTTGTGATCAGACGCCAATATTATCGATCAACCGCGTTTTGCCGAGCCGTGCTGCTGCGATGAGGCGCAAGGGTTCTGCTACGTTTTTTGGCTTGGCGAGCGTGATGGCGTTGCGCGCGGCCACGTAATCAACTTTGAAACCTGCGGCATTGAGCGCGATTGCAGCGGCACGGGTTGCGGTTTCCGGCTTCATGCCTTTGCGGATTTTTTCGGCTGCTGTGGTGAGGGATTGATAAATCGATATGGCTTGGGCGCGTTCTGCTGCGGAGAGATAGCGATTGCGCGATGACATGGCGAGGCCATCTGGTTCGCGTGTGGTAGCAACACCAATCACCTTTATCGGCAAATCCAGGTCTCTTGCCATTTGGGTGACGACGGCGAGTTGTTGATAATCTTTCTCGCCGAACATCGCGAAGTTTGCTGCTGATTGAATGAAAAGCTTGGCAACAATTGTTGCAACTCCATCGAAAAAATGCGGGCGGAATTTGTCCTCAAGCCCGGCTTTTGCAGGACCTTTGAGCGTCACTGTGGTTGCCGCATCGGGCAGGTACATTTCGGATGGTCCGGGAGCATAGACAAGTGAGGCATTTACATTTGCGAGTTTGGCACGGTCGCCTTCCTCATCGCGTGGGTAGCGCCCCAAGTCTTCGTGTGCTGCAAACTGCTTGGGGTTGATGAAGATTGTAACGACGACGCGGTCGGCATGTTTGAAGCCTTCGCGGACCAGGTTGAGGTGGCCATCATGAAGTGCACCCATGGTGGGGACGACAGCGACTTTCAGTCCTTGTACTTGCCAAGCAAGGGATTGCGCGCGCAGGTCGGAAACAGTGCGAACGATTTGTTGGATGGTCTGGTTCATGACATCTCCTTAGTCGGAGTTTCACAACCGCTCAAATTTTTCGCAATCCGTTCAACACTTTTCAACATTCTGCTGATACTTTCGACAGCGGGGAGAGCGGAGTAATTACCATGGCAAGTCTTATTGCCACCGCTCAATATGCACCATTTCACTCGTTTGAAGAGGCTACTGACCTCTTGCGGGAAACGGCTCATCGTGGCGGTGTCGCGCATCTCTCATACTGGTATCTGCAATATGACGGCGACGATGTTGCTGACATGTATTGGGTATCAACATACACACCCGACTACATGCATGAGTACATGTCCTATTGTACGCCCGGTGGTGATCCTGTGATGACATTGTTACGGCAAGGGCATTGTGTCGTTGACTGGGTGCACCAGGGATTGACTGCAACTGAGTGCGAATTGCTGATGCGTGCCGAACGCAAAGGTATTTCCAATCTTGGATTTACGCTTGGTCAGCAGCCTGATGCGGAAACTGTGATCGCATTTTCGGTCAATGCCTCACACAACGCCAAAAATTGGTCGCTCGAGAGGCGATACATTGCTGATCGCTTCAGGACATTCTCAAATCAGTTCCATTTGCGGATACAGCCATTGTTGCGCGCGCGGCAACGCGGTGTGATCGGCGTTGCGGTTTGATCAAGTTGCCTTGCGGGCAATTCCTTTCTCAACAGCCGATGTGCCGAACTTGGCGCGAATTCTGTCAATGGCGATTTCAGCCTTGGTCAGCGCCTGCGTGCGCTGATCAAGTGAGTGCGATTCCAAATCGAGATCGGCATCAGACAAGTTTGATATTCCGATGCCGAGCAAGCGGAATTTTTCGCCTTTGGCTTCGCGGTGGAGCAGGGGGCGAGCGGCTTCAAAGATGCGATGTGCAAAAGAGGTCGGCTCGGAGAGTGTGATGGACCGGGTTCGCGTCTTGAAGTTCGTGGTTTTGAGTTTGAGGTTCACAGTGAGGCCAGCGAGCTGCTGCGTCTTGGCACGCCGTGCTACTTTTTCTGACAGTTTCCAAGTGATTGCTTCCAGGGTTTCCACGTCAGATATGTCGTTGTCAAAAGTTGTTTCTGCGCTGACTGATTTCGTTTCTTCATTCGTTGAAACCTCACGCAAGTCTTCGCCACGTGACAAATGAAAAAGCCTGGCACCCATTGCGCCGTATTTGCGGATCAGTTCGTTTTTCTCCCGGCTTTGCAGTTGCGCAATCTGGGTGATACCGTCGCGTGCCAGGGTTTCCTGGAACGCCTTGCCCACGCCCCAAATGAGACCCACTGGTTTTTCGCTGAGGAATGCATATGCTTCAGCACGACCAATGACAGAATAGCCTTTCGGTTTCTGCAGATCGCTGGCAATTTTTGCGAGGAATTTGTTGGGCGCAAGACCTACTGAAGCGGTGATGCCTATGTCGCGTTCTATTTCGGCGAGAAGCTTTGCCAGTGTGATGGCGGGCGATTGGCCGTGAAGTTTCTCTGTGCCCTTGAGATCAAGAAAAGCTTCATCAATGGAGATTGGCTGGACCAAAGGTGTTACAGCTTCCATCTTTGCGCGCACAGCCTTCCCAACCTCAGCATATTTCCGCATGTCTGGTTTGATCACCACGGCTTGTGGGCAAAGTTTTTTCGCTTTGAACATTGGCATTGCTGAACGTACGCCGTGGATACGTGCGACATAGCAACAGGTTGAGACAACGCCGCGAGTAGCACCGCCAACGATGACGGGCTTATCGCGTAGTTCAGGTCGATCACGCTTTTCGACGGCGGCATAAAAAGCGTCACAGTCGATGTGGGCGATGTGAAGCTGGTGCAGTTCGGCGTGTCGCACCAAGCGTGGTGAGCCGCAGCTCTGGCAACGCTTTTCGTCAGCTTTCGAAGCGGCGAAACAGTCACGGCAAAAACCGGGAATGGGTTGAGACATGGTCCAGCTATATCACGTCCTCAGCTGGCGAGGAGTCCCAGCACATGAGGGCGTGCTTCATCCCAGCTGTGAGCGCGAAGGGATGTGAAATCCAACATTGGCGCGTGGGCAGCGAACTTCTCGTGATGGAGAAAATGCACGAGCTTCACGTGCGGTGCATGTTCATAAGCAGAAGTGATAAAGAACGGGCTGTCGTCAACGAAAACCGTTTGACGTGTTGTGAGTCCAGAAAGATGGACAATCGCGGGTCCCTTTGGCCCGGAATTCGTGATGACCGGGAAGGGCAAACCCAGACTGCGCATGTTTTGGCGGCGCTGGTCTCCTGCCGTATGGGGCAAGTTGGTGAGGAAAACCACGTTTGCGACTTGCGCAATTTCCTTGACGCTTTCGACTGAATTCGCCACCGGGCGCATGGTGGCTGTGCATTCGGCAAAGAACTGGTCAATCAGGCTCAGGGTGGCCTGTTCGCCAACATAGCTCTCGCGGTCAATTGTAACGATCTCGCCGTGGAAGAAGCGGGGTGTTGGACGTAATCGCAATTCCTGCTCATGCAGGAAGGCGCCGAAGTCTGCGATGAAGTCAACCACCACATCATCTACGTCACAAATCAGCAGCGGGCGCGCTGGGTCAATTTTCAGAATGGCGAGCTGTTGGCGCGTGGGTTCAGAAATCATCAGTTGCTCCGGGCAGGGCGCGACGCAGTGCCGCAAATTTTTCTGGGTTAAGGGCGTTTTGTGATGCGAAATCGCGCAGCATCGCCTCGTCCTGCATGGCGTAATCGAAAACGAAGCCGAGGAAGGCATCGTCAGACAAGCGATCTTTCAGTTCCTGCTCACCCAATCCGGAGAGCGCGCAGAAGCGTTCAATTCGGTCTTCGTCTGACACAATAAAAACTATTAGATTCAACGCGGTATCGCGGGCTTCTAAAATTTTACTGGAAGTAATTTTCAAATTTGACATTAAGGTCTGATTAACTATGGTCGGGTTTGCAAGCGAGTGCTTCGGTGCACTTTAAGAGCTTGGTTACGCCGTTTGAGGCAGTGTGTCAGCTTGAAGTTTCGTCACGTGTGCCGTGGGTTACCCATTGGCGGTGCAAGAACAATGGTGGAGATAATTGGATGTTGGATTCTGGCACAGGCAGTTGGTCAGGTGAGGCAGCCCAAGTGAAAGGGCCTGTTTCCATGCAGAAGACCGTGCTTGTCGTTGAGGACAATGAGTTGAACATGAAGTTGTTCAATGATCTTCTTGAGGCCCATGGCTACAAGGTGGTGCAGACGCGCGATGGTTTGTCGGCGCTTGATATCGCGCGCAAGCACATGCCTGACCTCATTCTGATGGATATCCAGTTGCCCGAAGTTTCCGGCATCGAAGTCACCAAGTGGCTGAAGGAAGATGATGCGCTGCGGTCGATCCCGGTGATCGCTGTAACAGCCTTCGCGATGAAGGGCGATGAGCAGAAGATCCGTGAAGGTGGTTGCGAAGCCTATATTTCGAAACCTATTTCAGTTATGAGCTTCCTTCAAACAATCGACAAGTTTGCAAAGCGCCAATCATGACAGCCAGAATTCTCGTCGTTGACGATATTGTAGCAAATGTCCGCCTGCTTGAGGCGATGTTGACAGCCGAGTATTTCGAAGTTGTCACAGCCATGAACGGTCTTGACGCGCTGGAAGCTATTCAGCGGACCAAGCCCGACATTGTACTGCTCGACGTGATGATGCCCGGCATGGACGGCTTTGAGGTGTGCAAGCGCATCAAATCCAATCCACTGACCCAGCACATTCCGGTGATCATGGTAACCGCGCTTGACCAATCCGAGGATCGTGTTCGTGGCCTTGAGGCTGGTGCCGATGATTTTCTGACCAAGCCGGTCAACGATATTTCACTGTTCTGCCGGATCAAGAGCCTGGTCCGATTGAAGATGCTGACGGACGAGCTTCGGGTTCGCACTGGCGGCAACAATCAATTTGGATTTACGATCCGGACTGATCAGGATTTCCGCGACAACAAGGGCAGGGTGCTGCTTGTTGACCCAAAGTCCAACAGCGCTGACCGCATGGTTGCAGGACTTTCGGCGCAACATGCCGTGACGGTTATCAGCGAACCTGAAGGAGCAGCTGAGGCCTTTCTTGGGGCAGAAGCCGAGTTCGAACTTGTCATTGTGAGTTTTGACAGCGCAAATTTTGACGGCCTGCGATTGTGTTCGCAATTGCGCTCGATGGATGAACTGCGCCACGTTCCGATTTTGATCGTCGTTGATCCGGACGAGCAACCGCGCGTGATCAAAGCACTCGATATTGGCGTCAACGATTATCTCATGCGGCCGTTGGATCGTCAGGAAATGCTGGCGCGGGTCAATACACAGGTTCGACGTTGGCGCTATACGCAGCAGCTACGCGACAGCGTCAAGGCATCAATTGAGCTGGCTGTGAGTGATCCGCTCACTGGACTTTATAATCGCCGCTATCTTGATTCACATTTGCCGCAGCTTGTCGAACATGCTTCCAATCGCGGCAAGGCCTTGTCAGTGATTGTGTTTGATATTGATCATTTCAAAGCAGTGAATGATGGCCATGGTCATGACGTCGGTGATCTGGTGCTGGTTGAGTTTTCCGAGCGATTGCGAAGTGCCACGCGCAACATCGACCTGGCATGCCGCATCGGTGGAGAAGAGTTTGTGCTGGTGTTGCCAGGGACTGATATTTTGCTGGCAGAGCGCATCGGGGAACGTATTCGCAAGTCGATTGCAAACATGAGTTTCAAGGTCAGTGAAAAAGTGAAATTGCCGATTACAGTTTCGGCTGGCATCGCCTCACTGGCTGACAGTGATGACACGTCTGAGAAGATGCTGAAGCGGGCTGATGAATCGCTTTATATTGCCAAGCGCGATGGCCGCAACCGGATTGTCTACGCGGCCTGATACCTAACTTGCACTGGCGAAATCTTCATGCAATGGCTGGGGCGTGATGGCCACCGATAGTTTGTCAGTTCGTACTCGTAACAAGATTGGCCCTGCCTTTGCGGGCGAGATCGCGTTTCAGGATGTGAGCTATGCGATTGGTGGCAAGTGCATTCTGGATGCAATCAGCCTGACTGTTTCGCCTGGTGAGATTTCGTGCCTGCTTGGGCCTTCCGGCTGTGGTAAAACCAGCGTTTTGAGATTGGCGGCAGGCATAGCTGCGCCTGATTCAGGTACAATCCTCATCGATCAACAAACGGTAGCGGGTGCCGGCCAATTCGTTCCGCCGGAAAAGCGTAATGTTGGACTGATGTTCCAGGACTTTGCGTTGTTTCCACATATGACAGTCCTTCAAAATGTAGCTTATGGGCTTTACGCGCTATCGCGACCAGAGGCTATCGCCGCGGCGCGTCAAGTGCTGCAGCGTGTTGCGCTTTCGACCAAGGAAGATCGTTATCCGCACCAACTTTCTGGTGGGGAGCAACAACGTGTGGCGCTTGCCCGCGCGATTGCGCCTCGTCCGCAGCTGATCATGATGGACGAACCATTTTCCGGTCTGGATCAACGGCTCCGGGATGACTTGCGACGTGAAACGGTTGATCTTTTGCGCGAGGCAAGATCTTCAGCGATTTTTGTCACACATGACCCTGTTGAAGCCATGGCAATTGCTGACCGTATCATTCTGATGAGAGAAGGGCGGATCGTTCAACAAGGCACGCCGCAACAGTTGCATGATCACCCGCTCGATGCCGGTGCAGTGCGCTTTTTTAGCGAAGTCAACGAATTCGCGGCGCGCGTACAGAATGGCCGCGTCGATACGGCACTGGGAAGCCTCGCTGCTCAGAGGTTTGTTGATGGTGATCAGGTGCAGGTATTGGTTCGCCCGACTTCAATCAAACGTGTCACGCAATCCGGTGAACGTGGAATTGAAGGACTTGTGATCGATACACGTTATCTCGGCAACCAGTCGCGTGCACGTGTACTTTTTGCCAGCGGAGCGGAGCCGTTGGTGGTCTATCTTGATGAATCAGAAGAGCTGCGCGCAGGGCAGACCGCGAAATTCATGCTCGATCACCGCGGTGTATTCATCTTCAAATCGGCGTAATTGACCTTAAATATAAGAATGAGTGAGCTGAGTTGCGAAGGGCAAGTCTTTCTGCAATAATCGGTTCAAGGGTTTACGCGATCAATTCGCGATCCAAGGAGATGAGTTATGGGTGGTTTTTCGTGGTGGCACTGGGCAATTCTGCTGGTCGTCGTAATGGTGATGTTCGGCGGCAAGGGCAAAGTGTCTGACCTCATGGGTGACGTTGCAAAGGGCATCAAGAGCTTCAAGAAGGGTCTCGCCGATGATCCGTCAGAAGTTGCGGAGAAGGCCAAGTCGCTTGAGCAAGGCGCAGAGGAAGCCGTGAACAAGGCGACCGACAAGGTCTGAAACTTGCAGTACTTCTGCAAAGATGTGAGCCTGAAAGATGTTTGATTTCGGCGTCGGCTATTCCGAGTTGTTTGTTCTTGGGCTGATTGCCGTTTTGGTGATCGGGCCCAAAGACTTGCCGAAAGTCATGCGCATGATTGGCCAGACCACGCGCAAACTCAAGGGCATGGCGCGCGAGTTTCAGGGTCATGTTGATCAGGCGATGCGCGAGACTGGCGTTGATGAGATCAAGAAAGATTTTGCAAAGGCCAAAGAAGATATAGGTAAAGCCAAAGACGATCTGGAGAAGTCCACTTCAATCAAGGGACCAGGGAGCATAAGCTTTCCCAAACTCGGCACCGACAATGATTTTTCCAAGGTTTTTGGTTCCGAGCCTGCTTCTGGTGAAACCAAGGTACAAGGTCACGTGGTTGAGCACGCTGAAAAAGCCAGCATATGAGCCAGGAAGATATCGATAAATCAGAAGCGCCGTTGCTTGATCACTTGATTGAGCTGCGTTCACGACTGGTCAAAGCCGTGGCCGGATTTTTTGCAGCGTTTCTTCTGAGTTTCTATTTCTCGACCGAGATATTCGAATTTTTGACCAAGCCCTTTGAACAGGGCATTGGTCAGGACATCAAACTGATCACGACTGAGCTTTTAGGCTTTTTCATCGTGAAAATGAAAATTGCGATGTTTGGCGGCATGTTCATCGCCTTTCCACTGATCGCTACACAGCTCTACATGTTCATGGCACCTGGGCTCTACAAGCATGAGCGGCAGGCGTTGGCACCCTATCTGGTCGCTACTCCTGTGTTCTTTGTTATGGGTGCGGCGATTGTCTATTACTTCTTGATGCCTGCTGTAATACGGTTTTCAGCAGGTCTGTTGCAAGGCATGGACGCGGTAACACTGACGCCTCGCGTTGAGTCTTATCTGGATTTCATTACAATGCTGATCCTCGCCTTTGGATTGGCATTTCAATTGCCCGTGTTGCTGACCCTGCTTGGTCAGCTTGGCATTGTGACATCGGAGCAATTGGCCAGTGGGCGGCGATTTGCCATCGTCGGTGTTTGTGCGGTTGCGGCGGTCATCACACCTCCAGATCCACTGTCGATGCTCGCGATGGCGGTTCCCTTGGCAGGTCTCTATGAAGTTGCCGTTATTGCCGTTCGCTGGATAGAGAAGCGCAAGGAAAAAGCGCGCTTGGCCAAGGAAGCTGCTGAGGCTGCCGCGTCACCTTCAACCGATGTGACAATCGTCTGAGATAAAAAAAACGCGCCCGACAGGATCGAGCGCGCTTTCAATTGTTCAAACTGCTTTATGGATCAAGCGGCATCCAGATATTCATTGAGATGCTCCATGTTCTCAAAGCGCATCCAGCCTTCATCGGTTTCGGCTTCTACTGTTCCATCTGAAAGAAGGCGGGCCGGGTGATTGCGCACCGTCATTTCTTCCACAACAAACAGCTCACCACTGGTGGCACCGTTGTCGGTGTCATCATCTTCGTAATCGTCTTCCGGGCCCATTGGTTCTTCACTATCGTCAAGTTCTTCCAATTCCTCGACTGACTGCGCTTCGCTGGCTGGTGGAGCAACGGTATGGCGGTCAAATGCAGTGCGGATTTCTGACTTGGCCTGTTCCAAAGCGTCCAGTGTTTCTGCAACCGACTTTGCTGCCGAGCTGGTTGGCGTTGCAACAATTGAAGATACCACAGCAGCAGCAGCACCAGTTGCCGTGTTGCGCACTACCACAGCTGGAATCAGGTGATTTTGCGATTCACGTGCACTGATAATCTTGCGCGTCGTGTGTGGAACACGCGAGAGCAATTCATCAGCTGCCGATTGATTAACAGGTGGCGGAGGGGGAGGTGGTGGTGCGGCGGCAACAACGACTGGCGCAGGTGCCACAACAACCGGGGCCGGAGCCAAGACTACAGGTGCCGGGGCTTCTGGTCGTTTGAAGCCCGGCATACGGAAGCGTGTCGGTTCAGGTGCTACGGGCACATCCTCGATTACTTCCTCCACGTGAGCGGCAGGAACTTCAACAGGAGGAGCTGCAGGTGGTGGAGCGGGTCGATCAGCGAGAATACGTTCGGCGAGCGATGGCTTGCCAGCTGGCGCACCAAAGCGACGCAGAGGCGGCAAGTCGTTGTCTTCAGAAATCTTGGTGGTTTGGCTGGCACTCACGGTCACTGCGGGCTGCTCGACTGAAACCATATCGTCAGCATCTGTTGCAGTGGTCACGCGACCCAATGCCAGATTGCCAACCCTTTCGATGAGGCTACCAAGCCCCATCGTCAGCAAACCACCGGTCAACAGTGTCGCGGCAGTGACACGCGTAAGAACCAGCGCAAACATTTCTTCGGGCGTAGCTAAACTTTTAATTCCCAGCGCCAGACCCAAAACCGCCAGAATAATGCCCGCAATCAGCAAAAACTTAGACATGCAGAGTAACCCCTCTCCCCGAAACGCCCGTCACGGACGTAGCCCCATTTCTGCTCCCAACTTGCCCGCTGGCTGCGCAGGCGTCAACAGGCTTTAGTCCTGCTTCCCCAACTCGTTGATGATGCGAACCCAGCTCCTGATGCCGCCATGAAAGCTGGAAAGATTGTATTTTTCGTTCGGGCTGTGGATCGCATCGTCATTCAGGCCAAAGCCCACGAGCACCGAATCCATACCGAGAATATCTTTGAAGCTGCGAACAATCGGGATCGACCCACCGGAACCGATGAGGGCTGCCTCGCGGCCGAATTCCTGCTTCAGGGCTGTGGCAGACTTTCGAATAAAGGCGTTGTTTTCAATGATTTCAGAAGCTGGGCTGCCACCGCCACGTCCCGAAAATGTGATCTTTGCGTCCTTCGGTAATTGCTTTTTGGCCCAGGTCTGGAACGCCTTTAGAATCTTTTCTGGCTTTTGCTTGCCGACCAAACGGAAGGTGAGCTTTGCTTGCGCTTGTGAGGGGATCACAGTCTTGGTGCCAGCGCCGGTATAGCCGCCCCACATGCCGTTCACTTCTGCGGTGGGCCTCGCCCAGATTTGCTCAAGAACGCTTTTGCCCTTTTCGCCCGCAGCTGTTTTCAAGCCCACTTCGGCGAGAAATTTCTTTTCCGAGAACTTCAACGACTGCCACTGCTTGGCTGTTGCCTTGGGAAGATCGGCAACACCTTCATAGAAGCCTGGAATGGTAACGCGGCCATTTTTGTCGTGCAGGTTTGAGATCAATTTCGTCAGTGCACGGAGCGGATTGAGTGCTGGCCCGCCATACATGCCGGAATGCAGATCGAGCGAAGGGCAAGTGATGGAGATTTCCTCATGCACCAAACCCCGAAGGCGCGTGGTGATTGCGGGGGTTTTTGCATCCCACATATTGGTGTCACAGACAAAGGCAACATCGCAGGAAAGTTCATCTCTGTTGGCCTTGAGAAACGGGATCAGCGAAGGCGAGCCACTTTCTTCTTCGCCCTCGATCAGAAAGGTCGCGCGGATCGGCAGCGAACCTGTTGTCTTGATATAGGCACGCGCCGCTTCCACGAACGTCATCAGCTGGCCCTTGTCGTCAGCAGCACCGCGTCCCACCAGAATTTCATCACCGTTCTTGGCCTTCTTTCGCTGTGGCTCGAAGGGTGGCGAATGCCAGAGGTTCAGGGGATCGACAGGCTGGACATCATAGTGCCCGTAGAACAACACATGCGGCGCTGACTTCGGCAGGTCCTTCGGGGTGTAGTGTGCAACAACCATCGGGTGCTTGGGAGTTTTGCGCGCCTCTGCGTTAAACCCGATTTCGGTCAGTTCACGGACGATCCAGTCCGCCGCTGTCTTGCAATCCTTCGCATAGGCCGGATCGGTCGAGATCGAGGGAATACGCACAAAGTCGAAGAGCCGCGCGAGAGAGGCTTCAAGATTGGCGTCTGCGGATTGGAGGATGGGGGTGATGCTGGTCATGGCGGATCGGTTTAAAATGATTGGCGACACTTGTCACGCCCGCACTGCCTCCGCTGCCTCCATAAAGGTGATGAACTGGCCCTTATCGTCTTCGGCGCCGCATGCGTAAATGCAATCTTCACCGGATTGGTGTTTCCTGATCGCGGGATCGTTCGGGGTCCGGTGGGATCATGATGGCCAAAGTCGAAAAAATCAGTGCCAATCGAAGCCGGGTGCAGAATTTCAAACAAACGCCGCAAACTGTCCTTCATTGCGGCGTCAATTGTGCGCAAGACAGTTTCAATATAGACGACCTTGTACTTCCAATGATTCCTCTTCCCTCCATATCATGGCGCGCGACATGAACGAGCAGGTTCAAGAGACCAGCCCGTTCCTTCTCGCACGCGACAGTCTGCTGGCGCATGAGCCAGCCAAGGGCATGAGCCGATTTCGCAGGCAGGGTTACCAGCGCTATCGCCAGATCGTCACCAACTTCAACCTTGCCCTGTTTTGGAAACGTCGCTGGTTTGTGATTGCGATGCTGCTCGGGGCCATTGCCCTGATGTTGCCAACGCCAGCAGGTCTCACACCCCAAGGCCAGATCGTTTTGGTGATGTCGCTCGTTGCGACAATGCTGTTCATTTCGGAACCTGTGCCTCTGCCTACTGTGGCCTTGATGATCATTGTGGGGCAGGTGCTGCTGTTGGGTACCGACGCCACGGTAGTTGCCAAAAGCCTGATGACGGATTCAGTCTTGTTCATTATGGGATCGTTGATGCTGGCGGTCGCCATCGTCACGCAGAAACTTGATAAGCGGATTGCATTATGGATCGTCCGTATCACTGGCACCAATGTGTTTTTGATCAGCTTTGGTATCACCGCTGTTTGTGGGTTCCTGGCGTCGTTCATTGGTGAGCATACGGTTGCTGCGATGATGTTGCCTGTCGGTGTGACGCTGATCAGCCTCACTTCGCAAGATGCCAAGAAAGTCAAAAATCTTGCGGCGCTCTTGTTGCTGTCGATCTCCTATGGCTGTGCGATTGCAGGTATCGGCACACCTTCCGGCGGTGCCCGCAACGCCATCATGATTGGCTACTGGAAAGACTTTTTCTACGATCCTGCAAAGCCTGAAACATACCGCTTCCTGATGGATTATTTGACCTGGATCATTTACGCCTATCCGATGTTCCTGATCCAGTTGCCCCTGGTTTCGGCGCTGCTTTATTGGACCTTCAAGCCGGAATACCGTGACCTCTCGCGCGCTGTGGCGCGTTTGCGCACCCAGGTAGCGATGGATGGTCCGCTGGGTATTCCCGGCTGGACGACAATCGCTATTTTCTGCCTTACTGTTGTGGCGTGGACAATGTTCTCCGGCACCATTGGCCTTGGCGTTCCTGCGATTGCCGCAACGATCGCCTTTTTGATCCTCGGCCTGGTGCGATGGGAAGATATCAATGGCGGCGTCAACTGGGGCGTGATCTGGCTTTATGCCGCTGCGATTTCGCTTGGTGTTCAGATGGATAATACAGGTGCCGCGCAATGGGTGGCTGAAAGCTTCATCGGCATGCTCGCACCGCTGGGGGCCGGCGAGGGGTTGGGCCTTTATGCAGCAGTCGCCTTACTCACGACTTTTGTGACCAATACAATGACGGCGGGTGCCGCCGTTGCCGTGCTGGGCCCAGTGGTTTTGAAAACTGCGTCAGTGTCCGGCAGCGATCCTCTTGCGGTTGGTTTCATCACAGCGATTTCGTCGGCCTTTGCCTATATCACGGCTGCTGCGCATCCTGCATTCACCATTATCTATGCGTCGGGCTATCTCAAGGCATCGGATTTTGTGCGCTCCGGCATTCGCATGACTGTGATGTCGCTGGCACTGTTGTTCCTGGTGGCAAAATTCTATTGGCCACTCATTGCGTGATGCGGTTTCGCACAGCATAATCAACACATGGGTATTTTTCGCCGTGATGTGCTTTCCGACCGACAGGAAGCAGCTGTCAAAAAGACGCTGCAGAATTTGCGCGCGCAAAGGCGCAACCGCTTTCGCATTCTCGCGTGCATCGACGGGCGGGAAGAAAGTTATGTAACCGTTCGGTGGGCTGCGCGGCTCGGTCAACGCGACGAGTGTGACATCGTCATCCTCTATGTTCGCGCGATTGATCAGGGACTGCACTCCGGCGGTTTGCAAGTTCGGTTGGCGCGGCAAAACATGCTTGACGCTGGTTTTGAACTTCCCGGTGTCAGTCATCTGAAAAAGGCCCTGGATATTCTGGCGGAGGAGGGGATCGATTGTCGCAACTGGCCCAAGTCTGGTGCTTCCGATGATGCCTGGGGCGATGCCGCTGGCGATACCAAGGTTGAATACCGTCACGAAAATGGCCGCGTTGTTGTCTTGAAGTTGAAGACGGCACCCGATGATGCGTCTGGCATTCTCGATCAATATGAGCTTGGTCCCTATAATCTGATGATTCTCGGTGAACCCTCGCGGTGGCGCGGTGAAGTGCGGGCGTTTTTCAGTGCTGGAGTCGTGCAGACTGTTTCGACCATGGCGCCATGTTCGGTGTTGGTGGCGCGCAATTCGCTCGATCAAAAGGGGGTGTTTGTGCACGTCGATGGCAGTCCGCGCACCTTGCAGGCCGTACGTCGTGCGGCGGTTCTGGCGCAAGCGATGGGCGAGCAAGTCACACTCTTTGGCTGCGCGGAAACCGAAGATGGCCGCGATCAAGCCGAGCGTGCGGTACGCGAAGCCCGCGATCTTCTCGCCGCCATGAAACTCGAACCCGCGCATGCACATGTGCGGGTTGGCAATGCTGTCGAAGAAATCGTCGAGGCCGGATCAATGTCCGGCATGATCGTGGTCACCGATGAAGGCTATCGCCGCCTGAAACGCATCTTCAAAGGATCATTGGCAGGCGATGTGATCAAGCGCGCCAGAACGAGTGTACTCGATGTGCGGTGAAGATTTATAGCTCGTCACCTTCAATCGGTGGCTTGTCACGTGAGCGTTCAAGAAACCAATCCAGGTCGCTCGCTTGGTTTTTTCCAGTTTTCTTTTTGAAAAACTCAGCTGCCGTTTCAACAGTTCCAACTTTCTGAGCAACTGCAACAGAAATCCACTGATTAAGCGAAACACCATCCTCCTTGGCCAGCCGTTGCGCGGCCTTTTTCATGGAGTCGGGCAGTTTCAGCGGATAAGATGATCTAGCCATGGGGTAGTCTCCTTAAAACGTCTTGCGGTCTCAAAAGTTCAAGACCAAAAATCCTCGCAGCGTGCAGAAAATGCTTTGTGTTGAAGGTCACTAAAGCATTTGCTCTGCCATTGACCGCCGCTTCCATAAACATCTCATCGTCCGGATCAGAGAGTTGAGGTCGCCACCTGAAATTAAGTTCTACTGGCTCAACGAACCCCGCAAGTAGTGACAAAAAGTCATCAATCTGGGTGGACGATAGCTCCATCGCTAAAAGGTGCTCCGGGCGCTTCAGTACGTCTTCATATTCCAAAAACAATGATGGTGTCGCTAGTATCGCCACCCGTCCAGACCTGACTTGACGCAACAGTTCCGCGCTTGCGCCACTTGAACTGCGCAAGCCCGCCACCAGAATGTTTGTATCCAGAACCACCCTATACACATCTTATAAGATATCATACCTCATGAGATATTCAAGTGGCTATGCACCTGTAACTCTGAAATTTGGACTTACGTATAACCCACAATAGGTATTTAATGACGTTTTCACGTGCCGCCAGCGCGTTTTCTGGGGGTGTCGGCTACCCTCCTGGCTGACAAGGATTAAAATCACTGTGCGAGCGATTCTGAGGCTTCTATGGGCATTTCAACCTATTGGGGAATTGTTTCCAATTCTGCCCCTGCGTCCGCCGCGACGTGTTTTGCGTTGCGTCAGGGTGGCGACGCGTTCGGGGAGGTCGCGCATGGTTTGGGATCGTTCGGCTGGTGACATGCCGATCCAGCTTGCGATTTCACCGCGTGTGCGCCCACAGCCGATACAAAAGCCGGTCTCAGGTTCGACAACGCAAATCTTGATGCAGGGCGTCTCGATATCGTGAAAGATCATATCGTTCATGTGGAAGCAGTTTCGCGCATAGCGGGAAATTGGGCCGCTCGTCCAGCGTCACAGTATAAAGAATAAACGTCAGTTCTTGAGAACCAGCCTGCCATCTTCCACGCGGAAGCTTTGCAGACGACTCAGAAAACTCATACCCAAAAGCGTGCCGTTGAGTGCGCCTTTCGGAAGGACCAATCCCTCGACATTGTCGACGCGCACATTTTCGATACGAACTGAGCGGATCTTGACGCGCGCGGCTCCAACCACGCCGTTTGCCGTTGAGACCTGAACATCATATTTCAAGGCATTGGGGCGCAGGCCGGCGCGCTGGGCATCTTCATAACTGAAAGCCACTGTGCTTGCGCCAGTGTCTACCAAGACCGCAATGTCATTGCCGTTGATTTCTGCATCGGCGATAAAATGGCCGTTGTTGCCCGCGTCGATTTCCGCCATCGCCATCAGGCGCAAGGGTGGTGTCTTTTCAGCTTCGACGCTCCAGCCGGGTAATCCCGCACTGATGAACAGCCCAAAAGCCAAGGCAAAACTTGAACCGAGATTACTCACCATCAACGCAAACTCCGAAACTCACGGATTCGAATCTATGCGAAGAGCGCGCAGGAATGGTTGACGCGACGTTAGGACTTCAAAAGAGCGTTAATGAATGGTTGCGATGAACGTCGTGAGGATGACGATTTCGCTGGCCACTTGCACGGCCCCGCAAATATCGCCGGTTTGTCCGCCGATCAGCCGCATCGCCAGACTTCGGATCGCGGCGGTTACTCCCAATGCGAGCGGCAGGGCATAGACGCCTGCGATAAAGTTCGTTGCAAGGCCTGCAGCGAGCACAGCCGCCGATCCCATCACCACGCTGGCCAAGGCCGTATAGCGCGAAGGCCGCCCCGCCATATGCGAAAGACCATCGCTGCGTGCTGGTTTTGTGGCCCACAACAGATCAACCATCAGTGCGCGCGAGAAAGCGCCCGAGGCTGCAAGAATGGCGATGATTGACCAAAATGGCATAGACTGGAGTTCATTGAAAACTGCGAGTTTTGCTGCGCCTGCACAAAACAGGGCCAGCGTTCCATAGGTGCCGATGCGGCTGTCGCGCATGATCTCGAGACGGTGATCACGATGTTTGCCACCGCCAAAGCCATCTGCCGTGTCGGCAAAGCCATCTTCGTGGAGTGCACCTGTTAACAACAAGCCGAGTGCCAGAGCGAAAGTTGCGGCCAGCAAGGGCGGAAGGCCAATGAAGTGGAGCGCGTACAATGCGGTTCCTGTCGCTGCTCCGATCAAGGCGCCAGCCGGTGCAAACATGCGCATGGCGGCGTGCAAAGGCGCGTGGTCGATAGTGCGCGCAAAGGGAATCGGCAGCCTGGTCAGAAAAGTCAGTGCGCCGATCAACTCGGCCAGCGGGCGCGGACGAGGCGAGGAAATTTCTTGTGATGAAGACGTATCGGTCATGTTGGTTGGCGTTTTTCGATTGCCCTCATAGCCGGGTTCCGTCCAAAAGGCACCCCTGAACCCGACATGAACTGGACGATCAATGACAAGCGGCCTTCCCTTTGACGACATTCGCGCTCTCCTTGCCAAAATGCCGGTTGCGGATGAGGACGCTCGTCTGGCTGTTCGGACGCGCGATGCGACGTTGACCAAGCCTCCAGGTTCGCTGGGCAAACTGGAAATGCTGGCGGAATGGATGGCGGCTTGGCAAGGCAGACATCCGCCACGTGTGCAGCGCCCCGTCGTTGCCGTGTTTGCAGGAAACCATGGCGTGGTGGAGGAGGGTGTTGCCGCCTATCCGCAAGCCGTGACAGCGCAGATGGTCGCCAATTTTCAGAGCGATGGTGCTGCTGTCAACCAGATCTGCAAGACGTTTGATCTCGGATTGAAAGTTTTTGAATTGGCTTTGGAGCAACCAACACGCAACATCACCAAGGATGCAGCGCTCGATGAGAGCGACTGTGCGGCGACGATGGCTTACGGCATGGAGGCGATTGCGGGTGGGTGTGATCTTTTGTGCATTGGTGAAATGGGGATCGGTAATACGACAATTGCTGCGGCTTTGTGCGCTGGATTATTCGGTGGCAAAGGTGCTGATTGGGTGGGGCCGGGCACTGGTGTTGATGCAGCGGGTCTTGCGCGCAAGGCTGACGCGGTTGATCGTGCGCTGACCTTGCATCGCGAACACTTGCATGATCCCTTGGAAGTGTTGCGCCGATTGGGTGGGCGTGAATTTGCGGCGATGGCAGGTGCGATACTTTCCGCGCGCATGGAACGTGTGCCTGTTTTGATCGATGGGTTTGTGGCTACAGCTGCGGCAGCCGTTTTGCACAAATTGGATTCGTCTGCGCTTGATCATTGTGTAATCGCTCATTGCTCGGCGGAGCCAGGTCATCGCAAACTTTTGAAGGCGATTGGAAAAGAGCCGCTCTTGGATTTGGGTATGCGGCTGGGTGAAGGATCGGGTGCAGCGCTTGCCGCTGCATTGGTCAAGGCCGCCTGTAACTGCCACGAAGGCATGGCGACATTTTCCAGTGCTGGCGTATCGGATAAGGCGTGAGCTATAGCGCGGTTGAAGAAAGAGTGAATCGATATGCATGACATCAAACTGATCAGGGACAATCCAGCGGCATTTGACGCAGGGCTCGCACGGCGGGGACTTGCAGCGCTGTCGTCATCTCTGCTCGCGATTGATCAGGAAAAGCGCGATCTCCTCACCAGATTGCAAGATGCGCAAGGCCGTCGCAATACGCTCTCGAAAGAAGTCGGCGAGGCGATGAAAGCTGGCGACAAGGCCAAGGCCGAAGCGCTCAAGGCTGAAGTTGCAAGCCTCAAGGATTTCATCGCAGGCGGCGAAGAAGCTGAGCGCCAGATCAATCAGAAACTCACCGATGCCCTTGCGGCGATCCCCAATATTCCGTTCGACGAAGTGCCGGATGGTGTTGATGAGCACGGCAATGTTGAGGTGCGCCGCGTGGGGCAGCGCCCCGGTTTCAACTTTGAGGCCAAGCAACATTTCGAAGTTGGCGAATATCTCGAGATGATGAATTTCGAAACCGCGGCCAAAATGTCTGGCGCGCGCTTCGTTGTGACGCGCGGGCAACTTGCCAAAATGGAGCGCGCACTCGCGCAGTATATGCTCGACACGCAGACCGAAAAGAACGGCTACACCGAACACACAGTGCCGCTGCTGGTCAGCGACAAGGCGATGTTCGGCACAGCACAGTTGCCGAAATTCGTTGATGACCAATTCCGCACGACCGATGGCCGTTGGCTTATTCCAACAGCCGAAGTTTCGCTCACCAACATGGTGCGTGAGAGCACGTTGGACGAATCTCAGCTCCCGATGCGCTTCACAGCCTGCACGCCGTGTTTCCGTGCTGAAGCAGGTTCAGCAGGGCGTGACACGCGCGGGATGATCCGCCAGCATCAATTTACAAAAGTGGAGCTTGTCTCGATCACCACGCCGGAACAATCGCGCGATGAGTTGGAGCGCATGACCGCTGCAGCCGAAAGTATTCTGCAAGGACTTGGTCTGCATTACCGCGTGATGCGCCTGTGTGCGGGTGACATGGGCTTTGGCGCGCGCATGACTTACGATCTCGAAGTGTGGCTGCCGGGGCAGGGCGCTTTCCGCGAGATTTCATCTTGCTCCGTGTGCGGAGATTTTCAGGCTCGCCGCATGGAGGCGCGCTACAAGCCCGCCGATGGCAAGGGTACGAAATATGTGCACACGCTCAACGGTTCCGGCCTTGCCGTGGGTCGCACGCTTGTTGCTGTGCTCGAAAATTATCAAAACGCCGATGGCAGTGTGACCGTGCCCGAAGTGCTGCGACCATATATGGGTGGTTTAGAAAGAATCGCAAAAACGTGACGTATCACCTGACACCAACCACCAAAAACCGTCACCCCGGCGCAGGCCGGGGCGAAGCTTTCTTACTGCAATGCCAACATCCAACTTGAGTTTAAGCCTTGCCCCGGCCTGCGCCGGGGTGACGAATTGATTATTAAATTTACGGATAGATCATGCGCATTCTCGTTACCAATGATGATGGCATTCACGGCGAAGGCTTGGTTGCGCTGGAGGAAATCGCGCGCGCCATTTCGGATGATGTGTGGATTGTCGCACCGGATGAAGAACGCTCTGGTGCTGGCCACTCGCTGTCGCTGACTAATCCGCTCCGGTATCGCAAACTTGGGGATCGGCGCTTCGAAGTGAATGGCACGCCAACCGATTGCGTTGTCATGGCGGTGCGCAAGATCATGCCGGGCATGCCTGATCTTGTGTTGTCGGGCGTCAATCGCGGGCAGAACATTGCTGACGATGTGACATACTCCGGCACGATTGCTGCTGCGATGGAAGGCACATCGCTTGGCCTCAAGTCGATTGCACTCAGCCAAGCCACAGGCCTGCATGGCAATGGCGAGAGTTTTGCGGTGGCGCGCAAACATGGTGCGGCACTCGTCAAAAAATTGCTCAACTTTCCATTTGGTCCCGGCGTGTTGCTCAACGTCAATTTTCCGGATTGCGACGTCGACAAGGTGCAAGGTGTTGAAGTCACGCGACAGGGAAAGCGCGACCAAAATTTCCTGCTGCTCGACGAGCGCATAGACAATCGCGGAAATCCTTATTTCTGGCTGAGCTTCGCCAGAGAACGCGGCACGCCTCCTGTTGGCACAGATATCTGGGCGATCTTCAACAGCAGAATTTCGGTGACACCGCTGCACATGAACCTCACGCAGTCCGACGCAATGGACGCGCTCAAGGGCGTTGTGGGGTAGCGGGTCAATTGCGCGGAGTAGTGCGGCAGGAATGTACCAATTAAAGGGTAGTGTCCTCGATTCTCCGATTTAGCGTCCTGCAAAATAAAGGGTAACGTTCCCGATTCTGCGTCCCCGGTTTTGCAAAACGAATTAGCTGTTTGTTGATTTTTGGGTCATAGCTTGACAAGCTATGCAACCTTTAATTTTAGGCTTGATAATATTAACCATCGGGGCTCTAGACTTTCGGCGGCGTGTCAGACTGGCAAAAATTGCTAACACAATCCCGGAGAATGCCAAGTATCTACCTTGGATAATACTAACGTGTTTCTTGAACTGGAACTACATAATGACCGGAAGGGTTTCGACACTTTTTCCAATCGATAATACCAATAAGGAATTGTGTAGGATCGTGAACCGTGGATGGTACACGCGCATAGTGTTTCTGTTTGGAGTGCTTTTTGTAATCGCTGGAATTTTTGAAATACTCAAACACTAAATCTATGAGCCTAACGCAGTCTCGAATTATCACTGGAAGCTGGGACAAATGTCATTAGGCTCAATTTTGTTCATCGGTATGGCCGTGTCAGTAGTCTTAAACACTTGGTATCGTGTTCGCGCTGCAAAGCGTGCTTCTACGCAGCGCCAATACGACAGATATATCCTGCTTAATATCTTGTTATCTCATCCTAAATCGAACGGTGAGCTGTACTCATTTTTTCCATACGAAAAAGACAATATCAAAGTGATGGAACAAATTAGCGGAGCGATCATGCTCAGAGTGTTTTATATTATTTATCTCGCGTTGCTGCTCGCCAAGCTCTTTATTTTTGTAAAAAGTCTATTGTGAGTATATTCATTGTTGGTCTGATGCTGCTTGCTGTTGGTATGTCATTGCCAAGGCCACCTGTGAGAATGTCATTGCCGTAGTCACCGTTCAATGTGTCGTTGCCAGCTCCGCCATTGAGCGTGTCATTGCCCCACAGGGCGTTCAGCGTGTCATCGCCAGCCCCGCCCTTCATCACATTGAGACGCAGCTTTTCCGATGCGATACTTGTGGGGTAGGGCTACTGCACTTGCACCTTGATGGTTTCTTCTACTGCGCGATCAAATGAATCGACATTGCTGGCGCTGGCTGTCTTCTTTTGTGCATCACTGACGAATGCATCACGCTTGGCCATCAACTCTTCCATTTTCTTTTCGAGTGCGACGCGCGCGCCGAGGCGTTCCTGCACCCAGGCTTTCCTTGCTTCACCACTAAGACCTTGCAAAGGTTTGGGCAGTTCTTTCTCCGGCACCTTGTCGAGTTCCACGGCCCCATTGCGCACATCGGCCAAAAGATCGCCGCCACCTGTCACCACTTCCTTCTTGGTGCGCTTGGCGTAGTATTTCGAATTTTCAACCTGGGTTGACGATGGTGCGGCTTTGCGTGCTTCCATCTTGCCTTTGATTTCGTCCTGCATTTCCATGCGCCCGAAGGGCACTACTGACTCATCAAGCTTGTCCTGCAGCACGCGAATGTCGCTGTCATAGGGCGAGACGATCACAACCACTTCGCCGCCATCCTGCGGGATCGCCATGAAGCGCCCGTTGGCCCGCTGTGCGATGTCTTTCCAGATGTCAGTTGTCTCCAGCATGTCGCCTGCCTGCACGGTGTTGACAATGATACCGCGCTGCTTGGCTTCCTTCAGCACGTCTGGATATTTGCGGTCATCGGGGTAGTCCATGTGCGGTGGCGCATCGCCGACGAGAAACACAATGCGGCGCACGCGATCACCCTTCGACCAGGTGATCTTGGACACAGCCACATCGAGCGCTTCATTGACAGATTCCGGCGTATCATTGCCGCCATCGGCCTGGAATTTCACCAATCGGCCATAAAGGCTTTGCAGATCTTCCGTCATCTGATGGGTTTTGACGACATAGTCATCGCCGCGATCCCGAAAACCCACAAGCCCCATGGCCACATCTGCCTCCGGGTTGGCTTCAACGATGGTGTTGGCTATCGACCAGATCTTGCGTTTGGCCCCTTCGATCAGGTCACCCATCGAGCCCGTGGTATCCAGCACAAACACGACCTCAACCCGATCAACATTTGTGGCTTGCGTGGCAAAGGCTGATGGCGAAACCAAAAGCAAGGATGCAAGTGCAACAGTGATTTTCAAAAGACGCATGACGTTCCTCCCTGACATGACGAGGGCCAAGCTCCATTGCAATCAAGTTCCAACGAGGGAGAAATTCAGGCGGATCGGTGGTAGAATAAAGGTGAGTTGGTGGAGAGACGTTGCACAGCAAATCCCGCGAATAAAGGGTAGCGTGTCTGAGGCTTCAGGAAAGAAAACGCCAATTAAAGGGTAGCGTCCCCTATACTTAGAGCAATGGGCCACCCATGGGTGACATCTGTAATCGTATCGCCATCCGTGCCGCGATAGGAAATCACCGTGGTGCCATCGGCGAGCGTGTAGGACGCCGCGTAGAAGCCGGCGGCTTCGTGAATGGGCTTACCATCGCTTCCGACTATGACACTGGAATCTTCTTTGAAAGTTGCGGTTCCAATAACATTTTCGCCGTGGATAAGGCCTGCACCGTAGCCACGATTGTAAGAATCCATGGAGAGGATTGCGAGGAGTAAGTCTTGTTGTGTTGTCATTTGACTTGTTCCTTTATAAATCGATCACGATTCATTTCCGACGATAGTGAATTAAAGTATGGATCATCCAAGCCACGACTAAGTGCATCCTTATGGTTGGACGCCCAATTCTGAAAAAATGTCAGAGGCAACACCTTCTCCACCGCGCCCTCGGTCACGGGGTCGTCGGTGATTTCCAGGGTGATCGCCTTCAGCTGAACACCCGGCCCGAAGTGCCTGTCCAGCTCATCAGGCTTCACCTCAACCACACTCTTGGGATCGGTGATATCGGTGAAGGTGACCAGCATGGGATAATGGCTCTCAGGAACTGTGACAGGCTTGCCCTTCATGCGCTTGAGCTTGTAGGTCGACGCGAGTGGTGCTTCACCGGGAAAAAACAGCAATTCATCTTGCGGCTTGTTGTCCTCAATCAAGGCAAACAAAAATTTGCCCGGCAATACTTCGACAACCACAGCTTCGCCGCGCTCGGTTGAATTGGCGCTGTGCAGAACCGGGTCTTCGGCCAATTTTTCATAGCGCACGACACTTCCTGAAACCTCACCAGCAGGCGTGTTGACGATCACAGTAATCTTCTTGTGCCACTCCGCAGGAAACAGCCAACACCCCGCAAGCGGCAGCGTGGCCGCAGCCGTCATCAGTCCGCGCAAAACCGCGCGCCTGTTCATGCCGCGCTCCGCAAGCTGTGTGTGTTTTGCAAGCTGTTGATCATCGCCCCCAAATCCTGATCCTATGGTGCGTCGCGCTGCATCAGTTGGCCTTGGTTTCTGCGCCCAACTTCTCGGCGCCCAACTTCTTCAGCGTCTCTTCATCGACAAGTCTTGCGATCAGCGGGTGCAGGCGCAGATTTCCGCCTTTGACCACCTTGCCGAAATTGGCCAGCACCGAGGTGGTGAGCTTGGCCGAGGGGGCTATTACATCAAGCAGCCAGTTGATCTCGCCGCTGGTCCAATCCTCGGCCTTGAGGCGCACAGGGTAGGTGCCTGCCTTGATCTGCTCGCGGATTTTTGCATCAACCTCTTCCGAGACAGAAGCCCAGATGGCAAAGCCCGAGATATCCGAAAGATCATCGGCCTCCTTCTCTGCGGGATAGGCCATGGCAATCCGGTCCCGGATCATTGGCTCCAGCACCAGATGCTGGAGATCAGCGACGGTCTGATTGCGGTAACGCGGCAACATCATCATCATGTTGAAAGTCTGGGCCATGACGGTCGTGCCGAAATTCTCCCGCACCTGCGAGCGCACTTTTGGCCCAATGGGGGCGATATGCGGTGCCAGCTTCTTCAGCGTTTCTCCATCCAGCGGACGCGACGGGTCGGCGACTTTTACAAAGCCGGGCAGGGCGTTTGTGCCGCCACATTCGTTCGATTCCTGCATCATTGGTTGTGCCGCCCTTGGTTCGTTGGCGTTATCATCTGACCCAATCCTTTCTTTTTGGTTGTCGTGTGCTCGCTCACTCCACATCGCGACAAAACAAAACCCCCGGGCTGGTGGCGCGGAGGCTTTTGAAAATCTGGTCGCATGAGTAGATTATGGAACAATCTAGCACCCGCACCGTTCGCTGTCAAGCGCTAATTCCTAGCTTGTTAAAACAAGCAGCCAGACCACCCCGGCGTTGAGAAGGCTCAGCGCAACGGCGGCGCTGCCCATGTCTTTGGCGATCTTGGAAAGGGAGTGTTTTTCCGTCGAGATGCGATCCACCACCACTTCGATCGCCGAATTGATCATTTCGACGATCAGCACCAGGAACACGCTGAATATCAGCACTGCGCGCTCAACGCCCGTGTCAGAAAAATTCAATGCTGCCGGAATGGCCACGATGGCGACGATGATTTCCTGCCGAAATGCCGCTTCGGACCATGCAGCCTTGATCCCCGCCAGTGAATAGCCGCAAGCCTTGATGATGCGGTCCAGTCCTGTAGCTTTTTCCATGGTGTGTGGCCCCCTTCAGCAAAGATTGTCAGCCAATTGTGTGCCGATTCGGTTGACACATACAGGTGGGGGAAAATGGTGCCGGATGAGGGAATTGAACCCCCGACCTTCGGTTTACAAAACCGCTGCTCTACCCCTGAGCTAATCCGGCAACTGAGTCGAGCGAAGGCTATAGCGCGGTTCTCAAATAGGTCAAATGATGAAAAACGACTCGTTTGTTCTGGTTTTAATCCCTTTGACTGGCCCTCAATATGCAATGTTCTTGACAACCACCCTTTGGGCGCTTTGTTTGTCCCATAAGGAAACAGTCTGTTAACGAAGGTAAATGAGGGTCGAGTGAAAATGAAACAGAAACTTGCAATTTTGGCTGCTACTTTGGCCCTTGGCTTTTTTGCCGCTCCGGTAATGGCTGGTGACACTCCCAAAGATGCCGTATCCGTGAGCACCAACGGAAATCCCGGTGGTTACGGCGGCAACTATGGTGGCCCGGTAAATGGCTGCGGCAATTGCGGCGGTGGCCACAACAAGAATGGTGGGGGTGGCCACAATAAGAATGGTGGTGGCGGTGGCGGCGGTGGTACCAACACCAGCGATCACATTCTCTGCTATGTCGGTGATCGCGCTGTTTATACCAGTTCAGTTCGGCATTGCCGCAAGCTCGTTTACGCATACAAGTATGGCTACAGCCAAGATGGTGGTGGTTATGGCGATGGCGGACATGGTGATGGTTACAGCATGAGCCGCGCAACCCGCATGCAGATGCGCAAGCGCTCAAATCGCGGTCATGGCTATGTTGCCAATGGCGGCGGTCGCAAAGTTCACGGTCGCAAGCACCGCCGTGGTGCAATGCGCCGTGGTTACGGACATGGTGGCAAGACCATCATCGTCAACAACTACGGTGGCGTCGTACAGATTGTGAAAAGCGGCGGCTACTGAGACAATCCGGGACGGATATTTGAAAAGGCCGGGCTCATCGCCCGGCCTTTTTGTTGTTATCCAGTTACTATCGAGTCAGAGCGTAAAGCGAGACTGCCGTGGCGATTGACACGTTGAGGCTCTTGATTGGCCCGGTCATTTCGAGACGTGCCACAACATCGCAAGCTTCACGGGTGAGATCGCGCACACCTTTGCCTTCGGCGCCAAGTACGAGTGCCATGGGTTTTGTGCGTTCGACTTGGTCCATTGTGGTCTCAGCTTCGCTATCGAGGCCGACAATCGTGAAACCGTAGCCTTTGAGTTCATCAATGGCGCGTGCAAGGTTGGTGACTTTCACAAATGGCACATATTCGTAGGCACCAGATGCGGCCTTGAACAATGTACCATTCGTTGCTGCCGTGTGGCGGGCAGGGGAGACAACTGCTGTCACGCCAAAAGCTGCACAGCTGCGCAGGATCGCGCCCACATTATGTGGATCGGTGACCTGGTCGAGCAACACGACAAGCCCACCTTTTTCGATCTGGTTCAGCTGTGGCTGTTCGAGAGGCTCAGCTTCAACGATGATGCCCTGATGCACTGCGTCTTGCCCCGCCAACATGTGATCGAGCAGGCGCGGATGCACAGTTTCGATTTCGGATGGCAGTGTGACGTTTTCCTCAATCAGGCGTGCCAGCGCATTTTCCGTGGTCCAGAGATGCACGATCTTGCGCTTCTCATTTGCCACAGCCGCAGCAACCGCGTGGTGGCCGTGGATCAAATCATTTTCCGGATTGGCCGAATGGCGGCTTTGCGGGAAATCACGATCTGGCCGTGGTGTCGGCTTTTCGTCGGTCCAGGTGCGCTTGGTGAAAGGCTTCTTGAACGCAGGCTTGTCGCCACGTGGCGAATAAGGACGCTTGGCGTAGTCTGGACGCTCACCACCTTCAGCACCTTCGGTGCGTGGTGTGTAGGGGCGCTTGGCGTAGGCCGGACGCTCACCACCTTCAGCACCCTCGGCGCGTGGTGTGTAAGGACGCTTTGCATAGGCCGGGCGTTCGCCGCCTTCAGCACTTTCGGTGCGTGGTGTGTACGGACGTTTTGCATAGGCTGGACGCTCACCGCCCTCAGCACGTGGTGTGTAGGGACGTTTTGCGTAAGCCGGGCGTTCGCCACCTTCAGCACCTTCGGCACGTGGGGTGTACGGACGTTTTGCATAGGCCGGACGTTCTCCGCCTTCAGCACCACCTTCGCGCGGCGTGTACGGGCGCTTCTTGAAGGGTGGTTTGCGATCAGGATCATATGGACGCTTGAACGCCGGGCGCTCGCCTTCGGCACCTGCTGCAGCATAAGGGCGCTTTTTGAAGGGTGGTTTACGATCTGGATCGTAGGGGCGCTTTTCGAACGGCTTGTCGAATGTTCTGGGACGATCACCGCCTGGTGGACCGCCTTCGCGCTTATAGACACCGTAACCTGAAGGCGCATCGCCGGCGCCTTCCTTGGCGTGATACTTGTGCGCGGGCGGTTCTTCGGTTTTGCCAAAGCGTGGCTTGCCGCCTGGTTTGCCAAAAGGCTTTGCGCCTGGTCGGGCAGGTCTATCGGGACGGTCGGATGAATCTGAACGTGGGCGGAATGGTTTGCCAAATGGCTTTTTGGGAGGTCTGGGCATGATTTGGTGGGCTATAGACCGATCTCTGGGTTTTCCCCAATGTTTTGTTGACACGCGCTTTCGAAGCCGTGAAGGAACGCCCCAGATTCTTTTTTACGAGGCTTATCATGGCGAAGACGGCTTACAAGACACCCAAGGTTCGGATTGCATTGCTCACGGCTGGTGGCTTGGCGCCGTGTTTATCGGCCTCGGTAGGCTATCTGATCTCGATGTATTCCAAGAAACTACCGAAAGCTGAAATCATCGGCTATCGCAATGGCTACATGGGTCTGCTCAAGGGCTGGTCGATCACTGTCACACCAAAGGCGCGCAAGCAGGCGCTCACACTTTTGCAGCATGGTGGCTCGCCGATTGGCAACAGCCGCGTGAAGCTCACGAATGTGAAGGACTGCATCAAGCGTGGGCTGGTTGTTGAAGGTCAGGATCCGCTGCATGTAGCGGCTGAACAGTTGGTGAAAGATGGTGTCACCATTCTGCACACGATTGGTGGCGATGATACGAATACAACTGCTGCAGACCTTGCGGCGTATCTTGCCAAGCACAATTACAATCTCACTGTTGTGGGCATGCCAAAGACAATCGACAATGACGTGATCCCGATCCGCCAAACGCTGGGTGCGGTGACGGCAGCCGAGCAAGGTGCGATCTTTTTTGAGAATGTTGTGAACGAGCAGAGCACCAATCCGCGCATGCTGATCATTCATGAGGTGATGGGGCGTCACTGCGGCTGGTTGACGGCGGCAACGGCGGATACTTATCGCAAGCGTTTGAAGAAGCAGAAATTCGCGCCAGACTTTAATTTGTCCGAAGCGCACAAGGATGTGGATGCGGTTTATTTGCCGGAGCTTGCGATTGATCTCGTTGCAGAGTCAGCGCGCTTGAAAAAAATCATGGACAAGCGTGATGCCGTTAACATCTTCCTATCGGAAGGGGCAGGGGTTGAAGATATCGTTGCCGAAATGCGCGCGCGTGGTGAAGAGCCGGAGCGCGATGCATTTGGCCACGTGAAGATTGACAAGATCAACCCCGGTGCGTGGTTTGCCAAGCAATTCGCCGACATGGTGAAGGCTGAAAAAGTTCTGGTGCAGAAGTCAGGTTATTTCGCGCGCTCGGCCAAACCGAACAAGGATGATCTTGCGTTGATCAAGTCGATGGCTGTGGTTGCAGTCGCCTCAGCACTGAAAGGCGAAAGCGGTGTTGTGGGGCACGATGAAGAGCGCGGCAACAAGCTCCGCGCCATCGAATTTCCGCGCATCAAGGGCGGCAAGGCGTTTGATGTGAAGACCAAATGGTTCCAGAAACTGCTGAAGGATATCGGCCAGCCCATGGGCAAACCGCAGGCGCATTGATTCAACACTAAAATAATTGTCGTCATGGCCCGCTTCACGCGGGCCACCAACGCCGCAAAAGATGGGTGGCCCGCGTGAAGCGGGCCATGACGGAATTTTGGTTTTCGGTACTTTGAGTTACCCCAGCTCCGCCAGCACCTTCTTCACAGAAGGGCGCTCCAACATGGCAGCATGATGGGCGGAGAGTTTGGGGAACTTTGCCATGTCTACGCCATCAGCGATGAACCAGTTGGTGATGGTGAGGAGATAGCCGTCGGCTACGGTGTATTGCGCGCCCATGACCCAGGGGCCTTGGAGGTATTCGTTTTCGATCAACTCGGCGCAGCCTGTCATGGTCTCGGGCACTTTGAGCTTCAGATTTTCAACGACGGCGGGATCGTCGCTCCAGCGCGTGCCGCGCATCTTGTGGGCGTGGTTCACGTGGACGGTTGAGGAGAGGTAGCTGTTGAAGCTGTTCATGCGCGCCAATTGAAACGGATCGCTGGGGGCGAGGTTAGCCTTTGGATAGGCTTGCGCCACATATTGCAGGAGAGCCACGTTTTCGGTCAGCACGCCTTGCTCAGTCGCAAGAGCAGGCACGCGGCCTTTCGGATTGATTTTCAGGTAGTCTGGCGCGCGCTGTTCGCCGCCAGCTGTGTCGACCTTGCGCAGCACGTAGTCAGCACCAGCTTCCGCGAGTGCAATATGTGTTGCGAGCGAACACGAACCCTTGGTGGCGAACAGCGTGAGCATCAGGCAATGCCCTTGTCTGTCAACAGCTGCTTCAATTCGCCGGACTGGTACATTTCCATCAAAATATCAGCGCCACCGACAAACTCACCCTTCACATAGAGCTGAGGGATTGTCGGCCAGTTGGTATATTCCTTGATGCCGTTGCGCAGTTCTTCGCTTGCAAGAACATTGACGTCCTTGAACTCTACGCCGAGCATCTTGAGGATTTGCACCGAGCGGCCGGAAAAGCCGCACATCGGTTGTTCGGCAGTGCCCTTCATGAAGAGCACGATGTTGTTTGATTTTACGTCGGTGTCGATTTGGGTTTTGATGTCGGTCATTTGTTTTTCTCCAAGTATCTCAAGTCTGTTGTCTGTTCTGCATTTGCTGGCGGAACTGATTGATCAGATTGCATTGTCCCAGTTCTAGACTTTCGTCGCGGACTGAATTTGTCCAGAACATAGAAAACTGCAAAAATAACTACAATTGCGCTGGCGATCGTCTCGCCAAAATGGTTGGTTAGCCAAGCGAAACTTTCGCCACGCCAAAAATCCATCACTCCACCGGTGCTGAAGTTTGCAGTGCCAGCGCATGCAACTCACCACCCATGCGGCCTTTGAGGGCGGCGTAGATCATCTGGTGTTGCTGCACGCGGTTCTTGCCTTTGAAGGAAGGCGATATAACGTTCGCGGAATAGTGATTTCCATCGCCTGCGAGGTCGCTGATTTGGACAATAGCATCCGGCAGGCTTTCCTTGATGAAGCGTTCGATTTCCTGGGCGGTCATGGCCATGGGTGGGTTCCTTTGCGCCTTAGATAGGCGATGTATGCGCGAATTTCCAATGCGGAATTAGTTCGCCCGTTCCATCACTCTGATCACGAAATTTGCATTGTCTTTTTCGCCTCGCAGATGGACTTCGCGGGACACTTCTTTCCAGCCTGAATCAAGAGGTGGGAAATACGTGTCGCCTTCAACTTCGAGTTCAACTTCGGTGAGATAGATGCGGTGCGCGTGCGGCAAGAATTGCCGATAAATTTCACCGCCACCGATCACGCAAACCTCAGGCGCTCCTGCAACAAGGGCTTTTGCCTCGTCGATTGTTCGAACGATTTCAGCGCCTTCGCCCAGGTCTTTGACCTGCTTTGTGAGCACGATGTTGTGCCTTCCTGGCAACGGTTTTTTGGGCAGGCTCTCCCAGGTTTTGCGACCCATTATTATTGGTTTGCCCATAGTGATCTCTTTGAAGCGCTTGAGATCGGATGAAATATGCCACGGTAATCCGCCATCGCGACCGATGACGCCATTTTTCGAAACTGCAACAACGAGCGAGATCATGTGGGGAGCTGCGCTGGCAGTTCGGCAGTGAAGAGCATCAGGGTGGTCAACAGGTTCCAAACACAGTGACAGGCAACCGGAACCCAGATGCTGCCGAAACGCAGCAACAGGCTTCCCAGCACCAGCCCCATCACAAAAATAAGCGCGATGTTGATCCAAGGTTGGGTAACATGAATCATTGCCCAAACCGCGCTGGTCAAAACGAGTGTGCCAATCCCACCGAGCGCGGTTTGCTTGAGACGTACGAAAAGTGGGCCGCGGAATAGAAACTCTTCGGCCATCGGCGCTGCAAATCCAATTGCGATTGGGACTATGAAGTAAGCCAAAGTGTTGTTGCGCAGCCCAGCTGTAAGTTTCTCAACCTCGCCCATCGAAACCATGTCGCCTGAAAGGGATCGCACGACAAAGGCCACGACGCCCATGGTAACGATAAAACCGACGATGACCATCAGCCATCCGCCCCAGCCAAGATTCGGCAGGCGTAGCAACTCAGGCATCAATCTTATTCCACCACGGCGCTTTGCTGTATTGTAAACGAGCCAGGAAACGAGCAGTCCCGTCGGGATCATCGCTCCCAACATGAGCAGGAAAAACGGGGGGCTCATCACTTCGGCCATCGCAGACTGCGCATCAATCACTACCTTGTAGATCGCCGGCAACTGAGGAAGCGCAAACTGCAAGAAAAGGAAAAGTGCGAAAAATGCCAGGGTTGAGAAAAGACCTTGATTGCTCCACGCGTTGAATTGCGAAGCACGTCGTGCCTCGCGAAAATCTTGTCCGATAGCTGGCATCTATTTTCCTTAAACTGCAACTGTCGCCTTGATTGATGGATCGGGATCGTAGCCCAAAAATTCGAAATCCTCGAACTGGAAATCATCGATGGATTGGACGTCGCGCTTGATCGCGAGCTGCGGCAAGGGCTTAGGCTTTCGGCTCAATTGCAAATCAGATTGCTCGAGATGATTGAGATAAATATGCGCATCGCCGAGCGTGTGCACAAAGTCGCCGACGCCAAAGCCGGTGACTTTCGCAATCATGTGGGTGAGCAGCGCGTAAGATGCGATGTTGAACGGCACGCCGAGAAAAATATCTGCCGAGCGTTGGTAGAGCTGGCACGATAGTTTTCCATTCGCGACATAGAACTGAAACATGTTGTGGCACGGCGGCAGCGCCATCCTGTCGACGTCTGCGGGGTTCCACGCTGTCACGATCAAGCGGCGCGAATCCGGCGATTTTTTGATTCGTGCGATCACGTCGGCAAGCTGGTCAATCGTCGAACCGTCGCGGGCAGGCCAGCTGCGCCATTGCGCGCCATAGACGGGACCAAGATCGCCATTGGCATCAGCCCACTCGTCCCATATCCGCACTTTGTTGTCTTGCAGATACTTGATGTTGGTGTCACCCTTGATGAACCAGAGGAGTTCATAAATGATCGAGCGCAAGTGAAGCTTCTTGGTGGTGGTCAGCGGAAATCCCTGATTGAGATCAAAGCGCATCTGATGGCCGAACACTGAAAGTGTGCCTGTGCCGGTTCGGTCTTCCTTCTTCACGCCATGCTCGCGCACATGGCGCATGAGATCGAGATACTGCTGCATTGTAGGACCTTAGGGTGATTCAAATGAAAAAGGCAGGACCTGATTGGTCCTGCCCACATGTTCCTGACCCAGCAATCAAAGCTTGCCGAGGGTTCCGGTTTCCTTGGCGAGGAGATAGTAGACCGTCGTGCGCATTTTGGATTTTTCAGCTTTCATCGCTTCGTAGACTTTCTTCAAGCCGTCGCGGGTCTGGGCGTCGCTAAGGCCAAGCTTCTTGGTCCCAAAGCCGTCACACACCCGCTTGATTTCGGCTTCATCCGAAAGCGAGACATATTGTGAGTCTGCGCCCTTGAGTGCGATGCCGCAGAACTTGATGATCGAATCGAGCTTCGCCTGGTCGACGGAACCTGCATATTTTGTTGCGTTCTCTGTGTAATCTGTCCTGATCATATTCAATCCCCAGTCGCAGGACGTTGATTCGACCTGCTTGTGCAAAATTTATCATCGGCAAGTCAGCGATTGCAATTCCGGGGCGCAAGTTTTCACTTCTTTTCATCGCAATTCGTGCCTATATTCGGTTCGTCCAGCCCGCAAGGGAGGGACTATGGTGATAAACGGATCGCGTAATAAACTTTTCGGACCCGGGGGCAGTACCCGGCGCCTCCACCACAGCTGATCGGTTACGATCAGCGTCAGCCCGGCAGCCGATTTCCTTAATCGGCGAGAGGGCAGATTGACCGCTGATCAACACGTGATCGGCTGTGATGGGGGCGAAACAGGATCGACGAGAGCGTAAAGGTGGTTTTTTTGCCCGTGATGGATCCGACGTTATCGGGCTATCTTAATAGTTGCAAATGACAACTATGCTCCGGTTGCTCTCGCTGCGTAACGCAGTGCGAAATACCGAAACCAAGCCCTGAGGCTTTGCAGCTTTAGGCGGGGTCCGTCGGCACCTGGCAACAGAAGCCGACACTTTTTATTTGGTTTTGTTAGATTTGTGGAAAGAGGTTCAAGGCAAACTGCTGAGGACAGTGATGTTTGGTTTTGCTCCCAGACTCTGGCATGATAGAGGGCGGTTCGGGGCCGGGTTGCGGTCTTGACGGAAATTTGAATTGGATTGGCGTGGCATGGCCGAAGACTTGATGCGATATGACCAGCTTGCACAGAACGCATTGCGGGGTGTGGTGCGTGAAGCATTGCGCCATGTCGAGCGCCAGGGTTTGCCTGGCGAACATCACTTTTACATCGCTTTCAACACGCGCTTTCCTGGTGTTTCGATTTCTGAAAAATTGATGCAACGCTATCCGCGCGAGATGACGATTGTCTTGCAGCACCAGTATAGTGACTTGATCATCACTGAAGAGTTTTTTGAAGTTGTCTTGTATTTCGATCAGCTGCCTGAGCGTTTGCATGTTCCATTTCCGGCAGTGAAGGGTTTCCTTGATCCATCGGTGCAGTTTGGCTTGCAGTTTGAAGTCGTAGTGGTTGAAGCAAAACTCAGCGAAGATACGGACGAGAATGTTACCGTAGCAATGAACAAGCCGGCAACCAGTCCCAGCGAAATAAGTGAGAGACGCGGGAAAGACAGACGGTCAAAGGCCGCAGCCGAGGATGAAGAGAACGGCGATAACCCAGCAGCTCCCAAGGTGGTTTCACTTGATGCTTTTCGCAAGAGGTAATGTTTTGAAGTGTGCGGTTTTGGCGTTGGCGCTGGCTGGTCCAGCGGCAATTGCTCAAGATGCAATGGACAGTCAAGGCCTTACAGCATTAAGTCAAAATGTATCTTCGCTTCCCAAGGCAGGTACAGCAGGCTTGCGGGAAATTTCCGACAAAGAAGAACGGATGTTGGCCAAGCGTCTATTTGGTGTGCAAAAACAACCAGCAGATTTGCGTCCACGTGCGCTCGGTTCCTATGCGCGAGGCTGCCTTGCAGGTGGCAAGGCGCTGCCGATCAATGGTCCGGCTTGGCAGGTGATGCGCCTGTCACGCAATCGCAACTGGGCTCATCCGCAACTATTGGCCCTGCTTGAAGATCTTGCCATTGATGCCAAGCAAAAAGACGGATGGAATGGACTTCTGGTGGGTGATCTGTCGCAGCCACGTGGCGGACCAATGCTCACGGGCCATGCGAGCCACCAGATCGGTCTTGATGCAGATGTGTGGCTTACGCCCATGCCGGACCGCGTTTTGTCGCGTAAGGAGCGCGAAGATATTTCTGCCCGGTTGGTTGTCAAGAGTCGCTATGAAATTGACAACGAAGTGTGGACTGAGGGTCATGCAAAGTTGATCAAGCGAGCTGCCGAATATCCGCAAGTCGCGCGTATTTTTGTGCACCCGCCGATCAAGGCTGAGCTGTGCAAATGGGCGCGGGGCGACCGTTCATGGCTTGCCAAAGTGCGCCCTTATTATGGGCACAACTATCACTTCCATATTCGTATGAGTTGCCCCAATGGGCTTGAAGGCTGCAAGAATCAGTGGGCACCAAAGCCAAGCGATGGCACGGGCTGTGGTGAAGAGCTTGCCTATTGGATGGGCGACCTTCCATGGAAACCCAAAAAGCGTGATCCCAATGCGCCAAAACCCAAACCAGTTCCACCCTTGACTCTCTCTGGCCTGCCTGCTGAATGCCGCGCAGTTATTGCGGCGCCTTGAGCCGCCCACCTTATTGGAAAGCCGGGGAGCGCTTCTGTCATGCAACATAAAGACGAAGCGGAAACCACCAAGACGAAGGCCACATTGGCGTTCGCGGCACTTGGTGTCGTTTATGGCGACATCGGCACTTCTCCGCTTTATGCGATGCGCGAAGCCTTGCATCCTGTCATGCAAGCAGGAGGCGATCTACGCGCATCCGTGCTTGGGGTGATTTCGCTGCTGATCTGGGCGTTGCTGATTGTCGTCACACTCAAATATGTTTTCATGCTGATGCGCGCGGATAATCGCGGCGAAGGCGGAATTCTCTCACTCGTTGTGCTTGTTGAAACCCTGCTGAAAAAGCGCGGAGGGGTGGTTCTCACCTTGGGCATCATTGGAGCCGCGTTCTTTTTCGGTGACGCCATGATCACGCCAGCGATGTCGATCCTCGGTGCTGTTGAGGGATTGAAATACGTCAATCCGGTTTTTGAAGGCTATGTTGTTCCGCTGACCATTGCCATTCTCGTTGTTTTGTTTGTCATGCAATATCGAGGCACAGCAGGAGTTGCCAAGATTTTCGCACCCGTAACTCTTGCGTGGTTCGTCATCCTTGGCATTCTCGGTGCGTATCATTTGTTCGATGATCCAGAGATTTTCCTCGCTTTCAATCCCTGGTACGGCATTCGCATGTTGCTCGAACAGCCGACTTTGGCGCTGAAAGTGTTTGGCGGCGTGTTCCTGGTGGTTACAGGTGGTGAAGCGCTTTATGCAGACATGGGGCATTTCGGCAAAACGCCCATTCGCTGGGCGTGGATATTTGTAGTTCTTCCAGCGCTTGTGCTGACTTATCTTGGACAGGGGGCACTTAGTCTTGCTCATCCTGAGGCCATCAAGGATCCCTTCTTTTTCATGGCACCGCAATGGTCCCTGATCCCACTGGTTCTGCTTGCCACTTGCGTTGCAGTCATTGCATCGCAAGCCGTGATCACAGGTGCATTCTCGATTGCACAGCAGGCGATGTCTCTCGGACTTCTGCCGCGCATGAGCATTACCCATACGAGTGAAACCGAACAGGGCCAGATTTACGTTCCGCAAATCAACTGGTTGATCATGTTTGGCGTCATCCTGTTGGTGCTGGTTTTCAAATCATCGACGAACCTCGCTTCGGCCTATGGTGTTGCTGTGAATACATCGATGATCGTTGACTCATTGTTGGCGCTTGTTTTTTTCTGGAAATCACAGTCACTGCCGCGCTGGTTTGCCATGCCGGCGCTCGTTTTCATTTTGGCAATTGAGTTGCTGCTGGGTGCTGCCAATGGATTGAAGATCATTCATGGCGGATACATGCCAGTTTTGATCGGTGCCACCATCATTCTGCTCATGGTGACCTGGCTCAAAGGCCGAAAATTGCTGTCGCAAAAGCTTGCAAAGGAATCGATTGAACTCAATGGTCTCTTGGAAAGCTTGGAGCGTCGCTCGCCCGCACGCGTTGCAGGCGCGTCAGTGTTCCTGCAAACCGATGTGAAATTTGCGCCCAGCGCTTTGATGCATAATCTCAAGCACAACCGAGTTTTGCATGATACGCTGGTGTTCATTTCGGTCGATACTACGGACGAGCCGCGCCACGAAGATGATCGCGTTGTGGTGCAGCGCGCTGCTCTTGGGGCGTGGATCGTGCAGGCCAAGTTCGGATATATGGAACAGCCTGATGTGCCTGCTGCTTTGCGCGCGTGCCGCGAGCACGGCCTCGAGATCGATCCGCGCCAGGCCAGCTATTTCCTTGGCCGCCGTTCGATTATTGCTTCGAAACGTTCGGCCATGCCGTTCTGGCAGCAGCGAATTTTCATCATGCTTGCAAACCAATCGTCGCGCGCCATCGACTTCTTCCGCATTCCGCCGGACCGGGTTGTCGAACTTGGCGTGCAAATGAGCGTTTGATCGGAGGAAGTGATGCAGTTTTCCCGTCGAGAGTTCTTGGCAACGTCAGTCCTTTTTGAAAGTGCTGGTTTGGCGCGTGCAGAAGAGCCATTCCCCGTCAAAATGAACGAGTGGAAAAAACTCGAGTACAAGTATCAGCGCCGCGAGATGGAGTTTGAAACCAACGAGCCTGTGGGAACCATCGTTGTTGATCCGCGCAAGTGCTTTCTTTACGTCGTCGGCGAAAATGGAAACGCGCTACGCTATGGCGTTTCAGTTGGAAAGAGCGCCAAGGCATGGACGGGCGAGGTCGTTATCCAGAAAATGAAGGAATGGCCAGTGTGGACCCCATCGCCATATCACCTCGAGCAAATTCCATCACTTGTGAAATGGAAAGACGGCATGCCCGGCGGTTTGGAAAATCCGATGGGGGCGCGCGCGTTGTATTTGTATAAAGGCGAAGTCGACACGGTGAACCGCATTCACGGTTCAATGAAGCTTGGTGACATCGGTCGCAAGGCCACTGCGGGCTGCATCGGCATGCTGAACTGCGATGTGATTGATCTCTATGCGCGCGTGCAGCTGGGTACGCGGGTGGTGATGTTGGGGTAGATCAGCAGTTTTTCAGCGTCATTGACTGCTGAATTGCTTCTTTCGAACCTTTGAGGCGCGCGATTTCTGGCGCCACGGCTTTGCCACTCATCGATGCTGCCGGTAGTCCAAGCAGCAAGATTCCAACTGTATCGCCTGTGCGTGCATCGCTCTGTTGTTTCGATGCTGTCGCAAGGGCAGCGTCGACGCGAACGGATTCACCTGACAATTGTTTGCAAGTCCAATCATCATAAGTAACCGGGCTGATATAGGACGCTTGAACGGATTCAGGTGTCTGTGCGCATCCCCCGAGTACAGCAGCGCCAAGTATTGCCAAGATTAGGAGTCGTTGCATTGCATGTCCTCGAATTTGATTCGACACGACTTAACATTGCTATGGTTAACGAATTCAAATCTAAGCCATATACCCCGGAAACCATCCCTCATGTACGGTGCGCAAATCGGCGAGTGAGACGCGCAAGCCACCGGATGAAATATCATCGCCTTGGACTGTCCCGATTTTCACGACTTCGATATCTTTGACGTGGGCTTGGGCGATGATCTTGGCGGCTTCTTCTGGTTTGCAGCTGAGCACGTAGCGGGCTTGATCTTCGCCGAAGAGGGCTGCGTGATCCAGGTTGGATAGCTTGGCGCCGAAGCCGCCAGCCAGAGCCATTTCTGTGACTGCAGCCGCAAGGCCGCCGTCGGAAATGTCATGAACGGCAGTGACCTGGCCTGCATTGATAAGATTTCGCACGAAGTCGCCGTGCAGCTTTTCCTTTGCCAAATCGACGGGTGGAGGAGGGCCTTCTTCGCGGCCGAGGCAATCGCGCAAGAATGCCGATTGGCCGAGATGGGTGCCATGGCCACCGAGCAGCAAGATCGCATCGCCTTCCGCCTTGAAGCGCAAAGTCCCCATCTTGGTGAGATCGCGCAACAGGCCGACGCCGCCGATTGTTGGTGTTGGCAGAATGCCTTGGCCGTTGGTTTCGTTGTAGAGCGAGACGTTGCCGGAAACGATGGGGAATTCCAGCGCGCGGCAGGCATCGCCAATGCCTTTCAGCGCCATCACGAATTGTCCCATGATCTCGGGGCGCTCGGGATTGCCGAAATTGAGATTGTCAGTGATCGCGATAGGCTCGGCACCGACGCAAGTGAGGTTGCGCCAGCATTCGGCGACGGCTTGTTTGCCGCCTTCGTATGGATCGGCTTCGACATAGCGCGGTGTCACATCCGATGACATGGCAATCGCCTTCTTGTCGTTGATGCGGACAACGCCGGCATCACCGCCTGGAATTTGCGCGGTGTTGGATTGGATCAGGTGATCATATTGCTCCCAAACCCAGCGGCGCGACGACATGTTGGGCGAACCCATCATTTGGAGCAAGGCTGCGGCGAGATCATTGGGTGGTGTCACATCGCCCAGGGCCTTTGGCTTTTTCGGTTCGACCCATGGCCGATCATATTCAGGGGCCTCATCGCCCATCGCCTTGATCGGGAGATCGGCTTTGATTTCGCCCTTGTGCTTGATGATGAAGCGCAGCGTGTCAGTCGTCTTCCCGACAACAGCAAAGTCGAGACCCCACTTCTTGAAGATGGCGTGGCTTGCTTCTTCCATTTCGGGGCGCAGCACCATCAGCATGCGCTCTTGTGATTCTGAGAGCATCATCTCGTAGGCGGTCATGCCTTCTTCGCGGCACGGCACTTTATCGAGTTCTAGCTCGATGCCGAGATCGCCCTTCGCTCCCATCTCAACAGCAGAACATGTGAGGCCTGCGGCACCCATGTCCTGGATTGCGATGACGGCACCTGTTGCCATCAATTCGAGGCAGGCTTCGAGCAGGCATTTTTCTGTGAAGGGATCACCGACTTGCACGGTGGGGCGTTTTTCGTGTGCGTTATCGTCGAACTCTGCTGACGCCATGGTGGCGCCGTGAATGCCATCGCGGCCGGTTTTTGCGCCCAAGTAAACAACGGGCAGGCCAACGCCTTCGGCCTTGGAGTAAAAAATCTTGTCGGCATCAGCGATGCCAACCGCCATGGCGTTGACCAGATTGTTGCTGTTGTAGCGGGCGTGAAAATTTACCTCGCCGCCAACAGTGGGGACGCCAAAGGAATTGCCATAGCCGCCCACGCCTGCAACGACGCCGGAAACAAGGTGGTGGGTTTTGGGATGTGATGGATCGCCAAAGCGCAGTGCGTTCAAGGCTGCGATAGGACGGGCACCCATTGTAAAGACGTCGCGCAAAATGCCGCCAACGCCAGTGGCCGATCCCTGATAGGGTTCGATGAAGCTGGGGTGGTTGTGGCTTTCCATTTTGAAGACAATGGCCTGACCATCATCAATGTCGATCACGCCTGCATTTTCGCCTGGACCACAGATCACGCGCGGGCCCGTGGTTGGCAGTTGCTTCAGCCATTTCTTCGATGACTTGTAAGAGCAGTGCTCGTTCCACATGGCCGAGCAGATGCCAAGTTCGGTGAACGTGGGCGTTCGACCCAGCAGTGCAACAAAATGTTCATACTCATCGGGCTTCAAGCCGTGCTGGGCAACGAGTTCAGGGGTGATGGAAGGTTCGCGGGGAGATGCCATGATGGCCTCGCCATAGGGCATTTTGGGTCCCGATGGAAAGGCCTGTTGGCAAGTTTTGCGCTTCGTTCGGATTGAAATGCCAGAGTTCACATATAATGGCGGCAGGTTGACTTTATCGGCTGATGACGCAGGCGGCGCGTGGTTTGTTCTTCAAGCAGGCGGTCTACGCGGCCCTGAAGAGTAAGGGTTGCCATGCGGAATTGCTCCAGCTCGGCAGGTGAAGTGGTATCGCGACGGAAAAAATGTTTCAACATGATGACTCTCTCCCAAGAGTTTTACGCGCAGTCGTTAATCTCTGCGCAAGTACATGGAACCAAATTTTTGCGCGTTAATCTATGATTAACAAGGAGTGCAGTGAAGCGAATGCTAACGCAGCACGCAAGATTTTCGACGAGTTTGTGTTGAATTTAGTTCGAGTTCACGCGGCGAGCAGGCTCTCAAACAGCGGGCGGCAATCCTGTTTGCCGTGCAAGGCTTCAATCATGTTCTCTGGATGCGGCATCATGCCGATGACGTTTCCTGCCTCGTTCACAATGCCAGCAATGTCGTTCATCGCGCCGTTGGGGTTGGTGCCCTCGGCATAGCGGAAGACCACGCGGTTTTCGCCCTCGAGGCGTTTCAAGGTTTCGGTATCACAAATATAATTGCCTTCGCCGTGTGCTACGGGGCAGGTGATGATTTCGCCTTGCTTCATCTGGTTGGTGAAAAAGGTGTTGGCGTTATCGACGCGCAGCTTCACTTCACGGCAGACAAAACGCAGACCTGAGTTTCGCACAAGTGCACCCGGCAAGAGCCCAGCTTCAGTAATGATCTGGAAGCCATTGCATACGCCGAGAACTTTGAGTCCCTTCAAGGCCTTGGCGCGGATATCTGTCATGATGGGTGAACGCGCGGCGATGGCGCCACAGCGGAGATAATCGCCGTATGAGAAACCGCCGGGTACTACGGCGAGATCAACATCGGGCAGAGTGGTTTCAGTGTGCCAGACAATGTGGGGCTTCATGCCAGTCACGGCCTCAAGCGCACGTGCCATATCGCCTTCGCGGTTGATGCCGGGGAAAAGGATGACTGCGGATTTCATGTCAGCTCAATCGCGTAATTCTCAATAACAGTATTCGCAATCAGCTTCTCGCACATCGCTTTGACTTGTGCTTCCGCTTTCGTGCGGTCTTTTTCGGCGAGTTCGACTTCGAAATATTTGCCCTGGCGAACCGAGCCGACGCCATCAAAGCCCAGAGAGCCAAGTGCGCCTTCGATGGCTTTGCCTTGTGGATCGAGCACGCCGTTTTTCAGGGTGACGGTGATTTTAGCTTTCATGGTCATTGGTCCGTCTTCACGAGTTTTGGCTTGGCGCGAATGGGGGCTTCATTGGCTGAGATAATGCCAAGTCGCCGTGCCACTTCCTGATAGGCTTCAACGAGATTGCCGAGATCGCGGCGGAACACGTCCTTGTCCAGCTTGTCGTTGGTCTTGATATCCCAGAGGCGGCAATTGTCGGGGCTGATTTCATCGGCCAGCATCACCCGCATCATGTCGTTTTCGAAATAGCGGCCGAACTCGAGTTTGAAATCGACGAGCTTGATGCCGATGCCGAGAAACAACCCGCTCAAAAAGTCATTGATGCGGATCGACATGTGCACAATGTCGTCCATCTCTTGCGGGCTCGCCCAACCAAAGGCGGTCACATGTTCTTCGGTTACCATTGGATCATGCAGTTTGTCGTTTTTGTAAAAAAGTTCAATGATGGCGCGGGGCAGGGGTGTACCTTCATCAATGCCGAGGCGCTTCGACAGGGAGCCAGCGGCAACATTGCGAACCACGACTTCGAGCGGAATGATCTCAACCGAACGCACCAGCTGCTCACGCATGTTCAGTGAACGGATGAAATGGGTTGGAAGGCCCAGATCATTGATCTTGGTAAAAAGAAATTCCGAGATGCGCTGGTTCAGCACGCCCTTGCCTTCGATCACGTCTTTCTTTGCGCCGTCGCCTGCTGTCGCATCGTCCTTGTAATGCACGATGACAGTGTTCGGCTCAGTACCCTCATAGAGGATCTTGGCCTTGCCTTCGTAGATCTTGGTACGCCTGCTGTTCATGTGCAATCCTTGGAATGGCCTTATCGATGGCCGCTTCTGCCTCCACCTTACAGTGGAAGAGGCTGGAGTGCCATGTTTTGCGGTGTGTGGATAACTGAGCGGGCCTATAGCAAGTCCTGTTGCGGCGCACAAATGGTTCCTTGGTAGCTTCTTGGGCTGTTGATTATGGTTCGGCAGATGTCTATCTGGTGCCAACAACAAGCCAAGAGGATTCCCCATGAACACGTTTGATGATCGCAAAAAGGGCTTTGAAAACAAATTCGCCCATGATGAGGAACTCCGTTTCAAGGCAACTGCGCGGCGCAACAAGCTTTTGGGCCTTTGGGCAGCTGAAAAGCTGGGCCTGTCAGGCGACGCAGCGAATGATTACGCCAAGGAAGTTGTGGCATCCGATTTCGAGGAAGCGGGCGATGAAGACGTCGTGCGCAAGGTTCTGGGCGATTTCAAAGCCAAGAATGTTGACCAATCAGATCATCAGGTTCGCCGCACGATGGATGAATTGATGGCCACTGCTGTCGAACAAATTCAGAAAGCATAAGCATCATGTCAGGAGCTTCCTTTGGCCTGCGTAAGCGTTTGGCCGATCCCAAGCCATTGGTTTTTCCTTGGATGGGCATTCCCGGTGCAGCCCTCGCAGGCCAGGTGGCGCGCGTCGGATTTGACGCTATTGCAATCGACTTGCAGCATTCCACGATCGACATGGGCATGGCAGCAGAAATGTCCTCGGCGATCAATGGTGCTGGCATTCCCGTGATCATGCGGGTTCGCTGGAACGATCCGGGCATCGTGAACTCCGCGTTGGATATGGGGGCTGCTGCTGTCATTGCGCCGATGACCAACACTGTTGAGCAGGTAAAAGCCTTGGTCAAGGCGGCGAAGTATCCGCCTGTCGGACAGCGTAGTTGGGGTGGCTATTCGATGCTGCAAGCCGCTGGGGTTCCTGCTGGCGTTTATTTGAAAGAAGCCAACTCGCAGACGCTGATTTTTGCGATGATTGAAACGCAAGAGGCGCTTGATAATCTTGATGCGATTGCGGCTGTGCCGAATTTGGACGGCTTGTTTGTTGGTCCGTCAGACTTGTCGATTGCGCTCACCAATGGCGAAAAGATTGATCGCTTGGGCGCTGGCACAATTGCCGCGATGAAAAAAGTTTCGGCTGCCTGCAAGAAGTACAATCTGGTCGCAGGTGCCTTTGCCGGATCGCTTGATGGCGTGAAGGCTTATACCGAAATCGGCTTTACCTTCCTCGCAGGCCCGACAGATACAGAATTGCTGCGGGCAGGGGCGAAGGGTTTCGTGTAAGGATTATTCACAATTCCGGCAGGATCTTTTCCAATTGTTTGACTGAGAGGCGTGCGCCGACAAGGTTCGGGTGGATTTCCAGGGCTTGTTTGAAGGCGGTCAGAGCTTCGGCGTTTTTGCCTTGGCGCAAATAGATCATGCCGCGCCCGGAAAGTGCGCCGAAATGGCGAGGCTCGAGGGCGAGGGTCTGGACGATATCGGCGAGGGATTCATCCATGCGACCCATCAGGAAATAGAGCGTGGCGCGCTTGTTCCAGACTTCCGCGTAGGTCTTTGTTTCCGCGAGCAGCGCGTCTAGGCGGCTTTCGGCAGCGGGAAATGCGCCGACATTCATGGCTTGTGTGGCTTTGGCCAACGCTTCGTTTTGAGCCGTGGTTCCACCATGCATCCACTGATCCCAGATTTTCGGCTCGACGCTGAGAACCTTGGCTCCAGTCGCGGGATCGCGGAGCTGGGCAAACAAGATATCGAGTTCAGGATTCTGTTGCGCGCCAAGCGGACTGCCCGCGCTGATCGTTGCCAGTAGTGACAGGGTGAGAAAGGTCCGCCGTGTCTGCATGTGAAAATGCTATCACGAATTTCGCCGAAGAGAAATCATCATTCCACTATTTGACGCCATCGGCTTTTCCAGCGAAAAGCTCTGGCATGGACAAAGCCCCGACCCAACTCAGCTCCTCTCACGCCGCAATTCTGGACAGGCTGCTGCATCTTGTGCACGCTGCCGGACCGCTTGAAGCGCAGACCGACAAGTACTTCACTAACACCAGCCAGATCGTGGCGGCCAATGGTGATGCGCGTGTGACGTTTGCAGTTTTCATGCGCAGGCGTGTTGTGGCAGCGTTAGAGCCTGCTATCCGATTGGCGCGCCATCTGGTGCCGGATGTTGAAATTCGCCGTTGTGTGGAGGAGGGGCAAGTGGTTCCATCCGAACACAAGCTGATGGAAATCAGCGGATCGATGCAAAAGCTCGCGGAAGTCGAAACTATCCTTTTGCAGAAAATCGGTTTCCCCTGTGTGTGCGCCAACAACGCCTATGACATGTGCAAGGCGGTGCCATATGCCGCATTCATGGACATGCATGCGCGCCATGCATCAGGGGCCGAGATGAATATTCTTGCGGCCTATGGTGCGATGGTGGGGAGCGAAGCCGCCAAGCGCAATGTCGTCGGCGTCAAAGGGTTCATTGGCTCGTCACAGGATCTGACTGCTCCGTTTTTTGGTGCAAAGGCTGGCATGGGAACGATGCCGCATGCGCTCGTTGGCTATGCCAATGGTGATGTGCTGGAGGCGCTTAAGCTTTTTGCCAAGACTCTGCCTGAAGTGAAGTCTCTCACGGCACTCGTAGATTACACAGGCGAAGAAATGACGGATTCAATTCGCTGTGCGGAGTGGTTCTACAATCAGGCGAAGCTTGACCGCGAGGGCAAGAGTTTTGGTGTGCGGCTGGATACGCATGGCGGGCGTTTTGCTGAAGGGCTTGATTACGAAAAGTCTGTCGATGCCGTCGGGCAATGGCTCAATGTATCGGGCGAATACTCCATCGTTGAATATGTGCTTGGGGGCAGGGCGTTCCAGCTTGATCCGTCCAATATCCTCGTCGACAAAGTGCGGCGTATCCTGTTCGGTAAAGGCGTTTCTGTAGCCAATATCATTCACACCCGAACAGGCCTCGACAAGGCTGGATTTAAAGATGCGCAGGTTGTTGGATCTTCTGGATTTGATCCGCAGAAATGCCAGATCATGGGCGCATCGAAAGCCCCGCTTGATCTTGTGGGCACGGGAAGTTTCCTTCCGGCAACGCTGACCGAGACTTATGCAACAGCTGATATCATCCGTTACAACGGCCAAAACCGCGTCAAGGTTGGGCGCGAATTCCTGTTTGACTCACATTAGACTCAAGTTGTAGGAGTCTGCTCCGACGGCGGAATTCCCGTAGGCTGGTTGGAGCATGTTCTCTCACCACAGACTTGTACGGGCACACGAAGCATTCGCTGTCGTTAATTGAACTTTGGCGAATGAACTGCGGCGGCAGTCGATCAATCTAGCCCAGTCAACTTTTGTATTGTGAGTGTGTCATGAATTCATTTTTGAAGTCTGCTTTTGTCTCTGCGTGTCTTTTTGGAAGTGCCATCGTCACGCCTGCAGTTGCCAAGTCTTCTGCACCCAGCCTGAAAATCCACATCGATCTTTCGTCGCAAACCATGTCGGTCCGCTCCGGCGGTGGCAGTGTTGCGCATTGGAGGGTATCAACCGGAAAAGCCGGTGCACGCACGCCTGCGGGAACCTGGCGGATCAACCGCATGGCGCATAATCACATGTCCACACAGTTCAAGGTGCGCTTGCCCTATGCGATGTTCTTTGTTGGTGGCGTTGCGATCCATGCCACCACGAAGCAGGTTCACTTGCTCGGAAAGCCTGTTTCAAACGGTTGCGTGCGTTTGGCACCTGCAAATGCGGCACGGCTCTATTCTATTGTCGGTCGCCATGGCGCACGCAACACGCAAGTAACTGTGACATATTGAGCACGAGCATAGCCAAGCAGGGTTGCAAACAGTTTTTTGCAACCTTGCGCTTGTACTGCTTTAACTGATACGCTTATGTCCAGCTACCGGGGAGGCCAACCTTGGAGCGCAATAATATGTTGAAGAAAATAGTCACTCTGCTGTTGGCTTTTGGCTTGGTGTTTTGGATAGGGGAGTCAAATGAAGTTGACGCCCGGCACTACAAGCGTGGGTTTGGTAAGACCAGTTACATCAAAGCTACGACCAAACCGCGCATCCGCAAATATTCCAGCAAGCGCATCGCGCGGTCCCGCAAGATTTCGCCGAATGTTGTTCGCATATCGGTTGATATCAGCCAGCAGCGTATGACTGTGATGCAAGGTGGCCGCATGGTTGGCAATTGGGCGATTTCGTCCGGTCGCAAGGGTTTCGAAACGCCGCATGGCCGCTATCGCATCCACCGCATGCACAAGACCTATTTCTCGCGGAAATACGACAACGCGCCGATGCCATTTTCCATGTTCTTCCGCGGTGGCTTTGCCATTCATGGAACGGGCCATGTGCGCGCCCTTGGCAACAAGGCCTCACATGGCTGCATCCGCCTGCATCCGAGAAATGCCTCGGCGCTGTTTTCGTTGGTCAGGCGCTATGGCGGTGTGGTTTCAATCGGCGGCTAGTTTCCAATAGTCTATCTTGGGCTTGACGAAACCTGTGTTGCAGACAAACGTCATTGCAACGGAGGTTTTTTCATGAATCGGGTTGCGTTGATTACGGGTGGCGCACAGGGCCTTGGGGCTGCGGGTGCAAAACGATTTTTGCAAGACGGATTTGATGTCTTGCTGGTGGACCGTAACGCGGCCAAGCTTGCAGGAACTGCTCAGTCTCTTGATCCATTGGGACGTGTGGAATTTATTTCCGTTGACCTATCCTTGGATGCAACACCAGCAGCAGTTTGTGCCCACGCTGAAAAACTGTTTGGTCGCATCGATGTTCTTATCAACGCGGCTGGCAATACCGAACGCTGTGGGATGGAGGATACAACGCCCGAGGCGTTCCATCGCCTGTTCAACGTCAATGTGAAAGCGCCACTGTTCATGATGCAAGCCGCAGCACCAATCATGAAGCGGCAGGGCAAAGGTACAATGATCAACGTTTCGAGCATGCTGGCGCATGGTGGGCCACCACCACTTGCGACCTACTCGGCATCCAAGGGCGCGCTCGTTACGCTGACCAAGGCAGCAGCCAATACATGGAAACGTGATGGTATCCGAGTGTTTGCCGTTAATCTCGGTTGGGTCAACACCGATGGCGAGCATGCTCTGCAAACCGGATTTCACCAGCAGCCGCAGGATTGGGCGGATCACATTGGTGCCCGCATGCCATCAGGGCGGTTGATCAGTTCGGATGATGTTGCAGGCCTATTCCAGTTCCTCACTTCATCATCAGCACAAATGATGACTGGTGCTGTCATTGATTACGAGCAGATGCCGATCGGTGTTTACGACGATCATCCGGCACTGGCGAAAGTGTGATCACTTCTTGGTGCAGGCCTTGCTGGTAATCTGCGGTAAGTTGAATGTGGTGTGCTCAATATCAGCATAGACAAAGCGCGGTTCGGCGTCGCAATCAGTACGTCCGGAGCGGTTGAATTTCAGCCAGCGCTGGTTGACGATCTGCAGGCCTTTCTTGCCCTTTGTCAGGATGAAAGTTCCGCCATCGCAATGGGTGCTGCAGGCCCAGGATTCACCGCCATCGAGGCATTCAAATTCGACGTGCCACCAAATTTCCTTGTCATCGCGGAATTTCGCACTGAGTTTGCCCATGATGCCGGGTGCTTCTGTGCTGTCAGCGCTTTTGCGCGCGTCAATCTGGATTGACGTTACAAACTGCTTTTCGACTTTTTTCAGCCAGGCCTTGGTGAAATTCATCTGGAAGCAGCCTTTTGGCAACTCCGCCGCTTGCGCCGATGTGCTTAAGCACAGCGCCGCCAAAGCCATTCCAATCAACTTTCGCATGTCTATTGATCCCCACACAGATCAGTCTGTAATTTAGCATTACAACCGAAAGATGGCGACCCCAAAAATTCAGCCCAGTTCGAGAAGCACGATTTCCGGTGGCATGCCAAAGCGCACAGGCATGATGGAGCAGCCTAAACCGCCGGAAACAACGAGATGGCGACCATTCTCAATGATATGACCATAGGCAAAACGATTGCCGTAGATTGACGGCACGATGGGCGAGCGACCGAATATTCGCACTTGGCCACCGTGCGTGTGGCCGCTCAGGGTTAATGAAACGCGATCGGGCATTTGAGTGAAAAGGTCAGGTTCGTGCGCAAGGTGAATGATGGGGTGATCATCGGTGACGAGGGCCAAGGTTGCAGGGAGCTTTTGCAGTCCCTCGAAGTGTCCGCGCTTTTTTGTTCGCAATGCGACAATTGAACTGGTGCCTGTGAGCCAGAAAGGCAGACCATCTTTTTCGAGGCGCTGCGCCTTGTTTTCAAGCATGGGAATGCCTTGGGCGGTGAAGGCTTGTTCGGCGAGCGTTGGTCCAGAGCGGATTCTTTGCGTGGAAAGGTCATCCCACCAATCATGGTTGCCGCAAATGCCGAAAGTTCCGAGGGGTGACTGCAGTGCCGTTGCCGCTTCTGCGATTTTGGCGACAGGCACTGTGCCAGTGCGGAAAAAATGCCCGGCAACGTAATCGCCCATCAGCAAATGCATATCAGGCTGCAATTCATTTGCCGCTGCGATGATGCGCTGCCAGCGTGACAGTGGCATGTGTGGCTCAACGCAATGCGGATCAGCGAGCATTGTTATGCGGAGCTTCAAGCCGGGTGTCCAACGTGGTGGTGTGAATTTGTAAGTGGTGATGTTGAGGCGAAAGCCGGGTTCAATCGCAAAGGCGTAAGTCGCCGATGCCAGACCCGCGAGTGAAATTCCGCCGAGCCATTTGAAAAATGTACGTCGAGTAATCATGATGTTGTGATTGCCTCTGAAGCGGCCTTTTCTGTGGCGCGCGCTTCATTGAGGCACCAATCGCGGAAGGCCTTGATCATCGGCGTGTCGGCAGTTTCCTCCGGTGCAATCACCCAATAGGCGAAGTTGGCGGGGGCTTTAAGCGAGAGATCGAAAGGCTTGATCAATCGGCCTTTCGCCAGATCATCGGCCACCAGATTGGAGTCACCGAGTGCCACGCCCATGCCGTCAATCGCGGCCTGCACTGTAAGGGCAGTGTGGCCGAAGTGCAGACCTGCGCTATCATCAAAATCTTTAATCCCAGCTGCCTGCATCCACATCCGCCAATTCGGCCAAGGCTGGCCTTGGGCTTCCCAATCGAGATGGATGAGATTGTGTTTGAGCAGATCCTTAGGGGATTTGAGCGGCTTGTCTTTGATCAGCGCGGGGCTGCACACTGGAAATACGCGGTCCTGAAACAGCATGTCCGAACGCAAGCCGGGATATTTGCCGAGGCCAAAGCGAATGGCGACATCGATATCCTCCTGCGCAAAATCAACCGCGAGTGCAGAGACATCGATGCGAACATCGGCGCCCGGAACCACCGCCAGAAAACGATCAAGGCGCGGCACCAGCCACTTTGCGGCAACCGATGGCGAGGCAGAGACTTTCAGCTGCCTGCTGACTTGCGTGCGGTGCGCTTTCACGAGACCCCGTTCCAAAAGCGCCATCGCTTCCTTGGCGCTTTCGAACAGGATTTCACCTGCCTTGGTCAGCTTCATTGTGCGCGAGGTGCGGGTAAACAGATTGACTGAAATCTGCTCCTCGATCTCCTTGATCTGATTGCTGATCGCGGCCGGGGTGACACCCATTTCGGCTGCTGCGCGGGTGAAATTGAGGTGGCGGGCTGCTGCTTCAAAAGCGCGGAGCGAGCGCAAACCGGGGAAGTGTTCGAGCATTTGTCAGACTTGCCATCTTCAAGAAAAATTTGAAGGTATGATCAGAATTAGTCGTTTCCCCTTTGAATCGCAAGAAACTATATGTCGATCATCAAAAGAGATTAACAAAGGTTACCATCATGAACAAGCTCCTTGCCCGCGCTGCCGCTTCGGTCCGCAAAGCTTTCAAGACGGACGCTGCCACCAACCGTTTCCTCGAAAAGACACATGTGGAAGTGCGCCAGAACTCGCGCCTCTGGGGCATTTGATTTCATAGAGTTTCCCCGAGCCAATCTCCTTGGCTTTTTTCCCGCCCGCAGAAATGTGGGCGGTTTTTTATTTGCCCTTCCACACGGGCTTTCGTTTTTCAGCGAATGCGCGCGCACCTTCGAGCTGATCTTCTGATGAATAGAGCCTGTCCACCGTTGGCAGCTCGCGTTTGGTGACCATATGGAGTGCTTCCTGCACGGGCAGATGCGCAGTTTCGCGGTCGATTTCCTTGATCGCGGCGAACACCAGTGGTGGGCCATCGGCGAGCTGATCGGCAAGTGCTCGGGCGCGGCTCATCAGGTCTGTAGCGGGCACGATCTCGTTGATCAGGCCCCAGTGTTTGGCTTCCTTGGTGTCGATAGCGCGGCCTGTGAAGAGGAGCTCCATCGCTACGTGGTAAGGAATGCGGCGCGGCAGTTTTATTGTTGCCGCATCAGCGACTGTGCCTGAGCGGATTTCGGGAAGTGCGAATGTGGCGTGCTCAGCTGCGATGATGATGTCGCAGGAAATCATGATCTCAAACCCACCGCCAAAGGCGAGGCCATTCACAGCGCAGATCACCGGCTTATTGAGGCCCTTCAATTCCTGCAATCCACCAAAGCCGCCAACCCCATAATCAGAGTCCGGCGCTTCGCCTGCCGCTGCGGCTTTCAGATCCCAGCCCGGACAGAAGAACTTCTCACCCGTAGACGTGAGAATGGCCACGCGTAAATCAGGGTCATCGCGGAAAGTAGCGAAAGTTTCGCCCATGATGCGGGAAGTCGCGGCATCAATAGCGTTCGCCTTGGGGCGATCAATGGTAACTTCAAGAACCGCACCACGACGGGAAGTTTTGATTGGGGAGGTCATGACTTAACATTCCAACCCAAAAAATATGCCGTCACCCCAGCGAAAGCTGGGGGCCCGCTTTGTTGGGCGCTTGAAAGAAGAAAGCGGGGTGCCAGCTTTCGCTGGCATGACGGCAAGGAGGTGGATGAAGCTCACTGAAACGCACCCGGGTTGGTTGGGCGTGTCCATTCGATAATTGCGGCCAACTCCTTCAGTGGTCGGTTGGCAATGTCGGCGTCACTTCGATGGTTTGCGATAATCATTTCGCGCGCGAGTTCCGGCATGATTTCTTCGAACTCGGAAAGTGTAGCTGTTTCGATGAACAGACCTTCGATATCGGTTTCAGAAGTCCAGACGTTTACTGTGTCGTCCCAAATTGCCTTCACATAAAAATTGCGCTTCATTTGCATTCCTTTGCAGCAACTAGTCCCGCATTCTTACCAGCGCATCAACCATCACGCAATGTGAGGGGAGGACGAGGAGGGGGTTGATTTCTACTTCTTCGAGCTGCGGACCTAGTTCGTCGGCGAGGCGGGTGAGGGCGAGGATGGATTTATAGACTGCTTCCTGATTGCCCGCGCGTCCGCGGAAACCTTCGATCAGTTTCCAGCAGCGCAAGGTTTTCAATTTGCGCATCACTTCATCATGCGTTGTGGGCAGGAGGATGGTGACGGTGTCGCGCAACAGTTCAGTCAGCACGCCGCCTGCACCAACAACAAGTGCCAAACCAAATTGCGGATCGCGCTTGAGACCTATGATCAGTTCGGCGATGGGGTTGGTGATCATCTCTTCGACCAGCACACGTTCACCCAGCTTACCAAGTTTTGCTGCGGCTTCTTCCGCCTCCGCGCGATTGCGAATGTTGAGGATCACGCCGCCGACATCAGACTTGTGCAAAATCGCGTCGGACGAGATTTTCATCACAACGGGAAAGCCGATCTTTGCCGCTTGCTCAGCTGCAATGCGGTTCATGCAATCGACAGATTTGGGGCGTTGCAATCCGAAATCTGCGAGCAGGCGCTTGGCTTCGTCTTCATTGAGATTGCGCGTTTCGCCTGATGAAATGATCGGCGCTGTGAGGGCAGGGCGCTTCTCCTTACGCGCCCAGTTCTCACCGATCATCGCCGCAGCTTCGAATGCCGTGAGCGCGTCTTCCAGTCCAAGCAGTGTGACGATGCCTTGCGCTGTCATCTCCTCTGCGAGATCGAGTGGCATACATTCCGGCAACGTTGATACAATCGCGGCGCGGGCTTTGGTGGTTCGCGCGGCATCGGCGAAGGCGCGCGCGGTCTTGATCCATGCGGCGGAATCAAGATGTGGTTGCGTCGGCATGTCCAATATCAACATCGCGCAATCAAATCCGCCAGAAAGCGTTGCGGTGAAAGTGGCGCGCAACTTCGCTTCATCGCCCCAGATGAAAGTGTGATAGTCGAGCGGATTATCAATCGCGACGAACTCGTTGAGCGTTGCAGCAACACGCGCCTTGGTTTCTTGATCGAAGGAAGGAAATGAAACGTTGCGGTTCATCGCAAGATCAGCGGCGAGACCCGCTTCGCCGCCAGAGCAGGAGAGCGATACCAAGCGTCCACCTTGCATGACACCGTGGTGCAGGAATTTCAGCGCTTCGACGAAACTGGTGATCGTGTTGACTCGCGCCACGCCGAAGCGTTCAAACAGCGCGTCATAAAGTTGGTCAGCCCCTGCAAGCGATGACGTGTGGCTGAGCGCCACTTTTGCGCCTTGCTCGGAGCGACCTGTTTTCAACGCGATGATCGGCTTGCCGTGGGCGCGGGCGACTTCCGCGGCTCTTGTGAATGCTGGAATGTCTTTCAGCCCTTCGATGTGCAGGCCAATCGCTGTGACGCGCTCATCAGTTGCGAGTTCCTCGACCAATCGGGCAATATCGATATCGGCTTGATTGCCAATTGCAAACACCGCAGCAAGCGGCAGTGCGCGGCGCGTGAAGGTAAAATTGCAGGCGATGTTGCCGGACTGCGTGATGATCACGACACCTTTTTCTCGCGCGGTGATGCCATGTTCATCCGGCCACAACGCCACCTTGCCCAGCGTATTCACAAAACCATAACAGTTGGGGCCCATCAGCGGCATGCCGTTTGCTGCTGCAAGCAACTCATCCTGCAATGCCGACGATCCTGCTTCAGCGAACCCCGCTGCATAGATGACAGCGCCACCGCAGTCCTTCGCACGCAACTCGCGCACGACATCAATCGTGGGCTCGCGCTTCACAGCAACAAACGCCGCATCTATCGGGCCTTCAATATCAGAAACGGATTTCACCGTTGTGATGCCCTCAACACTCTCGCGCTTCGGGTGCACCGCATGGATCACGCCCTCAAACCCCAGTTCGCGACAGCGACGAATGGCAACAGCACATTCATTGCCGCCGATGAAAGCTATGGATTTGGGGAAGAGGAGGCGGGAGAGGTCACTATCTCTGAGCCGCACTTTATCCCCATAATTCGTCACCCCAGCGAAAGCTGGGGCCCCGCTTTCTTTCACTTTAGATGTATTGGAGAATGCGTCAGCACTCTCAAAGTAGTTCAGAGTTGCGTCGATTTGATCATGCAAATCGAGCCAATCCCTGTTGAATGTTTCAACGAGTTCAATTTTCCAATCACGCTTCCAAGCTTTGATCCGTTTTTCGCATTGGATTGCTTCTGCCATTGTTGGGAAGTTGGCGTACCAGACTAATTGTTTAACACCGTAATCCTTTGTGAAGCCCTCAAATACTTCGTTCTTGTGATTGCAAATCCTGTTGTAGAGCTCGGAAGTAACTCCAACATACAGCGTGCCGCGATAGCGATCAGCGGTGATGTAAACTGTGGGATGGCCCTCAGCGTGCATCTAATGCTGCCACCAACAGTAAGAAAGCGGGGCCCCAGCTTTCGCTGGGGTGACGGTTAACGGGGCGAGTTGGAAGTACATATTTTTCATCCCCCCAACGGCCTGAGCAGTGCTCGACTGATGATGTGTCTTTGTATTTCGCTGGTGCCCTCCCAAATCCGCTCCACTCTTGCATCGCGCCAGATGCGCTCCAGGGGGAGATCGCTCATCAGGCCCATGCCGCCGTGGATCTGGATTGCTTCATCGGCGACGAAGGCCAGCATTTCTGTGGCTTTGAGTTTCGCCATGGCCATGTCCATTTCGGTGACGGTGCCTTGATCATATTTCCATGCGGCCTCTCTTGTGAGGAGTTCGGCTGCTTTCAATTCCATCGCCATATCCGCAAGTTTGAACGACACGCCTTGAAACTTACCGATCGCTTGCCCGAATTGTTCCCGATCAACGGCATATTGCAGCGCGTGTTCGAGTGCGCGTTCGGCGCGGCCTAAACAGGTTGAGGCGACTTGCAGGCGCGTGGCACCGAGCCAGGTATTGGCGACTTCGAAGCCCTTGTGCAACTCGCCCAGCAACTGTGATTTGTGCACGCGGCAGTCGTTGAATTCGAGAATGCTGTTGGGATAGCCGCGATGCGAGACATTCTTGTATCCGGGGCGCACGACGAAGCCTTTGGTGCCCTTGTCGATCAGGAAGGCGGTGATCAACTTCTTCTTGCCGCGTGGTGTTTCTTCCTCGCCTGTTGCGGCAAACAGCACGGTGAAATGCGCTTCCTCGCCATGGCTGATGAAATGCTTGACGCCGTTGATAACGAAATCATCGCCATCGGCGCGCGCGAAGGTTTTCATGCCACGCAAATCAGAGCCTACACCGGGTTCGGTCATCGCTAAGCAGTCGGCTTTTTCGCCGCGCACGGCTGGCAGTGTGTAGCGCTCGCGTTGTTCAGCGTTGCAGGCCATCAGGATGTTGGATGGACGGCCCACGCAAGTCCAATGCAGCGCATAATTGGCACGGCCCAATTCTTTCTCGTAGAGGCACCAGGTCAGCGTATCGAGGCCAGCACCACCGACTTCCGCTGGCATGTTCGCTGCGAACAGACCTGCGGCAATCGCCTTGGCCTTCAGTTCATCGCGCAACTCCGGACGAAGCACGCCCGTTTCCTCCACTTCCTTTTCATGCGGATAAAGTTCGTTGGCGACGAAATCCTTCGTCGTCTTGATGATCATCTGCTGTTCGTCGGTGAAGGCGAAATTCATTTGCGCTTCTTCTTTTTCATTTCGCGTTCCAGCACCAACCCCGACCCGATCTTGTGTTTCTTGAACAGCTTCATCATGTCAACGAGGATTGCGTTTCGCTTTTTTTCGATTTGCACGACGGTTCGTTTTCCAGCTTGGGCTTCGCAGCCTTCGACCAAACGGCGCTCCAAATCTGCATTCCACTTCGGGAATTTGAGATCGGTCCAATCGAGCTCAAGTGTTGGATCAAACTGCTTGATGAAATCGCGCATGCCGCCGGGACCGCCTGCGACGTGATAGGTCAGGAACGACCCCATGAAGGCCCAGCGCATGCCGGCGGAATAGACAATCGAGTCATCGATATCGCCTGTCGTTGCGATGTCCTTGTTGAGAATGTGCAGGCTTTCGCGCCAAAGCGCTTCCTGTAGGCGATCACAGACATAACCCATGATCTCCTTTTTCAGGCGCAGTACTTGCATGCCAATAGCTTCGAAATAGACATGCGCTGCATCCATGGCTTTCGCCGATGTCTTGTCACCTGGCACGATCTCCACCAGTGGCAAGAGATAAACTGGATTGAAGGGATGGCCGATGATAACGCGCTCGGGGTGCTTGCATTGTGACTGCAAATTTGTGGGCAAGAAGCCGGAGGAGGATGAGGCGATGATCACGTCGGGTGCTGCAATCGCATCGATCTCCTTGAACAGTCTGATCTTCAGATCTTCACGCTCGGGGGCTGCTTCATGTATGAACTGAGCTTTTGATGCCATCTCCTTGAGATCAGTCGTGAATTTCAGTTTGCCTTTGGTCTTTCGTTTACCCAGCAAAGCCTCCAGCGATGGCCAAGCGGTCTTGATCTGCGCCTTAAGTTTGGCTTCTGCTGACGGCGAGACATCATAGGCGATCACGTCATAGCCGCGATACAAGAGGCGAGCGGCCCAGCCTGCGCCGATCAGGCCTGTGCCTGCGATGCCAACTGTCTTTATTTTTGTCATTTTCGCTCCTCGCTATTTCTCCCTTGCGCCGAAGGCGTGGGGGAGTACCGCGAAGGGGGGAGGGGGTGTTTCATGTGGATACACCCCCTCCCGGCTTCGCCGTACTCCCCCCGCTTCGCTGAGGGAGAAAGTTTATTTCAATTCCAAAATCGCGCGGCCTTCGTCGGGTGTTGCCACTTGCGTTCCCAACAGTTGAATGATCTTCACGGCTTTTTCTACCAGTTGACCGTTGGTTGCGTGAATACCTTTTTCAAGCCAAAGATTATCTTCAAGCCCCACTCGCACATGGCCGCCCAACAGCACAGCTTGCGCTACGGCCTGCATCTGATTGCGACCAATGCCAAACGAAGCCCACACAGCGCCATCTGGCAGTTGTGATTTCTGATAGGCCATGGTTTCGGTATTGTAGGGTGCGCCCCACGGAATGCCGAGGCAAAGTTGATAGAGCGGCGGCCCATCGATCAGGCCTTCTTTCACCAGCTGATTGGCGAACCAAAGATTTCCGCTGTCGAAGATTTCCATCTCAGGCTTCACGCCATAAGACTTAATCAGGCGAGCTTGTTCGCGGAGTTGCGTTGGCGTTTGCACCACGATGGACTGACCATCGCCAAAATTCAGCGTGCCGCAATCGAGCGTGCAAATTTCTGGTCGCAATTCTTTCACATGGATCAATCGCTCCAATGGCCCAACACAATCCGTGCCCTCGCCAAATTGCAGAGGCTTCTCGCCATCGCCCACCACAACATCGCCGCCCATGCCTGCTGTAAGGTTGATGATGACGTCGGTGTTCTTGGCGCGGATGCGTTCCATCACCTCGGCATAGAGTGCTACATCACGCGCACCCTTGCCAGTAACCACATTGCGCACGTGGCAGTGAACCACGGTCGCGCCAGCACTAGCAGCCTCGAGCGCTGCATTGGCGATCTGCTCAGGTGTGACTGGCACATGCGGGCTTTTTCCCACAGTGTCGCCAGCGCCGGTAACTGCGCAGGTGATGATGATTTTTGGCTGCATGATTCCTCCGTCGTGTGAGGACTTTAGCGCCGATATGAACAGACTGCGAGGCCAGCTCGTCTGTTTTGATTGCGCAGCTTGGTGGCCTATGGCATGGTTGCCAAAGTGTTAATGCGTTACCCTTTGAGGCCTAGGTAAATCCGTGGAATCCATGATCGGCATATTCGTGCTGCTTGCAGCATTTTCGGGCAGTGCGTCAGACAAGCCTACCCGAGCCAAGGCTGAGGCGGCTGCTGTAATCGCGGCTGAACCTGATGAACAAGCACCGTATGCGACGGCTGACGAAGAAATTGAAGAAAGCAAGCCCAAGGTGGTGGCAAGCTTTCTCACGCCAACACGGCCAGCCACGGCGCAAGAATTATCAGCTCTCGCTGTCGGCAATTGGTGCAAACCTGGACATCTCGTCATGATTCCCGATGGTCGCGAGGGCAGGGTGACCTCTGTTGATGGCCCGATCTGCCGCGTGCTTGCCTATGGCGAGGGATATGTCTCGGTGTGGACGTTTGATCTCGTGGAGCCCGTGTATCCGATCGAACATCCTGAGCGCGCGGCATCCAGCTACGGGCACTAAGTACCGATCTGCCAGGACTTGATCGTCTCATTCGGCCACAGCAGCATGATGATGTTGAGCGTGAGATTGTCGCGGATCATCCAGCCCACGCCAATTTCCATGACGACGGCGAGTGCCAGTATCGATTTCCAGCTGAGCCTTGAGGCAGTGAAAAACCCAAGCGCCATCCAGGCAATGTCAGCCACCGAATTCAAAACGCTGTCGCCATAATAGTCGAGCGCAATCGTGGCTTCACGATAGCGATTGATCACGAAGTCGGTGTTTTCGAAGATCTCCCACGCACCTTCGACAAGCACGGCAAACGCTAGTGCCAAGGCGAGTTTGAATTTCCATTTCATCCACTTCGCAAAAATCCAGGCCACGCCATAAAAGATGAAACCGTGGATGATGTGTGAGAACGTATACCAGTCAGACAAGTGCTGCGAATTTTCCGATGACATGGTCGCGCCATGCCACAGCCGCACGAAGCCACACTTGCAAATCGGCTCGCGCCCCATCGAAAGCAGCACCGCCGCTGCCCCCAGAGTGAGGAGCAGGGCAGGGAGCCAAGGTTTCAATTTCAAGATCAGGGAATCAGTTGCCGCCATAACGGCACTATAGCAATTTTGCTTGCGCGATCCCGTCAGGCATTCGCATCAGCCGTGGACAAAGGTCCCTGGGGCGGGGATGCCTGCGGTGAAGCCTGCCGCAGCATTTCCGAGTGTCGGTGCATCTCTCACGGGTCCTGAGTGATCATTGAGCCACTCAAACCATGCTGGCCACCATGAGCCTTCGTGGGGCTGGTTTTCGGAGAGCCACTGATCAGGATTAACATGGGTCGAGGCGACGTCAGCCGTTGCCAGACGGTAGTGGCGATTTCGACGGCCGGGGGGCGAGACGATGCCCTGATTATGGCCGCCATTGGTCAGCGCGAATGTGATTTCAGTATTTGTGAGTTGGTGCAGTTTGAATACAGATCGCCAGGGAGCCACGTGATCCCATTCAGTTCCAACTGCAAAGATCGGAATTTTCAAATCCTGGAGCGATACAGTTCTGTCCGCCGCCTTGAAACGTCCTTCAGCGAAATCATTGTCAAGATAGAACGACCTCAGATACTCGCTGTGCATGCGTGCGGGCAGACGTGTGGCGTCTGTTGACCAGGCTTCGACGTCGCTGATCTGCTCGGCTTTTCCGAGAAAGTATCGCCTGACATAACGGGACCAAATCAAATCATTGGATCGCAGCAGGTGGAAGCCACCCGCCATGCGCGACGATTCCAGAACGCCTTTCTCCGCCATCATGTCATCGAGAATTGCCAGCTGGCTTTCATCGACGAAGAGTCTGAGCTCGCCCGCCTCGCCAAAATCGGTCTGCGCTGCCAGCAGTGTCAGGGAGGCGATCCGATCATCGCCGTCACGGGCCATCGCTGCCACTGCGACCGAAAAAAGTGTACCACCGATGCAGTAACCCACACCATGAACCTTCGGCGATTTCGTGATGGCCGTTGCGGCATCAATTGCGGCCATGACGCCTTTGCTCCGGTAGTCGTCAAAACCCACATTGCGGTCATCGGAGTCCGGGTTTTTCCACGAGACCATGAAGACCGTGAAGCCTTGCTCAACCAGATGTCTGACCAGCGAGTTTTCAGGGCGGAGGTCGAGGATATAATATTTCATGATCCATGCCGGAACGATAACGATTGGTTCGGTCCGCACTTTTCGGGTTGCAGGTTCATACTGGATGATCTGGGCAAGTTTTGTCTGATGCACAATGCGCCCTGGCGTCAGGGCAACCGTTTTGCCCGGTTCGAACGCCTCGGTTCCCTTGGGGCGTTCATGGCGCAGCATGCGTTGAAAGTCCTCGGCCGCATATGTGGCACCTTGCAGGAGATTGAGCCCTTTCGAAGCGTAAGTCGCCTCAAGTATTTCCGGATTGGTCAGGGGAAAATTTGATGGAGCGATCACATCCAGTGCTTGTCGCGCCACAAATCTCAGCAGATTGAGGTGATGCGTTGTCGCGCCGTGAATATCGTTTGTTGCTTCATCCCACCAACGTTCGCAGGCAAGCAGGCTTTCGGCATAAAGTGCAAACGGCCAGTTCTGCCAACTTGGGTGACGAAATCGCTGGTCGTAGGGGAGGGACCGTTCGCAAGGAACACATCTACCACTCCCCGAAGCCCCGCCAGCAAGCGTCGTGCCAGCAAGCGTCGTGGTTGAAAGTGCCGCGAGCCGGTATGACTCGTTCAGTGCCGCAACGGCAAGCTCAGTCGATCGCCCTGGAGAAACCGCCAGATGCAAGGCCCAGTCAAACCAGGCCTCGACGAGACCCATCGGCGAAAATCCGCCTGCCATCCGTCCAATGCCAGCGTGAACGATCCGATCAAACCTTGCTTCACTGTCAATTGCAGGTGTTATCAATGGCTGGGACGTTACCATAGGGTGGGGCACGGATCGGCCCTGGCCTTGTGTCCTGGCCGCGCGCGCATCCGTCTTGCGATTGTCGTTTTGCGCAGAATTCAACATTGGCAATTCTCCACGGTTGGAATGTGCTATGTTAACCAATGGAAGGTGGTCATTCGTTGATGTGCATCAACGCTTCGGCGCTTGCAGTGGGATACACTGCGCGTTGCCAGCTATTGAAATGGAAGGGAAATTGCCATGCCTACGGAAACAAGGCCTACAGAAACCAGACCTACAGAAACAAGACCTACAGAAACAAGACCAGCAAAAACAAGAAATGCACTGGATGGAAGCGCAGGTTCGGTCCAACAGGGCTACGAGACAGCCATGATGCCCATGCTTGCGCTTGTCAGGACCAACGCCGAGTTCGGCGCCGAGTTTGCGGCATTCTGGTCCCGCAGGTTCCAGGCTCATTCGGATTACTGGCGCAATTTCGCCAAGTGCAAGGACGCTGAAGAAGTTGCAAAGGTCCAAGGCTCATTCTTGCGGAACATGACGAAGGACTACGGGGCGGAAGCCTCGAGCCTCATCACAGCAGCGGGAAGCCAGCTTGAGTCAGCCGCCGAAACATTGAGTCACGGCCTGATTGCAAACATCCCGCCGAATGGTCCGCACACAAGTCATTAGGTCGCGGAATTTTTTTGCAGGATAACGGCATCGCGATGACTTGGCGATCAGTTGTCAGGACTTGCGCGCCCGGACGCGTGTGAGGGGGATGCATCACCTTGTCGTCGCGTGAAACCCGCAGCGCGACCGTTTGCTTGAAAGCCGCAGAAAACGATCCGCATGGCACCTTTTCGAGCATGGAGTCGAACATGGAAACCTCCTGGCATTTTGCACTTTCCTGCGCGGCAGAGATGCGCGGCATGCGCAAACCAGTCTAGTCGTGATCTGACTGGTTGCCTTGATCTAACTCAATTGGACGTTCAATCTTGACATGAAGAAAGGGTAACGTCCCATATACTGCAATGAGGAAAAACTTCCCTCTCCCCTTGCGGGAGAGGGTGGCGAGCAAATGCGAGCCGGGAGCGGGGTCGCGGTGGTAAGAGTTGCGTTTGCAATGCGCGATACATCCCCACTTTTACGGCCAAGATCAAAGCAACAAAACCTCTGACAAACCCAAAACAAAGGGAAGCGTCCCCTTTGTTTCGAGTGGAAATCAACGGAAACCTGAAGCCCTTGCGTTGCCAGCAATGAAGCTGAAACCTGTTGCATGAGTTGCTTGAAAATACTGCCGAGAGGCACTCATGCCAGAATTGTCAAGTCCCCAAAAGCGAGGTTGATCGAGCCTACTGTGGTGATATTGTTGAGTTGGATAAGGACGTCGTTGGCGGTGACACCTGCCACGCCGTCAGAAATGAAGAGCTGCATGGGGCCAGCACCGCCCACTTTGAAGAAGGTGAATTCGCCAGTTGTATTGGTGGCCGCTGTCATCCGCGTGGTGATGTCGAAGAGGGCATCGGCGAGGGTCGTGCCAGAGCCCGCAGCGAAACTTGCAACGCCCGTGGTGGCGTTAATTGATGCTTGAGAAGCTGATGCCGCTGCATTCGAACCACCGATCAACATGTCGTCGACATAATCAATCTTGTCCCCCACATTGACCGCGCCTTTGGCAAAATCGTTGATGGTGTCTTTGGTTGTGAGGGTTTGACCCGAGTCGCCTCTTTCGAATTGAAAGGTGTCTGCCCCGGCACGTCCGGTCATAAGGTCACGGCCATTGTTTCCGCGCAACTTATTCGCACCGGTATCTCCAGCAAGTACGTCATTCCAGTTAGAGCCCTCAACGTTTTCAACTGATGTAGCATTCGCCAGAGGCGTATAAGATGAGTTGCGGAGCGCTCGAGCTGTAAAGCCTGTTGGACCAGAATGAATTAGGTCTACCTCTACCCCCGCGGGAGACAAAAAATTGACGAAGCTGAGTGTGTCGGTACCCGTACCACCATCAATTCGGGCAAATTCCGACGACACAACACCACCATTAAAGAAAAATACGTCATTTCCAGCGTCTCCAAACAGTGAATCTGCACCTCCGCCGCCATTCATCCAGTCATTCCCGGATCCACCTCTGAGGACATTCGCGGCAGCACTGCCATTGAAACTATCGTTGTTTGCTGTTCCAATTACATTCTCAATGCCAACGACTTCGACACTACTGACACTAAAACCGGATACAAGAACTGACCCAGTACCAAATCTGGTATCTAAATTCACAGATATACTCTGAGTCAATCCTGTGAAGTCCAGTGTATCAATATTGGCACCACCATCAACCTTATCGTACTCACCGTTTGCAAATGCGGTGCTGAAAAAAAACGCATCATCGCCGCTTTCACCAAGCAGCGTGTCGTTGCCACCACGACCTGTGATCTTGTCGTTGCCGGCGCCGCCTTTGATCACGTTGGCCAAACCATCACCCAACAGTTCGTCTGCGTGGGCAGCGCCCGTGATGTTTTCGACGCTATTGGTGTTGGCAAGACCAATAAATGCGCCTGCAGCGTTCTTTGTCTTGGCCTCCAACGCGGTCGCGGCCAAATCCACCAAGACCGCCGTCGTCAGTCCGGAAAAATTGACTGTGTCAGAACCTATGCCACCGTCGACCTGGTCGAGGCCCAATGTTGTGGCAATGCCACTGAAGAGGGCCGTATCATCGCCCGCACCCAGGGTCAGCGTATCATTGCCGGTTCCGCCCGCCACGGTCTGCGCAAGGTTCGAGCCGACAACCCTATCATCTCCGGCACCTGTATAGAGAGCATCGATGCTGTAGGCTCTGATGGTATGGGTCCGCATGACTTGACCCAAAATACCTGTGTCAGAGAAAGTGCTGTAGGTTGCCGTGAGGTATCCCAGATTGTCGAAAACAACAGTGTCCGCTCGGGCGCGTCCTGCCGGCTCAAAGAATCTATAGTCGTGTCTTTCAAGACCAAATTGTCATGTCCTCTGCCACCGAGGATAAAGGGCGTGGTTGCAGCTGTGGTTCCGCCGTCATTGGTGTAGTAGGTGTTTCTGCCTTGACTGCCGTAGATATTCTCAATCCTGGTGAACGTATCCGTTTCCAGGATGGTGCTTGGCCCCGTCAGATTGGACCGTGTGAGTTGGGCTACCCCGGTGATGAGATTGAAACTCCAAGACGTGGGCAGCAACCCAGAACTTGTGGTGCGGTCGCTGTAGTCGACCGTGTCGTGGCCAAGTCCACCATCCAGCTTGTCGGTCCCTTCACCACCGTTCAGCAAATCATTTCCGTTGAGACCGAAAAGGAAGTCATTGCCAGCCCTGGCGAAGATTTTATCATTGCCGCCACCACCTTCAATGTAGTCGCCGATCGCTGCACCTGTAGCACTGCCGCCATAGATGGTGTATCCCACCGTGAGGCCGTTGCCGAAGGCAATGAGGTTTCCGTTGACGTTATCCAAGCGCCAGACTTCAAATTGGTTTGGATCCCAAAAGTCGTTGCTGAGGTTGCCCAACCACAGTCCATCTTTCCAATTGGCGTATGCGCTACCTGTGAAAACGATTTCATCTGCGCTTCCACCAGAGTCATTTATGATATCGGCACCATCGCCCAGAATATAGATGTCATTCCCGGCACCAAGGTCAACATGGTTGGTGCCACCCGCTTCGCTGACAAAGGTATCGTTGCCTTCTCCGCCAAAAATGGTGTTGGTGCCGGTGCCCCCGGTTATGTAATCATTTCCACCGTGGCCCATCAGCAGGTCATTGCCGCCTTTGCCATAGATGTTGTCACCCAGATTGCCGCCTTGGTAACGATCATCGTTGTCGCTGCCGTTGAAAATGTAGCTCTGGTTGACGAGCAGGGTCCACATGGGCGTGGTGTTGCCCAACTTGAACTGATGCATGGCTTCGAAGAACTGGACCTGATCGAAAGACATGCCGGAATAGCTGGTCCAGGTTTGGTTCTGGTTTGCCGCTCCAACGATCTGCCAGTCATCGTAGCCTGGCCCATAGCCGTGGGCAGGCGCAGTACCGAGCGTTCCATTTGTGTTAGTGCCGTAACCAGTCGACCAACCAGTGATCTTGCCTCCACCACCAGAAAAAATGGTGCCACTCAGAAAAATGTTGTCGGAAACTCCTTGTTCGTTGAAACCAGGTACGTAAGCGCCTATGGTTGAGAAATCAGCCACCAACCCATAATTGAACAATACCGTTTCATTGGTATCTAGGCCATCTGTGTCAACATACCCAAGGCGGGTAAAAACCAGACCATGGGTATCAGCATATTCGTTGTAAAATGCGTATTCGTCGCTGATCGCTTGGATTTTGGCCAAATCATGCCAGAAGGACCCATTGGCAACAAGGCCGACAGGATCGATATTGTTAAATGCTATGTAAGATCCAACATTGATGGTGATCGGCATAGTCCTCTCCTCTGCGATACGGCTCGTGTGCCTATGAAAACCTGGAGGGCACCAACACTTTGAAAGCTATGAGCTATGTAACCAGCCGATTGTAAACTGGAGATGACTGTTTTGTATTCACCCATATGGGTGAGTTTTGCTGCTCTTCATGAAAAAAGTTAAAGAAAGTTTAAGGGGACCTACCCACTACTGTCCGGTTGTTAGTCGAACATTTTCAATTGGTTATCATCGCTTGATTGCGGCGATTGTAACTCGTCATCGAACAAGGCCCATTCCATGGGGATTTTCTCGAATGAAGTAAACCTAAGGATCTTTAGAATTGTGAAGAAAAGGGGACGTTACCCTTTTTTGACATTGAAAGAAAAGTGGACTGCACCCCAGAAGTGAGACACGTTTAAATAGGGGACAGGGCGGGTTTTCATTTTGGGTTACTGGGTTGCGGTTAGCTTGAATTGGGCTTCAAATTCAAGCGGCGGACGGTATCCGAGGGCGGAGTGAAGGCGCTCGGTGCTGTAAACTGGAGAAAAGGGGACGTTACCCTTTTTTGACATGGCTTGCCTCTCTTTCCGACTGCGCACGATTGGCCCGATGGTGCCTTCGAAAAATCTTGGCCCCTCAAGACGCAGCCGATGAAGTCAGTTGCGATACAGAGCGAGTGATTTGTGTGCACCGTGCTTCCTTTGTTGCTGTGAAGTGATAATCCAGAATTTGCACGGAGGAAAGCTCTGCGCGAGAAGGGGTTCCGCACCAACGTCGTTTTCGGGATCGGTTCAAAACTATGGTTGGGGTGGGGAGGGGGCCTGACTGGCGTGGCGCAGTTCTGGATTGTCCGACAAACTACTCCCGGGACCGTTCTGTGTCAAGCGTTATTTTCCTAACAAATCTGTAATGTCGTTCTGCTCCCGTCCAAGTGGCTGAAATCCCTCACACCCCTTCGCTGGCGATTTCCAGAAGCGTGCAGCTGGTGATTTTCCAGCTGCCATCGAGTTGTTGCTGGAGGGTGTAGAGGGCTTCATAGCGTTTGCCGTCCGCGCCATCGATCACCACGCGTTGCGCATAGCGACCGTTTTCGCTGAAGCTGTTGCCAAAACTATAAGCCTTGTGATTGTAGACGGGCGCGTAGCCTTTTTGGACCATCATGATGAAAGTGTCGACATTGCCAAACATCGCCTGGATCGAAGGGGCTGCGTGGGAGAAGGCATCGTCGTGACGGCGCGCGTTGAAGGCATCAAGCTGGGCACCGACGACGCTTTGCATAGCTGATTTTTCAGTTGAAGTGGGTTCTGCGGCCCAGACCGACACGCTCAAAATCATGGAAAATAGTGCTGCAAACAAGGGGACTAGCAATTTGCGCATGATAACTCTCCTTTGGCTATAGCGAAGATACGATGGGTTACTTCATTTAGTTTCATGTGCGCCGCAGAATTCAGTCTACTCGCTGCTTTTTGGCTTTTCCAGAATGGAAACTCGGACGTAGGTAGTGCTTGACGCGCCGTTCCTTCAATGATCTTCTGGCTGGTGATAAGAAAAATAGGGAGGACCTGATTAAAATGGCAACAGTAAAAATGAAAGTGAACGGCAAAGCCGTGAGTGGCGACGTTGAGGGCCGCACGCTTCTCGTCGATTTTCTACGTGTGAACCTTGGTCTCACGGGTACCCATGTGGGCTGCGACACCAGCCAGTGTGGCGCTTGCACAGTTCACGTCAATGGCAAGGCGATCAAGTCGTGCACGGCTCTTGCTGCCTCGATGGAAGGCGCATCGGTCACAACGATTGAAGGCATCGGCACTGTTGGTGATCTGCACCCGATGCAAAAGTCGTTTACCGAAGAGCACGGTCTGCAGTGTGGGTATTGCACACCGGGCATGATCATGTCGGCGATCGACATTGTGAACCGCAAGGGCAAGAACCTTTCGGAAGACACGATCCGCCACGAGCTTGAAGGCAATATCTGCCGCTGCACCGGCTACCACAATATTGTGAAGGCTGTGCAGTCCGGCGCTGCTGGCATGTAATTAGAAAAAACTGACAAGGGAGAATCCGCATGAGCGGCACTGGTATTGGCGCATCCGTCAAGCGCAAGGAAGACAATCGGTTTATCACGGGCAAGGGTCGCTACACCGACGACATCAATCTGAAAGCCCAGACATTTGCCTATTTCGTGCGCTCACCGCATGCGCATGCCACGATCAAGTCGATCAACACGACCAAGGCTTCGAAAATGCCAGGCGTGCTCGGCGTGTTCACGGCAGAGCATGTGAAAGAAGACAAGATCGGCGGATTGATTTGCGGCTGGATGATCCATTCGAAGGATGGCTCGCCGATGAAGGCAGGACCGCATCCGATTTTGGCCGATGGTAAAGTGCGCTACGTCGGCGATCACGTTGCAGTTGTTGTTGCTGAAACCAAGGCGCAGGCGAAAGCCGCTGCTGGTGCAGTCGCCGTTTCGTATGATGTGCTGCCGCATGTTGTCGATGCGGCCAAGGCGATGAAGTCGAAGGCGCAGGTTCACGATGTTGCGAACGACAACCGCGTCTACAACTGGTCAATTGGGGACCAGGACAAGACCAAGGATGCGTTTTCGCGTGCGGCTCATGTCACAAAGCTTGACATCGTCAACAACCGTCTGATCCCGAACGCCATGGAGCCACGCGCTGCGATTGGTTCCTACAATGCAGGCGATGATCACTATACGCTCTACACCACTTCGCAGAACCCGCACGTTGCGCGTCTCGTGATTTCGGCGTTCCACGGCCTGTGCCCTGAGCATAAGCTGCGCGTCATTGCGCCAGACGTCGGTGGTGGCTTTGGTTCGAAGATCTTCATTTATGCTGAAGAAGTGGTTTGCCTGTGGGCGTCAAAGCGCATCGGTGGTCGTCCAATCAAGTGGACTGCTGAACGCACCGAAGCCTTCCTATCGGATGCGCATGGACGCGATCACGTGACCAAGGCAGAACTTGCCGTCGATGCATCGGGCAAGATCATTGGTCTGCGTGTTCACACGATTGCTGCGATGGGTGCTTACCTCTCGACCTTCTCCAGCGCAGTTCCCACTTACCTTTATGCAACACTGCTATCGGGACAATACAATATCCCGACGATCTATGCAGAAGTTGATGCGGTTTACACAAACACTGCACCAGTTGATGCGTATCGTGGGGCAGGGCGCCCGGAAGCCACTTATGTGGTTGAACGTCTCGTCGAAACTGCTGCACGTGAATTGCGGATGGATCCGACAGAGTTCAGGCGTCGCAATTTCATCACGCAGTTCCCACACGCAACACCGGTCATCATGACCTATGACGCAGGCGATTATGCAGCCTCGCTCGACAAGGCGATGGAAATTGCCGACTACAAGGGCTTCAAGGCTCGTAAAGCTGCAAGCTCTGCGAAGGGCATGCTGCGCGGCATTGGTATCTCAGCTTACATCGAAGCCTGTGGTATCGCACCGTCAGCTGCGGTTGGTTCACTGGGTGCCGGTGTTGGTCTTTGGGAATCCGCAGAAGTGCGCGTGAACCCGGTTGGTTCTGTCGAAATTCTCACGGGTTCGCACAGCCATGGCCAGGGCCACGAAACAACCTTTGCCCAGCTCGTCTCGGATCGTCTCGGCGTTGATATCAACAACGTCTCGATTGTTCATGGCGATACGGACAAGGTGCAGTTCGGCATGGGTACATATGGCTCGCGCTCCGGCGCTGTCGGCATGCACGCAATTTCGAAAGCCCTCGACAAGATCGAAGCCAAGGCGAAAAAAGTTGCAGCTGCCGTCATGGAAGCTTCAGCCGATGACATCGAATTCAAGAACGGCACCTTCACTGTGAAGGGTACGGACAAGAAGATGGCGTTCGGCGAAGTCGCACTCTCGGCCTATGTCGCGCACAAGTTCAACTCGAATGAAATCGAGCCTGGCTTGAAGGAAAGCGCCTTCCACGATCCTTCGAACTTCGTGTTCCCTGCAGGTGTGCATATCTGCGAGGTTGAAATCAATCCGGACACGGGTGAGACGACGATTGCCAACTATACTTGCGTTGACGATTTCGGAAACCTGATCAATCCGATGATCGTTGAAGGTCAGGTCCATGGCGGCATTGTGCAAGGTATTGGTCAAGCCCTGCATGAAGGTTGCGTCTATGACGATGAGTCTGGCCAGCTGCTGACGGGTTCCTACATGGACTACCAGATGCCGCGTGCTGCCAATGTGCCAAACTTCAAGCTTGGTTTCACCTGCACCCCATGCCCCAGCAATCCGTTGGGCATGAAGGGCTGTGGTGAAGCTGGTGCGATTGGTTCGCCACCTGCCGTCATCAACGCTGTCACTGATGCCCTTGGCGTCAAGGACATCGCTATGCCAGCAACACCTTTACGCATTTGGGAAACACTGCAATCCAAACGCATTGCCGCAGAATAAGTCGGGGAGAAAACAAAAATGGAAAACTTTGGATATCATAAACCCACCTCGATCCCGGCAGCGGTGAAGCTCGCCAAGACCAAGGGTGCCAAACTCTTGTCTGGTGGCATGACCCTGATCCCGACGATGAAGCAGGGGCTTGCTAGCCCCTCGCACATCATCGATCTTTCGGGTGCCAAGAACAGCGGCATCAAGGCTTCGGCCAAAAGTGTTGTTGTGAAGGCTGGTACCACCCATGCTGAAGTGGCTGGTGACAAGGCCTTGGCGAAAGCCATTCCCGGTCTTGCAGCGCTTGCTGGTGGCATTGGCGATCCGCAAGTGCGCCATCGCGGCACGATTGGCGGCTCGATTGCCAACAACGATCCTGCAGCGGATTATCCTGCTGCTGCGCTCGGCCTTGGTGCGACAATCCATACGAACTCGCGCAAGATCGCTGCGGACAAGTATTTCACTGGCATGTTCTCAACCGCCCTCAAGGGAAATGAGATCGTGACCGCTGTGGAATTCCCCGTGGTGAAGCGCGCGGCTTACGCGAAGTTCCCTAATCCTGCCTCGCTCTATGCGATGGTCGGTGTTTTTGTATCGCAAGATGCAAAGGGTGCGGTGCGTGTGGCTGTGACGGGTGCAGGCCCCGGCGTGTTCCGCATTCCAGCGATGGAGCAGGCGCTCGAGAAGGATTTTTCGGAAGCTGCAATCGCAGGCATCAAGGTTTCGCCGAAAGGCGTGAACGCTGACATGCATGGATCTGCTGCCTATCGCGCTCATCTGATCACAGTGATGGCGCGCCGCGCCGTTGCCGCTGCGAAGTAAGCGCCGACAATCCACATCAGGCCCGCAAGGATAAACCCTTGCGGGCCTTTTTGACTACCGAATTTGGCAAGTGTCAATTATCACTTTACGGATTGTCAGTGATCACTTCTTTTCGTTCGAAAGTGCTTGAGAGATCGTATGCGACTGGCACGACCAAAGGTTTGCCACCTGCGTTCGCTGCCAAAATCAGGCGCGTGCTTTTCGCACTGGATCAGGCAGAAGGCCCTGACGATCTTCGACAACCTGGCTTTGGCTTGCACGAATTGACAGGTGACATGGCGGGATTTTGGAGCATTGTAGTCAATAGAAATTGGAGAATAGTGTTCCGATTTGATGGAACAAGCGTAGCAGATGTTGATTATGTCGATTACCACTAGGAGCACAGCAAAGTGACTATGAAGAACCCACCGCATCCCGGCGAAATTGTGAAATTCGATTGCCTCGAGGCTGCGGGTCTCAGTGTGACGGCAGGTGCTGATGCTCTCGGTGTAACCCGACAAGCCTTGTCAAACCTCGTTAATGGGAGTGCTGGTATTTCGCCTGAGATGGCCATTCGACTGGAAAAGGCTTTTGGCGGAACCGCTGAACACTGGCTGCGTTTGCAGATGGCGTATGATCTCGCACAGTTGAGAAAGACTGCGGCCAAAATCAAAATCAAACGGGTCGCAGCATGAAAATCCCATCCTCCATCGATGCCACACTCGATCTGCTCAAAGCCTCTGACTATATCGCGGGCCGCGATCTAGCGACTGTGGTTTATCTCGCCCTCAAGATGGGGCGGCCGTTGTTCCTTGAAGGTGAAGCAGGCGTTGGAAAAACTGAAATTGCCAAGGTGCTGGCCGCAGCGCTTGGTCGTAAACTGATACGCCTGCAGTGCTATGAAGGGCTTGATGTTTCGTCAGCCGTTTACGAATGGAACTACCCCGCACAGATGATCGAAATCCGCATGGCCGAAGCATCAGGGGCAATCGACAGGGACAAGCTTGGCAGCGATGTTTTCGCCGAAAAATTCCTGATCAAGCGGCCGCTGTTGCAGGCGCTCGAAGGGGATGAAGGTGGTGCACCCATTTTGCTGATTGATGAATTGGATCGCACCGATGAAGCATTTGAAGCGTTTCTTCTCGAAATTCTCTCCGACTTTCAGGTGACCATTCCCGAACTCGGCACGGTGAAGGCGAAGGAGCCGCCGATTGTCATCATCACCTCCAATCGCACCCGTGAAGTGCATGACGCGTTGAAGCGCCGCTGCCTCTATCATTGGGTTGGCTATCCAGATGCAGCACGCGAAGTTGCCATCATCCAGATGAAACGGCCCAAGGCCTCGAAGGAACTTGCCAAGGAAGTTGTGGGTTTTGTAAAGGCATTGCGCGAGGGCGATATCTACAAAGCACCCGGCGTCGCCGAAACGCTAGATTGGGTCTCAGCGCTGCACGAGCTAGATGCAGTGACACTCGATCCGCAAACGGTGAATGACACGCTTGGTGTGTTACTCAAATACCAGGATGACATTTCGCGGATGGAAGGCTCCGAGGCCAAGCGCATTCTTGATCAGGTAAAGGAAGAGCTGCGGACGATGGGGCGGGTGTAAGTGCTCGCTCAGGCTGCCAATTCCAATCGCGCCATTACAGGCCACCTTGCCGAGAATATCATGCATTTTGCCCGCGTGCTCCGCGAGGCTGGTATTCCTGTTGGGTCAGGTGCCGTGATTGATGCACTTGACGCTGCAGTTGCCGGGCCACTTCGCAAGCGCGAGGATTTTTACTGGACACTGCATGCGGTGTTTGTGACACGCCACGAGCAAAGCGAACTTTTCTCACAGGCTTTCCACGTGTTCTGGAAGAAACCCAAAATGCTGCAGCAGTTAATGCAGCTGATGTACCATCAGATTGCGCGCAAACCGCATGAGAAGAAAAAGGATCCCGGTTTTCGTCGCCTCGCCGAAGCGATGTTCGATCAGAATGATGCGCCAAGCCAAAACCAGCCCAAGAAAGACGAGCTGGAAATCGACGCAACTTTCACCGCTTCTGCGGATGAATTGCTGCGATCGAAAGACTTCGAGCAAATGACTGTGACTGAACAGAACGAGGCACAGCGCGCCTTGGCTAATCTCCGCATGAATCGCGTCGAAGTGAAGATGCGGCGCTTTCGTGCTTCATCGCGTGGTGCAAAGATCGACATGCGCCGGACCTTGCAATCCACCATTCGCAGTGGCGGTCAATCGGTAGCACTTGCCCGAAAGACGCGGCGCATGCGTGAGCCACCGCTGGTGGTGCTCTGCGATATTTCCGGCTCATGCTCCAACTACAGCCGCATGTTCCTGCACTTCCTGCACACATTGACCAATGATCGTGATCGCGTTTCGGTTTTTCTGTTTGGCACGCGCCTTACCAACATCACGCGTGAGCTCAAACGGAAGGACATTGACGAGGCGATGAACAAAGTCTCGGCGTCGGTCAAGGATTGGTCCGGAGGCACACGCATCGGCACCAGCTTACGCGAGTTCAATTTCAAGTGGGCGAGGCGCGTGCTGGGGCAGGGTGCTCATGTGCTTCTCATGACCGATGGACTTGATCGCGAAGGCATCGAAACTCTTGAAGCTGAGATGCAACGCCTGCGTCGCTCGGCCAAACGTATCATCTGGCTTAATCCGCTGTTGCGCTATGACGGATTCGAAGCCAAGGCTGGTGGTATCCGTGTGATGATGCCTTTCGTCGACGAATTTCGCCCGGTGCACAGCCTTAACTCACTTGCCGATCTGGCGAGCACACTTGCGAAGCCGCGCGGGCCCGCGCATGATCCGAAGAAGTGGATTGAAAGGGTGAAAGCTCATGACTGACATTCTCGAAACTGCACAACAATGGCTTGACGAGGGTCGCAAGGTGGCGCTTGCGACTGTGATTGAAACCTGGGGCTCGGCACCGCAGCCTGTTGGATCGCAGCTGGTGATTGATCACGATAGTAATTTCATGGGCGCTGTTTCTGGTGGCTGTGTTGAAGGCGATGTGATCACTCAGGCGCAAGAGGCAATTGAAACTGGCGCGCACAAAATTCTGAACTATGGGGTTGCTGATGAGACGGCCTGGAAAGTTGGCCTCGCCTGTGGCGGTAAAATTCGCATTCTGGTGGAGCCTGTGGCTTGAAACCTGCACTACTAGCAGAAATTCTGGAAGCCAAGCGCGCGCGGCGGGCCGTAGCTGTTGTCACTGATCTTGCAAGTGGGAAGCAGCGTTTGATTACGCGCGAAGAAGCGCGCAGTGATGAGGTGCTCGACAAGGCGTTTCGGTTTGACAAGTCGGGTGTTGAGGGCGACCGTTTCATCACCATTCATAATCCACCTTTGCGTCTGGTGATCACAGGTGCAGTACTGATCGCGCAGGCGTTGATCCCGATGGCACGAGCTGCAGGTTATGATGTGTGGGTTGTCGATCCGCGTGGTGCCTTTGCCACGGGTGCACGCTTTCCGGATATTTCGCTGCATGCCGAATGGCCGGATGAGGTCATCCCGAAGATTGGGCTTGATCAGCGCACTGCGTTTGTTGCGCTCACGCATGATCCCAAGATTGATGATCCGGCGCTGGAACTGGCACTCAAGTCTGAAGTGTTTTACATTGGTGCATTGGGATCAAATAAAACTCATGCAGGCCGCGTCGAGCGTTTGAAGGCACGTGGATTTGACGAGGCTACGCAGGCCCGGATCGCAGGCCCGATTGGGTTATCGATTGGTGCTGTGGGTGCGGCAGAAATTGCAATTTCAATCATGGCGCAATTGACGAAGGCCTTGCGGATCGGGCTATGAAATTTGGTGCAATCGAAACCAGCGCAGCTCTTGGCTTGATCCTTGGGCATGGCGTGAAGTGCGGTGAGGCGACGTTCAAGAAAGGCCGTGTGCTTTCAGCGATTGACGTTGCCGCACTCCAGTCCAACAACATTCTCGAAGTCATCGTTGCACAGATCGAAGCGGGTGATGTGCCGGAAGACGAAGCCGCGCGGCGTGTTGCGCTCGCTATTGCAGGGCGGGGCACCAAGGCGCAGGAAGCTTTCACAGGTCGCGCCAATTTGCATGCAACGGCTCCGGGTTTGTTGATTGTCGATCACACACGGATCAAAGCGATCAACCATCTGCACGAGAGTCTGACGATTGCCACCTTGCCAAACTTTGAAGTTGTGACGCAAAAGCAAATGGTGGCGACGGTGAAGATCATTCCGTTCGCTACACCGCGTACAGTCCTTGATCAGGCATTGACTATTATCGGTGATGCGCCGTTGCTGCAAGTGAAGGGGTTTCAGAAACGCAACATTCATCTGATCATCACTTCGCTGCTGCAGACCAAAGCTTCGATTATTGCGAAATCTGAAACTGCGATTTCTGAACGATTGAAGGCACTGGGTCTGGCGCTTGCTTCGGTGGTTGTGGTTCCGCACCAGCAGGCCGCCGTTGCTGACGCGATCAAGCAATTCAATGCAGCAGATCTGATTTTGATTTTTGGGGCTTCGGCCATTGTTGATCGCGGCGATGTTATTCCTGCTGGGCTTGTTGCTGCAGGTGGCGCGGTTACGCATCTCGGCATGCCGGTTGATCCTGGTAATCTGTTAATGCTCGGCCAGTTTGATGCCACGCCAGTTATCGGCATTCCGTCTTGCGCCCGCTCGCCCAAGCGCAATGGTTTTGATTGGGTGTTGGAGCGCGTAGCTGCTGGTATTGACGTGCTGCCTGCGGACATCATGGATATGGGGGTTGGTGGTCTTCTTGCCGAAATTCCATCGCGCCCGATGCCGCGCGAACAGGATAAACCCTCGGCTCCGCGCGTTATCGCGATTGTGCTGGCTGCTGGAAAATCGTCGCGCATGGGGGCCAATAAAATGCTGGCCGATTACCACGGCAAGCCAATGCTACGTGCCACAGTTGAAAACGTTTTGGCCTCTGGCGTTGATGAAGTTGTTGTCGTCACAGGGCATCAGTCTGAGGAAGTTGGCGCTGCACTTCAAAACCTGAATACCAAAGTGGTGCACAATCCCGAATTTGCAGATGGGTTGTCAACGTCATTGCGGGTTGGGGTGCAGGCGGCGGGGAAAGCTGATGCTGTGATCGTGTGCCTTGGTGATATGCCGCGTGTTCCATCGCAAGTAATTGATCGGATGATCGCAGCGTTTAACCCAACCGAGCATCGCAACATCATCGTGCCGGTTCACCAAGGCGAGTGGGGTAATCCTGTTTTGTGGGGTGCGGAGCACTTTGATGTGCTGACGTCTCTGGTGGGTGACAAGGGGGCTCGTTCCCTGATTGCGCAGTTCAAATCTGAAGCCGTTGAAATTGTCGTTGAGGAAGTCGGCGTACTGATGGATGCCGACACACCAGAGGCACTCGCTCAGCTTACAGCAGGCCTTGCGCCCTGAAGCTGACGTGGCCGTTTCTCCCGATCACAATGTGATCGTGAATTATTATTGCAAGCTTGTCCGCTGCCGAAATAATTTTCTTGGTCATGTCGACATCGGCCATCGATGGTGTGGGATCGCCCGATGGGTGATTGTGTACGAGGATGATGGCCGAGGCTGAGAGCTCGAGTGCACGTTTCATCACTTCACGGACATAGACTGGCGTGTGATCGACTGTGCCCTTTTGCTGAACTTCATCTGACAGTAGCTGGTTTTTTTTGTCGAGAAACAGCAAGCGAAACTGTTCGCGCTCTTCAAATGCCATTGCTGAATGGCAGTAATCCAAGATTGCCTGCCAAGACGAGAGCACAGGCTTTTTCCGAACTTGTCCCCGCGCCAATCGCAGTGCAGCGGCCTGCACAATTTTCAATTCCGTAACGACTGCCTCGCCAACACCTTCAACATCCATCAGGCGCTCGCGGGGTGCTGAGATTACTTCAGCGAAACTGCCAAAGCGCAGCAGCAGACCCTTTGCTATCGGTTTGGTATCGGCGCGTTGAATGGCGCGAAACAGCACGAGCTCCAGCAATTCATAGTATGGCATTGCATCTGAGCCACCTTCAACAAATCGTTCGCGCAGGCGTTCACGATGGCCCGTAAGCAATTTCCGCGTTGCCTCGTCGTGTGTCATTGATCAGGTGTTATAGGGCGGGCAGTGCAAGCCCTTGGGCGAGAGCGTAAAAATCTCAACACCGTTCTCTGTCACGCCTACTGTGTGTTCAAACTGGGCTGAAAGTGACTTGTCGCGCGTGACCGCTGTCCAGCCATCGCCCAAGACCTTAACTTGTGGCTTGCCGAGATTGATCATTGGTTCGATCGTGAACAACATGCCGGGTTTCAACAAAACTCCTTCGCCTTTTTTGCCGTAGTGCAAGACGTTGGGGTGATCATGAAACACCTGGCCCAGGCCGTGGCCGCAGAAATCGCGCACTACAGTGCAACGCTCAGCAGTGGCAAAGCTTTCAATCGCGTGACCGACATCGCCTAAATGCGCACCGGGCTTTACCGCCTGGATGCCACGCATCAGGGCTTCATAGGTGAGTTCAACCAGTCGTTCGGCCTTGCGATTGACATTGCCGATCATCGCCATGCGGCTCGTATCGCCGTACCAGCCATCAACAATCAGTGTCACGTCGATGTTTACGATGTCTCCATCCAGCAGCGGTTTGTCGTTTGGCATACCGTGACAAACGACGTGATTGATGGAGGTACAAATCGCATAGCGATAGCCACGATAGCCCACGGTTGCCGGAATGGCCTTGTGGTCGCGCGCGAATTCCGCGCAGAGCTTGTTGAGATGCGCTGTTGTTACACCAGGTTTTGCTTCGGTAACCAGCACGTCGAGGCATTGGGCTGCAAGTGCACCGGCTTTTCTCATATGCGCAAACGCTTCCGGCCCATGCAGGCGGATGTGAACATTTTTCGAGTCATGGGTAGTTTTGGTCATCGCAAAGTCTTTTCGCAGGTGGCAACGCTGAGGTCAATCTGGCAGAGAGTGGGGTGGGAGTAACACATGAATCAAGTTCCAACAGCCGCCGTTCTTTTGATCGGTGATGAAGTTCTCTCGGGTCGCACCAAGGACAAGAACCTCGGCTTTATTGCCGATTACATGACGGCACTCGGGATTGATCTCAAGGAGGCCCGGGTTGTTTCCGATGAGGAAGATGCAATCGTTGAGGGTGTGAATGCGTTACGTGGGAAATACACTTATGTATTCACGACGGGTGGCATTGGCCCTACGCATGATGATATTACAGCGGATGCGATTGCGAAAGCGTTTGGTGTCGGCATCTCGCATCACCCTGAAGCGGTGAAAATCCTCGAAGCGCATTTCTTAAAGATCGGGCGCGAGCCGAATGAGGCCCGCATGCGCATGGCGCGTGTGCCGGAAAGTGCAACATTGATTTACAACTCGGTGTCTGCTGCCCCCGGTTTTCGTATCGGCAATGTGCATGTGATGGCGGGGGTTCCCAAGGTGATGAATGCGATGATGGATGAAATCGCACCGACTTTAACCCAAGGCATCAAAATGCAATCGGCAACGATTGAATTTCTGGGCGGGGAAGGGGACGTGGCCAAACCGCTCAAAGAAATTCAGGATGCACATGAAGGTGTGGTGATTGGTTCATACCCGTTCGAAACACCGCATGGTTTTGCAACCAATCTGGTGCTGCGTTCACGCGATGATGCGATGCTGGCGAAGGCTGTTGAAGCAACAAGCACCATGGCAACGGAACTGCAAGCGCAAGGAAAATGCCGGGGCTGGCGCAAGCTCTGATGCAGCTTGTGAATCTGCAGCTTGTGAATCTCATGGCTTCGTTTTAGATCGAGGTTCACGCTAGCGGGCGTGGCGAAATGGTAGACGCACCGGACTTAAAATCCGTTGGGAGCAATCCTGTGCCGGTTCAAGTCCGGCCGCCCGCACCAATTATTCGAGACAGCGGTTTGGCAAGATCGCCTTTGCTTGACACAGCGATGTTTTGCAATCCGAGCCAATCGGCCATACGTCGCACTTCAACTGCCAATACCTCAACTGTCTCCGCGTGTTGGACCCCAGGCTCGCCGTGGCAAGTGTTGACGCGGAGCGTTGATGTTGCGCGGTCGGCTTTCAGGCAGAGGCGTCCGGCGAAGGCGCCTTCATGCAGGAACGGCAAAACATAGTAACCGAATTTGCGTTTTGATTCAGGGGTGTAGAGTTCAATCCTGTAGTGAAAGTTGAAGAGACGTTCGGCCCGGTCGCGGTCCCACACGATAGGATCGAAGGGCGAGACCAAGCACGTACCGCCTGCTGTTCGTGGGATTTTCAAGCCATTTGGTACGAAAGCTGGCGCTTTCCAGCCGTCGACTGCAACTTGTTCAATATCGCCTGCGTCAAGACAGTCCTGCAGACCTTGGCGCGCTTCAGCCACGGGCAAGCGGAAATAATCGCGAAGATCAAAGGCAGTGCCCACGCCAAGGGCCTCGGCAGAAAGCCTCGTCAATTCGCGCACGGCATCGCGTTGTGCCGTGGCAGATGCTTCAAAAATCTGGGGCGCAATCACGCGCTCTGGCAAATCGTAAAACCGTTCGAAGCCGTTGCGATGGGATGTTGTCAATTCGCCACGCGCGAACAATGTTTCAAGTGCGAGTTTGCCCTTGCTCCAACCCCACCAACCACCTTCACCTTTGTGTTTACCCGGCAAATCGCTTTGCGCCGTTGCGCCATGTTTTTCGACGTGGGCAAGCGTGTTCTTCAGAAAAGCTTTTTCTTCACGCGCGAAATTGGCCATTTGGCGATAGATGCCTTCGCCATTTTTGGCGCGCTCCATGCGCCAGCGCATCAAAGGATAAAGTTCCATGCGCACCAAGCTTGCTTCATGCGCCCAACATTCAAACAACGCGCGATTGGTTTTGTTGAGCGAACGCTTATCGAGAATGTCCTGACTGTAACTGCCGAGCCGCGAAAACAGTGGCATGTAGTGCGAGCGCACCAGCACATTCACGCTATCGATTTGCAGGAGGTGAAGCCGCTTCAATTCGCGCGCCATACCAGCCCAGGTCACGGACTTGTCGCGGTCCTGGCCAAAGCCTTGCGCCACTAATGCAATGCGCCGCGCTTCAGCAAGAGAGAGCGAGGCTTTCATGATATGCGATCAAGCGGCCTTGTCGCGCCATGTTGCTTCGGCTGGACGTGCCTCGGCACCATGCAGCGCCTCGTCATGCACATACAGCGTCGAGCAATATGGGCAGATGATTTCATCGCCTGCGCCCATGTCGAGAAACACATGTGGATGATCAAAAGGTGGCTTGGCGCCGATGCACATGAACTCCTTGGCACCAATTGCGATTTTCGGAACGCCCATCGTGTTGTGGAAATGTGGGGTTGCACCAGTGGCCATGTTGATCCTCGACGTTTCGGCTTTGATTTCATAATGCGGATAGCATAACGGCTTGGCCATGCACAAATTCAATTCAGCTGGTGTTGAAATCGCTTACTACGTGGAGGGCGAGGGGCCGCCTGTGTTCTTGATCCACGGTTTTGCTTCCAATGCCTTGGTCAACTGGCGCGAGACTGGCTGGTTCAAGACACTCATTGAAGCGGGGCGGCAAGTCATTGCCATCGATAATCGCGGCCACGGGGCCAGCGAAAAGCTTTACGATTCTGCACAGTACTCGGCACCAATCATGGCGGATGATGCGGCTCGTTTGCTCGATCATCTCGGCATCGCTGAGGTGGATGTGATGGGGTATTCGATGGGTGCGCGGATCACGGCGTTCATGCTGATCAATCATCACGCTCGGGTGCGCCGTGCGGTGCTGGGAGGCCTCGCGGAACGGATGATCAGCGGTGTGCCGGGATCGACTGAAATTGCTGCTGCACTTGAAGCCGATAGTTTGACAGGTGTTACCGATCTTGCGGGGCGCGCATTCAGGATATTCGCGATGCGCACGGGGGGCGATCTAAAAGCTCTTGCGGCTTGCATCCGCTCGTCGCGCGTCAGGATCAAGGAAGAGGCGCTCGCGAAAGTAAAGCGACCGGTGATGGTGGTTGCGGGTGACAAGGACGAACTCGCCGGTGACATTGGTCCGCTGGTTGCAGCAATCCCGGGAGCAGTTGGAATTTCGCTTCCCGGCAAGGACCACATGAGTGCGGTTGGCGATCTTACCTATAAGCGCGAAGTTGTGGCCTTTTTTGCGGAAAAGTAATCAGGATTTGGTCATCCGGTTGGTCCTCCCCATATGAGCTTTCATGTGATATAAGATGTGCAGGAGTAGCCAGTGATGCGTGATGTCAATGTTAAACCCGTCGAAAAGATCGATCCTGTGTGGGATCGGCTGCGCAAAGAAGCGGAAGAGGCTGTAAAAGCAGAACCTTCGCTTGGCGGGTTCATTTTTTCATCTGTGCTTTCGCATGATGGCTTTGAAGAAGCGCTGATTCATCGCCTGGCGCAAAGGCTTGGCAATGCTGATGTTGCAGCTGATGCGGTTGTGAATGCCTTTCGCGATGCGCTCGCGGCAGAGCCTGCGATTGGCCATGCCGCGCGGGCTGATCTGACGGCGACCTTTGATCGCGATCCGGCCTGCCATCGTTATCTTGATCCGCTTTTATATTTCAAGGGCTATCAGGCGCTACAGACACATCGCATGGCGCATCGCTTGTGGAATTTGGGTCGTAAGGATTTTGCATATTATCTGCAGAGCCGTGTTTCGATGATTTCGACGCTCGATATTCATCCCAGTGCCAAGATCGGCAAGGGCATCATGATCGATCATGGCCATGATATCGTGATTGGTGAAACTTGTGTGATCGAGGACAATGTTTCGATCATGCAAGGGGTGACGCTAGGTGGCACCGGCAAGGAATCCGGTGATCGGCATCCAAAAATTCGCCACGGCGTTTTGATCGGGGCGGGGGCGAAGGTTCTCGGCAATATCGAGATTGGCCACTGCTCGCGGGTTGCTGCGTGCTCGGTTGTGTTGCGCGATGTGCCGCCTAACAGTACGGTTGCGGGTGTGCCTGCGCGAGTTGTTGGCAAAGCGGGCTGCGAGGAACCGGCACGCGCCATGAACCAGCAACTTGAGGGCGAGGTTGACGAGGACAAGACTTCTGTCTGAAACGTCATTGCAGTTGGGCAGGGTTTTCGTCTAACAGCTTTTCACCAAAGCAGGAGACCATCTTGAAGCCCGACGAAATTGCCAAGCTCACAAAATATCTGCGCAAGACTTTCGATAATGCAGCGCTAGCCGTGAAGGTGCGTCCGCAGAAGAAGGATTCCGGCGAAGTCTTCCTCGGCGAGGAATTCATCGGCGTCATCTATCGCGACGATGAAGATGGCGAACTGTCTTATAATTTCTCGATGGCCATCCTGGAAATCGACCTCGAATAGGTCTGCTTCTTGCTCTGTCTGATCCTGATGCCCTGACTGTTCCAGTCTGGGACGCAAGGGATGGGTATATGACGGAGCAGGAGATGATTGGGCTGGCTTACTTGCTTGCTTTCTTGGTTGGCTTAGTCGTGTCCGGAATTGTCTCGTCAGTTTGGGGAATTTTGGCGGATGAACCTCCTACGCTTGCCATGCTTGCTGAGTCTGATTTTCTGGTTCCCATACGGGTGCTTGTCGTCGTCGTTTGTGCCCCTACGATGCTTTTCACGGGAGCTTTTGGCTGGATGATGGAACGTTCACCGCTGGCTATCGGCTATTTGGGGCTTGGTTTTGTCTGGAGCTTCTTCCAAGGCGTCCTGGTACTTACCACGCTGTTTAACATATCATAGTTCTGCGCTCGGTCTCCGTCGATCACAAGGAATGCCTGATGCCTGTTTATGCCTTAGATGGCCAATCCCCAGAGATGCCTGCTTCGAAAGAGTTTTGGATTGCGGCATCTGCAGACTTGATTGGCAAGGTGCGACTGCTGCCGATGACGAGTGTTTGGTTTGGTGCTGTGCTTCGAGGCGACAATGAGTGGATCGAAGTGGGGGAGGGATCAAACATTCAAGACCGTTGTGTGCTTCATACTGATATTGGTGCGTCACTAACGATCGGACGGAATTGCACTATTGGACATGGTGCAATCTTGCACGGATGCACTGTCGGCGATGGATCACTGATTGGTATGGGCGCAACAGTTTTGAACCATGCGCAGATAGGCAAACATTGCCTCATAGGTGCCAACGCGCTGATCCCGGAAGGCAAAGTCATCCCGGATGGATCACTTGTGATTGGCGCGCCTGGAAAGGTGATCCGGGTTCTTGATCAATCTGCGCGTAACACGATTGAAAGCGCGGCTATAAACTACCAGAAGAATTGGCAGAGATTTTCAATCGGATTGACCCAACAGAATTAAGGCTTGGTCACGGCCACATTGCTCGGGGCCGACTTGTTCTTGCGCAAGCTAACCCACTGGATCGGGCTTTTGCGCGACTGGCGCTTGAGGAAAGTGTAGTTTGTGTCATTTGCCAAAAGAATGTCGTTGCGACGGTTATCAAGAATGTAGTCGCCGTCCCTGGTCGCAACCGTCAATACAGCGTGGCCTTCACCTTTTTCATCCAGGACAACTGTGATGAGCAGGTTAGAAGGGGAAAAGCCCATCGCCTCGAGGTAGCGCTTTTTGAGCAGCAAGTAGTCTTCGCAATCGCCAGCGGTGGCAGGAAAAGTCCAAAGCTCAGGCGTGCCGTAAAGATCCTGGTCACTTATTGGCTTGATCTGTTCATTGACAGAAGCATTCACCTGGAAAAGTTGGTGCCAAGTTTCCGATGAGAGTTCAAGCTTGTTGGATGCCAAGTTTTTCTTTTTGCACTCGTCAGGATTGGAGGCGCAGAACTTGACGTAGCCAATGGGCGGCAAAGTCGTGCCGTATTCCAGGGCTGACTTGGAGGAGCCAAGGTTTTCAGTGGCCAACGCGAATGATGAACCACCGACTATTGCCACAAACACACTTACTGAAGCCAACAAACGAACCATTACGCAACCGACCCTACTCGTTAACAGTCCGTTAATAGTCTCATAGTCGGAGTCTGCGCGCAAGGTGCGGCAGGCAACCGTTTTAAGACTTGGTTAACGATTGTGGCGGTTGGGACACAATCAAGAAAAATCAGTTGAGTCAGTGCATTAGAAAAAAGGAGCCGACACCAGGTGGGGTGGTGTCGGCTCCAGGAAGCCCGGCGGTTGGGGATGGGGGGACGCCGACCGGGCCTATCTCAATTCATCATTGCGCTTGCGATCCTGAAAGCGTGCCTGAGGCAACAGGTTCATTGGCCTTGAGCGAAACCCACTGGCGCGGATTTTGATCGGACTGGCGCTTGAGGAATGTGTATTTCGTTGCATTCCAACGCAAAATATCATCGCGGCGATTGTCGAGCACATAGTCGCCATCGCTTGTTGGGATTGTGAGAATGGCATGGCCTTCGCCGCGCTCATCCAGAACGACGGTGATGCGCAGTGCGCGATCGGGAATGCCCTGTGCTGCCAGCATCTGCTTTTTCAGCAGCACGTAATCTTCGCAGTCGCCTTTCGACGAAACCGGATAAGTCCAGCGCTCGGGCGTTCCGAAGTGGTCCTGGTCTGATACCGGTTCAATCTTTTCATTGACGTAGGCGTTGACGCGAAACAGCTTCTGCAAAAGTGCGGGCGTCATGGTGACGGCAGCGGGCATAAACGGGTTGACGCGCGAGACGCAATCGTTCGGGTTCTCGAAACAGAAGTTCACATATCCAATCGGTGGCAATGTCGGCCCATGCTCGGATGCGAAATTTGAAGCTGGCTTGGACAAGATGTCCACGGGCTTGGCCTCGGCTTGCAACCCGGTCGCTGACAATGCTGTTCCCAGCAGCAATGCCGCGAGGGCTTGGTTGATTTTCATTTTGACGTCCCTGGTTTTTTCGGAGTGACATGTTGCTTGTCTTGTTCTTGGTCACAGGATAGCCGCATTGCCTTGCGATGCGGTTCAGACAGGCGTCGCAAATGTCTGCAATTTCAACGCGTTTCGTTAACCCTATCGAATTCGTGCGAAGGGGTTGCGTTTGTGAAACGGTGCTGTTAATGACCCGCCCGCAGTCCAAAGTAACTGTGCGGTCGTGGCGGAATTGGTAGACGCACTACCTTGAGGTGGTAACGGGGAAACTCGTGGAGGTTCGAGTCCTCTCGACCGCACCAACTTTGGACTTTGTTAACCTGAACTGGAGACGGCATGGCGCGCGTTACGATTGAAGACTGCATCGACAAGCTTCCAAACCGTTTTGAACTTGTATTGCTCGCATCGCACCGTGCGCGTTTGTTGTCGCAAGGCACGCCGCTGACGATCGACCGCGACAATGACAAGGATCCGGTTGTGTCGCTTCGTGAAATCGCTGGCGAAACCGTCAACAAGGACGATCTCCGCGAAGAGTTCATTCACGCCATGCAGAAGCATGTTGAAGTTGATGAGCCGGAAGCCACGGAAGTACCATTGCTGACCTCCGGCGGAGAAGTCATTTCCGGTGATGTGGAAGAGAGCGGCGAATTCGAACGCATGTCTGAAGAAGACCTGCTGCGCGGTCTCGAAGACATGCCACCAGCCGAAAGCCCAGGTAGCCAGCGCAACGGTTATTGAGTTTAATCTCACAAGAATTTTGAAAGGCCGGGTTTTCCCCGGCCTTTTTGTTTACATCAGTGTGACTTAGGCTACATTGCCCCCGCCATGATGCGTCAGTATGAACTTGTTGAGCGGGTTACGCGGTATGATCCGGAGGCCAATGAGGACCTTCTGAACCGCGCTTATGTCTATGCCATGAAGGCACATGGCGGGCAGCAGCGGGCGTCGGGTGAAGCGTATTTCAACCACCCATTGGAAGTGGCTGCAATCCTTGCCGAGATGAAGCTCGATGACGCCACGATTGTTGCGGCGTTGTTGCATGATACGGTTGAGGACACCGAGGCCACACATCAAGATATTCTCGACAAGTTCGGTCCGGAGATTGCCGCCCTCGTAGATGGGCTGACCAAGATCAAGAAGCTTGATCTTGTCACCAAGGAAGCAACGCAGGCTGAGAACCTGCGCAAGTTGTTGCTCGCGATGTCCAAGGATGTGCGGGTGCTGCTGGTAAAATTGGCAGATCGCCTGCACAACATGCGCACGCTGGAATTTGTGGCGCCCGACAAGAAAATTCGCATCGCGCAAGAGACGATGGATATTTACGCGCCACTTGCAGGCCGGATGGGCATGCAGCTTATTCGTGACGAGCTTGAAGATATTTCATTCAAGATTCTCAATCCCGATGCCAACAAGATCATTCAGGAGCGGCTGGACCGCTTGCATGACGAAAGCGGCAATGTGCTGAAGGAGATTGAGGAGACCATGTTCGTCCTGCTTGATCGCTTCGGCATCAAGGCAACTGTGCAGGGGCGTGAAAAGCGGGCCTATTCGATCTGGCGGAAGATGGAACGAAAGCACCTGTCGCTTGACATGTTGTCCGACATTTTTGCGTTTCGTGTCTTGGTGGATACGGTTGACCACTGTTATCGTACGCTTGGGATTGTGCACCGGAAATGGCGCGCGGTGCCGGACAAGTTCAAGGATTATATCTCAACGCCGAAGCAGAATGACTATCGCTCGCTGCATACGATCGTGATTGGTCCACATCACATGCGCGTGGAAATGCAAATCCGCACGCGGTTGATGCATGAGATTGCCGAGCGCGGTGTTGCCGCACATTCGCTCTACAAGGAAGAAGATCGCCAGGAATTCATGGAGCAGGGCTTCAAGGTTTCGGTTGCAGAATCCAATGCTTACAGTTGGCTGCGGCATTTGATGGAAGTTCTGGAAGAGGGTGACAGTCCGAAGGAATTTCTGGAGCATACACGACTTGAGCTGTTTCAGGATCAGGTGTTTTGCTTTACGCCGAAAGGCCAGCTGATCGCTTTGCCACGTGGTGCCACGCCCATTGATTTTGCCTACGCTGTGCATACGTCGGTTGGTGACAGTTGTGTGGGCTGCCGCGTCAATGGTCGGCATGCGCCTCTCGTTACCCAATTGCAAAACGGTGATGAAGTGAAGATCATCCGTTCAGAGGCACAGGTGCCGCCGGCCGCCTGGGAAGCGCTGGCGATAACCGGGAAGGCCAAGGCTGCCATTCGTCGGGCAACACGGGCTGCACAGCGCAAGCAGTTCGCAGGGCTTGGGCGTGAAATCCTCGAGAAGCTGTTGGCACGGCACGAACGCAGCTTTGATGAACGTGAAATCGGCCAGCAAGTGCTGCGGCTTGGCCATCGGGGTATTGAAGATGCGCTCGCCGCGATTGGCAAAGGCGAGCTTTCCGCTTTGGACATGTTGCGGGCGCTTGGCATTGAGGTCGATGCGGGCGATGAAAAGGCGGCGCGCAAAAAGCGCCAAGCCAGCAAGAAACCTGGAAATGACAAGGATCACCTTCCCGTGCGCGGTGCCATTGCCAAGATGGCGCTGAAAATTCATCTGGAAACAGGGGCTGTACCTGGCGAGCGCATTGTGGGCATCGTCACACCGGGCGAAGGCATCATGATCTATCCGATCTTTGCGCGGGCCCTCGAAAAGTTCGATGCCGAGCCGGAGCGCTGGCTTGACCTTGCCTGGGGTGCGCCGGAAGATGCGCAGCGCTTTCCAGCGCGCTTGATGCTCTCCGTCATCAATGAAGTAGGCGCGCTGGCGCAAGTGACGCAGGCGATTGGAGAGCAGGGCGGCAATATTGATGCCCTTGACATGAAGGCGCGCGAGGGGGTGCGTGACTTTTTCGATATCAGCATTCTTGTGGAAGTTTTTGATATCCAGCATTTGAATGAGATCATGAATGAACTAAAGCGCAAGCCAGCGGTGAGCACAGTGGCCCGCGCAATTGGATGAGATGATGCAGCAAGACCAGGTTCTGGACGAATTTCGCGCAGCGGGTGCTTTGCTGGAGGGGCATTTCATTTTGTCCTCGGGGCTGCATTCCACGCGCTATCTGCAATGCGCGCGTGTGTTGATGGATGCTGCACGGGCAGATCGCTTGTGTGCAGCGTTGGCCAACAAGGTGCGCGCCAGTGGCGCGAAGGTTGACCTTGTTGCATCTCCTGCAATGGGGGGCGTTGTGGTGGGTTATGAAATGGGGCGGCAGCTAGGTGTGCCGTCGATCTTTTTTGAGCGGGTGGATGGCAAGCTGGTGCTGCGGCGCGGCTTTGCCATTGAGAAGGGGGCTCGCGTGCTGATGGTGGAAGACATTGTCACGACCGGGCTTTCGTCGCGTGAATGCATTGAAGGGATAGCGGCGGAAGGGGGCGTCACCGTTGCCGCCGCATGTTTGATTGATCGCTCGAATGGCGCTGCTGATGTGGGTGTGCCGCTGCATGCGTTGGCTGCTCTTGATATCCCGACATTCAAACCAGAAGCGCTGCCAGCCGAGCTTGCTGGCATTCCGGCGATCAAGCCCGGAAGTAGGGGGCTTTCAAAATGATCATCGGGCTAGGCAATGACATGGTCGACATCAGGCGTATTGAAGAATCGTTGGAAAAATTTGGCGAACGTTTCATCAATCGCATCTTCACCGATATCGAAAAGGCAAAGTCGGAAAAGCGCGCACAACGGGCAGCGTCTTATGCCAAACGCTTTGCGGCGAAAGAAGCCTGTTCGAAAGCTTTGGGAACTGGTTTTCACAACGGGGTGTTCTGGCGTGACATGGGTGTGGTCAACGAACCCTCCGGCAAGCCCACGATGAAGCTTACAGGCGGCGCCTTGGAACAGCTGGAACGTATCACGCCACCCGGCAAAACCGCGCGCATTCATCTCACAATTACTGATGATCACCCTTATGCCCAAGCCATTGTGATGATAGAGGCTTTGTAGCTGAAAACCGCACTGTGCCCATAAGGCAACAGTTAGCACCCGTCACTTTGCCACAATTGCTAATCAGACCAAGAATCCACTATAAAAAAGCAATCAACCGGGCTGGTTTATGAAGCCCACTGGATTATTTCATGATCAAGGATCCGCGTGCGATGGCCGCCAATCAGGAGGCCAAAGGGGCACCCAAGGAAGGTGTGTGGGAAACTGTCAAGGTTATCTTGCAGGCGCTAGTCATTGCACTTGTCGTGCGCACCTTCTTTTTCCAGCCTTTCAACATCCCTTCCTCGTCCATGTACCCAACGTTGATGATCGGCGATTATCTTTTTGTTTCAAAGCTTTCCTATGGATATGGGAAGTATTCGTTTAACTTTTCACTAGGTGGATTTGGCGATCCGATCATCAAGTGTTGCTCTTTTGTTGATTTCCCAGGCCGCAAGGTACTGGCGGAAAATCCCGTGCAGGGTGATGTTGCCGTGTTCAAGCTGCCGACAGATATCAGTGTTGACTACATCAAACGTGTAATTGGCCTTCCGGGTGATCGCATTCAAATGAAGGCGGGTGTTCTGCACATCAATGGTGTTGCTGTGAAGAAAGAACGGATCGAAGACTATGTTGATCCGAACCCCAACTACAAAGGCGAAGGTGAGAGCAGTGGCGGTCCAATCGTTCCGCAGTATCTTGAGACCTTGCCGAATGGTGTTTCTTATCGCGTATTGGATGCGTCTGAGAGTTCGGCAGACAACACAACTGAGTATGTGGTACCGGCTAACCACTATTTCATGATGGGTGACAATCGCGACAACTCGCAAGATTCACGCTTTCTGTCTCAGGTTGGTTATGTGCCAATCGAGAATTTCGTTGGCCGTGCTGATGTGATCTTCTTCTCGGTGGCACCTGGTGCACCAATTTGGCAAATCTGGAAGTGGCCCTTGAATGTGAGGCTTAGCCGCTTCGCGAATCTGTTGTGATGTCGGTTCTCACCCCTGCGCGTGATCGTCTGGCTTCCGTTCCGCCTGACTCATTGGCGGCGGTGGAAGAGTTGATCGGTCATCGCTTCAAGGATGCATCCCTGCTGCGCGCCGCATTGACCCATGGCAGCATCGGTCGGCGTTCGGTTGATTATCAGCGCCTGGAATTTCTGGGGGACCGTGTGCTGGGACTCACTGTTGCCCACGCTTTGTTCGATTTGCATAGTGGCGAAGCAGAAGGCCAACTGGCCATGAGGCTTTCGGCTTTGGTGCGCGGTGAACAGTGTGCCGCCATTGGCGAGGCGTTGGGGCTGGAAGACTTCATCATTGTTGGAGCTACCGAAAAGCTGAAGGGCGTGCAGAAAACTCGGTCGATCATGGGTGATGTGGTTGAAGCGATCATCGGTGCTGTTTATCTTGATGCGGGCTGGGAAGCCGCGCGCGCCTTTGTGTTAAAGCATTGGGCGTCGCTGATCACGTCCGGCAGCACCGCTGAAAAAGACGCGAAGACATTTCTGCAAGAATGGGCCTTGGCGCGTTCGTTGGCCTTACCGCGCTATGAGATTGCGAGCCGTACCGGGCCAGACCATCGACCGGAGTTTACGATCACGCTTACGGTTGGAAAATTGGAAGTCATTGAAGGCAAAGGGAGCAGTAAGCAATTGGCTGAAATGGATGCGGCGGGAAAATTCATCGCGCGTGAAGGCTTGCGCGGATGACGGAAGTAAGGAAAGCCGGTTTCTGCGCTATCATCGGTGCGCCGAATGCGGGCAAGTCTACTTTGGTCAATCGGTTGGTTGGTTCGAAAATCTCAATCGTTTCGCACAAGGTGCAGACTACGCGTGCGCGTATTCGTGCCATTCTGGTTGAGGGCGATACGCAGGCTGTGCTGGTGGATACGCCGGGCATTTTCAAACCAAAGCGCAAGCTTGATGAAGCGATGGTCGGCAATGCTTGGGCGGGGGCAACCGAAGCTGATGCGATTGTGTTTCTCGTCGATGTGCGCGCTGGCATGCATGAAGATGTGATGCGCGTGCTTGAAGGCCTCAAGGCTTCGGGTGCGAAGGCCATGCTGGCGCTCAACAAGGTTGATCTGGTAGATCGCGAAACGCTGTTGCCGTTTTCCGAGAAGATCAATGCGGAGCATAATTTCAGCGAAACCTTCATGGTCAGTGCACTTGATGGGTCTGGTGTTGCGAAACTGAAGGAACGCATTCTCGCCAACATGCCGGAAGGCCCGTGGCTTTATCCGGAAGACCAGGTTGCTGATGTGCATTTGCGCTTTCTTGCAGCAGAGATCACGCGCGAGAAAATCTATGAGCGGCTGCATGATGAGCTGCCTTATGCCTCAACCGTTGAGACGGAAGGCTGGGAGGAAAAGCGCGATGGCTCGGTCAAGATCAGCCAGACGATTTATGTGGAGCGTGATAGCCAGAAGGCGATTGTGCTCGGCAAGGGGGGCCAGACCGTAAAGCTTCTAGGCCAGCTGGCGCGCAAGGAAATGGAAACAAGTTTCGAACGCAAGGTTCATCTTTTCTTGTTCGTGAAAGTGCGCGAAAAGTGGTCAGAAGATCCGGAGCGCTTGCGCAACATGGGTCTGCAAACATTCAAGGCTTGATATGGAATGGATCGACGAAGGTGTTGTTGTTGCGGTGCGCAAGCACGGCGAAACTTCGGCCATTGTCGAGTTGCTGACCGCACAACATGGCCGCTGTGCCGGACTGGTGCGCGGCGGGCGAGGCAGGCGGCTTCGCCCTGTGTTGCAGCCGGGAAATCGCGTGCAGGCGACATGGCGGGCGCGGCTTGAGGATCACCTCGGCAATTATGTGCTGGAACCACTGGCCTTGCATGCGGGCATGATTTTCGAGAACCAGTTTCGGCTTGCAGGCCTTGCAACACTTACAGCACTTGCGCAGATGCTGCCGGAACGCGAACCGCATCCGCGTTTGTATGAAGCAAGCTGCATCATCCTCGATGCGTTTGAGAGCGATGACGTGTGGCCTTCGCTTCTGGTGCGGTGGGAAATGGGACTGCTGGATGAATTGGGCTTCGGTCTTGATCTTTCCAAATGTGCGGCAACTGGTTTGGCTGATGATCTGATTTATGTGTCGCCGAAATCTGGCAAGGCGGTCAGTCGTGTTGCGGGCGCGCCCTACGCGGAGAAGCTTTTTGCGCTGCCGTCTTTTCTGGGTGGTGGTGCCGCACTTTCCCATGATGATGTGATTTCGGGCTTGCGGTTGACGGGATATTTTCTTGAACGCCATGTGCTGGGGCCGCGCCAGATCGCCATGCCGCCGCAACGGCAATGGCTGCAGAACGATCTCACGGCGCGCGCTGCAGCATGATCGGCAGGCTCAATCACGTGGCACTTGCTGTGCCAGAACTTGCGGCGGCGATGGCATATTATCGTGATGTGCTGGGCGGAAAAGTTTCAGCACCACAGGCCTTGCCGGAACATGGGGTTACCGTCGTATTTGTGACGCTGCCCAATACCAAGATCGAACTTCTCGAAATGCTCGGCGACAATTCGCCCCTTGCGAGTTTCATGGCAAAGCAGCCATCAGGCGGCATGCATCACATTTGCTATGAAGTTGACGATATCAATTCTGCGCGTGACCAGCTGCAGGCCAGGGGTGCTCGCGTGCTTGGTGATGGCAATCCCAAAATTGGTGCGCATGGCAAGCCCGTGTTGTTCCTCCACCCCAAGGACAGTTTTGGAACACTGATTGAACTGGAGCAGGCATGAGCTTCGTCAGCATGTTTGCGATTTATTTTGTCATGTGGTGGATTGTGCTGTTTGCTGTGCTGCCGCTGGGGGTGCGCAATGCGGCCGAAACTGGCAGTGAAGTGCAGGAGGGTCATGAGCCTGGTGCACCCGTTTCGCCCCAGATTGCGCGCAAAGCTGTTATCACGACGATAGTTTCGGCTCTGCTGTTTGCGCTGTTTTATTGGCTGATCGTTTCTGGTGTAGTCAGTCTCGACGATCTGCCATTCTATCGCAACATGCCGAAGGTTTAAGCCGCAGCTGCAATCGTCATGGCGCGGTTCAATGCGGCGAAACAATCGCTGTCGAATGCTGTGCCGACATCGCGGGACATCAGTGCGAGTGCATCATTGACGGTCATCGGTCCACGATAGGGGCGTTCGGCTGTGAGAGCGTCGAACACATCTGCCACTGTGACGATGCGCGTGTGCAGGGAAATTTCGTTGCCTTTCAGGCCAAGAGGATAGCCTGTGCCGTCGAGTTTTTCGTGGTGGCCGCGGCCGATATCGGCGAGGTCCTTGAAGCTTGCGATGCCGGATAGAATGTCGCCGGAGTAAACTGGATGTTTTTTGATTTCGGCAAATTCCTCTGATGTGAGTTTGCCGGGCTTGTCCAAAATCGCGTTCGATATGCCAAGCTTGCCAATGTCATGGAGCAGTGCAGCGCGGCGCAAGGCACGGCGTTCAGGCGATGACAGCCCCAGGCCTTCGGCGATCAAGTCAGTGAAGAGTGCGACGCGCTCTGAGTGGCCAGACGTGAACGGGCTCTTTGCATCGATTACCTTGGCGAAGCCGAGTGCCACGTCATCGAGATAGTCTTCTTCGGCGTTACGGCGGATGGCTTTGGGCTCGAGTGATAATACGCGGGTTCGCAAGTCAGGCGTTGCCAAGGTTTCCCAAAATTCCGGGTCGTCTGAGAGGGCGCCAAATACTTCGATCAGTGATGGATCAAACCATGTGCCCGCGCGCGCTTCGATTTCCTTGATTGCTGCCTCGCGGCCATTGGCGGTAAAGAACACGTCGGCCACTTGTGCCATCAGCGCAATTTGTGAGGCTTGCGGAATGGTGCTGCGGTCGCGCCCTTCAGGTTTACCTTTGCCATCCCAGTGTTCATCGAGATTTTGGATGGCGTCACACACTGCTGGTGAAAAGCGCATCAGGGCTGCAATTTCAGCACCGCGATGGCAGCGCGCCTCAATCAATTCGCGTGAAATCTCGCCACCGTTTTTGAGGATGTTGACGATTGAGCGGAAACGATCGGCCATCGATGCAGAAAGGCCAGTATGCCCCAGCACAAAGCGGAGCGCTTGCGGCAAGCTGCCGTCGATCAGTTTGAAGTCATGTTTGAAACTGCGATCATCGGCGAGATAGAGCTGGCAAATGCGCGCAGCGTTGGATGAGCACCCAAGATCCTTCAGCAGCAGGGCGTAATAGAGATCGGAGAGTTCATCCTGACTGAAGCCGCACGCTTCTCCCAGCTTGAAGCCGATCCAGCAGCAGCGCTGGCTGTGGCCTTGCGGCTGGCCCTCGGTGAGGTCAAGAGCGTGGCTGAGTGCGCCGATGATTTCGGCAAGGCGGAGATGCGTGGTCATGTGGTCGAGCTTCGCATGGGAAATCTTAATGTGTGGTTGCGGGAAGGGACCTCATCCGCCTGTTGGGCCCCTTCTCCACGAAGGCGTGGAGAAGGGAATGGACTGGCAGCTCCCCCAGATGATGGCATAGTTTTTTCTCCGCGAAGAAGGTGATGCAAGGCGCGGGGCATGCGTCCGCATCCCTTCTCCACGGACGTGGAGAAGGTCCGCAACGCGGGGATGAGGTCCCTTTGCGAACTTAAGGCGGCATGGCGAGTTGGTAGAAAAAAGGAGGGAAAGCTCCTGTCCTGGCTTCGAGCCTGTTGCAACGGTAGTGGGAAAAACGCGGTAGATGGCTCAAAGCCAACACTGGAAACGCAGCGATTTTGGCTGGAATTTCACGTAAACCGGATATCCTGATGTTTTTCGCACCAGCGTTTACGCAGGGTTCGCACTCGCAGAGGCGCACGGAATTAGAACGGCGCGGGTTGCTACAGCACAAAGGCAGCAGATGACATATTTCACCTGGGGCTAACCCCCAGCTCCCGGAAAACCGAGGTGTGTCGTCACCTTGGTTTCGCAGGCACTGCAAACGGATCTGGCAATTTCGTGACACTATCGACATCGTCCCTCCTCTCCAGACCGTCAAGGAACAATATAGGAACTATCTTTTCTGGAGTCAAGGGGTAAATTTCTCCCTCGCCGCAGGCGGGGGAGTACCCGAAGGGGGAGGGGGTGTCTGCAACAGGCAAAATCTGTCTCGCTGACATACCCCCTCCCGGCTTCGCCGTACTCCCCCACGCCTTCGGCGCAAGGGAGAGGAAAGGTCTAGAAAAAGGGAAGCGTCCCCAATACTCGAAGGGGGAGGGGGGTGTCTGCAACCGGGGAAATCTCTCCAGCTGACACACCCCCTCCCGGCTGCGCCGTACTCCCCCGCGCTACGCGCAAGGGAAAAGGAAGTCTGTGAAGAACCCCCACCGATTTATTTTGGGGTGGGTGCCAGTTGCGCGGAGGATTTCTACTTCCCACGCTTGCCCTCAATATCCGGCGCTTGCGGATAGCGTGATTTGAGGTCGCGTTCGGTGACGCTCATGTGGTTTCTGGTGTATTGTTCGGAGGCTTTGCGCAGGGGCTGGAAATCCCAGGGGAAGAGGGAGCCGTTTTTCATGGCTTCGAACATCATCAACCTTGATTGCTGGCTTTGCAGTACCGCTTCGTGGATTTTTTTGATATCGAATTTGGCTTCGACTTCTTTGCGCATGGTTTTGGCGAGGGGATGTTTTTCAGCGAGGTTGTTTTGCTCCAGTGGATCGTCGATCAGGTTGAACAATTGATCGGGATCGGTTGGGGCGTGGATGAATTTCCAGGGGCCGCGGCGCAGCATGTACATGGGCGACACTGTGCCTTCGGCGAGATATTCGCCCCAGCCTGTGTGATCCGGATTCTCTTTTTCGCCTTTGAGCAGGGGCACCAGCGAGCGGCCATCGACGGTGCGCGCGAGATCGGGATTATCGTTTTGCTGGCCGAGGCTTGCGAGGGTTGGCAGAATATCCGCGAGTGTGACGGGTTCTTTGACACGGCGCGGTTTGAAGCGTGCGGGGTTCCAGATAATCATCGGTACATGGGCCGATGGTTCGAGATAGCTCATCTTGTACCAGAGACCGCGCTCGCCCAGAAAATCGCCGTGGTCTGCGGTGAAGATGATCACGGTGTTCTCAAGCATGCCTGTGGCTTCGAGTGTTGCGATCAAATCGCCCAGCAAGTGATCGACGTAGGAAATGTTGGCGTAGTAACCGTGGCGGGCGGCGCGGATATCGTTTGTCGTGACGGTGTAGTCATCCATTGCCGACATTTCGTGCAAGCGCTGGTGATGCGGGTCGCGATCTTTTTCGGCGATGGGACCGATTTTCGGCAGATCGATTTTTGCATCATCGTAGAGATCCCAGAATTGTTTGCGCGCGGCGTAGGGATCATGCGGGTGGGTGAAGCTTGCCATCAGGGCCAGAGGCTTTTCTGCATCAAAGCGCGCGTGATCATAGATCTTGCGCTTGGCTTGGAACGCCACGTCATCGTCGAATTCGAGCTGGTTTGAAATCTCGGCGATGCCGGGCTGCAGCACACTTGTCATGTTGTGGTACCACCAGTCGATGCGCTCCTGCTTCAAGCGCCAATCCGGCGTCCAGCCAAAATCGGCGGGATAGATATCAGTTGTGAGGCGATCTTCGAGGCCGTGCAACTGGTCGGGGCCAACAAAATGCATCTTGCCGGAGAGGCAGGTCTTGTAGCCTTCGCGGCGGAGATAATGCGCCCAAGTTGGAATGGCTGAAGGGAATTCGGCGGCGTTGTCATAAACGCCGGTGCGCGATGGCAAGAGGCCGTTCATCACGGTAGCGCGGGCGGGCGCGCAAAGTGGCGAGGTCGAGTAGGCATTTTCAAACACGACACCTTCGGCGGCAAGGCGTGAAAGATTTGGCGTTTGCACCAGCGGGTGGCCGTGGAAGGGCAGGTATTGCGCGGCCAGCTGATCGGCCATGACGAAGAGGATGTTGGGTTTTGATTGTGCAGCCACTATGTTGGTCCCCATGAAGTCAATCGTGTTGGCGATCTTGCGAGTTTATCAGCTGAGCTTTTCCATGATCATGGGGCGCAACTGCCGCTATTTGCCGACGTGCTCGGACTATACGCGACAGGCCGTAGAAAAACATGGGGTAGGGCGGGGAATGTTATTGGGCACCGCGCGGGTGTGCCGCTGCCATCCGTGGGGGCAGGACGGGTTTGATCCGGTGCCGGAGATTTACAAAGGGCCTGTGTGGCGCATGCCAGAAAGGGACCAGGCTTGAGCCTGATCCCCTGAACTAACTGACGCTTACGAACTGACTAAGATTAGCCCAGATCAGAATGCGTAAGAGACGCCGAGGCGGATTGTGCCGGAAGCGAGTTCAAGCGTATCGGTACAGCTTGCACCGCAAGAGGTGTAACCCTTCGAGTCGCCCATGTGGGCATATTCGTATTCGGCGCGAATGCGGATCGTGTCAGTGATGGCATGTTCAACGCCCAAGCCAACGGTCCAGCCGTGGTGGACGCTGGACTGATGCGTCCAGCCTGGCGGGATGGCATAGTAGAGACCAAGATCAGACTTCGTCATTTGATAGCCCGCAGTTCCGTAGAACATCGTGTTGTCCCAAGCGTAGCCCATGCGACCGCGCATGCCTGCATAGGCACCGTGGCCGAAGCTGAATGAACCGTTGTCATCGATATTATCATTGGCCAAGCCGACATTGGCTTCGAGACCGAATATGATACTGTCAAGCTGGTAGTTGTAACCGGCGTGGCCGTTGACGTCGTAGCCGCAACCTTTGAGGTCGGTGTACGAAGACGCAGCGGGTGGACCAGCTGAGACTGAAGTGATCCTTCCGACGTCACAAGCGAAACCCAACGATGCACCTGCGTAAATGCCGGACCAATCATAGGTCGCGGGACGCAAATCGTCCGTGGGCGGAGGAGGTGGTTCGAAATCTGCTGAGAGGGCAGAAGCGAATGGCTGTACAAGTGCTGAAACCAGCGTGAGAGCGAAGACAAACTTCTTCATGGCAAATACCCAAAACACAGTTGTTAACGATGATCCTTTGTAACGTGTTAAGGTTAAGGCCGCGTAAGCGAGAAGTTGCGAAGGCGTTAATGTGCTGTGCTTGACGGGCACACATGTTCGCGGCAATTGGTGCCGATAGTGTTCAACTGATTTGGGCCTACCCGTGCTTGTTGGCGGGAGTGGGCGAGGAGATTGATATGATCAAGGTCACATTCCCCGATGGCGCAGTGCGCGAGTTTGAAGCGGGAATTTCAACAGCTGCGATTGCCGCTGGCATTTCAAAATCGCTCGAGAAGAAAGCAGCAGCTGCCGCGATTGATGGCGTGCTTTCGGATTTGTCTGAGCCGCTCACGCGCGATTGCCGGATTGAGATTCTGACGCGCGACGATCCGCGCTGTCTCGAACTCATTCGTCATGATGCAGCACATGTGATGGCCGAAGCGGTGCAGGAGCTTTTCCCTGGCACGCAAGTGACGATTGGCCCGGTGATCGAGAATGGTTTTTATTATGATTTCCATCGCAACGCGCCATTCACGCCCGAAGACTTTGCACCGATTGAAAAGAAGATGCGCGAGATCATTGCGCGCGACAAGCCGTTTACGAAGTCGATGAAGTCGCGCGAGGAAGCGAAGGCTTTCTTTGCGGCGCGCGGCGAGCGATTCAAGGTCGAGTTGGTCGACATGATTCCTGAAGGGCAGGACATCAAGTTTTATGATCAGGGTGGCTGGATTGATTTGTGCCGTGGACCGCATTTCAATTCGACGGGCAAAATTGGCCAGGCTTTCAAGCTGATGAAAGTTGCCGGTGCGTATTGGCGCGGCGACTCGAAGAACCAGATGCTGACGCGCATTTATGGCACGGCGTGGCATACGGAAGCTGATCTCAAGAATTATCTCACTGCGATTGAAGAGGCTGAAAAACGCGATCATCGGAAGCTCGGCCGCGAGATGGATCTGTTCCATTTCCAGGAAGAGGGGCCGGGCGTCATCTTCTGGCATGCCAAGGGCTGGACGATGTTCCAGAATTTGATTTCGTATATGCGTCGCCGCCTGAGCCATCTCGATTATGATGAAGTGAACGCGCCGCAGTTGCTCGACAAGTCACTGTGGGAAACCTCGGGGCACTGGGGCTGGTACAAGGAGGCAATGTTTGCGGCGACGTCTGCCGGCGATGACACCGAAGATGAGCAGGTGTTTGCTTTGAAGCCGATGAACTGTCCGGGGCATGTGCAGATTTTCAAACACGGGCTTCGCAGTTATCGCGAATTGCCGATGCGCATGGCTGAGTTTGGCACGGTGCATCGTTACGAAGCATCAGGCGCGTTGCATGGCTTGATGCGGGTTCGTGGCTTCACGCAGGATGACGCGCATATTTTCTGCACGGCCGAGCAAATGGCAGATGAGTGTTTGAAAATCAATGATCTCATTCTCTCGACCTACAAGGATTTTGGCTTCGAGCAGATTGTAGTGAAGCTTTCGACGCGACCGGAAAAGCGCGTGGGGTCTGATGAAGTGTGGGATCGTGCCGAGGCGATCATGGTGAAGGTGCTGGAGCAGATTGCTGAAGCGTCTGATGGCAAGATCAAGACCGCGATCAATCCGGGCGAGGGCGCTTTCTATGGTCCCAAGTTTGAATATGTGCTGCGCGATGCGATTGGCCGTGACTGGCAATGCGGCACCACGCAGGTTGATTTCAATCTGCCGGAACGTTTTGGCGCGTTTTACATCGGTGAAGATGGTGCAAAGCACGTGCCCGTGATGATCCACCGCGCGATTTGCGGATCGATGGAACGGTTCCTCGGGATTTTGATTGAGAATTTTGCCGGGCATTTTCCGTTGTGGTTTGCGCCGTTGCAAGTTGTTGTGACGACGATCACATCAGATGCTGATGCCTATGCGGCTGAGGTGTTGAAGTTACTGAAAGCCGCTGGCCTTCGCGCCGAGATGGATTTGCGCAACGAGAAGATCAACTACAAGGTTCGCGAACATTCGCTGGCGAAAGTGCCTGTAATTTTGGTCGTCGGCAAACGTGAGATGGAAGAACGCGCCATCAACATGCGCAGGCTGGGCTCGCAGGATCAAAAACCGATGGGACTCGATGAAGCGATTGCGGCGCTAAAGAGTGAAGCAACTCCGCCGGATTTGAGGTGATCACCCCGCCGCTTTTGCCAGCACTTCTTCGGCCCATTGGTTGAGGCTCTTGCCGCTGAGTTGGGCTGCGAGTGCGGCTTTGGCGTGGATTTTCGGATCGATGCGGAACATCATTTTTCCGGAGTAAGGTTTGTCAGGGTTCTTTCCGGTTTCAACACAAAATGCCAGATAATCATCAACGGAATCGCGAAAGGCTTTCTTGATATCCACTAGCGAATTGCCTTCGTAAGTGACGATATCATTGATGCTCAAAAGGCGACCGTGGAGGCAATCATCCTCGGGAGAGTATTCGATATTTCCATGATATCCCTTATAGGTCATCATTTTTTTCATGGCGTCACACTTATCTTGATCAGAAATTCACGGGTTGCTCGTACAACATAAGCCTTCGCTTCCTTTTGCGGGTGCGGGCGATGAATTAACAAAACCTCGTCTCCCAATTTGAATTTCACGCGCGAGCCTGCTCCTTCTTTGGACATGCATCCCTTAGCAACAAGCAATGCTTCGATGTCCATCCAGGCGATGTTGGTTTTCGTTGGCTCCGCGAAGACTGCTTCCAGCGTTTTGCGATGCCGACTGTTCATGATAGCAGTATATGCTAGCATAAGAGAAATGTCAAACTGCTGACTTCCCTCTTCCGATTTGCCTTCGCAAATCACTCTCTCTCGCGAACCCCGCGAGGGGAGAGGGCACGATGAAAATTGTGCTAGAAAATCCATCAGGGAGAATCACCATGCATCGCCGCCACCTTCTTGCTCTTGCTGCTGTCTTGGCGGTGCCTTCGTCGCTTGCGCAGGCTGTTGATAATTTGCAGATCATTGTTCCATCGGAGCCCGGTGGTGCGTGGGATACCACTGCGCGGGCGCTTGCTGATGCGATGACGGCCAATGGCGGCAAGGGTGTCTCTGTGGAGAATTTGCCTGGTGACGGTGGCGTGATTGGTCTGACGCAACTTGTCGATCAGGAAAAAGGCCGGAGCGATGTGCTGATGCTCACGGGTCCGTTGATGATGGGCTCGGCTCTTGTTGGCAACACGCGATTGGATCTGGGACAAACCACCCCGATAGCGCGGCTTGCTGGCGAGTATCAGGTAGTGGTGGTTCCTGTTAATTCGCCTTATCGCACGCTCACTGAACTCGCCGCTGATCTCAAGCGCGATGCAAGCCAAGTTGCAATTGCAGGTGGATCGGTAAGTGGTGTTGAGCTGGTCTTGGCTGGCCTGTTCGCCAAAGCTGCGGGCGGTGATGTGACGCGCATGAACTATGTGCCTTTCAATGATGGCAAGGATGCGATTGCCGCAGTTGTTGGCAAGTATGCTGCAGCTGGCATTGGCAATTTCAGCCACTGGGCCGAAATGATTGCAGCGGGCAAAGTGCGGGCGCTTGCGATATCAAGTCCTGAAAGGGCTGTTGGCATCGACATTCCAACTTTGAAAGAGCAGGGGCTTGACGTTGTGCTGGCCAACTGGCGCGGTGTTGTGGCACCGCCCGGCATTGATGCCGCAGCAAAGCAAGCCTTGCTTGCTGATGTTGAAGCGGCCGTGAAGCTGCCCGCGTGGCAACAGGTTCTGGATGAGAAGGGCTGGACCAATCTCTATCTGGCAGGCGATGATTTCGCCAAGCAGATCGAAGTCGAGACAGCGCTGACCAAAGAAGTGCTTTATGGGCTTGGTGTGATCAACTGATTATTTTTTCAGATTTTCGGCAATCTCTCGAAAATCGGCCACAAGTTCGTAACAGATTGTGATGCGACGCTCTTCGGCGTTCCAAAACGCATTGGCTTCGTCGCATTGCGCGGCTTCAACGCGAATGCCTGGTTTGAATTTGTAGTGTTCGGCCATGATGCGGCGCAGGTCTTCAAGAACGCCGATTTCTTTCAAGTATGCGATCTCGTCAGCGAAGTCCTTGGCTGGTTCGTAGACCACATTTATTTTTGTGCGTTCGGCTTCGGGGATTTCAGCGTGCCAAAAACTGTCGAGCAGGCCATCCCATGAGCGGTCATTCTCGTTAGACTCAATTTCACAACTATCTCGGCGTTCGTTGGGAAGTTTCACCACTTCAGCAATATTTTTGTAGCGCTTGGGATCATTGCCGTAGAGCAGGCAGGCGATCTGGTAACCGCGCTGCTGGTCAGTGCCGTGTTCATCCCACCATTCAATCTTGTTGAGCGGTGTTTCGGCTGCTGTCATGAACCAGCCGCGCATGGCGGCCATCAGATAATCAGGCGGTGATTTGTCCTCCGGAGTCATCATGTAAGTGGCAAGCCTGTCCACAGCGTCCTCTTCGCGGCCTGCCACCGGAATTTCAAATTCGGAAATCAGGGCATGGCCGAGTTCATGGTATGCAAGGAAATATAGGTTGCCTTCAACGAAGGCCTCGGGATCAATTTTGATATTGGGCACGAAGGGTTTTGTATCTGCCAAGCCGGAAGATGCAAGTGTTGCAACCAATCCCAGACCCGCCAGCACATTTGATATTTTCATTTTCGCCCTCAACCATTTTTGATATTGCCCGAACTTTGATATAGCCAGAACTGAAAATCAAATCCTGAAGTCGGAATTCAGCCGATTTTGTTGCGGAAAGATGGCACATGCAGATAGGTCTCTACACATTCGCGGATGTTGCGGCTGGTCATCCGGAACTTGCTGGCCAGCGCCTGCGCAATCTTGTTGAAGAAATGAAGCTCGCTGATGAGGTGGGCTTGGATGTGTTTGCCGTGGGTGAGCACCACCGGGCTGATTATGCGGTGTCTTCGCCCGCTGTTGCGCTCGCTGCTGGGGCGGCGGTGACGAAGCGGATCAAGCTATCCAGTGCGGTGACTGTTTTGAGCTCCGACGATCCGGTGCGGGTGTTCCAGCAGTTTGCGACGGTTGATGGCATCTCGAATGGTCGTGCTGAAATCATGGTGGGGCGCGGCTCGTTCATCGAGTCCTATCCGCTGTTTGGTTATGATCTCGATGACTATGACAATCTGTTTGCCGAGAAGCTCGATCTGTTGATGAAGCTGCGCGAGAGTGAGCGCGTGACGTGGGCGGGCAACTTGCGCTCGCCATTGAACAATGCCGGGATTTATCCGCGACCCGAACAAGCGCAGATACCGATCTGGATAGCCGTGGGTGGCACGCCGCAATCAGTCGTGCGCGCGGCAACTTTGAATATTCCGATGGCGCTGGCGATCATCGGTGGTGATCCCAAACGCTTTGCGCCGTTTTACGAACTCTATCGCGAGGCGCATGGGCGCGCTGGCCATGATCCTTCGGCGATCCTACTCAGTCTGAACATGCATGGTTTTGTTGCGGAGACGACCGAGAAAGCCAAGGATACTTACTTCGCAGCACACACTGAAGTGATGAACCGCATTGGCCGCGAGCGTGGCTGGCCACCACAGGGCAGGGCGCACTTTGAACAATCGGCGAGTGACACAGGCAATCTTGTCATCGGTTCGCCCGAGCGCGTGGCAGCGCGGATTGTGGAACTGCATCAGATATTCAAGAACACGCGTATTCTCATCCAGATGGCAATCGGAACTGTTCCGCATACGGAGCAATTGAAGGCGATTGAATTGATGGGCACCAAGGTGATGCCGATGGTGCGGGCCGCACTCAATTCCCCAGCGTGATCTCGTGCTGTTCGCCGTTTTTGATTTCGAATTTTGCGGAAGTGGAGACGAGGCCAATGCTTGCTTCGGCTTCGTATTGGCCGGGCTTCAAGATCAGGCTGACATTAGTGCCGCCCATGGGAAGCAGCGCTTCGCCTTCCACTGATTTTACCGTCCAGATGACGTCGTTGCTGCCCGCATAATTGAGCTGTGCAATGCCTGCCTTGTGGTCGATATCAACTGCACTCATCACGCCGGCTTTGACTTTGACATCAGTGACGGCGACGACGTTGCCGTTTTCATATTCTGTTTTGACGCGATAGGTGCCTGCAGGCAAGCTGAAGATGCGGCCTGCCATGCGGCTTGAGGCGATGAGCTTTCCCTTTTCAATTCCTGAAAGGGCGTAGACGCTGCTTTTGGCGGCTGATGTGGTGGGGATGTTTGAAATACGGGGGAGGACGCGAAGAGCGCCTGCATTCAACACAAATCCGAACGAGACTTGTTTGCCTTCAGGGATCAGAATGATTTCGGTGCGAATGGTTTCGCCGTAATGCGCATCGACACGATAGGTGCCGGGTACGAGTTTGAGTTTGGCCAGTGTCGCTGTCTGGTCTTGGATGATGCTGCCGGTTTCATCGCGCACAATCCAGTGCATGTCAGTGACGGGTTGATCGATAGTTGTGGCGAGGCGCGCACTGAGGCGAAGACCTTCGTCACCTGTGTCGACATCTGTCATGGTGACGTCGTGCGCGAAAGCTGATGCTGTTGCGTTTGCGGAGTCGAGTTTCAATTGCTGAGCGGGAAGGGCAGGCGCAGTCTGGAAGATGAGGGCCGCCAAGCTCAAGCGCAATAACGCGCGAGCCAGGCGGCATCCATGTGATGGACGGGTGCTGAAATCGGCCATCGGCAGTCCCCTTTAGTTTCTCCCCAACCTTCCGGTCGGTATGTGTAGGAATCACGAAATGGGGTGCGGGCGCAATCTGATCCTTAATCAATGGTTAATGGCATTGATTGGATTGTTGCTTTTGGGATGTGGCTTCGCGTAATTGCACATCCATGATCAATGACCGTTCCTCACTTTTGAATTTCCTGAAAACGCGAAAGTCTGCCTCGGCGAAAGCCATGACCGGGCCAGGCCCCAATGCTGCGCAGATTGCTGAAATGCTGGAACTTGGCGTGCGTGTGCCTGACCATGGCAAGCTTTCGCCATGGCGGTTTGTGGTTTTTGCAGGTGATGCGCGCGAGCTCGTTGGCGAGAAGTTTTCAGCGCGATGGCAAGTGTTGCATCCGGATCATGGGGCGGAGTCGCTGGCGTTTCAGAGCGGGTTGTTTGTGCGGGCGCCTGTGGTGATTGCTGTTGTGTCAACGGCTGCGGCACATGTGAAAATTCCGGTGTGGGAGCAGCAGATGTCAGCGGGGGCAGTATGCTTCAATCTTGAGCTTGCGGCCATGGCCATGGGCTTTGATGTGCAGTGGCAGACTGATTGGGTGGCCTATGATGAGGGCGCCAAAGCTGCGATGAATGTTCAGCCCACGGAGCAAATTGCCGGGTTGATTTACATTGGAACGAGTGCGGTTGCGCTGGAAGATCGGCCACGCCCGGATGCCGCATCGCTCACCACTTATTGGCAGGTGTCATGAGGAATCGCTTCAAGGCCGTGCTGTTTGACAAAGATGGCACGTTGCTCGAGTCTGATGGTACGTGGGTGCCGTTTTACCGTGAAGTCTTGCAGATCGAAAAGGGTATCAGCGCGCACGCGGCAGATGCGATGATGGTGAGTGGTGGTTACGATCCGCTGACGGGCAAGATCATTTCGGGTAGCATCATGGCGGGTGGCACCAGTGCGCAGTTGGTAGATCTTTGGTGGCCGGATGCGCCTGAGGATGTGCGCCGTGAAATCACGCGGCGAATTGATCATGATCACGCGCATCTCAGCTTGAAATCACTTTTGCCGCTTGCCGATCTTGAAAGTATTTTCTCTGTTTTGCGCGCGCGCAATATGCTGATTGGCCTTGCGACCAATGACACTTATCCGTCTGCTAGGGGCCAGATCGAAGCGCTCGGTCTCGCGTCACACTTTTCCATGGTGCTGACGGCTGATCGGGTGGCGCGCGCCAAACCGTCTGGTGACATGATTCGCGCTTTTGCATCAGCACATCAAATTGAACCTTCAAGTATCGTCATGGTCGGTGACAATCATCACGATATTGATGAAGCGCGCAATGGTGGGGCGGGGCTTGCTGTCGCCGTGCTCACGGGCAATGGCGCGCCGGATGATCTCCATGCGATTGCTGATCATGTCGTTGCTTCAGTCGCCGAAATTCCAGCGCTGATCGAACGCCTCTGATGTATTACGACACGATTTCCAATGCGCATGGGCTGCCGCTTGATCCGTTCAAGGCACTGGTCGCACCACGTCCCGTTGCCTGGGTTTCAACCGTCAACGCGTCAGGCCAAGCCAATCTTGCTCCTTACAGTTTTTTCAATGCCTTCTCGGAAAATCCATTTTATCTCGGCATCGGCTCAAGTGGTTACAAACATACGCTTGCGAATATTGAAGCTACGCGATGCTTTGCTGTCAATCTCGTTACGCAAGAGCTGGTTGAGGCGATGAACAGGACGTCAGCGCATGTCGCTGATGATGTTGACGAGTTTGAGTTGGCCGCGCTCACCAAAGCACCCTGTACGAAAATTCAGGTGCCACGCGTTGCTGCATCGCCTGCCTGCTTTGAATGCACGTTGCACACAGTGCTGCCACTGCCAGATGATGCAGGCGATGCTCATGGTTTTCTGATCGTCGGGCGTGTCGTTGGCATACACATCGATGATCGCTTCATCATCAATGGGCGAGTCAATACGGCTGGCATGAGTCTCGTCGCCCGACTGGGCTATTCAGAGTACGCAACGGTTACAGAGGCGTGGCGAATGCGACGTTAGATTGTGGCTTGCCGCGTTGCAGCCAGACCGAGTCGGTCGTTTTTGTTGCATTTGACCAGTTTTTCACAATTCTGCCATTGTTGATAAGTCTGTGGATTAATGGCTTTAGCTGCAACTTTTCAATGCGTTAACCCGGTTGGCAGGGCTGTGGATAACCTGTTTAACATCTCATTAACCTAGTGGGTTCAGGACTCGTTTAGGTCGAAGGACGAAAGTCCATTTCGACCATGTTGGAGTGAGCCTAATGGTCAATTGCATGTTGGTAGAAGCGAGCGCACCAGAGCGCCGGAAGCTTGAGTCTTTGCTGACAAGTCTCGGATATGAGTGCACATCCGTGTCGCGCGAAGATGAAGCGATGGCTGCATGCAACGATAATTTGCCAGATATAGTTGTGATAGATCAGGCAATGGCCTCTGCGCGGCTCATGCAGCGCATTTCACTTGGCGATCAAAAGCCGGTGGTCATCTTCTACGGCGAAAAACCAGACTTTGATGTGGTCAGTCAATCCATTCTGGAAGGCGCATCAGAGTTTCTGATGAAGCCGTTTGATCGTGACTTGCTTGAATTCAAGCTTGCGCAGGCTGGTGTCAAGTCGCACTGAATATTTGTGAATCCTTAATTCGCATAGTGAACCGATTGTTAACTCAAGGCTTCTAGCTTTGTCTTTGGGCAGTAGCCCTGGGATTAAGTGTGAATTGAGTAGCATGACGCAGATTGTCGAAACAGCCGGTTTGGACGTCACCATCTTTCTCGAAGTTCTCGAGGCAGGGGACAGTGATGCGCGCATTGCGTTGGCGCGCCAATTGTCGGCGCATCTTTTTGAAATCTCTACGCCAGAAATTGAAAGGACGCAGATAACACCTGTGCTCCTCAAGCTTGCTGCCGATCAAGATCGCATGGTACGGCTCGTCCTCAACGAAGAGCTCGTGCAAGTTTCTGCTCTTCCTGCCGACTTGCTGTTTGCTGTGATCGCAGATGAGGATGCGCTGGCCTTGCCGTTTCTGTCAGCGACGCCAGCGCTCACCAAGGCACAGATGCTTGCAGTATTAAGGGTGGGTGACGAACCGAGGCAGATCACAGTGACCAGCCGTTCGGACCTCACTGTTGAAGCGGCGCGTTATGTGATCAAGAACGGATCACCTCGGGTTGTCGCTGAGTTATTGCGCAATCCATCCATCACATTCCATATTGAAGATTTCCGCGCGATCTATGCGCGCCACTCAAATGTTGCGCCACTTGTTGAAGTGTTGCTCGAACAACCCACGCTTCCGGCTGATATTCGCATTACCGAGGCGCGCCGCACTGCAAGCCGCATGCGCCAGATGATGGCGGAAAAGGGCTGGGTTCCGGCCAATGATGCAAGCGAAGCCATTGCTGATGCAGAAGAAACAACTATTCTCAAGATTATCGTAGACGCGCCCAAGGACCAGATTGGTTCAACCATGGCGTTCCTGTCGTCCAAGAACATGCTGACGCCCTCGCTTCTGGTGCGCGCGGCCGTGATTGGCGAGATTGGCGTTGTCGAAGCAGTTCTGGCCCATCTGGCTGGCTATTCACTTGAGCGCGCGCATGATTTCATGTTCCGACGTGGGGCCTCTGGACTCAGATCGCTGTTTGGCAAGACGACATTGCCGGCAACCTGCATAGGCATTGTGCAAGCGGCATGCGAAGTTGCATCTGAGGCCCAAGTCGAAGGCTATTCGCTAAGTCGCGAAGTGTTTGGCAAGCGTGTGCTTGAAGCTCTGATGACGCGCTATGAACATCTGTCGGCAGCAGAACGCGCCAAGCAGTTCGACTATGTAGCGCGTTATGCCGACGAGCGCGTGCGCAAGATTGCACGGCGATTGCGTTCGGACATGACGCGCGCGGCTTAAAATTTGAACTGCTCTTTCAGTACGCGCTCGGCGAGGCTGTGGCCGGGGTCGAAGAGGAGCTGTACGGATTTCTTTTTGTCTTCGTAGATTTCGACTGACATGACATTGCGCACTTCGACATGATCGGCGACCGCGGCTACGGGGCGCTTTTCTGAATCCAACACCGACAATGTGACTTTCGCCTTGTGCGAGATGATTGCGCCACGCCACTGGCGGGGACGGAATGCAGATATGGGTGTGAGAGCGAGGAGTGGTGATCCGATGGGTAGAATTGGTCCGTGTGCGGATAAATTATAGGCCGTGCTGCCAACGGGGGTTGACAGCAAAACGCCATCGCAGATCAATTCATCGAGGCGTTCGCTGCCATCAACCGAGATACAGATTTTTGCGGCCTGGTGGCGTTGGCGGAGCAGGGAAACTTCGTTGAATGCAATGGCTGACGTGAGTTTGCCTGTGTTGTCGACGGCTTTCATTTTCAGTGGGTGAATGCGCGTGAGTTCTGCGGCCTGCAATCTGTCGGGCAGGTCTTTTTCGCTGTAGTCGTTCATCAGGAAGCCGACTGTGCCACGGTTCATGCCGTAGATGGGTAAATGTGTGGTGACATTGGCGTGAAGGGTCTGCAGCATATGGCCATCGCCACCCAGCGCCACCACCACATCGGCATTGGCGAGCGGTACATTGCCGTGCAACTTGACCAGGCGCGCAAGTGCGCGTTTGGCAGGCGGGGCTTCCGACGCGGTGAAGAAGATGCGCTTGTATGTCATGATTTGTCGCCCAGCATGTGGCGCACTCAACCATTTTGTGTCATTGCCGTCAAACCATGAGAAGCCTTGTCCTGTGTACTACTTGTAAATTTGCTGCTGACCAGAAAGTGGGGCCGGATGGCCGCACGGGAGGTGCTACGCTGATTGCACATGTGCGCGAAGAGTTTGCCGCACTTGGTCGTAGCGACGTAGTGGAAACGCAAGAGTGCCTGTGGAACTGCACACGCCATTGCAGTGTTGTGGTGCGCGATGACACCAGATTTTCCTATGTGACGGGCGGGCATGAGCCATCGCGCGAACAGGCGAAGGCGATTATCGCGTGGTATGATCTGCATGGCGCGAGTGAGTGCGGCGAGGTGCCGTTTCGCAGCTGGCCAGATCGGATGCGCGGACATTTCATAGCGCGCATTCCACCGGTGCAATCTTGATCTCGCTGGTGCTGGGTGGAGCGCGCAGTGGCAAGAGCCGTTTTGCCGAAGGTCTCTGCGTTGGTGAACGGCACTACATTGCAACGGCGCAGGCTTTTGATGATGAGATGCGCGAGCGGATTGCCAAGCATCAAGTTGATCGCGGGAGTAATTGGATCACGCATGAGGAGCCATTCGAATTGTTAGACGTTATTCGCGCAGCTGATGCGCCGGGGCGGAGTGTGCTCGTCGACTGCCTGACGCTGTGGCTCACCAACATAATGCTGGCGGAGCGAGATTGGAAGACGGCTGCTGCCGAGATCATGAACTATCAGCCAATGGGGCAGGTGGTGTTTGTATCGAACGAAGTGGGGCTAGGCATCGTGCCAGAGAATGCGCTGGCGCGGGCATTTCGTGATGCGCAAGGGGTGCTCAATCAGCAGATTGCGGCGCGGGCTGACCATGTGGTGTTCATGGTGGCGGGGCTGCCGATGGTGGTGAAGTAGAATTTTATCCGTACACGGATAGATTTCCGCAAGACACGACCCTCCCTTCGCGGCCCATAATACTACTGTTATCCTGATCTTTGCCGGGATGACAGTTGGTCACTGTGTGCTGAACCGGCGATAAGTCTCGCCGAACAGGAGAGACATGAACCAGACAAAGGGCAAATATGCCAAGATCATAAGGAAGTAGACCGGCCATAAGGCTGTCATGAGCTCCATTGCAATTTGCTGAACAACAGCTGGATCGGGATCAGCATTGCGGGCCGGAGCCTTTTCGACAAAGCTCATTAGGCGTGGCAACACGATGACAGCATTTGCCATCATCACGGGAACAAAAATCAGCAAAGACGCAGCGATAGCACGTAGCGGCAAGCCCCAGCTTTCGCCCTTGGTCAGTGGCCACATCTCACGGAAAAAATCTGGTGAGCGCCCAAGCGCGACGGCGGGTAATCCCGCAAGGAACCTGAACAAGACCCAAATCATTGATACTTGAAGGCCCAGCACGCCCGTAAAAGCCAAGAAACCAATTATGCCTGTCAACAATCGACTTTCCCCGAGCACCGCATAGACAATCCCGCCCAGAATCGCGACCAAGATTGCACCTGCCGCGAACAAGGCAAGCAGAGCAAAGTAGCTCAGAAAATAGATGCCTATCGCGTAGAGACAAACCATAAGAGCAGCGACAAGGCCAGCCTTGTCTGTGATCAGGAAAGCCGCGTCTTCCTCGCGTTGCATCCTAATGATCTGGACAAACAAAAGGGCAAACAAGAAAACAACGAGCAGCGCGGACAAGAAATTGAAGCCCATCATGCCGAAAAAGGCCGCTAGAAACTCTCGCGGTGGCGGCTGGTTGCTTGCCAGAGGTTTGAGCGAAGTAAAAAGCTGCATTAGCATTTGTAGCTGCAAAATCATCAACGCTATGAACGCACCGAAAGGAACGATGCTGGCTTGCAACAAATCAAGCCAGCGCGCCTTAATAAATGCCAACGCTGCCCGGCTTGCGCCTTTGAGCCGCTTTTCACGCAACAAACCTTTCGCCATCTTCCCCTCACTTAAATCTTATCTTCCCTGAAGCTGAGGTCCGGCGCAACAATTTGATTCAACTCGACAAGATTAGGATCTATTGAACGTTAGCTCATCAAACTTCTCCACGATGCTGAAAACACCGCGCCAATAATTGCGAACAATGCGGCGAGCGCCAACACGCTGCGGTCAAAAAGATCGAGACCTCTAGCGATATCTTCGCGCTTCATTTCGGTGCGGCCATCGCCCATGCGTGGGAGTTCCAGCATTTCGCCATCATAGGCGCGCGGACCACCAAAGGTGAGATCGAGTGCGCCTGCCATGGCGGCTTCTGGCCAGCCCGCATTGGGGGAGTTGTGTTTAGACGCATCGCGCCATGTGGCATCCCAGGCGCGCCTGCCTGCTGGTTTGTCGGTTGCCCAGGTGACGGCGGCAAAGAGTGCAGCGGTGAGGCGCGAGGCCGGGAGGTTCACCAGATCGTCGAGCTTGGCTGCGGCCCAGCCGAAGTGCTGGTACGTTTCGTTTTTGTGGCCGATCATCGAGTCTGCTGTGTTGATCGCTTTGTACAAGACGATGCCTGGGAGACCTGCAATGGCGAGCCACAGTGCGGGGGCGACGATACCATCTGATGTGTTTTCGGCGAGGCTTTCGAGGGCGGCTTTGGCAACACCGCTTTCATCGAGCTGGCTTGGATCACGGCCGACGATTTTGGCAACCTCTTCGCGGGCCTCTGGCAGGGATGCGCCAAGCGCTTGCCGCACGGCTTCGACATGATCGCGCATGGATTTCTGGGCGAGGAAGGGAATGGCAAGCAGCACAATGCCGACCCAGCCATAAGGGATTTGCATGATCAGCCAGTGGAGCAGGGCTGCGGGGATGCCGACGATGAGCAGCACAAGAGCAAATGCTATCACGCCCTCAGTGCGGCCTTTGACTTGGTCTTCGCTTTTGGTGTTGAGCAGTTTGTCGAAGTAGCTGATGAGATCGCCAAACCATTGCACGGGATGGCGGATCGCCTCCTGCAGCGCGCGCGGATAGCCCACGAGATTTTCAATCAGCAATGCCAATGCAGCAATTACGAAACTCATCGCGCTAGTTCCAAAATCTTGTCAATCGCGAGATGAGCTTCGAGGTGATTGGCCAAAAGGTCAAGGGTTGCTTCGATCTCATGGTCGAAGGCGAGGGTGCTTGCGGCGAGGCCAAGGCTTTCGAGATAGGCTTTGCGGAAAGCATCACTGGTGAAGCAGCCGTGCAAATATGTGCCTTCGACTTTGCCAGTTGCGGAGCGCGCGCCATCGGGGCCGCGTTTGGTTTTGGCGAAAGGGCGCTGGCAATCGGGGCCAGTGGTTTCGCCCAGATGGATTTCATAGGCTTCGATTGTGGTGTTGCTTGCGGTGTGTGTGGCCGTTGTGAGGGCGAGGGTTTTGGCAGGCTTCAAAATGGTAACGACATCGAGCAGGCCGAGGCCTGCTACTGATGCGCCAACACCTTCGAGGCCATCAGGATCGCGGATGGTTTTGCCCAACATTTGATATCCACCGCAGAGGCCCAACACATGGCCGCCGCGACGGGCGTGGGCTTGGAGATCGATATCCCAGCCATTGGCGCGAAGTGCGGTGAGATCGGCGATTGTGGATTTGGAACCGGGGATGATGACGAGCTTTGCTTCCGCCGGGATGGGCTCGCCTGCTTGCACGAATTGCAGGTTAATGTTGGGCTCTAGACGCAGGGGATCGAGATCGTCGAAGTTTGATATGCGGGGCAGGCGCAAAACACATATAAGTGATTCATTCGAATGGGTTAAGGCCAGCTTCTCAAGTGTTACTGCATCTTCAGCGGGGAGTTTTCTCGCGGCTTCGAAGTGCGGCACGACGCCGAGCGAGGGTAAGCCTGCGCGCGCTTCTATAAAACTGAGGCCATCGGCAAACAAGCTGGCATCCCCGTGGAATTTGTTGATGAGAAAACCCTTCAAGCGTGCGGCATCATCGGGTGAAAGAATGGCCATGGTGCCGACGATTGAAGCAATCACACCACCGCGATGAATGTCGCCAACGAGAAGTGCGGGGATGTTTGCTGCTGAGGCAAATCCGAAATTGGCGAGATCGCCTTCGCGCAAATTGATTTCCGCTGGGCTGCCTGCGCCTTCGACCAGAATGATGTCGTGAGTTGCTCGCAGCGTTTCGAAGCTTTGGAGAATGGTTGGCAGGAATTTCTGGCGCTGGCCGAAAAATTCACGCGCTTTCATGCTGGCCACGCGTTTTCCTTGCACGATGACTTGCGCACCAGTTTCGCCTTCAGGCTTGAGCAGAATTGGATTCATGTGAACAGTTGGTGCAACACCTGCGGCGCGGGCTTGCAGCAATTGCGCGCGGCCAATCTCGCCACCGTCAACGGTAACGCCTGCATTGTTTGACATGTTTTGTGGCTTGAAGGGGGCAACTTTCAGGCCCCGATTTTTCAGGGCGCGGCACAGGCCAGCAACCATCAGGGACTTTCCAACATCGGAACCCGTGCCCATGAACATGATGCTTTTGGCTGATATCACACTTCCTCCGATATCACATGGGCGTAGGAGCCAAACACATTGGCAACGCGCAGGCCCATGGGGCGGAGGACGTTGCCAGCAGAGTCCTGAGCTTCGAAAAGCGCTTGGCCTTCACCTTGTTTCACAAGTGTTGAGTAATGAAACTCGTGGCCGCGAAGAGTTTTGAACCAGGGTGCGGATTTCGGCACCAGACGACGATAGCCCAAGTGCAGGCGACGTTCGGCGAAGGTTGTTTCGACGGGGAGCAGGCCTGCCATTTTATGCGGCTTGCCATCGGCATCGGTGAGGACTTCGCCCAGCACCATGTAGCCGCCGCACTCGCCATAGATCGTGCCTTGGAATTTTTGCAGTGATGTGAGGAAGTGCGTGTTGGCGGCGAGTTTTGCTGCGTGCAATTCGGGATAGCCGCCGGGCAGGAAAACTGCACTGGTATCCGATGCCGGGGCTTCATCGTGGAGTGGCGAGAAAAAACTGAGGCTTGCGCCAGCGTTGCGCCAGCATTTCAGGAGGTGCGGATAGATGAAACTGAACGCCTCGTCGCGGGCGATTGCGATGTGCTGACCAATCGGCGTGAGGAATTGGCGTAGTGGCTGGTTCGAAATTTCCGTTGCGACTTCCAATAGTTTGTCGAGATTCGTTTCACGTGAGACTCTTGCAGCTGTATCTTCGATGAGCGCCTCAAGCTGTTGATTTTCCTGGGCTTGCACCAATCCCAAATGTCGGGAAGGCAGGTGGATGGTTTTGCTTTCGCGGATCGCGCCGATCAACGGCAAGCGTGAACGCTTCAAGGTTTCGCGCAGCAGGGCTTCGTGGCCATCGCTTTTGACGCGGTTGAGGATGAGGCCTGCAACATCAACGTTGCGGCGGAAATTTCGGAAACCGGAAACGAGAGCAGCGATGGATTGCGCCTGATGGCCTGCATCGACCACAAGCAATACAGGGATTCCGAAAAGTGCGGCGAGATCGGCGGTGGAACCCTTGGCACCTTTTGGGCCATCGAACAGACCCATGACACCTTCGATCAACAGCACGTCGTGGCGGAAGGCGGCGTCTTCCAGAAGACTGCGCGTGAGCTCTTCGCCCATCGCCCAGAGATCGAGGTTGATGCAGGGCTCGCCTGTTGCGGCGGCGTGAAAGCCGGGGTCGATGTAGTCCGGACCAACTTTTGCCGTCGCTACTTTGAGGCCGCGTTTTTTCAACGCGCGGGCAAGCCCAAGTGTCACCAGCGTTTTGCCGCTTCCCGAACCCGGTGCCGCGATGATGATGGCTTTCGTCACGTGTCAGCCGATAGCATTATTGCGCAAGGCTGGTGCGTACCAGTCCAGCATGTCACGCCAATCGGAGGCGTGGCCGACGACGACGATGGCGGGGGTTGGCGGTTTGTTGTGTGCCACAAAATCTTGTGCTTCTGACAACGATGTGATGGCGACTTGCTGGTGCGGCATGGAGGCGTGCGACACGATCGCGACGGGATCATCTTTCGGTCGGCCACCTGCCATCAGCGCCTGTGCGATTTCACCGAGATGCTTGACCGCCATGTACATGACGATGACGGGTGAGGCGTTGGCGACGGCTTTCCAGTTGACGCTTGCGGGCATGGCACCTGATGCATCATGACCCGTGAGGAAGATCACCGAATGATTGGTATCGCGATGGGTGGCGGGAATTCCGGCATAGGCGAGACCACCGATCCCGGAGCTGATGCCAGGCACGATGCGAAACGGTACTGCATGTTTCGCGAGTGTTTGTGCTTCTTCGCCGCCACGGCCAAACATGAAGGGATCGCCGCCTTTGAGGCGCAACACGCGCTTTCCTTGTTCGGCCAATTCGATGAGGCGAAGTGAAATATCTGTTTGCACCGGGGACGGCTTGCCGCCGCGTTTACCTGCGTACTCAAGTTCCGTACCCATGCGGGCCCAGCGGAGAATATCGGGGTTCACCAGCGCATCGTAGACGATCACGTCGCAGTTCTGCATGGCGTGATAGCAAAGAAGGGACATGAGGCCCGGTGCGCCGGGGCCAGCGCCTACAAGCCACACCCAGCCAGGTTCGAATGTTGGGAAAGCTTCGCCATCGAGACGTGCGAAGCCTTCAGCCTGTTGCCACTTTACGGCGGATTTGGTTGGTCCTGTACTCACGCTTCCCTTATACAGGCCCCATGCGATTGGAAAAGCCTGAAGGTGCATTAAGGCGGGGATGGACCACAGGGGCGTGCGCCACTGCGGCGGTGAAGGCTGCTTTAACGGCGCTGCGCGATGGCGAATTTCCTGATCCGGTTACGATCACGCTGCCCAAGGGCGAGACTCCAGCGTTTGCCTTGGCGTTGCAGGAATTGGGTGACGGGTTTACGCGGGCCGGGATCATCAAGGATGCGGGCGATGATCCTGATGTGACGCATGGTGCTTTGGTGATTGCAACGGTGCGCAGGCGCGGGGTCGGCGTTACGTTTGTTGCAGGCGAGGGTGTGGGGACGGTGACCAAGCCGGGACTTCCCTTGGCGATTGGTGAGCCTGCGATCAATCCGGTGCCGCGTGAAATGATGCGCGCTGTTGTGGCGGAACTTGGTGGTGGCGATGTGGAAATCGAAATTTCCATTCCAGAGGGGCGCGCCCTTGCCGAGAAAACCTGGAACCCGAGGCTTGGTATTTTGGGTGGGTTGTCGGTTTTGGGAACGACGGGAATTGTGCATCCGTTTTCCTGTGCAGCGTGGATATCGTCGATCCATCGCGGTATTGATGTGGCGCGCGCGATGGGGCTTTCACACGTTGCGGGGTGCACGGGATCGACCAGCGAAGATGCGGTGCAAAAGCATTTCGGGTTGCCTTTGGAAGCCATGCTCGACATGGGGGATTTTGCAGGCGGGCTTTTGAAATATCTCCGCGTCAATCCGGTGCCGCGCGTGACGATTGGCGGTGGTTTCGGCAAGATCACCAAGCTTGCGCAAGGGGCCATGGATTTGCATTCGGGGCGCAGTCAGGTGGATCGCGCGTGGCTGGCCGAGCGGGTTTCTGCTGATCAGCGCGCGTTGATCCTGAATGTGAATACAGCAGCTGAAGCCTATGAAATTGCAGGGAAAGACCTCGCCGACCAAGTGGCATTGGCGGCGCTCGCTACGGTGCGGAAGTTGCTTGGCGATTCACCAGTGGTCGCCGATGTGATGATTGTGGATCGCCAAGGCCAGGTGATAGCGCATGCTTCGTAAAGTCCTGATTTTGGGGGGCACATCTGATGCCGTCGAGATCGCTGGGCGCATGGTGGCGGAGGGTCATGATGTGACGAGCTCGCTCGCTGGTGTCACGACTTCGCCAGTGTTGCCGATTGGAAAAATTCGGCGCGGCGGATTTGGTGGGGCAGAGGGGCTGGCTGCGTATTTGCGTGAGGAAGGTGTTGATTTGGTGGTCGATGCAACACATCCCTTCGCTGTGCAGATTTCTACCCATGCTGTTGTGGCGGCTGAGGCAGCTGGTGTTGAGCTGATACGTTTTGAACGACCCGCGTGGAAGGTTTCGCCCGATTGGATTGTCGTTGCGGATATTCCGGGGGCCGCGCAGGTGTTGCCAGCGGGCGCAAAGGTGTTTTTGACCATCGGTCGCAAGGAGATTGCACCATTCGTTGCGCGCGCGGATATCTCCGGTGTGATGCGCATGATCGAGGTACCATCTGTGCCTTTGAATGAAAATTGGCAACTGCTGCGAGGCAAGCCAGCGCAGTCGGTTGAGGAGGAAATTGCATTGATGCGCGCGCATAAGTTCACGCATCTCGTCAGTAAAAATTCTGGTGGACCAACGCGGCACAAGCTGGATGCTGCTGCGCTTGGTTTGAGCATTGTGATGATATCACGACCTTTCAAGCCTGCACCGCAGCGGGGTTCGATTGTTCAAAGTTATGAGGCGGTGGTTGGTCTGGTCTAGTTTGCTCTTTGTTCTCAATACCTTAGGCTAAAAGAGGCTAAATAGGAAATAAACACTTGACAGCGCGCGGTGCAGGGTGTAGTTTGTCTGACAATCCCGAAATCCGTAATGTTTCTGCAACCCAGGCAGGCAACCCGCCGTTAAGGCTGGTGGTGCATGGTTTGGGCTTTCTGGACCAATCCCAAAGGAGCCCAGCGATGACACATTTGAATACGACAGCTGGTATGTTCCGTACACGGAGCAAATGGCAAGTAACGTGGAGGGCGGCATGAGGTTGGATCGTCGCGATATGCTCCGTACACTGATGGCTTCGCTCGTGGGGCTGATGCTTTCGGGGTGTTGGGGTAACGAAGATGTTTGGAAGCAGAAGATCACCGTTACAGTTGCAACACCATCTGGCGACCAGGTGGAGTCTGCTGTGACGGAAATCACGCGCGGCTATCAGAGTTTTATGGGCGCCGGAGGGTATAGCCACATGCAAGGCGAAGCGGTGGTGCTAGAAATTCAACCGAGGAAGTATCTTTTCGCGCTCATCCACGAAGACCAGAAAAATCTCGCTCAGACAGTGTTCCAGAAGAGCCTTCCCAAAGATACACCTCAAGCGTTGAACGCCATTACAAAAATGCAGGGCGAGAAAGCCATGATACCCGGCGGTCTTTATCCCATGCTGGTCACGTTCAAGAATATATCCGACCCTAGGAGTGTCATCGAAGTGAAACCGTATGATCGTGATTTTGCGGAGGCGTTTGGGCCTGGTGTGAGGCTCAAATCCATAACGCTGGAAATCACCGACGAGCCCGTGACCGAGGGTGTGGTGGAGCGGGTGTTGCCTTGGGTTTGGGATGCTACTGAACGTTATGTGCCAGCCTCCATCAGACAAGCCAAAAAAGGTGACCCGCTGAATAGCGTTGGTGGTGGAGATTTTATTACGCCTTTCCGCAGACCGGAGAAAACGAAATGACCCCTACACAAAAATCAGACTTGCTTCTCGCCATTTTGGCGATGGATTCGTACAATCAGAGAAACAAAGGGGACAGAAACAAAGGGGACGTTACCCTTTGATTTGCTGGTTCTCTTTGGCTGCGGATCGTTCGCTCAGCACATTCTGGAAAAATCTCATAAGACTTGCCAGCTCGCACATGTTGCGAGGATCCATGGTTCAACAGCAGAGATGCCAGACCGCGCGCTGAAAACGCGCTTGGATTGAACATATCTCAACTTACATCATTGCAACACGTGCGGGGATGAATTGGGCTTCTGGCTTGTGGCTGGCACCCACCCCTGACCCCGCCCTTGTAGTGCGGGGGAAAGGTAGAGACCCCGCCCTTGTAGTGCGGGGGAAAGGTGGAGACTCCGCCCTTGTAGTGCGGCTTGTAGTGCGGGGAAAAGATAGCGGCGAAAGGTAGGGCTACGGAGCGCGTTTTTTGCCTGCGAACTTTGGTTTGCCGCCAAATTTGGGTTTTCCGAATTTTGGTTTGCCGCCGAACTTGGGCTTGAATGGGGGTTTGCCGCTGCGCTTTTCTGCTGAAGGCTCAGGGGGGCCAGTCATCAGCGTGATTGTCACGTCATCGTCTTCGGCGTGTTTGGCAGCAGCGATGAATTTCTGGACGACGTTGTTGGCGATCTCAAATCGGGTTTCGTTTTCAGTAATCCGGATGGCACCGATGTCGGGCTTGGTCACTTTGCCGCGACGGCAGATCATTGGCAGCAACCACTTCGGATCGGCGTTGTTGGCGCGACCGATATCCATGCTGAACCAGCTAAAATTGCTTGGACCCTGATCGCGATCAAACTTCTTCGATTTGAAATTGTCACCGTTGCCTGGACCGGGATCGAACACATCTTCTGCCGCTGGCAGGCGCGTTCTGTAGAGCCGCACCAGTGCTGCAGCGATATCCTCCGGTGTGCGCGATGCCAGCACCAGGCGCGCCATTTCCAGATCTTCTTCTGTCGATGGAGCGGTGAGTATGGGATCTTGCATCATGCGCTGCTGATCGAGTTTTCTGATGTCTTCGGCTTGTGGAACGCCGGACCATTTCGGTTCAACGCCAGCTTCATGCAAAAGGCGCTCGGCTTTTCTGCGACGCGACAGGGGAACCAACACAACGCTCACGCCTTTTTTGCCCGCACGACCGGTGCGGCCTGAACGATGCTGCATCACCTCGGCATCATTCGGCAGATCGGCGTGGATGACGAGGCCGAGGTTTGGCAAATCGATACCGCGTGCAGCAACGTCGGTTGCCACGCAGACGCGCGCGCGACCATCACGCAATGCCTGGAGTGCGTGATTGCGTTCGCTCTGGCTCAATTCGCCGGAAAGATTGACCGCTGCAAAGCCGCGCTCGGACAAGGTGGCGTGCAGATGCTTCACATGTTCGCGGGTGTTGCAGAACACTATCGTGCTGGGGCTTTCGACAAAGCGCAGCACGTTGACCACGGCATGCTCGATCTCGTTGGGTGCAACACGCATCGCACGATATTCGATATCGGCATGGGCGCGGCTTTCGCCCAGGGTTTCGATGCGGAGCGAATTTTTCTGATAGCGCTTGGCGAGAAGTGCAATCGGCTTTGGCATCGTTGCAGAGAACAGCAATGTGCGGCGTGATTCAGGAGTGGCTTCGAGAATGAATTCGAGATCTTCGCGAAAACCGAGATCGAGCATTTCGTCGGCTTCATCGAGCACCACGGCTTTCAGTGCCTTGATATCGAGCACGCCGCGCTCCAAGTGATCGCGCAGGCGGCCGGGTGTGCCGACGATGATATGTGCGCCGTCGTTGAGTTGACGGCGTTCGCGCTTGGGGTCCATGCCGCCAACACAAGAAAGAATACGCGCTGATGTGTAGAAATACAGCCACTTCAATTCGCGCTCGACCTGCATGGCAAGTTCGCGCGTGGGAGCAACAATCAACGCAACCGGATTAGCCTCGACATTGAAATGATCTGCATCACCCAGCAGGGTTTTGGCAATGGCCAGGCCATAGGCGACAGTTTTGCCTGAGCCCGTTTGCGCGGAGACCACAAGATCGCGGCCATCGGCCTTTGCTTCAAGCACAGCAAGCTGAACAGGTGTCGGGTCTTCGTAATTGCGTTCGGTAAGGGCGCGGGCGAGATTGGTCGGAGTATGGGGAAATGGCAATTGATGAGTGCTTTGCTAATGGAGGGGAAGCCCCCGCATAGGCGCACTCACTCCGCAATGCCAACAATAAACACTACGGCGTGGTCCTGGCGGTTGCAGCCGGGGACTTCGGGCATGGTGGCGCCGGGGGTTACGGGGAAGAGATCGCCGTTGACGTTTGAGGGTGTGCAGGTTTTGCCTGCCTCAGATGTGTAAACGGCGGAGCGACAGCGGAGATGGGTGACGTCGTAGAGGGTTGCGTTGTCGGCGAGTTCCCAGCGCTGTTTGCCATCGGCGGATTTTGGGTGGATTGTGAGTGTGGTTTTTGCCGCGCGATCACCAGTGACCAGATATTTGCCGGGTGCCAATGGATGCGGTGGGGCTTCCATGATGAGGCCGTTTTCTTCCAGCCACCAGCGCGACTTGTCGAATGTCCATTTTGCTGGAGCGACACCACCATTGGCGAGGAGTGAAGAAAAATTGCCAAGGCGCACGCCGCGCGGGCCGGGATCGTCGATCCACAATCCCCATTCATGGGCGTTGTCGCCGCTCTTTGCTGTGGGATCGGCGAGGGCAGCGATGAACTGCAGGGGCACGGGTTTGAATTTGGTTTCGGCGAAGGCAGGTGTGACGAGTGTGAGGAGGGCGAGGAGGGCGAGGAGGGCGAGACTGCATAGGACGCGAAGGATTTTCATTGGCGTATCTCCACTGTGGCTGGCACCCACCCCTTACTCCTCCCTTGCAGGCAGGGGAAGTTGGAAGGTGAGGGCGTTATTTCCTACCACGCGGTAGAAGCAGCTGCGGCGGCCGGTGTGGCAGGCGGCACCGGTTTTGTTGGGGCGGACTTTGATCAATAGACAATCTTGATCGCAGTCGATTGCGAGTGAGGCGACGGTGAAGCTTTCGCCGGACTCCTCGCCTTTTTGCCAGATTTTTTTACGTGAGCGCGACCAGAAATGGACGAGGCCTGTTGTGCGTGTAGCTTCAAGCGCTGTGGCGTTCATCCAGGCGAACATCAGCACGGTGCCATCTTGCGCGTCCTGAATGATCGCGGGGATCAAGCCATCGCCATTGAACTGCGGCTCGAAGTTTTTCGTTTCATCAAGATAGGAAGCTGACATGTTGCACCAGATGTGGAAAGCTCTCCGTCTATCGGATCGCGGGAAGTGGAGCAAACGGGATGAACAAGTGGGTTGTGTTGGCGGGGTTTGTGGCGTTGAGCCTTGCGGTGGGGGCGATTGGTGGCTTTGCGACGACGCAATCGGTTGTCGAATGGTATCCCACGCTGAACAAGCCAAGCTGGACGCCGCCTTCGTGGTTGTTCGGTCCAGTGTGGACGGCGCTCTACATCATGATGGCAGTTGCTGCGTGGCTGGTTTGGCAGAGGGGTGACAGCAAATATGCGCTGATCTTGTGGGGCGGGCAGTTGTTGCTGAACCTCGCCTGGTCGATCCTGTTCTTTGGCGCGCGTTCGCCAACGCTGGGATTGATCGATATTATCGCCTTGTGGGTCGCGATTGCAGCGACGATTTTTCTGTTTGCACAAAAGTCTCGCGGCGCTGCTTTTTTGATGGTGCCTTATCTATGCTGGGTGAGTTTTGCGACTGCACTCAATGCGGCGATCTTCATGCTCAATTAAACTGTGAACTGCGTGCGTGCTGATTTCACCATATCGATGAAGCGCGCTTGCAGGGCAGGGTTGGTTTTGAATTCACCAACGAACTGCGTCGTAAGTGTTGCCACGTCGTGTTTTTGAACACCGCGCGAGGACATGCAGGTGTGCACCGCTTCAACCATCACAGCACAGCCGCGCGCATCCAAATGCTGATGGATGGCTTTGGCGATTTGTGAGGTCATGGTTTCCTGGGTTTGCAGACGGCGTGCGTAGACATCGACCACGCGGGCGATTTTCGAAATGCCGACTACGCCACCATTGGGAAGGTATGCCACGTGGGCGCGACCATAAAACGGCGCCATGTGATGTTCGCAATGCGAAGTGAATTGAATATCACGCAACGTGACCATGTCGTCGTAGCCATCAACGTCGGAAAACACGCGGTCGAGAATGTCGGCGGGATCCTGATCATATCCGGCATAATACTCGCGAAATGCCTTGGTGACGCGGCGCGGTGTATCGAGCAGACCCTCGCGATCCGGATTATCGCCAGCCCATGCGAGTAGCGTTCGTACGGCGTCTTCGGCCTGTTGTTGCGTGGGGCGATCTTTGCCGTGATGATCAGATTGCATCACGAGCTTAGGCTTTACTTTGACATCCATTCAGACACCTTGCGTGTATTGTTTCCGGTATCCCACTTGAACGCGAATTGTGCCCAAGCGGATTAACTTTTCGTCGTGGCTTTTTTCGCGCCTCGTAAACGCCTATATAGGCACCGAGACACGAAAGCCCAAATTAAATGATTAATGACATCTATAACAAAAAAATTCTGAGTTATGCGGCGGATATCCCGCGGTTGACGCGTCTTGCGGGTGCTGATGCAACCGCAGTGGCGCATTCCAAATTGTGCGGGTCAAAAGTCACGGTTGACATAAAAATGCGTGATGGCGTGGTCTCCGATTTTGGCCATGAGGTGAAGGCGTGTGCGTTGGGGCAGGCGTCATCTTCGATCATGGCGCGGCATGTCGTGGGCTCTTCTGCGACTGAATTGCGTGCGCTGCGCAATCAAATGCACAAGATGCTGAAAGAGAATGGCGAACCGCCTTCGGGCAAATGGGCTGATTGTGAAGCGCTCATTCCAGTGCGCGATTACAAGGCTCGGCATGCTTCGACGTTGTTGACATTCGATGCAGTTGTTGATGCGATAGACCAAATCGAGGCGAAGACGCATGGCCAAGCATCCGTCGTTCATTGATGCATTAACGCAAGAGCATAGAGGTGGCAGTGGCTATCCTCCTGCTCATGCGAGAGAAGTTGAGGGCAGGGCGCGCGCGCGGCTTGGCGATCAATTTGGTCTCACGCAATTTGGTGTGAACATCGTAAGCTTGCAGCCGGGTGCCTGGTCTTCGCAACGCCACTGGCATGCCAATGAGGATGAGTTCATTCACGTGCTGTCTGGCGAGATCACACTGGTTAATGATGAAGGTGCGCATATTTTGAAACCGGGCATGTGTGCTGGCTTCAAGGCGGGCAATGGCAACGGGCATCACTTGCAAAACAATACTGGTTCGATTGCGACATATCTTGAAGTTGGTTCACGTGCCAATTCTGATCTCGTGCAATATTCGGATATCGACATGCAGGCGATCAAGGAACCCGGCAAGAACTGGCGCTTTGTGAAGAAGGATGGCAGCGGGTTTTGAACCTCAGCTAACAACGCTGTTCAGGTGAGGTTCATGTGAAGGGCCGCAAGGTGTGATTATCAAAACAGGAGATCATGCCATGAACCGCACGATGAAAACCATTTCCGCCGCATTGCTCGCAACATCAATTGCCTTGCCAATGAGTGTTGTCACCGCATCGCCATCAATAGCTGCAAGTGCGCACAAGATTTGCCACAAATACGCAGTTCGCAAAGCTGACAAGAAATCCAAAAAACGCGTTCTTGGCAACATGATTGTCGGTGCTGCGTTTGGCGCGCTGATCGGTGATGCCATTGGTGGCAAGAAGGCGACGACAGTTGGTGCATTCGCCGGTGCCGGCATCGGTGCAGCGAACAGCAACTCGAATTGGGACGCCCGGTACGACAATGCATACTGGTCATGCATGGATCAGTATGAAGACGAGTACTGACAAATTCGACGCAAGTGTTGCTGCGTTGCACTAGACGCGGCGGCACTTGCGCGTCTATCACATCTACGAACGGCAAAATTGCCATGATCAAAACGAAAGGGCTTGGACATGAACCATACACTCCGCCCCGTCAGGGCTAAGGGCTGACGATTAACGGTCTCGCTGTTGCGGGACTTTCGTTTTGTTGCGTTCATTGAATTCAATTTGAACGCATTTTCTATGGATCAAAATCATGGGCAGTCCCCTTGTTGTGGATGCGCAGGCGCGCGTTCACATTTTTGCTTCGGCCACATCGTGGATCGAAGATGCTGCCGTTCGGCAGCTTGAACATCTCGCGTCTCGTCGCGGCATGACTGCTGTTGCGGGCATGCCTGATCTGCATCCCGGTCATCATGGTCCAGTAGGCTGCGCGGCACTGGCTGATGGTGTTGTGCATGCCGATGTGATCGGCACCGACATTGGCTGCGGCATGCAGCTGTGGGCTGTTGATATGGAGCAGCGGCACCTCAAGCTTGACAAGTTAGAGGAACGCATTCGCTTGCTCGAAGGGCCGTGGGATGGTGATGCGCAGGCCGTACTTTCTGATCATCAGGTTTTTTGCATCGGGTTTCGAGCATGCCCTTGGCACGGTTGGTGGCGGCAACCATTTCTGCGAAGTGCAAGTGGTTGATCAGGTTGCTGATGGCTTCGGCTTGCGCAAGGGCCAAGTGACATTGTTGGTGCATTCCGGATCGCGTGGGTTTGGTGCCGATGTTTTGGCGCGACACTATCACGTTGGCACGGATGGACTTCCGCTGGAGGAGGGCGGTCGCGCCTATCTCGCTGATCACGACTTGGCAGTGCGTTATGCCACGGCCAATCGGCGGGTGATTGCGGCGCGTGCGCTTTCTGCCTTGCGGGCTGAAGGAACCGAGCTTGCCGATGTGCCACATAATCTGGCGGAGCTGCGAGGCACGCAGGTTTTGCATCGGAAAGGTGCGGCGGTTGCTGATCGTGGGCTTGTGCCGATTGCGGGTTCACGGGGTGCGCCATCTTTTCTGGTGGAACCACTTTCGGGTGATGCGCGGGCTTTGCAAACGCTGGCACATGGGGCAGGGCGCAAGCATGATCGCGGCTCGATGGAGCGGCGCATTCGCAAAGGTCCGGGTGCGATTGATGCATTGACGCGGACATCGCTTGGCGGTCGCGTTGTGTGCACCGACAAGCGCTTGCTGATCGAGGAAGCACCTGAGGCTTACAAGGATATCGAGAAGGTGATCGCTGATCTCGAAGCCTTTGGCCTGGCGCGCGTTGTTGCGGTTTTGAAGCCCGTGTTGACCTTCAAGACAGCGCGGGATTTTCAGGACAAGTCGCTGAGGAGCAAATCATGATGATTTCTCTTTGTGTTTCAGCAGGGCGTGGCCCTGTGGAATGCCGCGATGCGGTGGCTTATGTGCTTCGTGAAATTGCCCGCGAGGCCTTGGCGCGCGGTATTGCCGTGACATCTGCTCCCGGCGATGCTTCGGGCTTGATCAGCTTGAGCGGCGAGGGTGCGGAGGTTTTGGCTTCAAGCTGGACAGGCACAATCAAATGGACAGCCAAGAGCAAGCACCGCGATGCAAATCGCAAGAACTGGTTCGTGGCTGTGAAGCGTGTTGCCATGCCGGAAGTCTTGCCACGCATTGCGCCAAGTGATGTGCGGTTCGAAACTCTGCGCGCAGGTGGTCCCGGCGGCCAGCATCAGAATGTCACTGAAAGTGCGGTGCGCGTGGTGCACCTCGCGACGGGTATTAGTGTGGTCGCGCGCGATGAACGCTCGCAGCACCGCAACCGGGACTTGGCAATGCAGCGGCTGCAAGCCCATTTCGCCGCGATGAACGAAGTGGCTCAGTCCGATGCAAGCGCAAAAGACTGGCGCGAGAGGATCACAGTCGAACGCGGCAACCCGGTGCGGAGCTATGTCGGTGCTGGATTTGAGAGGGTGGTGTGAGATGAAGAGACAGAAGCAACTCCTCAAGGAAAAGCCGCTCAGCTTGGCGATACGTTGGGCACGCGCCGCTGTTCTAAGAATTCAGCCGCATGTCAAGGCAGCAACATGACAAAGAAAAACGGGCCAACAGTTTCCTGTTGGCCCGCTTGTTTGATCAGCATACTACTTCGTCGATACTTCCGAGATCGTCTTCAGAACTTGTGAGGCGATCTGGTAGGGGCAGCCTTCCGAGTTGGGTCGGCGGTCTTCGAGGTAGCCTTTGTACTTGTTGTTCACGAAGCTGTGCGGAACGCGGATTGATGCGCCGCGATCAGCAACACCGTGGCTGAACTTGTTCCACGGTGCGGTTTCGTGTTTGCCGGTGAGGCGCTTGTCATTGTCCGGACCGTAGACGTCGATGTGGGCCATCAGGTTCTTTTCGAACTGCTTCATCAGTTTTTCGAAATAGGGCTTGCCGCCTTTTTCACGCATGAACTTTGTCGAGAAATTGCAATGCATGCCTGAGCCGTTCCAATCGGTATCGCCGAGTGGTTTGCAATGGTAGATCACGTCGACTTCGTAATTTTCGCAGAGACGTTGCAACAGGTAACGGGCGATATACATTTCATCGGCGGCGCGCTTGGAGCCCTTGCCGAAAATCTGGAATTCCCATTGACCCTTGGCCACTTCGGCGTTGATGCCTTCGTGGTTGATGCCCGCAGCAAGGCAGAGGTCAAGATGTTCTTCGACAATGTCACGCGCAATGCTGCCGACATTCTTGAAGCCAACGCCTGTGTAGTAAGGGCCTTGTGGAGGTGGGAAGCCTTTTTCAGGGAAGCCAAGCGGGCGGCCATCCTTGAAGAGGAAATATTCTTGCTCAAAGCCGAACCATGCATCCTTGTCATCAAGGATGCCAGCGCGATGGTTTGATGCGTGTGGTGTTTTGCCATCCGGCATCATCACTTCACACATCACGAGAATACCGTTGTCGCGGGCTGGATCGGGGAAGTGAGCGACGGGCTTCAGCATGCAATCCGAGCTGCGGCCTTCAGCCTGTTCGGTTGACGAGCCATCGAAACCCCAAATCGGGAGTTCCTTCAGTGTTGGGGATTTCTTGAAGTCGCGGACCATGGTCTTGCCACGCAGACTTTGGACTGGCTTGTAACCATCAAGCCAGATGTATTCGAGTTTGTATTTTGTCATTGTTGCCGTCCGAGATGATGAAGTTGCACCCTGAGGGGAGGCGTGCAGAATTTGGATTTTGTTGCCCGCGGGAGAGGCTCATAATCGAAGTTGAAAAGGCTTGCACCTAAAAAACGAGCGGATTCAATGCGCGTCTAATTATTAGGCAAACGACTAAAAACTGAGCATTAACAGGTGGAAGTGACTGCGCCAAACGCGATCCAGAACTTGTCCAAGTTTTTTCATGGGTTTGACTATGTGCATCAGATTCACCATATTTTGATGCATGCGCATGCATTTTGGACAGACACCATTTCATTGCTGGAAACAAGCCAGTTCAATGCCGACGCTTTCACGCACCATGCCCAGATCACGGATTCCTATCTGCTGGCGCTTGCCGTCAAGAACAAGGGGCGGTTAGTGACGCTGGACCCCGGCATCAAAACTGAGACGGTGCAAAGCGCGAAACAGGTGCATTTGCAAGTGATATGAGTAAACGACGGTGTTCCCGGAAAAAGGCGTAAGCTTTTTTTCGAGCGTGCGAAAATGTCGAACTCGTGCAAATCTCACCAATTGAAGTCGGAAAGCGCTGTTGATAAAATCCAGCGGCATAAGCACCTTTCACGAGAGCAGCAACGCAACAACTGTCCGACGAAATATTTGTGGATTCTTGCGACGGAATTCAATCTCCCAATCGTCTTTAATCAGTACAGGAAAGGGACACTCACATGAACAAAACATTGATCGCACTTGGTGCGCTGGTTGCTGGTGCCTGTTATGTCTATGTTTCGCCGTTTTCACTTGCGGACTATGCCAACAAGAATATCAATCTTTCTGCCGTTGCGGTGCCTGCAACACTGTGCCCGGACGTTGCTGGTCATGAGCGGCTCGTGTGCTTGGCGACATCGTTGAAATCAGGCGTGACGCCTGACGTGTTGACCAAGCTGCAATTGACCTATGCTGTTGCAGACGCCAAAAAATGGAGCAATTTTCCACCGCGAGGATATTCCAAACGTGTTGGTCCTACACTGGCCGAATTCTCTCCTGAACAGCTGACTTTGGTGAAGGCTCTTCTCAAGGAGGCAGCAGGCATTGCCGCCAATGAAGGCTATGACGAAATGGAGCAGATTCTCAACGCGGATGAATTTCTCGCGGCCAATACGACGGGCACAGCGGGTTTTGCCTCGGGCAATTATCACATTGCGTTTTTGGGAGAGCCCGCAGCCCAAGGCACTTGGGAACTTTACTTTGGCGGCCATCACCTCGCTTTTGGCAACACTTACAAAGACGGTAAGCTGATTGGTGCAACACCTTCTTTCCGTGGCGTTGAGCCTTTCACGGCTTTCCAGCAGAATGGCCGCGAAAATGCACCCATGCTACAGGAGCAGATGGCCTTTGCTGCGATGTTGAATGCGCTGAGTGCATCAGAGCAAGCCCGGGCGAAATTTTCCCAAGTCTACACCAATATCATCGTTGGCCCGCAGCAGGACGATGCCTTTCCACAACTGCGCGATGGTTTGCGTGTGGGTGACTTGAGTGCTGACAAGCAGGCACTGGTACTGGCGGCCATTGCGACCTATGTCGAGGACATCAATGGCGCTGAAGCTATCATGACAAAGTACAAAGCTGAACTGGCTGAAACCTTTATCGGCTTTTCCGGTACGACTGGGATGAACACCGAGAACGATTACGTCAGGATAGATGGCCCCTCTGTCTGGATCGAAAGCTCCATGCAGCCCGGGCGCTCACTTCCCGGCATTCATCCGCATTCGGTCTGGCGCGACCGTGCTACCGATTACGGTGGTAACAAGTAGCGCAATGACCAATCGGCGCTCGCTTTTCAAAGCCATCATGGTCCTGCCGATGGTGTGGGCCGGGCCAAGCCTTTCCCACGCCTTGCCCGATACAGTTATCACCATAAGGGACTATGGGCGTGATCTCGAAATGAATGTCATGGTGCCGATGGCAGAGCTGTTGCTGGCGCTTCCCACCAGCGCGCGCCTGACTGGAGCAGACGTCATCATCAAGGAACGCAGGCTGCTCGACGATTATTTCAGGGATCATTTATTTGTTTTGCCAAACGGCGAAGCGCCCCTTCGCTTCACAATTCGGTCTGTCGAAAGCACCACTGTTCAGGACGAACACGTTGGTCGTTTCGAATTGTTGACACTGACAATCATTTTTCCGCGTCGCACTTCTTTCATGTTGCGCTATGATGCGGTCATGCACCACATCCCCAACCACAGGACAGAAGTCAGGTGGTTGAGGAGCAATGGCGATACTGAAGCGCTGGGCGTGATCTATTATGATCTCGTAACAAGAGAGGCTGCGCCTCTGCTGGTCATTCCGCGCTGATCAGCAGCTGTAATACATGTCATATTCCACTGGATGTGGAGTCATGCGGTAGCGGTCTTGTTCTTCTTGCTTGAGATCGAGGTAGCTTTCGATCTGGTCGACGGAGAAGATGCCTTGCTCGCGGTCGTTATGCACTACGGTATGCGATGATCGCTGCCTGGTCCAACTGCTTGGCTGGAACCAAGCGATAATGCTTCTCATCGACAACCTTTACCACGTCACCTTGCAAAGTGAGTTCAATGATTGCAACAAGACCATCAGGCATGAATTGTGCTGCAATTGGACGGCAACGCATTCCCGGAAATTTCTGTGTAACGTAGGCAATGTCTTGCCCAGTCTGCACGACTCCAATTTGATCCTTGCCTGCCTTGGCTTGAACTGGAATTGCGTAGTGACAGCCGTGCTTATCAAGACCAATGTAAAGTTCATCAATTTCGATTCGACCAACGCCCTTAACGGTTGTGCGTAAATGGTTTTGAAGGCTGTAAGTGGTCAGGCCAAGAAAAGTGTCGATCAAACGGTTGTAACGCACGATGGCAAGAAGGGCCTGTTCATCGTCCAATGCGTAGGCTCGGATCAACTCCGGAGTCGCGTCCGGGATGGAAATCGCGGCCAGTGCCGAATTGGGTTTGATACGATTGGCAGGAACAAGTTTGAAACGATAACGTGCGCGGCCTGCGCCTTCGATTATCCACTCAAGCCCTGCCAACTGTGTGTCGGTAACACGCTTCGGCAGAGGGTTCCGGTATCGGATGGAATAGATCACGTCGCCAAGATTGTCTGGTAATGTCATTTGCAATCGGTCCGCCGTACTTTTGATTTCAGTGCGTTCGAATTCAAAAGACCGAGTACCCGATTTCCAATGATCAAAAAATATTGCTTCGATAATTTGGATGTACCGATTGGGTTCAATTTTGGACGGCGCCGAGGACTTCTTAGGCATTAGCCACCCTCAATCGACTGTTGGATTCTTCAACCTCATGCTGCTTGCGCTTCTTCGCGCCACTCTTTTTGTCTCGACGGCCCTTTGGTGGCTCTACTCCGAAATGTGCCGACGCTTCCGACATGTCCATGTACAAAAGGGAGTCGTCGCCCAAATTAACTGATCCCTTGGGCTTCTTTGGCTTGGCGACCAGAGTTTTCATTACAGATGTTGCAATAGATCGAGCGAAGGGAGGGGGTACCGAATTGCCAATCTGACGGGCACCGTGCCACTTGGTTGCGTGAAAACGGAACCAGTCTGGGAAACCGTGAAGTCTCGCCATCTCGCGAACTGTAACGCAACGTGGATACTTGAAATGTATTGGTCGAGGGCTTGTGAATGCGCCACGTGCACCGTCTGTGCCAGCGCGCAGCGTGTTCGAAAGCCCGTCAGGTGCTAGTTTGAAAAATCTGCTCACAGGCTCAACTTCACCAACAGCAGTTTCTTTGAAACGCCGCTCGGAAATCTCAGTATGCGTAGTACGCGCACTCGAAGTGAGAATTGCCGGATTCCAATTTCGAACATATCCAAAATGCCAAGAGTTATTTGCGAGGCACCGCAATTCAGAAGAATATGGCGAGTGCTTGCCATATGCACTGGTCCAATGGCAATCGTTTACCATCAAAGCCTCAAATCGAGTTACCTCCGGTAAATCACCAAGTGCGTCCATGCAGGTTGGGCCAATTGGAAGGCCGGGAATGTGTCGACGCTCGTCTGCTGCATTGCAAATGTGCTGCGGATAGTCGGGGACGGAAGTTCCTTTTTTGGCTCCAAAAAGGATGAGGCGTTCCCGATGCTGGGGAACGCCGAAATGGGCGACGTTCAGCACCTGCCATGGCAAACGAACGTCATAACCAGCATTTTCAAATGCGCTCACGAGGTCCGCAAGAAACTCTTTGTGCTTTCCCACTGTAAGGCCTTTAACGTTCTCGAAGACAAAGGTTCTGGCTTTCAGCTCTGAAACGAGACGAACAAATTCTAGAACAAGGTTATTGCGAGGGTCTTCAAGTGCCCTTTGGCCAATCAACGAAAATCCCTGACATGGAGGTCCGCCAAAAACACAATCAATTGGTCTCGAACCAATCCCGGCGGCAAGTCGAATATCGGCTGCTGTCAAGCCAACGACAGAACGAGAAACAATCGCGGTTTGGGGAAAATTGTATTTGTGAGCAGCGCAGTGCACCGGATCAATTTCAACTGCTGCTACCACATCAAACCCAGCCTGCTCAAACCCCAAGCTTAAACCGCCTGCGCCTGCAAAAAGATCAACACCAATTGGTCTACCAGAATCTAAGAACATCAACAGAACGTATCGTGTTGGATTGCTATTGGCAAATAAAAACCCCGATGTTTCCACCGGGGGTTCGGTTATTGTGGGTCAGCGGGTCGACGACCTGCCGATGGAGGACATTGCAGCTGTTTTAGCAGCTGTAATACATGTCATACTCCACCGGATGTGGGGTCATGCGGTAGCGGTCTTGTTCTTCTTGCTTGAGGTCGAGGTAGCTTTCGATCTGGTCGACGGAGAACACGTTGCCCTTGGTGAGGAAGGCGTGGTCGGCGCGCAAGCTATCGATCGCTTCTTGCAATGAACCGCAGACGGTTGGAACCTTCGCGAGTTCTGCGGGTGGCAGGTCGTAGAGGTTCTTGTCCATCGCCGGGCCGGGGTGGATCTTGTTCGTGATGCCATCAAGGCCCGCCATGATGATCGCCGAGAAGCACAGATATGGGTTGGCGGTTGGATCGGGGAAGCGGACTTCGACGCGCTTTGCTTTCGGGTTCGACGTGAAAGGAATGCGGCACGAGGCTGAACGGTTGCGGCTGGAGTAGGCCAGCAGCACTGGCGCTTCATAACCGGGGACGAGGCGCTTGTAAGAGTTCGTCGATGGATTAGTGAAAGCGTTCAGTGCTTTTGCATGCTTGATCACGCCGCCGATGAAATAGAGACAGGTTTCCGAGAGGTCGGCGTATTGATTGCCGGACATCATTGTCTTGCCGTCTTTCCAGATCGAGAAATGGCAGTGCATGCCTGAACCATTGTCGCCAAAGATCGGCTTCGGCATGAAGGTTGCCGTTTTGCCGTAAGAGTGTGCGACGTTGTGGATCACATATTTGTAGATCTGCATGTGATCAGCGGCCATGACAAGTGGCTGATAGCGGGTGCCAAGTTCGTGCTGCGAGGATGCGACTTCATGGTGGTGCTTTTCAACAGCGAGGCCCATCTCGCCCATAACGCTCAGCATTTCGCCGCGCATGTCCTGGGCTGAGTCCATCGGGTTCATCGGGAAATAACCGCCCTTGGTGCGCATGCGGTGACCCATGTTGCCTTGCTCATAGGCGCGATCCGAATTCGATGGCAGCTCGATTGAGTCGAGCTTGAAGCCAGTGTTGTAGGGTTCGGTTGCGAACTTCACGTCGTCGAAAATGAAGAACTCGGCTTCGGGGCCGACGAACACAGTGTCGCCAATTTTTGTGGACTTCAAATAGGCTTCGGTGCGGTGTGCGATAGAGCGGGGATCGCGGTTGTAGCCTTCGCCAGTTCCGGGATCGGCGATATCGCAGAATACGGCCATGGTTGTCTGGGCATAGAATGGATCGAGATGAACCGAGGTTGCATCTGGCTTCAGGATCATGTCGGATTCGTTGATCGCCTTCCAGCCTGCAATCGATGAGCCGTCGAACATCAGGCCTTCTTCCCAGGCTTCGGCGTGCATCTGGCTGAGGTCCATTGTGAGATGCTGCATCTTGCCGCGCGGATCGGTGAAGCGCAGATCGACGAATTTCACGTCCTTGTCCTTGATCATCTTCAAGGCATTTTCGATGGGTGAGTCCTTGGCCATTTGTTGTCCTCTGTTTGCTTGATTAAAGTGCGTCGTTGCCGGCTTCGCCGGTTCTGATGCGGATCGCTTGTTCGATCGACGAAATGAAGATTTTTCCGTCACCAATACGGCCTGTGCGGGCCGCGTTTTGGATCGCTTCGACGGCCCTATCGACCAATTCGTCCGCAATCACAATTTCGATTTTTACCTTGGGCAGGAAATCCACGACATATTCAGCGCCGCGATAAAGCTCGGTGTGGCCCTTTTGACGACCAAAGCCTTTTGCTTCCGTGACGGTGATGCCTTGGATGCCCACTTCCTGCAGGGCTTCCTTCACCTCGTCGAGCTTGAAGGGCTTGATGATCGCTTCGATTTTTTTCATTTGTGATGCCTCGTTGATCAAATGTGGTCAGCAGGTTCTGTGCCAGATTTGGGAGCAGTTATTTCAACGGCTTAACATGGGGAAGGGAAGATTGCACAAAAATTGGTGCTTAAAATTTGTGCTGACTGCATAAAGTCTGAGCACTTGAAGTCCAGATCAGAACTGGAGGCCTCGGAGGGAATCGAACCCCCGTACGAGGATTTGCAGTCCTCTGCGTAGCCACTCCGCCACGAGGCCCAGATCGAACGTTGCACGTTTGATTGGAAATGTGGCGTGGCTATAGCGGGCATGTTGCGCAAGTGCAACAGCTTCCGCATCTACGGCAATCAAAATTAAAACCGGGCAAGAAACGGTTTGAGTATTTTTGGATTAACCAATATTAATGATTCACTCGGCGTTAGCGGGCACACAAGATCCGCAGTTGCGGGGGCGTTAGAGATCGGAACAATTTTGGCGGACTCGAGCAAACATAAGGCAGCTTCCATGGGGGTTTGGTGGCTGATGGCGGGAATTTTGGCCTCCACCTTGACCTTCGGGTTGGGCGGGGACGCTGAGGCGCAGACATTGCGCGAGGCTCTGCGCAAGACGCAGCGAACGCATCCTTCGATCAAAGCGGGCAAGTTTGCGACGCAAGCGGCGCGTGAAAACATCAACCAGGCACGGGCTGGATGGAAGCCACAAGTGAGCGTTTCCGCCAGCAAGACGCTAAGTTGGAGCGACTCCAGTATAACGCGACAGCGCGTTACAGTCCCGTCCAGCTTGACGATCCAGCTGACCAAGCCGCTCTATGATGGTGGCCGCAACCGTCAAGAAATCAAGCAAGCACAGGCAGGCGTTGGTGCGAGCAGGCAGGAAGGCCTTGCAGCCGAGCAAACGACCTTGTTCAATGCTGTCCAAGCCTACATGAATGTGTTGCGGGATCGAAAGATTTTAGCACAACGCCGAAATAACGTCAGCGTGCTGACTGAGCAGGCCCGTGCCACAAAAAAGCGTTTCGACGTTGGCGAAGTGACCAAAACAGACGTTGCTCAAGCGAATGCCCGAGTGGCAGGCGCACGTGCGCAAGTGGCTTCTGCGCAATCCAATCTCGCAGCTAGCGAAGCAAGCTTTGAAGAGCTGATCGGCAGTCGGCCAGGAGCATTGACTTGGCCTCAACCAGCGCGGTTGCCTGATTCATTGGCGAGTGCTTTGGCTACAGCGCAAAAGGTCAATCCCAATATTTTGGCCGCCGCATTCACAGAAGATGCAGCGCGCCACAATACACGCGCTTTGAAGGCAGATCGCAACTGGCAGGTAGGTCTTACTGCTACCGCAAATGTGACGGTCACCGGTGTCATTTTGCCTGAAAGAGACTGGGTGGCCGAAGAAAGCGCAAGTGTCAGGCTTAACGCGTCGAAGCAACTCTATGATGGCGGATTGAATCGATCACAAGTACGTGAAGCAATTCAAATTGCCAGCCAACGGCGCGTTCAAAAAATTGGCGCTGTCAGAACTGTACGGGAAAATGTAAAAACCGCGTGGGCCAGTTTTGTCGCCTCTGCGCAAGCGATTACAGGGGCGCAATCGCAAGTCACTGCCACGGAGCAAGCACTAGATGGCGTGCGTACAGAGTACACAGTTGGTTCGCGTTCAACGATTGATGTGCTCAATACTCAGCAAGAACTGATCACGGCTCAAATTGCATTGATCAACGCACAGCGTGACCGCGTAGTAGCGTCGTATCAGCTGCTGGCGGCCATGGGGCGGCTGACTGGCAAGGGTCTCGGTTTCTGAGGTCTTCGGGATTCGGCGAATTGGCGGGCCGCGACAGATAGTGATGAGCACTACGTTTACGCTGTAGCACTATGATGCTGCCTCAAAAGGTCGGGAGATTGAGGCCGTCACATCTCCGCTTTAGGAGCCTGCCGGATGAAGAGATTCACATGATCATCGACTTGATTTGACGGCCACGACTTCCCGGTGCGGATAAATCCATGCCGTGCGAGAAACTGCTGCGAAGGTTCGTTCTTGAGCTGGATCGTTGCAAACAGTCCCGCATCTTCGCTGGCTTGGATAAGACCTAGCATCACTCGGTCGCCATAGCCCTGCCTTCGGTGGCCGTCCGCAGTATGTAAATATCCTACTTCACCCAGATATTCCGCTTGTGGAAGTAGGATATTGGCACGCTCCGCTACGCGGGCCTGATAATCAGGATTGCACTTGACCGCTCCGGTGGCGACCAACTCGCCATCCTTGTAGAGGAAGGCCAGAAAATGCGCTTGCGCTATCCGGCCTAACAGGCCATTTGGAGCCACCTGCGGATCACGCAATACCAGTTTCTTGAATTTCTCCCGCTCTTCTAGAGTGGCATCCTTCCCGGCCTTCACAACCAACCTAGTCATCAGCATCCGCCTACCTCAGCATCCCCCACGGCTGATAGCTTTACCCCTCACCGTTACTCCTTGGCGACGACGGTATCATAGAGGCCGTAGTGGGTTAGCCCCTTATGGCTTTCGATGCCCGTATAGCGAAGTGAGGCATCCTCTGAAGTAGCGGAGACGGAGGGATACAGCATGTACAATGAATCCAATCGCTTAGCCGCAAGAATCTGTACACCCGCTTCCAAGCAATTTCAAGACGTTACGCGGGGTGTGTACACCCCTAGAGCGGAATGACTCTACATGGAACCATATCCTGCATTTGTGATGTAGTTTGACCATTCCATTTGTGGCGTTGCTTTGATTACTTCGCCGATGCGGGTGTTGAGAGCATCTTCGGTGCGTTCTTTTGCCTTTCGCAGGTTGTGTTTGAGCTTGGCGAAGAACTGCTCAATAGGATTGAGGTCGGGGCTGTAGGGTGGCAGGAAGACGAGCCTCGCGCCAACGGTCCTGATGAGTTGTCTGATAATTTTTGCTTTGTGGCTGCCAAGATTGTCCATGACCACGATGTCACCTTGCCGGAGTGTCGGCAGGAGAACCTCACGCACATAAATCAGGAAGCTTTCACCATTGATGGGGCCGTTGAGCAGCCAGGGGGCCGTGACACCAGTTGTGCGCAATGCGGCGAGGAAGGTCAGTGTTTTCCAGCGCCCGTGCGGTGCCCAGCCAAAAAGTCGCTTGCCCTTTGTCCCCCAGCCCCGGAGCGGAGCCATGTTGGTCTTGGTCCAAGTTTCGTCGATAAAGACCATGCGCGTGATGTCAATGCGGGTCAGATACTTGCGCCACCACACACGCTTTCTGGCGACATCGGGTCTGAACTGTTCATCGCCATAAGCCGTTTTTTTTATAGCTCTTGCCTTCGCGCTTCATGAAGTTCCACATGGTCCGATAATCCACCTTCAGACCGCGATGACCAAGAGCATCAACAAGTCCCTGAAGTGTCACATCGCCGCCCGCCGCAACCTGCTGCAACACCCAGTCCCGATGCTCCCCCGATATCTTCGGCTTGACGTGACCGCCAACTTTACCGGGCCTCACACTACCCGTCGCCTTGTGCCGCAACATCCACTTCACAATGCAGGAGACGCTGACACCCAGTCGTTCCGCCACAGCATGACGGCTCCGACCAGACTCAACAAAACGAACTGCACGGTTACGCATTTCCATGGGATAAGGCTTGGTCATCAATGCTGGCCTCCAATCCAGTGGCCAGTTTGAATCATACCTTCAGCGATTTGGGAATCCCAATTCCGATTCCGTCAAACGTCACGCCGCTCTAGTGACGAACGGTGGCGTAAATCCAGTGCCCACTCAAGGATGAACGGCCTGAGACATAGGTGACGAACTGTACCGGACACATGGGTTACACTTTTTGCTGTTTTTTGAGAATTGGCGGAGGGGGAGGGATTCGAACCCCCGGAGAGCTTGCACCCTCAGCGGTTTTCAAGACCGCCGCAATCGACCACTCTGCCACCCCTCCGCAGGAATGCTGGTCACAGCGAAGCGGTCTCTAGCTGAACTGCGCGCAAGGCTCAAGCTACAAAGCCTTCAAAAGTGATTTGATCTGAATAACGTCTCGCTTGGGCAGCCTCGGCTGGATTTCTGACGGTCCAGGTGATCACGGGCAGGCCCGCTGCACGAAACTGCTGAATAGGCGCGAAAGGCAATTCGCGGAAATAGAAGCTGGCGAAATGAGGCTTCGTCCTTGGCAGATGAGAAAGAGTGCGCATTTCAAGGCGGCGTGCCAAGGGCAGAGCGTCGTAGTAAGCATCAACGGCGCGATCAGCTGTGATGCCGCGCACTGTTTGTGGTGAAAGTTCTGCAACAGCAGCGATCAGATCGGGATCGAAGGACATCAGGGCATATGGACCAGTGTACTGTTCCAGAACTTTCAAAGCGCGCAAAGCCAGTGCGGTATTTCCGTCCCAATGTGATTTTAGCTCGATCACCAGTGGCACTTTTCCTTGTACTTGATCGAGTAATTCTGACAGTTGCTGGATGTGATCCTTGCTCTGCTTGAAGGGGATTTTTTGCAATGCACGTGAAGACTGTTTGATGAGGAGGCCGGTGCCTTCGCTCAATCGGTCAAGTGTTTCATCGTGATATACCATCGCCTCTCCATCGACTGACAATTGCAGGTCACATTCGATGGCGTAGTTTCCCGCGATTGCTGCGCTGAAGGACGAGCTGGTGTTTTCGATGATTCCAGTTGTCACATCATGCAGGCCGCGATGTGCGATGGGGCGCGCAACCAGCCAATGAAGTGCCCGCATTTCCGGTGTGAAGCGCATCAGGCGATCTCGACTACCGCTTCGACTTCGACACTGGCATTGAGCGGTAGTGCTGCCACACCTACAGCAGCGCGCGCGTGTTTGCCAGCTTCGCCAAAAACTTCTGCCATCAAATCAGATGCGCCGTTTATGACAGAAGGGTGGCCTGTGAATTCGGGCGTTGAAGCAACATAGCCTGTCAGCTTCACGATGCGCGTCACTTTTGCCAGGTTGCCGCCGCAAGCGTCCTTGAGTTGCGCCAGGATATTGATAGCGCATTGGCGCGCAGCAAGCTTGCCTTCTTCGGTGCTGACACTCTTGCCGAGGAGGCCAGGATACAACACTTTTCCATCTGCCAGGGGGACCTGACCTGAAACAAAGACTATATTTCCGGTGCGCACATAGCCCACGTAATTTGCCACTGGCTTGGGGGGGGGGGGCAGGGAGATGCCGAGCAACAAGAGTTTATTATCGATATTATTCATTGGCCTTCTTTCGCGAAAACTTTGGGCATGATTTCGCCAATCTTCGTGTTAGACTGCGATGAAATCAAGTTGGATGTGATGATGAACACGCTTTTCCGCCTTTCTCTCCTTGCCACATTTTCACTTTCCGTTTCCGTGACGATCGCGCAGGCCGCTAAAATGGCGCCGCATCGCGCGATTTACGAACTTGTGAGCGACACCGTCACTGACAAATCTGGCATTCGAAAAGTAGAAGGTCGCATGGCGTATGAAGTCATGGGTTCGGAATGCGAGGGCTGGTCGGTGAGTTATCGCCTCGCCAATCGCTACAGCAACAAAGATGGCAGTCAGCAAACCTATGATACCCAGATGACGTCATTTGAGGCTGGTGATGGTGCAGAATTGCGGATCAACCAAAAGCAATTCGTCGACAGTGCGCTGAGTAGCGAATCAAAAATAACAGTAGCGCGCGATAGAGCGGGAGAAGGTGCAGGCGTTCTCACGTCGCCCGCAGAGAAAACTTTCAAGGTGTCGGCTGGCACATTGTTTCCGATGAGGCATCAGGCACATCTGCTGGATCAAGCCGCCAAGGGCGAAACGCGCGATGCAACGCCAATGTATGATGGGTCCGACAATGAAAAGACTTATCGCGTGGTATCTTTCATCGGCAAGCAAAAGCCAGGCAAGGAAGCGCTCGCGAAATCGACTGTGAAGGGTACAGATGCGCTGAGTGGACTTAAAGCCTGGCCGTTGACCATGACTTATTTCCCCGGCGAAGATGACAAGGTCGAAGAACCGGTGTTCCAGTCAAACTTCATGATTTTTGAAAATGGTGTTACGGCAAGTATGCGTTTTGATTACACTACGCACACAGTCAAGGCGGAGTTGAGCACGTTGGAACTTTTGCCAGCGACACCCTGTAACTGAAAATTGCCCTTCACATCCGCCTGATTGATCCCCATATCTGGGCGCGCCTGCAGTTGCGGGCGGGGAGGGCTCAACTGTATCATGTCTAGTCATGTCACTACCAAATCAAAGTCTGATGTGAAGCAGGGCACGGATTCGGTTGACCAGTTTTTGGCCAAGGTGAAAACGATGGCACCCGTAAAGTCGGCTGATGGGCGCGGGCGTTTGATTTTCGCAATGGACGCTACAATGAGCCGTCAGCCGAGCTGGGACCGCGCACTTTCCATTCAAGGTGAGATGTTTGTCGAGGCTGCGAAATCTGGCCAGCTTGATGTGCAGCTTGTGTATTTTCGCAGTCTCAATGAATGCCGCGCTTCCAAGTGGGTGAGTGATGCCAAGGCTTTGGCGAAACTGATGACCACAGTTGATTGCCGTGGTGGCAACACGCAAATTGGCCGTGTGCTTAACCATGTGAAGGGCGAGGCAAAGGCCGGGCGCGTCAATGCGGTTGTCTATGTTGGCGACGCGATGGAAGAAAATATCGATCAACTGTGTCAGGCTGCAGGCGAGGTTGGATTGTTGGGTGTTCCGCTGTTCATGTTTCAGGAAGGGACCGATCCAACGGCGGAGAGGGCGTTTCGTGAAATGGCACGGCTTTCCAGTGGTGCTTATTTCAAATTGGGCACTGCGAGTGCGAAAGACTTGGCGAACCTGTTGCGTGCCGTTGCGGCTTATGCTGCCGGAGGGCGGGCTGCGCTTGAGGGTTCAAGTGAAGGTCGGCTGCTGCTCGACCAGATGAAACGCTGATCCACCATGCCGCAATTCGTCCTTGCACTGATTATTCTGGTGGGTGGCTTGTGGTTTTTGCGCAAGCTTGGAAAAACCCCGCAAGCCAAGGTGAAGCCGTTTTTGTCCAAGATGGCTGGTGGAGCTTTGGTTGGGTTCGCAGGGCTTCTTGCCATGCGGGGGCAGACAACAATTGCCGTTCCGTTGTTTGTTTTTGGATTGGGATTATTGGGGCATTCGAGCGTGTTTCCAAATGGTTTTCCGTTTGGTGGTGCCAAACAACCCGGTCAAAAAAGTAAAGTTGAGACCAGCCTGATCATGATGGAGCTTGATCACGATACGGGTGCCATGGATGGCCGCGTGGTGGCGGGCCCAATGACGGGGCGGGCACTTTCTTCGCTGAGTGGTGCAGAAATCAAGGAGTTGCATCGGCAGTGTGGAAATGCCGGCGACCAAAGCCAGGCGCTGTTTGAGGCGTGGCTTGATCGCAATCGCAAAAACTGGCGTGAGACTTGGGGCGGTGGGGCTGGGACAGCAAAGCCGTCAAGCGGGCGCATGTCGCGCGTGCAGGCGTTGCAAGTTCTTGGATTGAAGGATGGCGCAACAGTTGAAGATGTGCGCCAAGCGCATCGCCGCCTGATGAAGAACGTGCACCCAGATCTAGGCGGCAGTGATTATCTTGCTGCACAGATCAATGAAGCCAAGGACGTGTTGTTGGGTTAGCTTTGTGGCGCGATGGCGAGGCAGTTGAGGCCGCGCTTTGCAAGTTCGCGGCAGGCTGTGCCGGCGGATGATTTGTTGAAGCCGCCAAAGCGGGCGCGGTAGATGATGTCTTCGCCTTTTTCAAACGATACCGTGAAGGCCTGCTTGCCTTCGATGGCTCGGATGTTTGACGATTGCAGGCCGCGAATTTCGGCCAAGGCTTTTTCCTTTGACGGGAAAGCGCCAACCTGAATTTTCCATGAAGGTGAGTTGGCTTGGCCAGAAAGGTTTGCTTCGACCACGGTTGGTTCGGATTGCACGAGATCCTGATCCGGATTGTCGACCGCTTCAGCTGCGATATCGGCGAGTTGAGTCTGATCGACGGTGCCAGTTGTTTCGGTTGTGGCGGCGCTCATGATTCTGGGCTTTTGCTTCAACAGCCGAATGGGATCGGCAGCACCGCGTGAAGAACCAGCAAGGGCTGCAATCGTTGTGCCGCCAGAAGCGCGACCGAAAGATTTTTCAAACATGTTCATCATGTAGGCACTGCGGCGACCGCTGGAGCGTGCTCCAAGCACAACGCCTACAAGGCGCTTTTCGCCACGGCGTGTTGACGTGGTGAGATTATAACCAGCTGCATTGGTGTAGCCCGTCTTGATGCCATCGGTGCCGTCATAGGATTTGACCAAGCGGTTGTGAGTACGGATGGTGCGACCTTTGAAAGTGAAGGACTGCAAACGGAAGTAAGGATAGTATTGTGGGAAGTCGCGCATGATACGAAGTGCCAATGTGGCCTGATCGCGCGCGGTTGTGACTTGACTTGCATTGGGGAGGCCGCTGGCATTCATGTAGGTAGAATTCTTCATGCCGATAGTGCGGGCTACACGGGTCATGCGTGCGGCAAAGTTCGACTCGGTGCCGCCAAGGTTTTCGGCAACCACTGATGCAGCGTCATTGGCGGATTGGATGATCAAAGCCTTGATTGCGAGTTCAACGGGAATTGTAGAGCCGGGGCGCAGGCCAAGCTTGGTTGGCGACATGGCTGCAGCGCGGGCGGAAACGCGCAAAGGCGAGTTCATGCGAATGCGACCAGCCTTCAAGTCCTGGAAAAGAACGTAAAGCGTCATGACCTTGGTAAGTGAGGCTGGATAACGGCGGCCATCAGGATCGTCAGAAAAAAGTACGGCGCCATTGCGCGCATCAACTGCGATGGATGAAAATTTCTGGCGCGCAAACGCTGGCGAAAGGCTGCCAAGAGTTACGGCTACAACAGTCAATGTCGCTATAAACTGAATCGCAACGCGGCTAACGAACTTCATTCCAGGTCCAATTCCCTCAGTCATAGCACCTGCGCACCGGCACAAAGCAACGGATCGCAGGGCCAATTGTTACGGCCATGTTGCGGTAATTCATCAAGTTTTACAGGAAAGGGCCTTACCAACAGGTAAACCGTCGCCACTGCCACCGCTGAATTTGGCTTTAATCGAGTCACTTTAATGCTGCAATGCAAAATGTTATTGACACTTATGTTGCAGTGCACTATGTGTCCTTTATCCAACACCCCGGAACAATAACCTCCGGGTTAACGCAGGAAAGGCCCCTCACATGTTTAAATTTGATGCATTCCAAACTTACGGCAAAGACGCCATTGAGTCGTCTGTTGCTTCAGCAACGGCATTGACCCGTGGCTACCAGACGGTTGCCCAGGAAATGTTCGACTTTAACCGCCGCGCTTTTGAAAAGAGCGCCGCTGCCCTCGAGCAAACGACACAGATCAAGAGCTTTGACCAAGTTCTCACTGCTCAGCAGAATTTTGCCAAGGAATCATACGAAACATTCGTTTCGGAAAGCACCCGCATCGGCAACATCTACCTGAATGCGATGAAGGATGCGTACCGCCCTTTCGAGGGGAATCTCCAAGCTTTCGGCGTGAACCTGCCGAAGTAAGGGGAGAACCCAACCGGGTTGTGAATGCGGAGGCTGCAAAGCCTTCCGCAGTTACGGCACCCCAGGCAACCCCAATGCCTACCGTGACGCAAGAATCGGTGCAGAAGGCCAAGGTCGAGCAAGTTCCGCATGCCGAGGGCAAACCTTCGGTCATTGCCTATGATGCAAAGACCAATCGTCTGGTCACCCAGGATTTCAAAAAGAACCGTCGGCCATAAGCCGGCGGTTTTTTTATTGGAGCTCCGTAATCACTGGCACGTGGTCGGATGGCTTTTCTTCGCCGCGTGGTGACTTATCGATCCGTACACTGATCAATCGGTCGGCGGCCTGGGGCGAGAGTAGTGCGTGGTCGATTCGTATGCCGTTGTTTTTTTGCCAGGCACCGGCTTGGTAGTCCCAGAAGCTGTAGGCCTTTTCGGCAAATGGGAGAGTGGCGCGGAAGGCTTCAGTAAAGCCGAGTGCCTTGAGTTTTTCGAAGGCGGCGCGCGAGTCGGGGCGGAAGAGGGCGTCGTCTTTCCAGTCTTCAGCTTTGCGCAGATCATTTGCTGTCGGGATAATGTTGAAGTCGCCGGTGATCACGTAGGCTTCCTCTAGGGCGAGTTGCTGCTTGGCGTGGGCGGTGAGCCGTTCCATCCACGCGAGTTTGTAGTCATATTTTGGGCCGGGGGCGGGGTTACCGTTGGGAAGATAGATGCAGGCAACGGTGACCGGTTTGGTCGGGCCCATGACGGTGGCTTGAACGAAGCGGGCTTGTTCGTCGGTGTCATCTCCGCTGAGGCCGCGCGTGATGTTTTCAAGTGGATGAAGCGAGAGGAGGGCCACGCCATTATAAGTTTTTTGTCCGTGTACGGCTGCTGTGTAACCGAGTTCTTCAAAGGCGGCTGATGGAAAGCTCGCGTCCTCGCATTTCAGTTCTTGCAGGCAGAGCACGTCTGGTTTTTCAGCCTTGGTCCATGCCATCACGTTTTCGAAATGCGCCTTGATCGAATTGACGTTCCATGTGGCGATACGCATTGGGATTACACAATTCTTTTCCCGTCATCCCCACGAAAGTGGGGACCCAGACTTTCGGCAATTGAGCATCGACAAGTCTGGGTTCCCGCGTTCGCGGGAATGACGGTTTGAGGGGAAGGGGGGGGCAAATCTCTGCCAGTTTCTAAAGTGAAAAACTGACGCCGCAGCCGCAGGACGTCTTGGCTTGCGGGTTTTTCATTTTGAAGGCCTGGCCCATCAGATCGTCGACGAAATCCAGTTCCGAACCTGCGAGGTAGACGATTGAGGTTGAATCGATCAATACCTTGGCTCCATCGCGTTCAATCACAAGGTCATCCGTCCCCGTGTTACCATCCAAAGTGAATTCATATTGGAAGCCTGAGCAGCCGCCACCATTGACGGCAACGCGAAGCGCCTTGGCTTCAGGCGTTGTGATTTCGACAATGCGCTTAGCTGCAGCTTCCGAGATTGTGATTGAAGGAATATCCATGTCTGAAATGTTGGGCTTGTGGTGCGATTTGTCAATGGTGAACAAATGACTATGGCGCGATTTGCATCTTTGGCTGCGGCGAGCCGGGGCAGGGCGGTGAAAGAACCGGAAAGTCCGCCACGCACATGTTTTGCGAGGGACCGGGACCGGATCATCCATTCGGCGGCGTTCCGGCGGTTGAAGCACAAGACTCAAGTTTTTGTGTATCACGAGGGCGATCATTATCGGACGCGCCTCACGCATTCGATTGAAGTTGCCCAGATTGCGCGCTCGATTGCGCGCGTGTTGGCAATTGACGAAGACCTGACGGAGGCCTTGGCGTTGGCGCATGACCTTGGCCACACGCCTTTTGGCCATGCAGGTGAGCGGGCACTCGATGGTTTGATGAAACCGCATGGCGGGTTTGATCACAATGCGCAGAGCTTGCGGATCGTGACGCGGCTGGAGCGGCGCTATGCTGAGTTTGATGGGTTGAACCTTACGTGGGAAACGCTTGAAGGATTGGTGAAGCATAATGGCCCGCTGATCGATACTGAAGGCAATGCGCTTGGGCATTACAAGGAGATGGGTTTACCTGCCGCGATCATTGAATATGCCGAGGTGCATGATTTGCAATTAGCAACGCATGCATCGCTTGAAGCGCAAGTGGCAGCGATTTCGGACGACATAGCCTACAACGCACATGACATTGATGATGGCCTAAGGGCAGGGCTGTTTGACATCATCGACCTTGGTGACATTCCGCTGGTTGGGCCGTGTCTTGCTGAGGTGCTGAAGCGCTATCCCGATCTTGATCGCAATCGCACTATTCATGAAACCGTGCGGAGGTTGATTGCGGCGATGGTCGCAGACGTTTTGAAAGAGACGCAAAAGAATTTGAAAAGGCGCGATCCGAAATCGGCAGATGATGTGAGGAAATCTGAAGAAACCTTGTCGCGTTTCTCTGCACAGATGCGCGAGAACAATCGAATGATGCAACAGTTCCTGTCGCGCCGCATGTACAAGGCGGAGCGGGTAATGGACATCATGGAGCGGGCGCAGAGGGTGATGCGCGATCTGTTCACGGCCTATATGAATGATGAAAAACTATTGCCAAAAGATTGGCGCGAGGATGCACCGATTTCTGACCAGAGCCGTTATGCGCGGCAGGTCTGTGACTTCCTGGCGGGCATGACGGATCGCTATGCGCTCGATCAGCACAAGCGGCTGTTTGACCTTGATCCGCTTTTCCGATAGCGCAATTCGATCATGAATATTTTTTCTCTCGTCCAGCTGGAAGTGATCAGTGCACTGAAGGCTCTTGCAGCGGAAGGTGCTTTGCCCGCTGGGCTTGATCTTGCGAAGGTCACGGCTGAACCACCGCGCGATTCCACGCATGGTGATGTATCGACGAATGCTGCTATGGTTTTGGCGAAGGCAGCAGGCACGAACCCACGTGCACTTGCCGAAAAGCTGGTGCCAAAGCTGCAGGCGATCAATCATGTGAAGTCGGTTTCGATTGCGGGGCCGGGCTTCATCAATATCAGCTTCAAGCCTGAAATGTGGCCAAAGGTTTTGAACAGCGTGATGGAGCAGGGAACGCAGTTTGGCAGCTCGAAAAAGGATCGCGATATCCTCGTAAACGTTGAATATGTCTCGGCAAATCCGACTGGGCCGTTGCATGTCGGGCATTGCCGGGGTGCTGTTTTTGGCGATGCGCTGGCGAGCCTGCTGCAGTTTGCGGGCTACAAGGTGACGCGCGAATATTACATCAATGATGCGGGGGCGCAGGTTGATGTTTTGGCGCGCTCGGCACACCTGCGATACCGCGAGGCGCTCGGCGAGAAGATTGAAATTCCTGAAGGGCTTTATCCTGGCGATTATCTGGCCGCGGTGGGGCAGGCGCTCGCTGCTGAACATGGCGATGAACTACTGAAGCAGGACGAGGCGCAATGGTTGCCAGCAGTTCGTGCCAAGACAATTGCAATGATGATGGATCTGATCCGCGAGGATCTGGCTTCGCTGGGAATCAGGCAGGAAGTTTTCACATCTGAAAAGTCATTGCACGAGTCTGGTGCAGTCGATGAAATCATCGCGCAGTTGACGGCGCGTGGACTGGTTTACCAAGGCCGCTTGCCGCCGCCCAAGGGCGAAGTGCCTGAGGATTGGGAAGACCGTGAGCAAACCCTGTTCCGGACTTCAAGCCATGGCGACGATACAGATCGGCCACTGAAGAAATCGGATGGCAGCTATACTTATTTTGCCTCTGACGTTGCCTATACCGCGCACAAGATTGATCGCGGCTTTGAGCAACTGATCTATGTGCTCGGTGCGGATCACGGTGGCTATGTCAAGCGGCTGCAGGCGGTTGGCGCTGCGGTTGCTGGTGATCGCAAGGTCGAGGTTGATTGCAAGCTTTGCCAATTGGTGAAGCTCTATCGCGATGGCGAACCCTTCCGCATGTCAAAGCGCGCGGGAAATTTTGTGACACTGCGTGATGTTGTGGATGAAGTGGGACCAGACGTCGTGCGCTTCATGATGCTCTATCGCAAGAATGAAGCGCCACTGGATTTCGATTTTGCCAAGGTGACTGAGCAGTCAAAGGACAATCCGGTGTTCTATGTGCAGTACGCACATGCACGGATTTGTTCGGTGCTGCGCAATGCTGAAACTGAGGGAATCACTGCCAACGGGCAGGGGCCTTTCGACTTTGATCAGCTCACGGACGAAGCTGAACTGCAACTTATCCGCAGGATTGCTGAATTCCCTCGTTTGGTCGAGATGGCTGCCCAAATGCATGAACCGCATCGGATTGCATTTTATCTTTATGATTTAGCAAGTGATTTCCATGGATTATGGAACAAAGGCAAAGAACTGCCGCAATTGCGGTTCATTCTGGCTGATCAACCCGTCCTGACAGTGGCGCGGCTCGCTTTTTTGCGCGCAATCCGCTATTGTCTGGCTAATGGTCTCGGAATTTTGGGCGTGCGCCCAATTGATGAGATGTGATTTTTTTGGACTGAGGACGATGGACAACGATTCCACCGGATCAAACGACAAGCGCTCCTGGCGGGAGAGACTTGGCATTGGGCAGAAGGATCTTCCGAAGATTTCGGATGACTTCAAGCCCGCGCCAGCAGCTGCTCCTGTGGCCGCCGCTCAGCGTGCAACACTTGCGCCACGACCGGCTGCAGCGGTAGCTTCACGCACAACCACAACTGAAAATCATGAGACACGGCAGGCCGTCCGTGGTGTCGTTTCCCGCAGCACACCTGAAGAGTCTGCAGCCCACAAAGTCGCGAGCGTTCAAGGGACGCACACCGTGGTTTCTGGATCGCGTATGGTCGCTTCAGTGCAAGGTACGCGCCGGGTTGAAAGCGGAGAAGCCAAGGCAGGTGTCAGCACACCTGGTGTAGGGACTGCAAAAGTGGCTCCACGAGTGGTGGCAAAACCTGCGCCAAAGGCACCTCCGCGTCCTGGCGCTGTTGCCGCACCACCCCCAGCCCCACCTCCGCCACCAGTCAATCCAGATGTGTTGGCAGAAAAGTTGAGAGCCCAGCGCGACGCAGCAGAGCGGCTTGCTGAGCAACGCGTTCAAGCAGCCCGTCAAAAAGCTGACGTACGTGTTCAGGCGGAAACCGAAACACCAAAGTACATTTTCGCGGATGAAGAGCCGACACGTGCTGCTCCGCCTCCACCTCCGCCTCCACCCCAGACACGCACTCCGCTGCCTCCGCGCCCTGTGCCCAAGCCGGCTGCAAAGCCAGTCGCTCCGCCTTCGGTCGCGCCGCCGCAAATGGCGCCGCCGCGCGCACCATTGGGCGCTGCTCAACGCATGCCGCCACCACCGCCGCAGCGTCCTGCGATTCCAAATCCACCTCCGGCGCAGCCGCCGTTTGGCTTGCCTACTTATGGCCAGCCACCAATGAATATGGGGTATCGTCCACCCGTGCCGCCGCCGCAGTATCGTCCAGTCGATCCGCAAACTGGCTATGCGCCGCCACCGCCACCGTCGTATCAACCACCTCCGCCACGTGGTTTTGCGCCACCTCCTGCTGGCCCAAGGTTTGCGCCTCCACCTGCGCAGCAACAACAATACGCCCCGCCACCATACCAGGAACCTGCCTATCAGGAACCTGAGTATGAGCAGTATGAGCAGGAACAAGCTTATGCGCCGCCACCGGCTCAGCCCACTGGGTTCAACCGACCAATGCGCCCCATGCGCACGGCCCAGCCGAAAGCCGAAATGGCCGGGGAAGCATTTGAAGTTCCGCGCCCAACACGTCGCGCGACGGCCAGTGATTATGGTCAGGCTTATCGTGAACTTGAAACTGGCTATGACGAACCCGCCACTTCATCTCGCGGCATCTGGTTGCTCGCAAGTCTTTTGGGGCTGGCCTTGGCCGTTGCTGTTGGCGGTGCCTATCTTTGGACCAGCAAGATCAAGCCGCCTGCCCAGGTAACAGAGCAGACGGATCAGCCGCCGATTGTTTCTTCTCCTGAGGGAGAGAATAAAGTCCCTGTCGCTCTTCCCGAAGCTACAGATGCGACCACAAAGAAAAAGATTTATGATCGGATCGTCGGTGATCGTGAAGTTCTGGGAAATTCACTAACTCCTACTGAGGAAGTGCCCATGCAACCTGAACAGGGTTCTCAGGGTCTAGTTGAGGAGTCCGCGACAGGCGGTGGCGAGGCGACCCAAGAAGGTCAGCCTTTGCCAATGCCACCGCCGCCTGGTGAAAATGGCGCAGTCGGGGAGCAAGGAGCTCTGCCCACTCCGCCGGATCCCAACCTTCAGAGTTCAGAAAAATCAGACCCTGCCGCCGGCGCAAGCCAGGCGGCAGTTGTGCCTTCGGCAGTCCCTGCCAGTTCTGAATTGAGTGACAAGACGGACGGCACCACAAATGCTGCAGGTGCTCTCTCAGCGACTAATCTTGAGGACCCTGGAGCTGTTACTCCTGAAGCTGCCAATGCAGAGCCTTCTGGCCAATTGCCAGAGCCGACTTTGACTGAACAATCGGGAACAAGTCAGCAAGCAGGCGCACTTGCTGAATCAAACATCGGCGAAAGTGACGAACCCGCGCCAGCTGTAAAATCGGTACAGAGGCAACAACGTGTCGTGCCAAAAAAACCGAGGGTAAAAGCTGCTTCCTCTAGTCTGGGTTCAAGACCCGTCGTTTTGGTTCCGGCACGCAAGGCTGTGCAGCGCAACGTTAGTCCTGCGCGCCCAGTACGTCGATCCAACACAAGTTCCGGCTCAAATGATGGCGGTCTCTATGGCGAAAACTTTGGCGGCAATAACTCAGCTGGCGACGTATATAGTGCTGAGCTCGGTGTTGACCAAAACGCCCCTGTGAAAACTGTTGCAGCGCCCAAGCGGCGCACTTTGCTCGGCAGTTTCCTGAACGACAACGGTGGGGCGGATGATGCAGTTGAGTCAAATGCTGTGCCAGCGACGCGACCAACATTGTTTAATCGGCAAACGGCACGTGCAACAGAAACGCCATCGAAATCTGCAGAGGTTTCGACGGGCGGCACTGGCAGCTATGTCGCGCAGATTGCTTCCTACGTTACACAAGCTGATGCGAGCAAAGCTTTCGGTGCGCTGAAAGCCCGGCATCCAGAGCTCGTCTCGCGTTACCGTCCCGTCATTTCGGAGGCTACTGTTGGAGGGTCGACACGCTATCGTTTGGCGCTGGGGCCTTTGGCCTCGCAATCCGTCGCGAATGATGTCTGTGCCAGGCTGATTGCAGCAGGCGAACGCGATTGCCTGGCCAAGCGGCAGTAACCAAAGCGCAAAAAATTGGCGCGCACCTTTCTCGTAGCGTAAACTACAGCGAGTTCAAAAGGACGAATCATGAGCGTATTTGGGGCTTTTATCAGTGGTTGCGTTGGCACTTCGTTGTCTGCTGAAGAGCGCAGTTTCTTTTCGCGCACCAAGCCTTGGGGCCTGATCCTGTTCAAGAGAAATGTTGAAACGCCAGATCAGCTCAAGGCGCTCACTGCTGACTTCAGGTCGTGCGTCGGGCACAAAAACGCACCCGTCTTTATTGATCAGGAAGGAGGCCGTGTACAACGCATGGGACCGCCCAACAATGCCTGGCGAAAATATCCGGCTGCACGGCTGTTCGGTGAACTCTATAAACAGGACAAGGTTGCGGGACTTCGTGCAGCGCGCCATTGCGGCCATCTGCTCGCGAAAGATCTTGTGGAATCTGGCATCACATCAAGCTGTCTGCCCGTGCTCGACGTACCACAGCCAGGTGCGCATGATGTGATTGGAAATCGCGCTTATGCGATGGATGTAGAACAGGTGATGGCACTGGCGCGCGCCCACACAGCAGGTCTCATTGATGGCGGTGTGATGCCTGTGATGAAACACATTCCAGGCCATGGAAGATCGGAAGTCGACAGTCATCATAATCTGCCTGTGGTGAAGGCTACGCGCGCTGAACTTGAGGCGATTGATTTCCCGCCATTTGCGAGTTTCGCCGATTGCCCGATGGCAATGTCTGCGCATGTGATATTCACGGCGATTGACAAGGATAACCCGGCAACTCTTTCGCGCAAGGTGATCAAGTCGGTGATCCGCGACCAGATTGGCTTTCGCGGGTTGTTGATGACAGATGATCTCTCGATGAAAGCGCTTTCTGGCACCTTCGCCGAAAAAACCAAGGCAGCTCTTGCTGCGGGCTGTGACATTGTTTTGCATTGTGGTGGCGACATGTCCGAAATGGTACAGGTCGCCGAGGCTGCAGGGCCTTTGAAATCAAAGGCTTCTGCACGTGCAAGAGCAGCGTTGAAAACGCGCCGGAAACCCTTGCCGATTTCGGAAAAGACTGCTCTTAAAGACCTTGATTTGGTGTTTTCAATGCAAAGTGCCATCGCCTGATTTTAACGGCAAGTGGAGCCTTCGTTGAGCGAAACGAACGAGACAGATAAACCAGTAATACCGCCTGTTGCGGCCACTTGGCCCGATGGTGAAGGGGAGCTTCGTCGCGCTCCTGCGCCGGAAATCGATCCCGATGCGCTGATCGTTGATGTCGCTGGCTTCGAAGGCCCGCTTGATCTTTTGCTCGACCTGGCGCGCGCGCACAAGGTTGATCTCTCGCAGATTTCAATTCTGGCCTTGGCTGATCAATATATTTCCTACATCGAAAAAATGCAGACGATGCGTATCGAAGTCGCTGCCGATTATCTTGTCATGGCAGCGTGGCTTGCGTATCTAAAGTCGCGACTGCTCATTCCAGCACCACCCGAAACCGGCGAAGAGGCAACGCCAGCAGATATGGCTGCACGCCTTGCCTTCCGCTTGCAGCGATTGCAGGCGATGCGTGAAGCTGCTGCCAACATCATGACGCTGCCGCAGCTTGGACTCGATGTTTTTGCGCGTGGTGCGCCGGAACCATTGGTGATTGAAAAACAGCGCATCTATTCAGATACGCTGATCGATCTGTTGAAAGCCTATGCTGATCGGCGTGCGCGCAAGATGGTGCGGCAGACCTATATGGTCAAACGCCAACCCGTGTTTTCGATCAAGGAAGCCCGCGAGGCGCTGGAACGATTGATCGGCGTGATGGATGATTGGGGCGTGATGGACGGTTGGCTTGAAAAATATCTTTCAACGCCCGAAACCCGCCGCTCAGTGCGCGCCTCAAGCTTCACCGCCAGCCTTGAGCTGGTGCGCGAAGGAACGATTGAAATTCGGCAAGAAGATGCGTTTGAACCGATTTATGTGCGCCGCCGCGCAGCAAATGCGGCCTGAGTTTTGGAGTAAAGTATGACGATCCACGCAAGGCCAATTGAAATGATGCCGGAAATGACTGCCGATAATGAAGGTGCTGAGCCTGTCTCTGCGATTGAACAAGAGGCAAGCGACGTCGTTGTGTTGCATCCGCGTGCAGACCGCAGCGAACATTTGCGCATCGTTGAGGCCATTCTGTTTGCGGCGAGCGAGCCAGTGGCCGAAGAAAAACTTCAGGACTTCCTACCTGAGGGAACCGATATTGCGGCATTGCTTGCAGACCTTGCCGCAAACTATGAAAACCGTGGCGTCAATCTGGTCAAGGTTGCTGGCAAGTGGATGCTGAAGACTGCCGCTGATCTGCATTTCGTTTTGCGGCGCGAGTCAGTTGAGCAGAAAAAACTTTCCAAAGCAGCACTCGAAACGCTGGCGATCATCTCGTATCATCAGCCTGTGACCCGCGCTGAGATCGAAGATATTCGCGGTGTTGCGATTTCCAAGGGTACGCTCGATCATCTGCTGGAAATTGGTTGGATCCGCATGCGCGGCCGCCGCAAGACACCGGGTCGACCTGTGACCTATGGCACCACTGCGGCGTTCCTTGAGCATTTTGGCTTGAACGAAGTTTCCGATTTGCCGGGCCTTGCCGAACTCAAGGCTGCAGGCCTTCTGGAATCGAATGTTCCACCCGGCTTTGATGTGCCCGTGCCGAGATTGACGGATGAACTCACCGCTGATGAAGAACCGCTCGACGGCACCGAAGTCGAAGTGCCATTGGAAATGCATTTTGCAGAGCCAGCAGCAGAATCTGCAGTTGAGCCGACAGAAGTAGATGGCCCGCCTGAAGCGGGCCATGACGACAAGTAATTTCGCGTTACTTTGGCAAGTTTACCAATCGCAAATAGGGCTTCAGTGTTTGCCAACCTTGCGGGAATTTTTCTTTTGCGGCTTCATCGCTGACGGATGCAAGGATGATTGCAGCATCACCTTGTTTCCAGTCGGCAGGTGTAGCAACTGACTTGGTTGCCGTGAGTTGCAATGAATCAATCACGCGCAATATCTCATCGAAGTTGCGGCCAGTACTCATCGGGTAGGTGAGAAGCAGTTTGATCTTCTTGTCGGGCCCAACGATGTAGACATTACGCACTGTGGCATTGTCGGCGGCGGTTCTGGTCTTGGCATCGCCCGAGGCGTTGGGATGGATCATGCCGTAGAGTTTGGCGACTGTCATTTCAGTGTCGCCAATCATCGGGTAGTTTACTTCTGAACCAGTTACATCGCGGATGTCGTTTTTCCAGCGCAAATGATCATCGACACTGTCAATCGAGATGCCGATCAGTTTGACTCCACGCTTTTCGAAATCGGTTGCGCGAGCGGCCATTGCGCCAAGCTCCGTGGTGCAGACTGGTGTGAAGTCCTTGGGGTGAGATACCAGCACGGCCCAGCTTCCTTCGATATAATCGTGGAAACGAATGCGGCCTTCTGTGGTATCGGCTTCAAAGTCTGGGGCGATATCGCCCAATTGCAAGGTCATGCTAGCCTCCTTCAAAGTGTTCTTAATGAAGTAATATGCGTTCGTAATAAAGAACAGTCAAGAGCAAGATGAAAAAACTGATTTGCGTTGGTACTGGAGACCTGGCTTTGCATGACGCCCCAGTTCCTCAAATTTCAGCAGGCGAAATCCTCGTTCGCATGAAAGCGTGTGGAATTTGCGGCACTGACATCATGAAAGTCTATGATGCCAGTGTACCGAAGCCCATCGCACTTGGGCATGAGCTGGTTGGCATTGTGGAGCAATCGATGACGCCACGATTTGCTGCGGGCCAGCGCGTGGCTTTCGCTCATCACGCGCCTGATCCGACATCACACTTTACCAGGCGTGGTAGCGAAACCATGGATGCTGCATTCAAGCGCAGCAATGTTGATCCTTGTGGCTTTGCCGAATTGATCCGTGTGCCAGTCGATTTGGTTGGGGAAACCGTTCATGCCATTCCAGATGCCATGGTCGATGAGCGCGCCATTTTTATGGAGCCGTTGGCCTGTTGTATTCGCGCGGTAGATCGCGCTGACGTGCAAGCAGGCGACACCGTTGTGGTTGTTGGTTTTGGGGCGATTGGCCTGTTGTTTGCGCCCTTGCTCCAAGATCTTGGTGCTTCGGTGATTGCTGTCGACACGCGGGCCGAGCGCTTGGAAGTAGCGGGCCAATGGGGCGCGAAGTCGATACACGAACTGAAGGCCCTCAGCGATGGCCGCGGTGCAGACGCCGTGATTTTGACAATCGTGAACGAAGCGACACTGGAGCTCGCATTGAAAAACGTGCGCGATGGTGGACGTATCATCACCTTTGGCGTGAAGCCGGACACGAGATTGCCAATTGATCTCTGGCAAATTTATCGACGCGAGTTGTCGTTGATCAGCAGCTATTCCGCAACGCCATCAGGTCTCGCGCGCGCGATCAAGTTATTGGAGAGCGATAAGTTTGCGTTCGAGAAAACCATCAGCCATCGCTTCAAACTTGAAGAAGCGGGCAGGGGGTTTGAGCTGTTGCATCAGTTGAGGGCGTCGAAGGTGATTGTCACGCCTTGATGCGCTCGCCCTTGGGATCGTAGAACGGATGCAGTTGCAGTTTCGCCGAATAGCGTTTCCAGGCGATTTCGACTTCCCATTTACCTGTGTCGAGCCAGTCCTTCGTGACGCCCGCTTCATTTTTGACGTAGGCCACGGCCAGCGACTTCCCGATGCGGTGGCCCCACGCGCCTGATGTTGTGGCACCCACTAACACGCCGTCACGATAGATCGGTTCTTCGTGATACATCATGGGGGCGGTGGTGCTGTCATCGTTCAGCGCAACACACACCATGCGCTTTTCGAGAACTGGTTTTTCCTTTTGGGCGAGGAGCGCTTTTTTGCCGATGAAGTCTGGCTTGTCCCAGGCAACGGCGAAACCGAGGCCTGCTTCGAGGGGTGTATCTTCATCCGCAATGTCGTGGCCCCAGTGGCGATAGGCTTTTTCCATGCGGGAATTGTTCATGGTGTGCATGCCTGCGGGGGCGAGGTTGAAAGCCTTGCCTGCTTCCAGCACGGTTTCCAAAACATGCGCTGCGAATTCTGCAGGGATATAAAGCTCCCAACCCAATTCGCCGACATAGGTGATGCGTGAGGCGCGGAGTTTTGCGTAACCGATTTCAACTTCGCGCGATGTGCCGAAGGGAAAGCCCGTGTTGGAAAAATCTTCGCCTGTGAGTTTTTCCAAAAGGGCGCGCGATTTTGGACCCATGATCGAGAGCATCGGCAGGCCTGATGTGACATCGGTGATAACGCAGTGATGATCCTTGGCGTCTTTCTTGATATGGGCGAGGTCTCGGGTTTGAGGCACGGCACCTGTGACGACAAGGAACTGCTCTGCGCCCAATCGCGTGACGGTAAGATCAGCCTCGATGCCACCGCGCTCATTGAGCCATTGCGTGTAGACAATCTTGCCAACCGCCACATCGATCTGATTGGCGGACACAAGGTTCAGAACTTTAAGCGCGTCCTTGCCCTCGACCTGATATTTCGCAAACGAAGATTGATCGAAAAACACGACATCATTGGCGAGGCGATCTGCTTCGAATTGCGCGCACGGAAACCAGTTCTGGCGGCCATATGAATATTCGTATTCTGCTTTCACGCCGTCTCGCGCGTACCAGTTGGGCCGCTCCCAGCCGTTGACTTCGCCGAAGACTGCGCCAAGCTTTTTGGTGATCTCGTAGAAGGGCGAACGCCGCACACCTCTAGCTGTTTCGGCTTGGCGATAGGGCCAATGCATGGCGTAAAGCAGGCCGAGAGATTCCGAAACGCGCTCTTTGATATAGTTGCGGTTGGACTGAAAGGGATGAATGCGGCGGATGTCGATGCCGTTCACATCCATCGGCGGATGGCCGTTCTTGATCCACTGTGACAGCACGAGGCCCGCACCACCCGATGACTGTATGCCAATCGAGTTGAAGCCGGTGGCGACATAGCAATTGTGCAGTTCCGGCGCCTCGCCGAGATAGTAGCGCACATCGGGTGTGAAACTTTCCGGGCCGTTGAAGAACAACTGGATGCCAGCGGTTTCCAATAACGGCACGCGATTGATCGCTGCACTCAGGATCGGCTCGAAGTGATCCATGTCTTCAGGCAGTGTGACGAACGCATGTTCATCATCAATGCCTGCTGTGCCCCAGGGTTTCGCCTTGGGTTCAAACGCGCCGACCATAAGCTTGCCCGCATCTTCCTTGTAATAAGTGCATTCATCCGGCACGCGCACCACAGGCATGTTGCGTGGCAGGTCCGCGATGGGTTCGGAGACGATGTAGAAATGCTCGCACGCATGCAGCGGAATTGAAACGCCTGCGGATTTACCAAGCTCGCGTGACCACATGCCTGTGGCGATCACAACCTTGTCGGCCATGATGGTGCCGTCGGTAGTCTCCACACCAGTTGCTGCGCCTTCCTTGGTGAGAATGCGCGTGACTTTGACGTTCTCAAAGACCTTGCCGCCGCGCGAGCGTGCACCTTGGGCAAGGGCTTGCGTCACATCGATCGGATTGACCTGGCCATCTTTCGGCAAAAACACGCCGCCTTTGACGCCATCGAGATTGTAGTGCGGAATGCGCTCGCGGATTTCATCGACGCTGGCAACATTCACTTCAAGGCCAAACTGCTTGGCCATCGAAGCACCGCGCAATAATTCCTCCATGCGGCCATCGTTCAAGGCGAGTGAGATAGATCCGTTTTGCTTGAAGCCCGTGGCTTGGCCCGTTTCCTTTTCGAGACCTTCGAAAAGCCCTGCCGTGTATTTTGCAAGTTCAGTCAAATTCTTGGTGGCGCGCAATTGGCCAACCAATCCTGCGGCATGCCAGGTGGTGCCGGACGTGAGTTGCTTGCGCTCCAGCACCACGACATTGGTAATACCGAGTTTGGTGAGGTGATAAGCGATGGAACAGCCAACAATGCCGCCACCAATGATGGCAACGTCGGCACGGGCGGGAAGATTCTTCTGGGTCATGGGATTGCCTTTTAGCATCGTTTGCGCCTTGCCCAAGGCTCCAGAATGGGGCTATGCAGCGGGCCTGAATAAGAGGATCCTCAAATGTATCGTGGTGATGTTCCGCCAAACGAAGCCCATCAGCGGCTGACGCAAAATCCCAAGGCCGTGCTGGTTGATGTGCGCACTCAGCCGGAATGGACGTTTGTTGGCGTGCCATCGGTTGAGAGACTGGTGCGCGTATCCTGGCAGGTATTCCCACAGATGGAAGTGAATGCGCAATTCGTTGAGCAGATCGATGCGCTCAACCTGCCGAAAGACACTGAGATTTTTTGTCTCTGTCGTTCGGGGGCACGCTCTGCTTCGGCTGCCACTGCATTGACCAAGGCTGGCTATTCCAATTGCTTCAATGTGGCTGAAGGTTTTGAAGGTGACAAGGATGGCACGGGGCATCGCTCCAAAATTAACGGCTGGAAATTCCGCGCTCTTCCTTGGGTGCAAAGCTGATCTGATATGACCAAGAAGACCCGCAGCCGCAACAATCCTCAATGGGGCGATGCCACCAAGCTTGTGCGCGGTGGGCTTGAGCGCACGCATTGGGGCGAAACATCAGAAGCCCTGTTTCTCAATTCCGGCTTTGTCTATGACGCGCCGGAAACTGCTGAAGCGCGTTTTTCTGGCCAGGATGATGGCTATGTTTATGGCCGTTATGGCAACCCGACTGTTTCGATGTTTGAAGAGCGCCTGGCGCTGCTTGAAGGGGCTGAGGCCTGTTATGGCGTGGCCTCCGGCATGGCAGCGGTTTACGGCGCACTCGCTTGCGTGTTGAAGGCTGGCGATCACATCGTTTCCTCGAAAGCGCTGTTTGGCTCGTGCTATCAGATCATCACTGCGATCCTGCCGCGCTTTGGCATCACGTATACGCTTGTTGAAGGCAATGACATGAAGGCCTGGGCGGCAGCGGTGCGGCCTGAGACCAGAGCTTTCTTCCTCGAAACACCGTCAAACCCAACACTTGATATCATCGATGTTGCGGCTGTGGGCGAGATCGCCAAGCGCAGTGGCGCGTTATTCGTGGTCGACAATATATTTGCAACGCCTGTGCTGCAGAAGCCGCTCACCATGGGCGCTGATGTGATCGTCTATTCCGGCACCAAGCATATGGACGGGCAGGGGCGCGTGCTGGGTGGTGCAATTGTTTCCACGAAGAAATTCAAGGAAGAATTGCTGAAGCCGTTTCTGCGGCACACAGGACCATCGCTTTCGCCATTCAATGCATGGGTGTTGTTGAAAGGCATGGAGACATTGTCGCTACGGGTGAATGCGCAGTCTGATGCAGCACATGCAGTCGCCGAACATCTCGAAGCGGTGAAGTCGGTGAAGCGGGTAATTTATCCGTTTCTGGATTCGCATCCGCAAGCCACTTTGGCGCGCAAGCAAATGAGCAAGGGCGGCACCATGGTGACGTTCGAAGTTGATGGAGGCAAGGACAAGGCCTTTGACGTTTTGCGCAATCTGCGGCTTGTCGATATCTCCAACAATCTTGGCGACGCAAAATCGCTGATGACGCATCCTGCATCCACCACTCACCGCAACATCGGCCCCGATGCCCGCGCAATGATGGGCATCACTGATGGCATGCTGCGCTTGTCAGTTGGGCTTGAGGATGTGAGGGACTTGCTCGAGGACTTGAAGCGGGCGCTATAAATTCGAGTAGCAGGAAGGCGAGGATCCCCACTGGGTGAGAATCCTCGCTTGTCCGATTCAGTAAATCAATTACCGCACTTATTAAAGTCAGGGCGATTTGAAGCGCAGAAGTTTGCGCCGCCGCGAAGTGCCTTGCCGTTGAACTTTGCCGTGATGACCTTTGATTTGGTGATCGTAAGGCGGCTATTTGGGCAGGCCGCAGCAGCCGCTTGTTCGCAAGCTTTGAGCGAGACTGCTGCTGATTCTTCCTTGTCGCATTCCTTCTTGCCGCTGCACTTCGAATAGGACTCGGCTTCCTTGCCTGGGCAAGCAGTGCGATTGTAGTGAACAACGCATGCTGCTTGTGCTGCTGCCGAGAAAGACAACAGGAACGATGCGGCCATGACAATGTTGCGAATTTTCATTTGGGTTTCTCCATAAAAGCAAATGTAGACAAGGCCACAACTGGCCCGGCCGTCGCCGTCAATTGCAGTTGATTGTAACTGTCCTGTGACGCTTGCATGAAGCAAAGTCTGTTCGAGACATTTTGCACACAGCATTTTTTCTTTCGCGCTCCAACGCATGCCGTCATGCGATTGTTAACATTTCGTTACTTTTGATCGCAATGAAGAGCGCGCGCGAATTTTGCGTAGTGCCACCTATTCATAATGGGACGGGGGCTCTCCAACTTTACAATTTGTTTTGGGAGACAAACAAAAATGATGAATACAACGGCAAATACTTTGAAAACTCTATTGATTGCATCTGCGACGATGATGACTTTTGCATCATCCGCACGTGCAGATGAGTTTGCAGCACTCAAATCGCTATTTGAGAATTTTACAACGCGCGATGCAGTGAACCAGGTCGCTTTGGAAGCGCCGCAAGGCTTTCGTGTGTTCCCAGTTGCTGATGCACCAGCCGAAGGTGGAGCTGAGTCCGTGGATGAACCATTCACTGAAGTGAAAATCTCTGGCTATCTCAAGGGTGGATACATTTTCAGCCAGATCAAGGACGGTTTGCCTGTCCCTGGCGATTCGAGCAGCGATTTCGATGCTGAAGCTGGCGTAAACGTGCGTGGCTCTGTCCAGTCTTCGCTTGGTGAAGTGGGGGTGAGCATCAATTCACGTTGGGAAGTAAATGAAAGTGGGACTAACCTTGCAACACCTTCGCTTCGTGATGACGGAATCGTTGCCTTCTGGCAGTTCGCCGACACAATGAAGTTCGAAATGGGGCGCGGCAACGCTGGTCGTCTCGATAACGGCATCCTGAAGAACACACGCCGAATCTGGACAGTTGCTGATCGCCGGGTGCGTGCCGAAAATGCAGGCAACGGCTTTTATGATCGTGATGCTTACAATGCATTCGCGGGCGTCGCTTATGCCGATGGGCCGATTGCCGTCACACTTCGCGCTCATGATGCGACGCGTGGCGTAACAGGTCCGCTTGGTTCTGATGATGACGCACATGGCGCAAGCGGCAAAATCGTTTACACCTCTGATCTCATCAACTTGGAGGCAGCTGGCGGATATTGGGGCCAGGACGATGCCAAGAACTTGGCGATTGCCGATCAAAAAGGAGTGAAGTGGCTTGCAGGTGCGGGTACGGAACTCAATTTCATCTCTGGTTTGCCTATCAGCATTTCGGGACAAATGGGCCGACTCCACAACGATACAAAGACACTCAATGCATCAGCGTCGGTAGGGTTCACACTGACTGACGACATCACGGCGGGTGTTGGTGCTGGCTGGAAGAAGATCAGTGGTTCTCCAAGTGTGGCTGACAATCGCACTGAGCGCGCCATCGTTGGCGGCGTCTATTATGCGCCGATGGCACAACTGATCATCGGTCTTGAAGGTGATTGGCTGGACGATGGCAAGCCAACAGAGACTGAGAACGACGGCTTTACAGGTGCATTCGTTTCACGGTTCAGCTTCTAATTTTTTGAGCAGATAGGGCGAAGTCCGCAAAACGTCATGCGGGCTTCGCACAACAGTCAAAAACAAAATCAATAGATTTAGCGTCACTCAGAACGGAGACCCGAAATGAAACTTGTTTTTCTCGCAGCATCGCTTCTTGCTCTTGCAGCTTCCCCATCGATCGCCCGCGATCAAATACGCATCGTGGGATCATCTACTGTGTATCCATTTGCAACCTCGGTTGCGGAAAACTACGCTAGGGCAACTGGTGCCAAAGCTCCAGTTATCGAATCGACCGGCACTGGTGGTGGCATCAAATTGTTTTGCGAAGGTGTTGGTGAAGACAAGCCCGACTTCGTCAATGCTTCGCGCAGAATGAAGCGCGCAGAATTTGATGGCTGTGCTAAAAATGGTGTAACCGAAGTCGCTGAATTCAGACTTGGTTATGATGGACTGACAATTGCAAACTCAGCCAGTGGCCCAAACGTCAACTTTTCGCGCAAGCACCTGTTCATGGCACTCGCAAAGCAGGTTCCTGACAAGGATGGCAAGCTGATCGACAATCCTTACAAGATGTGGAACGAAATCGACCCCTCGCTTCCGGCGGAAAAAATTGAAGTTCTCGGCCCGCCGCCAACATCGGGCACGCGGGATAGTTTTGCCGAACTTATATTGAAGGGCGGCGCAGCGAATGAGTTTCCATCTCTTGCAACCCTCGAGCAGTCGGATTTGAAGGCCTATGATCTCGTGTGGAAGACCATACGCACGGATGGAGCCTATGTCGAAGCTGGTGAGAATGACAATCTGATCATCCAGAAACTTGACGCAAATCCGAAGGCGTTCGGCATTTTTGGCTATTCGTTTCTTGATGCGAACAAAGGCAAGATCAAAGCGGCAGCCATTGATGGCGATTTGCCGGACTTCGAGTCGATCTCAAACGGCAACTACAAGGGCGCACGCGTACTTTATATCTATGGAAAGAAGGAACATCTCGGCTTGGTTCCTGGAATGCTTGAGTTTCTCACTGAGTTCACCTCAACCCAAGCAATGGGCGAAGATGGATATCTCACCGACAAAGGGTTGATTCCGCTTCACGATTGCGACGCAGAAGCAAGCGCTGCGGCAGTCACGAACTTGCCTAACCTGGATCCGGATACGCTGAAATAAGTTGACATCAGGGTATCCGAAGCGAGGCGACTTCTCAAAGGTTGGTTGTCGTCTCAAAACACGGTGCGAATCCTCCCGCGCACCGAATTCCTGAGGAGTAGTCGAGCTGTCGGCTACTCCTTATTTTTTTTATGAGGCGCTATGATTCAAGCAAAGGCCCGGAACAACCCGATCCCTATCGCCAGTGCACCCACAGCAACGGTGAGTTCACGCTTCGGAGCGAACTTCAATATGTAGCCGCCAAAGAACGCAGCGGGCAGGCCGCCTGCGACGAGACCTGCAACTGGCCAGGCGACGCTTGCCCAATTTGCTCCACCTTCCCAGTGGCCAGTAAAGTAGGCGAAGACGAAGGTGAGAAACACTGCGATACTGACGATGAATTCGCAGAAATTGCTGGAACCGATGGCGTAGCGGGTTTCGTGACCTGCGCCGACCAGTGATGTTGTAACCAATGGTCCCCAGCTGCCGCCGATGCCTTCAAATGTGCCACCAGCAAGACCGATGAAGCGCGTGTATTTCGATGGGATCAATTGTGGTGCCTTGCCCACGATCCCGCGCGAAATGATCAGTACGCCGACGATCAGCATGTAAGCTGTGATCAGACCTTTGAGTGCTGCGCCATCAAGGCTTGAAAGAATAAGCGCACCAATGGCACCGCCGATCGAGCCGTAAAGTGCGATCTGTTTGACAATAGTCCAGTTCAGATTCTTGTGCAGCACATGTGACATCGCCGATGTGCCGGTGGTTGGCAGTTTTGCTGCATTCACACTTGCCGAAACAAGGGCAGGGGGAACGCCTTGTGCCAGCAGCACCGATGCCGAGATAATGCCAAAGCCCATGCCAAGGGCGCTGTCGACGATCTGGGCAAAAAAGCCAATGATCGCAAACGTGATAAAGTCTTCCATGCGTGGTCCTCCGCCGGTATCCAGTAATTAAGCAGATACGCCCGCCGCCTGGCGCGTGACTGTTTTGATGATTTCTCCGTTGGCCGAGAAATGAATGCCACATTCTGTCTTTTCTAAGCCCACCCAGCGTCCGGCACGGGGATTATTTTTGTCTCCACCTTGGGTCGTGCAGGGCATGCAGCCGACTGAGAAATAACCTTGCAATTTCAAGGGGTGTGAGGGGAGTTGGTGATGTATTGCATAAGCTTGCAAATCGAGCGCAGTGAAACCCGCCAAGGGTTCCACCTTGAGCTTGCCATCTTGCACTGAAACATAGTCCAATTTGCTGCGGAGCGCACCATGAAAACGCTTGCGGCCAGAGATCACGGCTTCAACGCCATAGAAGGCGCGGTTCATCGGAAGTGTCTTGCGAATATGGCAGCACAGGTCCTTGTTTGAATTGTGCAAATCACCGTTGGAATCTTGCTGCGAAAGTTCGGAGAGCGAAGGCTTCCAGATCTTTACATTGGTGAGGCCGAATTCTTCGACCAATTGATCTCGGTATTCCAGTGTTTCCGGAAACAATTTTTCGGTGTCGAGAAAAACAATTTTCAAGTCGGGCGCTACTTCAGAGACCATGTGCAAGAGCACCGCCGACTCAGCACCGAATGATGAAAGCAGTGCGGCGCGCTTGCCAAAATCCTTGGCAACTGCGGCGATCAGTCCGCGTGCTTCAAGACCCGCATAGGCTTCGAGGTAGCGGTTGGCATCCTGTTCAGCCAGCATGGGGCTGTTCCTCCCAAGCGGTGAAACCCTGGTGACGTTCTGACCAGACTTCACGTTCACCTGCGCGGCGATAAAGACCGCGCTGATAAGCGAGCGACATTTGCCGCGTAGCTTTTTGCCATGTTTCCAGCGTGAAGCGATCCGTGACCTCAAATGAGTCGATGCCAACCTGCTTCATGTATTGCGCCTGATCGGGCAACACATTTCCTATGGCGCGCAGTTCGCCGCGAAAGCCAAGCTCGCGGATTTGGCCTGCCTGCGAGTAAGAGCGGCCATCATTAAACGCAGGGAAGGAGAGAATAATCAGCGAGATGCGATTGAGATAGGGGCGCAGCTCCTCGGCACGAACAGTGTTGGGCGCGCGCACGCCAATCAGACCTTCGTGGCCGACGAGCGTATTCCATTCCTTCTGCAAACGCTCAAAACTCACCGTGAATTTGCCGCCTGCAATTTCGGCCTCATCGGCAAGGTGTGACCAGTCATCAGTTACGAAGACATCGTTCTTAAACAGTTGCATAGAGAGCCTCCTTGAATGGAGCAGGGCCGAGGCGGCGATAAGCACCGAGGAATTCCTCGCCTGGTTCCCTGAGTTTCAGATAGGTGGACAGAATTTTTTCGATGGCATCAGGCACTTCGTCACCAGCAAAGCCGGGCCCCAAGATCGAACCAATCGATGCGTTCTCGGAAGACGAGCCGCCAAGCGTGATTTGATAAAATTCTTCGCCCTTTTTATCGAGGCCGAGGATGCCGATGTGTCCGACGTGATGATGGCCACAAGCATTGATGCAGCCCGAGATGTTGATCTTGAGCGGGCCAATTTCTTCCTGGCGCTTGATGTCACCAAACTTTCGGCTGATCGCCTGCGAAATCGGGATCGACCGTGCTGTTGCGAGCGAGCAATAATCCATGCCGGGGCAGGCGATGATGTCGCCAATCAGCCCATAGTTGGCAGCGGCAAGGCCATGTTCTTTCAGCTTATCGTAAATTGCCGGCGCATCTTCCTTGCGGACATGGGCAAGCACGATGTTTTGGGCATGTGACACACGCAACTCGTCGGCAGAATATTTGAGAGCGAGGTCAGCCATGACGCGCATTTGTTCGCCCGTGGCATCACCGGGAATTTCGCCGGTTTCCTTCAGTGAAATGTTGACTATGGTGTAGCCATCAACCTTGTGTTCTGCGAGATTGTTGCGCGCCCATGCTGCAAAGGCTGGATCGGAGGTGCGGCGTGCCTCGAAATGTGGTGCAAAGCGCGAAAGCTTTTCGAATACAGGAGTGGCAAAATATTTTGCGATGCGGGCAAGCTCGCGTTCTTCGACTTGTGTTTGCTGGCCGGGATTGCGCTGATATTCAGCTTCGACTTCGGACTTGAATTTCTCGGCACCAATTTCATGCACGAGAATCTTGATGCGCGCCTTGTACTTGTTATCGCGACGACCATAAAGATTATAGACGCGCATGATGGCTTCGAGATAGGCGATGAGCTCGTTCTCGGGCAGGAAGTCACGCACCGTAACGGCGATCATCGGGGTTCGGCCTTGACCGCCACCGACCATCACTTCCCAACCAATCTGGCCTGAATTGTTGCGGTGAAGGCGCAGACCGATGTCATGCACCTTCACCGCCGCGCGATCATGGGGGGCGCCGGTGATCGCGATCTTGAATTTGCGGGGGAGGTAGGAAAATTCGGGATGCAATGACGACCATTGCCGGATCAATTCGCCAACTGGACGCGGATCAGAAATTTCGTCAGCTGCAGCACCAGCCCAATGATCGGTTGTGACGTTACGAATGCAATTGCCTGAGGTTTGTATCGCATGCATTTCTACATCGGCGAGGGCCTGCAGAATGTCGGCTGTGTCCTCAAGTTTGATCCAGTTGTACTGAATGTTCTGACGTGTGGTGAAATGGCCGTAGCCGCGATCCCACTTGTCGGCGATGTAGGCGAGCTGATGCATCTGTTTGGACGACAGCGTGCCATAGGGAATGGCGACGCGCAGCATGTAGGCGTGAAGCTGCAGATAGAGTCCGTTCATCAGGCGAAGTGGGCGGAATTCCTCTTCCGTCAATGCGCCGGACAGGCGGCGCTCCGCTTGGTCGCGGAACTGCGCCGTGCGCTCATTGACAAACTGATGATCAAACTCGTCGTAACGGTACATGAAACTTAGCTTTCAAAAACTGGAAATGCGCCAGCCGTTCCGGCGGCCTGTTTACCGAGATCGAGACGCACGGATGGACCAAGCGTGCGCATGCGTTCACGGAAATGCGTGGCGCGGATTTTTCCACCAACACGTTCCGCGTCGAACAAATAGGTGCCGGTGACCAAGGTTGAAATCACGTCCTTGGAGGCGCGTTCTTCCAGCGCCTTCACAGCAAGCGGTTCCAATGCCAACACAGCGTCGTCAATCTTTTCACTCCAGATCCCGGAGCGGGTGAGATAGACCACATCACCATCGCGCAGACGGTTCGCGGTCATCACTTGTCCTTTTTCAACTTCACTCATGATACATTCCTTAAGATGGCGTCGCGAATATCTTCGCGGACAGGGAAGGGAACGATGCGTTCCCCAGTCTTGCGCCCACCAAGCCCCACGTAAATAATCGCAGGGCCTTCGACAGCATTGAGGGTCAGGTTTTCCCACAAGCCGCCAATCGTTGTTTTAAGAACACGCTCGTTCGGGAGTGTGCCGTTTTCGACCACCGTGACAGGCGTGGCGGGATCTATCCCGGCATCAAGAAGATTTGATGACACATCGCCCGCCGCATGCAGCCCCATGTAAATTGCAAAAGCTTGTCCGGGCTTGGCAAGTGCAGCCCAATCATGTTGTGCAATGCCGTTGTCAGCTGATGCCGTGAGCAGCGTGATCGAACGGTTGTAACCACGTTGTGTAATCGGCAATTTTGCAGATGCAGCGCAACCCAGTGCAGCTGTGATGCCAGGCACTACGTCAACATCAAAACCAGCGGCTTCGACGGCGGCTTGTTCTTCGCCTCCGCGACCAAACACATAAGGGTCGCCGCCCTTGAGCCGCACGACTTTTTGTCCCTTTGACGCTTCGCGCACCAGGATTGCGTTGATCTCTTCTTGGGGCGTTGATTTTACGAAAGGTGTTTTGCCCACGGGAATGCGCACTGCATCACGGCGCGCCATCTCGAGAATGGCTGGCGAGACGAGGCGATCATGAACGATCACATCGGCTTCCTGAATTTTGCGATGCGCCTTCAACGTGAGCAGTTCTGGGTCGCCTGGGCCAGCACCGACAAGTGATACGCGGCCTACAGGCTTTACGCTGTCGGATGCGATTGACGCACGGAACGCTGAAGCGAACTGACGCTTGTCCTTGGCGAAAAACGAATGGCGCACTTCACCAAAGAAGAACGATTGCCAAAAACTCCGGCGGCGATTGCCGTGCGGCACTTTGCTGGCCACGAATTCACGGAGCTTGGCTGCCCGGGAGGCAAGCTGGCCAAGCTCCTGGGGCAATTGCGCGTCGATTTGTGCGCGTATGCCTTGTCCCAATACAGGTGCTGTTCCTTCCGTACCAATGGCGATGACGACTGGATCGCGATCCACAATCGAAGGCACGATGAAAGTAGAGATATCGGCTTGATCAACGGCGTTAACGGGAATCCCGCGCGCTTGAGCAGCAGCCGAAACGGTGGCGTTCAATTCCTTTTCGGCGGAGTAAACCAGACGCGCGCCATCAAGCAGGGCTGCGTCAAATTCGCGGGCGAGCCAGTTGACGCGGTCGCTCGCGGAAAGTTCAGGATGCAATTCTTCGGCGATCACATCGATCTTGGCCGTCGTCTTGAGCAGGAGGCGGATTTTGCGCGTGGCTTCTTCGCCTCCACCCACCACAACAACGCGTTGGTCCGCGAGGTCGATGAAGATTGGAAAATAGCGCATTGGCATTCATCCTGTTTCGTTTGCCGAACAAGCCTGTTCAAAAGAACTTGAAATTCCGCAGGAATTTGCTAGGTTTCCTGCATTCAAGTGGGGTTTCGACAGTTTTGTTCGTTATTCCGAACACAAGTTCTAATATCGGAACGGCAACATGTCAACTCGAAAATCTAAGGCTCCGGCAACATCTGCTGAAGACCAATCTGCGGTTTTGGGACCTACTATCCAACGCCTGCGCAAGGCCTACAATATGTCGCTGGGCGAACTGTCGGAGCAATCTGGCGTGGCGAAATCGATCATTTCACAAATTGAGCGTAACGAAACCAATCCAACACTTTCGACTGTGATCAAGCTCTCACGCGCACTTGATACCACGGTCGATGAAGTGTTGCGCGGTGATGCCAAGTCAAACTTTCTGGAACACCAGACCAAGTCCGGTGTTCCGATGCTGGAAAGCCAAGACGGTCTTTGCCGACTTGCAATTGCAGGTCCGCTCAATTTGGTGGATGCATTCCAGTGGTATGATTTCCACGCCAAGCCCAAGGGCGAGCTTGTGTCGCAGCCACATCCGCAAGGCACGGTGGAACATCTCTACATCGTTAAGGGCGAACTTGAAATTACAAGCGGTGGCGAAGTCACGAAAGTTGCGGCAGGCGAAACCTTGCGCTTCATCGCCGATGTGCCACACAAGATCGTCAACATCGGCGGCACCGATGCACATGCCATTATGATGCTGGCGCTGAGGCAGTTTGGCTCAAGTAATTGAACCTTTAGAAAAATCGGACTTTGCCGAACACCCAGGCAATGGCCAATGCGCCGAGCAACAGCCACGCCAACATGCCGAGGAGCTGCATTGAAAGCCCGGCAGACTTCATCATTTGCTGAAATGGCGACTGATTCACAGCAACAATGTCGGCATGAGCGGTGGCATAATTCCTGGTCCACTCGACCATGGCTTGAGGTCGTGTAGAGTGGAAAGGAACTTTCACCGCACCTGAGACCATGTCGCAAAAACGGAAATCTTCCGTGCTCGCATCGTATTGAATCCAGATGTTGTTGCTGAGCCAAAGTCGCTTGGTGCCATCACGGTTGTCGATGTGCATCTTGCCTAGCCTTGCGGCGTTTGCGCCATCTTGTTTCAAAAGCGACAACAAGTGATCAAGTTCGGAACCATCTTGCATTTTCATCTTGAACCTCATCGACTTGGTGATCTGCTGCGCACCCATCATGCGCTGTGTCAGGTTCTGAATGTAGACCTCAGAGTATGGCAGTTGTTTCGCTTGTTGGAAAAACATCGTTTGGGCCACTTGTTATGTTTCGGAACATTTCCTTTCAACGGAGCAAAATACGGGCCTGTGGCTGACACGCCGCAGGTTTACCATTAACAGAAATGATGGGCGCACCTCAATTGTTGTTGCAATGACGTTGCAATCTGCCCATAAGCACCGCGAAATCATCACATTTGAGGACTGACATGACCGCTATTCTTGACATCCACGCCCGCGAAATTCTTGATAGCCGCGGTAACCCAACTGTCGAAGTCGATGTAACATTGGAAGACGGTTCATTCGGTCGCGCGGCCGTACCATCGGGTGCGTCAACGGGTGCGCATGAAGCATCAGAACTTCGTGATGGCGACAAAGCGCGTTATATGGGCAAGGGCGTGTCCAAGGCCGTTGCTGCTGTGAACGGCGAAATATTTGAAGCGCTTGCCGATATGGATGCCGAAGATCAGATCGCCATTGACCATGCGATGATCGAGCTTGATGGCACGCCGAACAAGGCGCGTCTTGGTGCCAATGCGATCCTCGGTGTGTCGCTTGCTGTCGCCAAGGCCGCAGCAGATGCAACCACACTTCCGCTCTATCGCTATGTTGGTGGCGCATCGGCGCGCACGATTCCAGTTCCGATGATGAACATCATCAATGGCGGCATGCATGCTGACAACCCGATCGATTTTCAGGAATTCATGATCCTTCCAGTGGGTGCTCCTTCGTTCAAGGAAGGCCTGCGCATAGGTGCAGAGATTTTCCACACGCTGAAGGGTGCGTTGAAGAAGGCCAAGCACAACACCAATGTTGGTGACGAAGGCGGCTTCGCGCCAAACCTTCCATCAGCTGAAGCGGGTCTCGATTTCGTCATGAAGGCGATTGAGCAAGCGGGCTACAAGCCGGGCAAGGATGTGTGCCTGGCACTCGATTGCGCTGCGACCGAGTTCTTCAAGGAAGGCATTTACAACTATGAAGGCGAAGGCAAGAAGCTGACTATCGAGCAGCAGGTCGATTACCTTGTGAAGCTCGCGACAGACTATCCGATCATCTCGATTGAAGATGGCATGTCGGAAGATGACTGGAAGGGCTGGAAATTGTTGACCGACAAGATTGGCAGCAAAATTCAGCTTGTCGGCGATGATCTGTTTGTCACCAACACCAAACGTTTGAGCCAAGGCATCAAAACGGGCACAGCAAACTCCATCCTCGTCAAGGTGAACCAGATCGGTTCGCTGACCGAGACAATGGAAGCCGTCGAGATGGCCCACAAGGCGGGCTACACTGCCGTGATGTCACATCGTTCAGGCGAAACCGAAGATTCAACAATCGCCGATCTCGCCGTTGCCACCAACTGCGGTCAGATCAAAACAGGTTCGCTTGCACGTTCGGATCGGTTGGCGAAATACAACCAGCTGCTTCGTATCGAAGAGGAACTGGGCGACGCTGCTGTTTATCTCGGACGCGGCGCGTTCAAGAACCAATAGGTTTTTCGGCCTGCAGCGCCTGCAGCTTTTTAAGCGGCAGCGCGCTGCGGACAGGACCCATCATCCAAAGAAACGCCAATGCGGCGAGTGATACCAAGGAAAGTCCCATCCAGGCCTCGTTCATGGCTTGGGTGAGGCTCGCGACCTGGATGAGATCACCAACATTCATCATCTCTGTCGGATCGTCGAGGGCAGGAAGTTCAGAGACGGTTATCCCAAGTTTTTCAGCAGCTTGCTGAGGGTCACTCGCAATTTGCGCGAGGATCGTTTCCGCGTGAATTGGCGCGCGCGAGAACATGATTGTGTCGGTCAATGCGATGCCGATCGCACCGCCAACATTGCGCACCAAATTGAAGAGGCCTGAAGCGTCGTTGACCTTTTCGATAGGGACTAGTGACAGCGCAAAGCGAATGGGCGGAAGTATGCAAAGTGCAACTGACAGTCCCCGGATGATCTGTGGCCAATAGAACTCTTCTTCACCGGAAACGACCGACAGTCCGCTGTTGAGATAAAGTCCAATTGCAAACAAGACGAAGCCTACTGCCGTCAAAACGCGGGCATTGAAAAAGCGGTCGATGGCAACTGTCACGGGGGCAGCAGCAATTTGTGCCAGCCCCATCGTCAGCGTGATCAACCCAATATCAAACGCACCAAAGCCTTTGACGAAACCGAAAAACAACGGCAGCAAATAGGTCGAGCTAAACAGCACTACACCCAAGAGAAAACTCAAAACGCAGCCATAGGCAAGTGCACGATCATGCAGTAGATGAAACATGATCGCCGGATTTTTGCGCGTGATAGAAATCGACAGTGAAATGAGCGCCGCCGTCAGATATCCCAAAACCTGGAGGCTCAACCAGCCTTGCTGTGGCGCTTCCTTGAGGCCAATGATCAAAAGGGCAAGGGATGCGCCAAAAGTTACCAGCGAGAAGTAATCCAATTCCCTCAGAAGCGAGAGTTTTGGCTTCTCAAATGGCAGACAAAAATATCCAAGGATGAGTGCCATGAAACCTGTCGGCACATTGATCAAGAACAGCCACGGCCAACTGTAGTTCTGCGTCAGCCAACCCCCAACTATGGGCCCGAGCGTTGGTGCCAGCACCGCGAGAATGCCGCCGATGCCAGTGGCAAGGGTTTGCTGCAGGCCTTTCGGGAACAGCAAGAAAATTCCGCTGAACACCAACGGGATCAAAACACCGCCTGCGAAACCTTGTGCAACACGCCACGCCAGAAGCCCATGAAAACTGTCACTATAGGCGCAGCCGATTGAAGCGAGGGTGAAGGCTGTCAATGCGCCGACAAAAAGCCAGCGCATGGAAAACACGCGGATCAAAAGACCCGTCAGCGGGATCGCGATCACTTCGGCGATAATATAAGCAGTCTGCACCCAGCTGATCCGCTCAAGCCCGATGCCAAGAGATTTTTCAATTGTCGGAAGTGAAGTGACTACAACCTGAATGTCGAGGATCGACATGAACATGCCAACGCACATCGCGATGTAGCCAAGCCAAGTCAGAAATGGATTGACCTCAGCAGGGATGATGCGGTGCGGCGCTGTAGTCAAAGCCAATAGCGCCAGATGTAAATCATTGTCATGACTATTCCTACGCTGATAATGCCAGTGCGGACCAAGGATGCGGGAAGCTTGCGAAACAGGTGCACGCCATATTGTGCGCCGAATATGCCGCCTGCAAGCATAAACAAGGCAGGCACGAGTTCCACGACACCATGCCAGAGGAAGACCGGAATGGCGGCAAAGTTGGCGAGTGGACCCAGAAGGTTTTTGAAGGCATTGGTCGAACGTAAATCAAAATGGCTGGTGGCCGAAAGCCCTGCCATCACAAGCACGCCAAGGCCAGCACCGAAATAGCCGCCATAAACACATATGGGGAAAAGGATGGCTGGTGCTATCAGCAGTGATGCGCTGGCAGGCACATTTTTTTGAATCCATGTCTGGATCAATTTTGCATAGGCAAACAGCAAGGTGCCCACGCCGATCAAGATCGGGATCAAATCTTCAAAAACTCTTGCTGACGTGTTGATTAGCAAGAAGCCGCCGAGCAGGCCGCCCAACACAGCACTGGTGCAGGCCAGCACAAAATACATATTGCGTGGCGGCAGGATTTTCCATTCTCGAATTGCTGCAGTAACAGTAAACAGGGAGGTGCAAACAGTATTCGTCGCGTTGGCCGTGATTGGTGGCAGGCCTGCGGCCAACATCGCCGGAAATGTAACGAGACTTGCACCACCTGCCATGGCATTCATGACGCCGCCGACAAATCCGGCGACCAGAAGAAGCAGTGCTGTGGCGAGAGACAAGGTCTAACCTGATACTTTCTTTATTTCTATCGCTTATCTATTGACCGGGAATCAGGCCAGTCGATCCCGTAACGTTGGAAGTTTAATGGAAGCCATTCAACCCTATCTCGATTATTTTGCAAAACATCCCGAATGGGCCTTGCTCATCGTCTTCCTGATTTCCTTTGGCGAAGCTTTACTCATCATCGGGTTGTTCGTGCCGTCAACCGTGGCGCTGGTGGGGGCAGGGATGCTTGTTGGCATGGGCAAACTACCATTTTGGCCGGTATTTCTTGCTACTGCTGTTGGCTGCATTCTTGGTGATCAGGTTTCCTATTGGGCAGGCCGCATGTTTGGCCAGCGACTAAAACTGATGTGGCCTTTGCGCGATTATGTTGCGCTGGTTTCAAAGGGAGAAGACTTTGTGCGCCAACACGGTGGCAAGTCGATTGCAGTTGGTCGCTTCATTCCAGGGATCAAGGCCGTGGTGCCTGGGATTGTTGGAATGCTCGGCATGAACCAGCTTTTCTTTGTGATCATCAATGTAACCTCAGGCCTGTTCTGGACAGCAATGCATGTTGGTCCGGGTATTTTGCTGGGACAGGGGCTGGCAATTGCTGGCGATCTTTCCGATAAGTTGTTGATCGGTTTGCTTGTCGTGTTCGTCGTCCTTGGAATTGCAGGTTGGCTAATTCGACTGGCAGCCGGGAGCCTTGTGCCGCGGTTGCATGACGGAATGCATTTTCTTTCGGTGATGGCGCGCCGCCGCAGCTCGCGCCCGATGCAACGGTTTGGCCGCTTTTTATCGCCGAAGCATCCGCGCTCGGCCAATGTCATTTTGTATGGATTGGTCATGGGTGCCGCATTGCTTGGCTTTGCCTATCTTGCCTTGAGCCTTGTTGTGCGCGAAAGTGTTTCCAATCTTGACCGCTCGGTGATGACACTGCTCGGCGAATTGCGGAATGCGCATACTGATGATCTGATGGTACTACTCAGCATGCTTGCTGATTTGCGGGTTGTTACTGCCATGGTGCTTGCGACAGCTTTGTGGCTTTCATGGCACAAGGCGTGGCGCGCCAGCTTGTTGACACTTGCCGCCTATGCAACGACTCTGGTTACGGTACTCGTCACGCGCTGGTTGACCAATCGCCCAGGGCCCGTTGACCTGCCGGAATTGGGTGCCGCACTTCAAGCAAGTTTTCCAAGTCTTTCGATTGCAATGGCGACGACCGCATTTGGCATTTTGGCGGTTTTTTCAGGACACGCCATGGGGCGTTGGAGCCGTGCGTTGTTCAGCGCAATGGCGGGCATGTGGATACTACTGGTCATAATAGCAAAGCTTTATCTCGGTACCAGTTGGCTTTCAGATGTGTTGGCAGCGCTTGCACTTTCGGCAATTGTTGTCGGTGCATTCGGTCTTGCGCTGGAAGCTGTTCCTGCCCGCCGTGTGCGACCTTTGGGATTGATGGCATTTGCCGGCCTTGCTTACGTCATTGCCTCGGTGTTCCATGTTTCGATTAATGAAGAACGGGAATTGGCGCTGCATGAGGCAACGACGACGCAGCGCATTACATCGTCTGATGTTTGGATTGCGACGGATTGGAAATCGCTGCCTTCCCGCCGCATTGATCTTGCGGGCCAGCCCGAGGAAGCATTTGTGGCGCAATGGCAAGGTGACCTCAAAGCGTTACAGCGGCATCTTTCCGCGAAAGGCTGGAAGACTTATACCAAGTGGCGCTGGCGCGATGGTTTTCAATATTTGCGCACTGATGCAAAGATCGCTGAGCTGCCGCCAAAGCCCTTGCTCAATGAAGGTTTGAAGGCGCATTTAACTGCGGTGCACCCATCGAAAGAAGATCCGAATGAACGGGTGGTATTGAGGTTTTATCCTTCGCGAATGCGACTCGCTGGCGACAAGACTGATGAAATCGTCTACCTGGTCAGCGTGACGCGTGACAATGTGTCTGCCACGCTTCAACTCTATGCAGTGCCAGCGACTACCGCACCTTCAGCAACAGAGATATCTGGAACTGTCGCCGATTTGCAAACAGTGCCCGAAAGCAAAATCGTGATTCCGGGACACTGATCGAACACACAAATGCCGCTTTACCAATCAGCCCCTCTCCGCCATATACAGGCGCATTCAGAACGGATTTTGTGAGATGCGACTTCTCAAGCAGTTTTTTACCTGGTGGAACGGTGCGACGTGGAACACCAGGTTTTATACATGGCGCAAAGGCGAACGCGTCGGTCAGGATGATCTTGGCAATGTTTACTATCGTGCGCCTTCGGCGATACCGGATTCGATTCCAGAGCGCCGTTGGGTGATCTACGCGAATTATTCCGAAGCCTCGCAAGTGCCCCCGGGTTGGCACGGTTGGCTGCATCACCGCGTTGATACATTGCCAGACGCTGACAATTATAAGCCACGCGAATGGGAAATGCCGCACCAGGAAAACCTGACGGGATCGGCGCGCGCGTATCGTCCACCTGGATCAATTGCAACTGGCGGAAGACCTGCACAAATGGCGCCTGACTATCAGGCATGGAAGCCCGAATGAAAGACATGCCCATGGTCGCCAACAAGATGTCATCGACTAATATGACAGAGACGCTCGTTGGTGCTGCTGTGCTCGCGGTTACTGCAGGTTTTTTGGTTTACGCTGCAAATGTTTCGGCCAAAGGAAGCAGTATTTCGGGCGGCTACCAGGTGTCGGCGGAGTTCGACAATGCATCTGGCGTTGCAGTTGGAACGGATGTGCGGCTCGCCGGCATCAAGATTGGCACGGTCACGGGGCAGTCGCTCAACCCGGAAAATTATCAAGCCCGCATTGAGATGGTGCTTGATCCCAAGGTTTCGCTTTCAGATGATACGTCGGCCAAGATTTCCAGCGAAGGCCTTCTCGGCGGAAATTTCGTGGCCCTTGAACCTGGCGGGTCTGAAGAAAAACTCGCCAACGGTGGCGTTATCGTCAACACGCAAAGTGCCGTTGATTTATGGACACTGATTTCGCAGGCCATGTTCTCCAAAAAGGGTGAGGGTGATGGCGGTGTGCCATTGCCTGAAGCGCCCCCAGAAGCACCAAAAGTGATTCCATGACGCCTCAGGCGCGCCGTACATTTTCTTTTTGCTTGTTTATTGCAGCTCAGGTGCTTTCGAGTGCCGCTTGGGCTGAGCGCGTGCAGAATCCAATTGCAGTTTTTAACGGCCTCGACAAGATAACCGGCATCACGACAAGCTTTGAAGTTAAAATCAAGGAAGAGGCCACTTTTGGCGGACTGAAAATAAAGCCTTTCGTGTGCTATACTCGACCCGTCACTCAAGCGCCCAAGACAACTTCTTTTGTGCAGGTTGAAGAGATCCCGCTGGGAGGGCAAACTGGCACGAGTGGTACTCAAGCCAAGCGAATTTTCTCAGGCTGGATGTTTGCGGAAAGCCCTAGCATCAACGCTGTCGAGCATCCGATTTTCGATGTTTGGCTTGTCGGTTGCCTTGATCCCAATGCGCCGCCGCCGCCGGTAGAGGTGCCGCTCGCAGATCGTAAGGCAGCTGATGAAAATGCCGCGTCGGAAAGCGGTGATACGGGGACCGAAACGGACGAGGATACCACCAAGCAGCAGCCGAGCCCAAGTGCGGCCCAGGATGCCCCGCCAGAGGCTCCCGAAGAGCCTTCACAATCCGATTCCGAGAAGAGTTCAACTGAACCCAAACCCGTGCCTGAACCTGATCCAGAGTCGGATGCTGTGCAGCAGCCCGAAAACTGAAGCCCCTTTGATTTCAGTATGGCATCACCTATCTATCACTCACGTTTGCACTGATTCACTTTTTTCGAGGGCCATTTGATGCGCGATCCAATTGATACATTGACCAAGTCTGCTTTCTGGCCCTCGGTCATTCAGCAGGAAGCCCGCGGTGAACGCGTATATGATTTGCCATCGCGGCTGCTGCGTGAGCGCATCATTTTTGTGACCGGGCAAGTAGAAGACAACATGGCATCGTCCATCTGCATGCAGTTGCTGTTTCTTGAGGCCGAAAACCCCAAGAAGGAAATTTTCATGTACATCAATTCGCCTGGTGGCGTGGTGACTTCAGGCCTTTCGATTTATGACACGATGCAGTTTATCCGTTGTCCAGTGTCAACAACAGTCATGGGACAAGCTGCTTCCATGGGCTCAGTCCTCGCTGTTGGAGGCGCAAAAGGAATGCGATTTGCTCAGCCCAACGCTTCAATCATGGTGCATCAGCCATCGGGTGGATATTCGGGCCAAGTCACGGACATCATGATCCACGCCCGCCATGTCGAGCGGATCAAAAAGCGCATGACCGAAATCTATATGCAACACACAGGGCGTTCCTTCAAGGAAGTCGAAGACGCGCTGGAGCGTGATAACTTCATGACGGCCGAAGAAGCATTGGCTTGGGGGCATGTTGATAAGGTCATCGACAAGCGTCCTGACGCAGAATGATGCGAAAAAGCGTACAATCGCGGAACAATTTCTAAAATCCCCGCCGTCAAAAAGCCATCTGTCAAGGTTTGGTTAACGTTTGGCGGCGCATTTTGTGATGAAGTAGGGATTCGACTTGGTAGTTTCTTATCCGGTATAATGTGTTGGTGCATTATTGTCGTGAGTGATTTGTTTTGGCCGGGATGGCCAGTCAGGAGAAGGCATGAGCAAGAACACCGGTAGTGAGAGCAAGAATACGCTTTACTGCTCGTTCTGTGGCAAGAGCCAACATGAAGTCCGCAAACTAATTGCTGGGCCAACTGTGTTTATTTGCGACGAATGTGTCGAGCTCTGCATGGATATCATCCGTGAAGAGAACAAGACGTCTTTGGCTAAATCCAAGGATGGTGTTCCAACACCGCATGAAATCCGCAAGGTCCTTGACGACTATGTCATCGGCCAGGACAAGGCGAAGCGCGTTTTGGCAGTGGCTGTTCACAACCACTACAAGCGGCTCAATCACGGCAGCAAAACGAATGATGTTGAGCTTGCCAAGTCAAACATTCTTCTTGTGGGTCCTACGGGCTCCGGCAAGACGTTGCTGGCCCAAACGCTGGCGCGCATTCTCGACGTTCCTTTCACGATGGCTGACGCCACAACACTGACCGAAGCCGGTTACGTTGGTGAAGACGTTGAGAACATCATTCTGAAATTGCTGCAGGCGTCAGACTATAACGTCGAGCGAGCGCAGCGCGGCATTGTCTACATCGACGAAATCGACAAGATCAGCCGCAAGTCAGATAATCCGTCGATTACGCGCGATGTGTCTGGCGAAGGTGTGCAGCAAGCACTTCTCAAGATAATGGAAGGCACTGTTGCATCGGTTCCGCCGCAAGGTGGCCGCAAGCATCCGCAGCAGGAGTTCCTGCAAGTTGACACAACCAATATACTTTTCATTGCTGGTGGTGCATTTGCAGGTCTTGAGCGGATCATCAATCAACGCTCGAAAGGTTCGGGGCTCGGTTTTGGTGCAACGGTTCGTTCGCCTGATGATCGTCGCACTGGTGCGCTGTTGCGCGAACTCGAGCCGGACGACTTATTGAAGTTCGGTTTGATTCCAGAATTTGTCGGTCGTTTGCCAGTCATCGCAACGCTCGAAGACCTCGATGAAATAGCGCTTGTACAAATTCTGTCTGAGCCAAAAAATGCATTGGTGAAGCAGTATCAACGCCTGTTCGAAATGGAAGGCGTAAAGCTGACCTATGCCGAGGAAGCGCTGAAATCGATTTCTCGCCGTGCGATCGAACGCAAAACCGGTGCGCGCGGTCTTCGCTCCATCATGGAAGCCATCTTGCTTGATACCATGTATGATTTACCAACAATGGACGGCGTAGAAGAAGTGGTAATTTCAAAAGAGGTCGTGGACGGCGATGCCAAACCACTTTTGATTTACGCGGACCGCGATGAAAAGGCACTGGCAAAAAACGCTCCAGTGTCTGCATAAAACAGTGATCGGCGTGTTGACGGCAGACGTAAGACCTTGAAAAGCGGCATTTCAGCCCTACATCTGGCGATATCGTAAACGGTCGTATTGGCGAGTTTCCAAGCGGCCCTGCAAAATGCGGAAAGTGCATCAGCACATTGTCGCATGGAAGGAAAAGAACATGGCCAAGAGATCAACAAATACAGGACCATCGGAAACACTTCCGGTTCTGCCGCTGCGTGACATCGTTGTGTTCCCACACATGATCGTGCCACTTTTCGTCGGCCGCGAGAAGTCTATCCGCGCGCTGGAAGAGGCGATGCGTGAAGACAAGCGCATTCTACTCGTCGCTCAACGCAATCCCGGTGACGATGATCCGGCGCTTGATACAGTCTTTGAGGTTGGTACGCTGGCGCAGGTGCTGCAGCTTTTGAAGTTGCCTGATGGCACGGTGAAGGTTTTGGTTGAAGGTGCAGAGCGCGCCAAAGTCCTCCGGTTTTCGGACCGGGTAGATTTTTATGAAGCAGAAGTCAGCATTGTTGAAAGCATTGTTGAAGAGCCCAAGAGTATCGAAGGATTGGCGCGATCAGCGGCGACGCAGTTTGAAAGTTATGTGAAGCTCAACAAAAAAGTTCCCCAGGAAATTTTGGCTTCCCTTAACAACGTTACTGATTTTTCGAAACTCGCGGACACGATTGCAGCCAACCTTGTTGTCAAAATACCGGACAAGCAAGAATTGCTTGAAATGCAATCGGTCGAGCAGCGACTGGAAAAATGCTTTGCGTTGATGGAAGGCGAGATTTCGGTACTGCAGGTCGAGAAGCGCATCCGTGGTCGTGTCAAGCGCCAGATGGAAAAGACACAGCGCGAATACTATCTCAACGAACAGATGAAGGCCATCCAGAAAGAATTGGGTGATGGAGAAGAGCGCAACGAAGTCGATGAACTCGTCAAACGCATTGCAGATACCAAGCTTACGAAGGAAGCGCGCGAGCGCGCGGACGCCGAAGTCAAGAAACTGAAGCAGATGAGCCCAATGTCGGCGGAAGCGACAGTTGTGCGTAACTATCTCGATTGGATGCTCAACATTCCGTGGGGCCAGAAGTCCAAGGTCAACACTTCACTTGAGCATGCTCAAGAAGTTCTTGATGCCGATCACTTTGGCCTTGAAAAGGTAAAAGAGCGCATCGTCGAATATCTTGCTGTTCAGAGCCGCACCAAGAAATTGCGCGGGCCGATTCTTTGTCTTGTTGGTCCACCAGGCGTTGGTAAAACCTCGTTGGGTAAATCAATTGCCAAGGCAACAGGTCGTGAGTTTGTGCGGATGTCGCTGGGTGGAGTTCGTGACGAAAGCGAGATTCGTGGTCACCGCCGCACCTATATTGGCTCGATGCCCGGTAAGGTCATCCAGTCGATGAAGAAGGCCAAGAAATCGAATCCGCTCTTTCTTCTCGATGAAATTGACAAGATGGGAAGCGATTTCCGTGGTGATCCTTCGGCTGCGTTGCTCGAGGTGCTGGATCCTGAACAGAACTCAACCTTCATGGATCACTATCTTGAAGTTGAATACGATCTCTCGAACGTCATGTTTGTGACGACCTCAAACACGTTGAACATTCCGCCAGCACTTTTGGACCGCATGGAGATCATTCGCCTTGCCGGCTACACGGAAGAGGAAAAGCACGAGATTGCCAAGCGCCATCTGATCCCAAAGGCCATGGAGCATCATGGGCTGGATAAGAACGAATTTGAAGTCACTGACGATGCAATCACCGAAGTGATTGGCAGCTACACCCGTGAAGCCGGTGTGCGAAGTCTTGATCGTGAAGTTTCGTCACTCGCCCGCAAGGCTGTGAAAGATTTGATGATCAATAAGAAAAAGAAAGTCAAAGTTACGCCAGAAGTAGTCAATGATTATCTTGGTGTGAAGCGTTACAAGCACCGCGAGGCAGATGGTGAAGATCAGGTAGGCATCGTGACTGGCTTGGCTTGGACGGAAGTTGGCGGCGAGATCCTGACGATCGAAGCGCTGATGATGCCAGGCAAGGGCAAGATGACGGTCACGGGCAACTTGCGCGATGTGATGAAAGAGTCGATTTCGGCTGCATCATCCTATGTACGCAGTCGTGCGCCACTAATTGGCGTGAAGCCACCCGTGTTCGACAAGCGCGACATCCACGTTCACGTGCCAGAGGGTGCGACTCCGAAAGATGGACCATCGGCAGGTATCGCCATGGCAACAGCCATTGTGTCTGTGCTGACAGGCATTCCAATCCGCAAGGATGTGGCGATGACGGGTGAGATCACCCTGCGTGGTCGCGTGCTGCCGATTGGTGGCCTCAAGGAAAAGCTTCTTGCAGCACTTCGCAGCGGCATCAAGAAAGTGATGATCCCAGAAGAGAATGTAAAGGACATCGCCGAGCTGCCTGACAGCGTGAAGAACGGGCTTGAACTTGTTCCAGTTGCCCATCTTGACGACGTTCTGAAGCATGCACTTGTTCGCCAACCCACCCCCATCATCTGGGATGAGGAAGCCGAAGAAGCTGCAGCTGCAGCGCGGGCCAAAGCAGATGACAAAAGCGAAAGTGCCGTGCACTGAATTTTTGAAAATTGAACGAGAAAGGCACCAGCAATGGTGCCTTTTTTTATGCCGGAGCGATGAAGGGCTGGGAAATTTCCTTGAACACGGGCAATTTCTCCATCACATCGGCATGTGTAGAGCGAGGGCAGGGTAGTGAGCGGGGGAAAACATTTCAGGAAAAGCCTCGCGCAAATGGCGTAGCGAACAGGCGACTGCAATATCAGCCTGGTTCAAAACATCACCGTCCCAGTAGGGTGAGCCTGCGGCGGCGCGGGCAGTTTCGAGAGCTTCAAGTGCTCCCAGGATCTGCTTTGTCAGTCGATCAACATAGGTTGATGATGGCGTATCGTGCAGGCGCGTTTCGTAAAACAGGATCACTGATTTGTCCGAAATTCCGGATGCAAGTGCGATCAGCTTTTGCGTGCGATGGCGATAGGGCGTTTCCTGCGGGATCAGACTGCGCGCGGGGCCAACGCGCCGATCCAGATAGTCCATGATCATCTGGGTTTCGATCAGCACATCACCGTCGGTAAGCACCAGCGTTGGCACGCGCATCAACGGGTTTACCTTGGCAAGTTTCTCTGCATCGCCAAACACAGACCAAGGCTGATGGTCAAAAGCAATGCCATAAAGCCGCAGCATGATGCCAATGCGGCGCGTAAATGGAGAGTCGAATTGCCCGATCAGGTTCATGGTTCACTTTCCCTGCGTCAGCGCCACTTTGATGGCGAAGAAGGCAAACATGCCGGCAAAGGAATAATCTATCGTGCGCAACACCTTGGGGCGCGTTTTCAACCAGTTCACCAGACGCTCCGCACCCAATATCATCAGGAATGCACCCGGGATGTTGATCACGATGAAGTAGAGGCCGAAAAATAAAAGTTTCGCGCGCGCGTTCGGGTCGTCAGCAGAAACAAACTGCGGCAGGAAAGTGATGAAGAACAGGACCACTTTTGGATTGGTGAGGTTAACGGTGAGGCCCAGCAAAAAATTCGCCATGACATTTGGAGCGCTTTGCTTTTCGCTGCGCACGTTGAGCGACGATCCGTTACGAATAGCATCGTAAGCGAGCCAAAAAAGATAGACTCCGCCGGCGATTTTCAGTGCGGTAAAAGCCGTCGTTGAAGCCGCGAGCAAAGCTGAGACGCCAAAAGCTGCGAGCAAGGTATGCACGAGGCAGCCGACGTTTGTCCCCATCATTGCCGCGACACCAGAGGCGCGGCCGTTGTTGATGGTGCGCGACAGCCAAAGGCTCATGTCCGGGCCCGGTGTAACAAACAGCAGAAAAGACGCCGCTGTATAGGCGAGCAGGGTGGTGTTATCGGGCAGGAATTCCATATTCAGACGTTAGGGTTCTTGCGAATCCCGCGCAAGGGCGCAAACTTTGGTCATGAACAAGGCAGAACTCATCAAACGCGTGTCGCATGTCACCAAGCTCTCGCGTGCCGAAGCCGAGGAAGTGATCGATATCACCTTCGAAACCATTTTGAAGGCACTTCAGGACGGCGATGACGTGCGGCTCATGGGTTTTGGCGTTTTCAACGTGGTGGCAAGGGACGAAACGCGCCGTCGCAATCCCAAAACTGGGCGGATCATGAAGGTTCCACCCAGCAAAAGGGTGCGTTTCAAAGCCGGAAAAATATTGAAGACGGCGGTGAAGTAATTTGGGCAATAGCGGGCTTGCAATTCGCCCAAAGCCCGCCTAACAGACGCCCAAGACGCCTCAGGGCGGGCGATTAGCTCAGTTGGTAGAGCGCTTCGTTTACACCGAAGATGTCGGGAGTTCGAGTCTCTCATCGCCCACCATTCCCCGTTAACACACCGTTTACCATATCGGCTGCATTTTAGCGTTAGCGGGAATCCCCCTGCAGGAATGGTTGAATGGTCAATATCCTGGCTTCTCGCGCGGCTGCAAAGCGTCTGGCAGCGATAGTCGCCGTATTCTTGATTCCGTTGTCGGTCCTTTCGTTCTGGATCATCGACCAGACACGCGCAAACCTTGAAACTTTAGAACGCGAACGTGCAGGAGTCGAACTCTTGCTGCTGGTCGCCCCCATGATGCTCAAGGAGAACGCCGCACAAACAGGAAGCGATCCAATCGCAACTTTCGTTATGAAAGGCGAACCGTTGGCGCTGGGCCTTGGCATCAAAGAAGAATTCCAAGTTGTTGCTACCGGTCTCCAGCGGCGGGGAATTAGTCGAGATCAATTTGCCGCGATACAAGACTTGATGATGGCAGTGGGAACGCATTCCCGATTGACGCGAGACTCTATTTCCGAAAACCTTTTTCTTGCGCGGACAGTTGCAGAAGTTTTGCCTCGTAACTGGGGCCACGTGTTGACAGTTTTTAGTGATGCCAGTGCTGCATCCGTGAGTTCGAATCTGAGTCTCGAAAGGCTGGCGTTTTCTCGCGGTGAGCTCGCCGAGTCTTTGAAAGAGCTTCGCCAAACTGTCGGTACTGCCGCCAATGAATCGGATGATGATGATCGTTTCAGCAAAATAGTTGAAACTCTCACGGCCTATGAATTGCTGGTGCAAGGGCACATCGCGAAAGCCGAGCGATCAGCGGGATTGCCAATTGATCGTGAGGCTCTCCGTTCGGATGCGCTTCAAGCCGAACAATTGTTGGCCGAAATTTGGAACCGATCCGCTGAACGACTTTCGGTTTCGCTCGCCATTGAATATTCGCGGTTGTGGCAACAGCTTTGGTGGACAAATGGAGGCGTGCTGGCAACAGTCGTTCTTGGTTTGGCGGGCGCAGTGTTCATGTTCAGATCAACATTACGCCGTCTCGATGATGTCGTCGCAGCGAAGCAATATGCTGACATGGCAAGGATCGATAGTGAAACTGTCAATTCTCAGCTCACTGAAATCAACTCTGATATTGTTCGCCTCAATCAAGAACTCGCAGACAAGATGCGTCGACTTAAGGATGCGCAAGATGAGTTGGTGCGAAAAGGCCGACTTGAACAACTAGGACAGTTGACGGCAACAGTTGCGCACGAGTTGCGCAACCCTCTCGGCGCTGTGCGCACAGCTGCCTTCCTGTTGGAGCGGAAGGTTAAGGACAAAGGGCTGGGCGTTGAAGGTCAACTGCTTCGCATCAACAATGGCGTGTCGCGTTGTGATGGCATCATCACGCAGCTCCTCGACTTTTCACGTACGCGCCAGGTTTCAGCTGAGGCTCTCGATCTAGATGAATGGATGGAACGGCTTCTGGAAGAGGAGTCGCGAAGATTGTCATCCGCAGTTTCAATCAACTTGAATTTGGGTCTTGAGAACCTGCAGGTTGAATTCGACCCAGCTCGACTGCAAAGAGCAATTATCAACCTTATCAACAATGCATCTGAAGCTATGATTGGGCAAGGTAATGATGAAGCCAAGAACGCTGCGGTGAAGCCGACCATTTCTATTTCAACATATTTAACGAATGGCTCCGTCGCAATCGACATCGTGGATAATGGCCCAGGTATTCCTGAAGAGTTGTTGGCTAAAATTCGTGATCCTCTGTTCACAACAAAGAGCTTCGGTACTGGACTGGGGATACCAGCCGTCGAACAGATTGTAATTCAACATGGAGGCACACTTTCAATCGAGTCGGCTTTCGGAAAAGGGGCAACATTCAGGATTGTGATTCCGGTCAAACAACCGATTGAGGAAGCGGCCTGATCTTGTTTGCGCGCGCGGAATTTTTGGCAGATTAGAAAACCTGAACCAAAGTTATCCAAAAATTAACGCTGATGGAACGAAATGTAGTTGGCTGCTTGCGGCATCCTGAAATGTGAATCAGCGTTGAACGGACTTTAAGGGAAATGACAATGCCAAATCAGCTTTCCATCCTTGTTGTCGACGACGACGTCGATAACGCGATGTCACTTGGAGAGCTCTTTGAACTTGAAGGTCACAAGGTCAGTGTCGTCCATAGTGGACGCGATGCGGTCACCAGCTATACGCAGCAAAATTTCGACATCGCTTTCATGGATGTCATGATGCCTGGGATGAATGGCGTAGAGAGCTTTCTTGCGATAAGGCGCATGAAACCTTTGGCTCGCGTCTTCATGATGACTGGTTATAGTGTCGAAGAGCTTTTGCAACAGGCCGTGCGTCAAGGTGCAATGGGTGTCCTGGAAAAGCCATTCGAACCCAGTGAAGTTCTGCGTCTGACAGAGAGCGTAGGACCAAACGGCCTCATCGTTGCCACTCCCGAAGCTGCATCCATTGCATCGGCTGCGGATACGATCGCCGCCACCATTTCATCGGTCGGCCGGGAATGCAGGATTGTGCGTGATCAGCGTGATCTGAAAAATGGCGTTGCAAGTGATGAAATCATTGTCCTCGATACCAATGATGCCCTGATTGATGCTGTATCTTGCTTCAAGCGGATAAATTCAGAAGGTCACCTTGCACCTACATTCATCATGCCAAAGCGCCCCATAGAGGCAGTTTCATCGTCTTTTCAGGATGTATCGATTACCGGTATTCTCAACAAGCCGTTCGATCCCTACGAACTTCTCAACCGACTTCCCCACCTCGCTGCTTAAAATCTTATAGGAGACCGCCATGCCAAAAAAACTCAACATTCTCGTTGTCGATGATGATGTAGCAAACGCTGACTCGCTCGCCGAGCTATTTCAAATGGATGATCACCATGTAATCGTGGCATATGATGGCCAACAGGCCGTTGACGCGTTTTTGCTGAACAAGGTCGATATCGGTTTTTTTGACGTCATGATGCCTAACAAGAATGGCGTAGACAGCTTCCTGGAGATAAAAGCTACTCACCCGGATGCATGTATATATTTCATGACTGGCTATAGTGCTGATGATTTATTGAACAAGGCCGTGGCCAATGGTGCCAAGGGCGTCTTTAGCAAGCCGGTCGACCTTAATCGCGTTCTGTCTGCAGTCGAAGACACCGCTGCCTGATTTCGCTGTGTGCCCCATAGGACCAACTTGATGTCCAAAGAACTTCGTCAGATTGTCGATCCGGAATTGCTGATGTCCATCCTGGACAGCTTGCCAATTTCTGTATTCGTCAAAGACGAAGATCTTCGCTTTGTCTATTCCAACCGGAAACACAGGCAACTCATGGGTGTTGCGGCAAGCGATGATTTGATTGGCAAGTGTGATGCTGACTTCTTTGGTGCCGAGGCAGGGAAACCGTTTATCGAGGGAGATCAAAAGGTTTTCAGTGGGACATCGGTTGAAACGGAAGAAATAATTAAGCTGCAGAATGGATCAACCCAAGCTGTTCTCACCCACAAGGCACGATTGGATGTTCGCGAAGGAAGTTCATATCTGATTGGATCAATCACCAATATCGATAAGCAAAAGAGCAGGGAGGAAGCCTACTCGCAACTCGCTGAATCCATTCCGGTTGGCATCTTCAGGATCAGGGATGACAACAGCATCGCCTTTGCCAACCAGCTTGCGCTGGATTATCTTGGCCTAGATGGTATTCCGCGCACTGGATCTACTCTGGCTGAAATTCTTGGGCAGACACAATCAGATTTTCCAGCGGTGTCGCAGCGTTTTGAGCGGGACTTTCATGTCTCCAATGGCACATACCGTCGCTTGCTGGTCATTACATCCGGTTGGCTTCCACACATCGCGATGCGCCGCAGATCGGCGGTTGTGAGTATTGTCGATGTCTCAGAAATGAACCAACTGAAGCAGATCAATGATGAGATCGGTCGCCTTAACAGGGAATTGGCCGAGAACGTTGGAAAGCTTCGCGAAGCGCAAGACGAATTGATCAAGCGTGGCAAGTTGGAGCAACTCGGGCAATTGACTGCGACTGTCGCGCACGAATTGCGCAACCCTTTGGGAGCGGTTCGTACAAGCACCTTCCTGTTGGAGCGAAAGCTCAAGGACAAGGGTTTGAAAGTTGAGCAACAAATAGAACGTATCAATAAAGGTGTTCTGCGTTGTGACAATATCATAACCCAGCTTTTGGATTTTTCACGTTCCAAGCAGTTGACGTGCCAGCCTGGCGAGCTTGACCAATGGTTGGCGCAGCTGGTTGAGGAAGAAGCCAAAAGACTGCCAGCCGAAGTCCATATTGAGCTGATGCTTGGTCTCGATGGCCGAACAGTGCCGTTCGATCCGGGCCGACTTCAACGTGCTGTGATAAACATGATGAGTAACGCCGTTGAAGCCATGATTGGAAATGGCAGTCAGTCCTTCGTCAGCGGCAACGGACCGCCACGGCTCACAATTTCTACCTATTTCAAAAAAAATCATGTTAGCTTACGTCTCACGGACAACGGCCCCGGCATCCCGGAGGATATTCTCGCCCGAATCCGCGAACCACTTTTCACAACGAAAAGCTTTGGTACTGGCCTTGGCATCCCGGCAATCGAGCAGATTGCAATTCAGCACGGCGGACGTTTAGACATCGAAAGCAGTGTGGGCATCGGGACGAGCTTTACGGTCTGGTTGCCTCTTGTGCCTCCAGGGCAGTCCGAAGAAGCAGCCTGATAGAATCCAGCTTAAGCAGTTTGCGGCTGTCTTTATCAGACAGCCGCAGACTACTGTCAAAGATTACCCAATCGCCTTTTCAAGGTTTTGATCAACAGCATTGATGAAGCCCTCAGTCGTGAGCCAGGCTTGGTCTGGTCCAACCAGCACGGCCATGTCCTTGGTCATCTTGCCAGATTCAATCGTGGCTACCGTCACCTTCTCCAGCGTCTCAGCGAACTTCAGCAACTTTTCGTTTCCATCAAGTTTGGCGCGGTGCTTCAAGCCGCCGCTCCATGCGTAAATTGATGCAGTGGAGTTGGTCGATGTGGCCTTGCCTTGTTGGTGCAGGCGAAAATGGCGCGTGACGGTGCCGTGTGCGGCTTCTGATTCAACCGTTTTGCCGTCTGGTGTGATCAGCACTGAAGTCATCAGGCCAAGCGAACCATAACCTTGCGCCACGAGATCGGACTGCACATCGCCATCATAATTTTTGCAGGCCCAGATATAACCACCTGTCCACTTCATCGCTGAAGCCACCATGTCGTCGATCAGGCGGTGCTCGTAAGTAATGCCGAGCTTATCGTACTCAGCCTTGTATTCTGCATCGAAAATCGCCTGCATGATGTCCTTGAAGCGGCCATCATAGGCTTTGAGAATGGTGTTCTTGGTCGAGAGATAGACTGGCAGTTTGCGCTGCTGGCCATAGGTGAGCGAGGCGCGCGCAAATTCCTTGATTGATTCATCAAGATTGTACATCGCCATCGCAATGCCGGCACCTGGTGACTTGAACACTTCGCGTTCGATCACTTGACCGTCATCGCCAACAAACTTGATCGACAATGTGCCCTTGCCGGGGAAGGTGAAATCAGTGGCGCGATATTGATCGCCATAGGCGTGGCGGCCGATGATGATCGGCTTGGTCCAGCCCGGCACAAGGCGTGGCACGTTGGAGCAAATGATCGGTTCGCGGAAAATGACACCACCCAGAATATTGCGGATCGTGCCATTGGGCGACTTCCACATTTGCTTCAGGTTGAATTCCTTCACGCGCGCTTCATCAGGCGTGATGGTTGCGCATTTGACGCCGACGCCATGCTGCTTGATCGCATTCGCACTTTCGACGGTCACCTTGTCATCGGTCTTGTCGCGGTTCTCGATCGAGAGATCGTAGTAGTGCAAATCAACGTCGAGATAGGGCAGGATCAGTTCCTTCTTGATCAGGTCCCAGATGATGCGCGTCATTTCATCGCCATCGAGTTCAACAACGGGATTGGCGACTTTGATCTTGTCCATGGAGTTCCTCGACGATTGATTTTGTCGGGCTATAGCAGGGGAGTTGCGGTCTGCAAAGCTTCAGGATTTGGATTTCAACTTTGTCTTTGGCGGCTTTGATGCTTTGGCTGGAAGCGTTGCATTATAGGCCAGTGCCATATCGACCCAGCGCTGCAGGGCTGCGTCGTCTTCCACGCTGTCGGCATCGATCAGGATAAAGCCTTCCATCACGCGGTCTTTCATTACCATTGGTTTGGCACCGGGAATTTTCATCGCTGCGGCATGATCGGCCTTTGCCACGCGCGCCATGGCACCGCCGCGAAACGTGCCCATCAGCATGTTGCCGTTGAGCATAAAACACAATCCGCCGAACATGCGCTTGCGTTCGGTCCGAAAGGCACCAAGTGCAACTGATATGCGATCTTCGAGTGTCATGCTGCGAACTTAGCAGGTTTTGACTTCGCTTCCCAGCCATGGCACTTGAGGAAGGATGAGCGACGTAACGGCACCTTCCTCCAACGCATTTCATTATCCGCGCTATATCAAGCAGTTGATCGCACTTTCGGCGCATGGGTTTGGTGCGCAGATCATCACGACTTCGGTGGGGTGGCAGGTCTATGAGCTCACCCAGAACCCGATGGACCTCGCATGGATTGGTCTGTCGCAATTCTTGCCCGCGCTTCTTTTGGTTTTGGTAACGGGGCTGGCCGCGGATCGATTCAACCGCCGCTTGATTGCGGGCCTGTGTCTGGCCTTGGAATGCGCTGTCGCTGTGGGATTTGTGCTCTTCACACTTTCGGCGACGACGGCTGTATTGCCTGTCTATGGATTGCTGGCGCTGCTCGGTCTGGCACGGGCGTTTTTCAATCCGGCGTCTGATGCATTGGCACCCAATCTCTTGTCGAAAGAAGCAATCCCGCACGGCATTTCACTGGGCTCGATGAATTGGCAATTGACGAGTATTCTCGGTCCGGTGCTTGGCGGATTGCTGTTCTGGTGGTCTGGCGTATTGGCCTATGGCGTTGCAGCTGTTTTGATGGCTGCTGGCGTATTGAGCGTGGCGCTGATTGGTCGGGTTCCACAAGACAACCACGCCGAACACACGACGATTGAAACGCTGCTCGCAGGCTTCAGATTCATCTGGAGCGAGAAGATTGTGCTAGGTGCGATCTCATTGGATCTCTTCGCAGTGCTGCTCGGCGGTGCCTATGCGCTGATGCCGATCTACGCCAATGACATTTTCCAGACTGGCGCATGGGGCAATGGCTTGTTGCGGGCAGGTCCCGGCATTGGTGCGCTGCTGATGGCGGCCTGGCTGGCGAAATACGGGGTCAAGGATTACGCAGGCCGCGCCATGTTCATCTGCGTTGCGCTGTTCGGATTGTTCACAGTCGTATTCGGCTATTCGACATGGCTGCCGCTTTCGATCTTCGCCCTGACAATCATGGGGGCCATGGACATGGTCTCGGTTTATGTGCGCGAGACGCTGATGCAGCTCTGGACCAAGGACGACGTGCGCGGGCGCGTCAACGCTGTCAACCGCGTATTCATCGGCGCATCGAATGAGTTGGGTGAATTCAGGGCAGGGGTGGTGGCGGCGAAAACCTCGGCTGTTTTCGCAGTAGTGGTCGGGGGCGCAGGCACAATGGCAGTCGCCGCAATCTGGGCGTGGATGTTTCCACAGCTGCGCGAGGCACGGAAGCTGGAGGGGAGGAAGCATGAAAAATAGCACCCAAAATTCAACCAAAACAGTTCAACCCAATTAAACAGAAAGACTGGCTGAAATGAAGACAGCGCTTAAGCTTGTTGGGAGATTTGTAACAACAACGATGGTGCTCCTTGGCATTCTTTATGTGCCAAGTGACATCTTAGGTTCTGTTGAGGCCTTGAAGCCTTGGCAAACAATTTTTGCAGATGTAGACCGGTTCATCGCATTGGCTTACTTCTGTGCAGTTCTTTGCCTTTGGATGCTTTGGGTAGACATCGGTCCTTCCCTAGTTGCATGGTGGTATGGCGACAAAGCCCGCTTTAGCGCCGAGGAGAAGCGTCGGGAGCTAGTTTTTCAGGAAACCGTAAAAGAACGCATCGCGCTTTCGAAACAAATCAATCAACTCGCAAACAAAGGTCCTCTTGTTTTCAGAACGATAGAGGATCTTCATGCAGAGTTCGATCAGCTAAATCGCGACACTGACATCTTCTTAGGGGTTGGAGACCTACCGTTCATTGTAGAGTTGATGCAAGGTGCTTTTGCAGGCGCGCATGCGGCGAAAACAGAAGGATTGAAGGTAGCGCTTGGAAAGGCTGAAGTCGCCGAGGTAATTCGATACTTTTCAACTATAGCAAACTTGTGCGCCATTTTTGCTAACAAATGGCTACAGGGCGAAGAGAATAGCTACGAAGTGTTGGTCGCACTTGAAAAACAGTGGCAGAAAGAAGCTCAAAAGCAAAAGTCACTATTTTCTTCACTGGAAAAACTTGCCAAGCACTGCAATATCGACAGCAATACTCCCGAGGGAGTAATTTTTAGGCATCTGCCATGGGCCAAATAGGCATCTGATACAGGTATTGATTGCACAAAAGTGTAATTGTTCACACTCTTCCGCAAGTGATGGACTCCAGCTATGGCGTCAGAATGTCTGAAAACGTCCCACATTCAACTTCCCCCACCGTCATCCTCGTCAACCCGCAGCTTGGCGAGAATATTGGCATGGCGGCGCGGGCCATGGCTAATTTTGGATTGTTTGATCTGCGACTGGTCGATCCGCGCGAGGGGTGGGACCGCGAGAAGGCCTTGGCGGCGGCATCGGGCGCTGCCGCGACAGTCGAAAAACTGAGTATTTTCAATTCACTGCCGGAAGCCCTTCAAGACATGCATTATGTCTACGCCACAACGGCACGGCCGCGCGGCATGACCAAGGATGTCACTACGCCAGAACTCGCAGGCCTTGATATGCGTGCGCGTGGGCATCGCGGCGAGAAAGTGGCTATCCTGTTTGGCCGCGAGCGCTTTGGCCTCAGCAACGATGAAGTGACTTTTGCCGATGTGATCATCACCGCACCCGTGAACCCGGCCTATGCCTCGCTCAATATTGCGCAGGCGGTTTTGCTGGTGAGCTATGAGTGGTTCAAGCACGAAGCGACAAGCCTCGGCATGGAAACCCAGGAATTGCCAGCCCTCGATGGTCCAGGTCTCAAAATGCCAAACACGCGGCCAGCCACCAAGGAAGAGCTCCACGGTTTCTATGACCACATCGAGGCGGAACTGGATGCGGCGGGATTTTTCAAAACCGAGAAACTGCGCCCCAGCATGATCAGGAATTTGCGCAACGTGTTTGGCCGCGCCACACTCTCCGAACAAGAAGTGCGCACGCTGCGCGGTGTCGTGTCGTCGCTCACGCGGCGACACCTACGAACCAAGGAGGATGCGGAGTGAGGGAGCCGCGCATTCTGCTGTTCGATTCCGGCATGGGTGGCCTCACAGTGGCGCGTGCGGTGCATCGGCACATGCCACATGCCATCCTGAACTACGCAGCGGATACGGCAGGCTTTCCCTATGGTGCGTGGGAAGAGCAGGCCCTCGTGCGCCGCATCATCAAGGTGATGGAGCGGTTGATAGAAGTGTGCTGCCCCGATATAGTTGTGATCGCCTGCAACACCGCATCCACCATCGCCATGGTCCAGCTTCGCGCGCGCTTCAAAATTCCTTTCGTTGGAACCGTGCCTGCGATCAAGCCCGCCGCGGCACAAACCAAATCCGGACTGATCAGCGTGCTCGCAACACCTGGCACAGTGAAGCGTGAATACACCCACGCGCTAATCAAAGATTTCGCCCAGCATTGCGAAGTGACCCTGCACGGTGCACCTCGTCTTGCGCAAATGGCTGAAACCAAATTGCGAGGAGGACCACTCAACCTTGATGAGTTGCGGGATGAAGTAACGCCATGTTTCGTCGAAAAAGAAGGCAAGCGCACCGATGTAGTTGTGCTGGCTTGCACACACTATCCTTTGCTCGAAGCCGAGATTGCTAGCGTGGCACCGTGGCCTGTGACCTATATTGATCCGGCACCTGCGATCGCGCGCCGCGTCGGTGACTTACTTGATGAAATGCCACAATCTGACCCGAGCCCAGGTGCGCCGCCGCACGGCACCGTGTTTCTAACGTCAAACGTCGGCGATACAAAAACCCAGGCGGCCTACGCGCAGGTGGGCTATCCAAAGCTTGTGGTGATTGATCTTCCCGTTTGACACCTGAACTTATCATCCTCAGTTCAGGAGTATTCGAAGCCGTAGTTTGTTCTACTGCGCTTCAACGCCGACAGGTTTGCCAACGGCGACAACGAAAAATTTTTCCGGATCAATCAGCCGCTTTGCCATGGCCTTCGCCTGGTCGAGGACGATTGTGTCGACAGCGGCATTACGTTTCGAAGAATAGTCTGGTGGCAGACCCAAACTCATCATCGCCATCAAGCTTGTCGCAGTTGAACTAATGCTTTCAAACCGAAATGGGTAGGTCCCTTTGGCGAGATTCTTAACGGCCTCTAACTCTTCAGCCGTAGGACCGTGTTCAGCAAATGCTTTCAATTCAGCTCGAACGACCTTAATCGCTTCAGCAGCCTGTTCATTGGCCGTGGAGAAGTAACCCAAAGTGAATCCCGCTTCACGAAAATTGAAAAGACTGTAGTCGATACCATATGTAAGTCCGCGTTTTTCTCGCACTTCCTTATTCAAGCGCTCATTGCTCAACACATCCATCACCAACTGTGCTGTCATGTACTCGGGATCACCAATCGCAATTCCTGGTCCGCCAAACATGATGATCGATTGCGGCATGCTCCAATCCACAATCTTTACAGAATTGCCTTGCCAGTCAGGGACAGCGGGGAGGGGATCTCGCGCTAAGCCTGCGGGTAAAGTGCCAAAGATCGTGTCAACCATTTCCATTGCAGCTTCTTTGCCAATGGCGCCGACAATGACGACCTTTAGACCCGAGCGCGCGTAGAGCCGCTTATGCGCCGCAATGAGATCATCGCGTGTCAGGGCAGCAAGACTCAACTCTGTTCCATCAGTTGGTTTGGCATAGGGATGATCCTTCAGCACCGTCTGTCCAGCAGCGAGGTAAGCGGCATTGCTGGGATCTTGCATCCGCGATTTTACAGCAACGATGGCGGCTTTGCGATTGCGTTCAATCGCTTCCGGGGCAAGCAAAGGCGAAGTGAATGCCGAGCGCGCGAGTTCTATGGCCATGTCTTTGTTGTCAAGTGGAGTGCGCAGCGATCCATGCATATTGTCTGCGGAAGCTCCAAAACTGAGCTTGATAGCTCGGTCATCTCGCATCGCTCGGAACGTTGTACCATCAAATATGCCGGCACCTTCATCCATCAATGCCGACAAAAGATGTGCTGTTCCTTCTTTACCAGCGGGGTCAGTCGTGGCGCCGGTGTCGAAGGTGTATTCAAGCGCAATCAGTGGGATTGACTTGTCCTCGACATGCCATACTTCAATACCTGCCTTGGTTTTCAGGGCAACCACGTCTAGCGCGAATGCGCTCATGGTCAGGCTAACGAGGAAAAGCAGGCTGACATGAAGGACACACAAAGCGCGGGTCAAGGAGCTACACCACTTCTATCAGCATCGGAGCGCAACAACACGCCAGTAACGGTCAATCCAGGCAAAAGATAAGTATTGGCAGCCTGCCTCAAATCTTCTGTTTTGAGTTTGCGCCAGTCTTTCACATCAAAAGCCGACTTAGCCTCAAGTCCCAAGAGTAGTGTTGTGCCAATGTGTTTGACAAACCCGTCGGGGTCGTCAAGGCTGTAAACCAAGTTTGCGTGAGCGCGATTGACCGTACGATCCAGTTCTTCCTGCGTTACGCCAGCTTTCAATACCTTGGCAATCTCTGCATCGACGGCCTTTTCCAATTGATCAATTCCGACACCGGGATTTGGGACGGCGTAGATGTACATCCGTCCATCGCCTGCAGTGGTGCTGTCGGTACCCGCGCCTACTTTCGCGGCGAGCCCTTGCTTTTGAACAAGTTCTGCAGGTAAGCGACTGTCCAAACCGCTTCCCAAGACATCTGCCAGGAAAGACAGTGCCATGCTGTCGCGCGACTTGGACGATGCAGCGCTTGGAATTCTGACAATCTTGATCAACATCGGCGACTGTACTTTTGGATCTACAAGCTCCATCCGTGCCGATTGTGTTGCTGGTGCAACCGGAAGCACGGGAATTGGCAATGCATCGTTGTCATTTGCAATCGAGCCATAATATCTTTCCGCAAGAAGCCTTGCCTTTGCGACGGCCACATTCCCAGCAATGACCAAAACCGCATTTTTTGGCTGGTAATATGCATGGTAGAAAGAAAGAGCATCAGCACTTGTAAGACCGCCAACGTCTTCGATTTTTCCGATCACAGGACGCGCGTAAGGGTGATTGCCGAAAAGCTTTGCTGTCACCTGCTCCCAGAATGGGCCTGACGGGTCGTTCTCTATCCGCTGACGGCGTTCGTTCTTGACAACTTCGCGCTCGGGCAAGACTTTTTCATCAGTGAGAACAAGATTTTTCATCCGGTCGCTCTCCATGTCCATGACCAATTCGAGTTTTTCGGAGGATATCCGCTGATAATAGGCCGTGTGATCAGCCGTGGTGTAGGCGTTTTGGATCGCTGCGTTCTTGCGCATGATCTTGTCAAACTCCCCTTCGGGATACTTGGCTGTTCCCTTGAACATCATATGTTCAAAAAAATGCGCAAGACCCGTCTTGCCCTGAACCTCAACTGTTGATCCAACGCGATAAAAAACTGAATGAGTTACAATCGGCGCGCGGCTGTTGGGCAGCACCACTACCTTCATGCCATTGGACAGCGTGAATTCCTCAAAAGCCATTGAAAAATCCTCAGCTGCCAATGCCGGGCGAAGGCCCAGAAAGACAAAAAATATCAGTGCGACCAAACCGGTCGCTTTGCAAATCGCCGTCCTCATTTCTCTGGAACATAGTTGGAACGCGTGCAAATGTCAAATTACAAAAGCAGATGTCCCAAATTGAGAAATTATTGTTGCTCATTTCACACATGTCCGCCGTCGGTTGCGATAAATGCAACCTGAAACGGCGGTTTGCGGCCGCAACCCCTACTCTAAATGGCAATGCCAATGTTCAATCTGTTGCAAATGGCGCACAGAATTCAGCCGACCTTCATTTGGGTACATTTTTCTGTAGATGACTGCCAAAATGTCAGCGAACTGCAAGTAGAATCAGCATCTCTCCTCTGGCCATGTGAAGTCGCGGGGATTTCGCACTGAATATCGGGGACTCTATGACAACAACACCATTGGCGGTGGCTGACTCATTTACAGTCAACCAATCGATAAGCGGACTCACGACTCTTACTGGCAATCTGGGCGAAAATGATATCAAAAGTACGGACGGAACCAAGGGTGGCTGGGCCCCGGCGGGATTTTCCGGCACCTTTAGTGAAAATGGCTGGTATGATTTTGATGTGAATGGCCGACTGGTCCTCGTTTCAGTCGAACAATCCGGCTACGTCACGGCGGTCTTCACACATACTTCAATCCTGATCCGCACCGAACAAGGTGGCTCCGTCATTCTTAACATGGGTAACGGCACGTTCACCTACACCGCGCCAGCCGGTTATGTCGGTCCCGATCGCTTTGCCTACGCAATTGTCGATGAGCAGTTCGACTCGTCGGAAGCTTTCGTCGATCTCTTAGTCGAACATACGCCCGGTGCTAATCTTCGTCCAATCGCAGTAGATGATAACTATGAAGTTTTGGCCGATACGAGGTTTTCTACGACACTCGCTGGCTCGCAGGCAGGAGAAAGCCTTGGCGTTCTGGCCAATGATCTGGATATCGCCGATGGTCTCGCCGACGTGCTCTCGGTCAAGGCGTCGACCTTCCTGACGGCAAAGGGCGGTGTCGTTTCACTCTCAGCGAATGGCGAATTTGTCTACACGCCTAAAACCGGATTTGTTGGTGAAGATAGTTTCACCTATGTCGTCAAAGACAGCAACGGTGCGGAAGATACTGCAACGGTCAAGTTGAATGTTGGCGTCGTCGCTCCGCCGCCAGTCGATGAGCCTCCACCACCGCCTCCGCCTGCAGACGAACCTCCACCGCCACCCCCACCACCGCCAGCTAATGTCGGGCCAGCGGCAGTCGGCGATCAATTTGCCGGCTCGCATGATCGTAACATTACCGGAAACGTCCTGGTCAATGACTCGGACACGGATGGAGGCATTCTGACGGCATCAGTTAAAACTGGGCCGACACGTGGTACACTGACACTAAATGAAGATGGTACATTTACATATGTGCCAGCAACCGGGTTTGTTGGTGCGGATTCGTTCGAATATATCGTTGCCGATGGGCAAGGTGGCACCAGTGTCGGTATAGTGAATTTAACAATCACAAATGCCGGCCCTGAGGCTGTCGATGAAGGCTTCAGCTTGGTGTATGGTCAGGGACTGACAGGGAATCTTTTGGCCAACGACACTGACGCCGATGGCGATGCTCTGACAACGAGCGACGGAACATATGCAACGTCGGCAGGTGGAACGATTACGGTCGCAGAAAATGGCGACTTTAATTACGTTCCGAAGTCGGGCCACTATGGCTTTGACACGTTTTCCTATGCTGTAACCGATACCGCTGGAAGCTCGGCAACAGGATTGGTGCAAATCTATACGGCACCTCCAAGCAACCTGATCAACGGTACCGCTGGCAATGATACACTGACGGGTACCGTGAATGCCGATATCATCAGGGGGCTCGCTGGCGATGACACTATCCGTGGCGGCGATGGTGATGACGACATCAGCGGCGGTGATGGCAAAGATCAGCTTTACGGTGATAATGGAAATGACAACATTTTCGGCGGCAACGGTAAAGACACGCTGAACGGCGGAGCAGGCAACGACACGCTTACTGGTGGCGCAAACGGCGACACATATACCGGTGGCGCAGGCGCCGACAGGTTTGTTCTTTCACCATCGTCTGCCACCGATTATGACCGCATCACCGATTTCAAGGTTGAGGATTTCCTTGTTGTAAATGGTGCAGATTTTGGTTTGGCCGCGGGAGCTCTGGCGGATTCCAGCTATTTTACGACTGCGTCTCGTCCCGAAAACGTCGATCATGGACGCTTTGTCTACAATCAAAAGGCCAAGAGCCTGTTCTGGGATGACGACGGCAATGCATCAACCGCCAATGTCCTGCTCACCACATTCTCTGACAAAGTTACCATTACTCTCGACGATTTTGTCGTGACCTAAGACCGGATCAAACAGTTGTAAAGGGCTTGCAATTTCGACTGCAGGCCCTTTTTTGTGGGCACCCTTGCCTTCACCACAAGGTCCCGCTAAGCCCACGCACGAACCAAATTCAACCTGAAGCGAGTAGCGAAAAATGCGCGTTTATTACGACCGCGATGCGGATGTGAACCTGATCAAGGGCAAGAAAGTTGCCGTCATCGGCTATGGCAGCCAGGGCCGCGCCCATGCGCTGAACCTCAAGGATTCAGGTGCCAAGCACCTTGCCGTAGGTCTCAAGGAAGGCTCGCCGACTGCAAAAAAGGTTGAAGCTGATGGCCTCAAGGTGATGACCGTTGCTGAGGCTGCCAAGTGGGCTGACGTCATGATGATGGCAACGCCTGATGAATTGCAGGCTGACATCTGGCGCGCCGACATTGCACCGAACATTCGTGATGGTGCAGCGATTGCCTTTGCCCATGGTCTCAATGTGCACTTCAATCTGATCGAGCCGAAGAAGACCATCGACGTGATCATGATCGCGCCAAAAGGCCCCGGCCACACGGTGCGCGGCGAATACCAAAAAGGTGGCGGCGTTCCATGCCTCATCGCCATTCACAACGATGCATCGGGCAACGCCCACGACATCGCTCTCTCTTACGCCTCGGGCGTGGGCGGTGGTCGTTCCGGCGTCATCGAAACATCGTTCAAGGAAGAGTGCGAAACCGATCTGTTCGGCGAGCAAGTTGTGCTTTGCGGTGGCCTCGTTGAACTGATCCGCGCTGGCTTCGAAACGCTTGTTGAAGCTGGTTACGCGCCAGAGATGGCCTATTTCGAATGTCTGCATGAAGTTAAGTTGATCGTTGATCTGATCTATGAAGGTGGCATTGCCAACATGAATTATTCGATCTCCAACACCGCTGAGTGGGGCGAATATGTCTCTGGTCCGCGCATCATCACAGCTGAAACCAAGGCTGAAATGAAGCGCGTGCTGAAGGACATTCAGACCGGCAAGTTCACCTCGGAGTGGATGCAGGAATGGAAGTCCGGTGCCGCCCGCTTCAAAGGCATCCGCCGCGTCAACGACAGCCACCAGATCGAGCAGGTCGGAGAAAAACTCCGCGCCATGATGCCGTGGATTTCAAAGAACAAGCTGGTGGATAGGGCGCGGAACTAGTCTCAGCGCGTATGTTGATTTTGAAGGCCGTCCGAAAGGGCGGCCTTTTATGTTTTCAGATGCGTTCGGCTAGGTAAGCGCCTAACGTTTCGTCATCAAAGCAGCAGAAAGTTATAGCTTCCAAACTACAGTATTCTGATAATTCACGCGCTGTGGAAATAGCAATCCGAGCAGCTTTGAGTTTTGGAAAACCATAGATACCAGTTGAGATCGCTGGAAATGCAATTGACTTGATGTTGTTTGCTTTTGCCAGGTCAAGTGAAGAAACATGGCAAGAGCGCAAGAGTCCTTCTTCGTTTGCATTGCCGCCTCGCCAGACAGGCACAACAGTATGAATGATATAACGTGCTGGCAAATTGAACCCTGGAGTAATTTTCGCTTCTCCGACTTTGCAGCCGTTCAGCAGTCGACAGGCGAATTCAAGTTCCTTACCCGCCGCGCGATGAATTGCCCCATCAACTCCACCACCGCCAAGCAAAAAGAAGTATTGGCCGCATTCACAATAGCATCGACGCGGAGTTTGGTGATGTCGGACTTTATAACTTTCCGTGTGCAGTTCAAGCCAGCTCCACCTTTAACGTTTTGCCCACGGCATTTGCCGCGCGCTGCAACGTCGACAAAGTAACGTTGCCTGACTTCGGATCAAGCACGCGGTCGAGCTGGGCGCGGCTGGTGTTCATGGCTTCAGCCATTTTGACTTTGCTGAGCTTTTTCTTTTTCATCGCTTGTTCGAACTGCCAGGCAAGAACAGATTTGATCGCCGCGTTTGTGGTTTCCTCGAGCATTCCTTCTTCATCAAGCCAAGATTCAAAAGTAGAACCCATATGTTTTTTGTTCAGCTTCATGACTTTAACTCCTTTAATCTTTGCCTTGCGATCTGCATTTCCTGTTTCGGCGTCTGCTGGCTTTTTTTGACGAATGCAGAAATCAAAATCATCTGAGAACCGAAGATTGCAAAGAACACTCGTAACTCTCTCCTTGAAGCAAGTGATATTCGGATTTCGTGAAGTCCACCACCGAGTGGCCGCACGAGCGGCATCCCGACTGGCCAACCGAACTGAACGGTACGAATAGCTTGCCCCGCTTTCACGCGATCAGGTTTCTCCAAATCGCCAAGTACTTCTCGGACGGGTTCATTGCCGTTGAGCGACGACCAAAATATTAATTCAACTGGTAACAAGCTTGGCACAACTTATAAGTATCATTTATGGTACGGAATGTCAAATGCGACAAACCTCTTTCCCTGTTGAATTCCCGCCCCACTGATCCTATCCAACTCTGATGTTTCGCCCTGAACTTCACATTCCGCAGCGGCTCCGGGGGCTTTCGGCTTGGTTCACCATGCTGCTTATGTGCCTGGGCACCGTGCTGGGGATTGTCACCTTTCTCTTATTGACAGGGGCGGGGCCGGTCAAACTGGACGGCGAGCTTCTCAATAATCTGCTCAAGGCCAATGGCATTCTCGTTGCGTTGATGGCGTTGATGGTTTTGCGCCAGCTTTATGGCTTATGGCAGGACTATCGCATGGGTACGCCTGGGACCGGGCTGCATATTCGTTTGATCTCGATCTTTTCGCTCATTGCCGCGCTGCCCGCGATTCTCGTTGCGGTCTTTGCTACTTTGAACCGCGGGCTTGATGCATGGTTTTCGGACCAGACTCGCAGCATTGTTGAATCAGCTACGGTCGTGGCCGAGGACTATCTGAAGAACGCCGCCGAGGCTACGCGCTCTGACGTGGCCAATATCAGCGCTGATCTTGTGCAACAGCGCTCGCTCTACGACTCCGATCGGCAAGGATTTTTGCGGCGCACGGCCCGACATGCGGCGCTTCGCAATCTCTCTGCGATTTACGTTTTTGATCCGACTGTGAAAAAAGTTGAAATCAATGTGGCAGCTGACAAGGAAATTCGGTTTTTGGCCCCTGAAGACGAAGACATTCTGAAAGCCGATCAAGGTGAGCTCATCGTCATCCAGCCAAGTTCCGGTGGCAATATCGTCCGTTCACTGATCAAACTGCAAAATTTTCCGAACCACTATCTTTATGTCTATCGCGTCATCTCGCGCGATGTAATGAACCAACTCTCCAAAACCCGCGCGGCCAAGGCCGAATATACAGCATTGCTGGAACAGCGTTCCGGAGTGCAGACAGCCTTCGCGCTGGTTTATGCGCTGGTGACGTTAATCCTGTTGCTCGCTGCCATTTGGCTGGGCCTGTGGTTTGCAGATCGCCTTGTCACGCCAATCATCCGGCTTTTGAATGCGTCCCGTCAGGTTGCCGATGGCAATTTCAACGCCAAGGTTCAAACCATCGATGGGCCGGGAGACTTGATGACACTGTCGCGCACTTTCAACATGATGACCGATCAGATCAGGCTGCATCGCGACGAGTTGGTGCACACAAATGAACAGTTGGATGATCGCAGGCGTTTCACTGAAGCGATGTTGGCAGGGGTGAGTGCCGGGATCATCGGCATCGATGAACACAAACGAATATCTCTGGTCAACCGTTCTGCCGAAACCTTGCTCGGTCTACAAAAGGAAGATCTTTTGGGGCATCCGCTTTATGATGTGCAGCAGGAATTTTCGAAACTCTACGAACAGGCACTGGCGCGCCCCTCGGGCAATGCCGAAGCCCAGATTGATACGCAGATCAAGGGCAGGGATGTCAGCTTCTTTGCGCGCATGACGACGGAAACATCGGACACATCCGAGCATGGCTATGTTCTGACCTTTGATGACATTACCGATCTGGTTTCGGCGCAGCGAAATTCAGCGTGGTCCGATATTGCGCGGCGCATTGCGCATGAAATCAAGAATCCGCTGACACCCATTCAGCTTTCTGCCGAGCGCCTCAAACGTAAATACTTGAAGGAAATAAAATCCGATCCCGCTGTGTTTGAACAGTGCACCGACACTATTATCCGGCAAGTCGGCGATCTTGGTCGCATCGTCGATGAGTTCTCGTCCTTTGCACGCATGCCCAAAGCCGCGCCCGAAATGAACGCGCTCTTCGAAACGGTGCGTGATGCTACAATCCTCCAACGTGTCACGGCATCTGATATCGCTGTTGATCTCGATATTCCGGAAACCACTCTGAAATTTGAATTCGACCGCCGCCTGATCACGCAGGCCATCACCAATCTTGTGAAGAACGCGCGAGAAGCAATCGAGGGTCGCATGCCCCTGCCTAGCGGTGAAACGGGTCTGGTAAAAATCACGGCTGGTCTCGAGAAAACCAGCGACGGTGAACGACCTTTTGTGCGTGTCGTTGACAACGGTATTGGCCTGCCCAAAGACAATCGCCACCGTTTGGCTGAGCCGTACATGACTACACGTGACAAGGGTACCGGCCTTGGTCTTGCCATTGTTAAACGCATCATGGAGGAGCATGGTGGCAGACTCAAGCTGGAGGATGCGCCGGGCGGGCAAGGGGCATCTGTCACACTTGAGTTTGCGGCTCTAGATACTTCAAGATCTGACGAAGCTGCGGCAAAGACAACAAGAACACTGAAAGGTGCTGCCTGATGGTTGCAGATATTCTGATTGTAGACGACGAGGCCGACATTCGCGACCTCATTGCAGGCATTTTGCAGGACGAAGGTTTCGAAACCCGTCTGGCTCATAATTCGGATGCCGCTCTTGCTGAAGTCACCCAACGCAGGCCTTCGCTGATTGTGCTGGATATCTGGTTGCAAGGGTCGAAGCTTGATGGGTTGGAGTTGTTGTTGCAGATCAAGGAGCTGCATCGCGACCTTCCGGTTGTTATTATTTCAGGCCACGGCAATATCGAAACAGCGGTATCGGCGATCAAGCGTGGGGCCTACGAGTATATCGAAAAGCCATTCAAAGCTGACCGCCTGCTGCATGTCGTTGGCCGCGCACTTGAGAATACAAAACTCAAACGCGAGAACGTAGAACTCAAAGGCAAGAGCGGGTTTGACTTGGAGTTGCGGGGCAACTCACAAGTGATGAAACAACTCCGACTTACACTAAAAAAAATCGGACCCACCAACAGCCGAGTGCTGATCACTGGCCCAATGGGATCGGGTAAGGAAATGTCAGCACGCGTGATCCACGACCTTTCACTGCGCGCCAAGGGCCACCTGGTCACGTTGAGTGCGGCACGCCTTTCCCCAGAAACTGTTGAAGAAGAACTTTTTGGTGTTGAAGACGGAAACGGCAACGTTACCCGCATTGGCGCACTGGAAGAGGCGCATGCCGGTACACTATACCTTGATGAGTTGGCCGACATGCCGCTTGAGACGCAAAGCAAGATACTGCGCGTGTTGCTGGAACAAACTTTCCAGCGCGTCGGTGGATCGAAAAAGGTCAAGGTCGATGTGCGCATCGTCTCATCCACATCGCGCGATCTGCCCGCATTGATTGCCGCGGGCACGTTCCGCGAGGATCTCTATCATCGTCTTGGCGTGGTGCCGGTGCGCGTTCCACCCTTGAGCGAGCGACGCGAAGATATTCCAGAACTCGTCAGTCACTTCGTTGCAGCCTATGCAGCCACCTCAGGACAGGCGCAGCGCCGAATTGCCGATGATGCCATGACGCTTTTGCAAACCCGTAACTGGCCCGGCAACGTGCGCGAACTTCGCAATAATGTGGATCGCATGATGATTCTCGCTCAGGGCGAAGGACAGGATGAGATCACGGCCGCCATGTTGCCCAGTGATGCGCCTGCATCGGCAAATGGAAGTGCGTCTTCCACAGTAGGTGGCGATCATCTTCTTGCCATGCCGCTCCGCGAAGCGCGTGAAGCTTTCGAGCGCGATTACATCGTCGCCCAGCTTGGCCGCTTTGGCGGAAACATCTCGCGCACATCGCTGTTCATTGGCATGGAGCGCTCGGCTCTTCATCGTAAGATCAAACTGCTTGGTTTGGCCGGGCGGGAGAGTGAAGCCGCGGAATAGTGGCCTTCTAACGCCGGAGACTCTGTGCTAACCAGTTTCGCCGGGGCAAAACAAACGAAGTCCGCCAGTAATATAACAAGGCTCAAAAAGAAGGCTCAATCACATGGCACAAGACAAGGCCCAGAATCTGCAGGACACATTCCTCAACAATGTCCGTAAAGCGAAAATTCCAGTAACAGTGTTTTTGGTCAACGGCGTAAAGCTGCAAGGCATCATTACCTGGTTCGACAATTTCTGCCTGCTGTTGCGTCGCGACGGCGTATCGCAGCTGGTTTACAAGCATGCAATTTCAACGATCATGCCGGCAGGGCCTGTGAGCCTGTTTGATGATGAAACAAATGGTGGGACTTGAGTTCAAAACGCAAGAACAAGGTTGGTGACGGGCAGGGGCTCGATCTTGCCAGCTCAACAAGTGAAGCGACTCGCGCCATTGTTGTCCATGTCGAATCCAAATCGCGCGAAGGTAGATCGCTCTCGCGCGATGCAGCCGCAAAGCTTGAGGAAGCGATCGGGCTCACCAAGGCGATTGATCTGGTTATCGCTGATAGCCTTACAGTCAACCTGCAGGCACCGCGCCCGTCGACACTTGTCGGTGATGGCAAGGTCGACGAAATCGCCAAGCTGGTTGAGGAGGCAGAAGCCGAAGTCGTCATCGTCAACGCGCATCTCAGTCCTGTTCAGCAGCGCAATCTTGAACGTCGCTGGAAAGCCAAGGTGCTGGATCGCACGGGCCTCATTCTGGAAATTTTTGGCCGTCGGGCGTCCACCAAAGAAGGCGTACTTCAGGTCGAGCTTGCGCATTTGCAATTCCAAAAAAGCCGCCTGGTGCGGTCATGGACGCATTTGGAGCGGCAACGCGGTGGCTTTGGTTTTCTCGGCGGTCCAGGTGAAAGCCAGCTTGAAGCCGATCGCCGCCTGATTCAGGAGCGCATCGCCAAGATCGAACGCGATCTCGAAAAAACCGTCAGCACCCGAAAGCTGCATCGCAAGGGCCGATCACGCGTGCCCTATCCTATTGTCGCACTCGTGGGTTATACCAACGCGGGCAAATCGACACTGTTCAACACGATCACCAAATCCAAGGTGCTGGCCAAGGACATGTTGTTTGCAACGCTCGATCCAACGATGCGTGTTGCGCCTTTGCCCAAAGGCCGCAAGGTGATGTTCTCCGACACGGTTGGCTTCATCTCCGATTTGCCGACCACACTTGTTGCAGCGTTCCGCGCCACCTTGGAAGAGGTGATCGAGGCCGATGTCATCCTTCATGTGCGTGATATCAGCCATGCTGAAAGCGATGCGCAGGCCGAAGACGTAGAGCATGTCTTGAAGCAACTTGGCATTGACGACACGCGGCGTGCCAACATGATTGAAGTCTGGAACAAGTCCGACGCGCTTGATCCCCATGACCTTGCGCAGCGCGAAACGTCTGTGACGCGCAAGCCCAATTGCGTACTCTTGTCAGCTCTGACTGGCGATGGGATTGGTGCTCTGCTGAAGCGTATTGAAGCAATGCTCGCCAAAACCTCAACAAGCTATCGCATCAGTCTCGATCCTGCTGACGGCAAAGGTCTCGCTTGGCTGCACCAGCGCGGTGAAGTGCTGAGCAAGGCAATGTCCAAAACCGGAAAGCTAATGGTCGAAGTCCGCCTCGACGAAGACCGCACAGGCCAAGCCAAAGCCCAGTTTGGAAGGTCGATGCGCAAGGCGTAGGCAGCGCCAAAAGGTGATTTGCTATACAAGTATTTCGCCAGCTAAAGGTGAAGCCTGAAATCAATGCAATCTATACGATTTCATCACTGCGCCAATACACGAGAAATCAGTAGTCTTGCGGCTTGCGTTGGCTGCAGATGGCGCTAACTGCGGCACCTTATCCACATTCCGCTCTTTGCCCCTGAATTTCATGCTTCGAATCTGGATTTCTCCCCGCTAAGGAGGGCTCCCATGGCGCGTTTTATTTTCATTACTGGCGGCGTGGTTTCCTCGCTTGGCAAGGGTCTGGCTTCGGCGGCACTGGGTGCGCTGTTGCAGGCGCGGGGCTTTAAGGTCCGTTTACGGAAACTCGATCCCTATCTCAATGTCGATCCGGGCACGATGAGCCCTTATCAGCATGGCGAAGTGTTCGTCACCGACGATGGTGCGGAGACCGATCTTGATCTTGGCCATTACGAGCGCTTCACCGGGCGCCATGCGACCAAGCAGGACAACATCACCACGGGCAAGATCTATCAGGACATCATCACCAAGGAACGGCGTGGTGACTATCTCGGCGGCACGGTGCAGGTCATTCCGCATGTTACCGATGCGATCAAGGATTTCGTCAAGTCTGACAGCGATGATTTTGATTTTGTGCTGGTCGAAGTCGGCGGCACAGTTGGTGACATCGAAGGCCTACCGTTTTTTGAAGCGATCCGGCAGTTTGGCCAGGAAGCACCGCGCGGCTCTTGCATCTATATCCATCTCACGTTGCTGCCGTGGATTCCAACTGCCGGTGAATTGAAGACTAAGCCCACACAGCATTCGGTGAAGGAATTGCGCTCGATTGGTATTCAGCCGGATATTCTGCTGTGCCGGGCTGATCGCGAAATTCCGGTCAATGAACGGAAAAAGATTGCGCTCTTCTGTAACGTCCGTCCCTCTGCCGTGATCCAGGCTCTCGATGTGGCATCGATCTATGATGTGCCGCGCGCCTATCACGCTGAAGGGCTTGACCAGGAAGTGCTCGATGCGTTCGGCATCACCAATGCGAAGAAGCCTGATCTCTCGCAGTGGAACGAAATCATGCATCGCATCGAACACCCGGAAGGCGAGGTGACGATTGCTGTTGTTGGCAAATACACGGGGCTGCTCGATGCATATAAATCGCTGAAGGAAGCGCTGGTGCACGGTGGCATCCACAACAAGGTGAAGGTCAATCTTCAGTGGATCGAAAGCGAAGTGTTCGAAAAGGAAGACCCGGCACCATGGCTTGAAGGTGTGCAAGGCATTCTGGTGCCCGGTGGTTTTGGTGAACGGGGCGCTGAGGGTAAGATCAGGGCAGCCGAATTTGCGCGCACCCGCAAGGTTCCCTATTTCGGAATTTGCTTTGGCATGCAGATGGCGTGCATCGAAGCGGCACGCAATCTGTGCGGTGTTGCTGAGGCGAGCTCCACTGAATTTGGTGAGACCAAAGAACCAGTCGTTGGCACCATGACCGAATGGATGAAGGGCAATGAGCTCGAAATTCGGAAATCCGGTGGTGATCTCGGCGGCACCATGCGACTTGGCGCGTTTGATGCGACGTTGGACAAAGATAGCCATATCGCCAAAATCTATGGCGACACGCGCATCTCAGAACGCCATCGCCATCGCTTTGAAGTGAACACCGCTTATCGCGGTCGCCTTGAACAAGCGGGACTGAAATTTGCGGGCATGTCGCCCGATGGGCTGCTGCCGGAAACGGTGGAATATCCCGATCATCCGTGGTTCATTGGTGTGCAGTATCATCCCGAACTCAAATCCAAACCCTTCGCACCGCATCCATTGTTTGCATCGTTCATCGAAGCGGCAGTGGTGCAGAGCAGGCTCGTCTGAGTCATGTTGAGCGCGTTTATCCGCGCGTTTCTTGTCCTGGCATTTTTGGCCAGTGCTGGGCTTGCGCAGATCGTCGATGATGGCGTTGTCCAGACGCAGCAAACTTTTGCTTCAACAGCGCGCGCCAAGCTGGATGGCATTTTGTTCCGCTTGCAAAATGAGGAGAGGGTTGAAGGTCTTGCCACGCTGCGCGGTGAACTATCCGATCTGCAATCAGGACTTTCTACTTCAAGTGCTGAACTTTCAACTCCTCTCAGTGTGATCCGCGCGCAGCTTGACCAATTGGGTCCAGCTCTAGCCGAAGGCGCAACAGAGAACAGCGCTGTTGCCGCGCAACGAAAACGTTTGACCGCGCGCGCGAACCTGCTCTCTGATATTCAAAAACAGCTTGATCTGGTGAGTGTCGAATCCAATCAGGCACTCACCCGCATCGCCGACAAGGAACGCGCACGGTTTTATAATCGGATTTTTTCGCGTGAACGATCGATCTTCAATCCCTCGCTGTGGGTTGATTTGTTTGCGGGTACCGCTGCTGTGTTCAGCAGTATAGGTCTACTGCTTGAGACGTGGTGGCGCACACGCGGTGGCCTTGCCAATCTCGGTGCGTTGCTGCTTATTCCCACGATCGCAATCTTGTTGTGGTTCGGTTACCGCATATTTCGCGCGCGCTACCTAACAACGCCAAAACAAGAAGACGAGGAGCGCCACCAAGCCACAACACTTGGCCGCCTGACGCGAGTTTTCCTGCGGCTCTTTGCCATTGCTATCAGTTGCCTCGGCCTGACGATTTTGATCCTGGTCACGGCCGATGCCGCCAATGTGCTGACGCCACAATTGCAATCGATCATTCTTGCGCTCGCAACGCTTCTGGCTGCGGTGGCGTTCCATTTTGGGTTGGCGTGGCTGGTCGGGTCGCCGAGGCATCCTGAACTTCGTTTGATCGCGGTCGATGATCGTGCAGCCCGCATGCTCCCGATCACGATTGGTGTCGCAGCTTTTGCCGCAAGCCTTGAACCGGCGAGCGAACACCTTTCAAAATTCATCAGCTTGCCTGTCAGTTTCACAGCAGGGCAATCCGCTGTTTCGACGCTGGTCTTGCTCGCCGCACTTGGTGCCAGCCTCGTGATCATTCGTAAGCAGGCCAATGCAGGGCTTGCAGCGCGCGGTACATATTTTCTCGATTGGTTTGTGCGTTTGGTTCCTATTGTCTGGGGCCTGATCGCAATCTCTGCCGTTGCGCTTGTATTGGGCTATCTCTCGCTGGGCTATTTCATCGCCGACAATATCCTGAATTCAACAGTTATCCTGTTGCTCGCAGGTCTGGTGCATTACTTCACCGATGCAGTCGCCGAAGCTGCCAATCAGCCAACGCATTTCATCGGCAACTTGTTGGGTCGCAAGCTCGGACTTTCGGAAACGGGTGTGCATCGCACGTCCCTGGTATTCCGTACTGTAGTTGACGTCCTCATTGTGCTCGTGGCTGTGCCTCTGTTGCTTTCAGACTGGACGTCGTCGTGGGTTTCGCTCTCGACGCTATATCAGGCCTTTAGCAATGGCTTCACGTTCGGCAGTATCCGCTTGAGCCCATGGTCTCTGCTGTTGGGCGTAATTGTGATCAGCTTAGGGGTTGCCCTCACGCGCATCATCACCAACTGGCTCAACAGCCGGGTTCTCACGGAAACTGCGCTGGACAAGGGTGTGCAGGATTCTGTGCGCACCGCAGCAAGTTATGCAGGCTACATCATCGCAGGCGCACTTGGGCTTTCAGTTGCAGGCCTTGATTTTTCCAACATCGCAATTGTTGCCGGCGCATTGGGTGTCGGTATCGGTTTTGGTTTGCAATCCATCGTCAACAATTTCGTCTCCGGGTTGATTTTGCTGGCCGAACGCCCCGTGCGCGTTGGCGATTGGGTTGTCACCACGGCAGGTGAAGGTGTGGTCAAAACCATCAACGTGCGCTCCACCGAAATTGAGACGTTTGACAATTGCACTGTGATCGTTCCCAACTCCAATCTGATCACCGAGCCCGTGCGCAACTGGACGCATCGGGATTCGGTCGGACGATTTGGTGTGGCGTTGACGCTGGCACCTCACATAACGCAGCTTGATGAAGTCATCGAGATCATGACTGAAGCGGCGCGCGCGCACCCAAAAGTTTTGCGTTATCCGGAACCTGTGGCGCAGCTGGCCAAGTTCACCGAACATGGCTTGGCTTTTGAACTGAAAGGCCATGTCGCAGATGTGTTCACGGCTTCGCTTGTAGCAAGTGATCTGCGGCTGACCATCGCCAAAGAATTTGCTGCAAAGAAAATCCAACTCGCTACAATTTCACAAGCCAAACAGAGTAAGGCATGAACGTTATCGAACAACACAAACAGATGCCTGGGTTGGATTTTCTGCGCCATCAAATTGCAACCGGCGATCAGTCGTCGATGGCGCAATTGTTCGGCATGCGTATCGTCGAGGCGGAAGATGGTCACTCGGTGATCGAAGTGGAGCCATCGGACAAGTATTACAATCCCATGGGACGGGTGCATGGCGGATTCGCAGCGACGGTTTTGGATTCCGCTCTTGGCACCGCTATCATGACCAAGATGGCCGCAGGTGTTGGCTATGGCACAGTCAATCTCTCGATCAACTATGTGCGAAAAATTGATATCGGCACTGGTGTTATGCGCGCCGAGGGCAGGGTGCTGCATGCCGGGCGAACCATGTTCACCGCAGAGGCAAAACTTGTGGATTCAGCGGGCAAGCTTTATGCGCATGGCAACGGCACATTTCTCATCTACCCCAAGCAGTCATGAAAACAGTCAAAGTCGGTTCAGTTTCTTTTTCTAACGCAGCGCCCTTCGCGTTGATCGCTGGCCCTTGCCAGATGGAGAGCCGTGATCATGCTTTCATGATGGCAGGTGCATTGAAAGAAATCGCGACACGCCTCGGCATTGGCCTTGTCTACAAATCCAGTTTCGACAAGGCCAACCGCACCAGCCTTGGTGGAACGCGCGGGCTTGGTCTTGAAAAGTCGCTCGCAGTGTTTGCTGACATTCGCAAAACCTTCGGTTTGCCCGTGTTGACCGATATTCACGAAATTTCACACTGCGAAGCCATGAAAGACGTTGTCGATATCTTGCAGATCCCAGCGTTCCTTTGTCGGCAAACCGACCTATTGGTTGCTGCTGCGAAAACAGGTCTCGTAGTCAACGTAAAGAAGGGCCAGTTCCTCGCACCTTGGGACATGAAAAATGTTGCGGCGAAAATTGCTGATAGCGGTAATGATCGCATTCTGCTTACGGAACGCGGGGCCAGTTTTGGCTACAATACGCTTGTGTCCGATATGCGTGCGCTTCCGGAAATGGCGAAGACCGGGTACCCTGTGATTTTTGATGCCACGCATTCGGTGCAACAGCCGGGAGGTCTCGGAGGATCTTCGGGAGGGGACCGCAAGATGGTTCCGGTCCTTGCACGCGCTGCTGTGGCTGTGGGTGTTGCGGGCGTCTTTATCGAAACGCATCAAGACCCTGATAGTGCACCTTCAGATGGTCCCAACATGGTGCCGCTTGGCGAACTCGAAGCGTTGCTGCGCAAACTGATGCAGCTGGATCATGTGTCCAAGGCTTGAGTTTCTTTCAAGCGGCGCTCGCGGACGAAAATATAAAGGCCTGCAAAAATGATCAACGCTGCTCCAACGAGAGCATTTGTGGTCGGCAAGTCGCCCCAGATCGCATAACCAAACAGCGTGGCCCACAAGAGGGACGAATAGGCGAAGGGGGCCAGTACTGATGCAGGCGCGCATTGAAACGCGCGGATAAGGCAAAAATGGCCAACAACGCCTGCCGCACCAATCGCTATCAGCAGTACCCAACTCCATAAATCAGGTGAGGTCCAGAACCACGGCAACATGAAACTTGTGACGACAGCGCCAGCTGCAGCGGTGAACAACAGCGACGTCATTGGATCATCGTGCCTGAGCTTTCTCGTGGTTACCTGATAACAGGCGTTGTTGAGTGCCGCGCCAATCAGAAACAGCGTGCCTACGTTGACGATCTGCGAAAAATTGTCAGCGGATGTATTCGGATTGATGACGATCAACGCACCAAGAAATCCGATAGCAATCCCGACCCAACGGCGAACGCCAACATGTTCTTTCAAAACGAAGATCGAGAGGATCGTCACAAAAATCGGCGAGAGAAACATGATCGTACTGGCTGTGGTCAGCGGCACGCGGGCAATTCCGGCATTGAAGAATCCGGTGGTGAGCATGAGAAAGAAAGAACGCACGGACTGAACGCCGGGTGAATCAGTCTTGAGCAATCCCGGCAATCGTTTTCCGCTGATGATGGCGACAAGCAAGGTGGCAAAAAAGAAACGCCCCCAAGTCACTTCAACCAGAGACATGCGCCCCAGCCCCAGTTTCACAAGTGAGTCGAGCACTAGAAACCAGAAGTAGGTTGCGAGCATCCAGAAAATGCCGCGCGCCTTGCTTTCCGCGACTTCGAAGAATTGGAGAGATGTCATCTTGCTGCTTTATCAGTGTTTCTCTTCTTAATTCACTTAGGCCAACAACAGAAAAATAGAATCACACTCACCCAAGAATCACAAACTGCCACTGAATTCTTGTGGAGAACCAGCCGCGCGACTCTTAAAGCACATTGGTTTCAATGGCTTGAGGCCGTTAACTTGTGTTAACGTAATTGTAGGGTAGTGTCCGCGAAGGGCATTCTGGCTGTGTTTGCTGGAAAAGTGGGTTGGGATTTAATTTGGACGACAATACGCGCGACGGAGATCATCCGGCTGATGTTGCCAATATGGCGCTGATGCGTGTCAGCGGCCTTCTGGCATCGCTGTCGACTCTATTTGACGACCGTCGATCGCAATATGCGGTTGATGTTCCCTTTGTTGCGCAGTCCATCAAGGCAGTGACCAGCTTAGTTGACGAAGCTTCGCATGCTCTCAATGAACTCTATAATTCTTGTGATCTGACGCTGCTTGATCAATCTTCGGCTGATCAGCCACTGGTTGCGGTAGACGATGATCATGCCGAAGCGGATGGCGCGCAAATCGATTTCAACGTTCTGCGTAACCGCGTCGAGGCACATGTTTCGCCTAGTCAAATTCCACTGCCGACGGTCCAGTCAGCTCATGCTACGAATGATGCACATGCTACCACTTACGAGGAACTACTTCAGAAAGTTACTGCCGCCGAAGTGTTTGCGAATGCGCAAGCCAGCCAAATCGAGGGTGGGGAATCGAGCATGCTGCTGCCGATCTTGCACAGCCTCAAGCAGGACATTTTGCGCATGAAGCGCGTTGCCTGATCTGTCGGGTTCAGGCAGTCTGTAACCACTCTTTGAAATCTTCCATCGCCCGTCTGGTATATCCATGTTTACGTGCCATGGCTTTTTCATCCCGCTTCATGCCGCGTTGCATGTAGTCGGTGGGTTCCGGCATTAGTCCGAAATTGATATTCATTGGTTGGAATTGTGATGCCACATGCCCGCCTGTGATGTGATTGATCAGTGCGCCATGGGCTGTGGTGAGTGGTGGCACGGTGAATGATTTTCCCATCCGCTCAGCTGCAGCCATTCGTCCTGTCATCAGCCCCATTGCGGCACTTTCCACATACCCTTCAACGCCGGTGATCTGGCCCGCAAAGCGCAGCCGCGGATCGGCCTTGAGGCGCATCTGGCCATCGAGCACTTTGGGTGAATTCAAAAACGTATTGCGATGCAAGCCACCAAGCCGCGCGAACTCGGCATTTTCCAATCCGGGGATCATGCGCAATACGCTAACTTGTTCGGCGTATTTAAGTTTCGTCTGGAAACCCACGATATTATAAAGCGTGGCGAGTGCATTATCTTGCCGAAGCTGCACAACAGCATAGGCTTTGACCGTTGGGTTATGTGCGTTGGTGAGGCCCATCGGCTTCATCGGGCCGTGACGCAGCGTTTCAGGGCCACGCTCTGCCATCACCTCGATGGGCAAACAGCCATCAAAATACGGTGTGGATTTTTCCCATTCCTTGAAATCGGTTTTCTCACCGTTGAGCAGCGCCTGAATGAAACCTTCATACTGTGCACGGTCCATCGGGCAGTTGATATAGTCCTTGCCGGTGCCGCCGGGGCCAACCTTGTCGTAGCGCGATTGAAACCACGCCACATCCATGTTGATCGATTCACGGTGCACGATGGGTGCAATCGCATCAAAGAACGCCAGATCTTCTTCACCTGTGAGACCGCGCACAGCATTGGCAAGCGCAGGCGAGGTGAGTGGGCCAGTGGCGATGATCACACTGTCCCATTCGGCAGGCGGAAGGCCAGTAACTTCGCCACGCTCAATCGTGATCAGAGGATGCGCTTCGAGCGTTGCGGTTACGGCTTGTGAGAAACCATCGCGATCAACAGCGAGTGCACCACCTGCTGGCACCTTGTGCTTGTCGGCAGTGGCCATGATCAAGGATCCGGCCAAGCGCATTTCTTCATGCAGCAAGCCCACGGCATTGTTGTCCTTGTCATCGGAGCGGAACGAGTTGGAGCAGACAAGTTCCGCCAATCCATCCGTGTGATGGGCGTCAGTTTTCACATGTGGGCGCATTTCATGAAGGATGACGGGAACGCCAGCGGATGCCACCTGCCAGGCCGCTTCTGTGCCTGCCATGCCGCCGCCGATGATATGGATTGGTTTGGTCATGATTTGGTTCATGTGCTTGGCCTTTGCCGAAACATCGACCATGTGTAAATCGCCAGTGCTGCCCAGATCAGCCCGAACGCAATCGCCTTGGCTGTGCTGAAGGGCTCCTTGAATACAAACACGGCAATCAGGAAAATCATTGTCGGTGCAGAATATTGCATCATCGCAATCGTCGTGAGGCGCAGACGTTTTGCGCCATTTGCATAAAGCACCAGCGGAATACCGGTAACGAAACCTGTACCCATCAACAAAAGCGTGTCGACGGAGTTACCGTTGAAGAGATGGCTGTTGCCTTGTTTTGAAATCCAAGCCCACATCAACAATGCCGGAACCGTCAATACTGCAATCTCCAAAGTGAACCCCGCAGTGGCACTCACAGGCAAGGTCTTTTTGAAGTATGCGTAGAGGCCCCAGGAGATTGCCAGTCCCAGCGAAATCCATGGCAGTCCGCCTGCTTCGAAAGTAAGTACGGCAACGGCAACAGCTGCAAGTCCCACGGCAACCCATTGTGCAGTTTTCAATTTCTCACCGATCAGCACAGCGGCGAGCATCACAGAGAACAGCGGATTGATATAATATCCAAGTGCTGATTCAAGGGCATGTCCGTTACCGATGGCCCAGACATAGATCAGCCAATTGACTGAAATCAAAGTAGAGGTCAGCAGCACATACGCAATCTTGCGCGGTGCCGCGAGAATTTGCCTGATCTCGTGTACCTGTCCGGTATACCAAACAATCGCGGCACACACAGGCAGCGACCAGAAAATCCGGTGCGGCACGATTTCATACGCGGGCATATGACCCAAGGCCTTGAGGTACAGGGGCAGGAACCCCCAGATCAGATAGGCGAGGCCTGCAAGAATGAAGCCCGCCTGTGTATCCCTGTTTTCGGAAGTTTGCATGCCGCTGCCTTTGCCTGCAACGTCACCACCGATCAAGCCTTGCGAGTGTCACACGCCTAGGGCAAAGAGGCTCAATCATGTTGTCCGTCTATAAAACGGCAGAAGCCTGCCTTGTCGATCATAGAGAGCCTGCATCCGATGCGGAGCTGAAGCATGCTGTCTGGCTGGATCTCGTTGAGCCGACGGCGGAAGAGGAAAAGCGCGTCGAGGCAGCATTGGGCATCGATATTCCAACGCGTGGCGAACTGGCCGAGATCGAATTTTCCAGCCGATTATATCAGGAAGATGGCGCGGCCTTCATGACCGCCAACCTCATTCGTCGCGGCGATGATGACGTACCAGAGTCATCACCTGTAACCTTCATCATCAAGGACAATACGCTGGTGACAATCCGGTATCACCACCCGCAGGCGTTTCCGGTTTACATTCGCCAGGCCATGCGCCCGCAGGCCACCCAGATGACAGCGGTTGGGGTTTTGATCAGCCTGATGGAAGCCGTTGTTGATCGTGCCGCTGATCATCTGGAGCGTGTTTCCGCCATTGTCGAAGATACATCGAAGCAGGTGTTTGATACCAGCTTTGTCGATGCCAAGCGACGTGCCCGCCAAGGCAGAAAACGCAAGAAACCCAAGAACTTGGAAGAACTTCTTGGCAAGATTGGTGAAGAAGGCGATTTCACTTCCAAGATGCGCGAAAGCCTGATGTCGATTGGCCGCATGGTCACCTTCATGCAGGCCGTGATGGAGCAATCCCGTGACTCGAAGGAGCAGCGCGAAAACAAGGCGCGCGTCAAGATCGTGCAGCGCGATATTCTTTCACTGATTGATCACTCGGGTTTTGTGTCCGGCAAGATCAGTTTCTTGCTGGATGCGGTTTTGGGGATGATCACCATTCAGCAGAACGGCATCATCAAGATTTTCTCGGTTGCTGCCGTGGTGTTTTTGCCGCCGACGCTGGTTGCATCGATCTATGGTATGAATTTCAAGCACATGCCGGAGCTTGCCTGGCAGTGGGGTTACCCTTGGGCGATTTTCCTGATGATCCTGTCGGCCGCACTGCCGTTCCTCTATTTCAAGCGCAAAGGTTGGCTGTGAACGGCTTTCTTTATGTGGCCCTCGGCGGAGCCATTGGTTCGGCTGCACGCCATGGCGTTAACATGATCACAGCTAATTTGGGATCAGCTTTTCCCCTTGGCACGATCACTGTGAACGTTGTCGGCAGTTTTGTGATGGGCTTGCTCGCGGCATTTCTGACGACGAAATTTGCAGGCGATGAGACGTTTCGATTGTTTTGGCTCACCGGCCTGTTGGGCGGCTTTACCACATTTTCTGCCTTCTCTTTGGATGCCTTCAACCTGTTTCAGAACGGCCAGACAGCAGCGGCAATTTCCTATGTCGCTCTTTCGGTGATGCTTTCTATCGCCGCACTCGCGGTTGGCTTTGCACTGGCGCTGTCCCATGGCTGAAGTGAAACGTCACGAAGTTGCAGCTGATGAAGATGGCATGCGCCTGGACCGCTGGTTCAAGGTGCATTTCCCGCAAGTCACTTTCGCTTATCTGAACAAACTCACGCGAACCGGACAGGTGCGTGTTGGGGCAGGGCGTTGCAAGACCAACTCGCGGCTGACGGCTGGCCAGGAAATTCGTATTCCGCCGCTCGCTTTTGACCGCCGCCCGGCTGATGCCGCGCCTGCTGATGTGGCACCGCTGACGCGCGAGGAGCAGCGCTTTTTCGACTCAATGGTGATCCACGAGGACCGCGATCTTTATGTGCTTAACAAGCCCTCAGGCTTTGCTGTGCAGGGCGGCACCAAAACCTTTCAGCATCTTGATGGATTGTTGATGGGGCTTGGGGCCACACTTGGTGAAAGGCCTCTGCTGATCCATCGTCTCGACCGGGATACGTCAGGTGTGATCGTGGTTGCCAAGCGCCGCGCCGTCGCAGCTTCGCTCGGTCGGTTGTTCGCAACGCGCAATGTGCAGAAGACTTATTGGGCTGTGGTCAAAGGTGTTCCCAACCCCGCTCAAGGCAAGATCGATGTGGCGTTGATCAAGGCCAAGGGGCCGGATGGCGACCGCATGCGCGCGTCGCGCGAGGGCGAGGAAGACGACGAGCAGCACGCCGTCACGCAATATGCCGTGATCGACAAGGCCTCGAAAGTGGCAAGCTGGCTCAGCCTGAAACCAACCACGGGCCGCCAGCATCAGCTGCGTGCGCATGTCACCCATATTGGAACGCCGATCATGGGTGACAATAAATATGGTGGCGATGTTGATCTTCCTGAAGGTGTTGAAAACAAGTTGCACTTGCACGCGCGCCGCTTGCAGTTTCCGCATCCCCGCGAAGGCCTGATCGACATATCAGCCGAGATGCCAGAACACATGCTCAAGACATTTGATCTCTTGGGCTTTGATCCCAAACGGTTTGACCGCGATGATTGATGATGATGAAAAACTCAACAAGCTGGCGCGCGACCAATATGTGCGGCCCTTGCCGAAGCGCTTCTACAAAATTGTGGAAGTGACTGATGACCTTTCCATTGCGCTCGATGGCCGCAAGGTGAAAACGCCAATGAAGGCTTCGCTTGTGCTGTCCACTCGCTCACTTGCGGAGGCCGTGGCCGAGGAGTGGCGGGCCCAGGTCGAAGTGATCCATCCCGGTATCATGCCGCTCACACGCTATGCCAATACCGCGATTGACCGCGCCACGGCAGAGCGCGCAAACATTATCAATGAACTTGTTGGCTATGCCAATTCCGATGCCGTGTGTTACCGCGCGGAAACACCAGCCGATCTCGCTGAACTGCAACGCAACGCCTGGGATCTGATCGTGCAATGGGCGGAAGCGAAACTCGCGTGCAAGATCAACACCACCAAAGGCATCATCCATCTCGCACAATCACAAGCAATGCTCGATGCCGTTCGCGCGCGGATTGAATCCTGTAACGCCAATGAACTTACCGTGCTCTATAATCTCGCAACACTTACAAGCTCGGTCCTGACCGCCCTGATGCTGCTCGATGGCGCACTCACCAGTGAAAAAGGTTGGGATGCCGCACACATCGACGAAGACTTCCAGATCAGCCAGTGGGGCTATGACTATCAGGCGATCAAACGTCGCGAAGGGCGCCTTACTGACTACCAGGCTTGTTTGCGCTATCTCGCTTTGTCACGTGGTGAGCCAGATTTGGTCACGAGCCAGCCATGATTTCCCAGTACAATGTTATAATCAACCAACCGGGGGCTCCCATGAATCGTATTGTTGTAATCGCTGGTCTCGCACTGGCACTCACCACATCTGCCGCAATGGCGCAGTCTGCCGAGCTCAAGCTCGCCCACAGGGCAGCTGTTGCAGCGCAAGCCTGCGAGCTCAATCTCGATAGTGCAAAATCGAGCCAGCTTGGTGATGCCGTGCAACGCCTCGAACAAAAGAGCGGCCTTGCACAAGGCGATCTCGATGCGCAGTTCACTGAAACCCAAGCTGCTGCCGATACCGACAAGGCAGGCTTTTGCGATGGTGCAGCCAAGGCTGTCGACGATGTGATTGCCGCTGCGAAGTAACTGACCGAGGGGCAGTAACTTCGGCCAGTATCGGAAGGAACCGTTTCACTTCTTACTTCAATCCTTCTGGTTTTCCGACTGCAACAACGACCAGTTTCTCCGGATCCATGAATTTCATGATGACGCGCTGCACGTCTTCCAGTGTAACGCGTTTCAAAAGTTCGCTGCGCAAATTGATGAAATTACTGGAATTTCCTGAGAGCATGTCTGTCAACAATGTAGTTGCCACGTCCATGCCGGAGTCAAAGCCAAGGGCAAATTTTCCGTTCAGATATTGAACGGTCCCGTCAAGCTGTGCCTGATTGGGGCCGGGTCGTCGCATCAGTCTGAATGCTTCTTTCACTGCATTCAAGGCTGCTTCGGCATTTGCGTTTGCTGTCTTCAGGCGGCCGACCAGCAAGCTTGCCTTGTCAAATTCCATCGGCTCAAACGAAACCCCATAGGTGAGGCCACGTTCTTGCCTTGCGATCTGGTTCAAGGTTGAAACCGCTATGAAACTCGCGATATGTTGCGCGAGATAGTCAGGATCATTTGGCCCTAAGGCGGGACCTCCGAACATCAGAAGTGTTTGTGGCGTTTCGACTTCAATCACCTTCAGTGCTGGTCCAAATTTCAACTTTGCACGGGGAATAGGTCGTGCCTCCGATCCATCGGGTAGAGCACCGAATACCTGATCCAGAAAAGTCTTGGCTTGAGCTTCCGTCAAGTCCCCAACAAGCGCCACCTTCAAATCACGCTTGGCAAAAATCCTCTTGTGCGCCGAACGTAAATCATCGAGCGTCACGGCACTGATTTCTTTGGTCATGTCCTGGAATGCAGCGTGATAGGGGTGCCCCTCCAGCACAAAACCAAGGCCTGAGCGATTGGCAATGGATTGCGGATCCTTCTCCACTGATTGCTCACGCACGATAAAATACTGTCGCATCCGTTCAACAGATTCTGGTGGAAAACTCAGTTCATTCAGTGCCTGCCGCAACAACTCTGCTGCTTCATCGCGATATGCTGATGGCACCAAGAAACGTCCTTGAAGATTGTCGGGGGTTTCTTCGTAACCCATGCGCATGCCGATATCCTCCATGCGATCACGGAAGACTGACCCTTCGAGATGTTTGGTACCCTCATCAACCAGACCGGAGAGAAAAAGTGCGGTCGACTCTTCGCCTGGCGGATCTTCCGCTGAACCTTGTGCAAACGCAAAGCGCATGTTGATCACCGGTGCGCTGTGGTCCTCGACAAACCACGCCGACACGCCCTTGCTACCCTTGATCTCTTTGACTTCCAGTGCGCTGGCGACGGTAGCCAGATAGCTGGAGACGACAAAAGCAAAGATCACAGTGCATATTATCTCAATGCTCTTCATATCAATTGGCTTTCTCGCGTGTGAGTACGCCTGTTACTGACTTTTCTGGTAACAGATACTTACGGGCTACGGCTGTCACGTCATCAGCAGAAATGCCATTCCAGCGGTCGAAGTTCAGAACTTCATGAGGCTCCAGACCATTCATCAGTCCAGACCCGATCAGTTCAACCAGTCCCATTTGACGATCCAGTGTGAATACGGAAGAAATCTTGGCGCGTTTCAGTGCTTTGTCTACTTCTTTCTGTCGGATGCCATTTTTTAAGACATCACTCAAAACTGCGTCAACGGCGTTTTCAACGTCGGCTACTGTAAACCCCGGACTGGGCACGGCCCAGATACCGAAATCGCCAGCATGCCGAAAATTTCCGGAATATCCGGCAGCAAGATCTGCGGCGATTTTTTTCTTGATGACGAGTTCTTCAAACAACCTGCCTTGCGTGCCGGAGGCAAGCGTCGACGCCAAAAAATCGAGTGCGTAGGCGTCCTTGCCTGTTGCCGAGACGAAGCTTGGCACCTGATAACTCCGCCGAAATACGTCGTTGCGCGCCTGCGGGTTAACAATTTCCACGCGTTGCTTAATCACCGCTGACGGCATGTTCGCGATTTCTCGCGGCAACAGTTTCGGTGCGACATTGAGGGGGGCGTAGTACTCGTCTGCCAAGGCCCGAAGTTCGTCAAGTTGCAACGGTCCCGAAACAACCACCACCGCGTTGTTGGGATGGTAGTAGCGATTGTAGAACTCTTCTGCGTCTTTTTGTGAGAGGCTCGTTACATCGTCCATGAAGCCAATTCCCGGATGGCCGTATGGGTGACCGGGCAGCAGGGCTTGATCGATGGCTTCTGTGAGTTGGGTGGCCGGATCGTTCTCATAACGCTCGCGGCGCTCTTCTTTCACTACCAGTCGTTCGGTCAGCATTTCTGCTTCACTGATCACAAGGCCGCGCATGCGTTCTGCCTCAAGCTCCATGACTTTGGGCAACATCTCCTTGGCCATACGAACGTGATAGACTGTGTAGTCACGTGTCGTGAATGCGTTGATTTCTGCGCCATTTTCATCAACGATGCGGAAATAATCACCAGCACGTCGCGACTTTGTGCCTTTGTACATCAGGTGCTCAAGAAAATGGGCAAGACCCGTGCGACCAGGCGCATCATCACCAGCGCCAACGCGAAACCACAAGCTGTGGATAACTGCAGGGCTTTGTGGATCTGGAATCAGCACTACCCGCATGCCATTGGCCAGCGTGAAATCTTTGATGTCTATTTCAAACGCATGTGCAGCTTGCGCAACACCAATCATGATCACCGTGACGAGGAATCTTAACAACGATCTTGCTTGGAAAGCGTTCATCATGTCTCCATATAGCGAAACTCAAGGTCGTGGATTAAGTAAATTTCTTCTCTGGCGCTTGATAAACCCAGATGAATCCGGTTACTCCAAATCATGACCTGCAAGCTCTCCGTCAATGTGAATGCAATTGCCTATTTGCGCAACCGCAGAAATTTGCCTTGGCCTTCAGTCACTGGCCTGGCGCGCATTGCACTTGAAGCAGGGGCCCATGGTATAACAGTGCATCCAAGGCCAGATGAGCGGCATATACGGCGCAGCGATGTGACGGCCCTTGGAGAAATGATCCGCAAAGATTTTCCAAACGCGGAATTCAACATCGAAGGCTATCCGGATGAAAGATTTCTCGCACTCTGCGAAGCCGAAAAACCTGATCAGGTCACTCTGGTACCGGACGATCCGGCACAGGTAACGTCGGATCATGGCTGGAATTTCAGGCGCGAACATAATTGGCTTTCATTGGTGATCAAGCGCTTGCATGAAAGCAGATTGCGCGTTTCAGTTTTTGTCGATCCTGATCCGGAAGCTCCTGGGCGTGCCAAGTCAATCGGTGCGGACCGTGTGGAAATTTACACCGGACCCTATGGCGATGCGTTTGAAGAGAAAAAACTCAAGCGAGAATTCGATCGAGTCGTTGCAACCGGCAAGGCTGCAGAAAAAGCAGGGGTTGGCCTCAACGCCGGACACGATTTGACCCGTGAAAACTTGCCGAGACTGATAGCAGCCCTTCCAAATCTCCAAGAAGTCTCGATTGGCCATGCCGTCACAGCAGATGCACTTGAGTTTGGAATGGCTGAAACTGTGGGATTGTTTCTTCAGGCGATAAAACCGCCAGCGGTTTGACAAGCGTGGACCCTTCGCCTATAGCCCCGACGTCGCGTCGAATTTCGGCGCGGTTTGCTTACCCGTGGAACGCGCCTGTCGCGTCCTGTCGGCCGGGAAACCGGAAGAGGAGGGTGGGCTCCAACCAACCAGTTGGGGCCGTAAAACGGGCGCAGGCTTTGGCCTCGCGCATGCTTTGCGTTTCCAACGAATTTGAGAGCTATAAAGATGACTAAGCGTTTAAACGCAAAGTACAAACTCGACCGTCGCCTTGGCGAAAACCTCTGGGGCCGCCCCAAGAGCCCGGTCAACAAGCGTGAATATGGTCCAGGCCAACACGGTCAGCGCCGCAAGGGCAAACCTTCGAACTACGGCATTCAGCTGCGCGCCAAGCAAAAGCTCAAGGGTTACTATGGCCCGATTTCCGAGCGTCAATTCTCCAAGCTTTACGAAGAAGCCGTGCGCCTGAAGGGCGACTCGTCCGAAAACCTGATCGGCCTTCTCGAGCGTCGTCTGGCTGCGATTGTCTATCGTGCCAAGCTTGCTCCAACAGTGTTCGCTGCTCGCCAGTTCGTCAGCCACGGTCACTGCAAGGTCAATGGTCGCCGCGTGACGATTCCTTCAATCCGCATCAAGGTAGGCGATGTGATTTCGCTGACCGACCGTGCCAAGGAACTCGTGACAGTGCAGGAAGCGCAAGCCTCTGCCGAGCGTGACATTCCGGATTACATCGAAATCTCGGGCGACGGCATCAAGCTGACGCGCATCCCGACACTGTCGGAAGTTCCATATCCAGTGCAGATGGAACCAAACTTCGTTGTGGAATATTATTCACGCTAAGTTGTTCAGTGTACTGATCAAATCGAAGGCGGGCAGAAATGTCCGCCTTTTTTATTGCGAGAAGTTGCGACTGATCTTTTGATCCGCCACAGCAACGCAACCCGCGATGACAGGACTGAGTGGCAATTCACGGTAGGCGCCAAGTGCGCCATTTTGTTTGAGTCTGCCTGCAGTGCCCGCAGCATCCGACTGCGCGATCCAGATGAAATTGAAATCACTCACACGGATGGGATTGGCTCCGGCATCGGTGATTGCCTTGAAGGCCTGTTCGCTCGCAATGCCGGGCTCAAACACGACAAGCATTTTTCCTGAGGCTTCATCCGGCAATGCGGAGTGGCGCATCAAGATCACCATTGCACCAAGCCAAACAAGCAACACACTGGCAAATAACCCAATCGCAAATCTGTGACCAGAACTGTTACTGGGCCAGCGCATCAGGCAAACTTGGGAGAACGGATTTCACGGATCGGCAGATGCACCAGCGCGGCAAACACACCCAGCCCGATTGATAGCCACCACACCAAATCGTAATTGCCTGTGATGTCGTAGATCTTGCCGCCCAGCCACACGCCAAGGAATGATCCAACCTGATGGCTGAAAAACACAAAACCATAAAGTGTTGCCATGTAACGCGTACCAAACATCACAGTGACCAGTCCCATGGTCAGCGGCACAGTAGAAAGCCACAGCACACCCATCGCCGCAGTGAAGGCGAGTGTCGTCACTTGCGTCACAGGCGGCAACAGAAAACCCGCAATCGCAACTGATCGCAGAATATAAATCAGACTGAGCGGCATGCGCTTCTCACGCTTTCCGCCAATGATGCCTGATGTGTAAGAGCCAACCACATTGAACAATCCAATGAGTCCCATTGCCAAGCCAGCGAATTCAGGTGTGATGCCTTGTTCTTTCAAATAGGGCGGCAAATGCACGGTGATGAACCCGAGTTGAAATCCGCACACAAAAAATCCGGCGACCAACAGCTGGTAAGACTGATGACCAAACGCCTCGCGAATTGCAGCACTCATCGAGAGCGACGTTTCGCCAGCAGCTTGTGAGCTGTTCGAGGTGTTCTGCACCAGCAAGGGAAGGGCAAACAAGATGATCAGCAAGCTCGAAGCCGCCAAACCATATAATGCATTCTGCCAGCCATAGGCTGTAATCGCGGCAGCTGTTGTTGGTGAAAAAATGAATTGTCCAAGCGAGCCTGAAGCAGTCGCCAAGCCAAATGCCCAGGAGCGTTTTTCTGGCGGCACCAAGCGCCCCAACGCGGCCATCACAATCCCGAAGGACGAAAAAGCAATGCCCGTACCCGCCAGCAAACCGCCACCCAAATGCATCAGTGCAGCGCTATCGGCATTTGCCATCACCACAATGCCAAGCGCATAAATCAACGCACCCGTGATCAGCACGCGCGCTGAGCCATAGCGATCCGCCAGCGCACCCGCGATTGGCGTCATCGCACCCCACAGCAAGTTCTGAATGGCAATGGAAAGCGAGTATGTCTCGCGGCCCCAGCCATTGGCGTCGGTGATGGGACCCGTGAACAATCCAAACGTAGAGCGCACACCGAAATTGATGATAGCGACGATACAGCCCGCTGCCAGCAAGGTCATCGGGTTGAAGTACCAGGGTGTAGCGCGCGTGTTCATTTGGCAGTTTTCCATTGTGACAAAGCGACACCGGAGAAAATCACCAATGCGGCAAGAATGATCATTGGTGTAATGGCTTCACTTAGGAAGAACCAGCCAGCAAAAACAGCAAGGACGGTCACGATGTAAAGTGACGCGCCGACAAGCGAAGGCCGCGCATGACCTGCCGCGAAATTCCACGACACAACACTTGCTGTGCCCAACGTATGAAGGGCCACAAGGGCGATCATCGCATCAGAATTGAGGTTTATAACCTTGCTCACCATGGCTTGCGTGAGAAATGGGAGGGCGGGTATCGCGATCATCATGTTTGAAAGGCAGGTGATTTTCATTGCGCCATGTTTTTGAATCAGCGATTTTGAAAACACTACATGAATGGCCCAGGCAATTCCTGCTGAAAATATCAAAGCGCCGCCAAACAGAAGATCGCGTTGTAGAACAGCACCTGCAGTCACATCTTCGTTCGATACCAAAAGTGCTGTGCCGCCAAACGCAATAACCAGGCCGAAGATCGAGCGTGGCGTCAAACGATCCGTTCCAACGGCCCATGCGAGCAAGGCAATCAACATGGGCTGGGTTGACATGATCAGCGTGCCAACGCCAGCTGTCACATAGGCGTAGCCAAATGTTGAAAGCGAATAATAACCAAGGGCGCCGACGAAGGAGATCAGCAACAGGCGCGGGACATCTTCGCGCGGAAACTTCAGCGTGCCAGTCAGAGCGAGCAGGACTGTAAAGATGATCCCGGCCAGAAGCAGGCGCACCACCAGCAAATCATACGACCCCATGGCAAGCGAGAGCGAGCGCACCATGACGGGCGTCAGTCCCCAGACGAGAATTGTAAAGCACAGGGCCGCGATGGCCTTGTTTGATGTGGTCATGGAATGAGGAATATCGGAATGGCGCTAGCAAACAAGTGTGATAATGAGATGTTATGCGCGCCTTTATCCTAGCAGTTACATTTTTCCTGCATGCCTCGACAGCGATGGCTGATCCAGCTGATGATCTGGTGAAAAAGGGCAGGGACGCCTTGAAAGTGATGGAAGTCGGCTCTGCCATGCAGGCGTTTGAAGAAGCGCTGAAGCTTGATCCCAATCACGCCGATGCTGCCTATGCCCATGGGACGATCCTTATGAAAATGGGCGAACATCAGGCCGCCATCGTCGATTTCACCACGGCCACATTGAGCAATCCGAAAATGGGTGTGGCCTTCTCCAAGCGCGGAGAAGTGAAAATGACGCTCAAGGACCCTGATGGCGCCTTTGCAGATTTCGCCGCTGGTATTGCGGCCTCGCCTGAAGATTCCGAGGTGCATGTGATCCGTGCGATCTACCGTTTGAAGATCGGGAATCTGGCTGGTGCGCGCAGTGATATCGAATCTGCACTTAAAGTTGCATCGCCCGAAAATCGTCTCGCATTGGAGCAAATGCTTGACAAAATGAAATAGCTGTTCGGCCCTGTTGACGCCCCAGTGATTTCCCTCTATCAGCCCCACATCAGCAACAATTTTACCGGCATAAATAGGGGTATAGCTCAGTTGGTAGAGCGGCGGTCTCCAAAACCGCAGGCCGAGGGTTCGAACCCTTCTGCCCCTGCCACTTCACGGGCACCAATCCTGGGCGTGTGACCGGTAACCGACGGCTTGAAAGTCATGATGGGTCTTCCCATTTGATTTAAACAAGTTGTTGGAAAGAAAAGGTAATTATGGCGAAAAGCAATCCGTTGGAATTTCTGCGCGAGGTCCGCACCGAAGCCAACAAAGTCACTTGGCCAACCCGCAAGGAGTTGACCATTTCGACTGTGATGGTGATGATCATGGTGGTCGTGGCGTCGCTGTTTTTCCTGGCTGTTGATGCGATTCTCAAATGGATCGTCGACGGTCTGATTTTCGGAATATGAGCGGGCAAAAACTGAATGGCACATCGCTGGTACATCGTTCACACCTATTCGAACTTCGAAAAGAAGGTGATGGAAGCAATCAAAGAACAGGTCGCGCAGAAAAAGCTCGACGCGCTTTTTGAGCAGGTCATCGTTCCGACGGAAGAAGTCATTGAGATCCGCCGCGGCCGCCGCATCAAGACCGAGCGCCGGTTCTTCCCTGGCTACGTGTTGGTGAAAGTGGAACTGACGGATGAAGCGTTTCATCTGATCAAGAACACGCCAAAAGTTACAGGCTTCTTGGGTTCCGGCCAAAAGCCGGTGCCAATTTCAGATGCTGAAGCCAATCGCATTCTCAATCAGGTTGCCGAAGGCGTTGAAAAGCCAAAGACAACCATTCGCTTCGAAATCGGCGAACAGGTGCGCGTGGCCGATGGTCCGTTTGCCTCGTTCAATGGCCAGGTCGAAGAAGTCGATGAAGAGCGTTCGCGCCTCAAGGTGGCTGTGTCGATCTTTGGTCGTCCAACGCCTGTCGAACTGGAATATGGCCAGGTCGAAAAGATGAAGTAATTCCTTCGCCCTGCAAAGGGCAAAGGAGAGAAGGCTTCCTCCGTATACGGATGAAGATAAATTAAACCCCGTGGGAGGCCTCAAAACCCAACCACTAACCTTGAAAGAGGGATATTATGGCCAAAAAAGTTGTTGGCTACGTCAAGCTGCAGGTTCCTGCAGGACAAGCCAATCCCGCGCCACCAATCGGCCCAGCACTGGGTCAGCGCGGCTTGAACATCATGGAATTCTGCAAGGCGTTCAATGCCGCCACGCAGAAAATGGAACCAGGCTCGCCTGTTCCAGTCGTGATCACCGCCTATCAGGACAAGTCCTTCACCTTCGAAATGAAGGCGCCACCAGCGTCGTTCTTCTTGAAGAAGGCTGCCAAGATCACTGCCGGTTCGAAAGAGCCAGGCAAGGTTTCAGCTGGCTCGGTCACGATGGACCAGTGCCGCGAAATCGCCGCGCAGAAAATCCAGGGCATGAACGCCCGCGATATGGAAGCAGCAGCAAAAGAAATCGCAGGTTCGGCCCGTTCGATGGGTCTCCAGGTTACGGGAGCATAAGATGGCCAAGCTTGCAAAACGAATTGTAAAAACCCGCGAAGGTCTCGACCGCGCAAAAGCCTACGGCATTGATGAAGCCGTCAAGCTGATCAAGGATCGCGCCATCGCCAAGTTCGATGAAACCATCGAAGTAGCGATGAACCTCGGTGTTGATCCGCGCCATGCCGACCAGATGGTCCGTGGCGTGTGCAACCTGCCAAATGGTTCAGGCCGCAAGGTCCGCGTTGGCGTATTCGCCAAGGGTCCAAAGGCTGAAGAAGCCAAGAAGGCCGGTGCCGATGTTGTTGGCGCTGAAGACCTTTTTGAAATCGTCAACAAGGGCACGATTGACTTTGATCGCTGCATCGCGACACCAGACATGATGGGCCTCGTTGGTCGTCTTGGTAAGGTGCTTGGTCCACGCAACATGATGCCAAACCCAAAAGTTGGCACAGTCACGATGGACGTCACCGCAGCTGTGAAAGCAGCCAAGGGCGGCGCTGTTGAATTCCGCGTTGAAAAGGCTGGCATCATTCAGGCTGGCGTTGGCAAGGCGAGCTTCTCTGCTGACCAGATTGCGCAGAACGTGAAAGCGTTCGTTGATGCTGTCATCAAGGCAAAGCCAGCTGGCTCCAAGGGTACGTATGTGAAGAAGGTTTCGCTTTCTTCATCGATGGGTCCTGGCCTGAAGATCGACACCGCCGGATTGGGCGGGGCGTAACGAAAAAGATTCCGTGTACGGAGCAATCCGTACGCGGTTACCCGACAAAGCTTCGCTTTGCGGGAAAGCCGAGAATGCCGGTGGCATTCCGGCGACCTGTCCGAGATTGCCGGTGTGGGGACTGCAAAAGCCTCACTTAAAGCCGCCCAAAAGCGGAGCCTGCATGAGATGGGAGTGAAGACGGAAATTTGTCAGTGTACTGACGAAAGCCGGTTTCGATCCTAGACCTACCGAAGGGTAGGGGACAGAATAACGCTTAATCCTTTCGGATGGAGCAGATCAAACCGGCGTGTGAATCTATCGATCACGCCATAACGGAGTAAGCACTCGTGGAAAGAGCCCAAAAAGCAGAGCTCGTCACAACGTTTAACGCGGCAGTGAAAACTGCTGGCGCCATCGTTGTGGCCCACAACAAGGGCTTGACGGTTAACCAGGTCAACGACCTGCGCAACCGGATGGCCAAGGCGGGAGCGACCGTAAAGGTCGTGAAAAACCGTCTCGCAATGCGTGCTCTGGAAGGTACTGACGCAAACGGGATCATCAATCTGTTCACAGGCCCCACCATGGTGGCCTATGCAACTGATCCCATGGCGGCACCAAAGGTTGCTGCTGATTTCGCCAAGGCTCACGACAAGTTCGTGGTGCTGGGTGGTGTTCTCGGCAAGTCAACGCTTGATGCGGCAGGCGTCAAGGCACTCGCGGAATTGCCCTCGCTCGATGCGCTCAGGGGCAAGATCATCGGTCTCATTCAGGCTCCTGCGACGAAAATCGCTGGCGTTCTGGCGGCACCGGCTGGCCAATTGGCCCGCGTGTTCAATGCCTATGCCTCCAAAGACAAAGCTGCGTGAGACCAATCTCGCTCACTTGTTGAATTGAACCTTATAACTGATTGATTTAGAAAGAGTATTTAAAATGGCTGATCTCGCAAAAATCGCAGAAGACCTCTCGGCTCTCACCGTTCTCGAAGCCGCTGAACTGTCAAAGATGCTTGAAGAAAAGTGGGGCGTTTCTGCCGCTGCTCCAGTAGCAGTTGCTGCTGCTGGCGGCGCTGCTGCAGCACCTGCTGAAGAAAAGACTGAATTCACAGTCATGCTTACCGCCGCTGGCGACAAGAAGATTGAAGTGATCAAGGAAGTCCGAGCAATCACAGGTCTCGGCCTGAAGGAAGCCAAGGACCTCGTTGAAGGTGCTCCAAAGGCTGTGAAGGAAGGCGTCAACAAGAAGGACGCTGAAGACATGAAGAAGAAGCTCGAAGCGGCTGGTGCCAAGGTCGAGCTGAAGTAATCACTGAATTCTCGCCGGGGCTGGATGTCTGCAAGCATCTGGCTCCGGTGGGGGCTAACCGCGCAACGGGGGAAAAGTGGGTACCACTTTTGACTGAAAAGTTGCGCCAAATAAATCGAAACGGTTTGCTTGAAATCCCGAGGCAAAAAGCGGGGATTTCCAGCAAGCCGTTAACGGCGTTCTGAAGGACGCCACTTTTAAAGACAGGGAAATACACATGGCAGAGTCCCAGACAATTGCGAGCCGCAAGCGTATCCGCAAAGTATTCGGCAAAGGCGTTGAAGTCGCCACCATGCCGAATCTGATCGAGGTACAAAAGGAGTCCTACGACCAGTTCCTTCAAATGAAGGAACCGGACGGTGGTCGCCTCAATGAGGGCCTGCAGTCTGTCTTCAAATCGGTGTTCCCGATTCAGGATTTCACCGGACAGTCGGTGCTGGAATTTGTGCGCTACGAATTCGAAGCGCCAAAGTTTGACGTGGATGAGTGCCAACAGCGCGGCATGACTTTCGCAGCACCATTGAAGGTAACGCTGCGCCTGATCGTGTTTGAAATCGATCCAGATACGCAAGCGAAGTCCGTCAAGGACATCAAGGAGCAGGACGTTTACATGGGCGACATTCCGCTCATGACCAAGAACGGCACCTTCGTTGTCAACGGCACCGAACGGGTGATCGTTTCGCAGATGCATCGTTCGCCTGGCGTGTTCTTCGATCACGACAAGGGCAAGAGCCATTCATCGGGCAAGATCCTGTTTGCAGCGCGCGTTATTCCGTACCGCGGTTCATGGCTTGATTTTGAATTCGATGCCAAGGACCTGATTTACGCGCGTATCGATCGCCGCCGCAAACTGCCTGTCACATCGCTACTCTATGCGCTCGGCATGCACAGCGAAGAAGTGTTGCACTATTTCTACAATGCAGTTTCCTACACGCAAGTGAAAGAAGGCTGGAAGACACCTTACGAAGCTGAGCGCGTCAAAGGCATCAAGCCTGCGCGCGATCTCGTCAACGCCAAGAATGGCGAAGTTGTTGTCGAAGCCGGCAAGAAGATCACCCCGCGCCTTGCCAAGAAGCTCGCTGAAGACGGCGTCAAGGAATTGCTGGTGCGTGACGAAGATCTCGTCGGCCAGTTCATTGCCGACGAACTTGTCAACGAGCAGACCGGTGAAATCTACGCTGAAGCTGGCGAAGAAATCACTGAAAAGTCTTTGCTCGCGCTGAAGGACCAAGGCTTCAAGACACTTCGTGTGCTCGATATCGATCACATCAATACAGGTGGTTACATCCGCAACACGCTGAAGGCCGACAAGGTTGAAAGCTACGAGCAAGCGCTTGTGGAAATCTACCGCGTCATGCGTCCAGGTGAACCGCCAACGCGCGAAGGTGCAGAAGCGCTGTTCAAGGGCCTGTTCTTCGATCAGGAACGTTATGACCTCTCAGCTGTTGGCCGCGTGAAAATGAACATGCGCCTTGAGCAGGACGTGTCGGACCAGATGCGCATCTTGCGCAAGGAAGACATCCTGAGCGTGATCAAGGTGTTGCACGATCTTCGTGACTCGAAGGGCGAAGTCGACGACATTGACCATCTCGGCAACCGCCGTGTGCGCTCGGTTGGCGAGCTCATGGAAAACCAGTATCGCCTTGGCCTCGTTCGCATGGAGCGCGCGATCAAGGAACGTCTGTCCACCGTCGATATCGACACTGTGATGCCGCATGACCTGATCAACGCCAAGCCTGCAGCCGCAGCGGTGCGTGAATTCTTCGGTTCATCGCAACTTTCGCAGTTCATGGACCAAACCAACCCGCTTTCGGAAATCACCCACAAGCGCCGTCTCTCCGCACTTGGCCCGGGTGGTTTGACGCGTGAGCGTGCTGGCTTTGAAGTCCGCGACGTTCATCCAACACACTATGGTCGTATCTGCCCGATTGAAACACCGGAAGGTCCGAACATCGGTCTGATCAACTCGCTCGCAACCTATGCCCGCGTCAACAAGTATGGCTTTATCGAAACGCCATATCGCAAGGTGACCAATGGCAAAGTGACCAACGAAGTGAAGTATCTCTCGGCCATCGAAGAGTCGAAGTACAACATCGCGCAGGCCAACGTTGCGCTCACCAAGGACGCGAAGTTCGCCGACGAAATGGTGATCGTGCGTCAGCATGGCGATGTGTTGCAGCTGCCTTCCGACAAGGTTGACTATGTCGACGTGTCGCCAAAGCAGATTGTTTCGGTTGCGGCAGCACTTATCCCGTTCCTTGAAAACGACGACGCCAACCGCGCCCTCATGGGTTCGAACATGCAACGTCAGGCCGTTCCACTGGTGCGCACCAATGCGCCACTCGTGGGTACTGGCATGGAGTCGGTTGTGGCACGCGATTCAGGTGCAGCCATCACCGCGCGTCGCTCAGGCATCATCGATCAGGTTGACGCCAAGCGCATCGTTATCCGCGCAACGGAAGAAACTGATCCAACGAAGCCCGGCGTTGACATCTATACGCTGTCGAAGTTCCAGCGCTCGAACCAGTCAACCTGCATCAACCAGCGTCCGCTGGTGCGTGTCGGTGACATCGTGAAGGCTGGCGACATTGTTGCCGATGGTCCATCGACTGATCTTGGTGACTTGGCTCTCGGCCAGAACGTGCTCGTCGCGTTCATGCCGTGGAATGGCTACAACTTCGAAGATTCGATTTTGCTGTCAGAGCGTATTGTGAAAGACGACGTGTTCACCTCGATCCACATCGAAGAATTCGATGTGATGGCGCGTGACACCAAGCTTGGACCTGAAGAAATCACCCGCGACATTCCAAACGTCGGTGAAGAGTCCCTGAAGAACCTCGACGAAGCTGGCATCGTTTATATCGGTGCAGAAGTGAAGCCGGGTGACATTCTCTGCGGCAAGATCACGCCAAAGGGTGAAAGCCCGATGACGCCGGAAGAAAAACTCCTGCGCGCCATCTTCGGTGAAAAAGCCTCTGACGTTCGCGATACATCACTGCGCCTGCCGCCTGGCGTTTCAGGCACAGTCGTTGAAGTGCGCGTGTTCAACCGCCACGGTGTTGACAAGGACGAACGTGCCTTGTCGATCGAGCGTGAAGAAATCGAACGCCTCGCCAAGGACCGCGACGACGAATTGGCGATCCTTGATCGTAACTCCTATGGTCGTCTCAAGGACTTCCTGCAGGGCAAGATCGCAAGTTCTGGCCCCAAGGGTCACAAGCTTGATGGTAAGCTGACGATCTCGCAGCTCGACGACATTCCGCGTTCGCAGTGGTGGAACATTGGCCTTGCCAATGAAAAGTCATTGGCCGAACTCGAAGCCATGAAAGTGCAGTATGACGAGTCCAAGAAGGGCCTCGAAAACCGCTTCATGGACAAGGTCGAAAAGCTGCAGCGCGGTGATGAACTGCCACCAGGCGTCATGAAAATGGTCAAGGTCTTCGTTGCTGTAAAGCGCAAGATCCAGCCAGGCGACAAGATGGCCGGCCGTCACGGCAACAAGGGTGTGGTCTCACGCATTGTTCCGCAAGAAGACATGCCATATCTCGCTGATGGCCAGCCGGTTGATATCGTGCTGAACCCATTGGGCGTGCCTTCGCGCATGAACGTTGGCCAGATCCTTGAAACCCATTTGGGTTGGGCCTGTGCCGGCATGGGCAAGAAGATCGGTGAAATGCTGGAAGCCTATCGTGAAACGCAGAAGATCAAGCCGTTGCGCGACAGCCTGCATGACATCTATGGCAAGAACGCTGAAATCGAAGGTCTGGAAGATAGCCAGATCATCGAATTCTCCAATGGCCTGAGGCGCGGTGTACCGATTGCAACGCCGGTGTTTGATGGTGCAAACGAAGCCGACATCGCCAAGATGTTGACCGATGCTGGGCTCCATACATCCGGACAGATCGACCTTTACGACGGCAAGACCGGCGAGAAGTTCGATCGTCAGGTGACGGTTGGCTACATCTACATGCTTAAGCTTCACCATCTCGTTGACGACAAGATCCACGCCCGTTCGATTGGGCCTTACTCGCTCGTCACGCAGCAACCGCTGGGTGGCAAGGCGCAGTTTGGTGGTCAGCGCTTCGGTGAAATGGAAGTCTGGGCGCTCGAAGCTTACGGCGCTGCTTATACACTGCAGGAAATGTTGACCGTGAAATCGGACGACGTTGCAGGCCGCACGAAGGTCTACGAAGCCATCGTGCGCGGCGATGATGCGTTTGAAACCGGCATTCCGGAAAGCTTCAACGTGCTCGTGAAGGAAATGCGTTCTCTGGGTCTCAATGTCGAATTGCAAAACGGCATGGACCCCGCACTTCTGCCGCCACCCGCAGCTGAGTAACATATCGGGGCAGGGGAAATCCTGCCTCCCACTTTTGAAAATATGAGGCGCAATGCCTCGGAAAGTAACAAGGAGCAACCATGAACCAAGAGCTCATGAACGTCTTCAACCCGGCGGTTCCCGCCCAGGTGTTCGACCAGATCCGCATCTCGATTGCGAGCCCTGAAAAGATTCTGTCGTGGTCATTCGGCGAAATCAAGAAGCCGGAAACCATCAACTATCGTACCTTCAAGCCCGAGCGTGACGGCCTGTTCTGCGCGCGCATTTTTGGACCCGTGAAGGATTACGAATGCCTGTGCGGCAAGTACAAGCGCATGAAGTACAAGGGCATCATCTGCGAAAAGTGCGGTGTTGAAGTTACACTGTCGAAGGTCCGGCGCGAGCGCATGGGCCACATCGAACTTGCAGCCCCCGTTGCGCACATCTGGTTCCTGAAGTCGGTGCCATCGCGCATCGCAACATTGCTCGACATGACGCTGAAGGATGTCGAACGCATTCTCTATTTCGAAAACTACATCGTCGTTGAGCCAGGCCTCACGCCATTGAAGCTCAACCAGCTTCTCGGTGAAAACGAGTATCTGAAGTCGCAGGAAGAATATGGCGATGACAGCTTTACGGCTGCCATTGGTGCCGAAGCCATTCGCGACATGCTGGCGGCAATCAACCTTGAAGGTCTTCGTGATCAACTGCGCGAAGAGCTGAAAGTTGCAACGGGCGAATTGAAGCCGAAGAAGCTCGCCAAGCGTTTGAAGCTCGTGGACAACTTCCTCGACTCCGGCAATCGCCCGGAGTGGATGATCCTCACTGTTGTTCCAGTGATCCCGCCTGAACTCCGCCCACTCGTGCCGCTTGATGGTGGTCGTTTCGCTACATCGGATCTCAACGATCTCTATCGCCGCGTGATCAACCGCAACAACCGTCTGAAGCGCCTCATCGAATTGAAGGCACCAGACATCATCGTGCGTAACGAAAAGCGCATGCTGCAAGAATCGGTTGACGCGCTGTTCGACAATGGTCGTCGTGGCCGCGTCATCACCGGTGCCAACAAGCGTCCGCTGAAGTCGCTCTCTGATATGCTCAAGGGCAAGCAGGGTCGCTTCCGTCAGAACTTGCTCGGCAAGCGCGTTGACTATTCCGGCCGTTCGGTGATCGTGGTTGGTCCTGAAATGAAGCTGCATCAGTGCGGCCTGCCAAAGAAGATGGCGCTCGAACTGTTCAAGCCTTTCATCTATTCACGCCTTGAAGCCAAGGGACTTTCGGCAACTGTGAAGCAGGCGAAGAAGCTTGTCGAAAAGGAAAAGCCGGAAGTCTGGGATATCCTCGACGAGGTGATCCGCGAACATCCGATCATGTTGAACCGCGCACCAACATTGCATCGTCTCGGCATTCAGGCGTTCGAGCCCGTGCTGATTGAAGGCAAGGCGATCCAGTTGCATCCGCTCGTTTGTACGGCCTTCAACGCCGACTTCGACGGTGACCAGATGGCCGTTCACGTTCCACTGTCGCTTGAAGCACAGCTCGAAGCGCGTGTGTTGATGATGTCGACCAACAACGTTCTGCATCCTGCCAACGGCCAGCCGATCATCGTGCCGTCGCAGGATATCGTGCTCGGACTTTATTATCTCTCGATCATGTCGCCCAATGAACCAGGCGAAGGCAAAATCTTTGGCTCGGTCAACGAGATCGAACATGCCATGGCCAATGGCGTGGTGACACTCCATGCCAAGATCAAGGCGCGCATCAAGGACACCGCTGCCGATGGCAAGGTGCGCACGCGCATGATTGAAACCACGCCGGGCCGCATGCGGATTGGTGAACTTCTGCCACTCGCTGAGAACATCACTTATGATCTCTGCAACAAGCTGATGACCAAGCGCGACATCTCCAAGATGATCGATTCTGTCTATCGTCATTGTGGCCAGAAAGAAGCCGTCATTTTTGCTGACCGCATCATGGCACTTGGTTTCTTGAACGCTTACAAGGCTGGCATTTCCTTCGGCAAGGATGACATGGTCATTCCTGGCACCAAGGAAAAGCTGGTGCAGCAGACCCGTGAACTCGCCAAGGAATTCGAACAGCAGTACACGGACGGTTTGATCACCCAGGGCGAAAAGTACAACAAGGTTGTTGATGCTTGGGCCAAGTGCACGGACAGGGTTGCCGAAGAAATGATGGGCGAAATTTCGTCGGTCAAGATCGATCCGGTCACCAAACGCGCAAAGCCGATCAACTCGGTTTACATGATGAGCCATTCAGGTGCGCGTGGTTCGCCTACCCAGATGCGTCAGCTCGCAGCAATGCGCGGCTTGATGACCAAGCCATCGGGCGAAATCATCGAAACGCCGATTATCTCGAACTTCAAGGAAGGCCTGTCGGTCATGGAGTATTTCAACTCCACCCACGGTGCACGTAAAGGCCTAGCCGATACAGCCTTGAAGACCGCGAACTCTGGCTACCTCACGCGTCGTCTCGTTGACGTTGCGCAGGATGCGATCATCTCAGAAGAAGATTGCGGTTCGAAGAACTTCATCACCACACGTCCGATCATCGACGCCGGTGAAATCATCGTGGGTCTCGGCATCCGCATTCTCGGCCGCACTGCGGCTGTTGATGTTGTCGATCCTGCAACGGGTACAGTGCTCGCAAAGGCCGGCTTGGAAATTCTCGAACCAGATGTCGAGAAGATCGAAAAAGCTGGCATTGGCGAAGTGAAAATCCGCTCGGTTCTCACGTGCGAAACCAAGTTCGGTGTGTGCGCAACCTGCTATGGTCGCGATCTTGCCCGCGGTACACCTGTCAACATGGGTGAAGCCGTCGGCGTTATCGCAGCACAGTCAATCGGTGAACCAGGAACACAGCTCACCATGCGTACCTTCCACATCGGTGGTGCCGCACAGGTGCTCGACAACTCCTACGTTGAATCCAACCACGAAGGCAAAGTCGAAATCCGCAACCGCAATGTGGCCAAGGATACAAACGGCAAGCTCATCGTCATGGGCCGAAACGTTGCGATCATCATCAAGGACGCACAGGGTGTTGAACGTGCCGTGCAAAAAGTTGGCTATGGCTCGCGCCTGTTCGTTGATGATGGCGACAGCGTAAAGCGTGGCCTTCGTCTTGCCGAGTGGGATGCTTACACGCGTCCAGCTCTTACAGAAGTTGACGGTATCGTTGCTTTCGAAGACGTCGTCGACGGCATGTCCGTCAACGAAGTCGTGGACGAAGCAACCGGCATCACCAATCGTATCGTGCTCGACTGGCGTTCCAACCAGCGTGCGTCTTCCTTGAAGCCTGCCATCGTCATCAAGGACGAGAAGGGCGAAATCAAGAAGCTGCCACGTGGTGGTGAAGCGCGTTACCTCTTGTCAGTGGACGCCATTCTCTCGGTTGATCCTGGCTCGAAGGTCGGTGCTGGTGACGTGCTTGCGCGTAACCCGCTTGAAAGTGCCAAGACCCGCGACATCACGGGTGGTCTGCCACGCGTTGCCGAACTCTTCGAAGCGCGCCGTCCGAAGGACGCCGCCGTTATCGCAGAACTTTCTGGCCGCGTTGAGTTTGGCCGCGACTACAAGAACAAGCGCCGCATTCGCATCGTGCCGATGGATGACACGATTGAACCAGTGGAATACCTGATCCCGAAGGGCAGGCATTTGCCGGTGCAAGAAGGCGACATGATCGAAAAGGGCGAATACATCATGGACGGCAATCCAGCGCCGCATGACATCCTTGCGATCAAGGGCGTGGAAGAGTTGGCGGCCTATCTCGTCAACGAAATCCAGGAAGTCTATCGTCTGCAGGGCGTGTCGATCAACGACAAGCATATTGAAGTGATCGTGCGGCAGATGCTGCAGAAGGTTGAAATCACCGATCCAGGTGAATCAACACTGTTGCTCAACGAACAGATTGATCGTGAAGAGATGGATCGTGAAAACGTGAAGCTCGTTGCGGAAGGACGGAAGCCCGCTACGGGTCAGCCAGTGCTCCTTGGCATCACCAAGGCCAGCTTGCAGACGCGTTCGTTCATCTCGGCTGCGTCGTTCCAGGAAACAACGCGCGTCCTCACCGACGCCGCTGTTGCAGGCAAGATCGATACGCTCGATGGTCTCAAGGAAAACGTGATCGTCGGTCGCTTGATCCCTGCAGGTACGGGCGGCATGCTGTCCCGCTATCGCCAGATCGCCGAAAAGCGTGATCGTCTCATCCTCGAAGAGCAGAGCAAAACGCAATTGCCACCTGCCGCCGCGGAGTGAAGTCTGCTACAAAGCAAATAGGCCCGGCGCGACAAGGTTCGCGCCGGGCCTTTATTTTTAGGCTTTAGCTGAGTCCCGAATAGGTGGGGCGAATTGCAGTTCCATGTCCCAAGGCAGAAAAATCCAGGTGTCCTGGCTGACCTCGGTGACAAAAGTTTCGACCATGGGGCGTCCCTCGGGCTTGGCATAGACCGCTGCGATATGGGCGTTAGGAAGCATGCGACGCACTTCGCGCGCCGTGTTTCCGGTGTCTACAAGATCATCGATCACCAAGACGCCGCGCCCGCCGTCAGCGCCCTTGATACCATCTGCTATGGTTTTCAATACTTCGACTTTACCCTGCTTGTCATACTCATAAGAGGCAATCGAAACGGTTTCTATCACCCGGATGCCAAGTTCGCGCGCCACGATGGCGGCAGGCACCAAGCCACCACGGGTGATGGCAACGACCGAGGAAAATGGACCAGCTGACGATAGCCGCCAGGCAAGTGCCCGCGAGTCGCGATGAAACTGATCCCAAGAAACCGGATAACGTTTCCCCCATTTGTCATCAATCATTGCCTTAACCTCTAGATTTTGCTGCATTTTATGTTGCTTTCGGACTTGTACTGCTATCTCCAATGGTGAATTTCAACACCTTATTCATCTTTGACAAGCAGAATGCGAATTTCGGGAGTGTGGTTACGAGTATGTTGTCGGAATTGGTAAGAGCGTGTGAGTTGGCCAACACGGAGCTGATCGTGTTGTCCTTGCCTAACATTACGATTGTGGATCTCACCACAGCGCTTCAGCGTAAGTGGAACGTTGATCCCGACGATCTGATTGGCAAGCCCCTCCTGAAATTTGGTGCAGGAACTATCTCGGCAAGGCACATCGAAGATCGTGGTGAAACGCGGATCGAAGTCAGCTATGCGCCGCCTCTGGGCGCGCACCATTCAAGCATGTTCACGCAGATGGACTGGCAAAATGGTGAAACGAAATTCAAGTTGCTTATTGGCTTACACGTTGATCGCAACGAAGCTGAAAAAGCAATTTTCAATGAACGCCGTCTCAATCTTGTGATGCGTTCTGGTGGTTATGCCCTGTGGGACTATGATTTTGTCTCGCGCGATACTTACAACTCGCCGGAGATGAAAGATTTGCTCGGTTACGAGCCCGGTGAACGTTACATCGACTTCAACGCTTTCTCGCATCTGGTCCACCCCGATGATCGAGCTGAAAGCCTTGATCGTAAAATTGCAGTTGCTCCACCAGATCTGGACGTTTTCCAATCTCGCATGCGGGTGAAGGCCAAATCGGGGCGCTATACTTGGATTGAATCGGTAGCGAGTATAAGTCGCGATCCAGCAACGCGCATGCCGTTGAAAATTGTTGGACTTTCAAAAAACGTTGACGACCAGATGGCGGCAATGGAAAGGCTCAAGACCTCCGAACGAACGCTGAAGCGGACACAGTCCGCAACAAAAATTGGTTCGTTCTCACTTCGCGTCGAGACTGGTGCGTCACGCGTCTCAGCCGAGCTTGCAGCACTGATTGGTCTGGCAGATGCAATGGTGCATCCAAATCTCAAGACTTTTGTCAGTCTGATCGAACCGGGTGACAAGGAGAAATTCTCCGAAGCGTTGGAACTCGCCAAGATTGGCACGCAAATTTCCAACCTTGAAATTGCGGTAAAGCTGAAATCAGGTGACTTAGTCTGGTTTGAAGTGACCATCGAACCGGAACGCGGACCAGATAACGAAATTGAGACAGTCCTCGGGATTTGCCAATCTGTCACAGAGCGAAAAGCCTTGGAGCGCAAATTCCACCAGGCACAGAAAATGGAAGCAGTTGGCCAGCTGACTGGCGGCATCGCACATGACTTCAACAATTTGCTTATGGTTGTCATGGGCAATTTGCAGCTTGTCGAACAACGCGTGCAGGGCGACGAGAAAGCATTGAAGCGCATCAAGGCGGCGATAGATGCAAGTGAGCGTGGCTCTGATCTCACACGTCGCATGCTTGCCTTTTCACGCCAGCAAACGCTGCAACCCAAGCAAGTTGACCTCAATGACCAGCTGTTCCGTATGCAGGACATGTTGCGACAGGCTGTGACCGCTATCGTAGATGTGAAGTTCATTCCAGGTGAAAATCTGTGGCCGGTCAAGGCTGACGTGACGATGCTTGAAACAGCAATCCTCAATCTTTCAATCAATGCCCGCGATGCAATGAAGCCAAAGGGCGGCAATCTCATTGTTGAATCAGCAAACCGCTATCTTGATTATGAATATTGCAAGGACCATGAAGACCTGACGGCCGGGGACTATGTTGAAATCTCGGTGACCGATACTGGTTCTGGCATTGCGCCAGAAAACATTGAAAAAGTCTTCCAACCGTTCTTCACCACTAAAGGTCCAGAAGCAGGGTCGGGGCTTGGCCTTTCGATGATCTATGGTTTTGTCAAACAATCGGGCGGCCACATCAAGATCTATTCTGAAGTTGGCGTTGGAACTTCGGTCAAGATCTATCTGCCGCGCCTCAAGACAATAGGCGAAACAGATTCAGAGGTTGAAGCTGGGTTGGTAGAAAGCCAAGAAGTCAATATTCCGATGGCCGAAGCCCGCAAGCGCAATGTCCTGGTTGTCGAAGACAATGACAGCGTGCGCGATGTCGCCGCTGCGATGATTGAGGAAATGGGTTTCAACGTGATCACTGCGATCAATGGTCATGATGGTCTGGCGAAGATCGAGTCTACAGCAAACATCGATTTGGTATTGTCTGATGTGATCATGGCGGGTGGAATGAACGGGCCTGAGCTGGCGGCAAAAGCGATTAAATTTCGACCAGATCTCAAGATCCTTTTCATGTCCGGCTATGCACCGGGTTCAGTCCGCCAGATGCAGGATTTGCCAGACACCATTGATCTGGTGAACAAGCCCTTCACGCGCAATGACCTGACTGAAAAAGTAAAAAAAGCGCTCGCTGCGTAATCAAAACGCAAGGATACCTCTGATCAGGACAATGACCGCAAGTGCCGCAAGCAATAGCAGTACGGCTTTGCGGAACTTCGCCTCATCCACTCCTTTGAAAGCACGGTGACCTATCCACACACCTGCCAGCAGGGCAGGTAAATAGATCAGTGCACGGAGCATTGTTTGTGAGGTGACAAAACTGGTCATGCCGGAGAGCAGGGCAAGCCCTATGATGTCCGTGGCTAGGAAAAACACAATCAGCGAAGCGCGGCCAGCTGTGTTTCCGGCAGGCGAAGCGAAGTAAAACAATATTGCAGGCGGGCCGCCAATTCCGAATGCCCCATTGGCAAGGCCTGATGCAGTACCTGCTGCGATAGTTGCTGCGCGACCTGGCATGGTGCGCAAACTATAGCCGATCCACAACAAGCATACCGAGCCAAGCACAAATATGCTGAGTGCAATCTGCATGGGTGCTGCGGGCAGGGTGCTCAATAGCCAGACACCCAAGGGCGTTCCAACTACAGCCCCTATGATAAGCGGTACCAGTGATCGCCAATGCACCTCGCGCCACACAGCGGGCAAGAGGTTGATGCTGGCAGCAAGTTCCATCATGAAAACCGGTGGAATGATCTCGTGTGGTGGGTAGAAAAGCGACAGTCCGGTGATGGTGAGGAGTGAAAAACCGAAGCCAGAAAAGCCGCGCACTACTGCTGCGCAAAATACGATTACTATGGCGGCCAACATCTGGAGATCAATGGAGAAAGCTGCACTCAACATGGTGATTAGCTATCACCGAGTGATGCGCGCGGTGCAAGGGCCAGCCGGGATAAAAAACCCTTCCCGACTCATGACGAGCCAGGAAGGGCCAGCGGGCGTTTTCTCCACTACTGTTTTTGTACTCCCTTTACGCGAACGCTACACACATCCCCCCGTTACTCATGAGGGGCAGATCGCGAACTTCAGTGGACTATGGCTGCAGTCAAACTTTGGGTCCGGTCTGGTTCAATAAGCCCGATCAGCACGCCTGCTGCGTCGGTGACGACGGCAAGTTTGCCGACGCCTGGAATCTTGACGGGCGCTCGCATGACGCTGCCGCCAGAGGCTTCAGTCCTCGTTCCGGCCTCAACAATGTCGTCGACTTTCAGATAGGTCATCCAGTGCGATGGGATGCCTTCATTATCTGGCGTGGAAAGCTCATAAACACCACCCACGGCTTTACCGTTTTTGCGGGCGATCCAATAACCGGTGCCATCGGGCAGTGACGTGGGCTCGAACTCCCAGCCGAGCGTGCGACCATAGAAGGCAAGCGCCACCTCAGGCTCCCAAGTATTAAGCTCGTGCCACCAATGGCGGATATTCGGCAAGTTCATGCATTGTGCCTCATATGCAAGAGCCTGATCCTCGCGTGATGCGAGTCTCAGGCTAGGTTCATTCATAGCCGCCGTCGAATCACAATTTCCTGACAACCGGTGGCGGAACTAAGGCGGAGGCGTCGGTTTTTAGCAATGCTGCGTCGCAACATGTTAATTTCTGGACCAGAGTGAGGCACGCCCGTTGCCAAAGGGCCAAGCAGACGGCCTGCGCGGAGACAAGCTTCTGAATTCGCATAATATTCTAGTTTCAGAAAATAATCCTTGACAATGTTCCTGTAAAGTTCTATTTTGTAGTTTCGATCCGGTTCGACTCACAAAGTTGCACCCCGCTTCCCCGCAAGGGGGCCTCCTCAGACGATCGGGGAGGTTTTGACATCGTGAATAAGTGCCCTGTGAGCCGGGCCGAACAGCTCCCACCCACAGGAGGCCTCCTGAACCAAGGGAGGAGTTGCGCGTTGCCAGTCAGAAGCGCCCGGTGTACTTGCTAGCGATGACCACTGGTGTCTCGCTCACGGGGCAGACTTGCGGGTGATGTCGGTCGTTTTGCGATCACCATGTCTGACATGACGAGGCTGATGAGCTCGTCGGTTATCTGCACCACCGCTGGCCGAAAGGGTGAGAGAAAGGAAAACGCGTATGCAATCCGCGAAACATCTCGAAGTTCTGAAATTCTGGTTGGAAGAAACCGAACCAGCGCAGCGGTTCAAAAAAAATCCTGATTTTGATGCCTTGATCAAGCAGCGTTTTGAACAAACATATTGGGACGTCCTTGGGGGCAAAATCAGGGATTGGCGTGGTGCACCCGAGGGACGCCTCGCTGAAATCATCGTACTGGATCAGTTTGCGCGCAATATGTTTAGTGATGATGCACAAGCCTTCGCAGGAGACGCGCTCGCATTGTCGCTCGCCGAGGAGGCGATCGCTGATGGAGACGATATGAAGGTCCCGCAGGAGCGAAGGGTTTTCTTCTACTTGCCCTATATGCACAGCGAGTCAGCTGAGGTTCACACCAAGGCGTTGGACATATTCAAGCAGTATGGCAATGCGGCGTACATGGATTTTGAAATCAAACACAAAGCCATTATTGATACATTTGGCAGATATCCGCATCGCAACAGGGCACTTGGGCGAAACTCGACTTCTGCGGAAATAAAGTGGCTGGAAGCGGGTGGCGGTTTCTAGAAGTGGCGTCTCTCTCGCGGACACCCACCTCGGCGCGATGAGTCGCACCGCCACCGCTGCGCGGCAAGTGAGAAGCTCTTTCTCCCTTGCACGGAACGCGCGGCGGAGTACCCCTAGCAATCGCTCGCGACTACAGGCGGGGCAGGGTGTGCCCGGCGAGTATTCATCCGTAGACGGAGGAAATCACTGGTAGCCATTCTGCCAGCTGATACGAAGTTGCCGTCGCCGCGTATAGCTATAGTGATGACTGTGGCTCCCCCGATTTCAATCAGTGAAGTAATCGCGTTGGCATGGGCCGATGATGTTTCGTTCGACATGATCAAGCGCGACACCGGACTTTCAGAGCGCGATGTTATTGTCATCATGCGGGGTCATTTGAAACGCCGCAGCTTTCAGGTGTGGCGGGCGCGCGTGTCTGGCCGGAAAGCCAAGCACGACCAGAAAAACCAGCTGCTCGAGCAGGAATGAGGCCAGTCAAACGGTCTTGCGGTCGAGCCACGTGAAGAAACGCTGAAACTTTGGCCTGTGGCGCAGGAATACGCTGTAGAGCCGCTCCAGCCCGGCCAGCACCCATCTGTTGCGCGCTGCCAGGCCAAGGGGCCGTAAAAGGGGAATGGCGCGCCACATCGCCGCAAACGCCGCAGCACCCGATAACATTGTGCCGTTCTCCTCGGCATGTAACCGCGCCAGAAGTTCAGCCGGGGTCATCGGGCAAATGCTTGATGGTGATGTGACGTCGATGAAATTGATGGCATTGGTCTTGTCGAGTGTGCGCATCAGCGCAATCTCACGCGTGCAAAGCGCGCAACCGCCATCGAACCAGACTGTGAGTGAGGAGTGTTGTGATGTCATGACGAGGACTTCGGGCTGTCGCCAAGGCTATTTGATGAATCTGAATACCAGCAACATCAGCAGACTGTAGAGCATGACACCTCCAACAATCATGTAGAGATAAAATCTATCCATGAATGACGATTGCGCCTTGTCCTTCACCGTCAACAAAAGCTGGGGCCAAGTGTAGGATACAAAGTCGCCCTGCGACATCAAATTGACCAGCACGCCGTTGGTGTCCACGACGGGCAAATGACGAAAGCGTTCGTTGGACATAATGCGGAGCCAATCGACAACCTGGTCGTCTTCGGTTGCCAGTTTCAACTCCCGCGTCATGATCTCAGAAATTGCGGTTGTGTTGGGATCCAAACCCTTGGCCAAAACACGCCGCATGAAATCACGCTCTGTGATGATCCCAATCGGCTTTCGCGCAGTGTCGATAATCACGCTGGCCCCGTAGTTTTTTTCAGCCATCACTTTGACGGCAGTCATTATCTTGTCATCGGGTGCAAAAGTGATGACCGGCGGCTTGGTCTTGAATTCGATGCGATCTTTGATTTTCATTACTAGCACTCCGATGCTTTCTTTACGCGGGGAGTAGCTGTTTGGATGCGACGTGGGGCTGGTTTGGGAGTCTTTTTAGCCGACACACCCCTCGGCGCGATGCGCCACTCCCCCACGCGCTTTCAGCGCGCAAGGGAGAACAAAAACATCTTTCTCCCTTGCCGCGAAGCGGCGGGGGAGTACCGCGTAGCGGGGAGGGGGTGTGTCAGCCAGAACGACTCTCCAAAACCTGCGCCAGCCTTTCCAGCACGGCATCGCAGTTTTCATAAATATCCATGTTCCAACTGCGCACGACAACATAGCCCTCGTCTTCGAGATATTTGGTTCGCCGCTGATCGTAGTTGATCTGATGCGTGTCACCATGGGTAGGCCCGTCCACTTCGAAGATCACTTTTTTCTCGCGGCAAACGAGGTCAACGATGTATGGGCCGATCTCAACCTGACGATTGAACCTGAAACCGCGTAGCCCGCGTGATTTCAACTTGCTCCACACAAGGCGTTCCGCACCCGTCATGGATTTCCGCATGTTGCGCGCGAAATTGCGTTGCAGTGTGATGTGCATGGATGGCTCTCCTGCACATAAGACGTCACGAGGGGAAAAATCCGTCGCTAAGGTTCGAGAATCTTTCTAGCGGACACACCCCCTCCCGGCTCCGCCGTACTCCCCCACGCCTTCGGCGCAAGGGAGAAGAACGTCTTTCTCCCTTGTCGCGAAGCGGCGGGGGAGTACCCGAAGGGGGAGGGGGTGGTCGGTGCAGAATGATCCGTAGACGGAGGAAATCACTGGTGGGCGCGGTGAGAGAGGGAGAAAAAGGGAAGCGTCCCCAATATTTGATGCGAAGTATGGGGTGCGCGACCTAAAGGGGGAGGGTGCCAAGGAGAATGATCCGTGGGCGGACGAAATCGCTGGCGAGCGCGGTTAGGAAGCCAAGAAAAGGGTAACGTCCCCAATACTCCCAAGACGATGCGTTCCGCACCTGTCATTGATGTACGCATGTTGCGCGCGAAGTTGCGTTGCATCGTGATGTGCATGGATGGCTCTCCTGCACATAAGACGTCACGAGGGGAAAAATCCGTCGCTAAGGTTCGAGAATCTTTCTAGCGGACACACCCCCTCCCGGCTCCGCCGTACTCCCCCACGCCTTCGGCGCAAGGGAGAAGAACGTCTTTCTCCCTTGTCGCGAAGCGGCGGGGGAGTACCCGAAGGGGGAGGGGGTGGTCGGTGCAGAATGATCCGTAGACGGAGGAAATCACTGGTGGGCGCGGTGAGAGAGGGAGAAAAAGGGAAGCGTCCCCAATATTTCCCCAAGAGAGGGAGAAAAAGGGAAGCGTCCCCAATATTTCCTACGGTGAGAGGGTGAGAAAAAGGGAAGCGCCCCCAATACCTCGGATGGGTTTTAATGGAGTTGAAATTACCTCAACGATGAGATTAAGTGGAGCAAAACCAGATCGAAACATAAACATGACATTTGAAATCCCTCGAGTTCCAACAAGTCAGTGAATTTGGTGTCGATAGCAGAGTGAACCAGTTGTGCTTAATAAGTTTCTTCAGTTTTATCTTGTGCTCCAATGCTCTCGAAAATTTTTGATGGGCGAGACTTTGGCGGATGTGCATAGATGGCTCGCAGCAAAGCTTGAGAGTTCAGTAGACCAGAAAACGGTACTTCAAATGTGTGGCGTTCCTTACGAGGAAGCCAAGAAGATTGTAGGGATGAATGAGAAATTGGAACAGAAACTAAGAGAAAATGGAACCCTAGAAGAGTTACTTCGGTTCAATCCGATCCGCCACTGACCTTGCCCCAAACTTCTATCCAGCTTTGAGTTCGCTCTGACGATTGATTATGTCTTGTTGGTCTTGTTTTGCAAATTCGGCTGGCGTCTGGCCTTTGAGGCTCGAGCAGGACCGATTGTGGTTGTAGTCTTCTGGCGGACGCAAGGGATAATGAATTGCTGCTTTGCGGTATTTGCTTGTTGGGAATCTTTCTGGTGGACATACCCCCTCGGCGCTTTGCGCCACTCCCCCACGCGCCTTGGCGCTCAAGTAAGGAAGGAAATGCGTCATTTAGAACCACAAACCTTCATTTAGGGGCTTGACGGTTTGAGACTCGCTCTCTATTAGACCCCCAACTTCCGGCACTGCAGGCCGTCGATCCCTTGTGTTTCGAAACGCTGACTCGGAAGGAAAGATTGAACATTCAAGGTCAAGTCCTTGGTGCCTGGCCGGCGCCCCGGACCTCTGGTTTTGTGCGCTGAGTGATTCCGGACCGGATCATCCAGGGCATTTTCGCGTTTGGAAAAACGTGGCGTGTTTGTAGAAACCCTGGTTCAAACGAAATTCGAAGGTCATCAAGGCGCATGCCAACGATCAACCAGTTGCTGAGAAAGCCCCGCACGAAGCCCACCTATCGCAACAAGGTGCCGGCGATGCAAAACTGCCCGCAAAAGCGCGGCGTTTGCACACGTGTTTATACAACGACACCAAAGAAGCCTAACTCGGCTTTGCGCAAGGTTGCCAAGGTGCGCCTGACCAACGGCTTTGAAGTCGTGAGCTACATTCCAGGTGAAGGCCACAATCTGCAAGAACACTCAGTCGTCATGATCCGTGGCGGCCGCGTGAAGGACTTGCCAGGCGTTCGCTACCACATCATCCGCGGCATCCTTGATACGCAAGGCCTGCCAAAGCGTCGCCAGCGTCGTTCGAAGTACGGCGCGAAGCGTCCGAAGTAAGAGGATCACAGAATGTCACGTCGCCATCGCGCAGAAAAGCGTCATATCAATCCCGATCCAAAGTTCGGTGATCTGATCGTTTCGAAATTCATGAACAACCTCATGTATGAGGGCAAGAAGTCGGTTGCTGAAGGCATCGTTTACGGCGCCCTCGAAACCTTGCAAGTCAAAGGCAAGGCCGATCCGGTTCAAATGTTCCACACAGCCTTGGACAATGTCGCTCCGGCGATCGAAGTCCGCTCACGCCGCGTCGGTGGTGCCACGTATCAGGTTCCTGTTGAAGTCCGCACCGAGCGCCGCCAGGCACTTGCCATCCGCTGGATCATCAATGCCGCCCGTGCGCGCAATGAGAAGACCATGGTCGAGCGTCTTTCGGCCGAATTGATGGATGCTGCCAACAACCGTGGCTCCGCCGTCAAGAAGCGTGAAGACACCCACAAGATGGCCGAAGCGAACCGCGCTTTCAGCCACTATCGCTGGTAAGAGATCAACATCATGGCCCGTCAATATCAACTCGATCATTATCGCAACTTCGGCATCATGGCGCACATTGATGCTGGCAAGACAACCACGACCGAACGCATTCTCTATTATACCGGCAAGAGCCACAAAATCGGCGAAGTGCATGACGGTGCTGCCACCATGGATTTCATGGAGCAGGAACAAGAGCGCGGTATCACGATTACCTCAGCTGCGACGACGGCGATCTGGGCTGATCACCGGATGAACATCATCGACACGCCAGGCCACGTTGACTTCACCATTGAAGTTGAGCGTTCGCTGCGCGTGCTGGACGGTGCCGTCTGCGTGCTCGATTCAAACCAGGGCGTTGAACCACAGACCGAAACGGTGTGGCGTCAGGGCGACAAGTATAATGTTCCGCGTATCGTGTTCTGCAACAAGATGGACAAGACTGGTGCATCGTTTGAACAGTGCATCAAGGACATCAAGGAACGTCTGGGCGCTCGCCCTGTTCCGATCCAGCTGCCAATCGGCGCTGAGAACGATTTCAAGGGCATCATCGATCTCGTACGCATGGTTGGCGTGGTCTGGGAAGATGAGGCTCTCGGTGCAAAGTTCCACGACATTGAAATTCCAGCTGATCTGAAGGACGCTGCCGTACAGGCGCGCGCCGACATGATCGAGGCTTGCGCTGAACTCGATGAAGCGGCCATGGATGATTATCTCAATGGCAAGGAAATGTCGAACGAGACTATCAAGCGCCTGCTGCGCAAGGCCGTTCTGACTTCGGCGTTCTTCCCGGTTCTGTGTGGATCTGCCTTCAAGAACAAGGGCGTACAGCCTTTGCTTGATGCAGTGGTTGATTATCTTCCATCGCCATTGGATCGTCCTGCGATCAAGGGCATCAATCCTGATAACGATGCTGAAACTACGCGTCCATCGTCGGATACGGAGCCACTTGCGCTGCTCGCATTCAAGTTGATGGATGACCAGTACGGCATTCTGACATTCTGCCGCATCTATTCCGGCGTGTTGTCGAAGGGTGTTTCGCTCTTGAACTCAACGCGCGGCAAGACCGAGCGTGTTGGCCGCATGGTTCTCATGCACGCCAACAACCGCGAAGAAATTGCTGAAGCACATGCTGGCGACATCGTTGCTCTCGTGGGCCTCAAGGAATCGCGCACGGGTGACACACTCTGCGATCCAAACAAGCCTGTCATTCTCGAAAAGATGGAATTCCCGGATCCCGTCATCGAAATGAAGGTTGAGCCTAAGACGAAGGCCGACCAGGAAAAGATGGCAGTTGCTTTGTACAAGCTCGCTGCTGAAGATCCATCCTTCCGCGTTTCAACTGACTCTGAGTCTGGCGAAACCATCATCAAGGGCATGGGCGAACTTCATCTCGACATCAAGGTCGACATTCTGAAGCGCACGCACAAGGTTGAAGTGCAGGTTGGCGCTCCACAGGTTGCTTATCGTGAAGCCATCACCCGCAAGGTGACCAAGGACTACACGCACAAGAAGCAAACCGGTGGTACGGGTCAATATGCCCGCGTCATCCTCGAAATCGAGCCCAATGAAAAGGGCGCAGGCAATGTGTTTGAATCACGCATCGTCGGCGGCTCAGTGCCGAAGGAATACATCCCAGGCGTTGAAAAGGGTTTGAACTCGGTGCTCAACAATGGTCCGCTGATCGGCTTCCCGGTCGTGGACATGAAGGTGGCCCTGGTTGACGGCGCCTACCATGATGTTGACTCCTCGGCGATCGCCTTCGAAATCGCAACGCGTGCTGCCATGCGTGAAGTTTTCGAAAACGCTGGTGCCGTGTTGCTCGAGCCGATGATGAAGGTTGAAGTGACTTCGCCTGAAGAATTCGTAGGCTCGGTCATTGGTGACTTGAACTCGCGTCGTGGCCAGATCGTTGGCACATCGATGCGCGGCAACGCCAACATCATCAACTCGCTGGTGCCGCTGGCCAACATGTTCGGCTACATCAACAACCTGCGCTCAATGAGCCAAGGTCGTGCGTCATATACAATGCAATTCGATCACTACGCCCAGGTACCGACAGCGGTCGCGGACGAAGTGAAAAAGAAATACGCCTAATCAACTTTCAGTAACGGAGAACTCCGATGGGAAAAGAAAAATTTAATCGCGACAAGCCGCATTGCAACATCGGCACCATTGGTCACGTTGACCATGGCAAGACGTCGCTGACGGCTGCTATCACCAAGATCCTTGCTGAGTCCGGCGGCGCCACATTCATGGCCTACGACCAGATCGACAAGGCTCCTGAAGAAAAGGCACGCGGCATCACGATTAACACGGCCCACGTCGAATATCAGACGAAGGCCCGCCATTATGCCCACGTCGATTGCCCAGGCCACGCTGACTATGTGAAGAACATGATCACCGGTGCAGCACAGATGGACGGCGCGATCCTCGTTGTGTCGGCAGCTGACGGTCCAATGCCTCAGACCCGCGAGCACATTCTGCTTGCCCGTCAGGTTGGCGTTCCTGCACTTGTCGTGTTCATGAACAAGGTTGACCTGGTTGACGATCCTGAATTGATCGACCTCGTTGAAATGGAAATCCGCGAGCTTCTTTCGTCCTATCAGTACCCTGGCGATGATATTCCAATCACCAAGGGTTCAGCTGTTGCCGCGTTGAACAACGTGACACCAGAAATTGGCCGCGACGCCATTCTCAAGTTGATGGAAACCGTAGACAACTACATTCCACAGCCAGAGCGCCCGATTGATCTGCCATTCCTGATGCCAATCGAAGACGTGTTCTCGATCTCTGGCCGTGGTACGGTTGTGACGGGTCGCGTCGAGCGCGGCATCGTCAAGGTCGGCGAAGAAATCGAAATCGTGGGTCTCCGCGATACCGTCAAGACGACCTGCACAGGCGTTGAAATGTTCCGCAAGTTGCTTGACCAAGGTCAGGCTGGCGACAACATCGGCGCACTGCTTCGCGGTGTTGACCGTGAAGGCGTTGAGCGTGGTCAGATTCTCTGCAAGACCGGTTCGGTCAAGCCACACAAGAAGTTCAAGGCTGAGGTTTACATCCTCACCAAGGAAGAGGGTGGCCGTCATACGCCATTCTTCGCCAACTACCGTCCACAGTTCTACTTCCGCACGACCGACGTGACGGGTGTAGTGACATTGCCAACGGGTACAGAAATGGTGATGCCTGGCGACAACGTCTCGATTGACGTTGAGCTGATCTCTCCGATCGCAATGGAAGAAAAGCTGCGTTTCGCTATCCGCGAAGGTGGCCGTACCGTTGGTTCGGGCGTCGTCGCAAAGATCACAGACTAATTCGGAACTCAGAACATGGAAGCCGGATCCTCCGGCTTCCAGAAACTGAAAACTGGTAAAAACGAAACATGCAACGTCAAAACATCCGCATCCGCCTCAAGGCTTTCGATCATCGCATCCTCGACAATTCGACGCGCGAGATCGTGAATACCGCCAAGCGTACAGGAGCCCAGATCCGGGGTCCGGTTCCGCTGCCGACGCGGATTGAGAAGTTCACCGTTAACCGCTCGCCGCACATCGACAAGAAGTCGCGCGAGCAGTTTGAAATGCGGACTCATCGCCGCCTTTTGGACATCCTTGACCCGACACCACAGACTGTGGACGCGCTGATGAAGCTCGACCTTGCTGCCGGTGTTGATGTTGAAATCAAGCTCTGATTTTTGAGCCTCTGGAGACGAAAAAAATGCGTTCAGGACTCATCGCCCGCAAACTGGGCATGACCCGCATCTACACAGAAGAGGGAGCTGCGGTTCCCGTGACTGTGTTGAAGGTTGATAACGTGCACGTTGTTGCACAGAAAACCACTGAGAGGGATGGCTATGTGGCTGTTCAGCTCGGTTCGGGCACACCCAAGATCAAGCGGCTTACGAAAGCCGAAAAAGGTCATTTCATCAAGGCCAAGGTGGAACCGAAGCGCAAGCTTCAGGAGTTCCGCGTTTCGGTTGACATGCAAATGCCAGTTGGCTCGGAAGTCACTGCTGACCACTTTGTGGCTGGCCAATATGTCGACGTGACCGGTACCTCAAAGGGTAAAGGTTTTGCGGGCGGCATGAAGCGCTGGAACTTCAAGGGTCTTCGCGCCACCCACGGCGTGTCGGTGAGCCATCGTTCGATTGGTTCGACGGGTAACCGCCAGGATCCGGGCAAGGTGTTCAAGAACAAGAAGATGCCAGGTCAACTTGGTAATGAAACTGTGACAACCCAAAATATTGAAGTTGTACGCACTGATGCAGAACGCGGCCTGATCCTGCTCAAGGGTTCGATCCCGGGCGCACCTGGCGGCTGGGTATCAGTTCGCGATGCAGTGAAGCGCAAGCTTCCTGATGGTGCGCCAAAGCCGGGAGCCTTCAAGGCCCCAGCAGTAGCATCGGCATAAGAGGCGCATGAGAACATGAAACTCGATATCACAACACTCGATGCGAAAACCGCGGGATCAATTGATCTCTCGGACGCCATCTTCGGACTTGATCCGCGGGGCGACATCATTCACCGCGTCATCCAATGGCAGCTCAACAAGCGCCAGCAGGGTACGCACCAAGCGAAGTCGCGCGGGGAAATCAACCGCACGACCAAGAAGACTGGCCCACAAAAGGGCGGCGGTGGCGCTCGCCACGGTTCGCGCAAAGCTGGTATCTTTGTCGGCGGCGGCAAGGCCTTCGGTCCGCGTCATCGCAGCCACGAAACATCGTTGAACAAGAAGTTCCGTGCACTCGGTCTGCGTCATGCCCTGTCAGCCAAGTTGAAGGCTTCCGAGATCATCGTGATCGAAAAAGCTGAAATGGCCCTGCCCAAGACCAAGGCGGTTGCTGCGGCCTTCGCAAAGATGGGTCTGGTCAACGCACTTATCATTGACGGTGCAGTTTTGAACCAGGGTTTTGCAAATGCTGCCCGTAATATTCCAAACATCGATGTGCTGCCGATCCAAGGCATCAACGTCTATGACATTCTGCGCCGCAAGAAGCTCGTTCTGACACGCGCTGCGGTCGATGCGCTGGAGGCGCGCTTCAAATGAGCAAGGAAAAATACTTCTCAATCATTGTTTCGCCTTCGATCACTGAAAAGGCCACGATGGTCTCGGCCTCGAACCAGCTGGTGTTCAACGTCGCGCGAACCGCAACCAAGCCTGAAATCAAGGAAGCCATTGAAGGCCTCTTTGGTGTCAAGGTGAAGGCTGTCAACACGCTCGTCCGTAAGGGCAAGAAGCGCGTATTCAAGGGCCGTCCGGCTTTGTTGTCGGACGTCAAGAAAGCCTATGTCACCCTCGCTGATGGCGAGAAGCTTGACATCTCGGCAGGGCTGTAAGGATCGGGTAACGCATCATGGCACTGAAAACATTCAACCCCACATCCGCCGGTCGCCGTCACCTTATTCAGGTTGACCGTTCGGAATTGTACAAGGGCCGTCCCGTCAAGGCGCTGATCGAAGGTCTGTCGCATTCGGGTGGTCGTGGCAACACGGGTCGCATCACATCACGCCGCAAGGGTGGTGGTCACAAGACCAATTATCGTCTGATCGATTTCAAGCGCACCAAGCATGACATGAATGCCGTGGTGGAACGCCTCGAGTTCGATCCGAACCGCACAGCTTTCATTGCACTCATCAAGTATGAAGATGCAACGCTGTCCTACATACTTGCGCCACAACGTCTTGCTGTTGGTGACACGGTTGTTTCCGGCAAGAGCGTTGACGTGAAGCCTGGCAACGCCATGCCGATCGGCAACATTCCGGTTGGCACGATTGTGCACAATGTTGAAACCAAGCCAGGCTCCGGTGGTTCGCTCGCGCGTTCAGCTGGTACTTACGCGATGGTTGCTGGTCGTGATGGTGGCTTTGTCATCATCAAGTTGAAGTCTGGTGAAACCCGCATGGTTCCGGCGAACGGCATGGCATCGATTGGTGCTGTATCGAACCCTGATCATATCAACGAAGTCATCGGCAAGGCCGGTCGCACACGTTGGAAGGGCTATCGTCCTGTGTCGCGCGGTATCGCACGTAACCCGGTCGACCATCCAAACGGTGGTCGTACCAACGGTGGTAAGCACTGGGCAACGCCTTGGGGCCAGCCAACCAAGGGCAAGAAGACGCGCACTAACAAGCGCACCAAGAAATTCATTCTGCGGTCACGCCATGACCGTAAGAAGTCGTAATTAGGAAGGGTAGGGACAATGTCTCGTTCAGTCTGGAAAGGCCCGTTCGTTGACGGGTACGTGCTGAAGAAAGCGGAGGCCGCACGCGGCAACCGTAACGCAGCAATCAAGACCTGGAGCCGTCGCTCCACCATCCTGCCGCAGTTCGTGGGCCTGACGTTCCAGGTGCACAACGGCAACAAGTTCATCCCCGTCTATGTTTCGGAGGAAATGGTCGGACACAAGCTCGGTGAGTTTGCGCCAACCCGGACCTTCAAGTCACATGGCGGATCCGATAAGAAGGCAGCGTCGAAGTAAACGTCATGAGCAAGCCAAAACACCCACGGTCCTTGAAGGACAACGAAGCAAAAGCGGTCACCCGCTCCATTCGTATCAATCCGCGCAAGCTCAATGAGGTTGCCACCGAAATTCGCGGCATGAAAGTTGCGAAAGCCCTGGCACATCTCGAATTTTCCCGTCGCCGCATTGCGCGTGATGTGAAGAAGACACTTGAGAGTGCGATTGCCAATGCAGAGAACAACCACGATCTCGACATCAACAACCTGATCGTTGCTGAAGCCTGGACTGGCAAAAATCTCGTGTTGAAGCGTTGGTTCCCCGATGCACGCGGTCGCGTTGGTCACATCCACAAGTTCTTCAGTGAGCTGACGATCATTGTGCGCGAAAAGCGCGAAGATAAGGAAGCTGCATAATGGGTCAGAAAATCAACCCGATTGGCTTTCGCCTCGGCATCAACAAGACCTGGGATTCACGGTGGTTTGCATCATCGCGCGAATACGGCAAGTTGCTGCATGAAGATATCGCCATCCGCGAATATCTGAAGAAAGAGCTGAAGCAGGCTGGCGTCTCGAAGATCCTGATCGAACGCCCACACAAGAAGTGCCGCGTTACGATTTATTCCGCCCGCCCCGGTGTTGTCATCGGCAAGAAGGGTGCAGACATCGAAAAGTTGCGCAAGAAAGTCGCTGACATGACTGGCTCGGAAGTTCACCTCAACATCGTTGAAGTGCGCAAGCCTGAAATCGACGCCTATCTGGTGGCCGACAATATTGCCCAGCAGCTCGAACGCCGCGTTGCGTTCCGCCGTGCCATGAAGCGTGCCGTTCAATCGGCACAGCGCATGGGCGCACTTGGTATCAAGATTACCTGCTCGGGTCGTCTTGGTGGTGCAGAAATCGCGCGTACCGAATGGTACCGTGAAGGACGCGTGCCGCTTCACACACTGCGCGCCGACATCGATTACGGTGTCGCAACCGGACACACGGCTTATGGCACCAATGGTGTCAAGGTCTGGATTTTCAAGGGTGAAATCCTTGAGCACGATCCAATGGCAACAGACAAGCGCTTCGCTGAATTGCAGGAGGGCGGCGGAAGCCGACCACCTCGTCGCGAAGAGCGGAATTGAGGACTGCGAGCTAAATCATGCTGCAACCGAAAAAAACAAAATACCGCAAGGCCCACAAGGGTCGCATTCACGGCAAGTCGACGAGCTGCAACACGCTCGACTTTGGCAACTTCGGCCTCAAGGCCCTGGAGCCTGAGCGCCTGACCGCCCGCCAGATCGAGGCTGCACGTCGTGCACTTGCTCGTGGCATGAAGCGTGCTGGCCGCATCTGGATCCGTGTGTTCCCAGACGTGCCAGTGTCGAAGAAGCCTGCTGAAGTCCGAATGGGTTCCGGCAAGGGTTCGACCGAATATTGGGCAGCGCGCGTCAAGCCTGGCCGCGTGATTTTTGAAGTCGATGGTGTGCCTCGCAATGTCGCCGAGCTTTCGCTCAGCCTTGCTGCTGCCAAGCTTCCGATCAAGACGCGCTTTGTTGCGCGTCTCGGCGAAGCGTAAGAGAGGGATGACGATCATGAAGATGAGCGAAGTTCGCGCTTTCACCAAGGACCAGACCAAGGACGAAATCCTGAAGCTGAAGAAGGAACAGTTGAACCTGCGCTTCCAACGCGCTTCGGGTCAACTTGAGAAGACCAACCGCATCCGCCAGATTCGCCGTGACATTGCGCGCCTCAAAACCGCGCAAACGGCTTCTGCCGCGAAGTAAGGAAAAGAGATTATGCCAAAGCGCATCCTGCAAGGTGTGGTCGTCAGCGACAAGAATGACAAGACCATCGTGGTGAAGGTGGAACGCCGCCTGCGTCACCCGGTGTTCAAGAAGACTGTGCGTGTGTCGAAGAAGTATCACGCCCATGACGAAAAGAACTCGGCCAAGGTTGGCCAGGTGGTCAACATCCAGGAAACGCGTCCGCTTTCCAAGCTGAAGACCTGGGAGCTGATTGGCACCGAAGAAGGTGGCAAGTTGGTTGCCGTTCGCGAGAAGCCAAAGTCAGTTAAATCGGCGGCCGCCAAGGTGGTCAAGGCAGTAGCCAAGGTGAAACCATGATCCAACAAGAGACAAATCTCGACGTTGCCGACAATTCAGGTGCAAAACGTGTTCAGTGCATCAAGGTATTGGGTGGCTCGAAGCGCCGTTACGCCGCTGTTGGTGACATCATCGTCGTATCAGTCAAGGATGCCATTCCACGCGGTCGCGTGAAGAAGGGTGCCGTGATGAAGGCGATCGTTGTTCGCACGGCAAAGGATATTCGGCGCGCTGACGGCTCGTCGATCCGCTTTGACCGCAATGCGGCAGTTCTTATCAATGCGCAAGGCGAGCCGGTTGGCACGCGTATTTTCGGACCGGTTCCACGCGAACTTCGCGGCAAGAACCAGATGAAGATCATTTCGCTTGCGCCGGAGGTGTTGTGACATGCCTGTGAAGTTAAAAATTAAAAAGGGCGACAAGGTTGTCGTTCTGACGGGCAAGGACAAGGGCAGGCAGGGCGAAGTCCTGTCGGTCAATCCGACCGAGAACAAGGCTGTGGTATCCGGCATCAATATTGCCAAGCGCCACACCAAGCAGTCGGGAACGACTGAAGGCGGCATCATTTCGAAATCGATGCCGATCCATATTTCAAACCTGGCGCTGCGCGATCCCAAGGATGGCAAGGCGACACGCGTTGGTTTCAAGATTTTGACCGACGGCAAGAAGGTGCGTGTTTCGAAGCGCACAGGAGAAGTGATCAATGGCTGACGATAAAAAAGCCAAAGGCGCAGCAGCTCCAAAAGCTGCCAAAGCCACCGGTGCCTCGATGGCTCCGGTCAAGGAAAAGAAAGTCAAGCGGGGCGAGAGCACTGCAGGCGTAGAGAACCCGAATGCTGGTGTGCCGGAAAATTATGTTCCGCGTCTCCGCAAGCTCTATGACGAGAAGATCCGCGCCGACATGATCAAGCAATTTGGTTATGCCAATGCGATGCAGGTGCCGAAGATCACCAAGATCGTTCTCAACATGGGTGTTGGCGAAGCCACGCAGGACTCGAAGCTGGTCAATGTTGCCGCTTCCGAACTTGAAAAGATCGCCGGCCAGAAGGTCGTGATCACCAAGTCAAGGAAGGCCATCGCGCAGTTCAAGATCCGCGAAAACCTGGCGATCGGTGCAAAGGTCACTTTGCGCAAGACTCGCATGTATGAATTTCTCGACCGCCTGATCACCATTGCACTTCCACGCGTGCGTGACTTCCGCGGCCTGACGGATCGCTCTTTCGATGGCCACGGCAACTTTGCCATGGGTATCAAGGAACATTTGATTTTCCCGGAAATCGATTACGACAAGATCGAAAAAATCTGGGGCATGGATGTGATCGTGTGCACCTCGGCTAAAACCGATGACGAAGCTCGCGCTCTCCTCGATGCATTCAACTTCCCCTTCCGCAAATCACAGCGCAAAGCTGCGGCTTAAGGATCACGGAGACAACATGGCAAAGACAAGCTCCATCAACCGCAACGACAAGCGCCGCAAAATGGCGAAGGGTGCCGAAGCCAAGCGCAAGCGCCTGAAGGCGGTGATCATGAACAAGCAGACGCCGATGGAAGAGCGTTTCAACGCGGCCCTGAAGCTCGCTGAAATGCCCCGTAACTCGGCCAAGAACCGCATTCGCAATCGTTGCGAAGTGACGGGTCGGCCACGTGCATATTATCGTAAGCTCAAAATGTCGCGCATCGCGCTTCGCGAAATGTCCAATCTGGGCCTCGTGCCTGGAATGGTCAAATCGAGCTGGTAAGGAAGGACACTCATCATGTCGATGAACATCAGCGATCCGATTGGTGACATGCTCGCGCGCATTCGCAACGCGCAACTACGCGGCAAGTCAAAGGTGGTGGTACCGCCATCGAAACTGCGTGAGCGTGTACTTGAAGTACTGCATCGCGAGGGTTTCATTCGCGGCTTCACCACGCTCGAGAAGGACGGCATGTCCGAACTCGAAGTTGAATTGAAGTATTTCGACGGCGCGCCGGTTATCAAGGAATTGAGCCGCGTGTCCAAGCCTGGTCGCCGCGTTTACGCGTCGGTCGCAACCCTGCCTACGGTCTATAACGGACTTGGCATCTCGATCCTCTCAACGCCGAAGGGCGTGATGACAGATGCTGACGCTCGTGCCCAGAACGTTGGCGGCGAAGTGCTCTGCACGGTATTCTGAGGTCAAACATGTCACGTATTGGCAAAAAGGCAGTTCCGGTTCCAGCAGGCGTCACGGCTTCGGTCAGTGGTCAGCTGGTATCGGTCAAAGGTCCAAAGGGCGAGCTCAAGCATACGCTCAATGATTTCGTGAAGGCGACCATGGGGCCGGAAGGCATCAAGGTCGACCCAATCGACAAGACCAAGCTCGCGCGTTCCTCCTGGGGCATGTCGCGCACTTTGGTGAAGAACCTGATTGATGGCGTGACGACTGGTTTTACCAAGTCGCTCGAAATCAACGGCGTTGGCTATCGTGCTGCGGTACAGGGCAAGGTGTTGCAGCTGAACCTCGGTTACAGCCACGACGTCAACTATGAAATTCCGGCTGGCATCGAAATCAAGACACCAAAGCCAACTGAAATCACCATCACCGGCATCGACAAGCAGCGTGTTGGTCAGGTCGCAGCAGAAATCCGCGACTGGCGTGGTCCTGAGCCTTACAAAGGCAAAGGTATCAAGTACGCTGGCGAATATATCTTCCGCAAGGAAGGCAAGAAGAAGTAAGGACAACCACCATGGCCAAAGTCACTCCGATCATGCGCCGCAAGGTGCGCGTCCGCAAAACGCTCGCAAACCGTCTCAACGGTCGCCCGCGTCTTTCGGTATTCCGTTCGTCAAAGAACATCTATGTGCAGCTCATCGATGATGTTGCAGGCAAGACACTTGCCTCAGCCTCGACGATGGAAAAGGAATTCCGCGACGGCAAGAAGACCGGCGCAGATACCGCAGCTGCATCAGCAGTTGGCAAACTCATCGCTGAGCGCGCCAAGAAAGCTGGCGTCAGCGAAGTCGTGTTTGATCGCGGCGGTTACATCTATCACGGGCGCGTCAAGGCGCTCGCCGAAGCTGCCCGCGAGGGCGGGTTGAGCTTCTAATTTAGAATTTAAGGACAGGGCAAACACCCATGGCAAAAGAACGTGCAGAACGTGGCGAACGCAAAAGCCGCGACGATCGCGAAGAAAAAGACAGCGAGTTCATCGACAAGCTGGTGCATATCAATCGCGTCGCCAAGGTTGTGAAGGGCGGTAAGCGCTTCGGTTTTGCAGCATTGGTTGTTGTTGGCGACCAGAAGGGCCGCGTTGGCTTTGGTCACGGCAAGGCACGCGAAGTGCCGGAAGCTGTGCGCAAGGCAACTGAAGGTGCCAAGCGCAGCCTGGTTCGCATTCCCTTGAAGGAAGGCCGTACACTTCATCACGACATGGATGGTCGTTGGGGTGCAGGCAAGGTCACGTTGCGCGCTGCTCCGGCAGGTACTGGCATCATTGCTGGTGGCCCAATGCGCGCCGTGTTTGAATCGGTTGGTGTTCATGACGTTGTGGCCAAGTCGAAGGGTTCGTCGAACCCTTACAACATGGTGCGCGCCACGTTTGACGCATTGACCAAGCAGAATTCGCCGCGTTCGGTTGCAAGCCGCCGCGGCAAGAAAGTCAGTGAAGTGCTGCGCCGTCCAGGTGCTGAACTTGTAGCTGACTGAGCAGGAGATTGAAGATGGCAAAATCAGCAGCAGGGGCAGCAGCGGCAAAGACCGTGACGGTGAAGCAGATTACATCTGCCAATCGTCGACCTGAGAACCAGACGGCTACGCTGATTGGTCTCGGTCTCAACAAATTGAACCGCGTGTCCACATTGCAGGACACGCCTTCGGTTCGCGGCATGATCGCCAAGGTCGCGCATCTCGTGCGCGTCGTGGAATAAGTTTAAGGGAACACGCAAGATGAAACTCAACCAGCTCTCTGACAACAAGGGTGCGCGCAAGGCTCGCGTCCGCGTGGGCCGCGGCATTGGTTCGGGCCTTGGCAAAACCGCAGGTCGCGGTGGCAAAGGCCAGACAGCTCGTAAGGGCGGCGCCAAGGCTGGGTTCGAAGGCGGACAGATGCCGATCTATCGTCGTTTGCCAAAGCGCGGCTTCAAAAAGCCAAACGCCGTTGAATACAATGAAGTCAACGTCGTTCGCATTCAAGCCGCCATCGAATCCAAGCGTCTTGATTCTGGTGCAACAATCACTGCCGCATCTTTGCTGGCAGCGGGTGTTATCTCCAAGCCATCAAAGGGCGGCATTCGGCTTATCGGCAAGGATGGCCTCACGTCCAAGGCGACGTTTGAAGTATTTTATGCCACCAAGGGTGCCATTGCTGCAGTTGAAAAAGCTGGCGGCAGCGTGAAGATTTTGCGCGCGCCCAAGGAAGAAAAAAAGAAGTACGCTTGATCAACTGTTGGCTGATGCCCACATAAGGGCAATCAATCAAACAGTTTAGGTGAAACAATGGCATCAGCAGCCGAACAACTTGCAGCCAATTTGAACTTCAGTGCGCTTGGCAAATCGCCGGAACTGATGAATCGAATCTGGTTCACGATCGGCGCGCTGATTGTCTATCGCCTCGGTTCCTACATTCCGATGCCGGGTATCAACGGCGCTGCACTCGAACAATTTGCCAATCAAAATGCTTCAGGCATTCTCGGCTGGATGAACAATCTGGCAGGCGGTGCGCTAGGCCGCATGGCGATTTTTGCGCTCAACATCATGCCTTACATTTCGGCGTCGATCATCATGCAGTTGATGACGAGTGTTTCGAAAAATCTCGAGTCGCTGAAAAAAGAAGGCGAGTCGGGCCGCAAGAAAATAAATCAATACACGCGTTATCTCACTGTGATCTTGGCCGCAGTTCAGGCTTATTCAATTGCCGTTGGGCTTGAAGGGCAGGGGAATGTCGTCAATGACCCCGGCATGTTCTTCCGGCTTTCGACGGTGATCACGCTGACGGGCGGCACTGTTTTTTTGATGTGGCTTGGTGAACAGATTACCGCACGCGGCATTGGCAACGGCACGTCACTGATCATTTTTGCTGGCATTGTTGCGGGTCTTCCGTCTGGTGTTGCAGCTTTGCTTGAGTTGGCGCGTACGGGTCAGATGTCATTTCTCACTGTCATGCTGATCCTGTTGCTTGCCTTCGCCGTGATAGCGGGCATCGTGTTCTTTGAACGCGCGCAACGGCGCTTGCTCATCCAGCATCCAAAGCGCCAGGTCGGCATGAAAATGACGCAGGCGCAAAGTTCACATCTGCCTTTGAAGCTCAACACTGCAGGCGTGATCCCGCCGATCTTCGCATCGTCCCTATTGCTGCTGCCGATTACTATTGCCAACTTCTCAGCTGGCCAAGGTCCTGAATGGTTGCGCTCGGTTACGGCTGCACTTGGTCATGGCCAGCCGCTGTTCCTGTTGCTCTATGCAGCACTGATCGTTTTCTTCTGCTTCTTCTACACGTCGATCCAGTTCAATCCGAAGGAAACGGCTGAGAATTTGAAAAAGCAGGGCGGTTTCATTTTGGGCTATCGCCCTGGTGATCAGACCGCAGAATTCATCGACAAGATTCTGACTCGCATTACCGTGATTGGTGCTGCGTATCTCGTCGTCATCTGCTTGATGCCTGAACTCCTCGTTGGTTACTCCGGCATACCGTTTTATTTCGGCGGCACGTCTTTGTTGATTGTTGTGTCGGTGACCTTGGATACGGTTGGACAACTCCAGAGCCATCTGATCTCTCAACAATACGGCAAGCTTCTTGAAAAGACCTCGCTTCGGGGCAAGAAGAAATGATCCCAAGAGAAATGGTAAATGTCATTCTTCTCGGGCCACCGGGGGCAGGCAAGGGCACGCAAGCCAAATTGCTTGAAGAGAAGATGGGATTGAAGCAACTGTCGACGGGCGACATGCTGCGCGCGGCAATTGCTGCAGGAACTGATACAGGTCTCAAGGCCAAGGCGATCATGGATCGTGGCGATCTGGTTTCGGATGATGTGATCATCGGCATTGTGTCGGAACGCATGGACAAGCCCGACATCACCAAAGGCGTGGTGTTCGATGGTTTCCCACGCACCACGGCGCAGGCTGCTGCCCTTGATAAAATGCTCGCGGGCCGCAAACAGAAGCTCAATGCGGTTATCGAAATGAAGGTCGATGATGAAGCGCTCGTGAAGCGCATCTCCGGTCGGTTTACCTGCGCCAAGTGCGGGCAGGGCTATCATGAAGAGTTTCACCGTCCGAAGCAGGATGGCGTGTGCGATCAGTGCCAAGGTACTGAGTTCACCCGCCGCCCGGACGACAATGAAAAGACGGTCCGTGACCGTCTCAAGGTGTATAACGCGCAGACGGCTCCCTTGGTTGATTACTACCGGGGAAAAGGCAATCTGCACGTGATCGACGGCATGGCCGATATTGCTGCGGTGACGCATGCGATGCAGGCGGTGTTGAAGAAGTTGAGCTAAAGCCGAGATTCATTGCTCCATCGGGTTGACGCGCAAGTGATTCACCTCTATGGACGCCAGAATTCTCAGTCTTTTACAGGACTCGTCGGGGAGGGAACTCCCTCCGCTGGCGCGTCCTTGTTCCTTTGGGAGTGTGTGTCAAGGGCTTCGGCCTAACGCATATTCCTTTGAAATTATTAGGAGATTACCAGTGGCCCGTATTGCAGGCGTCAATATTCCTACAGCCAAGCGTGTTGAAATCGCGCTGCGCTACATTCATGGCATCGGTCCAGTGAATGCCAAGATCATCTGCAACGAGGTCAAACTTCCTGCCTCGAAGCGCGTTAACGAACTTTCCGACGCCGAAGTACTGGCGATCCGTGAAATCATCGACCGTGACTACACGGTGGAAGGTGATCTTCGCCGCGAAGTCTCGATCAATATCAAGCGTTTGACAGATCTTGGTTGCTACCGGGGCTTACGTCATCGCAAGGGCCTTCCGGTCCGTGGCCAGCGCACCCATACAAACGCGCGTACCCGCAAGGGTCCTGCCAAGCCGATCGCCGGCAAGAAGAAATAAGTGAGGCATTCAAAACATGGCTAAAGAAGCAGCGAAACCACGCCGCAAGGAACGCAAGAACGTCTCGTCAGGCGTTGTGCATGTCAATGCCTCGTTCAACAACACGATGATCACCGTGACCGACGTTCAGGGCAACACGATTGCCTGGGCCTCGTCTGGCAAGCTTGGTTTCAAGGGTTCGCGCAAGTCTACCCCTTACGCCGCCCAGCTCGCAGGCGAACAGGTCGCTCGGTCGGCCATGGAAAATGGCATGCGCATAGTTGAAGTTGAAGTGACGGGTCCGGGTTCGGGTCGCGAGTCAGCGCTTCGTGCATTGCAGTCGGTTGGCTTGCAGGTGACATCAATCCGCGATGTGACGCCAATCCCGCACAATGGCTGCCGCCCACCAAAGCGTCGCCGTGTCTAACGGCTGGCCTAAGAGTTTTTGAATGAAGTCGGGCGGTCCTTCCGCCCTAAAAAATGATCCGAAGGGTAGGGGGCCAACGAGCCTCCGGAGGCTAACGGGAATATGAGCATGCAAGTAAACCAAAAGAACTGGCAGGAACTGATCCGCCCAGGCAAGATCGACATCCAGTCCGGCAAGGACCGTCGTCGCGTTGCAACGATTGTCGCTGAACCGCTGGAACGCGGCTTTGGCACCACGCTTGGCAACGCGATGCGCCGCATCCTTTTGTCATCACTTCAAGGCGCTGCTGTGACGGCGCTTCAGATTGAAGGCGTGTTGCACGAATTCTCCACCATTGCCGGTGTGCGTGAAGACGTGACCGACATCATTCTGAACGTCAAGGAAATCGCCTTTGCAATGCATGCGGAAGGCCCAAAGCGGCTGACCCTGCGCAAGGAAGGTCCTGGCATCGTCAAGGCTGGTGACATTCAGCAGACTGCTGACATAATCGTTCTGAACCCGGAGCATGTGATCTGCACGCTCGATCAGGGTACAGAACTGCGCGTTGAATTCACCGTCAACAATGGCAAGGGCTATGTGTCTGCTGAGCGTAACCGCGCTGAAGATGCGCCTATCGGCCTGATCCCGGTCGACTCGATCTACTCGCCAGTGCGCAAGGTTTCGTATCGCGTTGAAAACACGCGCGAAGGCCAGATCCTTGACTATGACAAGCTGATCATGACTGTTGAAACCAATGGTGCGATTTCGCCTGAAGATGCAGTGGCCTACGCCGCGCGCATTTTGCAGGACCAGATGACCGTGTTCATCAACTTCTCGGAACCTGTCGCTCACGTACAGGAAGAAGTGCGTTCGGAACTGCCGTTCAATGCAGCGCTGTTGAAGAAGGTCGACGAGCTCGAACTTTCAGTGCGTTCTGCGAACTGCCTGAAGAACGACAACATTGTTTACATCGGCGATCTCATCCAGAAGACCGAAGGCGAAATGCTGCGCACACCAAACTTTGGCCGCAAGTCGCTTAATGAAATCAAGGAAGTTCTCGCTCAGATGGGCCTTCACCTCGGCATGGAAGTGCCGAACTGGCCACCTGAGAATATCGACGAACTCGCCAAGAAACTCGAAACCCATTACTGAGCTTTTCGCACGGGTATTGCCCCGGCGAGAGCTGATCGAAGGAGAATTACTATGCATCATGGTTTCAGGGGCCGCCGGCTCAACCGCACATCAGAACATCGTGCTGCCATGTTTGCAAACATGGCCGCCGCCTTGATCAAGCATGAGCAGATCGTGACAACGCTGCCCAAGGCAAAGGACTTGCGTCCAATTGTTGAAAAGCTCGTGACCCTCGCCAAGAAGGGCAGCCTCCACGCACGCCGCCAGGCCATTGCCGAAGTGCGCGACGAAGCACAGGTCAAGAAGCTGTTTGACGTGCTCGCCAAGCGCCTTGAAGGCCGCAAGGGCGGCTACCTCCGCATCATGCGCGCAGGTTTCCGCTACGGCGACAACGCGCCAAAGGCTGTGATCGAATTCGTTGATCGCGACGTCAATGAAAAAGGCAAGGACTCCGGTCCAAAGCAAATCAAAGAAGAAGCCGAAGCCGTCGCGGCATAAGGTTCTATGCTTCCTGTGGGCGGCTCAATTGGTTGGTCGGCAAGCGTTTGTTTTTGGCGCTTGGCGATCATCAAATTTCTTCGGGCTGAACTGAGTACTTGATGCTGTAGAGTAAGAATCTTGCCGCATGCATTCGGGCGAGATCACGCTAATCAGAATAACCGCAGACAGAATCAGTGCGAAGTGCCTGGCCGAGGTCCCTTGCTTGACAAATCATTGCCCCCATGCGCTTTACCAGCAACTTTACCGCTATTTTCGGGGAAATTCATGACGCATCGTTATCGCAGCCATACCTGCGGCGCTCTTCGCGCCGACCATAAGGGAAGTGACACCCGGATATCAGGCTGGGTGCACCGCGTGCGCGATCATGGAGGCGTTTTGTTCATCGATGTGCGCGATCACTACGGTATTACACAGGTGGTGGCTGATCCCGATTCACCGGCGTTCAAAGTGGCAGAGTCAGTTCGCTCCGAATGGGTGATCCGGGTGGATGGCAAGGTTCGCGCGCGCCCCGAGGGTACCGAAAATGCCCAAATGCCAACAGGGTTGATCGAGGTCTATGCCAGCGAGATCGAAGTGTTGTCGCAAGCTGCGGAACTTCCGATGCCTGTCTTCGGCGATGTTGAATATCCAGAAGACATTCGCCTGAAATATCGTTTCCTCGATTTGCGCCGTGACAAGATCCACAACAACATCATGAAGCGTGGCGCGATCATCGACAGCCTGCGCCGCCGGATGAAGGATCAGGGCTTCTTCGAATTCCAGACGCCGATCCTCACGGCATCATCTCCGGAAGGTGCCCGCGATTATCTGGTGCCGTCGCGCGTTCATCCCGGCCAGTTCTATGCGCTGCCGCAAGCGCCGCAGCAGTTCAAGCAATTGATCATGATGTCGGGCTTTGATCGCTATTTCCAGATTGCACCGTGCTTCCGCGATGAAGACGCACGTGCTGATCGTTCGCCAGGTGAATTCTATCAGCTCGATATTGAAATGAGCTTTGTCACCCAGGAAGACGTGTTCAACGCGGTGGAACCTGTGTTGCGCGGTGTGTTTGAGGAATTTGGCGGTGGCAAGGCCGTCACGCAGAAGTTCCCGCATATCGCTTATAAAGACTCAATCCGTTGGTACGGCACCGACAAGCCTGATCTTCGCAACCCGATCAAGATGCAAGTGGTGACTGAGCATTTTGCTGGCTCCGGTTTCAAGGTGTTTGCTGGCATGATCGCCAACGATCCAAAAGTGGAAGTGTGGGCCATCCCTGTGAAGGGTGGCGGATCGCGTGCGTTTTGTGACCGGATGAATTCCTGGGCGCAACAGCAGGGCCAGCCTGGATTGGGCTATGTGTTCTGGCGTGACGGTGAAGAGGGTGGTGCAGGCCCCATCGCCAAAAACATAGGTCCCGAGCGTACGACGGCCATTCGCGATCAGCTTGGTCTTGCCGTTGGCGATTGCGCATTCTTCGTCGCTGGTCTGCCGTCGAAGTTCTACAAGTTCGCAGGCGAAGCCCGCACACGGGCTGGCGAAGAAATGAACATGATCCCCAAGGATCGGTTCGATCTCTGTTGGATCGTCGACTTCCCGATGTATGAGTGGAACGAGGAAGACAAGAAGATCGATTTTTCGCACAACCCGTTTTCGATGCCGCAGGGTGGACTCGAGGCTCTCGAGAAGCAAGACCCGCTTACGATCAATGCATACCAATATGACATCGTATGCAACGGTGTCGAGCTTTCGTCGGGTGCGATTCGAAACCACATGCCTGAGGTGATGAAGAAGGCTTTCGAGATTGCCGGTTATCAAGAAGAAGTGATCATCGAGAAGTTTGGCGGCATGTATAGAGCCTTCCAGTATGGTGCGCCACCACATGGCGGTATTGCACCGGGGGTGGATCGCATCGTAATGTTGTTGTGCGACGAGCCGAACATACGTGAAGTTGTGCTTTTCCCGATGAATCAGCAGGCGCAGGACCTTTTGATGGGCGCCCCGTCGAGTGTGTCTTCCAAGCAACTGCGAGAACTTCACATCCGGCTTAATCTTCCGGAAACATGATTAATTTATGTTTGAACTGTGTCGTGGTTTGTGAGTAGCAGTGTTCCCGCAATACCAACCCTGAGGTTCTCATGTTCAAATCATTTGTTGCGGCCGTATTTGTTGCCGTGATGTCTACTGTGGCGTCTGTGGGGGCAGAAGCTGCGGTCAACACCGAGTCAAGTAATGAAGGTGTTTTCTCGATCTTCGCTTCAAAGAATAAGAAGAAGGTCGTCATCAAGAAAAAGCCAGGTGTGAAAGTTGTGCGCAGTACGGGCCGCACCGCCGCCAATAAAAACTTCGCGAATACCAGCAATCAGTCGACCAACAAGAAAGTCAGGCTTGTGCGCGGCAACACGTGCGACGGCTTTTTGGATTGTTTGTTTAATGAACCAGGCCCAGGGTCACGTTCAGCCCGTCGGATCAATCCGAATCGTCAATACGCTGCCCTTTCGCGCCCTGGCGTGAGCATTTTCCGCTCAAGCGGAGTTTCGGGTGGAACGCGTCGTTCAACAGTTCGCTGGACGGATACCAAATATCCCGTCGGTTCACTTATTGTAAAAACTCCGGAGCGCGCACTGTATCTGGTGCAAGGTGAAGGCCAAGCGCTGCGTTATAGCGTTGGCGTTGGCAAGGAAGGTTTCCAGTGGAGTGGCAACAACCGGATCTCACGCAAGGCTGAGTGGCCAAGCTGGACGCCACCTCAAGAGATGATAGAACGTGAGGCCGAAAAGGGGCACATCATTCCAGATTTCATGGAAGGTGGGCCAGGCAACCCGCTTGGCGCGCGTGCGCTTTACATTGGTTCGTCGGTTTACCGCATTCACGGCACCAACAATGAGCGATCAATCGGTGGAGCGGTTTCTTCCGGCTGTATCCGCATGATGAATGCCGACGTGATCGACCTCTACAGCCGCGTCAAAATTGGTGCGCGCATATACGTTTATCAATAAACGATATTTTCTCCGAGAAGGCCGCGCAGCGATGCGCGGCTTTTTTGTTTGCACCTCAAACGAAATCAGCCCCGGAGACTTTCGTCTGCCGGAGCTGATTGATATTCTTGGTTCAGAAGAAGAAAATTACTTCTTCTTCGCGGCCTTCTTCTTAACGGCCTTCTTTGCGGCCTTCTTAACGGCCTTCTTTGCTTTCTTAGCAGCCATAGTCATCTCCTAGAGATTATTAGTTTGGTTTAGCCCCACAACGCAGGCTCTACTGACATGCAACAATCGCATTGGACATTTCTGTCATCATCTACGCTTGTTACTAGTCATTTTTCTGAACCTCTTTGTGCGATTCGGCAATATGCCTACTACATATTGAAGTATGACCGTCACGCATTAACAAGAAGTGAAAAACCTGGTCTTCGGAATATTAGTCCGTGTACGGATCAAAATAAAACGAAGACACTGTACTCGTGTAACATACTAAAATTGGAGACGCTCAGTATACGGATGATTATCATTTTGACCATTCCCGACATCAAGAATTCTATGTGATCGAATGCAGTCCCATCCGACAGCTCCAATTGAGCTGTGGAAAAAGTTTTTCACTCTGACCAAATCATGGCCTTACGAGGCCGCCATGGTAGTCGAGTACATAGGTGATGACACCATTTACACTGATCGATTCTTGTCCTGAAAAGTGGTCGATGTAACCCTTCGAAGTGATCGTGTAGCGCCCGTGCGGACCATCAAAGGACAAATTGTCGAGCAGTCTTGCTTGTGAATCCGGTGAGGACAAAGCTTGTTTGAGAGTATCGCCTGCTTGAGTTGGGGTGATCAGGTCCGGACGCAAAATGAAACCATAGTAGTTCATGACCCAGGTCGCTTCACTTCCGAACCAGATGACTTCTTGTCCAAGAAAATCAGTCCCGCCGAAGTAAGAGTCACGATAACTCCACTCACCATCTGCAAAGGCCAGATCGTGCGATGCCAATCTGCTTGGTGAAACAGGTTGGCCATTGCCGACATAACAAGCCTTCTTCGCTTTGATTGCGAACTGATGAAGTGCCTGAAGATCAAGCGTCACTCGGCTGCTTCCTTGCGGCCTCGGCGGAGAACTTCCTTCAAATAGAGTCCGGTATAGCTTCGCTTTTCGCGCGCTACGTCTTCGGGAGTGCCTGCAACAACAATCTCACCACCGCCATCGCCCCCTTCCGGGCCGAGATCTATGATCCAGTCGGCTGTCTTGATGACCTCAAGATTATGTTCGATGACAACGACAGTGTTTCCTTGCTCGACAAGTTCGTGAAGAACTTCCAGCAGCTTCTTGACGTCGTGAAAGTGAAGGCCCGTGGTTGGTTCATCCAGCAAATAAAGTGTGCGGCCAGTGGCACGTTTAGAAAGTTCCTTGGACAGCTTCACGCGCTGCGCCTCACCGCCCGAAAGTGTGGTCGCCTGTTGGCCGATCTTGATGTAGCCGAGGCCCACGCGCTCCAGTGTTTCCATGGTGTTGCGCACTGAAGGAACGGCGCGGAAAAACTCTGCACCTTCTGCAACCGTCATGTCGAGAACATCGGCGATCGACTTGTCCTTGAACTTGATCTCGAGCGTCTCGCGGTTATAGCGCTTTCCAGCACATGCATCGCAGGTGACGTAGACATCAGGCAGGAAGTGCATTTCGATCTTGATCAGGCCATCGCCTTGGCATGTCTCGCAGCGCCCACCCTTGACGTTGAATGAAAAGCGGCCGGGTTCGTAGCCACGTGCTTTAGCTTCCGGCAGGCCAGAAAACCAGTCGCGGATCGGAGTGAAGGCCCCTGTATATGTCGCGGGATTTGAGCGTGGTGTGCGGCCAATGGGTGACTGATCGATATCGATGATCTTGTCGAGGTGTTCGATGCCTTCAATCTTGTCATGGGCCAAGGGTGCCTCGCGTGAGCCCATCAATTTGCGGGCCAAGGCGCGGAATACGGTGTCGATCAGCAGAGTTGACTTGCCTCCGCCTGATACTCCCGTGATGCAAGTGAACACGCCGAGCGGAATTTCTGCCGACACATTCTTGAGATTGTTGGCGCGTGCACCCGTGACGCGAATGGCGCGTTTCTTGTCCCAGGCCCTGCGGTTCCGCGGAACGGGAACTTGTTGCATGCCCGTGAGATATTGCCCGGTGAGGCTTTTCGGATTTGCCATGACTTGCTCTGGCGTACCGCGCGCTACGATTTCACCACCGAGAACGCCGGCACCCGGGCCAATGTCGACAACGTAGTCGGCAAGGCGAATGGCATCTTCGTCATGCTCTACGACCAGCACAGTGTTACCGAGACTTTTGAGGTGTGTGAGCGTTTGCAGCAGCCGCGCATTGTCGCGTTGATGAAGACCAATTGAAGGTTCGTCCAGGACGTAGAGAACGCCTGTCAGGCCTGATCCAATTTGCGAAGCAAGCCGAATGCGTTGGCTTTCGCCCCCAGACAGACTGCCCGCCATACGAGAAAGCGAAAGGTAATCGAGGCCGACATCAACAAGGAATTTCAGGCGGTCGCGGATCTCCTTCAAGATGCGCGTGGCAATTTCCTTGTCTTTGGGCTTTAGCTTTTTGTCCAGAGCTTGGAACCAGCCATCGGCATCGCGAATGGAAAGATTTGAAATTTCCGCAATGTGACGCGCATCAATCTTGACCGACAGGGCTTGTGGTTTCAAGCGATAGCCGCTGCAGGCATTACACGGATGATCTGACTGATAGCGTGCCAGCTCTTCGCGCATCCACTCGCTGTCGGTCTCGCGCCAGCGTCGTTCGATGTTGCCGATGACACCTTCGAAGGCTTTCTTGGTCTTATACGAACGCAGGCCATCATCGTATGTGATGGCGATTTCTTCTTCGCCAGTGCCGAACAATACTCCGTCGCGTGCCTTCTTCGGCAGTTCTTTCCATGGTGTTGTCATGGAGACTTTGAAGTGCTTGCAGAGCGCTTCAAGCGTTTGCGTATAGTATGGAGACGTGTTGCCAGTCTTCGCCCAGGGAGCAATGGCACCTTCGCGCAATGAGAGAGAAGAGTCGGGCACAACGAGTTCGGCTTCAAATTTAAGTTCGGTGCCAAGGCCATCACACGCAGGGCATGCGCCGTGTGGATTGTTGAATGAGAAGAGCCGAGGCTCGATTTCCTCAATGGTGAAACCAGAGACCGGGCAGGCGAAACGCTCAGAGAAAATCAGGCGCTCATGCGTTTCGTTCTTGCTTTTGTTGGCGCCTTCCTCGGAGGTTTGATCTTTTGGCAGCGGTTTGTCGGTGAATTCGGCAACAGCAATTCCGTCTGCCAATCTCAGTGCAGTTTCGAAACTATCAGCAAGACGTGTGGCGAGGTCGGGCTTCACGACGATGCGATCAACCACCACATCAATGTCGTGTTTGAATTTTTTGTCGAGGGCAGGGGCCGCTTCAATCTCATGGAAAGAACCATCTATCTTGACGCGTTGAAAACCTTTCTTTTGAAGGTCTTGAAGTTCTTTTTTGAATTCACCTTTGCGACCGCGCGAAATCGGTGCGAGAATATAGAGCCGTGTTCCCTCGGGCAAGGCTAGTGTGCGATCAACCATCTGCGTGACGGTTTGGCTTTCAATAGGCAAGCCTGTGGCAGGCGAGTAGGGTACGCCAATGCGCGCGAACAGCAGCCGCATGTAGTCATGGATTTCGGTTACGGTTCCAACAGTTGAACGTGGATTGCGCGATGTGGTTTTCTGCTCAATCGAAATAGCAGGCGAAAGGCCATCAATCTGATCGACATCAGGTTTTTGCTGCATTTCAAGGAACTGTCGCGCATAGGCAGAAAGGCTTTCAACGTAGCGTCGCTGCCCTTCAGCATAAATTGTATCGAACGCCAGGGAAGATTTGCCCGAACCGGACAGTCCGGTGAATACAATCAGTGAGTCACGCGGCAACTCGAGCGAGATGTTTTTGAGGTTGTGCTCACGCGCGCCTTGAATCGATATGAAACGTTTGTCTGTCATTCAGCTTCACTAGATCAAAAACAGAACGGCAACAATTGCATTTTTCATGCAGCGTGCTCGAGTAAATGATTACGTTTGCGGGACGGGTTTCGGATGCGACCAGTCAAGGGTGACTTGCAAGCCACCTAGTGGCGAATGTGCCAGTTGCAAGCCAAACCCGTAAGCATCAGCGAGATCCGTAACAATGGCCAAGCCCAGTCCGGTGCCGCCTTTTGAATCAAGCTTGATGCCGCGTTTGACGATATGCGAGAGTTTTTCTGGTGGAACACCCTTGCCGTCATCTTCTACGGTGAGCGAAGTCGGAGTGCCCGACACCCTGATCAGAGATTTTGCGTAGCGTCTCGCATTGTCAACAAGATTGCCAACGAGTTCGAAGGCATCGCCTTTTTCCATGGCTATCATCGTGTCTCGCGGTATTCGATTGTCAAGTGTTACACCCTTTTGCTTGACGTGTTGAACAGCAAGAAAAATCTTGTCGACCACTTCCACAAGTTCGGTCTGAACGGCATGGGCATCAGCAGATGTTCGGGCGCGCACCAGTTCGCGTTCTACAAGATCGCGCATCACATGCGCGTTTGCAGTCAGTTCGCTGGCTATCTGTGTCTCGCCTTTATCTTCCAGATCCTCTGCAATCGATTGCATGACTGTGAGGGGAGTTTTCAGGCCGTGTGCAAGATTGCCTGCGCGGTGGCGTGCGCGTTCGAGCTGGTTTTCGCGTGACTCCAACAAACTATTGAGCGCACCAATCAACGGCATCACTTCCTTGGGATATTCCTCACTGACACGCTGGGCTTTGCCACCCGTGATGGCTTCGATCTTTTGCCGAAGCGCTTGCAGCGGACGTAATCCAAATAATACCTGCGCTAGCGATCCGCCCAGCAGAACGATGTAAAGTAAACCGAGCCCCAAAAGGATATCGCGCAAAAAACGGTCTTGGACGCGGGTGACTGTAGCTGCATCAACAGCAATAATGACAACGGCGCGTGCTCGTAATTCATTGTCACCTTCCAGTTCGATAATGCGCTCGAGACCGAGCAGTTTGGTTTGGTTCGGGCCGTCGAGTTCATGGGTGCGTTGGGCAGAGGAATCAGACCGAGCAATGGCCAGGCTAAGCCTGTCGTCCCACAGAGACCTTGATCGAAGTGAGTCTTGATTTGCAATGTCAACTTGCCAGTACAAGCCACTGTAAGGATTTGAAAAACGAGGGTCACTGAGAGGTGCCGCAATGAAGGGCCTGCCTTGCAGGTCGAGTTCGATGCCAGCAAGTAATTCAACGAAATGCGCATCGAGTTGTTGCAGCACCAGGTCTTGAGAATATTTCTTGAATTGAAGAAAAGCCCCCAACCCCGCCAGAACCAGCGCAATGCTGATGAGGATTGCAGCATTGGTCATCAGCCGGACGCGCAACGACTGCGGTTTCATGTGCCCGTCACTCTGGTCCTTGGCCTGCTCCTGGGCCTGGTCCTTGGCTCAAGAAATATCCAAAGCCGCGCTTGTTGCCCAAGATGTCTCCGCCCAGCTTTTTGCGCAAGCGACTGATTGCCGCCTCAATGGCGTTGCCTTCACGCTCATGATTGAAAGAATAGAGATTTTCGGCGAGTTCAACTTGCGACACAACGCGACCAGGGTTGATCGCGAGATAGTGTAGCAGTCGAAACTCCAAGGGTGTGAGATTGACTGGCTCGCCATCAACGAAAGCGGCACCATTTTTCAAATCGAGTCTGAGTTTGCTGGTTTCAACAGATGGCTGTGCAATTCCACCGTTGCGGCGCATGACGGCCTTGAGGCGTGACATGAGCTCGGCCATTTCAAACGGTTTGGCGAGATAATCATCAGCACCAGCATCGATACCTTCGACGCGCTCGGACCAGCTACCACGCGCGGAGAGAATCACTATGGGTGTTTTAACGCCTTCCTTGCGCCAACGCTTAAGGATCGTCATGCCATCAAGCTTGGGCAGGCCGAGATCAAGAATGGTGGCTGCGAAATTTTCGGTGGAGCCTTGGAACCATGCCTCTTCGCCATCAGTTACGACGTGAGGAATGTATCCGCTCGAACGAATCGCTCGTGCGATACTTTGAGCCACTCGGGCTTCATCTTCCGCGATCAGTACGCGCATGAATCATTAATAGATCGAAAGTGTGCGGGCGTCGACCTTGATTTTACGCAGTCGGTTGTCACTCGACAAAATCTTCAGCTCATAAACAGGAGCACGACTCTCGTCCTTGAGCTTTACGCTTACGATATCACCGGGATATTTGTTCCCGACAGCGGCCATGACTTCAGACAGTTTCTTGATCTTGCCCCTCTTGAATTCATCGCGCGCCTTGTTTTGTTCACTGCCAATGCCCAAGTATTCCATCAGGTTGGTTGCTTCGGGTTTCCTCAAACGGTTAGGCTCTGCACCCGTTGCAGGACCCACTTGATCATTTTGAACTTTATCATCTTGATTTTTGCGACGATCTTCTCGCCCGTCTTCGCGACGATCTTCTCGTCTGTCTTCGTTACGGTCACTCCCCCGACTGCTTCCCGAGTTACCACCGCCGCCAGAATCACTGCGTCCGCTTGAACTATCGCCGGAATGACTGTCGCCGCCCGAGCTATTTCCAGAGCCGCCGCCAGAGTTTCCACTGCCTGACCCGCCGGAATCACTATCGCCAGAATCACTATCGCTTCCGCGATCACCATCTTTGCCGAACGAGACAGAGGGACCTGCAACTGCGAAGAGTGCAATCAGCAGAGAGCGAATGGTGAATGATTTCATCATCAAAAAGCCGTTGGTTCCTGTCACCAAATCAAACAAACGCGCTATACGCATTCGAACCTATTTTGGGCCGGGAAACGAAATTCATTCGGGGGCGGCATTGAATGAAAAACGTTACCCAGCCCTTGAATACTCCAGAACCATTCCGATCAACCGGGACGGCGGGTGTTTCCAGTTTGATTCTGAACACGAAACCTACGCATCGTGTGCACATCTTATGACAGGGGCTTGCTGACAATGTTCGCACGTTTGTTGTCAGTGAAAAATCAGTTTCAATGTATGGCACTGGCTACATCTAGCAATGTCGTTGTACGCAACGCATTTGTCATCGCATCATGTGCTGCGCGCAAAGGACTGGCGAGTGCTGCCCCCATTTGCGCTGCTACCGGGCATTCGGCTTCAGGGTTCAGCTTGTGCATGCGAAAAATGTTATCGTCCTCAACAATTGCGTAGATGTCGGCGAGTGTGACAGTTTGGGGATCGCCAGAAAGAGCAAAGCCACCGGCGCGTCCCGCAGTTGACTTCACCAGTTTGGCACGTTCAAGTTCTGCCATCAGTCGCCGGATCACGACGGGATTGGTATCAACGCTTTTTGCGATGTAAGTAGAGCACACTGGTCCCTTACCCGATTTTGCGAGTACGCAAAGGGCATGAACAGTCATCACAAAGCGGCTGCTACTGAGCATGATGTCCCTTAGATCGGCTCTATTTGCTTGAAAATCAAGCATGGAATTGCAAATTGGTTACTCTTCATTAACCAGGGCTGCCCCACAAATAGCCATGCAGATTGTGATGCCTTCGTTGAAAACCTTGCGACTCGACTACACCGTTGTATTCGCTTGTCTTGTTACGCTTGGTACTTTTGCCTGGCACGGTTTTGCTGGGAATCGGGGGGTTACCTATCTCGCCAACCTTGAATCGAAACATTCCAGCTTGGAAATGAAGTTCGAAAAGCTCAGAAATGATCGAGAAGCGTTAGATAAAAAGCTGAGATTGTTGCGACCTGAGTCTGTTGATCCTGATCTGGTCGAAGAATTGGTACGCGCCCAACTCGGGCTGGTTAAGACTACCGATTTGGTCATTTTGACCAAACCTTCCGAGTGAATTCTGGTAATAGTTTAGATAGATAAACTGAAATCCAGTTAATTCATGATTTTTGAAGTCATTCCAGCCGCTTAGTGCTAGGGTTTTCCCAATCAAGCGTCGGGAGGGCCTTACATGGCTGTAAAATCGGCATATCTGGCACGGAAAGAAAAGCGTCAGAAGGATAGGGAATCGCGCGAGAAAGAAAAATCCGCAGCATCCCCGAAATTGCGCAATGATCGTTTTTCCGAGGAGCTTGAACTGCAAGCCTACAGGGACATGTTGCTCATCCGCCGATTCGAGGAAAAGGCGGGCCAGCTCTATGGTATGGGGCTGATCAACGGCTTTTGCCATTTGTATATTGGTCAGGAAGCGGTCGTCGTCGGGATGCAAATGGCGGCGATTGAAGGCGACCAGGTGATTACCTCGTATCGTGATCACGGCCACATGCTGGCCTGCGGCATGGATGCGAATGGCGTCATGGCCGAACTCACGGGTCGCAAGGGTGGCTTGTCGAAAGGCAAGGGCGGCTCGATGCACATGTTCAGCCGCGAAAAGAATTTTTACGGTGGGCACGGCATCGTCGGCGCGCAAGTGCCGCTGGGAGCAGGGCTTGGGTTTGCCAATTGGTATCGCGGTAACAAAAATGTCTCCATGGCCTATTTCGGAGACGGAGCTGCAAACCAGGGGCAGGTTTACGAGACCTACAACATTGCGGCGATCTGGAAATTGCCAGTCATCTTCGTGATCGAAAACAATCGTTATGCAATGGGCACGTCTGCAGCGCGCTCAACCGCGGAAGCGGAAAGCCTTGGTGCGCGCGGCGATGCTTACGGCATTCCCAATGAACAAGTCGATGGCATGGATGTGCGCGCGGTGAAAGAAGCCGCTGATCGCGCGATGGAACATTGTCGTTCGGGGCAGGGGCCTTACATTCTTGAGATGATGACCTATCGTTATCGTGGCCACTCTATGTCTGACCCTGCAAAATATCGCAGCAAGGAAGAAGTGCAAAAAATGCGCGAGGAACATGATCCGATCGAGCAGGTGAAAGCGCGCATTCTGAAGAATGAATTTGCCAGCGAAGATGATCTCAAAAAGATCGACGCTGATATCCGCGAAGTGGTGACAGCAAGTGCCGACTTCGCTACCAATGATGCATTGCCAGATCCGTCCGAGTTGTGGACGGATATTTATGTGGAAGCGTGAGGAGAGATAAGAATGCCAACCATCCTCATGCCCGCCCTTTCGCCGACGATGGAAGAGGGCAAGCTTGCCAAGTGGCTCAAGAATGTCGGTGATCAAATCAAGTCTGGTGATATCCTTGCCGAAATTGAAACAGATAAAGCCACGATGGAAATCGAGGCTGTCGATGAAGGCCCGCTTACAGAAATTCTCGTTGCGGCAGGCACTGAAGGTGTGAAGGTCAATTCGCCAATAGCAGTGATAGGTGAGGCTAGTGTTATTGCAAAATCTGCGCCAGCCACAGCCGCAGAAACTGCACCCGTCGCGACCCCTGCAGTTCAAACGTCTGCTTTGCTCCGAGATCCCTATATCCCCGAAGGCACCGAGATGGTTTCAATGACCGTGCGTGAAGCTTTACGCGCGGCGATGTCTGAGGAAATGCGTGCCGATCCTGATGTGTTTCTGATGGGCGAAGAAGTCGGCCAGTATCAAGGGGCCTACAAAATCTCGCAAGGCATGCTCGATGAGTTCGGCCCCAAGCGCGTGATCGATACGCCGATCACCGAGCACGGCTTCACCGGCATTGCGGTTGGTGCAGGTTTTGCTGGCCTCAAGCCTATCGTTGAATTCATGACTTTCAATTTTGCCATGCAGGCGATTGACCAGATCATCAACTCGGCGGCAAAAACGCTTTACATGTCCGGTGGCCAAATGGGCTGTTCGATTGTGTTTCGCGGTCCCAATGGTGCGGCTGCCCGCGTGGGCGCACAGCACAGCCAGGACTATGCCGCGTGGTATGCGCATATTCCGGGCCTTAAAGTCGTGATGCCTTATACTGCGGCTGACGCGAAGGGTCTGATGAAGGCTGCGATCCGCGATCCCAATCCGATCATCTTTCTTGAGAATGAAATTCTCTATGGCAAGTCGTTTGATGTGCCAAAGCTTGATGATTGGATCGTGCCGATTGGCAAGGCGCGTGTTGCGCGCGTTGGTCATCATGTGACCATTGTCTCGTTCGGTATCGGCATGGCGTATTCTCACGCCGCTGCAGACAAGTTGGCCGCTGAAGGTATTGAAGCTGAGATTATTGATCTGCGCACCATCAGGCCGTTGGATTTGGAAACGGTTTTGGAATCCGTGCGCAAGACCAATCGCTGTGTGTGCGTGGAAGAAGGTTTCCCGCGTTTCTCGGTGACGTCAGAACTCGCTGCCGAAATCATGACACATGCGTTTGATTATCTCGACGCTCCAGTTGCGCGTGTTGCTGGCAAAGACGTTCCCATGCCTTACGCTGCAAATCTCGAAAAACTCGCACTGCCCAACGCTGATGATGTTGTGGCTGCGGTGAAGTCTGTTCTCTACGTATAAAGGAAAACCAAAATGGCCAAAGGTCACGACCACGGTGATGATCACCACCACCACGATCACTCCAACGATATTCATCCCCATCAGTTGATGCCGCCGCATGCAGTGTTTCATGATCCCAACGCGGGTGAAATCATTCGCGGCTGGATCACGCAAGGCCACTTGCAATTGTCGCTTCACGCGATGGCGTTTGGCAAAGCAGATGCATGGGGACATGTACTTGCAGGCATCGCCCAGCAGGTTGCAGCTTCGATGGAAGAGATGGGCCACTCCACTACGAGCCACAATCTCGAGGTCATCCGCAAAACTCTGGCCGACGATCTCGCCAAGGCTGCCGCGCAAAGCTCGATTCTTTCGAACAAGTCATAATTCAACGGGAGCAGTTCATGCCCGCCACAGTTCTCATGCCCGCCCTTTCGCCTACGATGGAAAAGGGCAAGCTTGCCAAATGGCTCAAGAAAGAGGGCGACAAGGTTAAGTCCGGCGATGTGCTCGCTGAAATCGAAACCGACAAGGCGACGATGGAAATCGAGGCTGTTGATGAAGGTACTTTGGCCAAGATCATGGTGGCTGAGGGCACTGATGATGTGTTGGTCAACACGCCGCTTGCCGTGATCCTAGGGGATGGGGAGAAAATGGGGGATGTCAAGGCTGCCGCGCCACCCTCCCCCGCAAAGGGAGAGGGCAGTGCACCGAAACCACTTTCCTCTCCTCTTGCAGGAGAGGGTGGCCCTCGTCCTATCCGAGGGCCGGGAGAGGGGAGTCGTGTGTTTGCCTCACCACTGGCGCGACGGCTTGCAAAGCAAAAGGGCATCGATATTTCGTCCGTACACGGATCAGGTCCGCATGGACGGATTGTCGTGAAGGATTTGGAAGGGGCAAAGCCTGGCCTGGCGGCTCCAAAATCTGCCGCTTCATTTGCGGCACCACCTTCGGATGACTCTGTGCTCAAGCTATACGAGGCGGGTTCCTATGATCTCGTGCCACATGATGGCATGCGCAAGGTGATCGCGCGCCGCCTCACGGAATCCAAGCAGACCATTCCGCATTTCTATGTGTCGGTTGATGTGACGTTGGATCATCTCAACGATTTGCGCGAGCGCCTCAATGCGCAGGCACCGAAAAACAAGGAAGGCTTGCCCACCTGGAAAGTCTCGGTCAATGATTTCATCATCAAGGCGATGGCGATGGCGTTGATCAAGGTCCCAGACGCGAATGTGTCGTGGACTGAAACTGCGATGGTCAAGCACAAGCATGCTGATATTGGCATTGCGGTTTCGATCCCCGGTGGGTTGATCACGCCGATTGTGCGCAAGGCCGAAACCAAAGGGTTGGCCACGATCTCGCAAGAGATGAAGGACTACGCAAAACGCGCCCGCGACAAGAAATTGAAGCCCGAAGAATACCAAGGTGGATCAGCGGCGATTTCCAATATGGGCATGATGAATGTGAAAAACTTCGCCGCCATCGTCAACCCACCACATGCCTCGATTTTGGCCATTGGCTCCGGTGAGCGCAGACCTGTTGTGCGCGGCAACGACATCAGAATCGAAACGCAAATGACGATAACGCTTTCAACCGATCACCGCTGTATCGATGGTGCACTTGGTGCAGAGTTCATCAATGCGATCAAGCTTTATCTGGAAGAGCCAGGGCTGATGTTGGTGTAGTTGCGTTTTTGTTCCGGCGTGATAAGCTGGAACAAAATGGAGAGTTGAAATGGCTGAACCACAAGATGCTGTGCTTCCAATTCTGAAAAGTATTCAGCAGGATATCTCTGCGATCAAGACAGAGCAGAAGGCGCAAGCGGCTAAGCTCAACAACATCGCAGAAACAGTAATGGAGACCAATAACTCTATCTCGGAAATCCGCCGCGATAATCTCATGCATTTGGGAATGACTGCGAGGCAACGAGTGGATTTCGATGAGCTCAAAGCTGAAGTGCAAAGCCTTAAATCAAGGTTGGCTGCACTGGAGTCGCGGAGTTGATTTCAAAAGAATACCCAGGCGAATTGGTAGTTGTCATTTTGCTGGCAGCTATCTTCTGGGCAAATGCATTTCTAACGCCGAATTTTCGCTTACTTTTTTTGTATTGGTTTGTTGATCAATGATTGAAAAGATTAAATCCATTCTCGCATTTGGTGACTCGCTCACTTGGGGTTATGTCGCGCTGAAATCGCTCCGGCATCCGTTTCACATGCGGTGGCCGAATGCGCTTGCTGCGGGGCTTGAGGGCAAGGCACGGGTGATTGAGGAAGGTCTCAACGGCCGCACCACGACATACGACGACAATACCGTGATGCAAGAGCGCAATGGCGCGAAGGCCTTGCCGATGTTGTTGATCACTCATCAGCCGCTTGATCTTCTGATCATCATGCTCGGTTCGAATGATCTGAAATTTCGGGACAAAGGCGCTGCGTTTCATTCCTCGATGGGGATGGAGCGGTTGATTGAACTGACGCGCACCTGCAAATACAGCGGAACTTATAAGGCGCCGGACATCTTGATTGTGTCACCACCGCATTTGCAGCCGCCGAAAGACGAATGGTTCAACGAATTGTGGGGGCATCAAATGGCGGAGTCGCGGTTGCTCGCCAAACACTATGCCGATGTTGCCCAGGAAAAAAGCGTGCATTTTTTCGATGCATCGACCGTTTCAAAAGCGGGTGAAGAAGACGGCGGGCATCTTGATGCAGAGAATACCAAAGCGATTGGCGTAGCGCTGGTGCCTGTGGTGAAAAAGATTTTGGAGATCTGACAATGGCCGACACAAATTTTGACGTTCTGATCATTGGCGCAGGTCCGGGTGGCTACGTGACGGCCATTCGTGCGGCACAGCTGGGTTTCAAGGTTGCGATCATCGAACGTGAGCATTTGGGTGGCATTTGTTTGAACTGGGGCTGCATTCCGACGAAGGCTTTGCTGCGCTCGGCCGAAATTTATCACTACATGAAACATGCCGAAAATTATGGGCTGTCGGCCAAGGACATCAGTTTTGATCCGGCGAAAATTGTTGCTCGCTCGCGTGGTGTTTCGGGGCGGCTCAACATGGGCGTGAATGGTCTCTTGAAGAAAAACAAGGTGCAGATCATTTGGGGTGAAGCGCGGGTGACCAAGCCTGGCGAAGTTGCTGTGAGCGAAATGAAGAAGCTCGCTGTGCAACCGCAAAATCCCCCACCGAAAGGCACATTGGGGGCAGGGGTTTATTCGGCAAAGCACATCATCATTGCAACAGGTGCACGGCCACGCGTGTTGCCGGGCCTGGAACCTGATGGCAAACTGGTGTGGACATATTTCGAGGCGATGGTGCCGCCAAAAATGCCAAAGTCACTTTTGGTTGTGGGGTCGGGTGCCATCGGGATCGAGTTTGCCTCGTTCTACAATGCGATGGGCGTTGATGTGACTGTCGTTGAAATCATGGATCAGGTGATGCCGGTCGAGGACACCGAGATTTCCAAGTTCGCGCAGAAGCAGTTTGAAAAGCAGGGCATGAAATTCCGTCTGGGTACGAAAGTCAGTGCACTGAAGAAGGGCAAGGATGAAGTTACGGCCACGTTGGAAAAAGACGGCAAGGCGGAAACACTCACCGTTGATCGCGTGATCACCGCTGCGGGTGTTGTGGCCAATATCGAAGGGCTTGGTCTTGAGGCACTTGGTGTCAAAACGGATCGCGGTTGTATTGTCATCGATGGTTACGGCAACACCTCAGTGAAAGGCATTTACGCGATTGGCGATGTCGCGGGGCCACCGATGCTGGCACACAAGGCCGAGCATGAGGGTGTGATCTGCATCGAAAAGATCAAGGGCCTTGACGCGCACCCGATGAAGAAAGAGCAAATTCCGGGCTGTACCTATTGCCATCCGCAGGTTGCTTCGGTTGGTTTAACCGAGGCAAAAGCGAAAGCTGCTGGGCTTGAATTGAAGATTGGACGATTCCAGTTTTTGGCGAATGGCAAAGCGATTGCACTTGGTGAAGATCAAGGCATGGTCAAAACCATTTTTGATGCCAAGACGGGTCGTCTGGTCGGTGCGCACATGGTGGGTGCTGAAGTCACCGAATTGATTCAAGGGTTTGTGGTGGCGATGGGCCTTGAAACAACTGAAGAAGAGTTGATGCACACTGTCTTCCCGCATCCAACACTTTCGGAAATGATGCATGAAAGCGTACTCGACGCTTATGGCCGTGTAATTCATATGTAAGAATTGTGTGATACCGATTCATCATGGAGTTATTTTTCACTTATCTCTTTTCACCAGGAACGCTTTTGACCGCTGCTGCGGGTGCAGTGTTTGCATCACGCTGGTTTTCTGACGATGGATTTGAATTCAATGGACAATCGGTATGCGCATTTGTTTTTGCGTGGCTGGCGCGTCCGCTAGTTATTCTGTTACTCGCTTTTACAACTTCACCCGAGACCTTTCGGGTCGCCAGTACAGTAATCAACATTCTTGGTGGCAGCTTGTTTGGAGTGGCATTCGCAGCCATAGGGGCTATGTCCTATTCCGTTTATCGAGAGAGCTTTAAATGAGGACTTCTTCTTCCAAATTTACCCCTTGAAAGCGAACGGTGCCGGACCCATATGTTCCTAAGTCCGGAAATCCGGGTAGTTGGTTTTGGAGGCGGGATTGGACCAGAAAAACATCGTTATTGCCCTGATCATGGGCCTTGTTGCAGGTTGGTTGGCGAGCTGGGTTCCGTTTACGGGTGGCGGTGGTGGGCTTTTGCAATATCTGATCAGTGGCGTTTTGGGTTCATTTGTTGGCTCGTATGTTTTGCAACGGGCAAATGTGAATCTGGGCATTCAAAACGAGATTGGACGTGATATAGCTACAGCTACAATTGGCGCAGTGATCGTGATGTTCATCGCCAATATCTTGAATTGAGGAGGGACTGAAATGGAAGCATTGATTGGTAATGGTGGCGTTGGCCTTTTGGGCACGGCGCTGATTGGCATCGCTGGTGGTTGGATTGCAGAGCAGATCACACGCTCGGATCATGGCATTCTCACCAACCTGATTGTTGGTCTCATCGGCTCATGGATCGGATTTGCGATTTCAAATGCGCTGGGCATTCAGATCGCTGAATTCTTCTCCGGCTGGTTCTGGGGCAACGCACTTGTGTCGGCCGTCGGAGCCACGTTGTTGCTTGGCGTGTTGCGCATGTTCAAGGGACGCCGCGCCGCGCAATAATGGCAACCCTGATTGACACATTGGAAAAGGCCAGGCCGCGTCATCCTGAAAAGATGAAGCGGCCTGAAACGCCTGTGCTCAAGAAGCCGGATTGGATTCGGGTGAAGGCACCGGGTTCGCCCGTGTTTGTTGAAACGCAAAAGCTGGTGCGCGAAAACAAGCTGGTGACGGTGTGCGAAGAAGCAGGCTGCCCCAACATTGGTGAATGCTGGACGCAGAAACACGCGACTTTCATGATCATGGGCGATACCTGCACAAGGGCGTGCGCCTTTTGCAATGTGAAGACCGGAATGCCGGATGCGCTTGACCAAGGCGAGCCGGAACGCGTGGCTGATGCTGTGGCGAAAATGGGCCTCAAGCATTCGGTGATTACTTCGGTTGATCGCGATGATTTGGCTGATGGTGGTGCCGAGCATTTCGTGCGCACGATAAAGGCCATTCGCGCTTTGGCACCGGAAACAACAATTGAAATTCTGACACCGGATTTTTTGAAGAAGCCTGGTGCGTTAGAGCGCGTGGTTGAGGCCAAGCCGGATGTGTTCAACCATAATCTTGAAACCGTGCCCGCGCTCTATTTGAAGATCAGGCCGGGTGCGCGCTACTTCCATTCGTTGCGGCTGTTGCAGCAGGTGAAAGAGCTTGAACCCACCATGTTTACGAAATCCGGCATCATGGTGGGGCTTGGCGAAACGCGCGAGCAAGTGATGCAAGTGATGGATGACATGCGCTCGGCGGATATCGATTTCATCACGATTGGGCAATATTTGCAGCCCACTCGCCGCCACGCTGCGATTGATCGGTTTGTGACGCCGGATGAATTCAAGGCCTATGAAACGATTGCCTATGCCAAGGGATTCTTGATGGTGTCGTCAACGCCGCTGACGCGCTCGTCGCATCATGCGGGTGATGATTTTGCACGGCTGCGTGCGAATCGGTTGGCGAAAACCTGATGCCGCGTTTTGAGGCTGTGCGCTTGATCGACGTATCCGCCGATGTTGCTTTTCAAGTTGCATCGGATGTTGGAAATTACGACAAGTTTCTGCCGTTGTTGCAAAGATCAACGGTTCGTGGTGCCCGGCACAAGGAAGGCAATATCGAACGCTTTCGGGCAGAGCTGGTCGTTGCCTATGGCGCAATGGGGATTCGCGAATCTTTCGTGAGTGACGTTGTTGTCAACGCCAGGGATTTGACTGTTGAAGCCAAATCGCAAGACGGGCCATTCAAGCATGTAACCACGCGTTGGACGGTGAAGAAAGAAGGGGCGCAGTGCCGCGTTTCAGTCGACATTGATTATGCGTTTCGAAATCCGCTGATCCAAATGGCAGCGGCAGGCATGATGCCACCGGCAATCGAAAAGCTGATGGCCGCGTTTGAAAACCGTGCGCATGCACTGACAAGAGTTGCATGATTTTTGCTGTTTTGCTGTGCCGCGTGATAATCACATGAGAAGGCAATCGAATCGGGGATTTCATGGCTCAAAAGCACAAACGCATCCTTCTCAAAATCTCTGGTGAAGTGCTCATGGGCAACCAAGCCTTTGGCATTGATCTTGATATGGTCGGGCGGATTGCGGATGAGATTATTACGTGCACCAAGAATGGTACGCAAGTTGCGCTCGTTATTGGTGGCGGGAATATTTTTCGCGGACTGGCGGGAGCGGCCAAGGGCATGGACCGCGTTTCGGCGGATCACATGGGCATCATGGCGACGATCATGAATGCACTTGCGATGCAAGGTGTGCTGCGCTCGAAGGGGGTTGATGCGCGTGTGCTGTCGGCGATTTCAATGCCGACGGTGTGCGAGACTTACGCCAGCCACAAGGGCATTCATCATCTGGAAAAAGGTCGCGTGGTGATTTGTGCTGGGGGCACGGGGCTTCCATTTTTTACGACAGATACGGGTGCGACGTTGCGGGCCGCTGAACTCAAGTGTGACGCGCTGTTCAAGGGCACGAGTGTGGATGGGGTTTATTCCGCCGATCCGAAGAAGGACCCGAATGCCAAGCGTTTTGAAACTGTGTCGTTCAAGGATATACTCACCAATGATCTTCGGATCATGGACCCTGCTGCAATCGCGCTTGCGCGTGATAACAACATTCCGGTAGTTGTTTTTTCAATCCGCGAGCGCGACAATATCGCCAGGGTGGTGAAGGGCGAAGGCACATTCACTACCGTTACAAAAGACTAGAACAAGAAACTGGGAGACAAACATGGCAACGCTAGCACCCTTTGACGCCAAGGACATCAAGCGCCGCATGACAGGTGCTGTTGATGCATTGAAGCATGACTTTGGCGGATTGCGCACCGGTCGTGCATCGGCCTCGCTGCTTGAGCCAGTGATGGTTGATGCCTATGGCGCGAAAATGCCGATCACGCAGGTCGGTTCCATCTCCACACCGGAAGCACGCATGCTGCAGGTGAGTGTGTGGGACAAGGGCCTTGTGGTGGCGACCGAGAAAGCCATCATGGCATCGAACCTTGGTCTCACGCCACAAACCGAAGGCCAGGTCATTCGCTTGCGCATGCCGGACCTTACGCAAGATCGCCGCAAGGAACTTGTGAAGGTTGCGCATCAATATGCAGAAAAAGGTCGTGTGGCTGCGCGCAACGTGCGCCGCGATGGCATGGACCAGTTGAAGGCGCTCGAAAAAGCGCACATGATCAGTGAAGACGAGCACAAGCAAAAGGCTGATGAAGTTCAGAAAATGACCGATGATACCATCAAGGATATGGACGCGGCATTGAAGCACAAAGAAGCCGAAATCATGCAGGTTTGAATTATCGATGTCGGGGAGCAGTGCCAGCAGTAATCCACGCCACGTTGCCATCATCATGGATGGCAATGGACGCTGGGCTGCAGCGCGCGGACTTCCCCGAACGGCAGGTCACAAGCAGGGCATTGAAGCGCTGCGCCGGGCTGTTACAGCAGCACAAGGTTTCGGTATCGAGTGTCTGACGATCTATGCGTTCAGCACCGAGAACTGGTCGCGCCCAGCAATGGAAGTTGGTTTTCTACTCGAATTGTTGAAGCGCTTCATTCGGCAAGACGTGGCTGACCTTCACACCAAAAATGTTTGCATTAAAGTAATAGGTTCTCGCGAGAATCTGGATCGCAATGTGGTGAGCCTGTTGGATGATGCTGAAAAACTGACGGCGTCGAATACCGGGCTTAAGCTCGTTGTTGCGTTCAACTATGGCGCAAAGCAGGAAATCGCCGATGCTTGCTGCAAACTTGCACTGCGCGTGGCTGAAAAGAGCATGGATATTGCTGATATCACGCCCGAAGCGATTGAAGCTGAGCTTTATACGGCTGGTCTGCCGCCGCCTGACTTGTTGATCCGCACGGGTGGTGATGTTCGGGTTTCGAATTTTCTATTGTGGCAATTGGCATACGCCGAATTTGTGTTTGTGCCGGAGAGCTGGCCCGATTTTGATGAGACAATTTTTGGGCGCGCGCTTGAAGAGTTCCGCACGCGTGAACGCCGCTTTGGCGGTTTGGCCGCGCAAACCGCATGAGTGATGCACAGCCTTCATCACCTAAATGGGGCGATCTTGGTGTTCGCACATTGACAGCCTTAGCTTTGGTGCCAGTCGTGCTTGCCGACGCATGGCTCGGTGGCGTTTGGTTTGAAGTGCTCGCCGCATTTCTTGGCGTGTTGATCGCCTATGAGTGGGCGCTGATTGCGCATGGCAAAAGCTCCAGCCAGTTCGCGTTGCATGCCTTGGCGGCAATTTGTGCCGCAATGCTGACGCCTGTCCTCGGCGTCAAACTGACGTTGCTGGTGGATGCTGGAATTGCTGCGCTTTCGGTCATTCTGGTTTTGCTGCGGGGACGAAAGCTTAATGCATGGATGCCAGTGGGGCCGCTCTATGCATCGCTGCCGATCATCGCACTTGTGGCTTTGCGGCGCGATGGAACGCTGGGTTGGGAAGCGATACTCTGGTTGTTCCTGATAGTTTGGGCGGCCGACGTGTGTGCGTATTTCGCAGGTCGCATGATTGGTGGGCCAAAGCTTGCGCCGAAGTTTTCGCCCAAAAAGACCTGGGCAGGGCTCGGCGGTGCGGTCGTTGGAGCTGCGGCGGTGACTTACGCTTACGGCCAATATATCTCGCTGCCATCGGCTTGGCCGCTGGCTTTTTTGGCAGGCGCTTTGGCGATTTTCGAGCAGGCTGGCGATATTTTTGAGAGCGCGTTCAAGCGGTTCCACAATGTCAAGGATTCGGGCACACTTTTGCCGGGTCATGGCGGGGTGATTGATCGGGTGGACGGGCTGATTGCAGTTGCAGTTGCTGCTGCAATCATTGGATATTTGCGCAATCCTGACCTGCCATCTGCCGGATTATTGAACTGGTAACCACATTGCCCGAATGTTGACGCAATGGCGTGGCTTCTGGTTAATAATTCCTTGTCAGTTTTGATCAATTGACGACGTCAATCTAAGGTGATTCATGGGCATCCTTTCATTCCTCGGCTATATAGTGCCGTTCATTATCGCCCTCGTGGTGATCGTGTTCATCCATGAGCTTGGCCACTTTCTTGTGGCCCGGTTTTTTGGGGTCAAAGTCGAAGCTTTTTCGATTGGCTTTGGCAAAAAGCTTTTCGGCTGGACCGACAGCAAGGGAACTGACTGGAAAATTTGTGCGCTGCCAATTGGCGGATATGTGAAGTTTGAAGGCGATGCCAATGGCGCGAGCTTTCCATCAGCGGATCAAGCGGGAAACACCGAAGGAAATTTTCATACCAAGCCAATCTGGCAGCGCGCGCTTGTTGTGGCTGCAGGACCGTTCGCAAACTTTCTGCTGGCGATAGCGATTTTTGCGACGGCTTTTTCGCTTGTTGGTATTCCCTATTATTCTGCGCGCGTGGCTGAACTTCCGGCTGATGGCGCTGCATATGCAGCTGGCTTGAAGCCCGGAGATTGGATCAGGGAAATCGACGGGAATGTGATCAAACATTTTGGCGATATTCAGAACTATGTACGGGTGCGTCCAGGGCAGGAGATGAATGTTGTTGCGGAACGCGATGGCCAGAAACTTGAGTTCAAGGTCACGGCTCGATCTATTGAACAAGGCGATGGCTTCGGCGGCAAGATCAGTATTGGTGTGTTGGGCATTGCACGTGATGCAAAAGAGTCCCTGGTGATCAATCGTTTGGGCCCCATTGAAGCACTCAGTGAAGGCGTAGACCAGACGTGGAACATTATCACCACTACACTGCGTTACTTAAAGCGCATGGTTGTCGGGCAGGAATCCTTCAACATGATCGGCGGACCTGGCATGATTGCCAAGGGGGCAGGGGATGCCGCCAGCAATGGTTTCACGTCTTTTGTGGCCTTCGTTGCTTTTATCAGTGTGAGTATCGGACTTGTTAACCTTTTCCCTGTTCCAATGCTGGATGGTGGGCATCTGGTTTTTTATGCGCTCGAGGCCATTCGCGGCAAGCCGCTGGGGCCAAAAGCGCAGGAATGGGGTTTCCGGATTGGATTGAGTTTTGTGATCATGCTGATGCTTTTGGGCACCACTAACGATATAGTTCGCTGGATCAGCACTTGGACATGAATTTTGCCCCGATGTTTTGGTTGCTTTGGGGTTCGAAGCGTTTAAAAGAGCAGTCTTTGGGTCATAAAACCTTGGGACGGCACGGTTTTTTGGGAATTGATTGAATTGATGCGTTTGCGAATCTTGGGTTTGGGACTGGTTCTGCTGTTAGGCGTTCTGGTCGGTGGCGTGGTGACTGCAGCGGGGGCTCTCGCTGCAACGATTACGCAGATCGTCGTTCAAGGTAATGAACGCGTCGAAAATGAGTCGGTTTTCTCGTATCTGCAGTTTCAGCGTGGGCAAGCCTACAGCAATGATGCGGCGGATGATTCCGTGCGCGCGCTATTCCAGACCGGTTTATTTTCCGATGTTTCGATCACCCAGGAAGGTGGCCGTGTCATCATCCGTGTGGTTGAAAATCCACTGATCAACGTCGTCAATTTCGAAGGCAATTCAGAAGTTGATGACGATACGCTGCAGAAGGAAGTGGAAGTCCGTGAACGGATGATTTTCACCAAATCGCGTGCGCAGTCTGACACGCGCCGCATCTTGCAACTTTATCAGCGCCAGGGCTTCTACAACGTCAGCGTGACGCCAAAGCAAATCCGTCTGCCGCAGAACCGCATCAACCTTGTGTTTGAAATCAAGGAAGGTACGGAAACGCATGTCACGTCAATCACGTTTACGGGCAACAACAGTTTCGGTGGCAACTCGCTGCGTGCTGTGATCACGACCAAGGAAAAGGCGTGGTGGCGCTTCCTCAGCCGCAACACCACTTTTGATGCGGATCGTCTGGAATTCGACAAGGAACAACTCCGTCGCCATTATTTGAAGAACGGTTATGCCGATGTGCAGATCGTTTCGGCAGAGCCGACGCAAGATGACAATGGCAATTTCACCATCAATTTTACGATCGAAGAAGGCCCTCGCTATTCCATCGCTGATGTTGCGGTGAATGTTGGTGATGCCAAGCTTGACGACAACGGTATTCGCCGCGCGGTAAAGACCGATGCAGGCGATGTCTACAACGCTGAAAAGGTCGACAAGAGCGTCGAGAACTTGACTCTCGAAGCGAGCAAGCAGGGTTTTGTGTTTGCCAAGGTCGAGCCAAAGGTTGATCGTGAATCAGCATCAGGTCGCTTGAACCTGACATATGACATCGTTGAAGGTCCGCGCACTTATATCGAGCGTATCGAGATTGTCGGCAACGGCCGCACACTGGATGAAGTCATTCGGCGCGAGCTCGGCCTGTTTGAAGGCGATGCCTATAACAAGGCGCTTGTTGAACGCGCGCGCCGCCGCCTGACCGCACTCGATTTCTTCGAGAAGATCGAATTCTCTGATCGGGAAGGATCTGCCGCCGACAAGGTTGTGCTGGTTCTCGAAGTTGTCGAAAAATCAACAGGCTCGTTGAACTTCAGTGCTGGCTATTCCTCGGTTGAAACCGTGGTGCTTGGTGTTGAAGTGTCCGAGCGCAATTTGTTTGGCCGTGGCCAGCAAGTGCGCCTCAACACGCAAGCCAGCTTCAAGAAGCAGCAGTTGGATTTCAGCTTTACCGAACCTTATTTCATGGGCTCGCCATTTTCCGCTGGTTTTGATCTTTTTGCCAACCGCCGCGACTTCAAGGAAACATCCTCTTACAAGTCCGAACAAATAGGTGGCGCGTTGCGTGCCGGTTTCCGTCTCGATGAAACTTCGAGCGTCAATTTCAAGTATCTGCTCGCCCGCCGCAAGATCAAGGGCATCGATCCAACAACGGCATCACCTGCCATTCTCGAACAAGAAGGTGTGAGCTGGAAGTCGGCAGTGTCGAGTACTTATGTTTATGACGATCTCGACAATCCCTTGCGCCCCAACAGCGGTCTCCGCGCCGAAGTGAAGGGCGAGATTGCTGGGCTTGGCGGCACGGATCGCTTTGCTTCTTTGGAAGCAAGTGCCTGGTACTTCATTCCCGTGATCGAAGATCAGGTGACGGTGAAACTTGAAGGCAATGCTGGCCATATCCGCTCGTTGGGTGGTGGCAAGGTGCCGTTCCAGGATCGCTTCTTTCATGGCTCTGAAACTTTCCGTGGCTTCGCATCGTCAGGTGTTGGCCCACGCCAGATCGGCAACGATGGCGTGACCGATGCGATTGGCGGCACGAGCTATGCCATCGGCACAGTGGAAGCCATTTTCCCGTTGGGATTGCCTGAAGCACTTGGTGTTGAAGGTGTAGCGTTCTCCGATTTCGGCACAGTGTTTGGGTCGGAAGACCAGACAGTGGCTGCGGGTTCGAACGGCTGTACTCGTGTCGGTGGATGTACCGTGTTCGACTCGAAGAAGTTCCGCGCCTCAGTGGGTGCCGGCATCATCTGGCAGTCACCATTTGGTCCATTGCGTCTTGAAGCTGCCTATCCGTTGTTGAAGGCACAACAGGACGAAAAAGAGTGGTTCAGCTTCTCGATCGGAACTCGTTTCTGATCTGGAAAGATTGCTGCAAGTGTTTAAAAGAGGCGGGGAATTTCCCCGCCTTTTTTCATTTGCAGGACCAGTTTCATGACATTGAAGACTCTCGACATCACGCGCATCATGAAACTGTTGCCGCACCGTTATCCATTTTTGCTGATCGACAAGATGATCGATGTTGATGGCGAGCAAAGTGGTACGGCCATCAAGAACGTAACCATCAACGAACCGTTTTTCCAAGGCCACTTTCCAGGAAAGCCCGTGATGCCCGGCGTGTTGATGATCGAAGCCATGGCGCAAGCCGCAGGAGCCATCGTGCTTGAATCACTGGGCGATGATCATGCGGGCAAGCTGGTGTTCTTCATGTCGATTGATAACGCCAAATTCAGAAGACCTGTTGGACCAGGCGACACAATTCACTTCAAGGTCAACCTCAAGCAAAAGCGCCCACCGGTGTGGAAATACGCGGCGGAGGCTCTGGTCGACGGCAAGAAAGTAGCCGAAGCCGAAATCGGTGCGATGATGATGAACGAGCGCTAACTGCGCTTTTTCAACTCGACGTAATCGCGTTTGGGTGCGCCGACATAAAGCTGCCTTGGGCGGCCGATTTTCTGGTTGGGATCGGCGATCATTTCTTTCCACTGGCTGATCCAGCCGATGGTGCGGGCAACCGCGAAGAGCACTGTGAACATTGATGTCGGGAAGCCCAATGCACGCAGGATGATGCCGGAATAGAAATCAACATTCGGGTAGAGCTTGCGGCTGATGAAATATTCATCCGACAGTGCAATGCGTTCAAGTTCCTTCGCTACATCGAGCAGCGGATCGTCCTGCACGCCAAGCGCATCAAACACTTCATAGGCTGTGGTCTGCATGATCTTGGCACGCGGATCGTAGTTCTTGTAAACGCGATGACCAAAGCCCATGAGGCGGACGTTCGATGACTTGTCTTTTACCTTGGCGATGAAATCAGGGATCTTGTCAACGGTGCCGATTTCCTCAAGCATCTTGAGGGCGGCTTCGTTGGCGCCACCGTGTGCTGGTCCCCACAGGCAGGCGATGCCAGCAGCGATACAGGCGAAGGGATTGGCACCCGATGAGCCTGCAAGGCGTACGGTTGATGTTGATGCATTCTGTTCGTGATCGGCGTGCAAAGTGAAAATGCGGTCCATCGCTTTGGCGAGCACCGGGTTCACCTTGTACTCCTCGCACGGCACGGCAAAGCACATGTGCAAAAAGTTCGCTGCGTAATCGAGATCGTTCTTCGGATAGACGAAAGGCTGACCGATTGAATACTTATACGCCATCGCCGCAATCGTTGGCACCTTGGCAATCATGCGGTGTGAAGCGACCTCACGCTGGCGCGCGTCGTTTACATCAGTCGAGTCATGATAGAAGGCGGCCATGGCGCCGACCACCGCGACCATCACGGCCATGGGATGCGCGTCACGGCGGAAACCCCGGAAGAACAGCGCCATCTGTTCATGCACCATGGTGTGGCGTGTGATGTTGCGATCGAACTCGGCGCGCTGTTTGGCGTTGGGGAGTTCGCCGTAATAGAGGAGATAGCAGGTTTCGAGGAAGTCACCCTTTTCGGCGAGCTGGTCAATCGGGTAGCCACGATAGAGGAGTACGCCCTCATCGCCATCAATGTAGGTGATTGAGGAATGGCAAGACGCCGTTGAAGTAAAACCGGGATCGAAGGTGAAGGCCTTGGTTTGCGCGTAGAGTTTGGTGATGTCGATCACATCAGGGCCAATAGAGCCGGAATGAACAGGCATCTCGTAGGACTGACCATCGAGAGAAAGGGTAGCGTTCTTCTTGGTTTCAACCATTTGGGTTTCTCCGCATTTGGCGCAGGTTATTGCAGTGCACTAAAAAGGTCAATGATGCTGACGTTTACTTGGTTTTGGGCGCCAAGTTAGTGGCATTTATGATCCGGCCGTCGTCCCGAATATGCCTCACGAACCAAAGTGGGACGGGCTGGAATGTTTTCAACATTACAAGATTGTTGGAAGAAATGCCGCTTGCAATGACGCGCAGTCCAAGTTTGTCGATTGTAGCTAATTCACTGTTGTCAAAAACGCGGCAGGATGTGGAAGCAACCATTGCGTCAGGAAGGAGGTCCAAAGTCCTGTAATAACGCTGAAGAATTTTTTCCACAGGGACTGAGTGTCCGCCCATTGCAACTCGAGTCTTGACGCGACTTACATTTAGCAATGGGTCTTCAGTCGCAATAAAAAACAAAAGGACATCGTAGCCAGCCAATCGTGCCCGTTGCATGAATTCGACTTTGCTTTCATGCGACATTACTGTTTCGAAGGAGAAATCTATCCCTTCTGCAAGGCATCGCTCTCTTTGCTCGTCCGCGAGAAGTTGTCCCTGTCGCGAGCCTGTATCGCCTAAAAGGCCCTTTGCTTTCACAATGTCATCAGCATTGATGTAATACCCGAAGTCGATACCGTTGAGCATCAAATGTTCAATCAGCGTAGACTTTCCTGAGCCGTTAGGGCCAGCAATAACCGTTAGGCGCGGCATTCTCAGATGGCGGTGTCTTTTTGCAATTGTTGATACTTGGTCAACATTTCACGCCGCCCTGACTTTTCGACCAAATCATCTTTGGGAAGTTCCCCGAAATATTTTGGGGTTTGCCCATAAACTGGAACGCCACTAGCCTGTGCCTTGGCGACAGCCTTATTGGCTGCTTCCGCTCCAAGGGCCTGAAGCTCTTCCATCGAGAGATCATGTGGGGTCCTGTTCATGACTGCAATATAAAGCCAATCGGTAAAGAATTCAAATGAACTACTAAATTAAATCCCCAATCCGTCCCAAACTCTCGTCCCGACCAAGTACTTCCAACACGTCGAAAATCGGCGGCGAGTTTGCTGTGCCGGTGAGGGCGGCGCGCAAGGGCTGGGCGAGCTTTCCAAGTTTGAGGCCTTGCGCTTCGGCGTGGGCTTTGACTGACGCTTCGAGGGCGTGAGCAGTCCAGTCGGGCGCGGCTTCGAGTACGGGCAACATGGATTTCAGTGCAGCTTTGCCCTCGTCGTTGAGAATCGCCTTGGCTTTTTCATCCAACGCAAGCGGGCGCTTGGCGAAGAGGTAGGCGACGCTGGTTTTCAGCTCGACCAAAGTTTTCGCACGTTCTTTCAGGCCGGGCATGGATTTGAGGAGTTGGGCTTTCTTGGTGTCATCCAATGCGGCGAGCAGTTCAGAACCACCTTCAACATGGGGCAGGAACGCGATGAAATGTTTCAGCAATTCTTCGTCGCTGGTGTGACGGATATAGTGGCCGTTGAGATTTTCGAGCTTGGCGAAATCAAAACGCGATGGCGATTTGCCGATGCCATCGAGGGCGAACCATTCCACCAGTTGCTCAGTCGAAAAGATTTCGTCATCGCCATGGCTCCAGCCCAGCCGCGCGAGATAATTGCGCAGTGCTTCTGGCAAATAACCCAAGGCGCGATACGCCTCGACGCCGAGAGCACCGTGGCGCTTGGAAAGTTTCGCACCATCTGGTCCGTGGATCAGCGGCACGTGCGTCATTGATGGTACAGCCCAATCCATCGCGAGATAAATCTGCGACTGGCGGGCTGCGTTGGTGAGATGGTCGACACCACGGATGATGTGCGTCACTCCCATGTCGTGATCGTCAACCACGACTGACAGATTGTATGTGGGGTTGCCATCGGAGCGCAGGATGATGAGATCATCCAAGTCCTTATTTGGGATGACGACGCGGCCTTGCGCGTGATCATTGATTACCGTCTCGCCTTCCTGCGGCGCCTTGAAACGAATAACGGGTTTGATGTCAGCGGGTGCGTCTGACGGATCGCGGTCGCGCCAGGTGCCATCATATCGGATGGGGCGCTTTTCGGCTTCAGCCTTGGCGCGCATGGCATCAAGTTCTGCAGGCGAGCAATAGCAGTGATAAGCCTTGCCGCGCTTTACCAGTTCCTGCGCGACTTCACGGTGACGATCAGCCCGTGCAAACTGCGAAACGTGATCACCATCCCAGTGAAGACCGAGCCACTTCAAGCCATCAAGAATCGCGTCAACAGCCCCTTGCGTGGAGCGCTCACGGTCGGTGTCCTCGATGCGCAGAAGCATCTTGCCGTTGTGGTGTTTTGAATAAGCCCAGTTGAACAGGGCCGTGCGGGCACCCCCAATGTGCAGATAGCCCGTAGGCGAGGGAGCAAATCGCGTCACAACAGGCGATGACATTGCAAGTAGTTTCCTTGTAGCATGATGGGGTGAGTGGGGTGGGCGATAGCATAGGCGTGGGTGAAGGCAAAGAGCTGGCTTGGCGTGATACGCTTGGTGGCTGGTTTGCCGCAGAGCAGTCGCGCTTTGTCATCTGGTCGCCAGTCTTTTTGGTGCTCGGGATTTGGACGTACTTCAATCTTGCGACCGAACCTAAACCACTACTGCTCCTGGCGTTGTCGATTGCTAGTCTGGCCATGGCGAAATTTGCACGCCGCTCATGGCTGGCTGCAGCACTGTCGGTGATCATTGCAGGATTTGTGTTGTCGGGCTTACGGACCTCGCTGGTGCATGCGCTGCCGCTGCGTGCGTTTGAGCAGGGTGCACAGATAACAGCGCATCTTGTTGATATCGATCAGCGCGGAAAATCGCGCGCGCTATGGATCGCGGAAATTGTCAGTTGGTCGGGAAGTGACATCAAAGACAAACCGCGCCGCTTGCGGTTGACAGTTTTCAAGGCACCTGAAGGTGCAAGCGTTGGCGATCTTGTTGCGATGACCGCAGACGTTCGACCAAACCCACGGCCAGTGAAGCCCGGAGCTTTCGACTTTGCACGGCAGCTCTATTTTAATGGCATTGGAGGCATGGGGCAGGTGCGTGACGTTCGCCTGTTGGAGCAGGAGGCCGTGCCTTGGCGCTTCAAGTTGCGGCGCGCCATGCATGGTTTGCGTGCAGGAATCACGGCGGAAATCACGGCAGCCATTCCGGGTCCCATTGGTGCTTTTGCAGCAGCGATCATCAGCGGTGAGCGCGCACAAATTCCAAAAGCGATGAATGACAGTCTGATCAGTTCTGGCTTGTCGCACATTCTTTCAATTTCGGGTTTGCATATGACGCTGGTGGCAGGTGGCGTATTCTGGATTGTGCGAGCGCTGTTGGCGCTGTGGCCGGGATTGGCGCTGAATTACCCGATCAAGAAATGGGCCGCTGTGGCTGCGCTGCTTGCAGGGTTGTTTTACATGCTGCTGGCTGATTCAGGGTCAGCAACCGAGCGATCTTATGTGATGATTGCGATTGTGTTCTTTGCAGTGCTGGTGGGGCGTCCCGCCTTGTCAATGCACAACCTCGCCATAGCTGCTTTGCTGATCCTGGTGTTCGAGCCAGAGCAGGCTTTGGCCGCGAGTTTTCAAATGTCGTTCCTCGCCGTGCTGGGTCTCGCTGCTTTTTTCGAGTTCTGGCAGAAGTGGAACGTCAGGGAATTCAAGCAGCGCAAGGAAAGCGGTTTTGTAAGAGCGGTAAAGTCGGGTTTCTTGGTCGCCACGGCTTCGATAGCGACCAGCATTATTGCAGGTGGATTGTCATCGATTGCAGCGTTGCATCATTTCGGGCGTGTCGCACCTTTTGGTGTCTTGGCCAATGCGCTTGCACTGCCAATCGTCAGTGTTGTTGCAATGCCGGCCGCATTGGTTGCCACACTCGCCATGCCATTTGGGCTTTCATACTGGCCACTAAAAATATTGGAGCAGGGCCTTGTTGGCGTGATGTGGGTTTCGGATTTTGTGGCAGGGCTGCCCGGTGCGAGCCAACCCGTTGCGCAATGGCAGGCGGGCACAGCGGTCGCGGCTACGTTTGCCGCGATGATAATATGTCTTTCTGCAACTCGCCTGCGTTGGCTTGCCATTGTTCCGCTGATCGCAGCGTTTGTGCTGCATGCCCAACACAGGCCGGAAGACATTCTGATTGAAGAACAGGGACGCAATGTGGCCCTGCGCATGGACGATGGCCGATTGAGTTTGATGGATGGACGGAAGTCAAATTTTGCCGCTACACGATGGCTGTCAGCTGATGGCGATGGAGCAGATCCAAAATCGGCCGCACTGCGTGGGAATTGGGTTTGCACTGAGTTGCAATGTGCAGGCAGTGTTCGAGGTCAATCGATCATTGTCTTGTTGCGCGCGGCGGAAGTTTCGAAGCCCTGTCCCACCGCTGATGTGTTGATCGCGCAATATCCATTGCGAAAAAGCTGCAAAGGCAAGCGTGTTACAATCGATCGATTTGACGTGTGGCGCAACGGTGCCCATGCCATTCGTCTTACGTCTACTGGAGTTGACATTGAGACGGCGCGTGGGGAACAAGGCGCACGTCCTTGGGGCTACGAGTTCAGCTGCGCGCAAGAAGCGCCTATTTGCAAATGGACTGTAGTGCTTTCCATTCTTCGTCTGTGAGCAATTTAACTGGTGTGATGCCGGCGGGCAGGGGTTCAATCGCCTTGATCCGGTCTTGCGTATCAGGATGAGTGTTGAGGGCGGAGCCGATGCGGTCCAGCGCACTTTTTTCATCTGGGGCAATCGAAGGGCGATCATACTTCAACAGTTTTTCGAAAAAAGTCTTGAAGCCCAACGTGTTGATCCTGGCCTTGGTCAAGGTCTCGCGCGCATAGGTATCTGCTTCGCGTTCGGCTTCGCGGGAATAGCGCAAGATCGCTGCAAAGCCTGCGAGGTTGGTGACCATGTCTCCGCCGTTGCTGCCCGTCACGACGCTCACAAGAAGCTGCAAACCAGACACACGGACCAGTTGCTCCTCTGGATGCAAGTTCGCGACATGGCCGATTTCATGCGCAAGCACGCCTGCGACTTCTTCGGCATTATCAGCACGTTCAATCAATTCGCGCGTGAAAATGACGCGACCGCCGGACACGGCAAACGCATTCATGATGGGAATGTCGTAGACATTGACTTTCAATGGCGGAATGTTGGGATCGCCTTCAGCAATAGCTGCAACAAGCTTGCCCATAGCATTCACGCCAGCGGGGTTGCTACAGGCTTTTGTAGTCTCTCCGACGACGGAGGCTTCCATCGCCTTCCCCGTATTTTCCCGCCACTCATTGGGAATAAGCCCGGCAAGCTGTCCCGGCAAGAATGTAAGTGTGAACCAGCCCAATGCCGCAACTGCAGCTAGTCCACCGACTGTCCAATAGGCCACTTGCTTCATGTGGCGCACGCCATAGTGGCCTCTGAGTTCAGGGTTGGCGGCGAGAATGCCATCGATAAACGCTTGGTCGCGAATAATTAGCCGCGCACCGATTGCCTCGTCATGGCTCAAGCGAAATGGCTGACCTTCGGTGGGCGGATCGATGGGATGAAGGCCCGCGATGCTCCAGCGCTTTGCAGGCACAGTAGGGCCAGAGAAGTTCAACCAGCCTGATTGAAGCTCGACTTCAACATCATGGTCCAGGGCTGTCTCGCCATCAAAATATGTGGCTTTGACTGACATCACAGCCCTCCAACATCGAATGCATCAGCCAAGCCTTCACCGCGGCCAAGCTTTTCATCCATGGCCTGACGGATTTGCGCGATGTCAATTTTGCCATCAACGGTGAGGCGATCAATCATGAACTTCACCAGTCGTTGCTGGACATAGGGCCAACCGATGCCAAGGGTGAAAATGATGATGAGCAAGTTCACAACAGTGAGCCAGATCACGCTGCCCGTAGTTGCGTTGAGATGGAATTGGGCGCCGGAAAAGCGCGTATAATTTGCGAAAGTGCGCAGTTCCTTGGCGGTATAGATCGCCCAGAGAGCCGGAATAATCAGCGAGAATGCGATGAATAAACCGAAAAGCGCAAACATGATTTTGAAAATGATTTCCTTTGGCGGCTCAACGCCGGGTTCCAGTGAAAACAGCTCGCCAAAGGAACTGGAGTCCAAGCCGCCCCACGTCAGTGCTACGATCGGAATTCCGACGAACGCAAGGAGCGAGAGGAACCAACAAGCGGCATAGGTCGGATAGAGGGGACCGGCGCGGCCCTTGAATTTGAAGGCCGCATTGCCAAAGCGCATGTCACCGATCATTTGCTCTTGCAAAACCGTGTTCATCACAGGCGTGGCCCAACCGGCAGTCATGCTTTTGGCAATCATCGAACCGAAAAACGTGAGGCTATAGATCATTGCCGAGCCCGACATGGTGCCGCGAATGCCGCGCCATTGTGTGCGTGACAATTGATACTTGCGCGCACGATACAAGGCAAAGCCCCAGAAAACCTGAACAAGAAAAAAGAAGACCAGTTGAACCGCAATGATGGCGGGATGCCCTGGACTCAGCATCAGCTGCAATACACTGCTCAAGAGGATGAAGGGCAAAAGGATGACCGCAAATACAATGAGCGCTCCCATGAACAGCTCCTTGCCTGTGCCGGTGTATTCCAACGGTTCTCCGTTGACATGGACCGAAGACCAGATGTGTTTACGCACATTGGTTTTTGCCCAAAAACGGTAAAGCGTGAGTGTGACCAATGACAGCAGGAAATTGACGACTGTCAGTTTCAACAGGCCTTCACGTTTCACATATGTGAAGGCGAGGGGAACGCTATCGGTTGGCGCAGTTGGGGCTACAGTTGAAGAAGTGTCGGTTTGGGCGTCCATGCGTCGATTCCGGTTGATGGTTGCAGCATGCAAGCGCTGTGATTTCCTTGCAACACTTATCCGAATTAAGGGAAATAACGAGTTAGGCATCAATCCGCCATGATCTGTCCCGATTCAGCGCCCAAAGCATGTTGGGATTTCAAACACTTTCGTCGCAGCAGGAGCTTTCCTGCGGATGAAGTTGCGCTATAGGGGCCTACTGACCCGTTAGAGCAAAGGACTGATCGACGATGGATGCCAAGGTTTTTGACAAAAGCAAATTGCCCAGCCGCTACACAACGGTGGGGCCGTCGCGCGCACCGCATCGATCATATCTCTACGCCATGGGGCTTGATGCCAAGCAAATTGCACAGCCACTTGTTGGTGTTGCGAGCTGCTGGAATGAAGCAGCGCCTTGCAACATCGCCCTGATGCGTCAGGCGCAAGTGGTGAAAAAGGGTGTGGCTGCTGCCAATGGTACGCCGCGCGAATTCTGCACCATCACCGTGACCGATGGCATCGCCATGGGTCATCAAGGCATGAAGGCGTCGCTCGTGTCGCGCGAAGTGATCGCCGACTCGGTTGAACTCACCATGCGCGGTCACTGCTATGACGCGCTTGTGGGTCTTGCAGGTTGCGACAAGTCACTTCCTGGCATGATGATGGCGATGGTACGCCTCAACGTGCCATCAGTGTTCATTTATGGTGGATCGATTTTGCCGGGCTCGTTCAAGGGCAAGCCTGTGACAGTGCAAGACGTGTTTGAAGCTGTTGGTCGTCACTCGGTTGGTGACATGTCAGATGAGGATCTGAATGAGCTGGAGCAGGTGGCTTGTCCTTCGGCTGGTTCATGTGGTGCGCAATTTACCGCGAACACCATGGCGACGGTTGCCGAGGCAATTGGGTTGGCTCTGCCTTATTCTTGCGGCGCACCTGCACCTTATGAAATCCGCGACAAGTTTTGCTTTGCCTCTGGTGAAATCGTGATGGAGCTTTTGGCGCGCAACATTCGCCCACGTGACATCGTGACGTTGAAGGCGTTGGAAAATGCTGCGGCTGTTGTGGCGGCATCAGGTGGCTCCACGAATGCTGCACTTCACTTGCCTGCAATTGCGCATGAAGCTGGCATCAAGTTCGATCTCTTCGATGTGGCCGAAATTTTCAAGAAGACGCCTTACATTGCTGACTTGAAGCCCGGCGGAAAATATGTGGCCAAGGACATGTTTGAAGTCGGCGGCATTCCGCTGTTGATGAAGACGTTGCTTGATCATGGTTTTCTGCATGGCGACTGCATGACTGTCACTGGCCGCACCATTGCCGAGAACATGGCGAAGGTGAAATGGAACCCTGACCAGGACGTCGTTTATCCGGCCAACAAGCCAATGACGAAGACGGGTGGTGTTGTCGGCCTTCGCGGCAATCTCGCCCCCGAGGGTGCGATCGTGAAAGTCGCAGGCATGAAGAACTTGAAGTTCTCCGGGCCGGCCCTGTGCTTTGACAGTGAAGAAGAATGCTTCGAAGCCGTGCACAACAAGCAATACAAGGAAGGCGACGTTTTGGTCATTCGCTATGAAGGTCCACGCGGTGGGCCTGGCATGCGCGAAATGTTGTCAACCACAGCTGCAATCTATGGCCAGGGCATGGGCGACAAGGTGGCACTGATCACTGATGGCCGTTTCTCTGGTGCCACACGTGGTTTCTGCGTTGGTCACGTCGGTCCTGAAGCGCAAGTGGGCGGGCCGATTGCACTTTTACGCAATGGCGACATCATTCACCTTGATGCCGTTGATGGCACTTTGTCGTGCGATGTATCGGAAGCCGAATTTGCCAAGCGCAAAAAGGATTGGGCACCACGCAACCATGGCTATGGTTCGGGTGCTCTTTGGAAATATGCACAAACCGTTGGTCCAGCCGTCGCCGGCGCTGTTACACATCCAGGAGGGTCTGAAGAAGGTGTCTGCTACGCCGACATCTAACAAGAGTTTGCTTGCTGCAAGAGCATGCACGGGGAGGGCACTGGTCGCTCTTTTCGTTGCACTTGCTTTTGTTGGTGGTGTTTCTGTTGGTGGAGCAATCGCAGCAGATCATGAGAAGGAAGAACGCGGTTCATTCTTTGATTATCTGCCTGCCGCACCCGATCTGAAGCTGCCGAAGATTGACATTCCAAACTTTTGGACCGACGATCTCAAAAAAGCAAAAAAGGCATACCGCAGAGGCGATTACGGTCGAGCCTTGAAGTATTTCAACAAGGCTTCGGAAGATGGCAATGCGGTTGCCGATTGGCACTTGGGCCATATGTATCGCTTGGGGCAGGGAGTTCCTGCGGATCCGGCGGTCGCCTATTCGTATTACAGTCGTGTTGCCGAAAGTTATGATCCCGATGAGGCCAATGCAGATCGTTTGAGAATTGCTATCGACGCGCAGGTGCAACTTGCACGCTACCAGCGTTTTGGAGTTCCCGCTGCCAAGCTCGCACCCGATCCTGCAGGCGCCGCTCGGAGTTATCTGCGCATTGCCTCAAACTATGGCCACCCGACCGCGATGTTCCAACTTGGTGACATGAACATCAAGGGTGAAGGGGTTAAAAAAAATCCACAGCAGGGCATGAAGTGGCTGATGGCCGCAGCGCGCAAGCGCGAGCCGCAGGCGCAAGCCTATCTCGGTGAACTTTACGGGGAAGGTGAAATCGTCAAGCAGGACGAAACCCGCGCCCTGATGTGGTACATCCTCGCAGCAGAAGTTGCAGCAAGTGAAGACCAAAGCATACATGCGCGCGTCGAAGAGCTTCGCCTGCGCGCATCAGACGACGTGCGCCTGGAAGCCGAGTCCCGCGCGCGGGTCTGGAGTGATCAGTATCCCGCGCACGTTGAGGGCGGTTAGATCACCGCACGATTATGTTTGAGAACTGCCACGGATCCTTCCGGTCGAGCTTGGTTGTGAAAAATTCCAAACGGTTCTGAATGGGTGTCCAGTCGGTGTAGGTTCCGCCGATGTTGCCGAGATATGGCCGTTGCACTTCGAGGCAGCGCTTGTAATCCATCTCGTCTGCTTCGACGACACCCTCTGTCGGATTTTCAATGGCCCACACGAGGCCAGCAAGCACTGCTGATGTCACCTGCATGCCAGTAGCGTTCTGGTAGGGTGCGAGCTTTCGCGCTTCCTGAATGGTCAGGCGCGAGCCGTACCAATAGGCATTCATCTTGTGGCCGTAGAGCAGCACGCCGAGTTCATCAAAGCCATCGGTGATTTCGTCCTGTTCAAGAATATGCGTCTTGGCTTGGCGCACACCACCGCTTCCCAGCAACTGATGCCAGGAAAGAACAGCATTGTTCGATGGATGATAGGCGTAATGTGCTGTTGGGCGGAATTTCACTTTGCCGCCAACTTTCACCGAATAATAATCGGAAATTGAAATCGCCTCATTGTGCGTAACAAGAAACCCAAACTGCGCACCAGCATTGGGTGTCCAAGTCATGACGCGCGTGTCTGCACCGGGTCGCTCCAGATAAATCGCGGCCTTGGTTCCCTTTTTGTGTTGGCGACCTTCAGGCGGCAGCGCCTTTTCATGCGTGCCCCAGCCAAGCTCAGCGGGCTGCAGGCCTTCCGAAATAAAGCCTTCGACCGACCAAGTGTTGACGAAAGTATCCAGCGGTTTTGGATTTTTGGAGCGTTGCGTATCGCGCTCAGCCACATGCACGCCCTTGACGCCGAGTTTCATCATCAGCTGGGCCCAGTCATCGCGTGACTTCGGCATGGTGAATTTGGTTTTGGTGTCGCGTGCGATATCGAGCAGCGCCTGCTTTACAAACCACGACACCATGCCGGGATTTGCGCCACAGCATGAAACCGCTGTGGTCCCCTTCTTGCCCACCTGCTTTTTCAATTTCAGCAACTTCTCGCGCATCGCATAATTGGTGCGGTCGGCGTTGTTGAGTTTTGTGTTGTAGTAAAAGCCAGGCCACGGCTCGATCACTGTATCGAGGTAAAGCGCGCCATGTTCTTGGGCGAGACGCATGATGTCGAGGCTCTCAACATCGACGGTGAGATTGACAATCAACGCCTGCTTCTTGCCTGCTATGAATGGCTTGAGCACTGCTTTATAGTTCGCGGGCGTCAGACCTTTTTTTACAAACTTCACGCCCAGGCTGTCGGCGATTGGTTTTGACTTCGTTGAAGGATCGATGATGGTGATCTGCTTCTTGTCGCAACCAATGTGACGCAGAATGAGAGGGAGTGTGCCGCGACCAATCGAGCCAAAGCCGATCATCACGATGGGGCCATCCCACGAGACAAGTTTTTTCCACTGCGCCATTTTGTTCTCCCGAACTGTTGTGAAAGAATAAAACCGCCTTGGTCAATTTCCGGAGGTCGTACTCACGCGGAAATTCCATCGGCGCGCGCGCATTAAAGCAAATGCTAGTGGCCGCAAGTGATTTTTATTGCAACGCTCGAAAGTTATAAGACTATTTCTTTGTCCGCATCGGGTAAGTGTTACCTGAACCGCTGATAAAAGTAATGGCGTCTTCATCGCGCGTCACGTCGTAACAGGATTTTCCATTGCCGGGTGGCCATCGCGAGCAATACTGATCGCCCTCAACAAACCAGCTGCCCTGCGACATGTTTCCACGATCAATATAGACTGTCTGCCCGGATTTCTGGAAAATCTGTTCGATCTCGGCCTTGTCGCCTGCAAAGAGCGTGACATCACTCAGCGCTGTTGTGATCTCGGCACCTGTGAGCTTCACCGGCTCTGCATGCAGAGGTGTTGCCAAAATCATCGTTACAAAAATTGTTTTCCGAAACATGTCGTACAGGCTAAACCGCCGCCACCTCAGGTGCAAATCACCAATTTGCGACGAAGTTTGCGAACTGGCTGCACGATAGCCATACTGGCGGAACGATTCGAGAATGGATGACGAAATGAACAAACCAGCCCGCAAGGCCAAGGACGACGATCTGTTTGGCGGCGCGCCAAAGGACGACAAGCCAAGGCTGTTGCCAAAGGTCTCCGCCAAGTCGCGCGGTGAAGAAAGTTATACGGCTGCTGATATCGAAGTGCTCGAAGGTCTTGAGCCCGTGCGCCGTCGGCCCGGCATGTATATCGGCGGCACTGATGAAAAAGCACTGCATCACCTCTTCGCAGAAGTGATCGACAACTCGATGGACGAAGCCGTGGCAGGCCACGCCAATCGCATCGAAGTTGAATACCACGCCGATGGCTATCTCTCAGTCACCGACAATGGCCGCGGCATTCCGGTTGATCCACATCCAAAGTTTCCGAAGAAGTCTGCCCTTGAAGTTATCATGACGACGCTTCACGCTGGCGGCAAGTTTGACTCCGGCGTTTATGACACGTCGGGTGGTTTGCATGGCGTGGGCGTTTCTGTGGTGAATGCTTTGTCCGAGCATCTCATTGTCGAAGTGGCGCGCGGTCAACAGCTCTATGTGCAAGAATTCCGGCGCGGTGTTTCGCAAGGCCCGATCAAGAATATGGGCAAGACCAATAACCGTCGCGGCACCACGGTGAAATTTATCCCCGACCCACAAATTTTCGGCAAGGGTGGCACGACATTTCTGGCCTCGCGGCTTTATAAAATGGCGCGGTCGAAATCCTATCTGTTCGGCGGCGTTGAAATTCGCTGGCGTTGCGCTGAGGTGCATCTCAAGGACAAGGATATTCCAGCCGAAGCCGTGTTCCATTTTCCAGGCGGCCTCAAGGATTTTCTTGAGGAACGGCTTGAAGGTAACACACGTGTTGTCGATGAAATCTTCTCTGGCAAGGTTGAAAAAGAAGGCGGGCACGGATCAGTGGAATGGGCGATTGCCTGGTTTGCCGGTGACGATGGCTTCATGTCGTCCTACTGCAACACCATTCCAACAGGTGATGGCGGCACGCATGAGTACGGTTTTCGCTCGGCGCTGACACGCTCGCTTAAAACTTATGCTGAACTGGTGAATAACAAAAAAGCTGGTGTCATCACGGCTGATGACGTGATGGTGCAATCTGGTGCCATGCTTTCGATTTTCATCCGTGAGCCAGAGTTTCAGGGCCAGACCAAAGACAAGCTTGCAACGGTTGAAGCGGGCCGCATCGTTGATATCGCGGTTCGTGACCATTTCGATCATTGGCTCACGGGTCATCCTGCACAGGCAGACAAGCTTTTAGGTTGGATTGTCGAACGCGCGGAAGAACGCGTGCGCCGCCGCCAGGAAAAAGAAGTCGGACGCAAGACTGCCGTGCGCAAATTGCGGCTGCCCGGAAAGCTCGCCGATTGTTCGGCAACACAACACGAAGGCTCGGAACTGTTCATCGTCGAAGGTGACTCGGCTGGTGGTTCTGCCAAGCAGGCGCGCAATCGCGAAACCCAGGCCGTGCTGCCGTTGCGCGGCAAGATTCTCAACGTTGCAAATGCAGGCAAAGAAAAGCTTGCCGCGAACCAGCAATTGTCTGATCTCACGCAAGCGCTTGGGGCAGCAACGGGCGCAAGTTACCGCGAAGAAGATTTGCGTTACGACAAAGTGATCATCATGACTGACGCCGATGTTGACGGCGCGCACATCGCATCATTGCTCATCACATTCTTCTATCGCCAAATGCCTGAGCTTATTGATCAAGGGCATCTCTATCTCGCAGTACCGCCGCTCTACAAATTGACTCAAGGGGCAAAAGTTGCCTACGCGCGCAATGAGGGTCATCGCGCCGAAATCGAAAAGAATGAGCTCAACGGTCGGGGTAAAATCGAGGTGTCGCGTTTCAAGGGCTTGGGCGAAATGCTGCCCGCACAGTTGAAGGAAACCACCATGGATCCCAAAAAGCGCACATTGTTGCAGGTGACCCTCACCGATGCCGAACGCAATTCGACCCAGCGCATCGTTGAACAATTGATGGGCAACAAGGCCGAGGAGCGATTTAACTTCATTACCGAGCGCGCGCAGTTTGTTGATGACGAGGGGCTTGATATTTGACGGGCATCGCTCCTAAATTACATATCATGACAGCAGGAAAAGACGATAAGGTTGAGCGCGACGATGATGGCCAAGGCCAGACCGGCGTTATTACGCGTACTGAGCCCAAAACCAAAAAACCTTCGATGTACAAGGTGCTGTTGCTGAACGACGACTACACACCGATGGAATTTGTCGTTCATGTGCTGCAGTCGTTTTTTGCAAAGTCGGTTGAGGATGCAACAACCATCATGTTGCATGTCCACCAAAAGGGTGTTGGCGTGTGCGGGGTCTATACGTTTGAAGTCGCCGAAACCAAAGTCACACAAGTGATGGACTTTGCGCGAAAGCATGGCCACCCATTGCAGTGCACGCTGGAAAAAGACTGAGTTTCAGAGCCTTAACGCTGTGAAAATTTAGTCGACGATTTTCCTTCAAATCCGGAAATTCGTGCTTATATTGACTGGTTCAAGGAGTTCTTCCCCGTGGCCACATTCACTCGTTCGCTCGAAAAATCCCTCCACAAGGCGCTCGCCATTGCTGCTGAACGTCGGCATGAGCACGTGACACTTGAGCACTTGCTGTTGGCTTTGCTTGACGATCCGGATGCCATCGCAGTGATGCGCGCCTGCAGCGTTGATATTGATGAGCTGCGCGACGATCTGGTCGATCACGTCGACAATGAATTGACCAGTCTCATCACTGAAACTGCACAAGAGCCGAAAGCCACAGCTGGGTTCACGCGCGTCATTCAGCGCGCCATGATTCATGTGCAATCTTCGGGCCGTGATGAAGTGACGGGGGCCAATGTGCTCGTGGCGATTTTTGCAGAGCGCGAGAGCCATGCGGCATTCTTCCTGCAGGAACAGGAAATGACCCGATATGACGCCGTGAACTACATTTCGCATGGCATTGCCAAGCGTACCGGCCTTTCTGAATCGCGCGCCGTGCGCGGTGCTGATGGTGATGGCGATGAGGAGCATCACGCCAATAACAACACCAAAGGCGGCAAGGACAAGGGCGGCAAGCAAGAGCAGTCCGCACTCGAAGCCTATTGCGTCGACCTCAACAAGAAGGCCGCCAATGGCAAGATTGACCCGCTGATTGGCCGTCACGCCGAGGTCAATCGCACCATTCAAATTCTCTGCCGCCGCCAGAAAAACAACCCGTTGTTTGTTGGCGATCCAGGTGTTGGCAAAACAGCAATCGCCGAAGGCCTGGCGCGCAAGATTGTCAATAATGAAGTGCCTGAAGTTCTCAAGGGTTGCACAGTTTATCTGCTCGACATGGGCACACTGCTTGCGGGCACGCGCTATCGCGGTGACTTTGAAGAGCGCCTCAAGGCCGTGATGAAAGAGATCGAAGCCAAGCCCGGCGCCATCATGTTCATCGATGAAATCCACACGATCATTGGTGCGGGGGCCACGAGTGGTGGTGCGATGGATGCATCCAACCTGTTGAAGCCAGCATTGGCTAGTGGCACACTTCGTTGCATCGGATCAACGACTTACAAGGAATACCGCCAGCATTTTGAGAAGGATCGTGCATTGGTGCGGCGCTTCCAGAAGATTGATGTGAATGAGCCTTCGATCCCGGATGCCATCGAAATTCTCAAGGGCCTGAAACCCTATTACGAAGACTTCCACAAGGTGAAGTACACGGATGAAGCCATCGAAACGGCTGTGCAGCTTTCTTCGCGTTACATGGCGGATCGCAAACTACCAGACAAGGCAATCGATGTGATTGACGAGACTGGCGCATCGCTGATGTTGCTAGAGGAATCGAAGCGTCCCAAGACAATTGATGTCGCTGCGATAGAAGCGACGATTGCCACGATGGCGCGCATCCCGGCGAAAACTGTTTCGCGCGATGATGCAACAGTATTGAAGAATCTCGAGTCCGAATTGAAGCGTCTGGTGTTTGGCCAAGACAAGGCGATTGAAGATTTGGCGTCAGCGATCAAACTCGCCCGTGCAGGTCTTCGTGAACCAGAAAAGCCAATCGGAAACTATCTGTTTTCGGGCCCTACAGGTGTTGGCAAAACCGAAGTCGCCAAGCGTCTTGCTGAAGTGCTCGGTGTAAAAATGCTGCGCTTTGACATGTCAGAATACATGGAACGCCATTCCGTTTCGCGCTTGATTGGTGCGCCTCCGGGCTACGTTGGATTTGATCAGGGCGGCCTTCTTACCGATGGCATCGACCAGAATCCGCATTGCGTTTTGCTGCTCGATGAAGTGGAAAAAGCTCATCCTGATCTGTTCAACATTTTGTTGCAGGTCATGGACCACGGCAAGCTCACTGATCACAATGGCAAGTCGGTCGATTTCCGAAACGTCATCCTGATCATGACCACAAATGCTGGTGCAGCTGATCTGGCGCGTCAGGCGATTGGCTTTGGATCGTCGGTACGCGAAGGCGATGACACAGAGGCGATCAAACGTCTGTTCACGCCGGAATTCCGCAATCGTCTCGACGCGATAATTCCATTCGGCCATCTGCCGCCGCAAGTGGTGCGCAAGGTTGTTGAGAAGTTTGTTCTGCAGCTCGAAGCACAATTGGCAGAACGCCAGATCAATATCGAAATCTCTGCCGAAGCTTCGGATTGGCTCGCGAAGAAAGGTTACGACCAGCAGATGGGCGCAAGGCCACTGGCCCGCGTCATCCAGGAGCACATCAAGAAACCGCTCTCGGAAGAAGTGCTGTTCGGCAAGCTCACCAAGGGTGGAACTGTTCGTATCTTGTTGAAGGACGACAAGCTTGATCTGCATTACCTCAGTCGCGATGAAGAGCTGTCACTACCAAAGCCCGCAGAACGCAAGGCCCTGCCACGCGGCCGCTCGCCGATGAAAGTGGAAGGCAAAAAGAAGGTCGCGAAGAAAAAGCGCAAAGAGCCAGTCAAGTAGTCACAATATGGCGGCTGATATTGCCTTTGCTTGCGCTGCCAGAATTGCGTGATCGGCCATCTTGCCGGTGTGCGGCTTGAGGGCAATGCCTTCTTTCACCGGCAGAATGTGAACGTGCAAGTGAAACACCGTCTGACCTGCAGGGGCTTCGTTGTACTGCCTGATCTGGAAGCCATCGGCCTGCATCGCCGACACAGCTGCACGCGCGACCTTCTGTACGTTGGCCATCAACACTGCCAGAGTCTGCGGATCAGCATCCAGAAGATTGCGTGAAGGCGCTTTGGGAATGACCAGGCAATGCCCGTCGCATTGCGGCATCACGTCCATGAATGCGAGCGCGTGCTCGTCCTCGTATACTTTGTGGCATGGAATTTCGCCGCTCAGAATTTTGGCGAAGATGTTGTTGGGATCGTAGTTTATCATCATTCTTGTTCCTGGCCTTGTTCCTGGCGAAATGGCGTGTGCGCAGCGAGCAATTCCTGCTCGTGTGAAACGGCAGCGCGCTCCTGTTTCAAATACTGGTCAACAGCGCGGCGCAACTGCGGATGTGCCAGATAATGCGCTGAAGTGGTTTTGACGGGCACATAGCCACGCGCCAGTTTGTGATCGCCTTGCGCACCAGCTTCAACCACTTTCAATCCACGCTCAATGGCGAAATCGATCGCCTGATAGTAGCAGGTTTCAAAATGGAGATTGGGATGGTTCTCGAGGCAGCCCCAGTTTCGGCCATAAAGTGTGTCTCCACCGATGAAGTTGAGAGCGCCTGCGATGTAGCGGCCCTCCCGCCTGGCCATCACCAGCAAGACATGTTCGCGCATCGTGTCGTGGATGCGCGCGAAGAAATCCCGCGTCAGATAGGGGCGGCCCCATTTGCGGGAGCCGGTGTCCATGTAAAACGCATAGAAATGATCCCAATGCTCATCGCGCAAAGCATCGCCTGTCAAACGCTCCAAAGTGATGCCTGACTCAAGGACTGCCTTTCGTTCCTTGCGAATATTCTTGCGTTTGGCCGATGCCAGTGACGCAAGAAAACTATCAAAGTCCGCATAGCTATTATTTTGCCAGTGAAACTGGATGTCATTGCGGATCAGGAATCCGCTCGCCGCAAAGGCTTCGCTATCGGCTTCGTTCAGAAACGTTGCGTGCACGGAAGATATGCCAAGCGCATCACATTCAATAATCAGCGCTTTCGCCAGCTTCACTCTTGCATCATGCGTTGTCGCAAGAAGGCGAGGGCCCTTGGCCGGTGTGAAAGGCGCTGAGACTTGCAGCTTTGGATAATAGTCCCCGCCGCCGCGCGCATAAGCATCAGCCCAGCCGTGATCGAAAACATATTCGCCCATGGAGTGAGACTTGAGAAAGCACGGTACCGCTCCAACTGCGGTTTCGCTTTCTTTCAAAACAAGGTGATGACCGGCCCAACCTGTTTTGGCAGTCGCAGAGCCCGATTGCTCTGTTGCTGCCAGAAAGGCATGCGAGACGAATGGATTGAACGGTTGCCCATCGGGGTTGGCCAGACGGTCCCAGTCTGCGGCTGAAATTTCGGACATCGACTTCAGGAAGCGTGCTTCAGCCATGAATCTCAATCCGCATAGGATGGATCGTCCTTGTCCAATAAGCGCTTCATTTCTTCGAAATGAACCTGAAACATCTCCGGCTCGGATTGCCACTCCTGTGCCGTCTTCTCGGCAACTGCATCACTCATTACATGCAGCTTCTGGCCTGTTTGGTAGGCGAGAACGAGATTGCGGCAGGCACGTTCGAGATAATAGGAAATATCATACGCTTCGCCGACCGTTGCAGCACACACGAGCACCCCGTGATTACCCATCATCATCACTTGCTTATTACCCATCAGCTTTGCAATGCGATCTCCCTCTTGATCAGAATTCGCCATGCCACCATAGCTCATGTCATAGGCCACACGGTTGAAAAAGCGCGCAGTGTTCTGGTCGATTGGCTTGATCTCGGGATCTGCGAGCGAAGCAATCGCCGTTGCGTAAGGAGGATGCAGGTGAATGATACATCGGGCTTGCGGAAGATTGGCGTGCAGGCGACCATGCAACGACCAGGCAGTAAGGTCAGGCGCATCGGGCCGTGACATGGTCGATTGATCATTGGCATCAAGCAGCAGTAACTCCGAGGCTTTGATGCGCGAAAAATGTCGCCACCGCGGGTTCATCAGAAACTGCTTACCATCGGCGGAAACTGCGAGGCTGAAGTGGTTTGCCACCGCCTCGTGCCAATCATTTCGGGCTGCCAGCCTAAAAGCTGCCGCAAGGTCAACACGCAATTGCCATTCCGCTTTGTCATTGGGATTTTTGGATTGATGTGATTGGGCTCTATCCATGGCTTGCTCCGGGGGCAATTTTTTGCTGAAACAAGGTGAGTTTGCATGGAGACGCCACAAGCGTCAATCCGGTGTTACGAAAGCTGGAGACCAGAGATGAAGACAATGAATTTGATACCGGGATTCACTGCTGCTGCATTGACACTGCTTGTGGCAAGTGGTGCACATGCTGCTGAAGCGGCAACCCCCCTTGGCACTTGGCGCATGGAAAATGGCAAGGTTACAGTCGAGGTCAGTTATTGCGGCGAACCAAACGTTTGCGTGAAGATTGTTGGCATGGCTAAACCCCTGAACAAGCAAGGCAAGCCTAAGGTCGACAAGGAAAATCCCAATCCGTCATTGCGAAGCCGACCGTTGATCGGATTGCAAATCATCAACGGCATGATTCCTGACGGCGACAAGCGTTGGATTGGCAAAATTTATAATGCCGATGATGGCAAACTTTATCGTTCGACTGCAGTCATGAGTGGTGATACTTTGCTGGTGAAGGGGCACTGGGGGCCGTTCTCCAAGAAAATGAACTTTATTCGGGTCAAATAACCAAGCCAAATGGGATTAGGCGACAAACCCGTGAGTGAGCTTTTGCGTGCGATTCGCGTGGGGGTGCTTGCCCTTGGCCTGGTGCATGCGCCTCAGGTTGTAATTGCGCAAAGCGAAACCCTGCAAACCTTGCCCTTCGCAAAGAAAGCCAAGTTGGCCAAAGCTGGGGATAATGATGCGCGCTTTGCTGTCGCTGAAGCGTTGGAAAAGGGCATCGACGTCAAGATCGACGTGTTCCAAGCAGCCCGCTGGTATCGCGAGGCCGCTCTCAATGGCCACATTGAATCACAGTACCGATTGGCGCGGTTGTTACGAACTGGCGCAACAGGCCTGCCACAGGACAAGTTGGCGGCGCTGAAACTGTTCGAAGATGCAGCAAGCAAAGGTCATCCCGCTTCAGCTTATGCGATTGGTGTATCCTATCAGTTGGGCGATGGCGTGATCAAGGATCTTGCACGCGCCAAGGCGCAATATGAAGAAGCGTCAAAACGCAACTATCCTCCCGCTCACAACAGTCTCGGCTTGATGTATCTCAAAGGCGAGGGCGTGAAACAAGATTTGAAATCGGCGCTCGAGAGTTTTGAAAAGGCAGTGGCCGCCAATGATGCGTGGGGCATGAACAATATTGCCGCGATGTATGAGCAAGGCTGGGGTGTTGCGCGTGATACGGCAAAGGCCAAGGAATTTTACGCGCGCGCCAGTGCTCTCGGCCTTGATGCAGGCGCAAAAAATCTGGAACGTCTGAATTCCACGACGTCTACCCTGGCTCCAGCGCCGACTCCCACCCCGTCGCCGTGATTTTACTTTTTCTTCACCACCTTCCCCAACCCTAAATTTACATCGCTGATGCACACTCCCTTCACAGTATTTTTTGTGAGTGAGTAACATGCGTATTCTGACTTTGGTCGCCCTGTTGGCGACCGTTGGCCTTGCCGGCTGTTCTTATGCACCATCCGAAACCATGGCGCTTCTTGCTCCCACAAAACTTGACCCTTTTGCGGGAACCGGTAGTCCACATTGGAAGGGCCCAGGGCCGATTCCGCGCGGTGGCGGGCGCACACACTTGGGCAAACCTTATCAGGTTGCTGGCGTTTGGTTCGAACCCAAGGCCGATTCGAAATACGACAAGACAGGCGTTGCATCCTGGTACGGCGAAGCGTTTCATGCTCGCCAAACCTCGAATGGCGAATACTTCAACATGAATGATTTGACCGCAGCACACGCCACATTGCCGTTGCCAAGCTACGCGAAGGTCACCAACCTTGAAAACGGCCTTGAGATCATCGTGCGCATCAATGACCGTGGTCCCTTTGTAGACACGCGCATTATCGATCTCTCGAAGAAATCTGCAGCAACACTGGATTTCCAGAACAGGGGCAAAGCCCAGGTGCGCGTACAATGGATCGGACCTGCACCACTTAATGATCAGGGCAACCACCTTGCGGCAATGAACCGGAAGCTCAAGAGTGGAGCATCAATTGCACAATTGCGCAAAACCGTTGAAGCCAAGTCGTTTGCACAAATTTCGGGAGAAATTTCACCTGTGAGTGACCGGCCATAAAGTGACGCGTCTCTGTTCACTTTCCAAAGCTCCTCAGCTAGTGTTGTCGCATGAAACGCGTCACACTCAAGTCCTTTCTGTTTTGCTTGGCCATGCTTTGGCTCGGCGCAGCTTCTTTTGCACAAGAGGCTCCGCCTACATTTGAGAGCAAAGCCCCCCAGGCAATCCTTCTGGATCCAGCGACGGGCGAAATCCTATACGAAAAGGATGCCGACAAATCGATCCAGCCTGCCAGCATGAGCAAATTGATGACGCAGGCGATCGTATTTGATCTTCTGAAGTCCGGCGAATTGAAAGAGGAACAGGAAATTCTGGTCAGCAAAGATGCCTGGCAGCTTGGCGGCGCGCCTTCTGGTTCATCGACGATGTACGCCAATGTGGGATCAAAGGTCAGCGTTATAAATCTGATACGCGGTGCAATCATTCAGTCGGCAAACGATGCCTGTATTATTCTCGCTGAGGGTATTGCGGGATCGGAAGCTGCATTTGTTACGCGCATGAACGCCAAGGGGAAAGAACTTGGCTTGTTGAATTCAACCTTTGCAAACTCGACTGGACTTCCTGACCCCAATCACGTGATGAGTGTCAAGGACCTCAGTATTGTTGCCAGCTACATACTGCAGAACCACCAAAACTATTTCAAGATCTATGGCGAACCGGAGTTTACCTGGAACAAGATCACGCAGGCCAATCGCAATCCCTTGCTCAAGGATTTTCAGGGTGCTGATGGCATGAAAACTGGCTTCACTAAAGATGCTGGCTATGGCCTTGTAGGCACCGCTGCGCGCGATGGACGCCGTCTTCTGATGGTGGTTGCAGGGCTCGAGAAAGCTGAAGACCGCAAAACTGAATCGCAGAAATTGATGGAGTGGGGGTTTCGCCAATTCAAGCCGTTTATTGTTTATGAATCTGGTGATGCTGTCGGCACGGCACGCGTCTGGGGCGGAGAGACAAGAAGTGTCAATCTCATAATTCCTGATGAATTCAAAGTAGCCTTATCTCCAAAAGAGCAGGAAACGGTCGAAGTAAAACTTGAATATCCGGGCCCGTTGCTCGCTCCCGTAAAGGCAGGAAGCGATGTAGGTAAAGTTCGTGTCATCGTTGCAGGGCGCGTGCTTGCCGAGCATCCCGTTCGCGTACAATCGGATGTTCCCGCAATAGAGTCGATGTGGCGCAAAGCCGCCGACAGTCTCATGATGATGGTGCTCGGTGGCTAAAAGCCTGTTTATCACATTTGAAGGTGGTGAGGGTGCGGGAAAGTCAACGCATCTCATATTGCTGACTGAACGGCTCAGAGCGCGTGACATCGATGTTGTAAACACGCGCGAACCTGGCGGTACGCCGCAGGGGGAAGCGGTGCGCAATTTGCTTGTCAACGGCAGCGTTGATGCATGGACGGCGAATGCCGAAGCATTGTTGAACTATGCTGCGCGTGATGCGCATTTGCGCGATGTCATTCGGCCCGCACTGGCTGCAGGAAAGACTGTTTTGTGTGATCGATATTTTGACTCAACGCTGATCTATCAGGGGCACGCAGGTGGTGCTGCGCCCTCGCTGATTGCAGCACTGGCTGAGACCATTGTTGGCGATACAATCCCCGATCTCACATTGGTGTTTGATCTCGATCCCAAGCTTGGCTTGGAACGTGCTGGCGCGCGCGGTGCAGGGTTCGAAGATCGCTATGAGCGCAAGGGCTTGGAATTTCATCAGCGTCTGCGGGAAGGGTTCTGTGCGCTACCTGAAATCGACCCCGATCGTTGCAAGTTGATTGATGCCAACCAATCCATCGAAGTTGTGAGCGCTGCAATTTGGGGGCACGTGGAGCCACTTTTCCATGGCTGAAGATGTCATCGATCCGCGCGAAACTGGGCTTCATCCGCGCCACCGTGAAATGTTGATAGGCCACGTGGAGGCATTTCAGTCTTTGGTCAACGCATTCGATGGAGGCAAACCGCATCATGCGTGGATGCTGATTGGTGAAGCGGGGATTGGCAAGGCCACACTCGCATACAAATTGGCCGCCCATGTTTTGGGTAATGATGATCAAACCCGCCGCTGGATCGCAGCGCGATCGCACCCTGATCTTTTTGTGCTGGAGCGCGGTCTCACCAAGACCAAACCCGTCAAACTTCGTGGTGAAATCGCCGTTGATGATGTGCGCGACTTGATTTCGTTTTTTGGCAAAACCGCAAGTCGTGGTGGTTGGCGTGTTGGCATTGTAGATGTGGTTGACGATCTCAATAGCGAGTCAGCCAATGCTCTGTTGAAACTCGTCGAAGAACCGCCACCCAAGGTGCTGTTACTGTTGCTGGTCAATCAACCCGGTCGGACCCTGCGCACCCTGCGTTCACGCTGCATGAAGCTCAAACTAACCGAATTGAAAATAGCTGAAACCCGAAACGTGCTTGATAGGCTGGAACTTGATGCAAAGCCGGAAGAAATAGCAGCCGCTGCGGGATTGGCACATGGCTCACCCGGACTGGCCTTGTCTCTGTTGGTGTCACCAGCGGCTCGCGTATTCCAAAAACTCCGTGAACAAGTGGCCAAGCGGCAGAACCATCTCGACCAACTCGTGATCAATCAGTTTGGTCCACGCGGACCGCAAGGCGAAGACATGGAGGTCTTCACCAACTTGATGCTTGACTGGCTCGGGCAAGAGGCGATCAACCGCCACTCGGAGAAACTTTCAGCACTTCATGCTGAACTGGCACAAGCCAGCCGCATCAGTGATGGCTACAATCTGGATCGACGCGCAACGTTGGCCCAGATGATCCGCCGCGTCGATGATGCACTGATCACGACTTGAAGGTCGCGTAATTGTGGGGCATTGAGAGCCCCATGAGCGAAAAATACCTGATTTCCACTGCGATTCCTTACGCCAATGGCGCGCCACATATTGGCCACGCCTATGAACGACTGGCCACTGACATATTTGCGCGCTTCAAGCGGCTTGATGGCGCTGACGTGATGTTCATCACCGGCATGGATGAGCACGGCCAAAAGATGCAGCAAACGGCTGCTCGTGAGGGAATTTCGCCACAGCAGTTGGCGGATCGCACAGCTGATCTGTTCGTCGAAATGGGCGACATGCTCGACGCCAAGACTGATGATATTGTGCGCACCACCGAGGCGCGGCACAAGGCATCGGTGCAGGCGATCTGGCAGCGCATGGAAGCTGCTGGAGACATTTATCTATCGAAATATTCCGGCTGGTATTCGGTGCGCGATGAAGCCTACTACGACGAGGACGAGACAGAGGAACGGGAAGCACGCCGCTTTTCGATCAAGACAAGCACGCTTGTGGAGTGGGTGGAAGAGGAAAGCTATTTCTTCAAACTCTCGAAATACGCAAAGCCACTGCTTGAACTCTATCGCACGCAGCCTGATTTCGTAACGCCCAGCCAATATCTCAACGAGATGATTTCATTTGTGGAGCGCGGTCTCAATGATCTCTCGATCAGCCGCACCACGTTTGATTGGGGCATTCCTGTTCCTGGTGCGCCAAAGCACGTGATGTATGTTTGGGTCGATGCGCTGACGAATTACATCACCGCAACAGGCTTTCCAGATGCTGCCCACAAGCTCGCATCTTATTGGCCAGCTGCGGCACATGTGATTGGCAAGGACATCGTGCGCTTTCACGCAATCTACTGGCCGGCCTTCCTGATGTCGGCAGGTTTGCCCTTGCCCAAGAACATCGTCGTCCACGGCTTCTTGTTCAACAAGGGCGAGAAGATGTCGAAGTCCACAGGCAATGTGGTGGCACCCCGCGATCTCGTCGAGCGCTACGGTGTCGATCATATCCGCTACTATTTCATGCGCGATGTGCCGTGGGGCAACGATGGCTCGTTCAGCCATGAAACAATTGTCGCGCGCATCAATGCTGATCTTGCCAACGATCTCGGCAATCTCGCGCAGCGTTCGCTCTCGATGATCAACAAGAACTGCGGTGCTGTAGTTCCAAAGCTTGGTGCGCTCAGTGATCCTGACAAGGAAATGCTGGCTAGCGCTGATGCCTTGATGGCTGAAGCACGCGCGCAGTTTGCTTTGTACCAGCCGCACAAGGCGCTGGATGCGATCTGGCGTGTGGTCGCGGATGCCAACCGCTATTTCGCTGGCCAGGAACCCTGGGCGCTGAAGAAGACTGATCCTGACCGCATGGAGACTGTGCTCTACGTCACGGCGGAAGTCTTGCGCATGGTCGGCCTTCTCATCCAGCCTGTCATGCCAACGTCAGCGGCAAAGCTTCTGGACGTGCTGAATGTGGCTGAAGACAAGCGCGCGTTTGTACATTTTGCAGAGCGGCTGGAGCCGGGTAGGGGGCTCCCTGCTCCTTCGCCGATCTTCCCGCGCTACATCGACGAGGACAAGCCAGCGGCATGAATCTGATCGTCGATAGCCATTGTCATCTCGACTATGAAGGCCTTGAGGACCGACTGGACGATATTCTGGCGCGCATGGCGGAAGCTGGTGTAGGCATGGCCCTTTCCATCAGCTCGCGCGTGCGGAAATTCGATGGCGTGCTTGCCATTGCCGAGAAATATCCCAATGTTTTCTGTACGGTAGGCACGCATCCTCACAATGCGCATGAGGAGCTGGATATCAGCGTTTCCGACCTTGTGAAGTTCACCCATAACCCACGCGTCGTTGGCATTGGCGAAGCTGGCCTCGACTATCACTACGATAACTCCCCACGCGATGCGCAGATGACAGGCTTTCGCAATCACATTGCGGCCGCGCGCGAAACCGGATTGCCATTGGTCATCCATACCCGCGAGGCTGAGGAAGATACGGCGCGCGTGCTCGAAGAAGAAATGAACAAGGGCGCGTTCAAGGCCGTGCTGCATTGCTTTACATCGCAGCAATGGCTCGCTGAGAAAGGCGTCGAGCTCGGGCTTTACGTGTCTTTCTCCGGCATCCTTACTTACAAAAACGCCGACGATTTGCGCGCCACTGCTAAGGCTTTGCCGCTCAATCGTATCCTGGTTGAAACCGATGCGCCGTTTCTCACACCCGTGCCATTTCGTGGGCGGCAGAACGAGCCTGCATTTGTTGCCAAGACCCTGGAAGAGCTTGCGCGCGTGCGAGGCATCACACGCGATGAGGCTGCCCGCGCCACGTCCGACAATTTCTTCACGCTGTTCAACAAAGCCACACGGCCTGAGGGATTTGTTTGAGCCTGAGCTTCACCATACTGGGCTGCGGCTCGTCCGGTGGGGTGCCACGCATCATTGGCGATTGGGGCACATGCGATCCAAACGAGCCCAAAAATCGGCGTTTACGCTGTTCCTTGCTGGTGGAATCCAAATCCGACACAGGCATCACACGCGTCCTCATCGACACATCGCCAGACATGCGCGAACAGATGCTACGCGCTAAAGCCGACACGCTCGATGCTGTCTGGTACACGCATGAGCACGCTGATCACACCCATGGCATTGATGAGGTGCGTGGCTATTATCTCAAGCAACGAAAGCGAATTCCGATGTGGGCAGATGCGCCAACCATGGCGATGCTGACCACGCGATTTGCCTATTGCTTCGTGCAGCCACAAGGCAGCGAATATCCGCCCATTATCGAGCCCATGGAGATCAAGCCCGGCCAGAAAATCCGAACCCATGGCGCTGGTGGCGTGATTGCTGGTCGTGCCTTCAACGTGCAACACGGCAACATCAATGCGCTTGGCTTTCGCTTCGGCAACGTGGCCTATACGCCAGACGTCAACGCGATACCCGATAGCGCCTTGCCATACCTTGAGGGTCTTGACCTTTGGATTGTCGACGCGCTGCGCCGCACGGGTCATCCCAGCCATTTCTCTTTGCCAGAGACGCTAGGCTGGATCGATCGCATGAAGCCCAAGCGCGCCATCCTCACCAACATGCACAATGACATGGACTATGCGACCTTGCTGAAGGAGCTGCCCGAGGGGGTGGAGCCAGCCTTTGACGGCATGAAAGTCGTTGATGCAGAGCACGAGGGTTTTAGTCTATAGGCTTGATGGGGCTGGATTTATTGATTGTGGTACTAGCCGCATTGATAACAAATATATTCCATAATATATATTATGCGAAATCAATTAGATTATTATATTTCAACAGCTAAATACGTTTGTGTTGAACGGAAAGTGACTTTCCGAACGTCAATATCTGATTGTGGGCATACGAATTCAGTGTATTTAGCCGCGAAATATTTGCTTTGCTAGAATGGGAAGTTGATGGATGCACTTGGATGTTGGTAGAGGCCGGATTGCAACTACCGCTGCTGCATTTTCTCTTGCTATCACTGGCGCCGAGGCGTGCGCATTGTACAGTTCAGGCGCAGCTTGCCGCATGGCAAATGCCTTCCTGGTCAACATGGCTTCTTGGCAAGGCGTCAATGTCGATCGTGCCCTTGCAGATCAAATCGGCATCTCGCTTATGCAGGCCGATTTGCGGGCGCGAAGTGATGCAAACGGACGCGAACTCGATTTCAAAGAAATCCGAAATTATCACGGCGATGTTTTTGCCAACCATGGCATCAGCATAGACGCCTGGACAGCCTATGCGCCGATCGCCGCATTTGAAAAGAACTATGCAGGCCTAGGTTTTTCGTCAGCCGAGCAAGCAGGCAGTGCCGCTTGGCGCTTAATGACAAGCGGTGAAACCGTTGACATGGTACAGCTGACGTCATGAAACAATGGCCACACTTTTTTCGGTTTTTTTGCGCTAGCGTTTTCTTCACTCTGAGCTGTTTCGTTTCAGGAGCTGCCTTCACTTATTCATTTGCGCTCACAGTTGAAAAACCTGTTACCCATGAAATAGCGTCAAACCTTCCAGCTGCGTTAAGAAATTTCGCTATCGGTGCAGTCTACTACGAGAATGAACTTTTTTTGATCGTTCAAAACCGGCAAAAGGAGTTTTGTAAGGGGAACAAGTGCCTGACTTATGTAAGTGCAAATTGCAGCAAATCTGATTGTGGTTATACGTTTGCATTCGCCGGCACCGTCTTTGCGAGGGGAGACGCTTGGATCAAGTCTGAAATTGGTGGCGAAACAGTGTTTCCATTGAACGCGTATTGCAACATTCCTGGAAATCCAAACAGTTTACGCCTGCTTTCAAACACCTTCCTAATTGCAGAAAACTTAGCTGTGACATCCTATGTGTCCAGCGAAGACTGTACAAACACAGGAGAATAACATGGCGGACGGGACTGACTTTATTGACCGAGTTATACCAAGAGGTACTGCGCTTCATTTGGTGTCGTGCCTTTTCGTAGCTTTCTTTAGTGTCCAAAGTGCAAAAGCCTGTGCGTTACCAGGTGAAAACAAGTTCGCGGACAAACTGATGAAAAAGCAATACAACTTGGATGAAATCATAACTTTTCGACTGAGCTCGGGTATAGAACTCCATGTTCCACTTGGATATCTTGGAACGCGATTGGGATGGCACAAGGGCATAGTCTATGATGCGGAATGGTTCGGCTATTATTTCTGTTTTCCATCGGGTGAATATGCACCTCAAGCCATGTTCTCATATTTTCCAACGGCGGTGAGAGAATTTGATCCGGAACGAATTCCGATTCAAGTGTCTCACCTTAAACAATTTCAACTCGATAGCGTTGATGAGGTTGATAGCTTAAAAACAACGACCTTCAATATACTGAATAACGCAAAGACCGTCTTTCCAGGACAGACAATAAAAATCGACCAAATATTTGGTCTAACGAGAATTGTGCAAAGCTCTCTAACTGGAGATATCAAAGAGTCCGTTGACTACGTTGCGGAGTCAGACCCTGTGTACAACGTTAACGTTCGTGATTTGGAGCATCTTGTTCAGGTCAGGACTTTCAATCGACACACTGGTGTGGCCATCATTTACGCTGGTCCCAGTAGCGTCATGTCGAAATGGCGCGAAATAACACAAATGATCGAAAAACAATTTGTTGAGTGGCAGAAATAAGGCCGTTTCGGCGACATGGGGGCAATTTAGATGGCTAACCAAGTACAGCTTACGCAGAGTCAAATTGATCAATTGAAAATATCTACCGACGTTCAGATAGAGAGATACGAGTACCCTCTTGGCTGACGGAGAATTCTAATGACCCAAGACCCAACGACCATGGACCCGCGCAAGATCGAGACGCTGCTTGCCATCATGCAGGCGTTGCGTACGCCGGTGACCGGGTGTCCTTGGGACCTGGAGCAATCGTTTGAAACAATAGCGCCTTACACTATCGAAGAGGCCTATGAGGTTGCTGATGCCATTCAGACCGGTGACCGCAAACATTTGTGCGAGGAGCTGGGTGATCTTCTTTTGCAGCCCGTCTATCACGCGCAGATCGCCGCTGAGGAAGGCGCGTTCACTTTTGCTGATGTGCTCGAAGGTGTGAACACCAAGATGATCCGCCGCCATCCTCACGTGTTCGGCGATGAGGCTGCGCGATCAGCAGGTGTTGCCAAGGGCTTCTGGGAAGAAAACAAAGCGAAGGAACGCGCTGCCAAAGGTGAAGCACGCAAGGGCACTCTCGACGGCATTCCGCTCGCCCTACCCGGCCTCACACGCGCTTTGAAGCTGCAAGCCAAGGCCGCCAAAGTTGGCTTTGACTGGCCGCATGTTGATTTCGTGTTCGACAAGCTCGCCGAGGAAATCACCGAGCTCAAGGAAGCACCGCCGGAAAAACGTGCCGAGGAATTGGGCGACATGCTGTTCGTGTTGGCCAATCTTGCGCGCCACTACGGTATAGACCCCGAAGCAGCACTGCGTGGTGCTAATGCCAAGTTTGAACGGCGCTTCGCTTTCATTGAGAGCAAGTTAGCTGAGGCAAACAAAACGCCTGCGCAATCCAGCCTCGAAGAAATGGACGGGCTGTGGAATAAGGCTAAAGCAAACGGGCTTTAGTTGCTGCTGACCACCAATTTCTTTTTCTTCGGTTTTTTTGCGACGATGTTTTTGGCGGGAGCAACTGGTTTCACTGCCCTCCTCCCAAACAGGAGTTCTGAGAAGCTTGGCGCGCGCTTCAAACGCGCATCAGCCTTGTTCAGCTTGGTCCGCAAAACACCAACCGGATTTGGACGCGATCCAAACAATCTGCTGCTCGAACTTGGTGCAGGTGAACTAAATGCTGAGTCAAAAAAGCCGCCCTTCACCGTCACATGGGTGTTGCCCAACCCATTCTCCTCGACGAGGTAATAGAATGTTTCGGCATTGCCGGGACTTAGGCGCACGCAGCCATGCGAGGCGCGTTGGCCAATGCGTTTTGAGTAAGAGCCATGAATGGCGTGGCCGCGTACAGTAAAAAATACTGAATGTGGCATTGGGGCGTTGTCCCATTCCTTCGATTCATGATCCTCCTCCATGCGAAAGGCCTTGAACTTGCCGCTTGGCGTATCGTAACCGGTTGCCCCTGTGGAAACGGGCCAAACATATTCGACCTGGCCATCTACCATGACAGTCATCTTTTGGGTAGATTTGGAGATCACGACATCAATACGCGCGGCTTCAGCAGCACTTGATGACAGTCCGGCCAACAAGGCGACCGCAAAAAAGCTTTTTCTCAAAACACATTACCTCAAAAAAAGTCCAGCCGCGCCCGATTCACCTCATATATCGAACTCAAGCACCGCCGTCGAGATATGGCCTTAAGCACAACTTATTTTTTAGCGTGACAAATCCCTTAACAATTCCTTAAACCTTTGATCCAGAACAGTACAAGTGAGTTTGGGTCATGAAACAGTGTGTAAAGGCATTAGCGTTTTTTGTAGCTTGTGGTGCAATTCCAGCACAGGCCGATGAGAGTATTTGCTCGGATCTGGTGAAACAGGCGCAATCGGGCCTGCAAGCCAACAAACTCCACGATGTGGTCAAGGACCGCCTGCAAGAGATGCTGAAAACTGGCCGGAGCGGCAATTTGCTGGCCTGCCAGGATGTGGCCGCAGGCTCGCTTTCGACCCCAAAACCCGAAGCCACAAATTGTGATAAGCCTTCTGTTTGATCATTGTGTGTTTTGTGTTAGCCTGCGCCCGGACGGGATAAGGAGACGTGAAATGAACCATGTATTCAAATCAATCTGCCTCGCCGGGATGATGCTTTTTGGCGTATCCTTTTCTGCTCAAGCTGCTGATGCCTGCACAGAACTCGTCAGTCGCGCTGAAACTGGCCTTGCCCAGCAAGGAATCGACGAAGCATCCAAATCACAGCTTGAGATGCTGTTGGATGTAGGCCGCGGTGGCGATGTTTCAGCCTGCATTCAAGCGACAACTGGATCCCTCAGTTCTCCACGACCAGCTGGGTACAAGTGCGATAAGTCACTTAATTCGGTTTGAGTTTGCATCTCTGCTGACCTTGTTAAGCATGCAGTGAACTGCTGCAGTGCTTCCCTACTCCTGTCACAATTGCTGGCTATGCTGTGGCCAATCAACTGCAACAGGGACAGCAGAAACATGATTCGTACTGGTCTTTTCTTCGCCGCTATTTCTCTCGCAACTGCCACCTCGGCATTTGCTGATTGCAAGGAAGACATCGCAAAGATCGATGTTGCTTTGACCGAAAAGCAATTGGACGCCGATCAGAAGTCCCAGATTGAAGACATGCGCAGCCAGGCTGTCCAGCTCTGTGGCGCTGGTAACGAAGAAGAAGGCGTTGCAGTAACTTCTGAAGTTATCGCAATGCTCGGCATCGAATAATCAGACGTCCAAAGTACCCTCCATCATTCGGACTGCACTTCCGCTGACGCGCACTGATTTCAGTGCGCCGTCTGCAATGTCGGCTGACAGTACGAGATCGGATGGACGGCCCATTTCATAGCCCTGCTCCAATTGCCAGTGATGTGTGCCATCGCCTGGCTTTTCATGCTTGAGCATTTGATATGCGAGCATCGCCGTAGCTGAGCCTGTTGCGGGATCTTCTGGAATTCCACCTGTCGGCGAATACATCCGCGCACGGAATGAGGTTTTCGAATTGTCTCCACCGCGCGTGTAGAGATAGACGCCAACAACATCAGGCATTTTTTCAAGCAACTTTGACCAGTTGGGCTGGATGATTTGTGACTGGACGAGTGCCTCACGCGATTTCACTGGCACAAACAGAAAGCGTGGACCCGCCTCGATGACTGCAATGCGGTGATCATCAAAACCTATGTCGCTTGACTTCAGGTTCAACGCCTTGGCCATGGCTTCAGGTGTGGGCGCTTTCACTTCGGGTACAAAAGGAATGACTGGGGCGGACAAGGTTGCGAAAAATCCCTTGTCATCCTTCAAGACTGAAACAGGCGTGAGGCCAGCCTTCAATTCCAGCACAATATTGGCACGGTAAGGCTGATCATCTTCTGCTGAAAGGTCAGCCAGAAGCACAGCAGTACCCAAAGTGGGATGGCCTGCAAAAGGCATTTCGCCACCCGGAAAAAAAATACGCACCTTGGCCGAACTCAATGGATCGGTTGGCTTCATCACAAATGTTGTTTCCGAAAGATTGAACTCACGGGTGATGGTTTGCATCTGCTCGGTCGTCAGGTCATCGGCACCCAGAACAACAGCCAATGGATTACCACCGAATTTTACCGATGTGAAAACGTCCAATGTGTAAAATTTCAGTCGCATGAATCCCCTCATACAAATGCGCGGCTGCCGTCATATATCAGTTTCAGCGACACCAGGAAAAGGGCCACTTCTACAAAGCGGAAAAACCAACTGGATGGCAATGCCTTGGTTAAGCGATATCCTGCCCATGCGCCGAAAAATGAGATTGGAGCAAGGATCAGGCACGTCTTCAAACTGCCGGGGTTGATCTGTCCCAACAACCAATAAGGTGGCAGCTTGATCAGGTTGATGTAGGTGAAAAGAATGGTCGCCGTACCTGCATAGGTCATCTTGTCGAGTTTTTGCGGAAGCACATACATTTGGTAAGGCGTTCCACCTGCATGTGCAACGAAACTTGTGAAGCCGGCAATGGTCCCCCAAAACATGCCACGTGGCACATCAGCGGGCTTCGGAATGACTTCACCTTTCTTGCGTGCCTGAATAAAGATGTCGGCTGCATACCACAGGCCTATCGTTCCCACGATCAGTTTGACGACTGCGTCGTTGTTGAACTGCGCCATTGCCCAGCCGATCAACACGCCGATTGTGGCAGCCACTCCAACAATTTTGATGATCCGAAGGTTATAAGATTTCCGGTATAACCAAAGTCCATAGATGTCGCTGACAATGTAGATCGGCAACAACAGGCCTGCTGCAACGACGGGCGAAATCACTTGCGAGAGGACCGGCACTGCAAGAATGCCAATACCTGGCACGCCACCCTTCGATGCGCCAACCAGCAAAGTTGCAAGACTGGCGAGCAGCCAGAACAACCAGTCACCCTCCATCACTCACCTTCGAGAGGAAGTGCCAGGCTGGCGTGATCAACATTGAGAAATTTGCACAGGCACTCAACAACAAAACCGTGATCCTTGCGCTGCGGAATACCGGAAACCGTCACCGTTCCTACTACGCCAACATTCTTGATGTTGATTGGAAAGCTGCCACCAGCAACTACATAATCCTTAGGGGCAAGGCCCCGCAACTCGACAAAAGAACGTCCAGTCGCGTGGTCTTCCAGGTACAGGCGATAGGAACTCGCGTGGCTCTTCATGACAGAATTGATCTTGCGCCTCGCCCAGTCGGCATTGTCTTCAGCGGTGTTGGCGAGAGCAGTATAGAACAACGGCCGTGCACCCATGCGAATATCAATGACGATGGGGAGCTTCTGAGTGACTGCCGTCTCGCGCATTAACATGCCAAGTGCCCACGCGTCGTCTTCGTTGAAGCGCGTGAACTGCAATTCACGTTCCTGTTGCTTGATCAGCGCAATATCACTCTCGACCGACATAATGTTCCCCATTTTTTTAACGCCATAGCGGGCTTCAACCGGGTTGTCGAATGCCTGTCCAACCACGCACGGCACGCACATCGCGATCACGCAATTTGGAACGCAAAGTATTGCGGTTGATGCCGAGCAGATCAGCTGCGCGCAATTGGTTGCCTCCTGTCGCAGCCAGGGCAGCACGCAGGAGTGGAGGCTCAATTTCAGCGAGAATCCGCTCGTACAGGCCATCGGCAGGCATAGCTTTAGCAAACTGCTGATTGAGATAAGCCTCGACGAAATCAGACAGTTCCATGTCGGCATTCGCCACTTGCCCCATTGGCAATGATGTTGGGGCTTGGGCAAGTTCGCGCTCAATTGAGGCACGCGAAATTACATCGTCCACTTCCATTGCAGTCATACGTTTGATCAGGTTTTCAAGTTCGCGCACGTTACCTGGCCAGCTGTGGGTCTTCAGGCGATCAAGTGCTTCCTGGTTGATGTCCTTTTGTGGCAGGCCTTCGCGCTGCGCGTTGACAAGAAAATGCCGCACGAGATCAGGCACGTCATCTGCACGCTCACGCAATGGCGGCAAGCGCATGGGCACAACGTTGAGGCGGAAGAACAAATCTTCGCGGAACAGGCCCTGGTTGATCAACTGACGCAAATCACGATGGGTTGCCGCGATGATCCGCACATTCGATTTGATCGGTGTGTGACCACCTACACTTGTGTACTCGCCTTGCTGCAAAACGCGCAGCAATCGTGTCTGTGCTTCAAGCGGCATGTCGCCGATTTCATCAAGGAATAGCGTGCCCCCCTCAGCCTGCTCGAAGCGGCCTGCCATGCGCGCACTCGCTCCGGTGAAGGCGCCCTTCTCGTGACCGAACAATTCGGACTCGATCAGCTCACGCGGGATCGCTGCCATGTTGACAGCTACGAAAGGGCCTTTGCGGCGTTTGGAATAATCATGCAGTGCACGCGCCACCAATTCCTTGCCCGTCCCACTCTCACCGATAATCATCACAGTCAGTTCGGTTTGCGTGAGGCGTGCAATCAGGCGATAAATTTCCTGCATCGCTGGCGAACGGCCAATGATGGGCAAGTTCTCGGCCGCCGCCTGCCCAGTCGGTGCTGCGGGCTTTCGCTGTTGTTCAAGTGAGCGCGTAACTGTCTGCACCAACACACTGAGATCAAACGGTTTTGGCAGATAATCATAGGCGCCAAGTTCGGCCGCGCGCACTGCCGTGGTGATGGTGTTTTGGGCACTCATCACGATCACTGGCAAAAGCGGCCGCATCTTTCTGATGCGCGGGATCACGTCAAACGCGTTCTCATCCGGCAGCATCACATCGGTGACAACGCAATCACCTATCCCGTCTGCAACCCAACGCCAAAGCGCCCCTGCATTTGATGACGCGCGGACACTGAAACCAGCGCGCGTCAGGGCCTGTGAGAGCACGGTGCGAATGGCATTGTCATCATCGGCGAGCAAAATGGTTTTCATGGTGAAGTCTCCGATGGAATAAGCGGCAGGAGGACGCGGAATGTGGTGCCGCTGTCGCGTGGGGTGGCTTCAACAACCCCGCCATGGTCGCGTACAATCTTCGCGACCAAGGCCAATCCCAGACCTTTGCCATTTGGCTTTGATGTTACAAACGGATCGAAAATATGCGGGCGCAATTCTTCCGAAATGCCGGGCCCCTGGTCGTGCACACAAACCTCAAGTGGCAGCGAAACTTTTTCAGCAGCACCCGCAACCGACATGCGCATGCCGGGACGAAATGCCGTGGTGAGTTTCACCTCGCCGCCCAATGGCTGCATCGCCTCGGCGGCATTTTTGGTGAGGTTGAGGAACACTTGCACGAGTTGATCCTGATGACCGAGCACGCTTGGCAATGACGGATCGAAATCAGCGGTGAAAGAAATGCCTGGGTGATCGGAGACCGATACAAGTTGTTTCACCCGGTCCAGCACAACATGAATATTGACGGGTTTCAGTTCCAGTGGACGTTCATCTGAAAACACTTCCATTTGGTCGATGAGATTGCGAATGCGTTCGGTCTCATCGCAAATGAGGCGCGCCAATCCGCGATCATCCTGATTGAGCGAGGGTTCAATCAGCTGTGCAGCTCCACGAATGCCAGCGAGTGGGTTCTTGATTTCATGCGCGAGGATTTGCGCCATGGCAGAAACCGAGCGCGCCGCACCGCGATGCGAAAGCTGTAAGTCAAATTTCTGCGCGATGGAACGCCGCAAGATCATGACCAAGATATAACCCGCTGGATCTGCCATCACAGTTGACTGCAGATCAACAATCCGTTCGCCGCCAATACGGGGAGAACCAATACTCACACCATATTCATTTAACGTACCGCCAAGTTTGCGCAGCTGATCAATCGAACTGATCACCGGACTGGTTTGCGGCACAAGTTCCAACAACGAGAGTTTACGTAACGAAGTCACCGAGCTCTGGAAAAAATCTTCGGCAGGCGCGTTTGCGAAAGCCACCTTGTTGTCTGGTGCCAGCACAACGAGCGGATTGGGCAGAGCATCAAGGAGCGCGCGTGCAGACAAATTCTCAATCATGCCGCAAGCCTTTCCGCCGTTTGGGCTCTGCCATAGATTTCATTGATTGCGTTTGTGACCAGCGCATTGTCCGGCGTGCTAAGGTGATTGGCACGGGCATGAGCAAGCATCTCGACTGAAATTAAATCGCGCTCACGCAGTCGCGCCAGTGACCAACCCCAGTGCTTGCGAAACGTCTTGTTGCCCAAGCCATCGCCATAAAGTTCGATGGTCAATGCCTGATGTTGAAGCAGCAAATTCTTTTCCGTCTCGAGATCAGGTTCTGCGCGACCACTGCCCTGCTCCAATGCCTCAGCGATCACTCCAGGCCACCACGGTCTGCCATACGCACCGCGCCCGATCATCACGCCATCAGCGCCGGAAATATCAAGCATGGCGCGGGCATCCTGCGGCGTGACACCATCACCATTGGCAATCAGCGGAATATTCACGGCGTCACGCACAGCACGGATCGCTGACCAATCAGCCTTGCCTGTATAAAACTGACAACGTGTGCGGCCATGCACTGTGACAAGTGCGATGCCTTCAGCTTCTGCACGGCGCGCAAGCTCTGGCGCGTTCAACAGTTTGTCGTCCCATCCCAATCGCATCTTGAGAGTGACCGGAACTTTAGCTGCCTTGACTGTTGCCGTAACCAATGTAATCGCATGATCTAGATCACGCATCAGGGCCGAGCCTGAAAGTCCGCCTGTCACCTGCCGTGCCGGGCAGCCCATGTTGATGTCGATCACATCTGCGCCCAGATCTTGTGCCACACGAGCTCCCTCGCCCATCCAATGTGCTTCACGGCCTGCGAGCTGGATGACGAAGGGTGAAATCTTTTGGCCGCCACGCGCTCGCCTCACCATGTCAGGTCGCTCGCGCACCAGCTCTTCACTGGCCACCATCTCGGAAACGACCAGTCCCGCTCCCGTTTCATGGGCGATGGCGCGGAACGCCTCATCCGTCACGCCAGACATGGGCGCCAGAAACACGCGGTTGGCCGTTTTGACTGCACCGATTGATATGCTCATTATTCGGGCAGTAAGACACGCTGATCAAAACTTAGTCAAGCGCATTTCTGGCACTTGTCCTATGCGATATTGTGGGTAAAGGCTGGCATCCTATGTCGAGGGCCAAAACAGTTGTAGCCGTAATCGTGGCGGGCGGAAGTGGAGCGCGCGCGGGCGGCGAACTTCCCAAGCAGTACCAACTGCTGGGCGGCGAAGCCATCATCCGCCGCACGTTGCGAGCGTTCTTGGAGCATCCGGAGGTCACATATGTGATTCCAGTGATTGGTGAAGGGCATGAGACAATGTTTCACGAGGCTGTCGCCGGAATCACTCCTCTGGTCCCTGTCATTGGCGGTCGCACCCGCCAGGAGTCTTGCCGCGAGGGTATCGAGGCTGCTGCGGAGTTAGCACCCGATGTGATCCTGATCCACGATGCAGCACGGCCCTTTGCCAGCCCTGCCCTGATTTCTCGCGTGATTGCGGCAGTCGATGACGAAACAGGCGCCATCCCCGGCTTGCCCGTCACCGACACTTTAAAGCGCACTGAATCTGGATTGGTGGGAGCAACTGTAAAACGTGACCAGCTTTGGTCAGTGCAAACGCCACAGGGATTTCCCTATCAAGCCATTCGCGCTGCACACAAGTCAGCGCATGATTCAGGCATTGATACTTTGACCGATGACGCAGCAGTGGCTGAAGCCAACGGCCTCAATGTACGCGTGGTGCTCGGCGAAGCCAAAAATGTGAAACTTACAACATCGGAAGACATTCGTTCCGCGCAGCAAGCGCAGTCGCGTGAAGCTCTTTCACTTCGTCCCGATATAAGGACCGGACAAGGCATTGATTTTCACGTTTTTGTAAAAGGTGATGCCGTCATTCTGGGGGGTGTTCGCATTGCCCACACCCATAAGCTCAAAGGTCATTCTGATGCCGATGTGGTGTTGCATGCGGTGACTGATGCGCTGCTGGGTGCCATCGGCGAGTCGGACATTGGTGTTTATTTTCCGCCGTCTGACGCGCAGTGGAAAAATGCAGATTCGAGAATATTCGTGGCCAAGGCAATGGAGCTGTTGCGCGCGCGCGATGGTATCGTGAGTCAGATCGATGTAACCATTCTTGCGGAAGCACCTAAGGTAAGCCCTCATGTTCCCGAAATGAAAAGTGTAATCGCATCACTTTGCAACATTGCGCTTGATCGGGTTGCCATTAAAGCTACGACGACCGAAAAAATGGGTGCTATTGGCCGCAAGGAAGGCATCGCCGCGTTTGCAATAGCAACAGTCCGCTTGCCATGAATTCAGCTGAAATCGTCGCTGAACTGATCCGTAAAAAGCTCGTGGTCGCGGTTGCTGAAAGCTGCACAGGAGGGCAACTCGCAGCGGCGATAACTGCGGTAGCAGGTGCTTCGGCGACTTTTGATCGGGGCTTCATTACTTATTCCAATGCGGCCAAAACCGAAATGCTGGGTGTACCAACAAATCTTATCGAAACTTACGGCGCAGTTTCAAGAGAAGTAGCAATTGCTATGGCTGAAGGGGCACTTCTCAACTCTCAAGCCGACATTGCACTTTCGATTACAGGGGTTGCTGGGCCCACGGGCGGCAGTGCGGAAAAACCCATCGGCCTTGTGCATTTTGCACTCGCAGCGAAAAACAAACCAACGCACCATTGCAGAGAAAGTTTTGGCACGCTGGCTCGCCCCGAGATTCAAGCGAAGGCTGTTGCTACCGCTTTAGCGATGATCAGCCGGCAATTGCGTGACTAATGTGCCTGCTGGCCTGTTTCTCCAGTTCTTCTATGTGCTCTTTTTCTCCTGTCGGCAGTGCCACCGGATGAGACAACGCAAAAGCTTCGTAGTAAGATATCTCAAGCAACCCCTGCAGCGTCTTGAACCCTTGCGACTTTGCTAGATTACGCATATCGAGCAACAGATCCGAGACATATCGCGCCACCTCCAAAGCGCTTTGAACTGACGGTGAACTTGTGCTTGTTGGTCGTACTGTGGTCTTCAGCATAACTTTAAGTCCCTGATGCCCCCACATCGGTACCTACAGTAATAAGTTGTCCTACGTTTTGAAATGGATCAGAAGTTGTGCGTTGCTGTAATAGGTGTGAAATTCTAATTTCGCGACATAGACAAGCACTTTAGCCCATAAAAATTGGGGATTTGTGTGCAAACGCAGACCCCAGCTTTATGCATCTCCCCCAGATCGCTTGCGCTTGGGGGCTTTCATCCCTATGTCCATGGCCAAAAGTAGGCCAGCCACATCGGCCACAATCACAGGCATTAAATGACAGTTGTCGTCGTAGAATCACCTTCCAAGGCCAAGACCATCAACAAATATCTCGGCAAGGATTTTGTTGTGCTCGCCTCCTATGGCCATGTGCGCGACCTTCCCGCCAAGGATGGATCGGTGAAGCCCGATGATGATTTTTCGATGGACTGGGAAGTCGACAGCAAATCATCAAAGCGCTTGTCGGACATCGCAACGGCATTAAAAGATACTGACCGATTGGTCCTCGCAACTGACCCTGATCGCGAAGGCGAAGCCATCTCGTGGCATGTCTTTGAGGTGCTTAACAAGAAGGGCGCGCTCAAAGGCAAAACTGTGCAGCGCGTTGCCTTTAACGCCATCACCAAACAAGCCGTGCAGGATGCGCTCGCCAATCCCCGTGAAATTGATGGTGCGTTGGTTGATGCTTATCTTGCCCGCCGCGCGCTTGATTATCTCGTAGGCTTTACCATCTCGCCAGTTTTGTGGCGCAAGCTTCCGGGAGCGCGTTCCGCAGGCCGGGTCCAATCTGTTGCGCTCCGCCTGATTTGTGATCGCGAACTTGAAATCGAAAAATTCATCCGCCAGGAATACTGGTCGATTGATGGGCGCTTTGTTACACCGCAAGGCGTTGAGTTTGATGCCGCACTTTCATCCATTGATGGTAAGCGTCTCGAAAAGCTGACACTCGGCGATGAAGGCTCAGCGCGCGCTATTGAGAGTGCCGTGAAGTCTGGCAGCTTCTCAGTTGATACCATTGAGAGCAAGCCCGCCAAGCGTCATCCGTTTCCACCATTCCGCACCTCAACGCTACAACAAGAAGCCTCGCGCAAGCTCGGTTTTTCGGCCTCGCGCACCATGCAAGTGGCACAGCGCCTTTATGAAGGTGTTGATCTCGGCGGTGAAACAGTTGGCCTCATCACTTATATGCGTACCGATGGTGTCGACATGGCGCCTGAAGCCATCGCCGCTGCGCGCAATTCCATTCTGAAAAATTTTGGCGAGCCTTATCTGCCATCGGTTCCACGCAAATACACAACCAAGGCCAAGAATGCGCAGGAAGCGCACGAAGCCATTCGCCCGACGGATATGTTCCGCACGCCGCAATCAGTGCGTAAGGTGCTCGATGAAGATCAGTTCGCGCTCTATGATCTTGTTTGGAAGCGCACAATTTCGAGCCAGATGGAAAGTGCTGAGTTTGAGCGCACCACAGCAGACATTCTAACTCAAGGCACTGACGGCAAGGCCTATTCATTCCGCGCCACGGGTTCGGTTGTAAAGTTCGACGGCTTCTTGCGCGTTTACAATGAAGACCTTGATGATGGCGAAGACGAAGATTCAAAGCGTCTGCCCGTCATGGCCAAGGGTGACCGGATTGGCATAAAGTCAATTATTGCCAACCAGCATTTCACCGAGCCGCCACCACGCTATTCCGAAGCCTCGCTGACCAAAAAACTGGAAGAGCTCGGCATTGGACGCCCTTCGACCTATGTGTCGATCATGACGACGCTGCGTGACCGTGGCTACGTCAAGCTCGACAAGAAAAAACTGATCCCGGAGGATAAGGGCCGTGTGGTTACCGCTTTCCTTGAGAGCTTTTTCTCGCGCTATGTGGAGTTTGATTTCACGGCAAAGCTCGAAGAACAGTTGGACGAGGTTTCCAACGGAACGCTGGCCTACAAGGACGTGTTGCGCAATTTCTGGACTGATTTCGCGGTTGCGATTGGTGATGTGAAGGATCTTCGCGTTACGCAAGTCATCGACGCGTTGAACGAACTCTTGGGCCCACATATTTTCCCGAAGAACGCCGAAGGTGGTGCCGAGCGCACCTGCCCCACGTGTGGCACCGGGCAGGTTTCATTGAAGCTTGGCAAGTTTGGTTCATTCGTTGGCTGCTCGAATTATCCAGAATGCAAATATACACGTCCCCTCAGCATCCCCGCTGAAGGCGAAGCGCAGATCGTTGATGGCCAAGTATTGGGTGTTGATCCGGAGTCAGGTCAGCCCGTGACCAAGCGCATTGGCCGCTTTGGTCCATACTTGCAATTGGGAGAAGCTGAAGAGGGCGAAAAGCCAAAGCGCGCCTCGATCCCACGCGGCACCAATCCAAATTCGATTGAACTTGAGCAAGCATTGAAGCTTCTCTCACTGCCGCGTGAAGTTGGCCTGCATCCTGAAACGCAAACACCAATCGTTGCAAACTTTGGCCGCTTCGGACCGTTCATTTTGCACGACGGCACTTATTGCAATCTCGAGAGCGCAGAAGAAGTTTTTGATATCGGCTTGAACCGTGCTGTTGATCTTCTGGCCGTGAAACGCGCCAAGGGACCATCCGGCTTCAAGCGTCCAGGTGCTGCACCCTTGCGTGAGCTCGGCGAGCATCCTTCTGCAGGTGGCCCAATCCAGGTGATGGGTGGCCGCTATGGTGCTTACATCAAGCACGGCAAGATCAACGCCACATTGCCAAAGGACAAAACACCCGAGAGCATTACGGTGGAAGAAGCTGTAGCGCTCATCGCCGCACGCGCCGAACAGACCGGCAAGAAAATAACCAAAACCGCAAAGAAGGCACCTGCCAAGAAAGCCGCGAAAAAAGCGGCCAAGAAGGCGCCTGCGAAAAAGGCTGCAAAGAAGTCAGCCAAAAAGGAACCAGTTGCCTCAGCCGCCTAAATCAAAATCGAAAAAGACCGCACGCGGAAATCTGCTGCCGTCACAAGATGAAATTCTCGAATTTCTCGCGCAGTCCCCACGCGCTACTGGCAAGCGGGATATCTCCCGCGCTTTTGGCCTTACGGGTCATGCAAAAATCGGTCTGAAAGCGCTGCTCAAGGAGATGGAGCGTGATGGCCAGCTGTCGCGCAAACGAAAGCAAGTGACGGCCGCAAATGTGCTCGCTCCGGTCAGTGTGATCGATGTTGTCGAGCTTGATGCAGATGGCGAGCTTTATGGTGTACCCACCGAATGGACCGACGAGGCAACGCGCCCGCGCGTGTTGATTGGTCGTGCGTCGCAGCGCCACGAAGTAAAGCCACCGAAACCCGGTGATCGCATTCTCGCCCGTATTGATGCTCTTGTCGGCGAAGGGTACGCGCACAAAGCCACACCGATCAAAAATCTGTCAACGCGCAAGTCCCGCACACTGGGTATCTACAAACTCATTGAGGGCGAAGGCCATGTCTTGTCGATCGACAAGAAAGCCAAGAATGATTTCGTTGTCATCGCTGGTGAAGATCGCGATGCCAAAGATGGCGAGCTTGTTGCCATTGAAGTGCTGCGTGATCGTGGTCGCGGCCTTCCTCGGGTTCGTGTACGTGAACGACTTGGTGATGTCAGTGATCCTCGTAACATCTCGCGCATCGCGATCCAGCAACATGGCGTGCCCAATGCATTCCCAGAGCGCGTGATTGCCGAATCTGAAGCGCTCAAAACCTTTAGCAATGCCAATCGTCTCGACTGGCGCGATGTACCGCTGATCACTATTGATCCGGCTGATGCGCGCGACCACGACGATGCCGTCTACGCCGAACCACAGGGCGATGGCTGGCGGGTGATTGTGGCAATTGCCGACGTTGCGGCCTATGTGCGCCCACAATCAGCGCTGGACCGCGAAGCCCGCATGCGTGGCAACTCGACCTATTTCCCGGATCTCGTCGTGCCCATGCTTCCGGAGCGCATCTCAAACGACCTCTGCTCGCTTCGTGAAAAAGAAGAACGCCCTGCCCTCGCCGTTGAAATGATCTTCGACAAGCAAGGTCAGAAGCAATCGCACAAGTTCCATCGTATCACCATGCGCTCGGCTGCAAAGCTCGCCTATGAAGATGCGCAAGCGGCAATTGACGGCAAGGGCTCCGACAAGGCCCGCGCCATTTTGGAGCCCGTGCTGAAACCTTTGTGGCGCGCCTATGCAGCGCTGTCGAAAGCCCGAGACCAACGCGCACCTTTGGAACTCGATTTGCCAGAACGCAAGATCGTCCTCGACGACAAGGGCATGATCGAGAAAGTTATCGTGCCGGAACGCCTCGACGCGCATCGCCTGATCGAAGAATTCATGATCCAGGCCAACGTTGCTGCGGCAGAAGAACTTGAGAAAAAGCGAACCCCCCTGCTCTACCGCGTGCATGACGAGCCCTCCAAAGAAAAGCTCCGCGCCCTTTCGGATTTTCTCAAAACCACGGGCCAGAACTTTGCGCTTGGTCAGGTGCAGCACACACGCCACTTCAATCGTCTACTTGCTGATGCCAAGGGCCAGGAACATGAGCGCGCACTCCACGACGTGGTGTTGCGCACCCAGGCGCAAGCCGTCTACACGCCAGAAAATCTCGGACACTTTGGCCTGTCACTCAAGCGCTATGCGCATTTCACGTCACCCATTCGGCGCTATGCTGATCTCATCGTGCATCGCGCATTGATCAGTGCACTGAGCTTTGGCGATGACGGTCTTTCGCAACTTGACGCAACCCAACTCGAAGAAACGGCAGAGATGATTTCTGCTGCCGAGCGCCGTTCGATGTTGGCGGAACGCGAAACCATTGATCGCCTCGTTGCGGCATTCATGTCAAACCATGTCGGTGCCGAATTCACAGGCCGCATTTCAGGGGTGGTCAGTGCCGGGCTGTTCGTGCGCCTCCACGATACTGGTGCCGATGGCTTTGTGCCGGCATCGACATTGGGGCAAGACTATTATCGCTTCGATGCAGCGCGCCATGCTCTGATCGGGGAGGCAACTGGCGAAACCTACCAACTCGGTGACGGCGTCTACGTGAGACTCGTGGAAGCCACCCCTGTCAAAGGCGGTCTCAAATTTGAGGTCACTTCTGAAGGTCGCCCCGGCAAGGCTTCAACGCCTGCGAGGAAGCCGAAATTCATGGGCAAGCGCAGGAAATGATCCGCTCGAAGCGTTCGGCAATGTGGAACGGGTTCAAGTGCCGTTGCCCTAATTGCGGTGATGGCCAGTTGTTTCAAAGCTATCTCAAGGTCAACCACGCCTGCTCAAATTGTAGCGAGGAACTGCATCATCAACGGGCCGATGATGCACCTCCATACTTTACGATGACTGTGGTCGCGCACATCGTGATTCCCGGCCTGCTGATCGCCGAGCGAATCTGGCACCCGGAATTGTGGGTGCATGCAGCGATCTGGTTCCCGTTAACACTATTCCTGACCTGGTGGCTGATGCCACGCATCAAAGGCGCCATTATCGGACTGCAATGGGCCCTAAAAATGCATGGGTTTGATTGGTCAGCCTCAGAACCTTGACTTTCCGACGCAATTGGGGTCTATCCCCCTCAACATTCGAATTCGGAGATTTCCATGGCCAAGGGCAACGTAATCAAGATCAAGTTGGCGTCAACTGCCGACACAGGTTTCTTCTATGTCACAAAGAAGAACTCGCGCACCAAGACCGACAAATTGTCGTTCAAGAAATACGACCCAGTCGTGCGCAAGCATGTTGAATTCAAGGAAACCAAGATCAAGTAAGTTTCCCGTAGTCAAAGAAAAAGCCCCGGATTTCCGGGGCTTTTTTTGTTGCCGGATCGTCAGAGATTGGCGCGGCAATAACGATAGTTGCTGTTGTATGCGCGTTGCCATTTGGCACTGCCACTTACTGCACCGCTCGCAAGACCAAGCCCGCCGCCTATCAAGGCACCTTGTCGCTTGTTCAGAGACCGACCAATAAGGGCACCTGCCAGTACACCAGCACCAACACCGATAGCTGTATCGCGGACAACGCGGCGTGCCACTTTCTGATCAGCCTTGCGTCTCGCATACCTGTCGCAATAGCCTTTGGAAGCTGCCTCGGCCACGCCGGGCATTACGACTGCCGACCCGGTGAAGGTCGAAGTTGCAAAAACGGCTGCGATTAGAAGTTTGCTGATGGATTTCATTTCGTTTGCTCCTTTTGGATTCTTGTCAGAGCATCATAACTGCCCGACATTTGTGGCGAAAAACAGCCCTTCGCCAGCATGCCGTTCGCAGCCCATCGTCCCGACGCAATCGACGCTTGCAGCAAGTAGCCACCGGTGGGCGCGTCCCAATCCAGCATTTCTCCAGCAACTGATGTTGTGGGGAACTTTCGCAGCGAAAGATCGTCGTTCAATTCATTCCAGACTACTCCGCCTGCGGTTGAAATCGCGCGCTGCAGTGACGGCTCACCTGACAATTGAATGTGCACTTCCGCAGGGTCATCGGTGCCTGCCTCTCGCATTAGCGCAATGGCCACTGGTGGCAGATTGAATGCCTTGCGCAGAAAATTGCTACGGCTTTCCTTGCCGCGCGGGCGGGCCAGCCGCGTCGCTATCGCATCAGCAGAAAGATCAGGCTTCAGGTTGATGGTGATCGTCCGCGTGTGATGAAGTGCCGCTGACAATGCATAGATCGCACTCCCTTCAATACCATCGTGGGAGATCATCACTTCACCGCGTGCAGTTTGATCGCCGCACGTGACTGCAATATTTTTTATTGGCTGTCCCGCAAACTTCTCTGCAAACACTTTACTCCAAGTAACCGGCTGGCGAACATTCGAGGCGCGAAACGGAGTCACCGCAATTCCTACTTGCTCAAATATCGTACGCCATGTGCCATCTGATCCCAATTCCGGCCAGCTTGCACCACCAAGCGCGAGCACAGTTGGAACATCGTCAATGCCCCTCCATGCCGTACCGCGTTGCAATTCAACGCCATGGCTTTCAAGCCGTTTCAGCCACGCACGCAACAACGGCGAGGACTTCAACTGTCTTGGAAATACGCGGCCTGATGAACCAACAAAAGTTTCGATGCCCAGACCGTGACACCATTCGCGCAATGCATCCGGCGGAAAGGCGCGGATCATCGGTTCAAGCTTCGCGCGCGCGTTGCCATAGCGTGTGAGCAGCTTTTCCACGGGCTCGGAATGCGTGAGGTTCAATCCACCCCTGCCCGCCAACAAGAGCTTTCGCGCAGGTGAAGCATGATGGTCAATCAAAGTCACTGCTATGCCAGCCATCGCCAGCACCTCCGCAGCAGCAAGTCCGGCAGGTCCAGTACCAACAACGCGAGCTTTCATCTACTCAAGCCGCGCTGGAAAACCGGGCGCGCGCAGATCGGTGCCGAGCGCATCTTCCAACAATTTTGCAATCTGCGTGGATTGCGCAGCTCCACCATACATCGCCTTGCCCTTTATGAAGGTCTGGTTGGTCATGCTTGTAAGATCGAGCGGCACACCAAACTCCTTGCCGAAGTTCATCGCGAAACCCAAATCCTTCAGCGCAAGGTCCATCGAAAACGCGATGTCATAGCTGCCATTCAGAATGAGCTGCCCTTCGGTTTCATGTACAAAGCTGGTGCCGCTCGACGCCGTGATCGCGGCCCAGGCTTGGCCCAAGTCAAGCCCGCCACGCTTAGCCAGCATTAACGCTTCGGCGTCGGCCACCAAGTGAATGAACGCCAGCATGTTGGTGATGACCTTGATCACCGCCGCAGAGCCAATCGGCCCCATGTGAAAAATCTTGTTGCCAATCGCCTTGAGCGCAGGCTCATGCATATCGAACAACGCCTTTTCGCCACCCACAAGCACGGTGATCTCACCGCGCGCGGCAAGATGTACGCCACCTGTCACGGGCGCTTCCAGAACACGAACGCCTTTCGCTTCAGCCATGGCGGAAAGTCGCTGCATCTCATCGCGGCCGTTGGTGGAGTTCTCGATCCAGGTGCTACCCGGTTTGGCTGTGGAAAGAATTTGCGTGAGCACATTCTCAGACACAACGGGCGAAGGCAGGCAGGTGAACACATGGTCAACCATGCTTGCCAATGCAGCGGGACTATCCGCCCACTTCGCGCCAGCAGCGATGTGCCGTTCACCCAAGCCCCTGTCGATGTCATGCACCACAACATCAAAGCCCTTGCGGATCAGGCTCATCGCAATGTGCCCGCCGAGATTGCCCAAACCGATATAACCGTATTTCATCAGCGCACCGGATCCTGGTTCATCTGCAAGTGCAATTCGGTGCCAGTGTAGACAAGCGACTCCGCCAGTTTTTCATCAAGCTCCACGCCCAAGCCAGGCTCGGTTGGGGGAATGACATAGCCCTGCTCCCACTTCATCGGCTTTTTTAAAAGCTTGGCGTGAATTCCTGTCCATGTTTCAATACTTTCCAGGATCAGGAAGTTGGGAAGTGATGCCGAGAAGTGTACATTCGCAGCCCCCTCAATAGGTCCTGCATAAAGATGTGGCGCGATTTGTACGTGATACGCCTCTGCCATCGCTGCAACTTTCTTCGCTTCCATGATGCCGCCAACACGCCCCAAGGCCATTTGCAGAATCGACGCTGCACGGCATTCCAGCACACGTGCGAATTCATACTTCGTCGTCAACCGCTCGCCTGTTGCGATCGGGATCGATGTGGCGCGCGCAACAAGTGCCATGTCTTCTGGCTTTTCTGGTGGCGTTGGTTCTTCAAACCATAGCGGATCATAGGGCTCAATCGCCTTTGCAAAACGGATGGCACCACCCGGCGTAAACTGCCCATGCGTGCCGAACAACAAATCAGCCTTGGTGCCCACAGCCTCGCGGATCAGTTTGCAAAACTTTGCACAAAGCTCAATCGACTCGAGCGATGGCTGGCGCGGATCAAACGCTGAATAAGGTGCAGCAGGATCAAACTTGATCGCCGTGAATCCCATGTCGGCATATTCAGCCGCGCGCTGCGCTGATTGCTCGGCATTCCAGAAGATCGACGAATCCTGCCGCTTGGCCGGATCGGGATAAATGTAAGTGTAGCTGCGCAATTTCTCATGCACCCGGCCACCCAGCAAATTGTAAACGGGCTGGCCAAGTGCCTTGCCCTTGATGTCCCACAGCGCAATCTCAAGGCCAGAAAGCACGCCCATCATCGAGAGATCAGGCCGCTGCGTGTAGCCGGAGGAATACGCGCGCCGCCAGATTTTCTCGATGTCAAACGGGCTTTGCCCCAGCACATAACGCTCGAACACATCCTGGATCATTGCCACCATGGGCTTTGGCCCGAAGGTTGAACCGTAGCACTCACCATAGCCCGTAATACCGTTGGACGTGGTCAGCTTTACAAAGGTGAAATAGCGCCCGCCCCATTCTCCGGGAGGTGTCCCAACGATGAAAGTTTTGAGGTCTGTGATTTTCATTTGTCCAACTTCGCAGTTTTTCTTCCGAATTCAAATAGGCAGTTCTTGCAAATCTTCGCCACTTTCCGCACACACTGTGCGGATGTTGTTCGCAGATTTCATTATCGTCGGCGCCGGATCAGCCGGTTGTGTCTTGGCCAATCGCCTGACCGAGAACGGCAAGTACAGCGTTTTACTACTGGAAGCGGGCGGCAGCGACCGACGCTTCTTTGTGCAAATGCCACTCGGCTATGGCAAAACATTCATGGATCCGTCGGTCAACTGGATGTACGCCGCCGAGCCTGACCCCGGCCTCAATGGCCAGCGCGATCATATCCCACGCGGTAAAATCCTTGGCGGCTCAAGCTCCATCAACGCCATGGTCTGGTGCCGCGGGCATCAAGCTGATTACGAATCCTGGGGCGAATTGGCAGGCAGTGATTGGGGCTGGCCTTCGGTTCTCGAAGCCTACAAGCAAATTGAAAACATCGAAAGCGGCGATCCCGCCTATCGCGGCACCACAGGCGCACTGCATCTCAGCGATCCCTCAGCCGATGTTCACCCCCTCACAAAATCCTACATCGCTGCTTGCGAGGAATTGCAGCTTGCGCGCAATTCTGACTTCAATGGCGCGCAACAGGAAGGCGTTGGCAGTTATCAGTTGTCGATCAAGAACGGTCGGCGGATGAGTGCAGCGCGCGCCTATCTGCGCCCTGCGATGAAACGCAAGAACCTGCGTGTGGAAGCCGGTGCCTTGGTCACTGGCCTCACATTTGAGGGCAAAAAATGTACTGGCGTTCGCTTCACACAAAATGGCGTTGAGAAAACCGCAACGGCAAAGCGCGAAGTCATACTTTCCGGCGGTGCCTATAACTCACCGCAGTTGTTGGAGCTTGCTGGCATTGGTGATGCTGCGCACCTGAAATCACTTGGCATCGAAGTGCTTCACCACAACCCGCATGTTGGTGATCACCTCGAAGATCATGTCGGCCTCAACTACACTTTTCGCATGAATGTCAGTACACTGAACGATGAGTTGCGGCCCTGGTGGGGAAAGCTGAAAGCGGGACTGCAATACCTGCTGTTGGGCAAAGGTCCACTCAGCATGTCGATCAATCATGGTGGAGGATTTTTCCGCACTGATCCAAGTCTTGATCGTCCCAACATGCAGCTTTACTTTCAGGCCTTCTCCACGCTTCTCCCCAAAGCAGGCGAGCGCCCAATTCTTTCGCCTGATCCGTTTTCAGGAATGTCGATTGGCCTTTCGAATTGCAGACCGACATCGCGCGGATCAGTGCACGCCACCTCTACCGATCCGAAGAAACAACCGCGCATCATCAACAATGCCTATGGCACGGAACACGATGTCGCCGAGATGCTCAAGGCCGTGAAATTCATCCGCCGCATCGCAGAACAGTCACCATTGCGTCCCCTCATTGTCGAAGAACTGCGACCAGGACCGCAAGTATCAAGCGATGAAGATTTGATCCATGATTTCAAGCAACGCAGTGGCACAGTCTATCACCCCTCATCCACCTGTCGCATGGGGAATGATGCCAACTCGTCAGTTGTTTCACCAAAGTTAGAAGTGCACGGCATCGAAGGCCTGCGCGTGTGCGACGCCTCAGTCTTCCCCAACCTGATCGCAGGCAACACCAACGCGCCAGCCATCATGGTGGGTTGGAAAGGTGCAGAGCTGATACTGGGAGGCTAAGTTGGGCGAAAGCATGGTTTGTCTGGTTGAGATATTGTCAGAGCACAGATGAAATTTACACAGAATGGGGTGTCGCCGTATTCCCAAACTCAAAGACGAAAGAGAAGAATGAAATCATTTTGTAACTCCCTGGATTTTTTCAAAATCAAACACTTCGTCTGCTTGCAGTTCCCCATAGGCTAGGAACGCTTCTCCGGCCCGCTGGGTAACATGCTTGATCACTTCGCCAATAAGATCAGGGTTAGGCTCCGAGACCGTGAAAAAAGTGGCGCTGACATGCACTTTTTCGGGAGTATCTACACGCCCATAACACAGGTATTGTTTACCGTTGCCTGGGTCGGCGACAGAACAATCGAAATACGCAGATGGTCGTTCCTGAACGTAGATTCGTCGTCGTTCGTCGTTCGACCTACTAGAAAAACAACTGGGATATTCCTTTGGATCTCGGCCATTCTTCGAACGATATTCAAGAAGTCCATTCGGATGTTTGATTGGTGCACTGCAGGCAATTTCGGCGTCTTTCATATCGCTCGCGAGCGAGCTACTTGTAAGGTCGTCGCTCCATTGGGAAAACGTTATGCGGGCGGAATACTTGTTATAGTCTTTTTCGTCTTTTCTCATCAGTTCCCAGCTATTGCTCAAGTCATAGCGCGCTGAGACATATTGATTTTCAGAACTGGATAGCGTGACAGTCGGCCCTCCAAAGCCACTTACTTCCGTAGGCTCCATTTTTGCACTTGGCAGGACTTCTTGGTTTTGCGAGAAACGTACAACAACGTAATGCCCTTTCTTGCCACCGCATTTGTAAATATTCACATGATCAATAGTTCCGTTTGCATTCATACGTGGCGGAACCGGCGGATGAGGTTTGCAACTATTCTCCTCCGGCCTCCAAACAGACTGCAGGTAATAAGCAACTGGAACCAGAGCAATCGCAATCACCCACCTCACGGGGTTTAAGTAAAAAAGATCAGAAACAGTCATTTGCTCACCAGCACACGAAGATTGGGATGCACGTTCGTGGTCAACCCACTCAAAGTCTTTTTACTCTCTTCAAAAACACGAAGGGCCGACTTTCTACTCGGAGCAATAACATCCAACAGCCAAGTGATATTACCACTGTTCCATTCACTGCGCTCCAGCCGCACAGGAAACTCACCGATTTCGATCTTCGCTCTGATCTTAGCATCGACGGCTTCCGACACACTTGCCCAGACGACGATACCCAGCAACCCATCATCAGTCTTTGGCTTTGAAAGTTCTTGTGCGCGGATGATGAGCAAGCGTTCCTGAATCAGGGGTTCGAGAAACTGGTCCTTGAGGTCTGCCAGCGTCACGTGGCTGTAGCGCGGCACGGATGATACAGCGAGGATCAGCTCGCCATAACTCTTGTGCAAGGCGGCACGCGCGGTTTTGAGTGCGAGAAAAGGATCAGCCCCAGCCACTCCCGCAGCCTTCGCTTTCCCAACAACAGCCTTTTGCGCAATGACACGGCTGACGGATGCCAGCCTGTGCTGGCACGAGGGCCAGGGTGGAATAGGTGTGGCACTGTGGACGAGGTTCATAGCTGCTCTCAAGTCAAACTGTGCCCAGTGTGCGGGCGCAGGGCTTAACACCGCGTTGCAGCCTTGGGATGCAGTGCGGGCAAGCGAAAACACCCCCATTTTCAGGAAGATCGAGAGGCTTGCGGCAAATAGGGCCGCTATGGCGAGGAGCCAGATCATGAAACGAATATAGAACTAATAAGCTTGAATGTCAAGCTTAAATTCTTGTAATGTCTTTTTCCGGGCAAGCGCCTGCTATCAATAAGGCGCGTTGAAATAGCCTTCTTCGGTCAGGCTGAAGTGATCGACCGTTTCCATGCGCCCCTGCCCCACGGGATAAGTCTCAGTGGTTTTTCCGGGCAACATGCCGATGCGAATAGCGAGGCGCTGTGATGCCACATTGGGCCGCATCACTTTGCAGAAAATTGACTTCGCTTTAAGATGCTCAAACCCAATCGCGAGCATTGCACGGCCAATTTCCTTGCCAAATCCCATGCGCCATAACGCAGGATGTAGACCCCAGCCAATTTCAAAATGCTGGCCACCATGGTCGATCAGGAAACCATCGCCAACCGCCTCACCAGAATGTTTTTCTTCCGCTGCAAGATGATACACATTGCGTCGCGTTTCGCTTTGCCCAACGATGTGCCGACCAACAAAGGCAGCGACTTCGGTTTCGTTGTGCAGACGGTGCGCGATGAAGCGCTGATAGCGTGGTTGGGTCATGAACAGCGAAAAATCCTTCGCGTCAGCAGTCGTCAACTCCCGCATGAGAAGATGCGGTGTTTCAAGCGCTGGAAGGACAGTCAACGTGCTCATGGCGACAAGTTAGAACGAACAGGCCGTTCTTGCAAACGGCCCGTTTATAAAAATTCAAAACAACCTTACTTCACGAGATCAAAGCAATCTGCGTTCATCACCTTGGTCCATGCATCGACAAAATCTTGCGCGAACTTCTTGTCCGAGTCGTTCTGCGCATAGACTTCCGCAATTGCCCGCAACTGCGAATTAGAACCAAACACAAGGTCAACACGCGTCGCCGTCCACTTCACGACACCAGATTTCCGATCCTTGCCTTCAAAAGTTTGGGCAGCGCGGGAAGTCGGTTCCCAATGCGTGTCCATGCTCAGCAAGTTCTTGAAGAAGTCGGTTGTGAGCGCGCCGACACGCTTGGTGAACACGCCATGCTTTGTGCCGCCACGATTGCCACCGATCACGCGCAATCCACCAACGAGTGCGGTCATTTCTGGTGCAGTCAGTGTGAGAAGCTGCGCCTTGTCGACCAAAAGCTCTTCAGCCGAAATGGCGTAATCAGTTTTGAGATAGTTGCGGAAACCATCAGCAACAGGTTCCAGAACCGCAAATGACTCGACATCTGTTTGTGCAGCTGATGCGTCAGTGCGACCCGGTGTGAATGGTACTTTGACATTCTGCTTGGCAGCCTTCAAAGCCTGCTCCACTCCGACAACACCACCGAGCACGATCAGATCGGCGAGTGACACTTTAACCTTACCCTTGTTGAAAGCAGCCTGCACCGCTTCCAACTTCGCCAAGACCTTGGCGAGTTGGGCCGGATGATTGCCTTCCCAATCCTTCTGCGGGGCCAAGCGAATGCGCGCACCATTGGCACCGCCGCGCTTGTCTGAACCACGGAAGGTCGAGGCCGACGCCCAGGCCGTTTGCACAAGCTCAGCTGTTGAGAGGTCTGTTGCCTTGATCTTGGCTTTCAGCGCGGCGATTTCCTTGGCACCAATCACTTTGCCCTTGTGTGCAGGCAGTGGATCTTGCCAGATCAGCTCTTCTTTCGGAACTTCAGCACCCAGGTAACGCACCTTAGGGCCCATATCGCGGTGCGTCAGCTTGAACCACGCGCGCGCAAACGCGTCGGCAAATTTCTTCGGGTTCTTGTGGAAGTCGCGCGAGATTTTTTCGTAAGACGGATCAGCGCGCATCGCCATATCGGCTGTCGACATCATGATCGCAACCTTCTTCGAAGGATCAGCGGGATGTGGCGCCATGTCTTTTTCGGCAAGGCCAATGGCGTGCCATTGATGCGCGCCCGCAGGGCTTTTTCCCAAATCCCAATCATAGCCAAACAGCACATCGAAATAACCCATGTCCCATTTGATCGGGTTCGATGTCCATGCGCCATGCAAACCAGACGAAATCGTGTCGCCACCCTTGCCACTGCCAAATTTGCTGATCCAGCCGAAGCCTTGATCTTCAATTGCAGCACCTTCGGGCTCGGGCCCAACCAAGGCTGCATCACCTGCACCGTGCGTCATGCCGAAGGTGTGGCCGCCGGCAACCAGTGCCACTGTCTCTTCATCATCCATCGCCATGCGAGCAAACGTTTCGCGAATATCGCGTGCTGATTTCAACGGATCAGGATTGCCGTTCGGCCCTTGCGGGTTGACGTAGATCAGGCCCATCTGAACTGCTGCGAGCGGGTTGTCCAGTTCGCGATCACCTGAGTAACGCTTGTCATCAAGCCAGGTTTCTTCCTTGCCCCAATAGATATCTTCCTCCGGTTCCCATACATCAGCGCGACCACCGGCAAAACCGAATGTCTTGAAGCCCATCGATTCAAGCGCGACGTTGCCCGTGAGGATCATCAAATCGGCCCACGAGATCGCGTTGCCGTATTTCTGCTTCAGTGGCCACAACAAGCGGCGCGCCTTGTCGAGGTTCACGTTATCTGGCCAGCTATTGAGCGGCGCAAAACGCTGCGTGCCGGATGTTGCGCCACCGCGACCATCGCCGGTGCGATAGGTGCCAGCGCTGTGCCAGGCCATGCGGATGAACAACGGTCCATAATGGCCATAGTCAGCTGGCCACCAATCCTGGGAGTCGGTCATCAGTTTATGCAGGTCTTTTTTCAACGCCTTGAGATCAAGCGACTTGAACGCCTTGGCGTAGCTGAAGGTCTGCTCCATCGGACTCGAGAGAGAAGAATTCTGATGCAACATTTTCAAGTTCAGCTGGTTAGGCCACCAGTCGCGATTTGAACGCACGGCGAAATTTGTAGGGCTGTGCATGACAGGGCATTTGCCAGCAGGTGCCACATCCATCTTGTTCATAACGACTCTCCTCAGACTATTAGAATTGTTCTAAATTGAGAAAAACATATGCGCACCGCGTTGGCAAGTTTTCCCACACTTCAAAAATGAAAAAGGATGCGCTTTTTAGGCGCATCCCACAATTTGACAGTTGATTTCAATCAATCATCACTGAGCAATGACTTGTGTACAAGTCCACCGAGCACAGCACCAACAATCGGGGCCACCCAGAACAGCCAAAGCTGTTGGATCGCCCAGCCGTCTGCAAACAGCGCAACTGCGGTTGAGCGAGCAGGATTGACTGATGTGTTCGTGACCGGGATCGAAATCAAGTGGATCAATGTCAATGCCAAGCCAATCGCTATGGGCGCAAAACCTGGCGAAGCATTTTTGGCGGTGGCACCCAAAATGACAATAAGGAACATCGCCGTCAGCACCACTTCAGCGATCAAACAGGCAAGCATTGAAAACTTGCCAGGTGAATGTTCGCCATAGCCATTCGATGCAAACCCGCCCGCAGTCGTGAAGTCAGCCTTGCCAGATGCGATGAGATAAAGCACCACTGCACCAGCTATGCCGCCCAGCACCTGTGCAATGACGTATTTGGGAACTTCACTCCACGAGAACTTGCCTGCTGTCGCCAAGCCGATCGAAACAGCCGGGTTAAAGTGACCGCCTGAGATATGGCCTACGGCGTAAGCCATGGTGAGAACTGTTAACCCGAACGCCAGTGAAACTCCTGTAAATCCAATCCCCAATTCGGGAAAGGCTGCGGCCAAAACCGCGCTACCACATCCGCCAAAAACCAACCAAAACGTTCCGAAAAACTCTGCCGCTAATTTATTCATGCCGTTCTCCATAGCGCTCATTTGCGCAACCTAGCGTTACACGATTCGCAAGCGCAGGAATTCCCTCAACCATGCCATTCGTTACTGTTTGACTCTCGTGGGGTAAGCTTCTATTGCCCCCCATAAATGGCCACGGGCCAAGGCGAGTCCGACGGACTATTTTTTCTCCCATTTATCGCCCCAGGTTTACACGCACTTGTCAGATTTTTCTGCGCTCGGATTGAGCCCAAAAGTACTCGAAGCGGTCGCCGCATCAGGCTACACCACACCAACAGCCATTCAGGTTGGTGCCATTCCACACGCCCTGGCGCGCAAAGACGTGCTTGGTCTTGCCCAAACGGGTTCAGGCAAAACTGCCGCATTTGTGCTGCCCATGTTGCATCTCCTTGAAAAAGGTCGCGCGCGGGCGCGTATGCCTCGGACACTCATCCTTGAGCCAACGCGTGAATTGGCCATGCAGGTTGAAGAAGCTTTCGAAAAACTGGGCGTGTTGCACAAGCTCACCGTTGCAACACTGATCGGTGGCGTGGCGTTCGATCCACAAGCCGCAAAGATTGATCGCGGTGCTGATGTAGTGATTGCAACGCCGGGCCGTTTGCTCGACCATTTCGAGCGCGGCAAGTTGTTGCTGACAGGCATTGAATTGCTGGTTGTCGACGAAGCTGATCGCATGCTCGACATGGGCTTCATCCCCGATATTGAGCGCATCTACAAGCTTGTGCCGTTTACGCGCCAGACACTGTTTTTCTCGGCCACCATGCCGCCGGAAATTCAGCGTATCACAGCGCAGTTCCTGCATAACCCAGTGCGGGTTGAAACATCAGCCGTTTCCTCTACTGCCGCTTCGATTTTCCAGAATCTTGTGAAGGCACCTTCTGATCCAAAGATGAAGCGGGAGGCGTTGCGTCAATTGCTCCGTTCACAGACGAATGTGAAAAACGGAATCATTTTTGCCAATCGCAAAACCACCGTCGCAGTTGTCGAAAAGTCCCTCAAGAAGCATGGCTTCAGCGTTGGCGCTTTGCATGGCGACATGGATCAGTCCGCGCGGATGGCCTGCCTTGCAGGTTTTCGAAATAATGAAATCACCTTCCTCGTTGCGTCTGATGTAGCTGCGCGTGGCCTCGACATCCCTGATGTCAGCCATGTATTCAACTTCGATGTGCCAATCCACGCAGAAGACTATGTGCACCGTATCGGGCGCACAGGACGCGCAGGGCGGGAAGGTCATGCCTTTGCAATGGTGACGCGCGAAGACAGCAAATATCTCAAGGCTATCGAGCAGCTGATAAAAAAAGAGATTCCGTGGTTCAGCAGCGGAGCAACGATTGAGACGACAGAAGAAGTAACTTCTCCGGCTGAAAAGCCTCGTCGTGGTTCGCGCCGCACTTCGTCAACTTCGCAGAAGGTTGAAAAGGTCCAGCCGGAAATTCTGTCGAAAGAAGCTGTTGATGCGCCGAAGCCGCGCGAGGCTGCGCGGAAGCGAGAGCCGCACCACAACCAGCCATCTTCGCGGGCAGAGCAGCTTCCAGAAAAACACAACATTGCGTCTGTGCCTGATAACTCGCGTTTTGACGCTTCCAATATGCCTGCATTCCTGAGTCGTTCAACGAGAACGGGTGTGTGAACCGGGTTGAGGGCTGCGCAACAACCAAAAAGTGTTGGAAAACTGTTAACAAGTCTCGGCTAATTAAAGTCTCATGGAAAATGAGAAGCCAGTTTCGGCCGACAACAAACGTGCTGCCCTCAGGCAGCGCATTCTGAAATCGGCGAAAATCATCCACAAGAACCAATGGTCGGTGGTTGATTGTTCTGTGCGCGATATTTCCGCGACGGGTGCCAAGATCCAATGTGATGATCAGATGTCGGTGCCGAATGAAATTCGCTTCTTGCTGATTTCTGACAATACGATCCGTGATGCCAAGGTAGCGTGGCGTCGCAGCGGATTTTTGGGCATTCACTTTACCGGCCCGCCGGAGCGCGCGCCTGCCCGCAAATTCTAAACAGCGGCTTTCAATTCAACGCTTTCACCGCAACCACATGCAGATGTCTGGTTCGGATTGTTGAATACAAAGCCCGATTTCAGCGCACTCGACTGATAGTCCATTTGGGTGCCGAGAAGGAACATCAGTGCCTTGGCGTCGATCAGAACTTTAGCGCCCTTGTCTTCAACTACTTCATCGAAGGGTTTTTGTTCGCTCGCCCATTCCATGGTGTACTCCATGCCGGCACAGCCACCATTCTTGACACCAACGCGAAGGCCCACGCCCTCGCCTTTTGATGCAAGTTCGTGAATGCGTGCTGCTGCTGCATCGGTGAGTGTCAGGGCCTGGGGTCGTGGTCGAAAGCTTGCCATGGTCAAATCCTAAATCCCAAACCTTACCACATGTTAAGCGCCATGCGCGCTTCTTCTGACATGCGGCTATGATCCCAAGGTGGGTCAAAAACGATTGTCGCCTTGGAACTGACAATGCCTGGCACTGATGACACGGCATTTTCCACCCAGCCCGGCATATCGCCAGCAACTGGGCAGCCAGGAGCAGTGAGCGTCATCTCAACCGCGACATTGCGATCATCATCGATATCAACTTTGTAGATCAAGCCGAGCTCATAAATGTCGACAGGGATTTCGGGATCGTAGACCGTCTTCAACGCCGCCACTATGTCATCAGTCAGGCGCGCCAATTCGTCAGCCGGAATGGCTGATGGGTTGGGGGCGTTCTCTAAGGTAGCAATGTCGGTCAACCGAATATCCTTTGTGCAGATATAAGTGCGTCTGCGAGTTTATCAACTTCCTCATGGGTATTATAGAGACCAAATGAGGCACGACATGTGGCGGTGACGCCAAATCTTTGCAGCAGTGGCTGGGTGCAATGAGTACCAGCGCGAACAGCTACACCCTGGCGATCGATCACGGTCGCAATATCATGGGCATGCGCCCCCTCCATTGCAAAGGAAAGGATCGGGCCTTTGTGTCTTGCTTCACCAAAAATGCGCAAGCTGTTGATCTTCTTCAATCTTTCGGTGGCGTGAGCCAGTAGGTCTTGCTCATGCGCGACGATTGCCGAAGATCCAATCTTGGCCATATAATCAAGTGCTGCGCCAAGCCCTATCGCCTCGACAATCGCAGGTGTGCCCGCCTCAAAGCGATGCGGCGGATCGTTGTAAGTCACGCCATCGGTAGTCACTTCCAAAATCATTTCGCCGCCGCCTTGATAGGGTGGCATCTTTTTCAAAAATTCGGCCTTGCCATAGAGCACGCCGATGCCCGTGGGCCCGTAAGTCTTGTGGCCCGTGAAGACCAGAAAATCACAATCCAGCGCCTGCACATCAATTGATCCGTGTACGGCCATTTGGCTGGCATCCAGCATCACGGGAATGCCGCGCGCATGAGCGAGTGCGATTACCTCTTGCACCGGAACAATCGTGCCAAGCGCGTTCGACATCATGGTGATCGCCACGATTTTGGTGCGCGCGGTCAGCAGCTTTTCAAATTCGTCAATCAGGAAATTGCCATGATCATCGATCGGCGCCCACTTTATCACAGCGCCCCTGCGCTCTCGGTGAAAATGCCACGGCACAATGTTCGAATGATGCTCCATGATCGACAGCACCACCTCATCGCCCTCGCCCAAAACCATGCCGCCATAGCTTGACGCCACAAGGTTGATGGCATCCGTTGCGTTGCGCGTGAAGATGACCTGGTCTTTCGAAGGCGCGTTGATGAAGCGGCGCACGCTTTCGCGCGCATCTTCAAACGCCTGCGTTGCGGTATTCGACAAATAGTGAAGCCCGCGATGCACATTGGCATATCCCGCCGTGATGCAGTGGTTCATTGCATCGATCACGGCTTGCGGCTTCTGCGCCGAAGCAGCATTATCCAAATACACGAGCGGCTTGCCATAGACCTGCTGTGACAGGATGGGAAAATCAGCGCGGATCTTGGCGACGTCGAATGTCATACATTCTCCGAAATCAATGCAGATAAAATGTCCCGCACCGCTTCATTCTCTACAGCCTCTATCGCTTCGGCAACGAATGCTTCAACCAGCATTGCCCGCGCCGTTCCCTCCGGGATGCCACGGGCACGCAGGTAAAACAGGTGATCGTGGTTAAGGTCGCCGCAGGTTGTACCGTGGCCGCAGACCACGTCATCGGCGTAGATTTCCAACTCGGGCTTGGCGTCGAACTCGGCGGTTTCGGACAACAGCAATGCATGTGACGATTGCTTGCCGTCGGTCTTCTGCGCGTCTTTTCTGACAATGACCTTCCCTTGGAAAATGCCGCGCGCCTTGTCTTGCATCACGCATTTGAACAGCTCACGACTATTGCAATGCGGCACCTTGTGATCGACAACCAATCGCGTATCGGCGTGTTGTGCGCCCTTCAGCAAATAGCTGCCGTTGACGCGCGCTGATGCATTTTCACCGTTAAAATTGATGTTGCCATTTTGCCGGCTGAGGGTTGCACCCGCCGTCAAGGTAAAGTCATTGAATTGCGCTTCAGCCCCGAGATCAACAATCACTTGCGACAAATGCTGAGCCGACTTTGCTTCGCTTTCAATTTTCACGCGGTCCAAACGGGCCGCATTGCCAATGGACAAAGTGACCAGCGGATTGTGGAGATAATCCCCCTCCCCCACATGAGTTTCAATCAAGGTGGCTGCACCGCCATCGGCAAGCGCAACATGCAAGCGGCTCGCAACGGCCCCACCAGTTGAAGCGAAAATCACTTCAATGGGATGATCAACCGTGCCCTCAAGCGATAGCGTGATCCCAGCAGAACCAAGCTTGCCGTTGAGGCCAACCAATGGATCGTCAAGCGCCACATCGGGTGCCGTCTCGATCACACTCAGTCCCGTTAGCTTCGACCGCTTTTGATCAAGCCTGCCATTCACCAGTACGAGGCGATGAAATTTCAGCGCTGCAAAAGGCGATGCCGCAATCAAGCGATCAACAAGCTTGCCGTCGGCAACATCAGGCGCTGCATAGGGACGATCGACCAGCCGCTTGAGGTCGGTCCACTTCCATTCTTCCATGCGGCGCGATGGTAGCGCCACACCCAAGGCCTGTTCGGCGGGCGTCAATGGCACAACCATATTCATGCCGCCTTGCCTGCAAAGTCGGCGTAGCCGTTGGCTTCAAGTTCGAGCGCCAGACCCTTATCGCCTGTTTTGACAATCTTACCGTCAGACAGAACATGCACCTTATCAGGCACAATATAATCAAGGAGCCGCTGATAATGGGTGATGACGATCATGGCACGATCCGGCGAACGCAGTGCGTTCACACCGTCGGCCACCACTTTCAACGCATCGATATCAAGACCCAAATCGGTTTCATCAAGCACGCATAGCGTTGGCGTAAGCACTGCCATTTGCAAAATTTCGGCGCGCTTTTTTTCGCCACCAGAGAAGCCTACATTCACCGGCCGCTTCAACATATCTTGTGAAACATTGAGCTTTGCTGCTTCGGCCTTCACATGCTTCATGAATTCCGGAACTGTGTATTCCTTTTCGCCGCGCGCTTTGCGTTGAGCATTGGCGGCAACTTTCAAAAATTGCATCGTGGCAACGCCTGGAATTTCGATTGGGTATTGAAACGCCAGAAACACGCCCTTGGCCGCGCGTTGATCAGGCGACAGTGCCAGAAGATCATCCCCCTTGTAGGTGATTGAACCATCGGTCACCTCATAGCCTTCGCGCCCCGCCAGCACATAAGACAGTGTCGATTTGCCCGAGCCATTCGGCCCCATGATGGCATGGACTTCGCCTGGCATCACATCAAGCGTGAGACCCTTCAAGATTTCCCGCTTCTCATCTTCGAGGCGGACGTGGAGATTTTCTATCTTAAGCATTTGCATTCCCAAACCAGAATTCATACATTTCGGATAATAATTTTTCGCCAAAGAGATCAGAAACAGTCCCCGGAATTACACTGTCGATTCCACACCTTGGGCATAGAGCAGTTTGTTCATGGTCAACCCACTCCGTAACTTCAGCAACGTCGAATATTGATGAACAATAGAAACATCCGCATTTGCCAACGCGAAGTAATGTCTCTCTGTGAATTGATGAATGGCGATGCAGAGAGCGTTGATCACTTTCCGAGAGCAGTTTCATCCAACACTCCCCTCCAAACTAATCCCAATCAGCTTCTGCGTTTCCGCCATGAATTCCATGGGGAGTTGTTGCAGCACATCGCGCACAAAGCCGTTGACAATGAGGGCCACGGCTTCTTCCTGCGTGAGGCCACGCGACATGCAGTAGAACATCTGGTCATCGGAAATTTTCGAAGTGGTGGCTTCGTGCTCGAACTGCGCAGTGCTTGTCTTGCTTTCGATATAGGGCACCGTGTGTGCACCACATTTATCACCAATCAACAGCGAGTCACATTGCGTGAAGTTGCGCGCGTTCAGCGCCTTGCGATGTGCTGAAACAAGCCCGCGATAGGTGTTGTCGCTGCGGCCTGCAGCAATACCTTTTGATACGATGCGGCTTGACGTGTTCTTGCCGAGATGGATCATCTTGGTGCCGCTGTCGACTTGCTGTTTGCCATTGGAAATCGCAATCGAATAGAACTCACCACGCGAATGATCGCCGCGCAAAATGCAGGAGGGATATTTCCACGTAATCGCGGAACCCGTTTCCACTTGCGTCCACGAAATCTTGGAATGCGCGCCGCGACAATCCCCGCGCTTGGTCACAAAATTGTAAACGCCGCCCTTGCCCTCGGCATCGCCGGGGAACCAGTTTTGCACGGTCGAATATTTGATCTCCGCATCATCATGCGCAATCAACTCGACCACCGCTGCATGAAGCTGGCTCTCTTCGCGCATTGGTGCCGTGCAGCCTTCGAGATAGGACACATATGATCCTGCATCGGCGATGATCAGTGTACGTTCGAACTGCCCGGTGTTTTTGGCGTTCATGCGGAAGTAGGTGGAGAGTTCCATCGGGCAACGCACACCCTTCGGCACATAAACAAACGAGCCATCGGAGAAAACGGCTGCATTCAGCGCCGCATAATAATTGTCGCCCTGCGGAACCACAGAGCCCAGATATTGCCTCACTAATTCCGGATGCTCGCGCAGGGCTTCCGAGATCGAACAGAAAATCACGCCGTGCTTTTTCAACTCGTCCTTGAATGTGGTGACAACTGAGACCGAGTCAAACACGGCATCCACGGCCACGCGTGACTCCTTGATTTCATTACCATCCTCATCAAGCTTGCTTGGTTCGCCCTGCTTGCGCACACCTGCGAGGATTTCCTGCTCTTTCAGCGGAATGCCGAGCTTGGCATAGGTTTCCAAAAGCTTCGGATCGATCTCGTCCAACGACTTTGGCGCGTTCTGCGATTTTGGGGCGGCGTAATAATAGATGTCCTGAAAATCGATCTTGGGATAGCTGACCTTGGCCCAGGTTGGCTCGTCCATGTTTTGCCAAACGCGAAACGCTTCCAGACGCCAGTCAAGCATCCACTGCGGTTCATTCTTTTTGGCTGAGATAAAGCGCACGGTGCTCTCGTCCAAGCCTTTCGGCGCGAAATCGCTCTCAATATCGGTTTCGAAACCGTATTTGTATTTGTCGACTTCGATGTCGCGAACGAGTTCAATTGTTTCCAGGTCTGCCATAAGGTCCTCAGGCTGCAGCGCGCGCTTGTGATCGCGCCCGCAGTTTGTTTAAAATTTCGATGAAGCGCGCGATGTCGGCTGCGTTCGTGTTCCATCCTAGACTTACGCGAATGGCGCAAGATGAGATTTCCGGTGCGACACCCATGGCATCAAGCACATGGCTGCGGCCAACCTTGCCGGATGAGCAAGCAGAGCCCGAAGATACCGCGATGCCTTCGAGATCGAGGTTCATCAGCAATGTTTCGGCGCGCATTCCGGGAATGGCAAAGCATGTGGTGTTGGACAGGCGCGCGCGTTTGTCGCTGAAAACGATGGCATCACCAAGGTCTGCGACCAGTTGATCGGTGAGATCACCTGTATCAACTAGCGCTTCGTCGGCGAGTGCACCAAATCCGGCGATGGCGATAATGTTCTCTGTGCCAGATCGACGGCGCAATTCTTGGCCACCACCTTGAATTAGAGGCTCGATCACCACGCCATCGCGAATGATCACAGCACCAATACCTTTGGGACCGCCCACCTTGTGCGCGACGATGGTCACGAGATCAGCGCCCAGCATGCCGAAATTCACCGACATTTTTCCGAAGGCCTGAACCGCATCAACATGCACCAACGCACCCTTGGCCTTGGCAATGCGCACGACTTCGTCAATCGGTTGAATGACACCCGTTTCATTATTGGCCAGCATCACCGAGACAAGAACGTTGGCACCCGAAACAGCAGCATCAAGCGCAGCAAGATCAATCCGCCCTTGATCATCCACAGGCACACGTACAACTTCCTTGCCTGTCGCCTTTGCGGCATCGAGAACGCAATGATGCTCAATCGCCGATACAACAATTTTCTCAGCGCCAACGCCGCGAATGGCCATGTTGTTGGCTTCGGTGCCACCACTGGTGAAGGTGATCATCTGCGGCAGTGATCCGACCATGAAGGCCAGTTTCTCACGCGCATCGTCCATGATTTTGCGCGCCGCACGGCCCTCCTTGTGAATCGAGGAAGCATTGCCGCCAGCATCCATCGCAGCCAGAATTGCCGCCTTCACCGAAGGGCGAAGCGGACTGGTGGCGTTATGGTCGAGATAGGTTCTCACGACGCCCTCTTCACATGTTGGCCCGTCGCCTGACGAATGGAAGCCGTCAAAGCGAGGTTCCTTTGCTCCACCACATCTTCAAGCGTGATCGACTCAAGGAAATACATCATCTGCCGCCCGAGTGACGACCACAGGTCATGCGCGCAACATTTCTCGCCCTTCACACAGCCATCAACAGCATCGCCGGAGCAACGCGTGATGCGCAGATCTTCATCCACAGCCAAAATCACATCGGACAATTGAATGTCGCCAGACCCGCGCGAAAGCTGATAGCCACCGCTAGGTCCGCGCGACGATGTGACAAGTTCAGCCCGGCGCAATTTTCCAAACAGCTGCTCGAGATATTCTTGGCTGATGTCCTGGCGTTCGGCGATTTCGGCAAGCGATACGGCACGCCCCGGCGTTTGCTGGGCGATATCGATCATCGCCATCACTGCATAACGCCCTTTTGTGCTCATTTTCATCGCAACTGACCTGTTCCATTCACCGAAAAGGCTTGCTTTTTGCCCCAGTGAACATGCTAAACGCCGTCTCTCAAGCACTTTTACTGCTTTTTGAGTCCTTGTTTGGAATTATTCTAAACAGGGAAATAGGTAATCCGACTTGTGGAGTCAACATTTGACTTCGGAAGTTTTGCACTAGAAGGAACGGCAATGCCGGAAGTCATTTTCAACGGGCCAGCCGGCCGCATCGAAGGCCGTTACCATCAGGCGAAAGCCACAGGCGCACCGATTGCCATTTTGCTGCATCCCCACCCCACTTTTGGCGGCACGATGAACAATCCCGTGGTGCATTCAATGTATCAGATGTTTGTGACACGCGGCTTTTCGGTGTTGCGTTTCAACTTTCGCGGCGTCGGCCGAAGCCAGGGCATGTTTGACAATGGTGCCGGCGAATTGGCCGATGCAGCCTCAGCGCTTGATTGGCTGCAAGCACTCAACAAGGAATCGAAGATCTGCTGGATTGCGGGCGTTTCGTTTGGTGCGTGGATTTCGATGCAGCTCTTGATGCGCCGCCCGGAAATCTCCGGCTTTATTTCGATTGCGCCATTGGCAAAGCACTATGATTTTTCGTTCCTCGCCCCCTGCCCTGCATCGGGACTTTTCCTGAATGGCGAGAAGGACACCGTCACCGCGCCCGAAGCTGTGCACAGCCTTGTCTCAAAATTGAAAACCCAAAAAGGTATCGCAATCGAGCACAAGGTCATCGCTGGTGCCAACCACTTCTTCCAGGACAAGATCGAAGAACTGACCAAGACCTGCGCTGATTATCTCGACAAGCGGATCACCCGCGAGGGATAGTCGTTCGTATTAAGTTCCTGATATTGATCGATAATCACAGTATATGAATTTTATGCTTGACACCGAACGGTGCCGGGTGTAGATCATCGGACAATCCACAAATGGGCCACCATCAGGTCGAATTTGAAAACCTCCGCGCCACAACGCGGGGGTTTTGTTTTGGCCGATCACAATTAGACACACGGTGTACTAGCTGGCAACATCGAGCAATGACACAGGACAGGAGCATAAGATGGGCAAGCGCGTCGTATTCACGGGTGGCACAGGCAAGGCGGGCAAATATGCCGTGGCGCATTTGCTGGCGCGTGGACACAAGGTTCTCAACATTGATCTGAAACCGCTGGACCAGCCCGGCGTGCACACGCTGATCGCGGACCTCACCGACAGTGGTGCTGCGATGAATGCGCTGACAACGCATTTTGGCTACGAGGGATATGACAATGGCGCACCGCCTGCGCCGCCCGATGCGGTGGTGCATTTTGCCGCCATCCCCGCGATTTTGATGCGGCCCGACAACGTCACCTACCAAACCAATGTGATGAGCACATACAACGTGCTCGAAGCGGCGATGAAACTGGGCGTGAAGAAAGTCATCATCGCGTCGAGCGAGACGACCTATGGCGTGTGCTTTGCCGAGGGCGACCGCGACTACAAGTCATTTCCGCTGGAAGAAGATTACGAGATCGACCCCATGGACAGCTACGGCCTGTCGAAGCAGCTGAATGAACACACCGCCCGCGCCTTCGCTCAGCGCTATGGCCGTGATGTCTATGCGCTGCGCATTGGCAATGTGATTGAGCCTCACGAGTACAAGCGCTTCCCAGGTTTCGTGAAAGAACCGATGAGCCGCAAACGCAACGCCTGGACTTACATCGACGTGCGCGACTTGGGCGAAATCGTGCATCTCTGCATCGAAAAAGACGGCCTCGGCTTCCAGGTCTTCAACGCCGTGAACGACACCATCACATCAGACATGCCAACAGAAAAGTTCCTGGCAAAATACGCACCCAACACGCCCGTCACGCGCAAGATGGGCGAGTTCGAGGGACCACTGTCAAACCGGAAGATCCGCGAGGTGCTGGGCTTCAAAGAGCAGCATGACTGGCGGAAGTATGTGTGAGCGGGGAATATTTGCAAAAGAAATTGTCGATCAATCGAAATCGGATTACGTTTCGCACTCTGATTTGAATTGGAGCACGGCCTATCTGCTCGCTGAGGTGCGAGCGGGGTGATTGGAAACGTTGTTATCAGAAGCTGTTTCGCAACTGGGAAAAAGGGAAGCGTCCCCAACTCGCGATTCAAGAATTCTGATTTACGAGATATGAATAGCCGCGAGGCGATCTCATAAGGTAGGGTGAGTGATATGGGATCAATGATACAGCTCGCCGTAGGCCAATTAGAAATCGACTGGGGCAAAAACCACTCCTATCACGATTATAGCGCATTATTTCAGGCGACCGACGTTTGCTCAGTTCCTTACCACTACATTTCATATGAATTGGAAAATTTCTCGGCTGTCGGCGATAGTGGCGAGCCAATAGTCGAGTATAAGGAAGGACTCTCAAAACCGCTTAATCATGTCGTCGATAGGATCAATCTTCTTGGCTATACCTATAGCTATGTAGAACGTGAGTTTGCCCTAACTTTATCCGCTTGCGATGTCGATGAGGTTAAATTTTCATTTCAGGAATTGGCGAACGCGCTGAAGGTAGTCGATGTAAAAGCTATCAGCATTTATGACGCCTCAGACGATAATTTAGGGAAGTTTTTTCGACGCTATTTGTTTGACGCTCTTAGCTTAAGTAAGCATGCCTCTGATCCAGAATACGTAAAGTACAATGCTGGTGAAGCGTTGGAAAACCTGAGCGCTTATTGTATCCTGCAATTACTTGCTTGCAATCCGGCTGCGCTCAATCTTCCCGTAACTTGGCAATATGCCGATCTAGAAGAAAATGGATGGGGACACCGAGAGCACTTCGTAAAGCCCCTTGATCAGGCTGACCGTTTTCTTATCGTCACAGAGGGGAGCTCTGACGCTGGCATCATCCAGCATGCTCTGCGAATCTTAAAGCCGCACGTCGCAGATTTCTTCGATTTTGTAGATATGAATGAGGGCTATCCCTTCAGCGGAACAGGCAATCTTTTTAACTTCACGAAAGGGTTGATAGGGATTTCAGTACAGAACAATGTTGTGATCATTTATGACAACGACGCTGAAGGCGTTTACAACTTCAATCGCTCTATAAAGCTGAATACTCCGCCAAATATGAAGGTTTTAAAACTGCCAGACCTCGATGCGTTCGATGCGTTTCAGACAATTGGCCCAAGTGGACAGCATATTGCAGATATTAACGGTAAAGCTGCCGCTATTGAGTGTTATCTTGATGTTGGACCTTCTGCGGCTGTGAGGTGGACAGGGTTCAATAAAGAGCTTGAAGTTTACCACGGCGAGCTGGTCAACAAGCGGGAAGCTATGAAGGCCTTTTACGCACTCTCTGATCAGGTTGAGGGTTATGACTTTTCAAGAATTTCAGCCGTGATTGAGATGATCATGAAAGTTTGTGTGGAGATGAGAGTAAGTGCTCGCTTAGGCGAATTAGAGCTAGATTTCCGGCGCACTAGCCCGGACGAAGAAAAAAACAAATTGGACGCTTCCCTTTAAAGTATTGGGGACGATTCCCTTTTTCTTTATACCATCTGTACACTGAGTATTATCTCTCCAGCCAATGTACGACATCTATCGCGTGGCAGGCACCCACCCCTACCCCTCCCTTGCAGGGAGGGGAAACCGGATACGGTGACCGGATACGGTGACACTCCACATATCTCTAAATTGCTCCGGATACGGTGACACTCCACATATCTCTAAATTGCTCCGTCCACGGACGAAATGCACCGCGTGCCTTTTCCAAGATGTAACAGTCTTTCCCACTGACTCACCCCCTCCCGGCTTCGCCGTACTCCCCCGCCGCTTCGCGACAAGGGAGAAAGATGTTCTTCTCCCTTGCGCTCGAAGAGCGTGGGGGAGTACGCGCGAATGCGCGGGAGGGGGTGTGTCAGCCAGAAAGATTCCCAAAATGCGCGACGGATTTTCGCGCCTGCGCCGTCTTATGTGCAGGGGTGGGTGCCTGTTGCGTAACAAGTTTTTGCAGTCTTTCTGCCACGCGCACCCCCTCCCGGCTTCGCACCGCAATCGCAAGCGATTGCTAGAGTACTCCCCCACGCGCCGTTGGGGTTCAGGGTGGTTGCAGGTCGTTAAACCCCAGCCAACACCTCATACGACTTCAGCCTCGCGCCATGATCATAGACTGCTGTGGCTACCATCAGTTCGTCGGCGTTGGTTTCTGCGATGAAGTCTTGCAGTTGCAGGCGCAGTGACTTTTGTGATCCTACGAATGAGCAGGCCAGCATGCGTTGCGCCTGGATTTTTTCGGGGCCGGACCAGTAGTCTTCGATGTCGGCGATGGGGGGCTTCATGTAGCCTCGTGCGCCACGTGCCATGTCGGCAAAGCGCATTTGCAGGGAGGTGAAGAGGTGTTGCGCTTTTTCATCGGTGTCGGCGGCGATGATGTTCACGCCGACCATGGCGTGGGGCTTTTGCAACTGTGCTGAGGGCTTGAAACTGCTGCGATAAATCTCCAGCGCCTGCATCAGATGATCGGGCGCGAAATGGGATGCAAATGCATAAGGCAGGCCCAGCATGGCGGCGAGTTGCGCGCCGAACAGGCTTGATCCCAATATCCACAAGGGCACATTGGTGTTGGTGCCGGGTACGGCCTGAATGGTTTGGCCGGGCTGCAAGGGGCCGAGCAGCGCCTGCAGTTCCAGCACATCTTGCGGGAAATGTTCTGAGGCATTTGGATCAACGCGCAAGGCCTGCATGGTCTGGCGGTCGGTGCCGGGGGCGCGGCCAAGGCCCAGATCAATGCGGTGGGGATAAAGCGATTCCAACGTGCCGAATTGTTCAGCGATGACCAGTGGCGAATGATTGGGCAACATGATGCCACCCGCACCCACGCGAATGGTTTTGGTGTTGGCTGCGATGAAACCGATCACCACTGATGTAGCCGCACTGGCAATGCCCACCATGTTGTGATGCTCGGCCACCCAATAGCGAATGTAACCCAACGCTTCTGCAAGTTGGGCGAGTTCGCGCGTGTTCTGCAGGGCCAATGCGGGTGTTGCACCTTCTGAAACTGGCGCGAGATCGAGAATGGAAAGTGGCAGCATGCAGGACCTTTAGGGGAGTCTGAATAAGTTAACCAGCAGACAAATCTCAAGTGGACTCGCTTGGCGCGAAAGCTGTTGGGAGAGGTTTTCGGGTGTTGTTGATTGGATTGCTGTGTTAGCTCTCGCTTATGACACCTCAGCAAACGCCTGCCCTCGCCTCACAACAAGATTGGCTGCTTCTCATTTTGCTTTCTGCGATTTGGGGTGGGTCTTTCTTTTTCATTGGAGTGTCGGTGAAGGAACTGCCGCCGCTGCTCATTGTGCTGGCGCGGGTTGTGCTTGCCACCGCGTTTATAGTGCCGCTGCATTTGGTTTTCCGGGGGCCGTTGCCGCGTGATCCGAAGCCTTGGATTGGAGGGCTTGGCATGGCCATCCTGAACAACGCCCTGCCCTTCACACTGATCACTTATGCGCAAACAACTATCGAGAGCGGGCTTGCTTCGGTGCTCAATGCGACGACGCCGATTTTCACTGTGATCTTCATGGCGATGGCAGGCTTTGATGCGATTACGCCACGCAAGATCATGGCCCTGGTGATTGGCTTGATTGGTGTTGCCGTGTTGCAGAATGCAACATTTGCCATTGCGGGTGGGCAAACACTGGCGATCATCGCTGTCATTGGTGCTGCATTTTGTTATGGGGCGTCCGGCCCGTGGAGCAAGTACATGCTAACGAATGTGCACCCGATCACCACTGCGACGTGCCAGTTGATTTTCTCAACGCTGATCATGGGCGTGGCTGTGTTGCTGTTTCAGGATACGGCACCCTATACCACGGCTTCGCTCAATACATGGATGGCGTTGGCGGGCCTGGCGTTTCTGTCAACCACGATTGCCTATTTCATCTTCTTCAAGATTTTGAACAGTGCTGGCGCATCATTCGCTTCGCTGTGCACGATGATCATCCCGGTGTTTGCAATCCTGCTGGGTTATCTGTTTCTGGGCGAGCGGCTTTCGATCAACGAAGTGTTGGGTGCCGGGATCATCGGACTTGCGCTGGTGATCATTGACGGGCGGCTGTTGAAGCGCGCTGGCCTCACGCTGGCGTAGCGAATACGCCTCCGCTCATTGGCTTCTTCACGCCTGTTGTTGCGGGGTATGTGAGTGGCAGACCAAGCTGCGCGCGAACGCCAAGATAGGCCCAGGCCTCAGCTTCCATTGCATCGCCGTTGAAGCTTGCGTCTTCGGCCTTGATCACGCTTTCGCCTGTTGAACGTAACGCCTGCATGATAGCCGCATTGTGACGCCCGCCACCGCAGATGATCCATGTCTTGGGTGCTGTCGGAAAATGTTCGGCTGATTTCAGGATGGAGCGCGCGGTCATCGCAACGAGTGTTGCTGCGCCATCGGCGATGTTCATCTGATCGAGGTTCGGGAAAGAGTTGCGATCCAGCGATTTTGGTCCGGACTTGGTGAAGAACGGATGTGCGAGGAACTGTTGCACGGCGGTTTCATCTGGCGCGCCTGAGAGTGCCGTTGCGCCATTCTCGTCACGCGCCTTTCCTGTGTGCTTCAGCATCCAATCATCAAGCAACGCATTGCCGGGGCCTGTGTCGAAGGCGATGGGGTCTGCGCCATTGGCCACATAGGTGACATTGGCAACCCCGCCGATATTGACGAATGCCACGGGTAGATCCAGCTTGGCGGCAAGCGCCTGATGATAGGCGGGAACCAGTGGTGCGCCCTGCCCGCCTGCCGCCACATCAGCAGCGCGCAGGTCAAATGCGACCGGGATTTTGGTCGCCTGGGCCAAAGCCTGGCCATCGCCCAGCTGGACGGTAAGTGCCTGCTCCGGGCGGTGAATAACGGTCTGCCCGTGAAATGAAATAAGGTCGATATTTGATGCTCTTAGGCTGCAACGTTGAAGGAACACTTGAACCGCTTGTGCATGCCATTGGGTGAGTGCGGCTTCGGCTTCGCCGAGCACACCGGAGCGATCATCGCGGCGCGTGACAACTGTGGCTGCCGCCAAGGCATCGCGCAGGAGTTGGCGTTGTGAGGTGCTGTAGGGGAATGTTTCGGAAGGTCCACGCTCGACGTGCGCTAGGCCATCGGTGCGCAGCATCGCGACATCAATGCCATCAAGTGACGTGCCAGACATCAGGCCTACAGCTGTCAGCAGTTTTGACATGATTCCCACCCTTCGTTATGAGCGACCATTATGACAAAGTTCAAATCCGATTTCCTTAACGTTCTTTCTGAACGCGGCTTCATTCATCAGTGCTCGGACGAGGCAGGCCTTGACCTGCTTGCACTCGAGAAGAAGGCCGTAGCCTATATCGGGTTTGATTGCACGGCCCCCTCGCTGCATGTGGGTTCCCTGCTGCAAATCATGAAGCTGCATTGGCTGCAGGAAACCGGCAACAAACCAATTGCGCTGATGGGTGGCGGCACCACGCGTGTCGGTGATCCCAGTGGCAAGGATGAAAGCCGCAAGATGCTGAGGCTTGAGGATATCGAGAACAACAAGCGCGGTATTCAGAATGTGTTTTCGAAGTTCATCAAATTTGGTTCGGGCACGACCGATGCCGTGATGGTCGACAATGCCGAATGGCTGACCACGCTCAACTACATCGACATGCTTCGTGATATTGGCCGCCACTTCTCGATCAATCGCATGCTGGCGATGGACTCGGTGAAACTGCGGTTGGAGCGCGAAAGTGAGTTTTCGTTTCTCGAGTTCAACTACATGATCCTGCAATCCTATGATTATACCGTGCTGGCCAATCGCCTCGGTTGCAATCTGCAAATGGGTGGATCGGATCAGTGGGGTAACATCATCAATGGTGTTGATCTTGGCCGCCGCATGGGCACGCATCAGCTTTATGCGCTGACGTCGCCGCTGGTCACATTGGCGTCGGGTGCGAAGATGGGAAAAACCGCATCGGGTGCGGTGTGGCTCAATGCCGATATGAAGAGCCCTTATGACTACTGGCAGTTCTGGCGCAACACCGAGGATGCCGATGTCAGCCGGTTCTTGAAGCTCTTCACCAAATTGCCGATGAGCGATGTGGCAAAGCTTTCTGCGCTGCAAGGTGCGGAGATGAATGAGGCGAAGAAGGTGTTGGCAACTGAGGCGACGGCATTGTTGCACGGCCGTGCTGTGGCAGAAGCAAGTGCCGAAACCGCGCGCAAGACTTTCGAAGAAGGTCAGAGTGCTGAAGGACTGCCAACAATCGAACTCGCCCTGCCCTGCAACATCATCCAGGCCATCGTCTCAGCAGGTTTCGCCAAATCCAACGGCGAGGCGCGGCGCCACATCCAGGGTCAGGCGATCAAGCTGAACGATGAAACGGTGACGGATGAGAAGCAAGAAGTGCCAGCCGCATCAACGCCGCACAAACTGTCGATGGGCAAGAAGAAGCATGTGCTGTTGAGGCAGACCTGATCAATAAGGCGCGCCGGACTCTGGTTCTTCAATTGCCTCAGCTGCTGCTGCATCAGGATCAACCTTTGGACGGCGCGCTGGCTGGAACTCGAACAGTTTTCTAAAAATGCCTGGTGCGACAGCCGACAACGGATTGAACTGGAAGCGTGGCTTTTTAATTGTACCACCCATGGCATAGGTGATCCCAATGATGCCTTCGCGATTTCCACCCGTCAGAATGTTGCCAAACAGCGGAATTTTTCCAAATGCTGCATTCAGACCATAAGCTGGAATATACGTGCCCGTGATATCAATTGCACCATCGGACTTGCGTACGATCCCCTCTGCTGTTGCACCAACCTCTGGTCCGCGCAGCATCGTTTCACCGAGCCGGATGAATTGCGCATCTGCGGTAAACGGGATGGTCAGTCGTTTAAAGCTCATACCACCTTTGCGCGGGCCGGATTTTTTTGGCTTTCCGCGCGTATCAAGCTCAGCAAGGGCTGCTTCATCGCGCACTGCGAAACTGCTCAAAATCAATTGGCCATTCTTGATCGGCGAACCTGGCTTGTTCAACATGAGCGCGTAGAACTCAAGATCCCCGCCCGCAATTTTCGAATAGAAATTTGCCGCGCGCATGGTGCTGCCGCCGTCCTGACTGTTGATGCGCATCTCGCGGCCGTTGTCCACTTGGTCGACGCGAATGGAAATCGGCAGACCATTCAGGAATGCACCGTCAATCGAGGCTGACGAAATCAGTTTACCGCGCGTTGCAAGCGAGGCACGCACATCCTTGATCACCTCGCCACGATAGGCATAGACCCGATCAAACCGCGCGTTGATGCGGAATGTACCGCTCGGGATGGCATTGCTTGCCGCCGCCTCGCCAGACTTGGCAGGAGAGATCAGATTTTTGATGTAAGGTGTTGCATCGAATGTTTTGCCGGAGATCACAATGTCTGTGACCTTGCCCTGCGGTTCGATGCGCGCAGCGAAACGACTTTCACCATCAAGACTGATCGTATCGAGATTGAGAACCTTCAACGTGTTGGCCGAAGTAAGTTCGACATCGCCTGCGAGTTCAAGTCCATCGCCCCTGATCACCAGATCCTGAATTTTGCGACCAGCAACAGAGTTGATCACACGGAAGCTGGCGCGTGTGCCTTTGGACTTCGCGCGCGACCAGCCCATGGCTTGCAACTTCATGGCCACGGCTGAAAGATCCGCGTCAACATCGATCTTCTGTGTGTTGCCAGCACCTGAAATTTGCACTTCAACTGGAATAGGACCAGAAATGTATTCGGCAAACTTCAGCCCCAAGCGTTCACGTGTCTTGTCGTCAAAAGTTGTCGCAAGCTTGATTACAGCTTCCTCACCCTTGGGTCTGACCCAAGAAAGTTTTGCCGGATAACCATTGAGACTCGCAGGGCCACTCACTGCAAGACTGGAAGGTTGAAAGTCCACGGCAAATTCACCGTCGGCAAGATTGATGCCAGGTATTATGTCCTGCGCGGAAACACTGACCAGCGAAATATCAGTCTTCAGTTTCACTTCAGATGGCGGTGGTGCCTTGATCAACGGCAATTTCAAGCTCAATGCAACTTGCGCTTTGCCGAGAATTTTTGGCAGCTTTTCAACCGACACCCCACGCTTGAGATCAGGGTGACTTCCTGCCTCCAACAGTGCCGGAACCGATCCTGACAAATCAAAATCAAAGTTGCCATTAGCACGACCGCTCATCATTTCTGTTGCAGTGAAGTTACCTTTTGAAAGTGTTACCACTTCTCCGGATTCCAAAGTCGCGTGGCCTTGCGTCAATGCAAGTTCAAACCGGTCGCCTTTCAATCGCGCACGTCCTGCCCCATCGACCAAGTCGGGGAGGGATTTGAAGTAGCTGGACTTCACTCCAGATAAATTGAATTCAGCAGACATTGCTGCAGCACCCAATTTTTTTTCCTTGAGTGCCCGCGCCAGTTCATCGGGGGCAAAATCAAGTGAAAATGTGCCTTCTTCAATGACCCCGGACTTGATGTTGTTGGCTACCCATTCCCGCGATTTTGCAGCGATGATCGGTGGCCAGATTTCTTTCAGAAGTTCAGCAGAAACCTGCGAAAGTTTGCCTTGCAAAGAAAAACCCATGGAAGAATTGCCACCGCGCAACTGCCCTGCCACATCGAGCCGCGAGGCGCCGCTTTGTATGCGTATTGATTGGAGAGCAAGAGACCTCTCATCAACAGATGCCGTTCCAGAAAATGCAATTTTGTCGATAACTACCGCATCTTTGATATTGCCTTGCGTGTCGATCTTGGCGTTGTCGGCGTCGAGCTGGATGTCGATACTTCTCATCCGTCCGGTTTCATCACGCTGCGGCTTCAATACCCCCCTCAATGCGACTTGCGATCCACCTATCAACAAGCTGCTCTTTACAATATTCAGCGCTTCGTCTGCAGCATCATAGGCAACATCAAGAGTGCCCTCATCGACAACGACATTACGCAGGAAATACTCTGGAAAACTCACTTTGCCAGCAGATGCCACAAACTGGCCTTGTGCCTTGGTGACCTTGCCATCTTCACCAACATCCATTTGCACCTGTCCCGAAAGCGGCACTGTAACTTTTGCAAAGTCAGAAAGTGCAAAAATCTCGTCAGACAGATTGGCCATGACAAGATTGGAAACCGCGGCATTCACCGCAAAGGTTTTTTCCAATCGGCGATATGAAGCAGTGAACTCCAGATGCCATGGTTCACCACCCGTTGCGATTTGTGATTTGGCTGCGAGAATAAATCCATAGGGCATCTTGCGAAATGCCAGATCAGACTTAGGCGAGACCCACTTTGCATCATTGGCTTCATCATAGACTGTCAAATGGGCCTGCGAGATGCGCACCGTTTCCAACGCTGAAAGCCGGTTCTGGTCGCTGCGCTCAGCAAACAGTTCTATCAGCTTACGACCCGTCTGAAGTGTAGGTGTTGCGGCTTCAACCTGCGCAGCGCCGCCTAAATCCGATTTACCTGAACGCTCTTCACCGCCAAAACTCTCCGGATCAATGTCCAGCTCGGACGCGACTGGACCAACAGAATTGTCAAATCCAAGTTCGAAAGTGCCCCCCAGATTTCGCCGAGCAACGACCTTTGGTCCGATCAGATCGAGTGAGCGAGCAACAACATCTCCCTTCAGTATTGCTGGCAAATCGAGCGACACGGCGGCTTTTGGAGCGCTCACCAATATATTACCTTGCTCGTCTTTCAGCGCAACATTGAGTATGCGAATACTAGGAATTTTGGTTTCCGGGTCAATTTCCAAAATCGCTTCACCAAGATCAGCTTTTAGCTCCCCAAGCTGGGTGTTGAGCCCTGCAACGATGCTATCGCGCAGGAACGAAATTGAAATTGGCCCCTGAGCGAGTCGCCACACCAACCCAGCCGCCAGCACCAGGACTAAAGCGGCCAGCGTGAGAACCGAAAGAATCGCTATGCGTAGTGATCTGAGTTTCAATTTTCGTCCGATCCGCAGGTCACGGAATTTCCCCTGTGTTGGGGGCACCAACACCAGAAAAGCTTGGTCTTTTCATGACGCAAAAACGCCGCGACTCTGTCATTTTCGACGAGTTTGAGAGAAAAACCAAGTAATAAAGCCAATTCGCAGAACAACAAACAGTCAGGAAAAAGCCTGCTGACCTCACTTGCTGGTGCACTCGTCTGCCCTTGCATTAATTTCTCCAATGACAAATTTCAAAACGATGCTATCACAAAGGTGTATTATGCTGGCGACGGTACCTTGATGTTCTTCAATCGCAAAAACGAAATTTTCAATAGTCATCAAATAGAGGCGCCTGCTGAGCAGCAAGCAGCGGCAGAGCCGAGTTTTGTTGCGCATGATCTTGTCATTAAGGGGGACATCAGTACCAGTGGTGATCTTCACATTAATGGCACGGTAACAGGTCACATTACCGCGCAAGTTTGCGTGATTGAGTTCAACGGGAAAATTGACGGCGAAATACACGCCAGCGCCATTTTCGTTCACGGCACCGTCAACGGTCCGCTTTATGCTTCACATATTCACGTGTTTCCGGGTGGCAGGGTGCGTGGTGACATCAACTATGACACAATCACCATCGACAACGGTGCGGATGTACTTGGTCACTTTAAACACAATGTCCCAACTCCTGTTCACCAACGGCAACCAACACCGACAACGCCAAGCCCAAGTTTTTCTGGACCCCCTGCTCGTGTAGCAACGCCTGAAAATCATTCTCCCAGCATTTTTGATGACTATTTTCCCGTTGCAGAAGAACCGCATGAAAATGGACGGTTTACGCCGATCAAAGTTGTAAAGTCACAGAGCCGGTAGAAATTACTCGATATCTTCGACTGAAACATCTGCACCGCCGCGCAGCTTGTGCGAGAGTGAGGCTTGGATGAAATCATCCAGCTCACCACCCAATACGGCATCGGGGTTGGTGCTCGTGTGGCCAGTGCGCAGGTCCTTGATCAGCTGATAGGGCTGCAACACGTATGAGCGGATCTGGTGGCCCCAGCCGATTTCCGTTTTCTTGGCGTTGGCGGCATCAATCTTGTCCTGCTTTTTTTGCAGTTCCATGTCATAGATTTTCGACTTCAGCATTTTCATCGCGGTTGCCCGGTTTTTATGTTGCGAACGCTCGGCCTGACAAGCGACGATGATGCCTGTCGGCATATGCGTGATACGGACTGCCGAGTCGGTCGTATTGACATGCTGGCCGCCTGCGCCTGAGGCGCGATAGGTATCAATTTTCAAATCGCTTTCGACGATTTCAACTTCGATATTGTCATCAATCACGGGTGTCGCCGATACGGATGAAAACGATGTGTGACGCCGCGCGTTGGAATCGTAGGGAGAAATGCGCACCAGACGATGCACGCCACTTTCGGTCTTCAGCTTGCCATAGGCATGCAAGCCCTTGATCTGCAGCGTACAGGATTTGATACCAGCTTCTTCGCCGGCATGCTCGTCGAGCACTTCAACCTTCATCTTGTTGAGGTTGGCCCAACGCACATACATGCGCATCAGCATCGACGCCCAGTCCTGGCTTTCTGTGCCACCCGCGCCTGCATTGATTTGCAGATAGCTGTCCGAAGCATCGGCCTCGCCAGAAAGCAGCGCGTCCAGCTCGACGGCGGCGACTTCCTTCTTGACCGACATCAACGCTTTTTCTGCTTCGTTGACGATGCCTTGATCGCCTTCAGCCTCACCCATTTCGATCAGCTCGACATTATCGGCGATAGTTTGTTCAATTCGCAAGATGCCGTTGATTCGATTGTCGAGGTCTTGACGCTTTCGCATCACCTCCTGGGCTTTTTGTGGATCATTCCAAAGACTTAAATCTTCAGCCTTGGCATTCAATTCTGCGAGGGTACGGACAGCATTGTCCCAGTCAAAGATGCCTCCTCAGCAGTCCGACTGACTGCTGAACGTCTTCAACCGCTTTTGAAACTTCGGCGCGCATATTTAAAATACTTCCTTTGAAACTTGATTTGTGAGGCTGCTCAATAGAGGCCGCCACCACTTTCCGTCAATCCTGCAGCTGGTGCTTGCGTCTGCGGCCGGGCTTTTTTGATAGGCGCTACAAGTACAACGCCTTGTCCCTTTTCTACAGGCTTTGACGAAGGCTTCCGCGATCCAGTACCGATAACGGCGTTGTTAGAAGGTGGTTCATCACCAGGTTTGAAAGCTTCGAGGATCACGTCTTCTTGTCCGAAAATGCTGCGCTTGCCAGATTTGGCGTTGATCGGAATCAATTCGATTTCGCGCGGCACCCGGAATGGTACCGCAGCCTTGCCTTTCAGCGCAGCCTCCATGAACTCTTCAACAATCGGTGCTGCAATTTCGCCACCAGTGCGCTTCTTCCCCATCGGTTTTGGATTATCGTAGCCAACATATACGCCGACCGCGAGATCAGGTGTGTAGCCTATGAACCAGGCATCTCGCTCGTCGTTCGTTGTACCAGTCTTGCCCGCAACCGGTTTGCCGAGCAGTTTCATTTTCTGGCCAGTACCGCGCTCGACCACCCCTTCCAACATCGATGTCACTTGATATGCAGTGTAAGGGCTCATGACTTGATCGCGCGTTTCAATGAGTTCGGGATCTGGAGCGCCTTCCACAAACTCATCAGCAGAGCAGGATTGACAGTTGCGTTTGTCGTGCCGGAAAATTGTGTTGCCGTGGCGGTCCTGGATCCGGTCGATCAACGACGCTTCAAGCCGTTTGCCACCATTGGCTATCATTGCATAAGCGGTAGTCATGCGTAACAGAGTGGTCTCGCCTGCTCCAAGGGAGTAAGCCAACCGCATTGGCATCTTGTCGTAAATGCCAAGCCGCTGCGACAAATCGGCAATTTTGGGAATGCCCAGATCATCGGCCAATCGTACGGTCATTGCATTGCGCGATTGCTCGATGCCACGACGCAAAGTCGACGGGCCGTAGAATTTTTCCTGATAGTTTTTAGGTCGCCAGACCTTGCCGTTGGTCAGTTTGAATTCAATTGGAGCATCAAGGATCACAGAAGATGGAGTGTATCCGCTGTCGAGCGCTGCTGCATACACAATTGGTTTGAATGCGGAGCCCGGCTGGCGTTGCGCCTGCACAGCGCGATTGAATTGGCTTGAACCATAAGAAAAGCCGCCCACCATCGAGAGCACGCGACCTGTGTGCGGGTCCATAGCGACAAGTGCACCTTCGATATCGGGCACTTGAACCAAGTGGAACTGTTCTGCCGTGGATGCTGGGGCAACATAAATGATGTCGCCCGCTTTCACGACATCAGTCGCCTTCTTGATTGCCTTGCCAACTTCTGTGCCATCAATGTATTTTTGTGCCCAAACCAAATTGGCAAGAGGCAGACTACCAATCGTCCGCTCCTCGGCCATTTTGCCGTTTTCGAGTGTTACAGGCTGCAGGCCAACTGTAGCGGCCTCGGCGTTTGCTTCCAGCACGATGGCCAAACGCCACGGCGAAAGATCAATTGGCGTCTTTAAATCTCCAAAAAGCTTGGCCCAATCGCCTCCCTCCAGTTCAACCTGCTTGATCGCCCCACGATAACCACGCTTGCGATCCAGGCTGGTAAGCCCTGAGGCTAAGGCCTGTCGGGCCAAAATCTGAAGTTTCGGATCGAGTGTTGTGCGAACAGAATAACCGCCCTTGCCAAGTGCTTCCTTGCCATAGATTTGCATCAATGCACGCCGCACCTCCTCAGCAAATCCTTCAGCAGCAAACAATTGGCCACCAAACGGGCGGGGATGCACTTCAAACGGCTTGCCCTGTGCCGTCGCCATTTCTTCAGCACTGATGTAACTGTTGTCGTACATTTGCTCGAGAACCCAATTACGCCGCTCAATGGCGCGCTGCGGCTGTCGGTAAGGGTGATAATTATTGGGGCCTTTTGGCAGGGCTGCAAGGTAAGCCATTTCTTCAAGCGACAATTCGTTCAGCGATTTACCGAAATAATTGAGTGAGGCCGCAGCCACGCCGTAAGAATTGAGGCCGAGGAAAATCTCATTCAAATAGAGCTCGAGAATCTGGTCTTTCGAAAAAGCTGCCTCGATTCTCTGGACTATCAGTGCTTCTTTCATCTTGCGACTGATCGTCTGCTCATTCGACAAAAGGAAGTTCTTCGCTACCTGTTGAGTGATCGTCGAAGCACCTACGATTTGGCCTTTACGTCCCATCAACTTGACCTGCGCATAACGAACCGCAGCGCCCATGATGCCTTGGTAATCAAGTCCGGAATGCTGATAGAATGTCTTGTCTTCGGCTGAGATATACGCGTTGATCAATTGTTTGGGGATGGAACTGATTGGCACAAAGAGGCGGCGTTGCTCAGCATATTCAGCAAGCAATGAACCATCTGACGCATGCATTCGCGTCAACACGGGCGGCTCATAGGCGGCAAGCTGCTTATAGTCAGGCAGGTCGCGGGAAATGTCCCAAACGACATAAAGTGCTGCACCAGCAAGCCCAATTACAATCATGAACAAGGCCCCGAAGAACCAGCTCAAAAATTTCAACATTTGAAAATTCTATCCCAATAGAGGCCCAAGATACTTAAGAATCTCTGGGCAAGTGGTCTCGTCCTACAACCACTCTAGCATGTTTCGTCCGAACGCAAAACTTTCTGCCGCACAGTCAGTTTTAGGGTTTTCTTATTGGGTTGATCGAATTTACCGGCACATTTTCCGCAAAATATGCATCAATTGCTCCGGCCAAGGCCGACGCAGTGCGATTGCGCCATGCAGCAGAAAGAAGTCGCTTTTCATCATCAGCACTCGACAGGAAGCCAAGCTCAATCAGAATCGATGGCGTTTCCGGAGCTTTCAAAACTGTGAAACCGGCGGAGCGAATAGGTACTCCAGTAAACTCGGCGTGTGGCTTCAGGTTTTCGACAGCTTTGCGCGACAAAAACACTGCATGGTTCATTGACTCATGTTGGGCGAGTTCCAGCAAGATATCCGCAACATCAGGATTGTTTTTTACGAAGGGGAGACCAGCTGCAGCGTCGGCCTTGTTTTCTTTTTGCGCAAAAGCTTCAGCCTCTTCGTCGGAGGCGGTTTTGGACAGTGTGTAGAAGGTCATTCCCGAAGCCGATGCTCCGCGTACAGTGTCGGCATGAAGTGCAATGAACAAGTCGGCACTTTTTTCACGCGCGAATTTGACCCGGTTGGTCAGCGAAACAAACCTGTCTTCCGAGCGACTGAGATAAATCTGATATTTGCCAATCTTATCGAGCTCAGCCTTTAGCGTTTTGGCATATTCAAAAACTACGGACTTTTCCAAGACACCATTTTTGCTGATTGCGCCGGGATCAACGCCACCGTGCCCCGGATCAATGACAATTATGCGTTTGCCTGATTGGTCATCTGCCGGAACGATATCACCCACGGGAGCTTCAGCTTTTGGAGACAATATTGGGATTGGCTGTGAAGTCCTATTTTCGGCAGCCGCAACAAACGACCTGTGATCCGTCGCCCGCAATTTGATCGTGAAGCGCGGTGACTTGCGTTTCCTGTCCATTTTGGACGCGAGGATCAAAAGTGGTTTCGCGCTATCGAAAACCAGTGTCGCAGTACCGTTCGTGTTGACCCCATAGCGATAGGACGAAATTACGCCTTGGCGCTTTCGTCCTGCACCCAAGCCCAAATCGAAAGTAGATGCATCAAGATCAACGGTCAGGCGATTTGGCGAACTTTGCGCGGTTGTTGAAATAGCAGTGACTTCTGAAAGGCGGAGATCGACAGTGATGCTGTCACCCGACTCGGTGATATTGACTGCTGTGACAATGGTTTGAGCTTCTGCGGGCAAAGTTATCAACACGACGGCCAGCAATGCGACGGTATAGATCCGAAGTACGTGCCACATTCCGTTCAAACAGGTCGCCATGGCCGGATTTCTGGCTGAACAGGGTTAATTCCAGGTTTCATCATTGATCACCCATCGCCAAATGGGGCACAAATTTAGGGCAGGTTCAGGGAATGCTTGCATTTGCTGCATCCGGCACCTAGAACCAAATACGTCTGCGAGAGACTCGATTTTCGGCTCTTACAGCAAAAGTTTCGTGGCGGCGGGTCCGGAGGTGACGTTTTGTCTATCCCCACTGTCATGTTACGGGGCCTTTAGGGGTTCTGGTTCCCGGTTGTGGCGTTTCGTCCAAACGGGGTTTTGATTTAACCGCTCCAGATACTTTGGGGCATTTGGTTCAACTTGGTCCATGGCGCTCGTACCACAGCATGTCAGGCATTCAGTTCCGCAAGGGTTATTCCTCGCGCTTGATGCCCATTGCGTTGATACAAGCGGGTGCCCCGACCACATTTCGTGCGTGCCGCGTTCAAATTCCAACTCCTCCAGCCTGTACCGGACAGGCCTAGGCAGGCTGGATCCGCCGCGCGCCCAAGGGATATACCTATGGGCAACAAACTGCTCATCGACAACAGCCACTCCGAAGAAACCCGCGTCGTCGTTGCGCGGGGCAATAAAATCCTCGAATTTGATTTCGAAAGTGCTTCTCGCAAGCCACTGAAAGGTAACATCTTTCTAGCCAAAGTGACACGCGTCGAGCCGTCGCTTCAGGCGGCGTTTGTGGAATATGGCGGCAATCGCCATGGCTTCCTCGCTTTTGCCGAAATTCATCCTGACTACTACCAGATCCCAATCGCTGACCGCATGGCGCTGATCAAGGAACAGGAAGAAGACGCAGCTGCAGAAGCCGCTGAAGATGATGAGGAAGATGAACGCGAAGAGGCTGGTCAACGCCCTCGCCGTGACCGTCATTCATCATCAGTTGAAGTTCAATCTGCCGAACAGCCCGACTCTATTGAAAATTCGACTTCCGAAGAGTCACATGATGACGGCGACTACGAGCCTGTTGGCTACGAGTACAAAGACCACGAACTTCCGGAACACGAAAGTGCTGCCGACGATCATCACGATGATCAGCCTGCGCCCATGGCTCTCGAAGTCGAGCGCGAACCCGTCTATGTGGAAGAGGCAGCGGCTGAGATCGTCGATGCCCCTCAATTCGAAGATGACGACGAAGATGGCGATGATTCTGATGGCGCAGAAGAAGCTGTTCCATCAGCTCCGGCTGCCGACATTCAAACCATCGAAGTCGATCCTGAAACTCAGAAGATCGATTCCGTTGGTGCCGAGGATGCACTGGAAGAAGTGCCTCGTCGCCGCGAGCGTCGCCAGCCGCGCCGCCGTTACAAGATCCAGGAAGTGATCAAGCGCCGCCAGATTTTGCTTGTACAGGTCGTCAAGGAAGAGCGCGGCAACAAGGGTGCTGCTCTCACCACCTATCTTTCGCTCGCAGGCCGCTATTGCGTGTTGATGCCCAACACCGCGCGTGGTGGCGGCATTTCTCGCAAGATCACTGACGCCGGTGACCGTCGTCGTTTGAAGGAACTCGCCCGTGAAGTCGAAGTGCCGCAAGGCATGGGCCTCATCGTGCGCACTGCTGGTGCCCAGCGCACCAAGCCCGAGATCAAGCGCGATTTCGATTATCTCATGCGACTATGGGAGAACGTGCGCGATCTCACATTGCAATCGCAGGCCCCTTCCTTGGTCTATGAGGAAGGCAATCTGATCAAACGATCAATCCGCGATCTTTATACCAAGGATGTGGACGAAGTGATCGTCGAAGGTGAAGCAGCCTATCGTGAAGCCAAAGACTTCATGAAAATGCTGATGCCGTCGCATGCCAAGAACGTGAAGCTCTACAAGGAACCGCGCCCCCTCTTCGCGCGCTACCAGATGGAGCATCAGCTTGATGCGTTGTATTCGCCGTCGGTCACTTTGCCGTCTGGCGGTTACATCGTCATCAACCAGACAGAAGCTTTGGTGGCGATTGACATCAACTCGGGCAAGGCCACGCGCGAGCACTCGATTGAAGACACTGCAACCAAAACCAATTTGGAAGCCTGTGATGAAATCGGTCGCCAATTGCGCTTGCGCGATTTGGCCGGACTCATCGTCATCGACTTCATTGACATGGAAGAAAACCGCAACAATCGCGCGGTTGAACGCCGGATCAAGGATGCGCTGAAGAATGATCGCGCTCGCATTCAAGTGGGTCGCATCTCACCATTTGGTTTGCTCGAAATGTCACGCCAGCGCTTGCGCCCAGGCTTGACCGAAGGCACATTCCGCACCTGCCAGCATTGCGAAGGACGCGGCATGATCCGCTCGCTCTCGTCTTGCGGTTTGGGTGTGCTGCGCCAGATCGAGGAATGGCTGCAAAAGCGTGCTGAAAACATCAACGTCAAGGTCCACCGCGATGTTGCGTTCTATTTGCTCAACGAAAAGCGCGACAGCTTGCTGACGCTTGAAACGACCTATGGCGTCACTATCTTTTTGATCGCATCGCATGATGATATTCGCGGCACCACAGCTGCGATTGAACGTGCGCCAGATCGCGAAGGTGCTCCACGCCGTCTGCTTCCAAGCACGCCGGTCCGCATGGAATCCAGCATGCAGGAAAATGACGACGATGACGTCATTGAAGAAGTTGAGGAAGAAATCGAAGCCGACAGTGCTGAGCCTTCAGAAGATTCCAGCACTGCTGAAAGTGATGACAAGGCCAACCGTGAAGTTGGCCGTCGCCGTCGCCGTGGTCGTCGTGGTGGTCGTGGTCGTGACCGCAACGACAATGATTCAACGGATGAAGTTGTTGAAGCAGCAAGCGGCGAAGATGCTGATAATGCACCTCCATCAGACGACGCTGAAGACGCTGTAGAAACACTCGGCGAGGCTGGCGAAACCGGTGAACGTCCTGAACGCAATGGTCGTGAACGCGGTCGTCGCGGTGGCGGTCGTTTTGGTCGGGGACGTGATCGTGGTGGTCGCAACCGCAATCGTGATGACGCGCCTGTAGCAGCTGGTGAAGGTGGCGAGCCCGCAGAAGGCGAAGCCGTTGAAATGGCTGCTGAAGTATCATCTGAAACTTCAAGCATTGTGCCGCAGGAACAAGGTGAACGTCCACCACGCCGTGATCGTAACGAGCGCGGCGGTCGTGGCCGCAACAATCGTGGGGATCGCAACAACCGCGGTGATCGCCCAGAGCGTAGTGACCGTCCAGATCGCGGACCTCGTCCTGATCGTTCCGAGCGTCCGGCAGAAACTTTCACGGCACCGCCAGCATTCAAGCTGGAAATCCCTGACGTGATCGACAATCCGGAACCACGCAAGTGGCAACCGCCAACCCCAACTGTTGCACCGGTGCAAACCGAACGCAAAGCTGGCTGGTGGAGCAAGCGCGATACGTGATCACAAAGCTGCCGTAGAGTGGCAATAGTAGATCAAGGATGATATGTTCAACAAGCCTCGTGATCCCGGCGAAAGCCGGGATCCAGACCTTCGGCAGGAATGACCGAGATGGTAGGGAAAACGCGTCCAATCGGAAGCTCTCTTGATGCGCTTGCAAGTTCTCAAACTCGTCGTAGCAATTCTGACAGCACTTCAGTTTGCGCTCGCACCTGCATTCGCACAAACCAAAGGTCCTCGCCTGCTGCGCGATGCCGAGATCGAAGGCCTGCTTCGCCTTTATGCCCGACCGATCTTCAAGGTCGCCGGCCTCAATCCCAATGCCGTCAAGGTCTATCTGATTGGCGATCCTCGTATCAACGCTTTCGTCGCGGGTGGTCAGCGAATCTTTGTGCACACCGGTTTGATCACGCGCGCGAAAACACCCAATGAAGTAATCGGGGTTCTCGCTCACGAAACCGGCCACATTGCTGGCGGGCATCTGGCCAAACTCAACAACGAAGTTGCGCGTGCTTCGAAGGAACGTATCATCGGCATGTTGATTGGTGCTGCTGCCGTTGTCGGTGGCGCCGCCGCCGGATCGGATGCCGCTGCCAAAACCGGTCAGGGCATTGTCATCGGCTCACAAGGTTTCGCACAGCGCGGTCTTTTGTCTTACCAACGTGCCATGGAGTCTACTGCAGACCAATCGGCGCTGCGTTATCTCGAAGCTACCGGCCAAAGCGCTGAAGGCATGTTGACGATGTTTGATCGGCTGTCGCGCGATAGTCTCGCCGCGTTGAATGATGCTGATCCCTATCTTTTCTCGCATCCCATGCCGCTTGCGCGTATTCGTGCGTTGGAAAATACGATCAAGGCTTCTCCGAACTATGGCCGCGGAGATAGCGAGGGTCTAAAGCTTCGCCACGCTTTGGCGCAAGCCAAGATCGCAGGCTTTTTGGAATCGACGCAAACCGTTTTTCGGAAGTATCCAAAGTCGGACAATTCGCTGCCCGCGCGGTACGCCCGTGCTATCGCCATGTATCTCAAAGGTGACCTCAAGAACGCAATTCCAGTGATCGACGGTTTGACTGATGAGATGCCGGAGAATCCATATTTCTGGGAGCTGAAGGGCCAAGCATATTTTGAATCTGGTCAAGCGAAAGCATCGCTTGCACCATTGCAGCGTGCGCGCAAGTTGTTGCCCAACAACGGCCTGATTCAATTGGCCTATGCGCAGTCGCTCGTGGGCCTTGGAACCACACAAGCAGCCGATGAGGCCCTCTCGATATTGCGACAAGCGCGCAAAACCGAGGCTGATACACCCGTCATTTACAAATATGAGGCGCAAGCCTATGCCATCAAGAAAGATGTGCCGCGTGCCGAATTGGCTACCGCTGAATTTGCCTGGCGCGTCGGCGACAAGCCTTTGGCCATTGAAAAGGCCAAGCGAGCGCAGGGATATTTCAAGCCGAACAGCCGCGAGTGGTTACGAGCAAGCGATCTGCTCGCTGCCGCAAAGAACAAATAAAGTGAATGGAAACGCACCGAATTATGTGCGAGTTTTAGAAATCATCTGGAGATTTATGATATGCGCATCGGCTCACTTCTCGCAGGCACGGCGTTGGCCCTCAGCCTTTTTGCCACTCCTGCCCTGACGCAATCGATCACGCCTGCACAAAAGACCGAGATTGAGCAACTGGTGCGCGATTACCTGCTCGCGAATCCGGAACTCATTCGAGACATGGCGGCGAAACTTGAGGAGAAGGACAAGCTTGCTGAAGAGCAAGTGCGCACAGAGGGCCTGAAAACCAATGCCAAGGCCGTGTTTAGTCTTCCAGGTGATGCCGTGATTGGCAACGAAAAGGGTGACATCACGGTCGTCGAATTCATGGATTACAATTGCGGTTGGTGCAAACGTAGCGTCGGCGAACTTGCCGAGCTTCTCAAGACCGATAAGAATGTGCGTGTTGTGCTAAAGGAATTCCCCATCTTTGGCGCGGGCTCGGAATATGCCGCCCGTGCGGCACTCGCCGCCAAAAAGCAGAACAAATATTGGGAACTGCATCAAGCGCTGTTTGCTCACGAAGGCGGTCAGATTGATGAAGCTGTGGTCAATCAAATCGCAGGATCCATTGGCTTGGACGTTGCCAGAATGAAGCAGGACATGGTGGCTAAGGAAGTCCTCGAAACCATCACGGCAAATCAGGATTTGGGCCGCGCCTTGGCAATCAACGGCACACCAGCCTTCGTCATCGATGCCGAAGTGGTACCTGGCTACTTGCCCATCGCAGGTCTCGTGGAAAAGCTCACGGCGGTCCGCGCCAATGGCTGCAAGATCTGCTGACAAGTAATCGTTGACGGTTAAGCTTTCATCGCTTCAGGACCGCGGCTGATGGCAGCCACGCCCGTTCGCGCAACCTCGACCAGACCCAGTGGCACCATCAGCGAGATGAATTGATCAACCTTGTCGGGCTTGCCCGTCAATTCAAACACAAATGAATCGGTCGCGGCATCGACAACGCGGGCGCGGAACGCATCGGCCAGACGCAAAGCCTCAACACGCTGGTCGCCATGCCCCACAACTTTCACCATTGCCAATTCACGCGCCAGGAAATTGCCCTGCACTGTGAGATCGGCAACAGAATGCACTGAAACCATGCGCTCCAATTGCGTCTTGATTTGTGCAATCACCTTGTCGGTGCCTGTTGTCACAATGGTGAAACGCGAAACATGTTTTTCATGTTCGGTTTCTGAGACCGTCAGCGAGTCAATGTTGTAACCACGTCCGGCAAAGAGCCCGATGATCCGCGCGAGGACACCTGGCTGGTTTTCGGCAATCACACCCAGCGTGTGGGTTTGCTCAACTGGCTTTGTCGTTTCAATATTGTAGGCAGACGCAGGTTGAATGTTTGTCATTTTCTTTTCCTTAAACCAGCTGCTTGCCCTTGGCATCGATCACTGAGCCAACTTCTTCATCCTTGATTTCATGGCCGAGGATCATCTCGTTGTGGGCCTTACCAGATGGGATCATCGGGAAGCAGTTGGCGAGATTGGCGATGCGGCAATCGAATAGCACGGGCACCTTGGCATCAAGCATTTCGTTGATCGCATCATCAAGCTCAGCTGGCTTTTCACAGCGAATACCCTTGCCGCCGTAAGCTTCCGCGAGCTTCACGAAATCCGGCAAAGAATCCATGTAGCTTTCAGACAGGCGATTGCCATGCAAGAGCTGCTGCCACTGCCGCACCATGCCCATGTACTGGTTGTTCATGATGAATATCTTGATCGGAAGACGGTGTTGAACAGCCGTCGACATTTCCTGCATGTTCATCAGAACCGAAGCATCACCTGCTACGCAAATGACGTGAGACTTTGGATATGCTGCTTGCACGCCAACAGCTGATGGAAGACCATAGCCCATTGTGCCGAGGCCACCTGATGTCATCCAGCGGTTGGGTTCCTCGAAATGCAGGAACTGTGCAGCCCACATCTGGTGTTGGCCAACTTCCGTTGTGATGTAGGTGTCTTTATTCTTGGTCAGCGCCTGCAAACGCTCCAGCGCATATTGCGGCATGATGTAATCTGGCGATGGTGTGTACTTCAGGCAATCTACGGCCTTCCAGCGCGCGATCTGCGACTTCCATTCGCCAAGTGCTTTCTGGTCGAGCTTGAGCTTCCGCTCTTTCCAGATCGCAATCATATCGGCAAGCGCATGCGCGATATCGCCGATCACGGGGATGTCAACTTTCACAGTCTTGTTGATCGATGATGGATCGATATCAATGTGAATTTTCTTAGAGTTGGGCGAGAATGCATCAAGACGACCTGTGATGCGGTCATCAAAACGCGCACCGACATTCACCATCACATCGCAACCATGCATCGCCATGTTGGCCTCATAGGTGCCGTGCATGCCGAGCATGCCAAGCCATTCCTTGCCAGATGCAGGATAAGCGCCAAGACCCATGAGCGTTGACGTCAACGGAATGCCCGTGAGTGCCACAAGCTCGCGCAACAGTTTAGAGGCTTCAGGTCCGGAATTGATGACGCCACCACCTGTATAAAGGATCGGCCTCTTCGCCGTGGCCAAAACTTCAACTGCCATGCGAATGGCATTTGCCTCTGGCTTGACGCGCGGGCGATAGGTTTTGACCTCAATGCCTTCAGGACCAACATAGCGGCCCTTGGCGAACTGCACGTCCTTCGGAATATCAACAACCACAGGGCCAGGGCGGCCATGAGTTGCAACATAGAATGCTTCGTGAATAACGCGGGCGAGATCGTTCACATCCTTGACCAGCCAATTGTGTTTGGTGCAGGGGCGCGTAATTCCAACCGTGTCGCATTCCTGAAATGCGTCGTTGCCAATGAGATGTGTCGGTACCTGGCCCGTTAGGCAGACCATCGGGATTAAATCCATCAGCGCATCGGTGAGGCCTGTCACGCAATTGGTGGCGCCTGGGCCAGATGTAGCCAGTACAACGCCGCATTTCCCTGATGAGCGCGCGTAACCTTCCGCAGCATGGGTAGCGCCCTGCTCATGGCGCACCAGAATGTGCTTCACTTTTTCCTGTTGGAAAAATTCGTCATAAATCGGCAGCACAGCACCACCGGGATAGCCAAACACATGCTCAACACCTTGGTCGGCAAGCGCGCGCAAAACGATTTCGGCGCCACTCATCAATTCTTCTGTCTGTACTTTGCTGCTCATCGGAACCTCAATCTCTTCAATCGTCTCAATAGCTGAATTTGACCAATAAAAAAGGCCCCTGAGGGAGCCTGGTGTTTACCGCGCAGAACCGTATCCGATGGGGTTAACCCCACCCGGCTCCACGCGATCCCACGACGACGATAAGTTTCAACATAGATTGTTTGTATGTTGCGAGTTGATTTTCGTCAAGGGGCAAGCATTAACCCCTTCTTACAATTATCTTGCAATGTTGCACGGCAACACAACCAGCAGGACAGGGATTGCCGTGGGATTGAGTTGTTACAGTATGAAACAAGGCCAAGAGGCCGAAGTTGTGAAGCTCATTCACGACCTGATCGCCGACTATGGTACCGATTTCGAGAGCACGCTTGATGTAGAAAAGCTTCAATCAGGGTTGGGCTTTCTTAATGTCGAAGTGGCTGATCTTGATGGCCAGGTTGTTGGCATTTGTGCCTGGACGCTTTCTTTCTCCACGTGGCGCGGCGTGAGGGGCATGCATATTTGCGATCACTTCGTGATACGTTCGTTGAACCAAACTTCTACGGAGCGCGAGTTGTTGATTTACGCAGCTCGCAATGCCGCAAAGCAAGGTGCATGCTTTATCCGCACTGAGGTCGACATCACACAAGTGAAGACCGAGGAACTCTATGGCGAAGTTGGCTTCTGGTTACAGCCACGCCATACGTTGTACTTTCTTGAGCCGAGCAAATTTGTGGCGTTGGTGAAATAGCGCTGCCTTTTTTACCTCGACTGGTTCTCTCCAATAACTTTCGTAAGACTTGCTTTGGCTGGGAAAAGCGGGATCAGGCAGGCTTGCAACGCGTGATAGATATCGGGTTTGCCCATGAAGAATCCGCGATGGGGTTTCAGATCGTCGCCAAGTTCATGGTGCCAGCCGCCTTGCTTGTGATCGATGAAATGCATGGTGCAGAAGTTCCAGATGCGTTGATACCATTCCTCATAGAAGGGATCGTCGCTGTGGGCGGCAAGCCAGGCTGCAGCACCAATGCCTTCAGTCGCAGGCCACCAGAGTTTTTGGCGCAGGCGCGGTGTGTTATCCCACTCCAACGTATAGAAGAAGCCACCCTTGTCGTGGTCCCAGCCGTAGTCGACCGAGGCGCGGAAAAGTTTGGCTGAGGCATCGGGAAGCCAGGCATGTTTGCGGCCACCGAGTTCCCAAAGTTGCAAAAGCAGGCGCGACCATTCCAGCCAGTGACCAGGTGTTGAGCCCGCAGGGCGGAAAACTTCCGAGCCGCGATAGTCATTGTTGAGGTTCCATTTAGCGTCGAAATGTTCAGCCACGCGATAACCCAAAGAAGCGGCATGCTTTCCAATGATGAAGCGTGCGATACTCTCAGCCTTGCGCAGATATTCGCCCTCGCCGGTGGCTTCAAACGCCGCCATCAGCGCTTCAGTGAGATGCATGTTGGAGTTCTGTCCGCGATAGTCAGAGATGCTCGACCAGTCTTGCGCATACTCTTCCGATGTCACGCCTGGCGAAGATTCCCAAAAACGTTTTTCAATGACCTCAGTGACATCAGCTAACACCTTGTCGGCCAGCGGATGGCCTGCGCATTTTGCTGAAGATGCTGCGAGCAACACGAATGCGTGGCCATAGGCCTGCTTTGTGGGATCATGCAGGCGCTCATCATCAAGCGACCAGACATAGCCGCCATGTTTTTGATCTCGGTGGCCATTCCAGATGAACTTCATGCCATGATCGACGATGTCAGCAGCGCCGGGCCTGCCCAGCAGATGCCCGATAGCAAAGCAATGTACCATGCGCGTCGTGGCGTGAAGCTGGCGCACATCGCTGATCGGACGGCCATCATCGTAAAGCTCGTAGAAGCCGCCGCGCGGGTTGACTGAAGCGAATTGATAGAAATCAAACAAACGATCGGCCTGCTGCATCAACCATTGACGATGATAGGGGAGCGAGCGCCAACTTTGGGTCATCTATTTTTCTCCAGGGGAAACAGGTATCCAGTCTTTCATCTGTCCGCGCCACCACGTCAACTGCCGCTTTATGTATTGCCGCGTCGCGGTTTTGGAAAGCTTCACAGCATCCTCTTCGCTAGTTTCATCACGCAAATGGGCGAGCAATTCCGGCACGCCGATGGCGCGCATCATCGGAAGTTCAGGCGAAAGCTTAGGCAATCGCAGCACTTCGTCCAAAGCGCCCTGCTCCATCATCTTGTCAAAGCGCTGCTCGGCACGCCCGTATAACACTTCACGCGGCACTTCAATAAACCACTTCTCTACATTGATATCATTGAGAAACGCAGAACGAGAAGCTTCCGCCTGCCAAACGCCGAGGGGTTTACCCGTACCTTCAATAACCTCCAACGCGCGCACAATGCGTTGCCGATCATTAGGATTGAGCCTGGCAGCTCCATCAGGATCACGTTTGGCAAGTTCTCCATGCACGTCGCCGGGATACGCACGCCATTTCTCGCGTACTGCGGGCGCAATTGCTGGAAGTGCTGCGAGACCATTTATAAGTGACATGAAATAGAGCCCGGTTCCACCCACCACGATGGGCACAGCACCCTGCTCCCACGCCACTTCCATTTCACGTTTGGCGTCAACCAGCCATTGCGCTGCCGAATAGGCCTCGGCACCCGAGACATGTCCATAAAGCCGATGTGGCGCCATTGCTTCATCGGCCACGCTGGGGCGCGCTGTGATGATGCGAAGCTCGCGATAGACCTGCATCGAGTCAGCATTGATGATAATGCCACCGCGTGCTTGCGCCTCGGCAATGGCGAGTGCTGACTTGCCGCTGGCGGTTGGCCCTGCAATAAGCAGCGCAGATTTTTTCTGTGAGTCTCTCATCATATGGATTCCATTACAGTCCTCATAGCAAAGCCGGGGAGCCGGGCAATCACGACTGATGTCGTGACCGCATTGCGTGCCCATGGTGCCGACGCGCCACATTGGTTGGCCAAGGATGAGGCTTGCGAAATTGAAGGGTTTCCCGGACTTGCCGAGTTCCTGATAGAAGTGCGAGGTTACCCGATTGATGTGGTCACAGTCTCGATCCACAATCGCCGCAAGCGATTGTTATTGGCAGACATGGATTCGACCATGATCCACCAGGAATGCATCGATGAGCTTGGCGTGGTTGCGGGCGTTGGCGACAAGATCAAATCGATCACGGCGCGCGCGATGCGGGGTGAACTGGATTTTGATGGTGCGTTACGCGAGCGCGTTTCCTTGCTCAAGGGTCTTGATACTTCCGTCATCGCGCAATTGCTCCGTGAACGGATCACATTCATGGAAGGCGGAAAGACATTGCTCGCGACCATGCGTGCCAACGGGGCATACGCTGCGCTCGTTTCCGGCGGCTTTCTGTCCTTCACTGGCCCAGTCGCTGCAGAACTCGGCTTTCATGAAAACCGCGCCAACACGTTGATCGAAAAAGACGGCAAGCTCACAGGCGAAGTCGGAATGCCGATCCTTGGCCAACAAGCCAAACTCAACTCCTTGCGCGAGATCGCCGAAGCGCGCGGCCTCACTCCATCGGATGCCATTGCTGTTGGCGACGGTGCCAACGATCTCGCCATGCTCTCCGAAGCTGGCCTCGGTGTAGCACTGCACGCCAAGCCGCATGTGCAAGCAAGCTCACTCATCCGCATCAACCACGGCGACCTCACCGCACTTTTGTATTTGCAAGGCTATCGCAAGAACCAGTTTGTGCAGGCTTGAGATCAGTCAATCGTCATCCACAGATGTGAGTCAATTCCCTTGCCATTGATGTCAAGTTGCGCAATTTGGGACTCTACTCTTTGAAGGAGAGAATCGTTATGGCTAAGAAAGCTAAAAAGTCGTCATCAAAAGATGCTGCTGCACTTGCATGGATCAAGAAGGCTGCAAAGACTGGCACTGCGAAAAAGAAGGCAACCAAGAAAACAGCGAAGAAGGCTGTGAAGAAAGTTGCAAAGAGGGCCGTCAAGAAAGTGGCCAAGAAAATTGTAAAGAAAGCCGCGAAAAAAGTGGCGCGCAAAAAGGCGAAGTAATTTCACCTGATGAGTTGTGAAAAGGCGGGACATGGCTCCCGCCTTTTTCGTCTTTGTGAGGGGGCTTGCCCACCGATCATTTTTGCGCAACTCTGTAAATCTCAAACACGGGAGCTTTTGCAAATGGCAAAGAAAGTCGCGAAGAAAGCAGCAGTCAAGAAGACCGTCAAAGCCGCAGCCAAGCCTGCAAAGGTGGTTTCGATGCTACCGCCGGGCACGCGCAAGATCACCATGGGTGAAGATCGCATTCCCAAGCGTTGGTACAATATCAACGCTGATTTGCCTGTCCCGCTGCCACCGCCTTTGCATCCCGGTACGCATCAACCCATCGGACCTGACGATCTGGCACCCCTTTTTCCGATGGCGCTGATCATGCAGGAAGTTTCCGGCGATCGTTACATCGACATTCCAAAACCCGTGATCGACATTTATCGCATGTGGCGGCCAACGCCGCTTTATCGCGCGCGCGGGCTGGAAAAGGCTTTGGGCACAACCGCCAAAATCTTCTACAAATATGAAGGCGTCTCTCCTGCTGGCAGCCACAAACCGAACACCGCTGTGCCACAAGCCTTCTACAACAAGGAAGAAGGGATCAAGAAGCTCGTCACCGAAACGGGTGCAGGCCAGTGGGGATCATCGCTTGCCATGGCAGGTGCGATGTTCGGGATTGACGTCAAGGTTTTCCAAGTGGCCGTCAGCTTCCGCCAGAAGCCTTATCGCAAGGCGATCATGGATCTCTATGGCGCTGAGTGTATGTCGAGTCCTTCGATGCGCACTGAAGCAGGCCGCGCAATCCTGTCGAAAGACCCACTGACTCATGGCTCACTCGGTATCGCGATTTCCGAAGCCGTCGAAGTCGCGGCAAAAAATCCCGATACCAAATATGCGTTAGGCTCCGTGCTGAACCATGTGCTGATGCACCAGACAGTGATAGGCATCGAGGCGATTGAGCAGATGGCGATGGCCAATGCCTCGCCTGATATCATTGTTGGCTGCACTGGTGGTGGTTCAAACTTTGCGGGCCTCACGTTCCCATTTATCGGCCAGCAATTGCGTGGTGGCAAAAAGCTTCGCGTGATTGCCTGCGAACCAGCCGCCTGCCCTTCATTGACGCGTGGCACCTACGCATATGACTTCGGCGACACTTCGCATCTCACGCCTTTGGTGAAAATGCACACGCTCGGTTCAACCTTCATGCCACCTGGCTTCCACGCAGGCGGATTGCGTTATCACGGCATGGCGCCATTGGTTTCACATCTGAAAGAACTTGGTCTGATCGAAGCGCAAGCCTTCACGCAGAATTCCTGCTTTGAAGCAGGTGTGATGTTCGCAAAGACCGAAGGTATTGTTCCCGCACCTGAAGCCAACCACGCGGTGCGCGGAGCAATCAATGCAGCTCTTGAAGCCAAGGAAAAGGGCACATCGCCGACGATCCTGTTCGGCCTTTGCGGTCATGGCCACTTCGACATGCAGGCCTATATGGATTACGCTTCCGGCAAGCTTGAGGACAAGAGCTACGATGAAGCAGCGCTTGCGGCATCGCTCGCAGAATTGCCACGCATGGCGGCGGAATAAGCTATACGCTCATTCCTCATTTCCGTAATTCATACATCGGTCCGGGGATTGTTGAAGGTGAGCCAGAACTGATCAGGCAAGGCGTTGTAACCGATAACTTTTCTGGCGCCATTGGCAAATGCTCTCAGCCTCGATTTTTCCGTCAAGTTTAACAAGCCATTAGCGGTTTTGCGCTTAATTCACGCGCCATGGACACGCTTGTTACATCGGCCACAGGTATTGTTACCGCTTACTTCATGGCGTTATGGATCCGACTGTCATCCGTCGAATTTTTGTTCACACTGGCCTTTGTATTCGTGTTCCTGGCGCTGGACATTCACCGCAAAGGGTGGACGGGCCATTGGCTGAGAAATCACTTCGAAAACGTCGGAACAAGCCTGTTGCTTGCAGCGCTTGGTGTCGTCGTACTTCCGGTATACTTGGTAGCGGTGGATGCATTGCAAACAGCTTATTCGGTACTAGGCATCCCAAGCATTCCAAGGTCTTCTTGGGAAGGCTGGCCTGTAGCGTTGCAGGTCCTGCTGTTTTTGCTCGCGCTTGATTTCATTGATTACTGGAACCATCGCCTGATGCATACGCGTTGGGTGTGGCCGATCCATGCTATTCATCACTCTGATACCGATGTGAACGGCTTCACGAGTATGCGTGTCCATCTGCTCGAAACATTGCTTATGAGAGGATCACATATCTTTTTCCTGAGCTGGCTTGGCTTTTCGCACATCGCTACAGGCGCAGTGATCATGTTCCTTTCGATCCTGAATGTTTACGTTCATGCCAATATCGACTGGCACCACGGGCGTTTTCACTTGCTGTTAGCGTCGCCGCGCTTTCACCGATGGCACCATGCCAATGAACCTGCAGCCTATGGTAAAAACCTCGCCAACATATTCCCGTTCTACGACTGGTTTTTTGGAACCCATTACAACCCAGGTCCCTGCAATGCAGTCATGGGCGTAAAGGATGTGCCCGACAAGAATGCATTCAAGCTCATGGCATTTCCATTTGTGGCCGGGTACCGCGCGTTATTTCGGTCTGCGCCAAGCACCTAAATCCGACCTTCAACGTTGCGTTAACCACGATGGCATATTCATGAACCAATATTCATGGAGCTGACATGCGCTTTACCATTCCCTTACTTATCGGTGTACTGACAGCACCAGCAGCTTACGCTGCAGACCTCGCTCCAGTTGATGGCAGCGCAGACGAGATCCAGTCTTCTCTGGAGATTGCCGGCTGGCGCCTCACCACCGATATCGAACAAGAAGTAGGGTACGCGACCAATCCCGATATGGAAACCGGCAGTAATTCAACTTACTTCACCAGAACCAGCGGTACAGTGGCTGGTGAACAGAAGTTGGGAAACATTGAAGGCAAATTCAAACTTGGTACAGAGTACACTTACAGATTGGATAGTCAGGTCAAAAGTGTTTCAGAAAACTTTGCAGAGTTCAACGTTGAACACAAGATTGACGAGAACCAAAAACAGTCATTCCACGTGAATGATAGTATCGAAGTCAATGGCACCGAGACCAATGTCGAACTGCAGAACAAGTATACGTATGAACACAGCTCATCCATTGCTGAATCTGAACTACATCTTTCACTAGCGCAAGAATCCGATCTGCAAGCAACTGGTGATGATCGTGAGGATACGTGGACCCACGCTGCCCTCAATACGCGTCAGGTTTTTTTGCCGGAAAACATGTTTGCTCCCTATATTGGTACCGGTGTCGGCTGGGTTATGCACCAGAAGATCAACACTCCGACTGCTGATCGAACCGGAATTGATGCTTCGCTCGCGGCGGGCGTGCGCTTTAAACCGAATGACGAACTCGAAGCATCTTTTGGTCTGCGTCGCAATTCGCGCCGTACGGGTGATGCTAACATTTCCGGCGCGAGCAGAAACTTCATTGAAGCCGACCTCACTTGGAACCCTCTTGAGGAAATGGAATTAACTGCGGGTGTAACGCGAAAGTTCTCGCAGGCTTCTGCCGATGGTGCGGCCATGAACGACGTCAAGGAATTCTCTGCCGGCGCAAGTTTCAACGCCGACGATGAGATCACACTGGACTTTGAAGCAAGCCATGAAATCGAGAAGGCAATTGGCGGAGATGAGCTGACGCGATCAACAGAAATTTCGCTAGCCACCGAACGAAAAGTTTATGAAAATGTTTCGCTGACGGCAAAGTTCAGCAAGGAATGGGAAACCACAGAAGACCTGACAGCGGGCACAAAGGAAACGGTTGAAAATCTCGAAGCAGCAATCGGTGTAAAAGCCGCTTTTTAGTTATCTTCACCGGGAAAGAAATTGGTTTATTTCACCTTGTGTATCAATGAAGCGTCCAGCATCTGCTTCTGAACCTTGAGGAAATCTGAGCGAAGCTCCCGTTTGGGGCGGTCGGGAAATGCTCCATGCAGCAAAGCTACGATTTCCGTGGCAAGTGCAGGCTTGCGCGCCAATCGCCAAATTGCAAATCCGAGTAAATTGATGTGGTGAATGTTCCCGGCCACATCATCAATCAGGAAAATCTCGCCATCAATATTGCGCACTTTAACTTTGTTAAGTTGCTGAATGCGGGTTTTTCGTCTTTTCATGCCGGGCCTCCAAATTCTTTTTGGAGGAGTGCGATTGCATCATCGCAATGCGCGTAACTCAACTGCTTGAAGGTGGATTTTTCAGTCGCAGTGATGATCCGGTCGAAGATGCTGGATGGCTTGATCGCCCTCGAAAAATTCTTTCGGATCATGTGCTTCACCGCCGTTCCGCGATTGACAGGCTCCAACGTTGCTCCTCCAGTGTCATTCCTCGCCAAAAGCACAACGCCGGATATTGGTCGCGTCTCTCCAAGAGGCGCAAACTCGCTCTGGTGCAAATTCATGTACTGGTATTTCTTGTCGCTCGGCCCCTTGCGGCTCGCAACGTAGTCAGCATGTGCCTGGCCTTCCGCAGCAGCCAATGGAAGGCGCAATCGCGGCGCCAGACCAAGTGACATGGCATGGCCATGGCGTGGTTCGATGGCCACAACATCATCACCGAAAACTCTATGGCCCTTTTCAGCCAGCCGCATCGTCAGCGTGCTTTTGCCTGCCTTCTTGTCTGCCGGAAAGAGCACGATGCGACCGCCAAATTCTACCGCACTGCAATGCAGGCAAAGATGGCGCGGATTGTGGTCCAGGTACCACTGGCTTGCTTCGTAGTGAATATCACACAGCAGATGAATGTTGGTGGTTGCAGCAAACGCTTCCGTCCACTGAATAGGCTCAGGCGCAGCACGCGCTTCCCAACGAAAATATTTCCGGAGCTTTGTGACGGTCGCCAAAGTGGGTTTTTCACGAGCCCGCAAATCGTGTCGGGAGATATCCCAGCCCCAGAATGTGTCTTGCACCATTTTGGCGACTTCGGTGCACCTAACGAACTTCAGACTTTGCCCGATGGCACCAAATTTCAAACACACTTCATCGAGCATCTCAATTCCCTGGATCTGGTTTAGCTCCCCGGGAGAGAAACTGCGAGGGCCTCACTCGCAGTTATCAGATTTTCATGAATAGTTCTGTTAGCAATCGTAGTCGCTGCGACCGGAGCCGCCGGACTTGTTCGAGCCACCCGACTTGTTCGACTTCTTGGAATTCTTCGATCCGCCAGACTTGTTCGAACCGCCGGATTTCTTCGACTTTTTTGACCCGCCGGATTTCTTGGACTTCTTGCCACCTGCCTGCGCTTCGCTAACTGTAGCAAGCATTGGCAATGCATAGGCTGCGGTCACGAGGAGGCCGAGTTTGGCAAGTGCTTTGCGACGTGAAATAATGTCGTTCATTCTTTTCTCTCCATTGGCCTGCTGACAGAATATGCTTCAGAATCGGCAGGCGGGTTCAATCACGCTTGTACCGATGCAAATCCAATGCCGCTCGATCGCCCCAGTCCAAAAGGTTTTTATGTAACAAAAATGGACGTTGCACGAGGCAACTGTATCAAAATGGAAAAGCTGCGAGCGATACCGCCCGCAGCTTCCTGATAATCCTTCAGGTACTATTCTCAGTGCTTGCGGTAGCGGCGCCTTCCACCGTGGCCTGAACGTCCGGACCCGCCGCCAGACCCACCTGATCCGCCACCGGATCCACCCGAGCCACCGGACTTGCCTGATTTCTTGGATTTCTTTTTTCTGCCACCAGCTTGCGCCTCACTGACGCTTGCCAGGGTTGGCAATACATATGCCGCTGACGCAATTAGGCCGAGCTTGGCCAGTGCTTGACGACGGGAGATCATGTTTTTCATGTTATTACTCCTTTTGCCTGCCTCACAAACAATGATGAAGCTGGCAGGCGAGCCCCACCACGAACATTTTTAAACTCAATGGTTGCAGGAAACAAGAAGAAACATCCCATTAACCAAACTCGTTTACCATGTGCGAAGTTTGTGCGTGGAGTTGTAAATGCGTATCCCTGTTCTGGCCTTGGCCCTATTGTTGACTGCTCCGAATTCTCTTGCGGCTGACCTCGACAAAGCAGTGGCATCCGATCAGGGATCCAGTTCAGGAGCCGATCCAGCAGCCCTGCGGCTCACCACGGATTTTACCCAAGAAGCGGGTTACGCAACAAATCCTGACCTTGAAGTCGATCCAGAAGGAACCGCCTTCACCCGGACCGAACTGGGCTTGACAGCCAAAAAGAAATTCGATGACGTTGATACGCAACTCCGTCTGAACTCCGAGGCAACTTACGAATTTGCAAATTCTGAAGCCTTGTCGTGGGACAACAGCGCCGAACTCGAGGTCGAATACAAGATCAATGAAAATCTAAAGCATGCGTTTTCTGCCCGGGCTGACGCTGAAGTCGAAGGCGACGAAACCGACGTCGAACTCGAGAGCAAATATAAGCTCGAACATACATCAGATTTGGCCGAGTCGGAACTACGTGCGACGGTTGAACATGAGGCTGAACTCCTCGATGCCGATGACAATGATCGGGAAGACAATTGGACTGTTGCATCTCTCAGATCCCGGCAGGTTTATCTGCCCGGAAGCAAGCTTGCTCCCTACGTCACGAGTGGACTTGGTTGGGTCAAGCATGACGATGTAGATACGCCAACCGCCGACCGATCAGGCCTGGATGGCCATCTTTCAGGAGGCCTGCGCTACAAGCCAAGCGAGTTGCTTGAGGCTTCCGTGGGCGTTAGGCGCAATCTTCGCAAAACTGACAGTTCCGCTCTGGCCAGGAACTATATCGAAGCGGAAGTTACTGCAAAGCCATTCAAAGAATTGGAGTTGACGGGAAGCATGACCCGCAAATTCGAGCAAGCTTCTGCAGACGGTGCAGTTGTGAATGATGTGAAGGAATTCACGGCGGCAGCAAGTTTTGAAGTTGAAGACGACCTTAAACTTGAATTTGAAGCAACGCATGAGATTGAAAATGCAATTGGCGGCGAAGAGCGGACGAAGACGACCGAGCTTTCATTGACGACAGAAAGACAGATTTTCAAGCACGTGGCACTCACCGCCACATTCAGCAATACGTGGGAAACGACCACCGATCTCACCAGCGGTTCAAAAGAGAAAGCCGAAAACCTTGAAGCTTCGGTCGGTGTGAAGGCAACGTTCTAGAGGGACGAGAGTTTGAACTCTTCTGGTCTACCGTCCAAACTGATGTGAATCGCGTATGACGAGTTATGAAGAGGCCATGTTTCGATCCGTCGTGCGCTGCTGGATGTGACCAGCTTAGACGTGCCAGCCTTCACATGGCGAATAGCATCCAAGCCGCCATTGCAGCCATGCCGAGATTTTCGACAATCGTAACGATGGACATCGGCAGTTTGAAAACTGTGCCAAGGCAGGCGCATTGGATCTGTTCCTTGCGCAGATAGGATCGCACCACGCCTATAAGCCCGATGAGGCTGAGCACCAGGGCGATCCAGGCAAGTGCGATCATGTTAAACCACCACAGAAAGCCAAAGCCCAGTGCCAACTCGATGAACGGATAGACGTAGCCCCAAGCTGGCACGCGCTCGGCGATGACATCATATTGCGCATAGGCCTTGGCGAAGGCGGGCACATCAAGCAGTTTGAACGCGCCGAACACGATGTAAAACCCGGCCATATAACCCATCATCCAGCCCATGAATGTACCTGTCGCAAGCGGGATGGCGGCGACAAGTCCGATGATCAGCAGCAGTGGCCAGTATGTCTTGAACCACGTCAGTGCGGTGCATGTCGAAGACGTTCCGGCGCGGTATTTTCCGACTTTCTCCAACGTTGCATTGATCAAGTCTGCGTTGACGTTAGCAGAGGTGATAGCTCGTGGTGGGTCGAGTGTTACGGCGACATCAGGCAAGACGGCGGACAAAGCCTTCTCCACCTTGCTGCGGCAGCCATTGCAAGTCATTCCGGAAATCGCAAATTCGTTCATCAGAAGAATATAAGAGATTCACGCACAGATTACCACAACCGTCGACACTACCGGGAGTGCGTGGACAGGCGCGCGCCATGGGACTAAATTTACAGCCGACGGAGGGACTGCACATGGGCGAAATTGTAAATGGCGTGAGCTGGCTTGCGGTCATTGCCGGAGCCATCTTGTCTTTTCTTCTGGGCTATTTGTGGTTTTCGCCAAAACTGTTCGGCCCGAAATGGGCGGCAGGTTCTGGCGTTAAATTGAACACGGCAGACCAGCTGCCGATGGTTGCCATGATCACGCAAGGGCTTGGCCTGCTGCTGATGAGCTGGTTTGTCGGCGTCACGGCAAACAGCAACGCGCTGCTCACGGTGATCCTTGCAACAGTGGCGTTTACGGTGCTGCAATTCTCCGGCAACTCCTTCAGCGGCAAGGACATGTACGCCCGGCTGGTTGACGTTGGTTACTGGATTGCCAGCCTCGTGGTGATGATCCTGACGCAAGGCCTGCTGCGCGGCATGTAAATTCAATACTTGCCAAAAAAATTCGTGATATCGAAGTAAACGTTGACGGCACGTCCACCGCAGCGGATTGTGAGCAGGTCGTACATCTTCCGACCCTTGTTCAAAAGGGTTTGCGATCCCCGTCGACATGTCGGCTTGTTTCGCGCGAGCCACACATATTCTGACCGCACCCCTTCGAAGCCGTTCCGCGCGCCGACAATTTTCACTGCTTTTGCAATGCTTGAGCCGTCGCCACCTCGATAGCTGACTTTTGCCTCTGAGCTGTTTGCAAGAGCCACCATGACAGCAAACGCCAAAACAACTCGTCCCATTAGAACCTCCACGTGATCTGTGATCACGGTATTCCCACAATTTCCGTTTGGCAAGACGCAGAAACACTGCTGACAATTCCTGACACTGCGCCCTTCCCCCCAGCCCCGGCGCTCCCTATATTCGGTCCATCATGGGACATTCACGACAAGAAGGTGGCTTTGCGGAAATGCCGCAATCGCCATTAGAGGGCCTACCTGAGCTTCCGGAATCGGTGCGCGCCGGGCTTGAGGCATTGCGGCCGGAAATTTCTGGGGCGCTGCCAGATGCGGCTGGTTTCGTGCCCTACCGACCGCCTAAGCCACCGAAATCTGAAGGCGGGATCGCGTTTGATTTGATCTCGCCTTTCGAGCCGAAGGGTGACCAGCCGACGGCAATCAAGGAGCTCGTCGAAGGCGCCAACAATGCCGAGCGCAATCAGGTGCTGCTCGGTGTTACCGGCTCCGGCAAGACTTACACGATGGCGCAGGTGATCGCGCGCACCAACCGCCCTGCCCTGATTTTGGCACCCAACAAGACCTTGGCCGCGCAGCTCTACGGCGAGTTCCAGAATTTCTTTCCGAACAATGCGGTGGAATATTTCGTCTCCTACTACGACTACTACACTCCGGAGGCCTATGTCGCGCGCTCCGACACCTACATCGAAAAGGAAAGTTCGATCAACGAACAGATCGACCGGATGCGCCACTCCGCCACGCGCGCGTTGCTGGAGCGTGATGATGTTGTGGTCGTTGCGTCCGTGTCCTGCATCTATGGCATCGGCGATGTCGAGACATATTCGGCGATGACCTTCCAGATCAAGAAAGGCCAGCGTTTCGCACAGCGCCAGTTGATCGCCGATCTCGTGGCGCTCCACTACAAGCGCAATGACCAGAATTTCGTGCGTGGCACATTCCGCGTGCGTGGTGATACGATTGAACTCTTCCCCTCGCATCTCGATGATCGTGCCTGGCGCATTTCGCTGTTTGGCGATGAGGTGGAAGCGATTACCGAGTTCGATCCGCTCACCGGGCAAAAGCGCGCCGAGCTCGAAGCGGTAAAAGTCTATTCCAACTCGCATTACGTGACACCCAAGCCCACGCTCGAACAGGCCGTGCACCGTATCAAGGAAGATCTTCGCCTACGACTGCACGAATTCAACGTGGCAGGCCGCATTCTTGAGGCACAACGCCTCGAACAACGCTGCATGTTTGACATTGAGATGATGATGGCCACAGGTTCGTGCGCCGGCATTGAAAATTATTCGCGCTATCTCACGGGACGAAAGCCCGGTGAGCCACCGCCTACACTCTTCGAATATCTGCCTGATAATTGCCTCGTGTTCATCGACGAAAGCCACGTCACCGTGCCGCAGATCGGTGGCATGTTCAAAGGCGACTTCAGCCGCAAGGCAACGCTGTCGGAATATGGCTTCCGCCTGCCAAGCTGCATCGACAATCGCCCCTTGCGCTTTGAAGAATGGGACGCGATGCGACCGCAAACGGTCTATGTCTCCGCCACGCCCGGCCCGTGGGAGATGAAGCAAACTGGCGGCGTGTTCTCCGAACAGGTCATCCGCCCCACAGGCCTCATCGATCCGCCAGTGTTCATTCGCCCGGTGAAAACCCAGGTGGATGATGTGATCGCCGAGTGCAAGGAGGTGGCGCTCAAGGGCCACCGCGTGCTGGTCACGACGCTTACCAAACGCATGTCCGAAGACCTCACCGAATACATGCATGAGCAAGGGGTGCGCGTCCGGTACATGCACAGCGACATCGACACGCTGGAGCGCATCGAGATACTGCGCGATCTCCGCCTTGGCGCGTTTGATGTGCTGATCGGCATCAACCTGTTGCGCGAAGGCCTCGACATTCCGGAATGCGCGCTGGTTGCAATCCTCGATGCCGACAAGGAAGGCTTCCTGCGCTCCGAAACATCATTGGTGCAAACCATCGGCCGGGCCGCGCGCAACGTCGAAGGCCGCGTCATCATGTATGCCGACAAGGTGACAGGCTCAATGCAACGCGCCATCGCCGAAACCGACCGCCGCCGCGAAAAGCAAAAAGCCTATAACGAAGCCAACGGCATCACACCGCAGTCGATCAAGAAAAACATCAACGACATCATGAAGAGTGTCTACGAGCAAGACCACGTGCAAGTCGAAGGCGCAGATGTTCCACTTGTGGGCCACAATTTGAAAACAGTTTTGGCCGACATGGAAAAGAAAATGCGCGAAGCCGCATCAAACCTCGAGTTCGAAGAAGCCGCCAGACTGCGCGACGAAGTCAAACGGCTCAAGGCCGTAGAGCTGGCGGTGATGGACGATCCCCTCGCGCGCCAAAGCACCATCCAAGACGCATCAGCCGACTGGCCCGAAGGAAAACCCCGCGCAAGAAAAGCCGGAAGCTCAGGCGGAAGACCGGGGGTCAGGACGAGTCGGGGTGGGAGGAAATAGGACTTGTAAATTATACATTTTTTTGTATACTTATTTGAATGAACATTTCTGGCGAACGCGAATTGCGATGGGTCGGTTCATCGCGTGGCGATATGCGGGATTTGCCAGATCGCGTCAGACGCGCATTCGGCCTTTCATTGTTCGCAATTCAGTGTGGCGAGACACTCAAGAATTCAAAAGCATTGAAAGGCTTTTCTGGTGTACTCGAGTTAAAGGAAAACGACACGGCTGGGACTTATCGAACGGTTTATGCGCTGAAATTGGCAGATGCCATTTATGTTCTCCACGTTTTTCAAAAGAAATCCAGATCCGGCATTTCGACGCCTAAGCAAGAATTAGACTTGATACGTTTACGACTAAAACTTGCGGAAGCAGATGTGGTAAGGCGCAAGGGAGCGAAGAAATGAAGAAAGCAATTGAAAATGGCAGCGGCAATGTTTTTGAAGATGTTGGCTTGCCGAATTCTGAGCAAGAACTTTTGAAAGCAAAACTCACCATACAAGTGCATCGCCTCCTCAAAAAGCGCCACCTCACACAAGCGGCTGCGGCGAAACTTCTGGGCACCACTCAACCCCAAATCTCAGCCTTGATGGCCATTAAACCCGTATCCGTGTCCGTGGGCCGCTTAATGGAGTTTCTGGTCATCCTCGGGCAAGATGTCGAGGTAACGCTGAAACCAGCACCCAAAAGGCGAGCGGGCCAGTTTATGGTGAAAGTGGCGGCGTGAAGGGTGACCCACTGGTGCAGCAATCAGCAGTGCACGACGCAAGCGCCGACTGGCCCGAAGGGAAACCCCGCGCAAGAAAAGCCGGGAGTTTGGGCGGAAGGCCGGGGGTGAGGACCTCGCGGGGTGGGAGGAAGGGGTGATGCGTACGCTTTATGTAGATGGGAACGCTCTAGCTTGCGAAATTGAACTCCTCGCAAAGTACATCGATGTGCCCAAGGTTCCATTTGATTACGGACAGTTCTTCAATAATCTAAATGCGGACAGAGTTTACTATTACGATGCATGGCCGCAGAAAAAGCAAAATGAATTGGATGCTGAATTCAAACTCCGCGAAAATGAGAAAGAAACGTTTTTCCGTTTTTTGAACAGGACTGCCAACGTCCGAGTTCGGAGCGGGACAACGCGTTGGGGAAGAAGGCAAGGACAACATCAAAAAGGTGTTGACGTTTTACTTGCGGTAGACGTCTTGTCGCATGTTCTGAGTGGTGCAACTGATCATGTGACTTTGGTCGTAAGCGACCTAGACTTCTATCCGATCTTTGATGCACTTCATCAAACTCGAGTTAAGTCTCTCCTCGTTTATAGCATGGGGAACACAAGTGATGAACTGATAGGAGCAGCGGATACTGCCATGTCTTTAACCAGGACGTTTCTCTTGCAAGCTTGCAAACCTGCTTTTCATCAGCAGTACTTGGAGATCCATTCTGAAACAAATTGGAACCGTTTAACCGATGAAGAGCGAACTGAGTATTCATTTTCGAAACATGAAGGGATGGAAATAGCACTAAAAAAAGATATCGGAGAACACTTTGTGCTTCGGTGGAACGGGCAACTCGTAAAGTCCAAGTACTTAGATATTGCTATTGAGCATCTATTTGGTGCCGCAGTTGAAGCCATGGTCTTTACTGGCGGTGAAAGGTATCGGTCGATGTAATTGGAATCGGAGACGCCTCCTGTTTCTCCCTTGTCCCGGCGAAGCCGGGATGGGGGAGTGGCGCTCTTGCGCCGAGGGGGTGTTCGGCGTCGAAATGATTTTGACAGTCTTTGCGCGGAAACACCCCCTCCCGGCTTCGCCGTACTCCCCCACGCGCTGGCCGAGAACGACAAGTCGTTCCGGCGGGCGCAAGGGAGAAGTGATAGTTCGCTGTCTCCGCGCTTCCGCCACATCAGATTTTTGCCCTAACTTGGGACGCGCTTCCGCCACAATCATAAAATAGCTTTTTCTCACTCTCCGATGGAGCGCATTGCGATCTCCGGCGTTTGAGTAGCAGGCGCAGTTTGATCCCCTGACTTGATCAATTGGCTGCGCTTTCCGCGTTGCGTTGTGTCGCAGCGTCCATTGCAAACTGCAAAATAAAGCAAAGGAGTTCATCATGTTGAACCGTTCATCCAAGACGACCACGCTTTCCATCGTTGCAGCAGCAGCCCTGGTGGCCGCAACTCTCCCCGCCTCAGCAAAGAGTGCGCGCTATTGTCGAGAAAACATACGCGTATCGTCGGATCACGGAGGGCTTAATCCCATCTTGTTGCTCCCATTGGCAGCGATAGGGGCAGGTGCCGGCGCTGCGGTTGGAGCGGCCGTGAGCAGTGTGTCCGTCGGAACAGGTGCAGCCATTGGTGCTGGATCAGGCTTGGGATTTGGTGTGGTGCACGGCCTGGCCCATTACAAGGGTCGGAGCTATGCTGACTATGCCGATGCCTATGAAAGGTGCCGCCGCGATTGATGTTTAATTTTCTCCGGGTTGCCGAGGGCAATATTTCGCCCTCGGCGATTTGGAGTATTAAACCGCAACACCATAAAACGCTGCAATCTCATCCATCTCGCGCTGTTGCAATCTTGCCAGCTGTTCAGGTCCACGTTGCTCCGTGTACGGAACATGCAAGCCGTGCTCGCGCATCTTGCGGGCGACCGAAGCATCTTCGAGCATCGTATTGATGGCTGACGCAAGGCGTTGTTGCGTTGTCGCATCGAGACCGCGTGGTGCAAACAACCCGCTCCAGTTCGAAGCGCGCAAACCAGCAAAACCTTGCTGTGTCCCCGTGAGTACATCAGGCATTTCGAGATGACGCGATGTCCCCGCCATGCCAATCGCCTTCACCTTGCCCGACCGTATCATCGGCAGCGCGCTGATCATTTGATCAGCAAGCACATCGACGCGACCGAGGCTCAGATCCTGCAACGCAGCAGCCGTGCCAGTGTAAACCTTCTCCTCCATCGCAACACCAAGCGCCAGTTTCAGCTTGTGTGCCGCAAGTGCGCTGGCTGAACCAATGCCACCTGTGGCGATCGTCAAAGCTGAACCACGCGCCTTCAGCTCTTGCAGATTATCAACACCCAAACCGCCACGCGTCAGGAAAACCATTGGCGATACAGCGAGCAAACCGACAGGCGTGAAAGCATCCACCACATTAGTGTGCCGCAACACAGGCAGGGCCGCATGTGTTGCTACCTGTCCCATGATCAGCGTGTGGCCATCAGCAGCAGCGCGCGCAGCAATGCTCGTACCGGTCATGCCCCAATCACCCGTGATGTTATCAACTACAATCTTCTGCCCCAACACTTTCGACAGGGGCGCAGCAATGAAACGCGCCAACAAATCAGTCGGTCCTTGCTTTGGCATCGGCACGATAATCGTGATCGGCTTCGAGAACGGGGAAACATGTGTCTCCGAAATGTGAGCCAACGCGGCAGATGGAAGAGCTGCAGCAGCAACAGTACCTGCAACACTCAAAGTGAATTGACGACGTGTCAGCATGATAACCCCCTCAGTCGAGGCGCAAAATTGCGCGGTGGGAATCTAGGGGCAAAAGTCCTGCTCGACAAGGCCGTGCGAGTAACCTTTCGTTAATATTTGAAGCGCACGCTGATAGTCCTTGAATGGGCCGCATTTCATGCCCAAGTTAGTCTTGGGCCCGAAACGACCCACTCAACACCTGAACAGTGGAGTGAACTATGACCCGTTCCCATCGCACCCCTTTCATCGCCAACGCGCCGATTGAGTCTGAGAAGACTGACAAGAAGCTCGCCCACCAGCGCGAACGAAAGTGGTTTAACGATCACCTGCACGCCAATGTGGTGCAAAAGGAGGATTTCGATATCGTATCATTCCACGAGCATCCGAAAAGCGGTCGCCACCTGTTTTCAAAACACGGCAAGGCGCTTGACGAAAGCAATGTAGCCGCTCAGCGAAAATAGCAATTACAGCTGGGATCACGTCAACGCATAAGTCTTGCGACAAGGCTTGACGTGTCCCAGCGATTGCCGCCCATTTTCTGTACTTCGGAATAGAACTGATCGACCAATGCGGTGACTGGCAGATGCGAGCCGTTGCGCCGCGCTTCGGCCAAGCATATACCAAGATCCTTGCGCATCCACTCTGCCGCAAAGCCAAAGTCGAACTTACCTGCGATCATTGTCTTGTAGCGGTTCTCCATTTGCCACGAACCTGCAGCACCCTTGGACATCACTTCAATCACCTGCTCCATGTCGAGGCCGGACTTCACGCCGAACTGGATGCATTCAGCCAGACCCTGCACCACGCCTGCGATGGCAATCTGGTTGCACATCTTGGCGAGTTGCCCTGATCCTGATGGTCCCAGCAAACGCGACATGCGTGCGTAGGACATGATCAGCGGTTCGACCTTGGCATATGCCTCAGGCTCGCCACCACACATTACAGTGAGCAAGCCATTTTCAGCACCCGCCTGCCCGCCTGATACGGGCGCATCGATAAAGCCGATACTAAGTTTCGCTGCTGTCGCATGAAGTTCGCGCGCAACATCCGCAGACGCCGTTGTGTGATCGACAAAGATGCTGCCCTTTTTCATCGCCTGGAACGCGCCATCCTTGCCGATGGTGACAGCGCGCAAGTCGTCATCATTGCCAACACAGGCAAACACAACGTCGCAATCGGCCACGACATCTTTCAGCGTGGAGCGCGCGTGCCCGCCATGCTTGGCGCTCCAGCTTTCCGCTTTCGCGGCTGTGCGATTATAGACATCGACCGCCACACCAGACTTTGTCCTCAAATGCCCGGCCATGGGAAAACCCATCACGCCCAATCCAATCCACGCTGCTTTTTTTGCCATGATGAGTTCTCCTGCACGCCCTCATAAACATCACGCCAACACTTGACCAGAAACACTTGCGAAGCGCATCAAACACGTGGATATTGGGTTCTTGGAGCATGAACCTTGACGGTAGAACGACGCAACTTTCCGCAGTTTTTCATTACGGCACCTACCGTTTGCCCCTATTTGCCAGGCAGGCTGGAGCGTAAGGTTTTCACGCATCTGATTGGCACTGAAGCGCGCGCGCTTAACACGCATCTTTCCCAAACCGGATTTCGTCGCAGCCAAAACATTGCCTACCGCCCAGCCTGCGATGGCTGCCAACAATGTGTGTCAATCCGTGTTCCCGTGCAGAGTTTCGACTTCACGCGCGGTTTTCGCCGTATCCTCAAACGTAATGCCGACATGTCTTCGCGCGTAACGCAAGCGCGCGCAACCAACGAGCATTATTCGCTGTTCCGGGACTATGTTGATACGCGCCACAGCGATGGCGGCATGGCCGACATGACGGTTCTGGATTTTTCATCCATGGTTGACGAGTCCGTTGTTGACACGCGCATGATAGAATTTCGCAAAGGCTCAAGCAGCATCCATCCCGGCGAGCTAAAGGGCGCAGCCCTCGTCGATGTCCTCGATGATGGTCTTTCGATGATCTATTCTTTCTACGACCCTCAAGAAGCGCAGCGCAGTCTAGGCACATACATGATCCTCGATACGATCATGCGTGTGCAGAAACTCGGCTTGCGCTATCTCTATCTCGGCTATTGGGTCAAAAGTTCACACAAGATGGACTACAAGGCGCGCTTCCTGCCGCAAGAAAGATTATCGCCTGAAGGTTGGCGTCTGCATCACACCTGATGTTTGCAACCTGAATACACTTCAGGTTTGTTCTCTGTTTCCCATAGCTGCAGTAAGAATCATTCAACCAGAATTGTGATGAGTTCAGAAATCGGGAAAGAATTTGAATGTCAGCAGGTCTGTCAAATCCGCTTGCTCTCGTCGTCGTATGTTGTGCCGCGATCGCCGAATTTGAAGCGCAAGGTTTCAAAATTCATTCATCTGTTGATTTCGGCGAGTATGACCGGGAGAAGCAACGCGCGCGGGGAAAGTCAGTGTCTCCATTGTTTGATTCCGCTGTGAATGATTTTTCAGGAGAGCGCGCTTTTTGGTTATGCGCACGTGCTCAAGACGGAACATCGTCAGCTTTTCAGGCTTTCCGCATTGATCATGTTGAAACCAGCTTGGCCGACTGGTGCTTGCCTTACATGATCGGGCTTTACATGAGGCGTCAGGAATTGCTGGTACCAAGCCATGCACAACCGCCCGTTGGCAGTATCGCAACAAGACTGCGCGGGCGCCTTGCCTATCAGGGTGAGCTTTGGGTGAGCAAGGATTTCCGCCCACGCAGTCTCACCGATACGTTCTCGCGCATCGGGCAATTGCTAGCGCTTATCAAATGGCGGCCTGATGCCATATGGGCGCTGACCAGCCATGCCATGTCCACCCATGGTTACGCAAACCGATTAGGCTATGGTTATATCGAACGAGGTTTTTTGCGTTGGGAATGGGCGTCAGAAGGTATGGAAAACGTCGAATACCTGATGGTCGCGGAAGTCAACGCCATCGAAAATGAAGTCGCCCAGCGCAGGGAGGAAGCGCTTGCGGGGCCTCATTATTATAACAGTATTCGTCCAGCCGCAGAGTAATCAAACCAAACGGATTCTCACGGGTGCGGATTCTGTCATGATCTGGACGGTTGGTCGACCGCGCCTGTCCGGTCCACCTGGAAGAATAACACGGTGGTATGGAATCCAACTGATTTCGCCACTTGGTAGGGACATTGCGGAAAGGACGTGATCGTGGGCAGCGCGATCACGACGCAGAACTTCGAAATAGTTACGCGAAACAGTAAGGTCATAAGAATGGCCTGTCTGGCGGGGAAAAGCGATTGGCGAAAGCCCCCAAAGGCTGGCCAAGGTCGATTTTGATCCAACATGCGAAACAGTCGTGCGTTGCTGTTCGACATCGAGAGCACAGATTACAGCGTGCTCATGTGGGATCACACCAGTCACCCAAGCCTCACGAAGCGACGGTGGCAAGGTTTCTAGTTTCGGTTCGATGGCTTCGACATATGTATGCGTCGACAACCTGATGTCGCTGCTCGAAATCAAATGTTCGATCCGCTGAATGGCTTCGCTGTGTCGTGAATACTTTTCAGAAAACCAACCAGCATTGAAAAAATTGAGCGTTATTGGCGCTGGAAGTTGAGCGATATGATAGCAGAGAAACACCAAATTCGACCAGTTCGGTGCGAACTGGGTCCACCGTACCTTCGTTCCAACACCCGAACTTTCCACTTTCACGGATTTGGATGATTGCAGATAACGTCGTTCTTCCGTGAGCGTGCTGAACTTAGGGTCAGCAACTATCCCACCGTCCGCCAGCCAGATATTTTTCACAGTCATTTTTGGTATTCCCCCGTCAGCTTCTCGCGAAGCCCGCTGCCAAATAGCACCAAATCTGTTGAGGAATACATAACCACAGCAGGGGACCGGCACTCAAACCGGGGTCTCTTGCCGAGGGGTAGTTTCAATCTACTGATGATTTATTCCACCGTTTTCAGGAGTACCTGATTTGTGGGGGGCAGAGCAAAAGCTTGCATTAAGCGATTGAAAACCAAACCAACAAAAAAGGCAGCCGAACGAGCTGCCTTTTTCAACCGGAGTCTTCGAAATTTAAGCGTCAGCCGCAACCTGCATCTTGGCGATCTTGTCTGGATTTTTCACAGGCTCGCCGCGCTTGATCGTGTCGACGATGTCCATGCCTTCTGTTACCTTGCCCCAGACCGTGTATTGCTTGTCGAGGAACGTGGCTTCATCAAACACGATGAAGAACTGGCTGTTGGCTGAATCGGGGCTGGATGACCGCGCCATCGAGCAGATACCGCGTACGTGAGATTCCTTCGAGAACTCGGCCTTAAGGTTTGGCTTCTTCGAACCGCCTGTGCCGGTGCCTGTTGGATCGCCACCTTGCGCCATGAAGCCTTCGATCACGCGGTGGAACACAACGCCATTGTAGAAACCTTCACGCGCCAGTTCCTTGATGCGATTGACGTGGCCGGGGGCAAGATCAGGGCGCAGCGCAATCGTCACGCGGCCTTTTTCCTTGCCGCCAGCATCCGCCAGGTCAAGATACAATGTATTTTCGAGATCGCTCATTCTGTCACCGTTACCTTTGTCATTTTGTCCGGCGTGCCAGGTGGCTCACCGCGTTCAATCTTGTCGACGCAATCCATTCCTTCATCGTCAACCTTGCCCCACACGGTATATTGGCCGTTGAGGAACGAGCCTTCGGCAAACATCACGAAGAACTGGCTGTTGCCCGAATTTGGATCTTGTGAGCGCGCCATGCCAACGACACCGCGATCAAAGTTTTCCTTGCTGAACTCGGCGGCAATGTCCGGCTCGGTAGAGCCGCCCATGCCAGTGCCAGTTGGGTCTCCGGTCTGCGCCATGAAGCCATCAATTACGCGATGAAAGACAATACCATCATAGAATCCAGCCTTGGCCAGCTTCGTGATTTGCGCCACATGTTTTGGAGCGAGGTCAGCACGGAGTTCGATGTTAAAACTACAAGAATTATTGGTCTCCACTGTCAGGCTCGCAGCCCCGGCAGCACCAGACGTGGCCAGAAACAGGCCCGTCGCAAAGACGATTGATTTCATGGGAATCTCCAATTGGACGGGTGCCTGCTACAGGCAAATTAAGGCAACCGCAAGTCAGGCGTTTTTCAGGGCCTTGCGCAGTGCGATTTCGGCTTCTGCTGGCAAAAACAGAGATGTGTCGCCGCCCATCTTCGCAATTTGTTTTACAAGCGATGAGGCAATCATCCGTGTCGCCGGCGATGCCGCGAGAAAAACCGTTTCAACTTCTGGTGCGAGCGCGCCATTCATCTGCGCCATTTGAACTTCGTAGTCAAAGTCTGTCGCATCGCGAAGCCCGCGCACAATTACGCTCGCCTTCTCGCGGTGCGCAGCATCCACCGCAAGATCATCAAACGCTACAGCCGAAATCTTGAGGCCAGTATGCTCAGCTATCGGCTTTGAAACCTGCAGCACCAATTCAACACGCTCGTGCGCCGACAGCAGCCCCTTCTTTCCTGCATGGTTGCCAACGCCAATAACCAGCCGATCCAGAAACCGTGCCGCTCTTGCGATCACATCAAGGTGCCCAAAGGTGACGGGATCAAACGAACCAGGATAAAAGCCAATGCGTGCCATGGCGGGGTTATAATCCAAGACCACACAAAATGCGACAGCAATTGCCTAGTACCTCCCATCGCCATATAAGATGCAGGAAAAGGAATCGAGCGGCGGAATGTCCCTGATCTATGTTTTGAACGGCCCCAATCTGAATTTGCTCGGTACGCGTGAACCGGAGATTTATGGGCACACCACTTTAGCCGACATTGAGAAGCTTTGTGCAGCCCGTGCCAAAGCCAAGAATTTCAAAATTGATTTTCGCCAAAACAATATCGAAGGCGAGATCGTCAATGCGATTCACGAAGCCCGTGATCGTGCCAAGGGCATCATTATCAACGCGGGTGCCTATACCCATACATCCGTGGCACTGCATGACGCGCTGAAGGCGGTAGGCCTGCCTGCCGTCGAAGTGCATCTCTCCAACGTCTATAAGCGCGAGCCGTTCCGTCATCACTCATACTTGTCCCCAGCCTCTCTCGGCGTCATTTGCGGCTTTGGCGCAATGAGCTATGAACTGGCCATCGACGGCCTCATCCACCATCTCACCCAAACGGAAAAATCCTGAAATGCCTGTGAAGAAAAAGCCCGCCGCCAGCAAGGCGTCATCAGAAACCGCATCTGTTTCGCCAGAGCTTTCGTTGATCCGCAGCCTCGCTGACATCCTGAACGAAACGGGTCTCACTGAAATCGAGCTTGATCACAAGGGCGCAAAGGTCCGCGTTTCAAAAAGCGTTACCGTGTCGGCAAGTGTCGCAGCGCCTGCGGCCGCGCACCATCACGCCCATACGCCGGTCGCTTTGGCCCCGGCCCCCGTTGCAGTTGCTGTGCCAGTTGGCGATCATCCTGGCACTGTGAAGTCACCAATGGTCGGCACGGTCTATCTTGCTCCTTCGCCAGGTGCCGCCAACTTTGTTGCAGTTGGTTCCATGGTGAAGCAAGGTCAGACGGTGTTGATCATCGAAGCCATGAAAACCATGAACCAGATCGCAGCGCCGCGCGCTGGCAAAGTCACGCAAATCATCGTGGAAAATTCCAGTCCCGTCGAATTCGGCGAACCGCTGCTGGTGATCGAATAATGTTTGACAAGATCCTCATCGCCAATCGCGGCGAAATAGCGCTTCGTGTTTTGCGCGCAGCCCGCGAGCTTGGCATTCAGACCGTAGCAGTGCACTCGACTGCCGATGCTGATGCCATGCATGTGCGTCTTGCCGATGAAAGCGTTTGTATCGGACCACCTCCCGCTCGTGACAGCTATCTCAACATTCCCGCGATTGTTGCGGCTTGCGAAATCACCGGCGCAGAAGCTGTCCATCCCGGTTATGGCTTTCTCTCTGAGAATGCAAAGTTCGCAGAAATCCTGGGCGAACACAAAATCAAGTTCATTGGCCCTTCGCCCGAAAACATCCGCACCATGGGCGACAAGATTGAGGCCAAGCGCACAGCAAAAGCGCTTGGTATTCCAGTCGTTCCCGGTTCCGAAGGTGGTGTGTCCGAGTTTGGCGATGCGCGCATTATTGCAAAGGACATTGGTTACCCCGTCATCATAAAGGCGACGGCGGGCGGAGGTGGCCGCGGCATGAAAGTGGCGCACAACGAAAGTGAACTCGAGCTCGCGGTATCAACTGCGCAGTCCGAGGCCAAGGCGGCGTTCGGCAATGGCGAAGTCTATATCGAAAAGTATCTCGAGAAGCCGCGCCACATCGAAATTCAGATTCTTGGCGATGGTCAAGGTAATGCCATTCATCTCGGTGAACGTGATTGCTCGCTGCAACGCCGACACCAGAAAATATGGGAGGAAGCGCACTCCCCTGCCCTCAACGCGCAACAGCGTGACGAAATCGGCGAGCGTGTGGCCGACGCCATGCGCAAGATGAGTTACGAAGGTGTAGGCACCATCGAGTTTCTCTACGAAAACGGTGAGTTTTATTTTATTGAAATGAACACGCGCCTTCAGGTCGAGCATCCGGTCACAGAATCAATCACTGGTCTCGATCTCGTCCAGGAGCAAATCCGCGTTGCCGCCGGTGGAGCGCTCACTTTGAAACAGTCGGACGTCCAGTTCGCGGGTCACGCCATTGAATGCCGCATCAATGCGGAAAATCCAATGACGTTTGTGCCGTCACCGGGCCGCGTCAATGATGTACATTTCCCCGGCGGTCTCGGCATTCGCGTTGATAGCGCGCTCTATTCCGGCTACCGCATACCGCCCTACTATGACTCATTGATTGGCAAACTGATCGTGTTCGGCAAGACCCGCACCGAATGCATGATGCGGCTTCGCCGCGCCCTTTCAGAATTTGTGATTGACGGGGTTGAAACCACCATTCCGTTGTTCCAAAAACTCCTTAGTGAACCTGACATAATTGACGGCCACTATGACATTCATTGGCTGGAAAAATATCTCGCCAAAGGCTGAACGAGGCGCAGTTACATGACGACAATCACGCCGCAAATCCTGCTTCGCGCCTATGCAGCTGGTGTGTTTCCCATGGGCGAAACGGCTGATGATCCAGCCCTCTACTGGATCGAACCGGATGAACGCGCGATCTTTCCGCTGGACCAGATTCACATCTCACGGTCGCTGCGCAAGTCGGTGCGCAAACAACATTTCGAAATCAGGATCGACAGCAATGTCGCCGCCGTCATCGCTGCCTGTGCCGAGCGCACCGATACCCGCAAGACAACCTGGATCAACAGTCGCATCAAGGCGCTCTATGGTCAACTCGCCAAAATGGGTTGCGCGCATTCGGTTGAATGCTGGCGCGAAGGCAAGCTGGTGGGCGGACTTTATGGCGTGCGCATCGGTTCTGCCTTCTTTGGTGAAAGCATGTTCGCGCGCGAAACCGACGCCAGCAAGACTGCATTCGTGCACTTGGCAGCACGGCTCAACGCTGGAGGCTTCACTCTGTTAGACGCCCAGTTCCTCAATCCCCACATCGAAAAACTTGGCGCAGTCACTATCAAAAAAGCCGAATATCAAAAACTACTGGAACCAGCACTCGAAGGTTTGGCTGACTTCCACCGCTTTAATGGTGATCAGGACCCAGAACTCGTCCTGCAATCTGCGACGCTATCCGCTCTATAGAGCGTCGCGAGCTCGCGCTGACAATGTTTATTGTTGCTGCCCAGTAGGTACAGCTGGAGCTGCTGGTGTTTGTTCTTGGCCTAATTTTGGCAGCACAGAATTTGTTCCATCAGCTGGCGCTTTCTGCTGCTGGGTCGTTGGCGTGACGTTATCAAAAGCCGAACTGCCTTTTCGTGTGGCGAGCAGTGTGAGCGCGATCGACGTTGCGAAGAACGCCACTGCAAGAAAGGCCGTGGCGCGGGTGAGTGCGCTGCCTACGCCACGTGAAGAGAAAAGGTTACCAGAACCACCAGGTCCGCCACCGCCAATCCCCAAGGCACCACCTTCAGAACGTTGCATCATGATCAGGCCGATGAGAGCCAGTGCGATGATCAAGTGAATGACGAGGAGAACGTTTTCCATAGGGACTTTCCAATATTCTGTGCCTGCCGAATAACCGCTAGGTGGGCATTTTGCAACCTGATTTCAAGTTACATGTAGCTCTTGATGATACCGATAAAATCAGCAGCTTTGAGTGATGCCCCACCAACCAACGCACCGTTGACGTTGTCAGCACTCATCAGTTCAACGGCGTTGGACGGCTTGACTGATCCGCCGTAGAGAATGCGGGTGGAAGCCCCCTCCTCGCCCATGATCTTGGCGAGATCGCCGCGCACATGGGTGTGAGCTTCAGCAACTTCGGCTGTCGATGCGGTGAGGCCAGTGCCAATCGCCCAGACAGGTTCATAGGCAACGACGGTGTTGGTGGCGTTTGCACCTGTGGGGATTGACCCCTTGAGCTGTGTCGAGAGCACGGCCAAAGTTTTTCCGCCCTTGCGTTCGTCTAGTGTTTCACCAATGCAGATGATGGCGATCAGCCCTGCCTTGTGAGCGGCGGCGGCTTTGCCTTGAACTTCGGCGTCGGTTTCCTTGTGGTTGGTACGGCGCTCGGAGTGGCCAACGATCACGTATGTTGCACCAGCATCCTTTAGCATTTCCGCTGAAACATCGCCTGTATGTGCGCCGGAGGCTGCCGCGTGGCAGTCCTGGCCACCGACCTTTATTTTTGATCCTCTGAGGACTGCCTTTACACGACGCAGGATAGTGGCGGGCGGGCAGACCAGCACATCGCACTTCAACTTTACATCACCCAGCATGGTAGCCAACAAGCGCGGTTGGCCCAGCATCGCGGTGGTGCCGTTCATTTTCCAATTGCCAGCGACGAGCGCCCGAATCTTTGTCATGAGTCTGTTTCCTCGATTTTGCCCTCCTCTAGGTGAGGTTTTACAATATGTCGAGCTTGCAGGTGTCGAATTGCCTATCTATGATGCGGTAATATACGGGGTGTTCGCGAGGGCACCCTTTTTCGATTGATGAAAAGGTATTCGCTCCGATGATGGAAACTTTGCGCAACGCGGCCCAATCTTGGGTCGCCAAACTTCTGCTGGGACTGCTTGCGCTCAGCTTTGTCGCTTGGGGAACGTCAGATTATACGGTCGGCAATTATTTGACCAAGGATATAGCAACTGTTGGCAAGCGTTCGATTGCAGCGCAGGATTTCAGTCAGGAATTGCAGCGCACTTTGCAAGCACAGTCGCAACAGTTGGGCAAGAACATCACGCTGGAAGAGGCGCGCGTGCTTGGACTTGATCGGCAAATCCTCGACAATATGATTGCGCGGGTGGCCATCGAAGAAAAGGCCAACGTTCTTGGCATCAAGGTAGGTGACAAACAGATTGCGCAGGAAGTTGCCAATGATCAGCGCTTTCAGGATTCCAAAGGGGTCTTTGATCCTGCACGGTTTCGCGATATCTTGCAGCAGAACGGTTTGAGCGAGGCTGGATTTCTGGCCAATGAAAAGCGTACAATTGTAACGCGCGCACTTTCCGGAAGCATGCCTGTTTCGACGTCACCGAAAACCTTTCTTGAAGCGCAGAACCAGTTCGCCAATGAAACACGTGATGTGAAATATTTCACCTTCAAGGTGAGCGAGGCGGATGTGGCCGCACCGAGTGCGGACGAGTTGAAGAAGCAATATGAGTCATCCCCAGCAGCGTATACTGCGCCGGAGTATCGCTCGATCGCTGTACTTTCAGTAGCACCCAAGGATGTAGCGGGGAAAGTTACGCCAACGGAAGAGGAAATCGCTGCGGCGTTTGAAAAGTACGGCGCTGAATACGCCGTTCCAGAAATGCGCACGGTTTTGCAATTGAGTTTCGCAAAACTAGATGATGCCAAGGCCGCCAAGGCCAAGCTTGATGGCGGCATGGATTTCATGGCGTTGGCGACCGAGTTAAAGTTCAAGGAAACGGACATCACATTCACAGACCAAAAGAAAAGTGATTTCCTGGACGCGAAGATTGGTGAGGCTGCTTTTACGACAGCCGAAGGTCAAGTGAGCGCGCCAGTCGAAGGCAGTCTGAACACTGTGTTGGTCAAGGTTATCAAGGTAATTCCTGGAAAAACGCCGGGACTGGCCGACTTGCGCAAGGAAATGACCGAACGTGCACAATTGGAACGAGCGTCAGAGGAAATCGAATCCATGTTCAGCGCCGTTGAAGATGCCCTCGCTGCCCAGACCAAGTTTGAAGACATCGCGATAAAGGCTGGACTTAAGCTCACGATAATCCCTGCGGTGAGTGCAACAGGTGTCGATCAGGATGGAAAGCCGGTGCAGCTTCCTGCAGGGCAAGATTTGTTGCGGTCCGCTTTTGACAGTGATGTTGGCATTGACAATGCGGCCTTGAATTTTGACGACGGGTTTGTTTGGTTTGATGTGCGTGAAGTCATTCCTTCGGCTCTCCGGCCACTTGATAAGGTGAAGGATGCAGTGACCAAGGATTGGAAAGCCTCCAAGCTGCGCAATCTGGCGTCTGAGAAAGCGAAGGCCTTGCTAGCGAAAGCCAAGACGGGTGCAACGCTTGATGCAATGGCCGTCGAGCAGAAGGCCACGATGCAAACTGCAACCGGTTTGAAGCGCAATCAGCAATCCGAAGTATTTGACGGGCCTGCAACACTTTCAGCTTTTGCAGTTCCGGAAAATGGATTTGCATGGTCGCTTGATGGTGATGGGCTGACGGCGCGCGTGACGCAGGTGACCAAGGTTTCGGTTCCCCCGCTCAATTTGGCGACGGCAGAAGCCGCTGCTGTGAAGCAGCAAGTGACTGCAAGTATCAGCAGCGATTTGCAGGAGGTCTTTACTGAGGCCAATCGCAGGTCGCTGGGCGCAGTTGTTGATGAGGGAATCTGGAAACAGATTTCCGTGACCCCCGCACAATAAGCCTGAACGCCGATGCTTGTCAGTCCCGAGTATGATCAGTTCGCAATCGCCTATGACAAGGGTGAGCCCCAAGTCGTGACCACGCGGCTTGTAGCTGATCTGGAAACGCCGGTTTCGGCGATGCTTAAGTTGGGGCGTAATTCGAAATATTCATTTCTGTTAGAGTCGGTTGAAGGCGGTGCGGTGCGCGGGCGTTATTCGATCATCGGATTGCACCCTGATGTTATTTGGAAGTCGCAAGGCGCCAAGGCGTCGATCAATCGTGGCGCACTGGTCGACACAGATGGTCCGTTCACTGATCTTGTTGAAGACCCCCTCACTTCGCTTCGTGCGCTGATCGCCGAAAGCCGAATTGCGCTTCCTGATGATGCACCACCGATGGCTGCAGGTGTGTTTGGCTATCTCGGCTATGACACTGTGAGGTTGATGGAAAACGTTCCCGCCATAAATCCAGATGTGTTGGGTCTTCCCGATGGCATCATGATCCGCCCCACCGTCATGGCAATTTTCGATGCGGTGAAAGATGAGGTCGTGATCACTTCGCCTGTCTACATTCAAAAGGATGTAAACGCGCGGCAAGCCTATGCGCGCGCGGTCGAACGCCTCACGGAAATTGTTGATGCACTGGATCGTCCGCTGGATATGGTGCTGCGCGATGGTGATGTGCCTGTGATGGAAGCGCCGCGCTCCAACACGACACCAGAAGACTATAAAGCGATGGTGCTGAAGGCGAAGGAGCACATTGCGGCTGGTGATATTTTTCAGGTGGTATTGTCACAACGTTTTGAAACGGAATTCAAACTTCCGCCGTTTTCACTTTACCGCGCGCTTCGACGCGTGAACCCCTCGCCATTTTTAGTCTATCTCAACTTTGATAGTTTCAGCGTTGTGTGCTCAAGCCCTGAAATTCTGGTGCGGGTGCGTGATGGCAAGGTGACCATTCGACCAATCGCAGGCACCCGGAGACGCGGAGCCACGCCGACCGAGGACAAGGCTCTGGCCGAAGAGTTGCTCGCTGATCCAAAAGAACGCGCCGAGCACTTGATGCTTCTCGATCTTGGTCGCAATGATGTGGGACGCGTCGCGGAGATTGGCTCGGTAAAAGTCACTGACAAATTCATCCTCGAATATTATTCACATGTGATGCACATCATATCGAACGTCGAAGGACGCTTGGCCTCGAAGCATGATGTGATCGATGCGCTGATGGCGGGCTTTCCGGCGGGCACGGTTTCCGGCGCTCCAAAGGTACGCGCCATGGAAATCATTGAGGATTTGGAAAAACACAAGCGCGGGATTTATGGTGGTTGTGTTGGCTATTTCTCCGTGGACGGAGAAATGGACACCTGCATTGTTTTGCGCACAGCAATTGTCAAAGACGGCAAAATGTATGTGCAAGCAGGTGCTGGTGTGGTCGCCGACAGCGATCCCGAAAGCGAGCACCAGGAATGCGTGAACAAGGCCAAGGCTCTGTTCCGCGCCGCCGAGGAAGCCGTGCGCTTTGCAGGCCGCGCCGGGAGAGGGCAATGAGCAACCCTAAACTTATCCTGATCGACAATTATGACAGCTTCACCTGGAACCTCTATCATTTTTTGGGTGATCTTGGCGCTGAAACTGAAGTGCATCGCAACGACAAGATCAGTGTGGGGCAAGTGATGTCCGCGAGGCCTGATGCGATTGTGATTTCGCCGGGACCAGGCCAACCGAGGGATGCCGGGATCATTATTGATCTAGTGAAAGAGGCGGCGGGAAAAATTCCGGTCTTTGGTGTTTGCCTTGGACTGCAAGCAATTGGCGAAGCGTTTGGCGGAAACGTGGTGCGCGCGCCCCAGCAGATGCATGGCAAGGTCTCCGGTATTCAGCACCAAGGCAAAGGCGTATTCGAAAAACTGCCACAGGATTTTTCGGCCACACGGTATCATTCACTAGTGATCGATACAAAGACTCTGCCCGACTGCCTCGAAGTGACCGCAGAAACCGATGGCTTGATCATGGGCTTGCAGCACAAGACACTGAATGTTCACGGTGTGCAGTTTCACCCTGAAAGCATCGCCAGCGAACACGGTCACGCCATCTTGAAGAATTTTCTTGATATGGCCAAGGTGAAAAGATGAGCGAACTCAAACCACTGATCGCCAAGGTCGCCAATGGCGAAGCGCTTTCCCGTGAGGAGGCCCGTACTGCATTCAACGTAATCATGTCCGGTGATGCAACACCTTCGCAGATCGCAGGGCTGTTGATGGCTCTCCGTGTGCGCGGTGAAACGATTGATGAAATTACTGGTGCAGTCGAAGTGATGCGCGCCAAGATGATCCGTGTTGATGCACCTGCTGATGCCATCGATATCGTTGGCACGGGCGGCGATGCTTCAGGCTCCTACAACATTTCAACCTGTGCCGCTTTCATTGCCGCTGGTGCAGGATTGAAGGTGGCCAAGCATGGCAATCGCGCGCTGTCATCAAGATCGGGTGCAGCGGATGTGTTGATGTCGTTGGGTGTCAAGATTGATGTTTCGCCAGAATTGATCGGCACTTGCATTCGTGATGTCGGCCTTGGATTCATGTTTGCGCCCGCACATCATTCTTCAATGAAGCACGTGGGACCAACGCGTGTTGAGCTTGGTACGCGAACGATTTTCAATTTGCTCGGACCCTTGTCCAATCCTGCTTCGGCCAAACGGCAGATCACAGGTGTGTTCTCGAAACACTGGGTTGAACCATTGGCTCATGTGTTGAAGTCGCTGGGCTCTGAAGCCTGTTGGATTTGTCATGGCGAGGGTGGACTTGATGAAATCTCGCCGACAGGCACGACATGGATATCCGAATTGAGGCAAGGCGAAGTCCGTTCATTTGAAATCACACCTGAAGCTGTGGGCGTTACTCGTTCGTCCCTTGCTGACCTGAAGGGTGGCGATGCGCATGAAAATGCTGATGCTTTGCGCACGGTACTGGCAGGAGAAGTTTCCGCTTTTTACGATGCGGCTTGCATGACGGCGGGTGCTGCCCTTTTGGTTTCAGGCAAAACCGATAGTCTGAAAACTGGTATTGGTGTGGCGCGCGAAGCGGTAACATCAGGCGCAGCCGCGCGTGTGCTTAAAGATTTAGTCGAGGTTTCAAACAGCTGATGGCCACCATTCTGGACAAGATCGCCGCTTACAAGCGCGAGGAAGTGGCCGCTGCAAAAAAGCGCGTTTCGTTGAGTGCGCTTGAGGCGCAGTCTAAACATATTGAAGCTCCACGCGGATTTGTGCGGGCGATACAGGCCAAGCATCGGGCTGGAGAGTGGGCCTTGATTGCAGAGATCAAAAAAGCCTCGCCATCGAAGGGCTTGATCCGTGCGGATTTTGATCCCCCTGCCCTTGCAAAGGCATATGAAACTGGTGGCGCTGCGTGTTTGTCGGTTCTCACTGACACTCCAAGCTTTCAAGGTGCTCCGGAATTTCTAACCGACGCGCGTGCGGCATGCTCGCTGCCTGCGTTGCGCAAAGACTTCATGCTCGACACCTATCAAGTCGCAGAGGCACGTGCTTGGGGTGCGGATTGCATTTTGCTGATCATGGCGATGATTGATGATCATTTGGCGGCTGATCTGGAAGCGGCAGCTGTTGCACACCGGATGGATGTTTTGATCGAAGTGCATGATGAGCACGAGTTGGATCGTGCGCTCAAATTGAAGTCATGGATGATCGGTATCAATAATCGCAACCTTCATACGTTCGATGTATTGCTTGAAACGACCGAGCGTCTGGCACCACGCATTCCGAAAAACCGGATCATCGTGGCCGAAAGCGGTATGTTTGCTGCTGATGATCTGGCGCGGTTGGAAAAAGTCCGTGCACGGACGTTCCTGATTGGTGAAAGCCTGATGCGCCAGAAAGATGTGACAGCTGCCACGCGCACCATTCTGAAGAAGCCCGTATGAGCAAGCTCAGCCATATCGATGCCAAGGGTGCAGCGCACATGGTCGATGTGTCGGAGAAGGCCGTAACTTCCCGCACTGCTGTAGCGAAAGCACGCGTGCTGATGTTGCCGGAGACCTTGGCGTTGATCAATTCAGGTTCGGCCAAAAAGGGTGATGTGCTGGCGACCGCGCGCATTGCCGGCATTCAGGCGGCCAAGAAAACGTCTGATCTCATTCCGCTGTGTCATCCCCTGATGATTTCAAAAGTCTCAATTGATTTTGAGATGGTTGGGACGGATGCGATTGATGTCACGGCGCTTGTCAAGGTCGAGGGCAAAACTGGTGTGGAGATGGAAGCGATGACCGCTTGCTCCGTTGCTTGCCTCACACTCTATGACATGGTGAAGGCGGTCGATCGCGGCGTGCGCATCACAGATTTGCGGCTCGTTGAAAAAGACGGCGGCAAGTCTGGGCATTACAAGGGCGACTGAGATGGCTTTGATGCCCGTTGACGAAGCGCTGCGCCAGATTTTGGATGGTGCTCAACCTGTGGCTTCTGAAGTGATCGCATTGAAGCAGGCGCATGGCCGGGTGCTTGCCGAGGCAGTCAAGGCAATTCGTGATCAGCCACCTTTTGCGGCGTCAGCGATGGATGGCTATGCGGTGCGGCATGAGGATTTAGCAACGCTTCCTCAAGTTCTGAAAATTATTGGCACATCGGCGGCAGGGCATGCTTTCAAAGGTGCTGTGAAGCCCGGCACTACAGTTCGGATTTTGACAGGTGCGCCTCTGCCCAAAGGCGCTGATACGATTGTCATCCAAGAAAACACCACCCGTGATGACGACCGCTTACACGTTCTCAATCCAACGCCCAAGGGCAAGAATATTCGCAAGCGCGGCCTCGATTTTATCAAGGGCGATGTGCTGCTGCCCGCTGGCATCAAGCTGAATGCTCGTGATATTGGTCTCGCTGCGGCGGGCAATGCCGCAAAGCTCCGTGTACGGACGAAGCCGCGTGTTGTTGTTTTGACTACTGGCGATGAGTTGGTGCTACCGGGGACACCTCCCCGTGCCGATCAAATCGTTTCATCCAATAGCTACGCTCTGGAAGCGATGTTTCGCGCCTGGGATGCTGAAGTGATCAACCTCGGCATTGTGCCTGACAAGTTGAAGGCGACTGAGGCCGCTATTCGCAAGGGACTATCGGCCGACTTGCTCGTAACCACGGGTGGTGCTTCGGTTGGCGATCATGATTTTGTGCAGCAGGCGCTGAAAAACGTTGGCGTCAAAATTGGTTTTTGGAAAATTGCACTGCGGCCGGGCAAGCCCTTGATGTTTGGCAAAAAGGGTAAGACGCGCGTGCTGGGGTTGCCTGGCAATCCGGTGTCAGCACTTGTGTGTGCACGGATATTCATCAAGCCGCTGTTGTTGGCGCTGCAGGGATTGCCCACTGAAGATACGCCCGTGCTGGCGAAACTTGGGAGCGACATGCCCGAAAATGATGACCGGCAGGATTACGTCCGTGCGCGAGTTTCGGTGCAGCACGACGGTACGCGAATCGCCAGTCCTGCGAGCCTTCAAGATTCGTCAATGCAGCGCACATTGCGCAATTCTGACGCCCTGATTATTCGCGAACCGCATGCGCAGGCACTCAAAAAAGGCGCGCAAGTGCTTGTTCTCCTTTTGGATTTTTGAATTTTGCAAGTTCATAACGAAAACACTTGCGGAACAGACTTGGAACAACTATATTCGTTTTAGATTTGTTCTTAAACTTTGTTCTGAAAGGAACCAAAAAAATGCTCACTCGCAAACAACTTGAACTGCTGCTTTTCATCAATTCCCGCATGAAGGAAGAAGGCGTACCGCCCTCCTTTGAAGAAATGAAGGTTGCTCTTGATCTACAATCGAAGTCGGGTGTGCACCGCCTAATCGTGGCACTCGAAGAACGCGGCTTTTTGCGCCGCATGCCTAATCGTGCCCGCGCTTTGGAAGTGATCAAATTGCCTGAAGCACATGCGCCAACACTTTCAACCAAGAAGGGCTTCAACCCCAGTGTCATTGAAGGAACACTTGGCAAGGGCAACAAGTCAAAATCTGCCCCTGCGCAGATTGCCGCCAATGATCCCACACATCCCGTGCTCATTCCCTTGATGGGGCGTATCGCAGCAGGCGTTCCGATCTCGGCCATTCAGGACCATAGTGCGAATATTTCGGTTCCACCTGAGATGCTCGGTGGCGGGGAACATTTCGCCCTTGAGGTCAAAGGTGACTCGATGATCAACGCCGGTATTTTCGAAGGTGATACGGTTGTCATTCGCAAAGGTGACTCCGCGCTGAATGGCGATATCATCGTAGCCCTCGTTGATGATGAAGAAGCGACCTTGAAGCGCCTGCGTCGCAAGGGTGAATCGGTCGCACTTGAGGCCGCAAACCCATCTTACGAAACCCGCATTTTCGGGCCAGACCGGGTCCGCGTACAAGGCAAGCTCGTTGGACTTTTGCGCAAGTATTGAGTTTCGTGGTCCACAAGACTCACATTAAGAGCCTGATCATGAAAATGATCAGGCTTTTTGCTTTTTGCGCCTCGCTGTTTTGTGCGTCCTTGGCGCATGCCCAGTCGGTGGCGCAGTCGGTGGCTCCACAGCACCCATTGGATGGTTTGACGGCGGAGGAAGTTGCCAAGGCTGTTTTGCTGATCCGCGAACAGGGTTTGGCTACCGATGCCACGCGCTATCCCGCAATAACACTTTTGGAACCGCCCAAGGAACAAGTTCTGAAATGGAAGTCTGGCGATCCCCTGCTCCGTCAGGCCTTTGTAATCATGCGCGATCCAGGCAAGACTCGTGAAGCGCGCCTTGATCTTGCAAGCGGTAAAATTGAAGTCACTGAAAAGCCGGGGGCCAATCCGGCAATTCTTGATGAAGAATGGGTGCGTGGTCGGGATGCCATGCTCAAGGACGAGCGTTTTCTCGCCGCACTGAAAAAGCGCGGCTATGAAACCCTCGATCAAGTCTTGTGCACGCCAAATTCGGCGGGTTATTTTCCCTCGGAGAAGTTCGACAACCGCCGCATGCTGAAAGTGCCGTGTTACGATTCCGGACGCAGTTTGCATCCCTACATCCCGCGACCGATTGAGGGGCTGATGGGTATTGTTGACAGCGAAACAGGTGAGGTCGTCAGCGTGATTGACAACGATCCTTTTCCGTTGCCGACTGTAACACCCGCATTCACGCCCGAACTGCAAGCACCTTTGAAACCGATGGGCATGGTGCAACCAGAGGGCTCCAACGTCTCGGTAACAGATGGCAGTCGATTGTCGTGGGCCAATTGGGCGATGCATCTGCGCGCTGACAAACGTGCGGGACTGATCATTTCGCGCGTCACATTCAATGATGGCAAACGCACCCGCGACATCGCCTATCAGATGAATGTCTCGGAAATGTTCGTGCCTTACATGGATCCGGACCCCACCTGGTCTTATCGCACCTTCATTGATGCGGGCGAATTTGGCCTCGGCACCCTGATTTCGCCGCTTGAGTCTGACGTTGATTGTCCGCCCTACGCGCAGTTCATCGACATGACACTGCCGAATGAAGTAGGCCAAGCCTATGTGGCACCGCGCATGGTCTGTGTGTTCGAGCGACAGACGGGCGATCCGGCATGGCGGCATTATTCGTCGGGTGCACGCGCTGTTGACGGTGTGCAGCAGGTCGAACTGGTGGTGCGTCACATTCCAACAGTTGGCAATTATGACTACATCATCGATTATGTATTTTCGCCACAAGGAAACATCACACTACGCGTAGGTGCAACAGGTTTTGATGCACTAAAATCAGTTCGCGCTACACATATGAGTGATCCCACTGCCAAGCAGGACACGGCCTATGGCGCCCTAGTTGCACCCAGCATAGTTGCCCCTAACCACGATCACTATATCAACTTCAGGCTCGATCTTGATGTTGACGGGCCTGCCAACACCATGCTCGCTGATGAGTTTGAACTCAAAACCGATCCAGCTGCAAAAACGCGCAAAAGCTACTGGGCAATCAAAACCGAAAGTGTCACACAGGAAGGTGCGCTTGGTCATGCCGGACATGGCACAACAAGCTGGCGCATCGCCAATGGCAATGTGCAAAACGTACTTGGCCAAAGTCCGAGTTACTGGATCCAGTCACATAGCCACGCAACTTCGATGCTTGATCCCACTGACGCGCCGCAATTGCGCGCGCAGTTTTCAGCGTCCAGCTTGTGGGTGACGCATCACCGCGAGGGCGAACTCTGGGCAGCAGGCACCTACGCCAATGTTTCGCCTGAGGATACCGGCCTTCCGCTTTTTGCGCGCGACCAGGACAATATAATCAACCAGGATCTGGTGGTGTGGCACACTATGGGATTTCGCCATGCCACACGACCAGAGGATTTTCCGATCCTGCCGACTTTCTGGCATGAAACAACGCTGCGGCCTGCATTCTTCTTTGACAGGGACCCGTCTTCGAGCTTCAATCCGGGTTCACTTGGAGAACAACAATGAAAATTTATGGTGACGCGCTATCGCCCTTCGTGCGCATGTGTCTCGTGCTAGGGCATGAAGTCGGGCTGCAGGATCGACTGGAACTGGTGAAGACCAATGTGAAGCCGACCGAGCCTCATGCGCAAGTGGTTGCATTCTCGCCAGCGGGCAAAATTCCGGTTCTGGAAACGGACCATCACCATGCGGTTTTTGACAGTCGCGTGATCATGGAATACCTCGCCCATGTTGCAGGCAATGCCGCGATGTTTCCACATGAAGGCGTGGCCCATTTTCGCATTCTGACATTGCTTGCACTGGCGCAAGGTGCGGCCGATGCAGCAGTGGCCCTGCGTTATGAAGTTGCGGCACGGCCAGAACAATATCGCTGGCCTGAAATGATTGAACGTAACCGGCAACGTGTACTTGCTGCGGCTGATGAGTTGAATGGTGCGTGGCGATCCTCGCTTGACGAAGTTCATGCCGGTTCCATCGCTGCCGCTTGTTTCCTTGCTTACGTCGATGTGCGACATGACGATCTGCAATGGCGCAAGGGGCGCGACGCACTGGCCAATTGGCACAAGGATTTTGCTGCACGCCCCAGCTTCAAGGCATGGCCGATCGCCGTATGAGCGAAAAACACATCATCGTTGTGGGGGGTGGGCCTGCGGGACTGGCCGCCGCTGTACTGCTCGCACATGAAGGAGTGCGCGTGACGCTCGTTGCGCCAGAGGCAAAAGGCGACGGGCGCACGACAGCGCTGATGCAACCATCGCTTCGATTGCTCAACTATGTCGGTGTGTGGCCTGACCAATTACAAAAGGTGTGTACTGCCCTCAAGCACCTCGCGCTGATTGATGACACGGGCAATACGGTGTCTGCACCCGATATCATCTTCTCTGCAACGGAATTGAACCTCGATTGTTTTGGCTGGAATGTACCGCTGCGAGATTTGGTGCCTGCACTTTTGACACGGTGTATCGCTTTGGGCGTCAGGCATATAGCTTCGACTGCGATCAGCGCTCAACATGATGCAAGTACTGTCACGGTTACATGTGCCAATGGTGAAGTTGTCACTGGCTGCCTCGCAGTGGCCGCAGATGGTGCGCAATCAATTTTGCGAAAGTCAGCGGCCATTGAGTCGTCGGAATGGGTTTATGACCAACAGGCTTTGATCACGGCTTTTGATCACTCGGCACCGCATCAAAGTGTTTCAACTGAATGGCACAAAGACGCCGGGCCTTTCACCACGGTTCCGCTGCCGGGCAATCGGTCGAGCCTTGTTTGGATGGCACGGCCTGATCGCATTGCTGGACTCGCCAAGCTTGATGACAGGGCAATTGCAGCAGAAATCCAGCTGGAGTCACATGGGCGTCTTGGCCGTATCAATAATTGTGCCGCGCGCCATGTGATTGAGATGAAGGGTTTGCGCGCCATCAAGCTTGCGCAGAACCGCGTGATCGTGATTGGCGAGGCAGCGCATGTGCAGCCGCCGATTGGCGCGCAAGGCTTGAACCTTTCATTGCGCGATGCTGGCCATGTTGCGGATCTTGTGCTTGCACATGATGATCCGGGTAGTGCCAGCGTGCTCGCCACCTATCACACCGCGCGCATGGGTGATGTGATACCGAGGCAGATGGCGGTGCACGCGCTCAATGCATCGCTTCTTGGTGAGTTATTACCAGGTGCAGCAGCGGAACTTGGGCACATTGGGCGAGCGAGCGCGCTGTTTGCCGCTGCTTCAATTGCACCTTTACGCAAGTTCATGATGGAACAAGGGCTTGGTGCGCAAAAGAATTTGCCCTTCGCCATGCGTGCTTGAACCGCAAGCGTTAACGGTCAAAAACTCAGTTCTTGCCAATCGCGCCAATCATTGGCATTGAGTTGTTATGCCTAGTTATGAACAACGCAGCGCAAAATTCCAGATTGGCCAGGTGGTACGCCATCGGCTGTTTGAATTCCGCGGCGTCATTTTCGACGTTGATCCTGAATTCAACAACACGGAGGAATGGTATAATTCCATTCCCGCCGAAGCGCGCCCTGCCAAGGATCAGCCGTTTTACCATCTCCTCGCGGAAAATGAGGAGACGGAATATGTGGCTTATGTTTCAGAGCAGAATCTCTTGGTTGACGACGTGTGCGAGCCCGTGCGCCACCCTGATGTGCGCAACTATTTCGAAAAGTTCGACGAACGCCGCAACACCTACGCGCTGCGCCCATCACGTTCGCACTAATTTAGCCTGTCTAATTTCAGAAGATTGTGCCGCTCAAGCTGCTGACTTATTGTCGGTTGAACAGGAGCAAAGCACATGGCCAAGCAATTTGCCGAACTGGAACCGGCACACCGCACCTTCATTGAACGACAACACATCTTTTTTGTAGCATCGGCCGCACAGACTGGTCGTGTCAATGTTTCACCGCGTGGCACGGATGCCTTGCGCGTTATTGATTCCCAGACAGTAATCTATTTGGATCGCACAGGTAGCGGCAACGAAACGGCAGCACATGTGCGTGCGAGCAACCGTTTGACACTCATGCTTTGTGCCGTTGCAGGTCCACCGTTGATCTTGCGGCTTTATGGCAAAGGCAGGATCATGGCGCGCGGCAGCGAAGAATATGCGGAATTACTGCAAAGCCATTTCGCAAACAACGAACCGCTGGGCGCGCGGCAAATCGTGCGCCTCGACATCGATCTTGTGCAAACATCTTGCGGTTATGGTGTTCCCTTGTTCGATTACACGGGCGAGCGGGATTCGATGGATAATTGGGCCAATGCCAAGGGACCCGACGGCATCAAAGCCTACTGGCGAGAGAAGAACCAGCGCAGCATAGATGGTTTTCCAACTGGCATGCTGGAAGGGGAATCAAATGCGTGATGCTGCCTACTCCACCGTCACCGACTTTGCGAGATTGCGCGGTTGATCGACATCGGTGCCGATGAATACAGCGGCATGATAGGCCAAGAGCTGCATCGGTACGGCGTAGACCAATGGCGTTGTGAATGGATGACACTCCGGCATGCTGATTGAGGCGTGCGCCTTGTGTGCGTTGGCGGCGACACCTGCGGCATCGGTGATCATGATGATCTTGCCGCCGCGTGCTGCCACTTCTTCCATGTTGGAAACGGTCTTCTCGTAGAGCTCATCGCGCGGCGCCAAAACGATGATCGGCACATGCTCATCGACCAGTGCGATGGGGCCGTGCTTCAATTCACCAGCGGCGTAGCCTTCGGCGTGGATATAGGAAATTTCCTTGAGCTTGAGGGCCCCTTCCATGGCAATCGGGAACGAACTGCCGCGCCCGAGGAACAACACATCGCGCGCGGTCGAAACATCCTTGGCTACGGCGGTAATCTGCTTTTCGATTTTGAGTACTTCAGCCATGTGACGCGGCGCTTCGGTGAGTGCATTTACCAGTTCAGCTTCGCGCTCCTTGGTGAGAAGGCCGCGCTGCTTGGCGGCGAGAAGTGCAAGACAAGCAAGCGCTGAAAGCTGGCAAGTGAAGGCCTTGGTGGAGGCCACGCCGATTTCAGGGCCAGCAAAAGTGCGCACCACCATTTCGCACTCACGCGCGATTGTGGATTCGGGCACATTGACGACGGCGAGCGTGTGTTGGCCTTGGCTCTTGGCGTAACGCAACGCTGCGAGTGTGTCGGCGGTTTCGCCAGACTGCGAGATGACGATAGCAAGGCCGTTCTTGGAGAGTGGCGCTTCGCGGTAACGGAATTCAGAAGCGATATCGACTTCGACGGGAAGTCTTGCGATCTTCTCGAACCAGTATTTGGCAGCAAGACCTGCATAAGATGCCGTGCCACAGGCGGTGATGGAAATCCGGTCCAGCTTGGCGAAATTGAACGCCATCTTTTCTGGAACACGCACGGTCTGCGTTGCAAAATCCAGATACTCTGCGAGTGTGTGACCGACGACTTCAGGCTGTTCTGCGATTTCCTTGGCCATGAAGTGGCGGTGATTGCCCTTGTCGACTAGCATTGACGAGGCCTGACTGAACGACATCTGGCGTTTGACTTCTGTGTTGGTCGCATCAAAAATTTGCAAAGAGTTGCGCGTCAGCACAACCCAATCACCGTCCTCAAGATATGTGACCTTGTTGGTGAAGGGGGCGAGCGCGATGGCATCCGACCCCAGATACATTTCACCTTCACCGTGACCCACAGCAAGCGGGCTGCCTTGGCGAGCACCGATGAGCAGATCCTTTTCATCACGAAACAGGATGGCAAACGCAAATGCACCGTGCAGGCGACCTAGCACACTGCGCACAGCCTCGACTGGCTTTTCGCCCGCGCTGCGGCGATCCGCAATTAAGTGTGCGACGACTTCGGTGTCGGTCTGGGTATCGAATTTGTGGCCCTTGGCGATGAGCTCTTCCTTGAGCTCGCGGAAGTTTTCGATGATGCCGTTGTGCACGATGACGACATCGCCAGCGGTGTGCGGATGCGCATTGGTTTCGGTTGCAGCGCCATGCGTGGCCCAGCGCGTATGGCCGATGCCAGCGATACCGAGCATCGGTTCCTCGAGCAGACGTGATTCGAGATTGCGGAGTTTGCCGGGAGCACGACGGCGTTCAATTGTGCCATTTTCAAGTGTGGCGACACCTGCCGAGTCATAGCCACGATATTCGAGCCGACGCAGCGCCTCGACGATGCCGAGGGCGACTGGTTGTTTACCTAATATGCCAACAATGCCACACATCGCATTGATCTCCTTATGATTTTTTCGACTTGGCTTTGCGTGCCGCGCGGATCGCGCGATAGGTTTTCGCCCAGCCTTCTTTTACTTCAAGTGTCGCCCGTGAAATGCCCAAGGCATCATCGGGAATGGTTTTTGTAACAACGGTGCCCGCTGCAATATTGACACCTGATCCGACTTTCACAGGTGCCACCAGCAGCGTATTTGAGCCTACAAACACCTCTTCGCCGATCTCGGTCAAGTGCTTGTCGAAGCCGTCATAATTGCAGGTGATCGTCCCTGCCCCGATGTTTGTATTGGCACCAACGATGGCATCACCAATATAGGTCAGGTGACCAGCCTTGACGCCTTTGCCAATCTTGGCCTTTTTGATCTCGACGAAGTTGCCGATATGGGCCCCCTCGCCAATTTCAGCACCGGGACGCAGACGCGCGAACGGGCCGATCCATGCACCATTGGCGATGGTCGCGCCCTCGATGTGGGAGTGCCCGAGAATACGGGCATTGTCGCCGATGCGCACTCCCATGCCGAAGATGACGTTGGGTTCGATAACGACGTCGCGGCCAATCACCGTATCGGCAGAGAAATATGTTGTTGCAGGATCGGCGAGCGTGGCACCTTCGGTCATGGCGCGTTTGCGATAGATGGCCTGTAGCTTGGCTTCGATCTGTGAAAGTTGGAGGCGATCATTTACGCCTTGCGTTTCGTCTTCGCTGCACGTTTCAAGCGCCACCTGATGACCAGCGCGATGCACGAGCTCCACAAGATCGGTGAGATAAATTTCTCCCTTGGCGTTGTTGGATTCGATTTTTGGCAAGAACTGCCAGAGCAACGCATTATCGATGGCGATGATACCGGAATTGCACATCGCTATCTTGCGCTCATCGGCTGAGGCATCAAGCTCCTCACGGATGGCAATGACGTGATTGCGATGGTCAGTAATCAGCCGGCCATAGCCATGTGGGTTGGCGGCTTCAAAGCCCAAGACGGCCATGGGGTTTTTCTGATCAACAGCGGCGACAAGGCGGAGCAACGACGCAGTTGTCGTCAGCGGCACATCACCATAAGCCACCAAAGTAATTCCGTTGAAGCCTTCGAGATGGGGCTTGGCCATCAATACGGCATGGCCTGTGCCCTTGCGGTCACGTTGTTCTGCAAACAGCGTTTCGGGGATGACGGACTTTGCTTCAGCCTGAACGTTGTCCATGTCTGGGCCGTGCACCACGACGGTTTTGGCAGGCGAAAGTCCCGCTGCTGCATGCAGCGCATGGGCCAAAAGCGAACGTCCAGCGGCCTTGTGCAGAACCTTTGGCAGAGCGGATTTCATCCGGGTGCCCATGCCAGCAGCAAGGACAATGATAGCAATTTGTTTCATGACTCCCCCGAGGTGAGGCCCGTTCCTAGCCGAATCTTCGTTAACTCGCCGTTCATTGCGGCAAAATGCGGCAAAAATCATGTCTCGGCAAAGCTTGACCCGGCGCAAGCTTCAGCCTATCCAGCGCGCTTGGTCGGGCCCATAGCTCAGCGGTAGAGCATCTGACTTTTAATCAGAGGGTCGTGGGTTCGAATCCCGCTGGGCTCACCAATTCCCTCAACATCATTCACCAAGCAGTAATTCCTGCGGCCTATGCTGGGGAAATGCAAACTCTTGATGATGTGATGAAAGATGGCGGGCGCACGACTGGCTTTGACTATCTGCGCATCATCTTGGCTACGGCCGTTGTAGCGGGACACACCATCGATGTGAGCTACGGCCTTCGCTACGCGAACCTGATCGAAAACACATTCCTGCTCAGGCCATTTACGGCAGTCATTCTCGCCATGTTCTTTGCCCTTAGTGGTTTTCTGGTTGCGGGTAGTCTGGAACGGTCGCGAACACTTGTTTCATTCATGGGGCTTCGTTGCATCCGTTTGGTGCCCGCGCTGGCATTTGAAACAGTATTGGTTGCACTCTTCCTGGGGCCGCTCTTGACCACTTTCGCCCTCGGGCAGTATTTTTCCGACCCATTGTTTGCGCGTTACTTCCTGAATATTCTGGGAGATATTCAATATGCCCTGCCCGGCATGTTTGCAGAAAACCCATGGGCGGGCACTGTCAACGGGCAGCTTTGGACCTTACCGTTTGAGCTGCTGTGCTACGTCTCGCTTTTCGTCTTGGCCCTGTTTCGCATGCATCAAAAACGGGAGCTTTTTCTTGGTTTTGTCGTAGGGATAAACGTGCTGCTCGCAGCGAATTACATGCTCTTTGGGCCTTGGAATCCATCACCCGTCTTGAGTGGCAACGTCTTGCTCTTGAGTTTCCTCTATGGTGTGGCGATTTATCTTTATCGTGACAAATTGTTTCACACAAAGGCCTTTGGCATTCTCGCAGCTGTATTATGCTTCGCACTGCTTGTGAATTCTGCGACCGACTATCTGGTGCCCGCCGTTGCGGCTTACCTTACTGTCTATGTCGGACTTCTGCGCCCGAAGCTTAACGCGTTTCTCAAATCTGGTGATTATTCATATGGGATTTTCCTTTATGGGTTCCCGATCCAGCAAGCTGTTGCGCAAGTGCTCGGACCAGCAGGCCACCACTGGTACTGGAACCTCGTCATTTCTCTTCCCGTTACATTCGCAGTTGCAATGGTTTCATGGCACGCGGTCGAAAAGCCAGCCTTGATCTTCAGGACACGCTTGATGCAGATGGAAAACAATTGGCTGGCGCTGAAAAGCAAGTTCCGTTCAGCCGCTGTCACGAACTGAGTGCCACTTCCACAATTCCCGCCATGAAGCTTGCGGCGGGGATGATTAGTGCGTCGTTGAAATTATAGCCCGGATCATGAAGGCTGCGGCTGTTGCTGTTGCCCAGGCCGAAATAACAGCTGGGCACTTTTTGCTGGATGAAAGCAAAGTCTTCCGAGAACATGAAGGGTGAGGTCATGTCTACGTCTTTTGCATGTTGGCCAGATGCGAGCGCGAGGTTGCGTACTATTTCTGCAGTGGTTGGATCGTTGATGCCTGCGGGGTAGATGATGCCTTCGCCGTAGTCGATTTCGACTGAGCAGCCATGGGCCTTGGCGGTTGAAGAAATCACTTCGGGCACACGCTTGGCCATCAACTGGCTTGCATGTTCGGAGACCGTTCTTACACCAAGAGTCATTTTAACTTCTTCGGGAATGATCGTGCCGAGCACACCGCCATGGATTGCACCGACTGTGATGATGCCGATGTCTGCAGGATCGATGTTGCGCGATACGATGGTTTGCAGTGCCATGACGATGGCAGACGCAGCGACGATGGGGTCAGCTGTGAGATGAGGCAGCGCGCCGTGACCGCCGACACCTTTGACTGTCACTTGTACGATAGCAACTTCGGTCGTGATCGCTCCCGCTCTTACTTTCACTTGGCCGACGGGTACGCCGGGAATGTTGTGAAATGCGTAAACTGCATCCATCGGAAAGCGGGTGAGAAGCCCCTCCTCCAGCATGCGCTTGGCACCGCTGATGTCTTCTTCAGCGGGCTGGAATATCAGGTGCACCGTGCCGTTGAAGTTGCGCGTTTCGGCGAGATAGCGCGCGGCACCAAGCAATGCTGTGGTGTGGCCGTCATGACCACAAGCGTGCATCTTGCCCGGCGTTTTGGACGCGTAAGGGAGATTGGTGGTTTCGTGGATTGGCAATGCATCCATATCAGCGCGCAGGCCGATAGCGCGCTTGGACGTGCCATTGCGCAAAGTGCCGATCACGCCTGTTTTTGCCATACCTGTGGTGACTTCAAAACCGAGCCGCTTCAGTTCTGTGGCGACGATGGCGCTGGTGCGATGTTCCTCAAAACAAAGTTCGGGATGGGCGTGGAGATCCTGCCTGATTGCAATCAGCGCCGCTTCGTGTTGCTTGAGGTGATCCGCAATCATCGGCGTTGCGGAAGCTGAGCTTCAAGATGCGCGAAGATACGCGTGATGATGAAAGTGAGGATCAGATACACCGCCATGACAAACAGCAGCGGTGGATAGATGATGTAGGTTTCCTGGCGCACGCGATCGGCAACACCGTAGAAATCGACGACGGTGACGAGTGTGACCAGAGGCGTTGCTTTCATCGTAAGTATGGTTTCGCCACCGAGTGCGGGCAGCGCATTGCGGAGCGCGCGTGGCAGCCAAATGCGCGTAAGGACTTTCCACGGTGACATGCCAAACGCACGGGCAGCCTCAAGCTCGCCTCTGGACACCGAGAGAAATGCACCACGCATGATTTCGCCGAGATAACCCGCCTCGTTCAGGATCAAGGCGAGAAACGCGTAATAGATCCCCTCGCGCAAGACAGGCCACATGAACGACTGGCGCAATTCCGGATAGCCAGCAAACAACGACCCAAGTCCATAGTAAAGAATGAACAACTGCACGAGCAAAGGTGTGCCGCGCATCAAGGTGCAGTAGCCACGCGCCATTCGCCTGAGCCAAGGTGGACCAGCCACTTGTGCGAGGCCCAATGGAATCGCGAGCAACAATCCAAAGACCATTGCAGCGATGACCAATGCAATCGTCAGCAACAATCCATGGCCGAATTGGGGGAGATATTTGGGAAGCCAGGACCAGTCCATCTGAGCCTCATACCAAATCTGGTTGGCCACGGCGCAAGCGTTGCTCGAGCCTTTTCGCCAACCAGTTTGAAATCAGTGACATGACAAGATAAATCAGCGCCGCTACACAATAGAAGAGGAAGTAGCGCTTGGTGAAACCAGCTGCATTTTTCGCGTATTGCAGGAGCTCAGGTGTGGCACCTGTCACCACGATCAATGTCGTATCCTTGATCACCGACATCCAGAGATTGGAAAGACCTGGAATGGCGCTGGGTAACATCGCGGGCAATGTGATATGGCGAAAAGCTTGCATCGGCGACATGCCGTAAGCGCGCGCTGCTTCGAGTTGACCGAAGGGCACGGCTTCAATAGCGCCACGCAGAACTTCTGTGGAGTATGCGCCTTGGACAAAACCAAGCACGATGATGCCGGCGAGCATGCCATTGATATCGATCTGGCCAAAACCAAGGGCTTCACCAAGCGCGCTAATGCCGCGCGTGCCAGCGTAGAAGAGAAAAAGGATCAGCACCAATTCAGGAATGCCGCGCACAATTGTGGTGTAGAATTGCGCGACAGCACGCGCGGTTTTTCCGCCGTAAAGTTTGGCCGATGCGCCCAATAACCCCAGCGCCAGTCCCATAGCAAAAGCGCTCGCTGCGATGAACAGTGTGCGCGCAGCGCCGAGCAGAAGCTCATCGCCAAATCCTTTGGGGCCGAAACTCAGGACTTCTGGGATCATTTGTCAAATGGGCGCGAGGATTGCTCCCCGCGCCCGCTCAAACTTACTTCGGTGGCAAGGTGAGCAGGCCGTCGAGGCCATACTTCTTGGTCAACTCTTCAAACACGCCCTTGGCTGAAGCCGACTTGATGGCGGCATTGATCTTGTCACGCAATGCAGTGTCTTCCTGGCGAAGACCAACGCCCACGCCGGGTCCGAGGATTTCAACATCCAGCGGCACCGCGCCATAGAGTTCGCAGCATGCCTTGCCTTCGTCCGACTTGAGGAAGGCATCAAGTGTGACGCCGTCGGCCTGGATGTAATCCACACGACCTGCAGCGAGATCGGCGTTGACTTCATCCTGGCCCTTGTAGTTCTTTGAAACTGCGCCAGCGGGTACGAAGTATTTCTCGACATAGTTGGCATGAGTTGTGCCAGCCTGAGTGCCGATCGTCTTGCCCTTGAACACGCCAGGCGAAATATCCTTGTTGCCACCCTTTGGCCCGAGGATCACTGCTGCCGAGTTATAGTACATGTCGGAGAAGCTGATCTGCTTTTTGCGCTCGTCGGTAATCGACATTGAACCGAAAATGCCGTCCATCTTTTTTTCCAGAAGCGCTGGAATGATGCCGTCCCAGGCAATCGGGATCAGTGTGCACTTTTCATTCATTTCGGCGCACAGTGCCTGCAGCAAATCATATTCCCAGCCTTCCCAAGTTCCTGCGGCATTCTGCGAGGTGAAAGGTGGATAGGGTGCGGAATCGGTCGCGAAGACCAGGTCGGCCTTGGCCGCTGTGCTCAGCGAAATTGCCGCAACGGCAGCAAGCAAAAGTGTTTTCAACGATTTCATAAATGGTTTCTCCCTCAGTCGTTTTCTTTGCGTTTCTTTGTTTTCCGCTCTGGCCCGCTAGTTGTGCAGGCCCGATACGAATTGTTTGCAGCGGTCACTGCGAGGAGCGCCAAACACTTGGGCTGGCGGCCCCTCCTCCTCAATGACACCCTGATGCAGATAGATTACATGCGATGAGACATCACGTGCAAATTTCATTTCATGGGTGACCAGCACCATGGTGCGGCCCTCCAGCGCCAGATCGCGGATCACCTTGAGGACTTCGCCCACAAGTTCAGGATCAAGTGCCGATGTTGGCTCATCAAAAAGCATCACCTTGGGTTCCATTGCGAGTGCCCGTGCAATGGCCGCGCGCTGCTGCTGGCCACCTGACAGGAAAGCCGGATACTGGTCGCGCTTTTCGTAGAGGCCGACCTTGTTGAGCAATGCCCCTGCGCGTTCAATCGCTTCGGCCTTCGGAACTTTCAACACGTGCACTGGCGCTTCAATTACGTTCTGCAGTACCGTCATGTGCTGCCATAGATTAAAGCTTTGAAATACCATTCCAAGTCTGGTGCGCAAGCGCTCCACCTGGCGCGGATCGGAAGTATGCAGATTGCCGTCAAAGCCCGGCTTCAAAGCCACTTCTTCGCCCGTGATGACCACGCGACCGCGGCTGGGCAATTCCAGAAAATTGATGCAGCGCAAAAATGTGCTTTTACCGGAACCGGACGCGCCAATCATCGATACAACATCGCCTTCATGCGCTGTCATGGAAACGCCTTTCAGCACTTCGAGATTGCCGAATGACTTGTGCAAGTCTTCCACGATGACTGCCGTATTGCCGTTCAGTGCCAAGCTTCCCCCGTCCCGTTTGGGTCGAGCTTAACAGCACTATTGGCAGGGCGGCAACGATTTAAAATTCCAAACCCACTTTACCAACTGATCAAAACGGGATTAGTCTGCACTCTCAGCTTGCTAGTTTGGCGGCCATGGAGGTTCGCCATTGCTGAGACACAGGGAGAAAAAAATGAAAAAGTCAAAACACACATCATGGATGGCGCTCTTCGCAGCAGCCGCATTTGTCGCGAATTCTGGTGCAGGTCTCGCACAGGAAATGAAAAAGGAAGTGGGCGCTGGTGAAGGTCAGGTCGATATCGTCGCTTGGGCTGGTTACATCGAGCGCGGTGCAACTGACAAGAATTTCGATTGGGTGACCGATTTCGAAAAGAAGACCAGCTGTAAAGTCAATGTGAAGACGGCGGGCACATCGGATGAAATGGTCGCCCTGATGAACGAAGGCGGCTTTGATCTGGTGACCGCTTCCGGCGACGCATCGCTTCGTCTCATTGCCGGCAAGCGCGTGCAGCCAATCAACACGGCCCTTGTGCCATCATATGGCAAAGTAGACGAGCGATTGCAGAAGGCGCCTTGGCACTATGTCAAGGACACGCACTATGGCGTGCCTTATCAATGGGGAGCCAACGTGCTCGCTTATAACGCCAAGGTATTCCCAGAGGCGCCAAAGAGCTGGTCTGTGGTTTTCGAAGAAACCACCCTGCCCGATGGCAAGTCCAACAAGGGTCGTATCCAGGCGTTTGACGGACCGATCTATATTGCGGACGCTGCCCTTTATCTGATGGCCAAAAAGCCTGAGCTGGGCATCAAGGATCCTTACGAACTGACGGAAGAGCAGTACAAGGCGGCACTTGATTTGTTGCGCGTGCAGCGGAAACTTGTAGGTCGTTACTGGCATGATGCGTTCATGCAGATCGACGACTTCAAGAATGAAGGCGTTGTGGCCTCGTCAACCTGGCCGTTCCAGGTGAACCTGCTCAATGCCGACAAGAAGGCGATGGAAAAAACGCCGATTGCCTCGACCATTCCAATGGAAGGTGCCACAGGCTGGGCCGATACGACGATGATGCATGCCGAAGCCGCCCATCCCAACTGTGCCTATATGTGGCTGGAACACTCGATCAATCCAAAACTTCAGGGTGACCTTGCAGCATGGTTCGGTTCAGTTCCTGCCAACACCGCTGCTTGCAAAGGCAACGCGTTGTTGACGGATGGTGGTTGCGAAGTGAACGGCCTCCAGAACTTCGACAAGATCAAGTTCTGGCGTACACCGGTTGCGAAATGCGCCACGCAGTCAGCTGGCTGTGTGCCGTATCACCGTTGGGTCACCGACATGATCGCAGTATTGGGCGGACGCTAATGTAGATTGCCCGAAGGGAAAAAATCTTCCCTTCGGGCATCACTCGCAAACACCATGAACACAGCTGTCGAATTTAAAAATGTCTCCCGCATCTTCGGCAGCGTGCGCGCTGTGGACGGGATTGATCTCAAAATTGCATCGGGAGAATTCTTTGCCATGCTTGGCCCATCTGGCTGTGGCAAAACGACTTCGCTGCGCCTGATTGCGGGATTTGAACAGCCAGACACAGGGTCTGTGCTGATCCACGGTGAAGACGCGTCCGGCGTTCCACCTTACAAGCGTAACATCAATACGGTGTTTCAGGATTATGCTCTGTTCCCGCACATGTCGATCATCGACAATGTTGCCTATGGTTTGATGGTGAAGGGGGTTGATCGCACCACGCGCCATCGCAAGGCGCAGGACGCGTTGAAGCTTATGGCACTTCCCGACATTTCTGAACGCAAGCCCGGCCAACTTTCTGGCGGTCAGCGCCAGCGCGTGGCCCTTGCACGGGCGCTCGTGAATGAACCTAAAGTCTTGCTGCTTGACGAACCGCTGGGTGCGCTTGACTTGAAACTGCGCGAACAGATGCAAGGCGAGCTTAAAGCATTGCAACGCAACCTCGGCACTACGTTTGTTTTTGTGACGCACGACCAAGGCGAAGCGCTTTCGATGGCTGATCGCATTGCCGTGTTCAACCAAGGCAAGATCATTCAAGTGGCCACGCCGAGTGAACTCTATGAGCGGCCCGCAACACGGTTTGTTGCCGACTTCGTTGGCTCGTCCAATGTCTTGTCACCAGAGTTCACTGGCCTCAAAACTTGGACCAGCCTGAGGCCGGAACGCATCACAATTCTCAAGGAAAATGTCAGGGCGGCGCCGGGTGCCTATTCGTATTCGGCGCGTGTGACAGGCGTTAACTACCAGGGTGCGATCACCAAACTGAATGCTACAACGCCTGACGGCGTTTCCATGACGGCGCTGGCACCGGGAACGCATCGCTGGGGCATGGGCGAACAGGTGCGGCTCGCTTGGCTTCCTGAAAACATGCATGAGTTGCTGGGCGAAAACTGATGGGAACTGGTCTATCCGATTTCCTTTACAAGCGGCCACGCGCATTCTTGGCGCTGCTGCTCTTGCCACCACTCTTGTGGCTCGGCGTGATTTATCTCGGATCTCTGTTCTCGTTGCTGGCCCATGCGGTTTTCAGCATCGATGAATTCTCCGGACTGATAAACTATGAGCCTACGCTTTCTTCTATCAGGCAACTGTTTCAGCCAGCGAATTTTGATGTGATTGTGCGTACCGTGCTGATGGCCGCAGGAGTGACGCTGGCCTGCGCGCTGATCGCCTATCCGTTTTCCTATTTCGCTGCGCGTTATGCGAAGGGAAAGTGGAAGGCGCTGTTTTATCTGCTCGTCATGATGCCACTGTGGTCAGGTTATCTCGTCAAAGTTTATGCGTGGAAACTCGTACTTGCGCAGGAAGGAATCATCGCGTGGACCGCGAATGCATTGGGTCTTGGTGGGGCTCTCACTGCCTTTCTGAAGTCACCGATGATAGATGCGTCCAGCTTGTCGGCATCATGGTTTGGCACATTCATTGTGTTCGTTTATATCTGGCTACCTTACATGATCTTGCCGACACAAGCCGCTTTGGAGCGCGTGCCGCAAAGCCTGCTGGAAGCATCTGGCGATTTGGGTGCGAAGCCATCACAAACATTCCGCCATGTGATTTGGCCTCTGGCATTGCCCGGCCTCGTTGCAGGATCAATCTTCACGTTCTCGCTAACCCTCGGCGACTATATCATTCCCGGTGTCATCGGCAATTCGACCTATTACATCGGCAGCGCCGTCTACGCCCAGCAAGGAACCGCCGGAAACATTCCGCTGGCCGCGGCTTTCGCCGTTGTGCCGATCGTGATCATGTTTATTTATCTCGCCATTGCCAAGCGCATGGGGGCATTCGATGCGCTCTAAACGGCCACCATTTTTTCTTTCATTGGCGACGGCAAGTGCACTGCTGTTTATCCACATTCCACTTTGGCTGATCATTGTCTACGCGTTTTCGGCCGATGTTTCATTCCAGTTTCCACCGTCTGGATACACTACCAAGTGGTTCGTCGAGGCGTGGCAGCGTCAGGATTTGTGGGATGCGATCTGGACCTCAATGCGGGTTGCTGCGATTTCGACAACACTTGCATTGATCATGGGAACCTTCGCAGCAGCGGCCATTTGGAAGTATGATTTTTTTGGCAAGAATGAAATGTCGTTGTTGTTCATTCTGCCCATCGCCTTGCCCGGCATCATTACGGGCATTGCTCTTCGCTCAACCCTCAATTTGCTCGATGTGCCGTTTTCGATTTGGACAGTGGTTCTGGGCCACGCCACGTTCTGCATTGTGGTGGTTTACAACAACGCGATTGCGCGGCTCCGACGACTTGGACCAAGCATGATTGAGGCATCCATGGATCTGGGTGCGAACGGCGTGCAGACATTCTGGTATGTGGTGCTGCCACAAATCGCATCAGCACTTCTGGCTGGGGGTATGTTGGCGTTTGCACTGTCGTTTGATGAAGTGATCGTGACAGTATTTACCGCGGGTCTCAACGAGAAAACTTTACCCATCTGGATCTATGAGCAACTGTTCCGCCCACGCGAGCGCCCGATCACCAATGTGGCTGCTGTGATCGTGATGGCGATCACGTTCGTGCCCATCCTGATCGCCTATTATTTGACCCGCGACGGCGAAGCCATCGCGGGTTCAGGGAAATAGCTCAGCGCTTCTTTGCGGTCTTGCGCTTTACGGCCTTGCGGCTCACCGCCTTTTTAGCAACGCGTCCGACGGCTTTGGTTTTCACAGCTTTACGCACAAGTTTCTTGGCTGTTGATTTGGCATTTCCAGTCTTCTTTGACTTCGCAGTCTTCTTTACTGCCTTTTTCGAAATCGCCTTGGCCTTGGATTTTGTTGCCACAGCCTTCTTGACCTTGGCCTTCACAGCATTCCGCTTTTTCTTTGGTGCTGCAATTGTCGCCAGCTGAACAGTCTCAGTTGTCTTTGCAGGCTCTGCCAAAGACTTCGCTTTTGAAACAACTACTTTTTCCACGGCTGCGGCTTGGCTCACAACTGTTCTTATGCCTGTTGCTGCTTTTTCTGCAGCGGCGTGACCTACTTCAGCCGCGACATGTCCGACATTGCGCGCCTGCTCAACAGCGGCATGACGAACAACGCGGATGTGTTCAGATGCGGTTTGTCCAACGACCTTCGCCTGCTCCGCAGCCGTGTGTCCAACAACGCGAGCGTGCTCGGCAGCTGTGTGCCCGACTTCAGTCGCTTTTTGAACGGTTGCCTGACCGATCACCTTGGCAGATTCAACAGCTGCATGTGCGCCGCGTTCAGTCGCTGTTTTGGCTTCCGAAGCGGCTCCACTTGCGACACCGAAAACTTTCCGTGCAGCATCTCTCGCTGTCTGAAAAACATTCGCGAGTGTACTTTTTTCGTCGCCCATTTCACAATTTCCTTATCAATAAATCTAAGGCCCTGATCGCTTAACACTGCGATTCGCCTAGTCGCAATCATAAGGACGCATCACCGCGCCTCCAAGATTCCTTTGTGGACTGGCGGAAGTCGTCAAATCGCCCTTCGGCAATGGCGGCGCGCATGCCCTGCATCAGTGATTGATAGTACGCGATGTTGGCCCATGACAGGATCATCATGCCGAGCAATTCGCCTGCGCGGATCAAGTGATGCAAATACGCGCGCGAGTATTGCGACAATGCTGGCGATGGATGTTCTGCATCAAGCGGGCGCGGATCGTCGGCATGCTTTGCGTTGCGCAAATTGGTTTTGCCAAAGCGCGTGAAGGCCTGACCGTGGCGGCCCGAGCGTGTTGGCATGACACAGTCGAACATGTCGATGCCGCGTGCTACCGACTCCAGCATGTCATCAGGCGTGCCGACACCCATCAGATAGCGGGGATGATTTTCAGGAAGGCACGGTGCTGTGTAGTCCAGTGTTTCCAACATCAACTGCTGACCTTCGCCCACTGCAAGTCCGCCGATTGCATAGCCTTCAAAGCCGATTTCGATGAGACCCTTTGCACTGCGTTTGCGCAACAGCTCATTGGTGCCACCTTGCACGATGCCGAAACTTCCTCGACCTGGTTGCTGCACAGAAAGGAATGCGCGGCGTGATCGCTCAGCCCATCGCAAAGACAATTCCATCGCCGCTTCCATTTTCTTTTCAGTCGCCGGAAGAGCAATACACTCATCGAGTTGCATCTGAATATCAGAACCGAGCAGCATCTGGATTTCCATGGCGCGTTCGGGCGTCAACTCATACTTGCGGCCATCGATGTGGGATTGGAATGTGGCCCCAGTTTCCCTGATCTTGGTAATCTTGGACAGCGACATGATCTGAAAGCCGCCGCTATCCGTGAGGATCGGCCCATCCCAACCGATGAATTTGTGGAGGCCACCAAGCTTGGCCACGTGTTCTGCACCAGGGCGCAACATCAAATGATAGGTGTTGCCAAGAATGATGTCGGCACCCGTCTCTTTCACTTGCTCGAGATAGACACCCTTGACCGTGCCTACAGTGCCGACGGGCATGAATGCAGGCGTGCGTATATCACCGCGCCCAGTGTGCACTGTGCCAAGGCGCGCCGCACCATCCTGCTTGTGCAGCGTGAAACCGAATTTCTTTGTCATGCCTGTGGCCATAGCAGCGAGGCATCGCCATAGGAATAGAACCGATAGTTATTGTTGATGGCGTGCGCATAGGCGGCCTTCATGTTTTCGGTCCCGGCGAAAGCGCAGACCAACATGAAGAGCGTCGAGCGCGGCAAATGGAAATTAGTGACTAGGCCATCGACAGCTTTGAACGTGTAGCCTGGGGTAATGAAAATCTCCGTTGTGCCGGAGAAAGGCTGAAGGCCTGAGGCTTCAAGCAGCCGCAAGCTGGTCGTGCCAACGGCGATAACGCGCCCGCCTTTCGCACGTACCTTGTTCAGGTTTGTGATGGTGGCCGCACTCACTTCGCCCCATTCCGAATGCATCTTGTGGTCTTCGGTGTCATCCACCTTGACAGGCAAGAACGTACCCGCACCCACATGAAGTGTCACGAATTCTCTCGTTATTCCAGCAGCTTCAAGCGATCTCATCAACTGGTCTGTGAAGTGCAGTCCTGCCGTAGGCGCTGCAACGGCACCTTCTCTCTCGGCGAATATCGTTTGATAGTCGTTGCGGTCCTGCTGGTCCTGCGGGCGTTGGCTTTCGATATAGGGTGGCAAAGGTACGCGACCAACTTGCTGCAATGCTTCATCAAGTTCAGTTGCAGATCCAACCGCAAACTGCAGTGTGATTTCGCCCGCATCGCCCTTCTCTTTGACTGCCGCTTTCAATGGTCCAAATGCCACCACATCGCCCGCGATCAGTTTCTTTGCGGGCTTGGCAAAGGCCTTCCACGTCACGCTATCAAGGCGTTGATGCAAAAGAACCTCAATCTTGGGCGTAGTCCCCAAGCGCCCAGTTCGATGGCCGTTCAGTGCTGCGGGAATAACTTTGGTGTTGTTGAGCACCAGGCAATCGCCCGCTCGCAAAAGGCGAGGCAAGTCAGCAATCGTGTGATCACTGGTCACGTCGCCTACTTGTAGCAGCTTCGCACTCTCGCGCGGAACAGCAGGCCGAAGCGCAATACGCTCCTGAGGCAGTTCAAAATCAAAATCGGAAACGCGCAAGCAAACTACTCCGCCATCCAGTCAACCCAGCGAAGACCAGACACCCGCGAAAACTCGCTCGGGTTATGGGTTACCAAAAGTGCCCCGCGCGTCAACGCTTGGGCGGCGATCAGCAGATCATAAGCCCCAATCATTTTACCAGAGGACTGAAGCTCATGTCGGATCATCGCTGAAGCCGAAGCATCATCTTCGGTCAGCGGTAAAACTCCGCTGATCTGCGACATGAAATTGTTCAGCTTCACTTGCCCGCGCTCTTCGAACTGATGTCGAAGGACACCCAACTTAAGTTCATGATAAACCATTGCGGGCAAGAAGATTGGCGGATTCCGTGCCTCTATCGCAGCTGACATCTTCTTTTCCAGCAGCCTGTTCGACTGTTTGTTAAAGTGAATGACAATATTAGTGTCGAGCAGGATCACAATCGTCAGTCGAATTTTTCGCGTGGCGGCAACAGCCCGGCGTTACGATCAATCTCGAATTCATCCCAAGATCCAAGCGCCTTCATCTCAGAAAAATATGCTTCCCAATCGACTTTTCCTGAGTTGATCGGCTTGATCACTACGCTTTCGCCCACACGAGAAATTTCAACTTCATTGCCGGGCATACGAAATTCCTTGGGTAGCCGCACCGCCTGGCTGCGCCCATGCATGAAAAGTTTGGCCGTCGATCTTGTCATACGAATGGTATACACCATGGATATCTATCAGTCAACTTCTTACCCTAAGAACTTGTTATTCTTCGGGAATCCCTTGGGTGGTGCTCGACCAGCCTGGGCCCGTTCGCCGATCCATTCTGCGAGATCGTCGATCGTGAAGCTGCGTCCGGATGAATCCGTCCAGCTCATGCCCTGCTTCAAGTTGAAAGCCGTCGCATCCGAGAGGCCACCATCTTTGAACTTTTGCAAGCGCACGCCTTTGCCGCGCGACATTTCTGGAAGTTCCGAGAGCTTGAAGATCACCATCTTGCGGTTCTCACCAATGGTTGCGACATGATCAGCATCAGCTGGGACGACAACGCAAGTCACTGCTTCTGCAGGTGCGGTCACATTCAAAACTTGCTTGCCTTTGCGCGTGTTGGCCACGCAATCGGATTCAGCGACGATAAAGCCATTGCCATCGCTCGACACCAAGAGCCGCTTCACATCAGGCTGGTGCACAAACAGCGAGACAACTGAATCAGCCGCGTCAATTTCGGCCAACAGACGAATAGGCTCGCCGTGTCCGCGTCCGGCTGGCAGTTTTCCAGCTTCAAGCGTGAAGAATTTGCCCGACGTTGTGAACACCATGATCTTGTCAGTGGTCATGGCGTGGAAGAAGAACTTGCCCTTGTCGCCTTCCTTGAACGCAAATTGCGATGCCTCGCTCACTTGTCCCTTCAATGAACGGATCCAGCCCTTTTCCGAGCAAACAATGGTGATCGGCTCACGTTCAATCATCATCTCTTCGAGTACTTCACCCACATCCGGTGCGATGGCGAAATCAGTACGGCGGCGGCCAAGTGTTGTTTTCTTCGAGAACTTTTCCTTGGTTTCCTTGACCTCGTCGGAAACCTTGCCCCACAATTCGTCTTCCGATTTCACAAGACGTTGCAGCGCTTTCTGTTCAGTTTCGAGACCTTGAAACTCAGTACGAATTTCAAACTCTTCCAGTTTGCGCAACGAACGCAAACGCATATTGAGAATGGCTTCGGCCTGCGTATCGGTGAGCTTGAAGCGCGCAATCAGTGCTGGCTTTGGTTCTTCCTGATCTCGGATGATCTGGATCACTTCATCCAGATTGAGATAGGCGATAAGGTAGCCGCCAAGAATATCGAGGCGGCGCGCAATCTCGCCAAGCCGGAAATTGCTGCGGCGAACCAGAACTTCCTTGCGATGGCTGAGCCACTCGCGCAGCAGTTCACCAAGGTTCATCACCTTCGGCACCTTGCCACCCGATAAAGCATTCATGTTGAGCGGAATGCGGCTTTCGAAATCGGTGATGCGGAACAGCTGCTCCATCAACACTTCTGGTTCGATGTTGCGCGACTTTGGCTCGATGACAACACGCACATCTTCAGCGGATTGATCAACGATGTCGGCGATGAGCGGAAGCTTCTTTTCGCCCATCAGTTCGGCCACACGTTCGATCAGGCGGCCCTTCTGCACGAGGTAGGGAATTTCGGTGACAACAATCTGCCATGCACCGCGCTCCAACTGCTCAACGCTCCAGCGTGCGCGAACACGGAACGAGCCGCGGCCTGTGCGATAGGCATCAATGATGGTTTGGCGATCATCAATGACAATGCCGCCCGTAGGAAAATCAGGCCCCAACACATATTGGCAGAGTTTGTCGATGCCGGCATTGGGCGTCTTGATAAGATGCAGTGCTGCATCACAAAGCTCGGCCACATTGTGTGGCGGGATCGACGTTGCCATCCCAACCGCAATGCCCGTCGCACCATTCGCGAGAAGATTTGGAAATGCGCCGGGTAACACTACTGGTTCTTCAACCGAGCCGTCATAGTTGGGACGGAAATCAACGGAGTCTTCATCAAGGCCTTCGAGCAACATGCGCCCGACTGTCGTCATGCGCGCTTCGGTGTAGCGATAGGCAGCCGCACTATCGCCATCGATGTTGCCGAAATTGCCCTGGCCATCAACGAGCGGATAACGCGAAGAGAAATCCTGAGCGAGGCGCACAAGCGCATCGTAAATCGATTGGTCACCGTGTGGGTGATAGCCACCCATCACGTCGCCCACAATCTTTGCGGATTTCTTGAAAGCCGCATCCGGATCAAGCCGCAACAGCTGCATCACATGCAGCAGACGGCGATGTACGGGCTTCAAGCCATCGCGCACATCCGGCAGCGCACGATGCATGATCGTGGATAGCGCATAGGCGAGATAACGCTCTTCAAGCGCATCCTTCAGTTCAACAGGTTCGGTATTCGGGCCTGCGCCCGGCGGATTTACGTGCTTGCTCATGATTCGCGATTATAGCATCACCGCGAAGGATCAAGCTCTTACGACGACAACTTTCACGATGGGCTTTTTGCCCCAGGCCATTTCGGCGGATCGGCGGATCGCGACGCGGATCGCCTCTTCCACTTGGTTGTCATCCTTGCGGCGCGGTTTCGGCATGGCGTCGAAGCCTTTCTCCGCTGCAATTTCCAACTCGTCGATAAGTCCTTCCGGCACACCATCGATGAGCACAACAACATCTTCTGCGAGTTTCAGGTCATCGCCAACAACGGCGACCGCAAAAATGATCCCGACGAAGGAAAGCTTGCGGCGTTGTTTGACCGGGCCGTCTTCGCCTGCAATGATCAACTTGCCATCGACATGCATAACGCCGTGTGAGACTTCATCGACAATTGCAGCAGGCCCGGGTGCGAGGCGCGCGATCTTGCCATTTTCGATCACCAACGCTTCAGGCACGCCATTGGCTTTCGCGAACTTGGCGTGGAAGCGCAGATGCCGTGCTTCGCCGTGCATTGGAATCAAGGTGGTCGGCTTCAACAATTGGTACATCAGTTTCAATTCATCTTGCCGCGGATGGCCCGACGAATGAATAAGTGCATCATCAGAGGTGAGCACATCAACATTGAGCTTGGCGAGGTTGTTGTGGATATATGAAACTTCTTTTTCATTGCCGGGAATGGTGCGCGCCGAGAAGATGACCAGATCGCCTTCTTCCAGTGCCACATGCGGGTGACTGTCTTCTGCAATGCGGGCGATGGCGGCGCGCGGTTCGCCCTGGCTACCCGTGCACAGGATCATCACCTTGTCGGGCGGCAGATAGCCGAACTCTTCCTCGTCGAGAAACGCGCCCGCATTCTGCAACATTCCACAAATGCGCGCGGCTTCGATGGTGTTGCGCATGGCACGGCCTGCAATGACGACTTCGCGGCCCGCAGAGCGCGCGGCTTTCACGGCGGAGAGAATGCGTTCGACGTGGGAGGCGAAAGTGGTGACGGCAACCCTGCCCTTGGCTTCGCCTATGATATGCGCCAGCGTGTCGGCCACAGAACTTTCGGACGGGGAAAACCCTTCGCGCATGCAATTGGTGGAATCGCACACCAGCACGTCAACACCCTGCTTGCCGATTTCTTCCAAGCGCTTGGTGTTGAAGGGCTGGCCAAGTACTGGCGTGTAATCGATTTTCCAATCGCCGGAATGAAACACCGTGCCGTGCGAGGTCTTGATCAGCAGCGCATGAGACTGTGGAATGGAATGCGTGACGGGCACCATCTCAACGCTGAACGAACCCACTTTGAACTTGTCACCGGGCTGGTGCACGATCACTGGCACATCTTCGTCCAGTCCGTGTTCCTTGAGTTTCAATTTCAAGAGTTCGGCAGCAAATGGCGAGCAATGCACATCGCATTCCAGCTGCGGCCACAACCACGCCACGGCACCAATGTGATCTTCATGTGCATGGGTAATGACGAGGCCTGCAATATCAGCCTTGTTCGATGTGAGGAAACCGACATCAGGCAGGATCAGATCGACACCCGGTTCGCGGTCACCGCCAAAGCGCACACCGAGATCAACCATCAGCCATTCGCGCTCATGGGAAGCACCCACGCCATAGGCGTAGCAGTTCATGCCAATTTCACCCACACCACCAAGTGGCAAGAGTACAAGTTCATCAGCTTCGGATTTACGTTTGGATTTCATGAATTACGCATGGCAGCTAGTGAAGGAATATGCAAATCGCCAGCGTAAATGCGGCGCATTGATTGATCGGGCAACTGCAGCAACAGGGCACCATCGGGGGCTATGCCGGACATGACGCCTGTGATTGAACCCTGCTCCCGTGACAGGTTTACAGTTTCCCCGATTCCGATGGCGCGGTTACGCCACTGTTCGGCAATCGAGGCAAACCCTGCTCCGGCCCGCCACGTCTCAAGCGATGCGCCGAGTGTCTCAACGTAGATCTTGAAAACCTGATCAACCGGAACAGCTTTTCCAACAATCGCATCGATTGTTGTTGCCGGATAAGCCGACATGACTGGTGCCGCTGCAACGTTGATTCCGCAACCGATGGCAACATGTCCACGATCCAATACTTCGCACAATATGCCCGCTATCTTTGCACCGTCGACAAGGCAATCGTTTGGCCATTTCAACCGGACGCGAGGTTGGCTAGCGATGGCGTCAATCGCGTTGGCTACTGCAAGTGCAGTTACAAAACTCAGATGGGGCACGGCTTCCGGCTTGCAGCGCGGCTCAAACAAGAATGTGGAGTAGAGATTGCCCGTGACGGAAGTCCAGGTTCGCCCCAAGCGTCCGCGCCCCGCCGTTTGCTTATCGGCTAATATCCACAATGGACCATCAACCCCCTGCTCAACCAAACGGCGCGCTTCGAGATTGGTTGAATCAATCGATGTAAAATGCCTGACGGGAATTTGCTTAGTTGACAAAGGCGTAGAAGGACTGCGCTGCAGTGAGCGCGTAATTCATCACGGGCTGGGCGATGAGCGCGAACAGCACTGCGAATGCGCCCGAAATCCACGTTGCCCATTTCACTTCAGGATCCATCGGATCAAATGCTGCAACGGGCTCATCGAAATACATCAGCTTGACGATGCGCAAATAGTAGAACGCGCTGATCACCGAGGCGAGCACACCAACGACTGCGAGGACAAACAAGCCTGACTTCACGGCGGCCATGAACACAAACAATTTTCCGAAGAAACCCGCTAGCGGTGGAATGCCTGCAAGCGAGAACATCAACATCGCCAGAATGAAAGCCAGTGTCTTGTTATTGCGTCCCAGACCTGCGAGATCGGCAATCGTCTCGACCTGCTTGCCATCCCGCCGCATGGCGAGCACGCAGGCAAACACGCCAATCGTCGTGACCACATAAATCAGCATGTAGGTGACAATCGACTGCACACCTTCTTGCGAAGCCGCAGCCAAACCCACAAGCGCGTAACCCATGTGGCCAATCGAGGAATACGCCAACAGGCGCTTGATATTGGTTTGTCCAATCGCAGCAACACCACCGAGGATCATTGAGGCAATTGCGATGAAAGTGACGATCTGTTGCCAATCAGCTGTGACAGCTTTGAAAGGCCCCATCATCACGCGTGTGAACAATGCAATCGCTGCGACTTTTGGCGCTGCCGCGAAGAACGCAGTGATGGGTGTAGGTGCACCTTCGTAAACATCAGGCGTCCACATGTGGAAGGGCACGGCGGAAACCTTGAAAGCAAGACCAGCAAGAATGAACACAAGGCCAAAGATCAATCCAATCGACGAGCCTTGTGCGCCAAGGGCTTGGGCAATGCCTGCGAATTGCGTGGTGCCGGTAAAACCATAAACCAGCGACGCGCCGTAAAGCAGCATGCCGGAAGCAAGCGCACCCAGCACAAAATACTTGAGACCCGCTTCGGATGATTTTGGATTGTCGCGATTGATGGAAGCCACAACATAAAGCGCAAGCGACTGCAATTCGAGGCCCATGTAGAGCGAAATCAAGTCATTGGCTGAGATCATCATCATCATGCCAACAGCAGAAAGTGCAAGCAGCACGGGATATTCTTCGCGCACCATGTTGTTGCGGAAAAGATAACTGCCGGACAACACGAGTGCGGCTTCGGTGCCTGCAAGCGTCAACAATTTCATGGCGCGCGCGAAATCATCAACAATGAACGCACCGCCAAAAGCCGATTGTGTGCCCGTGCGCGCGCCCATGATCACAAGGATCGCTGTGACCAGAATGGCAAGACTGGTTGACATCGCCACCAACCAATAGTTTTCACCCTTGCGGAACACGCCGAGCATCAAGATTGCCATTGCAAAAAGTGCGAGCACCACTTCGGGCAGTGCTGCAACACCATCGGCATGTTGAAGGATTGTCATCATGATGGGCGTTACTTCGCTGCTAGGAGGTTGGATGCGGTCTGGACCGTGGCCAGAACGCTATCAACCGAGGCTGAAACTGTTTCGAGAATGGGGGCGGGATAGATGCCGAAGAAAATCGTCAGCACAACAAGTGGAGCAAGTGTTGCAAGTTCGCGCGGCGTCACATCAGGCATCCAGGCAAGTTCAGGCTTTTCCATTTTGCCAAAGGCCACTCGGGCGTAGAGCCACAATGCATAGGCGGCGGAAAGTACAACACCGATCGTGGCGAAGAAGCTGGTCCAGGTGCTGTTCTGGAACGTGCCAAGGAGCGTCAGGAATTCGCCGACAAAGCCTGATGTCCCGGGTAAACCCACATTCGCCATCGTGAACAGCATGAAGATTGCAGCATAGAGCGGCATGCGATTGGCAAGGCCACCATAGGCCTTGATTTCGCGCGTGTGCATGCGGTCATAAATCACACCAACGCAGAGGAACAGCGCGCCGGAAACCAGACCGTGGCTGATCATCTGGAACATCGCACCGTCAACGCCCTGCTTGGTCATCGAGAAAATGCCCATGGTCACAAAGCCCATATGCGCAACGGATGAATAAGCAATCAGCTTCTTCATGTCCTCCTGCATCAGCGCCACCAGCGATGTGTAGATAATGGCAATGACGGAGAGCACATAGACGAAGTTCTGGAAGTAAAGCGATGCATCCGGGAACATCGGCAGCGAGAAACGCAGGAAGCCGTAACCGCCCATCTTCAAGAGAATCGCAGCAAGGATCACCGAACCAGCCGTTGGTGCTTCAACGTGCGCATCCGGCAGCCAGGTGTGTACCGGCCACATCGGCATTTTCACAGCGAACGAAGCAAAGAAAGCCAGCCACAGCCACTTCTGCATGTCAGCCGGGAAACCCGGCTTCAAGTTCATCAAAGTCGCGATGTCGGATGTGCCCGCATGCCAATACATCGCAATCATCGCGATCAGCATCAGCACCGAACCGAGCAATGTGTAGAGGAAGAACTTGAAGCTCGCATAGACACGGCGCGTGCCACCCCAAATGCCGATGATCAAGAACATTGGGATGAGGCCGGCTTCGAAGAACAAATAGAACAGCCAAAGATCAGTTGCGCAAAACACGCCGATCATCAGTGTTTCAAGTACCAGAAACGCGATCATATATTCGCGCGTGCGCTTGGTGACGTACCAGCTCGCAAGAATGCAGATCGGCATAAGGAAAGTCGTGAGCATGACGAGCGGCATCGAAATGCCATCAACCCCCATGCGATAACCCGCAATGCCCGGCAACCATTCGGCGTTTTCTACGAGCTGAAAACCAGGATCAGCTGTATTGAAATTGAACGGGATCAGCAGTGATACGAGGAAGGTCACTATCGTCGCCCACAACGCAGAATAGCGCGCGTAACGGGACGCGGATTCATCCTCGCCTGAAGCAAAAAGAATGAACAGCACACCGAGCAGCGGCAGGAACGTGACAACGGAAAGAAGCGGCCCAGACATCAGTGCGCCCCTCCGAATGAGAACCAGGAAGCGAGAGCCGCAACACCAATCAACATCGCAAAGGCGTAGTGATAAACAAAGCCGGTTTGTAATGTGACCGCGCGCTTGGCCAAAGAACTGACGAGCGATGAAAGCCCATCGGGTCCACCACCATCAATCACCATGCCATCTCCTTTTTTCCAAAGGAAATGACCAAGCCATTTTGCGGGACGCACGAAAATCAGATCATAAAGCTCGTCGAAATACCATTTGTTGAGCAGGAATTGGTAGACGGGCTGATGTTGTTCGGCAACGCGCACTGGCAAGCTCTTGTCGCGAATGTAGAACAGCACGGCAAGACCAAGTCCAGCCAGCATCGCAAACGTTGCCGACCACGCCACTGGCCAAGGCACGTGGTGCATGGCGTCTACAATTTCATTGCCGGGTGCGCGATAGAGCGACGAGCCCCAGAACAGTTTCTCGTCGTGGCCGATGAAATATTCCTTGAATACAAAACCCGCAACCACTGCTCCGAGTGCCAACACATAAAGCGGCACCAGCATGACTGGCGAACTTTCGTGCACCTTGTCCATTGTTTCCTTGTCGCCACGCGGTGCGCCATTGAAAGTCATGAACGCCAGACGCCATGAATAAAAGGATGTGCAGAAGGCTGCGATAACGAGTGCAACGAAGGCAAAAAGGCCAACGCCAGTGTGCACGGCATAAGCTGACTCGATGATCGCGTCTTTCGAATGGAAACCAGCGAAACCAAACAAACCGGGAATGCCAACGCCGGTGAGTGCGAGCGTTCCGATCAGCATCATCGCCCAGGTAATGCGAATGTGCGGAGCGAGGCCACCCATCTTGCGCATGTCCTGTTCGCCCGACATCGCATGGATGACTGAGCCTGCGCCAAGAAACAGCAGCGCCTTGAAAAACGCGTGGGTGAAGAGATGGAAAATCCCAACACCATACGCGCCAACGCCCATGGCCACAAACATGTAGCCAAGCTGCGAACAGGTTGAATACGCGATGACGCGCTTGATATCGTTCTGCACCAAACCGACTGTAGCCGCGAAGAAAGCCGTGATCGCGCCAAACACCACAACAACCTCGCGGGCATGTGGAGCAAGTTCAAACAGCGGAGACATGCGCGCGACAAGAAACACACCTGCCGTCACCATGGTTGCCGCGTGAATTAGGGCTGAAACCGGTGTCGGGCCTTCCATCGCGTCTGGCAACCAAGTGTGCAGCAAAAACTGCGCCGACTTGCCCATGGCCCCCATGAACAACAGCAGACACAAAACAGTGAGCGAATCCCAATCCTGGCCGAGGAAGTGAATCGACTTTCCGGTCAAGTTTGCTGCGTTCTGGAAAATCGTGTCGAACTCGACCGAGCCAAACATCATGAAGCAGCCGAAGATACCAAGCGCAAAACCAAAGTCACCAACCCGGTTGACGATGAAGGCTTTCATGGCGGCGGCGTTGGCCGAGGGTTTCAGAAACCAGAAGCCGATGAGCAAGTAAGAAGCAAGGCCAACACCTTCCCAGCCAAAAAACATCTGGATGAGATTGTCCGCGGTCACCAGCATCAACATCGCAAAGGTGAAAAGAGAGAGATAGGCGAAGAAACGCGGTTGATGTTCGTCATGGCTCATGTAGCCAAGGGAATAGACATGGACGAGTGCTGATACCGTGTTGACGACGACCAGCATGACCGATGTCAGCGTATCAATACGCAAAGACCAGGATGATGCGAGTTGACCGGAAGTGATCCAGCGCAGCACTTCAACTTTTTCCATGCCGTGTTGCCCGTGCGAAGTGAGGAAACCCCAGAACACAATCCACGACAACACTGCAGAAACGCAAAGCAACGCCGTGGTCAAATACATCGGCCACATCGGGCCATGATAATGTCCGTGATGGTCATCATGTCCATGATCTCCATGGCCATGCGCTGCATGCGCGTGCGCGTGTTCGCCGTAAACATCGGCATCACGTCCCAGACCTTGGAACAAGCGGGTGCCAAAAATCCCGGCGATCAACGCGCCAAGCAGCGGCAGAAAAACAATGGCCTGATACATGGTGCTGGATCAGCCTTTCATCATGTTGAGGTCTTCGACCTCGATGGTGCCGCGGTTGCGGAAATAGGTGACAAGAATAGCGAGACCAATCGCGGCCTCGGCGGCCGCAACAGTGAGCACCAACAGCGCAAACACCTGGCCAACCAGATCATTCAAATGCGTCGAAAACGCCACAAGATTGATGTTGACGGCAAGCAGCATCAACTCAATCGACATCATGATGATGATCACGTTCTTGCGGTTCAGAAAAATGCCGAACACGCCAATCGTGAACAGAATGGCGGCAACGGTGAGATAATGTCCAAGCCCGATCATCCGGAAAGCCCCTTGCCTTGTTCGACTTTGATAACAGCGATGGAGTCGGCTGGCGTCCGCGAAACCTGATCTGCAATCACCTGTCGCTTCACACCTGGCTTATGACGCAGCGTCAGCACAATCGCACCAATCATCGCAACCAGCAAAATGAGGCCCGCGGACTGGAACCAGTAGACATATTTCGTATAAAGAATTTCGCCGAGCGCTTGCGTATTGCTCACACCACCTTGTGGTGATGCAATGCCTTTCAACGCTTCTGGTGCGAGGTTCCATGTGCCCAACACCAGTGCCAGTTCAACCAGCAGCACCAGCCCGATGACTGCCCCAAGCGGCAGATATTTTTGCACACCTTCGCGCAGCTGCACAAAATCCACATCAAGCATCATCACGACGAACAGGAACAGCACCGCGACCGCACCGACATAGACGACGACGAGAATCATCGCGAGAAACTCAGCCCCCATCAGGATGAAAAGTCCCGCCGCATTGAAGAAGCACAGGATCAAAAACAGCACGGAATGCACGGGATTACGCGAGGTAATCACCAGCAGGGCCGAAGCCACGGCAAGGGCCGCGAAAAGATAAAAGAAAAGCGTTTGCGCCATGGGGAGCCTCTACCGATATGGCGCGTCGAGCGCAAGGTTGCGCGCGATCTCGCGTTCCCAGCGGTCGCCATTGGCCAACAGTTTTTCCTTGTTGAACAAAAGCTCTTCGCGGGTTTCGGTTGCGAATTCGAAATTTGGGCCTTCGACAATCGCATCAACCGGGCAGGCTTCCTGACAGAAACCGCAATAGATGCATTTCACCATGTCAATATCGTAACGCGTGGTGCGGCGTGTGCCGTCATTGCGGCGCGGACCGGCTTCAATGGTGATCGCCTGGGCCGGGCAAATCGCTTCGCAAAGTTTGCAGGCAATGCAGCGCTCTTCGCCATTGGGATAGCGGCGCAACGCGTGTTCACCGCGAAAACGTGGAGAAAGTTGGCCTTTCTCGTGCGGATAATTCAACGTCGCTTTCGGTGCCACCATATATTTGAGCGCCATCCAGGTGGCCGAAAGAAATTCCTTGAGGAACAGCTGACGCGTTGCATGGGAAAGGTTCATCTCATCTCATCCTAGCAATGCACGGACTATAGGTCCGAACATGAAAAATCCAACAATCGGCAAGGCCGTAAAGCTCGCAATTTGCACCAGCGTGGCGATCATTGCGGGGCTGATGCCCTGCTCCAAGCGAACCTTCGCTGCTTCATGACGTTCGCTCAACGCAGGGTAAACATGGCGTACAAAAAAATAATGCACCCCCATTCCCAACCAGAGGAACAAAGCGCCAGCGATAAATGATGCAACCGTCGGCGTCATGCAGGCAGGTTCCCTGAATATACAAGTACGAACGAAGTCAACGCCACCCAGAACAGCGAGATCGGCAGAAACACTTTCCAGCCAAGACGCATCAGCTGGTCATAGCGGTAGCGCGGCACAATCGCCTTCACCATGGCGAACATGAAGAACACAAAAACTGTTTTCAGCATGAACCAGATGACACCGGGAATCCAGTTGAACGGAGCCACGTCAACAATCGGCAACCAGCCCCCAAGGAACAGGATCGTTGTCATCGCGCACATCAGCGTGATCGCAACATATTCGCCGAGCATGAAGAGCAAATAAGGTGTTGAAGAATATTCAACCATGAAGCCCGCAACGAGTTCGGACTCTGCTTCAACGAGATCAAATGGCGGGCGATTGGTTTCAGCCAGCGCCGAGATGAAGAAAATCACGAACATCGGGAACAGCGGCAGCAAGTACCAATCAAGAAATGAATTTGGCAGACCCAATTTGGTGCCCAAGCCATCGGCCTGCGACGTCACAATGTCGGTGAGGTTCAGCGAACCCACGCACAGCAATACTGTGATGATCACAAACCCAATCGAAACTTCGTAAGACACCATTTGCGCCGCTGATCGCAGTGCCGACAAAAACGGATATTTCGAGTTCGATGCCCAGCCACCCATGATGATGCCGTAAACCCCAAGCGACGACAGCGCGAAAAGATACAAAATTCCGACATTGATATCGGCGACAGCCATGCCATTGCCAATCGGCACCACGGCCCAAGCCGCAAGCGCCAACACGGCGGTGACAATCGGTGCCAACACGAACACGCCCTTGTTCGCGCCATCGGGAATAATGACTTCTTTCAGTGCAAACTTGATCAAGTCGGCGAAGCTTTGCAAAATGCCCCACGGACCAACAACGTTGGGACCACGGCGCATTTGCACTGCCGCCCACACCTTGCGATCAAAATAAATCAGGAATGAAACACTGATCAGCAAGGCGGTCAGCAGCGCTACACTTTGCAGCGTGATCCATCCAACAAGGGTTGCAATTTCGGTCATGTCTTACTCCGCCGCCTGCAATGTGTTGGCATTTTTCAGCGCCGAACATTCGCCCATGATGCGCGAGGCACGCGCGATTGGATTGGTGAGATAGAAATCAGTGACAGGTGATGCAAAGCCGCGCGCATCGACGCGACCTTCGCCACGACCCAATTCGCTGAGCGCTTCCACATCTGCTGCAAGCACCTGATCGAGTGCCGCAAGCTGTGGCGCAATCTTGTACATCTCGGCGCGCAAGCCTTCGAGCGTGTTCCACGATGGCGCAAAACCCAAATGCTCCGCCAACTGACGAATGATGGCCCAATCTTCCTGCGCATCTCCCGGCGGGAATACCGCGCGCGACGCCATTTGCGCACGGCCCTCGGTGTTCACGAATGTGCCGCTCTTTTCGGTGTAAGCAGCCCCTGGCAAAACAACATCAGCACGATGCGCGCCCGCATCACCGTGGCTGCCCATGTAAACAACAAAACTTGATCCCAATTGCGTCGTGTCGATTTCATCGGCACCTGCAAGGAACAGCACGTCGAGTGCGCCAGATTTTGCAGCTGCCAACATGGCGCGCGTGTTCATGCCACGCTCGCCGGGAATAGCGCAGACATCAATCGCGCCGACGCGGCCCGCTGCCGTGTGCAGAATGTTAAAGCCGTTCCAGCCCTCACGTACCACACCAAGCGATGCAGCAGCCTTCGCCGCCAGTGCCAGAACCGCAGCGCCGTCTACGCGGCCCAAAGCACCCTGCCCGATAATGAACATTGGCCGCTCGGATTTTGCCTTGGGATGCGTTGCATATTTCGCAAGCGACTCCGGCCCATTGCCGAGGTGATAATAATCGTAAGTCAGATCGACCTTCTCGCCAATCATCGCAATCTCACAGCCGCCCTTCAGCAGACGCTTCCTGATCCGCGCGTTCAACACCGGCGATTCAAGGCGTGGATTGCAACCGATCAACATGATCGCATCGGCCTGTTCAATGCCAGCAATTGTCGAGTTGAAAAGATAGCCTGCACGACCGCCATGCTCACCCAAAGGTGTTCCATCCTGACGGCAGTCGATGTTCTTCACATCCATCGCCATCGCGAGCGTCTTCAACGCAAAGGCCTCCTCAGCCGAAACCAGATCGCCAAGCAGGAAGCCCGTGCGCGCTGATCCCGCAGACTTCATACGTGTGGCCACAGCCTTCAACGCCTCGCCCCATGTCGCAGGCTGCAATTTGCCATTCACCCGCACATAAGGTGTATCAAGGCGTTGCGTACGCAACCCGTCCCAATGGAAGCGCGTCTTGTCGGATATCCATTCCTCGTTCACATCTTCATGCGTGCGCGGCAACACGCGCAAAACTTCGCGGCCACGGCTATCCACACGGATGTTGGAACCCAATGCATCCATCACATCGATGGTTTCAGTCTTGCGCAATTCCCAGGGCCGCGCCTTGAATTCATATGGCGCAGATGTGAGCGCACCAACTGGGCAAAGATCAATGATATTGCCCTGCAGCTCCGATGAAATTGCCTTGTCGAGATAGGTGGTGATTTCAACATCTTCTCCACGACCCGTGGCACCCATTTCCTGAATGCCTGCAACTTCGGTCGTAAACCGCACACAACGCGTGCACTGGATGCAGCGCGTCATTTCGGTCTTGACCAGCGGGCCGAGATATTTGTTTTCTACCGCGCGCTTGTTCTCAGCAAAACGATTGCCGGATTTGCCATAGGCCATGGCCTGATCCTGCAAATCGCACTCGCCACCCTGATCGCACACCGGACAATCCAGCGGATGGTTAATCAGCAGAAATTCCATCACCCCTTCGCGCGCCTTCTTGACCATGGGTGTCTTCGTAAAAACTTCTGGCACTTCGCCATTGGGACCGGGGCGCAAATCATTGACAGCAATCGCGCACGAGGCCTGTGGCTTGGGCGGTCCACCCTTCACTTCCACGAGACACATGCGGCAGTTGCCAGCAATCGACAGCCGCTCGTGGTAACAGAAACGCGGCACCTCAGCGCCCATCTGCTCACACGCCTGCAACAGCGTAATGCCGTTCTCAAATTCACCTTCGACGCCGTCGATCTTGATCTTTGGCATTATGCACACCTCAAAGAGCGCATGCGCTCCACATCCATCACTTCAGCCCAGCCGAACACGTGTTCGCTCGGGCCATTTTTTTGCAAATATTCCAGCTTGTCGATCGCTTCCGAAAGCGGCGGAATATGACCTTCCGGCACCCACCAGAACACCATGTGGGGCTTTTCCATTTTTTCAAACCATTCGGCGCGCGATTTATAGATCTGCACATGCACGGTTTTGAAAACATAATTCTCAAGCGACCTTGCGTCTGTCCACACAGACATGTTCACCGCATAGTCTTCATCGCCATAGCGAAGATCAGTCGCATTATTGCTGCCATCGCTGACCAGCCGCCAGACAAATCCTTCAGCACGATCAGCCAAAGCATTCACACGATCAAGATTGTCCATAAACCCAGCCATCCGCACATCGGACGTCGGATAACGGAACTTGCCAATGTTGAGCTCAGCGAGGTGCATGATTAATTTAACCGGTGTGCTTCACAGTCAAGAAGTTGTTTTTTGATGCCTTGGATATTCTCCACAATCATATGACCATGGACCGGCTCGCCTTCTACCATCAGAAGAGAATAGCGACCCGCAAATTCAGGTGCAAATCCGGACTTGAGGCACTTGGTCAAGTTAGCAATTTCCAAACTCTTTCCATCCTGCGATTTCAGCGCGCACTTTGCTTTGCCGTACTCAACATATTCATCACCATCGAATGAAAAAGTGACCGCTGGAAGGTGTCTGTGTTCAGTACAGGAGACAGGAAACACGCGCCATTCGCCAAAGAAACTCGTTATCAACAATGAGCGAGCATGTGCTTCTGCTGAGCATACTCCCGTGAAGGCAATCGCGCCAACTGCAAGTTTGCTACAGTTGGACAAACCGCTCTTTCCGCGTTCTTGCAATCGCATTCCTTACTCCGCTGCATGGCGTACGGCGCCGTCTTTGTCTGAACGATAGGAGTAGTCATCGATCCGCTTTTCGATGACATGGCGGAAATGCGTGATCAGGCCTTGCACGGGCCAGGCCGCTGCATCGCCAAGCGCGCAAATCGTGTGGCCTTCGATTTGCTTTGTCACATCCAGCAGCATATCGATTTCGCGCTTTTCGGCGCGGCCCTCAGCCATGCGGTTCAAGACGCGCATCATCCAGCCCGTGCCTTCACGGCATGGTGTGCACTGGCCGCAGGACTCATGCTTGTAGAACGCCGCAAGCCTTGCAATCGCGCGAATGAGATCGGTCGACTTGTCCATCACGATTACAGCTGCCGTACCAAGGCCGGAGCGCAATTTGGAGAGCGAGTCAAAATCCATTGGCGTGTCGATGATCTGTTCGGCAGGCACCATGCGCACCGATGAACCACCGGGAATAACAGCCAGCAAATTGTCCCAGCCGCCGCGCACGCCACCTGCATGACGTTCGATCAATTCCCTGAACGTGATGCCCAATTCTTCTTCGACATTGCACGGCTTGTTGACGTGGCCGGAAATGCAAAAGAGTTTTGGCCCGACATTATTCGGGCGGCCAATGCCGCTGAACCAGCCAGCACCACGGCGGAAAATCGTGCCCGCAACCGCAATTGATTCAACATTGTTGATCGTGGTCGGCGCGCCATAGAGGCCGACATTCGCCGGGAATGGCGGCTTCATGCGCGGCTGACCCTTTTTGCCTTCAAGGCTTTCGAGCAGTGCGGTTTCCTCGCCGCAAATATAAGCGCCTGCGCCATGCGCGATGTAGCACTCAAACGGCCAACCATGAATGTTGTTCTTGCCAATCAGATTGGCATCGTAAGCCTGATCAATCGCCGCCTGCAGGCGTTCCTTCTCGCGGATGTATTCGCCACGAATATAGATGTAGCAGACATGCGCACCCATCGCGGCAGAGGCGAGAAGACAACCTTCAACCAGCAAATGCGGATCGTGCCGCATGATCTCGCGATCCTTGCAGGTGCCGGGCTCGGACTCATCAGCGTTCACCACAAGATAATGCGGACGCTCCTTGATTTCCTTCGGCATGAAGGACCATTTGAGACCGGTCGAGAAGCCAGCACCACCGCGGCCACGAAGCCCCGATGCCTTCATCTCATTGACCATCCAGTCGCGGCCCTTGTCGATGAAGCTCTTGGTATCGAGCCACGCGCCGCGTTTCTTGGCACCCTCAAGACCCCAGTCGTGGAGGCCGTAGAGATTAGTGAAAATGCGATCCTTGTCAGCGAGCATGATTACTTTTTCCTCGTCGGCTTGTCGCCTACAGCATTGTCTGGCCGCTCGCCCTTGGCGAGCTTCTTGGCCTGCTTCACCCATTCATCGCGTTTGGCGCGACCTTTGAAACCTTCAAGGCGCTCATCGACCCACGCGAGGTCTTTCGCCGACCACTGCGCAATCTGATCGAAGTGCCAGACGCCCATCTTGTTGAGCATCTTTTCAAGTGCAGGACCAACACCCCAAATGAGTTTGAGATCATCAGCCTTGCCGCGCGGCTTAGTGAGAAGTTCAGGCTTGCCATCTTGGCGTGGTGCGACAACCGGAGTTGTCATCTTTGCCAGCGGTGCGGACACAACAGGATTGCGCACGATCGAAGACGCAGCGCTGACTGGTGCTGGAGCAGCGCGGACAGGAGTCATCACGCGTGAAGCTGCAGGAGCAGATACGGTGTCGATAATGCGCGAGACCCTTGGTGCGGGCTTGGCTACAGCAGCAGGTGCTGGAACAACGACGGGTGCTGGTGGTGGAACAACAACTGGCTTTGCCACAGGTGCCACCGCAGCTGTCGGAGCCGCAGCAGGTGGTGGCGCGGGCGGTGGCGGTGGTGGCGCGTCAATCCGCGTAAATCGGCGCTGACCCGAATAGAGCGATGGATCGGCAAGTGCTGTCTGCTGTCCCTCAGCCATCGAGAACTGGCGATTGATCTGCGGACCGGACCTCACAGCGCGACCTGCTTCGAGATCGTCAATCAGTTTTTCAAGCGTGGCAGGCGTCAAATCTTCGTAAGTGTCCTTGAACACCTGCACCAATGGCGCATTCACGCAAGCGCCCAGACACTCAACTTCTTCCCATGACAATGTGCCATCGGCGTTGAGGTGATGCGCGTCGTGATGAATCTTGCTCTGGCAGACTTTTTTCAAATCTTCCGCACCGCGCAGCATGCAAGGCGTTGTGCCACACACTTGAATATGCGCGCACGAACCCACAGGCGAAAGCTGGAACATCGTATAGAACGTTGCCACTTCGTAAACACGAATGTAGGACATGCCGAGCATATCGCCCACCCGTTCCATCGCGGGCTTCGAGAGCCAGCCATTGTTCTGCTCCTGCGCGCGGAACAGCAGCGCAATCACAGCCGAAGCCTGCTTGCCTTCGGGATATTGCGCGATGATCTTCTTCGCCCACGCGGAATTTTCCGGCGTGAAACCAAACGAAGCAGGTTGAACGGGGTCGAGGCGGCGAACGCTCAAGATTGGACCTCACCGAGAAGGGATGAAAAGGAAAGTGTCAGCGCATCAAGATTGATGTCGCCCGCGCGCACAATGTGCGTGAGAATTTTCTCGCCGTTGCGGCTGTGATGAAACACAATGCGGCGGTGGCGATCCACCACCAGATAATGCTGGATCGATGCGACCGAGAAGTAATCTGCAACGCGCGCACGCACATCACCCTTGCTCATGGCATCGGTGATCACATCAGCAACTATGTAAGGCTCGTCCACCAGACGCGCCCGGCCAAAACCTGCATGCTGCACGATGCAATCAGGCGAACGCACAGTAATCGCATTGATCTTCACCACCGCCCCAAAAGCGTAGACGTAATGCGGCAGTTTCGCAGCCGCAAACTGATCCCTCAGTGTACAGAACAAATTCCCGCGCACCATGTTCTCGCCAAGCGAAGCATCAGAATGACGAACAATCCGCCCATCAAGCAGCTCAGCCTTTGTCGCAGGTATATTGCCGAGGAATGCCTCGGCAGAGAGGCGCAGACCAGCGATCATCGATCCACCTCGCCGAACACGATATCGAGCGAGCCGAGCACTGCGCTCACGTCAGCCAGCATGTGACCACGGCACATCCAGTCCATGGCTTGCAGATGCGCAAAGCCGGGCGCGCGCAGGCGGCAGCGGTACGGCTTGTTGGAGCCATCGCTCACTAGATAAACCCCGAACTCGCCCTTGGGCGCTTCCACTGCGGCGTAGACTTCACCCGCAGGCACCTTGTAGCCTTCGGTGTACAGCTTGAAGTGATGGATCAGCGCTTCCATCGACTGTTTCATTTCGCTGCGCTTGGGCGGCACCACCTTGCCATCCATCGATGACACGGGCCCTGCCCCTTCCGCTGACGACAGCTTGTTCACGCATTGCCGCATGATCTTCAAACTCTCGCGCATTTCCTGCATGCGAATGAGATAGCGATCATAATTGTCGCCGTTCTTGCCAATCGGAATATCGAAATCGAGTTCATTGTAACACTCATAAGGTTGCGACTTGCGCAAGTCCCACGCCGCACCAGAGCCGCGCACCATCACGCCCGAAAAGCCCCAAGCAAACGCCTGATCCAGTGTGACCAACCCAATATCAACATTGCGCTGTTTGAAAATCCGGTTGTCGGTCAGCAGGCCTTCAATATCGTCGAGCACTTTGGAATGCTTGTCGGTGAAGGTGCCGATATCATCAACCAGTTTTTGCGGAATGTCCTGATGCACACCACCGGGGCGCACGTATGCTGCATGCATCCGCGAACCAGAAGCGCGCTCATAAAACACCATCAGTTTTTCGCGCTCTTCAAAGCCCCAGAGCGGTGGCGTCAACGCGCCAACGTCCATGGCCTGCGTGGTGACATTGAGGAGATGCGAGAGAATGCGACCAATCTCAGAGTAGAGAATCCGGATCAACTGGCTGCGCTTAGGCACTGTAATGCCGAGCAATTTTTCAACCGCCAGAGCAAACGCATGCTCCTGATTCATGGGTGCCACATAATCGAGGCGATCAAAGTAAGGCACGGCTTGCAGATAGGTCTTCTGCTCAATCAGCTTTTCCGTGCCGCGATGCAACAGCCCGATATGCGGATCGACACGCGTGACAATCTCGCCGTCCAATTCCAGCACCATACGCAAAACGCCATGTGCCGCCGGATGCTGCGGACCGAAGTTAATCGTGAACGGGCGGGTTGCGACTTCAGACATTCTTCTCTCTCCCGGGCAACACGAACAACCCATAGACTGCGCAGAACAACGCAGTAATCGTGATAAAACTGTTGATCACAATCGGAAGCCCGATAAACGAAAACATCTCGCCACCTGGCAGCATCATGCTCTTCGCACGCTCCCAACCTTGCAGAAGATGAGTGCCGAAATTCATCGCCAAAACAAATGCAGCGACTCCTAAAGCGGTCGCCGCAACATGAGCCCAAGACTTCGCCGATTTTACCAACATCAAGCCAGCAATCATCAGACCACTATAGATGATCGAAGTGAACGCGCTGAACAGGATCGATGGCAAAGCGTCTATGCTCATGGCTTTGCCTTTTCATCACCAGGAAGAACATATTTCACGCCTTCCCACGGTGACAGATAATCAAACTGCCTAAACTCTTGCACCAGCTTCACTGGTTCATAAACCACTCGTTTCTGCTGATCATCGTATCTGACTTCAACATAGCCCGTCGTCGGAAAATCTTTCCTGAGCGGATGACCCTGAAATCCATAATCCGTCAAAATCCGGCGCAAATCCGGGTGGCCGGAAAACACGATGCCGTAGAGATCATAGACTTCGCGCTCGAACCAATCCGCAGCCGGGAAAGCACTGATCACCGAAGGCACCGCCGTTGCTTCATCAGTCGCACAGCGCACGCGCACGCGCGTATTTTTGTAAGGCGAAAGCAGATGATAGACGACTTCAAACCGCCTGCCCCGCTCTGGAAAATCAACCGCTGTCAGATCGATAAAGCACACAAAGCGGCACTCGGCATCGTCGCGCAAAAACTTCAGCACTTCAACAATGCGCGAAGCATCGGCCGCAACCGACAATTCACCCAGCGTGATCGCTGTTCCCAAAACGCCGGGCGCTGTCTTGATGCGCTCAGCCAAACTCGAAAGAATCTCGCTCATCTCTACCGCTCAATCGTGCCAGTACGGCGGATCTTCTTCTGCAGCATCAAAATGCCATAGAGCAGCGCCTCGGCCGTGGGTGGGCAGCCCGGAATATAGATATCAACAGGCACAATACGATCACAGCCGCGCACCACTGAATATGAATAATGATAATAGCCGCCGCCATTCGCACATGATCCCATCGAGATCACATAGCGCGGCTCCGGCATCTGGTCATAAACCTTGCGAAGGGCCGGTGCCATCTTGTTGGTCAGCGTGCCCGCAACAATCATCACATCTGATTGCCGAGGCGAGGCGCGCGGCGCAAAGCCAAAGCGCTCCACATCATATCGCGGCATCGATGTGTGCATCATTTCAACGGCACAACAAGCAAGACCGAACGTCATCCACATCAGTGAACCCGTGCGCGCCCAGTTCACCAGATCATCGGTCGAGGTGACGAGAAAACCCTTGTCCGCCAGTTCCGCATTGATCTCGGTGAAATACTCGCGCTGGATCGGTTCAAGCCCGCGCGAACCTGTTGTTTCGATCAATCCCATTCGAGCGCGCCCTTCCGCCATTCATAGATAAAGCCGATTGTCAGCACGGCCAAAAACACCATCATCGACCAGAAACCAAACAATCCGATCTTCCCAAGCGATACGGCCCACGGAAACAGAAAGGCCACTTCAAGATCGAAAATGATGAAGAGAATCGAGACGAGATAAAAACGAACATCAAACTTCATGCGCGCATCGTCAAACGCATTGAAGCCGCACTCATAAGCCGAAAGCTTCTCCGGATCGGGATTATTGTAAGCCAGCGCCAGCGGCGCAATCATCAACGCCAAAGTAATGGCACCAGCCACACCCATGAAAATCACAATCGGCAAATAGTCTCTGAGCAAATCAGGCATTTTCGTCACTCTTTTGAGGCGTTAGCTAGCCCAAGCCCCGCCGCACCGCAAGCGATTCAGTGACGCGTGTGGGAAGGCTTACGGTCGGGGCAAAGCGAGCACCAAGGTCATCGGCGCATTTACACCTGCCTCAAACCCATATCGCTCGTAGAATCGTTTCGCATCCTCGGAAATCGCATGAACCAGCACACCGCGAATACCCAGAATACCAGCTGCTTGCTGTATGCGCAGCACCGCGTCTTTTAACAAGGCAACACCCAATCCTTTGCCTTGTTGGGATTGATCAACCGCAAGTCGCCCTATTATTCCCATAGGAACCGGATCGGGCATGTTGCGTTTGATCTTGCCTGGGGCATGTTCCAGAGCCAGTGCACCTGATGCAATCGCGTAGTAGCCAAGAACTTTGTGCTCATTATCAGCCACGACATAACACCGCGACGCACCTGATGCGTGATTTCCACGCGCCCGCTTTTTCAACCAATCGTCAAGCGAAGACAAACCGCTGGCAAAACTCTCGAGAACATGATTCTCCGCAAGTGCGACAGGCGCAAGAAGGTTCACGCGCGCCAAGGCTGCTTGGCGGACATAAGTCGCGCAAAGCCTTCGTTGGCTGGGGGCTGGTCAAGCACTTCGACAAACCTTGCATAAGTCTTGGCGTCGACCCGCACCAGGGTTTCATCCAGCAGCGTTTCTTCCGCCGCGCGCCGCGATGCTTCAATCATGAACTCAGACCGAGTCTTTCCACGCAGCCGAGCAGCACGGTCAATCACAGCCCGCACATCATCCTTGATGCGAAGGTTGGTTGCACGGGTTAATGTTTGGGTGTTGGAAGCCATAAAAGTTGCATACACGATGTGTAGCATGCGATCAAGATGGAGGAGAAAATGGCGCGAGTGACGGGGCTCGAACCCGCGACCTTCGGCGTGACAGGCCGACGCTCTAACCAACTGAGCTACACCCGCGCAAACTGGTGATGTGCGCCGCATAAAGAAGCCTGCCCACACTGTCAAGCGCGGTCTCACCGCAGACGTGCGGGAAGCCCTCATGGCCAAAGCTCTTTAATTCCTTTAGGGGTAGCGCCATGTCTTTCTTTACCAACCGCACCTTCAACCTGATTTACATTCACGCAGCCCTGCAGGCCTTTGCCATGCATGGCGGCGAGGCTTTTGCTTTTATCTATCTGCTGAAGGCGGGTATCCCCGTGCCGCAGGTGCTGGCCTGCATCGGACTGATGTTTGCGAGCCGCATTTTCCTGCGCCAAACTGTGCTGCCGCTCGTCAAGCGTTTTGGCCTTCGCCAGACGCTCACCGCTGCGATTCTGCTGGAAGCGATGGCCTATCCCATCCTCTCACAAGTCACCGAGATGGGGACCTATCTCGTCGCCTATCTAGCACTCTGGGCGTTTTCGAGCAGTATCTATTGGACCACCTACCATGCCTATGTCGCTCTGCTCGGCGACAACGAGCATCGCGGCGCGCAAGTCAGCATCATGGAGTTTCTGGGCACCTTCATGGGCATCATTGCGCCCTTATGTACGGGCCTGCTGCTCACCGTTACGACGCCGCTCATTGCATTTGGCTTGATCGCAATTGTGATGTGCTGCGGTGCTATCCCTATTTATCTCGGGCCGTCCTTCACCATTGCCGACCAAGCTGAAGTGCCAGCGACAACCAAAAAGCTCGCGCGCCTCTTGTTGTTCAGTGATGGTCTGCGCTCCGGTACATTTCATTTCACCTGGATCGTCGCACTCTTCATCACGCTGGGATCAAGCTATGTGGCCTATGGCGGGGCCATGGCCTTTGCAGGCCTTGCAGGCGCATTGGCCGGGCTTTTCATCGGCAAGGCCGTTGATGTGGGACAAGGCTTGCGCGCCGCAAAGATCGGCTTTTCAGTTCTGATGATTGCCGCCCTCGCGCGCATCTTTGGCTATGACATCGTGTGGTTTGCGGTGTTGGCCAACGCCATGGCCGCCATTGCCTGGCCGATTTACAACACCGGTTTCATGTCACGCGTTTACAAATTGTCGAAGCAGTCGCCCTGCCCTTTGCGCTTCACAGTGATTTCGGAGGGCGGTTGGGACATGGGCACAGCAACGGGAAGCCTCTCGGCAGCCCTGCTCACCTATCTGGGATTCAGCTTTTTCTGGCCGCTCGCACTTTCACTCGTCGGCATAGGCTTGGGCTATGTGGTGATTGCAGGCACATTTGAAGAAGAGGAAAAGGGGCCGGCTCGGGCGTAAACAGAAACGAGGAGGCCACTCATTTCAAACCCGAACCGGCGGGGCCCAAGAAATCAGGAGATGCGGCGGGCCTGACCCCAAGGGCTTTCTCGGAAAGGGAGCCAAGCCGCAAAGTCAGGCTCCCGAAATGAAAGGGGGGCGGCACAACCAGTGCTGAAGTGATTACCCGCCCCTTTGAGACTTGCCTGACTGGAGTGAACAGGCTCATCGTGTTGAACAAATGATTACCCGAAAGGGACCAAAAAGGCGAGCGTAACCTATGGTAAACGCTGGGCATTTCCCATTAACGATGAAGCGTTAGGGTAAAGCGGTAGGGTGAATCAGCACGGTAAAAAATCGCTCCAAATTGAAGTGATCACCACCACTTCGGTGCTGCGAATTTTCCTGCCGCCTGTTCGATTGCAAAAGCAGTCTGGAACAATGTCTCTTCGTCAAACGGTTTGCCGATCAACTGCAATCCCAATGGCAGGCCTTGCCCATCAATCCCCGCTGGCACGGCAATGCCCGGAAGCCCTGCCATGTTGACCGTCACGGTGAACACATCGTTCAGATACATTTGCACGGGATCGGTGATTTCACCGGGCGCAAAGGCTGCTGATGGCGTTGCAGGTGTGAGGATCACATCGCACTTTGCCCACGCCTGATCGAAATCCTGTTTGATCAGTGTACGGACTTTTTGCGCCCTCACATAGTAAGCGTCATAATAACCCGCCGACAAAACATACGTACCAATCATCACGCGGCGTTGCACTTCGCGGCCAAAGCCTGCAGCGCGTGTTCTTTCATAGGTATCGATCAGATCATCACCCGGCACACGCAAACCATAACGCACGCCATCATAGCGCGCGAGATTGGACGAAGCCTCAGCGGGCGCAACAATGTAATAAGCAGGCAAGGCATACTTCGTGTGCGGCAGCGTGATCTCGACGATCTCCGCGCCCTGCTGTTTCAGCCAAGTCGCACCCTTGTCCCACAACGCATTGATCTCAGCCGACAAGCCATCCGGGCGATACTCGCGTGGAATGCCAACGCGCAGGCCCTTCAGCGATTTACCCAACACTTTTTCATAATCCGGCACTGGCAAATCAACTGATGTCGTGTCCTTCGGATCAACCGAAGCCATGGTCTTCAGCATGATCGCAGCATCGCGCACGTCGCGTGCAATTGGCCCTGCCTGATCCAGCGATGAGGCAAACGCCACAATGCCCCAACGCGAGCAGCGGCCATAGGTCGGCTTGATGCCAACTGTTCCGGTAAATGCTGCAGGCTGGCGAATGGAGCCACCTGTATCTGTCGCCGTAGCGCCCGCACAAATATGCGCGGCCACTGCCGAAGCCGATCCACCCGAAGAACCACCTGGCACCAATGCCATGTTGGAACCCTTGCGCCGCCACGGATTTGTAACCGGACCATAATAGCTCGTCTCGTTCGAGGACCCCATGGCGAACTCATCCATGTTGAGCTTGCCGAGCATCACTGCACCTTCGCGGAACAGATTGCCGCTGACAGTTGAATCATAAGCCGGCTTGAAGCCATCGAGAATATGGCTGCAGGCTTGTGTGTGCACACCCTTGGTTGCGAACAGATCCTTGATGCCAAGTGGAATGCCTTCAAGCACTCCACCTTCGCCCTTGGCCAATTTCGCATCGCTGGCCTTAGCCATTGCGCGCGCCTGATCCGGTGTTTCAACGACATAGGCGTTGAGACCACGGGCCGCTTCCATCGCTTTCAAATAGGCATTGGTCAACTCAATCGCTGAAATTTCTTTCGCGCGCAATTTGATGCGTGCTTCAGCAATCGTGAGGCTTGTAAGTTCCGACATTATTCCACCACCTTCGGAACCATGAAAAAATTATCTTCGGACGCAGGCGCATTAGCAGTTACATCCTTGGCGTAGAAACCATCGGTCACCACATCGTCGCGCATGCGCATGTCCATCGCCACAACCGATGTCATCGGCTCAACATTGTCGACGTTCACTTCATTGAGCTGCTCAACGAAATTCAGAATGACGTTCAATTCCTCGCCGAGACGCGGCACGTCTTCTTCCTTGACTTTGATACGCGCAAGCCGCGCCACGCGCCGCACTGTGGCATGATCCACTGACATGTTCGGATATTCCTCTTGTTGGGCCAGCGTGTAGCATTGCAAGTTTGGCCCTGCAACATGTGTGGTTATCGTCCACTCCAAGCCGTCACCCCAGCGAAAGCTGGGGCCCCGCTTTCTTTCTAACTGAACGAAGTCAAGAGAGCGGGATGCCAGCTTTCGCTGGCAAGACGAAATAATTGGGACCTTACCCAAACCGCAATTTGGATCGTTCTTTCCCACCCGCATCGAAATTATCTTCCGCGAGCCAGGTCTCGAAGCCCTTGTGAATGCGCGGCCAGTCCTTGTCGATGATCGCAAACCACGCCGTATCGCGATTGCGGCCCTTGACCACCAGATGCTGCCGAAAAATTCCCTCAAACGAAAAACCAAAACGCAACGCCGCCCGCCGCGAAGGCGCATTCAGCGCATCGCATTTCCATTCAAGCCGCCGCATGCCAAGATCACCCAGCGCATGGCGGATCATCAGATAGATCGACTCAGTTGCCGCGCGCGATTTCTGCACCGCAGGCGCCAACCAGATGTGACCAATTTCAATCACACCATGCGCAGGCTCGGCCCGCATGAAAGCGCCCATGCCGCAGGCGATCCCGGACTCCTGATGCACAAACGCGTAAAACCAAAGCCCTTCTTGCCGCGCCCGCTCATCAAGCCATTCATAAAACGCTATCGGTCCTTCGAATGGCCCATAAGGCATGTAGTTCCAATGGCTTGGATCAGCTTCCTTCACCGCTTCATAAAGCTGTTCGGCATGTTTGTGGGCATCAAGTGGCTCCAGCCGCACCCAACGCCCAAACAGCATCCGGCTATCCGGCAACGTTCCTGGCGGAAGCGGATCAACGATTGGTCCGATATTGGAGTCGAGGTTTTGCATGCATTGAAACCTAGCAACCGCTATGCCGTTTGGCCATGAGCAATCTCTACGACCTGGCCCACGAAGCCATCTCCACCCTGCCCCCAGGTTCCCGCCTGATGGCGCTCGACCTTGGGACCAAGACGATTGGCATTGCGACGTCCGACATTACCCGTCAGATCGCAACGCCGCGCGAAACCATCGCCCGCAAGAAGTTCTCCCTCGATGCTGTGCGCCTGAAGGAAATCGCCGCAGCTGAAAACATCGGCCTCATCGTGCTTGGCCTGCCCCTCAACATGGACGGCAGCGAAGGCCCACGCGCCCAGTCCACACGCTCATTTGCAAGGAACCTCATTCCGCTGATGAAACTTCCCATCATCTATTGGGACGAACGCCTCTCCACCGCCGCCGTCCAACGCGTAATGATCGACGCCGACATGACCAGAGCCAAACGCGCAACGAGAGTAGACATGATGGCAGCGGCGTATATCTTGCAGTCCTTGCTGGATGGGATTGTGCGTAAATAATGCCGTCATGGCCCGCTTCAAGCGGGCCACCTATCTTGAAATCCGCTCCCCCTCTTCATCCGTCATTCCCGCGAACGCGGGAACCCAGGCTTTCAACAATGGAGCTGCAGAAAGTCTGGGTCCCCGCGTTCGCGAGGATAGTGCGTTGTGTTTTTGATTTCCAACTCCCCATCCTCCTCTATCGGTTGACTTGACCATCCGACCCAGAGTTTCACACTCACTCCAAAGTTTTGATCCCGGCAGTCTGACGTGGTTTCTTTTCTCGTTTGAGTTTTCCTGTTTTCAGCCTGCACGAACCCGATGGTCGCGTTTCGAACTCAAAACCGGTGCACTGTTTGTCACCATCGCAAAGCACGGCGCAGCGCTCAAGCGAAGAGTCTGTTCTCTCGCTGTAAGTTTTGCCTTCAAGCTTTGTGCTGCTGATGATGACGATCTTCAAAAACCGCAGATCACTACGCAACTTTGAAACAAATCCGCTATCCGCGTTCTTGTTCCACATGACTTCGCGGCCACCTGATTTTTTATAGCAAAGCGAATTCACTTTGTTGAAGGTGAAAGCGTTGCAATTCGAAGTGTACGAGCAAAGGGCAGCACATTCAGATCGGCCAGAAACTTTCACGGCCGTGCCAATGTCGAAACCAAAAATGTCCCTGTCTGACAACATTTCAAAATTAGGTTGTTGGGCTATTGGCTCTGATGATTGAGGTACAGGCTGACGAGGAGGTGGTTCGGGCAAAAAACTGAACTGGATACCAAGACCTTGCGCCAAGCCTTCATTTAGCCAGAGCATATCGTTGGGTCTACTTGAAGTCAGCAATTCGATCGACGATTGAGACAGGCCAAGCTGAAACAAGTAGACTGCAATTTTACCAGTCGCACTGCCGGACTCCGTACCGTCTGAGCCTCGATATGCCGCGTGAAAGCCAATACGTGAAGATCGATATACGAAACGGTTCTTTCCCGAAAGCCAAACGATGCCGCACATTGAAGAACAAGTCGCATTTGGTGCAACTACCGTATCGAAACCCTTGAACCTGACCTGCTTGGCAATTTCCAAACCGCTTGAAATCACACCTCCTGGACTTTCCAACCAAACAACTGCGGAGTCGAGATTGAAAACAATCCGTTCAAACCTCTCCTCATCTCCGGGAGCGAATTCGCCAATCACAGTAATGATATTGCTGCCACCGGGGTTGGCGGGAAGAAATTCAATCGAGGCAGCATGCGCCGAAAGCGCCCCCCAAGCCAAACTCAAAAACACCCATACAACCCTGACCATTCAGGAAGCCTACTTGAGGTTGGGCAATATTGTCGAGGGGTGATGATCCACTCCGTTAATCTGACAGGTAATTCCCTCAAGAAAAAGCCACCCTGCCCACGAAATAGCAACCTAAGATAAACGCAAATAGCGACAAAATGCCCGTTATGTTGCCTGTCCAAAGAGATACGTTCACAACGCGGTCATAGTACTTCTTATCTTCTTGGACTTTCTTTCGCCAACTATCTACCTCAGGCAGTCCTTGTTGCAAGCCGGGATGCTTTTCGTCGAAGACTCCTTCATGGCCTTCAATCGCTTCATTTTGCGCCAAGGCCATGAAGTTGTGATACGCTGAATACCCGCACGCTGTGGCTAGAAAGATACCTCCGACAAAGCACAATGCGGCATAGAAAGCGGCATCAGAATGAGTGCTCAAGTTGGACCTCTCGACCATCGAAGAAAATGCAAACAGTGCACCACTGTTAATTATCATCAGATTTGCGACCAGGACTGTAGCGAACTGTACTGATGAATTTTGATACGAGCTAACTCTGCTGACTATCAACTGCTCAAGATGAGCTACTCGATGGTGTAGTTGTTCATCCATTTCTCACCCCAATCTCCCCAGCGCCTCATCCACTTTCGCTTTCCGCGCTTCAAGTCCGGCGCGCAGTTCGCGGGATTCGTCCAGCACCTCCACTGGTGCTTTTGCCACGAAGGCGGCGTTGTTCAGGCGCCCGTCGATGACGGCCATGTCTTTGGCGATCTTGTCGAGCTCTTTGCCGAGGCGGGCTTTTTCGGCGCTGAAGTCGATGACACCTTCCAGCGGCAATGCGACTGTCGCTTCGCCGAGCACGATTTGCGCTGAGGCTTTTGGTACTTGATCTTCGAAGCCAATCGACGACAGGCGCGCCAACCGCATGATTTCGGCTTCCCATGTCGATGCGCGGCGGCGGGACTCCTGCCCGGCGCCTACCAGCACCAGCGGAATCTTGGTGCCCGCATTGACATTCATTTCAGCGCGCACCGAGCGCACTTCTGAAATCAAGCGAACCACCCACTGCATTTCGGCATCGGCTGCGGCATCGCCAAGGCCCTGATAATCAGCCCATGGCGCTTCAATCAGCCAGGTCTCGCGCGCGGCTGTTTGCTGCCACAACTCCTCGGTGATGTAGGGCATAAAGGGATGCAGCAGTTTCAGGATCTGGTCGATCACCCACGCGCATGTGGCGCGCGTTTCGGCCTTGGCGGCTTCGTCGGTGCCGGTCAAAATCGGCTTGATCAATTCGACATACCAGTCGCAGAAAAAGTTCCACACGAATTGATAGGCCGCTGCTGCCGCCTCGTTGAATTTGTATTCGACAATGCCCTTGGTGACCGCTGTGTGTGCGCGCACCACTTCGCCTGCGATCCAGCGATTGACTGTGACACGCGCACCCACGGGATCAAACGCGGGATCAAGGGCCACGCCATTCATCTCGGCAAAACGTGCGGCATTCCACAGCTTGGTCGCAAAGTTGCGATTGCCTTCGACACGCGCTTTCGAGAATCGAATGTCGCGGCCCTGGCTTGCCTGAATGGCCAGCGTGAAGCGCAGCGCATCGGCACCATAAAGATCGACCATTTCCAGAGGATCAATGCCGTTGCCCTTGATCTTGGACATTTTCTGTCCCTTCTCATCGAGCACCAGGCCATGCATGTAAACCGTGTGGAACGGCACTTCGCCTTCCATGAAATGCTGGCCCATCATCATCATGCGCGCGACCCAGAAGAAGATGATGTCAAAGCCCGTGACCAGCACATCGGTTTTATAGTGGCGCGCAAGCTCCGGCGTTTGATCCGGCCAGCCCAGCGTGGAGAACGGCCAGAGTGCGGATGAGAACCAGGTGTCCAGCACATCGGAATCGCGGAAGATCGCGGCCTTGCCTGCGGCCACTTCGGCAATGAACGCGTCGAGCCCGTCGACCAACTTTGGCGCTGCACCATAATAAGCGCGCGCTTCGGCCAATGCCTCGGCTTCGGTTTCAGCAACAAAGATTTTGCGCTGTGTTGGATTGATTTGCGCCTTCTCGCCCTGACGGCTTTCAAGGGCCGGGCCGTACCATGCGGGGATCTGATGCCCCCACCATAATTGCCGCGACACGCACCATGGGTGAATATTGCGCATCCATTCGAAATAGGTCTTCTCCCAATTCTTGGGCACGAATGCGGTGTCACCTTTTTCGACAGCGGCAATTGGTGCCTTGGCCAATTCGGCGGCGTTGACATACCATTGCTCGGTCAGAAACGGCTCGATCACGACGTCGGAACGATCACCATGCGGCACCTGATTGACATGCGGCTCGATCTTTTCGATCAAGCCTTTTTCCTCGAGCTTGGCAACGATGAGTTTGCGCGCCTCGAAGCGGTCCATGCCTTGCATGCCAAGTGTAGTGGTCAGCTCATCTGATACTGGAACACCTTCAGCAAAGCCCTTGTCCTCAAACGATATTTTGGCAAACTGGTTGAGCACTGAAATGGCGCGAAGGCCGCAGCGCTTGGCCACTTCGAAATCGTTGAAATCATGCGCTGGCGTGATTTTGACCGCACCTGTGCCTTTTTCCGGATCGGCATAGGTGTCACCAACAATCGGGATCACGCGGCCAACCAGCGGCAGGCGAATGTGCTTGCCGATCAGGTGCTTCAGCTTTTCATTTTCGGGATGAACCGCAACACCGGTATCGCCCAGCATGGTTTCAGGCCGTGTCGTCGCCACGATGATTTCTTCGCCCAGTGCTCCATCGACAACCGGATATTTGATGTACCAAAGACTGCCCTTGATCTCCTTGTTGATCACTTCAATGTCGGACAATGCCGTCAACAATTTAGGATCCCAGTTTACAAGGCGGCGATCCTTGTAGATCAGATCCTGCTTGTAGAGAGCGACGAAAACTTTCACCACGGCCTTCGACAGGCCTTCGTCCATCGTAAAACGTTCGCGCGACCAATCGCAAGACGCACCAAGCCGGCGCAACTGCTGCGTGATGATGCCGCCAAACTCTGCCTTCCACTCCCACACACGTTTCAGAAACGCCTCACGCCCCATTTCGCGGCGTGTGGTTTTGCCTTCCTTGGCGAGCAATCGTTCCACAACAATTTGCGTTGCAATGCCGGCATGATCCGTGCCCGGTTGCCACAACACATCGCGGCCGCGCATCCGCTCGAAGCGCACCAGAATATCCTGGATCGTGTTGTTGAGCGCATGGCCCATATGCAAGCTGCCCGTCACATTGGGTGGCGGGATCACGATGGTATAAGGTTCGGCTTTTGGTTTGCGACCCGGCTTGAAATAACCGCCCTCCTCCCAGCCCTGATAAAGGCGGGCTTCGATTTCAGCAGGCGTAAAGGTTTTCTCGAGCATGGCGGACCAAATCATTCAAAAGAGGAATTTGGCCGCTATAAACACGGGTTAGCGGGTGAAGGCAATCGCGCTTGTATTTAAGGCTTGGCTGCTGCAGCCGTGAACTTGCTGAGGGCATCGCTAATTCTTGCGACAGCTGGATGATCAGCAGGCAGACCGCGCGCGGCGACGAGATCGGCAACACTGTCATAGCCAATCCATACCTTCAAGTTTGGAAAGAGTAAGTCTGACAATAAGTTAGTCCCTCATTCCATGTTTCAATACATTGGTCACTCGTTTGTGTGGACCTGGATTGTATGGTTGCGCAAATCCAAATGTACCTAAAATTCTTGAGGTGACGGACGCTTCCGGACAACGTGTGAGTGACCAAAAATCTATCAAGTTTGGACCCATTAAGTGCTGCAAGCCGTTTGCCCATATGCCAAGAGGTCGGAAGCCGTCGCCTTCCGGATAGAGTTTTATTTCTATACGTTCATATGTTTGCATTGGAGACGTCAACTTTATCCCGATAGAGACAACGCCTTCTTGGTCCTTCAAGCTAGTGATTGTTCCATACAGACCTTCGAGTTGCTGTATGCGGACCAAAATTTCATTGCCCTGAATGGTGAGCACGGCCTTATCAAAATAGCATCCACCAATTGAAGGAGGAAACCAATCACCCTGCAATTTGGAAATGTTAGATGTCACGAAATCTTCTGCGTTTGCGGTTACCGCAAAGATAACTGCAACTGACAAATGTACGCACGCTTGAGCCGCTAACGTGCAAATGCCGAGCAACATTTTGGAGGGGTGACACTCCATTCTATTCTCGATGGCCTGCAGCATCGCGGGAATGGTGGGTGAATTAAAGCTGGCCAATTGCTTTGCGGCTCCAAAATCAAATCGCGCCGAGTTTGCAGGCGCAAAGCTTAACATCGCGTTGCCACCAAAAGCTGCGGTGTGATAGAAAGGGGACGCTTCCCTTTGTTTGGCACAGCAGGCGTAAAGGTTTTCTCGAGCATGGCGGACCAAATCAATCAAAAGAGGAATTTGGCCGCTATAAACACGGGTTAGCGGGTGAAGGCAATCGCGCTTGTATTTAAGGCTTGGCTGCTGCCGCTGCCGTAAACTTTCCGAGCGCTTCGTTGATCTTGGCGGCTGCGGGGTGATCTTTGGGCAGGCCGCGCGCGGCGACGAGATCAGCGGTGCTGTCATAACCGATCCACACCTTGCCCGCCTCATCCTGCCAGGCGAGCACTTTCAATGGCAGTGTCAGGCCCATCGCCTGCTGTGCCTGGATCAGCGGTGTGCCACCTGCGGGGTTTCCAAAAATCAGCAACTCAGTCGGGCGCAATTCCTGGTTCACTGATTTCGCACCCGCCTGATGATCAATGCGCGCAAAAACTTTGAAGCCTTTTTCAGTGACGATTTTTTCGAGGCGGCTGATCGTGTCAGGCACCGAGTTTGCGCTTTCAACGCGCAGTATTTCTGCAGAGGCGGTAGCTGCTCCAAGTGACATCGCAGCGCCCACAACCAGGGCTGAAATTTTCTTGCTCATTGTTCGGACCCTCCATTGAGTTGGTCCAAGCTATCCCTGAAACGCAGAATCGGATTTCACATTGAACGCGGCTCGTTTCACAAAGCCGTGAATGCTAACGACCCCGCGCCACGCGTTCGATTTCTTCGCGCACCATTTTCTCAACCAGATCAGGCAGGTTTTCATCGAGCCAGTTGCGCAAAAGCCCGCGCAGCAAATCGCGCGTCATGTCCTCAAGTCCACGGTCCCCGCCAGCCCGCGCCATGATCACCTCGGCCAATTCCTCAAACGAGCCGCGCGCGTGACGTTCGGTGCGCGGCGAAATCAGCGCGCGCGGTGCAGGCGTATGTGCTTGCCGACGCGGCGGTGGCGGTGCTGGCTCAACATAGGGATCATCATAATATGGATCGGCCGCATATTGCTGCTGCCCACCATGTTGCAGGGGGCGATCATCCCACACCTGCTCGGCGGCATATGGATCAGATGCGGAAGGTGCCTCATGACCGTAGGCGTCATAAGTCTGCTCTACATAAGCAGACTGCTCTTGGGCCACAATTTCCTCTGGACGATAACGCGGCGCCTGATAGGCGTAGGACGGGGCACGTGTGGCATTTGAAGGTGGCGGCGGCGGCGGCTCGCGCACTTCAGAGCGCCCCGACAAAATGCCAGCAAAGCCCGCACTGTCACTGCGCGGTTCAATGCGCGGCGGCGGGGGTGGTGGAGGCGGCATGTAAGGTTCGCGGCGCGGCGGAGAAGCCATTGCCTCTTCAGCGGTGCGCCTGATCTTCTCGCGCAATTCGGCAATTTGCAACTGTGTCTCTTGGGAAGAGCCTGTGGGCTTACTCGTATCGAAGCTCACGCGAAATTCCCGCATGGCCCCGCGCATCAACGTGCCCTTGTCTTGCTGTGAAGTTGAACTTTTCTGTGTCGCAGCAAAATGCTGAGACGTCGGCGCGACTCCAAGCACAGACACCGACTTCACGGCCTTCTCAGGCCCCCTGTCGATCGCCTCCCTGATCGTCGCAAGAACACTCTCTACGCGCGGTTCAACCGTCACCCTGCCCTCGAATCATAACTGGCTACTCAATTCCCCGGGGCATTATGCCGTCAACAGTCCAAGAAAGCTATCCACGCGACTGGAGATGTCAACGAGATGATTAAGAGACGAGAACTTTCTCTTGCCCCTCCCTACACCACAAACCACCCCGCTCCTGCAGTGAAGACTGATCCGGTCTGGATGGTGATGGTCAGTTCGGCGTCTGCATCTGCATCGGTGTTGAAGCTTGCGGTGTAGCCTCCGGCGATGGCGTCGAGCCTATATTGGCCTGCTGTGGTGAAGGCCGTGCCTGAGGCCACGAGGGTGGTGAAGGCGTCGTTCACACCAGCTGTCGCGGCGTTGGCGTCAATCCCCGAGACGTTGATCACATCGAGGCTTGCGCGGTTGAAGTCCATTACCTTGTCGATGCCATTGATGGCGTTGGAGTCACTCAGCTGGTTGAAGCGGAAGGTATCTGCACCCAGTCCGCCGATCAGCGTGTCGATGCCGATGTTGCCATCAAGCGTGTCATTGCCCGATCCGCCGTCGAGCGTGTTGGTGCCGCTTGCGCCGTTCAGCACATTGTTGAGGCCATTGCCTGTGCCAGAGCCATTGCTCAGGCCTTGCAGGATCAGATATTCAATTCCCGCAAAGTCATTCAAGTTGCGCGAGACCCGGCTTGCGATTGTGTCAAAGCCGCCTGCATCGACAATTGCATCAACCGCTGCTCCCGTTGAGGCGTTGAGATAGAACACGTCATTGCCAAGCCCACCGTCCAGCGTGTCGACCACACTGTCGGTGCCACCGTTCAGCGTGTCATCGCCGCCGAGGCCATAAATATAGTTTGCGCCAGCATTACCGAAGAGCACGTCGCCGTGGATGCTGCCAACGAGACCTTCGATGCTGGAGTAAGTATCACCTGCTGCTTCTCCCTTGTTGATGGCGGAATTGTTCAACACGGCGGTAACGCCTGACGTGGCATATTCGTAGCGCACGAAGTCGTAGCCTGCACCGCCATCATGGACTTCTGCTCCGGCGCGGCTCACGAGGTTGTCGTCACCGTCGCCAGCATAGAGGTAGTCGCGCCCACCCAATCCATCCAACCAGTCAGCCCCAGCTAGACCGAAAACATAATTGTCGACCAAATTGCCGTAGAGATAGTCATTGAAGATACTACCGACGAGACCTTCAATGCTAGTATAGGTGTCGCCCGCTGCTTCGCCGTTGTTCATGGCTGAATTGTACAGGACAGCGGATACGCCCGATGTGGCAGTTTCGTAGCGCGCGTAGTCAAATCCGTTGCCGCCATCAAGTGTTTCAGCCCCGGCGCGGCTTACAAGATTGTCATTGCCGTCGCCACCAAACAAAAAGTTAACGCCACTGATCCCATCAATCCAGTCATCGCCCGCCATGCCATAGATGTGGTTGTTGGTGCTGTTACCGTAGAGGAAGTCATTGTAGTGACTTCCAACCAGCCCTTCGATGCCGACATAGATGTCGCCTGCAGCTTCGCCCGTGTTGGTTTTGGCATCGTAGAGTGCCGCCGCAACGGCCCCGTTCGATGTTTCATAGCGTACGAAGTCAAAGCCTTCACCACCATCTAATATCTGTGCGCCTGCGCGGCTCACAAGGTTGTCGTGACCGTCTCCACCGATCAGGTAATCACGACCGCCCATACCATCGAGCCAGTCACCACCAGAGTTGCCGTAAATATAATTGACCGCAGTGTTTCCAAAGAGGTAGTCGGTGTATGCACTGCCGACAAGTCCTTCAATGCTGGTATATACATCGCCAGCAGCCTGACCTGTGTTGATTGCCAAATTGAACAGTGCCGCTGTCACTCCTGCATCCGCATAGTCGTAACGTGCAAAATCTATTCCATTGCCGCCGTCAAGGTTTTGTCTGCCAGCGTGACCGACAAGATTGTCGTCGCCCTCACCACCATACAAACTGTCAAGTCCGGCAATACCGTCCAGCCAGTCATTTCCGGTCAAGCCATAAATGTGGTTGTTGGCATTGTCTCCATAAAGGTAGTCATTGAAATGACTGCCAACGAGGCCGTCAACGTCTGTGTAAGTGTCACCGGCCGCAGCGCCTGTGTTTGATGCGGGATTATACAATGCAGCAGAAACGGCACCGGCTGCGTCGTCGTAGCGTGCGTAGTCAAAGCCCGTTCCACCACTGTGTTTGTCAGCACCAGCGCCGCCATAAAGGTTGTCGTCTCCGTCACCACCGATGAGTGTGTCATTTCCAGCAAGGCCATAAAGACTGTCGTTGCCTTCCAGCCCGTTGATCACGTCATAGGCCGCCGTCCCCTGCACGCTGTCATTGCCAGCTGTGCCGTTGATGGGTGAAATTCCGGGATCGAAAATCGCAGAAGCCACATAGGATTGGTTGGTGGTTGCAAGTCGCACGGTCCAGGAAAACAGCAGGTTACCGTTTTCAAGAACCTCAACGGTTGGCGATGTCTCGTACGCCGCTGAGCTGGTGCCGATGACAAAGTCGTCACTGGCAGGGCTGCCATCCACATTAAAGAGTCGCGCACGAATATCACCCCCATCGCCTGGTACGTGGTCGGAATCCCAGACGATGACAAAGCGGCCATCTTTCAAGGCGATCACATCTGGAGACTGCTGTTGGCCTTCCGCCAAGCCATTTACAATGAAGTCGTTTCCGACAGCTGCGCCGGACTGCGTAAAAACCCTTGCGCGAATGCAACTGCCTGAGCCGTCGCCCGTATCAGTTGATTTCCAGGTGATCACAAATCCTCCGGTCGGAAGAATTGCGATTCTGGCGTCGGTTTGGTCTCCTGCAGTTGTGGAGTTGACTGAAAAATCTATGGCTGCAAAACTGCCATCTGCGTTCAGAATGCGCGCCCTGATCCCGCGGACCTCACTGTATTCATCAGTGCCGACTCCATCGCCAAGGTGTTCCCACGCCACAAGGAGTTTACCATTGAGCATCGTCTCGGCTTGAGCGCCAGTCCCGTTTCCTTGTTCAGTGCTGTTCAAGGCAAGCGAGGGGCCCGCAGGCGTGCCATCTGCGTTGTATTTACGGTAATTGACGACGCCGAAATTTGAAGAGAAGACCAAAAAACTACCGTCGCTCAGCACTGCTACTTCCGGATTCGAGTCCCGCACACCCAGTGACACCGATGCTGAAGCGACCGTGCCATCAGCGTTGAAAATTTGCGAGCGGACATCCCCAGTGTTGCCGGTCCTGTTGAATTCGCGCCACGTCAGAAGAAAGCGTCCATCTGCCAGCACGTCGATATCCGGGCTGTGGTTTATCACTGTGGCACCAAGCGGCAGCGCTATCTCAGCGCTTACAGGTTGTCCGTTTGCATTAAAAATACGAAACGACGTATTACCGTGGAGTGTACTTCCAGACGTGCTCCAAGCCGCAACAAATCCACCATTGGGCAATGTGGCAAGTGTCTGCGAAAGGATCCCAAGGCCTTGCGGCAATATATCTTGCATGACCCGGAATTGTGGAACAACGACAGTAACAGGCATTTCAGGTCCTCAAAATTAAAGGGACTCCGCTGAGATCATGGCTCGCGGCGCGGTTACTTCACTTAGAGAGCGTGGAACGGCGTAACTCAACGGGGTAATTCTACCCTATTCTAGATCTTGGTAAGCAACTCAGTGGCAAATTTTTTGCACCATGCTAATGGGCGGGAATGAGCAAGGATCGTACGTCACTCTCGGCATTTTCCTCAGAGCAAATCGGCAGTTTGCTCAATGAGCAAGACAGCGAAGACGAACTTTGGAACAAACTCGCCCATCTCGTTCGGGAAGATTACGGCATCACCTCGATGATGTATGCATTTACCCACTCGAAATACACCGTCAGCCGTACGGGAATCATGCCGAGTATTTACCTGCGTCATAACTATCCAGACGACTATCTGGCGACTTTTCCTGATGGCCTCAATCTGGATGACAGCGTGGCCGTGGGATTATTGCTCGATGGCAAGACGCCACTGTTGTGGAATGAGTTCAGTTCCTTCTCGCTCACAGAACGGCAGCGCGCCAGAATTGAAACCGACCAGGCATTTGGCCTTGATGTCGGGGTGTCTTTCGGGTTTCGTTTTGGCGGCAATAGTGGCATTTCTGCACTGTGTTGGGCGTCGCGCCATGGCGATGCAGCAAAATTTCAGGCGCTGGTAGATCGCAAGCGCGCTGAAATGGAAAATCTGGCGGGCACATTTGACGCCATGATGCGTCCGGTCATGATCCGCAATCGCATCACCCTGACGCCGCGAGAAAAGGAAGTCATATCATATTCTGCAGGTGGAATGTCAGCCAAACAAATCGCAGATCACCTGAAACTGCGCCCCAAGACCGTGATCAACACTCTGGAACGTGCCCGCAGATCATTGGGAGCCGTCAGTACGATGGAAGCCGTTGCCAAGGCGCTCGTCTACGAGTTGATTTGATTTTCGACTCGCCCCCCTAAACCACAAACCACCCCGCTCCTGCAGTGAAGACTGATCCGGTCTGGATGGTGATGGTCAGTTCGGCGTCGGCGTCTGCGTCGGTGTTGAAGGTTGCGGTGTAGCCTCCGGCGATGGCGTCGAGCCTATATTGGCCTGCTGTGGTGAAGGCCGTGCCTGAGGCCACGAGGGTGGTGAAGGCGTCGTTCACACCAGCTGTCGCGGCGTTGGCGTCAATCCCCGAGACGTTGATCACATCGAGTGTTGCGCGGTTGAAGTCCATCACCTTGTCGATGCCGTCGAGCGCATTGGAGTCGCTCAGCTGGTTGAAGCGGAAGGTATCTGCACCCAGTCCGCCGATCAGCGTGTCAATGCCGATATTGCCATCAAGCGTGTCATTGCCCGATCCGCCATCAAGCGTGTTGGCACCGCCTGCGCCATTCAGCACATTGTTGAGGCCATTGCCTGTGCCAGAGCCATTGCTCAGGCCTTGCAGGATCAGATATTCAATGCCCGCAAAGTCATTCAAGTTACGCGAGACCTGGCTTGCGATTGTGTCAAAGCCGCCTGCATCGACAATTGTATCAACCGCTGCTCCCGTTGAGGCGTTGAGATAGAACACGTCGTTGCCAAGCCCGCCGTCCAGCGTGTCGACCACACTGTCGGTGCCACCGTTCAGCGTATCATCGCCATCGCCGCCCGAAAGCGTGTTGATCGCAGTGTTACCAGTCATCACATTGTTGAGGCTGTTGCCCGTGCCAGAAATCGCTCCCGTGCCGAGCAGCACCATGTTCTCGACATTGGCGGCAAGGCTTGATTGCGTCACCGAAGTGCGCACCACATCCGTACCGGCATTCAGGTTTTCGATGATCGTGTCGGCTGTCGCATCGGAGATCGAATAGGTGTCATCGCCAAGACCACCTTGCAGAATGTCAGCCGCCGGACCGCCAACCAAAAGGTCATTGCCGTCACCCCCGAGCAACGTATCCACACCACCAAAGCCGTAGAGCTGATCACCACCCGCTGCACCATCCAGCGTGTTGGCCCCAGAATTGCCATTGAACAGGTTGCCATTGGCGTTGCCGGTGAGATTGGCGTTGCCTGTGCCGGTGATCGTGGCGTTCTCGATCATGCCCAGCGCGGATATCGAGCGCGTGATCGCAGTCTCCAAAGTATCAATGCCACCGATATCAACAATCGTGTCGGCGACCGAGTTTGCGCCAAACACAAACACATCATCACCAAGCCCACCATCAAGCGTGTCGACCACAGCATCGGTGCCACCGTTCAGGGTGTCACTCCATCGCCGCCAATAAGTGTATCGATGCCTGCGCCACCATTGACGATGTCTGCGCCGCTACCGCCTTCAATGCGGTTGGCAAGTGCATCACCCGTCAATCGATCCGCACCGTTACCACCGATCAGGTTCTCGAAATTAAGGAGCGTATCTTCGGCCACGCTGCCTACACTCGCCGTCACAATCGAAGCGCCGTTCAATGCGACAACCACACTCGCCGTCTTGTCGCTGAAATCAGCAGTATCAACGCCAGCGCCACCGTTCAGCGTGTCGATGCCATCGCCGCCCTTTAGCAGGTCTGCGCCATCTGCCCCTTGCAAAGAATCGTCGCCCAAGCGACCTTCCAGGATGTTGTCACCCGATGATCCGATCAGACTATCCCCAAATTCTGATCCAATGACGCCTTCAAAATTAATTACTACATCTCCTTGCGCGGTTCCGCCAACGCCGGTGCCAACTTGGAGATTGATTGTTACCCCAACACTTGAATCCTGATAGCTAATTCTGTCTCCAATACCAGCGCCGCCATTCAGATTGTCCGCTCCAGCGCCGCCAACGACACTGTCATTGTTGGCACTACCGATAAAACGATCATCGAAATCTGACAGATAATAGCCTTCGATCGACGTGTAAGTGTCACCAAGTGCATCGCCGACATTTGATAACCCAGATGATACCGAGAGGTTCACTTCTACGCGTTGCGTTGCAGTGTGGTAAGTTACAGTGTCAAAGCCTTCTCCACCGTTGAACACATCGGGAGCTGAACCTAGTTGGCTTGGGGCAAAGTAGTACGATTGAGAAATTCCGCCAATGTCAGCATTGAATGAGAAGCCAATCCCATCGGGCGAAAACTCTGTAGCATACACAGGCACGCTTGCAGGCAGTCCAACAAATGTCGAGATATTTGTCAGTTCCCCGGTCACAATGCTCTTGATGTAGGATTGAGTTTGGATGCTTGTGCCAACGATTGAAGTGACAGTCAGTAAAATGGAGCTGCCATCAGGTGAGAAATTGCCTCCAGACGCGGTGCCTGCCAGTGGTTGGCCTGTCGAAGTCGACGAGAGCAATGTCACCGCACCGCTGGCCAAGTCTTTCATATAGAGACGCGTTTCGAATGACGGGTTGGGAGTCGAAACCAAGTTTGTCGCAGAACTGTAGAAAACTACTTTTGTGCCGTCTGGAGAAAAAATTGGAACCTCAGACGTTCCAACTGCACTTTGGCCACTTGCATTGGTCGAGACTTCTATGACCTGTCCCGTTATGAGGTTCTTCAAGAAAATATTCGAACCTGGAGCGCTCCCGGCGCCCAGATTTGACGCAAAACTGGAAAACAGTACGCTATTGCCATCTGGCGAAAATGATGGGTATCTGCTGGCTATATCTCCTATCACTCCGGACGCACTGGTCGAAACCAAAGTTATTGCACCCGTGACCACGTCCTTTACGAAAATATCTTCGCCACCGTTTGTGTCACCTGCAACAAGATTGGACGCGGCACTACTGAAAACAATTTTTGTGCCATCTGCCGAAACATCAAAATATCCTGCATCCCCGTTTGACTCTAAGCCGCCTGCGCCAGTGGAAATCCGTGTGACTTGGCCTGACGCCAGGTCTTTGATGAAAAGATCTTGTTTTGCATTTGTATCGCCCGCGACAAGATTGCTTGCTGCGCTCAAGAAAACGACCTTCGCGCCATCCGGTGTAAAACGTACCAAGTCACTTGAACCATTAGCTATGCCGCCACTTGAAGTTGTTGAAAGCAGTGACACGGCCCCCGTTCTAATATTCTTGAGATAGATATCATAAGATGCGTTTGTGTCTCCTGAAACGAGGTTGTCGCTTGCTGAAACGAATGCAATGTGGTCGCCGTCGGTTGAAAAGGTGGGACTGACTGAGCTCAGGTTTCCCGTAATTCCGTTGTTGCCAGAGACAATTACTGTGAACCCTGCCAACTGCGGATCGCCGATGAAGAAATCATCCTCCGAAGTACCAACCAAATTGTCGCTACCTGCCGTACCCAAAATATTTGCCATACGGTTGTTCCCTTATGTTGCCCTAATTCAATTTTCGTTGATGGACTTAAGCTATGACTTGGTAGAACTAAAATCGCAAATATTTCTGTAATTTCGCCCACTGTAAATGGAAGGTAGTGTGATTGCGTTAGTCCAATTCGCTATGACATTATCCCAGCTCGCAAACCTCACAGCAAGACAGTATCAACTTTGGGCTGAGGGTCAAACTCACAAGCGGAGATTTTAGACAATTTGGCATGAATGTGCAAGTCGCATAGATCTTGAATTCCGGCGGCAAAAGCCAATTCCGGTTTGGGTGTTTTTAAGAGTTTTCGTCGGTGATGAAGATGACGTGTAGCCACTGGCGATGGCGACGAGCTGATTTTCTTGGTTTACTCGCGGCTGTCAGCACGATGGAGCCGCTGCCAAAGCGTAAGTCTATGAGTTGATTTAATTCTCACCACACACCTCACCCCTTGGTTCAGGAGGCCTCCTGGGGGGTGCACGCTTTTCGGCCCGGCGTGATGGGCCTCACGCAACGGTGGCGTTGCGTTGATATTCACGATGTCAAAACCTCCCCGATCGATTGAGGAGGCCCCCTTTCGGGGAAGCGGGGTGCAACCTTGTGAGTCGAACCGGATCGAAGCCATAATTTAGAACGTTACCGGAACATTGTCAAGGACTATTTTCTGAAAACGGAAAATGATGCCCGCGCAATGCTTTGCGTCTGAGTCTCGCACGTCCTCCTCCAACAAAAATATATTTCTTTTCCCCTCCCACCCCCTTGCAATCGAACGAATCCTGTCAAGGCCCACGTAACTTGTTCCCACCGGAAAATTTTGACGGTTGATCAGCATGTTCATGACGCTTGAGTGACGGTCCAGAATCGGGTGAGGATCAGCGTGTTCAGAGCACAAGCTGCGCCAGACAAAGGCAGCTGAACACAATATCTAGTGTTGATAGCGATTTTCATACACAGGATATTGACGATTGGGACGGTTTGGATTAGTATGAGTTCCAAGACGACGAGGCTGAAGGTTTAACCGAGTGAGGCTGGGGGGCGGCGTTTTTGCACCCCTGTTTCTGCCGAGCGTTATGGGGGCGTAACTTCGCCAAAACAGTGGGACTAGCGTCAAACATGGGTGAAAATGACCCGTGGGCGTTGTCGTGTGAGCTGTTGGGGTTCGCGCGAAATAAAACAAAGGACGAGGGCAAGAAACATGAAGATTGAGCGGCGCTATACGACTGAAGGCCAGGATGCTTATGCGAGCATCGATTTCCGCAAGGCTGTCAGTGAAATCAAGAATCCCGATGGATCAATCGTGTTCCGTCAAGAGGATATTGAGGTGCCTGCTGCCTGGTCGCAAGTTGCAACCGATATTCTCGCCCAGAAGTATTTCCGTAAAGCTGGCGTTCCTGCCGCTCTGAAGCGCGTCGAGGAAGAAACCATTCCCTCCTGGCTGTGGCGCTCGGAAGCTGATTCTGCTGAAACCAAAACTGTCGGCGAACGTTCAGCGCGCGAAGTGTTCAATCGCCTCGCTGGTACCTGGACCTATTGGGGTTGGAAGGGCGGCTATTTCGATTCGGAAAATGACGCCCGCGCCTTCTACGATGAGCATTGCTATATGTTGGCCAAGCAAATGTGCGCGCCGAATTCGCCACAGTGGTTCAACACTGGCCTGCACTGGGCTTACGGCATCGATGGTCCATCACAGGGCCACCACTATGTTGATTTCCAGACCGGAAAACTGACCAAATCCAAGTCGGCTTACGAGCATCCGCAGCCACATGCCTGCTTCATCCAATCGGTTTCGGATGATCTGGTGAACGAAGGCGGCATCATGGATTTGTGGGTGCGTGAAGCGCGCCTGTTCAAATATGGCTCCGGCACTGGTTCCAACTTCTCCTATCTGCGCGGCGAAGGCGAAAAACTTTCGGGCGGCGGCAAGTCATCTGGCTTGATGTCGTTCCTGAAAATTGGCGATCGTGCTGCGGGCGCCATCAAATCTGGCGGCACCACGCGCCGCGCGGCCAAGATGGTCGTCGTCGATGTTGATCACCCCGATGTCGAACAATATGTCGATTGGAAAGTGAAGGAGGAGGAGAAGGTTGCCTCGCTCGTCACTGGCTCAAAGATTGTGAAGAAGCATCTCGCTGCGATCATGAAGGCTTGCGTCAATTGCGAAGGCCCTGGTCAGGATTGCTTCGAGATTGAAAAGAACCCTGCCCTCAAGCGCGCCGTCAAAGATGCGCGCCGCAACATGGTGCCGGACAATTACATCAAGCGCGTTGTGCAGTTTGCGCGCCAAGGCTACACCGACATCCAGTTTGATACATATGACACCGATTGGGATGGCGAAGCTTACCGGACGGCCTCTGGCCAGAATTCCAACAACTCTGTGCGCGTCACCGATGATTTCCTGAAATCAGTCGAGCGTGATGAAGACTGGAACCTCACTGCACGCCGCTCTGGCAAGGTGATGAAGACCCTGAAGGCCCGTGCTCTTTGGGACAAGATCGGTTACGCCGCCTGGGCGTCTGCTGATCCTGGCATCCAGTTCCACACCACGATCAATGATTGGCACACGTGCAAGGCGTCTGGCGAAATCCGCGCATCGAACCCGTGCTCGGAATACATGTTCCTTGATGACACGGCCTGCAACCTTGCTTCGCTGAACCTGATCCAGTTCAAAAAAGCCGATGGCTCGTTTGACATCGCGTCCTACGAACACGCCGTTCGTCTGTGGACGGTCGTTCTTGAAATCTCGGTATTGATGGCACAATTCCCATCAAAGGAAATCGCGCGCCTGTCCTACGAGTATCGCACACTCGGTTTGGGCTTTGCCAATATCGGCGGTCTTCTCATGACTGCGGGCATTCCTTATGACAGCCACGAAGGCCGCGCGATTTGCGCTGCGATCTCGGCGATCATGACGGGCATTTCCTACGCGACCTCGGCTGAAATGGCTGGCGAACGCGGACCCTTCGCAGGCTTTGCAAAAAACCGCGAGCACATGTTGCAAGTGATGCGCAACCATCGCCGCGCGGCCTATGGTGCTGCTGTTGGCTATGAAGGCCTGGCAACGGGTCCGGTACCACTCGATGAAAATGATCTGCCAGACAAGTCACTCGCCGCAGCCTCGCGCCGTGCCTGGGATCTTGCCGTCGAGCTTGGTGAAAAGCATGGCTACCGCAATGCGCAGGCAACCGTTGTTGCCCCCACAGGCACCATTGGTCTTGTAATGGATTGCGACACCACAGGTATCGAGCCGGATTTCGCTTTGGTGAAATTCAAGAAGCTCGCGGGTGGTGGTTACTTCAAGATCATCAACCAGGCGGTGCCAGAAGCACTCCGCACGCTGGGCTATTCGCAAGAGCAGATCGAAAAGATCATCGGCTATGCGGTTGGTCACGGCTCGCTTGCCGATGCCCCTGCCCTCAACCACGCAGCTTTGCGCGCCAAGGGTTTTGGCGATGCGCAAATTGAAAAAGTTGAATCTGGTTTGGCTTCCGCTTTCGATATCAAGTTCGTGTTCAACAAGTGGACGCTGGGCGAAGATTTCTGCAAAACGGTTTTGAAAATCTCTGACGAGCAGCTCAATGATTTCTCGTTTGATCTTTTGGCTCATGCTGGTTTCTCCAAGAGCGATATCGACAAGGCCAACGTCCATGTTTGTGGTGCGATGACGCTGGAAGGTGCCCCTGGTTTGAAGGATGCGCATCTCCCCGTGTTCGATTGTGCCAATCCGTGCGGTCGCATCGGCAAGCGCTTCCTCTCGGTTGACAGCCACATCCGCATGATGGCAGCAGCACAGCCCTTTATTTCGGGTGCGATTTCCAAAACCATCAACATGCCGAATGATGCGAGCGTTGAGGAATGCACCGCCGCCTACATGATGTCGTGGAAACTCGGCATCAAGGCAAATGCGCTTTATCGCGATGGCTCGAAACTTTCGCAGCCGCTGTCCTCGCAACTCATTGCCGATGATGATGAGCAGGATGATGTCGCCGAAGTGCTCGCTGCAAAATCGCAGACGGGCCGCGTTGAAACCGTTGTCGAACGGATTGTCGAGCGTGTCATCGAACGCCAGTTCGAGCGCGAACGCCTGCCCGGTCGCCGCAAGGGCTACACGCAGAAAGCCGTCGTCGGTGGTCACAAGGTTTACCTCCGCACAGGTGAATATGATGATGGCCGTGTTGGCGAAATCTTCATCGACATGCACAAAGAGGGTGCAGCCCTTCGCGCCATGATGAACAACTTCGCCATCGCCGTATCGGTTGGCCTGCAATATGGCGTGCCGCTGGAAGAATTCGTTGATGCGTTCACCTTCACGAAGTTCGAGCCCGCAGGCATGGTGCAAGGCAATGACTCGATCAAGAACGCAACGTCGATCCTCGACTATGTGTTCCGCGAACTTGCAGTGTCCTACCTCGGACGCAACGATCTCGCTCACGTCGATCCATCGGAGTTTGGATTTGACGCACTCGGCAAAGGCGTTGAGGAAAGCTCGGCTCCGGCGCAGCGCTATCTCTCCACCGGCTTTGTGCGCAAGACCAACTTCGCCAATGTGCTGAACCTGCCGCAACACACATCGTCGTCACCAGCCCACGCGCTGCAAATGCGCGCCGCAACGGTAACGGAAGGATCGCTCGCGATTGCTGAAACAACAATGACGGCGCAAGTCACCTTCGCCGAACCATTAGTGATGAAGCAAATGGACCGCCGCACCGAAGCCAAGCTCAAAGGCTACGAAGGCGATTGCTGTGGCGAATGCGGCAACTACACAATGGTCAGAAACGGCACCTGCATGAAGTGCGACACTTGCGGATCAACGAGTGGGTGTTCGTGATCAATGCCAACAAAGGTCAAGGAAATCATCCGCCTGATTGAATCAGACGGATGGTTTCATTTGTCAACACGAGGCAGTCATCGGCAATTCAAACACGACCGCAAATCCGGAAGAGTGACAATTTCTGGAAAGTTGTCTGATGACGTCTCACCTGCTATGGAAAACAGCATCCTCAAGCAAGCTGGACTGAAGAAGGTTTACTGACATGCGCTACGCCGTCGTCATTGAAAAAGTTGGTAGCAACTTCGGTGCCTATGTACCGGACTTGCCGGGCTGTATCGCGACGGGCGATACTCTCGCTGAAACCGAACAGATGATCCGCGAAGCAATTTCATTTCATCTTGAGGGAATGCGGGAAGATGGAATTGCCCCACCCATGCCGAACGCAGTAGCGCGCGAAATTGAAACGGCCTGATTGAAAACTCAATTCTAAAGACGAATATCTTTCCGCCGCGCTTTCATTGCCTCGTGTGCCTCCGGCGTGCCGTCGTGGAAGGATCCAAACCAGCGATCCAGTGGCACCATGCCGTCGGCGTAGTTCACTTCGAAATATTTGTGATGAAGATAGTGTGCGTAGTAGCTGACATCCCACGTCGTTTCATCGCCCAATTCCATGCGATCAAAACCGGTGTGACCTTGTGCTGGCGAAACACCCAATCGATTTGCCAGATTGATCATGTGAATAGGATGCGCCGGAATGAAGAAGAACAGCAGGATCGTCGAAAAATAGAATACATGTTCAATCGGATGCATTGACAAACCTGACCATGGACCAGGATTGACATTGCGATGGTGCAGCTTGTGCGCCGCTTCATAGAGAAACGGCACATGCAACAAGCGATGCGCAAAATAAAAACCGACTTCATGAATGAATGGCACGATGAAAAACATGGCGACAAACCAGATCGGGTTGGTTTCCCAACTGATCATCGGTGCAATGCCGTTGGCGTAGGCCCACATCAATAGAAGTTCATAAGCTGTCCAGATAGGAACACCACTCGCCAGTGTGTGGAACATGTTGTCATAAGTCTGGTTGCCGAAGGCAAAGACGCTGGATTCTTTTGGCCACTGCTTGTTGTACTTGAACGAAGTGCCCTGCTTTTTCCAAACATAGAACCACAGATGCCAAGCGCCATAGACGAGAATGGCCAGCACCATATTTCGCGCGAGAATAACCGTCGACCAATAGAGCGAAAAATTTTTGAAATTTTCAAGTGCTGGTGTGAGCCAGGCCCAAATGGCAAGCGCGAACACTGCGTAAAACAAGTTCCATGGCAGCAAATATCCTGGAAAACCGAAGAACCACTTCGCGAGAGCTTTAGGTTGCGGAGGCCACATGAAGGCAGGGCCATAGCTGATCGGCTTTTCGGGAGTCCAGCCACCGCGCCCGTCGTTTTTGCCAAACTGTGACTCGTCCATCGCCGTAGCTCCTCGCACGCAGTTTCACATGCGAGTCTTCAATTTTCAACAGACCAATCTGCAATCCCACTTGTTACATAATTTTTCTGCTGCTAGTCTCGCGCCCGTAACCAACAAAGGGACAACTTCACTATGTTAAACGGCATTCTTCCAGCATCTTGGTCTGGCTATACACACGCAGCTTTGCGCATCATGACAGGTCTGCTTTTCATGCAGCACGGCACCGCCAAACTTTTTGGCTTTCCAATCAATGACGCGCTCAAGGGCATGTTCGGTGGCATGCCAGGTGCCATGCTCAACTTCACGGGTATTTTGGAACTGGTCGGCGGCGCGCTCATCGTGCTTGGCCTGTTCACGCGCACCACAGCGTTCGTTCTCGCTGGCTTCATGGCTGTTGCCTATTTCATGGCCCATGCACCCGGCAGCTTCTTTCCGCTGCTGAATGGTGGCGAACTCGCCATCATGTTCAGCTTTGCATTCCTGTGGCTGGCTACAACAGGCGCTGGCCCGTTCAGCGTTGATGCATCACGCAGCAAAGCTTAACAAATGACATACTCCGGCGGCTGCCAGTGCGGTTCGATACGTTTCAGAACCAGTGAGCTGATCGACAACGCTCACATCTGTCACTGTCGCATGTGCCAAAAAGCCGTCGGAAATTTTTTTGCAGCGATCGTTGGAACGTCGAAGCGCGATTTGGTCTGGACCAAAGGCGAGCCAGGGCGTTTCCAATCGTCTGCTGATGTCGAACGCGGTTTTTGCCAAAAATGCGGAACACCTCTGTTTTTTGATCCACTTAAATCAGACGACATAGGATTGATGATTGGCGCGTTTGACCATCCGCAAGACATCAAACCCATCTCCCAGGATTCCATCGAAAGCCGCGTGCCCTGGTTTTCTGAACTGATCAATGTTCACGAGTCAGGCACCTCGGAAGAACTTGACGGGCCTGAACGCGTGGCTGCTGTGGCCGCAAGTAATCGGCAACATCCTGATCACGACTGACGCTCTTTTCGAAGCTTCGACCAATACGCCAATCGCTTTTGCACATCGCGTTCGAAGCCACGCTCGACAGGCACATAGAAACGCTCGCGCTCCATTGCGGACGGAAAATAGTTCTGGCCAGAAAAGGCTTCCGGCTCGTCATGGTCGTAGCGATAGCCCGCGCCATATTCCTGCTCTTTCATCATTTTGGTTGGCGCATTCAGAATGATCTTTGGCGGCATCAGCGATCCGGTTTCTTTGGCGCGCGCCATCGCCCCTTTGTACCCCACATAAACAGCATTCGACTTGGGTGCCGTCGCGACATAGATAACCGCTTGCGCAAGTGCGAGCTCGCCCTCCGGTGATCCCAGAAATTCGAACGCATCCTTTGCGGCAAGCGCCTGATGCACAGCCTCGGGATCAGCAAGACCCACATCTTCATAAGCCATGCGAACAACGCGTCGACACAGGAACAGCGGGTCTTCTCCCGCCGCCAACATGCGCGCCAACCAATAGAGTGCTGCATCAGGATCGGAACCGCGCACGGATTTATGCAAGGCTGAGATCAGATTGTAATGACCATCAGCCGCCTTGTCATAGAGCGGTACACGCTTTGAAACCGTGCGCGCCAATTGCTCAGTTGAAATGGCCGCGGCACCTTCGGGCACCGCTACAAAAATTTCTTCAACGAGATTGAGGAAATAGCGGCCATCACCATCTGCCATCGCAAGCACTGCGGCCTTGGCCTGTTCATCAACGGGAAGTGCGCGACGCTCATGCATCTCTGCACGCTTCAACAATTGTCCGAGCGCTTCCTCATCAAGGCGATGCAGCACCAGCACCTGCGCGCGCGACAACAGTGCGGCGTTCAATTCGAACGACGGATTTTCAGTTGTGGCACCCACAAGCGTGATCGTTCCATCTTCAACATAAGGCAAGAAACTATCCTGCTGTGCCTTGTTGAAGCGATGAATTTCATCAACGAACAAAAGCGTTGAACGCCCCTGCTCCCGGCGAATGCGCGCCTGCTCAAACACTTTGCGCAAATCGGCAACGCCAGAATAAATCGCCGAGGTTTGCTCAAACGCCAATCCAGTTTCACCGGCAAGCAATCGCGCAATCGTTGTCTTGCCCGTGCCAGGAGGTCCCCACAAGATGATCGATGGGATCCGCCCCGATGCAAGCATGCGGGTTAGCGTGCCTTCCTCACCCACCAAATGATCCTGCCCCGCGACATCACCAAGCCGCGCAGGCCGCAACCGATCAGCAAGGGGACGCGGTGCTTCTTTTGCTAGTCCGGTTTTCTCAAAGAGAGTTGCCATTCATCTCCCTCAAAATCCTCGTGGCTTGTTTTGTGCAGCATGAAATACAGCCACGATCTCAACAAAATCTTGGCGGACCCTATAGACGACGATGTATGGTAGCTGCGTAATGACCAGCTCTCGCGTTCCCTCTACTGCGCCAGTCCGGCCGGAAAGAGGAAATTCTTCAAGCCTTGTTGTTGCACTTTCAATGGCGGTCACAACTCGACGTGCAGCTGCTGGATTTTCAGGAAGGATATAGTCAAAAATCGATTGAATATCGATCTGAGAAGCTTTGGAAAAACTGACCCGCATCAGGTCAGCTTGCGAAAAAATGCTTCCATTTCTTCCTGTGGAACCAGCTCAGACTTTGCACTCATGCGACGACGTACCTCCGTCTGCTGTTCGAGTGACAAAGCCAAACTCGAGCTATCCTGATCGACTAGCTCAAGCAGCATGGCGCCCAATTCGTCTTGCCGCGAGGCAGGAAGAGTCTTGGTTTTCTCAATGGCGCGGTCAAGTAAGTTCGTCATATGGAATACGTTATCATTGCAGCTGAAAAAACTCAATCATGGCCATCACCTCAACCGAAGCCGGAACAATTGTCCGCCGCGCTCGATGCCGAGGTTCCAGATATCAACCGGATTGGCTACACTTTCACGAAGATCGCTGACTTTGGCAAGCACTTGTCCATTCACTTCACGAATAATATCGCCCTTCTGGAAAAACTTGCGCGGTGGGCCATTGGGCACTTCCAAAATCACGATGCCTTCCGCATTGACGGCCATCCCCAATTCTTCCGCAACAGCGGGCGAAAGATTTGCCACAACAATACTTGTCAGCGGATGATCACCCTTCAACTTGGTTTGATCACGCGGCACTGTTTCTGGTGCTGTGATCAGCGCGACGTTCGCCTGGAAAGACTTTGTGCCACGGCGGTATTCAACAATGCGCGTGCCACCAATGGGTGACGTTGCAAAACGATATCCCAGCTCCTGCGCGTTCTCGGTCGAACGACCATCAACCGCGATGATCACATCGCCACGTTTCAAACCTGCTTTTCGCAATGGGCTTTCGTTATGAAGCGACAGGACAAGCGCTCCTTCGGGCCGCGCCATGTTCAAACTCTCTGCGATATCAGCGGTCACATCCTGAAAGTCTCCGCCAAGCCATGGCCGTTTCACGCGGCCGCCAGCCTCTGCTGATTGCACAACGGTTTCCACCATGTTGGATGGAATGGAAAAGCCGATGCCAATTGATCCGCCCGAGCGCGAATAGATCGCCGTGTTGATACCAACGAGTTCACCGCGCATGTTAACGAGTGCTCCGCCGGAATTGCCGGGATTGATCGCAGCGTCAGTCTGGATGAAGAACTGATAGTCGGTCACACCCACTTGCGTGCGCGCCAGTGCCGAGACGATGCCTGATGTCACCGTTTGCCCGACGCCGAATGGATTGCCGATCGCCAATACCAGATCGCCGACTTCCAGATCATCCGAATTGGCAAAACGCAGGGCAGGCAACTCCTCGCCGCGCGTATCAATTTTCAAAACGGCAAGATCAGTCTTTTCATCCGAGCGCAAAAGCTTTGCTGCAAACTCGCGCTTGTCGGACAAAACGACTTGAATATCTGTGGCACCAGCAACAACATGATGATTGGTGACGATGATGCCATTGGTGTCAATAATCACGCCTGAGCCCAGGGAATTTGCTACGCGCTCTCGCTGGCGGCCAAAACTGCCATCACCAAAAAACTCACGGAAGATTGGATCGTTGAGGAAGCCCGCGCGCGGACGTTCACGGATCACCGTCTTGGTGTAGACGTTGACGACCGCAGGCACGGTGCGCTTCACAATCGGCGCAAATGAAAGTGTGACCTCAGCTTGATTGCGTGGCACTTCTCGCGTTTGTGAAAATGCCTGCGGCACGAGAATTGAAACTTTCAAAAATATCAAAACGAATAGAGCGCGCATCATTTCATCTCCGATCCAATTTGGTCGAAAGAATGACAGCCGTTTCGCTATCAACGACACCTTGCATTTCGTTCATCCGGTCTATCAGTTTGTCCATGTCATCCGCCGAGCTTGTGCCTACCATTATCATAAAATCAAATTTACCGGAGACACTCCACAAGGCTTCTATTTGTGGCAGCGTGGAGAGAAGTTTTCCCACTTCAACTTGCTTGCGCGGCTCCACCGAGAGCATGATCATCGCGGTATAGGCGTGGGGCGAATTTCGTCCGGCCATTTTTACAGCGTAGCCCGCAATTGCACCACTCTCTTCGAGGCGCCGCAAACGGTCTTGCACTGTGGTTCGTGAAAGGCCGAGTTTGCGTGCCAGACTCGCAACTGGCTCGCGGGCATTCAGTCGCAAAAGCCCAATCAATTCTTCATCTTTTGCGGTCAACATCGCCCTACTCCGCCGATTCACCCGTCAATATGACGGTGATCACGGCTGATAGCAACACAATGCCGTCTGTTTTCCGTCGCGTCCCGATCATACTCTTTCCGAACCTGAGGAGAATGCCCGATGAACCAAGCCTTTCGCCAAGACGATGTGACCATTCTCGCGCGCAGTTTCAAGGATGCAGCACAGGTGGCGCAGTCCCTCAAGCCAGACGAGCCGATTTTCTGTTTTTCGGCAGCCGAACTCAAGTCACGCGCTAAACTGTTCCTGCGCAAATTTCCGGGCGAAGTTTCTTTTGCCGTGAAGTGCAATCCCTCGCACGAAGTTCTCTCGACACTTGCTCAAGTTGGCATCAAAACCTGGGACGTGGCCAGCGTGCATGAAATGAAGTCAGTGCGCGCCGCCCAAACTGATGCGACATTCCACTACCACAATCCGGTGAAGTCGCGCCGCGAGATCGAAGACGCCTACCGCGAATTTGGTTGCCGCCGCTTTGCTGTGGACTGCAAGGAAGAGATCGAAAAGATTGCATCGATCATTGGCAAGGATCCATCCGTGGAACTTGCCGTGCGCTTTGTTTTGCCGCGAGAGCGTGGCTCATCCGCGCATGACTTTTCAACCAAATTTGGTGCGCCTGAGCATGTCGCCATCGAACTGGTGAAGCAAGCTGCTGCCCTCGGCTATAAACCCGTGCTGACCTTCCATCCCGGCTCACAAAGCAAAGAGCCAAGCGTCTATGTCCGCCACATTGAAGCAGCCGCACGCATTGCCGCAAGCTGTGGCGTTGCCATTGCCAAGCTCAATGTGGGTGGTGGCTTTCCCGCAAACTACATGCTGTCGACGGCACCTGAGCCCGATATTTTCTTCCGCGTGATTGAAGATGCGGTCATCCGCAGCTTCGGCAAGAACCGCCCTGCACTTGAATGCGAGCCTGGTCGTGGCATGGTCGCAACCTGCATGTCCCTGCTCACGCGCGTCAAACTTGTCTGCTCGGATGGCGATGACATTTTCATCAACGATGGTGTTTATGGTGGGTTGATGGAGTGGATGCAGGTCCCGGATTTGCGACCACCGCACCGCGTCATTCGCAATGGCCGCGAAGTGGAAGGTGTCGCCAAGACATGGAAGACATTCGGTCCCACCTGCGATCCACTTGACGTGTTGCCGCACAAGCTCGAGCTAACAGCCGATCTCAAGGAAGGCGACTTCATCGAATTCGGCACCCTCGGCGCCTACGGCATCGCCACCTCAACCCGCTTCAACGGCTATGGCAATCATCAGGTAGTGAGCGTTGAAAAGGTGCTGGAACTTTAGGTCCGGCAAACAACAACCGCCCATCATCCCATCATAACCGTGGCCCGCCGCCCAAGCCGTGCTAAGAACAATCAATCCCTGCCTGAGCCTTAAACGGGTGATCGGTGTTGATTGGCGTTATATGTCTCAACCTATCAATAAATTTTTACAAATATTGGTTTAGCCTCGTCCAAACATGCAGTGTCCAAATCACGCTTACGAAACACATCATCAAAAACATTAGAACGAAGAAAACGATGCAGAACCAAAACCTCAAAGGTTCACTTGACTTTGTGTAATGCCTGCCGCGAGCCTGAACTTTTCCCGAAATTAGTCCAGGAAGCGTGATCTTATGCAAAAAATAACCAAGATAACCTGCCGCCCAAATCATCGCGATCGCAATAAAAAGTTCGATTATCATTCTTAAAACTCCGCTGTCGCCTATCTAAACCGTGTCTCACTTATGGGGTGCAGTCCATTACTCTTTTCTGGCATTCTCTGCTCCCCTCTCCGGTTTTTTTGGCCTGCCGCGGGGCGATAGTCCAGTGCGCGGCCTGTTTTCTTTTCGATCTTTTTTAGAAAGCTTTCCGATCCACACGGCAGGCCCATCATAGCGTTGCAGTGCAGAACCATCAGCGCATCGTCCGTGTCAGACTCTGCCAACCACGCCGACCCCAAGATGACTGCCAGTCCTATCACTCATTGGCTTAAAAGGTGAGGTTACTCACTCATTGAATGAGTTGCGCCAATCATTTGCCATAATCTGATGCAATTCTCCACAGATCCAATCAACGAGATGGGTTGTTTGCCATGCGTAAAACGGCAGACTGGAAACGGATTTCAAAGCTGCGAGACAGATTTGATCGTGCATGTGAGTTGCAGCAGCAGGTTGACAAGACTGTCATCACAACTGAACTGCTCGAATGGGCGCGCCTGATGGGAGCGCCCGCTGATACTTCCGTCGTCTACATTTCAACCGAAGTCGAATTGACACGCGACGTTTTTGCCCTTTCCTCGTCCACAGGCGTCGGTCAGGCTGTTGATCGCGCCATGTCAGGTGAAGGAGTCAAGGCGGCATACGGTACTGCCAAAGACAACATATGGGCAAGAAATGCAAATGATGTACCGAAGGAATATCATAGTCTACGGCAAGCAGCACCCAAATTGCCACAGAACGTCGGTCGATAAGACGTATTGGGGACGTTACCCTTTTTTTATCCGTACACTGACGATTTTATCATGCAAGCACACCGCCTCGTCGAACGCGACGACACTTTCTCTGCTGAGCTGAAGTCCGGTAATTGCTCTTTGGAGACGCTGACTTGGCCCCCGCGACTTAATTCACATTGAAGCTGGCTCTGGCCCACCAGATAGGACCAGGAGCGCGCGATCAACGCGTGAATTCTGCCATCAAGTCCCATTGAGAATGGGAGGATTACCAGGTCGCCTTGAACTCATTTGCATAGAAAAACGCCCGGGCTCGTCGCCCGGGCGTTTCAATTTCAGAACAGCTGAACTCAACCAGCGAACTGGTAGCTTGCTGGCTGCCAATGGAAGTGCGTGCCACCACGGCGGTGCTTTTCAACAAAGCCCACAGCCGGAAATGGCATGTGGTAGCCGATCAGCGGAATGCGATCTGTCGACATCATGTCGAGGAACGACTTCCGCGTTGCCACAGCCTTTTCCTTGTCCATGTCGAACAGTACATGCCATTCCGGCTTCTGCATCGACAGAACTGAATGGTTGCACACGTCGCCAGAAACGATGGCCTGCTTGCCAGCGCTTTCGAGACGGTACGACATGTGACCAGGCGTGTGGCCGTGGGTTGCGACTGCGGTAATGCCAGCAGCAACGGCGCCATCAGCCTTGACGAAAGTCGTCTTGGCGGCAAGTGGCGTGAGCTTGGCTTTGGTGAGCTGGTAGAAATCCTTGGTGCCGCCCGTATCCTGAGCAGCGTTTGACCAGAAATTATATTCGGTCTCGCCCACAACATAGCGTGCGTTCTTGAATACTGGCTTGTCGCCATCCATCAGGCCGCCCATGTGATCGGGGTGGCAGTGAGTGAGCACAACAACATCAATCTGGTCGGTGGTGTAGCCACCTGCAGCAAGCGATACAGCAAGTTGTCCACGACCAGGATTGCCGGCACCCCAGCCTGTGTCGAACAACACGAGTTCCTTACCCGTATTGACAACAACGGGTGTGAAGCTGATCGAATGGGTTTCGGTTGGCAGGAAATATTCAGCAGCCAGCTTTTTGACGGTTTCTGGCTTCTGGTTTTCGCCGAACACGGTCCATGGTTCTGGCAAGGTCACCAGACCATCGCTCATCGCGGTGACTTCCAAATCACCAAGCTTGTAGCGATGAACAGAAGCGGGCATTGCGCCCAGCATGGGAGCAGCAGCAAATGCCGAACCCGTTGTAACAGCACCTGCAGCAAGTGCTGCGCTGGTACCAAGCAATTGACGACGCGTAATCATGTCTAACTCATCTCCCGGTTGAGGTCGCTTTAGGATGGCCTCCTGTGCCTGATATCATTACAATTTGAGATATTTAGCAAGAGACTTGGTAACTGCTTGCTGCTTCAGGGTTAACTTCGCGGAATTGCGTTATACAATACCATTTTTAACTGATTGGAAATGCGCGTGATCTGTCCCCCCTGAAAATTTTAGATTGCAATGGGGATATCGCATGGCTCGTATGAAGCAATGAGTTCAAAACGCGCGATGTGAAACGCGTCGGTGACTCAATCGATGCAGTCGAAAATCACAAGCGATGGAAGAGTGAGATTGCAGATGTCATGGGCGTCGAAATCAACAATGCGATGACCGCAGGTACACGCCAACACCTTGATCATGCTAAAGTGGAGCAATGCCCGGACGCAACCCACGCTTTGAAACCTATTTCGCCAAGCGCGAAACCTGGAAACAGGAATTCGCTGCCTTGCGCGAAGTCCTTCTCGCCTGCGGGCTTGATGAAGAGCTGAAATGGCGGCAGGCGTGTTACTGTTTTGAAGGTGGCAATGTTGTACTGCTGGCAGGCTTCAAAGAATTTTGCGCGTTGAGTTTCTTCAAAGGTGTGCTGCTGCCGGACCCAGAGGGAATTTTAGTTGCACCGGGAGCCAATTCGCACAGTGTACGGATGATCAAGTTTACTTCGCTCGAAGAGATAACCTCACGCGAAGTCGTTTTGAAGAGCTTCATCCACGCCGCAATCCAGCTGGAACGCTCAGGCGCAAAGGTCGATTTCAGCGCCAACAAAAAAGTCGCACGCCCCGCCGAACTCGAAACCGCATTGGTGAAAGATGTCGAGTACCGCGAAGCATTCGAAGCCCTGACACCCGGACGACAACGCAGCTGGATTCTTCACATCGAAGCCGCCAAGCAGGAGAAGACAAGAACCGACCGCGTGGCAAAAGCGCGGGAGAAGGTGATGAAAGGGTTGGGGATGCTTGAGAGGAAGTGAGTGCCTCAGCTATCTGTCGGTCTGAGGGCCTCGAGAGATTCAATCATGGATGTCTCACATCCACAGTCTCAATTTTGTTGTCAGCTTCGCAACATGCGTAAAGTCACTATCCGTTGTTAGCAGGGTCAGTTCGTGGCGGATACAGAGCTGTGCCAGCAGTGCGTCAATTGTTCCGACCTGTACGCCGCGTTTGCGGCAGGTATTGCGAAGTTCTGCTGCGTCGATGTGATCCTGCCTGTCTGGCTGAAGCATTGGGATGCTGCGGAATGTATCAATCAACGTTCTTGCCTGTTTCGGACCTGAAAAGCCTTGCAGCAGTTCTTGCAAGACCAATCCTGTGGTCGTTATGGCTTGCCCGGATTGCAGTGCTTGTTTGAGTGCGGCGACTTGCGGGACATCTGGAACGTCATCGCGCCTGAATGCCAGCGACCAGACAGACGTATCAACAAACAGCGTCACTTGCGGGAGCGATCGGTCTTATAGTCATAGCTATTGTCCCATTCGAGACTGCCCATCAAGTCGAGCAACTTCTTCTGGCTTCGACGCGCAATGAATTCTTCCAGCGCTCTGGTTACAGTCGCCTTCTTGGTCTTCTCGCCACTGACTTTCAGAGCGCGATCAAGCAATTCGGGATCAAGGGCAAGATTGGTCGTCATGTGTGAACCTCTACACATAGACTAACACAACAGCCTCAATTTGCAAAGGTTGAATTCGGCTACTTCCTGAGCGCCCGGTTCACCGCACTCACGACGGCCTTCAAGCTTGCCACCACGATGTTACGATCTATGCCTACGCCGAACAAGGTTGTGCCATTGCCCAGCCTGATTTCCACATAGGCGATTGCCGTTGCGTTGGCACCGTGCCCCATTGCGTGTTCGCGGTAGTCGGCCACATCAAACGCAAGGCCGCTTTCTTTGCGCAATGCATCGACGAAACCATCAACCGGGCCGTTGCCTTGGCCCTTGATCGTCTTCACTTTTCCATCGCGCGAGACCTTGGCCGACAAGGGCTGTTCGCCGTGATCGGATTTCACCGTGTGCTCGATGAAACCGAAAGTGCCATTGCCTTCGAGATATTCTTCCGTGAAGGCGCGCCACAGGCGGTCTGCGGTCAGCTCCACACCTTCGCCATCGGCGATGCCTTGCACCACTTTCGAAAATTCGATCTGCAAGCGGCGCGGCAGTTCGATGCCGTGCTCGGTCTCCATGATATAGGCGATGCCACCCTTGCCAGATTGCGAATTGATACGCACCACGGCTTCATAACTGCGCCCCAGATCCATCGGATCAATTGGCAGGTAAGGCACTTCCCACAAAGGCTTGTTCGAGGCCTTCATCGCCTTGAAGCCCTTGTTGATCGCATCCTGATGCGAGCCGCTGAATGCTGTGAACACCAGTTCGCCTGCATAAGGATGGCGGGGATGCACAGGCAACTGCGTGCAATACTCAGCCATACGAATGAGATCATTGATGTTGGACAGATCCAGCTTGGGATCAACGCCTTGCGTGAACAAGTTCAACGCCAATGTGATGAGATCGACATTGCCGGTGCGCTCGCCATTGCCAAAGAGCGTGCCCTCAACCCGGTCCGCCCCCGCCATCATGGCGAGCTCGGTTGCGGCCACGGCACTGCCCCGGTCGTTATGCGGATGCAGCGAGATGATCAGGCTGTCGCGGTTCTTCACCGTGCGGCAGAACCACTCGATCTGGTCGGCGTGAATGTTGGGTGTGGACATTTCAACGGTTGCCGGCAGATTGAGGATCAACGGCTTTGCAGGCGTCGGCTGAATTGCATCCATGACAGCTTCACAAATCTCAATTGCGTAATCGAGTTCGGTGCCTGTGAAACTTTCCGGCGAATATTGAAAGCGGATCGCATCAGCCATGCCACTTTCATCGGCGAGTTTGCGGATCAGGCGCGCACCCGCCACCGCAATCTCGGTGATCCCTGCCCTATCCTTTTGAAACACCACGCGGCGCTGCAATTCGCTCGTCGAATTGTAGAAATGCACAATCGCGGACTTCGCCCCGCGAATGCCTTCGAAGGTGCGGGTGATCAATTCCTCGCGGCATTGCACCAGCACTTGCACCGTCACATCATCTGGGATCTTGTTGTTGTCGATCAGGAAGCGGCAGAAATCAAAATCAGTTTGCGAGGCCGATGGAAAACCAATCTCGATTTCCTTGAAGCCCATCTTGACGAGCGCATTCCACATGCGGAGTTTGCGCTCATGGCCCATCGGCTCGATCAGCGACTGGTTGCCATCGCGCAGGTCAACCGAGCACCAGGTCGGAGCTTGCGTGATCGCACGGTCAGGCCAGGTACGGTCCTTCAACGGGACGGGAGAATAAGCGCGATACTTCTCGCGAGGGGAAATCATCATGATGGAAAACTCTCTGCTTCGGATTGGCTTCTAGGTCAGTTTCCCCAGAGAGCCAAGGCATAGCCCAGGCGGCCCTCAGGGGCAGCTAAGAAGCAGAAGCGAAAGTGGCAGCAGATAGCGCATGGGTGGAGTGTAGCGCGCCGAGGGTTAACAAATCAAGCCGTGTCGAACTTCAAAGAAAACGGCGGAAGATTTCTCTCCCGCCGCCAAGGTCCCGATACTTTTGATTAGAACTTGATCGCCAAGCCGAGCTTGCCGCCCCACGACTTCGAGGTCTTGCTGAAATCGCCCGTGCCTGCAGCGCTGAGGGTGACGTTGTCAGCCAGCAGATGGCGCAGGCCGAGTTCAAGATTGGCGTAGTCAGCTTCGGCTTTGCCGGAAATCGATGTTCCGGGCGCATTAATGGTCTGGTTCATCATAACATGACGCACGCCTGCACCGATGAAGGCTGTCGTGGCTTCGCTCAGGTCCGCAGACAGTGTGGCTTGCAGGCCGACTGTCGTGATGTCAGCCTCGCTTCCGTCATTTGGAACACCAACACTATCGGTAAAGCTGTCACCACTGATGACTGCTTGCGAAGCATAGGCGCGCATATCGAGGGCTGAGGTATCGCTCATGCGGGTTGAATAGCCGAGTGCGACGAGGCCGAGAACGCCCGTCGAGTCCTGCGTTGCTGTTGAACCGAACACTGCATTGGTCATCTCGGTTTCGCCTTGGCCAACCAATACGAGACCCAAACCATAGAGACCGTTGCCGCCAGCGACGCGTGCGTAAGCGCCTGCACCGAGGCTGTCGGTCTCGGATGAGCCTGATGCAAAGCTGGAAGACGCATGGCCAATTGTGCCGAAGGCACCAATGGCAAAGCGACCGCAGGCATCTGACGAAAGATCGTAATCAACGCCGAACGAACCGTTGGCGGTGTCGCCCTCTGAGCCGCCATCATAGTTTGTCGATGCGCCATCGCCCGCAGCCCAAGCTGTCGTGCGGCTGCCGTCACCGCACACTGCACCGCCAGAAGCGCCAGCCTGACCGTAGCTGTTCGCAGCAGCGATATCGCCGATCTGCGAAGCCGCGCCACCACCACCAGCGCCTGCTCCGCCAACACCGCCTGAGGCAGCCGCCCCAGCAATGCGCGAACCAGAAGTGCTTGCATCGCTCAAGTTGCCGCCAGCAAACGCGCCCATTGATTCAGCCGTAATGTTCGGAGCCCATTGCAGATAAAGGCCACCTGACACTGGATCATCAACGAGTTTGTAGATCACTGCCCCAGTCGAAGGGTCAACAAGGAATGAATAGCCTGCAGATTCGTTGGCAAGGATGCTCGCCATGCCGCCAAGGCCCGGATCATCGCTGACCGCACTGCCCGTTACCGGAAAGCCGAATTGGTTGATCAGCGCAATGGACCCAGAGGAAGCGACCGCTGCAGTGCCTACCATGGAAAGATCAACGATGCCGCCAGATGCCGTGTGCACGCCACTGAATACAATAGTGTCAGCGGTTCCAAGGCCTCCTGTGCCAGTCGTCTGGTCGGTCGCCACAGCGTTTTCGGTGCCCGTATTATTGGCAACAGTAAAGTTGACATTGTACTGAACCTTGCTGCCAGCTGCCGATGATAGATCGTTCACAAACAGCGAGTCAGTGGCAAGCGGTGAGGTGCCATTGTAGGTCATGTCGATCACGCCAGTCGCCAAATTATGCATGTCTGCGCCGGTTACGCCATTGTCGAGCACTGTCTTGCCCGCACGCAGTTCAATGTTGCCTGCGTTATTGATGTCGGCAGGAGAGGTCACGAAGTTGTGCAGGCTTGGAATCCAGAGGCCACCAGCCTCGTTGTTCAGGGTGAACTGCACGCCGTTGGCAACGCTAAGGCCACCGATAATTTCACCACCCGATTTGTTGTTGACAGTGTTGGTGCCTGTGTTGGCCCAAACACCCGTACCGCCTGCCGTGCCCGACAAGCCATCATCGAGGTGCGTGGTAACCGTACCAAAGTTGTCGACCACCATTGTCCCAGCACCAATATCCAAGGCAATGCCTGAAGCAAGGTAGTTGCCAACCGTTGCACCAGACACAGTGGCAGTATCCAGAATTTTGATTGTGTTGGCAGCAGACGTGTTCAGCGCAGAGTTGATCCAAATGCCGTCATGGGTCTGGCCGGTGACGTTTTCGTCAACTACAATTGTAATCTTTCCAGCCGTTGAAACACCAATACCGTCGTAGTTGCCGAAAATTTCGCCGTTGGTGCTAAAAATATCTGTTTTAACTCCGCCAATATCGACTTCACCTGTTTTGACTCCACCAATATTCACTTCACCAGTTCCAGAAACCGCTAGGATACCGTCATAAGCACCAGCTGCGGCACCCGTGATATCGCCGTTGTTTTGGACACTGATGTTGCCGCTCGTTGTGAGCACGTCAATGGCATTCCAGCCAAAACCATCAATAGTGCCATTGTTTGTAATGGCCACGGCACCTGCAGCAGCCTGGGCATAAACGCCCGACGAATTGTTGGCTGCAGTGGTTCCGTCGATGTTGCCATTGCTGTCAACGGTGATTGAGCCTGTGCCAACTGTATAAGCCTCAATGCCGTCATCGGCGCCCGAAATGATGCCGTTGTCGGTGATCGCTACATTGCCGCCCGCAGCGTTGACCAACACACCGTCAGTGGTATTGTTGATGCCGCCAATGCCTGTGCTTGTCAGATCGCCGTTGCTTGTGATTGAAATATTTCCACCCAGCGAAGCAGCGTTGACACCAGACCAAGAATTGCCCGTGATGTTGCCGTTACCGTTGATCAGCGTGGCACCTGTGCCAACGAGGGTGTAAACACCTGCCGAGCCAACACCAGCGCCACCAGTGATGTCACCATTGTTCTGCACGGTCATCGTGCCCGCGAGGGTCGTATAGGCTTCGATGCCGTCATCCGCACCCGAGATGATGCCGTTGCCTGTGATCGCCACATCGCCGCCTGCAGCGCTGGCCTTCACACCGTCAGTCTCGTTGCTTATTCCACCTGTACCTGTGCTTGTCAGGTTACCGTTTCCGGTGACTGAAATGTTTCCGCCCACTGACACTGCGTCAACTCCAGCCCAAGAGTTCCCGGTGATATTTCCGTTCGCATCAATCAATGTGGCCCCGGTCACTGCTCGAGTGTAGACGCCTGCTGAGCCAAGACCTGCACCGCCAGTGATGTCGCCATTGGCCTGAACGGTCATGGTGCCTGCGCCCTGCACATAGGCTTCAATGCCATCGTCAAATCCAGTGATGCTGGCAAAGTCACGAATATCAATCAAGCCGCTGGTGCCACCAATCCGGTGCGCGCATTCACGCCGTCGCCTGCCGTCGATGTCAGGGTTCCAACACCACCGCCGTTTGCCAGCAGTCCGCCAGTCGTCGTGTCGATCATGTGGATAGAATCAGTAAACGACGTGATGTCAGCGTTGGCGTTTACAACGACGTCGGACACTGTTGACCAGAGCCAGAGGCCATGGAATGCCGCCGAGTTGACGTCATTTCCGTTCAAATTGATGACATTATCAGCGCCCGCCGTCAGAATGTTAAGGGTGTTGAATGTGAGAGTGGTGTTTTGAGCTGCGGTTAAATCCAGCGAGCTTGGTATGGGAGAAAGTATGCTGATCACAAAGGGGTCGAGGTTGCCAGGGAATGCGACTGGGGCCAATCCGCCGTTGCTATAGGTGCCATCTGCGTATGCGAGATTTGTGGGCAACATCAGGCTGGCAACTAGCGAGAGAGCTGCAGTTGAAGCCATCAAAAGCGCTTTGGATTTCAAAACAGACGTGTGCTTGCTCGACATATTTAATCCCCCAAGAATCGCCGCCCAAAATGTTAGGCAATTGTTAACTGGGTTGTGCTAGCCGCAAGTGCGTATCAGCGTCAACGCGAAAGACTTCACAAATGCCGCGTTTTTTCAATGTGTTGTAACAATGTCGATGAATTTATCGCTCGGCACAATTTATTCACTTTTGGCCCGATAATTTTCATATTTCAGGACAATGCCCTAAGATCAACAAGGTCTGTCGCCATTTAAGTACTTTGTGTCGTAAGTTGTTGACACGCGGAGGTGCGACGCACTAAGAATCGAAAATAATTTTTAGTTGCTTTTTTTTATTGCTTTAAACCAATGGTTGATTTCACGCGGACATGAAACATCAAGGCTCGATACTGAACGAATATATCGTCAAGTAACTGCGAAGCACATGCATTCGCCCAACTTCACAGCCTTGATGGACAAACTAACCTCCGCCTATGATCCGAGACACACCCTATATCCGCGCGAACAACCTCATTGGGCTTGAGGAGTTTCTTGTTCCCTATGGCGGAGATATACGTGAGCACATGCGAGAGTTGGGCATTCCGCTCTCTGCTCTGACAAAAGTTGACTCGTTGATTTCATTTCGCGCCTTCGCAGCGCTCTATGAAACCCTTTCTACGCGTTACGACATTCCTGATTTTGGATTGTTGTTGGCGCAGTACCATTCACCAAACTATGTCGATCTTGGACCGACCTTGTTGATGTCGAAGTTTGTATCCACCATCGGTGAATGGATCGATATGGCCGTCAAGTTCTGGCACTTTCAGACTAACGGTTTTGGCTTCCAGCTCATCGCGCCAGAGACTGCGGATCAGGTCACGCTCCGGGTGCTCTTCAATGGGCTTACATTGCCAACGCGACAGGTCACAGAGCGCACGGTCGCCAATGCTGTAGGGCTGACACGCGTGGTTGGAGGACTCCCCGATGAAAATCCAATCGTCATTCGATTCCAGCATCGCAAGCCACATGATGTCAGCGAGCACGAAAAGTGTTTTCGCTGCCCGATTGAATTCGGATCTGATCACATTGAGATTGTATTTGATCGAAAATTTCTCAGCCACCCGACTACTGGCACGCTGAAGCTTCTCCGACCGCTGATGCGGCTTTATGTCGGCGAGCGTATTCGGCGCATGCATTTGTTTGACCAAAGCGTCACATCTACCGTCGCAATGGTTATTCCAAGCCTGATGGGGTCGGGGCAGTGCAGCATTGAAACTGCATCCGAGGCTCTCGGCATCAATACCAAGACGCTTCAAAGACAACTGGCAAAAGAAAATACAAATTTCTCCGAGCTGTTCGAACAAGTGAGAGAAGTACAAGCACGTTACTTACTTGCCGAAACCAAGGCTCCCATTTCGCGGATTGCAGGCATGCTCGACTATTCGGGCTCAGCGCCTTTCTCGTCGGCTTTCGTAAGGTGGACCGACAGCACTCCGCTGAAGTACCGTCAGGCGCACGGCAATTTTACGGTCAATTCCTAATCGGCACCCTGCCCTAATTGATCACACTCTCGCCCTTTGATCGTTCCATTTGATTTCTACCCTTTCCCCGTGCCGCATTTGCGTGGCACTCACGCGGAAGCACTCTGCTCAAACCATTTGCGGTATTGGCGCAGGCTTCCTTTGAAAAGGAGACTACCCTATGAAAATGACACTCATTGCTGCTGCATTCGCAACATCGCTTTTCGCTGCTCCGGCTTTTGCCGATTGTGCTGCTGATCTCACTCGTGTTGAGGAAGCGATGAAAACCGTGAAGCTTGACGAGGCCATGACCACCAAAGCCAAAGCGCTGATGGAAAAGGCTGTCGCGGCTCGTGATGCAAAAGATGAAGCAGCATGTACGACTTCGACCATTGAACTTAAATCGCTGGTCGGCCTAAGTTGAGTGGGCTGAGCTAGTCTCACCAAAAATCCGTGCGGCAGTGGGTGATTGCGCCTGCTGCCGCGCCTCACTTGTTAATTGTTACTTTCTCCGTCACATAAATTGCACAATCACAGCGCAGCTTCTTCCGCAATCCGGGGCAAACATCAGGGAGAATAAACTAATGGACCGTCGTACTTTACTCGCATCATCTATCGCTACTGCTGCAAGTTTCGCCCTTCCCGCTTTCGCAGCAGCCCCCATGGTGGGCACGCAAGCGCCTGGATTTTTCCGTTTCAAGGTTGGTGATTTCGAAGTGACGTCGTTGCATGATGGCACGGCCACGGGTGAATTCGACCCCAAGCGTTTTCCCAACGCCAAGGCTGAAGAAGTTTTGGCGCTGATGGAAGCGCAATAATGCCAACCAAGCCTGTCGTGAATACGTTCAACACGATGGTGATCAACACAGGCACAAAACTGGTGCTGATTGATTCAGGTTTCAACAATAATGGCGCGCCGACGACTGGGCGCATGGCCGCAAATATGACCGCAGCGGGCATCGATCCCAAGCTAATCGATAAGGTGTTGATCTCACACTATCACCCTGATCACATCAACGGCCTTCGCAGCAAGGAAGGCGCTCTGGTTTATCCCAACGCTGAAATTGTTGTGCCCGGCGTTGATCACGCGCATTTCATGGATGATGCCAAAATGAACGCGGTGCCGGAAGCAGCACGCGGCGCATTCAAGGTGGCGCGCCGTGTCTTCGGCCCCAATGCCAAGGATCTCAAAATGGCGGAATGGACCAAGGAATGGGCACCGGGCATCACGGCAATCCAATCTGACGGTCACACGCCTGGCCACACCTCGTTTGTGGTTTCATCGGGCAACAAGACTTTGATGGTGATTGGCGATGCCTCAAACGATCCGCGCATTTTTGCTCGCAAGCCCGATTGGCACTTCGGCTTTGATGCCGACAAGGCGCGCGCCGTCGAAACCCGCAAGAAACTTTTGGACATGGCATCGGCAGACCGCATGCAGGTGAGCTTTTATCACGCAGCGTTCCCATCAACTGGCCACGTAGCAAAAAACGCCACGGGATACGACTGGTACCCGATTAGCTATTCCGAAATGCTTTGAGACAAAAACGGCGGGAGCAACTCTCCCGCCACCTTTTTATTTCTTCAGCTTCAGCGCAATGAAGCGCGTTTCGCCTTCTTTGCCGGCCTTGGCCACGAGAAAGAGCACGGATGACTTCCCGTCTTTTTCTGCATCGGCAATCGCGGATGAAATATCTGCAGCACCGGTCACTTGGCGTGACCCGGCCTCCACGATGACATCGCCTGCCTCGAGGCGCTTTTCTTCCGCAGCGCCATCCTTGGCAACTTCGGTGATCACAGCACCCTTAATCTTTTCATCAAGCTTGTACTTCTCACGCAATTCTTTGGTGATGGTGCTGGCGGTCATGCCGAGTGCTGTCACTGTTGCAGCTGCAGTCGGGGCATCGCCGCCACCTGCAACTGCGACCTGCTTCTCGCCGTCTTCAAGGCGGCCAAGCTCAACAGCAACTTCAACTTCCTTGCCCTTGCGCAGGACTTTGACTGTAACTTTCTTTCCGACTTCGGCTTCGGCAACGGCGCGTGGCAGTTCTTTCATTTCGCGAATGGGCTTGCCATCAAATTGCAACACCACATCACCTGCCTCAATGCCCGCCTTGGCGCCGGGCGAATCCTTGGTGACATCAGCAACAAGCGCACCCTTCACACCTTGCAGGCTCATGCTCTCAGCAATGTCAGGCGTGATTTGTTGCACGCGCACACCAAGCCATCCGCGGCGCGTTTCGCCAAACTTGATGAGCTGATTGATTACACCCTTGGCGGTGTTGGAAGGCACCGAAAAACCAATGCCCACGGAGCCCCCCGTAGGCGAGAAGATAGCGGTATTAATGCCAACAACTTCACCATTGATGCTGAACAGCGGTCCACCAGAATTACCCTTGTTGATCGCGGCATCGGTCTGGATGAAATCATCGTATGGACCGGCGTTGATGTCACGATTGCGTGCCGACACAATGCCGAGCGACACCGAACCACCAAGGCCAAACGGATTGCCGATCGCCATCACCCAATTGCCAATGCGCAGCTTGTCGCTGTCACCGAAGGTGACCGTGGGCAGTGGCTTTTCAGATTTCACGCGAATGACCGCTAGATCGGTTTTGGCATCGCGGCCCACGAGTTCGGCTTTCATGATGGTGCCGTCCTGCATGTGGACTTCGATGGCCTCTGCACCTTCCACCACATGATTGTTGGTCACAACCAATCCCGCCGCATCAATGATGAAACCCGAGCCCATGGAGCTCACGGTGCGATCCTTGTCATCGCCACCACTGCCACCGCCCTCGCCCTGGCGCTTCTTCAGAAAGTCGTCGAAGAAATCCTTGAACGGCGAGTCATCCGGAAGCTGCGGCACATTGGGAATGCCCGGACCGCCGCCGCCCACTTTGGTTTCGACCGAAATTTCAACGACGGCAGGAAGCAGGCGATCAGCAAGGTCAGCTACATCGGGTAGTGATTGCACTTGTGCATGGGCTGGAGAAGAAAACGGCGTCAGAGCCGACGTCCCAACAAGTCCAGCGAATGCCGTAGCGATTACCAGTGCAAAGTGCCGTTTCATTTTTCAATCCGTTTAAGTTATTGAGACGCCGACTTGCGCCGTTATTGTGGCCTTATTGTTGCGGGGCGACGGGTGTGACTGGCGCCGCACTGCTCCGCGTTCCAAAATATTTGAAAAAGTCGGAACTTGGATCAAGCACCATCGTGGTGTCCCCATTCGCCAGGGCCACAGAATAGGCCTGCATGGAGCGGTAGAACGCAAAGAACTCTGGGTCCTTTTGATAAGCTTCCGCGAAGATCTTGTTGCGCTCGGCATCGCCTTCACCACGAATGATTTCAGACTGACGCCGCGCATTTGCGGTGCGTTCGGTAAACACACGGTCGGTTTCTGCTGTCACGCGCACCTTGTTGGCCTCACCTTCCGAACGCGTATTGGCGGCAATGGCGTTGCGTTCAGATTTCATCCGTTCATGCGTTGCATTCAACACAGCGCCATCAAGGTCGGCACGACGGATGCGAATGTCAACGATCTCGATGCCAAGAGGTTTTGCCTCCTGGCGCACGCGATCCGTGATTTCCTGCATGATCGCGGAGCGATTTGATGACAGCGTATCCGCAAATGGACGACGTCCATAAGTCTGGCGCAACGCCGCATCCATCAGGGATGCAATGCGATTTTCGGCCTGGCGCGGATCAGCGCTCAAGGCTTCGCGAAACAACCTTGCATCCGAGATACGCGCAAGGGTGAACGCGTCGATGATATAGACTTGGCTGTTGCTATCCTGAACCGGGCGGTCGTTGTTATCCCAGACCATGATCCGGTCTTCAATCTTGGTCACCGTTTCCATGATCGGCACCTTGAAATAGAGACCTGGTTTTTCAACGATGCGGCTGATTTCACCAAACCGCAGCACAAGCGCTTTTTCGCGCTCGTCGACCACGAAATAAGACATGTACCCGACGAAAGCGAGTGCAGCGACGATAAATCCGATGATACGTGTAGGCATTTTACCAGCCCTCAATTCTGTGGTTGCGGTGCGGTTGGCACGCGCTTTTGAAGTTCGGGCAGCGGCAGATACGGCACAACACCTGATCCGCCCTTGCCACTTTCCATGATCACCTTGTTGGAATTTGCCAGTACACTCTCCATCGTTTCGAGGAAAATGCGCTGGCGCGTTACGTCCTTGGCATTCTTGTACTGATCATAGACAGAAAGAAAACGTGCCGCCTCGCCTTGTGCTTCAGCAACTACGCGCGCTTTGTAGGCACTGGCATCTTCGACAAGCTTTGCCGTAGCCCCTTCAACCTTCTGCAGTTGTTGGTTACGATATTGCTGCGCCTGGTTTTCGAACTGCTTCTTGTCCTGGTCAGCACGGTTCACTTCGTTGAATGCATCTGCCACTTCAGCAGGCGGCTGCACCGTGCTCAAGTTCACTGTGGTGATGGTCAAGCCACTCTTGTAATTATCCAGATGCGCCTGCGCAATTTGCGCAACTTGAGCTGCAACGGCATCCTTGCCGGTTGTCAAAACCGCCTGCGCGGAATTCTGCCCCACAACTTCACGCATGGCACTTTGTGAAATCGCCAGCACCAGCTTTTCTTGATCGGCAACATTGAACAGATAGGCCTGCGCATCATTGATCTTGTAAAAGACGGTAAAATCAACGCTCAGAATATTCTTATCCGCCGTCAACATCTGGTCGTCGTCATTCACTTCAGTGGAGCGAAGCGCACCCACTTTGGGCTTTTCGATTTTTTCCAAAGGCCACATGGCAAAATGCAGGCCGGGATCAACGGTGCGCGAATATTCGCCAAGCCGCAGCACCACGCCGCGCTCATCAGGCTGGATCTGGTAAAGCGAACTATAGAGCCAGAATGTTCCGGCCAATGCGAGCGGCAACAGCCAGCTTCCAAAGCCACCGCCGCCTGTCGGCAGGGCATTCTTGAAACGGTCAGAACCACGCTTCAGCAAATCGTCAAGATCAGGGGGCAGACCTGAGCCGCCGCCACCCGGACGCTGCGGCCCGCGTTGCTGGCGGTTGCGGTCACCACTCCACGGGCCCTGCCCGCTGGAACCATCGCCCTGGCCACTGTTGCCTGTGCCACCGGATTGACCGCCTGATTGTCCCCAGGGTCCTTGTCCACCATCATCTTGATTCCAGGGCATTCGATCCTCGCCATACTGTTCTTGTTCAGCGGATATATGTATCAGGAACCCGAAAGTCCAGAAGAGCCCGAAAATGAAATCCATTGCCCCCTTTTCCAAACCCGGCCAGTTTTACCGTGGTAATCTCCATACACACTCCACACTTTCGGATGGTGCATTGGCACCAGAAGAGGTTTTGCGCCGCTACAAGCGAGCTGGATATGATTTCATGGTGCTGTCGGATCACTTCATCAAACACTACAATTGGCCGATTGCTGATACGCGGGCGATGCGTTCTTCGGACTTTACGACGATCCTCGGCGCTGAACTTCATGCCCCCGTTACCTCTGCTGGGGAACTTTGGCATATTCTTGCTGCAGGCTTGCCCCTCGACTTTCCACCTTGCTCCGAGAATGAAGATGGCCCGGCGCTTGCCCGGCGCGCGCACTACGCTGGCGCATTTGTCGCCATCGCGCATCCTGCGTGGTCACGTTACACGATTGAGGATGGCCGCGCACTTTCCTTTGCCCATGCCGTCGAAATCTACAATCACGGTTGCGCTATCGAGAATGATCTGGGCGATGGCTTCTACCTCCTCGACCAAATGCTCAATGAAGGCCATCACCTTACAGCCATCGCAACCGACGATGCGCACTTCCACACGCCTGATCATTTCGGCGGTTGGGTCCATGTGAAATGCGAAAGCTTGGAACCCGACGCGCTTCTTGCGGCCTTGAAGCGTGGCGATCACTATTCTTCGCAAGGGCCCCTCTTCCACGACATCCGCATGGACGGCAAAAAGATCGAAATCGAAACCTCGCCCGTTGATACGATCACGGTGGTCTGCGGCAACTCCCGCACATGCGTCAAAAACGGCCGTGCCATTACCTCAGCAACATTCGATCTGGAAAAACTTGAAACAGGTTGGCTGCTCAACAAGAAAAGCCCGTGGTTCCGTGTGACTGCAATCGACAATGCGGGAAAACGCGCGTGGAGCAATCCTTACTGGTTTACCGATCTGGTCTGAATGGTGGCCATCATGACCAAGGTCACAATCGCGAAAACAGTACTCCAAGAATAGGCCAAGACGGCTCCACCATGATCCCACAATAATCCTGCGATGACATTTGAAACCAGCGTCGCCAAACCACACACCAGATTGAAATAGCCAAAGCACGTGCCGCGCAAATCGGCTGGCGCGGCATCAGCGACGAGTTTTCCCAACAGGCCTTGCGTCAACCCCATGTGCAAACCCCAAATTGCAATACCAAACAATACGGCAGGTATTGAGGCCGCGCGGGCTAACACAACATCTGCGATGATCAAGGAAAATGCACCAGCGATCAACAATCCCCTGGTGCCCCAAAGGTCGGACAAAACCCCGGTGGGATAGACCGCCAGCAAATAAACAAAGCTCATCACTACCATCACAAGCGGAATGAACATCGTGGGTATCGCGGCATCGCTGGCTTTAAGTACAAGAAATGCTTCCGAAATGCGCGCAAAAGAAAGTGCGGCTCCCAATGCCGCAACCATCCAAAACGCCTTGCCCGGATTGGCAAGCCGAAACACATCGGGCCATGCAGCAGACTTTGTGGCTCCCTGCCGCTCAGGTTCCCGGATGCCAAACGCCAATACGCCAACCGCAACGATGGCAGGCAAACACGCAACCCAAAGCACGGTGCGCAAATCTGCTTGCCACAACCATAGCAATCCAACGGCAATCAAGGGGCCAAGCACAGCGCCCACAGTGTCCAAGGCCTGGCGCATGCCAAAAGCTGCACCGCGCAACTCAGGCGGCGTAAAATCGGCAACCATGGCATCGCGCGGGGAACCGCGAATGCCCTTGCCGACCCGGTCCGAAACGCGTGCCACCAACACAGCGGCCGCAGAACCAGCAAGCGGAAACAGAGGTTTCGTGAGTGCCGACAGTCCATAGCCAACAACCGCCAACCATTTGCGACTGCCAGCGCGATCACTGATAACCCCGGAAAAAAGTTTCATGATTTGGGCAATCGCCTCGCCAAGCCCGTCAATCAGGCCAACCATCGCCACACTGGCACCTAGCGTGCCGACGAGAAACAGCGGCAAGATGGCGTGAGTCATCTCGCTCGACATGTCCATGAACAGGCTGACAATGCCCAAAACCCAAACGCCGCGCGGTATGTTTTTCAAGGAGCGAGCCTTCATTGACGGCCAATAGAACTATCTCAACGCTTGAGTTGTGTACAGGTTTATTGTACAATAGGGAAATGGACACGCTCACATATTCCAAACTTCGCGCCAACCTGAAGTCTGCATTGGACCGGGCCGTTGACGATCATGAAGTGATCGTCGTCGAGCGCGCAAAAGGCGGCGATGCAGTTTTGCTTTCGCGTGAAGATTACGATTCACTCGCAGAGACTGCTTATCTGCTGCGTGCACCTGCCAATGCGAAGAGGCTCCTTGCAGCAGCGAAACGTGGCGCAAAATCACGCAAATCGTTCACATCAGTTGCAGCCCTGAGACATGCGACTGGTCTTTGACACTAACGCACTCGAAGACCTGAGGCATTGGGTTAACGTCGATCGTCGCAAAGCTTTGAAAATCATTGATCTTATCGAGTCAGTAAGCAAAGACCCGTATTCCGGAATAGGAAAGCCTGAACCATTGAAGTTTGAACTGGCGGGCTGCTGGTCCCGGCGTATCGACCAGGAACATCGCCTTGTTTACAAAATCGCAGGCAAGGATTTGGTTATCCTTGTTTGTCGCTACCACTATGGATGATAACGGTTGACTGGATTCGCTCTGGTTCAATTGGTATAGGCGTCGATCATGTCAAAGAAAACCCGTACAGAATCCGACACCTTCGGCCCGATTGAAGTTGATGCCTCCAAATATTGGGGGGCACAGGCGCAGCGCTCGTTGCAGAATTTCAAGATCGGCTGGGAGAAGCAACCTGCTCCCATCGTGCGTGCGCTCGGTATTGTAAAGCGCGCTTCAGCTGAGGCCAACATGGCTCTGGGCAAGCTTGACGCCAAGCTCGGCGAACCGATCATCACTGCTGCGCAGGAAGTGATCGAAGGCAAGCTTGATGATCACTTCCCGCTCGTTGTGTGGCAGACGGGGTCTGGTACGCAGTCCAACATGAATGCCAACGAAGTGATTTCCAATCGCGCGATTGAAATGCTCGGCGGTGAAATGGGATCGAAGAAGCCCATTCACCCGAATGATCACGTGAACATGTCGCAGTCTTCGAACGACACTTTCCCCACGGCCATGCACATCGCCTGTGCAGAGGAAATCCATCACCGCCTGCTTCCCGCGCTTCAGCAATTGCGCAATGCTCTGAACGACAAGGCGCATCAGTGGAAAGACATCATCAAAATCGGCCGCACTCACACGCAGGACGCAACGCCAGTGACCTTGGGGCAGGAATTCTCCGGTTACACCACGCAAATAGAGAATGGGATCAAGCGGATAGAGCAAACTCTTCCCGATCTGATGCAACTTGCCCAGGGTGGCACCGCAGTTGGTACTGGTTTGGCCAGCCCCATAGGCTTTGCCGAACTTGTCGCGCAGAAAATCGCCGCCATCACCCATCTCAAATTCACATCGGCACCGAACAAGTTCGAAGCACTCGCCGCGCATGATGCGATGGTGATGACGCATGGCGCGATCACCACAGTTGCGATGAGTTGCTTCAAGATCGCCAATGATATTCGTTTTCTTGGCTCCGGCCCGCGCTCTGGTCTTGGTGAATTGTCGCTCCCGGAAAATGAACCGGGTTCATCGATCATGCCGGGCAAGGTGAACCCCACGCAGTCGGAAGCCATCACGCAAGTCGCCGTGCAAATCCATGGCAACAATGCCGCGATGAGTTTTGCCGGGTCGCAAGGCCACTTCGAGCTCAATGTCTACAATCCAGTGATGGCTTACAACTTCCTGCAGTCGGTGCGATTGCTTGCCGATGCCGCCGTGAGCTTCACCGAAAATTGCGTCGTGGGCATTGAACCGCGCCTCGACAACATTGCGAAAGGCCTTGCCAATTCACTGATGCTAGTGACACCGCTCAAGGAAAAATATGGCTACGATCTAGCAGCCAAAGTGGCGAAGACCGCTCACAAAAACGGCACGACGTTGCGGGAAGAAGCTGTGAAGCTCGGCATCTCTGCGGAAGATTTCGATGCCATCGTGCGGCCTGAAAAAATGATTGGTCCGGGTTGATGGCAGAAATCGTCAACCTTCGCCGTTTCAAAAAGGGCAAGGCCCGCGAAGAAGATGCCACGCGCGCTGAGGCCAACCGCCGCAAGTTTGGTCAGACCAAAGCAGAAAAGCAACTCACCCGCGCCAATGAAGAGTTGGAAGCGCACAAGCTTGATCAGCACAAGATCAAAGAGTGAAGCGCTCGCTCACCATCAAGGGCCATCGCACGTCCATCTCGCTTGAGTCAGAATTCTGGGATCAACTCCAAAAAATCATCGCCGCGCGCAACATCTCTCTGGCTGAACTTGTCAGCGAAATTGATGCCACACGCGGCGAGAGAAATTTGTCGAGCGCGATCAGGGTTTATGTTTTAGCCACTCTGACCGCGCCCTGAGATTACTTCAGCAAGTCTGTCCAAATCTTGGTGTAGAGTTCCGTCACGGGTGCCGGGCATGGCGTCAGGAATTCACCTGCTCCGGCAAGTTCGGCTGGTGGTGCCAATTCCGGCGCTCCTTGCATGCCCTTTTCGAGAAACGCTTCTGAACCCTTGATGCCGTTCGAATATTTCGCAAAGTTCGAAATCATCGCCGCATTTTCCGGAAGCATGATGAAGTTCATGAACAGTTTGGCATTCTCTGCGTTCTTCGCGTCTTTCAGAATGGCAACGCTATCCATGAAAATCGGATAGCCTTCCTTCGGAAACCCAAACGCCACATCGGCGTTCTGCTGGCGCGCGCGCAGCATGGCGCCGTTCCAATAGAACACAGCTGAATACTCACTTGACGCCATTTTTTCATGCGCCGAATAGTCCATCGCCAGCCACTTGGGTTTGGCTTCCTTCAATTTGGCCTGAACCTTTTTCAACAACTCCTTGTCGTCGGTGCAGTGCTTGCCACCCATGTATTTGACAGCGGCGAACATCACGTCGTTCATTTCGGGAGCCACATTGATCTTGCCGACAAGTTCAGGTGGTGGATCAAGGAATATCGCTGACGTATTGATATCGCCGGAATAAACCTTCTTATTCACACCTATGCCAGTGACACCCCACAGCCATGGCACCGTGTAATGACGGCCTGGATCCCAGTCGACGTTGACCCACTTCTCATCGACATTTTTGAAGTTTTCCATCTGATCGGGACGCGCTTCGAGAAGCAGGCCTTCACTGACCCAGATCTGCACGTAGTTTGCGGATGGCACAACGATATCAAAACCGTGTCCACCAGCGCGTACCTTGGCGAGTGCTGTATCGTTTGAGTCATAATCGGTGATGGTCACCTTGACCTTGTGGGCTTCTTCGAACTTCTTGATCATTTCAGGGCTGGTATAGTCACCCCAATTGTAGATATTGAGTTCACCTTCGGCATTTGCAGCGTCTGCAAATCCCAGCATGGCAAGTCCAGCGACAGCCATTTTCAGAAACCGCTTCATGAATTCCTCCCTCATGTTTTCTTTCGGTTGACGATGTAGAATAGCGTGACCAACACAATCGACAAGCCCAGAAATGCCGCAGCAATAGCGTTGACTTCCGGTGTCACCTCACGGCGCATTTGGCCGAGCATGTAAGTGGGCAGGGTCTCCTGTCCTGCTGATTTCACAAACTCAGTGATGACAACATCATCGAGCGAAATTACAAAGGCCAGCATGAACCCTGCTATGATGCCAGGCAGGAGCAAAGGTAGCGTCACCCGTCTGAATGCCTGCCACGGCGTTGCGTAGAAATCGGCCGCCGCACGTTCCAATGTCAGGTCCATGCCCTCTAGCCGAGCGCGAATGGGCAGATAGGCGAAGGGGATGCAGAACGCCGTATGCGCCAGCAACATGTAGCCAATTCCCTCATAGCCAGTCCAAACCTTGAGACGCGCAAATACGATCAGCAATGCAACAGCGGTCACGATCTCTGGCACCATCAAGGGCTGATTGATCATGGCATATTTGAACGTCAGGCCGCGATAGGGCGATGTGCGCGTGGTGGCGATGGCTGCCATGGTGGCTAGAATGGTGGCTGCTGCTGCGGCAAATGCCGCGACATAAAGCGAGCGAAACGCTGCGTCCTGTACTGCTTCATTGGCCAAGGCGACCCTGAACCAGTGTAGTGAAAAGCCTTCCCAGATCGCAATATTTCGTCCCGCGTTAAAGGCGTAAACCACGAGGATGACAATCGGCAGATAAAGAAACGCAAAGCAAAACGCGGCAATCGTCGCAAAGCCCGGTAGTCGCTTCAGATCAAATGCCTTAAGGGCCATGCGGTGTTCCCTTCGAAACGTTGCGCACATAGACAAGTAGCGCCAGCATCACGATCGCCATCAATGTCATCGACAATGCAGCCCCAAGCGGCCAGTTGCGCCCTTGCCCGAATTGCAAATCAATCAAATTTCCAAGCATCAAATTCTTGCCACCACCCAACACGCGCGGGATGACATAGGCGCCGAGCGATGGAATAAACACAAGGATAGATCCGGCAATGATGCCAGGCTTGACCAGCGGAATGATGATCCGCCGCAATACGTTCCAGCGACTTGCGTAAAGATCGTAGCCCGCCTCCACCAATCTGAAATCGAGCTTCTCGATTGCGGCATAGAGCGGCAGTATCATCAGTGGCAGATAGACATAAAGCATGCCAAAAAATATCGCGCCATCTGAATACATCAGTTGCAGTGGCTGATCGATGATGCCGAGTTTGATCAGCAAAGTATTGATCACGCCTTCCTTGCGGATGACCTGTTGCATGGCAAATGTGCGGATCAGAATATTGGTCCAGAAAGGAATGGTGATCAGAAACAGCAACAACTCGCGGCGGCGTGGCGCTTGCGTTGAGATATAGTAGGCCGTTGGAAATCCAATCAGCAGGGTCAGCGCCGTTGTAATCAATGACAGTTTCACCGAGCGCCACAGGATCGAGAGATGTGCATCAGCAATCGTCACCGTCTCATCGAAAATATCGCGCTCCAAGAAGACATTGAACCAACCCTCACCCGAGAATTGCCAAGGCTTTACGTCACCGAAGCTTCCCTTTTCGAAAACCGAATATAGCAGCATGACAAACAGCGGACCTACGGACGCAATGAAAAGCACCAGCAACGCAGGCAGTGATAATATCCAGCGCTGGCGAGTGTCGCTTTGCATCAATCATCCCCGATGAGACGCGCTGCACCCGGCGCAATTGCTATGCCAACGGTCGCGCCAACATTCGGAACGGGCCAGCCCTGCCCGGCGTTTTGCTGGCGCAGTGTGAATGGCGTTCCATCCTTCAGGCGCAAATGCACATGTGTGTCCGTGCCAAAATAGACGATGTTTTCGACTTGGCCCTTTAACGCGCCATCGGCACAGAAGCTCGCCTGTTCGGGTCGGAGCACAACGGAAACGCGCCCATTGCTGGGTAAACCCGCAACTGCATCGACGACAACTTCGCCGCCGTTGGCGAACGTGACACTCACCCGGTCACCAGCCGCAAGTGATGCTGTTCCTTGCAAAAAATTGGTTTCACCAATGAAGTTCGCCACAAATCGCCGCGTTGGTTTTTCGTAGATTTCGCGCGGGCTCCCCACTTGCAAAATCTCGCCCTTGTTCATCACAGCAATGCGATCCGACATGGTCAGCGCTTCTTCTTGGTCATGCGTGACGAAGATGAAAGTGATGCCGGTTTCAGATTGCAGGCGTTTCAACTCGATCTGCATGTCCTTGCGCAGTTTGTAATCGAGCGCCGACAATGGTTCATCCAGCAGCAGAACCTTGGGCCGCGGTGCGAGCGCACGCGCCAATGCAACACGTTGCTGTTGGCCGCCAGAAATCTGACTGGTCTTGCGATTGCGCAATTCGTTCATCTGCACGAGCGCCAGCATTTCGGTTACACGTGCATCGATTTCACTGCGCGGCTTGCCCAACATCTCAAGGCCAAAACCAATGTTCTCAGCGACCGTCATGTGTGGGAAAAGCGCGTAGCTTTGAAACACCGTATTCACAGGCCGCTTGTAGGGCGGCAGTGCTGCAATATCCTCGCCGTAGAGCATGATGCGACCATCAGTCGGAAACTCAAACCCGGCGACCAAGCGCAACAGGGTGGTCTTGCCGCAGCCTGATGGGCCGAGCAATGTGAAGAACTCATTCTCACGGATTTCGACGCTGACATTGTTCAGTGCACGGACGGTATCCTGCCCTGCCCCCGAAAACGCCTTGCTGACATTCTGGATATCAATCGCCGTCAAGATGTCGTTCCGTCCTTCGTCATCAGCGCCCCATAAAGCTCCGGCCTGCGATCCCTGAACACACCCCACGACCGCCGCAATGCACCAATCCCAGCGAGATCGAAATCAGCGGTGCGGAAACCTTGCTCCACGCGGTCCATCTCCGCAACTTTCTCACCTTGCCAATCGCTGATGAAGGATCGACCATAGAAAGTATCGCGCCGACCATCTGGAGCGACTTCAGTGCCGACGCGATTGGAAGCGAGCACAGGCATGATATTCGCTGCCGCATGCCCGCGCATCGCATTCTGCCAATGTGTGGAAGAGTCGTATCCAGGGCTATCCGGCTCCGAGCCAATCGCCGTGGGATAGAGCAGGATCTCTGCGCCCATCAGCGCCATTGCGCGCGCGGCTTCGGGAAACCACTGGTCCCAGCAAATCCCAAGCCCGACTTTTCCAACTGCCGTGTCCCAGACCTTGAGGCCCGTATCCCCAGGCGCAAAATAAAATTTCTCCTGATAGCCCCGCCCATCCGGAATATGGCTTTTTCGGTAATGCCCCAAGCGCCTGCCATCGGCATCGACGATTACCGTTGTGTTGTAATGCACCTGGCCTGCACGTTCGAACACGCTCACTGGCAGTACAACGCCCAGCTCTTTCGCAAGCGCCTCAAATCGCCGTACGGTGCGATGCGATGACAAAGGCTCAGCATCACTTAGAAATTTTGCATGCTGCTCAATGCAGAAATAATCACCATCGAAAAGCTCCTGCAACAGCACCAGCTTTGCGCCAGCTGTAGCAGCTCCGCGCACCACAGCCTCCGCAGCATCGCAGTTCTTGTTCCAGTCATTATGGGATTTAAGTTGGGTGATCGCCACCCGCACGTCAGTCATGATTTACCCGGAATTATTTCAGGGATCATTGCCGATCAAATCTTGAAGATCAATGGGTGTATCGACAGGAGCGTCAGGCACAACCACACGCGATCTCACCCGAGGCGATGCTTTGCCGTTTGCCGTTGTACGAAATACCTGAAGCTCACGATTGCGGCGAGCTAATTCAGGTCTGCGTAGCGCTGCGGCTTCGGCAAACACTGCTCCCAATTGTTCCTGCAACACCTTGGCCCGACGCGTTCTCTCACTTGCGAAAACCCGCAATTCGCGTTGCCGCAAACGGATCTCGGCTTTCTGCTCCTGGTAAGCTTCGAACTTCGCGTTGTCGCGCTCGACCTGTTCGGCTTCTTCGCGCGCAATGCGTTCTTGCTCTTGCTGAACCTTTTCAAGTTCCGCCATATCGCGCGACAGCAAATCATAGCCAAGCAACGAAGCAAGCGCCCCACTTTTTACAACGCGCGTAACATCGCCAAAGCCACCGGACTGATTAACTTCGACCACTGGCGCTCCGGTTGGCTTGGCCAGATTAATGGCCAGTCGGGCCTCAACGGTTTGCAGCGACAAGTCTGCTGACAATGAAAGTTTGGCCTGTGCATCGGCAAACTGCGCTGGAAGACCGATCAAGTTGATAACGCCATTTTCCAACGTCAACGGCCCTGTGGTTTCGGGCACTTCACTGCCCGCGCCTTCTTCAAGCTTTGAAAGCGCTGTACTCACCTGCTCTTGTGCCGTTGCGGTTGAAATCCCTGTAACAAATCCGGTGACATCAATCTTGCCAAGTTTCACAGTTGATATGCCGAACGCTCCATTGCCGCCAAGATTGCCCAACAACGTCTGCAGATTGTCACCCCGACCTTCGGCAATTCCCGAAGCATGGACGTCACCACTCACAACGGTCTCACCATTGCTTGCAAACAGCAGTCCCAAGGGCACGGGAAGTTCCCACGTGAACTTGTGAGCCAAACCGTCTTTGCCGGGTGAACTGGAAGACTCGAATTTGACCGGACGATGATCATTGGTCTTGGCGCGCAACACCAAATTTACCCTGTTGCTTTCGCGCTTAAAACCAATGGCGGCTTCTTTGACAATCCAACCCGGTGCAAGCTCAAGTGCTTTGGGCCGCAACCAGAATTCCAAGGTTGATTGGGCAGAGCCAATCTCCGCAAAACGGCTGGCCAGCGTGGGCGGCGAGCCGTTCCACGCAAACAATAATGGTGCAAAAATATCAGCCATTTTTGACGGCGGCAATGCAACATCAGCCTTCATTTCACCAGCCTTGTTCAAGGTCACTAACCCCTCAACTGGTTCGGCACCCAGTGTGCCGGAAAACTTCACTTGATGTTGGTCACTTTCATCACGCGCCTTGTTCAGCTTTAGCTTCAAAGGCACTGCTTGTTGCCAAGGCACGCCGAGCCCCCTGGCCAGTTGACTGGCGTCCGCTGTTTCAACCGTAACATCGCCTGCAAATTCCGGCTTGGTATCGGGTGAAACCGACGTCAAACCAGTCATTGCGATTTCGGTTCCAAAGAGTGAAAGCGTTGCGTCTGTTTTCAGTCCCTTGTCGGTATCACCATTGAACTTGAGTGCAAATTTTCCCGGTGCCGCTGATGCCTCGCCATTCCAGCCAAACCACTGCAGAAACTGCGCGCCATCCTCGCTGTTCAAAATCAGATCACCTTCGATGCGCGCCGTTTGTTCAAGCGGTGGAAGGATTGCTTTGCCGGTGCCGCGCAAACTCATTCGCGCGGCGTCACCTTCAACTATCAAACTCGCGGTCGTGCCGATTTCACCTGGTTGAATATCGACGAACGCGCGCAACTTGGTTGGCCCCAACGCAGCCAGAGCCGCAGGTGGCGGTTCAGGCAGGCCTGCAAACCGAATGAAGCCAGCAAGATCCTGCGCGGAAACACTAACCTCCACACCCCCTTGCGGACCGTTCGCTGATGTCATCACCTGGCCTTCGGCTTTCATGCTGGCACCCGCAATCGAGTTCACATCAAAACGTTTGATGATCAGGCCAGATGGCCCCGTGACCAAGTCAATATCAACAGCCTGCATGGCCACTCCGTTGAGCGTCAACCGCCCTGCATTGAGTGTAAGCTGCCTCTCGGACTTTCGGCCCTCGCCAGAAAACTCGCGAAACACGTCAATCCAATTCAAACGCGCTTTTGGATCAGACGCACTAACCAAGTAAGAATCAAGATCGAGCACAGGCATTGCCACTGAAAGTGCCGAGCTCCCTTCGCCTACGGCTTGGTACGCAATTTCCGCTGTGCCCTGAATGCCGTCTAGTTCATAGCGCAACTTCTCCAATTCGACGCGGCCTTGCGACCACTTCAATTCGGCCTCGCCCTTGATGCGACCTCTACCGCCCGTCCAATACTTGGCGAGCGAAGGTGCAGCATCGGGTTTCCACCACTGGGAAAAAGCGCGTAAATCCGAGCTCTCAAAAGCGAGTGTGCCAGCAAGATCAGTCGTTGCAGCAGTCGCTGGAAAGGCCAATCCGTCGAACAGGAAGCGCGAGCGCCCAGGTGTGCGCCCGGCAAAACGCCGGATACGCAAGGCGTTCTGATCTGTTTCTGCGACAAATTCGATGTCTTCCAGAGCGCCATCCTTTAGCGTTAAATTTGTTATTTTGGTTTGTGTTGTGATTTGCCAGTTTTCTGGCACGCCTTTCATGAATCCATCAATCGTCGCCATCAGATAGGCCACGTCAATTCCACTCGCTCCATCAGTGCTGGTAACACCACTGAGGTTGATACGTGGCGCTTCAAGGTTGGAATTGACCCGAACATTCTCACCAAATTCCGCTGTGATTTCACCTTCAACCAGTGTGGTCCCATCCTTCACATCGCGCGGGATGATCTTTACATCCTTCAACTTCACACGGTTGAAATCTGCATCAAGTTTAGCGGTCATGGTGAGGTTGGAAAAAGTATTCTCCTTGCTCGCTTTTGCGCCTTCGCGCGGAACGGCTTCCGCCTTCACGCCCCCCGTCATCTTCCCCTTGTCGAGAGAAGCTTCCACAAAAAACTGGGGGAGCGCTGAATCACGCGGGCTCACCTTGAGACCAAACCGAAATGGCTGGGCAGCGTCATAAACTCCGGTTGAAAGATTGAAACCGATGGCTCGCCCGCCTTGAATGCCGGAGCCTTCAAGACGCCACGGTCCCTGCACGGCCTGCGCCGACATCACGGCATCGAAATTATTGATGGCACGCTCAAAACTTCTGGTTTCATCGCGGATCACGAGCGTGCCGTTCTTGACCGTGATACGTTCAAGTTTCACATTCTTCAAAAGTGATGACTTCTGCAAGTCCTCGTCCGGTGCAAGCAAGAAGTTCAACTCGCCATTGGCGCGGCGAATGAAGTTCACAACGGGTGCATCAAAACTTATCGCTTGAACGTCGAGACTACCATTGAGCAAGCCACCAAGTGTCACTTCAACTACAATCTTGTCGGATGCTGCCAGCACTGTATCGCCGGAGTCTTCATTGAATAACCGTACATCATCGGCCTCAAGGCGTGGGATTGGAAACAGGCGAATTTCGATGTTGCCGTCAATCTTGACTTGGCGGCCAGAAAGCCGTTGGCCATAGGCTTCGAGTTGCGGTTTGTAGACGTTCCAATCCACCACAAAGGGTGCCAGCAAAGCCGCCGCCACAGCCAGAAAGAGTGCAACTCCGAAGTAGAAAACTGGTGATTTCCAAATGCTCATGTGCCCGCGTTCTTTCCTGGGTTCATGATGTTCAATGGATCAAGTGCGCGCTTGATCATCTGCATATAAGCCACCGCTGGCCCGTGCTCTTTGAGCAGATATTTGCGTTTGCCAGAGCCAATGCCATGCTCGCCCGTGCACGTGCCGCCCATCGCCAAGGCGCGATCAATCAGGCGGTCGTATGCATTTTTCACGCGTTTCACATCGGCGGGATCGTTGGCATCACAATAAAGTCCGATGTGAAAATTGCCATCACCGACATGGCCGATCATCGGGCCGTAAATGCCGCTCTTTTCCAGATCAATGCGCGTTGTCTCCACACATTCCGCAAGCCGCGAAATCGGCACACAAACATCCGTGGACAAGCAATCTGATTTTCCGGGGCACATGTTCTGGGTTGCCCAGAACGCGTCATGGCGCGCCTGCCACAGTTTCAAGCGATCTTCTTCCTGTGTGACCCAGGCAATCGCACTGCCACCCTGCCCTGAAGCGATCTCCTGAAACCGCTCTGATTGTTCGCGCGTACCGGAAGGTGTCCCATGAAATTCCACAAACAACGTCGGCGCAACGACAAGCGACAATTTGGAATAGGCATTGAGCGCCTTGATATGCTCGGCATCGACAAGTTCAATCCGTGCAACCGGAATTCCATTCTGGATCGTTTCAATCGTCGCCTTGCAGCACGCCTCGATGCTTGGAAATGTGCACACGCCTGCAGCAATCGATTCCGGAATGCCATGAAGCTTCAACGCCACTTCGGTGATCACGCCAAGTGTGCCTTCACTGCCCACCATCAGTCTGGTGAGATCATATCCGGCTGATGATTTCTTGGCGCGGCCGCCCGTGCGGATCACCTCGCCATCGGCCATCACAACGGTGAGGCCCAAAACGTTTTCCTTCATTGTGCCATAGCGTACCGCGTTGGTGCCAGAAGCGCGCGTGGCCGCCATGCCGCCGAGGCTTGCATCTGCACCGGGATCAATCGGAAAAAACAGGCCTTGATCGCGGAGATGAGTGTTTAGCGCCTTCCGTGTCACACCAGCTTCAACCCGGCAATCGAGATCTTCCGCATGCACTTCAAGAATGCGGTTCATCTGCATGAGATTGACCGTCACCCCGCCATGCAGCGCCGAAAAGTGCCCCTCCAGCGAGGTGCCCGTGCCATAGGGAATGACAGGCACATGATGGCGCGCGCAGATTCTGACGACATCTGCAACTTCATCCGTGGACTGAACAAACGCTACTGCATCGGGTGGCGCACCAACATTCCACGTGAGATCCTTGCCATGCTGGTCGCGCACGATCTGTGCCGTCGAAAGCCGCTCTCCCAGCAGCTGCTTCAGGCTGCCAAGTGCGAGACTTGTTTCAGCGGGTCGTTCACGTCTATCCATGGGCAAAACCATATCCGGATTCACCAGCAATGCCTATAGCCAGCCCTCACCGCTCCACACCCCTCAGAGTTGAGGATCAGTGGATCGATTACAACGGCCATTTCAACATGGCTTACTACAATGTCTTGTTTGACCGCGCTGGCGATCAGGCCTTCGAAGCCGCAGGTCTTGGCGAAGACTACGTGAAGCGCACCAACTGCTCACACTTCACACTTGAAACCCACAACACCTATTTGCGCGAGCTACACGCTGGCGACGAAGTGATCATCGAAACCCAATTCCTCGATGTCGACCACAAGCGCGTGCACTATGTGCAAGTGATGAAACACGCTGGAGACGGCTGGACCAGCTGCATATCAGAAATCATCGTTGCGCATGTCGATCTCGGCGCAAAAAAGACGGCAAACTTCCCCGAAGACGTCCAAAACCGTCTCAACGCAATTCTAATCGAACACCGCCAACTCCCAGTCCCGCCGCAAGTGGGACACAAGATCGGGATACCACGGAAGAGCTAATACTTCCCCGTCCGCATCCCGTTGAAACCAATCTTTTTTGCAAATCCGGGATATTTCCGGTTCAACCACTCGCCCAATCGCACCGATACGCGACGACGAAAACGCCTTACGATGGCAAAATCGACTGAGAGAATCACCAATCCAAACGGCAGCATCCAGAAGCCCAAGATCGGCAAAAAGCCAAGAACGCCACCAAAGCAAAGTACCAATCCCAGCAAAACCCGCAAAATCGGATGGCTTGGCAAAGTCACCCGATACCCCAAAAAATTCACTTTCTTCAACGCTGCAACTCCATAAGCCCTTTATATAGTCAGCATTCATGACCTTTTCACGAATTCATTATAATTCGCTTTTCACCGCGTTTTTCGTCTGCTAAAGCGCGGCCCTATTCCTCGATAGCTCAGTTGGTAGAGCATTCGACTGTTAATCGAATGGTCGCTGGTTCGAGTCCAGCTCGAGGAGCCAATTTCGTGAAAAGCCGGATCGTGATGGTCCGGCTTTTTGCATTGATAAGCCTCACCCGCTTTGGCATCAGAGGATCAGGAGTCTTTCATGAACATCTGCAATTCCGTTATCGACGCTATTGGCAACACGCCCCTGATCAAACTGAGGAAGGCGTCAGAACTCACGGGTTGCACCATTCTGGGCAAGGCGGAATTCATGAACCCCGGCCAGTCGGTGAAAGATCGTGCGGCACTGTTCATTATCAAGGACGCCATTGCCAAGGGTCAGCTGAAACCAGGCGGCACGATTGTTGAGGGCACCGCCGGCAACACCGGCATCGGTCTGGCGGTTGTTGCCAATGCCATGGGATTCAAAACCGTAATCGTGATTCCTGAAACACAAGCGCAAGAAAAGAAAGACGCGCTCAGGCAGCTCGGCGCGCAGTTGATCGAAGTGCCAGCCGTTCCCTACAAAAATCCGAACAACTATGTGAAGTATTCGGGCCGCCTCGCCAAAGCCTTGGGCGGCGTATGGGCCAACCAGTTCGACAACGTGGCCAATCGTCAAGCGCATATCGAAACCACAGCACCAGAAATCTGGGCGCAGACCGATGGCAAGGTTGACGGCTTTGTTTGCGCAGTGGGATCAGGCGGCACACTTGCTGGTGTCTCTCTCGCCCTCAAGGAGCGGAAAAAGTCGATCAAAATTGCGCTCGCCGATCCCATGGGTGCGGCCCTTTACAGCTACTACAAAACAGGTGAACTTAAATCCGAAGGCTCGTCAATCACCGAAGGCATTGGCCAGGGTCGTATCACCGCCAATCTAGAAGGCATCGAAGTTGATGAGGCTTTCCAGATCCCAGATGATGAAGCGCTTCGCATCGCGTTCTCACTCCTCGAGGACGAAGGCCTGTGCATGGGCGGCTCTACCGGCATCAACGTTGCGGGTGCCATTCGCTTGGCGCAGCAAATGGGACCAGGCCACACCGTCGTGACGATCCTTTGCGACTACGGCACGCGCTATGCATCAAAGATTTTCAATCCGGAATTCCTGCGTAGTAAAAATCTTCCCGTTCCGAAGTGGCTTGTCGAAACACCAAACGTGCCAAAAGTTTTTGAAGAAGCCTGAGTTAAAATGTCAAACCTGATTTCTACTTCGGACCTCGCAAAACTGATCGGCCAATACGATGTTATAATTCTCGATGCATCATGGCACTTGCCCAGCGCAAAACGTGACGCCAAGGCGGAGTTCACCAGGGCACACATTCCTGGAGCGCGGTTTTTTGACATCGACATGATCTCGGACCGCAGCAGCACCCTGCCCCACATGCTCCCGTCAGCCGAACAGTTCCAGCAACAAGTCCGCGCACTCGGCGTTTCAGATAATTCCAAAATCATCGCCTATGATGCGGCAGGCCTGTTCTCAGCCGCGCGTTGCTGGTGGATGTTCAAAGGGTTTGGCCATGATCAGGTTTTTGTGCTCGATGGTGGTCTGCCAAGATGGCGCGTCGAAAAACGTGCCCTCGAAAGTGGTTTGCCTCTCGCAGCATCAGCCGGTGATTTCGTCGCGCGATTTCATCCTGAAATGCTTGCCACCATGGATGATGTCGCCACTGGCAATCATCAAATCGCCGATGCCCGTTCACCCACGCGATTTCGCGGCGAAGAACCCGAGCCGCGCCCCGGCGTCAAACCCGGTCACATACCCGGCGCCAAAAATCTGCACTACGCTTCATTGTTGAATTCTGACGGAACCATGAAAACCACCGACGCAATACGCGCACGCTTCAAAGACTCCGGCATCGATATCGCAAAGCCAGTCACCACAAGCTGCGGCTCCGGAGTTACTGCTGCAATCCTCACGCTCGCGCTGACAGAACTTGGCGTGAAGAACCACAAGCTCTACGACGGCTCCTGGGCCGAATGGGGCGCAAGTGGACGGGAAGTGGTGATGGGTTAATTATTCTGCGAGCTTTTTCATGGCTTTTGGATACCTGTCCATGAAAGTTCTAGCCGCGGCAACAGCTTTCTCAACACCTGAATTGTAAGGTGTAAGTTCAAAGCCGCGCTCCGTTTGCACGGCTAGGAGTTGATCTCCCTCGCCCAATCCCATTTCCTCGGCAATGTCAGTCACGATGATAGCCAGCGAATTGCCAACTCTGCGAATGATCAGTGGCTCGGTCATCACCGCACCGGCGGAGCATAAAGCACGCCGCCCTTGTCCCAGGTCGCGTTCAATCCGCGCTGGATTTTCAGGGCTGATGTTTCACCGAGATTGCGCTCGAATATCTCGCCGTAATTGCCGACTGCCTTGATGGCGCGCGCGGCCCAATCCTTGTCGAGACCAAGATCGGTCCCAAGTGTACCTTCCGCTCCAAGCAAGCGGCGCACCGCTGGCTTCTTCGAATTCGCCGCAAGATCGGCAACGATGGGCTGACGCACTTCAAGCTCTTCAGCATTCACCAGCGCAAACAAGGTCCAGCGGTTGATGTTGTACCACTGGTCATCGCCAGCACGCACCACTGGGCCTAGCGGCTCCTTCGAGATCACTTCAGGCAGAATGATCACATCATCCGGCTTTGCGAGCTTCAGGCGCTGCGCATAAAGAGCGGACTGATCTGACGAAAACGCATCGCATTTCCCATCTTCAAAATTCTTGAGCGCCTCAGCAGCCGTGTCAAATCCCAAAACAGTGTAAGTCATCTCGCGCTCCTTGAAGAAGTCGTCGATATTGGCTTGCGCTGTCGTGCCGTTCTGAATGCAGATTGCGGACTGACTCATGTTGAACACTGACGTGACGCCCATCAGCATCTTCATCATGAAGCCCTGACCATCGTGATAGGACACTCCAACAAAACGGAATGGAAACTTGGTCTCGCGCTCCATCGTCCAGGTGGTGTTGCGCGCCAGCACATCAACGGCACCGGCTTTCAACTTGTCAAAACGGTCCTGCGCGGTGAGCGGCACATATTCGATTTTCTCGGCATCGCCTAAAACGGCGGCTGCCAGCGCCTTGCAGTAGTCAACGTCGAAGCCTGCCCATTTGCCGTCGGCACCCTTCTCGGAAAACCCCAAAAGCCCCGTATTCACACCACAATTCAACTTGCCGCGCGCTTTCACATCATCAAGCGTTCCAGCAAAACTTGCCGTTGACAGTGCAAAGAACGTAAGAGCCGTCGACAGAAATGCGCGCATTGTTTTTCCTTTAGAACGATTCACGAAAGCTTTTAGCCATTCAACCCTGGCTTTGCAAAGCGCCATTACGCTTGATATGAGACGTGCATGACCCTTTCAAACTTCCCCGCCACTCGCCTTCGTCGCAATCGCAAATCCGCATGGGCGCGAGCACTCGTGCGCGAAAACCATTTGCAAGTGAGCGATCTCATCTGGCCATTGTTTGTTACCCACGGTCAAGATGGTGAAGCTGTATCCTCGATGCCCGGCGTCACGCGCCACACAGTCACAGGAATTGTGAAGCGCGCTGAAGCCGCCGCCAAACTTGGCATCCCCCTGCTCGCCATTTTTCCCAACACCGAACAGGCGCAACGTTCGCTTGAGGGCGAGGAAGCGCTGAACCCCAATAACCTCACCTGCCAGGCGGTACGCGCGATCAAGAAAGCCTTGCCCGAAATCGGGATCATGTGCGACGTTGCACTCGATCCCTACACCACACATGGTCATGACGGGCTGGTGCGTGAGGGCCGCATCGTCAATGATGAAACCGTTGCCGTACTCGTGAAACAAGCGCTCGTGCAAGCCGAAGCTGGCTGCGATGTGATTGCCCCTTCCGACATGATGGACGGACGTGTTGCCGCCATCCGCGCAGGCCTCGAAGCGCAAGGTTTCCACGACACGCAAATCCTCGCCTACAGCGCCAAATATGCCTCAGGCTTCTATGGCCCTTACCGCGATGCCGTGGGTGCCGCATCAAATCTCAAGGGCGACAAGCGCACCTACCAGATGGATCCCGCCAATTCCGATGAAGCCATCCGCGAGGTCGCCATGGACATATCAGAAGGTGCCGACATGGTGATGGTGAAACCGGGCATGCCCTATCTCGATATTATCCAGCGCGTAAAGCGTGAGCTCGGCGTGCCCACCATGGCCTATCAAGTGAGTGGTGAATACGCGATGCTCAAGGCCGCCTGTCTCAATGGCTGGTTGAAAGAAGACGTCGTCGTCGAAGAAACCCTGCTCGCCTTCAAGCGCGCCGGAGCCGATGGCATTCTCACTTACTTTGCGGAAGATGTGGCCAAGCGGTTGAGGGGATAAATAAAGTCATTGATCCTAAAAAAACTCCGTCACCCCGGCGAAGGCCGGGGCCCAGCTTTGGGCTGTTCAACTTGTTGAAAGTAAAGCTGGGTCCCGGCCTTCGCCGGGATGACGGCAAATAGGGGAAGTTATTCCGCCCATTTTTGCATCAACTGGCCACCGCTTCCAGCCACGTCACCGAATTTCCATCCAACGCCTCGTGAATGGCGATATGCGTCATCGCACTGTCTGGCCCTGCCCCATGCCAATGCTTCACGCCAGGCGCAAATGTCACGACGTCGCCCGTGCTCATTTTCACTACGGCTTCACCCCACAACTGAAACAACCCTTCACCCGCAGTCACGATGATCGTCTGCCCCAGCGGATGCGTATGCCAGAACGTGCGAGCACCCGGCTGAAACGTCACCTCAGCCGCAGCCGCCCGCGATGGCGCCACAGGTGCCAACAACTGCTTCACCGAAACATCACCCGAGAAATAATTCGCAGGCCCCTTGTTCACGGGAAGCGTTGCCGCTGGTTGGTGTGTCATTGCTCAATCCTTCTGCAAACTATTGCCACGCTTGCGGCGCGTGCTTGAAGCGTTGATATTGCGGGCAAATCAATTGAGTCTCTAGGGGAGAAAAAGATGCGGATCGTCAGCCTGTTTGCGGCAGCGGCACTTGTTTCAGTTTTCAGCATGTCAGCATTTGCCGAACCCAAGCACGGCATCGCCATGCTGGGTGATGTCAAGCTTCCCGCAGATTTCAAAAACCTGCCCTATGCGAACCCCAACGCACCGCAAGGCGGCATTCTGAAACAGGCAACCGTTGGCACATTCGACAGTCTCAATCCCTTCATCATCAAAGGCTCCTCCGCCACTGGCATTCGCACCTACGTGTTCGAAAGCCTGATGGGCCGCAACTGGTCAGAGCCATTTTCGCTCTACGGCCTGCTCGCAGAATCCATCGACGTGACGGAAGATCGCCAGACCATCACCTTCAAGATCAGGCCAGAAGCCAAATTCTCCGATGGCTCGCCAGTGACCGCAGCCGATGTCGTCTTCACCATGGAAACACTGCGCGACAAAGGCCGCCCCAATTTCAAAAACTCCTACGGCAAAGTGAAAACCGTCGAGACACCCGATGAACGCACTCTGATCTTCAAGCAAGACGTCGGCGATCTTGAACTGCCGCTGATCATCGGCCTCATGCCGATCATGTCGAGGAAATTCTGGGAAGGTAAAAACTTCGACGAGACCACGCTCGTACCGATCATCGGCTCTGGTCCTTACGTGTTTGGCGAAGTCAAAGCGGGCGAGCGCGTCGTCTACAAAAAGAACCCTGATTACTGGGGCAAGAATGTGCCCGTGGTCAAAGGCTTCTGGAACTTCGACGAAGTGCGTTACGATTACTACCGTGATGGCACATCAGCATTCGAAGCCTTCAAGAAAGGCGACGTTGATATCCGCATCGAGGATGATCCGGTGAAGTGGCTCACCGCCTATGATTTCCCTGCCGTTGGCGAAGGCAAGGTCACAACGCAGAAGATCGAACAACGTTCGCCCGCCAAAGCCTCAGGCCTCGCCTTCAACACACGTCGCAAAATCTTTGAAGACATCCGCGTGCGCGAAGCTTTGATCATGGCGTTTGATTTCGAATGGGCCAACGCAAATCTTTTCTCCAACGGCTATGATCGCACCTTCGGCTATTTCAGCGGATCAGAACTTTCGTCAGAAGGTGTGGCCGCCAGCGAAACCGAACTCGCCATTCTCGGTGATGCGGCAGCAAAAATCCCCAAGCCCTTCCTCGATGGCAGCTACACTATTCCCAAAAGCGATGGCACAGGCCGCGACCGCAAGATGCTGCGCGCAGTTGTTGGCAAGCTTGGTGAAGCAGGCTGGACCATCAAAGACGGCAAGATGGTCAATGCTGCAGGCGAGCCGTTCAAGTTCGCAATCGTCATCTCATCCAAGGAACTCGAAAAGATCATCCTGCATTATCAACGCACGCTGCAGCAGATCGGCATCGACATGGAAGTCCGCACCATCGATGCCGCGCAATTTGCATCGCTGCAAAAAACCTATGACTACGACATGATCCCGGCGACATGGTTCAACTCACTCTCGCCCGGCAATGAGCAGAAACTTTATTTCGGCTCCTCAGGCCGCACCCAGGAAGGCACCCGCAATTATCCGGGAATTGCAGATCCAGCAGTGGATCGCGCCATTGAAGCCATGCTCAAGGCGACAACGCGCGAGGAATTTGTCTCCGCCGTGCGCGCCGAAGATCGCGCTCTCGTGGCCGGCCACTACATCGTTCCCTTCTATGATGCAGGCGGACAATGGGTCGCCCGCTGGACCCGCATTGGCCGTCCCGACGAGCAACCCCTTCCCGGGTTCGAAGCCACCACATTGTGGTATGCAGGGCCTTGATCGATCATGAAAAAGGTTTCCGTCGAAGTCGTATCCGACGTTATTTGCCCATGGTGCTTCCTCGGAAAACGCAGGCTGGACAAGGCGATAGCAGCCCTTCCTGATGTGGAGGTTGAAGTCACCTATCGCCCCTTCTTCCTCGACGCTTCGATCCCACCAGAAGGCATCGACCGCCACGAATACCTCGCCAACAAATTTGGCGAGGAGCGCCTGGCCACACTCCACGATCCTTTGACCAAGGCAGGCAAGGATGATGGCGTGCCCTATCACTTCGACAAGATCACCCGCACACCCAACACGCTGAACGCACATCGCCTCCTCAACTGGGCGCGCGCCGACGATGTGCAAGCGGAAGTGAAAGAAGCCCTGATGTTAGCCTACTGGCGCGACGGCAAAGACATCGGCGATCTCGACGTGCTGATTAATATCGCGAGAACCTGCGGCATGAACGGCGAGAAAGTAGCAACCGATCTCGCCTCTGACCGCGACGCCAAACTCATAGCCACGGAAGTCCTCTCCGCCCAAAGAATGGGAGTAACCGGAGTCCCAACCTTCATTCTCAACCAAAAATACGGCGTAGTAGGCGCCCAATCCGCCGAGACGCTAGCCGAAGCGATCCGACAAGTGGCATCCGAATAAAATCAAATCCATCCTCCATCGGCGCACTTGATGCGCCGACCCAGACTTCCGTCCTTGAATAAGTCCGTCTCCCTAATCACCGTCATCCCCGCGAAAGCGGGGACCCAGACTTTCAACCACTCCAATGCGGACAGCCTGAGTTCCCGCGCTCGCGGGAATGACGAACTAAAAAAGAGCAGACCAACTGCGCACAACTTTTCCCCGCCCTACAAAGGCGGGGTCGGGGGTGGGTACCTGCCACAAGTGCAGTAGTTCAGCGCGCTTGTTGCTGTACAGATGGGAGGTATATTCATCAGTGCACGGATGAAGTTGTCCAAAAAAGGAGGCGCCCCAGTTTTCAATTCCCAAATTGCCCTTCGCATTTTTAGTCGCTTCTTCCCTCGTATTGTTACCCTCGCACTCGTTGCGAGGGTCCAAGGCAGAGGCAAGAGGAATGTCCCATCCAAGCGCGCTCTTAGCGCGCGGTCTGGCATCACCCATGTTAAACGCTGGCCCCTCGCAACAAGTGCGAGGGTGACAAATATGGGAGTTAACTACCCAAGCTGCTAACACACCCCGCCCCCGTCATAGCCAGCTTCAAGCGGGCCCCTCTCCAATCTCTTCCCCAAAACCGTCACCCCACAGCTTTCGCTGGATACACAGACGGAACAGGTGATACATCCGAAATGCAATTATTTTACGCAGGAGGAAAGTAAAGTGCGGATGTTTGGAAAATGGCTGCTGGCAAATTGGGAGAGGCTGCTATTCGCGCTTGTCGGCTCGCTTTTACTTTTGGCTTGCGGCAAATTGGTTATTGAAGAAAACGTAACTCAAGCCGCCGTTCTGTTTGGCCTCGCTTTTCTTAGCTTCATTTATTCAAACCTAGCAAGGTTTAAGCGATTCAAAGGCTTGGGATTTGAAGCGGAGATGTGGGAGGACAAACAAAAAGAAGCTGCCAACCTCATTCAACAACTTCGCGGCCTTGTGAAAATTTACACTCATGAACTCGTCTTGGGAAAAGTGAAGTCGGGACGAAACTCTAACGGTACAAACTGGGCAAATCATTGGGAAACCTTCAACGAGTTTGACAAGCAGCACAGGTTACTCGGTCAAGACATTGATTTTACAGATTTGAAAAGAGAAATGGACGACTATTTCCTTTTTGAGATGACAATGTCTCAGGTGAAAAAAATTAACGAGGCGCTGTTTCAAAATAAACTAGCTGCAAGAATTGATGTTAGCGATCGATCGACCGAAAAGTGGAATTTCGAATTTCATGTTGATAATCCATTTGAGCTTTCACAAAACAATACGTTAGCTAAACACGTGCTGGAATTTTTAAGAGATGCAAAGCGCAGACTAGAGTCAGATTACGGCGTTGATCCCATCATTGAGAAGCGGCTTGAAGTAATATCGAAGCTGTACGAGTCTCGGCCAGTCACTGTCACAAACGAGCTAATTGAATGGGCAAGCGGGCGAGACTAAATCTAAATCAATCCCTACCTGTACAAGAACCGCAATCACATTCGCCCTCATGCGATGCCGCCGTTAGCTCATCTTAACTACCCAAGTTCAGAAATAACTGTCTCAGGCGGAAGAGCGTAATAGGCAGGAACCCAAAATCCTGCTCCGTTTTTGCAGTCTCCCAGATGTCGTCCGCTAAAGTCGTCTTTGAGACAAATTTGTCGGCTTTCGTTTTGCTCACCATTCTCCATGATTTCGCAGTATTGAACGGCTAAACCACCTGTATCAATGATGCGGAATTTCAAATCGGCACCATTTACCGAATAAGACTCATACTTGTCGGGTTGGGACAAGTGAAAATCTAACTCTCTAACCGACTCGATTGTGTTCGCTGAGTGATCCTTCGACCAAGCTTGAAAATTCAAACACAGCTGGACCGCGGCCCGTTTGTCACGAGGTGTAATGAAGCTAGCACCTTCCAAGTCAACTCCCCAACGCGCTACTTCGTCAACTGTGTCGAGGATTGCAAGTTCGTTCGACTTAGAGCCATACATATCTGCAAGGAGCGATGCCGAAATATCAGGCCGAAAACTGAACGCCGAAGTAAACGAGCCAAACCGAATGAAATCAGCGGTCATTTGATGGATTGCTTCTGTGAGCATCTTTACCTCTTTACCAGAAAACTGTGCGTTGTCGTCGAAGTTCCAAAAAGGCGCGTGGAAGCCGAGTTTGGCATGTACATTCAATTGACGAGCAGGGTTATCAAACTCATCGCCGCGAACTCTTCCCGCCATGAAAACTATCGCACATGCAGAAAAGCACTCGCTGCCCTTGTTGATCCTGGTAGGTATGGCGTATTCATGGACAAAGTTTGCAATGAGCCTACCCTCTAAATACGAGCCCCCAGGGCTATTGAGGCAAAGTGCTTCGTTGTAGGAATTTTCGAGTTCACCATCCCCAATCCTGTCGTCGAGTTTCTTGTATGAAGCGGCAATTTTGAACTTCTCAAAGTCACCAGCTACAAACTCGCCATTTAACTCAACAGCACAGTCTTGCTGAGCGCCCTCTTTGATCTCGGCAGCTGCAACGATGTTCGCTAAAGCAAATAACCAAATTGTCAGGTGAATGAGTATTTGGAGCAGCCTCATTTCAAGTCACTTTCAGCAAGACGATGAAGATTTAAATTCGATCTCGCGGTAATCGGTGTCATTGTTGAAGCTCGCGTGATTCAGCCGAAAACGCAAGCCGACGTGGAGCGAGGCTTGTGGTTTCAAGGGATGAGATGGATTTCTGGATTGTCCAACAATCTACACCCCGCACCGTTCTGCGTCAAGCGTTATTTTCCTTTTCGTTCTCTTTTAGCCTAAGATACTGAGAATAAAGAACAAACACGATCACCCCGCCAGTTTCACCAGCGCCTGCATCACTTGCCTGGTGCCCCTAAGCCGCTCTTTGGCGGAGGTCCAGTCGCGCATCAGCACCAGCTTCATATCAGCAGGTCGCAACTTCGCGCGCGTCCCTTGCTCGTTGATCCAGGGCACCAGTTTTTCTGGTTTCGCAAACACACCGTTGCGGAAGGCAATCGTTGCACCCTTGGCACCCGCATCAACGCTCTGCACATTGGCAGCACGGCACAGGAGCTTGATCGAAACGATATCGAGCAAATGATCCACTTCCTCCGGTGGGCGGCCAAAGCGGTCGTGAAGTTCAGCGGCAAAACTGTCGAGATCATCTTGCGTCTGGAAATCGGCAAGGCGGCGATAGAGCGCGAGACGCACTTGCAAATCAGCCACAAAACTTTCGGGGATCAGCACCGATGTGCCGATGTTGATATTGGGCGACCACTGCCCCTCCTCCGTCGTTTGCTCGCCGGAACGCATCGCCGCCACTGCATCTTCAAGCATCGATTGATAAAGTTCAAAACCAACTTCGCGAATGTTGCCGTGCTGCTCCTCACCCAGCAAATTGCCGGAGCCCCGAATATCCAAATCGTGACTCGCCAAAGTAAAGCCGGCACCGAGTGTATCAAGCGATTGCAAAACTTTCAGGCGGCGCTCTGCTGTATCAGTGAGTTTCTTTTTTGCAGGCGTGGTGAGCAGTGCATAAGCGCGCTGTTTCGAGCGCCCCACGCGACCGCGCAATTGATAAAGCTGGGCAAGGCCAAACATATCAGCGCGATAGATCACCATTGTGTTGGCAGTTGGAATATCAAGGCCGGATTCGACAATCGTGGTTGACAACAGCACATCAAACGAGCGGTCATAAAAACCGGTCATGATGTCTTCAAGTTCTGTGGGGCTCATCTGGCCGTGTGCGGCGCGATACTTCACCTCAGGCACAGTTTCGCGCAGGAATTCGCCCATCTCCTCAAGATCAGCAATGCGCGGCACCACAAAGAAGCTTTGCCCGCCACGGAAATGTTCGCGCAGCAAATGCTCGCGAATGATAACGGGATCAAACGGCGAGACATAGGTGCGCACCGCCAGACGATCCAAAGGTGGTGTTGTGATCAGCGACATGTCGCGAATGCCCGACAGCGATAGTTGCAGCGTGCGCGGAATTGGCGTTGCCGTGAGGGTCAGCACATGCACATTGGCGCGCATCGCTTTCAGCCGCTCCTTGTGCTTCACACCAAAGTGCTGCTCCTCATCCACAATCAAAAGCCCAAGATCGCGGAACTTCACACTGTCCTGCAACAGCGCATGCGTGCCGATGACGATATCAACCGTGCCATCGGTGAGGCCTTTCTTGACCTCCTCGATTTCCTTGCGGCCAACAAGTCGCGAGGCTTGCGCCAATCGCACCGGCAATCCCTTGAAGCGCTCGCTGAAGGTCTTGTAGTGTTGCCGCGCAAGCAATGTTGTTGGAACGCAAACCGCAACTTGTTTTCCGGCAAAAGCTGCGATGAAAGCCGCGCGCAAAGCAACTTCGGTCTTTCCAAAGCCCACATCACCGCAGATGAGACGATCCATCGGGCGACCCTTCGCGAGGTCCTCAACCACGGCTTCAATTGATGAAAGTTGATCCTCGGTTTCCTCATAGGGAAAGCGCGCGCAGAATTCGTCCCACGCCCCATCGGGTGGGGTGAAAACTTCGCCTGGCTTCAGTTCGCGCGCCGCTGCCGTTTTGATCAGCTCATTGGCGATTTCACGGATGCGCTGTTTGAGCCGCGCCTTCTTCGCCTGCCACGCACCACTGCCCAAGCGATCAAGCTGCACGCCCTCGCTCTCAGAGCCGTAGCGCGAGAGCAATTCGATATTTTCAACCGGAATGAACAACCGATCATTATTGGCATAGATCAGCAGCAGGCAATCATGCGGTGCACCCTGCACATCCAACGTCTTCAGGCCTTCAAAACGTCCTATGCCGTGATCGACATGCACCAGCAGATCGCCAGGCGAAAGTGATTGCAGCTCGGTGAAAATATCGGTGGCTTTGCGCGCCTTCTTGGCACGGCGCACCAGACGATCACCAAGAATATCCTGCTCGGCGATGATCGCGAGGTCAGGCGTTTCAAAGCCTTCTTCCAGCGGCAGAATGATGAGCGACACCATCGTCTGGTCGCGCGCGGCAAGTGTTGCACCATCTTCGGCAGGTGCCAATGGCGACACACCATGATCGCGCAGAATTGTTGCCAAGCGTTCTGCGGAACCTTCGCTCCAACAGGCAATTGCAACTTTTTTCTTCGCAGCACGCAGCGCATCGATATGCGATTTCACACCATCATAGACATTGCCGCCAGCCTCAGCGCGTTCAGCAGCGAAAGTCTTGCCTTTGCGGCCATGAAAGAAAATGCCCTGCCCATCTGGCGTTTCAAATGGCGTGAAGGTGAATACGCTACGCGTCGAAAGCCTGTCTCGCCATTCGGCGTCACTCAAATAGAGCTGCGCTGTTGCAACGGGCTTATAGGTCGCAGCACCGAAGCTTTGTTTTTCAAGCGCATCCTTGCGCGCATCGAAAAACTCTGCGACTTGATCCTGCCGCGCCGCCATCGCAATTTCGGCATCGCGCGCCAGAGTGATTGCAGCATCACCAACATAATCGAACAGTGTTGCAAGTTCTTCATGAAACAGCGGCAGCCAATGTTCCATGCCCTGATAGCGCCGACCATTGGTGATGCTTTCATAGAGCGCATCATTCAAATCAATGCCGCCGAACGCTTTTGCATAGGCCCCGCGAAACAGGCTGATCGAAGAAGCGTTGATCAGCACTTCGTTCGCAGGATTGAGCGTCAGCGCCCTCAGCTGACTGGTCGAGCGTTGAGTTTGTGCATCAAAGGTGCGGATTGATTCCAGCGTGTCGCCGAAGAAGTCCAAGCGCACTGGTTCGTCATGTCCAGGCGGAAAAATATCAATCAACCCACCACGCACCGCAAAGTCACCACTGTCCACCACAGTGCCTGTTCGCGCGTAACCGTTAGCGATCAAAAAACCTTGCAACTTGTCGCCCGGCAAAACCTGTCCCGGTTTGACTGCAAGCGAAGCTTCAGCAATCATCTTCTGCGGCACCACACGTTGTGTCACGGCATTGACAGTTGTGAGTACCAGAAACGGTGTGGTCTGCGGACGTGACAAATCGGCCAGAGCCGAAAGCCTGCGCGCGACGATATCGGAAGAAGGCGAAACCCGGTCATAGGGCAAGCAATCCCATGCTGGAAAATGGATGATGCGCAAATCCCTCGCAAAGAACGCGAGTTGATCCCGCAGTTGCGCGACATGCGCTTCATCACGGCAGACATGTATGATGCCTTTGGTGCCCTGCGCGCGCGCCAATTCCGGCAACACCATTGGCTCCAACCCCTCAGGCAGAGACGAAAGCGTTGTGCGACCAGGTGTAGCAAGACGTTGTGCGGCGGTCTGGATCGGCGTCATTTACGCTTCCATCCGCAGAATACGGCGCAAAAGCTCTGAATCCTGATCACCAGGGATTGTCTCTTGCTTTGTCATCCAGCTCAACAAATCCTGATCCGGAATCTCCAGAATGGCCTCGAACACATTGATCTCATTGGTGTTCATGCCAGCAAGATGCGCTTCAGCAAATCCGCCGACGACAATATCCATTTCCTTGATGCCGCGATGCGTGGCACGCCACAGAAGGCGCTTGCGGGTTGGGTCCAAATCTTTGTTCATTTCAGCGCACTCTTAGTTGGCCTGATCTTGCATCGCAACGGTTTACGATTGAAAAGGAAGAAATGCGCCCACCGCTGCTCAATCCCCTGTTTGCCGATGTCACCAGCCTGAAAGGTATCGGCGACAAAACCGTGCGTCCTTTGACGGCACTGGTGCGACCTGATGCGCCCCACGGGCAAAACGCCCGACTGATAGATCTCCTGCTGCACTTGCCACGAGGCCTCGTGGATCGGCGCTTTCGCTGCACCATTTCGCAATTGCCGGTGCAGGGCATCGTGACTTTGGAAGTCACGGTTGGAAAACACGCCGCTCCACCGCGCGGCACATCACGGCCCTATCGCATCAGTGTGCATGACGATACGGGACAAATGACGATTGTTTATTTCGGAAGCTACGCCGATCAAATGGCGCGTAATTTGCCGCCGGGAGAAAAGCGCTTGATCTCCGGCACCATCGACTGGTTCCAAGCCGAACCACAAATGACGCATCCTGATCATGTGCTCCGCGTTGATGAGGCCGCGAAACTTCCCGCACTTGAACCCGTCTATCCGTTGCGCGAAGGCACGAGTTTGCGCGGACTTCATAAAGCTGTTGTGCAAGCGCTCGCCAAACTTCCACGCCTGCCCGAATGGCAAGACATGCATTGGTTGAAGCGTAACAGCTGGCCCGATTTTCATTCTGCTCTTCACGCCCAACATGAACCACCTTCGCCCGCACCACTCGCTCCCGATAGTCCAGAGCGCACGCGCTTGGCCTATGACGAACTGCTGGCCAATCAACTCGCCCTCACCCTCGTGCGCAACAGTGCCAAACGGGCGAAGGGTCGTGTGCTGAAGGGTGATCAACGCATCCAAAGTGAAATTGAAAAGGCCCTGCCCTACACGCTCACGGGATCACAGCGTTTTGCATTGTCAGAGATTTTTGCTGATATGGCTGCACCCCATCGCATGGTGCGTCTGCTGCAGGGTGATGTGGGAGCGGGTAAAACCATTGTCGCTCTTCTTGCACTCGCTGCTGCTGTCGAAGCGGGAGCACAAGGCGCATTGATGGTGCCAACCGAAATTCTGGCGCGCCAACATCTTGCAAGTTTTGAAAAACTTGCTGCACCCCACGGCCTTCGCATCGCTCTCCTAACGGGGCGCGAAAAGGGTTTGGCACGCGAGAAGATTTTGTTGGCGCTGGAAGCTGGAGAGATCGATATCCTTATCGGGACACATGCTCTGTTCCAGGAAGGCGTTGTGTTCAAGTCATTGGGACTTGCCGTAATTGACGAGCAGCACCGCTTCGGCGTGCACCAGCGCCTGGCCTTGCAAGCCAAAGCCGAAACACCTGTCGATGTGCTCGTGATGACGGCAACACCAATCCCGCGCACCTTGGCGCTGACTGTCTATGGTGACATGGATGGATCAAAACTCACCGAAAAGCCTGCGGGCCGCCTGCCGATTGATACGCGTCTCGTCACGCTTGGTCGCGTAGACGAAATCGTTGCAGGCTTGCAGCGCGCGATTGCCACTGGTGCGCGCGCTTATTGGGTTTGCCCACTGGTTGAAGAAAGCGAAGTGCTTGATCTGCAGGCTGCTGATCAACGCGCGCTGAAACTCGAAGAGATTTTCCCCAGCAAAGTCGGACTGGTGCATGGCCGCATGAAAGGGCCGGACAAAGACAAGGTGATGGCGCGCTTCAAGGCAGGCGAGATTTCAATTCTGGTTTCCACAACCGTAATCGAAGTCGGCGTCGATGTGCCAGAGGCTTCGATCATGGTGATCGAAAATGCCGAACGCTTTGGCCTTTCGCAACTGCACCAGCTAAGAGGGCGCGTTGGGCGCGGCACTGCTAAGTCCAACTGCATCTTGCTCTACAACGATCCGCTCGGCGAAACAGCGAAGGCCCGGCTTACCATCATGCGCGAAACCGAGGATGGCTTTCGCATTGCGGAAGAAGATTTGCGTTTGCGGGGCTCCGGCGAAATGCTGGGCACAGCCCAATCCGGCGTTCCGATTTTTCGGTTGGCAGATTTGTCATTGCACGGTGATCTTCTGGCAGCAGCGCGCGATGATGCTCAACTAATCCTCGCCACTGATCCCGAATTGAAATCGCCGCGCGGTGAAGCGCTGCGGCATCTGCTCTATCTCTTCGAGCGCGATGCCGCGATACGGTTGTTGTCGTCGGGATGAGGGGGGTCGAAAAAAGTTCCAATAAATTCGTCACCCCAGCAAAAGCTGGCATGACGGCAAGAGCAGGGCGAAATCAGATTTTTTATTTCTTCTTCGCAAGCTTGGCTTGGTCGACCTTGGCACTTGGGGTCGCACCTGCAATGAGGTCCTTGGCTTGGGCAATCCACTCTTCGCGCAAGCTGCGGCCCTTGAGCTCAAGCTTTGTATCGATCTTGGCAAGCTCAGCAGCGCTGAAGGCGGCAATCTGCGAGAGCGTTGTAATGCCAACGGATGCGAGTTCCTTAAGTATCTTCGGACCTACGCCGCTGATCAGCGATACGTCTTCGGTGGCTGAGGCTTTTGCAGCAGAGACAGTCGGGACGATGCGAAGATTAGGAACCGCGGGACGGGTCGTTGGCACGAGTTCGGCCAATGCGCGCTGCCAGTGGATTTCGTGGCGGCCATTCGGCCGACCTTCGTCCTCCCAGAACTGGTAGGCACGGGCAGCAATTGCGGTTTCTGTTTCAGGTTTGATGAATGTGGTCATGAGGTTGCGTCTTCCTTTCGAAAGCGCGCTATCACATTATTGTGCGTTGCACAATAATATTGCAATGCACCAATTGCATGGCTTCTGGGCAATCTATGCTTAAAGCGGTTGCCCCACGCGCAGTTCCGCTTCGGCTGCTAGCGCATCTTCCGGGAAAACCAGTCCCATCGACAAAAGCAACTTCAGGCCTTCATCAACTGTCAAGTCGAGAATGCGCACACTTGATTGATCGGCGAAGAAAACATAGCCACCTGTAGGGTTCGGGGTTGTTGCAACATAGCAGGCATACATTGCGCGACCTTTTTCGAGGCCCACCATTGCACCATCGATCTCGCGCGAAACAAATGCAATTGTCCAAATTCCGGTCCGCGGCCACTCAACCAAGCAAACATAGCGAAAGCTCGTGCCCTTCTCCGAAAATACCGTTTCGAAAATCTGCTTGGCACTTTTGTAGATGGATCGCACGATGGGCGTACGATTGAGCAAACCGTCCCACCAGCCAAACAAGGTCTTGCCGACGAAGTTTGCAGCGAGGGCGCCAGCCATCGTAATACCAAAAAGCGCGAACAGCAGACCTGTTCCCGGAATGCGGAACGGCAGATAATCATCGGGATTCCATCCCAGCGGAATGAGCGGCTTGATGTTGCGATCAAAGATATCAATGAACCAAATCGTCGCCCAGATTGCGATGACAGCTGGTGCGATAATGATTAACCCAGTAAAAAAATAGCGGCGCAGGCGAGAAAACAGTGAGGCGCGCGGCAGCGGGTGCGGAGTGTTGGAATTCATTTGGCGGAAAATGCGCTCGCAACTTGCGCGGGGCAAGGGGAAAGTTTAGCTGTGGTTGATGGGCGGGATCAAACAACTGGTTTATCAGGTCTTGGGTTGGGTGTGCCTAGCGCTTGGTTTCATCGGGATTATCATTCCCTTGCTTCCAACCACTCCGTTTTTACTTGTGGCCGTGTGGGCATTTTCAAGTTCGTCACCTGAACTGGCAGAGAAAATCCGCCAGCACCCCCGTGTCGGCAAATATATTCGCGATTGGCAAGACCATGGGGTAATTCCTGTGCGTGCAAAAATGCTGGCTTGTGCGATGATGGGATGTGCTTCGTTCTATCTCTTGCAATGGAGCCCCGCGCCCTTCTGGTTTGGTGGTCTCGCCAGTGTCGTGATGCTGGTTGTTGCGGCCTATGTGTTGAGCCGACCGTCAATGCCGTGAGGCGCGCCAGATATCCCATTGACTGCGCCAGGGTGAAACTTCTCTTTCCTTCCGCGCTTGTTTGATGCGGGTTGGCGTATCGGCTACGTGGAGGAAAGCCGGACGCAAGGTCACTGTGAGTTTTTGTTGTTGGAATTCTTGCCAGCGTTTTTCGGCGTGAGCCAAAAGCTCGTTGAGCGACAAGCCAGTTGGCAGCAAATTCCGCTGGCTGCGCGCGTGCCTCGCAATCCCATGAGACACTCCAGCCAGACCCGATGCTGTGGCCGCCTTCGGCGCTTCAATTGGATCGAGGATCAGGCATGCCAACTGTATGACAGCACTTTCTGTCTCCCCGAGATAGGCTTCAAGTGCTGTGAGCGATGGCATTTGATCCGCGTACAGATCAAATTCGCGGGCATCGATCATGGCTTGCAACGGAGCCTGTGGCAGATGGTGCGCCAGAATAGCTTTGGCCAACGCCTGTGCCACCGGATGATCACTGGCTTCGCCTTTGTAAATGCTCGCCACCGTATCGCGCCACCACTGTTGGCGGATCAAACCAATCTGTGGCTCGCTGACCAAATGCCGGATGCGTGAAAGTTCAATGTTGTAGCTGTAAAGTGCTGCCAGGGCTTCGCGCTTATCGTTGGGGGCAAACAGTGATGCGAGGTAGCGGTTGCGATCATGAAGGCGCAAGACTTGCGCAAGATCATCTGTCATGCGCCTTCTCCACGGCGATCATGCACGCAGCCACGCGGCGGTCTTCAGCGAGCATCACGTTGAAAGTGCTAATCGCTGCACTCGTCGACATTGGATCATGATTGATGCCTTGAAGTGCAGTACGCAAGAACTGCGGTAACGGCAAAACCGATGCGCCCGTGCCAATGAGCAGAAAGTCTATTTCGGCTTTTTCAGTATGGATGAGAGCGAGATCGTTTTCGGTGATCTCAGCAATCGCGCGAGGCTTCCACGCCCGCATGCCGCTTGGCACAACCAACAGCGAACCCAGATGCGAATAGCCACCAAAGCGAAATCCGCCTGCTCCAAAGCCATCAATATTGACACGTTGCGGAAGAAATCTTTCTTCCACATCAGGCCTTTGCGGGCTTAAGCTCAGCTGATTTTTCAACTTTTTCCGCCTTGGCACCGAGCAGGATGAGTACCGGAGCGGCCACGAAAATCGATGAGTATGTGCCCACGAACACGCCCCAGATCATTGCAAACGTGAAACCTCGAATGACTTCACCACCGAAGATGTAAAGTGAAAGCAACGCGATTAGCGTACAAATCGATGTGAGTAACGTGCGAGGCAGAACTGAATTCATCGAGAAGTCGATCAAGTCGGCCAAGTGCATTTTCTTGTACTTGCGCAAGAACTCGCGAATGCGGTCAAACACCACGACAGTGTCGTTCAGCGAATAGCCGATGATCGTGAGAATGGCGGCGATGATCGAGAGGTTGAACTCCAAGCCAATCAAGCTGAACAAGCCAATGGACAACACCGTATCGTGTAACAGCGATATCACTCCGCCAACGGCGAATTGCCATTCGAAGCGAAACCACAAATAAGCGAGTACAAAGAGAATGGCGAGCAATACCGCAGCGATAGCCTGTTGCGTCAGTTCACTTGAAACTTTTGGGCCTACCACTTCTGTGGAGCGAACTTCGACAGTTGGTCCCAGTGCTTTTTTTACAGCAGCTTGCGCGACCTGCTGGGCGGCTTCTCCACCTTCTTGTGCCTCAAGCCGGATCAGCACATCACGATTGGTGCCGAACTCTTGCAGTTCTACATCGCCAAGATTTAGACCGGACATGGTTGTGCGCAGCTGATCGAGATTGGCGGCTTCGGCGGTGCGGATGGTGATTACCGTTCCCCCTTTGAAGTCGACGCCGTAATTCAGGCCCTTGAAAGCGAAAAGTGCAATCGACAGCGCACACAGAATGCCCGACAGGAAGAAGCCAAAACGGCTCCACCGCATGAATGGATATTTCGTGCCATCTGGAACGAGGCGGAGGGGTTTCCAGCGCATCAGAGGTTGATCTCCTTGGGACGGCGGTATTTGACCCAGAGCGAAACAAGCAAATGCGTCAGTGTGAAGGCCGTGAACATTGTCGTGAAAATGCCGACTGCGAGTGTCACGGCAAAGCCGCGGATCGGGCCAGAGCCGACGCCAAACAGGACAACGCCAGCAATCAGTGTGGTGATGTTGGCATCAAGCACGGTGCCAAGCGCTTCCTTGAAACCCGTTTCGATCGCCGACAATGCCGAACGTCCGTTACGCCATTCCTCGCGGATGCGCTCGTAGATCAACACGTTGGAGTCAACCGCCATGCCGAGAGTGAGCACGATACCGGCGATGCCAGGCAATGTCAGCGTGAAGCCAAAGAAACTCATCACAGCCATGAGCAGCAAGAGGTTACCGAGAAGTGCCGCATTGGCGATGAGACCAAAGAAGCCATAGGGCAAGAACATGAATGCCATCACGCCGACAAGGCCGATGAGGGCGGCATTGAGACCCGACTTGATCGAGTCAGACCCGAGCGACGGACCAACCGTGCGCTCTTCAACAATGGTGAGGTTGGCAGGCAATGCACCAGATTTCAGCACGGCAGCGAGTGCCGCCGTTTCTTCAGTCGAGAAATTGCCGGAGATTTGTCCAGAGCCTCCGAGGATCGCATCATTGATGCGTGGATAGCTCTGCACGATATCGTCAAGAATGATGGCAAATGGTTTGCCGACATTTTCTGCCGTCAACTTCCCAAACCGCAGTGCTCCCTTATTGTTGAAACGGAACGACACGACCGGCTGATTAGATTGATCAAAGGACGGTTGCGCATCGACAAGATCGCCGCCGTCAACTGTGGCGCGGCTTGAGGTTTGCACCCAAAGTGACTGCAACCCTTTCAATTCAGCTTCGTTTGGTGCGGGAGCATCTTTGGGTCTTGACGCAATGAGCGCATCAAATGCCTCTTTGAGTGGCACTGCAATGCAATCCGGTGGAGGATTGGAGTTTGCACCAGAAGGCTGATCGTCGCATAGCAAATTGAACGACAACTTTGCAGTTATGATCAGTAGCTTTTTGACCTGCTCCGGGTCTTGAACGCCGGGCAACTGAATTGCAATACGGTCTTTGCCTTGTTGCTGAATGACCGGTTCATTTGTGCCCGTGAAATTAATGCGCCGTTCGACAATACCGATAGTTTGCTTCACAGCTGCGGCAATTTTTGCATCCAAGCCAGCGGTATTCACTGAATAGGTGAAAGTTCCATTGTTGTCGGCAAGTGCGTAGAAATTTACGGGAGCACCCGTAGAAAAAATTCCGGCATCAAGGGGCTGCAACAGTGTGTTTAATCCCTGGCGAGCTTTCGCATAGTCTTCAGCCTTTGTGATCTTCACTGACACGCCATCACTGACGCGCCTGATATCGGTGTAAGCTATCTTGGCATCTCGAAGTGTGCCTCTAATGTCGGATGAAAGTTGTCTTTGCGTTTTCTCGATCAGGTCTTTGCGATCAACTTCAAGCAACACATTCGAACCGCCACGCAAATCGAGACCCAAGGTAATTGGGCGCAAGCCAAACGTATCTGCGAAATATTTCTGCTGAGCCGCACCCAGTATATTGGGCAGCGACAGTAACGCTGCGACCAGCATTGCTGCACAGATCGCCAGAATTTTTGTTGTTGAATAGTGCATCGGCTTACTTCGGCTGGCCTTTGGCGCGCACATCCGAAACGCCGGAGCGCAGCACACGGACTTTTACATTCTCCCCGACTTCAACCAGCAATTCATTGTCATCAACGATCTTGACGACCTTGCCAATCAGGCCGCCACCCGTGACAACTGTATCGCCCTTCTCAACCTTGCCCAGCATCTCCTGGTGTTCGCGCATCTTGCGCTGTTGTGGGCGGATGAGCAGGAAATAGAAGACACCCATGATCAGAATCAGCGGCGCAATCATGCCAATGAATTCGGCGCCACCAGGGGCACCACCGGCAGACTGGGCATAGGCTTCAGTAATGAACATCGAGAGAGACTCCGGGGATCAACAGTTGCGCTAGATATAGCTATCGAATAGGCCATTGCAACCACTAGAGCAAAAAAGAGGACGACATGGCGGGAAAGGCTGAATTGGCGCAATTGGCACGAATAGCGGCGGCTCTTGAGCGTCTCGCCCCTGCCCCTGCGGCTCTGCCCAAGCTTGACAGGCACGATGCTTTCGTCTGGCATTCAACTCCGCCTGCCCTGGTGCCTGTGGCTGAAGTAAACCGTGTTGATATCGGTTTGCTCAAAGGCATCGACCTCACCAAGGAGCTACTTCTCGAAAACACCATGCGCTTTGCCAAAGGCCTGCCCGCCAACAATGCGCTTCTTTGGGGTGCGCGCGGCATGGGCAAGTCATCATTGGTCAAAGCCGCGCATGCGCATGTCAACGCCAAGGTGAAGGGCGCGCTGAAGGTGATCGAAATCCACCGCGAGGATATCGAAAGCCTGCCGCATCTCATGACTTTGCTCCGTGCACAGACGAAATTCCGCTTCATCGTGTTCTGCGATGATCTGTCGTTTGATGCACAGGACACCAGCTACAAATCCCTGAAAGCAGTACTTGATGGCGGCCTCGAAGGTCGCCCCGCCAATGTGATCTTTTACGCCACCAGCAACCGTCGTCACCTCTTGCCGCGTGACATGATCGAGAACGAGCAATCAACCGCGATCTCACCCTCCGAAGCTGTGCAGGAAAAAGTCTCGCTGTCGGATCGCTTTGGCTTGTGGCTGGGCTTCCATCACTGCTCGCAGGATGACTTCTTTGCGATGGTCGAAGGATATGCCGCACACTTCAAACTGAAAATCGCCCGCGAAGCACTCCACGCCGCAGCCATCGAATGGTCCGTCACCCGAGGAGCACGATCAGGCCGCGTCGCCTGGCAGTTGATCCAGGACTTGGCCGGGCGCATGGGGCAGAAAATCTAACGAGCGAAAGGCCCGTGTTGCGTCACACAGGGCCTGTCGTCTCTTGCAGGAGAAAAAAGTGGAGCGGGAAGGGTTACCCCTTCCCAGCCCTTATCAGTTCATCGCGGTTGATGAACCGAGAAACTTGTTGGGATCAAGAGCTGATGCACCCTTGCGCACTTCGAAATGAACTTGCGGCGATGATACTGCACCCGACTGGCCGGCCTTGGCGATGACATCGCCGCGCTTTACCTTGTCACCGCGTTTGACGATCAATTCCTTGGCGTGTGCATAAGCAGTGACATAGCCACCTTCATGACGTACGAGGATCAGATTGCCGTAGCCTTTCAGCTCGTTGCCAGCGTAAGCGACAACACCTGATTCAGCGGCGCGGATTGATGTGCCCTCTGGAACCGAAATGTTGATGCCTTCATTCTTGAGGCCACCAGACTTCGGACCAAATTCTGAAATCACTTTGCCGCGAACCGGCCAACGAAGTGCCAGGCTTTGGGCCGCAGGAGCGGTTTCAACCTTGGGCACTTTCAGCTTCAGATCTTTTTTGACGGGGGCTTCAGCAACTTTTTCTTCGACTGCTGGTTCTTCTTGCTCAACCTCGACTATCTTTTCTTGATCCTTAGGCTCATCCTTAAGCGTCAACTTCTTCTTCGGTTTTGCAAAAACCTGCGGTTCTTCATCGCCAATTGTTTCTTCTTCGATCAACTTTGGCTTCTCAGCGAGTTTTGGTGCTGAAGCAATTTTACCAGCACTTGCGCCTGGAATCTTGACCTGCTGACCGAGTGAAAGCGGTGCATTTCGATCGAGCCCATTTGCTTCAGAAATTGCGAAAGGTGACACACCATATTTGCGGCCCAGCGAGTAGAGTGTTTCACCACTTCCGACAGTGTGCGCTCCAGATGCAGCAACAAACTTCTTTTTTGGCGCGACCTGGATTTCTTCTTCAGCTGCGAGAGATGTGCCCTGCTCTTCTACTTGCTGCTTTTGTGACTGCAACGTTGAGCGCGGCGCGGTAGGCGTGATCACGCCTGGAACCAGCAATACGGTTCCAGCGCTTACCCAGTATGGTTTCTTCAATCCGTTGGCTTGCGCAAGTTCTTCTGTCGTCACACCATTTGATTTCGCAATCTGTGCCAGTGTCATACCGGGCTGCACCCGAATGCGACCGCTCTTTGGCACAACAGCTGGTTTTGCACCTGGCTCAAAACTTGGCTCAACAGCAGCGATCTTCGGCTTGGCAATTTTCTTGATCGGAGCAACGACTTCTGGCTCTTCGACCGCTTCATATGCGGGTTCGCGCTCATTCAAAGTCAGCTTGGGTTGCTTGTAAGCGGGCTTTTTTCCGTATGAACCAGAGTAGTCATAGGCAAGCTTCGGCTTGTTGATCGCGGCCTTTGCCAGCGGCTTTGACGTGATGGGCTCTTCAACAAGCGCATCAACCTGAGGTGCCTGATATGTGTCGGCGGTTTTTACAACACGAGGTTTGGCGCGTTGAATGGCAGCCGTATAGACGGGATCAGCATCCGACGGATTGTCGTAGGATGTGTTTTCTGCTGAAAATCTTTCAAGTGATGACGAGCAGGCCGACAACATTGCGGCGGCAGCAACGGTCAACAAAAAGCGGGCCGAAAGGCTCACAATACGCATACGCAAACTCCAAGTACAAACGAACACTAACTGTCAGTGAGAATGAACTGTTTAGGTTAAGAGAGTCTTGCTTGCAGCGAGGCGTTGTAAAAATATTTCACTATTCAACAACGACAACTGCGCCGACTTTCACGCGCCGATAAAGATCGATCACATGTTTGTTGTGCATACGAATGCAGCCCGAGGAAACCGCGCGACCAATTGAGTTGGGTTGCGTGGTACCGTGTATACGAAATTCCGTGTGGCCTATGTAAAGCGCGCGCGCGCCCAGAGGATTTTTCACTCCTCCTTTTACAAACTCGGGAATAACAATTCCCCTTTCGAGTTCCCGTTCGATCATCTGCGGTGGCGGTCGCCAATCTGGCCACTCGCGCTTGTTGGTGATCCGATTTGTGCCGCTCCATTCCTTGCCTTCGCGGCCGACGCCCACGGGGTAGCGGATGGCTTTTTTGCCATCGAGAACGAAGTAGAGTGCTCTTGCCTCAGTGTCTATGAGCATGGATCCCGGTTCCAGAGGACGAAAAAATGGGACAATGCTTGTTTGGTTTTTTGCAGAGCCTTCAAGATCAGTTCCGGCTGATCGAAGGGCACCAATGACAGATCCGGTTGGACCGGCACTCGTTCCCGCGTCGACGCCACCAATGATCTGAACCTCGCCAGCTCCAGCTGACGCCTTGGCAAACGTGATCAGGAAGAACAGGATTCCAAAAATCTTCATGGTGCCGCAACCCTTAGACGACGCTGCGTTAATTCAGATTTAATTGAGAAGTTCGGCTGCGGTCCGGCGGAGTACAGGGTGTTTCCAGCTTGGAGCAATTTCTGCAACTGGCTGCAACACAAAATCGCGCATTGCTGCACCGGGGTGAGGCAGCACAAGTTGCATCATTTGTCTGCTTGAATCGCTCCGAATGAGACCGTGATAGTCAATCAGATCGAGATCCAAGGTCCGTGGCCCCCAGCGCGTCGTCCGACGACGGCCCGCGGCGCGCTCGATCATATGCAATTTTCGCAACAATGTTGGCGGAGAGAGAGCGGTTTGGATCACTGCGGCGGCATTAACATACTGCGGCTGGTTTTTGCGTCCGAAAGGGCTTGTGACGATCAAGGATGAACGTCGCGTGAGACGCAATGGAAACTGATTCAGAGTTTCAATGGCGCGGACGATTGTTTCCGAAGGGCTGCCCCATGGCCCATCGAGATTGCTGCCCAGAGCGATGATGATCATTGCGAGAGTAAGGCCAGACATTCCGCAGCGTCTTGATGTGGATCGACGTCGTCACGACGTACTTCAACAAAACCTGCATTTATGATCAATGTCGTGCGCTTGAGGAATTCAAACTTACCGGCGTTGAATCTCTTGATACCGAGGGCATTTGAAAGCCTTCCTTCTTCATCATGTAGCAACTGAAATTGAATCTTGTGCCGCAATACGAATTCTCTCTGCCAATAGCTCGTCTGCAAACTGACCCCAAAGATGTTCACATTAAGCTTCTTGAATTCGGCGTAGTGTTTTGAAAATGCCAACGCCTGCGGAGTAGAGCCATGGGCTTCCGGTATCTTGTCCCACCCAGGCGGATCAACGACATCAGGGTGTCCCATGTAGGGATAGAAGAAACACACCGTGCGCCCTGGCTGGCGCGCAATGTTGATCTGCTCACCGTTGGTGGCAGTCAACGCAATTCCAGGTATCTGGAGCTTAGCCACGATCGCGCAGCAGCCGCGATTTCTCGCGGTTCCAATCTCTGGTCTTTATTGTTTCGCGCTTGTCCATTGTCTTTTTGCCCTTTGCCAATGCAATATCAATTTTGGCGCGACCTTTTGTATTGAAAAAAATCTTGAGCGGCACAATCGTCAGCCCATCTCGCAAGACGCCAACAGCCAGCCTGTCAATTTCCTTGCGATGCAACAAAAGTCGGCGCGGTCGCTTCGGCTCATGATTGAAGCGATTGGCTTCGCGATATTCTGAGATGTTTGAATTGATCAGAAAAAGTTCATTGCCCTTCATCGCCGCATAAGCTTCACCAAGATTGATGCGACCTTCGCGGAGTGATTTCACTTCTGATCCCTTGAGTTCGATGCCCGCCTCAAAGTCTTGCAGCAACTCATAGTCAAAACGCGCCCGGCGGTTCTCGCCGACGATTTTGATTCCCCCGCGCTCATCTTTCTTTTTCGCGCCGCCACTTTTGGATGACATCTCAGTTCAAAAGGCCTGCATGAATCATGGCTTCACGCACTGCCACTTTCGTGCTCTCAACAACAGGCACCATCGGCAAACGTGCATCAACTTCACATAACCCAAGCAGACTGCATGCATATTTGACGGGACCAGGACTGGTCTCAACAAACATCGCATGATGCAACGGCATCAGGCGATCTTGCAATTTGATGGCTTTGCGGTAGTCGCCAACGAGGCATGCTTCCTGGAATTCTGCGCACAGGCGCGGCGCCACATTTGCAGTCACTGAAATTGCTCCCACACCGCCATGTGCGTTAAAGCCCAATGCCGTGCCATCCTCTCCTGAAAGCTGAATGAAGCCCTCTCCGGACATCAGTCGCTGACGCGATGGCCGCGTCAGATCAGCTGTTGCATCCTTGATGCCGATGATGTTGCGGCAATCATTGACCAAGCGTGCAACCGTCTCGACAGAAATATTGGCTACGCTTCGCCCTGGAACATTATAGATGAAGATCGGAATGTCGACCGCGTCGGCAATGGCCTTGAAATGCGCATACATGCCATCTTGCGTCGGCTTGTTGTAATAAGGCACGACAACCAACGCTGCAGTGGCACCTGCTGTTTTTGCATGTGACGTGTAGTCGATCGCCTCGGCCGTATTGTTTGAACCTGTACCTGCAATGACAGGCACTCGGCCTGTTGCCTCTGCAACACAAATCTCAACAATTGCTTTGTGTTCCTGTGGAGTCACAGTGGGGCTTTCGCCGGTTGTGCCCACTGGCACAAGCCCATGACTTCCTTCTTTAATTTGCCACTGAACAAATTTCCGAAAAGCTTTTTCGTCCACCTCGCCGTTCTTCATAGGCGTAATTAAGGCAGGGATGGAACCTTGAATTTTCACAACAAACCTCTCGGGGTAATAAGTTGATAACCATAGACAGTTACTCTGTAAATGCCGATCCAGCACTTGGCGAGGCACCATAGTCGTTCATGTAAGACACGGCAAGCGAGGTTCGATCTTCTCAAGATTTGACCCGTTCTGGACAGGTGGCGGACAATCCAACTCCGCAACTCACCTTCTTTCCCGCCGCTTTTGACCATGACGTGTCTGTGCGTTGACAGTTGTGAATTGGAATTTTGATCATGCGTTGTTCGATTTTGCGTAGCGCCTTGGCGCTAGGTTTGTGGACTTTTGTGCCTCTCACGGTGGCCCCCTTGATGCTCGGGGCAACCTCAACCGAGGTGCAAGCTGCAACTGCCTCTCAGGCCGTTCAACTGGCGTTACGTGGCGACTTCATGAATGCAGGCCGCATCGCTGCTGAAGTGCAAGACCCAGCTGCAATCAAACTTGTAGAACTTCTGTACCTGCGTGATCACTGGCGCGAAGCTGGCCATCAACGCATCGTTGACTTTTTGAACAACGCCCCAAACTGGCCGCTCGCTGAAACACTCGGCAAACATGCAGAGAAGGCACTTTACGAAAATAATGCGGCATCGCAGACCGTGCTCACGCATTTTGAAAAGCGCAAGCCCAAGACGGCACTTGGCATGCTCGCCCTTGCGCGCGCGCATTTCCAAACCGGAAGCTCCGATCAAGGCTCAGCCTGGCTCAACCGTGCATGGATTCAGCCTGATATTGATGCAGCACTTGAGAAGCGTGTCATGAGCGAGTTTTCGCTGTCAGCTGAATCGCACAAGCGCCGCATGTGGGCGATGGTGCTTGAACAGCAGCCAAGCGCTGCTTTGCGTAACGCCAAGCGGGTTTCCGGTGAACATCAGCGCGCTGCAAAGGTTGCGCATGAATTATTGCGTGGCGTGTCAGGTGCAGACCGCCGTTTTGACGGTCTATCATCATCCATGCGCGAGGCCCCTGCCCTTAAATATGCGCTTGCGCGTTTCTATCGCAAGCAAAAGAAATATGACAAAGCCCGCACCATTCTCTCGACATTGCCGGGTGATGCACAGGCGATGATTGTGCCTGAGGCAATCTGGGAAGAGCGCCGCATCATGGCGCGTCGTTCGGTTGGCATTAACAACCGCCCGTATTGGCAAACAGCTTACAAGCTCACGTCACAGCATGGCATGGCGTCTGGCAATGATGCTATTGAAGCAGAATTCATGGCGGGTTGGATTGCATTGCGCTATCTCAAGGATGGCGATCGTGCGATGGCGCATTTCCAAAAACTTTCAAAACTTGCAACATCGCGCACAGAAAAGTCGCGCGCCACCTATTGGATTGGCCGCACCCACGCCGACCTTGGCAACAAGGGTGCCGCGCGCCAAGCCTATAAAACTGCGGCGCAATATTCGACGCTTTACTACGGCCAGCTTGCACGCGAACAAATTGGACTGGGCAAGGAACCAGACAAGATCACGTCAGGCGAATTCTCCGATGCTGCCAAGCAGCGCATCGAGCGAGACGAAGTCGTTCGTGCGTTCCGCTTGATGCAGCGCGCTGGTGCCAACTCACAGCTTCACATTTTTATGCCTGCGATTGCAGCTCGCTTCGACAAGGTCGAAGAAATGAACGCGGCTGCCTCAATGTTTCATGACGAAGGCGGCACTACGATGGCGTTGCGCTTTGCCAAGGTCGCCGGCCAGAACGGCGTTGACATTGACAGCTGGGCCTATCCTTTGCGCGGCCTTCCCGACTGGAAACAAATCGGCAATCCAATTGAAAAGGCGTTGGTGTTTGGCCTGTCACGGCAGGAAAGCGAATTCAATCCACGTGCTGGTAGTCAGGTTGGTGCGCAAGGCCTGATGCAATTGATGCCTGGCACAGCCCGCATTGTGGCGCGGCAATACCGCATGCCATATTCAAAGTCGAAGCTGACAGCTGATCCGGTTTACAATGTGAAGCTTGGTGCCGCGCATCTTGCGGATCTCGTTGAAGACTTCAACGGCTCCTATGTATTGACCCTCGTTGCTTATAACGCAGGTCCCGGTCGTTCGAAGGAATGGATCGAAGCCTACGGCGATCCGCGTGGTGGCCAGGTTGATCCGATTGATTGGGTGGAATCGATTCCGTTTCAGGAGACCCGCCAGTACGTGCAAAAGGTGATGCAGAACGTGCACATTTATCGCTCGCGCCTTGCACCGCACACGGTTCGTCCGATGACGGCCGATTTGAAGCGTGGTTCACCTGCTGAACTCAATGTTGCGTCAACCCAAGCAATTGATGTGACCAACGAAGAAACCGCCGCTCCCGAAAAGTGCAACGGATTCTCGATTTCCGCCCTGATCCGCAGTTGCGAATAGAGCATCACCATTTCTCTCTCGATGACGGAACGCTGTTGCATGCAGAGATGCAGCGCGGCGATCCGGCTCTCTTGCCTCTGGTTTGCCTTCCTGGTCTCACACGCACCACTCGTGATTTCAAACCGATGTTTGCGCAAATCACGGATCGCTCTGTCGTCGCATTTGACTTTCGCGGGCGTGGGCGATCCTGGCGCGCCGATCCCGGTAGCTATCGCCCTGACATCGAAATGGCCGATACGGTTGCATTTCTCGATCATCTCGGAATATCGCGATTTGCGGTCCTCGGAACGTCGCGCGGTGGTATTGTTGGAATGCTCATGGCGTCGACATTCACGGGGCGTGTTGCAGGCCTTTTGTTGAATGATATTGGACCGGTGATCGAACTCGACGGTCTCAAGCGCATCATGGGTTATGTCGGCAAGAATATTCGTTTCCCAAATTGGGATGCCGCAGCACAGGCTTTGGCGTGGGCATCCTTCGGATTTGAAAACATGACGCATGATGATTGGCTTCTGGCAGCGCGCATGATCTACGCAGATATCGATGACGCGCCACAGACTGATCACGATCCGGGTCTCGCTGACAACTTTCCTTCCATTGAGAAACTTGAAACCAAGGGTCTGCCTGAGATGTGGGGGCTGGTTACTGGACTTGTTGGGATGCCGCTTGCGCTATTGCGCGGCTCAGGGTCTGACCTTCTCTCGCGTGAAACAGTCTCCGACTTCATGCGGAGATGCCCAAATCTGATTGCAACAGAAATTCCAGACCGAGGGCATGTACCTTTTTTGAACGAGCCAGCTGCGCAGCGAGCGATCTTTGAATGGCTCAAGCTGGTTGACGCTACCAGCTAGTCGATATGAAAAAAGGCCCGCACGCGGCGGGCCTTTTCTTGATATTGTCGACTATCTGCGGGTCTTCGAACCGGAAACGCTTGAACCTTCCCTGCTCTTTTGACCACCGCTACCGTACTGCTTGAGGAACTCTGCCTCTTTGCCGGCAGCCAACAAACCCGCCTGGTGGATCCAGTTTTCGCGGCGCACGCGACCACCAAACTTCAGATGATCATCAACCCATGAGATTTCCGAATCTGACCAAGCTGCGATTTGGTCGAAGTGATAGAAGCCCAACTTGTGCAGGATCTTCTCGTTCTTCGGACCAACGCCACTGATGCGCTGCAGATCATCGGGGCGACCGCCGCGAGCATCAGCGATACCCTTTGGACGCGCCATGCCACCACCTGATGATGCTCCAATTTCGACCATCGTCGTCGTCACTGCAGGTGCGGTAACTGTGCGGACTGAAGCCGATGCAGCTTCAGCGCGCGCAGGAGTGGCCACTGACACGGTGCGAACAGGCGTCTGCGCCGATACCGTGCGTGTCGGTTCAACGGAAGTGACCCGCTTTGGAGTGCCGGACGACTCGCTTTGAGATACAACTGTTGTTGTTCCAATACGCTTCTCAAGCACACGATCTGCACCACCTTCGACGTGACGTACCGTCTTGTCATGGTGGATTTCTTCTGCCTTGCGCGTGACGTGGTTTGGCAAAGTTGTAGTCGCGGCACGCACCGTTGGAAGTGGAGCTGCCTTGGAATGTGCTTCTCGAGTTACCACCTTTACCGGTTGTGCGACTTCCACTGGTCGAGCAACTGGTTTCACAGGTTGCGCAACGGCTTTCATCGGCTCGGCCCTTACCATTGGCCGCACAGGTGGTGGAGGTGGAGGTGGAGGTGGAGGCGGCGGAGGCGCCTTTGGCTTCACAATTTCCTTAACGACTGCAGCCGTTGCAACAGCGGCCACAGCGGCTGCAGGAACAGCTACTTTCGCCACTGCAGGTGCCTCAACCTTTGGTGCAGCCGGTGGTGTCACCGTTTTCGTCACCGTAGGTGGAACATCTGCATCTGCTGCGAAAAGTTTTTTCAGCCAACAACCGACAAGACAGCCCAGAAAATAGGCCAGTGCTGCCCAAATCAGCAATTCTATCAAATAACCTGACATAAAACGCTCCCCTTAACTCACGAGTGACGGCGCGTATCAACGCGCTCGCATGTTGCCCAACCAAAGAAAATACCAATCGCGAATGCCAACAACAACCACCAAATGTTGCTGCCGATCACGACGGATGCATTTTGAAAAAGATCCATTCTTGTTCCCCTGTTATTATTGAGCCACGTTGATATCAACGCGGCGATTTTTAGCGTAGGCGGCTTCGTTGCGTGCCGCATCGACTGGTTGCAGCTCGCTGAAGCCTTTCGGCGCAAAGCGATCTGCTGCAATACCTGCCTCAGTCAAGGCCTTCATGACAGTGCCAACGCGGCCATCACTGAGACGCTGATTGTACTTCACCGAGCCGCGAAGATCGGCATGACCCGCAATCGAAACCTTGAGGGTTGCGCAACGCGGATCCTTGAGCAGAGCGATATACTGCTGCACAGCCAGATTGCCGCGATCCTTGAGATCGGTCTTGTTCACGTCAAACATGATCGGGAACACGGTCGAAATCCGGCCGAGCACCGCCACGCAATCGATTGGACGCGCAGCTGGAATCTGCACATTGGAAACGATCGGCTTTGGAGCTTCAACAACGGGTGCTGGTTCAGGTGCAGGAGCGGGTTCTGGTGCTGGCTCTGGCGGAGGTGGTGCCATCACCATCAGCTCGTTCGAAGACGCATCCGACAGTGGACGGAAATTATCGTCCGATGTCGTCACAACGGCTTCGTATGAACCTTCTTCCAGCGGCGTATCTAACACCCATGTCCAGCTGTCACCCAATACCATCAGGTTCTTCTGGCCAAGACGGGCCGACTGGCCAGCGACGGAAACGCGCATGCGCTTGGCATTTGCACTATCCCAGCGACCGGTGATCGCCATGATCTTTTGCTTTGACTTCATGCTGTTGATCGTCGGTCCCCGCATGGTCAGCGGTGCAATCGCGTCAGCAGGCTTTGATGGCGGCGGGCCAACAATGAGCTCGATATTGGAGTTGTCAGCCTTGGTGGCGTAGTTGCCATCTGCCGTCCAGGCATTGACCTCATAGGAGCCAGGTCCCAGTGGTTCGGCAAGTGTCAGGGACCACTTGTCTCCATCGGCAGTCAAGCCACTGTCGGCAGCACCCAAACGATAGGTGGTGTCGCGGGACGGAAGAATCACGCGCAGGCGCTTGGCATTCTGCGAATCCCAGGTGCCAGTGACCACCGAGATCGGCTGGTTGGTCGATTGACGATCAACCGTTGGCGCACCAGCCTCGGGCGCCACTTCGAGAATGCGGATTTCGTTTGCCGAACCATCTGTCTGCGGACGATAATCAGAATCCGAAGTGGTGGCCATGACTTCATAGACGCCAGGTCCCATTGGCTCGGCGAGTGCCAAGGACCAGGTGTTACCATCTGTTTTCAGCGCACCATCACCAATTTTGGCGTTGATGTTCTTTGCTGGCACCTTCACACGAAGGCGCTTGGCATTGGCACTGTCCCACGTTCCAGTGATGGACGCTACGGGCGTACTCGAAGTGCGAGCATCGACTGTCGGCGGGGCAACGTTGGAGGCAGCAACTGGTGGTGCTGCGACGGCCTTGGTATAGACAATGATCTCGCTTGATGTTGCATCGGATTTCGAAATGTAATCTGCATCCGAACTCGTCGCATTGACATCATAAGAGCCGGCTCCAAGTGGCTGATCGAGGAACAGGCTCCAGCGATCACCGGAGGCATTCAACCTGCCGTCACCCAATTTGGCGGTGAGATTTTGGGCTGGCACATTGACGCGCAGGCGCTTGCCATTGGTCGAATCCCAGGATCCCATCAACACCGTCACAGGACGATCAAGTGACACGCGATCAACTGTTGGTGCAGTATGATTGGCCAGGACAACAGGCGGTGCGGCAACAGCCTTGGTATATACAATGACTTCGCTCGAGGTCGTATCAGATTTCGAACGATAGTCTGCATCCGAGCTTGTTGCGTTCACATCATATGAACCGGCTCCAAGTGGTTGATCGAGGAACAGGCTCCAGCGATCACCTGATGCGTTGAGCTTGCCGTCACCCAATTTGGCGGTGAGATTTTGGGCTGGCACATTGACGCGCAGGCGCTTGCCATTGGTCGAGTCCCAGGATCCCATCAACACCGTCACAGGACGATCAAGCGACACGCGATCAACTGTTGGCGGATTGTGGTCCATCATCATGACAGGGGCAGCAGCAGTCGGCTTCGTGAAAACAATCACTTCGCTCGACGTTGCGTCGGCGACCGGGCGGAAATCGCCATCTACGCAAGTTGCGTTGACGTCATATGAGCCAGGTCCAAGCGGTTGATCGAGGAACAAGCTCCAGCGATCTCCTGCTGTTGTGAGTTTACCGTCGCCCAGTTTTGCAGTGAAATTTTGCGCTGGCACATTCACGCGCAGCCGTTTCGAATTGGCCGAATCCCATGATCCCATCAACACTGTTACCGGCCGGTCCAATGTCACGCGATCTACTGTCGGTGCAGCACACGCAATGGCAGGTGGCGGAGGCGGTGGTGGAGCTTCAACTACTTCCACTGGCTCTTCAACTTTAGCTGGCTCTTCGACTTTAGCTGGCTCTTCAACCTTTGGCTCTTCAACGACTGGCGCGGGTGGTGGTGGCAGTACCGCGAACTTTATCGGCGGTGATACTGTCACATTCTTGCGACCATCCGATACCTTGGTCACCAGTTCGTAATTACCCGCAGACAATGTCTTGCCGAGATTGAGCGACCAATCATCGCCTTGCACTGTGAGTTCCGGGCTCTTGCCCAGCTCATACTTTGTTCCGCTGACATCAATTTCAAGAGTCTTTGCTTTGGCCGATGGCCACTTGCCGGTGAACATCTGCTCCATGTCTGGAGCAATCTCAGGTGCGATCGGCGCCATTTCAACAACGGGCAATCGTGGTGCAATCGTCGTTGCTTTTTCTACGCCGCGCAAACCTGGAATCGCACTCACGGCGTTAAATGCTGCTGTGGCTGCTTCATCGTCGGGCGCTTCACCGCCGACTTTGGCGCTCATTCCATCAATATCGCACTTGGCCCAATCGGCTGCGCCAACATTCGTCAGTGCTGTTGAACAATTTGCGACAAATGATTTGGTGAGTTTCGGAGCTGAAAGCTGCCACCCCATCAATAAAGGCAGTCCTACGCCCAAGAGTGCTGGAAAAATCCATTTGGATGGTTTGCAACGATACATGGAACCGTTTCCCTTGTTGTTTTGTTCTAATCCCAAAGAGGCATTTGCCTCCGTTGCACATTCAACCGAAAAAGCCACTTCCTGCCATATTCAAATGTTGAACGCGCCACTTCAATTCGTTAGTTGAGCTGTTTCCTGTCGTATACTTGTTCACCCCGCCTTTAATCGGCGAGGCATTTTTTTTCTTGCGCTCCCGTCAACTGCGATTGGCATTTTCGCCAAATGAGGCCCGCTAATGAGGTAAATGCCATCACAATTTCAGGTTCCGAGACATTCCATCACAGCGGCACGATTCCACGTGCAAACCTGTTGCAAAACAATCCCATCGCGAAGGACAATGCTACATTGCCGCAGTCAATGCAATATGTTTAACACATTGTTAACGGCTCGACTTCCCGCCACACGCCAGAGTCGGCCCCGACTCGACCAGACTCGCCCGGTTTTGAACAGTTGGGCCGAAAAACTGTGGCAGGCTCGCCACATGTGGCGAAATTCTGGCCGAAGTTGGTCATTAGTCGTTGACCTTAACGCCCCGATTAGCGAGAACACCATCCGTGCGAAGACTCGTGCATTGCCTACCTCATTCGCTTGCAGGGGATTGGGGGGCTCTCCAACTCCAAACTGTTTTGGGAGAAACATAAATGAAGATGATGAAAACCGCCCTCCTCGCTACCGCTGCATTCGCAGCAGTTACGACGAGCGCAAGCGCAAACGAACTGGCCGACCTGAAGGCCCAGATCGAAGCACTGAACGCCCGCATTTCGCAAGTTGAAGCTGCTCCGTCAGTTCCAGCTGGCTATCAGCTGGTGTCAATCACCAAGGGCCAAGCCCTGAAGTTCGGCCTCGACTCAGACGTCGACGCTCCAGCAACATTGATCAGCGTACTTCCAGCTGCTGACGCTCCAGCCGGCACAGTTGTGTCGATCTCGGGCAATGTTAAGGCTGCGCTCTACTTTTCTAACGACAAGTTCGGCGCTGGTCGTGGCCTAGACGGTATCTGGGGCACAGCTGATGACGTTCTTCCTAGCAAGCGTAATGGTGACAACGACCTTGACGTTCGTGCTTCTGGCGGTCTGACGGTCGCTGGCGTAACCGACACAGCTGTTGGTGAAGTCGGTGCAAAGATCAGTCTCGTTGTCGGTCACAACTCGGTAACTGGCGGTGATTCAATTGGTCAAGATGGTTTCTGGGGCTACTGGGAATTTGCTGACGGCATGAAAATTGGCGGCGGTCGTGATGGTTCGCTCGCAAGCGTCAGTGGCATTGAATCGAAGACCTCGCGTCATTTTGTTGGCGCATTCGATGGCCGTACTGTTCAAGGTGGCAATGGCGATGATGCTCAGATTCGTTTGAGCTACTCCTCGGGTCCACTTGGATTTGCAGTTGCCGTTGAAGACGCTTCGCGTGGTGTCGCTGGTCTCGTTGCGCCAGATGCTGACGACGATGCACTGGGCTTCGCTGGTGAGGTTACTTATGCTGGTGACATGTTCAGTCTCGAGCTCGCAGGTGGTTTTTGGGGTGATGACGATGCAAACTCGCTCGTTAACACCGGCAAGAAGCATCAGGTCGGTCTCGGTGCAGGCTTCAATGTTTCCGAAGGCATTGCTTTGTCTACAGGCGCAATCATGGGCAAGCGTCATAACGGCGAGAAGTTCTGGAACGTTGGTGCATCAACCCGTTTGTCGGTTGCTGATGGCATTTCGTTTGAACTCGGCGCTGGTTACGGCAAGGACGGCGGCGTGAAAGCTACTGACGTTCTCGGCGGTATCTATTACTCGCCAGTATCGCAATTGGTCATCGGTCTCGAAGGCGGCTGGTCAAAGCGTAGCAACAAGGAAGGTGGCGCTGCTGCTGCTTTCGTAACCAAGTACTCGTTCTAATCTGATCACTCAGATATGAGGAAACGGCCCGCGTTCGCGCGGGCCGTTTTTGTTTGTTTTCTCCCTCAGCGAAGCTGGGGGAGTACGGCGAAGCCGGGAGGGGGTGTTCGTGACAGTTGCGGTTTTCCAAATCTCAAACACGGCTTCCAGCACCCGCAACAACCGCTGCAGCAAGGGAAAAGTTTTCTCCTTCGTTGAGCGAGTCCCATCCCAAACATTTCCCTCCCCTGCGTCCCGCTTGCATCTGTTTTTTGTCGCAATTCTCCGCTAGTGCTTTCTCCGTCATGAAATCACGCCGCCTTTCCGTCGCACTTTCCTTGTTGCTGAGCGCTTGCGCTGCGGGCAATCAGGCGACGCTTGAAACCGAGAGCCGCACCATAGCGGTAGAGCAGAATGCTGAGCCTGCAGGCGGGCCAGCAACCTCCGCTGTGGCGCATCTGTTGCCGTCAACCAGCCCCACCTACGTCACCATGACTGTGACTGAAGTCGACAAATTCGAGCAAGACCAGAACAAGAGCGCCAAGCACGCGATCACCTCAGGCTCGGGCTTTGTGGTGAATGATGGCGGCTATGTCATGACGGCCGCCCATGTGGCTGTAAACAAAGGCAATCTCGTTGCCGCGCGCGCAGCGAATGGCCGCATCTACTCAGGCAAAGTCGTCGCTATCGACAAGGCCAATGACATGGCGATCGTGAAGCTTCGGGGCTATGGCGGTCGCACCGTGAACCCGACTTCTCCTGGCTGTACGGCCAAGGGTAACACCGTATTCTCACTCGGCAAGCCGCACGCGCAAGGCGATACAGTGCGCATCGGTGCCTTCGATTCCCTGCATTTTGGCCGGGCCGTCACTTATGGAAATTTTGGCTACAAGGACGCCATGGTGCTGCGCATGTCCACCCAAAAGGGCGAATCAGGTGGGCCGCTGTTTGATGACAACGGCAAGCTGATCGGCATGGTGGTCTCAACACTTTCGGACCAAGCCGGAAATTCGGTGAACCTCGCCCACGCTGTGCCCAGCACCAGCCTTGCGAAATTCCTCTGCGCGCAAGCCGAATGCTCCGCCGCCTGGGCCAATCTCGCCACCCGCCAAAGTGATGACTGCGGCGGGGCTTAGAGCGGAATGACTCTACATGGAACCATATCCTGCATTTGTGATGTAGTTTGACGATTCCATTTGTGGCGTTGCTTTGATTACTTCGCCGATGCGGGTGTTGAGAGCATCTTCGATGCGTTCTTTTGCCTTTCGCAGGTTGTGTTTGAGCTTGGCGAAGAACTGCTCAATCGGATTCAGATCAGGACTGTAGGGTGGCAGGAAGACGAGCCTCGCGCCAACGGTCCTGATGAGTTGTCTGATGATTTTTGCTTTGTGGCTGCCAAGATTGTCCATGACCACGATGTCACCTTGCCGGAGTGTCGGCAGGAGAACCTCGCGCACATAAATCAGGAAGCTTTCACCATTGATGGGGCCGTTGAGCAGCCAGGGGGCCGTGACACCAGTTGTGCGCAATGCGGCGAGGAAGGTCAGTGTTTTCCAGCGCCCGTGCGGTGCCCAGCCAAAAAGTCGCTTGCCCTTTGTCCCCCAGCCCCGGAGCGGAGCCATGTTGGTCTTGGTCCAAGTTTCGTCGATAAAGACCATGCGCGTGATGTCAATGCGGGTCAGATACTTGCGCCACCACACACGCTTTCTGGCGACATCGGGTCTGAACTGTTCATCGCCATAAGCCGTTTTTTTTATAGCTCTTGCCTTCGCGCTTCATGAAGTTCCACATGGTCCGATAATCCACCTTCAGACCGCGATGACCAAGGGCATCAACAAGTCCCTGAAGTGTCACATCGCCGCCCGCCGCAACCTGCTGCAACACCCAGTCCCGATGCTCCCCCGATATCTTCGGCTTGACGTGACCGCCAACTTTACCGGGCCTCACACTACCCGTCGCCTTGTGCCGCAACATCCATTTCACAATGCAGGAGACGCTGACACCCAGTCGTTCCGCCACAGCATGACGGCTCTGACCAGACTCAACAAAACGAACTGCACGGTTACGCATCTCCATGGGATAAGGCTTGGTCATCAATGCTGGCCTCCAATCCAGTGGCCAGTTTGAATCATACCTTCAGCGATTTGGGAATCCCAATTCCGATTCCGTCAAACGTCACGCCGCTCTAAGCCTCCGACTCGCTTTCGTCGCCGCTGCTGGCGTCTTCTGATATCCGCTCAACAGATACGACATGTTCATCATCGGCTGTGTTCAACACACGAACCCCTTGCGCGGGGCGTCCGGTTTTGCGGATGTCATGCACGGGGCAGCGGATCAATTGGCCACCATCGGTGACCAGCATGATTTCATCCGTCTCTTCCACAGGGAAGCTGGCAACCAGCGGGCCGTTACGTTCATTGACGGTCATTGCAGTAATACCTTTGCCGCCGCGACCCGAAATGCGATATTCATAAGCCGATGAGCGCTTGCCATAGCCATTGGCAGAGATCGTCAGGATCACCTGCTCGGCCGCACCCATCGCCGCACAGCGCTCTTGCGACAGCGTCGCAGATTCGATAACTGCCTCTGGCGCATCTTCATCGCCCTGCTCTGCTGCCTGCTCGCCCTGCTCTTCGCCCGCCACCGCGCGCGACATCTTGATGAAGGCCTGGCGCTCTTCGGGTGTTGCATCGACATGCGCAAGGATCGACATTGAAATCACCTTGTCGCCATTTGCCAAACGGATACCGCGCACGCCAACCGAATTGCGGCCCTGGAACACGCGAATATCTTCGACCTCAAAGCGGATACATTGGCCACCTGCCGTGGTCAGATGGACATTGTCGCGCGGCGTGCAAATATCCACACTTACAATGTGATCGCCTTCATCCAGCTTCATCGCGATCTTGCCGTTGCGATTGATCTGCTCGAAATCATCAAGCTCGTTCCTGCGCACCGTGCCTTGCGACGTTGCAAACATCAGGAATGGTTTTGCAGCCCCTTCTTCCATATCTGGAAGTGGCAGAATGGTGGTGACGCGCTCATCTTTTTCAAGCGGCAGCAGGTTGATCAACGCCTTGCCACGCGCTTGCGGATTGCCGAGCGGCAGGCGCCACACTTTCATGCGATAGACCATGCCTGACGATGAGAAAAACAGGATCGGCGTATGGGTGTTGGCCACAAACATCTTGGTGACAAAATCCTCGTCACGCATGGCAACGCCTGCCCTGCCCTTGCCGCCACGGCGTTGTGCACGATAGGCCGACAATGGCACACGCTTGACATAGCCTGCATGCGAGACGGTCACCACCATGTCTTCGCGTTCGATCAGATCTTCGTCTTCAACTTCACCTTCGTTCTCGATGATCATCGAGCGGCGTGGCGTTGCAAACTCATCGCGGATCGCCGTCAATTCATCGCGGATGATGCCTTGCACGCGCACACGTGAACCCAGAATATCGAGATAGTCCTTGATTTCGCCCGCAAGCTTTTCGAGCTCGGCAGTGATTTCTTCAAGGCCCAGTTGCGTGAGGCGTTGCAGGCGCAATTCCAGAATGGCGCGCGCTTGCTCATCTGACAGGCGATACGAACCATCGGCCTTCAAACGGTGACGCGGATCGGCAATCAGCGCAATCAATGGTTCCAGAGTTTTTGCAGGCCAGTCACGACCCATCAAGGCTTCGCGCGCTTCGGCAGCATCTTTTGAGGCACGGATCAGACGGATGACTTCGTCAATATTCGCAACAGCAATCGCAAGACCGACCAACACATGGGCCCGGTCGCGCGCCTTTTTCAGCATGAACTTGGTGCGCTTGGTCACCACTTCTTCGCGGAAGGTCACGAAGGCCTGCAGCAGGTCCTTCACGTTCATCACTTCGGGCTTGCCACCGGAGAGGCACACATTGTTGATGCCGAAGGATGTTTGCAGCGGAGAGAATTTGTAGAGCTGGTTCAACACGATTTCCGGCGAAGCATCACGCTTCAGCTCAATCACCACACGAATGCCTTCGCGCGAACTTTCGTCGCGCATGTCGGAAATGCCTTCGATCCTTTTCTCGCGCACAAGCTCGGCGATGCGTTCGACCATTGCGGCCTTGTTCACCTGATACGGAACCTCGGTGACGATGATGGCCTGGCGTTCCTTGCGCAGTTCTTCGATATGCGTCTTGCTGCGCATGATGATCGAGCCACGGCCCGTGTGCAAAGCACTCTTGATGCCTGTACGTCCGACGATCAGAGCACCCGTTGGAAAATCAGGGCCTAGAATAATGTCGTTTAACTCGTCAATGGTGATTGCCGGATTGTCCATCACGGCGATGGCACCATTGATCACTTCACCCAGATTATGCGGCGCCATGTTGGTCGCCATGCCAACGGCAATGCCTGACGATCCATTGACCAAAAGATTTGGAAAGCGCGCGGGCAGCACTGTGGGCTCACGCTCGGAATTGTCATAGTTCGACTGGAACGCAACTGTTTCCTTGTCGATGTCGTCGAGCATCGCCACTGCAACTTTTGCCATGCGCACTTCGGTGTAACGCATCGCCGCTGGTGGATCGTCATCGATCGAGCCGAAATTGCCCTGACCATCGAGCAGCGGCACACGCAGCGAGAAATCCTGCGCCATGCGCACGAGGGCATCGTAAATCGATTGGTCGCCATGCGGATGGTATTTACCGATGACATCGCCCACGACACGCGCCGACTTCCGGTAGGGCTTGTTCCACTCATAGCCATTCTCATGCATCGAAAACAGAATGCGGCGATGTACGGGCTTGAGGCCATCGCGCACATCAGGCAGAGCGCGGCTGACGATCACGCTCATCGCGTAATCGAGATAGCTTTTGCGCATCTCATCTTCGATTGTGATCGGAGCTATTTCGTTGGGATTGGCGGGCGGCAGGCCTTTTTTGTCGTCGTCTTTGTCAGCCACTTTTTTGCCCGTCTAAGCCTTTGAAATTGAACGCGCTTTCAGGGCCAAAAACGACTCAGAAACGCACTTTTGCAAACTAGCCTTTGCATCGTTCAACAGCAACCAATTAACGCGTTTTTTCAGCTGGTTAGCGTGTCGGGTTTTCGCGGAATCCAAACAAAGTGAACCTTGACATTCGGCATGCAGTTTCTTATATTTCTGTTATGACAGAAACGTCAGCCAGAAACGATAGACTCCCCGCCGCCGTCGAGGAATTTGTATTGCAATGGGGCGATTTGGGCGGGCAATGGAGCGTCAACCGTTCGGTCAGCCAGATCCATGCCCTGCTCTATCTCTCTGAAAAGCCTTTAACAGCAGAAGACATTGCCGAAACCCTCGGCCTCGCCCGATCAAATGTTTCAAACTCCATCAAGGAATTGCTGAGTTGGAACCTGATCCGCCGTGCGCCCATGCGCGGTGATCGCCGCGATCACTTTGAAGCCGAAACCGATGTCTGGGAAATCGCAATGCGTATCGCCGCAGGGCGCAAGCAACGCGAAATCGATCCAGCCTTGGCGGCACTCCAATCCTGCATGGCAAAAGCGCAGGCAGATACAGACCTCAGTCCCGTTGTGTTGAAACGCCTCAAGGCGATGCATGATTTCACCCAATCGATTGATCGCTGGTACGGGCAGATGCTTGGCCTGTCGCAAGCAAAGCACCAGATGCTGATGAAGCTCGGCAGCAAAATCGCAAGTTTCATTCCCGGCGGAAAGGACTAAGCGCGTGCAACGATGGCAACTCCGCTTCGCAAGATCCAACACGTTCCAACCCAGAAAATTGGTGCAAAGCCAGTTCATGTTGACCATCGCTTTCGCCAGTTGCTCACCCGCGAAGCTTGGGCATCTCTCCCACTTGCTGTACGCAAGCGTTTCTCGAAACAGCTGACAGGCGGAGCAACTGCGGTCTATGCGGGTCGTGTCACGGAATTCGAGATCAGCGTTACGGGAAAAGTGCTGGCACACGCGCTTCGTCTCATCGGTGCGCCTCTGCCGCTGTTCAAAGATATTGACGTTCCCACCGTGGTCACAGTCACCGAAGATGTGAAAACCGGCGGCCAGATATGGACGCGCACCTATGCAAACCGCACAGGTTTCCCGCAGGTCATTCATTCCGCCAAACGTTTCAGCGGGCCAACAGGTCTTGAGGAGCACGTAGGCTTTGGCGTTAGCATGCTGCTTGAAGTTGATGCCGGACCGCAAGGTATAGTCTTCAAAAGTGCTGGCTATCAAATAAAGCTCGGCTCGCTGCGGCTTGCCATACCGGAGTTGTTGTCGCCGGGGGTCGTCACCGTCAGCCACATCGAAATCGATCGCACACATTTCGTTTTCGACATGACTTTGCACCACCCCTTGCTCGGCACACTCATTCATCAGACGGCTGAATACAGCGATGTGCCAACATGAATGACGAAGCTCCAATCTGGCTGTTCGATGGCTTATGCATTCTGTGCTCATCGGCGGTACGCTATGTCCTAAAGCACGAGCATCATCATGCAATGCGTTTCGTTGCCATTCAATCAGCAGAAGGCCGAATGCTTGCGCTCCAGCACGGTATTGATCCTGATGATCCGGACAGTTTCCTTTTCATCGAGAAAGGCGCGGCAAGTGCAAAGTCCGATGGCGTCATTAACTTGGCGCGGCACGTCAGTGGTCCTGCCCGCCTTTTGCTGCTGGCGCGCGTATTGCCGCGAGCATGGCGCGACTGGATCTACGACCGTGTTGCGCGCAATCGCTATTCCATTTTTGGGAAGAGCGTTGCGTGCATGCTGCCTGACATGGGCATGCGCCATAGATTTGTCTTGCCGGAACACTCCCCATGAAAACAATTCTCCTGCTCGGTGCCACGGGCATGTTTGGCCGCCATCTTGCTGATCGGCTTGTGCAGATTGAAGGCATTCGATTGATCCTGGCATCGCGCAACATGTCGCGTGCTTTAGCTTTGGCTGAGAAACTTGGCGGTTGCGAAGCTGTCGAAATCAATGGAACTGAAACCCTGCCCCTTATTCTTTCCAAATTGAAACCGTTCGCATTAATTGATTGCTCAGGTCCATTTCAAGGTGCCAACTACGCCACGGCGACGGCGAGTCTCGAGGCAGGCTGCCATTTCATCGACATTGCAGATGCGCGAGACTATTTGATGGGCTTTGCTTCGCTCGATGCGCTCGCAAAACAAAATGGCTGCGTTGCACTTGCAGGTGCCAGCTCCACTCCATGTCTCTCAACAGCTGTTGTTCGCGAAATCACACGCAACTGGAAACGCATCGACACGATTGACATGGCCATCGCACCTGACGGCCACAACAATATTGGCCTTGCCGTAGCGCAAGGCACATTGAGTTACGCTGGTAAGCCCATCAGTGTTTTTCGCCATGGCATGATTACTACAGAACCAGGCTGGCTTGCCGGACGCACTCAACTGATGCCGGGCGTTGGCTATCGTCGACTTTCACTCGCAGAAACAATTGATGCTGAACTTCTCTCAAAAAAGTTTTCTGATGCGTCGCGTGTCACATTTTCTGCGGGGCTCTATTCACAACTCGAGCATCGCGGACTGCAATTTCTGTCATGGCTTCGCGCAAAAAAAATCGTCGTGACACTCGCACCCATGGCACCGTTGTTGTTGAAATCAAGTCGGCTGATCCGCAAGTTTGGCAAAAAGACCGGCGGCATGCGCGTGGCCATTCAAGGCCTCAATGCAGATGGGAAGTGGACTGAAGCCGAGTGGTCGCTCGCTGCTCTGAATGGCGTTGGGCCATATGTCCCGATCCTTCCTATTGTCGCTGCTGTGAAGTTGCTCATGCAGAACACTCTGAAATCCGGCGCACGGATGGCGATTGATGACATTCCACTCGCCGCCATCACTGAAGAAATGAAGCCCCTTTCCATCAGTGTACAGATCAATCAGCGGACACCATCCCAATCGATATTCGAAAATGCCGTGCCGCTGCATGAAATGTCAAAATTGCCGCGCATCATCGCAGAATTCCACCAGGGAACACATGGCCCGATCTGGCAAGGAAGAGCGCGCATCACCCGGTCGGGCCACCCATTGGCGCGGGCTGCGGGCTGGTTCATTGGTCTTCCAAAAGCCAGCAGTGATGCAGCAGTTCGAGTGAGTGTCGAGCGCGACGTTGATGGAACTGAAACATGGACACGTTTTTTCAACGGCAGGCCGTTTCGTTCAGTGATGAACTGTGGCCCGGACAACAGCTTTTGGGAACGCTTTGGCCCGCTCAATTTCAAACTTCCCTTGCGCGTCGAAAACGCAATGCTGCACTATCCCATCACCCAAGCGAGGTTCCTTGGCGTGCCAATTCCACGCTTTCTCACACCCAAAACAACAGCGTTTGAAACTGTTGATGCGGCAGGTCGTTTTGTCTTTGACGTCAAAATCGCGCTGCCGTTCGGCATTGAGCTTGTCCATTATCGCGGTTGGCTTGAATCGGCAGCGCTCGCTCTAAACGTTGAAATAAAAACCCCTGCCGCTGATCTTGCGACCACTGCGGGTGAGCGCCGAACAGCCCTTGCGACCGCTGGTCCAATTTGACCAGGCGATGCAAAGCTTGTTGCCTTCAATAGACCAGCGGCCTTTGTCGGTTCGATCCCCTGCACGACCTGTAACCGACCCGTTGGAAGACATGCGAACGCTCAAGTCCCAGCGACCAAAAATCTTGACCATGTAGCTGCCAGGAAATAGCACGCGCAGGTCCTTCTGCGTCAGCGTATCTGCAGAAGCAGGCGCTGCACAAGCGAGCGCGGCCAGGGTCAAAACAACTGCTAGTGGTTTCATTTCGCGCACTCCTGCCTTGTTTCAAAGCAAGCTACGCATGAAAAGTGGCGGCGGTTTGCTCAGAACGGCACTTCGTCATCAAGATCATTGCGCGCGAAGCTTTGCTTGGCACCGCCGCTACGTGGGCGGTCCATTGGCGAGCTTGCACCAAAATCATCGCCTGAAGAAGCCGTGTCGCCACCTCCACCCTGACGTGAGCCGAGCAGAGTCATTTCACCCTTGAAGTTCTGAACTACAACTTCGGTCGTATATTTTTCAACACCGTCCTTGTCGGTCCATTTGCGCGTTTGCAACTGGCCTTCAATATACAATGACGTGCCCTTTTTCACATATTGCTCAGCCACCTTGGCGATGTTTTCATTGAAAATCACCACGCGGTGCCACTCGGTCTTTTCTCTTTTCTCGCCCGTCGACTTGTCGCGCCAGTTTTCCGACGTGGCAATCGATAACTGCACAATGGTTTTACCATCCTGTGTGTGGCGCACTTCCGGGTCCTTGCCCACATTGCCAACCAAAATCACCTTGTTTACCGAACCGGCCATGACGTGCACTCCATTACGTTTATGTTTGTAATAGATGGCGATGCGCTGGGCACCAGACCCTTTGCTTAACCATCCACAGATTGATTGTTCTTAATATGTTCCTTTGCTTCATGTTTTGCAAGCGAAAAGTTTTCTGCGGCACCTATTTTTTTCATCCTTTAACTGTTCAGAGAGACCGCATCCGGCAAAGAGCGAATTACCGCACTCTGGAAGGGCTCTCATGTCGACCACTGATGAACTTGAAACACTGGTCAATCGCGCGCTGGCGGCCATGACAGATCCGCCTGGCGAAGCCGCCCATCCTGACACGACAATGCGCGAGCGCTTCTTTGAGCTCATGGTTTTGATTCTGGGCAATCTTTACACCAAAACGCCAGTGGCAGCGCCGCTGTTTGACCGCACCACGATGCTCCGCATCACCACAGGTATGGATGATGGTGATGCAGGCCGCCTTGCTGGTCGTGGTGAGGATTGGCTCAGGCTTGAAGGTCTGTTGCGCCAGCAGGAAGGTGCCAAAGCCTATTTCATTACAAGTTCTTCGCTTTCAGTGCTGTCAATCGTCACCTCTCATGGCACACTAGGAGAGACGATGGCGAAAATCCTCAAGCGCTATCAAGAAACCATGCCATCCGAAAACCTGCGCAGCATTACAAGATTGCTTGGGTCATATTTCTTGTCAAAGTCAGTGTGAGGCACACTAGCCCTAATATTTCTGGATGAGTTTCTGGGGCAGCTTGAACGGGCGCGCTTTCTTTGCTTGCCTTCCTTGAACTCGGCTATCAGACAAAAACTTTCCAAAAACAAACAAGGCCCCGAAATTCGGAGCCTTGTTCAGTTTTGCCAGTTATTTGTTTGACAACAAGACGATTTAGCCACGGCTGAAGAATCGCATCAGGCGGGTCTTAACCGGGGCTTTGACGCTGCGGGCGCGACGCACTGTCTTCACGTCCTGCATCATCGCAGTCTGGTAAACGTTTGAATAGCTTTCGAAAATCCAATTCATGGTTGTTCTCCTTTGTAGTTAATTCGAAGATAATCGCTATCCCGCCAACACTCAAACGGGGAAAACTCACATGACATGTTAGAAAATGTTACATGTCCTGTGCTAGGCTTTCGGCATGCCCCGCCGCCTGCCCTCTCTCAACGCCATGCGCGCCTTCGAAGCTGCTGCCCGCCACCAGAGTTTTTCGGATGCGGCGGTGGAGCTCTTTGTCACCCATGCCGCAATTTCACGCCATATCCGCGAACTTGAGGATTATCTGGGCACAGAGCTATTCAATCGCACCGGACGCGGTGTTACCCTCACCGATGCGGGACAGCGTTTTGGTGTTTCGCTCACCCCACTGTTTGATCAGATGGCCGATGCCGCGCGTGAGGCTGCAGCAACCGGTCAAGCGCGTATCCTCAGAGTTTCAGTCGAACCCTCAATCGCTTCACGTTGGCTAGTCCCGCGATTGGGGCGTTTCAATGATCTGCATCCGGATATCGAGCTTGCATTTGATGCCACAAATCGGCTTGTGGATTTTTATGTCGATGATGTCGATCTCGGTGTTCGTTATGGTCGCGGTGATTGGGAAGGCGTTGAAGCGATCAAGCTTTCGGATGTGCAGATTTTTCCGGTGTGTGCGCCGAAGCTTTTGCGCGAGGGACTATCCCCGGCCGGCCTCGCCGATGAAACATTGCTGCACGAAAGCCGCAAACAATGGTGGCTCGATTGGCTCGCAGCTGCAGGTGTCAAAGAGGAAATGGACTGGCGCGGCACAGTGTTTCAGAACCATCTCGCTATCGAAGCAGCAGAAGCTGGCCAGGGTTTTGCGCTTGGCGACCAGATCTTGTGCACAGATTCTCTTGTGGACGGCTGGCTGGCGCGACCCTTTACAATCGACATGAAGGATCACGGCAGCTATTGGATTGTCCGAAAGAAAGGTTCGCGGGAACAGGCTTCAGCGCGCGCTTTCAGGGAATGGCTGATGGGCGAGATGGTCGAGACCAATCGCAAATTCGCTTCGCTGAAGGCCAAGGCTTAAAGTCCTGCCCCAGAACCTAACAGAGTTTGGGAGCGACATCACATGCCAGCAGCAAAGAAGCCAAAGAAAAGGCTCAAATACAACTGTCTGAAATGCCCAGGTTATTGCTGTTCCTATCCGGTGATCGAAGTGAAAGACCGCGATGCCCAGCGCATTGCTACGCATTTTGGCCTTTCATTGAAAGATGCCGAAAAGAAGTATTTCAAATCTGCCCATGAGCACAAGCGCATCATGCGCCGCAAAGCTGACAAGCATTTCGGAAAGATCTGCCAGTTTTTTGACACTGAACTGCGCCGCTGTGGAATTTACGAAGCGCGCCCCTCAACTTGCCGCGAATTCCCCGGTGATGACAATTGCGGCTATTATGACTTCCTGAAATTCGAACGGATTACGCAGGAAGACGAGGCGTTTGTCTCATCGACGTGGAATATTGAGAATTGAGTGGGATCAGGTTGTTCTGGCGCTTTATGACCGACATCACATGATCAAATTGCTCTGGCTCGCAGGTGAAGCGTGAAACAAGGAGTTGAAAAGGCCCGTGCTTTACCTTGATGCGTCGGCGACCGCTTGGCTCAGAGCCAATCATCACCTTAGCGCCGCGAATAACAAGATTGCGGATTTTTTCAACTTCATTTTCTGTCATAGATCGTCCCTATTTCCTTTGTGCCAAAATGGAATCCCCAGTGCATAATCTGTTAACTCTGGTTAACAATTAGTAAATAATTGTTAATCTTTTGTTGCGCGGTCGCAAGCATCGCCCTAATCAGCGCACTCGCATGCGAACACAATCTGTGAGCTCCCCGATTTTCAAAGCAAAGCATTTGCTCAGCATTGCGGACTTGAACCGCGTGGAAGTGGGCCACTTGCTTGATCTCGCTGACACCTATGTCGATGTGAACAAGCGCGCGGAGAAACGCGCCGATGTACTGACCGGGCAAACCCAGGTCAATCTGTTCTTCGAATCGTCAACCCGCACACAAAGCTCTTTCGAAATTGCGGGAAAGCGCCTGGGTGCCGATGTGATGAACATGGCAGTGGCCACATCCTCGATCTCCAAGGGCGAAACCGTTCTTGATACGGCGATGACCATCAACGCCATGCATCCGGATTTTCTTGTCGTGCGGCACCAGTCATCAGGTGCTGTGGAATTGCTTGCCCAAAAAGTAGCGTGCGCCGTGATCAACGCAGGTGATGGTCAGCATGAGCATCCGACACAAGCGTTGCTCGATGCACTCACCATCCGCCGCCGCTTGGGCACACTAGAGGGCCTCACCGTTGCGATTTGTGGCGATGTGCTGCACTCGCGCGTAGCCCGCTCGAACATGTATCTTCTCCATATGATGGGAGTGCGTGTGCGGGTGATTGCGCCATCGACGTTGCTCCCTAGTGGTGTTCAGAATTTTGGTGTCGAAGTCCATCAATCGATGCGCGACGGTTTGCACGGCGCTGATGTCGTGATGATGTTGCGCTTGCAGGTGGAGCGTATGTCCGGTGCCTTTGTGCCAAGCTTGCGCGAGTATTATCACTTCTTCGGTCTCACAGAAGAGAAGCTGAAGTTCGCCAAGCCCGGTGCGCTTGTAATGCATCCCGGGCCGATGAATCGTGGCGTTGAAATCGACTCCTCTGTTGCCGATGGCGCGCAATCAGTCATTCAGGAACAGGTTGAAATGGGTGTTGCTGTGCGCATGGCCGTGCTTGATGCATTGGCGCGCAATCGCAGGAGAACAACATAATGCGCCGGGCGTTTGTGAATGCGCGGATCGTTTCGCCTGCCAACGGTCTTGATGAAACGGGTGGCGTGCTGATTGAAGGTGGATACATTCTTGCCGTTGGCAAGGAAGTGACCGCAGCACAAGTTGGTTCATCAACCAAAGTTGTCGATTGCAAAGGCATGCTTGTATTGCCAGGCCTGATCGATATGCGCGTGTTCACGGGCGAACCCGGCAGCGAGTATCGCGAGACTTTGGCGAGTGCATCGGATGCCGCTGCATCTGGCGGTGTAACCACAATGGTCGTCATGCCGAACACCGACCCCGTGATGGACGATGCCGCGATCATCGACTTTGTGATGCGGCGCGCGCGCGATACCGCGAAGGTGCGCGTTCTCCCCATGGCATCAATGACCAAGGGTGCGCGCGGCGAATTGATGAGCGAGATCGGATTGTTAAAAGCAGCTGGCGCTGTGGCGATTACCGATGGCACACGCGGTGTGGCGCACGCAGGAATATTCCGTCGCGTTCTAGCTTACGCCAAGGACTTCAACATGCTCGCCGTGCAGCATATCGAAGAGCCTGCCCTTGCAGGCGGTGTGATGCATGCGGGTGAAATGGCATCGCGGCTTGGCCTTGCTGGCATTTCACCGATGGCCGAAGTGATCATGCTGGAGCGCGATCTGCGCCTCGTTGAAATGACGGGTGCTCGCTACCACGCCTCGCAAGTCTCCTGTGCGCAATCAGTTGAAGTGATGCGTTCTGCAAAGGCGCGGGGACTGACTGTCACTTGCGGCGTGTCGATCAATCACCTCACCCTGAACCAGAACGATATTGGAGCTTATCGTACCTTCTTCAAACTCTCGCCGCCGCTCAGAAGTGAAGAAGATCGGCATGCACTTCTCGCTGGCGTAAAAGATGGCACGATTGATGTGATCGTGTCCTCGCACGATCCGCAAAGTGACGACACAAAGCGACTTCCGTTTGGCGAGGCCGCTTTTGGTGCGATAGGATTGGAAACGATGTTGTCGGCAGCTTTTGGACTGCATCACAATGAAGGGCTTTCGATTGTGCGGCTGGCTGAAGCCATGTCGTCTGCCCCTGCCCGCATTCTGGGTCTTGAAACTGGGCGTCTCGCTCCGGGGGCACCGGCCGACGTTGTTGTGATTGATCCCCAGCTCAACTGGAAGGTCGAAGACAACAAACTGAAATCTCGCTCCAAGAACTCGCCATTCGAGCATCGCACCATGGAAGGCCGGGCCATTGAAACGGTCGTTGCAGGCCAGACGGTTTTTGCCTACGCTCCCTAAATCAAGACGGGGACTTCAGTGAACGACATCATTTTTGCTATCATCGGCTATCTCTGTGGCAGCATTCCATTTGGGCTCATCCTGACCAGGGCCGCAGGCCTTGGCGATGTGCGCGAAATTGGCTCCGGCAATATCGGTGCCACCAATGTGTTGCGCACCGGTAACAAAAAGATCGCCGCACTCACACTTCTGGCTGATGTGTTGAAGGGTTTCGTGCCTGTGTGGCTGGCTGCTGTTTTCGGCAGTGAATGGGCCTCTATTGTCGCGGGCCTTGCTGCGATGGCAGGACACATTTTTCCCGTGTGGCTAGGTTTCAATGGTGGCAAGGGAGTTGCAACGGGGCTCGGCGTCATCGCAGCCTGGGCCTGGCCACTGGCACTCGTCGGCGCCGGATTGTGGATCGCCAATTTTCTCTTCACACGCATTTCATCACTATCGGCTTTGATCGCGAGTGGGTTGTTGCCAGTAGTGGCGGCAGCGATGGTTTTTGGCGGCGGTACAACGATTGTGGTCTGGCCCATTGCCGTTCTCGCTGCGATCATCTGGGCAACTCATTACCAGAACATCGGTCGTTTGCTGCGCGGTGAAGAGAAAAAATCGAGCTTCTCCAAAAAATCATGACAGGATTGCGAACGCTATCAGACGAAGAACGTGTCGCCTGGCTGCAGTTGACGCGCACGGAAAATATCGGGCCAGTCACCTTCAAATCACTATTGTTGAAATACGGCACAGCCTTAGCAGCGCTTGACGCTCTGCCCGAGCTTTCCAAAAAAGGTGGTCGCTCTCAAGCCTTGCGCGCTGCACCGCGCGGCGATGCTATCGAAGAAATTGAAAAGGCCTTGGTGTTTGGAGCACAGCATGTGGTGGCTGGCGAAAAAGGTTATCCCACCTATCTCAGGCACATTCATGCAGCACCACCAATGCTTTGCGTCAAGGGGCAGTTGGATTTGGCCGCGATGGATGCCGTAGCAATTGTCGGCGCGCGCACGGCTTCGGCCAACGGCTTGAAATTTACACGCATGCTGGCCAACAAAATCACTGAGGCAGGATTGCTAGTCGTCTCAGGTCTCGCACGCGGCATTGATACGGCAGCGCATGATGCAAGTGTCGAGAAGCAAACGGCAGCTGTCGTTGCTGGTGGTATCAATCATTTCTATCCCCCCGAAAATGAAAAGCTGCAGCGCGCGATTGCCTCGCGTGGTCTTTTGATTTCGGAAATGGCGATGGGTGCAGCACCCAAGGCCGAGCATTTTCCGCGCCGCAATCGTATCATCTCCGGCATGTCGCGTGCGGTGATCGTCGTCGAGGCTGCGATGCGATCGGGGTCCCTCATCACCGCACGCTTTGCCATGGAGCAAAACCGCGACGTGTTTGCCGTGCCCGGTTCACCGCTCGATCCGCGCTGCGAAGGTTCCAACAAGCTGATCCGTGATGGTGCAGCAATTGTTACATCAGCCGATGACATCGTCGAGGCCCTCGGCATGGCACAGCGCCCGCAGAACGAAATCTTCCTCGAACGCGAGGAAGAAGCGATTACGCCCGCAGGCGATCTCACCGACAGTGATCGCACCCGCCTGATGACGCTCCTCTCGCACACGCCCACCGAGATCGACGACCTGATCCGCGAAAGCTTCATGCCTGCGGATCAAGTGCTCGGCGTGCTGCTAGAGGCAGAGATAGCAGGCAAGGTGACGAGGCTCGCCGGTAACATGGTGGCGCTGCGGGGGTAGCGCTCAATCCACTTCATCTTCAGGCACGATCCACTTTTCTTTTGCACTTTCTTTCAACCACGATTGAAACGCTTCTGTTGCAAACAGCGCGTCGATGTATTTGCGCGTTTCTTTTTTCACCGGCACCGCAAACGTATGCAGGCGGGATGCGACTGGTGTGAACATCGCGTCGGCGGCGGAGAACTTACCAAACAAGAATGGACCGCCCTTGCCGAATTCCTTCCGCGTCTCGCTCCAGATGGTTTCGATGCGTCCCACATCTTTCAATACGGCATCAGAAAATGGCACGGGCTTTACAGGGCGGCGCAAGTTCATTGGGCAGGCATTGCGCAGCGCGTGAAAACCGGAATGCATTTCCGCTGAAATGCTGCGAGCACACGCGCGGGCTTTTTTGTTTGCGGGCCAGATGTTTTTCTTGGGCCACTGATCAGCGGCGTATTCGATGATCGCAAGCGAGTCCCACACCGTGATGTCGCCATGCTTGAGAATCGGCACTTTGCCAGCTTTGGAAATCTTGCGCACAGCCTTCGTAAAAGCAGGCTCGCCAAATCGGATCATCTTGGTTTCGAATTCAATACCAGCCATGGCTAGCGCCATGTGCGGGCGCAATGACCACGATGAGTAATTACGATTGCCGATATAGAGAATGGGTTTTACCATTTTTGTCCTCACATTGTTTTTGGTAAATAGGCCCAGGATAACCATGCTGCAATCAGCATGGAAAGCCCGAGCGACACGAATGCTGCAGCAGTCGGAAAGAACAGCAACAGAAATGAGAAAAATATTCCGGGGATCAATTCCGAAATTTCGATGAAGCTGCGGTAGACAGGTGTCATGCGTGGGCGCTCATAGGTTCTCACTGCACGAAGGAATGGAATAGCCCCAACCCCATCAAGGCCTGTTGCAAAAAATGCGGCAGCGAGCAGCAGACCAATCGTAAGGTAAGGATAAACAGTGCCGCTGACGCCTGCCGCGGTGATGAACACGGCCATGCCGACGAAGCTTGCAGTGATCACGGGCCGCACGCCAATGTGTCGTGCAATCTTTCCAAACACGACGGTGGCAAGCAGCAGGACTTGGCTCGCTGACAACAAAATGCCCCCCGCCTGCTTGCTCAAACCACCTTCAATCAGCAGCAATGGCCCGTAAGTAAAGAGCCCGCCCCAAAAGCAAGAGCGCCAAAATGCGATCGCCCATGCCAGCCGCAAGCGTGGTTGCCGGATAAAGCGATGCACATTGGCCCATGGCGTAAAGCCTTGCAAATTTCCGGGTTTCAAAACTGTGTTTTCGGAAAGCCGCAAAAACCAGAAAACGCCAAGTAACAACAAACCGAATACAAAGGCCAATGCTTGCGGTGCCCAACTGCCATAGGTGTCGTAGAGTGTGATGCCGATCCACGGGCCTGCTGCCCAAGCGAGTGTTGATGTCGCAAGCCGCATCGGCTCTGAGCGCACCAGATCAGTTTTGCGAATGTGATCGAGAATGTAAAGTTGCAGCGTGACGTTGACGAGTGACGAACCAGTGTTACGGAAATAAGTGCCCATCACCTGTCCCGCTACAGTATAAGAAGCCAGCGCCAATGCTCCAGCCATCAGTAGCACCACGCCAAATGTGTAAGCCCAGCGTCGCCGAAGGTTGCCTAGTAACATGGGCATCAGCAACGTGGTGCCCAGCACTGAGATCGAAACAAATGTGGCAAGCACGCTGACGCGTTGGCTGGATCCCAGGAGATCGTAAGCTTGTGTCGACAGCACTGCGGCGTTCAGCGCGCGCACCATCGACTCAAGCGAAAACAAAAGTGCAAACGTATACGTTCCGCCCTTGCGCTGTGTTGCTGCAGAGTCCGTTTGGGAACTACGCCAGATGGTGCACCTTGCCCATGCCATAGACTGGCGTGTTGATACCTTCCATCCGCGCCTTCAATTGAAGCGACAGAAACTGTGAGTAGTGCCTGGACTGATGCAGATTGCCACCATGGAACCATAGCGCATTTTGTTGTGTTGGCTTCCACATGTTGCGCAGTTCGCCTTCCCATGGACCCGGATCTTTCGTGGTGTTGGAACCAAGGCCCCAGCACTTGCCAACCTTGTCGGCCACATCCTGTGAAATCAGTTGTGCAGCCCAGCCATTCATCGAGCCATAGCCCGTGGCATAGACAATGAGATCGGCTTTCAATTCACTTCTATCGCTGAACGCAATTGACTTTGGCTTGATCTCGGACACTTCAACACGCGACTTCAGTTTGATTTTGCCATCGGCCACCAGCTCGCTGGCACCCACATCTATGTAATAACCGGAACCGCGGCGCAGATACTTCATGAACAAGCCTGAGTCATCGTCGCCCCAATCAAGCCAGAAGCCCGCCTTTTCTAGGCGCGCGTAGAAATCGGCATCTTGCTCTTTCATCTTGGCATAGGCTGGAACCTGAAAGCCTGCGAGGATCTTGTACGGCACGGAGGCAAAAATCAGATCGGCCTTGTGATGATCAATGCCATTCGCGACAGCGCGCTCGGAATAGAGATCGCCCAAACCAATTTCCATCAACGTGTTGGACTTCACGATATGCGTTGATGAGCGCTGCACCATCGTTACATCAGCACCCTTTTCCCAAAGTGCCGCTGCGATATCATGCGCAGAATTGTTGGAACCAATCACGATGGCTTTCTTGCCCTTGTATTTGTCAGGGCCAGGATGTTTCGATGAATGATGTTGGTCACCCTTGAAGCTTGCTGCCCCTTTGAACTTCGGCACATTGGCAACAGCTGACATGCCCGTGGCCATGATCAACTGCTTGGGGCGCACGGTCATGGGTTTGCCCTTGCGTTTCAACTTCACAACCCATTCAGATTTCTTTTCATCGTATTTGGCACTGATGCACTGCGTCTCGGTCCAGTAGTTCAGCTCCATCACCTTGGTGTACATCTCCAGCCAGTCGCCGATTTTATCTTTCGGCGAAAACACCGGCCAGTCATCCGGAAACGGTAAGTATGGCATGTGATCATACCAGACCGGATCATGCAGGCAGAGCGACTTGTAACGATTGCGCCAACTGTCGCCGGGCTTCTTGTTCTTCTCGATGATGATCGTCGGCACACCTAAGCGCCGCAGCCGCGCACCAAGGCCAATGCCACCCTGCCCGCCACCAATGATCAGGCAAAAGGGCTGCGTTTTCGTTCCCAGTTCCTTGGCTTCTTTCTCGCGCTTTTCGAGCCATGTGGTGCGATTTTCATAGGCGCCATGCACAACGCCGGCTGCGCGTGCTGGACCCTTCATTTCTTCATGGCCCTTGAGTTCCACCATCGTGGTCAGCAGCGTCCACGCCTTGCCGTTCTTCAGGCGCAAGTGCCCGCGCCCACGCGATACCGAAGTTTCGAACAGGATCCACGCTTCGGTCATTCCTTCATCGCCTGAGGCTTCGCCTTCAACGCGCCAGTTCGATGGCTTCACATGCGACAGCGTTGCCTTGAGCATATCGGCAATCTCGCCTTTGCCTTCGCTGGTCTTGATATTCCAGGTGAACGACACAAGATCGCGCCAATAACACTCGTCGTCAAAAAGTGCTGTTGTCCCCGCAATATCGCCGCGTGACAGCGCCCCCTCAAAATCCTTCAGCCAAGCATTCACACGTTCCGTTGCCGTCACCATCGAAGCCTCCTGTGTTGGGGAAACCAGTATGTGCACGAATCCGGTGCGTTGGAAAGATGGCTTGTGGATTGACGCATGTCGCGGTGATAGGAGTGGCAACATGTCGAACAGCAAACAAAACGTCGCTTTGATTTCTCTTGCCGCCAGTGGTGGCTTGGCGGTGTTGAAGTTTGCTGCTGCGGTGTTCACGGGATCACTCGCCCTGTTCACCGAGGCGTTTCACAGCCTTGCGGACTTTGTGGCTACTCTCCTCACTTATTTTGCCGTGCGCATTGGTGACAGGCCCGCTGATGATGATCATCACTATGGTCATGCCAAGGTGGAAAGTCTTGCGGCACTTGCTGAAACGGTAATGCTAGCAGGGTTGGCCTCCGTCATTGCCTATGAAGCAGTGTTGCGTTTGTGGGCAGGCGAGCATGATGTGCGCTTCTCGTGGTGGGCGATTGCGATTCTGGTGATCTCGATTATCGTTGATTACAACCGTTCGCAGGCACTTTCTGCGGCGGCCAAGCAACACGGCAGCGCAGCGCTGGCTGCAGACGCTTTGCATTTCTCTGCTGACATGTGGAGCTCGGCCGCCGTTATCGCTGGGCTGATTGCTGTCTACGCTGGTCTCGGCTGGGCTGACAGCGCCGTTGCACTTGTTGTGGCCGCAATGATCGCACGAGCGGCCCTGACACTGGGATGGACCACTGCAAATGCGTTGATTGATCGCGCGCCAGAAGGATTGACTGATGAGGTGCGCCGCATTGTCCAAGCGCAAAAAGGTGTGATGACCCTTGGTGAATTGCGCGCCAAGCCCGTTGGGGCGAAAACATTCGTGACACTTTCCATCGATGTTGCGCGGACATTGCATGTTGATGCGATTGAGCACATCAGATCGACAATTGCGCAAGAGATCAGGTCGCGCTTTCCTGATGCTGATGTGACTGTAACCACCAACCCGATTGTTGTAGATGACGAAACGGCTTTCGACAAGGTGTACCACATTGCGAGGAAGCAGGCTCTGGCCATTCACCACCTCACCATTCAAGATATTGATGGCAAGATGGCGGTGAGTTTCGATCTCGAGGTTGATGGCGCAACGCCGCTATCTGGAGCGCATTTGCAGGCCACACGGCTTGAAAATGAAATTAGCGAAACACTGGGCGCAGATGTCGAAGTTGAGAGTCACATCGAGCCCCTGCCCCCGGCCATGCTGCATGGGCAAGCGGCGCGTGCTGAAACACTGGCTAAGGTCGAGGCCGAGCTTGTCGATTGCTGCAACAAGTTTGGTGTTGCTGATCTGCACAATATTCGCGTGCGTGAAACTGCTGGCGAACTTTATGTGCACTTTCACTGCCGCTTTGCGCCGGAGACATCGGTGCGGGAGGTGCATGACGCTGTGGATCGGCTCGAGAATGAGTTGCGCCACCGCATGCCCAGCATTGGCCGCGTGGTTGCACACGCCGAACCGGTTGGCATGCCGAGGCACAAGCTATAAAAAAATCCCCGCATTTTCACGCGGGGATCTGCTGTTCAAATATTGAAAACCACTTAGTCTTCCATGTCTTCTTCGACCATCTTGCGCAGTTTTTCGCGCGTGACGGACTTTTCGGAGACCTTTGACTTGGCCAGAATATGATCAACGACCTTCTGCTCGAAAATCGGGCCACGCAACTCAACCAGCGCTGACGGGTTCTTGCGGTAATAATCGTAGACCTGCTTTTCCTGGCCGGGGAAGCGGCGCACGCGGGCGATCAACGCCTGCTGCAATTCCTGCTCGTTGACGACAACGCCTTCCTTGTCGCCCATTGTACCAAGAACGAGGCCAAGGCGCACGCGGCGCGCGGCAATCGTCTGATATTCGTCACGGGCTTTTTCCTCAGTCGTGCCTTCGTCCTCGAATGAGCGGCTGTTCTTTGCCATTTCCTGCGAAAGTGCATTCCAGATGCCTTCGAATTCGGCGGTCACCAGCTTTTCAGGAAGTTCGAACTTGTACTGCACATCGAGTGCATCAAGCACATCGCGCTTCAGCTTCATGTCGGACATGTTCTTGAATTCGCGCTCGATGCCCGCCTTCACCATGTCCTTCAATTTGCCGAGGTCCTCAAAGCCCACCTTCTTGGCGAAATCTTCGTCGATCGCGGCCTTCTTTGGAGCATCGATGCCTGTGACCTTGGTATCAAACTCTGCTGGTTTGCCAGCGAGTTCCTTGACGCCGTAGGCTTCAGGGAATGTGACCTTGACGACAAGCGTGTCGCCGACGCTGCGGCCAATCAGCTGGTCTTCAAAGCCGGGGATGAACTGGTTTGAACCGATTTCCAGCGGAATGGCTTCGCCCTTGCCGCCATCAAATTCCTTGCCATCCATCTTGCCAACGAAATCAATCGTGACGCGATCACCAGTTTCGGATTTGCCAGATGTCTTGGCATCCCAGCTCTTGTATTGCGAGCCGAGCTGTTCAAGCGACTCGTTGATATGCTCATCGGTCACCACAGCGATGTGGCGCGACAGTTCAATGCCCGAAACATCCTGCAGGTCAAACGCGGGGATCACTTCAGCTGCAATCGAGAACGAAAGATCAGACTTGCCATCGATCACCGCATTCACTTCATCAGCAGCTTCCGGCAGCTTCACCTCAGGCTGATAGGCCGGGCGCAGGTTGCGCTCAGCGAATACGCTCTTGGCGCTGTCATCAACTTTTTGCTGAATGACTTCGGCCATGATCGACTTGCCATACATGCGCTGCAGGTGGTCGACAGGAACCTTGCCAGGACGGAAGCCCTTGATGTTCGCACGGCCTGCCATGTCCTTCAGGCGGGACGCTGCTTCCTTGCCGAGGTCAGAGGCGGTTACAACCACCTTGAACTCGCGCTTCAAGCCGGAATTGAGGGTCTCTGTCACCTGCATGGTAAATTCTCTTCGTTGTAGGCCATAGTCCTGACGTTCACGCAAGCGAACATGGTGCGGGCGGAGGGACTTGAACCCCCACGGGTTTCCCCACAGGAACCTAAATCCTGCGTGTCTGCCAATTTCACCACGCCCGCAAACCTGGGATCAAGACCAATGGCTGGGCTGATTGATGGGTGCCGCTTAGCAGAGTGTTTTGACGATTGCCAGCGCATAAATGGAAGGCTTTTCAGCAATAACCCGCCGCCCCCTCGGCGCGCTTATCTCGCGCCAAACGGCGGGTGATCGAACGTAAGCGCATCGGTACCGCTGAGGGCCGCAACGTAACCTGCCAGCAAGCCGCCCAGTGAATGGCCTGTGAGCACAACTTTGCTTTGTTTTCCATCCTGATAGGTTTTGCCATCAAGGACTGATGAATAGAAGTCTAGGGCCAGTGGTGCTTGGGTGCCTTCGCCCACCGCGCCAAGAGCGATGGACCAGCCTCTGGTGTAATCAGGCGAGGCATCCGTGCCGCGATAGGAAATCACCGTGGTGCCATCGGCGAGCGTGTAGGACGCCGCGTAGAAGCCGGCGGCTTCCCAGTCGGCAATTTTTACACTCTCTGGTCGGTCGTTTAAATTCGAACTGCCAATCGTGGTGGATCCATGCGCAAGGCCCGCACCGTAGTCTTGATTGTAAGAGTCCATCGCAAGTATTGCGAGGAGTAAATCTTTCTGTTGAACTGGGGTCATTGAAGTATTCCCTGACGAAAGTTAATCTCTTCCAATCTTTCAATTGGCAATACATCTGCTGCTTTGTGGGGGCCTTGACCCAATCGAATACTCGGCGGCTTAATCCGACCCTTATGCGTCGTAATCCAAGGCAACACCTTCTCCACCACACCCTGCGTCACAGGCTCGTCGGTGATGGTGAGCGTGATCGCCTTCAGCTGAACACCCGGCCCGAAGTGCTTGTCCAGCTCATCCGGCTTCACCTCGACCACACTCTTGGGGATCGGTGATATCGGTGAAGGTGACCAGCAGCGGGTAGAGCCGTCGCGGCACGTCAAACGTCTCTCGCAGGGAGGCGATAGCCTTGGTGCGGTCCCAGTCATTGCCCGGAATGCGATCAGCCATGGCGAACACGGCGAGATGTTGGGTGTCTTCGCTCATCAGCGCAAACAAATATTTGCCGTCGCCCATGTCTACCACCGTGGCTTCGCCCTCAACCTTGTGCGACCATTGGGTTGCCGTCATCGGCGGCGGGGTGTCATAGTGCGTGGTTTCGACCCGTGTGACAGCCGAACCATCGCGCAGACCTTCTGGGGTTTGCACCTCCACAGAAAGCTTCTGGTTCCAAACGCGCGTCGATCCCCAACACCCCGCCAGCATCGGTGCAACCGCCCCTAGTGCAAGTGTGTGCATGATACGACGACGGTTCAACTTGGTTTTCATGGGTGCTCCTGCTCAGTCCCTGGTTTGGCCACCTTGGTGCTGACGGGCTTAACAAGCGGTTGCCACCGCAGGGTGCAAACCTCGTTTTACTGATCAGATTGGAACGCTCGTCGGGGACACGTAGAAGCAGAGCTACATTTCTGGATTATCCGATACTCTACACCCCAGACCGTTCGCTGTCAAGAAATAATTCCATGATAGGCAATAATTCTACTAAGTTGCTGAATTAAAACACACTCTGGGCACGGCTACCGCACCACCGCCTGTAGCAACTCTTCCGCCGTCATCGCTTCGTGCGCCACCCGCGCTGCTGCGTCCGCGTGCATCCAGACACCCGCTTGCGCTGCTTCAAACGGCGTCATGCCTTGCGCCATCAATCCAGTGATGAGGCCTGCAAGCACATCACCAGAGCCCGCCGTTGCGAGCTTGGCTGGCGCTTCTGCCTGCAACGCCGTTTCGCCCGTTGGCGAGGCGATCACTGTCGATGGTCCTTTCAACACCACTACGGCACCAGTCATATCTGCTGCAGCGCGGGCGCGATCGATTGGCGCGTTGTAATTTTCCACGAGATCAGGGAAGAGCCGCGCGAATTCGCCTGCATGCGGTGTGAGCACCACGCGGGTTTCTTCGCCCTGCTTCATCATCCGAAATGCCATGTCGCGATTTCCCGCAAACAGCGTGAACGCATCAGCGTCGAGCACGATCTTCTTGCCTGTTGCCAACATGCCCATGGCGATGCGGCGCTGCACATCTGTGGTTCCCGCAGCGGGACCAAAACAACAGGCTGAATACTTTGCACCACCTAACAGATTTTCAATGTCGGATGTTTCTTTCACTTCGTGCAGCAATATGGATGTCACGTGCTGTGCCTGCATCACCAATCCGTCGCGCCCCCCTGCAAGACAAACAATCCCGGCACCGGCCTTTTGCGCAGCCCAAGCTGCCAAACGCGAGGCACCTGTATGCAGCGCATCGCCCGACCAGATCACAGCACCGCCACGCGTGTACTTGTGCGCATCGGCAGCGATCGAAGGCAAAGCAAGTGGTTTATTGAGCCACAGCTTGCTTTCCGCTTGCGCAATGGCAGCCTGCGGCAAACCAATTTCAGCGACAACAATTTCACCGCAATGCGCACGCCCCGGCCAAATCAAATGCCCAGGCTTTTGCCTGAAAAACGTAACAGTGAGATCCGCCCTGACAGCAGCGCCGCGGACTTCGCCTGACATCGCATCAATGCCCGATGGAATATCAACCGCGACCACATCATGGCCGCGCCCATTAATGCGTTGCGCGAGATTGGCTGGAAACTCTCGTGCCAATCCAATCCCAAAAAGCGCGTCCACAATCAGGGCACCGGAAAATTCTTCGTCAATCGATTTGATTGGGTGCGTCCACAGTTTGGCCATCGCCAGCGCGTCGCCGGAAAGTTTGCTGCGGTCTCCCAGCAAGTGCAACGTCACTGGCCAGCCAAGGTCGTTCAGCAATCGTGCGATCACAAACCCATCGCCACCATTGTTGCCGGGGCCGCAAAGCACAGTCACAGGCCGCTGCGGGTAGCGCGAAATGATTTCAGCAGCGACCGCACGCCCAGCATTTTCCATCAGAGAGCCAAGCGAAACACCATGGCCAGGCGCCAAAGCCTCGACACGTTTCATTTCTTCAGGAGTGATCAGTTCCACGCGCATTGCAAGGTTGTATCAGGGCAAAGGTGAAGCGGGGGAGAAATTGGAAAAGAGCGTAAACTTGGTTCGGAACCTTCACCATGAATGGTTCTTGCACAGTTTTCAGGAAAATGGAGCGGGTGAAGGGGATCGAACCCTCGTCTTGAGTTTGGAAAACTCTTGCTCTACCATTGAGCTACACCCGCGATCACACACGCCTACCTTGGTGGGAGAGGTAGGACTCGAACCTACGAAGCCGTAAAGCAGGGGATTTACAGTCCCCCCCCTTTGCCACTCGGGACACTCTCCCATACGCCAAGGCAATGCGTCAACGCAAAACACGCGCAGACCGCGCGCTGTATGCCGCCGATGTATGAGGGTGTCAAGTTGGCAACTATTTATTCTGGCCGAACCACTTCGCATAGAGTTCGTCATAGCGTCCGTCTTCTCTAAACTTGAGAAGTGCGGCACTCACAGGCTTTCGCAAAGGCGATCCCGATGGGAACAGGATGCCATAATTCTCGCGCTTGAAAACGGGACCAACAACTTCATAGACCCCGGCCCCTTCGTGTGACGTGTAATAGAGCAACACCGGCGAATCGAACGTAACAGCGTCAAGCGCGCCTTTGCCCATGGTTGCGATGGCATCGTCAATCCGATCAAAATCAACATGCTTGATGCCATTGCCATCTAGCCATTTCGCGGCAGTCGAGTTCTTCAATGTACCAACTCGCTTGCCCGGAAGATCTTCTGGCCCCTGAATGCCACCACGCAAAGTTGCGACCGTCATTGATGATGTCAGCGTGGCTTGGATGTAAGTCAATATCATCACGCTTGAAAGGATTGCTGCCGCCGACATGATCCGCCCCATCACTGACTGCAGTTGGCTGCTCTGCTGGCCTACAAACGCGCCGATAGCCCAAGCCATGGCCTGAAATATGCCAGGGAAATAGTTGTCATCGATGTGCGCAGCTTTGTTTCCGCGCTCGAGAAACCACGCAATGTGTCCGGGGACCAAGATAAGCAAGCTCAGCAGGCCCATAACGAATTTCATTGCATCGGTCGTGAAAAAATCAGCAAACCGTCTGAAACCGCTGCGGTTGTCAGATTGTTTGCGCACCAGAATTTGAAGCCCGGATTCAAACATGGGTTGGGAGAAATCAAACTTCTCCTCGCGCTCGCGGGTGATGGAGATTGCAGCGATGGCGGCTTGTGCTTCACCCTGCTCTACTGTTGCGAGGATTTCCCCGATATTTTTCTTTACGGTCCATGTGTAGGTAAAGCCAACATCCTTGGCGAGGAGAGCGAGCAGCTCTGCCGAAAAACCTGTGTAGATATTATCGCCAGTTGCATCCTTGATGATGAAGGGTGAAAGCTCGCGAGTGGCAATGGTCAAAGCCTTCGAACCTGCATTTGGTGTTGAAACCGCAGGCGCACCCTGGGCCAAGACGATTTCGCCCGACCATGCCGTCAACACAGCAACAAGTGCTGCACCAGCAGTGATGAAACAACGCTTCATGTTAAAAGTCCCCTCGGGCCGAGTTTAGCGAAGCGAAGCACAATTTTCCATCCCCTACATGATGTTGGGGATAAGGGCTGGACAAGCCAAATTCGCTCGCCTATAGCCCGCCCATGCGCAGGGTCTTTCCCCCGCGCATTTCCACAAAAGAATGGGCGCATAGCTCAGGTGGTAGAGCAGCTGACTCTTAATCAGCGGGTCGTAGGTTCGAGTCCTACTGCGCCCACCATTCTTTGTAATTGAAAACCGAATACTTAGTCGCTGCGCGACTAAGTATCGTTTTTCGAAACTTCCGAACACATTTCTGGCTCAGCTTTGGCATATCCTCCCTTCGCCAGGTTTGAGGAGCCAACGCAATGCTCGATCACGTCAAAGCTACAGGCCGGGAAAATCTGGCGCTGGTTCTCCAAGGCGGCGGGGCGCTTGGTGCGTATCAAGCTGGTGCCTATGAAGAACTTGCCAAGGGCGGCCATGAACCAGACTGGATTGCAGGCATTTCCATCGGTGCCATCAACGCGGCCCTCATTGCTGGGAACAAACCCAAACACAGGGTGGATGCCTTGCGCAATTTCTGGACCGGCATCACCAGGACATTGGCGGGTCAGCCCATTTCATCAAACACAACAGCGCGCAGCCTGTTCAACGAGACCAGCGCCTGGATTGCGTTGACTTCAGGCATATCAGGCTTTTTCGCGCCCCGGATGTTTTCACCGTTCTTGCAGGTCCCAGGATCGCTCGAAGCTCTCAGCCATTATGACACAACGCCACTGCGACGCACGCTGGAGGACCACATTGACTTTGACCTGCTGAATGAAGGTGGTCCACGGCTGAGTGTCGGCGCTGTGAATATCCGCAGCGGCAACTTTGTCTATTTCGACAACTGCCGTCATCGCCTCGGGCCGGATCACATCATGGCGTCGGCGGCACTGCCGCCGGGATTTCCACCAGTGATCATTGATGGCGAAGCCTATTGGGATGGCGGTCTGGTCTCCAACACACCATTGCAACATGTGCTCGATCAACACCACGGCGCAGACGATCTTGATATCATTCAAGTTGATCTGTTCAGTGCCAAGGGCCGCATGCCAAAAACAATTTTCGAAGTGGCCGAGAGGGAAAAGGAAATCCGTTTTTCCAGCCGCACGCGGTTCAACACAACGACCGCAAAACAGTCCCTTAAATTGCGCAATGCGGCGCTACGCTTGGCCAAACGCCTGCCCGCAGAATTTGCTGACGATCCCGATCTGAAACTTCTCACCTCAAACACGCGCGAGGGGGGCGTCTCGATTTTTCTGCTGATTTACCGATCATCCGAATATGATTCACAATCGATGGATTATGAGTTTTCGAGACTCAGCATGCAAGAACACTGGGCCGACGGACGGGCCGACATGTTGCGGACTCTATCAGACGATGCCTGGAAAAACCGCTGCCGACCTCATGATGGGGTTATTGTGCATGACCTCGCCAACAAGCCTCTTCAAGCTCTTGCAGCGCAGACTTCCCGAACTTAGACGCGCTCGGCAATCAGGTCGTATTCCTCGGCCTCGACGATTTTGACTTTCACCATGTCGCCCTGCTTCAAGTCGGTGGCACCGGGAATGAAAACATTGCCATCGATTTCTGGTGCATCCCACGGCGAGCGCGCAACAGCCTCTTCATTCTCTTCGTCAATTTCATCAACCAAGACATTGATTTCACGGCCAACTTTAGACTGAAGAACGGCCTCAGAAATCGTCTGCTGGGTTTCCATGAAGCGGTTATAGCGCTCTTGCTTCACCTCGTCAGGGACTTGCGCGAGGCCAAGATCGTTTGCCGTCGCACCCTTTACTGGCTCGTATTTGAAACAACCAACGCGTTCGAGTTTGGCTTCTTTCATCCACTGCAAGAGGTGTTCAAAATCCGCATCGGTCTCGCCGGGAAAGCCAACGATGAATGTAGAGCGGATAGCAATATCAGGACAGATCGAACGCCACTTGGCCAGCCGCTCCAGAACCTTTTCCTGATTGGCAGGGCGGCGCATGGATTTCAAAACGCTCGGCGAGGAATGCTGAAACGGAATATCGAGGTAAGGCAGAATTTTTCCCTCTGCCATCAGAGGGATCACATCATCAACGTGCGGATACGGATAAACATAATGCATGCGGATCCACGCGCCGAGTTCACCCAATTCCTTGGCGAGATCGTAGAACTTGGCGCGGATTTCGCGGCCTTTGAATTTCGACGCGGCGTATTTGAGATCAACGCCATAGGCCGATGTGTCCTGCGAAATGACGAGCAGTTCTTTCACGCCAGCTTTCACCAAACGCTCTGCCTCATAGATCACGGCTGCTGCGGGTCGCGAAACCAGATCACCGCGCAAAGAGGGAATGATACAGAATGAGCAACGATTGTTGCAGCCTTCAGAAATTTTCAGATAGGCATAGTGCTTCGGCGTGAGGTGCAGGCCCTGTGGCGGCACCAGATCCATCTTGGGATCATGCATAGGCGGCAGCGCGTCGTGCACAGCACCCACAACTTCTTCGTATTGATGCGGGCCAGTGATCGCCAGGACTTTCGGGTGTGCGGCACGAATGGCATCAGCCTCGACGCCATAGCAGCCCGTCACAATCACCTTGCCATTTTCGGCCATGGCTTCGCCAATCGCGGCAAGGCTTTCCGCCTTGGCGCTATCGAGAAAACCACAGGTATTGACGATCACCACATCGGCGTCATCATAGCCGGGCGCAATCTTGTAGCCCTCGGCGCGCAGCTGCGTGAGGATGCGTTCAGAGTCGACGAGATTTTTCGGACAGCCGAGCTGGACAAGGCCAACTTTGGGAATTTGATAGGTCATGCATGCGGCCTATAGTGCAAATGTCAAAAAGTTGAAACCACTTCTCTTGCGAAGCAGTGAATCGGCGCGCATAGAGGTTGTATGATGCGTTTCGTGATTTTTTTATTGTTGGCTCTGTCATCGGCTGTGCGTGCAGAACCCATACCTCAGCTGGCTGCGGGAGAGCGCTGGTTGACGATTGCAAGTGCGCCTGACCTGAACGCAGCAAAAGGCATTGCTGATCATTTCCGTGGTGAAGACGCCAAGATCGTTTCGTCCGAGAGCGGATATTATGCTGTGGTGTTCGGACCGTTCAAGGCGAAGTCCATTGCAGCCATCAAGAAGAAGCGGCTCGGGCTTTCTGGTGTTCCCCGCGATGCCATTCTTTCGCGTGGGAACAAATACAAGGAAATCGTGTGGCGCGAGACTGCATCACCCCTACTCTCGTCTCCACTCGCAGGCTATGCGCTGGGAAAGCCGTTGCAGCTTGCTGCTGATGGTTTGAATGTCACGGTCTCCGCATTGCCCGACGCAGAAGACAAAACGCTGGGCGGAAGTACAGTGGTTGTCGGCGAGCGTAATGGCGCGGAAGTTTTTCGATTCACCTTTGGTGCCGATGTACTTGCCGCCTATGGCGCGGATGCGGGCTTCGTCAAGCTTGATCCTTTCAGCGAAGGTCAACAATTGATCGTCACCCGCTATTCGGGTGGCACGCATTGCTGCACAGAATACTGGTTCATCACCAAGCCCAAGGACAGCAGCGGCTGGGTTCTGGTGCAAGGTGCCACACTTGATGGCGGCGGATATTTCTTCCGCGATCTCGATGGAGATGGCGCATTTGAAATGCTCAACGCTGACAACCGGTTTCTCTATGCGTTCGATTCATATGCAGCGAGTTTCGCGCCGCTGCAGGCGTGGCAATTGCGCGGCTCGTCGATAACCGAAGTCACCGACCAGGCCATTGCCAATGATTTCCGTGCTGAAAATCTCGCTTTCATCGACTTCGCGACGAAGATCAATCCTGATGTGTGGAACTCCAATGGCTTCCTCGCCGCATGGGTTGCGGTTCAGACACGCGCTGGAAATGGTGACGAAGCATGGCGAACGTTGCTGGAAAACTATGATCGCGAGAGTACTTTTGGGCCGATGATCTGCACCACAGGTGAAGTGATTGAACAATGTCCGGAAGACAAGGTGCAGACCCTTCCGTTCCCAAAAGCACTCGCACAATTCCTGCGTGACAATGGCTTTGGCCCCATCCCTGATGCAGCCCAGTCACTTATCCAATGACACGTCAATTCGATGCGTTGAAAGCGTTTGTCCACGCAGTTAAGTCGATTTGGAAAAACCGTTGGCCGATGCTTCTGATGACGTGGCCGTGGATGCTGGTGTTGCTGCCATTTGACTATATGCGGGTGTTTTACGCCATGCCGGTTGTGGCTGGCCTGAAGCCGGGGGACACGCCCACGCCTGAACAGGCCGCAACTTTTTTGCAATACATCATCCCGTTTTATCTTGTCGCAGCACTGTCCCTCGCATCCCTTGCGGTGATCTGGCACCGCTACATCTTGCGCGATGAGTGGCCAAGGGGCTTGCAGTTGTTACGTATTGATCGCACCGTCATGCGCTATCTCGGCAACCTGATCATGATGACCCTTTTGGTTGCGTTTGCGTTGATCATTCCGATGCTGCTGGTTACGGTGATCGGATCTTCAATTCCGGTTTTAAGCGGATTTGGATTTGGGCTCGTCGTGATGTTTGCCACTGCCCTGAGTTTCCGATTGGGATTGAAGTTTCCAGCCATCGCGATTGAGAACAGGGCCTACCGCTTTGCCGACGCGTTGACCCAGACCAAGGGTTCCTTTGGATCAATCATCTTCTATTCTTTCATGGTTGTGCTGACGGTTATGGTGGGTGGCTTGATACTTGATCATGTCTTGAGGCTGATCAGTGCCACTGCTGAATTCGGTTTCCTGTTGAGCTACGGCTATCAGTGGATCACCACCATGTTTGGCATAACCGCACTCACCACGCTCTACGGTTTCTTTGAAGAGAAACGCAGTTACTGAAACACTGCCGTGAAGGCGCGTTGCAAGGCCGCATCGACTTCATACATGGATGCGTTGACCCCCAACGCTGCAAGACTTGTCACGCCATGATCGGCTACTCCGCATGGAATGATGCCGGAGAAATGTTCGAGATCGGGATCGACATTCAAGCTTACGCCATGAAAGGTAACACCCTGGCGCACACGAATGCCAAGGGCTGCGATCTTGGCTTCCCCTTGTGAAGTTTCCACCCACACACCTACGCGATCTTCGCGCACTTCGCCCTTCACGTTGAAACTTGCCAGTGTCCCGATCAACCAACGCTCCAAGCCAGCCACAAATGCCCGCACATCCCCACCGCGTGCCTTCAAATCAAGCATGACATAGCCAACACGTTGGCCCGGCCCGTGATAGGTGTATTGCCCGCCGCGCCCGGTTTCGAAAACCGGAAAGCGCTTGGGCGCAATCAGGTCCTGTGGTTTTGCCGAAGTGCCCGCAGTGTAGAGTGGTGGATGTTCGAGCAGCCAGACTTGTTCTTGCGCTTCAGCGCGCACAATTTGTGCTGCGGTTTCTTCCATGCGTTGCAAAGTGATGGCGTAGTCCTGCAAGCCTTCCAACATATGCCATTGGACCGGTGCGTTGAGGGGGGCTGGATTTTCGAGCGAACTTCTCGGTTTCATCGACAACAGCCAATAGCAAATCTGGGCGTTGCGTGAAGCAGAAATCACAGGCATGTTTGCGTTACCCATGTTCGAGCTTCTTGCCATCGTTGCATTCATCCTGGCGGTCATCGCTTTTCGTCGTAGCGACAAGCTCGAACGGCAGGTCGCACTGCTGAAGGCCGAAATGCAGCGGTTGAACGCTCGTCCGGTCTCTGCACCTGTTGACCCTATGATGGAAACTCTCGCGGTTCCGTTGCCACAGGAAGCGCCAGAAGAGGTTCAAGTTGACCCCCTGCCTCTGCCAGAAGTCGAGCCGCCATCGGTGCAACCCATCCCGCCATCCATGCGCGGTGACTTTGAACAGCGTCTGGCCTCGCGCTGGCTGGTGTGGCTGGGTGGTGCTGCCGTTGCTGTGGGCGGCCTCCTGTTCATTCAGTACGCGCATGAAGCAAATTTGATTCCGCCTGTGATGCGCGTCGTCTTCGGGCTTGCCGTTGCTGCAGCACTTGTGTTCTTCGGCGAACGGGTGCGCATGGCGGGCGATGTCCGGTTTCCGAGTTTTGTACCTGCAGCCCTTTCAGCGGCTGGCCTCGTCATTGCCTTTGGTGTGATCTATGCGGCCTATGCGCTTTACGGATTGCTATCGCCTGGCCTTTGTTTCCCGTTGCTTGTGGCGGTAGGGCTCCTCGCACTTTGGCTATCGCGCCGACAAGGACCGTTGATTGCTGCCCTCGGCTTGCTCGGTGCGTTTGTGGCACCCATGCTGGTTTCCACCGATAACCCGAACCCTTGGGGTTTCTTCAGCTACTTGCTCGTAATTGTCGCGGCATGTTTTTACGAATTGCGTTCGCGGCCATGGTGGTGGCTGGGATTTGCGGCGATTGCTGGTGCCACCATATGGGCTGTCTTGTGGGCGCATTCCGGCTATTCAAAAACTACGGCTGATCTTCTGCCGCCCTCGCTCTTTGCGCTTGCCCTTGCAGGTCTAGCCGCCTTCGTGCCGCGTGGTCGCGATGTGTTGACTGATGCGTTTGGCACGCTCGCTGATCTCAAGTCCGTGCAGAAGCCGCTATGGCATCTCGTGGCGGGCTTTGCAGGTGGCAGCATCATTCTTGCGTCCTTCCTGCATGCCTCGCAGCACAGCACCATCACGCTCGTGTTTTTCCTCGCTGGCATGGCTGCCTTGTGCACTTTCAGTTGGATCAAAAAAGACGCCAGTTTTGCGGCCCTAGCGGCAGGCGTGTTCGCATGGTTCAATCTGATGGGTTGGCCCGGCGTTGGTTTTTATGAACCCGCGTTCGATGAGCGTGGCTTTTGGGTCACCGTGCCCGGCCTCGTTGAGCCTCCACGTTTTGCCACATGGATGGCGATTGCGGGCAGCACTTTTACAGCCCTTGGGCTTTGGGGTGCGTTGAAAAAAGAACGATCAATGCCCTGGGCATTGCTTGCTGCCTTTTCCGCCATCGCATTCCTGTTCGGCACCTGGGCGCGCGCCGACTTTGTCATGGACACGCCGCCTTGGGTGGCGATTGGTGCAGCCCTTGCGGCAGCGCTGCTCGCCGCCAGCTGGTATCTCAGGGATCACGCTGAGCGCATGTGGAACCTCGCCCCTGCCGACGTCTTGCTGGGAAGCTCCGCTCTCCTCGCGCTGTTTGTCGCTGATCGGCTGTTTGATGGCGTGTGGCTGACACTTGCGATTGCCGCCCTTGCTGCGGCCTATGCCTATGCGTCACGTCCTTTGCCTGCCACGGCGATGGGGCCGATCTCCGCGACCCTTGCCACACTCGCCTCGCTCAAATTGTTTGTCGCGCGCGAATTGCGGCTTGTTGAAACAGGCCTGCTGCTTGGCCAGCATTGGCCGATCTATGGCTATGGCGTTCCGGCAATTCTGTTTTGGCTCGCTTCACGCTGGCTCAACCGCGAGCGCTGGCCGCGCTGGTCGATTGCATTGGAAGGCTTGAGCCTTGGCTTGCTGATTGCATTAGTCTCGGTCGAGCTCCGCGTGCTCATCAATGGTGGTGCCGCTTCCGATGAGTTCACATTGCTTGAGCTTGGCGCGCATGCCACAGCCTGGCTCGCAGCAGCCTATGGTCTTGCACACCGTCAAAATTATTATTCCGGTTTCATTTCGCGCTGGGGTGCAACAGCACTTATCGCTGCTTCGTGCCTGCTGCTGATTGCGGGCTTGTTGTTCAATCCGGCTGTTACTGGCGAAACACTTTCTGGCGGCGCTGCGTTCAATGATTTGCTGTTGGCCTATCTCCTGCCCGTGCCGATCATCGCCCTGCTCGCACCAAAACTCGAAGGCCTCAGCCTCGGTAAATTCCGCAACCCCCTTGGCATTCTCGCGCTCATTCTGGTGCTCGGCTATGTGACCTTCGAGATCATGCGGCTCTATCAAGGGGGGCGCCTCAGCGAGTGGTTCGAAAGCGATGCCGAGAGCTATTCCGTGTCGATGGCCTGGCTGGCGCTCGCCGTTCTGGTCTTCGTTGTTGGCATGAAACTCTCGCGCCAGACGATCCGCTACGGCGGGTTGGCGCTGCTGGTGCTGACGGTGCTCAAAGTCTTCCTGATCGACTTCTCCGACCTCAGCGGCCTCTGGCGCATCGCCAGCTTGATCGGCCTCGGCCTCTGCCTCATCGGCATCGGCTGGCTCTACACAAGGTTTGTCCAGCCCGCGCGTGATGCGCAGGTGGTGGGTTAAGCGAACCACCGCCCGGAAGACACTTCAGTCACGCCATGACCTTCCCTAGATACTCCATCGGCGAGCTTGACCCGCTGACCCAACTGGTCGATCCCCCAGAACCAAGTTTGTCACGAAGCGAGTAATCAGTATACAGACCAAAATGCCAATCAAAGGGTAACGTCCCCTTTAATCGTTCGCTACCGCCATGACCTTCCCTAGATACTCCATCGGCGAGCTTGACCCGCTGACCCAACTGGTCGATCCGCAAGAACCAAGTTTGTCACGAAGCGAGTAATCAGTATACAGACCAAAATGCCAATCAAAGGGTAACGTCCCCTTTAATCGTTCGCTATTCCCGTGGCCAGCCTGTCAGACAGTTCGAACGCATTGCAGGCCGAAGGGCCGAAGCGCTGGATTGCTTTGTGTACGCCATGGCAGCGCGTGAACTCGTGAAACTGGACCTAGACCGCCGCGAAACCGAACTCGCAAGTGTTGCTGCCCCTTTGGGGACAATGCCAGCCGTGATCAAGAGCAAATGGCTTGGGCGTTGAAGACTATACAATCTGTGCGCGACGCAGTAGTGTGCAATCATGAACCGTTATGGATTGTCGGACATGGGCCATTTGTAATGCTGCTTTGCGCCATTGGCGCGTTCTATGTGGGCAGTAGTGTGCAATCATCAACCGTTATGGATTGTCGGACATGGGGCCATTTGTAATGCTGCTTTGCGCCATTGGCGCGTTCTATGTGGGCTTGAGCCCTTATCCGCTCTATGTGCTTCTTCCTATCGGTGCGGTTTGGTGTGTGGGATACATACTTTACCATCCGCGTATTATTGCAGCGGCAGAAGGGAAAGTTTTTGGCTATCTTTTTCGTTCGTGGATTTTTAATTGTGTGCAATGCCTAGCGCTATACGGCTTGGGTTATGGGGTTAGGTCTTTGTTGGCATAACGTGTCCGTGATCGGAAAGTGTCTCATATCTGAGCGAGAAAAATCGAATGAATGCTGTATGTCAAGATTTTATCCTTTCATTGTTGGTGATCGTAGTGTTCGCCGGGGCGCTTTGGAAAACGTTCGCCCACATGAAATCAGGATTTGGCCAATACAATACATCGGTTCTAATTGTTGTACTTGTGCTGTTCGTCGCAACAACGTTTGTGCTTTTCGGAAAAGTCGAATGGCAATCTGTGGCGAATCTGATCTTCTCAATTGTTGGATTCGCGGGTGGGCTACTCGCCAAGAAATCAGGAAAGGACTCCGATGACTAGTACGACCTTGCTAATAGTTTTTGCAGTCGCTTGGGTAATTTTTTTCATTATCTCCATGATGAGTCGCGGCGCAATGAACAGTCAGAATGTTGCACAGCACGGCATTGAAGCTGATTATCGCGCGGACCCAAGTGGAGCAATTGTTGGGTGCATATTCGCGGGCGCAATTTACGCGGGAATTTTGACTGGCATCATTTGGTTTGCGCTTGGATAACCTTTGTTCATTTTTAAGGTGTTTGGGATGATGCGCGACTTACTGTCAGTTGGAAACGGCCTGATTAATTTCGTGATGCTGTTCGGCGCCATTCTGCTAGTAGCAGCGATTCTAACCTAGGATTTTTTCCGCGCCCGAACGCGGCGTTGCTTGAATCCATACTCATTCAACAACACGGCGTGATCCCAACTCCCGTCTGTAGAAAGGGGACGTTACCCTTTTTTGACATGGTTCGCCTCGCTCTCCACGCTCTTTGGCCGACCGCGGGGGCGGTAGTGCAGCGCGCGGCCTGTCTTCTTCTCGATCTTCTTGATGAAGCTCTCCGATCCACAGGGCAGGCCCATCATCGCATTGCGGCGGAGCACCATCAGCGCCTCCTCCGTATCAGTCTCGGCCAGCCACTCCGACCAGTTCTTCGCGTCATCCATCGTGCCGCGCCAGCCGGGTTTAGCCTTGAGCAGCGGGTCCGCCACCAACCCACAATGTCCCTTCGCACTCGACCATTGATAATTCTCGGCCTTGCGCACCATGCGCGCGCGCACCGGATTGCGCTCGACATAGCGCAGAGCGGCTCGAAAATAATCGCCATCCAGCACGGATGAAAAATACCGCCCCTGCCACACGTGCCCCTGAACGCCGTTGGCCCGGTTGAGCCGCTGTGCATAACGCATGTGCAGTGGCTTCAGCACCGCCTGCAAGCCGTCCTCGGTTGAGGGGATCAGGATCAGATGAATATGATTGCTCATCAGGCAATAGGCGGCGATCTCAACGCGATGCTCCAACGCATATTCGCGCAGCCAGAGAAGATAGGCCTCGCGATCCTCATCATCAAAGAAAACATCCTCGCGGCGATTGCCACGCTGTGTCACGTGGTGCGGCATATGGGCGAAGACGGAGCGGGCGATACGAGGCATGGAAGCTGTCTAGCAAGAATTTTCCGAAAAGAAAAGGGTAACGTCCCCTTTCTTTCAATTGATCAATTTGACTCTGCGTAAGCTCTACTTGGTTAGCCATCTAAATTGCCCCCATATCGCCGAAACGGCCTTATTTCTGCCACTCAACAAATTGTTTTTCGATCATTTGTGTTATTTCACGCCATTTCGACATGACGCTACTGTGACCGGCGTAAATGATGGCCACACCAGTGTGTCGATTGAAAGTACGGACCTGAACAAGATGCTCAAAATCACGAACGGTAACGTTGTACACAGGGTCTGACTCCGCAACGTAGGCAACGGAGTCTTTGATATCTCCAGTTGGAGTGCTTTGCAAAATTCTCGTTAGACCAAATATGTGGTCGATTTTTATTGTCTGTCCTGGAAAGCCGGTCTTTGCGTTATTCAGTATATTGAAGGTCCTTCTTTTTAAGCTATCAACCTCATCAACGCTATCGAGTTGAAATTGTCTAAGGTGAGACACTTCAATCGGAATTCGTTCCGGATCAAATTCTCTCACCGCCGTTGGAAAATATGAGAGCATGTCTTGAGGTGCATATTCACCCGATGGAAAACAGAAATAATAGCCGAACCATTCCGCATCATAGACTATGCCCTTGTGCGATCCCAATCGCCCTCCAAGATATCCAAGTGGAACATTGAGTTCTATCCCCGAGCTCAGTCGAAAAGTTATGATTTCATCCAAGTTGTATTGCTCGTTCATTAACTCATCCGCGAATTTGTTTTCACCTGGTAACGCACAGGCTTTTGCACTTTGGACACTAAAGAAAGCTACGAAAAGGCACGACACCAAATGAAGCGCAGCACCTCTTGGTATAACTGGGTCAATAAAGTCAGTCCCGTCCGCCATGTTATTCTCCTGTGTTTGTACAGTCTTCGCTGGACGCATAGGACGTCACAGCTAAGTTTTCTGCAATTAGGAAGGTGTTTGAAAGCAGGTGTAAACTCTTTGGATTTCCAGGAATCTTGCAATACGCGTTTAATGGAAACACTGTTTCGCCACCAATTTCAGACTTGATCCAAGCGTCTCCCCTGGCAAAGACGGTGCCGGCGAATGCAAGCGTATAACCACAATCAGATTTGCTGCAATTTGCACTTACATAAGTCAGGCACTTGTTCCCCTTACAAAACTCCTTTTGCCGGTTTTGAACGATCAAAAAAAGTTTATTCTCGTAGTAGACTGCACCGATAGCGAAATTTCTTAACGCAGCTGGAAGTTTTGACGCTATTTCATGGGTAACAGGTTTTTCAACTGTGAGCGCAAATGAATAAGTGAAGGCAGCTCCTGAAACGAAACAGCTCAGAGTGAAGAAAACGCTAGCGCAAAAAAACCGAAAAAAGTGTGGCCATTGTTTCATGACGTCCCCTGAAACTTGCGCACGTCGGTTTGCGCATACTGAAGTGAATGACTGCAAACAGGCGTGCGAAAGAAAGGGGACGTTACCCTTTTTGCTGCCGCTTGGCGATGATCGGAGTCGACTTCATAGGCTGCAAGTCTCATCACCGCTCCAAAATCAAATCGCTGCCCATGTGCAGACGAAAAACTTAACATCAGGTTGCCACCGCAGGATGCGGTGCGGACTGCTGTACGCGCAAAGAACATCGCCCCTATTTTCAGGAGGATCATCAGGCTTGCGGCGAATAGGGCCGCTATGGTGAGAAACAACTTCATGGAACGAATATAGATCAACCTGTTCTCAATGTCAAGGTTAAATTCTTGTTATGTTCTATTTTGTCGCTAAAGCCTTGCCCGAATAGGCAAACCTTGACAAATCCCCCCTGCCCCTTTAACGCCCGGCTCGTTCAACCTCGCACGCAAGGTTGGTCCGTTTCACGGAAATCCTTTCCCTCATAGAAGCGTACCGTCCGGTGCCGGAATTTTCCGGTCACTTTCCTTGCGGTGGCATAACCGGAGAAATACTATGGCAGCGCCATCATTCACGATGCGCCAGCTTCTCGAAGCAGGCGTTCACTTTGGTCACCAAACCCACCGTTGGAATCCCAAGATGCAGTCGTATATTTACGGCTCGCGCAATGGCATCCACATCATGGACCTGTCGCAAACAGTTCCCCTGCTCCACCAGTCGCTCAATCTCGTTGCTGATACCGTAGCCAAGGGTGGCCGCGTGCTGTTCGTTGGCACCAAGCGTTCGGCGCAGGAGCACATCGCTGACGGCGCAAAGCGTTGCGCGCAGTACTATGTAAATTCGCGCTGGCTCGGTGGCATGCTCACCAACTGGAAGACGATTTCAAACTCGATCAAGCACCTGCGCACACTCGATGAAACCATCTCAAAGCAAGGCGCTGGCCTCACCAAGCGCGAGCTTTTGAATCTCACGCGCGAGCGCGACAAGCTGAACAAGGCGCTTGGCGGCATCAAGGACATGGGCGGCGTTCCCGACCTGATGTTCGTGATCGACACCAACAAGGAGCAGATCGCCATCAAGGAAGCCAATCGTTTGGGCATCCCGGTGATCGCAATCATCGACACGAACTCCGATCCTGCTGGTGTCAACTTCCCGATTCCTGGCAATGACGACGCAAGCCGCGCTGTATCGCTTTATTGCGATCTGATCGCCCGCGCCGTTCTTGATGGTATCGAGCGCAGCCAATCGAACCGCGGCGTTGACATCGGCGAATCCGATGCACCTGTTGCCGAAGTTGTTGTTGAAGCCCCCGCTGCCGCAGCAACGGTCTGATTTTTCAAAACGCCAGTAACGGCCCGTCCATTGGGACGGGCCTTTCCCACAAATTGAGGAGATGACACATGGCTGAAATTACAGCTGGCATGGTAAAAGACCTGCGCGAAATGACTGGCGTAGGCATGATGGATTGCAAGGCAGCGCTTGCCGCAACAAGTGGCGACATGGAAGCCGCTGTCGATTGGCTGCGCGCCAAGGGCCTCGCCAAGGCCGCCAAGAAATCAGGCCGCGTTGCGGCTGAAGGCCTCGTCGGCGTTTCGGTCAAGGGCACCAAGGGTGCTGCCGTTGAAGTCAATTCGGAAACCGACTTTGTTGCGCGCAACGAAAAATTCCAGGCAATGGTTGCCGAAATTTCCAAGCTTGCCGTTGAAGCCAATGGCGATCTCGAAAAATTGAAGACTGCCCATTACCCTGGCTCCGAACACTCGGTTGCTACCTTTGTCGCCGAAATGGTGTCTACAATTGGCGAGAACATGACGGTGCGCCGCACCACGGTTCTCACCGTCAATGATGGCGTTATCGCATCTTACATTCACAACCAGGCTGCACCTGGCATGGGCAAGATCGGCGTGCTCGTGGCACTTGAGTCAACCGGCAGCAAGGAAGAACTCAACGCCTTTGGCCGACTGCTCGCCATGCATATTGCTGCAACCAATCCAGTGGCACTGACACTCGAATCCATTCCAGCCGATGTGCTCGCCCGCGAAAAAGCTGTTCTCGAAGAAAAGAACGCCGGCAAGCCTGCCAATGTCATGGAAAAGATCGTGGCCTCAGGTCTCAAGACCTACGCCAAGGAATTCTGCCTGATGGATCAAATCTACGTCCATGACGGTACCAAGACCGTGACGCAGGTTGCGGGCGAATTGTCCAACAAGCTCGGCACACCCGTCGCAGTGAAGGCCTTTGTACGCATGCTGATCGGCGAAGGCATTGAAAAGAACACGGGCGATTTCGCAGCTGAAGTCGCGAAGATGTCTGGGACGTAATTGTAAATTGGAGTAGCGGAAGCAATTCCGCTACTCCGTCCTTTTATGGAATGAGTACCGTTGTCCCCACGGTGCGACGCGCTTCCAGATCTTCATGGGCTTGCCTTACGTCAGCCAAGGCGTAACGCTGGTTCACCGGAATTTTGACCTTGCCGGATTTGACGATTTCCAAAAGATCATCAACCGTTTCGCGAAAATCCTCGTCACTTGTTGTGTAACTCGCAAGCGTTGGCCGCGTCACATAAAGCGAGCCCTTGGCAGCAAGCAAACTCAGATCTAGTGCCTTGATCGGCCCCGACGCATTGCCAAAACTCACCAGAAGACCGCGCGGACTGAGACAATCCAGCGACGCCATCAATGAGGCCTGCCCCACCCCATCGTAAACCACAGGCACACCTTTGCCATTGGTCATTTCGCGTACGCGCTTGACCACAGGTTCCTTGGATGAATCGATCACTTGCCAGCAGCCATTGGCCTTGGCCACTTCTGCTTTTTCAGCTGAGCCAACAGTGCCGATCACTTTCACACCAAGCGCTTTTGCCCATTGCGAGAAGATCACGCCGACACCACCAGCAGCCGCGTGCAACAGAACGGTTTCGCCGCGCTTCACCTTGTAGGTTGAGCGCAACAGATATCGGACCGTCATGCCTTTCAGCATCATGCCCGCCGCCGTTTCATCGCTGATGGCCTTGGTCAGCTTGACCAGACGATTGGCTGGAAAATTTCGGCCCTCTGAATAGGCGCCAAGACCAGCACCCGTGCCATAGGCGACCCTGTCGCCAACTTTGAACCCTTTAACAGCAGGACCAACGGCTTCAATCACGCCAGCTGCCTCAAGACCGATGCCTGAAGGCAATGGCACCTTGTACAGCCCACTGCGGTGATACGTGTCGATAAAGTTGAGACCAATCGCCGTGTGGCGCAATCGCACATGACCTGGTCCCGGCGGCGGCAACGTGATGTCACAGAATGCCATGACCTCCGGGCCACCTACTTTGTCAAATCGAATTGCCTTCATCGTATGTCGCCCTTGTCCCGGTTGGTCGTTGTTTCTTCCCACATGCGTTCGATGACCTTAACCAGCTTTTCCCAAGGCAGGTCTTCGAGCGAAATCAGATGCACATCAAGGATTGCCGCCTTGCCTGCAAGTGCGGCATAGCGTGCAGTACCTTTCAGTTCGTCGATCAGATCAGTTGTGACCATGACAGCAACCTTGTCACCCAGGCGACCGAAATGGTCGATCAAGTTATCCGCCTCATGCACCGCTTCCATCAAGCGATTACGATGCTTGCGGTCCTGGATATCGAGAGCCGAGCGCAATGCCTTGCATGAAATAAAATAAAGAATCTCGTTCCGCATGGCGATCAGATCGATTTCATTTTCGCCAGAGTAACCCTTGACGTTCCAGCCCAGCACCTGGCCGAATACTGCTTCCTGCGCACCCGCCTCTTGCGCCGCAAGCCAGGCAAGTTCTTCCAGCCAAAAGCCTGAGAGATATTTGCGCGCATCGCCTGTATCCACAGCGGCAAACCACCCCCCCTTCTCCAGCACTATTTGATGTTTGATCAGCAACGGCAGCAACTCAGTGCCGATTTCCTCAATCATTTTCTGACCGGGTCCAGCGCTTTCGTTTTCACCCTGCACAATGACGTCGCGGATTTTTTCAAATAGCGGATAGTCACGCGAAATGGCGCGCGTCAGCTCCTGGCGCTTTAATGCACCAGCAAAGTCAGGCTTAGCCCCTTTGAGCCACGCACCACGCCGTTCCAACAAATCGCTAATTGTAGTGTTCGTCACCCTGCCAAATTGCACAATTGCTTGGCAAAAGCCAAGCCATTGTCACAATAATTGAGACGTTTGTCAGGCTCGAAACAGACCATCCAGCGGTTGTGCCTTGTAGCTCGGGAATGCGGCAGCAACGGCCAGCTCATTGCCTTGCTGCACCAAAACAGATGCGAGCACATCGCGGAAGTCCGTTGTAACGGCGAGATCCATGCCTTGATCGAGAGCTTCGGGATTGAGCCCGGGCCAGGTGCCCAACAATTGCCCGCCGGCAACATCGCTTCCCATCACCATCATCAGGCCGCCATGACCATGATCGGTGCCACGACTTTCATTCGCCTTTAGTCGTCGACCGAATTCACTCATCACAACAACAGTCGTGTCGCGGCCAATCGAATCCATGTGCGTTTCGAAAGCTTGCAGTCCATTGGACAACGCCTTCACCAATTCACTGAACTTTGTAGTCTGATTGTCATGCGTGTCCCAACCGTCGAGATCGACAGTTGCGATATGAAGTTCAGGTTCGATGCGCATCATCTCCGCAAGGAAACGCAGTTTATTTCCGAATTCGTGGTCAGGGTAGTTCACACCCTTTGGCGGATCGAACAAGTGTGGTTCGCCCTTGTCGTTGCGCGCCAGCTGTTTGGCGATTCGACCCGAAGCAGCAATCGCCTGACGACTTGCCTTGTCGAGCGCATGATCACCCGCGTGGAGTTCGAGCAACGCTTCGCCAAAGCTCTGCGATGGTAGCCAATTGATATCCCAAACGTCGCTTGCGGGCAGTGCATCTTCACAAAGCGAGAGTGATTGCGGCATGGCACCACCAACGGAAATCACAGAGCCTGGCAGTTGCTCGCCCGACGCTGCAGCAAGCCGCGTCAACCAGCCGTCGCGAGGCAGAGTTCCGGATCCAGTACTCACGCCACGCTCAATCAGGTCCATTGCCTGGAAGTGGCTGCGCGTTGCATTGTGCAACCCCGACGCCGGGATCATCGCCAGCTTTTGCTTTTTGAAAAGTTCTGCAATTGGCTTTGCGTCGGGATGGAGCAGAAATTCGCCGTGACCTTTCACAGCTGCAATCGCATGGCCTCTTTCACCGACACGCAAGGTTGCAGGTCGTGACTGCTCGTAGTTCTTGTCCTGGATGGGAGCGAGGAAATTGAAAACATCCATGCCACCACGCAGGAACACAACGACAAGTGCCTTGTTGGTTGGACTTGCAGCCTTTGCCCAGCGCACCGAAAACTGTGGGGCGATTGCAGCTGCTGAAGCTGTTGCAATAAAATGGCGACGGTTCAAAATGCTGATCATGTTTACACCGTTTGGAAAGAAGGTTGAGCTGAGAGATAAGTCAGGGCTTGTGCTGCCAACCAGCGATCACCTTCCTTGAATCCTACGGCACGCTGCTCCTCGCCCACTTCCTTTTGCATAAGTTGTTTTGCGCGTTGCGCCGCGGCCTCACTTACGCCAAGGCGCCCGCTCCACTCAGCGGTAAATTCATCAAGCGTGTTCCAGGTCAACTCTGTTTTTTGCGCCATGATCGAAGTCCACAGCTCGTTCATCGACCGCCAGCGACGAATCAACAGGCCGGGCGATTGCCAATAGGTTGAAACTTGTGGATGACCTGCAGGTGTGTGCCATCCATAAACGCGCTGGCCCATGCCATCCAAAGTGCGGACCAAATCATCTGAAGGTTGGAGTGTTACGCCTGAGCGGCGCTGCAAGGACGCCAACAAGAACAGTGGGCGCTGCAAGCGCGATTGAGCTTGGGCAAAGTCATTCGACAGAAGAATATGCTCGACAACCTTCGCAATTTGCTTGGGGTCTTTGCGTTTCTCAGTGAACACGCGTGCCGTACTGGTCAAAAGCTCATCAGAAGGAGTGTCAGCCACAAAGCGCTGGCACAATCTGAAGCAAACATGGCGCGCTGTAGCGGGATGATCAGCGACCATATCGAGTACTCGCCGACCATCAACCATCGGTGCTGCGTGCGAGTCAAACTCCACGCCAAGAATGCGCTTCTGATAGGGATCGTGCCAGTGTTCGACATAACGGAACTGGCCAGTCTTTGGCAGTTCAACGCCCTCAGTCACGTAGGCTCCATTCTCATACGACCAGCCAGTGAAGGCACGTGCGGCTTCATATACATCCTGGTCAATGTAGCCTTCAGCCTTGCCTTCAGTGGCACCTGGAACTTCGCGCCATTTGTCGAACTGTTCGTGCAAGTAAGCCTTGGCACCCAAGCCATGTAATTCAAACAATTCGCGCGCATAGTTTTCATTTGCGGGCGATGCCTTGCTTGAAGCGTTGTTGAGATAGGCGAGCATGGCGGTTGAGGTAGCTACTGCTTCCAGCATTTCTCGAAAATTTCCGAGGGCATGCTTGCGCAACACATCTTGATCATAAGTCGGTAGTGCAACTTGTACATCTTCAACTGCATCGCGATTGATCGAGAAGTGGTCGCGCCAAAAGTCAGTCACAGATTCACGCAATTGGTTTTCTGACAGGGCCACGCGTAACAAAGTAGCCGCCAGCAATTCGCTGCCGGGTCGAATGCGCTCTTCCCAATGCATCTTCTTTTCCCAATCGACGAGATGCCAGAGTTCATTGATGGGCTTGCGCAGGTTGGACAATGGCCGCATTTCGTCCAGTGCACTGAAGCCTTCTTCAGCCCCATAGACGATATGCAACTTGGCATTTTCTAGCGCGGCTTTGACGTCGGCTGTATCTTCTTCTGATGCAGTTATCTGGTTGCTTACCCAGCCTTGCCAGCCGTCGCGGTTGATCCGGCTTAGATCTTCGTCCCCGGCCCGAATGCCAGCACGCGCGACTAGCCGTTCTGCTTCATTTCGTGAAATTTGGGTTTGTGTCATGCCGCACCTCAATTACAGGATTCGCCGATATCCGAGACTAGCTTACAAATTGCGGCAGTAATCAGACCGGACCTTGACGCGGTAGCCATAACCGTTGTTGATCATGGCATGTCCACTTTGTCCCTCACCGTCCAGCAAACCGAATTTCCCCCGATTGCCGAAGCCTTCTCCTGGGTCAAGGAAAGTGCGCGCAATCGTCCCCTGCTCAATCTCTGTCAGGCGGTGCCGAGTTATCCTCCTGCCGAAATCCTGCAAGCTGAAATCGCGCGGCTGGCGCATGAGCCGGGCACGGGTGGGTACACAGATATTTTTGGCATCCCCGTTTTGCGCGAAAGCTATGCCGCGCACATGTCGCAGGATTATCGGGCAACGATCCAGCCTTCCAACGTCGCCATCACCACGGGCTGCAATCAGGCTTATGCGGCTGCCGTCATGAGTGTCGCTCAGGCGGGTGACAATGTGATCCTGCCTGCACCCTGGTACTTCAATCACAACATGTGGCTGACGATCATGGGCGTTGAAGCGCGCGCCATACCCGCTTTCAGTTCGGAAGGCCTGTTCCCAAGCGTGGAAGAGGCCGCCCGAGCCATCGATAGCCGCACCCGAGCAATTCTGCTTTGCACGCCGAACAACCCTTCGGGTGCGATCTATCCGCAAGAGGTGATCCACGCGTTTTTTGAACTGGCGCAATCAAACGGTATCGCACTGATATTGGACGAAACCTACAAGGATTTCCGCCCCACACCTGAACCATCGCATCAGTTATTCCAGCGAAGTGATTGGAAAGAAACACTGATCCAACTTTACAGCTTTTCGAAAATCTACGCACTCGCAGGCTATCGCCTCGGTGTCATGATTGCTGGCGAAAAACTTTTGCATGAAGCCGCGAAGGTTTTGGACTGCATGACGATCTGCCCACCACAAATCACCCAGCGCGCCGTGCTGTTTGGCATAGGTGCGCTCGACGATTGGAAGGCTGGCAAGAAAGCCCTGATGCGCGGGCGGCTTGAAGCTTTGCGCGCCGAGTTCGCCAAGGGCGATACTGGCTACGAACTCATCAGCAGTGGTGCTTATTTCGCCTATGTGAAACACCCCTTCAAGGAACTCTCCAAACCCGTTGCCATTCGCTTGGCCCAACAGCATGATGTGCTGTGCTTGCCCGGTTCGATGTTTGGTCCGGGACAAGAGCAGTATTTGCGTCTGGCGTTCGCAAACGTCGATGCCGAACTGATGCCACAGCTTTCAGAGCGCTTGAGAGAAAGCGTTGAGGCGCGCCCGTAACCCATGACAACTAAACACGAAATCATCGGTGAGGAATGGGCCGCCCGTGCACCTGAACTTGCCGAATGGGCTATGGAAAGACTGGTCAATCGCAAAGACCTCTGGGGCCAGTACACGGTGCTCACACCTGCCGAACGCCGCCGCGAGGGCAAGTCCTACAAGGCCATGACGCTTCCGCGCGTTGAAATGCGCGGAACCGACATGGTGACAATCGACAAGCTCACCCGCCACTTTGCCAGTCGCCATCACAGGAAGCCGCAGATCATCGGCCTGCACACCACCAGCAAGGAAGGCACATGCAAGTGGTTCGGCATCGACATTGACATGCATGACGAGTTGAAGTCCAACGCCGAGGATCACGCGCGCCGCAATCTCAATGGTGCAGTGAATTGGTGGAAGGAATTGCAGGCGCGCGGGTATGATCCCCTGCTCTTCGATACCAACGGCAATGGTGGCTATCATCTCTGGGTGCTGTTGGCCGAGCCTGCCCCTGCGATTGACGTTTACGCGATGGTCAAGGAAATGGCCGAGCGTTGGATGAGCAATGATCTTTCCGAAGAGCCAGAAACTTTTCCCAAGCAACCGCGCGAGGATTCCATCGGCGCATGGTTTCGCTTGCCGGGTCTGCACCATACCAACTTCCACTACGCGACAGTTTGGAGCGGTGATGAATGGATGGAAGACCCGTGGCTCGCTGGCAATGCCGCAATCGATGTGATGCTGGATTGCCTGCCAGGCCCACCGCCACCACGCGCCGATATGAAATATCAGGGCGATCATCGTTCACGCGTAACGATCCGCACAGCAGAGCGCATTGAAGCCGAAGCCGTTCCCACAGCAGCACAACGAAAACGCCGCTTCGAACGCGAAGGCAAGGCGCGTGTCTGCGTCGATCTCGATGGTGTGTTGTGCAAACGCGGTGTTGGCAGCCGCACGGAAAACTTTGGCGTGCCTTACGATGGCGCTGCGGATTTCCTCGCGGAGCTTTCGCAAAAAGCTGAAATTATCATCTACACAGCGCGCCTTTCCACCGATGACGCCAAGGAAAAAGAAACCATCCGTACACTGATCGAAGGCTGGCTCAAGCAACACCGCATGCCCTTTGATGAAATCTACACCGGCAACGGCAAACCCCTAGCCTCCGCCTTCATCGATGATCGCGGCATCTCCTGCAGGCCAGAAGATGATGGCTTGGGCGCTTTCACGGCGGCGATGCAAGGGTTGGAGAAGTTGTTGTGAACAGGGACCTCATCCCCCCTTCGGGGACCTTCTCCACTGCGTGGAGAAGGGAAACCCCAGGCACCGCCCATAACTTCTTAACTTGGGAGGTGCTCGACCAATCCCTTCTCCACGCAGTGGAGAAGGTGCCCAACGGGCGGATGAGGTCCCTTCCTCTACTCGCGCAAAGCCCGCAGAATGCTTTGCAACACCTCACCCAAATTCTCATGCACTTCATTGTTCAGCGTGCGATGAACTCGAAAACCTTGCGAAACCAGAAACCAAGTGCGCCTGCGATCATGCGTGACTTCAGCATCTGTACTGTGCGTAGCTCCATCCAGCTCAACTACGAGTCGATGCTCGCGATTTAGAAAGTCGACGATATATGGACCTATCGGCATTTGCCAGACGAACTTGTAGCCTTCAAGCTTTCGGTTGCGCAGATTGTACCATAGCTTTCGCTCTGCTTCTGTCATTTCTCGACGCAAGCGTTTGGAACGAGCGTGTGTAAGTGGCGATGAAATTTCCATACCCTTAAGACGACGCAGCTGAGGAAATCCGTCGGCACGTGCGGAAATAAATAGTAGGGACCTCATCCGCCCGTTGGGCACCTTCTCCATTGCGTGGAGAAGGGAAACCCCAGGCACCGCCCGTAACTTCTCAAATTGGGAGGTGCTCGACCAATCCCTTCTCCACGCAGTGGAGAAGGTCCCCGAAGGGGGGATGAGGTCCCTTCTGCCGCGTCCAAACTTGCCATCCCATTCAACTTGCGCCAATCTCGGCCTATCATGGCACGCAGTTTGAATTTTGAGTTTGAAGGCCAGCAATTCGCACTTGAGTTGACCAAGGTTGATCGCGAAAAACTCTATGGTGACGTCCTTACCGAGAGTTTCGACGAGAAGGGCAAGAAATGCGAACTCGTCACCTTGGCCCGCGATGGCCGCACGATCATTGCCAATGGCGGAACGGCTTCCGGATACATTGATGAAGATGGGCTCTGGGTCGAGCGCGAGGGGCTATCAGCCGTCAATGCCAATGGTGAAAAGCTCAACACCGTTCCCGCCACTTTTGATTTGACCACTGCATTGACGCGCAAGGTTTCGGTCGAGAGTTATCTCGATCACGAAATCCGCCTCTCCTATTTACTGGCACCACCTGAAGGTGCCCTGCCCCCGAGTTTTGCAAAGGCCGTGGCCGAAGGTGCAATCTTCGAAATCGACTTCTCCTATCGCGGCGGCAGCTTCGCCGATCCCGCCTTCATTCTTGGCGGTGATGAAGAAACGATCTGGCTGATGATCGGTGCACCCGGCGAAGTGGAATACGTCTCCTACGCGCAAGCCGCAATCTGCGCCGCCAACGCGCAAGTCGAAACCGAGAATGACGACGATGACAACTTCAGCTTCGACATGATGTGAGTTGATCCATGCCCAATATCAATATCTCCGATGCCCGTGGCCGCGATGCCGTTGTCAAAGGCGAAAGCACCAGCAGCTATCGCACCGTGCGTTATGTCAGCCCAAGCGGCAAGCCTGCGTACACGCGCCGCCTGCTCAACGCCACTGTCGAACACGATCATCAATCCATGTTGGAAAAGTATAAGGACGAAGCAGGTGTTGCTGAAGCGCTCCTCTCCGGCGATCCGGAAATTGATATTGAGCGCGAAGGCATGTTCCTGTGGGACATGCAGCGCGTGTACATGAACAAGGACGAAGAGCTCGTCTATCACATCCGACAGGAAGAAGTTGTCGTGACGCCGGAAGGCGAAGTGCGCGAACGCCGCCCCAAGCGCGAGCTTGAAGCCAATGTTGAAGGCACGGTGCCACTCACATGGACAGGCAAGACCGTTCCGAAAGCCGAAGCCATTCGCAAATATGTGTTTCGCGCCAAACTACAGGTCGTGCACATCAACGGCCTTACCTATGATTTTCTCTATGAGATGGCGAAAGAACTGCACACCAAACAAGTAATGATGCAGCTTGGCGCAGGGCCCAAAGGCAAGCAGCCTTTGATCTTCCGGCGGCGCTCGCTGCCGTATCGCGCCTTCCTTGAAGGTCGCATTGATGGCGAGAAATATATTTTGCTGATGCATCTCTCCAACATGGAAATGCAGAAGCCAAAAATTTCTGCAGCACCTGCGGAAGAAGGAGCGAGCACATGAGCTTCTTCAACAAGGATGCGATGAAGGTGATGGCCGGTGGCTATCTCATCGGCGATGATGATGCGCTTTCCGATTCCACGCTTGTCACCACCGTGCGCACGCGCCGCCGCCAGCATGGCCAGATGATGGTCGCCCTTGACAAGGAACTCGTGTCGCGCCGCATGCCGAAAGCTGACTACTTCATCTCGCGCAAACTTGATGGCGAATTCACCATGCTGATCTATCGCGATGGCGAAGCAGCGATCCTCAATCCCGGTGGCACATTTCGCGCCGGCGCACCCTTCATGGCGGAAGCCGCAGCAGCATTGAAGAAGGCTGGGGTTAAGTCAGCACTGCTCGGTGGCGAGCTTTATGTGCAGCGCCCGGATGGCCGCCGTCCGCGTGTACATGATGTGGTGCGCGTGGCGCGCGCTCCTGCTGATGCCAGCGAAGTTGCCCAACTCGCCATCGGATTTTTCAACATCTACGATCTCGATGGCGCTGATCTCTCGATGAATTTCGCTGACATGCTGGCGAAACTCGAAAGTATTTTTGCAGGCGGGAAAAAGGCGCACGCCATCGAAACAGTGCGCGGCGATGATACGAAAGCTGTGCTCAAGCAATATGAGCTGTGGGTGGAAAAGCAGGGCGAAGAAGGCATCGTCGTGCGCTCCGATACGGCAGGCCTGTTCAAGGTCAAACCACATCACACGCTCGATCTAGCGGTCATCGGCTTTACGGAATCGATCAACGAGCGCGAAGGCCTGCTGCACGACATGCTGCTCGCAATAGTGCGCGACGATGGCACGTTCCAGCTGGTCGGCCGCGTTGGTGGTGGCTTCAGCGAAGAGCAGCGCGCGGAGTTTCTCACGAGGCTCAAGACCATGGTTGTCGAAAGCGACTTCAAGGAAGTGAACTCCGATCGCGTGGCGTACCAGATGATCAAGCCGAGCCTTGTCGTTGAGATCGAATGCCTCGATCTTGTCTCGCGCACCTCGCGCGACAACACGATTGACCGCATGGTGCTGGAATGGAACGACAAGGAGATCCGCTGGGAAGGCGTGCGCTCCATGCCGCTGTGCTCGATCCTTTCACCACAGTTCAAACGTTTCCGCGACGACAAGCAGGCAACAGCGCAAGATGTGCGGATGAGCCAGCTTTCAGATCTGGTTGAAATCCCTGACATCAATCGGGCCGCCGAAGAAATCAATTTGCCACTATCCAAAGTACTCAAGCGCGCCGTTGCCGTGAAAGAAGCCAAGGGCAGCAAGATGGTGCGCAAAGTCGTCATGTGGAAGACCAACAAAGAGGAACAGTCGCGCGACTACCCGGCTTACGTCCTGCACGTCACCAACTACTCCGCCAACCGCAAAACGCCATTGGAAGTCGACCTCCGCGTCACAAGCTCCCTCGATCAAGCAGAAGCGATGTTCACGGTGCTGAAGAAGGAACTGTTCGTGAGCGGCTGGAAGGAAGTTTGAGAGAACCTCTTTCTCACTTGCGCGCGAAAGCGCGTGGGGGAGTGGCCCGAAGGGCCGAGGGGGTGTTTGACATAGAAATGAATTTGAACAGTTTCTCCGCTGAGACAGTCGTTCCCGGCTCCGCCGTACTCCCCACGCGTTTTCGTGCGCAAGGGAGAAAGTTCCAAATTTTTGACCCCAAAATAGCAACGCGGCGTTAAATCTTCTAGGTGCAGAATTTGTCGCGGCTGATTTTGCAAACGTGAGGTAAAGAGTTTTGACCAAGAAATGGCTCCGCGATCCTTTGAAAGGCGTTGCCTTGGTGTACGCTTTTTTGGCGTTGATCTGGCCGCATGTCTTTTTGCCAATGCTGCTCATTGTTGGCTTGTTGATGTTTACTTGGAATTGGTCCTCTGAGAAATTTGATAACTTTCTCACAAAGTTCCCAAAGTTGGGTGTCGCCTTTGTTACTCTTTTCTCGTTGGGCTTTGCCGCATTTGCTTTCATTGATTTGCCACTGAAACTTATTGAGGCATGGAAATCGGGAGAAATTGAAGCGGTGCGGCGCTGGCGTCAAAATCCGATATTCACGGTCTCTGAAAATCCAATTGGCTATTGGATGACATTCGGCCTTGAGGTCCTTTGTTTGCTTGGCTTCGCAGGGTTCCCTCTGTTTTTGGTTTATATCCGATGGGTGACGCGCAACATTTCAATCAAGCCACGTCGGCAACCGTTTGATCGTGGGCCACCAACAGAGTCGGTTCATGAAAACGCCAGCGAAACGCGTTTGATCGTTAGCTCAAAGGCGATTACTCGCTTGCAACAGGCACCCACCCCTGATCCCCCCCTTTCAGGGAGGGGGAAATAATTGCGTCTACTCTCATGGAACATTTTGCAAGGCGGTGGCACGCGGGCGCGGGGGATTGCGGACTATCTGCGCGCGGCCAAGCCGGATATCGTCACGCTGCAAGAGTTTCGCCAGTCCGATGATATCCTCCGTGTACTGAAGGATATTGGCCTCAAATTCATCCACGTGCCCGACACTCAATCACCGAGCGAGCACACCATCCTGATTGCTTCACGCTTTGGCTTTGATGCCGGCGATTTCATGCCAGATGAAATTCGACCTGTGCCGATCCTCGAAGCGTCTTTCCCCGATCAGGATTTCACTTTGCTGGCCGTGCACTTCCCGCAGAAAGAACCTCAAGTGCCGCTGTTCAAGCAATTGATCAAGGACAGTCCTTCCCTCACCCAAGGCGATGCGCTGCTGATTGGCGATCTCAACTGTGGCATTCCCTTCGCCGACTCGATGACCAAGACCTTCTTTGCAACCGAGTATTTCCAGACCATGTTGCAATCAGGCTGGACCGACGCCTGGCGCACACGCCACCTCAACGCCACGGAGTACACATGGATCTCAAGCGTGAAGAAACACGGCTTCCGCTATGATCAAGCTATCGCAACGAATAGCTTCAACGCACGTGTGAGCGCCTGCCACTATGATCACACAGTGCGCGAGAACGGCCTCTCAGACCATTCGGCAATGTGGATTGAATTTGCTTGAACGGCCTGAGACATAGGTGACGAACTGTACCGGACACATGGGTTACACTTTTTGCTGTTTTTTGAGAACTGCAGGAGGTGGAGATGCCGTGGAAAGTGAGTTCGGAGATGGACGAACGCCTTCGTTTCATTGCCCGCCTTTTGGAAGGCGAGGCCATGACAGATTTATGTGCCGAGTTCGGGATATCACGAAAGACCGGCTACAAGATTTATGATCGCTACAAGCAGAGCGGGGCCGAAGCCCTGACCGACCGCTCAAGGCGACCTTATCGCTATGCCAACCAGCTGCCGCCACAGCTCGAAGCCCAGATTGTCGGCTTGAAGAACAACAAACCGCACTGGGGTGCCAGGAAGATCAGGGAACTGTTGATCCGGCGCTTGGCTTCTGAGATCAAGGTGCCAGCACGCTCTACCATTCATGCTGTGCTTGACCGAAATGGTCTGGTCAAACGCATGGGCAGACGCCGCAACAAGGCCCATGGCACAGCTCTCTCGGCTGGTGCCAACCCAAACGATCTTTGGTGTGCCGACTTTAAGGGCGAGTTCAGCCTCGGCAACAAGCGTTATTGCTATCCCCTCACTGTCACTGATCATGCCTCGCGCTATCTGCTGATGTGCGAGGCAATGGAGTCAGTGCGCGAAGAAACCGCCATTCAGGCCTTTGAACAGCTGTTCCGCGAGCGCGGGCTGCCAGCGGCCATCCGCTCGGACAATGGTGTGCCCTTCGCCTCTCCCAATGCCCTCTTCAATCTCTCGAAGCTCTCAGTCTGGTGGCTCCGGCTTGGCATATCCATTGAACGTATCAAACCAGGTCATCCCCAGCAGAACGGCAGGCACGAACGCATGCACCGAACCTTGAAAGAAGCGACAACGCGGCCCGCCGCCATGAACAGCCTGCAGCAACAGGCCAAGTTCGATGCCTTCATCACCGAGTTCAATGAGGAGCGGCCCCATGAAGCCATCGACATGAAGATGCCAGCCGAAATCTATCGACCCGCGTCACGGATTTACCAGGGCCCTATCAGGGCATTGGCGAACTCGCATATCCCTTCCACGACCGCGATATCACCGTCACCTCCTGCGGACGCATCTGCATGCACCGCAAGAAGATCAATCTCTCAACTGTCTTGGCAGGACAAAAACTCGGAATAAAAGAAGTCGACGACGGCATTTGGCTCGTCTCGTTCATGCACTATGATCTCGGCTACATTGATTTGGAACAAAAGACCCTGCAACCAATCGACAATCCCTTCGGCCCAGGATTGTCACCCATGTCTTAGGTACGTTCTGTTACCTATGTGTCAAGACCGTACACAAATGGTACTGGCGGAGACGGAGTCCGCGTTACATAGGTCCATGGAAATTCGCTGTCCACCGCCAGCGTCGCATTTAAGGCCCATTTTCCGCTGGTTTATTTCCATCACCGTCCAGAGACGATTTTTGCCAATTGCTGCAATCCGCGTTTGCTGGTAGGACACGTGGTGGGACAGAGAGTGTGGCGGAGAACGTGCGATGGCTGGAAAACTGAACGCCCGAAAGGTCGAAACGCTCAACTCGCCCGGTCGCTTTTCGGATGGCGGCAACCTCTATCTTTTCATTTCACCAAATGGGGGCAAGCGCTGGACGTTTCTCTACCGCTGGCAGGGCCGAAAGCGTGAAATGGGCTTGGGCAGTGCAGCACCGGGACAGGTGAGCCTTGCCGACGCCCGCAACAAGGCGATGGATGCGCGAAGGCTTCTCAACGACGGCATCGATCCGATGGCCGACCGCGATGCCAAGGCCAAAGCCGCAATCGTCATTCCGAGCTTTGGGGATTTTGTCGACGACTATATCGCAACGCATCGCAGCAAGTTCAAAAGCGAGAAACACATTGCGCAATGGCAAATGACCATGGGCGATGCCTATTGCAAACCGATCCGCGCAAAGCCCATCAACACCATATCAACAGAAATGGTTCTGAAAGTGTTGCAGCCCGTTTGGCAACAGGTGCCGGAAACAGCATCGCGCATTCGCGGTCGATTGGAGAATGTGATTGATGCTGCAAAAGCGCGCGGGCTTTTCACAGGCGACAATCCGGCGCGCTGGAAAGGTCACCTCAAGGCCATTTTGCCAGCGCGACAGAAGCTCACACGCGGCCACCATCCCGCCCTGCCCTATGATGACCTTCCAGCCTTCATGGCTGAATTGCGGGGCAAGCAATCAACCGCTGCACTCGCCTTGGAGCTTGGCATTCTATGCGCAACTCGATCCGGCGAAACCCTTGGCGCGACATGGGATGAAATCGACCTCACCAAAGGGATTTGGACCATCGCCAAGCATCGCATGAAGGCTGGCCACGAACATCGCATTCCGCTTTCATCACGCGCACTTGAAATTCTGAGTGAGCTGCATACGGCAAGGCCAGCGCACAACCCGCATGTGTTTGTGGGCAATGCGCATGGGAAACCACTTTCAGCGATGGCGATGGCCATGCAATTGCGCCGGATGGATCGCAGCGCCATCACCGTGCACGGCTTTCGCAGCACGTTCAGAGATTGGGCATCGGAGCAAACTTCATTCCCGCATGAAACCTGCGAACACGCGCTGGCCCACCGGATTTCAGACAAAGCCGAAGCCGCCTATCGCCGGGGTGACCAGTTCGAAAAACGCAAAGCACTGATGGAAACATGGGCGGCATTTTGTGCGCCCCAAACCAGCGCCAAAATTGTCCCTTTGAGAAAAGCATGATGCCCAGCACAGAAATTCATGCGCACCATAATACGCATCCACTGTTGATTTTTGTCGTCCGTTGGTGTATGTAACTGGCCATGGGCAATGAAACCAACACCCGAAAAATCATTGCCCGGCTGGAACGCGAAGGCTGGAAAATTGTTCATGGTGGTCGCCATGACAAATTCGAACACGCCGCGCGGCCTGAGATAACTTTGATCGTGCCGCGCCATCGTGAAGTTTCAACTGGCGTGGCCCGTGACATTGCGAAAAAAGCAGGATGGATTTGATGACGCAATATGTTGGCATTCTTGATGGCGCTGGCAAAACATTCGGCGTTCGCTTGCCCGATTTGCCCGGCTGCTATGGCGGTGGGGCGACACCGGAAGCCGCCATTGCCGATGCCATGTCTGCTGCACGGGAATGGCTGGGCCACCGTGAAACCAAAGGTGAGGCCGTTCCCAAAGCCCGCACCATTGCGCAAATTCTGAAAACTGAAACCATTGACCCTGCCCAGAATGAAGCCGCCGTCATGATTCCCGTAGTGCTGGACGCGGGTCGCACGGTGCGGGCCAATCTTACGTTTGATGCAGGCCTGTTGGAAGCCATCGACGCGGAAGCCACACGGCGCGGGCTGACAAGGTCAGCGTTTCTGGCAAGTGCAGCGCGGGAAAGGCTGGAGCTGGTTTGATGATTGGAAAAAAGAACAAAAAACCAGCGGTCACCTATTCGACTTTTGAGATTGCCGAACACCTCGACAATGAAAAAATGATTGCCGAATATCTCTCGCTTGCCGCGCAAGATGTTAACCCCGATGTGTTGATTCTGGCCTTGTCGGAAGTGGCCAAGGCGCGTGGCATGGCGCAAGTCGCCAAAGATGCTGGCCTTGGCCGTGAGTCACTCTACAAAGCCTTGCGCCAAGGCTCAAAACCCCGCTTCGAAACCATCACCGCCATCATGCGGGCACTGAATGTGCAGATTGCAGTGGCAGCGAAATAGGTTTCAGCCGATGCCATTGAACGCTCGCTTGCCCACCAAGACAAGGACGCGGTGCGCCGCGCCTATGCCCGTGGCGATGCCTTGACCGAACGCAAAAAAATGGCACAATGGTGGGCGAATTATCTCGACCGATTGCGCGATGGCGAAAAGTCAGAGACCGTGGTTGAATTTCGGAAGGCTTGACACAATGCATTCACTAGGATTCGAGCCTCCATGCTGACCTTCGTTCAATCAAGCACCTTTGCAGACAGGTTTGAAGGCCTCACCGATGACGTGCCGGTGGTTGGACCCATGTACCTCTTCTGTCCTTTTGGCATATGATGTCTCTTATGTTCTGGTCTATTTTTCAAGTTGCCGTGATGGTGAGCTTCTCAATTTGGTCGATGCAGCAAGCACCAGAAACCCATTGGTTTTTCCACTGGCTTGTGGGCTTTTGCCTTGCCTATTGGGTCACTGCCATTCTGGTTGAGTGGCCTTGGAAGATTCGGCTACTCTTCCAAGCAGCGATGCGCCGATTGTTTTCACGTCATTGAAAGGCACTTTCTATGTGCTGTTTTGCGGTGGCGGCGAAATAGTTGAAGACAACATTTCCACACCCGTTTCAGTTCATCGACAAACCGCGTATCCTCGAACGCGCTGGCCTAGGTTGATCCCCGAAAAGTGGCTGCACCGCCACCTGGCCAGCGTTCCCCCACGGTGCAATGCAAGAGGTGTATTGCATGACGGAATTACTGCCACCAACGTCCTCTTCCAGATTGGCGAGAGCGCTGGTCCATGCTAACGAGGCGAAAACGAAAGCGCAGACTTTACATAGTCTTTTTGTTTATCCAACAGTCGATGATGGCGTTAACTCACTCATTGCGCGATTTGGTGCTGCAGAAGTGAAAGCGGCATTGAAACGGGTTCCATCCCGAAAGGGCAATTTACCGATTAAGACCGACCAGCCGAAACTACTAAAAGTCTATCTTGAAGATTCTTTGAAATTGCTTGCTAGGGACGACCCATTCATATCACGCTCAAACCACAGCATCGCGACGGAAATTGCTGCTGAAGAACCGACGCACAAGCGACCGTCAATTTACCGTCGTATTCTGCGCAAGCTCAAGTCAGACAGAAAATTTTTCACCTACTTCTGTGCATTGCTCGAAGCGGAGAAGAAACATCCTCACGATATTTATCGCAAAGCAATTGCAGCTACTATGCGGGCCTCTCGATCCCTCCAAAACGAATCTGACAGAAAGTCATGGAAAAAGAGTTTGCAATCATCCACTCATTTTCTGAACCAAGCAATCTCGAGCTACGAAAGGCTTTACGGCCTCCCGCCCGAGAGCAAATTCTCGTATCAACAGATAAAAGAATTGAACTTAAGTTGGAAACCAAAGCTAGCGAATACGCCAATGAGATTGGGGTCGCTTGGACTTGGAAACTCATCAAGGTGACAAAATGACTGAGCATTTTGTCACTAGTGACAAATTGCTTCGCGAATAAGTCACTGCACTCCACCTTTCGAATTGTGCTGAATTTAGGGTCCACCAAGCAACTCGCTTGGCCATCGAAACCGATGAAAGGACATCATCACATGACCGTACAACCAGCCTTCTACACAATCCCGGAAGGTGCTCAATTCCTCCGGATCGGCAAGAGCAAGTTGAATGAGCTGCTGGCCGAAAATGTCATCCGTAAAGTGAAGCTCGGACGCCGAACGCTGCTCGCAGTGGACGATCTGCAACGCTTCGCTGAATCACTCAAATCAGCCGCCTGAAAACACAAAACCCCGAAGCCGTGGAAGGGCAACGGGGCAAATTGTATTTCATCAATTAGGATATTCAAGCATGAAACAGCTACCCTTTCCGCCGTCCCGGCGCAAGTACGAACCTCTTGAAATGCTCGACCATCGCTTTCTCAGGTGGCGCGGGTTTCAAGTCGGTAAAGACGGTTTGATTGCCAAATATTGGGAGACCCGCCAATGAGGGGCCGCGCCAAAGCTACGTTTCGCATCAACGGCGGACCGCTCACAACTGCAACTGGACGCGAGGCGCAAACCATTCTTGCGCTCGTCGATGCGGGCCAGCGCGGCATCACGTCGCTCGAAGCCTTCAAAGCCGGATGGGCGGTGCGACTTGGCGCGTACGTCTTCGATCTCAAGAAGATGGGCGTTTCGATCCGCACTGAACGTGAACCGCATGACGGCGGAAACCACGCGCGGTATGTTCTCGACGGTAAGGTCGAAATTGTTTGGCGTTCTGAAACTGCGGTGACGGCATGACTAGTGCACAACTCTCACAAATGAGTCAGGAAGGGCCCTCGGGCCTTTCCACTACTCTTGCAACAAAACTGCCGCGAGGCGCGCCACAGGCCATGGCAAGCGCTTTGCCTCATGTCGTGGCGGCATGGCCACGCAACAGTCGAGAAACCATCCAAGTGCGTCTTGATCAGTACAAGGGCCGCAACACCATTGACCTGCGCACATGGTATCCCGGCGAAGATGGCACATTGCGACCGGGCAAGGGCCTCACACTTTCAGTTCATCACCTTCCAAACCTCGCCACCGCCTTGAATGACGCACTGGCGATGGCAACGGCACAAGGGCTTTTGCCCAATGCGCCGGGGCCGTAAGCCGGGACCGAAAACGTCGTGGCAAAATTGCATTCGCTACAATCGTTCAAAATGCCTTGAGCGTTTGAAGCCTGTTGAGATTGTCAACATTTCGTCTGCTGATGCGTTTGCCTCTCGCATCGGCAGGCGTCTCAATGCGTTTGCCACCATCAAGTTTTCGGAAACCTGCGATCCATTGTCAGAATTTCGCGCTGGCACAAAACGCTTATCAGCATGGTTCACGCGCTGGGGCGGTGAACTGCTTTGGGTTTATGTTTGGGAGGCCAAGGGCGGCTTGCATGTTCACGCATTCCTGCACGTGGCGCGCGGTGTATGGGCTGATATTCATGCTGCGATTGTCTCAGCCTTTGCTGGTCACGATGTTGACGTGAGGCCGCGCTTGCCGGGACCATCAGCCATGGCTTATTTCGCCAAGGGAACAGACTGGGTGACGCACTGGCGCTTGCGAGGGCCTTCCCGTATTCCTTTCAGCGCGCAAGGTGTCATCACGTGGAAGCGATGCGGCTGCTCGCAAAGCCTTGGACCAAAGGCAAGACGCATGGCCGGGTTCGATGATGAAAAACACCCACAAAAAGTAACGCACAATTGTGTAAAAACTTCCACGCGGCAAATGGATGGCAGTGCATCCCTGCGAACGAACACGGATGGCAGAGGCAACAAAGCTAATGTCGCGCCCTCTTTAGTAGTCTTGCAACTCACCACAAAACAGCTGATAGCGCGTGAGCGAGCGCGCCACTATGGGGCGCTGTAGCGAGCGTTCGCGCGGACCATTCTTGGCACCCGGACCCGTGCGCCAGCACGGGCCTGTAGACCCGCAAGGCAGGAGAACGGAACGTATGAATCTCTCGAACTTCGTCAACGGCAAGCACATCATTGCGGCTCGCACCATGGCAGGATTGTCACAAGCCGACCTTGCCTCGCTTGTTGGCCTTCATCGCAACAGCGTTCAGTATTGGGAGTCAAACGCGCGCATCAGCCGTGGATCGGCATTGCAGCGGATAGAGGAAGCTCTGGCAGGCAAGGGTGTTACCGTGAAGCGCTCTCCGCCCTCGATAACGCTGGACTGTGCATTGTGACGGTTTTTCGGACATCACAACGCGAGCCGCAACAGTGTGCGCCATGCAGCTTTTCGCTACCAAGTGCGCGCGCGCGAGGGATGTTGGCGGTTGATCTCAAAAGTCAGCGCGGGCAAGTGCCTTCCTATTTCCTGTAAGCACCCTTTTCGCACCAGTATCTAACTGTCACGCCTGCCTGACTTGAAAACAGATTTGAAGCCAGCTGACAGTTTTCTCTGTTGTACTTGTCGCCGTTGTTTGAATCGAAAGTGGCAATGTGAATTCGCATGTCAGGCAAGCCTACACCTTCCCGGTTTCGCATGTCCGGCAAGCCGACACCTTCCCGGTAAAGGGTATACGCGCCATTGTCACTGCATTGGCTCAATGAGATTGCCGCAAAGGCAGCCAAAGCAAATTTCACATCAGGCCCTTTCGTTTCAATACTTAGGATAGGTGACTATCTGTGTTTTTCTTCGCATGATGATGTTTCAGTCACCATGCAACATACCCACGCTTTTGGCGCACCCGTTTGGTTAGAGTAATTTGCAGCTTGCGCACTGCACTGGTTCAGGCCGCTAACTTGCCCAAGGCTCGTTTCTTTGCCATCGGGAAAATAGAAAATCACTTCATAGGTAGCGGCTTCAATTTCAGCGCATGTGTATTTTGAATACTCTCGACAGGAATCTCCGCAACTCGTTAGAGTTTGCGCAATGAGTGCAATGGAAGAAAACCGTCTAATTGATTTCATCGGACACCCGCACCCTTGGACCCGCTAAGCTTTACCACGAGTATTTCAGTCGCGAAACTGGCCTGTCACACGGTTACAAATTAGTCAACTGGTGGGACAGATGGGTAGTGGGTCAGTCTGAAATCTGCCCCTGTTGACTATTCTGGAAGAAGCTAAGATTGACCGCACACGCGGAACTTATAAGAAACAGGAGACTGGCAAATGAAATGGATGTTGATTGTCCTAGTAGTCGGCGGTTCTCCCACAAAAACCAACCTTCTATTCGATACGCTTGATCAGTGCTTAGCGGCAGAGGACACAATGCGAAGTGAATATGTTCTCGCTTTCAATAAGTGGCGTTCATGGGCCAAAGCGAATCCAGCCGAGTTAGGATTCCCCGACAGTGAGGAGTTCATGAGAAATCGGATTGGCGTTAACAACTACGGCACCTGCATCCCGCACGGGCCAAATTCAAACTGACCCACTACCGACAGATGGCAGGACACGATCCGAGGTGGCTAGCGCAAGGGCTCACCGTGCAGCGCTCGCCCGTGCCAGCGATAACTCTCGACTGTGCGGAACGACGGTTTTTCCGTAGTCACTAGGGAGCCGCAAGAGTGTGCGTGATGCAGCCTTTCGCTACCAATACGCGCGCGCGTGAGATATAGGACGATTGATCTCCAAACCCTACCTTGCGACCTGTTTGGAAGATAATTTCCCGAAGGCCTGATAGGTTGCAGTGGATATCGATAATGAAGGCTGCTCACTACACAGTTTTTTGACTTCACCGATTATGCCATATGCATCAGAATGAGATCCAACAGAATTGTTGTTCGGGTCTGCATAATTCATTCCAGACCATGCACCAAGTATCCAAGTAGAAACCTCAAAGTCAACAGAGGCTTGCTGGAGCCATTTGCCACAACTATCTCTACCTACTCCGGCAACAAAAACTCTCAGTTCTTCTGAACTTGCGTTTGAAATTGTATGTGTAAAAACGCACCACACAGCGGCAAATGCAAAGCAAAGTCTCATAGTAGTCCCTTCCGCTTCAAATATCTTGCCGGATCAGATACCACGAACCGCTTCCCAAAAGTCAGCGCGGACAAGTACCTGCCCTAATTCCTGTAGGCACCCTTTTCACACCAGTAGGTCGTAGCTGGCCTGCCACAAGATTACAAATCAACCAGCTGGTGGGACAGATGGCAGGACATGTTCCAAGGTGACAATTGAATAGCCAACAATATCAATGAGTTGACAAGGGAAAATGGCGGAGACGGAGGGATTCGAACCCTCGATACGCCTTGCGACGTATGACGATTTAGCAAACCGTTGCCTTCAGCCACTCGGCCACGTCTCCGGTGAGCGAGGCTTTAGCCGTGTTCGTGCGTGATGCGCAAGCAAAAGAGAAGGTTTTTCAGAACCCGATTGTTTCCATCGGAATTAACTTGACAGCTACTGAGGATTTTCAATAAACCCGACAAAATCACTCGGAGAAAGAAATGCAGCCTAAATCATTGCTCAGAACCATCACCGCAGCCGGGCTGCTCGTTGGTACATCGCTCTCAGCCTTCGCCAATGGCACGGTCAATGTTTACAGCTATCGGCAACCGCAATTGGTCGAGCCGCTGTTCAAGGCATTCACTGCCAGAACTGGCATTGAAGTGAAAATGGTGTTTGCGGAAAAAGGTCTGGTTGAAAGGCTGGAACAAGAAGGCCCGCTTTCGCCCGCTGATGTGCTCCTGTCTGCAGATGTCGGCAAGTTGGTTGAGGCAACGGACAAGGGACTGGCTCAGGAGGTGAACTCCTCGATGATTGATGCGGCTGTTCCAGAAAATTTGCGCGACAACGGGCATCAGTGGTTTGGCCTGACGCAACGTGGCCGCGTTGTCTACGCTTCGGTTGATCGCGTGAAGCAGGATTCGATTTCATACGAAGAACTTGCTGACCCGAAGTGGAAAGGCAAAATCTGCACACGGCCAGGCAGCCATCCTTATAATCTTGGCCTGCTCAGCTTTGTGATTGCAAAAAAGGGCGAGGCATTTGCGCGTCAGTGGATCGCAGGCGTCAAAGCCAATCTTGCGGTGAAGCCCAATGGCAATGATCGCGCGCAAGCAAAAAGCATCGCAGCAGGTGAATGCGATCTTGCCATTGCGAACACCTATTACATGGGCCTCATGACAACCAACGAAAAAGAGCCTGAACAAAAAGAGTGGGCGAAGGCTACGAAGATCCTCTTCCCTTCGTCAGCAGAACTTGGCACGCATGTGAACATTTCAGGCATGATGTTGACCAAGTCATCGCCCAACAAGGACAATGCGCTGAAGCTGATGGAGTTCCTTGCAAGCGACGAAGCTCAAGCGCTCTATGCTGCTAGTAATTTCGAGTATCCGGTCAATCCAGAAGTTTCACCAACTGAGCTGGTCAAGTCGTGGGGCAAACTTGCTCCTGATGTACTGCCAGTTGCCGAAGTCGCTAAAAATATTGCTGCAGCTTCCAAGCTCATGGAAGATGTTGGCTTCGACAACTGAGCATCACAAATGAAAAGGGCGGCCCACCGACCGCCCTTCTCACTTCAGCACCTAATTTGGTTTAATGTAGCGTCAACCAATCACGAGCTTCGCGCTGAGCGATTGCCACTTCATTGGCTGACATTTCGCGTGCCAGTTCGCAACGATACTGACGTGCAGCAACACTGCCTTTCAAGGCTGCAATGTTGAACCACTTGTGTGCAGCAACAAGATTTTGCGTCACACCTTTGCCGAGGCAATAGTGCATTGCAAGCTCGAGCAACTGCTCTGCGGTTACAGACGATGGTGAAATCGTCGCTTCAAAATTTGCCAGGTTTCCCATAATTCAATCCCCTACTCTGTTTGACACCCCTCGGAGGACTCTGTCGTCCCTCTCGATTGAGTCATCTTGACTCGAAGAATGAAACACGGGCCTAACGAGCACGCTTAAACGGGGCTGAAGAGTCTGAGTAAATGATTTCTGAAGCACCCCAAATTTTCATAAAAATTGAGGTTTTGAACTTTAGTCACTGAAGAAACTTCACACCCTGATAACCAAAAATCAGATCAGCAATCACTAATCTTATTGTTCTGACCCGATCAATGCGGCACGTGTGAGTGTTACAATCAACGGCAAGTGGTCTGAACCACCTGAGTCACTTACGCCAATTGATGTCACGGCCACCAATTCTTTGCTGATCATGATGTGGTCGATTGCAAGCTGCGGCAAATGGTAAGTTGCTGGCCAGGTCGGAAGATTGTTGAGCAACGAGAGATCGGCATTTTCGGCAATGATATTCACCGAGCGAGAATGCGGTGTTGCATTAAAATCTCCGGCCAATACCAGCGGTCGTGTGAGGCGTTCGGTGGCTTGGACTACATCGTTGGCTTGTTTGAGTTGAAAGCGCGATTGGGGGAAGCGTGAACTGTGATACGCTGCGAGGCGAACTTCTCCAATTGGGGTCCGCACAGCGATACTCAGCACTCGAGCAAGGCGCCCATCGAGTCGCTGCGATTGCTCAGCGAATGGGTAGCGTGAAAGTATTGCTACATCACAGTTCATAGCAAATGTCTGGCAGGAAATCTGATGCGGAAACTCCGACTGCAGAGCTTCAAGCACCGGGCGATGATGGGGAAGTACTTCCGCAAGAACGATGGCGTCAGCTTGCATCGCGCGCAGGTTTTCTGAAATTCGGACATAATCCTGATTGTGTTTGTAAATATTGTGAAACGCTACACGTAGGTGCGGCATGTCGAGGCTTTGATCGAGAGCTGGTTGAGCTTCACGAGATGTCGGCCAAGCTCCATAGAGAACCATCATGATGATTGTGGTGGCTATTGCGGCGGTGGATTTCAGGCGCCGGATGAATAAGGACACAATTGCGAAGCTCAGTGTCCACATCAAAAACTGAACTGTGAATTGCGAGAACACGTCGAAATCCGGCCAAATCAGACCAAGCCTACTCAGGCCCAAGCCAACGATACCTGCTAGAAAGCCGACAAAGGCCGTCGCCCATTCTCTTGGCCGACGCGGATTTGCTTCGATAACGCCTTCCGGCGACCGCGTTTCGTTTTTCGTCAATTTCAATCCCGGAATTGCGCTAGATCAGTTTGCTTTCCATCGGAAGCAACTGCTCTGGTGTAGCAAAGCCCGGCAAAGTCTCAAACCGCTTTTTCCATTGCACGACATGTGGGTACGGATTGAGATCAATATTGGCATCACCCGCGTAACGCAGCACACCATAGATGCCGATGTCGGCAACCGATGCTTTTTTGCCAGCGACCCACTCGTTCTTAGTCAGATCGAGATCAAGCACTGTAAGCGCTGCTTTTGCTTCGTTATCATACATCGCGCGCACTTCTTCACCGAATTGACGGAAGCCGCGATTGCGGGCGCGCAGGCGATAAATTGGAAGCGCCAGCTTGTCCCACTGCCAGAACAGCCATTCACGAATGTGCTGGTGATCTGCTTGAGAGGAACCATTGAATTTCTGCAAGGTTTCCGCGAGATGCAACAAGATCGCTGCCGACTGCACGCAATAGTGATGGCCGTCGCGCAGTGCAGGCACTTGGCCATAGCGGTTCTTCACCAGATAATCCGGCTGCTTGTGCTGGCCATCACGCAATGAGATGTGCATGTACGAATATGGGTGCTTCATCATGGCGAGGCACAGCGCGGCGGTATAGGTTGGGCCCGAACCTGCAAAGCCATAGAGCGTAAAGCGGTTCTTCTCAGCCGCCGAAGGGCCCTTTGCCACTTTGGCAGGTTTCGGAGCGGGCTTGGACTTTTTAGGTGCAGCCTTTTTGGGCGCACTCTTCTTGGCCGCAGCGGATTTCTTTACCGCGCTCTTGGCATACTTCAACATCGTACTCACTCCGAACTCACTGTCGCCTAATATTATTCAGCACACGGAGTATAGCGGAGGATTTCAAAAAAGTGAAATGTCTTGTTAAGTATATGAAATAACGATGTTTATTCTGTAATTCCCATCTTTTGACGGAGCATGTCGTTGACCGATTGCGGGTTGGCCTTGCCGCCTGTCGACTTCATCACCTGCCCCACAAACCAGCCCAGCATGGAGGGTTTGGCCTTGGCCTGCTCGACTTTTTCGGGGTTAGCAGCGATGATTTCGTCGACGGCTTTTTCAATTGCTCCCATGTCTGTGACCTGTTTCAGGCCACGCTTCTCGACAATAGCAGCGGGATCGCCGCCTTCAGTCCAGACGATCTCGAAAACATCCTTGGCAATCTTGCCTGATATCGTGCCAGCAGAAATCAGATCGACGATGCCACCGAGTTGGGCTGCCGAAACGGGCGTGTCCTCAACTGACTTGCCTTCCTTGTTGAGGCGGCCAAACAGTTCATTGATCAGCCAGTTGGCGGCGAGCTTGCCATCGCGACCTTTTGCAAGTGTCTCGAAGAAATCTGCGTTGATGCGTTCAGCGACAAGCACTGACGCATCATAGGCTGAAAGACCATAGGTCTTCATCAGCCGTTCTTTCTTGTCGTCAGGCAATTCCGGCAAGCTTTTGCTTATGCCTTCGATCCATGCCTGATCAAGTTTCAGCGGCAGCAAATCCGGATCGGGGAAATAGCGATAGTCATGTGCTTCTTCCTTCGAGCGCATCGAACGCGTTTCGCCCTTCTTTGGATCGTAAAGGCGGGTTTCCTGATCAATCTTGCCGCCATCTTCCAAAATGCCAATCTGGCGGCGCGCTTCATATTCAATGGCCTGGCCCATGAAGCGGATCGAGTTCACATTCTTGATTTCACAACGCGTGCCAAATTCATCGCCGGGCTTGCGCACGGATACGTTCACGTCAGCACGCATCGATCCCTGCTCCATGTTTCCATCACACGTGCCGAGGTAACGCATGATCTGGCGGAGCTTGGTGACATAGGCTTTTGCCTCTTCAGCCGAGCGCATGTCGGGTTTCGATACGATTTCCATCAGCGCGCAGCCCGAGCGATTGAGATCGACAAAGCTCGCGTTGGGGTGCTGGTCGTGCAGCGATTTTCCGGCGTCCTGCTCGAGATGCAAACGCTCAATCGCCACGGTGACTGTTTTGCCGCCATCGAGATCGACGAGCACTTGCCCCTCGCCCACAACAGGCTGCTTGTATTGTGAAATCTGATAGCCCTGCGGAAGATCCGGATAGAAATAATTTTTGCGGTCAAATACTGAATAGGGATTGATCTGAGCTTTCAAGCCAAGCCCGGTGCGCACCGCCTGCTCCACGCAGAATTTGTTGATCACAGGCAGCATGCCTGGCATCGCCGCATCGACAAGCGACACATGATCATTCGGCTCGCCACCAAATTCAGCAGAAGCGCCAGAGAACAGCTTGGCCTTGGAATTCACCTGCGCATGAACCTCAAGCCCGATGATGATTTCCCAATCCCCCGTGGCTCCCTTGATCCAGTCCTTCTTTTCAGCAATGCGCTTGGCAGATTCAATCATGTGTTCGGTTCCATTTGAGTGGCCTGACTAGCCAATTAGGAGCGATGCTTCAAGCTCACTATTCCAAGCTTCCCGAACGCAGATCGCAATAGCAGCGCGGTGGTGGTTTGAGCATCACGCCTGCTGATTTGTATTTTCCGAATTTGGGGTTGAGGCCGCCGGCGCGCCAGAGTTTGATTTCAGCATTGGCGTAGAGCTTTTGCAGGTGCGCAAGTTCGGCGATATGTTCCATGTGCTCGGCCATGGGCGCGCGCTTTGGGGGTACGGTCAGACTGGCGATGTCACGCGCGAGTTTGGTTTTCGCCTTGTGCAACTTGCCTTCGGATTTGCCCATGTGAGTGCGTTGGCAATAGAGCCCGGCATGCGGTGCGATGCATTTTTCAATGCGTCGACATTTGGGCGATGGGCACAGAGTGAGTGCGATGTCGCGCGGGAAATCATCCGGCGTGAATTGCGCCCAGGGCACGCGCGCGAGTTTGGGCTTTCGGGGTGGGGGTTTGCGTTTGGGCATGGGCGTCCTGCGAGTGTTTTTCAGTTTTACCCTTTATCCCGTCATTCCCGCGCACGCGGGAACCCAGCCTTTCAACAGCTGAGCAGCGGAAAGTCTGGGTCCCCGCGTACGCGAGGATGACGGACAAAAAGATATGAAGTTCCGATCACACTCAAGGCGGATTTGGCCACCGCAAGATGTGCTTGCGATGGCCAAGGTTGAAAGCGGAAGGGTAATGCCCGGTTGGGGCCTCACGCCGAGGAAAAAAGCTTTTTGATTGAAAAAATGGCGGGAAGCCCCGGAAAGCAAATGAGCTCTCCAGACCGAACGCAATGGTTTTGGCTTCAGTCCAGCTCTTGCGTTGCTCTGGATCGCACGGTGCCCGCCGCGAGTATACTCGCTCGCAGCCTGTCAATTTACCGCCAGAGTCGCTATGGCCGCTTGGCCGCCGGGTTCGTAGTAACCCGGGGTATGGCTCAAAAACCCTCGAGGAATGAGGTCGCGTAACATCATTCCGCAAGCATTGCAGCTGGTTCTGGCAATTTCGAAACGCTCGCGACACTGTCCCTTCCTTTCCAGAACCAACTGGAACTAAGATAGAACGATTGAAGCCTAGAGTCAAGTGGGTTGTTCGCTTTATTTTCCAAATCTATTAAAATTACTCCATGGGCGGGCTTGACCCGCCCACCCAGACCGCTGGCCAGATCGCAGGGAAGGCTGGGTCGGCGGGTCAAGCCCGCCGATGGAGTAGAGGGCTCGGCTGGGGTGTGATGTTGGTCGCGCCATCCCGCTTTCAACCGCAATGCTGCGTGTTTCAATAGCTTGCTTGCGCAAAGCAGGTGCCGTCAGAACGATTTCATCGACGCTTGGCCCGGCGCTTATGAGCCGCTGCAACTATCGCCCGCGATTTCTTGACCACATCAGCATGCGGAACTGTGCTTCCGGCCCGCACATCTTCAAGCCCCTGCTGTATGCCCTTAACGATTTCCGCTTCGTCGCGCACACAGCTGTCGAACTGAAAAAGAAACTGTAAATTCTCAATCACGATTTCACTGCCCCGGATGCTCAATCTCCTTGGTGATCGAGCGGAACAGATAGACTGCCAGCGCAAACAGCGCCACGAGCACGCCGAGAAACGTCCAGTCTTGCCGTGTCATCAGGAAGCTGCCATCGGGCTGGCGGGTTTGCCAGACTGAGATTGCGCCGAACAGCAGGAGAAGTGCGCCTGCACCCCACACGCCATATTTCAAAATCGTCATCAACATCGCGCCAAGTTGCATTGATCCCACTCCGATAAATTGTGCTAGGAGCATAGGGCATAACAGGTGAAATGACATGAAGAAAAAATCCGGGGCGGACTTGCGACCGACAACAAAAATCGCGCATGCGGGGCGCGCATTCACCGAGCATGGAATGGTGAACCCGGCTGTGTATCGCGCCTCCACAATTACTTTTCCCGATGTTGAGACACTGGAAAAGCGTAACCAACCCTATCTCTATGGGCGGCGCGGCACACCGACTTCGCGCGCATTCGAAACAGCTGTAGCCGAGTTAGAGGGGGGCTTTGACACGCGCGCTTGCCCTTCGGGACTTGCTGCGGTTTCCACTGCCCTCCTCGCATTCCTGTCTCCGGGTGATCATCTGTTGATGGTTGATACGGCTTATCATCCCACGCGGCATTTCTGCGACACGGTTTTGACGCGTTATAATATCGAGACCACATACTATGATCCGCTTGTCGGCGCGCGCATTGCGGCGCTGATCAGGCCCAACACGCGCGTGGTGTTTTGTGAAAGCCCGGGCTCGCAAACCATGGAAGTGCAAGATGTGCCCGCGATTGCTGCCGTTGCGCGCGCGGCTGGTGCGATTGTAATGATCGATAATACGTGGAGCGGCGGGCATTATTTCAAGGCGTTCACCAAGGGCGTTGATGTTTCGATTCAAGCCGCGACAAAATATATCGTCGGCCATTCCGATGTGATGATGGGCACTGTCACTTGCAATGAAGCAACGTGGCCGCGCTTCAACGAATTTTATGGTTCGATGGGACTGTTCGCGGGGCCTGATGACATGTATCTCGCACTGCGCGGGCTTCGCACCATCGATGTGCGCATGCAGCGCCATCATGAGAATGCGCGCGCTGTTGCGGAGTGGTTGCGTAACCGCGATGAAGTTGAGACTGTACTCTACCCTGCCCTCGCCAATGCGCCGGGCCATCAATTGTGGAAGCGCGATTTCACCGGAGCATCGGGACTGTTTTCGATTGTGATGAAACCTGCTTCAGAAAAAGCGGTGGCCGCGATGCTCGATCACATGGAGCTGTTTCGCATGGGCTATTCATGGGGCGGGTTTGAAAGTCTGATCGTGCCATTCAAGCCGCATCGCACGGCTACAACAGCAAGTGACGCGCCGCATTTGCGTTTGCATATTGGCTTGGAGGATCCGCAAGATTTGATCGACGATCTTGATGCCGGATTTACGCGGATGAAGAGTGCTTGAAAATCCCGCGCCGCTTTCCCATTTAATTTCGCAGAAGGGGAACTTTGATGTTCAAGAAATTCGCCGCCACATGTTTGTCGCTCGCTGCACTTGCTGCACCTGTTGCAGCGCAGGAGATGGCTGACGATCCGGAACTGATCTTCAAGAAAACCACGGTATGGCGCATGCTTTCGCCGGATGCGAAGCTTTCGACATATGCGATTGACGATCCCGGCGTTGAAGGTGTGGCCTGTTATTTCACGCTGCCGGAAGTTGGTGGCTGGACTGGCTGGGCAGGTTTTGCCGAAGAGCGTTCGGAGACGTCGATCTCGTGTCGCCAGGTTGGCCCGATCAGCTTCAAGGCGAAATTTGCGCAAGGACACGAGATCTATCGCGAGCGCCGTTCGCTGTTCTTCAAAAAGATGCAGATCGTGCGCGGCTGTGATGTGAAGCGCAATGTGCTTGTGTACCTCGCCTATACCGACAAGATCATTGAGGGCTCGCCACAGAATTCAAATTCGTCTGTGCCGATCATGCCGTGGGGCACCCTGCCCGCGCCGAAATGCAGTGAGTTTCTGACGCCCGACTAACGCTGCGCCGTTTACCCTGAATGGTTGCAACGCTTTTGCTTGCGCTTGATTTGCGTTAGCAAGACCGTGATGCGGCGTTAGGGATTGATTAATCATGTTTCGTCGCATGCCGTTTTCAGCATTCGTGCTGGGAGCATTTTTATGTTTGACCTTTTCTTCGCTGGTTGAAGCACGTTCGGTGAGTGGTCATCGCGGCCTGCATCCCCGCCTTGTTGGTTTGCTTTACAAAACCGCGCGGCATTTTCGCAGTCCTGTGACGGTGTCCTCGGGCTGCCGCTCACATAAACACAATCGCCGCATTGGCGGTGCAAGGCGATCCATGCACCTCAGCTGCCGTGCTGCAGACATTCGCGTGGCCGGCGTGCCGAAAGGTCGTGTGATGCGATATGCGCGCGGACTACCCGGTCGCGGCGGCGTTGGAACTTACTGCCGGAGCAGCGTCGTGCATATCGATGTTGGGCCACGACGCGAATGGTATCAAGGCTGTGGGCGCAAAAAGTTCAGGCGGAAACGGCGGTGAGCAGCTTCAGGCTTTCTTGAGGAATTCCGTTCGCAGCACCAGGCCTTTGACTTTTTCATGGCGGCAATCAACTTCATCTGGATTGCCTGTGAGCCTGATGCCTTTAATCATCGTGCCGCGCTTCAGCGTGACATTGGCACCTTTGACTTTCAGGTCCTTGATCAAGGTGACGTTGTCGCCATCCTTCAATTCATTGCCGTTGGAGTCGCGAACTTCGTCCATGAAAAACTTTCTGAAAATGGCGACCCCGGTTGGATTCGAACCAACGACCTACCGCTTAGAAGGCGGTTGCTCTAGTCCAGCTGAGCTACGGAGTCGTGAGCGACGCCTATAGAGCATCGCCAAAAACTTGGGTAGTGGAACTTCACATGAAAAGCGCTGCCTTCTGCCGCGTGAGGTAGTTTTTCTCAATCGCGTTTTGACTGAGCCTGATTGCTGCTTCGTAGGCGGCTGCGGCTTCATGCACCAACCCTGCACGACGCAGGATATCGGCCTTGGCCGCGTGGAAAGGCTGGTAATCAGCGAGTTCAACTGACACTTCTGAAAGTTCCTGCAAGACTGTGTTTAAACTAACAAAATAAGATCGTGCTACAATGCGGTTCAGATCATGCACCGGGTTTTCCGAAAGACCCTGGAGCTTTTCGTAGAGCATCGAAATTTCTTGCCAATTGGTTTCAGCATGTGACCTTGACTGCGAATGTATGGCGCTGATGGCGGCTTGCAGTTGGTAGGGGCCGGGCTTTGCCATCGCAATTGCCGAGAGCAATATCTGATCCCCCTCCTCTATCATGTTGCAGTCCCAAAGTTTGCGGTTCTGCTGGTCGAGCGGGATGTAGTTCTTATCATCTGAGCTGCGCGATTTTCGCCTTGCGTGAGTGACCAGCAACAGCGCAACGAGGCCTTTCGCTTCAGCTTCATCTGGACAAAGATGACTAACCATTCTGGCAAGACGGATCGCTTCCTCGCATAAGTCATGGCGTTGATGTTCGGGGCCTGCGGTTGCGGCGTAGCCTTGGTTGAACATCAGATAGATGGTGTTGAGCACGGCATCAAGGCGTGCAGGCAAATCGGCTTTCTCTGGCACGACGTAAGCGATTCCCGCCTTGGAAATTTTGGCCCGCGCGCGCACCAGGCGTTGCGCCATGGTGACCTCGCTCACCACAAAAGCGCGGGCGATTTCCGTCGTTGTCAATCCGCACAGGGTGCGCAGGCTCAAGGCCACGCTCGTGAGAGGATCAAGCGCTGGATGGCAGCACGTAAAGATCAGGCGCAGACGTTCATCGGGAATGGCGGATTCTTCGTGCAGCTCTTCGGCCTCTTGATCCTGCGCCATGAGGTATTCGAGCTCAGCCGAGTTGCGATCATGAAGCTTGGCGCGGCGCAGGCGATCAATGGCTTTGCGCCTCGCCACTTGTAGCAGCCAAGCGGCTGCGTTGGTCGGCGTACCATTGCGTTGCCGGTGCACGAGCGCTGATTCAATGGCGTCCTGCAAGCTGTCTTCGGCCAATTGAAAATCACGGAGTTCCTTGATCAGGATGGCCAGCAACCGACCATGGTTTTGCTGCGCGGCAAGTGTAACTGCCTGCCGCGCAGCTGAAATGTGGTCGTGGTTATCCCTGCCCAAGATCCATGATCGGTCGGATTTCGACGCAGCCATTTGCGGCATCGGGAATCATCGCGGCATATTTGATGGCGGCATCAAGATCAGCACATTCGAAAATGTAATAGCCGCCGAGTTGCTCCTTGGTTTCGGCGAATGGGCCGTCCATGGTTTGGGTTTTGCCCTTGCGCACACGCACGGTTGTTGCGGTTGAAGCAGGATGAAGTGCTTCACCACCGCGCATCACACCATCTTTAACATAGGTTTCGGTGGCGGACGTGTAGGCCCCCATGTAAGCGCCAAATTCAGGTGATCCAGGTGCTGGGCCAATGTTGGGTTCGGAATAAATCAATGCCATGTATTTCATTTTTTCTCTCCTTCTCCGGGGTTACCTGGCAAACGCTGTCGCCAGAATGTTGCAGATTGCGATGAGCGCTGCAATCTGAGTGGCGGTGCCACCTGCAATGCGCAAAGGTGAGGCTGGCTGATCGTGTTTCAAGCCCAAGGCGTGAAGCACCCTGCCGACGATGAGGGCCGTTCCAGCGATATGCAGCCAGATGCTGCCAGCGCCAATCAATTCGGCAAGCAGCATGAGGAGCAGAATGAGCTGCACCGTTTCAACAAAGTTGCCGTGCCGTCGGATCCGTTCGGCCAGCGCCATGTTGCCGCCATCGAGGATTGAAATCCCCAACTTCGCCCGCAGCATGGTAACATGCGTTGATAGTCCAAGCGCCATCACGCCCAAGGGCGCGGCGTAGAGACTGGTGATGAGAGGGGAACCCATTGTCTTCTCCTTTGCTGGTGTTCACAGCAAAGACGAATGGGAGAAACCGGATTCGACAGGTGCCAGAAAATAATTCTGGTTAGTGCGTCCACAGCGTGGTGCGGCCGAATTTGAAATTGTCGGAGTAGGATTTCTTGGTCTGGCGGGCGGGTGATTCTGGTGTCACCTGAAACGCAATGCCGTTTTTGCGGGCATAGGCTTCAGCTTCTTCACGCGTTGCAAAAGTGAGCTTCACCTGCGTTCCGGTTTCAGCTGCACTGTTCCAGCCCATCAGCGGATCGGCCTCGCGCTTTACCGATTGCTCAAATTCCAGCGTCCATTCCTGGGATTTTCCCTTGCCGGATTGCATGGCATTGCGGGAAGGCTTGAAAATACGGGCGGGCATGAAGAAAACGCTCCTGTGGCAGCCAAGCGTGGCGAAGCCACCCGAAGCCTTCGGCGAAGGGTGGTCGGGGCGGTGGGATTCGAACTCACGACCCCCTGCGCCCAAGGCAGGTGCGCTACCAGACTGCGCTACGCCCCGATCTAACCTTCGTGGCCGTGCCTTAGCCGAACTTTGAGGTAAAGAGCAAGCGTTGGTTAGTTGGTTTTTGTAAATAATCTATGGACTACGCGATCATTCACTTTCAGACCGATTTTACTGGCGGCTCCACCTGCGAGTTCCAACACCGCCTTCACGGGTTCCTGCACGCTGATCGTATCGAGTGACTTCGGAACAGTGTTTTCGGCGATCGCGGCAATCGTGCCATCGGCGCGCACGAAAATCATGTCGAGCGGCATGTAGGTGTTTTTCATCCACATCGATGCTGGTTTGGGCACGCCAAAATCAAACAGCATGCCGTGACCTTCCGGCAGGCGATGACGAAACATCAGGCCACGTGACCGGGTTTCATCGGTATCTGCGATTTCAGCAGTGACAAAGGTTGATGTGCTTTCAGTCACGAGAGTCACACTTTCAATGCTCGGGGCGGCAGCTGTTTGCGCATGCACTGATGAAGCAATCACAAAGACTGCCAGAAACATACCCGCCAATAACCGCCCCGCCAGAACACGCATGGGTCACCTGTCGCTAAAAATTGTGGCGAAATGAGTTCGTTCAGTTGGTCAAAAGTTCAATTGGTAAGTGGCAAACCACTATCGAGCGACAGACGCACTTCCGAGGCCATTTTGCCACGGTTAGAATCGCCATAGCGCACGTAGATCCACTGGTCTGGCTCAAGTTCACCAAGTGCGGTTTTGCGCAGCACTTCCATGTGAACGAAAATATCCCCCAGCCCCTCGCCTTCCGTGGCAAAACCAAAACCACGGGCGCGATTGAACCACTTTACCTTGGCGCGCACCCAACCTGTTGTGGGCTGCACTTGATTATGTGTGCGCGCTTTGCGCTCCACTGGGTGAATGGCTGTCGACTGATCAACCGACAGCACGCGCAGGCATTGATAGCCCTTCTGGCGTGCGACCACTTCGCAAGCAACACGCGTACCTTCAAGCGGCGCATCAAAGCCATCGCGCTTCAAGCAACTCAAGTGCAATAAAATATCCGGCAGGCCGTTGTCGGGGATCACGAAGCCATAGCCTCGGCCCACGTCAAACCATTTCACCAGCCCGTCAATCCTGATGACATTAACAGTTGCTTCGGTGGCAAGCTGGCCAGCCTGCAAGTTTCCGACAATACTTCCTTCATTCGCCGCCATGCGTTTACCCGTACTCTTCCCCACGCGCCCCGTTACTCATTGCCGCGCGCTCGGATGACTTTGTGAACACATGTTAACGATTTGTATAGGTGGAGATTTAAGAGGGGCGTAGAAATCCACATCGAAATTCATGGTGCTGGTTCAGCAGCACTTTTTTCGAGTGGAAATTATGCAATGATTTCGCGGTTTTCCGGTATGCACGGGCTGCCTTATGGCTTTCGTGCATCACTTCGCGTTGATTATTGAAGTCGTTCACGCAATTTGAGTCGAAGGCTTTGTCAACTGCCACAAATTTGACTTGAGTTGCCGAATTGATTCGTGAAAGCTCTGCTTAAAATCAAAAAGGACAGGCCCCATGAAATATCTCCACACCATGATCCGCGTTTCGAATCTTGATCAGTCGCTCGACTTCTTCATCAACAAGTTGGGGTTTGTGGAACAGCGCCGCCATGAATCGGAAAAGGGTCGATTCACATTGGTCTTTGTCGCCTGCCCCGAAAGCCCGGATGCTCCAGTGGAACTCACTTACAATTGGGATCCCGAGGTCTACACAGGCGGGCGCAACTTCGGCCACCTCGCCTATCAGGTCGACAATATCTATGAGTATTGCGCGATGCTGATGAAGCACGGCATCACCATCAACCGCCCACCCCGCGAAGGCCGCATGGCCTTCATCAAAACGCCTGATGGCATATCAATTGAAGTGCTGCAGAAGAACGATGATTATCTGCCGGTGCAAGAACCGTGGGCGTCGATGCCGAATATCGGCAGCTGGTAACAACCCGGCGCAACCTCATGCACGCGTTTTAACTTCGACTTAAGCATAACCCTTCATACTGCAATAACCATGCGCGGGATTTTTCGCGTGGGCGTTTTGTATTGTCAGGTTGTGTCATGCGGAAGTTTGTGAGTGCGCCGTTGCGCGCGTTGGTTTGTGCAGTTTTGTGTCTGGCGTCGTTGGCGACTAACGCGAAAGCTGACACATTTAGTTGGGCGACTCTACCCGAGACGAATTTGCTTCTCGGCAATGACACGCGCACCTCTACGCCCGCTGGTGTAACGTTGACATCTTCTGCGACTTCCACGGGAGCGACTGCTCAGAACGTCACGATTCAAAACGGCACGCCGACTGGCAGCATTTATCCCAGCGTCGTCCGCTTTCAGATGACTGCTCCAAACAACACCGAAAACAGCGCCACCATGGCGATGACGATGACGTTTTCGGTGCCAGTCTACAACGTATCATTCAGAGTGACCGATATCGACGGCGGCCCGACTTACAATGACGGCAACAGATTCAATGACTTCGTCTACGCAACTGCAAACGGTGGCACTTTGCCAACTTCAGTTGGACTTACGAATAACGCGTTCCTTGAGTACAGCGCCGCTCTCGGACGTGTCCGCACTATCCAGACGCTGAATACAGGAACAACCAACAGTGATGGCGATGCGACTTTCAATTTTGCTGGTCCAGTCACAAGCATAACGGTAACCTATAGGAATGGTCCAAGTGCCGCAGCACCGACGAACCAGTGGGTGTTTCTTGATGACATCACATTTTTCCGGGCACCACAGTTGCGCTTGGCGAAGTCTACCAATGCTGGTTCGGGCAACTTCACATTCACGACTTCCAATTCAGGTTCTGGTACGACCAATACCAACGTTGTAGCGGGCACCACTGCGGTCAATTCGCCGTTCGTCACTCTCAATTCGCTTCTTACTGCAACAACCGTGACGGAAACTGGCCCTGCAGGCTGGATCATCAACAATGGCAACGTCACTTGCGCAGATAGCAACAATGCCATTTCGGGCAATGCTGCGACATTCAACGGTGTCATCTCGGCAAATTCTGTTCTCACCGTAGCTGCAGCCAATATCAGAGGCAGCGCAGTAATCACGTGTACCGTGGTGAACCAGTCGCGACCATCTGTGCAAGTCATCAAAACAACACAAGGTGCCATTGGCAGTTTCTCATTCACAGGAACGAATTTTCCAGGTGACACAGTTGCAACGTTGGTGACCAACACCGCAACACCGGGCACAGCGCGCACTCTTCCGCTTGCGGCAACGGCTACAACCATCGTCGAAACCGCCGTTGCTGGTTGGGAAGTCAACGGTACTCCAACCTGCACAGTAAATGGTGTAGGCCAGGCCATCACCTGGACTGCTGCAACGCGCACGATTGGTTTAACTGTCGCACAGACTGCTGCTGGCAACGCCATCGTCTGCACTTTTGTCAATCGGCGATTGCCGCGCGTGACTGTTCAAAAGACGACACTGGGTGGCGTGGGTGGTGCATTCACATTTACGCAAACAGGTCTGGCTGCGATCAACAGCATCACGACGACCGTGATCAACACGCCAACCGCATCGACCAGTGGAGCGCTTCTTGGAACTGTTGGCGGTGCCACATCTGTCACCGAGGGCGCAATGCCTGCCGCCACTTGGCGCTTTGCCGACGTGAGCTGCACCGACGCCAACAGTGCGCTCTCTGGTAATCCTGCAAATGTGGGCGTAGTGGCGGGCCAGGCCGTCACACTCACGGCAGCGATGGTCGCTGGTGCAGATATCTTCTGTACCTTCCGCAATGGCCGCATACCAACTGTTGCTGTGCGCAAGACGACGATGGGCAATGCAGCAGCCTCGCCCAACTTCACTTTCACGCAAACCAATCTCTCGGCCAATCCAGCGGCACGCAGCACGACGGGCCACAATACGCCGTCTGCTTACACCGCGACGGTGAACGTCAACAACAATGCCAATCCGGTAACGATCACCGAAGCGGTTGCTACAGGCTATTACTTCGGTTCGGCCAATTGCGTTGATACCAACAGTGTCAATTCTGGCAATCCCGCAGGTGCTGGCACCTTCGGCACAACGATTGCACCAGAGCTCACTATTCTCGCGGCAAATGTCCCCTATGGCGCAGTCGTGCAGTGCACCTTCACCAACAACGTGATCCCGACGATGACAGTGCGCAAGACGACAATTGGCGGCGTTGGCGGACCATTCACCTTCACGCAGGGCAATCTCGTTGCAAACCCTTCGCCCGTTACGACGAGCGTTGCAGGCACACCTGCCAACGGCGCTCCAGCTTCCGTCAACGTCGCAGCGGTTGGCACTGATGTAACGGTCACGGAGAATGCATTTGCGGGCTATTTCATCACGGGCGCGAACTGCACAGACAGCAACGCGGCGATTACAGGCAATGCCGGGACGTTTGGATCGCTCGCAGGAAGCCAGCTTACAGTTCCGTTGACATCAGTAGTCGCTGGTGCACAGTTTGTTTGTACCTTTACCAACACGTTGGCCAATCCGCTGTTGCAGTTGACCAAGTCGGCCTCGCCAGCGGGACCAAAAAATGCGGGCGACGTGGTGACTTACACTTTCACCGTGGTGAACACAGGCAATGTGCCGATCACCAATATCAACATCAACGAACTCGCGTTTGATGGCTACAACACCAACCCGGTGCCATGGAATGAAACGCAGACCGGAACCGATGTTGCGCCAACCGGCGACTCATCTGACCCATCAGGCGTCAATGGTGTCTGGAATTTGTTGGGCCCGGGCGACACAGTTACGTTCACGGCGAACTACACAGTGAACCAGCAGGACATTGACCTCAATCAGTAGGCCAGTGGCCTTCGACCTCGTGCGCTTCATCGCTGCCGGGCCAGGGTGGCATGGTGACGCCGATGGCTTCGAGGGGTTCGTCGGGATCGGCGCGAAACTGGAAATGTGTGCCTGCGGGAATTGAAAGTGAAACGCCGGGATAAAGGTCAATCACTTCTTCAGTGTCGCCGAGCTTGCGCCACATTTCGCCCTCGCCTGCGGTGATGAACCAGAGTTCTTCGACGTTGCGATGAACAACGGCTTTTGAAACGCCATCCGCTGGCAATTCAAAATGCGCCATGGAGCCGCGTGATGATGTCGCAAGCAGGCGCACTTCCGAGCCATCAGGGGCGGTGGTGTCAGCATCCTCGTTGAGGATGCGCGTAGTGAATTCGTTTTGCTTCATGGCATCAACTGCCCCCCGTTCACTTCGATGATTTGCCCGGTCATGTAGCCGGAAGATTTTTCGCTGGCGAGAAACAAGAACGCGCCTGTGCAATCATCGGCAACACCAAGTCGCTGCATGGGAATGGTCTTGCGTGCGGCTTCGCGTTTTTCCTCATTGGAAAAACGATCATGAAATGACGTGTGGATGGTGCCGGGCGAAACCGCATTGACGCGGATTTGGTCGCCCACCAACTCCTTGGCGATCGATTTGGTGAAGGCCGACACGAACCCCTTTGCACCGGCATAAACCGATGCGCCTGCACTGCCGCCTGAGCGTCCGGCAATCGAAGACACGTTGATGATCGTACCACCTGTGCCCTGCTTTTTCATCTGGTCGGCTGCAAGGCGCGTGCAATGAATGAGCTGGCGGCAGTTGAGATCAAAAACCTTGTCGATGAAATCATCGGTGAGTTCTGCAAGCGGCGTGCGCGCAACAAGGCTGCCTGCGTTATTGACGATCACATCGATGCCACCGAGTTGCTTGATGGCCTCGGCGATGAGCTTGTCACATGCGCCATTGGCCGTGAGATCGAGCTTCACCGTGTGAATGCCAGCCTTTTCGATATCGGCAAGCTCTGACCCGCCGCCAAAATATTGCGCGAGAACCTTCGCCCCCGCCGCCGCAAAGCCGAGCGATGCAGCACCTCCAATACCCGTGACGCCGCCAGTGACGACGACACGCTTGTTCTTCAGATCATCAAACATGGGAAATCCGCAAAAAAGAGATGGTGCGCCCTACGGGAGTCCCTCCCCAGTCTGACGAAGCTAGGTTTTCCAAAGGGTTAGCGGGTGCTTCTCTTTGAACAGAGTTTGATTTGTACCAAGTTTCTGGCCAATGGCCAGAGGAATTCATGGGTTCGTGCTATTTTTCCAACTGTGTTGAATTTTCTGCGGACCCTCACGCTGTATCGTGCGCCGTGCAAGTTCAGCAGACACCGCCTTGAGAAACCGTCTTGATGCGAAGTCCTTGCGTTCCAGCGTGTCAGAAATTGCCTGTACCACTGCCCTCAGGGCTTCCGTGCCATGCTCAGTTTCCATCCTGTCGGAGTATGTGCTGACCTCGCTAGGGTTTGGTGCCGTGCGCTTGATGCGCAATTCATCGCTGATGATCCACGGGATACCAATGACTAACGCGATGGCAAGCCACGCGATAGGGAGCCATGCAACCCCGTTGATCAACCATCCAAACCACATTGAAAATTCGTTCATAGTGACAGCACCCATTATGTGCTTATACGAAAGCACATAATGGGCATGGTTTGAATTGTTTTCTCGGAACAAATTGGCCCGATGAAACTGTTCAGCACAAGACTCAGAAAGCGAGCCGAAGACCTAGAAATTTCCAACGCCGAAGCGGCACGTCGCGTGGGTCTCGCTGAGCGACGCTATGCTAACTACACTGCGGGAGAGCGTGAGCCTGATCTAGCCACCGTTGCGCGGATTGCAAAAGCACTTGAGACCACACCCGACTATCTGCTTGGCTTCGGAGAATTACCTGACACGGGCAAACGATCAAAAGTCATCTCACGCATGAACTCCGCCGCCCAGATGCTGCCGGATAGTGAGTTGGAACTGGTCACTGTTCAACTCGAAGCTCTCGCAGCAAAACACAAGAAGCCGCCTTTCAAGGGCCTCTGAGGCCGCCAGAATTTCCCCGCCAATTCCGTACGCCAAGCGAGGCCGTTACTTATGCAAGGTCAGGCTGTGTCCGAAATTCTTCAGGTTCAGTCAGTGCTGCGCCACAGGGATACTGCGCTGGCGGTGATTGAAACAATCCCTCAAAGAGCGCCATGACAGGGGTGAAATCGCTCAGGAGCGCCTTGGTCAAGATAGGCTGATGGATTGGAGGAGAGCGCGAGCCTGATCTGGCCACCGTTGCACGAATTGCAAAAGCACTTGAGACCACACCCGACTATCTGCTGGGGTTCGGAGAAACACCCGACACGGGCAAACGCTCCAAGGTCATTTCGCGCATGAACTCAGCGGCACAAATGCTGCCAGATAGCGAGTTGGAGTTGGTCACTGTCCAGCTCGAAGCACTCGCAGCAAAACACAAGAAGCCCCCAATTAAAGGCCTGTGAAGCCGCCAGAATTTCCCCGCCAATTCCGTACGCCTAGCGAGGCCGTTACCGATCCAAGGACGGTCTGGGGTTCAAATTCATCAGGTTCTATCATAGCTGCGCCACAGGGGTACTGCGCTGACGTTGGTTGGAACAACCCCTCAAACAGCGTCATGACAGGGGTGAATTCGCTCAGGGCGGCCTTGGTCAAGGTGGGCTTATGGATAGGATGTTGACTGCTTGCGACGTATGGCGTGACTGTGTCGGGCTTGGTCAAGAACGCCGACCCGTTCTTACTTCGAAGATGTAGTTGTTCCAGAAACCCTGAAGTTCGGCGTATTTCACCCCAACGATGACCTCGTGGTTGTCGCGGTGGCGATGCCGCTCGAAGTGATCTAGGATTGCTTGCTCCATGCGGAAAGCTTGTCGCGCAGTATCCCACAACTCAAACAGTTCGGCCTTGTAATTCAACCCGCCTAAAGCAGGCAGCGCGGCTTGATTGAATTGCCGAGCTCGCTGCTTGAAGTCGAAGGCCCACCCAATTTTATAGGCCACCCCCTGCGGCCCTCTGATCTCCAATGCATAGGTGTAAGCTGACGAGGCCCGCATGTGCATCACGCCTCTTCGGGAGGTCGTTGGCGGTGGCGAGACACGGCGGCGGGCACCTTCGGTTCCATGCAAGCGAGCGCGGGCAGCAATCCGAGGTTCCAAGAGTGGCACCTCCTCACTCCGCAACGCTGCTATTCGTGCTGCTTCGTTTGGCAAAAGTTCGACGATACCTTGCGCTGAGTCCATCGCGAAAGCACGCTGGCTGATTTCGGGATTGAGAAACGGGCGGTCAATCAAACGCCATGCCCTCAGGTTCAACAGGCCAAAGGGCCACTTGTAATTCCCCTGTTCATCAAGATCGCTTTCAACTTGCGGCAGGTCGAAATCAAGTGACATGACGGGTTCCGTTGTCGGCTCCATAATGCCAAGTAGCTTGCCGCGATCTTGTTCGGGCGTCGGTTCGCCCTTGGTGCCGACAAGCACAACAATATCACCCGGCTGAAGCACTTCTCTGGCATTGCGCCGCCAACCTTCCGTGCTGAACTGTAGTGGCCCGGTAGGCGTGTCGAAGCCCCAGACCTTGGTCATAAAAGTTCGGCCCGCCACTTTTATTTCCCTTCACCTCGCCTGACCCGTTCATAGACTTCCCGTGCAAGATGGGCTTGGGCGATGTTTCGGAAGGCCGCGTCGCCCATCACCTTGTTGAAAATCTCTTCGTTCCCTTCCATGCGGTCGATGAACAGGTCTTCGAGCACCTTTGCGAAGAACGACGAGAAGTCATCGAAGTTGTTGGCTTGGGCTGCGGCAACGATATTTTCGTTCAGCTCGGCAGTGGCCCGGACTTGATCAAAGAACAACTCGTCTGCTTCCGTGAAGTCAGTGCCGAAGCGTTCATTCAGCTTGCTCACCAGCGTTGAAAGCGGAACAGCAACTTCTTTCTCCCCTGCCGTGCCAACATCAGTCGGACCTTTGATCGGAACTGTTTCACCTTGGGTAAGGTCGATGGCCCCGCTGGTCATTTGCTGGAGGCGGAAGAATTTCAATGCCACGTCATCATCAAGCGTGAACTTCGAACCATCGCCAGCGCTGGGCAACTTGGGTGACAGATTGCGCAGGAAGGCATAGAGGCGCTCCAGCCCATCATCGAAATACGGCATGACCTGCGACAGGAAGCCATAGAGATTGCAGAACGCGGTGACCTGCCCGCGAAACTCGTTCTGGGTGGCTTCTTCCGCGTCCTCGAAACGCGCAACACAGGCATCAAGCAGCCCGTTCATCAATCGGTGGTCCTGCCCGCTTGGGTCGCGCCTGCCCTTGAACCAAATGGCGGCGAAGGCATTCACATCGTCGGGTGTGAAGATCGCTGGCCCCAGCAACTTGTGGTGAAGCGCATTGAGCGCCTGCGGGTCAGCACTTTCGCCGATGGGCGTTGCTTCATAATAGGGCTTGAAGGATGCGAAGATGTCAGCTTCTTCGTTCCTGAAATCGAGAACAAATGTCTTGGTCTTGCCCGGCGCTGTGCGGTTAAGACGAGACAGCGTCTGCACGGCCTGTACACCGCCAAGGCGTTTCACCACATACATGGTTTGGAGCAATGGCTGGTCGAACCCCGTCTGGTATTTGTCAGCAACGATCAGCACACGATAATCATCGCCGTTGAAGCGTTCCGGCAGCTCCCGCTCTGGCAGGCCGTCATTCATGCCGACTTCGGTGAAAGACGCGCCGGGATCGTCAGGGTCATCAACACTGCCAGAGAACGCCACAAGCGCCCTGATGCCCGTATAGCCCTTCTCCCGGATGTAGCGGTCAAACGCCTTCTTGTATTTCACTGCTGTCAGACGTGACCCCGTGACCACCATCGCCTTCGCGCGTCCACCCAGCTCTTGCATCACCCGCAAGCGGAAATGTTCGATGATGACGGTGACAACCTGTTCGATGTTGACCGGATGCAACTCAAGGAACTGCCCTAGCGCCTTTGATGCCTTTTTCTTCGGCACCTCGGGGTCGTGTTCGATCTGCTTCACAAGTCCGAAAAACCGTTTGTAGGTGACGTAGTTTTGCAGCACGTCGAGAATGAAGCCCTCGTCAATGGCCTGCCGCATGGAATATTCGTGGAAGGGTGACGCCCCCGATGGCCCAGCCTCGTCGAACACCACTTTGGTCTTGAATTTCGGCGTTGCGGTGAAGGCAAAGAAGCTCAGGTTCGGCTGTCGTGGGCGTTTCAGCATATCCCTGCGAATGTTTGCCCGAACTTCGTCGGTCAGGCCGTCATCTTCCTCGTCACTTACCTGTGACGCCAGCGCATCGGCGATGCCGTCTTTGTTAAGAATGCCCTTGAGCGCAGTCACCGTTTCGCCGGATTGCGAGGAATGCGCTTCATCCACGATCACGGCAAAGCGCCGTCCTCGTGTTTCGATCTTCACACCCTCGCCCTTGCCCTCCAGTGTGCGGATGGCTTGACTGATGAACGGAAATTTCTGGATCGTGGTGATGATGACGGGCGTATCGTTTGAGAGCGCTTTCGCGAGTTGCTGCGTGTCCTCGTCGATTTTCTCGACCACTCCTGTCTTGTGCTCGAACTGGTAAATGGTGTTTTGCAGCTGCTGGTCAAGCACGCGGCGGTCGGTGATGACGATCACCGAATGGAACACCTTTTCATCCTTGGCATCGTGCAGAGAGGCCAGCCGATGCGCAAGCCAAGCGATGGTGTTGGACTTGCCCGAGCCTGCCGAATGCTGGATCAGATAGTTGCGCCCCGCACCATGGCCCCCGGCATGGGCAACGAGTTTGCGCACCGCGTCGAGCTGGTGATAGCGCGGGAAGATCATGCCTTCTTTGCGTAACGTCTTGAGGCCCGTGGGCGTTTCCACCTGCCGCTCGGTCACCTCCAGATGCATGAAGCGCTGGAGAATATCGAGCAGGCTGTCGGCCTGTAGCACTTCATCCCATAGGTAATGGGTTTTCCAGTTGCCCTCCACAGGCGGGTTGCCCGCACCAAACTGGTGGCCACGGTTGAACGGCAGGAAGAACGTGTCAGCACCCTTAAGCTGCGTGGTCATCCACACCTCATCGGGGTCCACCGCAAAATGCACCAGTGCACGTTCCTTGAAGCGAAACAGCGGGTCGCGCCCATCACGGTCGGTCTTGTATTGCTTGCAGGCATCTTCAGCCCGCTGGCCCGTTTGTGGGTTCTTGAGTTCGGCTGTAGCGACTGGCAGGCCGTTGATGCTGAGCACCACATCGAGAATGCACTTGCGCTTGGAACCATCCCCCTTTTTCAGCACATCGGAAACAAACTCCACCTGCCTTGTGATGGTGAAGCGGTTGGCGGCATAGCGCTGGGCCGCTTCTGGGTTCATGCCGGAGTTGGGACGGAAGTAGGCAAGGCGCAGCGTCTTGCCGTAGCATTTGAAGCCATGCCGCAGCACGCCCAGCGCACCCTTGGATGCCAGTTCCTTCACTAGACCGTCAAGCACCGTGGCCGCCGTGCGCTCTTTCAGCAGAGCTTCCAACTCGGCAAGCCGTGCGGGCTGGCTGGCTTTCAGGAAAGCCATCACCTCAGAGGGGAACAGAGCCGATGCAGCATCATAGTCTGCGGGCTTGCCCTTGGTAAATCCGCCGCCATGGGTCAGGCCATATTCAATGGCATGTTCAAAATCGCGCTCAGTGTGGCCGGGCATGGTTCATATCTCCTGCACGGACACATTTTGCAGCGTGTTGAGCGCCTGTCCGTTCACCTCGTCAAAATGATAGTAGCGAATAGAAGGGTCTGCGGTGAGCTGCCGCTGGGCATTTACAAATTGCCCCGGCGCTGCATTGTCAGCGAAGACGAATTTTCTGACCCTGATCGTTCTTCGGTCGCCTGTATAGTGCTCGATCACACGCTTGAGGCTCTGGCACCACGACACACCCGCCTTGAGCTGCGGCACAATGCTGTTGTGGTCGAGGCTTTTGGACTTGAACTCGATGCAGTCGGCTTGAAGAACGCGACCGCAGACGTGGAACACCACAAAGTCACAGCGTTTGGACCATGGCTTTGCTTGATCGTCGAGAAAATGGAACAGCGGTGGCTTGTTGCCTTTCCCATCCTTCTTGCCGCCCGTCACTTCATCATGGTCAAGTTTGAATGCCAACCCCGGCCCAACAAGGGTGAGTTTGACAACGCGGTCAAGGCGCTTGACGCCATCTTTGCCGAAATACTTCTCCCTTAGTTCTACCGCACCACCTGTGCCGTCATGTGCAATGTAGGCAGCATTCAAATAGGCCCTGAGATGGCCAAAGTATGTTGCCGCATCGAGGCTCATCGCAGCCCTTCGATTTGGCCAGTTACTGCGGCGGTGACAAGGGCGGAGCGGTATTCTTGGAGTGTTTGGATAGACGTGGCAGCCCTGCGGGTAACACCGTCGATTTCTGCAAGTTTCACTCTTGCAGCTCTCACAATTTCGGCTCGCTCTGCGATTGGCGGCAAAGGTATTGCAAAATCCTTGATGGCGTAGACGGTCAGCTGGTTAATCGTGGAAGTCATGTATCGTCCAGACTGAAACGCGAAAATCTGTGAGTTCAAGACCAGATGCACGAAATCACTGATTTTCGTGCGAAAAACAGTCATGAAGGCTCCAAATGTCTGGCCTGCATAATTAGTTGTAATAAGCGCATTCTTCCCAATCAATGCTCTGCTGCCGTTTCGAGAACATATTAGTATATCGCCCTCACGGACGATCAGATCATCTGGCACGTCACACTGTACAAAAACAGTGTCATCCCGCAAAAGTTGTCCATTCTGGATGTTCGAGGAACGAAGTACCAAAATGCCCTCATCCACATTGACCACGTCTACCGGGGAATAGGTCAACCCGAGGATTGTTTCTCCCAAGAACTTCAGTCGTTTTACCTCCCAATGCGCGGGGATATCGCCGAGCCAGTCGATGCCGCTGGGTTTCATTGGGGTGTTGGGATTGAGGCCTTTGGTGACGGCTTGTGTGATGACGGCCTGCCGCTTCTCGGCCAGCCGCTCCAGCAGCGCTTGTTTCTTGGCAATCAGCCCATCAATCTGTGTCGTCTTCTCATCCAAAAAAGCCGCGATGCGCTTCTGGGTGTCGAGGGGTGGGAGGGGTATCTCAATATCTACGAGCTGACTGGCATTAATTGCAGGGTAACTTACTCCCACAGAGCGGGAGACGACCTCACCGACGAAACCTTCGGACATTGCCGCCCAACCTGCAAAGCCCGGATGCAATTCTGCACCCGGTCGCACGACACAAAACCCCGTAGAGGCGATGAGGTTATCTTTGCTTTCCCTTACGGCTGAGATAGCCTTCAAATAAGTGCGGACGGTCGAAATCAGAATGTCGCCACCACGAACCTTGCGTCTTGCGCGTGACGGAGCTTCGTGGAACGCCATCAGCGATGTGTTTTGGATACCACCGACGAGCGACACATCGGAAATCTCAATGTACTCGATCTGCTCAAAATCATCTGTGGTCTCAGATAAAACTTCATCGTTGTAAGTTGCAGAGAACTTCAACCGCTTCGTTGGCCAATGTTTTTCGGCTTGCTGGGGCGTGTTCATCCCACAAGCCCCTTAAGCAGCCCAGCAATCTCACCTTCCAGCGCCGTGATGTCCCTTTCGATCTCGGCCAGCGGACGCGGTGGCTTGTAGACATAGAAATGGCGGTTGATGGGGATTTCATAGCCCACCTTGGTTTTGGTGTAATCCACCCAGGCATCAGCAACATGGGGCAGAACTTCGGCTTTCATGTAGCTTTCAATGGCGGGTGTCATGGCTTCCACCAACTCGTCATTCGGCATATCCGGGCCGAAGAACTGCGGCAGCTTGGCCCCAGCGTGGGCGGCATTCTCAGCCTTGCCAATCTTTTCAGTGAAAGTGGCGGGCATGGTGAAGCGCTCTGGCAGCGGCACATTTTCGGTGTCGCGCAATTCGCTGTCGGCTTCAAACTCAATTATTTTTGCATCCTTGCCAACACCAATCGCGGACCTGCCTGCCAGCGGGTCAGCCTTGATCTTGGCGGGGTCGTGCTTTTTCTTGATGCAGCGTTCGGCCTTCGGGTCTCGTTCGCCCAACGCCGCATAGACGGCTTTCCAAAGTGCAGTATCCAGCTTCAACCCTGCCTTCTTGCAGGCGGTTTCAACATCAGCGTCAAACAGCTCGCGGTCCATGTAACGCCCCTTAGGCGCTAAGGTGGCCAGCATCTTGCGGATAGCCTCCTGTTCTTTTTGGCCCTCCGCCACTTCTGCGGCGGCGGCCTTGACATCATTTCGCTTCTTCGACAGCGCCAACGCCACAAAAGCAGATTGGCCATCTAGTTTTGCGATGCGTTCCGGTGTCGCCTCAAAATTCATGCGCAGCGGGCGTTCCACCGTGACTTTCAGGAAGCCAAACTCGCGGTTGTCGAATATGCGGGAGACGATGCGCTGTTCTTCAATGCCATCGATTTTGACAGCGGGCCTTCTCGCCCTCTTTGAAATTGCCATAGACCTTCACGAGATCGCGGATGTGATCATCCGACAATTCATTGCGCTTGTTGTTCAAGCTCTTCTTCATCTTGGCCGAAAAGCGCGTGCCATCAATCAGCTGCACTTTGCCCCGCCGTTCCGGTGCTTTGCGGTTGGTGACAAGCCAGACATAGGTGAAAATGCCCGTGTTGTAGAAAAGCTGGTCGGGCATGGCCACGATAGCATCTAGCCAGTCATTCTCGATGATCCAGCGCCGGATATTGGACGGGCCGGAGCCTGCATCCCCGCTGAATAGCGGCGAACCGTTGAACACTATCGCGATCTTGGAGCCGGGCTTGTTTTCGTTGCCCTCCTCGAACGGGTGCATCTTCGAAATCATGTGCTGAAGGAAAAGCAGCGAGCCATCATTGATGGCGGGAAGCCCCGCGCCGAAGCGCCCAGCAAAGCCAGTCTTCTCGTGTTCATTGGTGACGAGCTTCTGCTGGTCTTTCCACTCAACACCAAAGGGCGGGTTTGCCAACAGGTAGTGAAACTGCTTGCCCTGATGCTGGTCAAACGTCTTGCCGTCGCCAAGCGTGTCACCGAGCTTGATGTTGTTGGTCTCTTCGTCCTTGATCAGCATGTCGGAACAGCAGATGGCCCATGACTCGTCGTTGTACTCTTGCCCGTAGAGGCCGAGCAGTGCGCCCTTGTTGCCTGCACGGATTGTTTCTTCTGAGACCGACAACATGCCGCCCGTGCCACAAGCGGGGTCATAAATTTCGCGGTAGACGCCTTGCCGATAAACATCCTCTTCGCCTGTGTAGACGAGCTGCGTCATCAGTCGGATGACTTCTCGCGGCGTGAAATGGTCGCCCGCTTCTTCGTTCGCCTGTTCATTGAACTTCATCACGAGGTGTTCGAATACATAACCCATTTCGAGGTTGCTGATGCTGTCCGGGTGCAGGTCAACATCCGGTGCCGTGATCGCCTTGATGAGCGTGAAGAGGCGATTGCTGGCGTCGAGTTTTTCGATCTGCTCACCGAACTTGAACTTGGCAAATATCTCGCGGGCTGTTTCCGAATAGCCGTTGATGTAGGCCACGAGGTTCGGTGCAATGTTTTCGCTGTCGCCCAAAAGTTTGGTGAGCGTGAAGGGGCTGGTATTGTAGAGCGGCTGCTTGCGGTCCTTGTCGACGATGCGGGTGAGAAGGCGCGGGATGGCATTTTCTGCCGTTCTGGCGGCAATGAGGCGTTCGTGTTCGGCCAGCACCGCATCCTTGGTGGGTTCCAGCACATAATCAAGACGGCGGAGCACCACCAGCGGCAACATCACAAGGCGATATTGCGGAGGCCTATAGGGACCACGCAGCCGGTTGGCAATTTCCCAGATTTTGCCAGCGATGGCCTTGTGACGCTCTGTAAGCAATTGAGTCTCCTCGTCGAATAGCTCTTGATACGTGAGCTTGCGCGGAAGAGTCACGGTAAAACTAACAACCTAAAGAAGAACATTGTTTGCGTTGTTGATGAAAAGCTCACTATCACGCACGTATCGGCTCAGCATCGCATCGCTTGAATGGCCTGTTTGCTGCCGGATTTTGAAAGTTGAGACCCCGGCCTGTGCGGCACTGGTGGCGAAACCTGCGCGGAGGCTGTGGCCTGAGTAGCCTTCTGGGTTCATGCCGATAGCGGCAAGGCGTTCGCGGATGACTTCGCTGACAGCATCACCCGAGAGCCGGACGGGTTGAAGGTGGCCGTATCTGGTGACAGGGCAGAACACTGCGCCTTGCTTGATTTTGGAACGCTCTAGCCAAGCTGTGACTGCGGCAACGGGGCAATGCTGGGTTCTGCCATGAGGGATGCCAATTTTGCGTCCTACGCCCTCCTGATCGGTCTTGCTGTGCCTGAGTGTGATGATGATGCCCTGACGGACAATCTCAATATCAGCCACATCCAACCCCACAAGTTCTGAACGCCGAAAGCCACCTGCGAACCCGAGGAGCAGAAGTGCACGGTCGCGCACATCTTTCATGCTGTCGCCCATGGGGTCTAGGATGGCAAACAACTCCTCTTTCAGCAATGGCTTTGCCTGCTTCTGTGCCGTGCCCTGTTTGCGACGGAGGCCACGAAGCGTTGCTTTCACCAAAGCTGACTGACAGGGGTTAGCTTCTCCCATGGCCTGATGGGCTTTGGAAAGTGTTGCAACCCGCCGCGTGATCGTAGCCACTGCAAGAACCCCGGCATGGGCTGCAATATAGGATGCAATCATTGCTGAACTTGCGGGCAATGTTCCTCCCCAAGCCGCGAAGTGCCTCAGGTCAGAGTCGTATGCAATGCGGGTGCTTTGCGCGATTGATTGGCGGACAAGTTCATCGACTGAAATCGGGTCAGAAGGCTCCACAGACAAGAATTTGGTTGCCGAACCCACTATACCCATTTTGTTCGTGCAATTAACTGCAAATTGTTCTGTTTCATTCGACGCTGCAACCCCATTGTTGAGGCTCGAGAATTGAAAATTAGTCGGGGTTGGCTCGTGCTCAAGCATTGCTTTGGCCCTCCATTATCTGGGCGCGGATGGCGTTCAAGATTGGCAAGTCATCTTTCAGCAATCGCATGGCCTCCCCCGCAAGTTCTGCCGAAAGCCCGAGGCATTGCATTTCGTTGGTGGTGCGGAGGTCATCATTCAAAGTTGATAGGCAACGCCTTCGCAGCAGACCCCCTTCCACATGGAATAGTGCTCGGGCGGTTACAGTGCGGCGCTGGGAGCGTGGGACTTGGGCTTGCAGCCATTCAGTGTATGGTGAGACCCCGTTCAGCAAGCGGCTGATGGCGAGCTTGCCTTCGCGTGTGAAGCTGTCGATGGCCCAGCACGGCGCTGGCCCTGCCATAATCTCAGTTGGCAGATCATCATCCATTTCCTGCTCACGACCAAGGTCTGGCTGTTCCGATGCAAGCAGAGCCATCAACAACCACAAAGGTTCGCGGCTAACGCGATGCCCCTCCCTCGCCAATTCCAGCACGGTGAACGGGGTTCCAAGTTCGTCCAGAACATCAAAGGCCAAAGCGGGTTCACCTCGACGCGGCTTGAGATAGGCCACGGGCTTTCCTGCGGTCCCTGCCAGATAAAGCAATGCCAAGGCGCGGACATGCAGGCTGTCGGTGCCGAGCAAGATCAAGCGAAGGTGCTGGTTGCTAAATTCGGCAAGTCTACCCCGTTCACCTTCGAGGCTTGGTAACAGTTGCGTTGTCATCAACAGATCGTCGGTGGCCCTGCTCTTGCGGGCCTGTGCCAAGCGCTGAACCAGCCATGACGCGACGGGCCACTCTCCACCCAATGCAGCCCGCATCCGTTTGCCTGACATCATGCCGACCATGCCACCCACAGCGCAAATATCGGCAAGCCCAACATCTTCGGCAGCGATACAAGCTAGCCTGCGCCAGAGCTTGTCAGGGTTTTCAATCAGCAGCGTCGCAGCCGCTGACAAAGCCCATGCTGCTTCACCCCGCCTGATGGCTTTCTGCAAGACTGATGCGGCAATCCAGACCGTTATAGGCATCGGAACCAACTGGCGGCGGCGTGTGGGCTGATAATGGTTTCACAAGCTCCTGCCTGAAACTCGCGAGAACATCTTTTTTATCAATCATGTGAACCTCCTTGTTCAAGGGGTCCAAATGCAATCTGCCCTCTTATGACGATGACACAAGGACACCTGCATGAAAGAAGTTTGCGCCAACTGCTGCCGATATTTGCTTGCCGTTCAGTAACTGCGGTGCTGGCCTAAACGTCTCTATCACCGCCACCAAAATTCCAGCCGCCTAGGCTGCGAGACTACGCCGACCATTCAAACAATCGACCGGAGCACTGCATTGTCACCGCGAACACCGTAGTTATATTGCGGTCATTGAAGACCGTTCTGGCCTGATAGATACTGTACTGCTGATCAATCCGTTTAGTGCGTGTCCCTTGCTTGTCTTTGAGGGCATTCCGAATGTGTCTCTAGGCGAAAGTAGAACATCCAGCCATTTGTGATGATCACAATAGCATTGTATTTCAACTGCTTACGCGGAGACACCGTGTCTCCGAAAGTGACTCTCTAAAAAAAGTATGTCCGCTATTTACACTTGATTGTCATTCCCAAACAACCACCGGGCTGCACTACTTGTGTCACTATTGAAATGCTGTTCGGTCACTTTAAAGTCCTGTGTCCGCAACACACCGCACGAGTCCGGGGTGGTCGCAGCGTTATACCAAGTGACCGTCCCCCCTCTTGCAGACTTTTATCTTGCTGCCCATCCTTCACACACAACCGATGCCAACCGCCCATCATTCAGGGAAGCATCTCACCAGAAGGATCACCATCATGAACATACCCCCGTCAACTGTCCGAATGAGACTTAGGGTCAAGGACGCCGCTGGCTATACGGGCCTCTCAGCATCGACGCTCAACAAATACCGCCTTAGCGGTCATGGACCCCGGTTCATCAAGGCTGGTCCCCGCTGCATCGTCTACGCAATCAAAGACCTCGACGAATGGATGGCGGAGCGAACCCATACTTCCACCGCCGAATATGAGGCGCGGATACTTACGGCATCGCGCTGATCGATATGTGACGACAATTGCACCCCCAACTCAAATGAAATTGACCAACAACTAGCGAGAACCAGCATGATCCAGCTCCCCATTTCAGCCCTACCTACCCCGTTCAGCGCGAAGGCGCTCGACAAGAAGTTCGGGCATCCAAGTCCCATTTACAACGAGGCACTGAAGCTTGATGGAAAGGCGGAGCAGGCGACCGCCGCTTGGATGAAAGCTCACGCAGACGCGGTAAAGGCAGGTAACCATGAAGCGGCGCGGGAAGCTTCAGATCACCTTCTATTCAATCCTCTCTGCCTGTATACGGCAGCATTAGCAGCCAATCAGAATTTGCCGGATTGGCGCATGGCAGAACTCTCGACTTGTTTCTTGGTTGCCAACCTGATCAATATGAAGAAGCCACTACCTGAAGTGCAGCGGGGTGTGATCATCCGCAAGCCAAAGGGCGGCCTGCGCGCTGTCGTTGATCCCGGTCTGCTTCTGCGTACTGCCGGTGTTGCCATCTCCCGTGTGCTCACACCGTGGGTCAAGCCTCGCCCTTGGCAGTTTACCTTGAAGGGTCAATACCACGCTATCAAAGCGATCCGGGCGAAGGTCGATGCTTCCCTTGAGGGGCCGTCACCGCTCGTGTTTGCCGCGCATTTAGATATCACATCATTCTATCCCAGCCACGATCCCGAATGGCTGGTTTATGGACTGCCTCTCCGCTCGGACGTGGCAGCACATGGCGTCGTTGCACGCCATGTCAAGGTCGAGGTGGATCAAACGCCTGAAGTGAAGAGTATCATCTCTCAGGACAACGTCTCTCTCGAAGACCTCAACGCCCTGGCCCGAAAGGGATTGCCGCAAGGCCTTGCAACTTCCTCGCTCATCGCCGTGATGACCATCGCCCGCCTCAAATGGCATGAAATGCCGGGCGTGATGCTGGTTAATTTCGGGGATGACTTCTTCCTCTTGGCTATGAGCGAAACGGCTCTGACCATGGCGGTGGCGAGGTTGCAGAAGGCTGTCGCGGTTCTTCCCGGCGGGCACTTTGATCTCAATCTCAAGCGGATCGGGCCGCTGTCGAAGGGGATCGACTTCATCGGCCACAGCCTGCGCATCGAAAATGGTGAGTTGCGCATCAGGCCGACGGAAAGGAGCCTAGCAAGCATCAGAACCAAGCTGATGGATATCGAGACCAGCATCTATGGCAAGCTTGGTATCCCGGTGAAAGACGACTCGCACGAGGCCTATGTACTGGCCGCACGATATGTCGCAACGGTTCAGGGGTGGCTTGCGGCTCACAAGGCCTGCAATGATCTCGAAACACGGTGGGCGCATGAATTGATCGCCCAAATGCACGAGAACCTTGCAGCGTTGGACGTGTCCTTAGTGCACGCCCAAGAGTTCATCTCGCCGTGGATGGACTGGAAGCACATCCATTCGTGATCCCGGTCTTGTGGGCTTGGCAACTGTCGCAAATCGGACAATCCCACTTTGGTGATTGGGTAGGCAATTCATCGCCCGCCCAATCACCTTTCTTTTTCGCGGCGCACCTTCTTCGGGCGACCAAGGCGTTTGGGCAAATCGTCGACCTTGGAGGTGGGAGAAGGACGCGACAGCGGCTTAATGCCCGTCATCTCAATTTTGCCCTTCTGGGCTTCCTCAAGGAGCGTCACGAGGTCAATAGGCGGCTTGATTTTGTCCGTCTCTTCCTTGAGCGGCGCGAGGGACATCCCGTTGCCGTAATCCGGCCGTGTTCCGGGCAGGATGTGTCCCATCATGAATGTGCTTGCCTCAATGTGGAGCTTCGCGTCCCGCGTCATATCAGCCATATTGTGCCGCAAAGAGTGAAACACATTGATTTTCCGAGTGGAACCCGACGGCTTTCCCGTAGCGCGACCAAAACTTCGTAAAGTTCTTGGATGGTGTCCCATCACTTCCGAACTTGATTTCTGGGAAAAGTCGCCCGCCCTTCTCTGCTCTGCTTACGACATCCAGAAATCCAAGCGTGACGAGATCGTCAGCAAGTGGAACTTGCTCGTTTCGCTGCACTTACTTTTCAGTTGCTTTTTCTCTCCACGTTCTGGGGATCACGCCCGGATGAATATCGATAGAACCAAATTCCATGTTCGTTCCGGACATCCTCAGTTGCCAATTGCACCACCTCTGCAAGTCGCATTCCTGTGTAGAGGGCGATGATTGGCACCCAATACCAACCGTCTTTGAAAGAAATTGCCCCGGCTTTGAGATCGACGATTTTTGCTGAAGCAGCCAGTGAACAACGGCGAGGAGAATATGCGCCGTAGCAGTGTTGCCTCATCGTAAGGTTTGCGCTGCTTTTCGTATCACCGTCTGATTTTGGTTCAACAATTTTTATTTCTCGCACCGGGCACACTTGCAACATAAAGTCTCTTCCTCGCGGCCCACCGCAGTGGCATCATGAAGAAACTGAACAATTTGTTCTGCGTAGTGTAGCTGATCAAGTGGTGCATCGACTACTGCGATATTTGCTTCTATTGCCTGTTGTGCAGTCATCCCCTTGAACGTCTTGTTCTTGTCGAGATGAACGGGCAAGTTGGCGATAAAATCACGCACATCACGCACGTCTTCGCTGCGGTGATCCGGCTCAATCGGGCGTGATGTCTCAATTATCTCCAAACCCAGACTAAATGCCCGCTGTAAATCCAAAAGCGTTCTCGATGCGACATTTCTAATTTTTGCATGTGCTTATAGTATCGAGCCTGAACAATTCAGCATAGGTGATGGATTGTTCATCCTCCACAAAGTCTTCGGCACGGCGGATAATGACGCCGCTGATTGGCTTACGCTACTTCCCCCGGCAAGGGCGGGTAGCCCTCCATCTTCATTCCGGCAAAGATTGGATCAGTTGAGATGGCAGGTTCGCCCATGAATTCGGCGGCAAGTAGCTTGGCATCCTCAATTTTTGCTCGAAGCACGAGATTGCATGCATGACGAAATGTTTCGATGTTGCCCTTCTTTGCGTCGGGTTCGTCGGGATGTAAGATTTCGAGAACTTCGCGTTCCAGCGCTGGAGAGAATTCACGGTTTGCGAGGAGCTTTTTGAGATGATCAATGCGGTGGCGGAGGGTTGCCACTTCGGCGTCGCGGTCCCATTCGCGCTTATCTTCTGGTAGCAATTCAGAAAGTTCATAGGATTTTTCGAGGCATTGCCGAAAATAGGCCCTGACGCGGTCCTCCACAGTTCTTCGCGTCAATTCAGGCATACGTCTCAACTCATTAAACAGGGTTTCAATTGCGTTGCTCAGAACACGACTGCGTTGCTTTGCTGTCAAGGGGTCGGACGTTTTCAGAGTCGTCTTGATTTCAACTTTCCCCAGTTGCGCCACAAGTTCGCGTGGCACGGCGATGCGGAAGTGAAACGTATTTCCGCGCCTAACAAGATGGGGTGAAATTGACACGCAAATGTACCTTTTCTGGCCAAGTTTCTGGCCAAAGAGGAATGCGCGTCGCTAATTTTGTGAAAACCTAAGCAAGAGCAGTGCCTTGCAAGAGAATGGTGCGCCCTACGGGAGTCGAACCCGTCTTTACAACGTGAAAGGCTGTCGTCCTAACCGATAGACGAAGGGCGCACTGACTCCCGGTCACCCGGAAGTGGCTCCCCTATAGGGGGGAAGTTTTGGGCTGGCAACAGGGAAAGTGGGGGGAAGAAAAAAGGACCTCATCCCCCCTTCGGGGACCTTCTCCACTGCGTGGAGAAGGGAATGTGTGTGGCGATACCCTACTTGATCGCCTTGGGAGGTGCCCGCCCAATCCCTTCTCCACGCAGTGGAGAAGGTGGCCGAAGGCCGGATGAGGTCCTTTGGCCTATCCCGCTACCGCTACATCCTCGATCTGCAGGTTCACTTCGCGTTTTCCGTTCCAGTCGTTGGCGACTAGTCTTGCTGCTATGTGGGCGGGGTTTTGGCGTTCGGACATTAAGAACTCGCCCAGGTCTGTGCCGAAGGCGCGGAAGGCGATGGCTTTCAGCTTTGTGCCGTCTGCCGCTTGCACTACGCATTTCACATGATCCGTGCCGACGCGTGTCGCAAAGGCGATGCGGTGCGAGGGGAAGACAAACATCGGGCTGGCGTGGGCGGCACCATAGGGGCCTGCTTGTTCGAGGAGTTCGAGCAGATCGAGTGTGGCACCACGCGCCGTCAATGCGCCATCAATCGCCAGGCCTGAGGCCTGCTGGCTGTCGACTTCGGGGCCGAGCAGTTCATCCATCAGTGTACGGAAGGTTGCGAGGTTCTCGATTTTCACCGTGAGACCTGCGGCCATGCCGTGGCCACCGCCCTTTTCGATGAGGCCGAGATCGAGTGCTGCGCGCACCGCGCGGCCCATGTTGACGCCATTGATTGAGCGGCCAGAACCAGTGGCAAGGCCTGTTGCGGGGTTCACAGCAAGCGCGAAGCTTGGGCGCTGGAAACGTTCTTTGAGGCGGGCTGCTGCTAGGCCGACAACGCCGGGATGCCAGTGCTCACCAGTTGTGATGATCACGCGCAAATTCTGCTCGCGACCCAGTGTCGCTTCAGCTTGGGCGACGGCCCCTTCCACCACATTGCGTTCGATCACCTGGCGCTTCCGGTTCATTTCATCGAGCTTGTGCGCGAGCTGATGCGCGGCACCTTTGTCATGTGCCATCAGTAAATCAAACGCCATATGCGCATGGCCCACGCGACCTGCCGCATTGATGCGCGGACCCAGCACAAAGCCCAGTGAATAAGGGTCGGGCTTACGCTTTAATCCCGCGACATCTGCCAATGCTGCAAGACCTAGATTTTCGCGCCGTGCCATCACTTTCAGGCCTTGCGTGACATAGGCGCGATTGAGGCCTTTGAGCGGCACAACATCGCACACCGTCGCAAGGGCTACGAGCTCCAGCCACTGCAACATGTTGGGCTCAGGCCGCGCGTCATTATAATGCCCTGCGGTGCGTAACGCCTTGTTCACAGCGGCGACAAGAATCATCACAACACCAGCCGCGCAGAGATGCCCGAGACCCGACACATCGTCCTGACGATTGGGATTGATGACCGCGTGCGCTGTGGGCAATTCGGCAGACGCCTGATGATGATCGACAATGATCGTGGTGAGGCCGAGCGAGGCTGCGTGTGCGAGGGGATCATGCGAGAGCACGCCGCAATCGAGTGTCAGCAGCAGGCTTACATCATTGTCCTTAAGTTCAGCGACGGCTTTTTCGGATGGGCCATAGCCTTCGGTGACGCGGTCTGGAATGTAAACCAAGGCTGACGATCCGACTGATAGCAAGAAGCGCGAAAGCAATGCGGCAGAGGTTACGCCGTCGACATCATAGTCCGAGATGATGCCGATTTTCTCGCCACTGATGATCGCATCAGCCAAACGCGCTGCACCTTTTTCCATGTCACGCAATGCCGAGGGCTGCGGCATCAGCGTGCGCAAGGTTGGATTCAGAAATGCTTCGGCTTCTTCAAGGCCAACATCGCGTGCCGCCAAAACGCGGGCAATGATTTCGGGAAGGTCATGGCGTTGTGCAATCGCCTCAGCCAACCGCGCATCTTCAAGGCGCGAGAACCAGCGCTGCCCCTTGATCGAACGTTCAACACCAAGAAAGGTCGTCGTCACAGCTTCTCGATACGGATGACGCGTGGGCTGCCTTCAACATGACCATCTTTCTGGATGCGCGCCATCGCCTTGGCCACGGCGAGTTCCAGCGAGTTATGGGTGATCAAAATGAATGATGCAGTTTTTCGTGTAGCAAGCGAGCCACGCTGGATGATGCTTTCAATCGAGATGTTTTCTTCCGCGAGAATTTGTGTGATCGCGGCAACTGCACCTGGCTTGTCATGCAATTCGAGTGCGACATAGAAGCCGCCCTCATGTGCCTGCTTGGGTGCTGCCTTGTAGGGTTTCAATTTCGCCGCGGGCACACCAAAGGCTGGCACGTGATGGCCGCGTGCGAGATCGATGATGTCGCCGACCACTGCTGATGCCGTGGGGTGGCCGCCAGCGCCCCTGCCCTCTAGCAACAAGTCACCAACGAAATCTCCCTTCACCACAACCGCGTTGAACACGTCATTGGTTTCGGCGACGGGTGACTCTTTCGGAATAAGTGTGGGATGCACGCGCTGTTCGATGCCGCCTTCAAGACGCGCGGCCACACCGAGCAATTTGATCTTGTAGCTAAGATCGTCTGCGTTCTTGATATCAGCAAGCGTGATCGCCTCGATGCCTTCGATTGAGATCTCATCGGCGTTCACTTGCGTGCCAAAGGCCAGCGACGTGAGGATCGCCAGCTTGTGCGCGGTATCAAATCCGCCGACATCGAATGTCGGATCGGCTTCGGCGTAACCCAATTCCTGAGCTTCTTTCAGCACGTCGGTGAAGCTTCGGCCTTCGCTGCCCATCTTGGTGAGGATGTAATTGCAGGTGCCGTTCAAAATGCCGAAAAGTTTCTTGGCCTGATTGCCCGCGAGCGACTCCCGCAAGGTCTTGATGATGGGAATGCCACCTGCAACTGCGGCTTCGAAATAGAGTGCAACACCCTTGGCTTCTGCCGCTTGCGCCAATGCAAATCCATGTTTGGCGAGCAGTGCCTTATTGGCGGTGATGACATGCTTGCCCGACGCAATCGCTGCTTCCACGGCGTCCTTGGCCGCGCCATCAGCGCCGCCAACGAGTTCGATGAACACATCGACGTTATTCGCCTTGGCGAGTGCGACGGGATCGTCGAACCATTCCAGCTTCGACAAATCATGATCGCCACGTGGTTTGGATTTCGAACGCGCCGCCACTGCAGTCACAACAACGGGCCTGCCACCACGCAGCGCCAGCATGTCGGAGTGAGTGCGCACAATATCAAGCACACCCGTGCCCACCGTGCCCAGCCCCGCAATCCCCAGCCGCAATGCATTCGTCATTATGTGTATCCCGCTTTTTGAGCCCCGCTTATGGCGAGTGAGGCTCGATTTGGCAATGCTAACAGGTCCCTTTCGCCTTGATGCGATTCTTGGTTATATGGTGCCCATGAGCGACGCCAAGCCTCCCCTGCCTGCGATTGATTTCAGCCTCACTGATCCCATCAAGCTGATGGCTAATCTGGGGAGGCTGGCGCATGAAGCAACCCAGCTGATGCAGCAGGTCAGCCAACCAACTGCTGAAACACAGAAACAGGACAGGGATGCGCAGGTTGTGCCGATGGCGCAAGTCAGCGCCACGCTGAATGCCGTGATGCAAGCGCATCTGGCAAATCCTGATGCGCTGATGGATGCACAGAAAAAACTTTGGGAGCAATATACTGCAGTTTGGAACAACGCCTGGGCGCGCGCTTTGGGTCAGCCTTACGAGACAGTGATTGCGCCTGCAAAATCGGATCGGCGTTTCAAGGATAGGGACTGGAACGACAATGTGTCGTTTGACGCGATGAAGCAGTTCTACCTCGTCAGTGCACAATGGCTGCAGGCGATGGTGCAAAGTGCTGATGTTGAACCTGACATGAAGCACAAGGCGAAGTTCTATGTCGAGAACATCGTCAATGCCTTTGCCCCGACGAATTACCTGATGTCGAACCCCGAGGCGTTACGCGCCACTTTATCGTCGAGCGGTGAAAACCTATTGCGCGGGCTTGAGCAATTCAAGAAGGATATGGACCAGCCGGACGGGCGCTTTCGAGTGTCGCAGGTCAACAAGTCCAAATTCAAGATTGGCGAGAATGTTGCCACCACGCCGGGGCAAGTGGTGTTCAAGAATGAATTGTTCGAGCTCATTCAGTTCACTCCTCAAGCAGGCCGCACCCACGCCATCCCCCTGCTCATCGTGCCGCCGTGGATCAATAAGTATTACATTCTCGATCTGACGGCTGAGAAAAGTTTCGTGCGTTATTGCGTTGAGAATGGCCTCACCGTTTTCATCATGTCGTGGGTCAATGCGGATGAGCACCTCGCGCGCAAGGGTTTCGCTGATTACATGCAAGACGGCGTGATCACAGCGATCAATCAGGTCAAGCGCGCTACATCACAAGATGCGGTCAACACCGTCGGTTTTTGCATTGGTGGTTCATTGCTCGCGGCAACACTTGGCTATCTCGAAGCCAAGGGTGATCGCAGCGTCAATGCATGCACTTTCCTGACCACGCAGGTTGATTTTGAAAAGGCTGGTGACCTCAAGGTCTATGTCGATGAAGAGCAAGTGAAGTGGATCGAAGGGCAGATGGCGGAGAAAGGTTATCTTCCCGGCGCACGCATGGCTGAAGCCTTTAATCTGTTGCGTTCCAATGACTTATTGTGGTCTTTTGCAGTGAATAATTATCTGCTGGGCAAAGAACCTGCACCGTTTGATCTCCTGTTCTGGAACAGTGATTCAACGCGCATGCCGGCTGGTGTGCACTCATTCTATCTGCGCGAATGCTATCTCGAAAACAAATTGGCGCAGGGCAAGATGGTGCTCGACAATGTGCGCATTGATCTTAAGCGCGTGAAGGTGCCGATCTACAATCTCGCCTGCAAGGAAGATCACATTGCGCCGCTTCCGTCGGTGTTTCGTCTCGCGCGATATTTTGGCGGGGAGACGACGCTGGTGGTTTCAGGCTCTGGGCATATTGCAGGTGTAGTCAATCCGCCTGCGCTGAAGAAGTATCAGCATTGGGTCAATGCAAAGCCTGCCAAGACTCTTGAGGACTGGATGGCGAGCGCTAATGAAACGCCAGGCTCGTGGTGGCCGCATTGGCTGGAATGGATCACGGCGCGTTCAGGAGACAAAGTGTCGGCACCGCAGCCTGGCGATGGAGCGTTGCAAGTTCTCTACCCTTCTCCCGGCGAATATGTGCGTGTGAGCGGGCTCGTTTGATGCTGCCACGTGTCAATCTGGTGCGCGCCGAAACAGGTGAGTTTCTTACATTTGGGCATGATCTGATCAGTCAGCATCTGTTCACTCAAGGCCAATGGGAAAACGGCGCGGCTGCCCTGACGCAAGTCTTTCTAGCTGGTATCGACACGCCGTTGGTGCTGGATATTGGTGCCAACCTCGGGGCCTATGCGGTACCTGTGGCGAAGGCGTTGATGCAAGCTGGTGGATCGGTGATAGCCGTTGAGGCGCAGCGCATCGTCTATTATCAGCTGTGTGGCAATGTGTTTTTGAACCAGCTCGACAATGTGACAGCGTTGCATCTCGCGATCGGGCATGAGCGTGGCACACTTGATTTGCCGCGCCCCAACTATGCCGCCATGGGCAATGTCGGTGGGTTTTCAATCGAACAGAAATTCCGCGAGCACAATGGCACACAGGCGGCGATGACGGGGGAAACCGAGCGCGTGCAAATGCTGCCGCTTGATGAACTTGAGGTTCCGCGCGCCCCCGACTTCATCAAGATCGATGTTGAGGGCTTCGAGCTCAATGTGTTGCAAGGTGCCAAGAGATTTCTGGCGCGTCACAATTTTCCGCCACTTCTGTTTGAAGCTTGGAGCGAAGAGTGGTTTGCTGAAGACAAGTTGAAGCTGCTCGGGTTTGTGCAAAGCCTTGGCTATGCGATCACACCGCTGCTTGGGTATGACCATATTGCGCAGCACCCGTCACACCGGGTTGCGATTTCATTTCAACGCAATGCCAATGGTTTCAACGTCGCGCGGGTTAAATGATCCGTCTACTGATTATCGATGTCAACCTGCACCACAGTGTAACTCGCTTGAAATGTTGTGTTGGCACCAGGTGCCAGCGTCGCGACTGATGCAGGCGTTATCGGTCCCAGCGGGTCTGCTCCACCGTGTGTATCATTTATCGTGACGCCGGTGATCGCCACATTTCCTGTGTTGGTCACGGCAAAGCTGTAAGTTATGACGTCACCCACATCTGCCGTGCCGTTGCCATTGAGATCAGTTGCGAACGCGTAAGTCTTGTTCAGGCTCAGCGCTGGTGCGGGGATGAACCATGCAAGTCTGAACGCGCCTGTTGCGTTGTTATAACCATCGACTTGAATGTGGTAAGTCGTGCCTGCCGTTGCGGCGAAAGTGATGCGGCTGCCATAGTTTGCGTTGGTGGTCGTGGCGCAGCCCGTGGTGTCATCATTCTGGACAAGTTGGGTCAGCGCATTGACTGCATTTCCGGTGTAAGCGGCGACCACTGTATCAACGACTGTTTGCGTGTTGCTGCAGGTTTCGAACGTCGCGGTGCCACTGACAGGCGCAGTCCACGAATACCACATTGTGTTGAGAGTTGAGCCCGCCGGAAGTGCACCGGGTTCGCCGGTTTGGCCGTTGGCACCAGCAGTTGTGGCAACGAGATTGCCATTGGCCGCTGTAATTGCCGTGCCGCCGTAGGGGACGACATTTGAAAAATTGTTACTGGCCTCTGCTTGAGTTGAAATCAGCAGCGCACCCAGACCAACACATGAACAAAACAAACGCATGACCAAATTCCAGTCTTATGGAACAGCCCCTTCTCCCGCGTTCAGAATATCCGACAGCGGTAAAAATTTGGTCAAAGAAAAAGGGCAGCACATGGCCGCCCTTTTTCGAAAGGTTGAGTTGGATTGTATCAGCGCTTCGAGAACTGGAAGCGGCGACGGGCTTTCGCACGGCCATACTTCTTACGTTCAACAGCACGGCTGTCACGCGTCAGGAAGCCACCCTTCTTCAGTGGTGGACGCAGATCAGGTTCGAAGTTGGTGAGTGCGCGGGCAATGCCGTGGCGCACGGCACCAGCTTGACCGGAAAGACCACCACCAACAACGGTGCAATCAATGTCGATTTCGCTGAGGCGGTTTGCGGTGACCAGTGGCTGCTGCACGAGCATGCGCAGAACCGGGCGGGCAAAATATGTTTCAATGGTTTTGCCATTGACGGTGATCTTGCCCTTGCCGCGCTTGACCCACACACGCGAAATCGCGTTCTTGCGGCGGCCCGTTGCATACGCACGGCCCTGCTTGTCGAGCTTTGGCTTTGCTGGAGCCATTGCTGTGCCAGCAACTGTGCCTGATGTGGCAAGGCCCATGGCCTGGCCGAGATCGGCGAGTGTTTTCTGTTCAGCCATGACTTAACCCCTAACCACGTTCTTGGCGTTCATCGACTTCACATCGAGAACTGTCGGATTTTGTGCTTCATGCGGATGCGCAGCACCTGCATAGATGCGCAGGTTGGTGAGCTGCTGGCGCTTCAACGAGGCACCTGGCAACATGCGGCGAACCGCAGCTTCGAGCACGCGATCAGGATGCTTGCCGTCAAGGTAATCCTTGGCGCGACGTTCCTTGATGCCGCCAGCAAAGCCCGTGTGCCAGTAATATGGCTTCTGGTCTTTTTTCTTGCCAGTGAAGGCGATCTTTTCGCAGTTGATGACGATGACATTGTCACCACAGTCCATCGAAGGCGTGAAAATTGTTTTGTGCTTGCCGCGCAGACGATTGGCAATGACGGAAGCGAGGCGGCCAACAACAAGGCCTTCTGCATCGATCAAAATCCAGTTCTTCTGAATGTCCCCAGGCTTGGCCGTAAAGGTTTTCATATGAATACTCGAATGTTGGTTTCAAAAATCAAAGCGCCGCACTTAAGCACGACGCAGATGGCGGGTCAGTATGCGTTTTGCCCCTATAAGTCAAGCAAACAGCGGTTCTTTTTTGTGTGGTAACATATTACCTCATAATTGCGCGCCTTTCCATAATTTTGATGGAGCCGACGCAGCAATTCGACTAACCTTGCATCAACAAGAAATTCGAAAAGACTCTGGAGGCAGACTTTGAAGCGGTTGATTGTCAGCTGGCATATTGCCATTGCGCTGTCTGGGGCTGCGTTTGCCAAAACAGCTGATCCCGGTGTTTTAGAGAACTACGAGCCAATCAGCATAATAGCTGACCTGATGGCACAAAGCACCGCTCCGGCAGCCCCTCCGGCAACACCGCCTGCCACCACAACCGCTCCGACGCCTGCTGCTCCGGAAGCGCCAAAACCTTCGGTACTGCCTAACCTCTCGCCGCCGGCCGACGAACCTGACCCGAATGCTGGTGATGATATGCCGCCGCCTGGTGCAGCCGACGAAGAGGAAATGGGCGCAGACGAAGTGCCGGTTGTTGAAACGACTGAACTCTCAGTTGATATGGCCAAGCGCGCCATCGACGTGTACGCGATCGTCAAGGAGAAATACAAAGACGCCGAGATAGAGCAATATGACAATCTGCAGGATTTTGTGGATCAGAATCCGCGCGGCAAGGAATTTGAAGCAGATATCAAATCTGTCGGCTTTCAATCAGTGAACGACTGGAATCTCGCGGTCACCACAGCAAGCGTCACATATATGAATGTCATTGACGATCAATCCGACGAGATCAAAAAACAAATTGAAGACCTGAAAACTGATACTGAATCTTCTCCAGAAGCCAAAGAGCGAATGATCAAAGCGCTTTCAGCCATGATCCCTTCTGAAAACAACACAAAGATCATTTCAGATCTGGTCAAGGATCCGGCCTATGCAGAAAAGATGAAGCTACTCGAGGTCGAAGAAGAGTAGCTCTGTGTTGGCCGCCTGCTCGTATGTTGCGCTAGACTTGCTCGGTCACGGTTTCGTTGGACACATTGCTACGTGCGCGCGGTCCGTCAGCTGGAACTGAAATCTTGCGTGTTTCGGTTTGCTTGTGGAGATTCCACGTTGCCAGCGCGAGAACGAGCATGGCAAGTCCCTGATGCGCCAGCGCCATGGCGAAAGGCAGTTTCATCAGCAGGGCCAATACACCCAAAGCCGCCTGGCAGAACAATCCATAAGTCAAAATCATTGCAGATGACCTGAACGACCATAGCGCGTGCAACGCTGAAAGGACCAAGAGTGCATAAGCGATGATGCGGTGATTGAACTGAACCGCGAGTGCGTTATCAAACCAGTTTTTCCAAATTGGCTGCATCACATCAAGCCCAGCTGGAATCCATGCTCCATCCATTTTTGGCCATGTTTGATAGCCTTGGCCTGCATCCAGGCCCGCGACGAACCCACCCGATGCGATCTGCGCAAGTACAAGGATCAACAAAAGTGCAGCAACAACACCGTGGACCCCTGACGCAAACAGGCGATGACGCGTGTTAACTGACCACGCCACCCAGAGTACTGCAGACAAAAGCAAACTTGCCAAAACGAGATGGGCTGCGAGGCGGTACTGACTGACATCGGTACGCTCGACCAGACCCGATTGCACCATGTACCAACCGAGCGCCCCTTGCGCGCCACCGAGGGCCAACAACACCAGAAGCTTGAAGCTCAGCCGTGCGTTCAATCGGCCCAAGCCTGCAAAGACAAGAAATGGCACGACAAACGCGATGCCAATAAGACGGCCCCAGAACCGATGCACCCATTCCCACCAAAAAATGTATTGAAACTCTCCCAGGGTCATCTGGCTGTTTTGCAGTTTGAACTCCGGGATCTGCTTGTATTTTTCGAATGCCAGTTGCCAATCGGCTGAGTTCAACGGTGGAATTGCACCCATGATCGGCTGCCATTCGGTAATCGACAACCCGCTATCTGTCAGGCGCGTTGCACCACCGATCAGCACCATGATGAAGATCATCAGGGCAATCCATTTGAGCCAAACGGAAACACCCTTGCCCTCAGATTTACGATCACCGCTGTTGTTCATGGTGAGAAGTTAGTCTTTCGTAACCGAGTTGCCAAGCGACCTTGAGCCGCAGCGCCGGTCACGCGTCGTTGCCGTAGAGGGTCTCCATGAACCTACGCACCAGAAAATTCATCGGTACTTTTGCGACGGTTGGATATTTAATTTGCTACTCGCTTGTGGCCATGGCGCTGGGAGGACAATATGTCCTTGGCGGCGGCATTGTTGCTGAGCTTGCATTTTACATGCTGGCTGGTTTTGCCTGGATCCCGGGCGCAATGGTGCTGATTAAATGGATGTCCAAGGCCTAATCAACGACCGTACGCTTGAACCGATTGTTGAGGTAGAGCGGCAAGCCGTTCATCAGCGTTTTTACATAGCGCGAGTTTTGATATCGTCCAGACACCATGATACGCGGCAAAGATTGCAAGTGATGGCGATGCTCGCGCGTTATTACACCTTTTCGGGTCGTCACACTGGCTGAGAAACCAGCTTTCTCCGCCAAAGAAAAATCGCGCGGTCCGGCTTGCTCCCTGTCGCCATAAGGATATGCAAAAAAGTCTGCTGGTTTACCCAACTGCTGTTCAATCTGTTTTTTCGAAGCCACCATCTCGTGCAAGGCTTGTTCAGAGGAAAGTCTTTTGACTGCGTAGTGCTCCAGCGTGTGGGCACCAATTGTGCTGAGCGGATCTTGACTTAAAATTCGCAGTGCTTCCCAATCCATCATCGCGGTACGTGTGTTGGATTTCCAATCTATCCCGCAGTCTTGGGCGAGCTGCGCAACAAAGCTGCGTTGATCATGTTCGCTCAAGTCGCGTGCTTGTCTGTCTAATGCCGAAAATGCGAACCACTTTTGCTGCAGCGTCTCAGTCGGCATTCCCCTTACTTGTCGACTGCTGGCAATGATGCGCTCCAATTCGAGCCACCACAGAATGGTGCGACCCTCGGCAAAGCCTGGAGCGACAAAGATTGTATAGGGGCAACTGTGGGCGCGGAAAACCGGAGCAGCCAGTACAGCATTGTTTATATAACCGTCATCAAGCGTGAACACTGCGATGCGGCGTGACTTGCCGTGGGCCTTCAGGTGGTCCACCAATTCGGAAAGCGACACCAAGGCATAGGACTGACGTTTTGCCATTGAAATCACGTCATCCAAAAATTCGGGGGAAACTGCCAACTGGTAATTTGGCTCAAAGCCCTGAAATTGCACTTGTGGGGGGCGCACTTCGTGCAGGCAGAAAATGGCCCCTTCCCCCCGCAACAAAGGTGCAGCGAGCGCATCCAGACCTGAAAAATGCATCAAGTCCAGAGAGGCTTTAACTATAGAGGGAAATTTCACAAGGCTTGCCCGTCACTTTAATCCAGATTCAACACCATTGTTCTAACTGTATGACATGGGTTTGGAACAGCTACATCAACAATCAGTAAATGGCGCGCCTGTTGAGATTGAGGGCATCCGCGTTGCTTTCGCAAAGGAAATTGCGGTTGTCGCCCCACTTTGGCGCGATTGGCAGGCGATCCACAATACGACGGTCTTCCAAACAATTGACTGGTGTTCGCACTGGATGGATGTTTGTGGCGAGGGCTCCACGCCGCATATCATTTACGGAATTGATAGCGATGGAGCCTTTGTTTTCTTTCTGCCCATGTGCGTAGAAAATGGTGCGTTGAAGTGGATCGGCCAGCAACACCTGATTTATGGTTATGGAATTTACGGCTCTTGGGCGCTGTCTGAGACGGGACGAAGCTGGTTTGAGCGCAATATCACCGACATCATTCGCATGGACGCCAGCATCGACCGCATTGAGCTCAAGCGCATGCCGGATACGCTCAATGGCCAGCGCAATCCGCTTTTAAGCCTTTCCAACTGCATTGACCCGGACACCAGCTGCCTTCTGCAACTCAAAACAGACTATGAAAGCTTGCTGACAGAGAAGCGGAGTTCTGCAACCCGCGCGACGATCCGCAACAAAGACAAGCGTTTGGCAAACCTGGGCGAAATAACCTTCGACGCTCTCTACGGTACTTCAGAGGCCCATGCCGCACTTGAAGACCTGCTCCGTGACCAGGCTTCACGATTGCTTGAAAATGGAATTGGCGACCCCATTGAACCATGTTTCAGGGAATTGCTGCATTTGTGGCTGGATGCCGACATTGGACTTCTCCGCGTCATGCGATTGTCCGTAGGCGGACGAAATATTGCATCTCTACTGACGTCCTACCACAATGATACAGTGATATTCTTGATGATCTCACTTGCTTCCGGCCCCGAAAGAAAGTTTTCACCGGGCGATCTGGCGTTAAGGAAGTCCATCGAATACGCGATTGATGAGGGTTACAAGATTTTTGACTTTTCGCTTGGCGCACTGGGATACAAAGCGCCATGGACCGATGTTGTTATAACCCATCACCATGCCTTTCGCGCGGTGCGTGCTAAAGGATTCCCGCGCGCCATGGCTTCACTCGGCAAACATCGCTTCCGGAAATGGTTCAAGTCGACGCCTGTTGTGTGGGACAATTTCGAGAAATTGCGTCGGCGTCTCAAGGGCAAGCCACAAGCCGCAGAACAATAGGTGTCGTTTCATACAGCTTCGGCAAGCTGGATAAAGTGCACGTCTTCGATTCCATTCTGAACAAGACTTTCAGCCGCTGCGCTCACTTCTGAGCGTTTGCTTGAAGGCGCCAAAATGAATGAGATTGAAAATGGCATAAGCAAGGGCAACAATTCCCTGCGTGCCGGACCACCGTGCAACACGACCAAATCGTAAATTGAGTCGAGGCCCTTTAACATTGCCGGCATTTTTTGGGCAATCGCCTGCATTGCTGCTTCGCTCCCGGTATTGCCAAAGCGCATGATATGAACTTTCGAATCGGGATCACGTGTGATGACACGTGTGAAAGATGCGCGGCCCAGTGCTGCATCAGACATCCCTACTCCAGCTGCCAGACCCAGTATGGTCTGCACACCGAGATTCTCGCTATCGGCATCGATGACAAGAACCTTGCGCCCACGTGCTGCAATGGCGCGTGCAACTGCGATCGCAGCGCCAGCGCCATCCAAGGCTTCACCTGCAATCCGCGAGAACGAAACATGCGGTCGGATTCCCGCAGCAATCTGGTTCTCAACGACTGAAACAGCGTAACTCAGCACATCGGGATTTTTCTGTATGACTGGTTCTGCGTTTCGTGTTTCGGAGGAATCAACAGAGTGCGCAACAGCTACCTGTTCGACAACTTGCTTGGCGGGTTCACTTGTCGGTTCGCTCCCATCAAAGAGAGAGGGCACACTCACACTAGCGCCATTGCCTGCAATGTGACCTTGCTGAGCAGCTGATGGGGCTGGAGTTACCAAGGGTGGGTCTGGATATTTTGCAGGCCCGGAATAAGGGGCCACATCAGGTGCAGTGAATTGGGGAACAGGTGTACCTGCTACGGCTGTGGTTGCACTGAGCAAAGACAAGAGAAAGGCAAGTCCCAAGCCCAATGCCAGTCCCGCCAGTGAGGACAGCAACATAACTGGGCCCTTCTTGGGGAAACTCACCTGATTAGGAGCGCGTGCTTCTTCGATCAGTCGAGCTACGCCTACTGTCGGCGCCACGGTGCGGATTGCATTAGCCTCAGCGTATCGCACGAGGAGGCTTTCAAGTAGTGTGCGATTACCCGCTGCATTGCGTTCAAGTTCGCGCAGGCGTACCTCATCGAGATTTTCACTGGCTGCTTGCTTCTTCAGCTCTGATAATTGCTGTTCGAGTGTTGCAGCGCGTGACTGGGCCACTTTTGCTTGCCCCTCAAGGCTGGAAACGACCTTTAGGGCTTCGCGGCGAATTTGCCTGGTGATGTCATTTACATCTTTCCGTGCAGCGATGATGCTGGGGTGCTTTTCAAGGTAGGTCGCCGAGAGTTCAGTGAGCTTGGATCGAGCAGCAACGAGTTTCTCGTTGAGTTGCTGGATTGTCGGCGAGTTGATGACATCTGCAGATGTGTCAACAGCTCCCTTTTGGGACAAGATACTCTTGATTTCTTTCAAACGGGCATCGGCCTCACCTTTTGCCGTATTTGCAAGTGTAATTTGTGTGTTCAGCTCCGAAATTTCCTGGGTGTTCAAAGTATCGCGTTCGCCTTTGATCAAACCACTTCTTGCCCGGAACGCTTCCGCCTCACGCTCGGACTCTCCTACTTTGACCCGTAGATCCTCAATTTGTCGTGCCAGCCATTCGCGATTGCGGCCGGCCGAGCCCACCTGCTTTTCTTCAGAAAGAAGAATAAAGGACTTCGCCCAGGAATTCGCGATGTCCGCTGCAGATTGCGGATTGTCCGACGTGTATTTGATGCCGATCAAGTTTGAACCAGGATATTGATAGACGACCAACCCGCCTTCGAGTCGGGACAGGACGCGACGTTCACGTGGCAGTCGGTTGACGTCTTCCTTGAAACCCCAATCAGTCAGAAATCGAGACAGTCGACCCGGTGTCGAGACTTCGCTGAACTCGGGTTTGTCCGTCAACCCGAGCTGCTTGATGACAAGATTTGCGGTTTCAGTGGACTGGATGATATTGATTTGCGCGGCGACGTCACGATCCGTAACCGGCTCAGGCTTGGTTTGTGCCTGTTGTCCATTTGCGGCTCCTACTTCTGGCAAAGCCGATGCACTTACGGGCTGCTCGATGATCAAAGTTGCTTCAGCGACATAGCGTGGCTTGAGAAACATGTTGATTGCCAAACCAATCAACGCGCCCAAGAGAAAACAAGTCAGGACCAGAGGCGCGCGCCGCAGCATGCCGCGCAACACATCGCCCAGCCCAACATTAACAGATGCGGTAGTTGTCGCCGCGTTCAAGTTTCCAATCCACCTTATCCAATTGTCGCAAATTGGGGCGATATGGTAACCATTTCCTTAATTTTGAAGGCACACACTTAAACATTTATTCACCATAAAAAGATATCGTGAGGCTGTCAGCTGGAATGCTTCCGGTCGGCAGTTCGTGGTGTGGTCAGTGAAGCGTTGGTTCGTCATTTTCATTTGTCTTCTGGCGGTTACAGGTTGCACCGAGAAGCGCGACTACTGGGAGCGATCCGGGATTGACGCCCTCCCTGGCGGCATTGGCATCACGGCCGACAATGTCCTGGATGAAGGTCCATCAGCTGTTTCATCAATTACTTCGCTGCCAAAACGCAACGCCAAGGGCGCCCTGCCACCTTTTGGAGCGCAAGGCCATGCGGCAGCTTACGAGTACAAAGATGGCTATCGCCTCGGCGCAGGAGACAAGATCAACATCCGGGTGCTTGGCGAACAAGACCTGACTGGCGAATACACAGTTGATCCATCCGGCAATATCTCACTTCCCTATGTGCCGAGCCTGCAAGTCGCAGGTCAGACGCCTGCAGAAGTCGAAAAGCGCATTACGGCTCGCTTGAAGCAAGGTTACATTCGTGATCCGCAAGTCGCCGTGCAGATAGCCACGCTACGCCCGTTCTATATTACCGGCGAAGTGACGGCTTCAGGCAGCTTCCCTTATCAACCTGGCATGACGGCGCAGAACGCAATCATTCTCGCTGGTGGCTACTCGCCGCGCGCCAATCGCAATCACGTCATGCTGACGCGTCGCACAGCTCGCGGCATGGTTACCTATAAGGTTCCGCTCAGTACGCAAATCTATCCCGGCGACATTGTCTATGTTCGTGAGCGTTGGTTCTAAGCATGCACATCTTGCATGTATTGCGCAGTCCTGTCGGGGGCCTCTTTCGACATGTGCGGGACTTGGCAATCGAACAGTCCAAAATGGGAGTCAAAGTTGGTGTCATTGCCAGCGATGAGCGAGGCGACGCTGGCACTGCACAAGCATTCGAAAATCTGGTGCCACATCTTGCGTTGGGGTTGCACCGTTTGCCAATTGCCAAACTTCCTCACCCGCAAGACTTTCATGCTGTTCGCGCAGTTCGCCAGTTGGCGCGTGAAACTTCGGCAACCATCGTCCATGGGCATGGCGCAAAAGGTGGGCTTCTCGCCAGATTATCAGCCACTGCGTCGGTGTACACACCGCATGGCGGCAGCTTGCATTATGCCTGGCAGAACCCGGCTGGAGCACTGTTTCTCGCTACCGAGAAGTTTCTTGTCCCAAAAACAGGAGGTTTTGTTTTTGTATGCGAGTTCGAGCGGCGCGCTTTTGATCGCAAGATCGGACTTGGAAACCGCCCGAGCTGCGTGACACTGAATGGCCTGCAACCGCCAGACTTCATTCCGGTAGCTCCCAATGATAACGCGACCGATCTGCTCTTTGTTGGTGAGATGCGCAGTATCAAGGGCGTCGACATTCTCTTACATGCAATTTGCCAAAGCCCACGCCGCATTTCAGCGACATTTGTGGGTGACGGCGGCGAGCGCGAAAAATTCATGGCGCTTGCAAGACAATTGCAGATTTCTGATCGCGTCAACTTTGTCGGGCGACTGCCATTTCGCGACGCACTTAAATTGGGACACCACCTTGTTTTGCCGTCTCGAAATGAAGCACTACCTTATGTTGTTCTCGAATCTGTCGCTGCGGGTCGCGTCATCATCGCTTCCGACGTCGGCGGCATTAGCGAAGTGTTAACCGAGAAATTTCTTGTCCCCTCCTGTAATGTCAGCGCATTGTCAGCCAGAATTAATGACGTTCTTTTGGCGCCCGGTAACTATATCGCTGCGATTGACGCTATCCACTTGAAAACAAGAGATAATTTGACAGTTTCTCGAATGGCTGAATCAAGCATTCGCTTCTATGAAACAATCGCCCGATCAGATAATCTTTAAACTTCCTTAAGCCAAACCCGACTGTTAGTGCGTAGCTTCACTCAACGGCAGTAGGCTTGCATGGCTGGTAATGAGAACAACAATATGCAGTCGAGGCAACAACATGCGTCATGAGCGAATTGATAAAATCAAGCGGCGTGCCAAGTCAGTTGATGCTGCGCTTATCGCCAAGCTTGCGACCGACCGAACGGAAAGAGAGCAACTGCGCGAGCGAGTGCTGAAAACTCTCGAGAGCGACCCACAAGTGTCCTCCGGACTCGCTACCTTTGGTGCACGGCTTTGCGAATTCGGTTTTACTCTTATCGTCGGACTTTTGCTGGCGAGCATCTACCCTACCTATAGCAGCGGCTTGCCCACCCTCTCCTACGTGACTTTAACAAGCATCATCGCTGCGGTGTTTGTCGTAGCCCTTGAAATTTCGGGGCAATACAAGTTGTTCCGCCTGCTCAATCCTGAACAATCCCTGTCAAAACTAGCCATGTCATGGGCGGGAACATTTGCGCTTGCAGCAGTGTTCGTTTTTCTGACCAAAGATGGCGAAACGTTTTCGCGCATCTGGATCATCAACTGGTTCATAGCCGGCATGTTTTTCATGTTGGCTGGTCGATTTTTTATTGCTTCAGTCATTCGGCGCCTGAACAAGAACAAGCAGTTCAATCGTCGTGCATTGCTCGTCGGCGGCGGCAAGGATGCTGAAGATGTCATTGCGACCCTGGTTGCGTCACCGGATGCCGGTGTTTCTGTAGTTGGAATTTTTGATGATCGTGATGACGAACGTTCGCCTGAATTTGCCCACAGCGTTGCCAAGCTTGGCGGTATCGAAGAAATTGCTGACTTTGTCCGTCAAGCCGGCGTTGATACAATCATCTTTACGCTTCCTGTCACAGCAGAAGAGCGCTTGTTGCAAATTCTCAACAAGCTTTGGGTATTGCCTGTCGACATTCGCCTCTCGGCTCATGCCCAAAAAGTGCGCTATCGGCCTCATGCCTATTCCTATATCGGCAATCTGCCCTGCCTTGATGTTTATGATCGGCCACTCGGCGAATGGGGCTGGATCATCAAAGCGATTGAAGATCGCGTGATCGCGTTGATAGCATTGGTACTGTTGTCACCAGTGATGCTCGGGACTGCGATTGCGGTTCGTTATTCGAGCAAGGGTCCTATCATCTTCAAACAGAAGCGCTATGGCTTCAACAATGAACTGATCGAAGTTTACAAATTCCGCTCAATGTACACCGAAATGACGGATGCACGCGCAGACAAGCTTGTTACCAAAGACGATCCGCGTGTCACGCCGGTTGGTCGCTTTATCAGGAAGTCCAGCCTGGATGAACTGCCCCAGCTCTTCAACGTGCTGAAAGGTGACCTGTCCCTGGTTGGCCCACGCCCTCATGCCACTGCGGCGAAAGCTGCAGGCTCGCTCTATGAGCAGGTTGTTGAAGGTTATTTCGCCCGCCACAAGGTCAAGCCCGGAATTACTGGTTGGGCCCAGATCAAGGGTTGGCGTGGTGAAACCGACACTGAGGAAAAAATCAAACGTCGTGTAGAGCATGATCTCCACTATATTGAAAACTGGTCGTTAACCCTCGATCTTTACATTTTGGCAATCACACCATTTGCCCTTTTGAAGACTGACAACGCTTATTGAAACTGGACACAGCAAATAGCTCGGAAGTTACGTTGCCTGTGGAGCTGAGAATTTTCGGTTTCACAATCGAGCAATATCGAATTGGCTTGGCGTGTTTTCTATTTCTGACCAGCTTTTTTGTGATCGTAGAGCCTGCGCCCAGCGAATTCCTATTTGTCCTGCTGTTCTTGTCTTGCCTTGGCGGCGGACTTGCGTTGCGGCCACTCCTTGTGCCGCTCATCTTTCTGCTGCTGATCTACAATCTCGGTGGCTTCATGGCCCTGCAGCAGCCCCTCAATGATCCGGGTCAGTCACGAATGTTTGTGATCATCTCGACTTATATGGCTGTGATGGGCGCGTTCTTTGCCGCCTTCATTGCCTACCGCCCCCGCGAGAGGTTGGAAGCCATCAACAGTGCATGGATTCTTGGCGCGACAATCGCTGCAATTTTTGGCGTTGTCGGATTTCTGGACATCGGTGGTTTAGGCGAGCGCCTGACTTTGTTCGGGCGGGCAACGAGCACGTTCAAAGATCCCAACGTGTTTTCGACATACATCATTTACCCCACAGTTGTGGCCGCCCATCGGCTGTTGACCGGAAAATCCAGGTATCCCGTAATTCTGCTCTTGGCCGTAATTGCATTGTTGGCTGGACAGTTTTTGGCACTGTCGCGCGGCGCATGGGCGTTCTTCATCCTCGCCACCCTGATCATGGTATTCTTGACTTTTGTGTTCTCAGAAAACGCGGCCTTGCGCAGTCGTATTTCAATCCTGACGCTTGCAGGTGCGTTCATTTCGGCGGCACTCATCGCAGCACTTTTGACGATTGAGCCAGTGCGTCAACTTTTCGAAGTGCGTTTCAGTCTGCAGCAGAGCTACGATTTCGGCGAAGTCGGGCGCTTCGGCAATCAGCTCAATTCAATTCCGATGCTCCTCGAGCGTCCTCTTGGTTTTGGTCCTCTGGAATTTGCCCGGATTTTCCCTGAAGACCCCCACAACACTTTCCTGAATGCATTTGCCTCCTACGGTTGGCTTGGTGGTATCAGCTATTTCACGCTGGTGTGCGTCAGCATCTGGATCGCGTTTCGAGCCGTTTTCATGGCCTCACCCTACCGCGACCTCGCCATCCCGGTATTTTCTTGCCTGCTCTGTCTTTTCATGCAAGGCGTGCAGATCGATACTGACCACTGGCGCCATTTCTATTGGCTGTTGGGCTTCATCTGGGGATTGTTCATTGCAGGTGAGAGCGTACGGAATTCTGAAGCCACGATTTTCAGATCATGATTGACGCGTTGATGGGCATGATGTCTCGAGTTGGTCTTGGCAGCGAATTTGCGCGGCAGGCCATTGCTGCTTTTGTCATCAAGTTGAGTGGCGCGGCGCTGGCGTTCATCATGTTTGTTGCCATTGCCAATGAGATGAGTGCTGAAGCCTATGGACATTTTTCAATTGTCATCAACCTCGCCATTCTGGTTTCTGCAGTATTTGGATTAGGCACTTCGAATGCGGTTTTGCGCTTTTGGCCGCGGCACATCGCCGACAAGCATTTTGCGCTTGCACAAGGCTTCATCCAGTTCAGCTTCTTGCTGATTGCAACTTCATCAGTGGTGCTGCTCGTACTGGCGCAGACGGTCGACCTCTGGCCGCAATGGGCCATATTTCTCGGGTTCAAACACGCTCCAATCGCTGTAGCCATATTGGCAATCTGTTTCACACTTGCGGATTTTGCTGCCAGTGCGCTGCGTTCCCAACATTCGATCTATTGGTCGATGCTGCCTCGTGACATTCTGTGGCGAAGCCTGACTCCACTCTTTGTCATCATACTCTCGGCTTTTGCTTTCAAGATTGACGTGGAGGTTGCGAGCGGCGTTACAATTGTTGTGATCGCTTTGCTGCTGATCGCGCAGATCTGGTATCTTTGGCAAAGCACGCGCGACAAGACGGGGAAAATTGCAGCGGAATCTGATTATTCAACATGGGCAAACCCCATGCTTTCACTCTGGGGAGCCACGATTGTTTTTGCGATGGTGCAACAATTCGATGTCATCATTGTTGGCGCACTTGCGGGCACGTCAGATGCGGGCGCGTATTTCGCAGCGCAAAAAATCGCTAGCGTGCTCGGACTTGTATCGCTGTCTGCGGGACTTGTGGCTGCACCTGCGTTTTCACGGCTCTACCATGCATCCGACTTCTCGCGCCTCCAGCACATCAGCTCTCAGGTCGTCTCTGTCGTTACCGTGATTTCAATTGTCGGGCTCGGACTTCTGATCTACTTCGGGGAACAGCTTCTCGGGCTGTTTGATCCTGCTTACGCCCCCGCGTTTGCCACGCTCCTTTTGTTGGGATTGGCAACGACGGTTGATTCCATTTGCGGACCAACTGCCGTCTTGATGCAAATGACCAAGCTCGAGTCATCATATCTCAAACTCATCGCGTTGGTTTATTCGGCTGTCATCGCAGCGCAAATTCTGCTTGTGCCACACTACGGGATGATTGCGGCTGCGCTGTGCAACCTCCTCGGCGTAATTGCGTGGAATGGCATCGCAGTCTATCTGCTGCGCACGCGCATAGGTGTAGACCCGTCAATCCTGGGGATCCCAAGACTATTCAAACGCCCTTATACGTAAAAACAACGGGCCAAAAACGGGGATTGCGGGGGAAGATGGTCGGAGCGATTGGATTCGAACCAACGACCCCTATCCCCCCAGAATAGTGCGCTACCGGGCTGCGCTACGCTCCGACTGGCTTTGCGTGTAGTCAGCCAAGCAATGAAAGTCCAGCGGAATTAGCGGTTCAGGAAGTGAATCACCAGGCTCAAAACCACTGACAATATGATCGAGATGGTGATTGGGAAATAAACTCGTATATTACCTTTGCTATTCTGCCACCATACATCGCCCTGCAAAAAATTGACGCCGGACACTTGCGCTTTGTCGGACTTGGCTTGATTGGCGGGCAAATTGCTGACGATGGTGAAAGCAATCAACGAGCCAATGAAAATCAACAAGAATGTTTCCAGCATGACACCCTACCAATCTAAGGACTAGATTGGGTCTGATTCAACTTGGGGTCAAGAGCCAACTACTTGTTCAGTTTGTCCTGCAACATGCTGCCGCCGGGGCCAACGCGCGTGCCGCTGCGGAACAGTTCTTTCAGGAGTGAGAATTCTGCGCCAGGTACTGGCGTCGTGCGGGTGTTGATATTGATGATGCGGCCGTCTTCCAGACCGTATTGCGCAAAGCTTTCAACCTGATCATTGCGATCAAAACGCACGGCGATAACCTGTCGGTTGACTTCGCGTGGCGTCAGGAACGAGCGCCCCACTGTGGTGCTGGTGATGTAATAATAGCTGTCGCCCTGCAGGTTCACGCTGGCCGTCGTTGAAGGCGATCCCAGAATGCCTTCGACTTCGCTCTTGGAAAGCCCTTCCCTGACCTGATCGAATGCGCCGGGCTTGACACGATAGCCGCGATGGCTGATCTCCGGCGTACAGGCAGCCGTAGCTGCAGCAAGTCCAATCATCGTCAGGCTCAAAGCCTTGCGACGGGCCGAAGAGCGGAGAATTTCAACAGTCATGTTCACGTCCAAATCAGTCCATCGCTTTAGCCAGCTTTGCCCGTCGGGAGCAAGCCTGTGGTGATTGCAAGACTTCGCGGACTTTTCGAACGCAAACCCGATGCAGCCGAGCGCCTCTATGGGGCAATTGTGGCTGCCGCACGGCGGCCGGAATTTTACCAACAGCATGGCGTGCCAGACACAGTTGATGGCCGCTTTGATATGGTCGTTGCGCACATGTTTCTGGTGCTGGAGCGACTCAAGGGTGCTGCGCACGATGCACTGCGCCAGTCACTGACTGACACGTTTTTCAAAGACATGGACCGTTCCTTGCGTGAAATGGGCACGGGAGATCTCGCCGTTGGCAAGAAGGTGCGAAAAATGGCGGAAGCGTTTTTCGGGCGTATCAAGGCTTATGGTGAAGCAAGTGATGAGGTTGCGTTGTCAGAAGCACTGGCCCGCAACATTTTCATCGATGTTGATTCCAGCCCTGCCCCAAAAATTGCGCGCTACATGATATCAACGCGTCAAACTCTTGCCGCGCAAACTGATGCTGATATTGTAGCGGGCACGTTCAACCTGCCTTCACCCGGAGCGTGAGAGATGCGCGAACCCAAGCCAGAATTTTCGAGAATGCTCCTCGTTGACCGGATTCCCGCCAAGGGCAGTTTTGAAAAACTCTCCGCCGATCCCAAGGAATGCGCAGCACTCGCCAAACGTTTCGGCATTCCTGCTGTGCATTCCCTGCGCACCGCATTTCGCGCTACACCGTGGCGTGGCGGCGGCGTGAAAGTCTCAGGAGAAGTCATCGCCGAAATCGATCAGGTGTCGGTTGTCAGCTTGGAAGCTTTCACCAGCACAGAGTCCTTCGAAGTGGAGCGCTACTTCATGCCGCAAGGCAAAGCCGCATCAAACGACGATGACATCGACATCGACGAAATCATCAACGGCGAAATCGATCTGGGCGAAGTTGCAGCTGAGACAGTAGGCCTGGAGCTGGAGCCCTATCCCCGCAAACCCGGAGAGGCATTCGAAGGCTTCGAAGACGAGCCAGAAGAGGCAACACCTGTGAAGGTCTCGCCGTTTGCTGTGTTGAAGAAGAAGTAAGGCGTCTTGATTTTATCCCGAATATCTATATATTATTGCTATGAAAAAGTTCTCCACAGTCGATCTAGACCAGCAGCTTGGCAACGTGAAGGCGGCGGCTGCGCGTTCTCCTGTGATTATTACAGAACATCGTAAGGAGCGCTTTGTGCTGATGCACATAGATGAATATAAGGAATTGCAGGCCAAGGCCAATCCGCGCCGGGTCTATGGGCGTGGCGAAACGCCGAAGAAATTGGCTGCGCTTTTCAAGAGTGAAATTGACAGGACCTTGAAGGCACTGAATTAGAATGACGCGTAGACCCGCTGAACTGAAGGCGGGAGACATTCTCGATAACTATCCATATCTGTGGCTGCGTCAAAAGAGGGCGGGCGAAACCGAAGGACGAAAATCCCGACCAGTCTGCATTGCGATCGCAGTAGCGAGTGGGGACGGAAACACGCATTTGGCGCTGCTCGCCATATCCAGCCAAGCCCCAAAAGCCAATCAGGTAGCAATTGCCGTTCCTGAACTTGAACGCCGTCGCATTGGTCTCGAAGACAAAAGGGATGCGTGGGTCTATCTCAGCGAATACAATTACGATGTGCTTGAAGAGTCATTTTACCTGAAGCGCAATAGGCGGGTGACAAAATCAGTGTCAGCGCCCTTTTTGAAAGAGTTATTGTTGGAATTCAAGAATACGCTCTCTCTGAAAACCGGTCGAATTTCGAGGCTCTAGTAGTATTGCTAGCACTTGATTTTTCCTCTAATTTTTTTACCGTTTGTTGCTCACCTGCAAAGCCTGTATGAAGCGCGCTGTTCTGATTTGAGGCCAACACACTGCTTATGAATGCGCAAACGCTGAAGCCGCTGACGATTGCCTTGGATGCCATGGGGGGCGATCATGGTCCTGAAACTGTGATCCCCGGTGCTGCGATGGCAAGTGAGCGCCATCCTGAAATCCATTTCGCGCTGTATGGCGATGAGGCAAAAATTCAAGCACTCCTCGCCCAACATCCGAAATTGCAACGCGTCACCGTTCATCACTGTGATGTGACGATTGCGATGGACGATAAACCAAGCCAGGCGCTGCGTCGTGGGCGTGGCAAAAGCAGCATGTGGAAATCCATCGACGCCGTGAAACAAGGCACAGCGAATGCCGCTGTTTCGGCAGGCAACACGGGTGCCCTCATGGCGATGAGTCGTTTCATTTTGCGGACACTTCCCGGCATTGAGCGCCCGGCAATTGCCGCCGTGTGGCCAACCATGCGCGGCGAAAGTGTTGTTCTCGACATGGGTGCCTCGGTTGGTGCTGATGCAAAAGCGCTGGTGGAATTCGCCATCATGGGCGAGGCCATGGCGCGCTCACTGTTCAATATCGAAAAGCCGACCGTGGGACTTCTCAACATTGGCGTTGAGGAAGTCAAAGGCAATGAAGAAGTGAAAGAAGCAGGCCGCATGTTGCGCGAACTTGCCCTGCCGCTGAAATATGTGGGCTTCGTTGAAGGCAATGACATCGCCAAGGGTACTGCAGATGTGATCGTGACAGAAGGCTTCTCCGGCAACATCGCTTTGAAGACGGCGGAAGGTACAGCCAAGCTGCTCACCACTTTCTTGAAGTCGTCGCTGCAATCCAGCTTGATGAACAGGATCGGAGCGTTTCTGGCGCGCGGGGCGTTTCGCGCACTTCGAGATCGCCTTGATCCGCGCAAGCACAATGGTGGCGTTTTCCTTGGCCTCAATGGCATCGTCGTGAAAAGCCATGGTGGCACCGATGCGCTGGGTTTTGCAACGGCGATCGATGTCGCCATTGACATGGTACGAAATGGACTCGTCGAAAAAATCACCGAGGATGTTGCAGCGGTGAGTGAAATTCTGGCACCGTCCGTGCCAGCTGAAATAGCAGAAGCGGCGCAGTAATGGTGCACTCCCAACTTCGCGGCGTTGGCTCCGCACTCCCTGCCCGCATCATGACCAATGCCGACATGGAAAAAATTGTCGACACATCGGATGCCTGGATCGTCGAGCGCACAGGAATTCGCGCGCGCCACATTGCCGCTGACAATGAAACAACACGCACCCTCGCCAGTGAAGCTGCTCGCCGCGCACTTGCCCACGCGGGCATCAACGCCAGCGAAATCGATCTCATCGTGCTCGCGACCTCAACGCCCGACAATACTTTTCCGGCAACTGCCACACTGGTGCAAAACGATCTCGGCATCACGCAAGGTGCCGCCTTCGATGTTCAGGCCGTTTGCTCCGGATTTGTCTATGCACTCGCAACCGCCGATAATTTCATTCGCGCGGGCCAAAGCAAGGCAGCCCTCGTCATCGGCTCTGAAACATTCTCGCGCATTCTCGACTGGACTGATCGCGGCACCTGCGTGTTGTTCGGCGATGGCGCTGGCGCATTTGTGTTGACTGCTACCGAAGACAAAACGCGCGGCATCATGAAAACGCGGCTTCGTTCCGATGGCCGCTACAATGACAAGCTTTACGTTGATGGCGGGCCTTCCACCACGAAAACCGTGGGCCTTTTACGCATGGAAGGCAAAGAGGTTTTCAAACACGCTGTTACCAACATTGCATCCGTCATGGATGAAACCATGAAAGAGGCAGGCGTTCTGCCAAGCGAAGTTGATTGGTTTGTGCCACATCAAGCGAACCGCCGCATTCTCGAAGGCACGGCACGCAAGCTTGGTATTTCCGAAGACAAAATTGTGATGACGCTCGATCACCACGGCAACACATCAGCTGCGTCCATTCCGCTCGCATTCGACGAAGCCGTGCGCGATGGCCGCATCAAACCGGGCGATCTCTGCCTGCTTGAAGCCATGGGCGGTGGCTTTACCTGGGGTGCGGCCCTGCTCCGGTATTAAGAAACGCCTCTAACCCTTTGACATTCCCACCCTTCCTGTATTATGGAATCGGATGACAAGAGGTGGCCAATGTCCAACAAGTCGCTGACGCGCGCAGATCTAACAGAATCACTGCACCGGGACGTTGGTCTTTCGCGCACGGAATCGGCTGACATGGTCAATTCGGTGCTTGATCTTATTTCTGATGAATTGGTGCGCGGCAACGCAGTCAAACTCTCTTCGTTCGGCACGTTTCTGGTACGGCAAAAGCGTGAGCGAATGGGTCGTAATCCAAAAACAGGTGTAGAAGTTCCAATCACGCCACGGCGCGTGCTGGTGTTCAGGCCAAGCCAAGTGATGAAGAATGTCATCAATGGGCTTGAACCTGGCACCGAAGACTAAGCTGTAGACAAGGTTCTTTCGGGGGTCGGAAAAATGGTAGCAGAAAAATCACCGGACGCGTTCCGGACGATCAGCGAAGCCGCAGACGAGTTGCGGGTGCCGCAACATGTGCTGCGCTTTTGGGAAACCCGCTTCACGCAAATCAAGCCAATGAAGCGGGCTGGTGGACGGCGTTATTATCGCCCCGCCGATATTGAAGTGCTCAAAGGTATTCGCGCCCTTCTCTATGATGAAGGCTACACCATTCGTGGTGTGCTTCGCATCTTCAAGGAAGAAGGCGGAAGTTTTGTCACCGGTGTTGGGCGTGGCGAAATCAAGCCGCGCAAGGGCGATGCACTGATTGAAGGCGCACCACTGCCAGGCACGGCACGTGTTGCTCCGCGCGTCAGCAAATCAGCATCAACGCCAGCGCCTGGCCTCGCACCACGCGCACCTGTTTCAATTGGTGAAGCACCGCGCGCCGTGTTCAAATTGACTACAGCACAGAGCGAGTCACTGAAACAGGCGCTGCGCGATCTCACTGATGCGCGCAAAATTCTGGATGGCGCTGGTCGGTAAGTCGGCTTTCGGGTGCTCCACTTCTTGGCTTGCGTGCGAGAATGAATGGCGTCGGCTGACCGTTCAGCTTGGGTTCATTTAGTGTGCGCTAGGTGTTGTTGGTCACCTGAAAACTGGAGCTTCGTCATGATCCGTACACTGACCATTCTTGTAACACTTGGCACAATCGCTGCCCCTGCCCTTGCTTCGGCGTTCTGGGGTGGCACCGTGATCAATGTCGCTGCCAATGACGAACTTTACGTGCGCAAATGGCCAGCGTCAGTTTCGCGCATCATTGACGCTTATGACAATGGCGACAATGTCAGCCTCACCGGGCGCTGCAAGAACACCGCTACCAATGTGAGCTTCACCATCGACGGCGCGCAAACAGCAGTTCGCAAATACAGGAAAATGAGCAAAGCCAACGTGTGGTGCCAAGTCATGTCACCATCGGCAAAATTGGGCTGGGTGCGCGGCAAATTCGTCTGGCCGGAGTGAACTAACTTTGATCCAGCTTCAGAAACGCAATGATCTTGTCGGCAATCTCGTTGTGAATTTCTGAACGTGGGCGATCTCCGGTTTCGCGGCATACGGGATCATCACCTTCCCACCAGATCATCAGACCGCCCAACCATTTGCATTGTGCAAGAAACGAGAAATGGTCTGAGCCGTTGACACGTTCAAACTGGCTGTCACGAAACACACTTGCGAGCGGCTCAGCGTCTATACCTGCCGGGACATGTCCTGAAGATCCAAGATTGATCAGGCCAACAGGGACGGTGATTTTCTTCATGCTTTCCACATCATAAGCGGGGACAAATGCCGGATCGATGGCAATCACTTTTTTGATGCGCGGCTCGAGATAAGGCGCGTTGAACTTGCTCTCGTCGATCTTGTGCAAGTCAACGTGCCCCTTGATCAAGTCATTGCCTTGCTTGAGCCAGACACAGCCCGGTGCTGCGTGGTCAGAGTCGCAGTTCGCGGCCAAAGCCTTGGCACGAAGCTCAGCGCCAACCAATCCCAGAACTGTATGTCCACCGAGAGAAAAGCCAACGGCGGTCACGTCTTGTATATCGACAATTGCTCCGAGCGCCGCCGATTTGGAAACAGCATCCAGCAAGGCCGTAATGTCCTGTTTGCGTTCCCATGTTGCCGGAATGGTGGTTTCCGGTCTGGAATCGCCTGAGGTTGATCCCTGATGATTTGGCGCGATCACAACATAACCTGCTTGGGCAAGCTTCTTCGAAAGCCACGACAAATTCGCCGCGTTGCCGCCCGATCCGTGAGAAAGGACAACAAGCGGATGCTTTTTCCGTTCAGGCTTTGCGTCTCGCCTCAACATCTCCCCCTTGAATACAGCATTGTTGCCCACGCTTTCGGGATAACCGCCGCTTTCCGCTGGATAGGTAACTAGCGCCTGCGCGAGCCGCTCGCGGTGCAGCGCATCGAATGTGAAATTGGTAACGCCAGTCTCGGCGGCGACAGCACCTGAGAGAGTTGTTGTGATGAGCGCGGTAAATAATGTCGTTCTCACGTAATTGAACATGATCGTTCTCCTTTGTTGAAGAAGTTCAATAATCGGCGAGATCGCACGCAAAATCGTCCTCAATCGTGATTGAGGTCGTAGGCGATCGCGATTTCGTCCATTATCATTTCATCATGCCCAAGCTTTCCATTGCCGTGATTGTCTTTGCCGTGTTGGCGCTGCTGTTCGTGAGGCTGTTTGCTTCTTTGCGCGACAATCATGAGGCACGACCGCTGCTAGCCCTTATTGCGCTCGCGGCGTTTCAGACAGTGTTGGTCAGCCTGCGATGGGATCACGGCGTGCTGGCGGTGCGCCCGTTGCAAATTTTTTTCAGCTGTTTGCTGCCAGCGTTGGCGTGGGTGAGCTTTCGTGGGTTTTCTTCACAGTCAAAGACGACATGGAAGTGGCGTGACGGCTTGCACATTCTACCCGCCGTCTTGTGCGGCATCGCCTATTTTGCGTTTCCAGCACTGATTGACTTGATCATCATCTCTACGTTCAGTGGTTATGGAATTGCATTGCTGCGTTTGACGCAAACAGGTGAAAGTAATTTCAGTCGCGCACCACTGGATGCTATGATTGATCTGCGCCGTGCACTCTGGCTCGTTACGTTCACGCTTTTCGGTTCAGCGATTACCGATCTTCTGGTCGCTCTCGATTTTTGGCGCGGTGGCGGCGTGAACGCGCCTGTGCTTGTAGGCATGGGAAACCTTGCAAGTTTGGCCGCCATCGCAGTTGCCGCCACGTTGGGCAGTCGGTCAATCCCAGAAGTCGAGGCGGCTGAGGAGCCAGCGCATGCCAACGAAGAAACAAGCGAAGATGCGGCCGCCATCGTCGAAGCTGCGACAAAGCTCTTGCGTGAAGGTGCGTTGGCGAAGGATCCAAACCTGACACTGGGTCGTTTGGCGCGCCGCATGGCGCTTCCTGCGCGTAGTGTTTCGCGCGCCATCAATCAGGTGAGAAAGCAAAACGTGTCGCAATTCGTCAATGATATCCGTATTGAAGAGGCTTGCCGACTTTTGCAGAACAAGGACATCAACATCACGGAGGCGACATACGATTGCGGCTTTCAGACGAAGTCCAATTTCAATCGCGAGTTTCTACGCGTCACTGGCATGACCCCACGCGATTGGCGGAACTCTAACTCCTAAGACTCTCATCCAACCACGCCATGTTGAGTGTGTCGATGTACTCGCCGCGCAAATGTGCGAGTGACTTTGCAGTACCTTCCTCGCGGAAACCAAATTTTCGGTAGAGGGCAATAGCGCGCGGGTTGTCCACGTAGACTTGCAGCTGCACGCGTTTGAGGCCGATGGCTTGGGCTTTCGCCATTGCAGCATCCATAAGGCCAGAACCAATCCCCTGCCCCCGCCATTCTGGCAGCACGCCCATGCCAAGTAACCCGACATGGGCCTGCACCGGAGGCTTGCCGCGCGTGATGTCGATCCATCCCACAACTTTATTTTCAGCCATAGCGACAAAAAGCGCGTCATCCTTTTCAATGTTGGACAGCACGAAATCTCGCAGAACCGCAATCGGCACAGCCGTGGTGCTGCCGAGATAACGTTCTTCGCGGCACACCACATCGAGTGTTTCCCAGAACCGTTCAATGTGTTCAGGCGTCATCGCTACGATGGAAACCATCATTCGACCTTGTACTGGCCAGCGTTGTTCACAATCGCACGCAGCTCTGCGTACACGGCGTCATTGCCAGCGATGATCGGATTGCCCGTGAACAGTCCATCGCCTGCAAGGAAATCATTGGTCTTCATGCCAGCTGCGTGCAGCACAGCAACGGCACCAAGGCAATCCCACGATCTGATCAAAGGTTCGAAAAATCCGATCAAGCGGCCTGCAGCCACATAACAGAGCGACAATGCGCCAGTGCCTTCGCGATGAAACATGCCGCCAGCTTTGAGAAAGCCTTCGAACGCCGGCAAGAATTCTACAGGGCCGGACTTCGGTGAATAGCCCGTGCTGATCATGCCATCCCTCACCGACTTTGCTTTCGATCCCGTGATCACCTTGCCATTCAACGTGGCGGCATGGCTTGCACCACCTGCAAATAATTCATCGCGCGCTGGCGCAAACACCATGCCGAATTGCACCTTGCCCGCTTGCACAAAAGCAATCGAGATGCACCAACTTGACATGCCGAAGATGAAGGGTTGCGTGCCGTCAATCGGATCGGCAACCCATATGCCCTGCTCTGCGCTGAAATCCGTGCGCCCGGTCTCCTCGCCCAGAAATGCATCATGCGGAAAGGCGTCGAACAGACGCTTCTTGATCAGCAGCTCGGTGTTGAGATCGGCTTCGCTCACCAAGTCCTGAACACCTTTCCTTTCAATGGTCAATCCATCGCGCGCATTGAAATAGGAAAGCGCCAGTGCGCCCGCCTCACGGATCACCGTCAACCCAAACTGAAACCGTTCTTCAAGCGACATCGTCAATCCTTCCAAAGCCATGCCGCGCCTCGTACGCCACTTGCATCGCCATGCACATTGCGTTTGATCGGCGTGTGAAACACCGTCGAGAATGTGCGCCGCGCCAGCTCACGCGGCAAGTCCTCATAGAGTTCATCGACATTCGACATGCCGCCACCCATCACAAGCACATCAGGATCAAGCGTGTTGACCACAACCGCAAGCCCGCGCGCCACACGGTCCACATAGCGCCGCCATAACAGGCCCGCCAGATGATCGCCCTTGCGCATCAGTTCGATGATCTCTGCCGCCTTCAGTTCAACACCCTTATGCTCCGTGTACTGAGCTTCGAAGGCGCGGCCTGATACCCAGGTTTCCATGCAGCCATGGCGACCGCAGTAACAAGCCTTTCCAGGAATCTCAGTCGTATCAGGAAACGGCAGCGGATTGTGCCCCCATTCTCCGCCAGAATTATTTGGCCCGTGATGCGCGCGGCCATCAACCGCAATACCAGCTCCTGCACCAGATCCAAGGATCACGGCGAACACCACATTGTGCCCTGCGCCTGCCCCATCCACCGCCTCCGATGCCGCAAAACAATCCGCATCATTTTCGACACGAATGTCGCGCTGCAGTGCTTCTTTCAAATCGGATTCAACGGGCTGGCCCAGCAGCCACGTGGAGCTTGCACCTTTGCCAAGGCGGCTCACAGGTTCAAGCGATCCTGGAATCCCAATACCGATCGATCCGCGCTGACCCGTCTTTGCCTCCAGCGCATCAATCATCGCCTTGATCGCACGCAAGCAACCAGGGTAATCGCCGCGCGGCGTCGCCTCACGCAAGCGAACCAACTCGCGCCCATCGCGCTCCATGGCAACACCCTCAATCTTCGTGCCACCCCAGTCTATCCCGATCAGCATGATAATTCCCTTCACGGCGAAACTACTTGTCCTCTCGCCATTGTCAAACATACGGTGCCCAGCCTATAGCCGCATCATGTCTCCCACCATCCAATCGCCGCTTCGAGGCATTACACTCATTCTGCTCGCAACGATTATTTTTGCCTGCATGGATACGGTCGGTAAATATCTGATGACCAAGTTCAGCGTGCCATACGTTGCCGCCATTCGTTATGCGCTCAATCTCGTGCTGCTTACAGGCTTCATGTATCCCAGGCACGGGGCAAAGCTGTGGGCCACACAGCGCACAGGACTTGTTTTGGTGCGCGGCGCATCACTGGCATTTGCAACTTTCTTTGCGGGGCTTGCGCTGCAGCGCTTGCCCGTGGGCGAGGCGGTTGCGATTTTTTATCTACAGGGTTTCATTGTGATGATTGCTGCTGGTTTTCTACTGAAAGAGAAAGTCAGTATCGTCGGATGGCTCGCCGCTTGTGTTGGTTTTGCGGGCGTGTTGCTGATCGCCAGGCCCGGTGGTGCGCTTGAACCGATTGGTGTTTTTTTCGCGATTATCTGCTCGCTGATTTCGGTCTCGTATATCTTGCTATCGCGGACGCTCTCGACAACCGAAAGCACCATGGCGCAGATGTTTCATCTTGGTGTTGCTGGCACGATCCTCTTTGCGATCATCCTGTTTTTCAACTGGAAACCTTTCGCGCCAACGCCAATTGAAATGGGTGGACTGTTTTTCATGGGCGCATCTTCGCTTGTCGCGCATGTGCTGCTCACGTCGGCCTATCGTTATGCGCCTGCATCGATGCTGGCCCCGTTCAACTATTTCCATATTGCTTTTGCGGTGCTGCTCAGCTGGCTCGTCTACAATCATCTGCCTGATGCCTATGCGTTTCTTGGCATGGCGATGATTGCTGTTTCGGGAGCGACGCTGGCGTTACACACTCACCTCACCGCGATCAAGGAATCTACAACATGAAGAAACGCAAACTCGGCGATGGCCTCGAAGTCTCCGAGATTGGTCTTGGCTGCATGGGCATGTCGTTTTCATATGCGCCGTTTCCGCCCCGCGAGGAGATGATCACCTTCATGCGGGAAGCGGTCGAACGCGGTGTCACGTTTTTTGATACCGCTGAAGTCTATGGACCTTACACCAATGAGAGCCTCGTTGGCGAAGCGCTGCAGCCGTTCAAAGGCCAGGTTGTGATCGCCACCAAGTTTGGTTTCGATAACAGCGGTTCACTGCCGCCCGGTGTTTCCAACATCAACAGCCGCCCCCTGCTCATCCGCAAGGCCGTTGATGGCTCACTCAAGCGTTTGCGGGTTGACTGCATCGATCTCTATTATCAGCACCGCGTTGATCCCAATGTACCGATTGAAGACGTCGCGGGTTGCGTGAAGGATTTGATCCGCGCTGGCAAGGTGAAGCACTTCGGGCTTTCGGAAGCAGGTGCGAAAACCATCCGCCGCGCGCATGCAGTGCAGCCTGTTGCAGCGCTGCAGAGCGAGTACTCAATCTGGTATCGCGATCATGAAACCGAAATCATGCCTACACTTGAAGAGCTTGGCATTGGCTTTGTGCCGTTCTCACCTTTGGGCAAAGGTTTTCTGACCGGCAAGATTGATGAGAAGACCGAATTCTTCGGCAAAGACATTCGCAAACTGATCCCGCGATTTACCGAAGAAGCGCGCGTTACCAACAAGGCGCTGCTCGATGCGCTTACCGCAATCGCTGCAAGGAACAACGCCACGCTGGCGCAGATCGCTTTGGCCTGGGTGCTCGCCAGAAAGCCATGGATCGTGCCAATACCCGGCACGCGAAAGCTGGCGAGGCTCGAAGAAAATCTCGGCAGCGCAGATGTCAAACTCTCCGCCGAAGACATGATCGAAATCACCCGCATTTCGGATCAAGTGAAAGTGATCGGCGAACGCTATCCCGAAGCAATGCAGGCGCAGACGGGGCGGTAAGCTACTCGTCTGCGAGCAATGCCTTGTATTGTTCTTGTTGATCCGCAGGAAGCATTGGAATAATTGCGCGGATCGTTTGTCCACCAACAATCCTGCCATCGCGCATGTACATCCAGTCCGAAATAATGGCGGGGTCGATATCAACGCGCTGGCCAAGCTTCACATTCGTCACCAATTCGGGATCGTTTCCGATCGCGCATTGCTTCTTGGCACCTTCGACACTTATATCTGTGCACCAGAAGTGCTCGGTGTTTGTGCCATCCGACACAGCAAGTTTCACCGCAAAGTTCTGCTCATTGTCGCCATGCTTGTTGAGCTTGGTCCAAAATCCATCAATAGTCGAACGTGCTTTCTCTATAGCAGCATTCATCGCGGCGTCGTCAGTTGGGACCTGGACGGTTTGCGCATTGGCAAAACCACATCCCAGCGCCAGCGAAGCCAATATGATTGCCTGAATAATTCGCATCCGCACATCCTCTCTTGAACCGTACTTCGCAAAAGTAACATGTCGCTGTAAATGACACGTGTTCATATCATTACAATTGTAACTAGGCCAGCTGAGGCAAGTAGTTGACATTTGTACGTATTTCTGTACATATATCATCATGGACGTTATCAGCTACACCGAAACCCGTGAACGCCTGAAAGAGGTGATGGACCGTGTTGTTGCGGATCATCAGCCAGTTGTAATTTCGAGGCAGAAGGCGGAGTCTGTCGTCATGGTTTCGCTTGCCGATTGGCATGCCATTGAAGAGACAATGCATTTGCTCTCCTCACCCAAAAACGCCAAGCGCCTGCGCGCTTCCATTGAAGAGTTAAATGCAGGCAGCGGCACAGCGCGCACACTGGTCGAAGGCTGATCTTGCGCCTCGTCTTCTCAAGCCAAGCCTGGGAAGACTATCTGCATTGGCAAGCTACGAACCCCGGAGTGCTATCGCGCCTCAATGAGCTGATCAAAGAATGCACCCGCACGCCGTTCACGGGGACAGGAAAACCCGAACCCCTGCGCGGTGATCTCAAAGGCTGGTGGTCACGCCGCATAACGCTGGAAGATCGGCTGGTTTATCGCGTGAGCGGGAGTGGCAACGCACAGCAGTTGGAAATCGCGCAGGCGAGGTGGCATCATTAGCCACTGTTTTCAGTAACAGGATTTAGGCAGTTTTATCCGCTCGATTTCGGTTTTCGAGATTTTTCTGATAGACGACCGAGAGTAGAGTCAAGCCCATTATCGAACTGAGAAGTGTGGCGACTAGCGTCAGCGGTTGTAGAATGGAGACAGCGCTGTTTGCCGCACTCGCTGCAAGTTCAACTTGGGAAATAATAGAAGGCAACAACAGAATTGCAAGCAAGGCCAGATAAAATTGCCTGCGCTCTCGTTTCGACCAAGCCTTGCGTGCGCCACGCATCGGTTCATCAACAGACATTTCAGGAAGCCGCAGGTAGAATTTTCCGAAAATATACGCGAATGCCAGTGGCATGGCTGCTGCAAAAATCCAATCAAATGCTTGATACTCGATAGCTGAAAGCTCACGGCCGCCTGTCAACAACCCGACTATAGGCATGAATAGATCTTGCCAAATACTTGATGAGAGTTTTGAGAACACCAAGAACGCAAATGAAAGTACTGAAGTGATCAGTGCATATTTGTATGACGACCAGTTAGGGCGAGCAGGCAACCAACTCACTGGTCGACCACTTATCATGAGCTGATGCCAACGGATTGCGGCAGGTGAGACTATCAAAGCAAACAAGCATAGGACTACTGCGAGTGCGGAAAAGATCTGTTCAAAGTCCAAATTCCGCTCAGGCTCGCTTTCCATCGAAATGACTAACAAGCCAGCTATCGCTAGAACTGCCATACAGAAAATCGGCCATGTCCAAAAACACTTGATGACATCGAGGCGATGCCGCCAAATCTCAACCAGTGTCTCCTTGAGCAGTCTCCACATGATGCGCGTTTCCTCGGTGCACATCATCATTCTTCTACAAGATAGGCAAATAAAAAAGCCGGAGCAGTTGCCTGCCCCGGCTTTTCAATCAATTATGATAGTTCAGCTCAATGCCCCGCCAACACCGCCAACAGCAGCAGTGCCACGATGTTGGTGATCTTGATCATTGGGTTGACGGCTGGGCCTGCGGTGTCTTTGTAGGGGTCGCCTACGGTGTCACCGGTGACGGAAGCCTTGTGGGCGTCTGAGCCCTTCATGTGCTTCACGCCTTTCGAGTCAACAAAGCCGTCCTCGAAGCTCTTCTTTGCATTGTCCCACGCACCGCCACCGGCGGTCATCGAGATTGCAACGAAGATGCCTGTGACGATCACACCCATGAGCATGGCGCCCACGGCTGAGAAGGCTTCGGCCTGGCCTGCGATCATGTTGATCACAAAGTACACAACGATGGGCGACAGCACGGGCAGCAGCGATGGCAGGATCATCTCCTTGATCGCCGAGCGCGTGAGCAGGTCAACCGCGCGCGCATAGTCGGGCTTTGATGTGCCCGCCATGATGCCCGGATCTTCCTTGAACTGACGCCGCACTTCAACCACGACAGCTTGCGCTGCGCGGCCAACCGCCGTCATCGACATGCCGCCAAACAGATATGGCAACAGGCCGCCGAACAACAGACCCACCACAACATATGGCGATGACAGATCGAACGTCACCGGCACGTTGGGGAAGAGTGTTTTCAAGTCCTGCGTATAGGCGGCAAACAACACGAGTGCACCAAGACCGGCAGACGCAATGGCATAGCCCTTGGTCACAGCCTTGGTTGTGTTGCCAACAGCATCAAGCGCATCGGTGTTGTGACGCACTTCTTTTGGAAGGCCAGCCATTTCGGCAATACCGCCTGCGTTGTCGGTCACCGGGCCAAACGCGTCGAGGGCTACGATCATGCCAGCAAGTGCCAGCATCGTCGTCACCGCAGCTGCAATGCCGAACAGGCCTGCAAGGTTGAAGGTGATCAGGATGCCCGCAATGATGACCAGCGCTGGCAGAGCCGTTGCTTCCATCGAGACTGCGAGACCCTGGATCACGTTGGTGCCGTGTCCGGTGATTGATGCTTCCGCAATCGAGTTCACCGGGCGCTTGCCCGTGCCTGTGTAATATTCCGTGATCCAGATGATTGCCGCAGTGATCAACAGACCAACGACACCGCACCAGAACAGATCCATTGGTGTAAAGCCGCCGAGGTCAACCCCCATGCCTCCAAAAGGGGTGCCGCCAAACACATATGAGATCACCGGATAGATCGCGACGAGCGACAAGCCGCCCGACACGAGCACGCCCTTGTAAAGCGCACCCATGATGTTGTTCGATGGGCCGAGCTTCACAAAATATGTGCCGATGATGGAAGTAATGACGCATGCGCCACCAATCGCGAGCGGCAATACCATGCCCCACACCTTCATGGCTTCAGGCAGTGAGATCGCCGCGAGCACCATGGTTGCAACTGTCGTCACCACATAGGTTTCGAACAAGTCAGCCGCCATGCCTGCGCAATCGCCGACGTTGTCACCAACGTTGTCAGCAATCGTCGCAGGATTGCGTGGATCGTCTTCAGGAATGCCAGCTTCAACCTTGCCGACCATGTCGCCGCCAACGTCTGCGCCCTTTGTAAAGATGCCGCCGCCGAGACGCGCGAAGATCGAGATCAGTGACGCACCGAAGGACAATGCAACGAGTGCATCAATCACGGTACGTGACGTAGGCTCAAAGCCCATCGATCCGGTAAGAAAGCCGAAATACAAGACCACGCCGAGAAGGCCAAGGCCCGCAACCAGCATGCCGGTCACAGCACCCGCCTTGAAGGCGAGATCAAGTCCGCCTGCGAGTGATTTCGTGGCCGCCTGTGCGACGCGCACATTGGCGCGCACCGATACGTGCATGCCGATGAAGCCCGCAAGGCCCGACAATATTGCGCCAATCGCAAAGCCGATTGCCGCCCATTTGCCGAGCAGGAACATGGTCAGAAGAAAAATCGCAACGCCGACATAGGCGATGGTTGTGTATTGTCGTTTGAGATAGGCCGCAGCGCCCTCGCGGACGGCGGCCGAGATTTCCTGCATGCGCGCGTTGCCTGCGTCCGCTGCCATCAAACCACGAGTGGTGATGACGCCGTAAACAATCGACAATGCGCCTGCCAGGACGATCAGCCAAAGTGCTGTGTTCATGGAAGGAGTTCCCCAGAAAAAGTTTCAAAAAAAGTTGCAGTAAACGCCAGATCCGACCGTTGGCCGCGAGTGTCCCGAACTGCATTCGGACAACTCAACGCTTCCCTGCCAAAGGATCCAGCAATGCCAGCCGCTATGCCAAGATTCAGCCACAAAGTCCACAGGCGATTGGTGGGAAGACGTCAGAGGAAAATGATGGAAAATGAGGGGCGTAGGTCAGAAAGTGGGTCGCGTTGACCCTTGCAGATTCGATGTAGTTGATTTTGATATCGAAATCAGTATAAAGACTGATATGAAGCCGTTGTTCTTTCACGCAGGATCGCGCGACGACTATAAGAAGTTCCCGGCTCTCATTTTGAAACGGGCTGGCTTTCAGCTTGATCGTGTACAACGTGGGCTGGACCCAGATGACTGGAAACCGATGAACACTATTGGTCCAGGCGTCAAAGAAGTACGGATCAAAGATAGTTCTGGGGCTTATCGGGTAATTTATGTCGCAACCTTCGCCGAAGGTGTTTTCGTACTGCACGCGTTTCAAAAGAAACGCAAAAGACTGCGATGCGAGACATTGCCTTGGCGAAGCAACGACTCAAGGATTTAGTGAGGAGTTTGGAAAATGACATATGAGCGTTTTGAAAGTGTGTGGGACGCCGTCGAACCCAACAAAGTCATTGCCGCAAATTTGAAAGCGCGCGCCGACGTGATGATCGCCATTCAGGAAACGGTGAAGGCCTGGGGTGTCACACAGGCCGCAGCCGCCAAGCGCCTCGAAATCACCCAACCCCGCCTCAACGATCTGCTCCGTGGTCATATCGAAAAGTTCAGCCTCGACGCATTGATGAATCTCGCCCCGCTGGCCGATGTGACCGTGAAGCTGGAAGTGCTGCGACCAGCAGCGTAGGAGGCGTGTAACCACTTTTCTCCCTTGCGCGCAGCGCGGGGGAGTACGGCGGAGCCGGGTGGGGGTGTTCGTGCGGGTATAATTCGTCGGGCTGTATTCGAAGCTGGTGCAGTCGCCTTGTCCCACCATCTCTCACGCTGACGCACCCCTTCCCCCTTCGGGTACTCCCCCACGCTGGCGCGCGAGGGAGAAAGAGTACGTGCGCCACCTCACCCCGCCGCATAGCTCGCGAACACTTTGCGCGTTCCGTCTGCTTTGAATGCGATCACGTCGTAGGCTTCGCGGGTTTCTCCCATTTCCATTCCGGGGGAGCCTATTGGCATGCCGGGGACTGCGATGCCTTTGATGTCGGGCTTCTCGGACAACAGCCGTTCAATTTCCTGCACGGGCACGTGGCCATCGATGATGTAGTTGCCCATGACGGCAAAATGGCACCCTGCCAGATCTTCGGGCACGCCTGCGATCTTGCGCCTGCCAACGAGATCGGGATCGTCTTCGATCGAGACAGCAAAGCCTGCCGCCTTCAAAATTTCTGCCCATTGCTCACAGCAGCCACAACCGGGATCGCGGTAAGCTGATATCGAAGCCTTGCTCGTTGCGGCATGTGCGCTTGAAAACACAATGGGCGAAGCAGCCAAACCGATGGCCAACTTCAAAACATCACGGCGTAACATTATTGGACCCTTCCTTGCTCAAGTGCGGCTTTGTTCACAACACGCCCCTTCCCTCACTCTACCACGGGTGGCATCAGGCCGTTGATCAGGGCGGTTAGGGCTGATTGGGTTGGGGTGTTTGTCTTTTCGAACGCGCGTTTCAAGTGTGTGCGGATCGTGTTGACGCTCGACCCCAATGCAGCAGCGATGTCAGTAGGTGCGGTTCCATTGGCGATCATGGCGGCCACGCGTGCTTCCATCTGCGAGAGGTCAAACATCGAGCGCAGAACTTCAATCGCGGTTGGCAAATGTTCACCGCGCCGCGCGAGAAACACCGTGGCAAAACCCTTGCCCATTTCCGAGCGCAAGTCCTTGCCCGCAATCGGCAACACATAGGCCGCAGCACGCTCCCCCGTTGTGCTGACAAGTGGAACACCAATGCCTTTCAAGCCAATCACAAGATCGCCTTTGCCAGCGCGATCAATCGCGTCGCCCAAGCCTTCATCACCGCGCGCTGCGGCCAGTGCGCCGGAAACGCTTTTTACCAAATGACCTTCACTCAACATGGTTTCTGCAGCCGCATTCGCGATCACGATACGACGACCGGCAGCGACAACAATCACAGGAACGCTCATCTGGTCGAGTACGCTGCGATGCAGCGCCAACTCCAGGCGATTGCGATCCACCACATCGCTGATTGCGACAGCGCGACGAAAGTGCGGCGAGAGTGCGGCGGCAAAAGCTGCTTCCTTGTCATTGAACAATGCGCGCCCTTCCCTGCTCGCGATGCTCAAAAAACCAGCTGTCATCTGTCGGCGCACCAGTGGCACCGTAATGCAGTCGCGCAGTTTCTGTGGAGCCACCCATTTCTGATAGAACACCGATTTCCGCAATTCGTCTTCGGTGCATTCCTGCATTTGCACCCATGGCTGATCGATCTCGCGATAGAACAGCGAATTGTAGCCCGGCATGGATTGGAAATGCCGCCCTACCTCTTGCAGCCAATGCTGATCCCACGGACTGTTTTTGTAAACCGTGTTCGGCATGCCACCGCTCAGCAATCCAGCAATATCTGAAATGCCGACTTGCACATAAGCTGCACCAAAGTGATCGCGAATTGCCATCAGCGTTTCCGGCCAAAGTTCCGGATTGGCAGCGCAATCATAGATGTCGCTGATGAATTCCTCATGCTTGTCCAAAGTTGTTCTCCTTCACCAACATGTATATCCACCATCGGCGACAACGATTGATCCGGTCAATAGGCTTGCGGCATCACTCGCCAAAAACAACACGACACTCGCAATTTCGCCAGGTTGACCCATGCGGCCCATCGGTGTTCCCTCGATCCAGTGTTTGCGGATTTCTGGATCGAGTGCAACTTCGCGCGTCAGATCAGTTTCAATATAAGTCGGCGCCACTGCGTTGACGCGCACGCCACGCGGCGCCCATTCCGCTGCGAGCGAGCGCGTAAGGTGATGCACGCCAGCTTTTGATGCGTTGTATTGCACTTGCTCTTGGGGATAATTGACAATCTCTGCCGACATGGAACCGATATTCACAATCGCACCCCTGCCCTTCTTCAACATTTCGGATCCAAAGGCGCGGCAGCAATAAAACACACCGTTCAAATTCACATCAAGCACGCTCGACCAGGTAGCGTCGTCCATCTTCTCGGCGGGGATGAAAGACTTCGCAATGCCTGCATTGTTGACGAGAATATCAATCGCGCCGTGTTGCTTGTTAAGTTTCGCGGCGAGCTCAGTCACATCAGCAGAACGCGTGACATCGAGTTTCGCTGCCGATGTTTTGCGTCCCTTGGCTGCGAGCGACTTTGCTGCAGCCAAGGCAGCCGCTTCATCCATGTCGGTCATCACGACATGGGCACCTGCTTCGCTAAGCGCATCACTGATCGCCAAGCCAATGCCGCGTGCTGCCCCCGTCACCACAGCCACACGGCCATCAAGCTTCAGCATTTCAAGATACATATGGTGGTTCCTCTGGTGTGATTTGCACGTGGAGAATTGGAGGATAGCATTTTAACACAACAAAAAACCCCCGAAGCGGTCAGGCCCGGAGGTTATCGATCTTGTTGTTGGATTTCTGGATTGTTCGGGAAATTAGCACCGGCTCCGTACTGTGTCAAGCGTTTTTTCCTATATCTGGCGCTTTATTCCACAAGGCCTTGATTTGATTTCGGTTTCACCGTTGTCAGACTTGCCAGAAAATTTGAAACTTGCGAGGCGGGCAATTCCCGCATCTCGCCCAACTCCAACCTTCCAAGCATGAAAGGACCATACTGCGTGCGGATCAAACGGTTGACCGTACAGCCATAATATTCAAAGAGTTTGCGCACTTCGCGGTTCTTTCCTTCGAATATCGTGATGCGATACCAGGCATTGGCAGAGAGATTTTCCGGATTCTCTTCTTCGATCTGCGCGCCACGATAATAAATGCCCTCGATGGTCACACCTTTGGCAAGCTGTTCCAGGTTGCGTGGGCTCAAGCGGCCGTGCACGCGTACGCGATAAACGCGCGGCAGGCCAAGTGCTGGCGACATCATTTGTTGCGCAAGCGGTCCGTCAGTCGTCAGCAGCAAAAGGCCTTCGCTGTTCACATCGAGGCGGCCAACATACATGAGGCGCGGGAGTTTTGGATCTTGCAGAGTTGGAAGATCATAAATCGTGGTGCGGCCTTCGCCATCATGCGCGGTCACCAGAACATCAAGCGGCTTGTTCAAAGCAAAAAGCCTCGGCTGGGCGCGCGTGTCGATCGATACGCGTTCACCATCCAAGTCCACCTGATCGCCTTCTGCGACCGGGTCCGTCGGCGCGGCAATATGGCCGTTGATCGATACGCGCCCTTCGGCAACCAGTCGCTCCGCCTCGCGACGAGAGCCCACACCTGCTCGCTGGAGAAAAACATTAAGCCGCATCAGATACTCGCAACTGGTTTTGACATCATCGACCAGGCAATCAAAATGAGTGCCAATGCAGCAGCCGGGAAAATCGCGTAGGGAACCGAGGCCCAGCCAAAGTTTGCGAGCAACGATCCAGAACTGAGCGAGGCTACTGCCATCAGCGCTGATATGCCAAAGTCATTGGCTGCCTGCACCTTGCCGCGTTCCGATGGTCGATAACAATCAGTGAGCATCGTCGTGCCACCGATAAAAGCGAAGTTCCAGCCCAGGCCCAACAGGATCAACGCCACCGAGAAATGTGCAAAGCTGATCCCCATCAGGCCAACGATTGCGGAAGCAATCAAGATCACCATGCCAATGGCCGTGATGATTTCGACGCCAAAGCGCTTGATCAGTTGGCCCGTGAAAAAGCTCGGCACAAACATCGCCAGCACGTGCCACTGGATGACCCAGGCGGCATCAGCCTGCGTGAAACCACAACCGATCATGGCAATTGGTGCCGCTGTCATCATCAGATTCATCAACGCATAACCAATGATGGCTGCCGCCATGGCAACGATCAACCGCTTCTGTTGCAGCAACTCTGTCCAACTGCGCTGCGGGCCAGCTGTTTCCGCCATATTCGGCTTGGGCAGGCGCATCATGAAGATCAATGCGAAATTCATCAGTGCAAGGAGGATCACCGCCATGAAAGATCCGGCAAATTCTGCTGATGGAAAAAAATCGGCCATCTGGCTTGAAATCAATGTGCCCAAAATCGCGGCGACAACACCGCCGGTCAGCACCCAGGAAATCGCAATCGACTTCGTGTTGGAGTCCGAGGCTTCGGCAGCAGCAAAGCGATAGAAACCGGCAGTGGCCTGAAATACGCCAAGCAAAGCAGTGGCCATGCAAAACAGCTGAAAATTTCTGGAGAAGATTGCTGCAACCGCAAGCGCTGCACCTGCTGCTGAGACCAACGCGCCAATCTTGAACAAGAGAGTCCGGCCATGGCGCTGCATCAACATCGAGATCGGAATCGTTGACAACATCGCGCCAACAACAAAACTTGTCACGGGTGCAGTCGCAAGCCCAGGTGTTGGTGCAAGCTGCAAACCTACAAGACCTGCCGTTGCAAAAACCGTTATGACGCAGCAGGAATAGAGCGCCTGTGCAATCGCCAGCAGCAGAATGTTGCGGCGCGACTCATGCGCGGTGTCCAGAGCGTTCACTTGAATTCTTCCGCGCGCCGCACTCTTGCAAGCTTGTTCAAGACGCCATTGACGAAGGCTGGTTCTTCACTATCGGGAAAGAAGGCAGCAGCGACATCGACATATTCATTGATCGCAACACGCGCTGGCACTTTTTCCATGAACCAGATTTCGTAAACCCCTGCCCGGATGGTTGCACGCACTGTTGCATCGAGGCGATGCAAGGGCCATTCAGTCATCAACAATTTGTCGGTTTGCGGATCGAGAAGCGTTTGCTCACGCACAACGCCTTCAACGACTTCGCGCAAGTGCTTGAAATCAGCTTCGCCACAATCGCCATTGTCGAAATTATTGCCCTGCGCACGTGACGAAAACTGTGCCAGTGTTTCACCCATGTCAACGCCGCCAATATCCATCTGATAGAGCGCTTGTACTGCTCCAAGGCGAGCGGCAGAACGTGCAGTGGGTGGGCGGCGCGGCGTGGTCATGGTCAAACTTTTCAATCAGCAATGGAAGCGTCACGCCTTAGCCAGTTTCGCGGTTGAATACAAACCTTAGCTTAGGGTCCTAATTTTTTGCTTCTTCGTACTCCCAGCCGAGTTTGCAGTTTTCGGGAAGGCCCTTCGCTGGAATTGCGGCTACTTTTCTTGACCACTGGCCAAAATCCTTGACCTTCACGCGGTTGAAGTCGAACCGCACTTTTTCTCTGCGTTCGAAAGTCCAGTCCCGGCAAAACGTCGTTTGTTGTTGGGCCAATGACCATCTTCCCGATTTCAACTGCGCCCTGGTTCCAGGCCATCCATCGGACATGGCGAGCCAGCAATAATCGGCAAGCCCTTTCGACAAGATGAGATTGCAGACGGCACCGCTACCATAGACGCCGATCTTGTACCGGCCGTCCGCTTTCATTTCTTTGTTCAAGCCAACAAAATAACGCTCGATGAAAGGCATCATGTCTGAGGGCGTTATTTTCGAGCCATGCTTGTTGAACACACGTTTGTGATAGCTGCGGTATCGATTGTAAAAACTGAGATGTTTCTTGTAGCTTTGATCGGCGCGCAACAAGCGGATGCGCCGGCCCTTCGGAACGGCATTGCCACGATGCAGGCTGAACTCGAACGCGGCATCCTTGATGGTCTGATCGACGCCGTCGACTGCAAAATAAATTGCTGAACCTGGCGGCTGACCATTTGCGCCAGCGAGTTTCAAGGCTTCCTTGGCGTCTTTCACACCTATCCCTGCCCTGAAGAATTTTTCAGGGTCTGAGTTTTCGTACTGGAACACTGTGAGGATGCTGAGGCCGGCGGCGATGATTGCATCAGATTCTGCCGGGTACAAGGTTTTGCATGTGGTCCCTGCACCGACATTGGCATAGTAACGCGCGATGGTTTTGATCCCGATAGACTTGAAGGCTTCGATACCAGACTTGCCACTCCTGGTGACGATGGTTGTCACGGGTTGAGAAAAATCAGCAACGGTCATGCCGTTGTTACTTTTGCAGCTTGGTGCTGCCAAAGCGGTTGATGAAATTGCAATTCCTAACGTTGCGAGAATGATCCCAAGTTTCACGTTTTTCCACTTTCATCAATGTTCAGTGTTTCAATCAATTCTTCAAAGTCCTTGGCCTCGCGGAAATTCTTGTACACCGAGGCAAAGCGCACATAAGCCACATCATCAAGGCTCTTCAGTCCTTCCATCACAAGGCCACCAATCTGCTCAGATTTGATTTCCCCTTCGCCAATACTTTCAAGCTGGCGCACAATTGATGACACCATCTTTTCAATCCGGTCATTGTCCACCGGGCGTTTGCGCAGCGCTACCTGAAATGATTTTGCCAATTTGTCCCTGTCGAAAGGAACGCGTCGCCCGCTCTTCTTGACCACCATCAACTCACGCAACTGGATGCGTTCGAATGTCGTGAAGCGACCGCTGCAATCGGGACAAGAACGGCGACGACGAATTGCCGAATTGTCTTCGGTGGCGCGACTGTCCTTGACCTGGGTTTCGGCATTTCCGCAAAAAGGACAGCGCATCAACTTGCCTCGTTACGAATAGATCGGGAACTGGTCGGTCAGTGCCAGAACTTTCTTCTTCACAGAGGATTCCACTTTGCCATTTCCGGCCTCGCCATTGCGCGCCAGACCATCGAGCACTTCGATGATGAGATCGCCGACATCGCGGAACTCCGCCTCGCCAAAACCGCGTGTGGTTCCTGCAGGTGTACCCAAGCGTATGCCCGAAGTGACAGTGAACGGTGCCGGATCAAACGGAATGCCATTCTTGTTGCAGGTGATGTAAGCCCGGCCCAACGCTTTTTCTGCATCGCGACCGCTGATGCCTTTGCGGCGGAGATCGACCAGCATCAAATGCGTATCCGTGCCGCCCGTGGTGATATCGCAGCCACCATCGACCATGGATTTGGCCAAGGCCTTTGCGTTCTTTGCAACTTGCGCAGCGTATTTCTTGAACGCGGGCTTCAGTGCTTCACCAAAGGCCACTGCTTTTGCTGCGATCACATGTTCAAGCGGACCACCAATGGTGCCGGGGAACATCGCCGAGTTCAGTTTCTTGCCAAGCTCTTCGTCATTGGAAAGAATGAGTCCACCGCGTGGCCCGCGCAATGTCTTGTGGGTTGTTGTCGTCACAACATGCGCATGCGGCAGAGGCGATGGGTGTACGCCGCCTGCCACGAGGCCTGCAAAATGTGCCATGTCAACCATCAGTAACGCACCAACACTGTCAGCAATTTCACGGAAGCGTTTGAAGTCGATGACGCGCGGATAGGCCGAGCCACCTGCGATGATCAGCTTCGGCTTCACCTCACGGGCCTGCTTTGCGATGACATCGTAGTCGAGCTGGTGATTGTCTTCGCGCACCTTGTAGGGCGAAACGTTGAACCACTTGCCCGACATGTTGACCGGCGAGCCGTGCGTGAGATGACCGCCGCAAGCGAGGTCGAGCCCCATGAAGGTTTCGCCTGGCTTGATCAGCGCGAGAAACACTGCCTGATTTGCCGTGGCTCCCGAGTGCGGTTGCACATTGGCAAACTTGCAGTCAAACAATTGCTTGGCGCGATCTATCGCCAGCTGCTCCGTGATATCAACATACTGGCAGCCACCGTAATAGCGACGGCCCGGATAGCCTTCGGCATATTTGTTGGTCATCACCGAGCCTTGCGCCTCAAGCACAGCACGGCTGACAATGTTTTCAGAGGCGATCAGCTCAATTTCGTGCTGCTGGCGTTTAAGCTCTTGGGCAATCGCCTTTGCAACCTTTTTGTCAGCAACGGCCAGCTTGTCTCTGAAAAAGCCCGGGAAAAGCGCTTTGCGGGTTGCTGTTTTCTTTACGGTTTTCTTGGCGGTCTTGGTCTTCTTCTGAGCGGGGCGGGCCATCTGAAATCTCCATCAAGCCCCGCCGCTTAGCTTGCGCGTGTCCATTCGACAAGCAGCATGTTGGCGCAGTTTAAAACGTTTAGTTGATTGTTGCGGCGGCGGGCTTCGCCTTGATTTTGAGTTTTACCGTCTTGACCCGAGGCGTTTTTTTAACAGCCTTACAGCCGGCCTGTGGCACGCCGTTCAAGATCAAGCAGCTTGCGACTGGTTTTTCACCTGCAACACTTGGCTTTGCCTTAAACTTTACAGGTTTGCTCCGCTCCGCAGGGACTGCACCAAAGTTCGTTGCAACAAAAGCCTTCTTGCCCTTTTCGGCCGTCCTGGGCTTGAACAGCGAAAAAGCCTGCTTGCGCGGTGTCCGTTCTGTTCGCGTCGTAAAAAGTGTCTGCTTGAGTACGGGTTTGTTGACTTGCGGCTTGCGCTCAGCGCCAAACAGGTTTGCAGGCTTGGCCGGATCAGGCTCTTTGCTGCCAATCAATGTCTTCTTATGCAGCAATGTCTTTGCAGTCTTTTCGTCTTCAAACTCAGGCTCCACGGCAGCAACAATTTTCTTTGACGACTTCTTGTTGAAAATGTTTGCCTGGATATCATCATCGCCTGCATCATCGGCATTGACGACGGGCTTGCGCTTTGGTGGAGTCTGTCCTGGTTTCAGCGGCGACAATTTGCGACCACTAAAAATGCCAACGCCTTCTGCTTCTGCGGCATCAACTTGAGCCAGCAGGCGCGGCACAGGCTTCAACACATAACGAAGCCCCTCCTCGCTCACTTCGCCCGGTGGCAATGGCTGACCAACGGTGAAGCCTGTCTGGTCGAGTTGATAAATGTCATCGCGGAACGAAACTGTGCCGTCGGCCAATGGCCATGCGGTGAGATAAGTCACGCGTAACTGCGGCGGAGCAGCAAGCTTCACATCCTTGCGCTCGAGGGTTTCTTCCATTGCTGAAATCTGGTCCGGGCCATAACCGTCCTGACCGTTCAGCACCCAATTTACCAGCAACGGCATGTTCTGAACGCGAACGCAGCCCGACGAGAAAAAGCGTCGGCCGGATTTGAACAGGTTTTTTTCCGGCGTGTCGTGCAGATAAATTCCGAACGGGCTGGAGAATTCAATCTTTGCCGTCGCCATGGCATTCGTTGGCCCGGGCTCCTGGCGGAACAGGTAATCATCAGGAACTGCCGTTGACCAATCGACGTCAGAAGGATCGATTTCTTCATCAAGATTGCCGCCCTTGAACACCTTGACGTTCATTTCTTCAAGAACGCGCGTACCATTATTCATGCGCGGCAGGATATCGCGCTCAACAATCGAAGCTGGCGCATGCCAATAGGGATTGAACCGGACTTGCGTCAGTGGCGTCATGACAACTGGCGTTGGCCGCTCCGGGCGACCCACAATTGCATTGTGCTTGGAATACATCCGCCCACCGCTCACCGCTTCAATGTGTGAGGACGGAATGTTCACGAGCAAGTAACGATCGCCGAGATTTTCGGAATAGATTTCAATGCGCGCCACGTTGGCTTCGAGCGTGCGCAAACGCGTTCCTGCTGGAATGTTCAACTGGGCCAGCGTTGCGCCATCAACCTTGCCAGTAACAGCAAGGCCCATGTTGCGCTGATAGCGGGCAACCGCCTGCTCGGTCAGCACAGAGAATACATTGGCCTGATCGCCCGAAACGGCCTGCTCGGACAAATAGCCTTCGAGGTAAAGCCTGCGGTTCAACACTGTGGTGTTATCCGACTTTTTATTGCGCGAATAGTTGCCACGCGGAACCTTGGGCCAGCCGCCATTGGCGACGATCTCGGCATATTTGTCGACTGCAATACGTGCAGCGCGTGCGCTGTCGATGCGCAACATCGGCGAGATTTTCTTGTTGGTGACAACTTCTGTCGTCGTGGTCGCCTTGCTGTTGTCGCCCGGCGTCACAACTGCTGCAGAAACTGCAGGCGCAAACGCAACTGCAGTCAGGCTGATCATTGCCGCCGCAAACATAGTTCTTGCTGTCAAAATACGAAATATATTCAAGATGGACTCGCCTGCTTTTACGCGATTTCCCCCGCTCGCTGCCGCCGCGGGGGAAATCATTCATTTCGGCAAATATACCAACCCGCCGTGTCCCGGTCAAAATAATAGGTCGTGAAGTCGAAGATTCGCCCTTACCCCCCTAAGAATCAGGTTTTGCCCGCCAATGGAACCGCTTTCCCGACAAAAACCTCACTTGAGGCAATTGCGCAACAGGCAGCCAAAGTCCCCTGCCCCCAGATTTCGCGGCCTTTTTCTCCCTTGCGCACAGCACGTTTTGTATTGCGACCATAAGTCAACCTAGCTCGTGGCCTTTCCTCCCTTGCGCCCGCCGGAACGACTTGTCGTTCGCGGCCAGCGCGTGTGGGAGTACGCAAAGCGGGAGGGAGGTGTCGGCCTGATCGATCGTCAGAACGGAACGATTAATCCGTGCACGGAGCGAATTAAAGGGTAACGTCCCCAATACTTCGAAAGGATAACGTCCCCAATACTTCGATAATGCGCACTCCCACTTCACGGAGGTTGCATCATGTTAAGTTTTTGTTAATGTGACAAGTTGGACGTTGGGGGACTTCGGGGGCGATGCGAGAATCCTTGCAGAATTTGGTTTTGGTGAAGCGGTGCGGGCTTTTTCTTGGCGACGCGCCAATAAAAACGCTGCACGCTGGGCAAAATAGCCAGTCGCCAGAGAGGACCGCAAACGATGCCGGTTAAGAAACACCGCGAGGTCAACACACTGCTGAGCGTGTTTGCAGTTTTCATTCTGGCGTTCATTGGCATTTCTTCGTTCGTGCTGCGTGATCAGGGAAAGCCCACCAAGCCGAATCCACACGAGTCGTTTTTCCGCATCACGGCGAGCATGATAGCGGATGGCGAACCGCTGGAATTCAATGTTGTCGTTGCCTGTTCAACAACGGTTTATGGCGGCGGTGGGGGTGGGGCAGGTTTCAGCGTAAAGCAGTATCCTTACTATTACGCGGTGCGCATCAAGAATAATCACGCTGTGCAACTGGTCACGCAGGACGGCTGCGATGGCATGACGACAGACAATGGCAAGGTGCCAGCAAACTATCTGCCACCGCTGCTCTGGTATGAAAATGCCGATGATTTGTCGTTGGGTTATCTCTACCTGACGGATGATGCATTTGAGGGCACGCGCTCGAAACTCAAGTTCATCAAGGCGAGTGTGCACAAAGCCACGCGTGAGGATTTTGAGATTTGGCGCAAGGCAGACGAAGCGAAAAACCTGATCTTGCCCGAACGTCAGCCCTATTTGAATGATCTCCGAAAGATCGAGTACAAGTACAAACTCCAGCCGGAATTTGAAAAAGACCCGCGTCTGATTTGGAAATACATTGCAGTTTCAGAATGCTTTGCGATCCGGCGCATGCCCATGCATCCGGCATTGCAGGCTTACATCCGGTCGATCCGTCCTGCGGGATCGGGTAAATACTGGGCGGCTGAGTACACCCCAAACAGGCAACTGATCGACAAAGTAAAAAATATGATCCTTCTTACTGAGTGGCCAGTCGCAATTCTATCAGAGGCGATAGAGAATTTGATCGGTCCAGTAGCGCTCCAAACGGGCGAGTGATTTGTTGATGCGGTCGAACTCGTCAACATTCAGGCCGACAACTTCTTCGATGGCTTGCAGCTGACGGTTATAGAGCTGATCGACGCGCAAGCGGATCGCCCTGCCCTTTTCGGTGAGGCTGATGCGCACGGAGCGCTTGTCGGCGCTTGAGCGTTCGTGGTTCACATAGCCTGCTTCAACCAGCTTCTTCAGATTGTAAGAAACGTTTGAGCCCTGGTAGTGACCACGGGTTTTCAATTCGCCTGCCGTGAGTTCAGCATCTGAAATGTTGAACAGCAGCAGCGCCTGAACCGGATTGACTTCCTTGTCGCCGGTGCGATCAAAGTCATCCTTGATCACATCGAGCAGGCGGCGATGCAGACGTTCGATCAGCGTCAGCGACTCCAAATAGCGTGATTTCGTTTCAGCGCGCTTCGTTTCGACTGGAGCGCGTGTGAGTTCCCCCAAGACCTGTACATTCATGTTCCACCTATCCCGTTATGTTGGCGGGAAAACCTTCAATGGGCTTTCCTCGTGATAGGATCAGACTACGCCCCGGCCTTTAAGGCGCACTGAATGTTTTCGGTAAATTAGGTCTTACATTTGTCTCAAATTGAAAGTGTTTCGAAGACAGTTAGCAGCAGCTTTCTGGCGATACTTAACGAAACGAGTCTCGTAACCTTGGGTTAGGGATAGCGTTATCCGCAGGCTTTTCCATTGGCGCGGGCCTGTGCCGCCCGCAGTTCGGATGACACCGTGCCGCCACCGTGCGCGGCCACAGCCGTTTTGTGGTTTTTCAACACGCGGGCATAAAATGTCTGTACTTCACCTTTGCTCATGGTGCGGCACTTCAATTCATGGAAGTAAGACTCAGCAAGTTTTGAATAGGCCGTGAGCTTTAGTGTGTCAGGTGATTTCTTCGCTGCCGTTTTCTCTGGTGCAGGCTTCTTGATTGATGCCGTCTGAATAGGCGCGTCATCAACTATCTTCTTTTCCGGTTTTTTTGTCGCGACTTTCGGCGCAGGTGCCACTGGTTTAGCTGGCGGCTTGACTGCGCTCACAATGGCGATCTTTTTGTCAACGTTGACTGTTTTGTCGACAGCAACCTCGGGTTCGATTTTTTTAGGAGCTACTGCTTTCTTTGGCATCAGCGATTTTGATGCGATTTCTACTTCAGGCTTTGGCTCTTCTTCATTGTCGCGCAAATCGACTGCCGACGCCATCGCATCACGGGTTGTGGCCAATACGCCGCGTATGGCCTTGGCTGTTGTTGCGTCACAGGCAATTTTACCTCCTGTTACACGACCACGCTCAAGCGCAGCCTTGGTGGTCGGAACATTAGTTTGTTCGGCAAGTGCGATTTCAGCTTGCGCCACGAATGTCTGCAACTGATCACGCTCGTTCGGGCTTAGCACCTGGCACTTAATATCGGCGGCCATTGTCTTGGCCAAAAGCTCGGTTGCCTCTTCAGGCCCGAAAGGTGCTGCGATAGCCAAGGTCGGCGCGAGCAGGAAAAATGACAAACCAAAATAACGCGCGAAACGTGCCACCGATGGATTCCTTCAAAGATGAATCCATTTCGACCAGATATGGTTAATTTCCGGTTACGCTAGAGATCAACCTGCCGTTCGGATATAATCCTTCAACTCGTCAGACTCGCGCTCGATCGCCTGCATGCGGAATTTCACCACGTCGCCAATCGAGATCATGCCAACAAGTTTACCGCGGTCGACGACAGGCAAATGGCGAATGCGGTTGTTGGTCATCAGGGTCACCAGCGTTTCTTCACTGTCTGTGCTGGAACATGTTTTGATGTCGCGGGTCATCAGTTGACTGATCGGTTCAGCGAGCACCGACGAACCCTTCACGGCAATGGCGTTCACGATATCCCGTTCGGAAACGATGCCAGCGATACTGTCACCAACGCCCATGATGAGAACAGCACCGATGCGATTATCTGCCAATACCTTGGTGACGGCACCTACGCTATCAGTCGGCGCGGCAGAAATCACTGCGTTGCCTTTGGCTTTAAGGATTTGGGAAACAGGCATGATCTTCCTCCGTATTCGCCCCCAGCCGCTCCAGCGGAAAGCTATCACGTTTTTTGCTGCGCCGAAAGCATTTGCGCGCGCAAAAGAAAGAACATGATCAATCCAGCCACAAATCCTCCGAGATGCGCTTCCCAGGCAATTGGCCGCTCGTCGAGGAACGCGGTGCCGGTCACCAGGCTTGATGTACCCGTTGCCCATTGCGGGATGATCTGCAAGGCAAACCAGACCACAGTAAACGTCAGTGCACGGACATTGTTGGCATAAGCAGGCAGGCTGAGCGCGTGGATCAGCTGTCTGGTGCGGGGATCCCCCGCAATGCCATACATGATGGGAATGGCCGCAGCGGTCAGGCCCGACACTCCACCTGATGCGCCAAGAAGATAGAGCCGCTCCCCCCAATGGCTTGCAAGGATGGCAGCGCTTCCTGCAATTGTGGCCACAGAAAAGAGAAGCAAGAACCGCCAACTGCCGAGTACACGGGTCACAGGCGTGCCGAACACCAATAGCCACACGCAATTAAAGCCCAGATGCAACCAGTCCAAGTGGATGAACCCACTGGTCAGGAACGACCACCATTTTGAACCGGGAGTTTGTTCGATCTGTGTGCCGGATTGGAACCGCTCAGGGATGAAGGCCAATACGCCGTTCATCCACGATTCCATGCTCTGCCCCCCGATAACACGCAAGACATGGATCAAAATGAGAAATCCGATGAGCCCGGCTACAACCAGGGGAACGTCAAAGGCCGGAATTTTATCTTTTCTGTCATCCAAGGTTGACTTTCTCGGATCGGCGACTGTTGACATCTGAATCTCCCGCCACGTGGCACAGCCAGTGCATAGAATAGAGCAAACGTTCACGAATGGCACAAGGCCCTTACGGTGACGGGGGTCAATAAGAAGTTCTGGTGTCAAATGCAAAAAACCACGCAAAACGAAAACATTGTTGCTGAAGGACCGCTGCTGCATCCCCTTAGCCGGAAGTTCTTCCGCCACTGGGAAGCCAGCAGGGGAGCGCGTGCCTGTCCAGATCGCGACAGTTTCATGCTGGCACCTATTTCAGATATTTTGCCCTACATGTTTGTGTTGGATCGTGACCTTCTGACTGATCAATACAGGTTTCGGTTAGCTGGCACCAAAATCGGTGAAATTTTTCGAATGACAATGACGGGTACTGACGCGCTGGAAGGTTGGGATAGTTTCGAGCGCTCGGTTATTTGCCGCTCGCTTGCGCTGACAGCGACGGCATTGCAACCAAGTGCTTTTCGTATGCGCCTTGGCACATCTAAAAATGACGTAGTTGGAACTGAAATGGTTGCGGTGCCAGTGGAAATGCGTGGTTCAAGCCGTATCCAGATCATGGGCGGACTTTTTCCTTTCTGCAACACCGAAACACTGGATTATGACGCAATCGTAAGCCGTGAGCTCGTGTCCAATCGCTTGATCTGGACGGAACACTCCACACCTGCTGATATCGCGCAGTACGCCATGCAGCCTCAACCTGTTTCACTTCGCGTGATCCAAGGTGGAAGAGCCTAAGGTCTTTCCTGCTTCTTAACGATCCATTTACTAATCTTTCCGTAAGGTAGAGGAGGTTTCCACAGCGGAATCCAGCCTGTCTGGGAGAGGCGGTTGACGGGGTACTGAGAGGTAAAGACGTGAACAATCTCGCATACACAGACGAACCGGCTGATAACGAAGAAATCGGCACAGAGCTATTGTCGAACGTTGTTTTCGGTCGCTTCATGCTTCCGGACATGACGGAGCACGCCTGCCAAGTGACGGACGTCACTTATGAGGGTGCAAATTTTGTTTCAGAATTGCGGCCCCTGATCGGCGTTTCGATCGTTGCTTATCTCGAAGAAGTCGGGCGCGTAGAAGCCATTTCAGGTCACCATACTGAACGTGGATTCGAAATCAAATTTACTGCTACGGGGGCGAGGCTGGACCGCTTGAAAGCGCGGATCGACTTCCTGGAGAAGAGACAGACAGGTGGGGCTGAAAGCCGCCGTCATACACGCTACGAACCGATTGAAAAAACCTCACAGATCACCCTGCCCGATGGCCGTGTCTATCAATGTGAAGTCATGGACATTTCCTTATCCGGTGCAGCCATCAAGACCGACGTCCTTCCGGCTCTCGGCACATATTTGATGCTGGGTCGTATGAAAGGTCGCGTGATGCGCTACATCGAACAAGGTGTGGGTATTCAGTTTCAGAAACAGCTGGAAGCAGTCAACATCAACACGCTCCCCGTAGCATAAGTCGTTGGCATGCAGCTGCATGCCATTTGCCCACGCCATCCACAACTATTGCAGATTATCAATGTCCGCTTGCACGACGGTATACGTGCTTGTGAACTTTACGGTATCGCCTGGTGCCAGTGTATCCCATGATGCATTGGTAGCTGCGTCGCTTGAGTTGCCGAATGGCGCAACGATCATTTCATTACCCGGAATGGGCGCTAAGCCGAAGCCTTGGTGGACATCAGTAACCGTGACATTGGTCAAGGTCACGTTGCCGCTATTGGTGACGAGGAAGGTGTAGCCAATATTGTCACCGTTGTTGACGGGCCCAGCTGTGTTGGCCTGTTTCAGAATTGTAAGTGCGGGCGTGATGGTCAGGCCAACTGTTGCTGACCCGTTTGCTGACAATGGTGAGCCAGCAAATGTTGCAGAGGCAGTTGCGGTATTGTCAATGTCGCCATCACCGCCGCCATTGTTATCAAAAACCACTTGAGGGACCGTATAGCTGATCGAGCAGTTTTCAGTGGCACCCGCGACAAGCGAGCTGACAATGTTGGTGCCTGAACTTGGGCAGATGACCGGACCAAGGGGATCGGTTACTGCAACGCTCGACAAGGTCGTGTTGCCGCTATCGGCAACTGCTATTGTGTAAGTGATGACAGCACCAGCCGCCGAAACGCTGGCTACGCTTGCTGTTTTCAAAAGCGAGAGCTGCGGGCTGGCGGCCACTACTGTTGTAGCAACTGAAGCAGTGACTGGCGTCGTTACCTGTGTGCTGGCAACACGCGCTTGATTGGTGATGGTCTGGCCAAGTGCTGAAGTAGTCGCTACGTCAAACTCAATTGCACCGCCCGTGCCCTGTGCAAGTGTAGCAATCGGCAGGAAATTGAATGTGCCCGAACTGGGTAGAACTGCTGGCGTGATATTTGAACCACTGATAACCGTGTAGTTACTTGTTGATACCGATTGCACGGGCAGCACATCGGAAACCTGCACGTTGGTCTGCGGACCCATCGAACCATTTGCATAAGAAACGCGGTAGCGGATTGTCGCGTTGGGAGGAACGGAAGTGCCGTTGTAAGCGCCTCCGTTCACTTTGACGATCTGTTTGCTGACGAGCAACCTGTTACTTGCGGCTGAAGCCGAAACAGGTGCGCCCAACCAATAGCGCCACGGATTGTCGTTACCTGCCGTCGTCGTGCCGATCTGCATCGAGTCGGAACCGTGACCTTCGAAGTTTGCGACGATATTGCTTGGATTGGTGACCTTCAGTCTGACCTTGACGCGTACAATCTGACCGCTTGTGACAATGCCAGTTGCGAAACGAACTGCCTTTGTTGTCACAGGAAGCGGCGTGGCATCTGATGGGGCGTAGCCCGCGCCTGTTGAAGTACACACATTGATGGAATTGACGGCACCACCAGCAGCTTGTGGAACGACCGAGCCAATGCCGTTGGCAGGTCCTTCGACGCCGACAATCGTCGGATCGTCGGCGAAACATGAACCGCCATACGACACGCGTTGCCAAGGACCAGTGACGCCGTTGCGATCAAGCATCTGCCCGCTATCAGGACCAGCGACCGGACTGCCGGAGCGATAGGGTGTTGATGCCCGTCCTGAAGTCGCGATCTGGGTGATGTCCGGTCCGGCGAAGCCTGGATTTGCGAGAACCGAATTGGCGCCGAATGCATTGGCCTGCACAGCGTCCCATTTGTTATGCACGCGCACATTGCCTGCACCACCTGCGCTGGTCCAGCCCGTCGTCACTGTTGGGTTGACGACGTAGCCATTTGCATAAGTAATCGCATTGCCACCACCAGTGTACATCGCAGTGTCGGCGTTGGTTGAATAGAAAACGCCGGAGTCACCGTAGATATAGGCCAGTCCGGAGTTACAGTTGGCGGCAGTATAGCCAGCGCTTGAGCATGCAGCCGGATTCAGGGTCCAACCATTCAATCCAGTGAAGAAGGTGTTCTGTCCGCGTGGTCCCCAACCGCGGCTCATGCCGCCGGGGAGAGCTGAGTTGATCGGTGCGCCCGCCGCATCGACGATATATGCGCCTGCCACTTCGGTACCGCTCGGCGGATAGAATGTGACATATCCATTCGGGCCTGCTGTGGTGCCAAACACGCCTACTGGCAGGTTGGCCTGATACTCTATGAAGTCACCGACTGCGAAACCGGGAATGCCCGCTGCAATATTGTTCTGCAAAAGTGTGATCGTGGCTGCACTGTAGTCCAATGTACTACCAGTGTTTGAGCCAATCCAGACTCCGTGCGCCAATACCTGGTGGCTGTGAGTGCCATCGCAACTATTGCCGCTATGACGCGTCTTGAAAGTGATCGAATGAAATTCGCGAGATTCAGCTTATGCTGATTATTTGATTTGAATGACTTTAACACAATTAACTGCTCCACCGGTATGTATGAGCTAGGCTGTTCATGTTTAATGGAGCTTGAATGACTGTGGGATTTTCTTCTGCGGTTGATTGTACTTTAGGCTAATGTGATCGCAGGGGTAGACATGAACAAGTTTCAAAATCGCATCGTTGATCAGAGCGCCGTTCCAGCAGCAGGCACGCTGGTTGGTCGCGCCTGGGTTGCTTCTGCTGATGGACCTTGCGTAATCAAGATCGAAGCCGGTGAAGTCTTCGACATCACATCCAGCTTCGCAACGATGCGCGATCTTTGCGAGACGGATAAGCCTGCGTCAGCTGCGAAGGCGGCGCAAGGCGAGCATCTGTTTTCTGTGGCCGAGCTGTTGAAGCTTACGGCCACAGGTGCTGCCACACGCCTACTCGCTCCCGTCGATCTGCAGTCGGTGAAGGCAGCAGGCGTAACATTTGCTGTCTCGATGCTGGAGCGCGTGATTGAAGAAAAGGCGCGCGGCAATCCGAAAGCCGCTGCAGAAATTCGCGCGAGCATCAAGGACCTGATCGGTGACGATCTCTCACAGCTGAAGCCAGGTTCTGCCGAAGCGATGCAATTGAAACAAGTGCTGATCGAGAAAGGGACATGGTCGCAATATCTCGAAGTGGGAATTGGGCCGGATGCTGAAATTTTCACAAAGGCTCCTGTTATGGCCGCTGTTGGTCATGGTGCAGAGGCAGGGCTCAACAAGATTTCAAACTGGAATAATCCCGAGCCTGAAGTTGTTGTGGTTGTTGCCTCGACTGGCAAGATCGTTGGCGCGACATTGGGAAATGATGTGAACTTGCGTGACGTTGAAGGGCGCTCAGCACTCCTCCTCGGCAAGGCCAAGGACAATAATGCAAGTGCTGCGCTTGGCCCTTTCATCCGACTGTTTGATGAAAGCTTTTCGCTTGAGCACGTGCGCAAGATGGAACTCTCGCTCACCGTCGAGGGCGAGGATGGTTATGTGCTTGAGGGTTCAAGCAACATGGCCAAGATCAGCCGCGATCCCGCCGATCTCGTTTCGCAAATGATCGGGCCGCATCATCAGTATCCCGATGGTGCCGTGCTTTATCTTGGCACAGTGTTCGCACCCGTCGCTGATCGCGATACCAAGGGTGCTGGTTTCACCCACAAGATCGGCGATGTGGTGACCGTATCATCCAAAGAACTTGGCGCGCTCACCAATCGCATGGTCTTCGCGCATGAAGCCGATCCGTGGACATTCGGCACAAGTCACTTGTTCAGAAACCTCGCCCGTCGGGGCCTCCTTGAAAAACCCGCCAGCAAGACTTAACTTATAATCGTTCAAGGTTGAGACGGCACGGCAATCGAAGGGCACGTCCGCTGCTGATCTCACGGGATGGTGAGTGATGGTTTTGCAAGCGATGTTAAAGCGCCTTATCCAGCGCGGACACTTGAAAGTAACCTTTGCCGACGGCATGACCCGCAGTTTCGGTGACGGGGCTGGCGAGACAATTCACATCAAGCTCACGAACTCACTCGCCGAAAGGCGCATCGCCGTTGATCCCGAACTGGGCCTTGGCGAATGCTACATGGACGGAGACCTGGAGATTTTGCAAGGGACGGTCTTTGACCTCATCGCCCTGGCGCATATCAACACTGATCGCTTGCTGGGAAATACGTTGCACCGGGCGGTGCATGTGGCGCGCGCAACGCTGCGGCGCGTCAACCAGCAAAATCCGGTTGGCAAGGCGCAAGAAAACGTCGCGCATCACTACGACCTGTCTGGCAGGCTTTATGAACTTTTTCTGGATTCCGATCGGCAATACTCATGCGCTTATTTTGATCAGGAAGGCAGGAGCCTTGAAGAAGCGCAACTCGCCAAGAAGCGCCATATCGCGGCGAAGCTTTCGATCGAGCCCGGTATGCGCGTGCTCGACATCGGCTCGGGCTGGGGCGGGCTTGGCATGTACCTCGCCGAATATTGCGGGGCAGAGGTTACGGGCGTCACGCTCTCGGAAGAGCAACATGCCGTTTCAAATGAGCGAGCTGTGGCGCGCGGCCTCGGCGGGCAAGTGAAATTTCTACTCAAGGATTATCGCCTGCTTGAGGAGAAATTTGATCGTATCGTTTCTGTGGGCATGTTCGAACATGTCGGCATCAACCACTATGGCGAATTTTTCAGCAAGGTACGTGCGCTCCTGAAGCCCGATGGTGTCACCCTGCTCCATTCAATCAACCGCCCAGATGGCCCGGGCGCCACCAACGCGTGGATATGGAAGCACATTTTTCCCGGAGGCTATATCCCGGCACTCTCGGAAGCGCTGCCGGAAATCGAAATGGCAGGGCTCTATGTCACCGACATCGAAATCCTGCGGCTGCACTACGCCAAGACCATTGCACATTGGCGCGAGCGTTTCGCGGCGCGGCGGGCTGAAGCGAAAGCGCTTTACGACGAGCGTTTCTGCCGCATGTGGGAATTCTACCTCGCCGCCTCCGAATGCGCATTTCGTTACGGCGGACTGAACAATTTCCAGATCCAGTTCACAAGGTCACAAAACGCCCTGCCCCTGACACGCGACTACATCGCCCAAACCGAAGAACAATTGCGCCAACGCGAGCAAGAACGCCGCGTGAAGCTGGTGATGGCGGAGTGACTGCGACCGTTATTCTGCGGGGACAGCGCTTCTTACATCATCCCTTCCATATGCCTCGTCAGCAGCAATGTCGACCGTGCCATCAATAGCGCCCTCAAAAGCCTTGAGACGCCTATAGATCGAAATTAGCTCGACAATTGGATACCAAGAATTGACGAGGAAGTTGAATGAGTCCCGCACTTTCCCGAACGCATTCAAAATGCGTTCCATGACACCGAGCGTAATTGTCCCTGCCACAATGGTTGGAGCCAAAATCAAAAAAGGCATGATACTGTTGGCTTGCAGGAATGAAACGCGACCCAAGTTGAAATATATCTGGTGCATGTACAAAGTGAAATAGTTCTTTTTCACATTCTTGAACAAGTCTGACAGACTTGGTGGAGTTGCTCTGCTTGCGTCATCTTCTCCATAAACCAGCTCCTTACGATAGGCAGCTTCAACCCGTTGGTTCTTGAAGTTGAGACCTGGAAGTTTTGCCGCGCATAGCGCAACAATACCTGTACCAAAGATCGCCCATACAATGGAAATTGCTACAAGTGGATATGGAATGCTGCCGATTAATGGGACCTCTTTGACTGCTCCTTCAAGGGAATGCAAAACAGGCAAGAACGAAATCAGGACCATTATAGATTCAATTATTTCAACACCAATATCCTCCGACGAACGCGCAAAGCGCATGGTGTCATCCTGTACCCGCTGTGAAGCGCCCTCGATTGATCTCAGCTTTTCCCAATGTGATGTGTAAAAATCGTTCATTGCTGTGCGCCACCTGAATATATAGTGCACAACAAAAAATCTTACTGCGACCGCTACAAAAACAGCCACGAAAAGCAATCCAGATACCGAGAACATGTAGCCGAAAAATTCTGAAAGAGTTACCACGCGCTTCTTAGAAACTGCATCTTGGATCAAATCGTAGAAGGGTCCGTACCATTCATTGATACCTACGCTAACTTGCACCTGAAAATAAGTAACGAAAATGATGAGAGCCGATCCGAGTATCGACCATGCTGACCACGGGTGCCGATCTCTGAACCACCAAAACGTTCCAAATATAGTTACTGCACTTGCATAGTAAATATAGAACCAAACGAACTCAGGCGTCAGAAACCTAGACGCGCCTACATTCGGTGGCGTTCCTTCCGGTGGGTTCGGCAGTCCTACCGACGCTCCCCAATCGCTGGCAGAAAAGTACCAAATCAAAACACAAAGCAAGCTCCACAATACCCCCGATCCAAAAAACAATTTCGGGCTGGGGAAGAATGATTTGAACATTTGGGGTCCTTTGGTTCAGTGGTGCGAATATCAGATTCACCACTTACTCGTCATTCCCGCGGAAGCGGGAACCCAGACTTTCAAATGATGAGATGTTGAAAGTCTGGGTCCCCGCTTTCGCGAGGATGACGGAAGAAGTTATGATTCCGTCACAGTTCTTGACACAAGCATAGACTTTGCATGGGCTTGCGGGCAACTGACAAGATTGTCAGCAATTGGAGCGATGCATTTGACCTATCCCGGCAAACTTGATGATGTGGTGCGCCAGTTGGTCGAAGTCTCTGGCGGGCTTGCCGCACCGTCGGCCACACTTACCGCTGCCTATAGGCGCGGGGCTACTTCAGCTTCGGTTGATATCCGCGCCTATCTCGCGGCGCGTGTGCCAGCCACGTTTGCGGCGAACCAGCGCGTCATGGAAGCGGTTGCGCAAGTACTGCCGGAATTTGCGCCCGTCTCGCTGCTTGATATCGGTACAGGGCCTGGCACGGCCTGCTGGGCCGCACTGGCGCAATGGCCTGCGCTTCAGCACATCACGCAATGCGAACAGGATCGCGATTTCGCAACACTTGCTGAGCAGTTGAACAAAGCGAGCGATCTCCCTGCCCTCGTTGGTGCGCAGTTGCAACGATGTGCCGAGCGCTCGCTTGAGGCCAAGGCCGATCTTGTCGTTGCGTCCTATATGCTGGCCGAGCTGCCGCTTGAGGCGATGGCTGAAACCGCGAACCGCATGTGGGCGCGCGCGCAACAGGTTTTGCTGTTGATCGAGCCCGGCACGCCGCAAGGCTTTGCGCGCCTGCGGATTGCGCGCGACACGCTACTGCGCCAAGGTGCCCAAGTGATTACTCCGTGTACGCATCAATTGGCATGTCCAATGACGGGAGATGACTGGTGTCACTTCAAAGTGCGGCTGTCACGGTCGCGCGCGCACATGCACGCCAAAAATGCCAGCGTGCCGTTTGAAGATGAGCCGTTCAGCTATCTGGTGCTGTCGCGCCAAGTTGTCCCTCAATCAGGTGCTCGCGTCATTGCGCCACCGGCGACGTCCAAGATTGGCGTCAAATTGCGCTTGTGCGAAGATGGAAAAGCAGAGGAACGAATGATTGCGGCGCGCGACAAGCCGGATTACAAGCGCGCCAAGAAGATTGACTGGGGCGATATCTGGAAAAAATAAAAAGTACCTCGCCATGAATCTCGAAACTCTCCAAGCCTATCTGCAACCCTATCTCGACACGGCGATGCAATGGCTCGCCAGCCCGCAATTTTATGCGCAGGTCATCGCTGTTGCTGGCCTCTGGGTGCTGGCGAAAATCGCAGCAAAACAAATTCTGACGCGCGTTCCGCTGTTGCGCGCGGAACCAACTGAAGGTCGTTTGCTGCGCTATCAGCGGCTGGCGTTCTCCTGCCGCAATCTGGTTGAGCCTGCGCTGTTCGTCGCCTTGATGGCGATTGCGGCAAGTGTGGCTGATGCAGCACTTGGGGCCAGTTGGCTTATTCGTATCGCACAGAGTCTTGCCCTTGTCCGCTTGCTCCACGCGGTGATCATGCGGTTCCTGACGCATCCCGTCATCAACGCTGTTGCCCGCTGGATCGCACTTCCCGTGGCTGCGATTTATGCGCTGGGATATTTCAACCAGTTCACCTCGGCATTGGATTCGATTGCCTTTGCTGCGGGCAATATCCGTATTTCACTTCTGGCACTTTCCAAGGCAGCGATCTTCGGCGGCATCCTGTTCTGGCTGGGGCGCACTTCGGCAACGGCGGGCCAGAAGGTCATTCGTGATCAGGCTTCCATTGATATCCAAACCCGCGAGCTCGCGGCCAAGGCGCTGGAGCTTTTTGTCTTCGCGATTGTGGGCTTGTTGCTACTTAACATTCTCGGCCTTGATCTCACGGCGCTAGCGGTGTTTGGCGGTGCCGTTGGTGTGGGCATCGGTTTTGGTCTGCAGCAAATTGCCTCGAGCTTCATTTCCGGCATCATCTTGCTGCTCGAACGCTCGCTGAAAATTGGCGACTATATCGAAATGGAAGATGGCAAATCCGGTACGCTGCGGCAGATGAACATGCGCTCGTCAATCCTTGCGACTAACGATGGCAAGGACATCATGGTGCCAAATGACCGCTTCATCACCACGAGCTTTCTCAACTGGACCAATGAAGATCCGCACCAACGCTACATCGTGACATTCGGTGTGGCTTACGACACCGACATGCATGCTGTGCCGCCCCTCGTCGAAGAAGCCGTGTCGCGGCATGAGCGCGTGCTCAAGGGTGACCTCGGACCCGAAGTCGTGATGCAAGGCTTTGGCGACAGTTCGGTGAATTTCGCCGTTGAGTTCTGGGTCAGTGGCGTGAATGGGCGCGACAAGTTTCTGTCCGATGTGCGTTTTTTGATTTGGGATGCGTTGAAAGAGGCTGGGATTTCCATGCCCTTCCCACAGCGCGAGGTGCGTATTGTTGGCAGTGAAACCGCGGTGGCCATGCCCCGACAAAAAGTAAAGGCAGCATAATGCGCAAACTCATTTCATCCGGATCACAGTTTGAAATTGACCACGCTTATTCCCGCGCTGTTGTGCAAGGCGACTGGTGTTTCGTCGCCGGAACCACGGGTTATGAATACGCGACCATGACGATTTCTGATGATGTCGCCACGCAGGCAGAACAGACTTTTCGTAATATCGACGCCGCATTGAAGCAAGCTGGCTTTGCGATGAGCGATGTGGTGCGCGTACACTACTTGCTGCCGAACGCTGCCGACTTTGCCGCTTGTCAACCCGCACTCAAAAAGTGGTTCGGCGATATTCGTCCCGCGGCGACGATGATGGTGACAGGGTTGATCGATGAGTTCATGAAAATCGAAATTGAAGTCACGGCATTCAAAGGGAAGTGAAATAAAAAGGCGGAGTTCTTGCGAACTCCGCCAGTATCGGGAAAACCCGCTATCTTGATCGGTGGCCCCCGATTTTAACTTCGGCCTTCCATTTCAAGACTTATTGTACTTCCTCCCCAGACCCAGGCGCTGTGATGTGTTGCATCAGTCAACCTCGGTGCCTGCGATTATTTTTTCAGGCGGGCGGACGCTAGCCCGAAAATTGACTGATTGCCAAGGGCAAAAGTGAACGAAGCTTGAGTTCGTCAATGAATTGTTACAAAGAGCTTGAATACCCCGATTTCAAAGAGATTCTCCTCATATCATGCGCCTTTCACAGTATTTTCTCCCTACCTTGCGAGACGACCCAAAGGAAGCGGAGATCGTTTCCCACACGTTGATGTTGCGGGCGGGCCTGATCCGCCAGGAAGCGGCTGGCTCCTATTCGTGGCTGCCGCTGGGCTTTCGCGTCCTCAAAAAGATCGAACAGATCGTTCGCGAAGAACAGAATACGGCGGGTGCCATCGAAGTGCTGATGCCAACAATTCAATCAGCTGATCTTTGGCGCAAGTCCGGTCGCTATGATGCTTACGGCAAGGAAATGCTGCGCATCACGGATCGCCATGAGCGCGAAATGTTGTTCGGCCCAACTAACGAAGAAATGATCACGGACATCTTTCGCAGCGGTGTGCAGAGCTACAAGGACGTGCCACGCAATCTCTATCACATCCAGTGGAAATTCCGCGACGAGGTGCGTCCGCGTTTTGGTGTGATGCGTGGCCGCGAGTTCCTTATGAAGGATGCATACTCGTTTGATATCTCGCGCGAGGCGGGCCAACATTCTTATAACAAAATGTTCGTCAGCTATCTCAAGACATTTGCCCGCATGGGATTGAAGGCCGTGCCGATGCGCGCCGAGACCGGCCCCATCGGCGGCACCGACTCTCACGAGTTTTTGATCCTCGCAGAAACGGGCGAGAGCGAAGTGTTCTTCGACAAGTCGCTGCACGATATGGATTGGGCGAATTTCGAAATCGACTATGACAATGTTGATGCGGTTGCAAAACTGGTGGGCGAATTCACATCGAAATATGCCGCCACCTCGGACATGCATGATGCAGCTGATTATGATGAGCGCGTGCCAGCGGAACGCCGCGTCACGGGGCGCGGCATTGAAGTCGGGCACATCTTTTTCTTTGGCACGAAATATTCAGAACCACTGGGTGCAGTCGTGCAAGGGCCTGAGGGCAAGATGATCACCCTCGAATCTGGAAGCTACGGCATTGGCGTGTCGCGGCTGGTCGCTGGCATCATCGAAGCCAGCCACGACAAGGACGGCATCATCTGGCCAGAGTCCGTGGCACCTTTCGATATCGGCCTCATCAATATCAAGGTTGGTGATGCAGCAGCTGATGAAGCAGCCGACAAGATTTACAAGGCACTCAGCGCCCGCGGCAAGGATGTGCTTTATGATGATCGCAATCAGCCCGGCGGTGCGAAGTTTGCCGCGATGGATTTGATCGGTCTGCCTTGGCAGGTCATCATCGGCCCGCGCGGTTTGAAAGAAGGCGTTGCTGAAATCAAGAACCGCCGCACAGGTCACCGCGAAAATGTGCCGCTCGACAAAGTCGCAGCGCATCTGGCTGGCTGATGGCGCTTCCCGATACAAAACCTTTCTCGTTGTACGAACGTATGCTGGCCATGCGTTACCTGCGCGCGCGCCGCAAGGAAGGTTTCATTTCTATCATCTCGCTGTTTTCTTTTCTGGGGATTTTGCTGGGTGTTGCAACACTCGTCGTGGTGCTGGCGATCTTCAACGGCTTTCACAATGAGTTGTTGAGCAAAGTCTTGGGCTTTTCGGGTCACGCTACGATCTATCGGCAGGATCAGGGCCCCATGATCGATTATAAAGAAGTGCGCGCCCGCATCGAACGGGTGCCGGGTGTCACGCGTGTGACAGCGCTGCTTGAAGGCCAAGGCATGGCATCGTCCGACACGCAAGCCACGGGTGCGATGGTTCGTGGCATTTCCGAAGCTGACCTCATGCTGGATCGCAGCATCAACAATGAAAATCTGCGCACCGCCATCACCGTGCCAGGCACACTTGATATCACACCAACGCTCACGGGCTTTGACGCTTCACGCGGCATTGCTATTGGTGAAGGCATTGCAGAGCGGCATCAGCTTGGGCTTGGCTCGACCATCACATTGATCTCGCCCAATGGGCCAGACACAGTGGTGGGTTCAACACCAACCATTCGCGAATATACTGTGGTTGCGATCTTCAAGATGGGCATGTCGCAGTATGATGGATTGCTGGTTTATCTGCCCTTCACCGAAGCGCAGGACTTTCTCAATACGCCAGAAGGTGCCAATCTTCTCGAAATCCAAACCGATGATGCAGATGGCATCAATGACAAAGTGCAGCCCTTGCTTGATGCCTCTGGCCCCGACAATACGATTTCGACCTGGCAGGACAAGAACCAGGAATTCTTCAGTGCACTGATTGTCGAGCGCAATGTTGTGACAATTGTTGTGTCGATGGTTGTGCTGGTGGCCGCACTCAACATCATCTCTGGTCTCATCATGCTGGTGAAGGACAAGGCGTCCAACATCGCGATCTTGCGCACCATGGGCGCTACGAGTGGTGCCATCATGCGTGTGTTCTTCATGACAGGCGCTGCAATAGGCGTGCTCGGCACTCTGGCGGGGCTGGTCGTTGGCCTGCTCATCTGTCTCAACGCCGAGAATATCCGGCGCGGCATTCAATGGATGTCGGGGACTGATCCTTTCAATTCAGCGCTTTATTATCTCGCCAAGCTTCCCGCCGACGTTGATCCCTGGCAAACCACCATGGTGGTGCTGATTTCGCTGCTCCTGTCATTTGTGGCAACACTTTATCCCGCTTGGAAAGCCGCCAAGCTCGATCCTGTGGAGGCGTTGCGCTACGAATGAACCTGCAGCCTGCCATCGAGCTTGTGAATATCTCGCGCGTCTATGGCGAAGGCGCGCAGAAGCTTGAGATATTCCACGACCTCTCCCTCACCATTCGCCCTGGCGAAGTGGTGGCGTTGCTTGGGCAATCGGGTTCGGGCAAGTCCTCGCTTCTCCACATTGCTGGATTGCTGGAAAAACCAACGGCTGGCGAAGTGCTGATTGCAGGCCAGAACTGCAATGTGATGGATGATCATCGCCGCACTGCGGTCCGTCGCATCGGTGTTGGGTTTGTGTATCAGTTCCATCATTTGCTGCCAGAATTTTCAGCACTCGAAAACGTGATGATGCCGCAGCTCATTGCTGGTGCTACACGTGAAGACGCCAGCGCGCGGGCACGCGAACTGCTGGAACGCGTTAAACTTGGACATCGCATGGAACATCGCCCTGCCGAAATGTCAGGCGGTGAACAGCAACGTGTTGCGATTGCGCGTGCCATTGCCAATCGGCCTTTGCTCTTGCTTGCCGACGAACCAACTGGCAATCTGGATCCACCAACAGCGGATATGGTGCATCAGGAGTTTTTAAGACTTATCCGCGAAGAAGGATTAGGGGCGCTAATCGCCACGCATAATGAAGAACTCGCGGGCCGGATGACCCGCAAGCTACGTCTGCGTGACGGCAAATTGTGGGAGGACTGAATTTGCGCGCTCTGTTTATCCTGATGTTTCTGGCACTGTCGCTGCCTGCCCTCGCTGCAACGCAACCAGTTCCCGGAAAAAAGCCAAGCTTTGCCCAAACGGTTTGTACCAGGGCCGAAAAAGAAGCGGATGCCAATGGCATCGACAAGGCATTCCTGATCCGCCTCCTTTACAAGGAAAGCCTGTTCAATCCCAACGCGGTCAGCCACAAGGGTGCGCAAGGCCTCGCACAATTCATGCCCGAAACCGCCAAGCGGGTTGGCCTTGATGATCCCTTTGATCCTGAACAGGCAATCTCGGCCTCGGCGCGTTTCCTCCGTACACTGAAGAATGAGTTCGGCAATCTTGGCCTTGCTGCTGCGGCCTATAATTCCGGTGAACAGCGCGTGCGCAACTGGCTCGCAGGCAAGGGTGGCATGCCGCTTGAAACGCAAGATTATGTTGCCTTCATCACAGGCAAGGAAGTGGCGGAATGGCGTGAGTCATCTGCAACGCACGCGATCCCCGCGATTGGCAAATCAGATTCATTTGCCAAGAACTGCGTTCAGCTCGCCAGTCGCACGCGTATCGTCGTCGGCAAGCGCGTGGTGCGCCGTGCCGGCCTCCCAGCCACTTATGAAAAGCCAAAGCCTTGGGGCTCGATGCTGACGGCGGACTTCTCTGAAACCCGCGCGCTCGCCATGTTCAATCGCCTGAAGCTGCGCTTCCCCGGCAAGCTCGGCACACAGCGGCCCATGGTGGTGCGCAAGAAAAACCTCTCGCGCGGCACCAGGGCTATCGCGGCGGTAATGCTCGGTGCCAACTCACAGCAAGAAGCCATCGCCAAGTGCCGCTCACTGGTGTCCGATGGCATTCCTTGCGTGGTCAGGAAGAACTGATCCGTCCCCTCCTCACCCGTCGTCACCTCGCGAAAGCCGGGCCCCGAAAACCCGGTCACAATTTTGAATGAATCGGGGAACCAGAGTTTTATTGATACATCGAAACCCGTCAACAGAGCGTCCCCCAACCCTTGTTGCGCGCGCATAAAGGGTAGCGTTCCCGATTCTTCATAAAGGGTAGCGTCCCCAATTCGTTAAAGGGTAGCGTCCCCAATTCGTTATTACCTTAGGAGAGTACTTGCATGCCTTACTGGGTTAAAAGGATACTTTTGAAGTCTGGCGAACTCGTCACTGAGCGAGAGTTACACAAAGATGAGAATCGCTTTGACGGTTCGGCTCCTGTTGTTGGAGACGTCATAACCGTAACCTGTCGAGGGCGAACGTTTGACGCTCGTGTGGTTTGGGGAAATTGGCCTGGCCGAGACTTGAAGGATAATCTTCTTGAACCCGAAGTGGCTTTTCTGCGCGTTCAAGAAATATAGTTTTTGACGTGAGTTACCCCACCCATACTCCATCGGCGGGCTTGACCCGCCGAACCAGTCTCACGGGAAGTCTGGGTGGGCGGGTTAAACCCGCACATGGAGGTTTTTTTGGGTTTCCATGAACCCTTCAAAACCTTGTGAACAGGGACTGAGCCTGCGCTATCTTCGCCGCGAGTCGGCTGCTATTACTCCCCCATGTCCTCCCCCTCCTTCGTCCATCTCCGTGTTCACTCGGCCTACTCCCTTTCGGAGGGTGCCGTGCAGGTCAAGGCGATGGGCAAGTTGGCGCGCGATGCTGGTATGCCTGCTGTGGCGATCACGGACACTGGCAATCTGTTTGGTGCGCTCGAATTTTCCGAGGCGATGATTGAAAAAGGTATTCAGCCGATCATTGGCTGCGTCCTGAAGATCGACTTCAACGAAAATCCAAACGCCCAGAAATTCACGCAAGGCAAACCGCTGCAGCATCTCGTGTTGCTCGCCAAGGATGAAGCGGGCTACGGCAATTTGATGAAACTCGTCAGCAGCGCATTTCTTGATGTGCCCTCGCATGAGGAACCTCACGTGCCGCTGGCACAACTCCGGACCCATGCCGATGGTTTGATCGCACTCACGGGTGGCCCGGGTGGTCCGCTCAATACGGCTCTCGCACAAGCGCAAGTGCCACTGGCCGAGGAGCGCTTGGCGGCACTCAAGGCGTTGTTTGGTGATCGTCTGTACATCGAATTGCAGCGCCACGGTCTTCCCGAAGAGCGGATGATCGAGAACAGCTTGCTCGATCTCGCTTACGCGCATGAGCTGCCGATTGTTGCGACCAATGATGTGCACTTTCCTACACCCGATGATTTTGCGGCACACGATGCGCTGATCTGCATTGCTGATGGCGCGGTCATTTCAGCTGACAATCGCCGTCGCCTTACGACTGAACACTATTTCAAGACGCAAGGCGAGATGGTGGCGCTGTTTGCCGATCTGCCGGAAGCGGTTTCCAACACCATCGAAATTGCCCAGCGCTGTGCGTTTTTTGTGCAAGGTCGCAAGCCGATATTGCCACGCTTTGCAGACGGCGATGAAGGCGAGGAATTGCGCCGTCAGGCCGTCGCAGGTCTCGATCAGCGCCTCACCGAACATGACTGCGCACCCGGCTTCACGCGCGAAGATTACGACAAGCGGCTGGAGTTTGAGCTCTCCGTCATCATAAAGATGCAATATCCCGGCTACTTCCTGATCGTTGCCGATTTCATCAAATGGGCCAAGGCGCAGGAAATTCCCGTGGGCCCCGGTCGTGGTTCGGGTGCGGGTTCGCTGGTTGCCTATGTGCTCACCATCACCGATCTTGATCCGATGCGCTTTGGCCTGCTGTTCGAGCGCTTCCTCAATCCGGATCGCGTGTCGATGCCCGACTTCGATATCGATTTCTGTCAGGATCGCCGTGATGAAGTGATCGCTTACGTGCAGTCGCGCTATGGTGCGGACAAGGTTGCGCAGATCATCACCTTTGGCAAATTGCAGGCGCGCATGGTGACGCGCGATGTCGGCCGCGTATTGCAGCTGCCCTATGGCCAAGTGGATCGCCTGTCGAAGATGATCCCGATGAATCCGGCCAAGCCCTTGACACTTGGTCAGGCAATTGAAGTCGAACCCCGCCTTGCGCATGAGCGCGACACCGATCCGCAAGTCGCCGCACTTTTTGAAATCGCGTTGAAACTCGAAGGGCTTTATCGCAACGCCTCAACCCATGCGGCCGGCATCGTGATTGGGGATCGGCCACTCACCGAACTTGTGCCGCTCTATCGCGATCCGCGCTCCACGGTTCCGGCCACGCAATTCAACATGAAGTATGTTGAAAAAGCTGGTCTCGTGAAGTTCGACTTTCTTGGTCTCAAGACGCTCACCGTAATTGATCGCGCGCAAAAGCTTATCCGCCGCCGCGAGCCTTCTTTCAATGCCAACAAGATTCCGCTCGATGATTTGAAGACCTACACCATGCTGGCGCAGGGTGACACGGTTGGGGTGTTCCAGCTTGAAAGTTCCGGCATGCGCGATGCCGTGCGCGCCATGCACGCCGACCGGATTGAAGATCTGATTGCACTCGTTGCACTGTATCGCCCTGGCCCGATGGCGAATATCCCAGTCTATTGCGCGCGCAAAACCGGCAAGGAGCCGATTGAATATCTGCACCCGCGGCTTGAGCCGATCCTCAAGGAAACTTTCGGCGTCATCACCTATCAGGAGCAGGTGCAGCAGATTGCCCGCGATCTTGCAGGTTACACGCTGGCGCAGGCCGATCTGTTGCGCCGCGCCATGGGTAAGAAAATCCAGAAGGAAATGGATGAACAGCGTAGTGGTTTCATGGCTGGTTCCGACAAGGAGGGTATTGATCCCACAATTGCCAAAGCCATCTTTGATGCCTGCGCGAAATTCGCCGAATATGGTTTCAACAAATCGCACTCCGCACCCTACGCCTACATCAGCTATCAAACCGCTTATCTCAAAGCCAACTACCCGGTTGAATTTCTCGCCGCATCGATGACGCTTGATCTCGGCAACACCGACAAGTTGATGCAATTCAAGGCTGAAGCGCAGCGCCTTGGTGTGCGCGTGGTGCCGCCTTCAATCAATGACAGCGGTGTGGATTTCACCGTACGCGATGGTGCCATTCATTACGCGCTTGCTGGTCTCAAGAATGTTGGCGCAGGTGCAATGGAAGCCATCATCGCCGAACGTGAAACACGTGGGCCATTCACATCGCTCACTGATTTTGCCGCACGCGTTGACCCCAAGCAGATGAACAAGCGCGCCATGGAAAGCCTCGTCAAGGCTGGCGCGTTCGATCCGCTCAACGGCAATCGCGCGCAAGTGTTCAGCGCAATTGAAACCATCATGGGCCTTGCAACACGCGCCGCAAGTGAAGCGCAAGTCGGGCAGAACGACATGTTCGGTGGTGTCGCGCAATCATCATCCACAATGCAATTGCCGAACGTTGAAGCATGGCTGCCAACCGAGCGCCTCGCGCATGAATTTGAGGCCGTCGGCTTTTATCTCTCTGGCCATCCGCTCGATGATTATGCCAAGGCGCTGACGCGTCTGCGCGTTGATACGTGGACGGTCTTCCTCGCCAAGTTGATGGCGGAAGGTAAAGCCGCAGGCAAGTTGGCGGGAACTGTGTCGCACAAGCAGGAGCGCCGTTCCAAGCAGGGTAACAAATTCGCCTTCATCGGCTTCTCGGACGCAACAGGCCAATTCGAGGCCGTGTGCTTTTCCGATCTTCTGCATGACGCACGCGCATTGCTGGAACCCGGCCAACAAGTTGTGATCCGCGTTGAAGCCGAAATGGATGGTGAGACATCGAAGCTTCGCTTGCAATCGGTCGAAGCGCTCGATCAAGCCGCGCGTAACATCGTGCAAGGTGTGCAGATTTTCGTGCGCGATGCAGCACCACTCGAGTCAATCAAGAAGCGACTTTCAGAAAAGGGACGCGGGCCAGTGAAGATCACCCTGCTCCGTCCAGCGACTGGCGACATCGATTTCGATCTCACCGACACATACATGATCTCCCCACAGATCCGCGGTGCCATCAAGGCGATCCCCGGCGTGGTGGATGTTGCTGATTTGTAAAGACTGAAAAAGAGTCGAAGGCGACATGACAGAATCTTCACCGCCGAACTTCTCCCTTGATATGCGCACTGGTCTGCCGGAGGATTTGCGTTTTTTGCTGGCGGATTATCCACGCGAGGCTTGGGAAAGCGATCCGCATTTTTCTGGCCTTGTCGCCTTCTGGCTGCAGATGCACCAGGGCTTTCGCAAAAGTCTGGCCCTGATGCAGGATGATGCGCAGAAGCTTCTCGATGCCAAGCTCGATCCCGCAAATTTTGCGCGCCGCCTGCAGCGTGTGGGGGGACAGTTTGTCGAACACCTGCACGGGCATCATCACATCGAGGACGATCACTATTTTCCATTGCTGTTACAGCGCGAGAACCGATTGGAACGCGGCTTCGAAATTCTGGACCGCGATCACCAACAGCTGAATGTGAACCTTGAGACATTCGTGAACCTGGCCAACGCAACGATGCGCGCGGCAAGCGAAGGATCAGCCCGCGACGAAGTCGGCGCATTCCAAACCCATCTAGCAAAACTCGAAACCTTCCTCCACCGCCACCTCACCGACGAAGAAGACCTGATCGTGCCAGTGATTTTGCGCCACGGCGAGCGCGGGATTGGGTGACGGGAGTCACGCTCTGCTCTGCTCTGCTCTGCTCTGCTCTGCTCTGCTCTGCTCTGCTCTGCTCTGCTCTGCTCTGCTCTGCTCTGCTCTGCTCTGCTCTGCTCTGCTCTGCTCTGCTCTGCTCTGCTCTGCTCTGCTCTGCTTTCCTTTCCTTCTCCCTCCCCCCTGGTGGGGAGGGCCGGGGTGGGGGCGCTCCGACGCCAGAAGTTCAAAAAGAAATCTTCTCCACTGCAACCATCCGAGCGCCCCCACCCTAACCCTCCCCACAAGGGGGAGGAAATTTGCGCAACAAGTTCCCCTCCCTGCAAGGGAGGGGCAAGGGGTGGATGCCTGCCGCAAGAGACTCGGTCTAAAAAGGGTAACGTCCCCAATACTTTTTGGTTCAGCAGAAAGTGTGGCGATGCGCTCGACGGCACGGTGTGTTTGCTCCGTGTACGGAGGGAAACCAATAGAGTGGAGTGTCACCGTTACCCAAGTGTCACCGTTACCCCAAATAGTACCAAATATGCCGCAGTCGGAAATCAAGATATTCCCCCGGTCTTTGGTCCATTGACTCTCAGATGACACCTGAATATCTCCGGTTGCAGTAGAGAAACGTTTGGGGGCGGGACTTGGCTAGGCTTGGCATTGCGCAAAAGGCTGTTGTTGGGAATGCGAAGGCTGCGGGGGTGGCTGCGGCTGATCCTTTGCTTGCGCTCAAGACCGCGCGGGCGGCATTGCACAAGACCTATGGCCAGCTGATCCTCGCTGTCTCGTCCGTGCTGCGCGCTATAGCCACGTGACACTGGCAGAACTCACAGACCTGTTCCTCGAACCCCTGCTGCAAGAGCGTCTTATAGACTCCCGACGACCAACCGATATCAGGGGTTCACAAATGGAACCTTGGGTGTGTGATTGATGAAGCAAAACTTTGTGCAATTGTTTGGCAGGCTCCGGGCGCAAATTGTTAACGCGGTCACTCCCGACTTGCGAGTTGCAGTGCTGTTCTTGTCGCTCGTTGCCTGCGTTGGTTTGCCGACTGTCGCGGTGGCTGAAAGCGAATGGCGGGAAGTCAAGTGTCCCGCTGGCCAGGAAATCGGCATTGATGCAGTCTTTTTTGGAATTAGAAACAGTTCGAGCGTCGAAGCGGCATTCAAAGAAATTGTAGGTTCAAGGATTGAACGCGATGGGTTCGCAAAGACTGCTGCGTGGTTCGCATGTCAAGGTTTCGCGACAGGATACTATGTTGAAGACAGCAAACCTGACGCACTGCTCGTTAACTTGTTGAAAAATGGGGAACCCGATGAACTTGCATCAGAAGTTGCCTATTGGCCCCCAAATGACAGATGTTCACTGCGACTTTTTGAATTTCGGTTTTGGTGCTCCGTCCCGCCGCAATTTAGGGTCGACATACTCTTTTCAAGGTCAGGACAGATATCGGAAGTCGCCCTGTATACATTCTATAAATGGATTTTTTGATTGAATTTTGGGGGAAGAATAAAATGACGGTTTCGGTGACAGTGCACACAACCATCGTTTCGGTGACAGTGCACACAACCATCGCCCCCCTCACACCTCTAGCTTCTCCCGTGCAGCACTTGCAACAAAAGCGGATCGCGTGATGCCTGCGGGGGTGGCGGCGGTGTCGATGGCTTCTAATAGACCTGCGTCCATGGTGAGATTGGTGTGGACACTGCGGCCTGCATCCAACACGACGCGAATGATCACCGTGCTATAAACTTTAATCGTCATCCTCGCGTACGCGGGGACCCAGGATTTCAGTGGCTCACTTGTTGAAAGTCTGGGTTCCCGCTTTCGCGGGAATGACGGGTTAAGGAGAGGAGCGCGTCGCTTGAAGTTCGTGCTTGTCGCTGGCTTCGCCGTACTCCCCCACGCTTTGCGTGAGGGAGAAAGGTTTTGTGTTATCGGCTTGCCGCCTTCACCACGGCTTTTGCTGTTATCCCGAAGTGTTCGTAGAGCTTCTCCGCCGGAGCGGATGCGCCGAAGCCTTTCATGCCGATGAACGTGCCTTCGGTTCCGATGAAGCGGTCCCAGCCGGTTCTGACTCCGGCTTCTACTGCGATGCGGATTTTTTCTGTGCCTAGCAGTTTGGCCTTGTAGGCTTTGCCTTGGCGTTCGAACAACTCCATGCTCGGCACGGAGACCACGCGGGTGGCGATGCCTTTTTTGTCGAGTGTGGCTTTGGCTTCCATGGCGATTTCAACTTCGGAGCCGCTCGCGAAGATCACCACTTTGGATTTTTTCGCTGCGGGGGCGACCTCATAGGCACCCAGTGCGCAGAGATTTTTTGCACTGTGGGTCAAGCGCGCGGGCTTCAGTTTTTGGCGCGTCAGTACCAGGTTCGATGGCCCACCCTTATTCTCGATTGCGATCTGCCAGCATTCGGCGGCTTCGATGGCATCACATGGCCTGAGGTTCAACAGATTGGGAATGACGCGGCAGGCGGCGAGATGTTCGACGGGTTGATGCGTGGGGCCATCTTCGCCAAGGCCAATTGAATCATGCGTCATCACGAAGATCGAACGCACGCCCATCAGTGCTGCCAAGCGGATCGACGGGCGGCAATAATCGGTGAAGCAGAAGAAGGTGCCGCCATAGGGGATGACACCGCCATGCAGCGCCATGCCGTTCATCGCTGCGGCCATGCCATGTTCGCGAATGCCGAAATGCACATAGCGCCCGCCATAGTTTGCGGCTGAGAATACGGCCAAGTCTTTTGATTTGGTGTTGTTCGATCCCGTAAGATCGGCCGAGCCGCCAATTGTATCAGGCAGGCCTGCGTTCAACACATCAAGCGTGTTCTGCGATGAGTTGCGCGTGGCGATGTGGGGTGGTTTTTCAGCGAGTGATTTTTTGAAATCCGCCATCGCCGCACCAAATGAAGCAGGCAATTCGCCCTTCATGCGGCGTGTGAATTCCGCACCTTCGCTTGCAGCAGCAAGACCGCGCTCCCAGGCAAAACGCGTTTCCTTCGAACGCACACCTGCAGCGCGCCAGGCAATCAGAATATCCTGCGGCACCGTGAAGGGCGCGTGCGGCCAATCGAGCTCCTTCCGTGCCAGCGCAATTTCATCCGGCCCCAATGGCGAGCCATGCGCCTGATACGAATCCTTCTTGTTGGGCGAGCCCTTGCCGATGATGGTCTTGGCGGCAATCATGACAGGACGATCCGAATCCTGTGCCGCGCGCAAAGCAGCTTCGATTGACGCAAAGTCATGGCCATCGCAACGCAGCACTTTCCAGTTCGAGGCTTCAAAGCGCATCGCCTGATTGGTCGAGTCCGACATCGACACGCGGCCATCAATCGAGATGTTGTTGTCGTCCCAGATCACGATGAGATTTTTCAATTTCAAATGCCCGGCAAGGCCAATCGCTTCCTGCGAAATCCCTTCCATCAAACAGCCATCGCCCGCGATCACATAGGTCTTGTGATTGCACAGCGCGTCACCGAACTTCGCATTGAGATGGCGCTCGGCCATGGCAAAGCCTACCGCATTGGATATCCCCTGCCCCAACGGCCCTGTGGTCGTTTCAATGCCTGTGGCGTGGCCATATTCCGGATGGCCAGCGGTGATCGATCCCAACTGCCGGAAGTTCTTGATCTGCTCCATCGTCATGTCGGCGTAGCCCGTGAGATGCAGCAGCGAATAATGCAGCATCGAGGCATGGCCCGCCGACAAGATAAACCGATCGCGGTCCGGCCAGTGGGGTGCACTTGCATCGAACTTCAGGAATTTGGTGAACAGCACGGTTGCCACATCGGCCAGGCCCATCGGCGCCCCCGGATGGCCGGAATTTGCTTTCTGCACTGCATCCATCGACAGGGCGCGGATAGCATTGGCCATGGAAATTTGGGAAACGTCGGACATTCAGGAGCTCGCTCTATGAAAATTGCGCAAGGCCCCTGATAACATTGCGGTTGACCAAGTCAAACGCGTCTATCCACAGGCCTTACCGCAAGCAAACTCTAAGCTGACAGGAGCAAGGAATTGTAGTACTTGAGTTTTCTCTGACACCGTATTATTAAATCATTCGGGGGCAGGCAACATGGGCGAAATGTCGAAACTAGAGTCAGTAGCGTCGAAGTTCGACCAGGCGTTGATACGCTTTGAGTCGGCCGCACAAAAGAAGCAGGGGGAGAGCCAACGACTGGCTTCGCTCACCTCTGAAGCCGCGCATCTGCGCGACGACAATCAACGCATGATCCGTGATCTTGATTTGGTGAAGATCAAGGCGCGCGAACTTGTCGACACCACACGGCAGGCCGTCACCAAGATAGATAGCGCCATGTCGCGCATTCGCTCGGTGCTGCACACCAACGATCCGGGTGATATCTGATGGCAAATGTTGTGATCAGTATCGCAGGTCGCCCCTATACGATGCAGTGTCCCGATGGTGAAGAAGACCATCTGAAGGAACTTGCGCGCCTGCTCGACACCGAGGTCAATCGCATCAAGCAAAGTGTCGGTGCCATCGGCGATATCCGCCTCATGGTGATGTCCGGCCTGATGGTGGCGGATCGCCTGTCGGAAGCCGTGAAGAAGGCCGAAACACTTGAGTCGCAAATCCTGCACATGCGCGACGAGCGCAACGCGGCACTGGCCAAACAGAAATCCACCGAAGAACATTTCACAGTAAAACTGGAAGAAGCCGCACAGAGACTGGCGCGCGCGACCGAGCTTCTGGAGAAGTGATTTCTTCTCTCCCTTGCGCGCCAACGGCGCGTGGGGGAGTGGCGCGAAGCGACGAGGGGGTGCGAGATCCAAGATGATCCCTCACGAAATCACGATCCGCCCCTATGCCGAAACCGATCTTGATGCCGTTATCGCAATTCTGCGCGATCTCTTTGCGTCCGAACGCGCCATCTACGACCGCACCCGCCTACCGCATGAAATCGGCGCAGACTATGTCGAAACCTTACGCATCGAATCCGAAAAATCACGCGGCGTGATGCTGGTCGCAGAGGTCGACGGCGCAGTCGTCGGCTACTGCACGCTGCACATCCACCGCGACACGGCAGGCGACACCGATGAAATCTTTTACGAATACGCCCACCTCGGCGATCTCAGCGTAAGCGCGCAAAGCCGAAGCATGGGAGTAGGCAAAGAGCTGATCGCCCACTGCGAAGAACTGGCACGCAAGTCAGGCAAAAAATGGCTCAGGCTCAACGTGCTCGGAGCCAACACAAGAGGCCGGAAGTTTTACGCCGAGCAAGGGTTTGGAGAGAACCTGGTGAATTTGGAGAAGGTGCTGTGAAAATAGAAACAAGAACCCGCCACCCACACCGCCCCTATACCCGTCATTCCCGCGAAAGCGGGAACCCAGCTTTCTTGTGTTTAGGAAGAAGACGTGAATTTGGACACGCCAAATTGGCTCGCAGACAGCATCACGCCGCTCGAGAGATTAACTGATCGAGAATATACAATCCCTAAGTTCTCTATATACGTTCAACTCTGGTGAAAAGTAGTCCGCTAAGTTCAGTTTGAACATCTCTGCGCTGACGCTTCCCGTGATCCCGCAAAAATTCTTGGCGACATTAAACTTCGATTTCACGTCTTCGTTCATCAAATCACCGATAGCTTTTGCATATTCATCACCATCAAATTCCCTACCGTGTGTTGCGCAGTATTTTCCGATCACTTCCCCGTCAAAGAGATAGTTCTCGATTTCGTATCGTAGAAGCATACGATGGTTTTTACCGTTGAGAGATAGATACTCTTTTCGATCAGCATCAGTCATTGTTTTGCCTGAACCGGAATCTCTGTCTTTGAGCACAAGAATTTGGAGCGTCTTGCTTGTTTTGCCAATTATTTCGAGAGCGATTTTACTCCTTTGGTCAAGTTCTGTGTGGCCTCCACTTGATACAAAAAGTGTTTGACTCCGTTCGGGTCCAAAAATCTTATTGTAGACCTTTGCATCGAAACCCCGCTCTTCCTTATCTTGACCAGACTTGTCCCGTCCTTCGCAATAGATCAGTTGCTCGGGTAAAATCAGGTCGGTCAAATCATCAAGGGCAGTTGATAAAATGCGCCGCCAGTTTCTAAATCCTAACTCTGCAGGTTTCAAAACTTGAGCTTTACTTGCAAACTCCAGCGAAGGATCAAACTCAATGATTGTTGCCTGATCTTTAAAGTCGATTTGCAATGCCCGGAGCAGTCCAACGCTATGCGTTGCAATCCAAATCTGACAATTAACTCCAATCAGTTTATTGATTTCGATGAATAGTTTGCGCTGAATTGATGAATTGATGTGGAGCTCAGGTTCATCAATTAAAAATACAGTATCCGCGAATTCATCTCGCCGCAAATACAAGTCAAGCAGAATGTCGATAACTTCTTTTTCACCCGATGATAGAACGTTAAACTCAAATGGCTGAGGGTGATCAGCTTTTGTGAAATACAAAGTTCCTCTATCCGACTCTACATCACCAATTTCAACGATTTTGATGCCAAGGCAGTTTTGTATTGAGGCGTTGAGCTCACCGACAATTTTTTTGTTTGCATCGGTCGGACGCAGATCCTCATCGTTCAGCGTTTTATTGTAGTGAGCTCTCAACCGCTTAAAGCTCTCCTCCATCTTTTGGTCGAGATCGGCGAATGAACCTGCACCATAGTTATTGTTTGAAATAGGTGTGACCGCAGTCGTTTGTTTCACTAAAAGTCCGCTGTTGTATCTGTAGGGACTACGGATGGACAACATTGTACTCTGTTTTGCGGTTTCGGCTCGTTTTGAATAGACTTGATGCCACGTTTCTTTTCCATTCAAATCTATCTCCACATTTGTATGGTTGATCCCCGGAGTTGAGGTCATGGAATAATATCTATAGTCTTTGTGGTTTTTGCCTATTGGACTCATCTGGTTGATGTAGAAAACCATGGCATCCAGCACGCTACTTTTGCCGCAACCGTTTGGACCTACGAGCGCCACAATACGACTTGGGTTTTCGCCTAAATCTATCGTCAAATCATGAAACCTTTTGAACTGTCCAAGTATTCTAAGTTTCTTGATTCTCATGATTTGCTCCGAATGGTGGCTTCTTTGAACCGTGTTGCAATCTCCAGTTATTGTCAAACGATTGAATTCAAATAGGTCGCTTCCCTTTTAGACGCCCAAACCGCGCTCACCCCACTAATGGATTGACCACATCCAACGTTCCGGATAACGGTGACACATCACCTTTTACCAATTACCTCCGTCCACGGATGAATGCGCGCGCGTTCCCCTCACGCCACCGCTTTCAGATCAAACGCGGCGTGGATTACTTGATAGGGCACGTGCACCCGCCCGTCTTCCCGTTTCTCGACCAAGCCCCAGCCGATCATCGCGGTGACATCATCGTGTACGCGCTTTACATCGCGCTCGAGGGATCGCGCCAGTCCGCGAATGGTACTGGGGCCGAGGTGCTGCAAACGCTCGATCATTTCCCAACGCTTTGGCCCTTTTTTCGCCGTCACCCTTGTGAAAACAAGGGTCCAGACTTTCAGACGGTTGAGCTGCACAAAGTCTGGATCCTTGCTTTCGCAAGGATGACGGACTTGGGGTTTGGGAGCGATGGGAATGAGCGTTCTTTGATTTGTCAGTTATTGTCCGTGTACGGATTATTTTGTGTCGGGCACCCCCTCCCGCCTTCGGCGTACTCCCCCGCCTCGCGGCGAGGGAGAAAGCATTCTCCCTTGCGCCGAAGGCGTGGGGGAGTACGCGCGAATGCGCGGGAGGGGGTGTTCGTGCCAAGATCGATTCTCGCCCGTACACCCCCTCGGCCCTCCGGGCCGCTCCCCCACGTCTTCGACGTAAGGGAGCAAATTGCAAATGCCCCTTGACATAGTTCTACTATTGTTCCATATGAGCACTGTTCTCGCCCGTAAGGGGTTTGGGTCATGACAATGGCCTCGAATGGGTGGGGATGGCAGGACCTCCTGACTGCACGAATGTGGTGCAGATCACGGGGAGCCTTCGTGTCCGGCGCTCCTCCTCCACTACGAGAGGGGCTGCTATTGCAAGGCGCTCTGAATGGTTAGGCCCATTCATCGCGGACTGACAGCCGGCAAGATGCAATAAACCTGCCCGCGTGGGGAAACCCAACGCATACCATAGGCACTTTAAACTCAGTGCCACTTCGCGCTTTGGTTTTCCCACGCGATTCCCTTCTTCCCCGATTTTCGGGGGCAAGCCACGGGCATAACCCGGCCACTCAAGGGAGAGTCATGCCGTGTCCCCTTCCATTTCCGCGCCCGAGCGCCTACATGTGCACCCGGCGACGCTGCGGTTCGCGTGATAACTCTTTTTCCCTGGGGCCTATAAGCGATACCTTGGGAGCTGTCCCTGTGCCGGATCGTGGTCTGGTGCAAACGGCCCCCACCTACGAAAGTAGGGACCCGGGATCGTCAAGTTCACACGGTTCTTCGTGGCTCGCCACTTTTCGCCCGCACTTAAGACAACAAAAAACCCGGCAGGTTTCCCTGCCGGGTTTGTCAATCAGAGGTGACGAAGTTTACTTCGCGAGGCCTTCGATCTTGGCGAACATGCCATCGACGACTGGCTTCAGCAGATCGCCAACGCCAGCACCGGCAAGGGCCTTGTCGGCGGCAGCGCGCACAGCTGGCAGACCAGCCGAGATCAGGCCGCCAACCATGGTCTTCTGCTCAGGCGAGAACTTGGTTGCAACGCCTGCAACCTTGTCGACCATGCCGCTGTATTCGGTGAGCTTGGGCAAGGCGGCGGTTGCAGATGCAGCATCGGTCACGGTGCCAAGCGTTGTGGTGAGGCCGGTGAAGACATCGCCAATCGACTTGTTCACATCAACGCCATCGATTACGACGCCAGCAGTTGTTGTTGCTGCTGGAGCGGTTTCTTCAACTTTCTTCTCCATTGTCTTTTCTACTGGCTTGTCGACCATTGCTGTGTCGGTGTTGCGGCCAGCGGTGAAATACCAAAGCGCTGCAAGAGCTGCGAGCAATGGCAAAATCCAACGCATGAAGCCGCCGCCTGTAGCTGCAGGCATTGGAGCTGGCTTGTGCACTGGCACTTCGACCGGCTTCTTGACTTCTGCCATCTTTGGCATTTCCCGCGGAATTTCCTTGTGAACTTCGTGAACCACAGGCTTTGGAACTTCCCGTGGAATTTCACGAGTTGTGGTGGTGCCTGCGACGGCTGCACGGGTGACATGTTCTTCAACAACGCGGCGCGTGCCTTGTGCGACCGATGCTGAGTGATCACCAGCAAGCATTTGTGCGAGGCCATGCGCATCTATGCCAGCCGAGCTTTTGGCAAGGCCAGACAGTGCGAACTGGCCAACCATGGGCAGCAGCATCGACGAGACATTGCCGCTGATGCCAGAATTTGAGCCGATGGTGCTAGCGAGTTGGCCAACAGCGTTTGAGCCCAAGAGGTTGTTCAAGGTGGCAGTGCCAGACTTCACAAATTGGTCCTTGTTGCCACCCGAAAGCAGCGACTCAATCGAACCAAAAATGTTGGGGTTGGCGCTTGAAACAGCATTGTGAAGAGCAGTTGCTCCGGCAGGCGTTGCAGCTTTCGACGCAAATGCATTGAGCACAGCTGGCAGTGCCAGGTTAATCGCAGTACGGGCCAGACCGCTGTTGATGCCAATAGCGGCCGCCACGCGGTCGATGATCAGCGGGGTCACCATAGAAGTGATGCTGGACAGGATAGACATGGTTGAACGTCCTTCTGTTAGTTACGTTTTTGTTATAGTTCGTTGTTAGGTCAAGCGGCACACACGCAGTTATCGAGCATCGCCGTCCATGCGAGCCCCCGGCACCGCATGGCCATCAACCTAACCGATCAAATGAATTGCGCAAAGCTTTTTGTATGCCTGCCAACAGGTTGATCGCTCCGCCTATCGTGCTGCCGAGCGTGCCACGAACCGCGCCATGGCCTTGAGCGTGTCGTCGCTGACGTGGTGCTCGATGCCTTCGCTGTCGAGGCGCGCGGTGGCGGGGGATACACCCAGCGCCAGCAGGAAGTTTTCGACAATTACATGGCGTCGTTTTCCGGCTTCGGCGAGGCGCCACCCCTCCTCCGTCAGGAATATCGGGCGGTAAGGTTCCTGTGTCACAAGCCCTGCATCAGCGAGGCGTTTCAGCATTTTGACCACCGTGGCATTGGCCACACCGAGGCGCAGCGCGACATCATTGCCCCTCGCCTCGCCGCTCTCGTCGATCAATTCAGCGATCAGTTCGACGTAATCCTCACGCAGCTCAACCGAGTGGTCTTTACGGGTGCGGCTGAAGGCGGCTGACTGCAGTTTGCTGCTGTTCTGGATTTTTCGTTTCATCACCCCTCCGATATAGCCCCCAGACATAGCCATTGCAAAAAGCTTAGCCAATGCTAATATCGAGTTTAGCAAAGGCTAAACTTTATGGATCAAATGGCTTTCTCGTCGTGGCGACGGACCCGGGGCGAACCCTCGTTGATGGATGTGTTTGCCACCGTGCGCACGCATCGTGACGGCAGCTTTTTCCGCAGGCTGCTCGCCTTCGTCGGCCCTGGCTATCTCGTTTCAGTTGGGTACATGGATCCCGGCAATTGGGCCACCTCCATTGCGGGCGGCGCGCAGTTTGGTTACGCGCTGCTGTTTGTGGCACTCCTCTCCAACGTGATGGCAATCATTCTGCAATCGCTGTGTGCGCGATTGGCGATTGCTTCCGGTCGCGACCTTGCGCAAGCCTGCCGCGACGCGTTTCCAAAACCCGTCGCCTTTGTGCTGTGGCTGTTCGCGGAGATCGCGATCATCGCAACTGACATTGCCGAAATTGTTGGCACGGCGATCGGTCTCAATCTGCTGTTCGGCATTCCGCTTGAGATTGGCGTTGTTATCACAGCACTTGACGTGTTTTTGCTGTTGATGCTGCAACGCATCGGGTTTCGATGGATTGAGGCATTTATTATCTCGCTGCTCGCAATAATTTTTGCCTGCTTCTTCGTGATGATCGGGCTTGCTGATCCGGATTGGGCTGGTGTGATCAAGGGCTTTGCGCCGACGACTGATATCGTCAGCAATCCCAACATGCTTTACCTGGCGCTTGGCATCATTGGTGCCACCGTGATGCCGCATAATCTTTATCTTCATTCCGGCATTGTGCAGACGCGGGTGATCGGCAAGAGCGAAGAAGACAAGCGTGATGCGCTCACATTCGCCACCGTTGATTCAACTGTCGCTTTGATGTTTGCACTGCTGGTCAATGCATCATTGTTGATCCTCGCTGCTGCCACCTTCAACAAGGCAGGCGCCACGAGTGTCACCGAACTTGGCGAAGCGCACAAGATGCTGGCCCCCCTCGTCGGATCATTCGCAGCACCTCAACTCTTTGCAATTGCGTTGCTGTGTTGCGGGTTGAATTCCACGGTTACGGCAACCCTCGCAGGGCAGATCGTGATGGAAGGCTTTCTCGACATTCGATTGCCCGCATGGATGCGCCGCCTGATCACCCGCATGGTGGCGATTGTGCCTGCGGCCCTCGTCACGATTTACTATGGTTCTGAAGGAACTGGCATGTTGCTGATCCTCAGCCAGGTGATCCTCGCCTTTCAGCTACCCTTCGCCGTGGTGCCGCTCGTGATGTTCGTGCGCGACAAATCCAAGATGGGTGCCCTCGTCGCGCCCAAATGGCTGGTGGCTATTTCGGTCGTCATTGCCGCCATCATCATCTCGCTGAATTTGAAGCTGCTGTGGGATGTGTTGATTGCGGGTTAGATACGCTTGAAGTTAGGCACGTCCTGCCCTATCCCCCGGCGATGGACGAGCGCATTCTTATCATCGATTTCGGATCACAGGTAACGCAGCTGATTGCACGGCGTGTGCGTGAAGCTGGGGTCTATTCCGAGGTTATTCCGTTTCAATCTGCTGAGGCTGCGTTGAGTTGGCCGGGCCTCAAGGCGATCATCCTTTCCGGTGGGCCAGATAGTGTGACGCGCGAAGGCTCTCCCCGCGCACCACAGCGGGTATTCGAAATGGGTCTGCCTGTTTTGTCGATATGCTACGGCCAGCAGACAACGGCAACGCAATTGGGCGGCGTTGTTGAAGGTGGTCACGCCGCAGAATTTGGCCGTGCTGAAATCGAGATCAAGGAAAAATGCGCGCTGTTTGAAGGACTGTGGGAGGTCGGCAAATCCTATCCTGTTTGGATGAGCCATGGCGACCGCGTGACCCAATTGCCCGAAGGTTTTACCGTCAAGGCCGCATCCGAGAATGCACCCTTCGCAATTGCCTCCGATGAGAAGCGCCGCATCTACACAACGATGTTCCACCCCGAAGTGGTCCACACGCCAGACGGCGCAAAGCTGATCACCAACTTCGTGCGCAAAATTGCGGGCTGTACTGGCGAATGGTCGATGAAGGCATTTCGCGAAGAAGCGATCACAAAGATCCGCGCGCAAGTGGGATCCGGACGCGTGTTGTGCGGGCTTTCCGGTGGTGTCGATTCATCGGTCGCTGCATTGTTGTTGCATGAGGCCGTGGGCGATCAGCTCACTTGCGTGCTTGTCGATCACGGCTTGATGCGGATTAACGAAGCAGCAGACGTGGTGGAGATGTTCCGCCAGCATTACAATCTCAAGCTTGTGCATGTTGACGCAAGCGAGGAATTCATCACGGCGCTTGAGGGCGAAGAAGATCCGGAGAAAAAGCGCAAGACCATCGGTCGGTTGTTCATTGATGTGTTCGAACGTGAGGCCAAGAAAATTGGTGGCGCTGACTATCTCGCGCAAGGCACGCTTTATCCAGATGTGATTGAAAGTGTGTCGTTCACTGGCGGACCTTCAGTCACCATCAAGTCGCATCACAATGTAGGTGGTCTCCCCGCACGGATGAACATGCAGCTGGTGGAGCCGCTTCGCGAATTGTTCAAGGATGAAGTGCGCAAGCTAGGCGTGGAACTTGGACTGCCCGCGCATTTTATTGGGCGCCACCCCTTCCCCGGACCTGGCCTTGCCATACGCCTGCCTGGTGGTGTGACGCGCGAGAAGCTCGAAATCTTGCGCAAAGCTGATGCGATCTATATCGAAGAAATTCGCAAAGCTGGTTTGTACGATAAAATCTGGCAGGCGTTTTCCGTGCTGCTGCCCGTGCACACAGTCGGCGTGATGGGTGACGGTCGCACTTACGATCGCGTACTTGCGTTACGTGCCGTCACATCAGTCGATGGCATGACTGCTGATTTCTATCCCTACGACATGGCATTCCTCGGCCGCACGGCAACGCGCATCATCAATGAAGTCAAAGGCGTGAGCCGCGTTGTTTATGACGTCACAAGCAAGCCACCAGGCACGATTGAGTGGGAATGAGTTAGCGACACTCTGCCCAACTTTTGGCTATGCCTTTCAGCAGCGCGGGATACATCTCTGGTCCAGCTGGTAGTGCAGCACCAAGCGGATCGAGCTCTCCCACTTTGACTTCTAAACCTTCGGTCACTGTGCGAAGCAATTTCGGATCAAACTGCGGCTCGGTGAAAACGCAAGTGATCCTTTCAGCCTTCAGTTCGGCACGAATTTTCTTGAGTGCTGCTGCACCTGGCGGATTTTCGGGGTGAATGCTGAGTGCTTCCGAGGCTGGCAGTTCAAAGCGTTTTTCGAAATACTGGTAGGCATCGTGGAAGACCACGGCACGACTTGGCTTCGTCGCCGCAAAGCCTGAAGCGATTTCTCTTTCGAGAATTGCAAGTTGTGTTTTGAGCGCCTCTGCATTTTGCTGATAAAGCGAGGCGTTGGCGGCATCTAGATTTGCAAGTGCTGCGCTCATTGCATCGGCGATGGCAGATGCATTGCGCGGATCGAGCCAGATATGCGCATTTCGCACCTCATGTTCGTCTGTCTCGGGTTCATGTTGATGTTCACCTTCACGCACCGCAAGTGGAGCGAGCCCGGGCACTTCAATCAAAGGCGTCGACCATGCTTTTTCACCAAGCGTGGTGAGTGGTTTTTTCAAAAACGCTTCAAGCTCCGGACCCACCCAAAAAACAATCTGTGCCTCTTGCACGGCTTGTGCATCCTTTGGTGTGAATGCGTAAGTATGGGGCGATGAAGTGCCGTTGAGCAACAGTTTCGGTTCGCCCGCACCCTTCATCACGGCAGCTGCAATCGAATGGATTGGCTTGATTGATGCTACAACTTTCACCTCGGCCGATGCGATGGACGAGAAAGCAAAGAGTGTGAGAAGACCAAAAAATGCTTTCACGACAGACCTATATGTTATACTATTACGTTGTTTTGTAATAACATAACACATACTAGAGTCAAGCCATGCTGATGAATTCACCCAAGACGCCTTTGCTTTCACTCACCCAGGCCGGCCTCAACAAATCTGGCCACTGGGCAGTGCGCGGTGTTGATCTTTCGGTGCGTGCTTGTGAAATCGTAACGCTCATTGGTCCCAATGGTTCGGGGAAATCTTCGACGCTTAAACTGGCCTTGGGCATCGAGCGCGCATCCGAAGGCAAGGTCGAGCGCAAATCTGCTTTGCGCGTGGGTTATGTGCCACAACGTTTGCAAATCGATTGGACCATGCCGTTGCGTGTTGCGGATTTCATGGTGCTGACCCAGCCACTCACAAGCCATGAAACGCAGGCTGCATTGGCGCGCACGGGAAGTCCCGATGCCAAGCGCGAAATGCGAACCCTTTCAGGCGGTGAATTTCAACGTGTGTTGTTGGCGCGTGCGATTGCCCGAAAGCCAGATATTCTGGTTCTCGATGAGCCAGTGCAGGGTGTCGACTTCAATGGCGAGATAGCGCTTTACGAATTGATCCGCGAATTGCGCGACGAGTTGGGGTGTGGCGTGTTGCTCGTCTCGCATGATCTGCATCTCGTCATGGCGGCAACCGATCAGGTGATCTGCCTCAACGGTCATGTCTGCTGTCACGGCACACCGGAGCGCGTCGTTGCGAGTCCGCAATATCGAACGTTGTTTGGCGAACGCGCTGCAGCGGCGATGGCGGTTTACCTACATCACCATGATCATAAACATCTGGCCGATGGCCGGGTGCAACATTCCGATGGCAGCATTTCTGATCACTGTCATCCCGGCGATGGTCATCACCATGCGCCCGGTGATGGGCACCACCACCCCCTGCCCGCAAGCAAGCCAATTTTCGAACTCAAGAGTTTTCCGGAGCGCGAGAAGACCGATGCTCGATGATTTTTTCACGCGCGCTGTTCTCGCAGGTCTCATGCTTGCGGCTGTTGTTGGGCCGCTGGGATGCTTTGTTGTTTGGCGCAGGCTTTCATATTTCGGAGACACGATGGCGCATGCAGCACTTCTTGGCGTTGCCATTTCGCTGCTGCTCAACATCAATGTGATGATGGCCGTGTTCGCTGTGGCCTTGCTGGTGGCGCTGGCTATTCTTGCCGCGCAAGGCCGTGCGCAATTGCCGACTGACGCATTTCTGGGACTGCTCTCGCACGGCGCACTTGCTGCTGGCCTAGTCGCACTTTCCTTCATGACCTGGGTACGGTTTGATTTGAATGGACTGTTGTTTGGCGATCTTCTCGCGGTGTCGCGCACCGATCTAGCGGTGCTGTTTGCTGGTGGCATCGCTGTCATCAGTGTACTGATCATATTCTGGCGCAGGCTTTTCGCTGTTGCAGTGAATCGTGACCTTGCCGCTGCAGAAGGGATTGACCCTGACAAGATGGACCTGCTGTTCATGGTGTTGCTTGCCGCCGTTGTTGCGGTGGCGATCAAACTGGTCGGCGCACTTTTGATCACGGCCATGCTGATCATTCCTGCAGCAGCTGCACGACGTCTGTCTTCGACGCCTGCGATGATGGCAATTGTCGCCAGCGTTGCAGGCGCTATCTCGGTCATAGCGGGCCTTTTTGCTTCCTTGCAGTGGAACACGCCGTCTGGTCCCTCAATCGTTTTGGCGGCCGTTGCGCTCTTCATCCTGGCGCTCCTCGTACCTAAACGGAGCACCGTCCATGCCCCATGACCTGACGCGCAACCAACAACTTGTCTACGACGCTGTGCAACACTCGAGCGAACCGCTGAGTGCTTATACGTTGCTTGACAAGTTGCGCGGTGACGGCCTGAAAGCGCCGCTGCAAATATACCGCGCACTCGACAAGCTTGTCGAACAAGGGCTGGTGCATCGGCTTGAAACATTGAATGCATTCGTTGCCTGCCAACACGCGCATGATGATACCCAATCCGCTACTGTTTTCATGATCTGCGAAACCTGTGGCACGGTTGCTGAATGCAGCAACGCTTGTCTTAGTGGTGATCTGCAACAACTTGCTACAGGCAATGGTTTTAAAGTTGCGAAGACCAGCATCGAGCTTCGCGGCACTTGTGGGAAGTGCTGAGGCATCATCAGTCGCGCAAATTCCGCAACGTCATCACTGGTTCGAGATTGCTGATGCTCTGCAACACGTCGTAAAGGAACTGCTTCAGTGGCAGCACCATTTCGGGCGGAAGATTTTGGTCATCGCCCATCACAAATTCGCGAATTGAAAAATGTCGGTCAACGATGCGGGTGATGATTGACTGCGGCAATTCTGGCAAAATCATGCCGCCATCGCTTTCGGGCCAGCTTGAGCCGACATGCGCATTGATGACGGGCACAAAAAGATCGATGCCTTCAATCTCCGATGTTTCGCGGGCTGACCGCACTGAAATTGGTGACCGGTCGACGACGAAAAACACGAACACGCGAAAGCCTGCTTCCTTTGTCGCGGCAAAGAAATTCAGATCTTGCACGGCATCGAAAAAGGGTGCGGCGTAGCGTTGTGGCAGGTCGATGACGTAGTCCCTGCCCGGCCCTGCCAAAATCGTATCAAAGACTTTCATGCGGCCCTGGATCAGGCGGAAATCGGCGAGTTGGGTGCGGCCCGGAAAAAACATGCGCAAGGGGCCTGCGGGTGCATCAGTGTCGATTGCAAAGGGGTCGTGGCCATCAAGCATCAGGTACTCCACCAGCAGCCGCGCCAGCAATGTCTTGCCGTTGCGGTGCTGGTTGGAAGCTACGATGTAAACCGTGGGATGATGGGCCACGGGAGTCAGCTTGGTGCGTTAAACAATTCTGGAGCCGGTGTAAGTAGTAGCGGCTGGCATCGGTTGTGGCGCGCGACCACCTGTCACCACATCTTGTAGCAACTTCAAGCGTTCAAACTCATTGTCGATTTCCGAGCACCACTTGCGGACATAGCCACGCAGCACAAACGAGAACTTGCCCATGGAGCCATCAGCCGCACGGTTTTCAATAAAGTCCTTGTAGGTGACGCCAGCAACGTCGACCTGCTCGTAAGCCATTTCGTTGAGCTTCGGGATGATGATTTCCTGGGTCTTTGGGATGGCCGAGAAATAGCGACGGTAGGTGGTCTCATCCCATTCAAAGAAATTGGTTTCGTTGATGGTGTTGCGCGCGAGCACATAGTTGATACCGTTGAGGTAAGGAGCGACTTCGCCGATTTCATCGAGCGATGCGATCGAAGAGCCGATTACATGGATAAGGCCCAAGGTGAACTGGCCCTGACGTGCTGCTTCGAGAACGCCAATGCGTTCAAACAGATCGAGCGAAAATGAGAGATTGCCAGCTTTCAGATCGACAACTGTGACTGGAACGTTGGAAGTTTCCATCGTGTCCAAGACTTTCATCTGGTTGGCGACGTTGGCGAGATCGATCACCTCGGTGATGGCGGGATAGAAGCGATGCAGCGAGCCCCTTGGGTTTTCTGTATCGAAGGCGCGGGTCAGCACGTTTTTTCGTGCGCAATAGTCGAGGATCGCGCGCGACACCGTTGTCTTGCCGACGCCACCCTTATCCGCACCAACGATGATCAGTGTAGGCTTCATGTACTGCTTCCTTCTTGTTATGACCCTGGACCCCCGCGCCAAATCACGCAAGATGAAGGCCTATATCACGGCCTTATTGCATTGTTGAAGGCCAAAAATGACGGTAAAGCCAAAGTCATTGAATGAATTGGGGAGACGGCATGAACTGGCTGATAACAATGGTTGCTGCATTTGTGGTGTGGAATGTCATTCCCGCATCGCGTGTTGGTGCAGATATCAAGACGCGGATGGGCAAGGCTTTTGGCCCTGTTTTCGGCATTGGATCGCTGGTGCTGTTGGGCCTGTTGCTGTGGAGTTTCAGGCTGGCAGACCGCCCTGCCCTCTATGATCCACCGAGCTGGGGCATTCATGCGAACTATCTTCTGTCGCTGCTCGCGTTCATCTGTCTGGGCATTGGCGTGTTTCGCGGGCGGGCGCGCAATGTCTTGCGTTATCCACTGGTGATCGGGGTTTTGCTGTGGGCGACGGGGCATCTCCTGGCCAATGGTGATGGTGCGAGCATGGTGTTGATCTTGGGATTGGTGCTGACCGTGTTGCTTTCGACTTTCATGCGCGGGACGCCTGCTGTCACCGAAGTGCGGCAGGGGCACGATCTGCTTGGCCCGCTGTTTGGCGTGGCGTTCTATGCTGTCGCTGTGCAGTTGCATCATGCTGTGGTCGGCGTGCCGGTGTTTGAATTGGTGAAGTGAGTCCCTGCCTCGTGGATAAACTTTGCTCGGGGGTTTTCAGTTTAGGTAGAGGGCGACAATAGACAGTCTTGTTTTAAACACAGCGCGCCGTCATTTCCCACACGCTGTCGACATATCGGGGAGCTGTGTTCAGCTTGCTGCCTTGCCCGTCCTTGCACTTGAAGTAACGGAGCGATGAAGTGGCCACGGCTTCGGCATCCTTTTGCTGTTTGGCATTCATGCCTGCAACACGCATCAACATGCCGCCTTGCCCTTCACCAAAGCTCAGTTGGTAAATCTTGCCGTTGTAAAAGATAGGCTCCTTGCGAAGCTTGACCGATGGCGCGGGTTTTGCTGGCGGCTGGGCCACGGGCTTTTCCTCGATGCGCACCTGAGGTTCGCGCGTGCAGGCGGTGAGGAGAAGCAGCAGAATGATGGGGGAGCGATTCATTGGTGGCTTCTAACCCCTCCCCCTCGACGCGGCAAGGTTTGTGCCGCTATACGCGCTCGCATCATGACCAAGTTCAATCCTGCTCAATCTCTTTCGCCACGCGGCTCCACTGCTGATGAGGGTGCCATAATTCGCATGTCGCAGCGTACGCGAGATCTGCGCGCCAAGGGGCATGACATTGTCGCCCTCACGATTGGCGAGCCGGATTTTGATACGCCCGTTCACATTCGCGATGCTGCCAAGCGCGCGCTTGATGAAGGCCATACGCATTATTCCCCTGTCGCTGGCATTCCGGAACTTCGTGCGGCCATTGCCAAGAAGTTGCGCGACGAAAACGGTCTTGATTACGGTGCTGCAAATATCGTCATGGCGAATGGCGCAAAGCAGGCGCTGGCCAATGCGATCCTCTCGCTCGTCGGTCAAGGCGATGAAGTTGTGATCCCTGCACCCTATTGGTTATCTTACGAAGGCACTGTGCGACTGGCGCAAGGTACGCCGGTGATCTTGTCATCGACTGTTCAAGAAAATTACAAAACCCCAGTGGCGCGCATTGCTGCTGCGATCACGCCGAAAACCAAATTGTTGATCATCAACTCACCCAGCAACCCAACAGGTGCAGTGTGGTCACGCGCCGAGCTTGAAGCGATTGCCGCACTTGTGCGCGCGCATCCCCGCATGATGGTGTTGTCGGACGAAATTTATGAATACATATTGTTCGACGGCGAGATGGTGTCCATCGGCTCACTCCCGGACATGCTGGAACGTACAGTCACTCTCAACGGATTTTCCAAAAGCTTTGCCATGACGGGCTGGCGGCTTGGCTACACCGCTGGCCCAGAGCCTGTGGCGAAAGCCATGGCGCGCATGCAAAGTGTGATTTCTGCTGGCGGCAATGCCTTCTCGCAGCGCGCGGCTGTCGTCGCCCTCGAAAGTCCACGTGATGAAGTCATCAAAATGCGCGAGGCTTACCGCGCGCGCCGCGATCTGGTGCTGGCGGGCTTGCGGAACATCCCCGGCATGACGATCGCCGACATTCCCGGCACATTCTATGCCTTCCCCGATGTGTCTGCGGTTCTAGGCCGCAAGGCTGGCAATTATGTGATCTCCACAACAGATGAACTTTGCGACTGGCTGCTGGAAACGCAAGGTGTGTCGACCGTACCCGGTTCGGCTTTCGGTGCGCCCCACTCGATCCGCCTTTCATTCGCAACCAGCGTTGACAATTTGCACAGGGCATTGGCGCGGCTAGAAAAGGGTTTTGTCGCGTTGAAGTGAAGCCTTCCCTCTCCCCTTGCGGGAGAGGGTGCAGAGCGCAGCGAAGCGGGAGAGGGGTCGCGGTGGTGGGCAAAGACGTCCCTCTCCCGGCTCACTGCGTTCGCCACCCTCTCCTGCAAGGGGCGAGGGTTTTCTCATGATCCCGCTTGAACTTCGGGCGCGGGGCATCTATGAGCCTCAAGCAACTCAGCCATGCGCAGATGTGGCACAACAGATTTTTAGTAAGTACAGGGGAGCGATGGAGTATTTTCTCCAGCAATTGATCAACGGACTCACACTCGGGTCCATCTACGGTCTCATCGCCATCGGCTATACGATGGTTTACGGCATCATCGGCATGATCAACTTCGCCCATGGCGACGTGTTCATGATCGGCTCGATGGTTTCATTCATTCTCGTGCTGATGTTTGGCCTCACTGGCGGCTCTGGCCCGTTCCTCCTGATTTTTGCCTTGGCACTGGTTGTCATCATCGCCATGCTTGTCGCAGCCGTTTATAATTGGACGATTGAGCGCGTGGCCTACAAACCATTGCGCGGTTCGTTCCGCCTCGCGCCACTGATTTCCGCCATCGGCATGTCAATAGTGCTGCAGGAATTCGTCCGCATCGCGCAAGAAGGCCGCCCCAAACCCATTCAGGCTCTCGTGACGGGCAAGCACATTGTAATGGAACGCGCAGTTGTTGAGGGAGCAGCGGCAAACAGCGGTTTCATAGTCACGATTTCCAACATGCAAATCCTGATCATTGTCTCAACAATCGTGTTGATGGCGGTGTTCACGTTACTGATCAACAAGACCTCTCTCGGCCGTGCACAGCGCGCTTGCGAACAAGATCAAAAAATGGCCTCGCTGCTTGGCATCGATGTGGATCGCACAATTTCCATCACATTTATTCTTGGTGCAGCGCTTGCCGCTTTCGCAGGCCTGATGTTCTTCATGTATTATAATGTGACAGACTTTTTTGTGGGCTTCCTTGCAGGCATCAAGGCGTTCACCGCAGCGGTTCTCGGCGGTATCGGGTCCATTCCTGGTGCGATGCTCGGCGGCATGGTGATCGGCCTCATTGAAACATTCTGGTCGGCTTATTTCTCGGTCGAATATAAAGACGTAGCTGCCTTTGCCATTCTTGTCGTCGTGTTGATCTTCTTGCCGCAAGGCCTGCTCGGCAAGCCTGAAGTGGAGAAAGTCTGATGGCTGGCGCAGCAAAAGACACAAGCTTCAAAGCTGAGACCAAGGCGCTTGATGCAGCTGGCCTCGCCAAGGACCTGTTCTGGACAGGCCTGATCACGCTTTTGTTGCTGATCCCGATTGTCTCCTACAAGACAATCATGAACCAGGGTTCGCTGGTTCTTGGCACGCGCTGGGGACTTGTGCTGGCACTGACGGCGATCACTGTTGTTTGTCGCCTGTTGCTTCATCTCTTTGTATGGGCACCGAAACCCGAAGCAAGTTCGCCGCGTAAATCTGCGGTCGCTTCGAGTGAGGGAAGCTGGCGCGATACCGTCGCCAAGCATTTCAACACCGGCCTGTTCATCTTCGCCCTCGCCCTGCCCTTCATCTTCCTGCTGATCCCCGGTTGGGACAAGCGCGGCATCGACTTTGCCATCACCATTCTGATTTACATCATGCTGGGTTGGGGTTTGAATATTGTTGTCGGTCTCGCGGGTCTACTCGATCTTGGCTATGTCGCGTTTTATGCTGTCGGTGCCTACGCCTATGCGTTGCTCACCACAGTCTATCTGCCGCAATGGTTTGGCCCCGGTGTTGTGCCTTGGGCATTTTATATCGTGTTGCCTGTGGCTGGTTTACTTGCGGCGCTCTGGGGCGTGATTCTCGGATTTCCAGTGCTCAGGCTGCGTGGCGATTATCTCGCGATTGTCACGCTCGCATTCGGTGAGATCATTCGCCTTGTGTTGATCAACTGGTTCTCCTTCACGCAAGGCCCGCAAGGCATCAACGTGCCGAAGGCCACGTTCTTCGGCCTGCCGTTTGATCGCAGCGAAGGTGGGTTTGCGGCGTTTTTTGGCCTGCCGTTTGATCGCCTGCACTCCTACTTCTTCCTCTATTACGTTGCCCTTTTCCTGGCGTTGCTTGTCTTCTTTGCGACAAACCGCTTGCGTCGGTTGCCGATTGGTCGCGCATGGGAAGCGTTGCGTGAAGATGAAATTGCTTGCCGCTCGCTCGGCATCAACACCACCAACACCAAGCTCACAGCGTTTTCGATTGGTGCGATGTTCGGCGGTTTCGCTGGATCATTCTTCGCCGCGCGCCAAGGTTTCGTTTCGCCTGAATCCTTTGTCTACATTGAGTCAGCTTTGATTCTCGCAATCGTGGTTCTCGGTGGTCTCGGCTCGCAAATCGGCATTGTGTTCTCTGCCCTTGCGATCATCGGTTCGTTCGAGCTGTTCCGCGAGCTTGGCTTCTTGCAAGCCATCCTGCCTGCAGGTGTTGAGCCCGTGCAGTTCCGCATGCTCGCCGTTGGCTTGGCGATGGTGCTGATGATGCGCTGGCGTCCACGTGGTCTGGTCACGCGCCGCGATCCAACTGTTTTCCTCAAAGAGAAAAAGTCTGTGTCTGCTGATCTCGTTTCGCAGGGGCATGGCTGATGTCATCATCGTGGTCGAATGACCCTGAGCTCAGGGTCGAACATCTCACCATGCGTTTTGGCGGTCTTGTGGCCATTGGCGATCTTTCGTTTGACGCTGGTCGCAAACAAATCACCGCGTTGATCGGCCCCAATGGCGCTGGCAAGACGACCGTGTTCAACTGCATAACGGGTTTCTACAAGCCAACGGAAGGCCGCATCGTGCATCGCCATCCCGGTGGCCAGGAATTCCAGCTTGAGCAGATGGATGATTTCCGCATCACGCAACATTCGAAAGTGGCGCGGACTTTTCAAAACATTCGACTGTTCCCCGGCATGACGGTGCTCGAAAACCTGATGGTCGCCCAGCACAATGAATTGATGAAGGCGTCAGGCTTCACGGTTGGCGGCCTGTTTGGTTCGCGCCGTTACAAGAAGCGTGAAGATGAAGCGATCGAGAAAGCCAAGTATTGGCTCGACAAGACGGGACTGATGGACCGCGCTGACGATCCTGCGGGCGATCTATCTTATGGTGCGCAGCGCCGCCTTGAGATTGCGCGGGCCATGTGCACCGATCCGCGCTTGTTGTGTCTTGATGAACCCGCTGCCGGCCTCAACCCACGCGAGTCGGAAGAGCTCAACAAGTTGCTGATCTCGGTGCGCGATGATCACGACATGGCGATCCTATTGATCGAGCATGACATGAGCGTTGTCATGGGCATTTCCGATCATGTCGTGGTGCTGGATTATGGCCGCAAGATTTCGGATGGCACGCCAAGCGAAGTGCGAAATGATCCCGCCGTGATCCGCGCCTATCTGGGTGTAGAGGACGAAGAAGACGTGCAACTTGGCGGAGGTCGCACATGAGCGAGGTTCTTCTCCAGGGCACAGGTGTTGAAACTTTCTACGGAAAAATTCAGGCACTCAAGGGCATCGACTTTGAAGTCCGGCGCGGTGAGATTGCCACCCTCATTGGTTCCAATGGCGCTGGCAAATCCACCTTGATGATGACGATTTTCGGCACGCCCCGCGCGCGCGCCGGAAAGATCATGTTCGAAGGCAAAGACATCACGCAAATGCCAACGCATGAAATCGCGCGGCTCGGTATTGCGCAGTCGCCGGAAGGCCGCAGGATTTTCCCGCGCATGACCGTGCTCGAAAATCTGCAGATGGGTGCCACCGTTAATAACATGGCGCATTTTGCCGAAGATGTTCCCAAGATTTACAAACTGTTTCCGATCCTTGAAAGTCGCTCCGGCCAACGCGCTGGCACCCTGTCAGGTGGCGAACAACAGATGTTGGCGATTGGTCGCGCGTTGATGGCCCGCCCCAAACTACTCATGCTCGATGAACCTTCGCTGGGCTTGGCACCGATTATCGTCCGGCAAATCTTTACCGCGATCCGCGAACTCAATGCCAAGGAAGGACTCACGGTTTTCCTCGTTGAGCAGAATGCCTTCCACGCTTTGAAGCTCGCGCACCGCGCTTATGTCATGGTCAATGGGCGTATCACCATGACGGGTACGGGTCAGGAATTGCTGTCCCGCCCCGAAGTGCGCGCTGCCTATCTCGAAGGGGGACACTGATGAGTTTCATCATCGAACACGGCATCAGGCTCTACCTGATCCTCGTTGTGATCATGGGTGGCGGCGCTGCCTTCATGGCGGGTCGTGCGCTGGCAAGTGGCTGGAAGCCTGTTTCACAGCTTATCGCCTACATGATACCGTTCACAGCCGCCGTACGGTTTTTGCAGTACGCCCTGTTCAATGATGCAAAACTGGGCACGCCCAACCTCACATCAGGTTATTATTTCATCACAGATTTTATCCTTTTGGCCGCCATTGCCTGGCTGGGCTATCAGATGACCCGGACCAACCAGATGGTGCGCCAATATCCATGGCTGTATGAAAAATCCGGTCCCTTCGGCTGGAAAGCTAAAACATGAATCTTTGAATTTTGGACGGGTTTTGTCGTGTTTCCCCTTCCAAATCAGTTCCAATTGGGCTTTGATCAACGTCCAAGGGGGCTAACCCCGAAACACAAAAGTCTTCAGGGAGAATTTGAATGAAGAAAATCATCCTGTCCGGAATTGCGCTCGGCTTTGCAGCTGCACTCAATGCCACGACGGCACTTGCCGACATCACCGTTGCAACAGCAGGCCCGATCACCGGTCAGCTCGCAGCGCTTGGCGAACAGTATAAGCGCGGTGCAGAAGCAGCTGTGCGTGACATCAACGCTGCTGGCGGCGTGCTTGGCGAAATGCTGAAGCTCGAAATCGGTGACGATGCTTGCGATCCAAAGCAGGCTGTTGCCGTTGCCAACCAGCTCGCCTCAAAGGGCGTGCAGTTTGTTGCCGGCCATCTCTGCTCGGGTTCATCGATCCCAGCATCGAAGGTTTACGAAGAAGAAGGCATCCTGCAGATCACGCCAGCTTCGACCAATCCAAAGTTCACCGATGAAGGTGGCTGGAACGTTCACCGTGTTTGCGGTCGTGACGATGCCCAAGGCCTCGTTGCTGGTAACTTCCTCGCCAAGACCTATGCTGGCAAGAAGGTCGCCATCATCGACGACAAGTCAGCTTACGGCAAAGGCCTCGCTGATGCGACGACCATGTCGATGAAGGCTGCTGGTCTCGAGCCAGCCATGGCTGAATCGATCAACCCAGGCGAAAAGGATTACTCGGCTCTGGTTTCCAAGATGAAGGAAGCTGGCATCGACGCAATCTACATGGGCGGTTATCACCCAGAAGGCGCACTCATCCTGAAGCAAATGCGCGAGCAGGGTTCTGCTGCACAGATGGTTTCGGGCGATGCGATGAACAACGTCGAATTCTGGACCATTGCTGGCGAAGCAGCTGAAGGCATGATCTTCACGTTCGCTCCAGAGCCACGCAACTTCCCAGAAGCCAAGGAACTCGTCGCAAAGTTCAAGGCTGAAGGCTACGATCCAGAAGGCTACACGCTTTACACCTACGCAGCCATGCAGATGTACAAGCAGGCCGCTGAAGGTGCAGCATCGAAGGATCCACAGGCAATCGCCAAGTGGCTCCGCGCTGGCAACCCAATGAAGACCGTTCTCGGCGAACTGAAGCTCGATGCCAAGGGTGACCTCATCGGTGCCAAGTATGTCTGGTACAAGTTCTCGAAGGGCAACTACGCTGAAGATCCTTCGATCCAATAACTTGCTACTTGCTTGAATCCGACCCGCGCGGCACACTGTGTTTGCGCGGGTTTTTCTTTGAAGGCGGCAAGTGCCAAATGTTTTGTGACACCACTCCCCCATCGTCCGTCATCCCGGCGAAAGCCGGGATCCAGACTTTCAGCGGCTCTAATGTTGAAAGCCTGGATCCCGGCTTTCGCTGGGATGACGGCTGGTTGGAGGTTTGGAAAAAACTACGTGTCTCACTCGTGGTTGCAATGTTGGCTCCTTCCCCTGCCCTTGCTGATATCGCAATCGGCGTTGCTGGCCCCATGGGTGGACAAAACGGTGTGTTCGGCCAGCAGATGAAGTCCGGCGTTGAAGCAGCAGTTGCATCGATCAATGCGGCTGGCGGCATCAATGGTGAAAATCTCGTCGTGCAGATTGGCGATGACGGCTGCGATGGCAAGGCCGCCGTCTCAGTCGCACAGGATTTTGCATCGCGCGATGTGCGCATGGTGGTCGGGCACTTCTGCTCAGGTGCTGCCATTGCTGCAGCGACCGTCTATGAACCGCGCGGCATCATCATGATGGCACCATCTGCCAGCAACCCGCGCCTCACTGAAGCCAATCTCAAAACAGTTTTTCGCCTTGCATCACGCGATGATGCGCAGGCCGACTTTGCCGCTGAACGCATCCGTGCCGATAATCCTGCTGCCCGCATTGCGATTGTGTTCGAGCAAGGCCCGGTGATTAAAGCCATCGTTGACCGCTTCAAATCGCTTGTTCCATCGGCGACTGATTTCAGCTTCAAACCCGGTGAACTTGATGGCGCTGCAATCGCGCGCAGCATCAAAGAGCTCGATGTCAATGCGATCTATTTTGTCTGCTCTGGCACTGACGCGGGAAAAATTGCCTTGGCACTGAAGGTCGAAGCCGCCGACGCCCGCATGTACGCTGCCGACCCGGTGCTGAGTGATGGATTCTGGGAAGCCGCCGGCCCCAGTGGCGAAGGCATGCTCGTATCGTTCGCCGGGGATGCCGGCGCCCTGCCCTCTGCCGAAAAAGCTGTCAACGAAATCGCCCGCGCCAAAGGTTCCAGCGAAGGTGCTGCAATTGCCAGCTACGCCGCCGTGCAAGCCTTCTCCGCCGCTGCGAAAGTGCAAAACATCAACGATCCCACAGCACTTGCAGCTTACTTGCGCAGCGGAGCAAGTTTCGAAACTGTCCTTGGCCCGATCAGCTTTGACGCCAAGGGCGACGTTCGCCCGCAGCGATTTCAGTGGTATCGCTGGTCCAAAGGCAGCTATGCCGCCGAGCCAAAAGGAAACTGAACATGCGGGCCTATTTCGTCCAAATCAAATGTGAGCTCGGAAAATCCTACGAGGTGGCCACTGCCATCGCCGACAAGGAAATCGCTTCCGAAATTTATTCAACAGCAGGCGGCTTTGACCTGCTGTTGAAAATCTATCTCGACGAAAAAGAAGATGTTGGCCGCTTCGTCTCCCAACACATTCAAACCGTGCCAGGCATTCGCGATACCTACACGCTGGTCACGTTCAAGGCGTTTTGATCCCTACTTGATCAACCCTTCGGCCTTCAAGGTGGCTTGCACAGCGGGGCGCTTGGCGATCGTTCCGAGATAGGTGCCAATGTTCTTGTACTTCCCAAGATCGATGCCAACATGGTTGCACCAATTGATCACGGTGAAGGCATAAGCATCGGCGACTGAAAACGTCTTGCCTGCGATGAACTTTTGCTTGGCGAGTATGCCGTCTACAAATGCGAGGCGCTTGGCCACCCTGTCCTTGATCGTTGCCTTGCCCGCGTCTGGCATCGCCGGATTGAACAGGCCACCAATTCCCTTGTGCAATTCTGACGCGATGAAGTTCAGCGTTTCCATGGCGCGGTAGCGGTTCATCGTGCCTGCCTTTGGCAGGTACTTTGTCGACTTCGACTTGTCTGCGAGATATTGCAAGATCGTTGCGACTTCTGTCAGCACTTCACCCTTGCCAATTTCCAGCGTTGGAACATAGCCCTTGCCATTGATCTTCATGAAGTCCTTGCCGCCCTCGGTCTTGTGTGCGCCGAGATCAACTTTTTCGATCGTGAATTTCTTGCCGAGCTCATGCAGCATGATGTGTGGGGCCATCGAGCAAGCGCCGGGTGCAAAGTAAAGCTTCATGGGGTTGAGTCCTTTTTGAAATAAGGCCCGTAGTGTTAAATCCAAACTGAAACTCGTCAAGATACATTTTTAGTTATGCCAACGCCCTTCCTGCTTGTCGCACCCCTTCCCGTTTGTTAAGGCCTGCCCATGATCCCCCGTTACACCCGCAAAGAAATGGCCCAGATTTGGGCTCCTGAGACGCGCTACAAGATCTGGTTTGAGATCGAGGCGCATGCTGCATCGCGCATGGCGGAGCTTGGCATTGTGCCCAAGGAAGCTGCCGCTACGATCTGGGAAAAAGGCCGCGACGCGCAGTTTGATGCCGCGCGTATCGATGAAATCGAATCCGTCACCAAACATGATGTGATCGCCTTCCTCACGCATCTCGCTGAGATCGTTGGTCCCGAAGCGCGCTTTGTACATCAGGGCATGACCTCATCCGACGTGCTCGACACCTGCCTCAACGTGCAGCTGACGCGTGCTGCTGATTTGCTGATTGCCGATGTTGATGAACTTCTCGCGGCTCTCGAAGCGCGTGCATTCGAACACAAGAACACCGCCTGCATTGGCCGCAGCCACGCGATCCACGCCGAACCCATTACCTTTGGTTTGAAGCTCGCCTTCGCTCACGCCGAATTCCAACGCGCGCGTGAACGCCTGATCATGGCACGGAAGGAAGTGGCAACTTGCGCCATCTCCGGTGCTGTTGGCACTTTCGCCAATATCGATCCATCAGTCGAAGCTTACGTCGCGGAAAAGCTTGGCCTCGCTGTGGAGCCCGTATCAACGCAGGTCATCCCCCGCGATCGCCATGCGATGTTCTTTGCGGTGCTCGGCGTTGTTGCCAGTTCGATAGAACGCCTCGCCACTGAAATCCGCCATTTGCAGCGCACCGAAGTTCTGGAGGTTGAGGAGTTTTTCTCTCCCGGCCAAAAGGGCTCATCGGCCATGCCGCACAAGCGCAATCCTGTGCTCACCGAAAATCTCACGGGGTTAGCGCGCTTGGTGCGCTCCGCCGTGACACCTGCGATGGAAAATGTGGCGCTGTGGCATGAGCGCGATATCTCGCATTCATCTGTCGAGCGTGGCATCGGGCCTGATGCAACAGCGCATCTCGATTTTGCGCTGAAGCGATTGGCAGGTGTTGTTTCGAAGCTCGTCGTCTACCCCGAAAACATGCAACGCAATCTTGATCGCCTTGGTGGCCTCGTGCATTCGCAACGCATACTGCTGGCGCTCACACAAAAGGGAATGAGCCGCGAGGATTCCTATTCAGCCGTGCAACGTAACGCCATGCCCGTGTGGCGCGGTGAAGGCCAGTTCCTCGATCTGTTGAAGAAGGACAAAGACGTTTCAGCGCATTTGAATGCGGCCGAGCTGGAAGCGCTGTTCGATCTGACCTATCATACAAAACATGTCGACACGATTTTCAAGCGCGTGTTCGGACGAACATGAGAAATTGATTCCGCATCCGCGCGCAACCCATTGAAGTAGAATCTTAAATGCAAAAAGAAAATCCAATTGAATTGATCACCACCACAGCAGAGCTCGCAGACTTTTGCGCGCGGCTGCAAGGTGAAACATTCGTGACCGTCGACACCGAATTCCTGCGCGAAACAACCTATTATCCAAAGCTTTGCCTGATTCAGATCGCAGGCGAAAACGATGCGGCTTTGATCGATCCGCTGGCACCGGGCATTGACCTCGCGCCGTTCTTTGAGCTGATGGCCAATGAGAAAACCCTGAAAGTGTTTCACGCTGCTCGCCAGGATGTGGAAATCATCTTGAAGCTTGCGGGCCGCGTACCTCTTCCCATTTTTGATACGCAAATTGCGGCAATGGTTTGCGGCTTTGGTGATCAGATTGGCTATGAAGCAATTGCGCGCAAACTTGCCAATGCGCAGATCGACAAGTCATCGCAATTTACCGACTGGGCACGTCGCCCGCTCACCAACAAGCAGATGGCCTATGCACTGTCCGACGTAACACATTTGCGCACGGTCTATGTGGCGTTGTCCCAGCAAATTGAAAAGAGCTCGCGCATGGCGTGGCTTGAGGGCGAACTTGCTGATCTTGCCGATCCTGCGGCCTATGTTGTCGATCCTGATAATACATGGAAGCGCGTCAAGGCGCGCATTCAATCGAAAAAGCAACTTGCGGCACTGATGGAAGTTTCGGCATGGCGCGAGCGTGAAGCACAGGCCAAAGATGTGCCGCGCGGCCGCATTCTGAAGGACGAAGCCATTGCCGAAATTGCAATTCAGGTTCCCCAGTCGAAAGAGGACCTGGGCCAGCTCCGCCTGTTACCACGTGGCTCAGCTGATAGTGTTATCGGCAAGGGCATTCTCGCTGCCGTGGCCAAGGCGCTGGCACGGGATCCTGCAACCGTCCCTCCTCCAAGGCAGCGCGGCGAAGAAATGACACCTGCTCAGGAAGCGGCCGCTGAAGTGCTGAAACTGGCCCTCAAAATTGTCAGCGACAATGAAGGTATTGCACCAAAGCTTCTGGCCAGCAGTGCGGACATCGACCAACTTGCGCTCAGCGATGAGGCCGACATTCCTGCCCTTCACGGCTGGCGGCGCGAGGCTTTTGGTAGTCTGGCACTTGATCTCAAACACGGCAAAGCCGTGATTGGTCTCAAGGATGGGCGCGCAACGATCAGCCGTCTCAACTGATCTCGACGTTTGGCGAAAGCTGCATGTCCTGTGCCAAGGCGGCAAGTCGTTTTTCGACGCGCTCCCCGTTCAGGTCTTTCAGTTTCTGTGGCAAGGACAGCACAAGCTTCCCATTTTTGACGCGCAGTTTTATCTTCGGCAACATGCCAGGCATCGCTGCGGAAAGAATGTAAGCTAGACGAAAAATCGAACTTAAAAGCCGAGCGCGCGCTTCACGCTTGTCGGTGATCAACTTCATCAGCGCGTCATCGCTGCGTTCACCTTCGTAGCGATAGTAAATCGTCAGCGCGAGGAATACGCGCTGTGGATGATCGATACCAACAAAAGCAGCCTGCGAAATCATGCCCATCGAACGATCGGCGCGATAATCAGGATGTGCGCGCCAGCCAATGTCGGCAAGGAGACATGCTGCGTAACGCAAGCGTCGCTCCTCTTCAGATTCGGTGATCTTGGCAGAGGCAAACAACTTGTCGGTCCAGTCGCACAGTTCAAGCTCATGCTGTGGCGAGCGCGCATATCGCCTTGCGAAATCCCAGCACGACGAAAGCAGTGCATCAGCGTTCTGCTTGTCCTTCGAGAGTTTCGAAAACAGCATGCCTTCGCGCACACCAAAAACCGAGCTCACGACAGTCTCGGCCTTGCCCTTGCGCAACAATCGCTCCAGCACCAGTGCGCCAAACGGCAGTGTGTCGATGCGGCTCTTGGAAACATCGCGCACGCCCTTCAGAGCCGACGGTGCCAATGCCGTCAAATCTTCGGCAACATTCTCGGCCTGCTGCCTGCTCATCACATACTGATGCAAGACATGCAGCGGATAGTTGTTCTGCTTCATGTGAAAGCGCGCCATGTTGCGCCATGTCCCGCCAACTGCATAGAAGTTCCTGCCGTCAAGGCGCTTCAACACGTCAGCCTTGCTGAGATAGTCATCAACAATCTTGCGCGCTTCTTTGAGATTGCCATTCGAAAGATCGATCAAACGCAGTACACCGATAGGAAGTGTCACACCATCGTTGAGCTTGCCATTGCTGACGTCAATGAGTTCCAGCGAACCACCGCCAAGATCACCGACAATGCCATCCGCATCGGGGATACTGGCAATCACGCCAAGGGCCGCAAAGCGCGCCTCTTCCTTGCCGGTGAGAATGCGGACATCAACTCCAAGCGCCCTCTTGGTCTGCTTGATGAACTCAGGTCCGTTCTCCGCCTCACGCGCTGCTGCGGTTGCAAGCGCAAAGGTTTCACCTACGCGCATCTGCTTGATCAGTGTCTTGAAGCGTCGCAGCGAGGCCAATGCGCGCTCGACTGAGGCTTCGTTCAACCGGCCTGTGTGCGCGACACCCTTGCCGAGACCACACAAAACCTTCTCGTTGAAAATAGGCGACGGCGAGCGGCGCAGACCATCGTATACAACGAGGCGAACCGAGTTAGAGCCAATGTCAACGACGGCGACCGGCCTGTATTTCGGCACATTGGTCTTGAAACCTGAAAGCCATCCCATCACTGCATCCTCAACCGTGTACCAGTGATGGTAGGTGGCAAGTTCTGTGACGAAGAGGAACCACGGCCAGACAATGAAGGATTATCCATGAAGTACTGATGAGCATTAAAGGATTCGTCCGAAGTGACGACACGCCGCGAAGCGCCGTTTGAAGAGAGCTCCCAGCTTTGTTGATTATCGCGCAAATTGGCAAGCATGATTTGATCCAGCACCTGGTCGTGTACGGTTGGGTTCTCGATGGGGATCAATGTTTCGACGCGGCGATGCAGATTGCGTGGCATCCAGTCGGCCGAACCGATGTAAACAATCGCATTGGGATGCGGCAAAGCATTGCCGTTGCCAAAACAGACAATGCGCGAATGCTCAAGAAAGCGACCGATGATGCTCTTTACCCTGATGTTTTCGGACAGACCCGGAATGCCGGGCCGCAAACAGGAAATGCCCCGCACTACAAGATCAATCTGCACGCCCGCCTGACTGGCCCTGTAGAGCGCATCGATGATACCAGGGTCAACAAGCGAATTCAGTTTGGCCCATATCTGTCCTGGCCTTCCAGCTCTGCAATGCGCGATCTCGGCATCAATGTGCTCGAGCAACCGCATCTTCAGGTTCAGCGGAGAAAGCGAAATTTTTTCGAGTTCGTCAGGCTGTGCATACCCGGAAATATAGTTGAACATGCGCGCGGCATCACGCGCCAATGCGGGATCACATGTGAAGAAGCTGAGGTCGGTGTAAACCTTGGCCGTGACCGGATGATAATTGCCCGTGCCGAAATGCACGTAGGTGCGCATGCCCCCTTGCTCGCGGCGCGTGACCATCGAGACCTTTGCATGCGTCTTCAACTCAATGAAACCAAACACCACTTGCACACCGGCACGCTCCAAATCGCGCGCCCATTGCATATTGGCTTCTTCGTCAAAACGCGCCTTGAGCTCGATCAACGCCATGACGGATTTGCCTGCTTCAGCCGCTTTGGCAAGTGCATCCACAATCGGCGAGTTGCGCGACGTGCGATAAAGCGTTTGCTTGATCGCTACGACATCAGGATCAACCGCTGCCTGGCGCACAAACTGCACGACGACATCAAACGACTCGTAAGGATGATGAACGATGAAATCCTTTTGGCGTATCGCCGCAAAGATATCGCCCGCGTGATCGCGCACACGCTCAGGATAGCGAGGCACATAGGGAGTGAACAGAAGATCGGGCCTGTCGTCCACGATCAACTGAGTAAGGTCGGCGTAACCAACCAACCCATCGCTCACCACTATCACCTCCGGGGCCACATCCATTTCCTCCGCGATAAAGGCGCGGAGCTGCGGCGGGCTTGCCGCATCGACTTCCATGCGAATGACCGAGCCGCGACGGCGTTGCTTAAGGGCCGTTTCGAAAACCCGCATCAGGTCTTCGGCTTCTTCCTCGATTTCTAGGTCACTGTCGCGGAGCACGCGAAACAAGCCATCACCCAGCACATCGTAGCCAGGAAACAGGCGGGGCAAGAACAATGCAAGCATGGTTTCCACACTGATGAAACGATGTTTGTTTCCCGGCAACCGCACGAAGCGTTCCAACTGCGCAGGAATGGGCAAGAGCGCACGCATGAAATGACTGTCAACGCGACGTTTCAGTTCAACGGCGAGGAACAGGCCTCTGTTCAGGATGAACGGAAATGGATGAGCCGGGTCGATTGCAATGGGCGTGACAATGGGCAGAATTTGTTCAAGCAAGCGATGATTGAGCCAAATCTGTTCTTCCGGATTCAGGTCATGCGGGTCGACCAGCGTGATGCTTGACGCAGTGAGATCGGCTTTGAGGCCATTCCAAAGACTTGCCTGTTTGGCCATCAGCTCAGATGCGCGATGCCGGATGAGTTCGAGTTGTTCGCCAGCTGTCAGGCCATCCTGACTGAGTTCGGCTACTTGTTCACGCTGCTGGTCAACGAGCCCAGCTACCCGCACCATGAAGAATTCATCGAGATTATTGCCGGAAATCGAAAGGAACCGCAGGCGCTCCAAAACTGGATGCGCTGGATTGCTGGCTTCGTCCAACACGCGCGTGTTGAACTCAAGCCAGGAAAGTTCGCGATTGAAGAACCGCTTGCGGCTCTTCATCAGGTCGTTGGTAGTGTCAGCGCTCATGATCGACCTCAGGAAACACGTCTGCCAGCACTTTTGCAACAAAAGGCCGCGAGAGTGCTTTACGCTCTTCTAAAGCGCGGCGATCAATCTCCGCAACCAACCTTGCCACCGCATCAAGGGAGCGCGGCATCCGTTGCAAAAGAAAAGCCATCGCATTGGGTTGAGGCATGAGTTGGCGATCATTGAAGTGCTTCAGCAGCACGCCCTGCAACAACTCGTCGTCAGGTGGTGCTACGGTCACGACTGGCACAGCGCCCAGACGTGATGCCAGGTCAGGCAAGGATACACTCCAGTGGGAAACAGGTGTCGTGGCCGTCATCAATATCGTTCCGGCAGTTTGGCGTGCGCGATTGAGCAAGTGAAACAAGGCGCGTTCATCGAGCTGCGTTCCATCCATTTCAATTGCGATCACCAGCTGATCTTGAGACTGTGTGGCATTCTGCACCGTCAATTCACTGGATGCCAAGATCATCGCACCAGAAGCACGCGCAAAAACATGACAAAGATGCGTCTTGCCACTTCCGTGCGGCCCCACAATCAAGGCAGCATGCGAAGGCCAATTCGGCCATTGATCGATGAGCGCAACGGCAGCCGCATTTGATGGGGTGACCAAAAAATCTTCGCGGTCGCGTGCTACGCGAACCGGCAAGTCCAACGCAAGTTGTCGCGCATTCATGAGACCGGCTGTTCTGGCCGCTGTTCTGGCCCACCCTGATCGGCATCAGGCAACATGATAGTGCGACCGTGAAAGAGCCTTGATCCCAGATATTGGCGAAGCGCAAAGCGCACCAGCACACCGCAAGCTGCCGCCATTGGCACAGCCAGCAACAATCCCGCAAATCCGAACAGATAACCAAAGGCAAACAGCGCAAACATCAGCCAGACCGGGTGCAAACCTATCGAGCTCCCGACAAGCTTCGGAGAGAGGAAATTGCCTTCTACAAACTGACCAACAACAAAGATGCCGACGACCAGTGCCACGCTCGTCAAGTCATTTGGAAAGAATTGTACCAGCCCTACGCCAATTGCAACGACCCCACCAACAATTGCACCGACGTAGGGAATGAAGCTCAGGAGGCCTGCTCCAAAGCCAATCGCCAGACCGAATTTCAGCCCTGCAAGCGAAAGGCCAATCGCGTAAAATAATCCCAATAACAAGCACACAGTTCCTTGGCCACGAATGAAGCCCGCCATTGCGCCGTTGATGTCGCGGGAAATGGCGCGCACTGTTTCAACATGATCGCGCGGCAACCAGCCATCGACTTTGGTAACGATGCGGTCCCAATCGAGCAGGAGATAAAACGAAACAATTGGCGTGACGACGAGCAACGAGACCACATTCACCAGCGCCATTCCGCCGGACCAGATCGAACCCAAAACTGTTGCGAGCCAACTCGTGGCCTTGCCAGCGATATCGCCGAGCGAACCCGTGGCATTGGTGCCGGACTTTGCCAGAAAATCCTTCAAGGTTTGCGGCGCAAATGAATCGATTTTCATGGCAAGACTCTGGACAAGCCCTGGCAAATCCGCTGCAAGTTTCAAGGCCTGCTCGCTGAGCACAGGCAGCACCAGAACAACTGCCAATACCAGTGTCAGGACCGCAAGCAGCAAAATCAGTGTCGTCGCAAAGCTCCTGCTGATTCCCCATTTCTCGATGCGGTCAGCAACCGGATCGAGGAAGTAGGCGAGCACAAAACCTGCGATAAACGGCAGCAGAATTTCCTGCAACAACCACAACGCAAAAACGAAAAAGCCAAGTGCCCCGAGCCAGAAAAAAACCTGCCGCTTGGTCGTCATGGCGCGCCTTCTCCTGCATGTCCGTTCATGTGGTTCATCCAGCCATGCATATAGATTGCACCTGAGACAAACGTAAATCCAGCAACGACCGCAGCGCCGAGCATGGTCAGTGGGGCATTGTGCATATTGAGTGCCAGCATGCCAAGGATGAGTCCTGCAAACGTAATTTGTACAACGGTGTTTGCCTTGCTGATCATCAAAGGTTTCATTTCGAGCGGCTTGTCCATCAACCACGATAGAATTACGGCAGTAACAATCAGAATATCGCGTGTGGTGACCGCAATCGCAAGCCACACTGGGATCAGCTGGAGAATTGAAAGAACAACATAAATAGAGACCAGCAAAGCCTTGTCAGCCAACGGATCGAGATATGCACCAAGCTCGGTTTTCATATGCCAGCGGCGCGCGAGGTAACCATCAACGCCATCGCTGATGCCTGCCACCACAAAAATTGCAAAGGCCAGGTCATATTTTGCAGATATCATCGCCCAGATCGCTACGGGCACCATCAGGACTCGCGCGATCGTGATCAGATTGGGAATGTTCATGCCGCCCCCTGCTCCTTTCACATGTCCTGAATGACCCAGCCGTCGCCGCCGCGTGCGAGCTTCAATCCGGATGCCTGCATCGATGATTGAAGGTCTTCGACACCACCCGAGAACCGCAAGCTCACGGTTGCGCCACTGCCATCCAGCGAAGCTATTTCGACACCAATCACTCCCGGCGTAGAGAGTATGCGAGAGCGCAATCCATTCCATTGTGACGGGCTGGCAAATGCAACAACGACAGGAATGGCGCGAGGTCCTGCTGCTTTCACTTTCTCCTCGGTACGGCGTGCTTCAACAACCTTTGCCTTGTCCGAATGATACTTGCCGATCATGACTTCGTGGAACCGCTTGACGGCAACATCCGCAGAACCGGGAAGTGAGCCGGAGTCATCCGCATAGACCTTGTCGAATTTGACTTTTCCAAGCGCGGTTGAACCCTCCATCTTGGCGCGAATGCCACCTTCGGGTGCTGCCTCGGCAATTGCAACAAGTACTGTTTTCACGTCATAGCGACGGCGGATGAGTTCAAGCTTGATTGGATCCTTGGCCAATGCATCCTCGGCGGTCAGAAGATTTCGATCCTCTGCGTCGGCCAGCGGCACAATGACTGGCACATCGGCTTGCTCGGCGCGCAGCTGCTTCCACGCGTCGGCCCACGGGTTCGTAGTGAAGACTTGCGGCTTCCCATTTTCGACCCAAACCGGGATCATCAAAATTGCTGGAGCCTGCACATCTGGCACATCAACACCAAAGGCACTGTAGAGGCCCCTGATCTTGGCGGGCAAAAAGCGCACCGTAAACTTGCCTTGATAACGACCCGGACTGGTTGCTTCTTCTTCAATCGACAGCGAACGCAAGTAAGGCATGACCTTGGCTGGCTCGTATTTCGAAACAGAATCAACCAGAGACTGGTTGCCCAGCTTCTCGGCGAGCATGGCGAAGGCTTTCATCTGAACATCTACGAGCGCCTTGTTTTTTGCGGTAGCGGAATCGACGTCGGTCACATCAACTTCAACGCCCTGCACAGCAAAAACGCTGGTTTCGATGGGTCCAGCCGCGTGCAACAGGCTCCATGGCAAGCACAAAAGCGCCGCAATCACAAATGCAGTTTTCAGCAGAAATCTCATCATCGTCCGGTTTCGGGCTTTATCCCATGCGGGCTTCAGGATATTGAACCCCGAACCCAAATCACATTCACAATTTGCAGGCAAACTAGCGACATGAGCGACAGCAAACAAGCTTTTCGAAACGGTCTCTCCTACGCCGATGCAGGTGTGGATATCACGGCTGGTAATGATCTCGTCACATTAATCAAACCACTGGCGAAATCGACGCGTCGCAAAGGCGCTGATGCAAAGTTGGGTGGTTTTGGCGGATTGTTTGATTTGAAGGCCTGTGGCTTCAAGGATCCCGTTCTGGTCGCCGCCAATGATGGCGTTGGCACCAAGCTCAAACTTGCCATCGATTCAGGGCTGCATCATGGCGTTGGAATTGATCTGGTTGCGATGTCGGTCAACGATTTGGTCGTGCAAGGTGCAGAACCGCTGTTCTTTCTCGATTATTACGCGACGGGCAAGCTTGATATCAAAGCTGCGCGCGAAGTGATCGCGGGCATCGCTGACGGTTGCAGGCAAGCGGGTTGCGCGCTCATCGGTGGCGAGACTGCTGAGATGCCCGGCATGTATCATGGTTCGGATTATGATCTTGCGGGATTTGCTGTTGGTGCTGTCGAGCGCAGGAAGATTTTGCCCGCACCCGATATCAAGGCAGGTGATGTGATTTTGGGGCTCGGCTCTACAGGACCGCATTCCAACGGTTACTCGCTGATCCGCAAGATTGTTGACGTCAGCCGTTTGACGCTTGACGCGCCTGCTCCATTCGCGCGTGATCAACGTCTGGCCGAAGCGCTTCTCATTCCAACACGCATCTATGTGAAGTCGCTTTTGAAAGCGCTGAAGACTCCGGGCATCAAGGGCCTGTGCCATATTACAGGCGGTGGTTTCACTGAGAACATTCCGCGCGTTCTCCCAAAGGGTACTGCGGCCCATATTGATCTTGACCAGGTACCTTTCCTTCCAGTGTTCGATTGGTTGGCGCGAACGGGTGGCGTCGAGAGCCACGAAATGCTGCGCACCTTCAACTGCGGCATTGGCATGATTGTGATCGTAAACCCTCAACATTCCAAGCGCTTGCAAGGCGTTCTCAAGAAAGCGGGTGAGAAGGTCCACGTGCTCGGAACAGTCGGAAAGCAAAAGCGCGGTGGCCAACAGGTCGTCTTCTCCGGCGCACTTTCAGCCAAATGAAAAAGCGCGTAGCCGTCTTAATCTCGGGCCGCGGTTCCAACATGCGAGCCCTCGTTGAAGCGGCATGTGATCCCGGCTACCCCGCTGAAATTGTCGCTGTGATCTCCAACAAAGCGGACGCTGGCGGTCTGGACTATGCGCGCGACAACGGCATTCGTACTTTCGTCATCTGCCACAAGAATTACGAAACGCGCGAAGCGTTTGACAGCGCGCTCAATCAGTATCTCGAGGATCTCAATGTCGACCTTGTGGCGTGCGCTGGTTTCATGCGGGTGATGACGCCTGCGATTCTCGACGACTGGAAAGGCCGGATGATCAACATTCACCCGTCCCTGCTCCCGGCGTATAAAGGACTGCATACGCACGAGCGTGCATTGGCTGATGGTGCAAAGGAACATGGTGCGACCGTACACTTTGTTACAAGCGAACTCGATGGTGGCCCCATCATTGCCCAAGCCCGTGTCCCAGTATCGCGAGGAGATACCCCTGAAACGCTTGCCGCGCGCGTGCTCGCAATAGAGCACCCGCTCTATGTCGAGGCGCTGGCAAAAGTCGCGACAAGCACGGTCACGCCATAATCTCATCAATTGGCATCTGCGATTGCTGAGACAGATAGGCTTTCAGCAGCACTTTACGTCGGCCCACATATTTCACATCGAGAATGTCCATCGCGCGTATGCGATCAGTGCGGAAGCTGCGATAGTCATTACGCGTCTCGCACCATGCGATGACCAGCCGTTGGGCATCGAAATAGGAAATCGCCAACGGCCAGATCGTGCGCGTTGTCGACACGTCCTTTTCGTCAGAATAGCTGATAGTGACCTTGCGTTGCTCCCGGATGGCTAACCGAACGCGTGATGTATCAATCGTGTCTTTCGTCAGATTGAAATTGGGCGGTGCCAGCAGTGGTGAATCGAACAAAAACGTTTTCAAGTTGGACGGCAGAACGGTTCCGACTTTTGCGACGGCGTCGCGGGCGGCGCGGGCAAGACTGGCATCGCCTCTGCGCGTGACCCACCGCAGGCCCAGCATAACGGCCTCAAGCTCGTCAGTGGAAAACATCAATGGCGGCAAATCGTAACCTTCGCCCAACACATAGCCAACACCAGCCTCGCCGCGAATAGGAACGCCATCAGTTATGAGATCTGCAATGTCGCGATAGAGTGTGCGCAGCGAAATTTCCAGCTCCTCAGCAATCACCTGCCCGATCAGCGGACGGCGATGACGGCGCAGGATCTGGATAATACGAAGCAAACGGTCGGCACGTCTCATGATCTTGGTCTACTGCAATACTGCTGACACCATGTTGTCAGCAGCATGGCAGTAGGCTACGAAAATCGTCAAGGAGAATTCGAATGCTGAAGCTCAGTGTCTACGGCCCTTACTTCGGCATGCCAGATGCCAGCCCGTTTTGTGTCAAGTCGCTGGTTCACTTGAAAATGTCTGGCCTTCCTTTCGAGGAAACCAAGATGAATTTCCGCAAGGCTCCGAAGGGCAAAGCTCCTTACTTGCAGGACGGTACAGAAATCATCGCCGACTCGCATTTCATCATGCGGCACTTGGAGACAAAACACGGTGTGGATTTCTCTGGAGGCTATAGCCCAGCTGAATTGGCCAAAGGCTGGGCTGCTGAGCGCATGTTGGAGGAGCACTTCTACTTCCTGCTGGTGGACGAGCGTTGGCTGCGAGACGACAACTTCTGGAAAGGCCCTTACCAATATTTCGGTGATGCCCCTGCTCCCATCCGTCCGCTGATTGCACGCATGGTTCGCAACAAGGTGCGCAAGACTTATCATCTTCAGGGGCTTGGCCGGCATACGCAGGACGAACGCTTCACACTGGCCAAGGGCGATGTCATGGCTATTGAAGACATTCTGGGTAGCAATAGATACTTTCTCGGCGACAGAATATCGGGAGTTGACGCAACTGTTTTTGGTTTTCTGTGGGCAGCGAGTTGCAGTTATTTCGTAAGTCCTCTCGGCGACTTCATCCGAAGCCGCCCGGTCGTGCTCGATTACCTTGAGCGTATGCGGGCTCAGTTCTTCCCAGACTACGCGCTGTGACCAAAAGTTTGTTTGCACAATGCGCAAGAACGACAGCGTTGGTGTGCTGGACTATCGTGTGTTTATTTCCGCTTTATTGGGTCGCAGTGACGTCGCTGAAATCAGGCAATGACATCACCGATGGGCCCACATATTTGCCCTTCATCGACTTCACGCCAACGCTTGAGGCCTGGTCGTACATCCTGTTCGACAAGGCAGATACCGTCATGCCAAGTTTTTTCAATTCTGCTGGCATCGGTTTGTGTTCGACGCTTCTCACTGTCATACTCGCCTGCATGATGGTCTATGGCGTAACGCGCTTTCTGCCACGTTCAAACTGGCTGATGCCAATTGTGTTGGGTTCGCGCATTCTTCCGCCGACCGTACTTGCCTTGCCCGCTTACCTTATCGCGAGTTACTCCCACACTTTGGACAGCTGGCTGTCCCTTATCATCACTTATACAGTGATCAATTTGCCGGTCGCCGTGTGGCTTTTACATCCCGTATTCGGCACGCGTCGCACGGATCAGGAGGAAGCCGCGCTGCTCGAGGGTGTTTCGCAGTTCGGCGTGTTGTTTGGCATTTTCATTCCGATGGTTGCGGGCAGTATTGTTGCTGTAGCTGCAATCATCTTCATCTTGTGCTGGAACGAAACCACTTTCGCCAATGCCCTGTCGAGTAGCCAGGCCATCACATTGCCACCGTTCCTCGAAGGGCAAATGTCGATCAAGGAAGCGCAGGTTGCAGGCGAGGCAGAAGAATGGTCGCGGTTTTCCGCTGCGACTGTGTTGCTCGTCATGCCCTTGATCATTTTTGCAGCGCTAGTACAACGTGCTCTTTCCAAAACAGCAGCAGGGCAACAATGACCAAGCAAAAAATTATCATCGATACTGATCCCGGCCAGGACGATGCCGTTGCGATATTGCTCGCGCTTGCTTCTCCGGAGTTTGAAATCCTTGGGATCACCTGTGTTGCCGGGAATGTTCCGCTGGCGCTCACTGAAATCAACGCGCGCAAAATTTGTGAACTTGGTGGGCATCCTGAAATGAAAGTCTATTCAGGTGCTGTCAGGCCAATGTTGCGGCCGTTGGTGACAGCCGAGCATGTGCATGGCCGAACTGGGCTTGATGGGCCAGACCTGCCCGAGCCCACTATGCCATTGCAGAAACAATATGCTGTCGACTTCATCATCGAAACGCTGATGGCGCATCCTTCGGGCACGATTACGCTTTGCACCTTGGGGCCACTTACTAATATCGCGCTGGCTCTGGTCAAGGAGCCGCGCATTGTTCCGCGCATCAAGCGCATCGTGGCGATGGGCGGCGGGTTCTTTGAAGGTGGCAATGTCACCGTCGCGGCTGAATTCAATATCTATGTTGATCCGCAGGCGGCACGCGTGGTGTTTGATTCTTCCGTTCCAATCACGCTGATCCCGCTGGACTGCACGCATCAGGCGCTGACAACGAAGGCTCGCGTTGAGAAGTTCCGCGCCATGAAAAACCGGACTGGACCTGCCACGGCGCAACTGCTGGACTTTTTCGAACGGTTTGATGAACAGAAATATGGAACTGATGGCGGGCCGTTGCACGACCCTTGCGTTATCGCCTGGCTTTTGCAGCCGGAAATGTTCTCGTCACGTGAAGTGAACGTAGCCATCGAGTGCGAGTCAGAACTCACAATGGGAATGACAGTGATTGATTGGTGGGGGGTTTCAGGCCGCAAGGCAAACACCACGGTTTGCCGGGAAATCAACGCGGATCAGTTTTTTGATCTGTTGACGAGTAGACTTGCCACGTTGGCTTAGGAGGCTGCCAACACAACTACAGGCGCGATCGTTGCCAAAGCAATCGCCAAGGCCAGCAAGACCAAGGACTTACGCTGATTCTGTCTGGCTTTCTCATCCATGACCCGGACAGTGGCCCGATTCCATGCAGGGAGAAAACGATTCTTTTCAATTACTTGGACGCCGTTCAACATCTTAACAATTCCTTACACGCAAGCTGTCCCTTACGCACTTAACTACTCCGCCGAACATTGTAATAGGCTGACAATTTGTCCGTATTCGGACGAAACTGTGTTGGCGTCAGGGGATTGTCAGACAACTGACGATTTTTGTCAGGGTACAGAGGTTTTTCGTCTGTCTACGGATGGAAATCGTCTGCCTACGGAGCAGTTCAGATGGAAAATCGCCGAATCACTTGGATGAGGACTGGCCCCTCTGAGGTTAGAATTTTGAGCCTATTCTTCCATTGTCTCATGCTCCACAAGGGCCGCACGGGAGTCAAATAATGAAATCGCATGCACGGGTGGTTATTGTCGGTGGCGGGGTTATGGGAGTGGGCCTGCTCTACCATCTGGCGCTTGAGGGTTGGACCGATATTGCGCTGATCGAAAAAGGTGAACTGACTTCCGGCTCCACCTGGCATGCCGCTGGGCAGTGTCCCCACTTCAATGGCTCGCTCAACATGACGAAGGTGCATCTCTATGGCACCGAGCTTTATCCGAAGCTGGAGAAGCTCACAGGCCAGGCCGTGTCTTGGCATGGCTGCGGTGGATTGCGGTTGGCCACGACCGACGAAGAAGTGAACTGGCTCAAATATGTTTACGGCATCTCGAAGCTTGCTGGCTATGAGGCCGAGATCATTGGGCCGTCCGAGATCAAGCAGTATCACCCCTTTCTCGAAACCTTCGGCGTCAAGGCTGCATTCCGAACCGTCAACGATGGCCACGTGGCACCTGCCGACATCACCAACGCCATGGCGGCTGGCGCACGCCAGCTTGGTGCTGAAATTTATCGCCGCAACCGTGTTGTCGATATCAAGCCGCTGCCCAATGGCGAATGGCGCGTGTTCACAGAACAGGGCCACATTGATTGCGAACATGTTGTGAATGCGGCTGGCTCGTATTGCGATGTTGTGGCTGGTTGGACCGGGCACCTCGCCCCCATCGCCAACATGTTGCATCACTATGTGATCACCGAGCCGCTGCAGGAACTGATCGATCTCAAACAGGAATTGCCTGTCGTGCGCGATCCCTATTCTCACTCATATCTGCGCGAAGAAACAAATGGTGTGCTTGTGGGGCCATACGAAACAGCAACGGCGCATGTGTGCTGGGATGGTCATCAACCACGCTGGGATTATGAAAGTGAGCTCGAGGCACCGGAACTTGATCGCATCATGCCGTGGCTGGAAAAGGCCACGGAACGTTTGCCATTGTTCGGCAAAAGTGGCGTGAAATCGGTCATCTCTGGTGCCATCACCCACACACCTGATGGCGTTTATCTCTCGGGCCCGGCACACGGCCCAAAGAATTACTGGATGCATTGCGGAGCATCGATCGGCATTTGCCAAGGCGGCGGTGCTGGCAAATATCTGGCGCAATGGATGGTGCATGGCCAGGCCGAAATCAACATGCGCGAGTTTGATCCGCGCCGCTTTGGGCCCTGGGCAACGAAAGCCTACACCGAAGAGGTGTCGGTCACCGACTATCACCACATGTACTACTGCTACAAACCCGGTGAGCAACACGAAGTTGGTCGCGGGCTTCGCAAGTCATCACTCTATGACACGCTCGCCAAACATGGTGCGCAGTTTCAGCAGATCCATGGTTGGGAGCGCGCACGCTGGTACGACACATCGGGCAAGGGCGAGGATTACTCCTACAAGCGCTCAAACTGGTGGAACACTGTGCGGGCCGAGGCATTGGCCGTGCGCGAGCGTGTGGGGTTGATGGATCTTTCCACCTTCTCCAAATACGATATCACCGGAAAAGACGCTGCTCAGTTCCTTGATCGCATCTGCGCCAACAAGATTCCGGCGAAAGTCGGCGGTATCGTACTTACCCATCTGCTCAACGAGAATGGATTCATCGAAAGCGAAATCACCGTCACGCGTCTCAGCGATGAACACTTCTATGTGCTGTCTGCCGCTGTGGCTCAGCAACATGACTTCGATCAACTGTCTTGGCGTTTGCGCGCTGGCGAAAAAGTTAGCATCAAAGATGTGACTGATGATTACGGCTGTCTCGTGCTCGCCGGGCCAAAGGCGCGCGATGTTTTGCAAGTTTGCACGTCAGACGATCTCTCATTCAGGTGGCTCACTGGCCGCGTACACAAAGTCGCCGGGCAAGATGACGTTCGCTTGCTTCGCGTCAACTACGTTGGTGAACTTGGCTGGGAAATTCACGCTCCCATGGCCGCCCTGCCCCGGATTTTTGATGCGCTGATGAAAGCTGGCGAACCGCATGGCATGAAGCTGTTCGGCTCTTACGCGATGAACTCTCTGCGCATGGAAAAAGGCTATCGCGGCTGGGGATCAGAGCTCACCAACGAGATCGACATGTTCGAAGCCTCGATGGAACGCTTTATTCGTCTCGACAAGGAAGACTTCATCGGCAAGGCAGCGTCACTTTCCCGCAAGCAAAAAGGCATGCGGATGAAGCTCGTTTATCTCGAGCTTGATGCTGCTGACGCTGATGTGCGCGGCAATGAACCTGTCTATCACGCAGGCAAGGTTGTTGGTGTCACGACATCGGGTGCATTCGGACATGCGGTCGAGAAGTCGCTTGCCTTCGCCTATGTGCCGCCCGATCTCATTGGCCTTGGTACCGATTTCGAAATCATGATGTTCGGCGAAATGCGCCGTGCACGGATCATTCCCGAAGTTGCCTGGGACCCAGAGAATGTTCGCTTGAAAGCATGATCCAACATCGCCCGTTGCTGGGCATCAGCTATATGCTGGCGGCCATGCTGATTTTCCCCTTTCTCGATGTTGTAGCAAAATTTCTCGGCAATCAGGGTGTGCCCGTTGTTGAAATAGTGTGGGCCCGGCTTTTGTTTGGGTTTTTTCTTACGGCACCATTGTTGTGGCGCATGGAAGGCGGCCCGTCATTGTGGCCTCGGAATGCGCGAATGAATTTTCTGCGTGCGTTCTTCATTGTACTTTCGACGTTGGGATTTTTTGGCGCGCTACGCTTTTTGCCAATTGCAGACACCTTGGCCATTTACTTTATCCAACCACTGGCAATCACCATGCTTGCACCCGTTCTACTTGGCGAAAAAGTTGGAATCAAACGGTGGGCTGCCGTTATTGTTGGCTTCGTCGGTGTGCTGATCATCATCAGGCCCGGGTTTGCTGAGGTCAATTGGGGTGTTGCCCTGGCACTTGGCTCTGGATTCTTCTCTGCTATCTCTCTCCTGATCACGCGCAAGATCGCGGGTGGTGCAAGTGCTCTTGCCAACACGGTCTATTCCAATTTTTACGGCGCGATCATCATGACATTTTTGGTCGCATGGTTTTGGCAAACGCCAAACCTCCAGCAAGTTGGGCTTTTCGTGCTTCTTGGCGCGATTGGCACGTTCGGCAATTACCTTTCGGTCAAAGCCATGTCTTATGCGGAAGCGTCACTGCTTGCGCCGTTTGGTTATGCTGAAATGATCAACGCCGTGATTGCTGGCTGGTACTTCTTTGGCGATTTCCCCGACAAATACACTTTTGTTGGCGTGGCAATTCTCATCGCCTGCGCCCTCTATATTTCGTGGCGCGAGCGCGTGCAGAAACTGGCCGCTCCTTAAAGCGAAGTCATTTCCTTCGGTACTTTGCCCAACTCAAAATTCTCGCCAGCAGCGATAATGCAGCTGATGCCATTCGGTGATGTTGCGAGAATGGTGAATGTGCCTTTCGAAGAGATGTAGATTTCCACTACATCTTTCTTGTTGGCGGCAATGCCGTGGCTCACCAGTTGTTCATGGTATTTTGTATCGAGTGCGGCCACCACATCCTTGTGACCGGCGCAGGGCAAACCAGCAGCGTGGCTTGTGCTTGCAAACATGGCAACGGATATCATAGCGAATACGAGACGCATGGTTCCTCCTTCTCCGTTCACCGGGAAAGGCTGAGGCCCCCGAGGCTATCTCAGCTCCACCCCGAAACGGAAATGTTGATCAGTTCAAACATTCCAACTCCAAGATATGAGGCCCAAACCAACGCGAGCCCATGATCAAGGGTGCGCTCGATTCGTTAACAATGTGTAAGTTTTTAAATGTTCGAAGCGATACGCGCTTCAGCGTTGCCAAAACGCAACTTCAGCAAATACCAGACAATCGCAACACCGAATGCTTTTGAAAGCACTTCCGTTACGAAAGCAGCTGGCGTCAGATATCCGGCGAGATGCTGGAACACCACCGTATCGAGCGGCACTGCAACCAGTGACGACAACAGGATGCGTGTTTGCAGTGGGCGCTTGGTAAAGCTGTAAACAGCCCAATCCGCAAGCTCTGAAAGTGCAAATGCCGTGAGACTTGCGATGGCGAGTTCAGGACCCGCAAACCACCAGACGGGAATCATCGCGAGTGCCGTCACAGCCAAAACCTTGTGGCCGAGTTCGCGCTGCGCGTAGTCACGCAGCACGAACACGAAGCCGACGATCACATTGGCAAGATAGAGCGTTCCCATCCACGAATTGGTGGACCATTGCGTGACACCTTCAATCAGGTTGTCCGGCACAAAAAGCCAGTTTACCAAAACGATGAAGGCGACATATGCCGCAACTGAAACGCCTGCTCTTGCCAAAGATGTCATCCCACAATTTCCTTTGCCTTGAAGTTCATCTTGATTTCCTTCTTGGCGTTCTCGAGCGAGTCCGAACCGTGCACCGAGTTGGCATCAATCGACTGCGCGAACTCTGCGCGGATCGTGCCCTTTTCAGCGTCCTTCGGATTGGTGGCACCCATGATGTCGCGATACTTCTTCACAGCGCCATTGCCTTCGAGCACTTGCAGAACAACCGGGCCTGAAGCCATGAACTTCACGAGGTCCTTGAAGAACGGACGCTTGGCGTGAACGGCATAAAACTTTTTGGCATCCGACAGCTTCCACTTCACCCGCTTTTGCGCGACGATGCGAAGACCAGCGCCTTCGATCTTTGCGTTGATTGCGCCTGTCAGGTTGCGCTTGGTTGCATCAGGCTTGATAATGGAAAATGTACGTTCAATGGCCATCTTGTTTCTCTTGTTGAATGTTGAAATTGTGCGCCGCCTTTAACAGCGCGGTTTTGCAAACACAAGTGATCAGTACACGGCAGGTTTGCTCACTCACCAATCTTCCAGATGAGAAACCAAATTCGCATAGCCCTTGCTCAATGCCTTTCGAAGAAAATGCCCGTCAGTGGACACAAATTTTACATCACGTTCAGCTGCAAGCGCCAGATAAAAACAATCATAGACCGGATGATCAAGTTCAATAGCGATTTCGAAAGCTTTCCGCCGCAGACCAATTGACGGCACCAATTCAGTAAACCAGCGCGGCAAAAATTCGATACCGTCCTGGATTTGTGACTTTTTGTCAGGGTACGATCTTTGATAGACGTAAAGGGCGTTGACGACCTCAGGAACAATGAGATCAGGCGCAATCAATTGCTTGTCGCGGCGAAGCACCAACTCGGCTTTTGAAGATAAAGCCTGGTCAAGTGTCCAGAGCACGGCGACATTCGCATCAATGACGAGTGTCATGCCCCGTGCTCATCGTCCCGCCCCATGCGGATTGCCGCGGCGATGTCGAAATCAAGTGCAGGAAGTCCTGCGCGCAGACGCCTTGAGATTTGGACGCGCTCTTCTGTTGTAATGGCCGCAGCGTCGCAAACGATTTGCCGTAACTCGCGTTCAAGAGAGGTCCCCTTGAGTTCGGCGCGAAGCTTAAGACTCTCAATGACTTCATCGTCTAGATTACGGATCAGGACTTGGCCCATAGCTGAATTTCCTTGCTATCGATTATGATAGCACAAAAACAGACCTGTGGGAAAGAGGATTTCTTAAGTTAGGCACGCATCTGATACAGCATCAGCGCTGTTGCTGTCGCCACGTTCAGGCTCTCGACGCCTTGCCTCATCGGGATTCTCACCAACTCGGTGCAAGCCTTTGAAACAAAGTCGGAAAGTCCGCGCGCTTCTGAACCCAAGACAAGCAGCACATTGGCGGGATACACCTTGCGGAAATCCTTCGAGGCTGATCCTGAAGTGCCGATCACTGGTCCTTTGGCACCCTTCACAAAATCGCCGAATGCCTCCACGCCCATGCGCACCATCGGCATCGCAAAGATCGATCCCGTCGAGGCGCGTACGCATTCAGCGGCGTAGGGATCGCAAGATTCGCCCACTAAAATTACGCCAGCAACACCCGCCGCATCAGCGGTGCGCAGGATGGTGCCGAGATTTCCGGGATCGCGGATTTCTTCCAACGCCAGCCACAATCCTTCACGGCCCGCGTGCGGCAACCAGCGCTGGCGGAACGTGGCCAGCACTTCATGCGGATTATTCTGCGCTGAAAGCTCGCCCATCAATTTTTCAGAAATGATCATCGGCCGCACATCGTCCCACAGGAATGGATCGCGCGTGGCCACCACGTGTTGCGGAGTCCAGCCCACCGCCATGGCGCGCTCCAACATCGCCACACCTTCGGCCACGAAAAGTCCGGCATCGCGCCTGCCCTTCTTGTCGTTGAGCGAGCGGATCAATTTTACGGTGGGGTTTTGGGGGGATGTGACGGGCTGCATTTGTGGTGCTATCTAACAGGCATGAACATTCACGCCAAACCTATTCTGAAAACTGCAATCAGCGCCTGCCCACATGATTGCCCCTCAACATGTGCGCTTGAAGTTGAGTTGAAAGCTGCACGCACCATAGGCCGGGTGCGCGGAGCAAAAGACAATTCCTACACACTTGGCGTGATCTGCGAGAAGGTTGCGCGCTATGCTGAGCGCATCCACCATCCGGATCGCCTGCTTTATCCCTTGAAGCGCAGCGGGCCTAAAGGCTCTGGCGCCTTTACCCGCATCAGCTGGGATGAAGCACTGGACGAAATCGGCCAGCGCTTCAATTCGATCGAAGCCGAGCACGGGCCTTCCGCCATTCTCCCTTATTTCTATGCGGGCACGATGGGCCTCGTGATGCGCGATGGCATTGAACGCCTGCGCAATGTGAAACGCTATTCGGGAATGCACGATACATTCTGCATCGCACTCTCATGGTCGGGCTTTTATGCAGGCACTGGCCGGATGACGGGTGTTGACCCCCGCGAAATGCAGAAGTCGGATTTGATCGTCATGTGGGGCGGCAATCCCGTCAACACACAAGTCAATGTGATGACGCATATTGGCATTGCGCGCAAAACCCGTGGCGCAAAGCTCGCCTGCGTTGATATCTATGATACGGGCACCATGAAGCAGGCCGACATCAAGGTGATCCTGCGGCCCGGCACCGATGGTGCCCTCGCCTGCGCTGTCATGCATATTCTTTTCCGTGATGGTCATGCTGACCGTGATTATCTTCATCAGTACACGGATTGTCCTGCCGATCTCGAAGTGCATCTGAAAACCAAGACTCCAGAATGGGCATCAACCATCACAGGTGTCTCGGTTGAGACAATCGAGGAATTCGCGCGCGCCATCGGTCAAACACAGCGCACATTTTTCCGCTTGGGCTATGGCTTTTCACGTAGCCGCAACGGTGCAGCCAACATGCATGCAGTAGCGTCGATCCCCGCCGTCACGGGTGCATGGAAACATGAGGGCGGTGGTGCACTTCATTCGAACAGCGGCATTTTCAAATGGAACAAGTCTTTGATTGAGGGCCTTGACGAAAGTACTGGAAAGCTCGACCGTCACATCGATCAATCGCGCATCGGCGCTGCACTGCTCGGTGATCCATATGATCTCGCAGGTGGCCCTCCGATCAAGGCTCTGTTCATCCAGAATACCAATCCGGTTTCCGTCGCTCCCGATCAATCGCGCGTCAAGCAGGGTTTTGCTCGCGAAGATCTGTTCACCGTTGTGCATGAGCAATTCATGACCGAGACCGCGCGCATGGCCGACATTGTTTTGCCCGCCACCATGTTCCTTGAGCACGATGACGTTTACCAAGGCGGCGGGCATAGTCACGTCATGCTGGGTCCAAAGCTTGTCGAAGCCCCCGGCGAGTGCCGCAGCAATCATGATGTGATCGTCGATATTGCCAAGCGCGTTGGCGCGCAACATCGTGGCTTTGACATGTCGGTCGAGGAAATCATTGATTGGACTTTGCAGAAATCCAAGCGCGGAACCTTGGCTGAACTTCGCGAGAAATCATGGCTCGATGTGCAACCGGATTTTGAAACCGCACATTTCCTCAATGGTTATGGTCATGCCGACAAGAAATTCCATTTCCGCGCCGACTGGCACGGGGCAGCAAAGTGGCACTCGCCCACAGGAGCGCTTGGCCCGATTGATGACATGCCTTCGCTTCCCGATCACTGGGATGTCACTTCGCGCGTGAGCGATGCACATCCTTTCAGGCTTGCCACCAGCCCTGCCCGGGCGTTCCTCAATTCATCATTCAATGAGACACCATCAAGCGTCAAACGCGAGGGAAGACCAAGCCTGCTCATTCACCCCGATGATCTGGCCGCACTCAACGCAAAAGAAAATGATTTCCTGATCGTCAGCAATGAACGCGGCGAAGTACATCTTCACGCCAAGGCCCACGCGGGCCAGCAGCGCGGTGTCGTCATCGCCGAAGGCATCTGGCCCAACGAAGCGCACCTCAACGGCTGCGGCATCAACACGCTGACAGGTGCTGACCAACCCGCTCCATCAGGCGGTGGCACATTCCACGATATTACCGTTGGAGTGCGTAAGGCTTAATCAACCTCACCGACCAGCGCTGTCGCGCGGCTGATCGATACGCGGCGGTTTTCGGCTTCGGCTTCGGCTGTCGGGATTTTCAGATAGCGCTCACCGAGGCCCACGGTTTTCAAGTTCTTGGGCGGGATCACGTAATAGATCGTGAGCGCCTTCTTGATGGCTTCGGCGCGGGCTTTGGAAAGCTTGGCGTTATAGATATCCGAACCGACCGCATCAGTGTGGCCTTCGATCAGGAACACCTCGCGCGGATATTTGCGCAGGATTTTTTCGATCACTTCCGCAACACGATCAAGATTGCCAACTTCTTCCTCGCGCACAAAGGCCTCGTTGAAGCCAAAGCGGATTGTATCCACTTCAATGCGTGGGATTGTTTTGCGCACTTCAGGCTCGAAAGAAGCTTCCTCAACTGTCAGGCGGCGGCGCTGTTTGCGGGTTGGTGGTGCAATCAGCACCTGTTCCAATTCATCATCCTCGACCTCTGCCACAAACACATCGCGTTTGCGGCGGGCAGGCACAACAATTTCGGCATCGTTCAATTCGATATTAATTTCTTCGCTATCGTCTTCGGCCAGTTCAGCACGACGTGTCTGACGGTCAGCCAACATGCGACGACGCAGCACTTCGCGATCACGCCTCATGGTCTCGCCATAAAATTCGCGATCCGACAAAACGATGCGGCGATCACGTTCGGCTTCGCGGAACACTTCAATGCGGCGGCGGAGTTCGACTTCCTCTAGCTCATCCGATTGACGCCGATCACGCAGCACAACAGGCGCAGGTGTGCCAATGTTGATGGCCACATCCAAATTGAATTTCCGTTTGCGCTTGCGTTCACCTGTTTGCTCAGGCTGAGTTGCATTGGCTTGGGCAGGGTCAGATTGTTTGGCTGCAGGCGCAGCGGCTTGTTGTTCCACCGCAGCTTTTTGCGCAGCAGCGGCTTCAGCCAGTGCCAGGCGCTGGCGCAAAACGTCGCGATCAGTTTTCAGTTTTTGGCGCAACGCACGCTCGGTATCGCGCGACAATTCATTGCCCGCCATTACTTCGCGCATGCCATCGAGGCGCTTGCGCAAATCATCGTCAGAGAGGGTGTCAGCCGAAATCCCATCATTGAGGAATGCTTTGGCAAGCGCTTCCGCCGCCGGGTCAGCCTTGTTGCCATCAAGCTCCTTGGCTTCTTGCTTGTCGACTGGTGGCGGGGCTGCAGGTGCCACAGCTGCAGCGGCAGGCTCAGCAGCTTTTGGCGCTTCAACAATGATTTCCTGGGGTGCAGGCGCTGGCGGTGGCTCTTCAGCTTTCTGCACAGCTGGTTGTTCTGGTGCGGGTTCTGGCACAGGTGCGGCTTGCTCGACTGGCTTTGGTTCTTCGACCTTTGGCTGTTGTGCAGCCTGATCACGTGTCTGCAATTCGGTGCGCGCTGCCTTGCCCAACTGGCTTGCAACTTGGCGAATGTTTTCTGGATAGTCCTTGTTGCGACCGATTTCACGCGCCGACTTGAAGCGCGCGCGCAACTCATCATCACTCAACTCGGAAGCTGGGCGTTGGTCATCAATGAACGCCTGAACCTCAGCAGGAACTGCAGGAGCAACGGGTTCAGCTGCTGGTGCTTCGGCGGGCGCTTGCGCCTGTTCTGCTGGCTTTTCTTCAACAGGCTGCGCTGCCTGCTCGGCTTCCTTGCGGGCCTTCAATTCGGTTTGTGCAGACGACACGACGGCCACAAGCCTATCTCGCACGTCTTGCGGCAAATCGGTCGCTTCATCCAATGCCTTCTGCGCACGACGCGCGCGCTGACGCAGGGCCTTCTCATCAAGTTCTGCAAGCGGGCGTTCGTCCGCCAAAAGCGTTGCGAGCTCTTCCGGAATTGCTGGAGCTTCTGCTTGTGGCTGTTCCGCTGTTGTTTCCGGCGCAGGTGCATTTGAATCCTGCGCAACGGCACTGCCTGCCGCTACCATGAGGGACATCAAGCCTACGCTTGCAAGTCCCAGTAATCCCAGCCGTTTCTTCATTCTTGTTGCCTCGTCGAGTCGTTTCATTGAAGGTATACTAATAACCACTTGCGGCAAAAATAGGACCAAATTCATCCAAGAATCGCCACAAAGCTGAACCTTAAATGAACGGCCTTGAAACGGTTCCCGCAATCGGTCAATCTCTGCAACCGGAGGAGAGTCATGCAAAACAAACTGATCATGGCAGCATTTGCCGGGATAATGATATCCGCGCCCGCACACGCTGAAACCTGCAATGCAACCTTCGTTAATTCGATCGTTGCGCGGATGAACATCATCAACGCAACATCGGCGTCTTGCAAACGCGCACTTGGGAGCGGCTTGAGTGCGGCACAAACTTGTTCCATTTGTCGTCCGACCTATCTCAAGATCACCAATTTGCGCGCAACCTACAAGTCCAACAAGTCGTGCTTCCGTTCGAGTCCGCGCATCATGGGCAAAGTCTCATCGCTTTGGTCCTATCGGTCGGACATCAAGAGACTCCGCAAGCTGTGCGGCTGAAATCAAAAAAGGAAAAGAAAAATGAAAGCTGGATTTTTGGCACTGGCCTTTGGTGCCCTGACTTTGACGGCCTCACTCGCCGAGGCCCGCACCTGTTCGATTTCCTACTATAACAGCGTCATCAATCAGGCGAATGCCTTGCAGGGCCCTTTGCGCCGTTGTGATCGATTGCTGAAGCGCCGCAACGTGAACATCGCAACCATGTGCCAGGTTTGCGGACCAACTTTCCGCCGTGTGTCGCGATTTGAACGAACCCTTCGTGTCAACCGCAGCTGTTTTGCGGGTGATCGGAAAGCACAACGTGCAATTTCGCAACTGAGTAGCGTTCGCGCGGAATTGGCATTTTTGCGGCGCGGCTGCGGATTTTGATATAAAATTGCCATCATCCGCTGCTGAGATAACAACGTAAATTGTTTATTATCGATTTGTATTGTTATCTACCACCTCGACTACACTTGGAGAGTGAGATGCGGAACTTTGGTGCGTCCTTTGTGTGCCTGGCCTTTCTCGTTTTGAATGCGCCTGCAAGCGCCGCGAGTTGTAATCAGGCATTTGTAAACTCTGTGCTGTCACGCATGAACACGTTGGTCAGCACTTCTGGCAACTGCCGCAAGGTATTGAATTCGGAAACGGCCAAGGCTGGAAGAGTGTGCACGACATGTCGCGGCACGATCAGCAAACTTCTGACCTTGCAAGGCATGTATAGCAAGAACAGCCGATGCTTCCGCGAAGATCCGAAGATCAGTTCGCGCTTCAACGAACTTTGGTACCTCAAGAAAGAAGTGGAACGGCTGCAACGCATGTGCAGCTGATCAAAGTCGACCGGCTTCGATAATGCGCTTGAGGAAGCCGCGCGTTCGCTCGTTTTGAGGGTCGCCGAAGATTTGTTCGGGCGGGCCCTCCTCGTGAACGACCCCTTCATGCAAGAAGCAGACTTTCGATGCGACCTCACGGGCAAATCCCATTTCGTGGGTTGCGAGCAACATGGTCATGCCCTGCCCCGCCAGATCGCGGACGATGTTCAAGACTTCCGACACCAGCTCAGGATCAAGTGCCGACGTAATCTCGTCGAGCAACATCAGCTTTGGTTCCATCGCCAACGCCCGTACAATTGCAACGCGCTGCTGCTGGCCTCCTGAAAGTCTGTCCGGATAATCCAGCGCCTTGTGCTCCATGCCAATGCGTTTCAGCAAAGTCATGGCGCGCGCTTCTGCTTCGGCTTCGCTGAGCTTCAATACCTTGCGCGGAGCGAGCGTCACATTCTCCAGCACATTCATGTGGGGAAACAGATTGAAGCTCTGAAACACGATGCCGACCTGCTGGCGTAAGCGGTTCACATCCACCCCAGGTCCTGAAACACGATCATCCATCAAGCGGATTTCACCACCTTGAATCGGTTCAAGCTGGTTGATGCAGCGAAGCAAGGTCGACTTGCCGCAACCTGATGGTCCAATCAGGCAAACGACCTGATGTTCGTTGACCGACATGTTCAGTCCACGGAGCACTTGCACCGGGCCAAAACTTTTCTCCACGTTGATCATCTCAAGAAAAGCCATGGCTCAGCCCCCGGCCTTGCTGCGAGCTGCGTCTTTTTCCATCAGGTGATCAACCAGTCGCGCTTGTGGAATGGTGATCAGCACAAACAGGATCGCCACAATGGTTACTGCCGACAAGTTGAAAGCATTTGAAGCAATGCCGCGCGAATTGTTGAAAGCATCAACAAGTCCTAAAATCTGAACGAGTGCGGTATCCTTCTGCAGGCCAATAAAATCATTAAGTAATGGCGCTATTACGCGGCGCACGGCTTGGGGCACAATGACGTGGCGCATTGTCTGCATGTAACTCAGACCCAACGAGCGCGCCGCTGAAACCTGACTCCAGTGAATGCTTTCAATGCCTGCACGATAAACCTCGGCAACATAAGCGCTGTAGGTCAGCGTCAAAGCGAGAATGCACCACCACACAACGGGTATGCGGGAGAGGTCGCGCAATTCCTGTGGGCTCAGTGCGGATAAATCAGCGAATAATCCGTATACGGCGGGAATGACAATTTCAGGAATGCCGCTTGTGGGAATGCCAAAGCCAATCAGGTAGAGTGTTACGATTGCAGGAAGACCGCGGAAAATATCGCAATAGGCTGTTGCCAAAAAGCGAATGGGCTTTCCGGCCTTGCCCGGCATCATGCGCGCCAACGCGATAACCAGGCCGAGAACCAAAACCAGAATTTCTGCAACGATGAATACAAAAATGTTGACCGTCACAAAGCGCCAGAAAACCTGGAACCACTTGTCGGTGATCAGCGGCAAATTGAAAAACGTTCTGCCGACAGCCACATCATTCATGAAAATGAAAGCAACGAAGCCCAGCGCAATAAGTGCAAAAGCGCCCCACCCAAAAGACAGCGCTGATGTTTCGCGCGAAGCTGCTGTTGCGATGCGTATTGAAACTGCATCGCCGCGCGCTCTCGCAGCGCGTGCAGAGCTGGCCAGCTGATACCCTTTTATTCCAGGCCAGAATAGCACAGAGCAGGCCGCAATTGTCAGTGCACAGACGATATCGAGCCACGTGGCCGAAGCGCCGAGGTCTGCTGCAGCATTGCGAATAAGCGATGCCGTTGCAATTGCGGCAAGCACACAAAGTGCTGCAAAGACTATCGCACCAATTGCCAGTCCATCTGCGGGTTTCGGCAGATGGGTTTCAGATGAACGTTTGATCAAGTCAAAAGTCATGACCACCAAACCCCAACGTCGTCATGCCAGCGAAAGCTGGCACCCCGCTTCCTTTTCTTGTCTCTGATGTCAAGAAAGCGGGGCCCCAGCTTTCGCTGGGGTGACGGATTTTGCAAGTTCGAGTCAAGTTACTGCTTACGGATTGAAGTAAGGAATTGAGGCAGGATCTTTGCCCCAGCCAGCGGCGAGATACTTTGCGCCGAGTTTGCCCATCGTTCCGTCGGCGACCATTGCGGCGATGATCTTGCTTACGGTTTCGTTGTTAGCGTTGCCCTTCTGCATGATGCCGCCGTAAGTTTCGCCTGTCTTATATTGACCGAACACCTTGGTCTTGCCTTCGCCAGCCTTTTCTTCTGCAAGCGTGATTGATGTATCGGTGATCGCGGCATCAATCTGACCAGCGCGAAGGGCGGCAAACATTTCCTGCTGCTCGCCAAACACTTGCGCATCCTTGATGCCAAGCGTCTCTTGCGCGAAGGTTGCGCCAGTGGTGCCCTGCTGGATACCGACCTTTACGGTCTTGATGTTCTTCTCGTCGACTGGCGCATCGGACTTGCCGATTACACCCATGTCTGAATTGAAGTATGGTGTGGTGAAATCAAACACCTTCTTGCGCTCTTCGGTGATCGAGGTCTGGGCAAAGCCGACGTCATAGCCTTGTGCCTGATTGCCGATGAAGGCTTCCCAAGACGTGTTCACCACTTCAAGTTTGTCGTAACCAGCGCGCCACGCGATTTCGGCGGCCATGCAATATTCCATGCCATCCTTGACGTTTTCAACCGCATCGCCATTCCACCAGATCGGTGCAGGCAACGAGGTCAACACAGTGAATTGTCCGGCCTTGGCCGGATTGGCGATTGCCATTGAACCCTTTTCGCCCATGACTTCACAGCCACCCACCATGTTGGCGGCGAAGGCTGACGTTGAAATTGATAGGACAGCGATTGCTGCCAAAATTGTGCGCTTTGTATATCCCATGTTCTGCTCCCAGTTTTTTATGGTTGGCCCGAGTAAAGCGAAAGCGCGGCTTGGCTTCAAGGGGCAAGTTGGACTATTCAGCGCGTCATGAGCATTCGAGTTGCCGCATTCTACAAATTCGTTTCCCTGCCCCATTTCCGGGATTTGCAGGTGCCCTTGCTTGGGAAACTGCAGTTGGCACAGGCAAAAGGCTCCGTGTTGCTGGCGGCAGAAGGCGTCAATGGAACAATTGCTGCTCCCAAAGATCAAATGCAACAGGCCCTTGAGGCATTGTACGAGATTGCGCCTGGACTCGATGTGAAGTTTTCCGAAGCCCTGGATTTCCCGTTCAAACGCCTCAAGGTGCGGTTGAAAAAAGAGATCGTGACGATCGGGAATGTTGCTGCTGACCCGACGACGCGCGTTGGCACCTATGTCGAACCTGAGGACTGGAATGCGTTGATCAGCGATCCGGATGTTGTGGTGATCGATACGCGCAATGACTACGAAGTCCGTATTGGCACATTCAAGAATGCAATTGATCCGCATACGGAGCAATTCAGCGACTTTCCGGCTTATGTGCGCCAAAACCTCGACAACCAAAAGCACAAGAAGATCGCAATGTTTTGCACAGGCGGCATTCGTTGCGAGAAGGCCTCCAGCTTCATGAAGAACGAGGGCTTCCAGAATGTCTTTCACCTCAAGGGCGGTATTTTGAAATATCTGGAACAGATCCCTCAGCAGGAAAGCCTGTGGGATGGTGCGTGCTTTGTTTTCGATGAACGCGTTGCGGTGGAGCACGAACTCAAAGTCAGCGGCCACTCAATGTGCCACGGCTGCCTTGAACCTGTCTCAGCAGAAGATCGCGCTGCCCCCCTCTACGAAGAAGGTGTCGCCTGTCCCAGGTGCGCCAAACAATTGACCGAAGCCCAAAAAACCTCGAACCGTGAGCGGCAGAAGCAATTTGTGCTGGCACACAAGCGCGGCCTGAAGCATCTGGGGCCAAACGAAAACTGATTATGCTGCTGCGCGGCGCAAATTGACGTTGTCGAAAACCTGCTGCAATTCCTCTGACCGAAGGCTGATGCGCTTTGTGCTCAGACCAAATGGGCCTTGCACGATCTTCAAGCGGACACGACCATAATAGTTGCGCCCAATATAAAGCTTGGCACCGCGACGGACGGCACTGTGAATTTCACTCAACAACTGAACTGACATTTTCAACTCTCCCCAACCTCTATTTCCCCGGGTTGCAGGCGTCGTAGTATCGCGATAAATTTATTCAACTCTGAACAACTTGGGTTAACGCTTGGCAAGCTTAATCAATGTTGAAACGGCGCGTGCAATTCATTGCAGGATCACGGCTTCATCCGTTGCGATCTGCACTTTGCCTACCAACAACTTGTCCAGCGCAGCGCGCGTTTCTGCATCAACGGGTGTTTTGTTTGCAGCAGCGTTGAGGGCATCAACCGCTTCCTGCTCTGCAGTTTCAGATGCTGCCTGCGCTGCTGCAGCTTCCTGCTTCGCTTTATCCAGTGCGGCTTGCTCTGTTGCAGCTCCCGTCGCCTGGGCCGCGTTAGCATCCACAAGCGCCAACTTTGCGTCTTCAATTGCCTTGTCGAGCTCCGCGAGCTGCTCAGGCGTTGCATCGGCGGGCGCTTCGGTCTTTGCCTTTTCAGCATCAGCCAACACTTTTTCTGCTGCCGTCACATCTGCGCCGAGCATTGCCTGCTTATCGTCAAATGCTTTCTGCGCCGCTTCGAGTGCGACGACTGCATCCTCAGCATCTTTTTTCGCTTCTACTGCCTCAGCATTGGCGAGCGCATATGCACGAATGCGACCAACACGTGAATTGGGTGACGCATTGGCAAATGCTTTTGGCGAGGCGTGGGCGGCGTTCAACGCACCGAGCTTGCTTGCCATCTTGGTCTTAGCTGGCCTTTCAGTTTTTTCAATTTTTGCCAATTGAACCCGAGGCAGTTTTACTGGCTTGGCCTTTGCGGATTGCTCCGACTTGGGCTTGACTTGAACTTTGGACTTTGAAACTTTTTGCGTGGCGGGTTTGGCTTTTGACTGGGTGGTCTTAGTGGTGACGGCCTTCTTGCCCCAGAATAATTCTTTCAGGTTGGCGGGCTTCTTGGAAGAATCCGAGTCTGCCCCGCCGGCGCGCTGCGCGCCGTTGCCATTTCCGCCAGCATTGCTATTTGATGCTTTGCCACCAGCGGATGCGGCTGCAGAAGCATTACCACTGCCACCGCCATTGCCTCCAGCATTTCCATTTCCGCCCGCGTTGCCGTTGCCACCACCATTGCCGTTACCATTTCCAGCCCAAGCGGAACTTTCGATGTCAACTATTCCGAGATTCGGCAGAGGTATCGCTGCAAGCGCAAGTGCAAGAAACGCTGTGGCGGCGGCTTTTTGGAATTTCATCGGATGACCTTCTGAACTGTTGATCATCAATGCATGCCCACAACTCGCTGACAATTCGCTATCGAAGTCACTAACAAATGATTGAAATCGGAGCGGACAGTGCTGGTTACTCGCACCATTGACTCCAACTTTGTTGCAGTGCACAAAGTCGTCAAAACCTGAGTAACGCACACACATGAACATGCCAGTCCTAGCACCTGCTGCAGCCAACCCGTTAGAAGATACGCAGTATATTGATGAAATCACTTTGATGCTGCGCGATCAGTTGCGGCACGTAATTCAAAACCGCGAACCTGACGTTTTGGTCATTCTCGACGATCCTGCGGCTGCGGTCGATATGCCCGAGCATCTGATTGAGCACGCGTTACAAGCCATTGGCATCTGGCTGCAGTTAATGAACATTGCGGAAGAAAATGCCTCGATCCGCAACCGCCGCAACATGGAACGCGAGCGTGGGCCTGATGAAGTCATCGGCAGTTTCTCGCATGCCTTTGCTCAGCTTTCGGCCGCTGGTGTAACGCAAGAAACAGTTGCACGCGTACTTGCGCATGTCGATGTTGGCCCAACCATCACGGCGCATCCGACTGAAGCCAAGCGTGTGACCGTCCTGGAAATTCATCGCCGCATCTACTTGAAACTTTTTGAACTCGAGCAGCCGCGCTGGACTCCGCGCGAACGCGAAGCGTTGATCGTTTCGCTGCGCAACGAGATTGATCTTCTATGGCTTACAGGCGAAATCCGCATTGAAAAGCCAACAGTTGAGAGTGAAGTGTCATGGGGCCTGCACTTCTTCCGCGAGGCGCTGTTTGATCGCACCTCTGCGCTTTGCGATAATTTACAGTCGGCCTTACAAAAGCACTTTCCGGAATTGTCTGGCGATGTCCGCCCGCCGCTTCGCTACTCCTCGTGGATTGGTGGGGACCGCGATGGCAACCCGTTTGTAACTGTGGCAACAACACGTGCAGCGCTTCGCGAAAGCCGCAAGGCCGCTGTTGAACGATTGGACCGCAGACTTGGCGAGCTTTCGCAGTTCATTTCAATCAGTGAACAGGAAGTCGATATGCCGAGCGACTTTATCAGGCTGATCACTGCGGAGCTTGAAGCCTCTGGTCAACATGCCGCCATCATCGCGCGCAACCCGGAAGAACCATTCCGTCAATTCTTCAGTGCACTGAGGATCAGGCTTGCTGCTGTCATCACACCGGAAGCTGGAGTGAAGCCGTTCGCCTCGGTTGACGAATTGATCACGCTTCTCAATGCATGCGAAGACGCGCTAGATGTATTGAAGTCGCAAAGCATGGCTACTGGTTTCGTGCGACCGGTGAAGTGGGAAGCAGAGATTTTTGGCTTTCGCACAGCTAGCCTTGATCTTCGTCAGAATACGACGGTGATCAATCGCGTGCTTGCCGAAATCTGGGGCAAGATGAACCCTGTTTCAGAAACCCCGGCTCCCCTGCATGGCACAGCCGAATGGTCTGCCTGGATTGCCTCTGAGCTTGCAAAACCATTAGGCTTCCTGCCGCAGTTCACCAATGTCTCGGAAGAGGCACGCGAATTGCTCGACCTGCTTTTGCTCGTGCGCGAAACGTTGGATGGGCCCGATCCGAAATCAATCGGCACTTTCATTCTATCAATGACGCAGACGGCTGATGATGTATTGGGTCTCTATCTGCTCGCAAAGTATTGCGGCCTGTTTGCCGATCCTACGGCGCGCGAGGTATGCCGCATCCGTGTCGTGCCGTTATTCGAAACCATCGAAGATTTGCGCGCGGGGCCTGACATCATGCGCCTGCTGTTGTCCAATCCGCTGATCAAACAATCGGTTGCGCAAAATGGTGGCACGCAGGAAATCATGCTCGGCTATTCCGACTCCAACAAGGACGGCGGATTCTTTACGGCCAACTTTGAACTGTTTGAAGCGCAGCGCGCCTTGATGCGCGTATCGAAACAAGAGAAGGTGCCGATCAGTTTCTTTCATGGTCGCGGCGGTTCAGTGTCGCGCGGTGGTGCACCAACCACACGCGCCATTGCAGCTCAGCCCGAAGGTACTGTTGGTGGGCGCATGCGCGTCACCGAACAGGGTGAAGTTGTTTCAGCGAAATTCGCCAATCGCGGCACGGCGCAAAACAATCTTGAAGTTCTCACATCGTCGGTGTTGCTGCACTCATTAAAGACAGCCAATGCGCCTGAGTTCAAAGTGGTTCCGGAGCAGCAGGCAGCGGTTGAAGAAATCGCCAAGCTTTCTTTCAAGGCCTATCGCAAACTGGCGGAAGATCCCGGTCTGCTCGGATATTTCCAGTCGGCAAGCCCGGTTGAAGAACTGGCACTTTTGAAAATCGGTTCGCGCCCTTCGCGGCGTTTTGGTGCCCAAGGCATTTCTGATTTGCGCGCGATCCCTTGGGTGTTTGCATGGAGCCAGAACCGCCACCTGCTCACAGGCTGGTATGGTCTTGGTTATGCGCTTGATGATTTTCTGTCGGCGCGCGGTGGCGATGGCATGAAACTTTTGCGCGGCATGTTCCTGCGCTCGCGTGGTTTCCGGCTTGCCATTGATGAAGTCGAAAAATCCCTCTTCCTCGCCGACATGGATGTGGCCCAGCGTTATGCTGAGCTCGTTCCCAATCGCAATGATGCGGAGCGGCTCTATGCGCTCATCAGGCACGAACACAAGCGCACCGCCAAAGTAATCACCGAGCTCACAGGCGATCCTGTACTCTGCGCGCGCTTCCTCGGTTTCCGTCGGCGCTTTGATCGTGTTCGTCCAATGGTTGATCAGGCCAATGTGTGGCAGGTGCAATTGCTCAAGCAAACGCGCGGCGACAGGACCAAGGACACGCTCAACATGCCACTTCTCATGACAATGAATTGCGTTGCCGCCGGGTTGGGTTGGACAGGTTGATCGCGTGGCGCTAGAGCAGCGCCATGTTACAAGTTCAAGGACTCACTTATCGTATTGGCGGGCGGCTTTTGCTCGATGAAGCTTCGGTCACGGTGCCATCTGGCCACCGCGCCGGGCTCATCGGTCGCAATGGCATTGGCAAGTCGACATTGTTTCGCATCGTGCTGGGTGAAATTTCATCCGAAGGCGGAACTTTCGCCGTGCCGCGCAATGCCCGCATTGGCACCGTGGCGCAAGAAGCGCCCGGCGGATCGGAAACACTGCTCGAAGTTGTTCTCGCCGGGGACGTCGAACGTGCTGCACTTCTGGAAGAGGAAGTGATCGCGACTGATCCATCGCGCATTTCAGAAATTCAGACCCGCCTCATTGATATTGACGCACACTCTGCTCCTGCACGCGCGTCTTCTATTCTGGCGGGCCTTGGCTTTACTGACGCGCAAATTGATGGCCCCTGCTCTGCGCTTTCTGGTGGCTGGCGCATGCGCGTCGCATTGGCCGCCGCGCTGTTCGGCAAGCCGGATGTTTTGCTGCTCGATGAACCGACCAACTATCTCGATCTTGAGGGTACCATTTGGCTCAAGGGCTTTTTGAAAACCTACCCCTATACGATCATCCTGATCAGCCATGACCGCGACTTGCTCAATGAAGTTGTCACATCAATCGTGCATCTCGATCAGGGCAAGCTGGTCTACTATCAGGGCAACTACGATTCCTATGATTTGCAACGCCGCGAGAAGCAGGCGCTTAATGCAAAACTGAAGCGCAAGCAGGATGAGCAGCGCGCCCACATCATGTCCTATGTCGACCGTTTTCGCTTCAAGGCGTCAAAAGCCCGCCAAGCGCAAAGCCGACTGAAGGCCTTGGCGCGCCTGCAGCCAATTGCGGATATGGTTGACTCCCGCGTAGTGCCGTTTCGTTTTCCCGATCCAGAAAAAGAACTCTCACCACCACTGATCAGTCTTGATGGTGCGGCTGTGGGTTATTCGCCGGAACGCAATATCCTCCGTGGACTGACGATCCGTATTGATCCTGATGATCGCATTGGCCTTTTGGGTTCGAACGGCAATGGCAAATCCACTTTTGCGAAATTGCTGAACGGCAAGCTGAAGCCCTCCATCGGCCAGATGACGCATAGCCCACGCATGACGATTGGCTATTTCGCGCAACACCAGATGGATGAGTTGGCTGATGTGCGCACGCCGTTTGACTATGCAACTGACCTGATGCCTGACAAGCCGGTTGCCGAGCGGCGCGCGAAGCTTGGTGCCGTTGGCTTTGGCGCAACGCTTGCAGACAGCAAATGCTCCACATTATCGGGTGGTGAAAAAGCGCGGTTGCTGTTCTTCCTCGCGACTTTCCACGCGCCCCATATCCTGATCCTCGACGAACCTACAAACCATCTCGACATGGATTCGCGCGAAGCCTTGATCCGCGCCATCAATGACTATGCTGGTGCTGTGATCCTGATCAGCCATGACCGCCACATGATCGAGGCGTGTGTTGATCGTTTGCTGCTGGTTACCGAGGGTACTGTAAAAACTTTCGATGGTGATCTTGAGGATTACGCGCGCTTTGTTTTGGGTAAAGCACCGCGTGCTGTGACCAGTGTTGTTCAGAAGGAACTTGCCGCCAAGCCCATCGCAAGTCGTCCCAAGCCAGCTCAGAAACAGCTTCAGCAGATCGATCTAAAGATACTGAATTTGAAAGATAAAATTACTGTGCTTGATGCCGCACTTGCAGATCCAACCCTCTACAAGGATGACCCCAAACGCGCTGCTGACTATTCGCGTCTGCGCGCCAAATTGGGCACCGAACTTGATACTCTTGAAACCCAGTGGCTGGAACTGATGGAACTTGCCGATGCATGACATGATCGATCTCACACGCAACTGGTTTGGTTATCTCAGCCTCGCAATATTCCTGCTCGCCTATGTGCTCGTGGTATTCGAAGAGTCGACGCAGATGCGGAAATCCAAACCTGTGCTGGTTGCTGCGGGGTTGATCTGGGCGCTGATCGGCATGGCTTACACATTGCACGGCGCGCCCGATGTTGCGAAGAAAGCCGCCGAGCACACGATCTATGAATATGGCGAGTTGTTTCTCTTTCTCCTCGTCGCCATCACCTATGTAAACACCTTGCAAGAACGCCGCGTTTTTGAGGTGTTACGCGCCAAGCTTACTTCGCGCGGTCTTTCTTACCGCCAACTGTTCTGGCTCACTGGCGTCTTGTCGTTTTTTCTGTCCGGCATTCTCGACAATCTGACCACAGCGCTCGTCATGGGTTCGGTGGTACTTGCCGTGGGCGCGAAGTCTCCGGCTTTTGTGGCCATCGCTTGCATCAATGTTGTTGTAGCCGCCAATGCAGGCGGAGCCTTCACGCCATTTGGCGACATCACCACCTTGATGGTCTGGCAAAAAGGCAAGCTCGCTTTCTTTGATTTTTTTGCGATCTTCCTCCCCTCATTGGTGAACTGGCTTGTGCCTGCAGCCATCATGCAGTTTGGTGTTTCGAAGGATATCGCGCCATCGGTCGAAGAACGCGTGTCGCTGAAGCCCGGCGCCATTGGCGTGATCGTGCTCTTTGCGCTGACCATCGCCACTGCTGTCTCTTTCAAAAACTTTCTGGGCCTGCAGCCCGCTCTCGGCATGATGCTGGGGTTGGGCTATTTGCAAATCTGGTCATACTTCCTGCAGCAAAAGGGCAAGCGCGCCGACAATTCCGACATGGTGCTCAATTCTTTCAAGGAGATTGAGCGCGTCGAATGGGACACGCTGTTGTTTTTCTTCGGCATCATCTTTGCTGTCGGTGGACTTGGCGTACTCGGCTATCTCAATCTCGCCAGCGCAACACTCTATGGTGATTGGGGTGCAACGACAGCCAACATCGTGATCGGCGTGCTCTCGGCCATTGTCGATAACATCCCGTTGATGTTCGCAGTCCTCACCATGAACCCCGACATGTCGGCTGGGCAATGGCTGTTGATCACACTCACCGCTGGCACGGGCGGTTCTCTGCTCTCAATTGGTTCAGCCGCAGGAGTTGCGTTGATGGGTCTTGCGCACGGCAAATACACATTCTCCAGCCACTTGAAATGGACCTGGGCGGTGGCACTTGGATATTTGGCATCCATAGGTGTGCATATGGTGATCAATGCAGGAAAATTCTGAAAGCTCATCGCGCCTTCGAACCTTTATCGACCACGAAGCAACGGGCGGGCTGGTGCTTGCTTGTGCCGCGTTGGTTGCGATCTTGCTGGTCAATATTGGTTTGGACGAACCCTATCATCAATTACTCGACCAGCGCGTGCGCATTGGTGTTGGCGCGCTGACACTCGACAAGTCTTTGCATCATTTCATCAATGATGGCCTGATGGCTGTGTTCTTTTTTCTGGTCGGCCTGGAAATCAAACGCGAGGCGCTAGAAGGGAATCTCGCAACGCCTTCGCAGATTGTCTTGCCAGCAGCTGCAGCACTTGGTGGCATTGCGGTTCCTGCCCTCGTCTATGTTGCTATCAACTGGGGGGATGCAGTCACGATCAAGGGCTGGGCCATTCCTGCTGCAACCGATATTGCTTTTGCGCTGGGCGCACTTGCAACGCTCGGGCGGCGCGCGCCTTTGTCGCTCAAAATTTTTCTGCTCACACTTGCGACGTTTGATGACCTCGCAGCGATCATCATCATCGCGCTGTTTTACACCACGCAGCTCTCGGTGCTCTCGCTTGTGGGTGCGCTCGCAACGCTCGCCTTCATCACATTTTACAATCGCATGAGTGGTGAACGGCTTGGTGTGTTCATGCTGCTCGGGCTGATGCTGTGGCTATTCGTATTGAAGTCAGGTGTGCATGCCACGCTTGCTGGTGTTGCGCTTGGGCTTCTCATTCCGCTGAGGCGCAAGGACGGAACTTCGCCCTTGCATGATGTTGAGCATGCACTGCATCCTTATGTGAAATTCCTGATCCTGCCGCTCTTTGCCTTTGCCAACGCCGGGCTTTCGTTTAGCGGCTTCTCAATGGGAAGCCTGCAGCAACCCGTGGCACTTGGTATCATGGCGGGCCTTGTGATCGGTAAACCCTTGGGCGTGTTGATCGCCGTTTCCGCACTGGTGTCGCTGGGCATTGCGAAACTGCCTGCCCAGACAAGCTGGCGTTACATGATCGGATGCGCATTTCTCGCAGGCATTGGGTTCACAATGAGCCTGTTTATCGGGCAGCTGGCTTTCCCTGGCGAAAATCTTGAGGAACAAGTTCGGCTTGGTGTTGTTGTTGGTTCACTGGTTTCGATGCTGATCGGCATGGCGATCATGTGGCCCGGCGTTGTCGAACGACCACCTCAGCGCAAAGCCTGATCTTCCCAGCGGTTCTCGGCGTTTTGTTTCCAGTATTTCACCGTGTGGCCCGCTGCCTTGAAGGTTTTCCAGCGCGCCCGCGCGAGGTCGCGTTGGGCCTCGTTCATGCTGTCAAACATGATGCTGACGCGTTCATAGTCATCTGCCACTTCAGGCATCTGGCCTTCGACGCAATAGCGAAAGCGCGCGGCATTTGCGTTACTCTCACCTTTCGAAAACCACACTGGATTGTGCTCCGGTGAAGTATCGCCATCCTGGCCATGTGGAACGAAGCTTACATCTTCAATTCCCCACAAGCGCTGCGACAATTCTTCGATCATCGCATCGCTTGAACACCAAACACCAACCCGGTCACCGCGCTTGTGGTGGCGTGCGAGCAAGCCCGGCAAAACTGCATCCACAGGCTCGCGCGTCAATTCATAGAACCAGATTTCCGCCGTCACTTTTCGTAGTGCTTCTCAACGAGATGGCTGAGCAAGCGCACACCCCAGCCCGATGCCCAGCTTTGATTGATTGGTGACTTCACTGAATCCATTGCGGTTCCTGCCACATCAAGATGCGCCCACGGCACATTGTTCACGAAGCGCTGCAGGAATTGCCCCGCCGTGATCGAACCACCAAATCGGCCACCAATATTTTTCATGTCAGCCACATCGTGATCGATCAACTTGTCATATTCAGCGTTAAGCGGCAGACGCCAGACTTTTTCGCCCGTGTCCTGGCCCGCATCATGCAAGCGCTTGGCCAGCTCATCATTGTTGGAGAAAAGTCCAGCGTGTTCCTTGCCAAGTGCAACCATGATGGCACCTGTCAGCGTCGCAAGGTTCACCATGAATTTCGGCTTGAATCGCGACTGCACATACCAGAGCACATCAGCGAGAACCAAGCGGCCTTCGGCATCGGTGTTGAGCACGGCAATGGTTTGGCCGGACATGGACTTCACAATATCGCCGGGGCGCTGGGCGTTGCCATCAATTGCATTTTCGACCAGACCAATCGCACCGATCACATTGGCTTTGGCCTTGCGCTTGGCGAGTGCGAGCATCAAACCTGTGACACAGGCTGCACCCGCCATATCGCCTTTCATGTCTTCCATGCCAGCAGCTGGCTTGATCGAAACGCCGCCTGTATCAAACGTTACACCCTTGCCGATGAAGGCCACGGGCTGCTCGCCCTTCTTGCCGCCGTTCCAGCGCATGACAACAAGCCGTGCTTCATGCGGCGAGCCTTGCGCGACACCAAGCAACGCGCCCATGCCGAGTTTTTTCATCTGGGCGGGGGTGAGGATTTCAACTTGTACACCTGCCTTGGTCAGTGCCTTGGCGCGATTTGCGAATTCCACGGGGTGCAAAATATTTGCAGGCTCGTTGACGAGATTGCGCGCGAGGTGATTACCTTCACAAATCGCTTCCAATGGGACGAAAGCTTTGTGAGCCGCCTTGGGGTCGGCTGTCAGGAAGGTCATTGTTTCAAGGCCATTGTTGGTTTTCTTGGTCTTGTAACCTTCGAAAGCGTACACCCGCAAATTGGCCCCGGAAGCCAAGAGTGCGGCGAAATTATCGGCCTTGATGATGGCACCAGTAGGATCGACGCTGACACTTGCTGTCTTCACCTTCAGGCCTTGCAGCGTTCCGGCAATGGCGCCGCCCAGCAATTCAACTTCTCGTGTGCCGAGCTTATCCACTTGGCCGAGGCCCATCAGCACGACTCGATCAAAACCGCCACCCGGTGCAACCACATCAAGCACCTGCTCCTTTTTGCCTTCAAAATTCGCGACCTTCATCGCCTGCGTGAGTCGACCATTGGTCTTTTTGTCAATTTCTCCAGCTGATTTGGAGAGCTTTGAACCCTCGGTCACAAATACGACCATGTTTCCGGATTTAGGAAGTGTGGAGGCGGCGAAAGTGGTTTTCATTTGAGAATCCAAAGTTGTGAGAAGCCCAGCGGCATAGACCTTTGATTCAGGTGAAGCAATCGGGTGAAGCAACATGAAAGCAACAGCGCTGAAAAAGCAAAAATCGGGGGTTCCCGAAGCAAGTTTGTTTTGTTAACAATGTGTAAAGTTTCGTGATCGGCAAAGGACACTGGTGGCGGCAAGACTGAAACGTCGGAAGGTTGGCCTGTTGCAAACGCGTGCGTTTGTTGCAGCACTTTTGATTGCCCTGGTGCCAGCAACCGAAGCCTTCGCCTACAAGGAAAAAGAGTTCGTCAAGCCCGTCACCAAGCGGCCCGTGAAGGGCACAAAGGTTGACGTTGAATCAAGCCGCATTGTCTACACAGAAACCACGGGCCAGGCCGAGGCCACGGGCCGCGTCGTCATTCACTACGGCCCCTACTCGCTGACGGCCAGCAAGGTGCGTTACAATCGCAAGACCGGCGCGTTCAGTGCCAATGGCTCGATTGAGATGCGCGAACCCAATGGCAATGTGCTGCAAGCCGCCGAGATCAATCTGCGCAACAAGTTTCGCGATGGCTTTGCCCGCCATCTCACAGCACTCCTCACCAATGATGTGACGATCACTTCGCGCTATGCCAAGCGTACGGAAGGTCGTTACACGGTTTATGAAGAGCCGCACTATACCGCCTGCAAAAATTGCGAAACAAAAAGTGGCGAGCCGCTGTGGGAAGTTGTTTCTGATCGCACCTTGCATGATGAGAAAGAGCAAACACTTTATCACACCAATCCGCGCCTCAAGATTGGTGGCGTGACTGTTGCTGGTCTTCCTTATCTCGAACATCCCGATCCGCGCGTGAAGCGTCGCTCCGGTTGGTTGATCCCTGATATCAATACGGGCCGTGCCTATGGCGTTGGGGTCGTCACGCCGTATTTCTGGGCTCCTGCGCAAAACTGGGATGTCACCTTCCGCCCGATGTGGACGCTGTTTCAAGGCCCGGTTGCTGATGCTGAATTGCGCTACGCCACTCACAACGGCCTGATCAGTGTGCGCGGTTCCGGCGTTTATCAGTTCAATGATCGCGATGGTTTCGGAAAAGACAAGTGGCGCGGTGCGGTTCGCGCCAAGGGCGACTTCAACGCCAATGAAGACTGGGCTTATGGCTTTGACGGCACACTGGCCAGCGACCGCGATTTTCTCAGCGCCTATGACATTGACAAGCGCAACCTCGCACAAAACAAAGTCTATGCCACGGGGCTGTGGGACCGCACATACATCTCCGCACATGCGCTGAACTTTGCACCACTCGATACGGTTATTGATGCTGATCGCCTGCCGACTGCACTCCCTTTCATTACAGGTGATCATTCTGTGCAGAACGAAAGCTTCGGCGAGTTGAGTCTGGCGTGGAGTGCGTATTCATTGTCGCGCAATGAAAGCTATACGCCTTTCACTACCGTCAACCACGCTGAAAAGCAGGCGCGTGCGGTTGCCGATCTCTCCTGGCGCAAGCAGATGATCAACGGCCTTGGTCAAGTCGTTACGCCATTTGCGCGGTTGCGCAGCGATGTCACAAGAGTTGGCGATTTGCCCGATCCTGCAGTTGCTGGCGGCATTCGTGATGGCGATGTGACCAGCCGCTTTTTGCCCAGCATGGGCGTAGATATGCGCTGGCCGATGATTGCGGGCACCGATTATGGCCAGAGCATTGTCAGCCCGGTATTCCAGCTGATCTCATCGCGCAATGAAACTGAGATTGAAAAAATCGGCAACGAAGATGCGATCTCGCTGAACTTCGATCACACCAGCCTGTTCCTGGAAGACCGCTTCACAGGCTTTGACCGTTTTGAAGGCGGTACCCGCGCCAATCTTGGCCTCACCTATTCGTTCCTGGCGGGCAATGGCGGTTTCCTGCGCGCCAGTGCTGGCGAAAGTTTCCACATCGCAGGCCGCAACAGTTTTGTCAGCACTTCGGGGCTTGACGGTTCGAAGTCCGATCTGGTCGGTGCCGTCACGTTCCAACCTTGGGAGGAACTCAGCCTCTCCTATGAAATCCGCGCCGAAGAGGACCTCTCCGACATCAATCGCCAGGAGGCCCGTGCCAGCCTCACTTTTGACAGTTTTTCAGGCCAGATCAGCTATATCAACCTTGATGCCGAGCCTGCCTACGGTCGCGTGGACAAGCTTCATGAAATTGCTGCGGAAACCCGCCTCAGACTTTCTGAAAGCTGGTTCTTGCTCAACGGCCTCAAGTATGATTTCAGCAACGCCGCGCTTAACGAAGCAAAGGCTGGGGTAGAATTTGATTGTGACTGCATGAATTTCAAACTTGCCTATACCTATTCCAATCCGAAAGACGAAAGCACCGACCATCGTGTAATGATGTCGATTGATCTTGCGACACTTGGGGGCACCAAGGCCTCGGTTGGGTTCTGAGATGTTACGTGCATTTCTTGTCTCGCTTCTTTTGTTGAGCAGTGCTGTTCATGCTGCTGATCGGCGCATTGTTGCCACCGTGTATGACCAGCCCGTGACCTCAGGCGATGTCGACCAATATCTGGCGCTGCAAAAGCTCCTGGGTGTTCCCAATGTGACGCGCAAAGATGCAACTGAGGATCTGATCAATCAGGTTGTGAAGATTGAAGAAGCCAAAGCCAACCGCATGCAGGCCCAGCCCAAAGAAATCGACGCGCGGCTTGCTGAAATTGCCAAAGGCCTCAAGACTGACAAGCGCGGCCTTGATGGCAAGTTGCGTAAGCAGGGTGTTTCGTTGCGATTGATGGAGCAGTTTGTTGCCGCACAAATCGGCTTTTCGCGTTTGTTGCGCTTCAAATACAAGGCCGAGTTCAAGGTGAATGACGCCGATGTTGATCGCAAACTGGCCAAGTACAAGTCGGATATCAAGTCGGAAGTGGATGGCAAAGTGAACGCCTATATGCGTCAGTTCGACAAGTTCAAGTCCGTCACTGTTTACAGCATCATGGAAGTTAACTTTCCACTTGATGGCGAAGGCAGTGAGGAATTGTTCCAAGCCCGCGCATTGGATGCCGTCACCTATGGCCAGAACTTCCGTTCCTGCAAAAATGCGCGCGGTGCCGCAAATGGCATTTTTAATGTGAGGATTGGCAAGTCGCTGGAAGCCGATGCTTCAAAACTTCCACCGCCCTTGCGCAAACTGTTGCAAAGCAAAGGTCCGGGCAATGTCTATGGCCCGATGCGCTCCGGCAATGGTTTGCAGATGATTGCGTTTTGCAGCCAGCGCACTATCGAGCCACCCAAGCCAAAACGACCCGATGTCAAATACCCCTACCCCACGCGCGAGCAAGTGGCCAATGCTGTGGCCAATGAAAGCTATCGCAGCTTCGAGCAGAAATACGTGAACCAGATGCGGCAAACCGCGATCATCGAGTACAAGACTGCCGGCCAATGAATGATGTTGCCGAGGACGGCCTGCCACCGTTGCGCGCCGTCATTGAACGACATGGGCTTGCGGCCAAGAAATCGCTCGGGCAGAATTTTCTTTTTGACCTCAATCTCACGCGCAAGATTGCACGCGCGGCACTGCCGCTCAATGAAGGCACTGTTGTCGAAGTTGGCCCCGGTCCCGGCGGGTTGACACGGGCGCTTCTTGCTGAAGGTACAACCGATCTTGTGGTGATTGAACGCGACGCGCGCGCCATGCCTGCACTCGAAGAAATATCCGCGCGCTATCCCGGTCGTATGCGCATCGTGCTGGGTGATGCGCTCGAACAGGATTGGGCAAGTCTGGTTCACGGCAATGCGCGCGTGGTTTCCAATCTACCCTATAATATTGGAACCTTGTTACTCACAGGTTGGCTGACATCGGGCACGTCACCTTTCCATTCCTATACGTTGATGTTCCAAAAAGAAGTTGCCGAGCGCATCGTCGCTGCAACAAATGCCGATGCCTACGGGCGCTTGTCCGTATTGTGCCAATACCTTTGTGAAACGCGCAAGCTCTTCGATGTGAACCGTGCCGCGTTTACGCCACCGCCGAAAGTTACATCATCGATTGTGCAGCTGGTTCCACGGAAATCTTTTGCGCTCAAGTGTGACGTTTCTGATCTGGCGCGCGTTACTGCATCGGCTTTTGGTCAGCGCCGCAAAATGTTGCGTTCAAGTTTACGCGGTGCTTTCGAAACGCCCGAAATTGTGATGGGTGAACTTGGCATCAATCCAGAACTGCGCGCCGAAAATCTCAGCGTTCATGACTTCGTGCGATTGGCAATCAAAGCTCAGCCATAAGTCCACGGACAAAATCCGTAAGACCCAATTGCCTGCGTCTGCGCAAGCGCTCTGCCGTGAGAATGCCCATCACTTCGCGATGCGCTTTTTCCACATCATGATTTACAACGACATAGTCATATTCAAGCCAATGGCTGATTTCGCGGCCCGCTTCCGCCATGCGCTTTGCTACCACCGTCGATGAATCTTGGGCGCGGTTGATCAGGCGCGTACGCAGTGCCTCAGCCGATGGTGGCAGAATGAACAAGCGAACCAGATCATCCGACATCGCCTGTGCCACTTGCTGTGTGCCTTGCCAGTCAATATCGAACAGCACGTCGCGGCCTGCTTCAAGTGCCTGCTCCACCGGTCTCTTCGGTGTGCCATACATGTTGCCAAAAACATTGGCCCATTCGAGCAACTCGTTCTTGGCGATCATCGCCTCGAACTTGTCCTTGGTGATGAAATGATAGTCTTCACCCTCCACTTCGCCCGGGCGTGGCTGGCGCGTGGTAACCGAGACCGACATGGTAATGCCGGGATCTTCGGCCAAGAGCTTTCGTGACAGAGTTGTTTTACCGGCCCCCGATGGTGAGGACATGACGAACAGCAAGCCACGGCGATTGATTGCGGGCACGGCGGTTTTTGGCGCTTTGATTGTAACTGGCATGATCTACTCGATGTTCTGGATTTGCTCGCGCAACTGATCAACGACAGCCTTTAGTTCGAGGCCCGTCGCCGTAAGCGCTACATCATTGGATTTTGAACACAAGGTATTGGCTTCGCGATTGAGTTCCTGCGCAAGAAAATCGAACTTGCGACCGACAGGTTCGGGCGACTTGATCAATTCACGCGCCGCACCCAGATGCGATTCGAGGCGGTCCAATTCTTCTTGAATGTCAAAACGCGTTGATAGTAACGCTGCCTCCTGGTGCAAACGATCTGCATCAAACGAGGCACTTGCATCCAGCAGTTTTTTCACCTGCTCGTGCAGGCGCGCGCGGATTGCTTCCGGCATGCGCGATGGATTTGCCTTGGCCTCACGCATCAACATTTGAATGCGATCAAGCTGAGCTTCAACAACGAGCCGCAACCTTGCGCCCTCATCACGGCGCGCTTTCAACAAGTCCTTGCCCGCTGCTGTTAGTGTTTCGAGAATGGCCGCATCACGTTCATTGGCTTCCTGCTCGCTTGCCGCCACTTCAACCTGCTCTACAACGCCGCGCAAACCCATCAGTACTTCGGGTTGGATTGTTTTTGCGCCCAAGCGCTTTTTCAGCTTTTCAGCAAGGACGACGTATTCTTCCAAGACAGATTCATTGATCCTCACTTCGGCGGTTTGGATCGTGCTGGTCAAACTCAAAGTTGCCTGCAGATTGCCGCGCTTGAACAATTGTCCTAGCACGACGCGGGCTTGCGCCTCGAGATACTCAAGGCCGGGTGGCAGGCGCAAACGCAACTCCAGCGCTTTTCCATTCACACTCTTGATATCCCATAACCACTGCAAGTTCGCCGATGCGCCTGATGCGCGCGCAAAACCTGTCATGCTCGAAAACGCCATTGTGCTCCAATCCCCGAATCGCAATTGAGCTTAGTGGGAATCTGTGCCGGATAGAATTGTCAGTTGGTTTTCGCTTCGACCGGCTTTGACGCTGCGGGCTTGGGCTTGGTGGCGGGCTTGGGTGGCTTCTTTTTTTCCACCACCTTGGCGGGTTTGACTTCGACCTTCGCCTTTACTGGTTTGACCAAAGGTTTTTGCTCAGGTTTCGCAACAGGCTTTTTCACAGCCTCAGCTTTTGGTTTTTCTTTCTGTGCTGGTTTTTCAACAACAGCTGGTTTTTCTAGAGGCTTCACTGGCCGTTTCACAGCTGGTACCACTGGCGTTTCAACTTTCGCTTCCGGCGCAGTCTCTGGTTTGGCTGGAACTTCGGACTTGCTTTCTACCGCTACCGCTGGATCAACTTCAGTCGGCGTCTCCAGTTTAAGGCCCTCAAGGCCTGTAGCTGAATTCGTATCGGCTTGAGGCTTACCCGGTGTTGGCGCTTCAACTTCACCATCCTCGATCTTGCGCCATTTACGCACATTGGCATTGTGCTCATCAAGCGTAGTTGCAAAGGCGTGGCCACCCGTGCCATCGGCTACGAAATAGACATACTCTACCGCAGCAGGTTTCAGTACGGCTTCAAGTGAAGCGCGGCCAGGGCTGGCAATCGGCCCCGGCGGCAGACCGTTGATGCGATAAGTATTATATGGCGTTTCCGTCGCGATATCGTCGCGCGACAGGGGGCGGTCCAATTTGCCCTTGCTGCCCACAATGCCATAGATGATCGTCGGATCAGACTGCAGACGCATTCCCTTTTTCAGGCGATTGAGAAACACCGCAGCCACCAACGGACGCTCGTCGGCCTTGCCGGTTTCCTTTTCAACGATGGAGGCGAGTGTCACCAATTCCTGTTTGGACTTGATGATGCTGTCTTCGGGCCTGCCTTGCCAAACGGCATCCAGCATTTTTTCTTGCGCCAGTTTCATTTCGTCCAGCATTTCCTGGCGGGTCATGCCGCGCTGAAATACAAATGTGTCCGCCATGATCGCACCTTCGGCAGGCAGTGTCGCGATTGGGTCGCCGCTCAACGCTTCATTTTCATTGATGCGATTAAGTGCCATTTGCGCGGTCCAGCCTTCAGGCACGGTGATCTTGTAGGTGATGGTGCGACCTTGGCGCAGGATCGACAGCACGTCTTCCATGCTGCTCGCCTTGCCGAATTCATACTCGCCCGACTTGATCGTTCCGCCAGCCATTTGCGATACGCCCAATGCAGCACCAAATATGCTGCTGTCAGAAATGATCCCCTCGTCATGCAGCCGTGCTGCGATCTCAAGTCGCGTCATGGTTTTTTCAAGTACAACTGATTTTGGAGCGGGCAAGGGACCGGGCGATGTGAACAGCGAATATGCCCAGAGGATCGCGCCGATTGCCGCAAAGCTGCCGAGCACGAGAATGCCGATCAGTGATCCCAACACACGCAGGATCGGAGCCGAGCGCTGCTTGGGCACAACGGCATCCGGCACGCGCTGCACCTCTGCGTAACCTTGGGAATTGTCGTTGTCTGAATAACTCACGGTGGCTCTTTCTCCTGCTGTGGAGCGTTAACCCAAGCTAGTTCATGTGGCGGCGCATGACCAGAGATGCGTTGGTCCCACCAAAACCAAATGAATTCGACAAAACTGTGTTGATCTCGCGTTTTTTTGCGGTGTGCGGCACCAGGTCAATCGGCGTTTCCACAGAAGGATTATCGAGATTCAATGTCGGCGGGCAGATCTGGTCGCGCATCGCGAGGATCGAGAAGATCGCTTCCACTGCACCTGCCGCTCCCAGCAAATGACCAACCGACGACTTTGTGGAGGACATCGAAAGTTTGGCGGCGTTATTTCCAACGAGGCGTTCAACTGCACGCAGTTCAATTTCATCGCCCAACGGTGTCGATGTGCCGTGCGCATTGATGTAATCAATATCGCCTGCCGTGATACCTGCGCGCTTCAAGGCCGCTTGCATGCAACGGAATGCGCCGTCGCCATCTTCCGAAGGTGCAGTTACATGATAGGCATCACCCGACATGCCGTAGCCGATGACTTCGCCATAAATTCTTGCACCACGTGCAATGGCGTGTTCGCGCTCTTCCATCACGAGCACGCCAGCGCCCTCGCCCATCACGAAACCATCGCGATCCTTGTCGTAAGGGCGTGAAGCTTTTTCAGGTGTGTCGTTGAACGCTGATGACAGCGCCTTGCACGCGATAAAACCCGCAATGCCGATCCGGCAAATCGCAGCCTCAGCACCACCGGCCACCATCACATCGGCATCGCCAACGGCGATGATGCGCGCGGCGTCGCCAATGGCATGGGTACCCGAAGCGCAAGCCGTAACAACCGAATGGTTCGGTCCCTTGAGACCATGCTCAATCGAAATCATGCCGGATGCAAGATTGATCAGCGCTCCTGGAATGAAGAATGGGCTGATGCGGCGCGTGCCCTTTTCATGCATCAGCATCGTCGTGTCCGCGATTGACGAAAGTCCGCCAATACCCGAACCCACAATCACGCCTGAGCGATATTGCTTGTCCGGCGTATCAGCGACGTAGCCCGAATCTTTCATCGCCTGCTTGGCGGCGATCATCGCAAACTGGATGAAGTCGTCGTTGCGGCGAATGTCCCTGGCATCAATCCAGTCATCGCGCTTTAGCGTGCCATTGGTGCCATCGCCTTCTTTCACTTCAAAGGCGACGCGCGTCGAAAGATCAGAAGCATCGAAACGCGTGATTGCGCCAGCGCCGGATTTGCCAGCCAGCATGTTCGACCAGGTCGATTCAACATCGGGGCCCAAAGCAGAAACCATGCCAAGACCAGTTACAACAACTCTGCGCATCTCATTCTCCCCACAACAAAAAAGCGCGGAGCCCAAGGTCTCTTCCCTGTCTCCGCGCCAATTTCGTAAACTCTAGCCCGGCGCGCCGGGCTGGCAGTTATGCCGATGTCTTTTCGATGAACTTCACCGCGTCGCCCACCGTCTGGATGGTTTCAGCAGCATCATCAGGAATTTCGATTCCGAATTCTTCTTCGAAAGCCATGACGAGTTCGACGGTGTCGAGGCTGTCTGCGCCCAGATCGTCGATGAAGCTTGCTTCGATCTTCACCTTGTCGCCATCTACGCCGAGATGCTCAACAACGATCTTCTTCACACGTTCAGCGATATCGCTCATATAAATTCGTCCTTGGTTGTTTCGATCTGCCCGGGGTGTTTCAATTTCCCCCGTTGCTGCAGGGTAACTACCACGAATCGCGGGCGCGTCAAAAGGGGGTTAAAAAAGATTTTTACCCCGCCCTTTTCGCCCAAATTTGGCTGGTCTGCTGGTGGATGTTACGCGTAACCTGTCCAGATGGAGTCCAAAATGAACAAACTTGCCGCTGCCTTTGCCCTATCCCTGATGATGTCTACTGCCGCCTTTGCCGCTGGAACCGAAAGCACACCATCAGAAGTCACCGCCGATGTCGACTTTACATCTGTCAAGGCGAAGCTTGCCGCTAATGATTACAAAGGCGCGATCACCGAACTCACCGCACTCAGCACTTCCAATCAGTCGCCGGATCTTTTCAACTACCTGGGCTATGCCAGTCGCAAGGATGGCCAGCTGCAATCCGCCGCCTTTTATTATGCCAAGGCGCTCGCAGCAGATCCCGCCCACAAGGGTGCACTCGCCTATCAGGGCGAATTGTTCCTGATGATCGGCAAACCCGACCAGGCCAAATCCAATCTTGAGCAGTTAAAGATCCTCTGCGCCAAGGAATGCAGCGAGCGAACCGAACTCGAGGAAGCAATCAAGAAGGCTGGTTTGACGAATTAGACGAACACCCGATATCGGCCGCTTGGCAACAAACCGCGTCTCAGCTTCACTTCGTGCTGTATTGATTTCATGGTCGCGGACCATCAAAATGGTCCTTATCAAAAAAAGAAGGCAACCACGGCCAAGATCACCAATCCAACCCAGATGTATCCACTTTTGTCGAAATCATAGTGGCTGAGCGCCGGGCTGTGTTGGCAATCTTCAAGACGAAAATATCCGTTGTCCAGCAACTGCAGTTTTATTGTTCCGCCGATCGGGTAGTATGGCAAATGCTTGTCGCCGCATGTAAAGATATGACTAACAGCGGGCGTTCCTGCTACAACAATTGACAGTTTCGGACGGTATCTGCGCCTTGAGAGTCTGACAAGTTGATTGTCTGCCACCAGTGCACTGACAGTCTTTGAAGTCGCATATGACTGATCAGCATCTCGAGCTATTTGAGTTATGTGCCACGAACCATATGCCACTAACGCCGAGAACGCGCCGAGAGCAAATGCGCAAAATGGACAAATTTCCTTGTTGAAGAGGCCAGCAATCGAAAAAAACTGAAGAACGTGAAGAAGTTTGATACCCATCAATATTAAAAGCAAGATCTCCAAACTAGGGTCATAAGTCATGAGTCGAATCGACCCCTCTTCTTAAATCATCGCCATGCCACCATTCACGTGAATGGTCTGGCCCGTTACGTAACTTGCTTCTTCACTCGCCAAAAACAGCACTGCCGCAGCCACTTCTTCGCCACTGCCCATGCGGCCCATTGGCACTTTGGTCATAATTGTTTCGCGTTGCTTGTCGTTCAACACATCAGTCATCGGTGAAGTGATGAAGCCAGGAGCCACGCAATTCACTGTGACGTTGCGGCCCGCAAGCTCCATGCCCATCGATTTCGACATTCCGATAATGCCGGCTTTCGATGCGACATAATTGGCCTGACCCGGATTGCCCATCACGCCAACAACTGATGTCACACTCACGATGCGGCCCCAGCGTTTTTTCATCATCGGCTTCATCGCCGCGCGCGCCAATCGGAACGTCGATGTCAAGTTCACATCCAGCACCGATTGCCAGTCTTCATCCTTCATGCGCATCGCCAAGCCATCTTTGGTGATGCCGGCATTGTTCACAAGAATATCAAGCCCGCCCATTGCCGCTTCAGCAGCTGGCACCAGCTTTTCAACTTCTTCAGGCACCGACAAATTGCACGGCAAGCAAAACACGCGCTCTCCACCCAGTTCAGCTTTCAACGCCTCAAGCTTTTCGACACGCGTTCCCGAAATCGCAATCGTGGCACCTGCGTTGTGAAAGGCCTTGGCAATTGCATGACCAATGCCGCCTGATGCACCTGTGATGAGTGCGGTTTTTCCGTTGAGTGAGAACATGATTAAACCTCAAGATACAAAAAATTAAACGTCATCCCGGCGAAGGCCGGGACGAGGCTTTCTGTCTTCAACTTCCAAAGCCTTATTCAAAGCCTTGCCCCGGCCTTCGCCGGGGTGACGATCAGGAAAAGTAAAAATGATTCCACGATTCAAGCACCTACCTTGAGGAGCGCTACGGCAGTCGCCATATCATCCGGCGTTCCAATGGCGATGGCCATGGCCTCCGGTGCATTCTTTTTTGCCAATCCCGTCAATACTTTACCAGCGCCTACTTCAACAAACAGTTTAACACCGGATTGGGCCATGTGAGCCACGCATTCGCGCCAACGCACGGTGCCTGTCACCTGCTCGACCAAGGCTGCGCGGATCACATCCGGATCGGTGATCGGCGACGCCTTTACATTGGCAATCACCGGCACTGAAGGCGCAAACATTTTCGTAGTGGCCAACGCCTCCCGCATCGCAACCGCCGCAGGCTGCATCAATGCACAATGGAAAGGTGCCGACACAGGCAACATCACAACGCGCTTTGCACCCTTGCCCTTGGCAATCTCGGCCGCACGCTCCACAGCGGCCTTGTGACCGGAGATCACGACCTGGCCATCGCTGTTGTCATTTGCAGCCTGGCACACATCACCTTGTGCTGCTTCAAGCGCGGCAGCCGAAGCGTTGGCAAAATCCAATCCCAACACCGCCGCCATCGCACCAATGCCAACTGGTGTTGCGGCTTGCATCGCTCGCCCACGAATCTTTAAAAGTCGCGCCGTATCCGCAATCGAAAACGTGCCCGCCGCTGCAAGGGCCGAGTATTCGCCCAGCGAATGCCCTGCCACGCAAGTCGCAATATCAGCAAGCGTAATCCCATGTTCAGCTTCAAGTGCACGGATCACCGCCATTGAAACCGCCATCAAAGCAGGCTGCGCATTTTCCGTGAGCGTCAGCTGATCTTCCGGCCCCTCCCACATCACTTTCGAAAGCTTTTGCGACAGGGCCTCATCAACTTCATCAAACACAGCCCGCGCCGATGGAAACGCATCCGCCAACGCCTTACCCATGCCCACAGCCTGGCTACCCTGCCCCGGAAATACGAATGCAATCGTCATTGTTGAAGGTCCTGATTCATCTTGGAACGTGGTTCCGATGTTTGCGTAGTGGAGTCAAGTTCAAGCACCCCATCCCCGCCTTCGGCGGTACTTCCCCAGCGAGCTGGGGAAGAGAAGCGCGATGGCCGATTGCGCAATCGTTTTTCAATGTTGTCCACCACCCATGCCAGATTATCAAACACATCTTCGTTGCGAATTCGAAGTACTTCATAACCGAGTTTCACCAAGTAGGCGTCGCGCTTTTCATCTCGCCATTTGTCCAGATCATCAACATGCGTCGCTCCATCTACCTCAATAATCAATCCTTGCTGCTTGCAAAGAAAGTCGACGATAAATGGTCCGATGACCACCTGACGATTGAATTTAAACCTCTCAACCGCCCGCCCTCTCAAAGCATTCCACAAGCGCCGCTCGGCCATGGTCATGTTTTTTCGAAGGTCGCGTGAAAAATTGCGCAATTGATGTTTCTGCATCTTGTCTCTCCCTGAGACTAAGACGCAAAAAACACCAAAATCCGTCGCAACCAGTTTGGCTCTCCCCCAACTCGCTTGGGGGAGTTCGCCCCGGACTTGTTCCGGGGCGGAGGGGGCACACTTCTGGATTGTCCGACAAGCTACACCCCGCACCGTTCGGTGTCAAGAACTATTTTCACATGCTATGATTTACTTGTTCTATCAATCACTTTACCCCGTTGAGCTTCGACATCATGTCGATCATGCGCGGTACGTAGCGTTCGCCGAAGCCCTGATTATCCGCGAGCACATAGAGCTGGTGCGTGATATCGGCGAGCGGTGTTGCAACCGGCATCGTCTCCGTCATGTTGGTATAGTAGCGCAAATCCTTGCGGGCATTGCGGATGGCGAACATCGCATGGCTATCATCATCGCTCAAAGGTACATTGATCAGACGCCCAAACATCACGCTTGCGGCGCCTCCTCCCATGATGATTTTCTGAAATGCGGGCATGTCTATCCCTGCTTTTTTCGCAACAGTGATCGCCTCCGCTGCCATTGCTGCATGTCCGAGCGAGAGAAAATTATTGATCAGTTTCACCTGATGCCCTGTGCCCACCCCGCCCATATGCACGATCATGTCCGAGAAAGTTTCAAGCACCGGCATAGCCTTATCGACGACGGCTTTATCGCCACCCACCATCAAGCCGAGCTTTCCAGCCTCTGCTTCTTTCGGTGTGCGCGTCATCGGTGTGTCGATGAAATGTACGCCCTTTGCTGCGCAATCAGCTGCAAGCTTGATGGTTGAATCCGGAATTGCGGTTGAGCAATCGCAAATGATCAGGCCTTTTTTCGCAGCCTTCAAAAGCCCTTCTGCACCATAAACAGTTTCCTCAACTTGTGGGCTACCTGTCACACACAAGATCACCAGATCAGAAGCACCAGCAATTTCTGAAGGCGTTTTCATTTCTCTGGCACCGCGCTTCACCAAATCATCAACAGGAGTGCGATTTTTATGCGCCATGACATTCAGCGCAAAACCTTTCTCCAAAACATTTTTGCCGATGCCATGGCCCATCAAGCCGGCACCAATCAGGCCTACTGTTTTTATTGTCATGTTTTTGATCCTTCCAGAAACTGTGTGAAATTTTCATACTCAAGAAACCACACAGCATCATCATCTGACTTGTGGAACCCATTGCGTTTGTAAAAGTGGGATGGTTTTGGGTTATCGATGCTGGCTTCAAGCTTGATAAATTCAGCACCAATTTTCTGGGCATCCATCGCAGCAGCGCGCAGCAATCGTTCGCCCAATTTTTTGCCGCGACGATCAGACTTCACATAAAGATCGCAAACGTACATGCCCTTGGTCGCGCGCCACGTAGAAAACGTCAGCAGCCAACTGCAAGCGCCCACCACTTCATCATTTTCAACTGCAACCAGAACAAAAATCAAATCTGCGTTCTTGTTCAATACCTCGCCTGTGATGCGCGGCACAGAGTCTTGTCCAACATCCCCAGGCAACTGCCGAAACATCGCAGCGACAGCATCCGCTTCTTCGCTGTGCATCGTCCGTATACTGATCATCGCCACAGGCCTTCGAGCAAGGCAGCAAGATTGCGTCCGAGAGACTCCGATGGATAACCACCCTCCTGCACCACGGCCATGGGCAATCGCATTTCGGCAATACGTCTACCAATCTTGGTGAAGTCTTTTATGCGAATGGCAAAGCCCTTGAATGGATCGTCAATCGCAATATCGAGTCCTGCTGCAATCACCAAATGATCGGCTCCAAAGTCTGAAATGCGCTGCAGCGCAATTTCGAGTGCTTCAAGATAGCCATTGATTTCGAGGCCACGTTCGCGGGGCAAATTCAAATTGAAGCCTTCGCCTGCCCCCCTGCCCCTCTCTTCATCATAACCCCAAAAATACGGATAGAATCTTTTGGGGTGCGCATGGATCGAAACTGTCAGCACATCGGCGCGATCATAGAAAATCGCCTCCGTGCCATTGCCGTGGTGAACATCAATATCGAGAATGGCCACACGTTTCCCCGCCCGCGTCATCACCTCAGCCGCAAGCGCTGAATTGTTGAAATAGCAAAACCCTGCCGCAAGATCAGACGCCGCATGATGGCCGGGCGGGCGGCATAACGCATAAACATGCTTCTCGCCCCGTATCACCAATTCAGCAGCCTCAACCGCACAAGCAGCACTAGCCTTTGCAGCAGCCAGTGTTGTCTCGGTGACCGGACAAGCACCATCGCCCAAGTGGTAGCCCGCTTGCCCCACAACAGCGTCTGGAAATGTGATCGGCGGAAGTGTTGCGCGCTGGATCGCAAAAACATTCGGCAGCGGCACATCGGATGAATTCGGAACATGCCCCCAACGTTCGCGAAGTGAATGCAAAAACGAAAGGTATTGTTGTGTGTGCACCAGTGCCAAAACATCATCCGAAACCGGATCAGGCTTTCTGACCGCACTGCCAATCATCTTCACCCCCTGCATCAGCATGTCGATACGCTCAGGCGTTTCCGGAATGGGTGTCGGCCTTCCCGCAACGATGAAAGTTTCGGGCGCGTGCAGTCGCTGCAGATCATCAAACAGCGTGATCATGAGATAAAGTCAGTTGTCATTTGCTGCAAAACTTAGCATTGTCGGGCGCCATGGCAACGCCCCAAACCAATATCCACTCCACAAATTCGCTCCCGAAAATCTCCTGGGCCAAAGGCAGCTATCTGACCGACGTTGACGGCAAGCGCTATATCGATGGCTCGGGCGGTCCTGCCGTCTATTGCATTGGCCATGGCAATGAGGAGGTCAATGCTGCAATCAGTGATCAACTTTCTCGCATCGCGCATGGCTATCGCTACAATTTTACAACCGACGCATTGGAAGAACTCTCCGAGATCGTTGCCCAAAACTGCGGCGGCGATTTGCAACAGATGGTGTTTGTGACGGGCGGATCAGAAGCAGTTGAGAGCTGCCTCAAGCTTGCCCTGCAGTATCAGTTTGCCATGGGGCAAAAGTCGAGGCGCAGATTCATCGCGCGCGAACGCAGCTGGCACGGAAACACTTTAGGTGCGCTTGGTGTCTCTGGCTTCCTCGAACGGCGAGTTGCATTCGAAGGCGCATACATCGATGCCATTCGCCTTTCACCTGCCAACGCTTATCGCCCGATTGCAGAGAATGTTGCCGAGGCCTGTGCTGCTGAACTCGAAAGTGCAATTCTGAAACATGGCGCAGAAAACATCGCTGCGTTTATTTTCGAACCTGTGGTCGGTGCTGCGGGTGGCTGTGTGCCTGCTCCTCCCGGCTACGCCAAGCGCGTGCGTGAAATTTGTGACCGCTACGGTATCCTTATGATCGCTGATGAAGTCATGTGCGGGGCTGGTCGCTGTGGAACATGGCGCGCACTTGCGCATGATGGAGTTGAACCTGACATCATGTCCGTCGCCAAGGGGCTTGCGGGCGGATATCTGCCGCTCGGTGCTGCGGTCTATTCAAACAGAGTAGCGGAAGCTGTCAGCGTTCCGCAAACGGGCCATACATTTACAGGGCATACGGCCTGCTGTGCGGCGGCTGTTGCTGTTCAGAAAATTGTTTCGCGCGAAAAGCTGATCGAACGCGTTGCTGCAAACGAAGTCAAAATCCAAACGATGCTCGCTGATGCGGTTTCAGGTGTCGATGCCATTGGCGACATTCGTGGGCGTGGACATTTCATCGCCCTTGAACTTGTAAAAGACCGCCAAAGGAAAACGCCTTTTCCTGCGGCGCATCGCCTGTTCTTCAAGATCAGACAACAAGCCTTGGCGAATGGACTGATCTGCTATCCGGTTGGCGGAAATGTGGATGGCATCGACGGTGATGTGGTGATCCTCGCGCCGCCCTATAACGCGACCGACGCAGAACTCGTCGAAATCGTGGAGAAAACTGCACTTAGTGTGAAGCAAGTGCTAGCCGCTGAAGGTTTCCGATGAGTCCTCAATTTCGCACTGCGCTTTATTTCTTCTTCCAGTTTTTCAGCGGTGGCGCATTCCATGCTTATGGTGGCATTTATTTTGCATCACTGGGATTCTCGGCAAACCAGATTGGTTTTCTCAACACTTTCCCAACTTTCATCGTTCTTATCATCGGATTGTTTTTTGGTCGGATAGCTGACCGGGCGAAAGATTGGCGACAAGTGTTGGTACTTGTCACTGGCATTTCATTTCTGTTTTCCTGCGGCATCGTGTTCGCACGAGAGTATTGGATTGTCCTCGCATTCTGGTCAGTTGCCTTGATCGCACAAACCATGGCTGTGCCCGTGGCCGATGGCGCTGCCACTTTCCTCACCAAACAAGGGCGCGGACAAGTTGGGACGTTCCGTGCACTGAGCACATTGGGCTACATCTTCAGCCTCTTTGGTACGACCTATTTCATTCTGGGCTTTGGTGGTGCCATGTTTGGATTGCTCTTCGCAACGCTCTCATTGCTGCGCTTTGCAGGCGCAGTCGCCATGCCAAATTTCAAATCGCCTGAGGAACAAGCCGTCAAAGCGCCAGGCCTCAAGGTGTTTCAATTGTTGGGGCAAGCCTGGCTCACGCTGCCGCTGCTAGGGTGGGCGATTGTCTATTCAACACTGCAAGTGCTGAACAGTTTTCTCGCGCTGATCCTAAAGGTCAATGGCATCAGCACCGACATGATCGGCTGGCTCTTTGCGACAGGTGCGATTGCGGAAGCCATCGTGTTCTTTTTCTTCAGGCACGTTGCTGATCGCTTTGACTTGCGCGTGTTAATCCTGATTTCATGCGCCGTGTCGGTCATGCGCTGGGTCGCGATGACACAGGATCAAAGTCTGGTAGCGTTGTTCTTCTTGCAATCATTGCACGGCATAACTTACGCGCTCGGCTTTATCGCCTGTGTCACTTACATCAGCAAGCACACGCCTACGAACAATGCCGCTGAGGCGCAGACACTTTTCAACGTGATGCAACTTGTTTCCGCGATCGTCACGATCACCTTGTTCGGCGGATTGATGGAAGCCTATGGCAAGCAGGCCTTCTGGGGTTCAGCGGCAATTGCGTTGCTCGGGGTTGTAATTGTGTTGTCAAGTTTCAGGACACGGGCACCCACTGCACCTGTTCAACAGAGGTAGCTCCCGTTGCCAGCATGATTACACGATCAAGGCCCAATGCCACGCCAGAACTTTCCGGCATTGATTGCAATGCCAACAACAAATCCTCATCGAGCGGATAACGCTCGCCATAACGCTGCTCTTTCACATCCATCTCAGCGATGAAGCGCGCGCGTTGTTCAACGTGATCCGTCAATTCACCAAAGCCATTGGCCAATTCCACGCCACAGGCATAAAGTTCGAAACGTTCGGCCACATGCGGATAATGCACGCATTTTCGTGCAAGTGCCGCTTCACATGAAGGGTATTCATAAAGCACCGTCATGCACCCCTGCCCCAAATGCGGTTCCACTTTCTCGACGAGTATGCGACTGAAAATGTCCGACCAACTCTCATCCGCGGCAAACGCCACTGGCGAGATGCGCGCCAATCCATCCCGATCATTCAGTGTCGCAAGCAAATCAATTTCTGCGTAGCGCTGAAAGGCGTCGTTCACCGATAGCCACTCCGCTTCTTGCGAGACATCACACTGCATTCCGCGCCAGTGCCAATTGGTTAGAGTGGTCACCTCAGCTGCCGACCGTATAATTGCCAGCGTGTCCTCAATGATCGTCCGGTATGGAGCATGTGCGCGATACCATTCAAGCATTGTGAACTCGGGCGCGTGGGTTTTGGTGCGCTCACGGTTGCGGAATACGTGTCCCAATGAAAAGATCTTTTCTTCGCCTGCTGACAACAGTTTCTTGCAGGCAAATTCTGGCGAGGTGTGAAGATAACGCCTCTCTGCGCTACCGTCACTATTGATCAGTTGCGTTGAAAAAGCGTGCAGATGCGCCTCGTTTCCTGGCGACACCACCATCGCGGGAACATCGACTTCGAGAAAATCCTCGGCATCGAACCATTGCCGCACTGCCTTGAAAACTTGTGCGCGCTGCAAAAGAAAGCCGCGCCGATCTTCATGGCGCTTGCGATCAAACCATGATGAAAGTTGTGGGGGTTGGCTTTGTGACATGGCCCTGCTAATAGGCGCGCCAACTCATTCCCGCAATTCATTCAAGAGAGAATCCCCCCGTGGTCAAAGTTATCGCCAGCGGTATCCGCAAGGGCAACGTCGTAGAACATGATGATGGCAAGCTTTATGTTGTGCTGAAAGCCGAGAGCATGCACCCCGGCAAGGGCACACCGACAACCACGGTTGACATGCGCCGCATCTCGGACGGGGTTAAGACTGTTGTGCGCTACAAGACAACCGATCCGGTCGAGCGTGCTTTCGTTGAAACTGTCACGCACACTTATCTCTATCAGGATGGTGACAACTATATTTTCATGAACCCAACGAGCTTTGAACAAATCAACATCCATGCCGACATGCTGGGCGATTCCGCGCAATTTCTGCAAGAAGGCATGGAGTGCCAGGTCGCATTGTTTAACGACACGCCAATCTCCGTGGAAATTCAGGCCCGCGTGACTCTTGAGATCACCGAGACTGAACCTGCGATCAAGAACCAGACCGCATCGTCGTCTTTCAAACCGGCCATTCTCTCGAATGGCGCACGCACCATGGTGCCGCCGCACATCTCAGTTGGAACTCGCATCGTTGTTGAAACCTCTGATAGCTCCTACGTCGAACGCGCCAAGGACTGATTATTTTACGAATGCCCCGACCAGTTCAACATGGGGTGTCCATTTGAACTGGTCGACGGGTGTCACGCGCGTGAGCTTGTAACCACCCTCGACCAAAATTTTCGCATCGCGCACAAATGTTGAAAGATCGCAGCTGACGGCGGCGACGCGTTTCACTTTTGATTTTGCCAGCTGTTGTGCCTGAGCAAATGCCCCTGCACGCGGTGGATCAAAAACTACACCGTCAAACTGCTTGAGTTCCATCACCACGAGCGGATTGTGCATGAGATCTCGCACCTCGGCCTTGATCGGCTTCAATCCCTGTGTATGGCGAATGGCCTGCTGCAAACAGGTGATCGCTTGTTTGTCAGCATCGATCGCAATTACGGGTGCCACCTCAGCAAGCCGGAACGCAAGCGGGCCAAGCCCGCAAAACAGGTCGGCGACGTCTCGTGATTTTTTCAGCGCCGCCACAACCAGCTGAGCAAGCACGCTTTCGCCTTCGGCTGTGGCCTGCAAAAATGATTGCACAGGCAGTGGCACAAGGGCCGCACCCATCCTGATTGTTGGTGTTGCCCGCACGAACAAGGCCTCGCCATTCACGCTGAGGCGGCAGAGATTGTGTTGATCGAATTGCGTTTGCAAAGCCGGCAAGCGCTTTTCGTTGGCCTTGCGTTCGGCCTTGATTGCGATGTCGAGGCCCAGTGCGGTTTCCGTAACTGCAACATCGCACTCACCCATCAGCGGACCGAAGCAAGCAGCTATTTTTGCCGCACTCACCAGCGCGGGCACGAGCACGGGACAGGTTTCAAATGGCTGGAGCTTATGCGATTTTTCACCCATGAACCCAGCTCGCCACAGTCCATCAATTTCCCTGACGTGCAAACTGACGCGGCGGCGGCCCGTGCCATGGGCATCAATCAGATCTGCGACTTCTGTCTTCAATCCGGCTGCGGCAAGCGTGTCGACCACAAGCGCATGCTTCCAGTTGCGATAGCTTTCCTCGCGCCAATGCTGAAATTTGCAGCCACCACACGTGTCATGCACCGCACAGAAAGGTTCGACGCGCTCAGTACTCTTGGTGATGATGCTTGCGAGTTTGTCGTTAGCCAGCTCCACGGTCTCACCCGGCAGAACTTTCGCGACGTGCAACAGATTTTCGCCATCGCGAATGAGGCCATCACCGCGTTGGCCGAGACTTTCAACCTTGAATGTGCCCGTACTCATGACAGATGCGCCGCGATAAAGCCGTCACCCGATTTCAGCGAAATTTCAGCAATGCCTTTGGTCACATTCGAAAGCGTAAGCGACATGCCAACAGATAGTCTCTTGTTCTCCAACGGCCACTCAACGCCTGCGACCGTAAGGCCTGAAATGGATGAGGTTGGAATGATGGATAGCCGCGTTCCATTGGGAAGGGCATTCAATTCGCAGTTCATCAGTGGGTAAATCTCTTCATTGCCATTTGTCATCCAGGTTACGATTTCGCGTTTGTGGAGCGCGAGCATCATCATTGCGTTACACATGAGGTGATCGAATTGACCACCAAGGGCGCCGACCAGGATCAGCTCTTCGGCGCCACGCCGCAACGCCTCCGTGATCGCAAGGTCACCATCGGTTGCATCTTTTGCTGAAGGAAAAGTTTCGCGCGGAACATCTGTGTACTGAGCAATCAGTGCTGGATCGCTTGAATCAAAATCGCCAAGCCAAAGTTCTGGCACGATGCCAAGGCTACGCGCGTGCCGCATGCCACTGTCGGCTGCGATGACACGGGTGTTCTTTACCTGCTTGCGCAAGCGTTCAGTCGGCGTCACGTCGCCGCCCAGCAAAATTGTGAATTGGGCCATGCGCACCCAGTAACAGAGAAGACTTGCCAGCGCCATGGTGTGCGCCTATTTTGATTTTGCTCTCAACGGGGTGCCCTTCCGGGCTGAGAGGAGCCACCGCTCCAACCCGCTGAACCTGATCTGGATTGTACCAGCGGAGGAATTGTGGGCGGATTGCGGTTGCGCAATCCACACTCCATTTCCAACGTTGAAATGGAGGTATTTGTGAAGTTCCTGTTTTCATCCCTTGCTGCCCTGTTGCTGTCTGCTACTTTTGCTGAAGCAAAGGACACGCTTACTATTTACACCTACGAAAGCTTCGCCGCCGAATGGGGGCCCGGCCCGAAGGTCAAAGCAAACTTCGAAAAGAGCTGTGACTGCCTTGTTGAATTTGTAGCACTCGCTGATGGCGTGGCCATGCTCAACCGCTTGAAGCTCGAAGGCAACAACACTGCAGCAGATGTGGTGTTGGGGCTTGATACCAACCTCACGGCAGAAGCAGCGGCAACCGGATTGTTCGGCGTGCATGGCGCTAATGTTGCGAAGTCGAAAGTGCCAGGAGGATGGAGCGATCAGACATTTTTGCCATTCGACTATGGGCATTTCGCTGTCGTCTATGACACGGAAAAAATCAAGAACCCGCCCAAGAGCCTCAATGAATTGATCAATGGTGACCCTGCGCAGAAGATCATCCTGCAAGATCCCCGCTCGTCGACTCCTGGGCTTGGGCTTATGCTCTGGATAAAATCCGTGTACGGAGAAAAATCAGGAGAAGCGTGGGCGAAATTGAAGCCCCGCATTCTCACGACAACACCGGGCTGGAGCGAGGCTTATGGTCTGTTCACCAAGGGTGAGGCACCGATGGTGTTCTCCTATGTCACATCACCAGCCTATCACATGGTGGTCGAAAACAACGCGCGCTATGAGGCTGCGGCCTTTTCTGAAGGGCATTATTTGCAGATCGAAGTGGCTGGCGTGATTGACGTTTCGCCGGAAAAAGCACTGGCGCAGAAATTCATGGTTTTCATACAGACGCCTGAATTCCAGAACGACATCGCCACAACCAACTGGATGATGCCCGCCGGTGAAACTACTGTTGCGCTTCCTGATGCATTTTCCGAACTTGTCACGCCTTCAAAGACATTGCTTTTCGCACCGGAAGAAGTGAATACCAACCGCCGCAAATGGATCGACGAGTGGCTTGCTGCCATGGGGGGATAGTGTATCGGTTCAGCGTATTCATCGTCGTCGGCCTTGTCGCCTGCGGTCTCATCCCGTTGTTACTGAAGCTTACGTGGGGAGACGGGCTGTCGTGGCCCGACACTGCGATCTGGCGAGTGTTGCGCTTCACTATCCTGCAGGCGACATTGTCAACCTTGCTTTCCATATTGCCGGGATTGCTTGCCGCACGTGCGCTCGTTTCGGCTCGCTTTCCCGGTCGCAAGCAACTGCTGACATTGCTTGGTGTTCCGCAGGCCCTGCCTGCGATCGTCGTTGTGCTTGCGATGACAAGCCTTTTCGGTGCGAATGGCTTTTTGTCCGGGGTTTTGCCGCTTTATGGGTGGAGCGGCATTCTGCTGGCCCATGTGTTTTTCAATTTGCCGCTCGCCATACGTCTGTTTGCCTCGGCCTATAATTCCATACCGGCAGAGTCCTTGCGGTTGGGTCAGCAACTTGCACTGCCACCGTTCGCTCATTTCAAACTGGTGGAGTGGCCGCACTTGCGGGCGACATTTTTCAATGGGGTGTTTTTGATCTTCATGTTGTGCGCTGCCAGCTTTGTGATTGTTCTGACGTTAGGCGGTGGGCCGCAATTCACCACACTCGAAGTTGCGATTTTTCAGTCACTGCGCATGGATTTTGATTTGGCGCGCGCATTGTCGTTGGCCTCCATCCAAATTGCGTTGTCGCTTGTCCTGATCTGGGGCTTGCGGCGCTTCACGGTTCCGGCAATTGCCAGTCGTTCACTGCGCGCCAGTACTTCGCTCGCACTCCCTTCAACCAAGATCTGGCGAGTGTCGGGTACCATTGCTCTAGCGTTCTGCACTTTACTTGTTGGCGCAATCCTCATGAGTGTTTTGATCAGTGGCGTATTCAATTTGACTATCACATCAGCATTTGTGCGTGCCTTCATGACTAGTCTTGCGGTTGGCACTATCGCCGCGCTGATCAGTGTGGGGTTGGCGTATGGCCTTGCGCAGATGAAAGCGGGAGCGAGCTTTGCGGCACTTGGCATCATCGTGCCGCCTGCACTGCTCGCCACGGGGTGGTTCATTGTGGCAATTCCGTTTGCTCCGGGGATATTTTTGACGGGTGTCATGATCATCCTGCTCAATGCACTTGTTGCCTTGCCGTTTGCACATGCGGTCATTGCGCCTGCCATTGCGCAACACCTGATCGAAACTGAACGCCTTTCCAACTCCCTTGGGATGTCTGGCTGGCCGCGTTTTCACATTGTTGATTGGCCTGCTCTGAGGCAACCATTTGCGCACGCTGCATTGCTGGCATTTGTGCTTTCGCTTGGCGATCTTGCGGCAATTCTACTGGTGGGGAGTCAAGGCATCCTCACGATGCCTGGTTTGATCCATGCGCAAATGGGACGCTATCAATTCGATCAGGCTTTTGGCACGGCATTGTGGCTTGCGATCCTGTGTTTCTGCTTCACATGGCTCGCTGAACGCATCGGGGTGAAGTCATGATCAGCATTCGAAACGGGTATTACGCTTACGACGAGTTTGCGCTGACATTGGATTTCGAAGTGCAACGCGGTTCACGCGTTGCCGTGATCGGGCCGAGTGGAGCAGGCAAATCGACACTGTTGTCGATCATCGCAGGATTTGAATTTCTGATGCGCGGCGAACTTCTTATCAATGGTAACGACACGTCGCTTCTGAGCCCAGCATCCCGCCCCATCAGCATGGTCTTTCAGGACCACAATGTGTTTGCGCATCTCACTGCGTTTGACAATGTGGCGCTGGGTATTTCACCAACATTGAAACTGAATGATCAGCATACGGATAAAGTGCGCAATAGTCTTGCCCGCGTTGGGATCGTTGAACTTGCTGATCGGCTTCCAGGTGACATGTCCGGCGGTGAACGCCAACGCATTGCACTGGCTCGTGTATTGGTGCGCGACAAGCCAATCCTGCTTTTGGACGAACCTTTTGCTGCACTTGGACCTGCATTGCGGCGCGACATGATTGATTTGGTACGTGAGTTACAAACAGAAAAGCAACTCACGCTGTTGATGGTCACGCATGATCCTGCTGACGCGCAACGCATTGCAGATCAGGTCATGTTTGTTGAGGCCGGGGTTGCGCGCGCACCTGTTGATGTCAACGTTTTCTTCAACGGTCCGCGCGATGCCGCCGTTGCCGCCTATCTCGGCTGATCACCAACCGCCTCCGCCACCACCGCCACCTCCGCCGCCTGATCCGCCGCCGCCGCCTCCGCCGGAGAAGCCTGAGTTTGAGCCTGGAGGTGGCGCACTTGCAGACGCGGATGCTGCCGTGATGCCTGAACCAAAATCACTGCCAAAGCCGCGATTGCCCCAATTGTTGCCGCTGTACCAGCTTGGACTCGTTGCTATGCCCGCCGCCGCACCAGCCGCTGCCGCCGCAGCAAGCACACTGGCGAATTTTGCGTTCCACTCATTCTCGCAGTCAAGTGCCATCGCGTAAGGCAAATAGCGTTCGAAAAGCTCTGGAGTTTTTTCTGGAGGGCTCAACTTGTTGAGGCGATCCTCCTCTGCGGTTGTAAGATACATGCGGAAGCCTTCAATCTGATCGAGAACTTTGCGGCCATGGGGCGTTGGCGCTTTCAGCCACCAGAAAAACAGGAAGTTCATGAGCAGGATTGCCAACGCACCACCAACGAACCACTTCATTGCCGTGCTGATATCCAACGTGCCAAACATCATGAATGGCACGATCGTGCCTACAGCGATGAATGGCAGCAGAAACAATCCGCTCATCAAAGATTTCAACCTGTTCCACATGCCGGGGCCGAAGATGATGCCTTTCACAGTTCCACGCCCGACTGCCAAGATCACCGTCCACCAGACTGCCAAGAATCCCAATGGCAAAAGAGCAATGAACCCCTGACCGTCTGGCATCATGAAGGATGCTGCGAGCAATCCAAGAAGTGAGATCGCTGCTCCGGCGGCAAACCATTTAAAATTGTCGAGGAACATTGCTCCATCATATTCATCGTCAAGCGCCTTGCTCAGCGCGCTCTGCATCATGTTGAACTGCATGTTGTTCTCGTTGACGAGTTCGGTGCGTTCATCTGGCACTTTTGAAAGAAGAGCTGCTTCAGAACGGGTGAGGGGCTTTGAATTCTCTGTGCTCTCGCGTTCGATTGCGTAACCGTCATCGCTGTCTTCGATTTTCAATCTGCCCTTCACCGCAAGCCCAACAAGGGCTGCTGCAAAGCCCCGATTGTCAAAGTCGTTCTTCCAAATATAGCGCACACCTGCAGGTCCAAGGCCTTCAGGCGGATAAAACTGTGGGAAGACCACACCCTTTGGCGGATCGCGCCCGACGTGAAACCATGCGAAGAGATAGTATCCGAGTGACAGTGCCAGCGTACCCAGCAATGCAAAGAAACCGAGATTGTCACGGAGCCACCACGCGCGTTCCTGCGCAGCTGACGGTGGCGTGATGATACCTTTTTGCCAACCGACAACAACCGACACGCCCTCACCACGCTGCATTGGCCTGCGGCTCAGCATCTGCAACGTGTTTGGTTTTGGGCGATCAAGCGAGGCATCACCACCACGTTCGCCGCGACGGCCTGTGAATACTTCCGCACCGTTGATTGCGGCGCCATCAGGGAGTTTCACATTGTAGGCAATTTCATTGATTGCAAAATCCCAATCATTGCCCGTGACATTCCAAAACAGTTCATCGTGATCATCAAAGAAACCAAGCTGGCGGCTTGTGCGATAGTGAATGCTGAACGTGTGAATCCCTGGTCCAATAAGACGATCTGCATTGCCGATGCGGATGCGAGTTAGATTGCTGACGTGTTCAATCGCGAAGTCTTCCGGCTCACCATTGCGATGAACGCTGATAACTTCAAATCCGACTTTAACTCTGGTACCGTCGCTCTTGGTGTAGGTCGTCGGGAAGTCTCGCGTGATGCCTCGCCTGATCTTCTGCGCTTTTGCGATGACGGAGATGTCCTCCTTCACATCAAGGGAGCCATCTTTCAGCACTTCAACATTGCTGATGAAGCGATCAATGACTTCTTCTGCCGTTGCCGTGGTGATGCCAAGTGCGAGGACAATTACGACACCAAGCAGCGCAATTGCAGGACGCAGAAATGAAAACATGTTCAAATTCACTATCGTGTCTTGAAATCAACTTTTGGCACTTCACGTGCGGCTGCATCACCAATGTCAAAGAACTCGGCTTTTGAAAACCGGAAGTAATTGGCGATGAAGTTTGATGGAAAGCTTTCGATCATTGTGTTGAAGTCCCTGACCGAGCCATTGTAATAGCGCCGCGACATCTGGATTTCATCTTCAACGCCAGAAAGTTTGTCCTGCAGATCGCGGAAATTCGCATCCGCCTTCAGTTCGGGATAGGCTTCGGCAATCGCAAACAGGCGACCAAGTGCGGCACCCATCGCTTGGCCGACTTGGCTTTGTTCGCCGACACTGCCGCCGGAAATGGAACGCGCCCGCAAATCAGCAATGTCACGAAACAGCTTGTCTTCGTGCGCGGCATATCCCTTGACGGTTTCAATCAGGTTGGGAATGAGATCGGCGCGGCGACGCAGTTGCACGTCGATGCCACTCCAACCTTCTGCCACCGTGTTCTTGCGCGAGACGAGCGCGTTGTAGCCATAGATGAGATAGCCGATGATCGCCACGATGAGGCCCAAGAGCCCGGTTCCGAATGTCATGTGTTGCCTCCTCTGACATGAGCATTATCGGGCTTCATCATTGCGGGTGCAAGCGCGCATTCGATGCGCTAGTTTGCGTTGCAATAACAGGAGACGAGCGTGGCTTCACCGCTTCACAATATACGGGTACTTGATTTGTCGCGCATTCTTGCTGGACCATGGGCAACGCAAATTCTGTCCGATCTTGGCGCTGACGTCATCAAGATTGAAAAGCCCGGCGAAGGCGACGACACCCGCACATGGGGGCCACCGTTCATTACAAATGGTGATGGCAGTCCCGGTGATGCCGCATATTTCCAGTGCGCAAATCGCGGCAAGAAATCTGTCGCTGTTGATATGGCGACACCTGAAGGTCAGCGTCTTATCAAGGAGTTGGCGGCCAAAGCAGATATTGTGGTTGAGAATTTTAAAGTCGGTGGGCTGAAGAAATATGGTCTCGACTATGAAAGCCTTTCGCGCATCAACCCCCGCCTCATCTATTGCTCGATCACTGGCTTTGGCCAAACTGGGCCTTACGCAAATCGCGCTGGATATGATTTCATGATTCAGGGCATGGCGGGGATAATGTCCATCACCGGCACACAAGAGTCAGGGCCGCTGAAAGTTGGTGTAGCCGTCTCTGATCTGTTTGCCGGTTTGCATTCAGTGATCGGCATTCAGGCGGCACTCTTCCACCGTGAACGTACCGGCGAAGGCCAGCACATTGATATTTCTTTGCTCGATTCACAGGTTGCTGTTCTGGCCAACCAGTCACTCAACTATCTTGTGGGTGGCAAAGTTCCGGGACGACTTGGCAATGCGCATCCCAATATTGTTCCCTATGAAACTTTTGAAACTGCTGATGGACACATGATCATCGCTGTTGGCAATGACCGTCAGTACACGGAGTTTTGCCGGGTTGTTGGTGCGACTGTGCTCGCCAGTGATGCACGCTTCAAGACCAATCGCGGGCGCGTTGAAAATCGAGCTGATCTGATCCCCCTGCTCCAACCTTTCATGAAAAAACAAGCTACCTCGCATTGGATCGCGGCACTCGAGGCCGCAACTGTGCCATGCGGGCCAATCAACACGATTGATCAGGTGTTCGACAATCCGCAAGTGAAAGCGCGTGGCGGCAAGATCGTGCTCAAGCGCGATGATGGTGCAGAGATTCCAGGCGTTGCCAATCCAATTGTGTTTTCGAAAACGCCCAATCAGACCAAAACTGCGCCACCACGCCTCGGGGCCGACACGCTTGAAGTGTTGCAGGTTTTGCTTGGAAAGACAGATGAGGAGATTGCTGCACTGAAAACCGCAGGTGCGATATGACCACGCCAGCCTCGCTCACCGGACAGTGGCACGGGCTCTATAGTTACCCCCGCTATCTTGAACCCGTTTATTTTGTGGCCGCACTCGTTTCCTTTGGCACGCAATTCAGTGGAACCACGCATGAAGCAGCAGAAGGCCGCGATGGCGCGCCTCTCAAAAGTTTTGCGCTCGTTGATGGAGAGTTGGCTGGTCACGACGTTTCGTTTCTCAAAACTTATGACGGATCAGCCGAGCGCACCCACGCCATCCACTATGCGGGCACACTGTCCGGAGATGGACTTGAGATCGAAGGATCGTGGTCGATCCCCGGTGATTGGTCTGGCCGCTTCCTGATGATACGCAATGCCGGGGCGACCGAAAAGGTTGTGCGCCGCGCTTATGAGCGCGTTTGATCAAACCAGGTGGCAACCAGCCTTGTGCTTGCCTTCGATGTATTCGTCAATCAGTTGCTGGTAACGCGTCAAACCGAAACTTGGGAAGTGGCCACCGTGCACAAGAGCTGGCGAAAGTTTGCGTAAGCGATCCATGGTTTCGATATAGGTTGGAACATGGGAGTGGAATGCATCATCGATCAGTGGCCCGTCGTAGATGATGTCGCCAGACAGCAAAATCCCCGTGCGTTTTTCAAACAAGCCAATACCACCCGGCGAATGTCCCGGCGTGTGAACGACTTCGAAAACACGGCTGCCAAGATCAATCACATCACCATGCTCCAATTGCCTTCCAACCACAGCGGGCTTCACCGCATAGCGCGCAGCATCCCAGCCTGCAGGCTGGCGAATAAACATGTCGTCTGTTGCGTAGGGATCGGCCAGTGTTGAATGTGGCGTTGGGTTGGCGAGCCCTTCATGCTCCGCGCTATGCACACAACATCCCGGAAATTCGTGGTGGCAACCAATGTGATCAAAATGCGTGTGACTGGCCACGCACACCAATTCTCGCTCGGTCACCAGCGGCACATGGGTGCGCAAGCTGAAGTGCCCAAGGCCTGAATCAAAAAGCAGATCGCGCGCACTCCCCCGCACATGCCACATGTTGCAGCGGAAAAACGGTTTGATCCACGGCTCATGGATCAGCGAGATATCGTCAGCAAAGCGCAGTGTTTCATACCATTGGTTAGCAGCGACGTGCAGCATATCAGTCCTTGAAACTCATTCCATGTTCCGGCGCAAAACCGAGCTTGACGTGATCACCCGCTTCAACATGAGACGCAGCAGGAAGCCGCGCGATCACGATAGCACCAGTTTGCAAACTTGCAGAGATCCGCTTGAAACTACCTTGAAAAACCACGTCCGTTACGGTTGCATCCCACCCCTGCCCCAACACAACATTTTCTGGCCGCACAGTCACATCGCCAAACAAAGAACTCTCGCCCATGAACTGCGCAGTAAAGCGCGTTGCAGGTTTTGCGTAAACTCGCTCAGGCGCTCCCTGATCTTCGATGCGCCCATTGTCCATGACCACGATGTGATCGGCTAGCGCCATTGCCTCTTCCTGGTCATGCGTCACGTGCACAAAAGTGGTGCCAACTCGTTTCTGCAAGGCTTTCAATTCATCTTGCATCTGGCGGCGGAGTTTCATGTCCAATGCGCCAAGCGGTTCATCGAGCAGCAACAGTTGCGGCTCAACGATGAGCGCGCGCGCCAGAGCCACGCGCTGGCGCTGTCCGCCTGACAATTGATGTGGTTTCTTGTCGAATGCTTGCGGCAGTCCAACGGCGTCCAGCATGCCGCGGGCTTTGGCATCGCGTTCCCCTTTTCCAACGCCACGCATGCGAAGCCCAAAGCCAACATTGTCCAAAACAGTCATGTGTGGAAACAGCGCATAGTCCTGAAACACGGTTGCCGTTGGCCGCTTTGCGGGTGGCACAGTGGTGCAATCCGCGCCATTCACAATCACGCGGCCCGATGTTGGCTGCAGGAAACCGCCGAGAATGGACAGCAGCGTCGTTTTGCCCGAGCCCGACGGCCCGAGCAGAATTGTGTAACTGCCATCAGCGATCGCAAGCGAAACATGATCAAGTGCCATCGTGGTGCCGTAGCGCATGGAGATGTTTTCGATCGAGGCAAGCGTGGTCATGCAGGTTTTTTCCGGAAGGCAAAGATTTCGAAGAGTACAGCGAGTATGACTGATACGCCAAAGACCAGCGAGCCCACCGCATTGGTTTTGGGGCTGAGGCCGCCGCGCAAGAGGTTCCAGATTTCAACGGGCAGAGTTGTATCAAACCGCGTCAGCAAGAATGCGATGACGAATTCATCCCATGAGAACGTGACCGACAGGAAGAAGCTCGCAAACAGCGCGGGCCACAACATGGGTGCGGTGATCAGCGTCAACACTTGCCAGTCCTTTGCACCGAGGTCGCGTGCGGCGCGCTCAATGTTCGCCTGATTGGCGGTCATCTGCGATGTGATAATGGCAAAACACAGCGGCATGTTGATCACCACGTGACCAATGCCAACCGCGAAAAGTGTTTTCGCAATGCCGATCCAGTTGAAGAAGATCAACAGGCCCATTGCGATGATGAGGTAGGATACTGTGAGCGGTAACGTGATGAGGGCTTTCCAGAAGCCATCCCATTTCAGCGTGTAACGAGAGAAGCCCCACGCCGCCAAAAAGCCGAGCAAAGTTGATACGGCGGATGAGATGAGCGCCACAGCGAGCGAGTTCATCAGCCCCGAAGTCAATCGTTTGTCGCCCAGCACAGCCCCATACCACTTGAGCGACGGCCCGTTGAAAGGTGGCACGGGCACCTGGCTTTCCTGAAATGAAAACAGGATGAGCATGGCTACAGGCAAAAAGATGAAGCCGTAAATCAGCAGGGCATAAATGGTTGCAATCGCGCGGCTCATGTGCGCTCCAGCTTCAGCCATTTGGCGCAGGCGAGATAAGCAAGCGTGATCACCATCATCAAGATGACAGACAATGCCGCAGATAGCGGAATGTCATTGCGGCGCTGAAACTGCATCATAATGACTTGCGGCAGAACCAACTCATTGTTGCCACCCAAAATCTGCGGAGTCACATAATCGCCAATCGCCAGAACGAAAGTGAGGAATGCACCGACCATGATGCCCGGCAATGTCAGCGGAAGAATGACATGCCAAAACACGCGAAGCGGCGATGCACCAAGATCAGCAGCGGCCTTTTGATAATTGGGCGAGAGCTGTTTCAAGTTCGCATAGATCGTCAGTGTAAGGAGCATCACAAAAAAATGTACAAAACCAACAACCGTTGCAAAACGCGAGTTGGCCATTTGCACAGGCGCGTCGGTGATGCCAAGCCACATCAACGTGTCATTGATGATCCCCTGCTCCGCCAGCACCAGCAGCCAGGAATATGAACGCACCACATAGGATGTCCAGAACGGCAGCACGGCGAGAAGCAAAGCCATACGTTGCCAGCGTTCGGGCACGACATTGGCGAGAATCCACGCAAAAGGATAGGCGACGAGGATGGATAAAATCGTAACTACTGCCGTGATCTCAAGCGAGTTCACCAGCCCTTGGAAATACGCGCCATTGTTGAAAAACTGCGCGTAGTTCGACAGCGTGAATCCAACAACACCCTTGGTCGTCAGACTCGCCATCACCATGCCGACAAAAGGCAGCACGAAGAACAAAAGCGTGAACAGCAACGCAGGGGCCGCTGCAAACCAACCGGGGCGATTAAGCTTGTTCATGAGCGGAGAAAAGGCCCCGCCGAAACGGGGCCGATTGAATTACTTGGCATCACTTGGCTTGCAGGACTTCAGTCCACAAATCCTGCATCTTCTTGTCGAGTTCTTCCGAAGGTGCAGGATAGCCTTGCGCACGTTTCAGGAATTCCCCCTGCTCTGCAAAACGCAAGATGCTCTTCTGATCATCCGCAAGTGCCGCTTTGGTGTTTGCCGGCATGCCCCAATAGCATGATGATGTCGCGAGTCTTGCTTGGCCTTCAGGGCTCATCACGTATTGAATGAACTTGAGCGCCATATCCTGGTTCTTCGAATCCTTGAACATCGCAAGCGACTGCGACCACAGCACAGCACCTTCCTTGGGAATTGAAAAATCGAGATTGGGATTGTCCTTGGCAATGCCCGCTGTCACCCATTCGCCACCACCCACCAGAATATCGGCCTCGCCTGTTGCGATTGCTGTCTGGCTTGCGGCCACATCGGTGATCGCCTTGGCATTGGCTTTCATTTTCAACAGCACTTCTTTGAGCGCTGGCAAGTCTGCATCTGTAATTTCGGCGGTCTTCTTGCCAATCGCCATTGCGGCCATGCCGATGATCGGGAGATAATAATCGTAGATCGCGATGCGGCCCTTGTACTTGTCGGTCGTTAGGGAATTCAGTGACTGCATGTCGGCAACATCAACCTTCGACTTGTTATAGCCGATAGTGTTGTAACCGAATTTCTCCGTCACGCCGTAGCGCTTGCCACCAATTTTGGTGTGCTGGTCCATCACCACTTCCGGGAACAGATCAGCGATCGGCAATTTCGTATCATCGAGCTCAGCAAAGAGATTGCGCTCAACGCCGCGCCGCACGTCGATTGAATCGATGACCATCACATCCCAGTCGCCGGGCTGCGATTGTTCGACAATAGCAAGGCCCGCACCCGTTCCTTCAAACTCCTTTACATTGACCTTGATGCCATTGGCGTCTTCGAATGGCTTAAGTAAATTCGGATCAGCATGATCGCACCAGATCAAGGCGTTGAGGTCTGCGGCTGAAACGCTCACCGAATACATCGCAACAAATGATGCCGCGGTTGCGGCTTTGAGCAGGTGACGAAGTTTCATATTTTCCCTCCAGAAAAACTCTTATTTTTTTATTGCGTGAAAAGTGAACCAGTTCCGTACTAGTGTCAATCACTTCCCTTCAGAAGCACAGCATGCAAAGCTATGCGCGACATCCGGGGGCGCCCAGACACAGGAGACACAGATGGCCAAAACTGAAGCATTCTGGAACGGACAGAAGATCGCCGCGAGCGACAATTGCATCGAGGTCGAAGGCAACCCCTATTTTCCGCCTGATGCCATTGATGCCAAATTCCTCTCCGACTCCACTCATACATCGCACTGCGGCTGGAAGGGCGCTTGCAACTACATGAATGTGGTCGTCAATGGCACGACCAACGCAAACGCCGCTTGGGTTTATAAGGCGCCGTTGCAAGCCGCTGCACCGATTGCAGGCTATGTCGCCTTCTGGAAAGGTGTTGAGGTGAAGGGCAAGGAGCACGCAAAGCCGATGGGCATGCCCGAGGGCGCGGCCTGTTAAATCAAGTCTGCTTGGATTGTTGTTTGATGATCAGGTCGAAAACTGTCTGCGCATCCTTGATGAATCTGAAACTCATGTCAGCACCAAGTCCAGGATATTGGCTCCCTTTAGACAGGGCAAATGCCGGACTGAAATTAATTGTTCCCGATCCATCCAGATTTTTGTCGAGCGTCAACTGAGGGAGGTTGCCAATAGCGCTGGAAGTACTCCTTTTGCCTCTTACAACAAGCAGCCTGTAATTCGTAACAGCGTAGCGCGAGGTTGATCGAACATACATGTCCCAAAAATGGCGAAATATCAGTTGGTAGAGACCAACAGCCAAAAATGGTACTAGTATAAAAACTGGCATCGTGGTCTTGTTTCCGGCTTTTGAAATAAGAAGACCAGTTCCTGCTGCCAATACAAATCCGAGCCAAACGATTGAAAACAAACTCGACCAAATGTCGGCCCTAACAAACCGCAACCCCTGACCTGGCATGCCAGCCCACAAAACGCTTTCACCAGGAGTTAAGTGACCTTGAAGCTCTCGGAATGTGTTGCTGTCCATCCCTCCCTAATAGCCACAGCGCAATGCTTTGCAACGGGTCGTTTTTACTCTACCCGTCGTTTTCCGATTCTGGCATAGGGGCACGATGGCAAATCTTGTGGTTACTTATTGGCGCGATATTCCTTCGGCGGTTTCCGTTAAAATCGGTCGCAAAGAGGAAAAACGCATGCTCGACAACCGCTTCATGGAAGCCATCGACATGGCCGCCATGCGCGATGGTTCCACGTCAACCGACGACTATCTCGCGGACTGGCGGCGCGGCGAACCTGTGCCTGTGTCCGACGATCTTGCCGTCGAGGCCGACAAGGCGAAGGCCGATTTTGAATCCCGTTTCACCCAGGATGTTATCAAGCAGATGATCGCCAATGGAGGGCGGAGCCTTTGACACACACACTCGTTGCCTCAGCCACGCGCGAACACATCATTGGTTTTGACCGCCCCTTCACGGTAATCGGCGAGCGCATCAACCCGACTGGCCGCAAGAAGCTTGCTGCCGAAATGCAAGCTGGCAATTTCGAAACCGTGATCCGGGATGCGCTGGCGCAGGTCGCTGCTGGTGCGCATATCCTCGATGTGAATGCTGGTGTGACTGCCGTCAACCCCAATGAGTCCGAGCCGCCGCTGATGAGGCAAACGCTTGAAATTGTCATGTCGATCACCGACATTCCGTTGTGCATCGACTCGTCGGTGACATCGGCGCTGAAAATTGGTTTGGAAACGGCCGTGGGCCGACCGCTGGTTAATTCGGTCACAGGCGAAGAAGAAAAACTCGAAGCGATTTTGCCGCTGGTTGCGAAATACAATGTGCCTGTCGTTGCGATCTCGAATGACGAGACGGGCATTTCGGAAGATCCCGATGTGCGCTTTGCTGTTGCCAAAAAAATCGTCCAGCGCGCTGCCGACTTCGGCATCAAGCCTTACGACATCGTCGTTGATCCGCTCGTGATGCCGATTGGCGCAATGGGTACGGCTGGCCAGCAAGTGTTTCGCCTTGTCCGCCGCCTGCGCGAGGAGTTGAAGGTCAACACCACGTGTGGTGCTTCCAACATTTCCTTCGGCATGCCAAACCGCCGCGCGCTCACTGGTTATTTCCTCGCCATGGCTGCTTCGCATGGCATGACTTCTGCGATCATGAACCCGCTGCATGATGAAGACATGCATGCGATCTTTGGTGCAAACGTTCTGAACGGCACCGATGCACACTGCAAATTCTGGAACAATAAATTCCGCGAGATGACAGCAGGCCCCTCCGCCGCCGCCCAAGCCGCAGGCGAGCAGTCATCAAACGAAGACATCGCCGCACGCAAAGCCGCAAGAGAAGCACGGCGACGGAGGTAACTACTGGTTCACTGAGGCGGAATAACGCGCATAACAAATGACGTGGGTTTTTCGCTTGGACCGAATGGACCGGGGACCTTGTTTTGGATCGGGGTCAGCGACTTCAAGTAAACTGCTACGGCGAGCGCATCGTCAGGCGTCATCGTAGCATATCCGCGCCATGGCATTGTGGGTGCGAGTTCGCGGCCATCAGGCCTTTTGCCTTGCGTGAAGGCAGTAACGATATCATCCGCACTCCACTTTCCAAGTCCGGTTTCGTTGTCGGGCGTCAGGTTCGGGCCGTGGAAAACACCAAGGCCCGGAATTTCAAAACCAACTTCCGATCCGCTGAGTTGTTTGGTCATGTCGGGCTTACCAAGAAAATATCCAGGCGTGTGGCAGTCGCCGCAACCGGCGATCCCTGCCAGATATTTTCCGCGTGCAACCTGGGCCTCGTCTGCCATTGCCGTGTTGCAGGTAGCAATGGCTGCATAGAAAAGTCCGAGACTAAACTTCCAAATATGGTTTTTCATCGTCTTCACTCCTGTTGGAAAAAGCAGTTGAGCCATCGCCCCCAGGGTTTGGGAATAATGCGCGCTGAATACGCCTTGTGCAATATGCCCTCGCCGCCGGGGAAGAAGCTGGGTTCGTCAGTTCACTTGATTGCGTGCGTGAGCAGCAACAGTGAGAGGTGGATCACGCTGAGACTTGTTTGAAGCAACAGTCCTGCTGCGCTGATCTTCGAGAGGGTAATGTTCTCCTGCATGATGCTCCGCTCATGCCGCCAGTGGCGGACCCATCAGCTCAATGCCATTGCGGGTGGCAGCGGCGTTGAGCTTGTCCATCATGTTGGGCGTCACTTCGAGATACGCCGGCATGAAATCCAGCTGGACAGGCGTTGACGCTTCCACCACAAAACTTTCGAAGTCCTTGCCCTTGGAGATGGTCAGGCAGTGTGCGCCATCGCGCGATTCCACGATGAAACGGTGTGGTACATTTTTCGGTGCAACAAGAATATCACCGGCATTGCCGATCACTGTTTCATTGCCGATCTCGAAGCGCATGCAACCTCGCAGGATATGGAACACTTCATCCTGGGTGCGATGAATGTGCAGTGGTGGCGCTTCGCCGTGTGGCATCTTGTGTTCGACAATAGAAATGCCGTCACTGTTGTCTGCGGCTGAAACACGTACGCTGACGAGGTTGCCTTTGAAATTGCGCAGGGCGCGATCATTGTTAGTCATGATGTAATTCCTTTTGATGACAAATTGATTTGAGAATGTTTGGAGAGAGATTTTTTCGCTACATGACAGTCACCATTCGTTTCGTCATTTGGTTGGGCAAGCCTTTCCCGTTTGCTGCCTGCGGATTTCTCCACTGGCGCGATGGTCAGGTCCTTGGTTTGGTTGTTCAAATCTGCTGCGCAGACAGATATTCCGACCTTCACAAAACATGAAATCGAATGATCATATGGGTCGTATTCGCGTCACGAATTGACCGGCAACGCACTGATTTTTCACACGCTTTTATCGCCAACGCATTAGTCAATCCTCCCACAAGCTTGCCAAGCAGCCGGGTCTGATCCTAAAGTTTCCCTGATGTCACGGGACTCGTTGGCAAATCGGTTGCGGGTTATGCGATGAATTTCTCTGCTTTTGATCTGAACTTGCTGCGCGTTTTCGATGCCTTGATGCGGGAGCGCAGTGCCACGCGTGCGGGCGAACAAGTTGGTTTGAGCCAACCGGCTGTCAGTGCCGCGCTCAATCGCCTGCGTGATATTCTTGATGACAAGCTTTTCGTGCGGCAAGGAAATGACATGGTGCCGACGTCGCGCGCCGAAAATCTTGCCCCCGGCATTCGCAATGCACTCGCCAGCCTTGAGGTGTTGCTCGAAGGCGATGACAAGTTCGATCCAGCGAAGATTTCGCGCATGTTCACCATCTTGGCCGCAGATGCGTTTTCAACGTTGCTCATTCCCGATCTCGTCAGTCGCATGCAGCGTTCCGCACCAGGTGTTGCGCTGCGCATCGTTGATCTGGAACTCAACGAAGCGCTGCATCAATTGGAGGAAGGCACACTCGATATGGCGCTTGGCGTGTTACCACCGACTGACGAATGGCTGGAGAAGCAACTGATTTTTACATCGCCATTCAAGATCGTGATTGCGAAATCGCATCCTGTCGCGCGAGAACTTGATCCCTCAAGCCCCATGTCATTTGATGCGATGAGCAAGATTGAGTGGGCCTTGCGCGCAACCGACGGGAGTTTACACGGGATTATTGACGACGTATTGGCAGCGCATGGCAAGTCGCGCAAAGTTGTTGTCGCCAATCCGCATTTTCACGGTGTCATGTCTGCGGTCGCCAATGGTGGACTTGCTGCAGCAGTGCCGGTGCAGTTCGCGAAAGCCTATGGCGAGCGTTATGATCTTCTGCTCTTTGACTTGCCGTTCGAGATGCCTGCGCCAGACATTTTCTTGTACTGGCACAGCCGCCACACAAGAAATTCCGCCCAGAAATGGATGCGCGGGGAATTGATCCAGCTGACGCAGCGCTTTGCGCTTAAGAATTGACTAGGCAATCAACCCATGCGCCTTTGCTAGGCCGCGCAGGAACGGAACACCTTTTGCCAGCAACTCGTGACGGTCTTTTGCTACGGGGCGCCACACGCACAATGCGCCTGCGATTTCTGGCGGGAGTGCCACGAAGCTTTCAACCACCAGCTTGCCTTTGAATTTGATATCGGCGAGTGCACGGAACACTTCGTTCCAGTCGACGGTGCCTGTGCCCGGCACACCTCGATCACTTTCTGACATGTGGATGTAACTGCATTTGCCTGCTGTGGCGCGAAGGCCGTGGCCGATGCCTTTCTCCTCGATGTTCATGTGATAAGTGTCGAAGTGAATCGTGACGTTGGGCTCGTCGATCTGCTCCAGCAGTTTGAGCGCTTGCGCAGACGTGTTGAGCAAATGCGTTTCGTAGCGATTACATGGCTCTATGCCCAGTGTGATGCCGAGCTTGCGGGCGTGTTTGGCGGCGGGCTTCAGGGCTTTGACGATGTTTTCATATTCGCGCGCTGTAGGTGGCTTGCCGCTGCGATAGCCAAGTGCACCAAAAGTTACGCCGCCAAGAAATTGCGATCCAGTTTCAGCCGCCTTGTCCATCGCTTTTTTCAAAAACGCTTCAGCGACCTCAGGCTTTTCTGCCGCCATCTTGTCTTCCGGCAAGCAGAGGGAGCACGTTGGTTCCACACCATATTTTTCAAACAGTTTCCGGGAATGCGGCGCATCAACACCTTCCGGCACCAACAGCGGAAACTCGATTGACTCGAGGCCATGTTCAGCAGCTTCGGGGATTGCGAGTTCGGCTGCTTCGCGCTTCCACTCCGCCGCCCATAGCGAGGCATGCATACCCAATTTCACGTCTGCCATTTCATTCTCCTTCACATTACTTTTGGTCAGTGTCCACCAACAATATGTTCAATCACATCGCGCAGTCTGGTTTCGCGCGTTTGCAAATCTGCCGCCATCACACCTTGGCGCAACACGGCGATCCGGTCCGTTACTTCCATCACGTCATTGAGGCGATGGCTGATCAGGATCACCGCGATGCCCTCGTCTTTCAGTTGGCGAATAAGGCGCAACACACTCTCAACTTCGCGCACCGCAAGGGCAGCCGTTGGTTCATCCATGATCACAAGTTTCGGATCAAACGTCAGTGCACGGGCGATTGCCACTGTTTGCTGTTGCCCGCCGGAGAACAATCCAACGGGACGATGGATTGACGGAATATTGGCCCCCAGACGCTTGATCATTTTCAGCGCGTCAGCATCCATGCGATCCCGATCCACAACGGGAGGCATGAAACCAAGCGGCCTGCGCATCGGCTCGCGGCCCAAGAAGATATTTGCCGCCACATCCTGTTGCTTGGCGAGTGCGAGATCCTGATAGATCATCTCGATGCCAGCGGCGCGGCGCGCGCCCGGTGCCTGCCCCGCAAGGTCGCGGCCTGCAAATGTCACCGTTCCCTGATCAGCAGCGTAAATGCCGGTGATGGTTTTCATCAAGGTGGATTTGCCCGCACCATTGTCGCCGACCAGACCCACAACGCTTCCCGCTTCCACGTCGAAGTCGACACCGCGCAACACATCGACCGCGCCAAAACTTTTGGTGATGCCCTTGAGGGAGAGCAGGCTCATGGCTTCTTCTCCTTCGTCGATTGCAGCTGGTCGATATAAACTGCGAGGATCAGCACCATGCCGATTGCCACTTGTTGCCAGAACGATGGCACGGCGAGCAGGTTCAAACCGTTTTGCAACACACCCATGATGAGCGCACCAATCATCGTGCCGAGAATGGATCCCTTGCCGCCAAACAGAGATGTGCCGCCGATGATGGCAGCGGTGATCGCCGTGAGTTCGTAATTCAGGCCTGCCGTGGGATCGCCCGCGTTCACGCGCGCCATGAAGATGAGGCCCGCAAGGCCTGCAATCATTCCGGATAGTGTGTAGAGTTTCCAGCGCAGGCCTTCGACCGGAATGCCGGTGACGCGTGCTGCATTTTCATTGTCACCAAGGGCCAATGTGTGGCGGCCAAAGCGCGAATAGGCGAGCAAATAATGCGCTGCAATTGCGGTGAGCAAAAGAATGATCACAGGTGCGGGAATGCCAAGCGGCCTGCCCTGCCCCAGATAAACCACTGATGCTGGCAATCCATAAATCGCACCGCCATTGGGGGCGATGATCAGCGCAAAACCACGCGCGATACCGAGCATGCCGAGTGTAACGATGAAGGCGGGAATGCTGGTGCGCGTGATGATGAAGCCATTGATCGCACCTGCCAAAGCCCCTGCCCCAAGTGCGCCCACAATTGCGAGTGGCCACGGCATTCCCAAAATGCCAACGAGATAAGCACCCGCCACGCCGGAAAAACCCATCACTGATCCGAGCGACAGATCAAGCCCGTTCGAACAAAGGATCAGCGTTGCCGCAATTGCGAGCACGCCGATGGTTGACGTCGCCAAAAGAATGTTGAGAAAATTGCTGACAGATAAGAAATAGGGCGAGAGCAAAGTCATCGCCAGACCAAGCACCAAAAGCACGATCAGGCTCTCAAGCCTGACGTGGAGGCGCGTGTCGAAATAATTCTGCCAGCGTTGCCAGGCAGAGGATGTTGTTTCAGCCATGATGGTCTCGAAAGGTGAAGGGACCTCTCCAGTGAGGGGTCCCTTCAGTTGCCGTTACTTCACAAATTCCATCATTGGTTCTTTGCCGCCCTCGATGACTTCCTTGGTCAAGACCAGCGTCGGCACGAAGACCACCTCATCAACTTTTTCGCCCATCGCAACCTTCTTCACATTCTCAACAGCTTGCTTGCCGACGAGAAAGGGAAGCTGTGCCACGGACGCGGTGAGGCGGCCTTCCTTGATCGACTTCACGGCGTCTGAGTTTCCGTCAACGCCAATGATGGTGATCTGAGCACCCTTGCCAGCGGCGAATGCGGTTTCGACCGCACCCAGCGCCATGCCATCGTTGGCGGCAAAAATCGCCACGAGATCAGGGTGCTTGGTCAATATATCGTTGGTGATGTTGGCTGCCTTGCCGCGATCCCAGTCACCGGGAAGTGACGCAACAACAGTGAGGCCGGGCGCAATTTCCTTCAGGCGATTGGCAAAACCATCGGCGCGCTTTTTGCCAGTGATGTTGCCAGACAGGCCTTCGATAACGAGCACAGGGCCCTTAGCATCCTTGCCGATCTTGCCGACGAGATAATCAGTACCTTGTGCACCAGCAGCGGCATTATCCGAGCCAATGTGGAAGGCGATGTTGACGCCTGCTTCCTTGGTGATTGCCGGATCGAGATTGTTGTCGAGATCAACAACCGGAATGTTCATCTCATTAGCGCGCTTCAAGCAAGGCAGCAAAATGTTGGAGTTGATCGCGGCGGTGATCATCACAGCGGGCTTGCGCTCCAGCATCGTGTTGCAGGCATTGAGCTGTGGCTCTGCAGCCTGATCGCTTTCCACGGCTTGCAGGTAATACTCCACACCAGCCGCATCTGCACCGGCCTTCACGCCCTGCTCCATTGCACCCCAGAACGGGTTCGCGAGCGTTTTCATCAATACACCGTAGAGCGGCTTGTCCTGCGCGGTGGCAGCTGTGGCCATCGCGGCAAGTGACACAGCGGCAAGAATAGTCCGAAATTTTAACATGACGTTTCTCCTCCCCATTGATTTTGCATACGTCAGCCCAGCGGGGGCCATGACTGACAAGGGAGAAGCTAACGCTACATTTAGGTTTTGGCTAGTGCTTTTGTATCAGTGCAAAAAACAAACGATTGCGTCGCTTCGGCCACGCGCTAGGAGGGGCACATGAAAAACTATCTCGACATATTCGAAGCGTTGCAAGCTGAACGTGCGGCAGAATTTCAAGCGCAAGGTCTCGTCATCAAGACGGGTGAAGGCCTGGGGGCAGCGATTTTGAAATTGCTCAAGCCGTCGTGGACAACCGACGCGCCGAGCGATCTCTTGAATACGAACGGTTTGTTTTTCGGCGTGTGGGTCGATGCGGAATGCGAGGCCAAGGGTATTGCGCGCTACAATCTGCACGCCAAGAAATTGCGTGCCATAAAGGGCGATGGCTTTCCTGCCAGGCAATTCGTGCGCAGCTTTCGCGCCGCCGCCGATCTCACGGACTGGCCAAACGTAAACTTCCCCAAAGGCCCGATCACTCTCTTCGAAGGCCACGTCACGCTTGATGTAAACACACTAAAAAGCGAAACCTCAACCCTAATGGACCGCTTCGCAAAGCTGGTGCCAACGTTGGAGCGGGTGCTGGTTTAGGTTTCCAAATTCAGCCACGCCACCTCTTCTGCTGAAAGCTTCACGCTTGCTCCCGGCAGTGATGAATCTATTTCCTCCACCGTCCTCGGCCCCACCAATGCGAAGCTTGGAAAGCTTTGGTTGAGCACCCAGGCTGCTGCGATATTGTTCGGTGACACACCACGATCTTTCGCCAGTTTCTCCGCGCGGCGGCGGCGCTCGGCGTTGGCTTCGCTGCCGAAGCAGGTTTCGGGTCGGGTGTCTTCGGGCAGGCGATTGCGGAGTTCCTCCGGCAGGAAATAGCCGCGCGCTTGTGATGACCAGGCGAAGTGCACAGTGTTGGTATCGCGCAGGAATTTCAGATCACCCGCATTGTTGCACGACAGGCAGCCGGGCCAGACGGGTTTTTCCATCACCGCGAGCGAGAGATTATTGTTGAGCACGCTTGGGGCTTTCACGCCCTTCGCCTTGGCGTCGGCAATGGCTTCAGCCAATCGGGCTGTCGTCCAATTCGAACCACCAAATATTCCAATGCGGCCCTTGTTGTGCTGTTCATTCAGCGCGTCAACAAATTCACCGACGGGCACATCAGGATTGTCACGATGCATGATGTAGATTTCAGTGCGATCCAATTGCAGGCGATCGAGCGAGATATCAAGCTGGCGGCCAATCGCTTCTGGAAAGCACTCTGAAGTATGCGCACCCTTGCAGGTGACAACAATTTTGCCAGCGAGCTTGCGCGCGCCAATCCAGTCGCCCAGCGCTTTCTCATGCTTGCCGCCGCCATAGATGTGTGCGGTGTCAAACGCATTGCCACCGACTTCAAGCCAATGATCCCAAACGGCAGCACCCTCCTCCATCGTGTCCTTGTTATCGCAACCGAGGATCAACGGACTCATGGGCATGCTCACGCCCGGAATGGTTCTCAATTTCATGTCACAGCTTTCGATGCAGGAACTTGCTGAAGTCACTCTTTACATAATCACCAAAGGCTGCACCATCGGCAAAGCCATGCTTGCGATAAAGCGCCAAGGCAGGCTCGAACGCCGGACCCGATCCCGTTTCTAGCGAAATCGTGCCAGCGCAGCGGCGGCGTGCTTCTTTAATCAGATGCTCCAACATCGCCTCGCCAACACCTGTGCGCAAACGTGCTTCAGCAGTGCGCATGGATTTGATTTCGACTGTGCCATTGCCATGGTCTTTGAGCGCGCCGCAGCCCAACAACTCTTCGCCGTCCCAGATTGTGTAGAACGAGATGTTGCGCTGCTGCAGGCCAGACCAATCAAGCGCAAAAACATGGCCAGGCGGCGAGTTCGCATGCATACCTTCCAGATGATACTTCAGAAGTGCCTGGACTCTGGGATTGGCGAAGTCGCCTGTGGTGATTTGCAAAAATGTTCTCCTTATTGACCACACTCTAGACGCTTTGGACTTGACTTCAAATCTATTCAAAGCTGCAATCGTTCGAAACAGTGAATCGAAGGATATTGCATGTCAGGTGAGTATGATGATCTTGTTGATGCCTGCCGCGCCAAGCCTGCCTCCGAAGCCCTGCATCGCACACTGATTGCGGAGCTCGACAAGGGGCAAGACCCCGCTGTTTCGGAACAAGTTGTTACATCGCTTGAAATTGCGCCACGTTCCAAAGCCGTCCGCGTCATGTTGGGCGATCACCTGATTGTGCAAGGCTATCCAGGTGAGGCGCTTGATTGGTACCAAGGCGACGATCCCGACTTGATGGTGAAGCAGGCCTGCGCGCTCATTGACATGGGCGAGTTTGGCAAGGCCTCGAAGATTTATTTCGCCGCTGTGGAAGCTGATCCAAGTGTGACCGATGAAGATGTGGCCAAACGCTTCAAGGGCAAGCAAGGCCTGTCGCAAAGTGCTGATGTGATCGATCTCACGGGCCGCCTCCTCAGCGCTGGCAAGGCTTTGCCAATAGTGGCTCCACCGGAGCCGATGCAAACCAAGCGCTTCTCCGACATTGGCGGCCTCACCGAAGTGAAGGATCAAATCCGGCGGCGCATCATCATGCCGTTTCAAAAGAAGTCGCTGTTTGACAAGTTCAAGAAACGAGCCGGCGGCGGCATCCTGTTCTATGGTCCGCCCGGCTGCGGCAAGACTTTGATCGCCAAAGCCACGGCAGGTGAATGCGAGGCGCAGTTTTTCCCGATCCGCATTCCCGATGTGCTCGACATGTATATTGGTGAAAGTGAAAAACACCTCGCCGGAATCTTCGAAGCCGCGCGCAAGAAAACGCCTGCCGTGATTTTCTTCGATGAAATTGAAGCACTCGCAGCCAAGCGCCGCTTTGACACCAACGCCTCGCAATCGTCCCTCGTCTCCACCTTCCTTTCGGAGATGGATGGCTTCGGCACCAACAACAAGGACATTCTGGTGCTCGCCGCAACCAATGTGCCGTGGGCGATTGACAGCGCGTTTCGCAGGCCCGGCCGCTTTGACCGCGTGATGTTTATCCCGCCGCCTGATGTAGAAGCGCGTGCCGAGATCCTGAAACTGCTGGTCGCTGATCGTCCTGCTGAGGCAGGCCTCAACTTGCGCACCATTGCGGAACTCACATCAGGATTTTCTGGCGCTGATCTCCGCGCACTGGTTGATGAAGCAACTGATTTTGCGATTGACGATAGTCTTGAGTCAAATTCTGATCAGGTCACACCGATCAGCATGAAGCATCTCAAGGAAGCCGCAAAGGCGCGCAAGGCAACCACGATTGAATGGCTGACGTCAGCGCGCAACTATGCGAAGTATAACAATGAAGGAGGGCTTTATGACGATGTGGTTGCTTTCCTCGACAAGCATACGAAGTAACTGATCATGCACCCCTCAACATCAACTGCACGTGCCCTCCTTGATGCGGGCAATCCGCGAGGAGCCATTGAAGAAGCGCGCAAGGCGCTGGCCTCAAACCCGGAGGATGTGGCTGCGGGCGTTGTTGTTGCACATGCCTATATGCGCATGTCGAAACCTGCGGAGTCGCGCGAGGCAGCCCTTGATGTGTTGCGCAATGATCCGAACAACCTGCCTGCGCTTCGGTTGCTTGCGGCCAGCTACACGCTGCAGAAAAAGAATGGCAAGGCTCTGCCGCTTGCCGAGCAAATGATCCAGCTGGCACCTGAAGAGCCCGATGGATTTCTGACGCGCGCCATTTGCAATGAGCAGTCGGGAAAGTTCGACGCAGCTGAACGCGACTACCGATTGGCATTGGAGCGCGATCCTGGCGGCACGACCAACACGCGCGCCCTGTTTGCAGATTTCCTGATTGATCGCGGACGGCTTGATGCAGCTGAAGAACTTTCCGATGAATTGACTGGTCATGATGCGGGCTCAGTCGATGCCGTGTTGTTGCGCGCGGCCCTTGCTTTGCGCCAAGGCCGCACTGCGGATGCACGCGAGGACACGCTGTGGGCCCTGAGCCAGGATGCAGAAAATCAAAACGCTATTCAACTGCTCGCGCAAATCAAGATGAAGTCGAGCCCGATCACCGGCATCTGGTGGCGCTATGCCGTGTGGATGGGGCGGTTCAGTCGCGGCAAGCAGTGGATGATCATCATCGGGCTTTATCTCGGCTGGAAACTGACCTCGACAGCGTTGACCATTGCGGGCCTCGGCCTGTTCGCTGCACCGCTCACGTTGCTATGGTTTGCATTCTGCGTTCTCACCTGGGTTTGCCCATGGCTGCTTAAGCGCATGGTCAACAAGGAACTGAAGAGCGTCGAAGTAAAGCCGTTCTAGTCAGTTTTTCAGTGTTCCGAGCACGGAGCATAAGGGTTTTCGATGCATTCATCCGTTTCAATTGCCGAGGCACTGCTCAACGCGGGCAATCCGCGTGGCGCTGTTGAAGAAGCAAAAAAAGCACTTGCACTTAACCCAGAAAATATCGCAGCTGGACTCGTGCTTGCGCGAGCGCTTCTCAAGCAATCAAAACTTACGGAAGCGCGGAGTGCCGCTGAAAGTGTTTTGCGTCTTGACGCAGAGAATATCGATGCTCTTCAAACGCTAGGGGCTAGCTTAACCCTTCAGAAACAGTTCAAAAAAGGCATGCGCGTTGCCGAACAAGTGATCCTTCTTGCGCCGGACGAAGCGATCGGCTTTTTCATGCGTGCCATATGCCATGAGCAAATGGAAAAATTTAGGAAGGCGACGCGCGACTACCGTATGGGGCTCGCTAGGGATCCGTTTGGACTTACCAATGGACGCGCGATTTTCGCGAGTTTTCTCATCAATCGGGGACGACTTGCGGAAGCTGCAAAACTTTCAGAAGAGTTGACGAGTCAAGACGCCGGTTCGTTTGACGCTGTGTTGTTGCGAGCAAATCTAGCGCTGCGCGATGGTCGAACCGAGGATGCCCGCGAAGACGTGCTCTGGGCACTGAGCCAGGATGCTGAAAGCAAAACTGCAATCCATCTACTGGCACAAATTAAAATCAAATCGAATCCACTATCAGGAATTTGGTGGCGCTATGCTGTGTGGATTGAGCGTTATAGCGCAGGTCAGCGCTGGGCAATCAACATGACCATATTGGTTGCATGGTTTTGTTCACTTATTTTGCTGGTCTTTTTTGGGCTGGGCATTTTGGTCGGACCATTCATTCTGGCTTACTTTGGCTTCCGCATCCTCAATTGGATTTGCCCATGGCTGCTCAGGCGCATGGTCAACAAGGAACTGAAGAGCGTCGAAGTAAAGCCGTTTTAGTGGGACTCTGTGCTTTACGGTAGGCGCTGATAAGTCATGGCGGCGCAAATGAGACAGTTGCATTCCTCTGGCTTCATCCCTAGATATTGATCGTCCCAATGTTGGGACATGACGTTCTCAGGGCGGGGTGTAACTCCCCACCGGCGGTAGATGCATCTTGGTGCAAAGCCCGCGAGCGGTCCGGCAATTTTCGCAAATTGCTGGATGTCAGCAGATCCGGTGTGATTCCGGGGCCGACGGTATAGTCCGGATGAAAGAGAACACATTTGCGCCCGCCAGCACCTCTCACGGGGTTTGGTGGCCTATCTGTGTGCGCCGTGGGTTCGTCGCTTTTGCATGACGGACGATGAATTATATATTCGACAAAACAGCTAACATCATTCCCTTGCAGATTTCGCAAGCGATGGCGCTTGCCGTAACCGAAGCTCTCAAATTTCGAGGCTCGACATCGCCGAACCCAACAGTCGGCTGCGCTCTTCTTGATGATCAGTTGAACATCGTCGCGCTTGCTGCACACCAGCGCGCAGGTCAGGCGCATGCTGAAGCCGCCGCGTTGGAGCAGGCTCGCGTGAATGGAAACTTCGACAGGATCAGGCACGCCGTCGTTACGCTGGAACCTTGCAACCACACAGGCCGCACACCACCCTGCTCCGTTGCGCTGATCAATTCTCCGGTTGAGCAAATCTGGATTGGCGAGACCGATCCCAATCCACATGTTGCTGGCGGTGGCGCGCAGGCTTTGCGCGATGCTGGTCGCAAGGTTCACGCTTGTTCATCGCCAGAAACACATGCGCTGCTCGCTCCATTTCGTAAACGCGCCACACTTGGTCTTCCGTTTGTGACCGTGAAGCAGGCGGTGAACCAGTTCGGCAGCATGGTGCCTGAAGCGGGGCACAAAACTTTTACGTCTGCAACGTCGCTTGATCTGGCGCATCAACTTCGCAAGCGTGCTGGTGCAATTCTCACGGGTTCAGGCACAATTCTGAGCGACAATCCCTTGTTTACAGTGCGTCGCGTGGAAGACTTTCCAAACAAAACGCGCGACCTCATCATTCTTGATCGCCGCAAGCGCGTTCCAGATTTTTACATGCGCGAGGCCACTGCGCGTGGTTTCACGGTTCATCTCGAAACCGAACTGGAGGCTGCGTTGCGCGGCGCTGCGAAGCGCGGCGGGCTTGAAGTTCTGGTCGAGGCCGGACCGCAAATTACTCAGCACGTGCTTTCGTCTCAATTTTGGGACGAGCACATTCGCATCAGTCAAACAGATCAGAAGGACGTGATCGATGTTTTCCGGAATCATTAGTGACCTTGCGCGGGTAGTGAAAGCTGAACGCGCTGAAGGTTCACTCACAACTGAAATCGAAACGGGCTATCGCGATCTCGAGCTGGGCGAAAGCATTGCTGTCAACGGCGTTTGCCTGACGGTCACGCATTTCGATGCGACGGGCCGTGCCGCATTTTTTGTCAGCGCCGAAACATTGAGCCGCAGCAATCTCACCGACATCAAGCCAAGCACACGCGTCAATCTGGAGCGCGCCATCGCCCTCAATACCAGGCTGTCCGGCCATTTGGTGCAAGGCCATGTTGATGGCAAGGCCACACTGTCTTCAGTTGAAGCCATCGATGGTGCGTGGAAACTTTCATTCAAGTTGCCGCGATCACTTTCGCGGTACTGCGTTGAGAAAGGCTCGATTGCCATCAATGGCGTCAGCCTCACGATCAACTCTGTCGCCGATACTGCCGAAGGCGCAGACATCGGCATTACCCTCATTCCCCACACCTGGACACACACAAATCTTCAGGACCTTTCAGTCGGCGCTCATGTGAACATCGAAGTTGATGTCATGGCCAAATATGCGGAGAGACTATGTCAACCTTATCTGTAGCAATCGAGCAATTGAAGCGCGGCGGCATGATCATCCTTGTTGACGATGAAGACCGCGAGAATGAAGGCGACTTCGTCATGTCGGCAGAACATGCCAATGGCGAAGCCATCAACTTCATGATCACGCATGGTCGCGGCCTTGTGTGCCTTGCCATGACGGGTGCGCAGATTGACAGGCTCGAACTGCCGCCCATGGTCACCAATAATCGCACGCGCCGTTCCACTGCCTTTACGGTTTCCATTGAGGCAATCGAAGGCATTACCACTGGTATTTCAGCGCATGAGCGGGCGCATTCCATTCTCACAGCGGTCAATCCTGATGTAACGCCCAAGGACATTGTGTCTCCGGGACATGTGTTTCCCTTGCGCGCCGCCGAAAATGGTGTGCTGAAACGCAATGGTCATACTGAGGGATCAACTGATCTCATGCGCATGGCGGGTCTCAATCCTGCAGCTGTCATTTGTGAAGTGGTTGCCGAAGACGGCCAGATGGCGCGGCGCCCGATGCTGGAAAAGATCGCGGCGAAATTCAATCTGCCCATTCTCACGATTGAGGAAATCGTTCGGCATCGACTCGCAACTGAAACACTGGTCGAGCACGTGGCACAGGCCCAGTTTCCGACTGAACATGCTGACCAACCGTTGCAGCTTCACGCCTTCCGCAGCCTGATCGACGACAGCGAGCATGTTGCGATTGTGAAGCCAGGTGCCTCACTAAATCCCCTTGTGCGGGTTCATTCTGAATGTCTCACTGGCGATGCCTTTGGATCGCTGCGTTGTGATTGTGGACCACAATTGCAGGAGTCGCTGCGGCAAGTGGCACTGAGTGATGGCGGGGCAGTCATCTATCTCAAGGGGCAAGAAGGACGCGGCATTGGACTGGCCAACAAGATCAAGGCCTATGCGCTCCAGGATGAAGGCCACGACACGGCCGAAGCCAATCTCGCACTTGGCCTGCCACAAGATACGCGCGACTATGCGATTGCGGCGCAGATCATTCGCGCTCTCGGCATGAACAATATCCGCCTGCTCAGCAACAATCCGCAAAAGCTAAAGCAGCTCGCCGAGTACGGCATTACAATCAGTGAAAAACTGTCGCTCGACATCACATCCAACCCGTTCAACGCGCGATATCTCGAAACCAAGCGCGAAAAATTTGGTCACTCGTTTCAGAAACATTGAGGAATAAAATGGCAAAAGCAAAAACTCCGCGACTGGCAATCATCGTCAGCCAGTTCAATGAGAATGTCACGCACGGCCTGTTGCACGGATCGTTGGCCTATCTCAAGGAACAAGGCATCAGCGTTAAAGAGCAGCACATCTATTCAGCTCCGGGAGCTTTCGAGATTCCCCTGCTGGCGCAAACTATCGCGCGCACGAAGAAGTTCGACGGTGTGATTTGCCTTGGCTGCGTCATCAAGGGTGACACGGCGCATTTCGAATACATCAGCGAGGGCACAACGCATGGGTTGATGCAGGTCACGCTGGCCACGTCGATGCCGATCACCTTCGGCGTGTTGACGACCTACAACGATGAGCAGGCAATCGTTCGCAGCCGCGACGATTCACACAACAAGGGTCGGGAGGCGGCTGCGGCCTGTGTGGAGTCGCTGAAGACTTTGAAGCTCATCAAGGCGAGTGTTTAAACCTAGGGCTTGATGTCGCATTTTGATGACCTGATGGCATTTGCTATCCTATAAATGGCCATCATGTCAGATCAGAATCCCCTCATCGTATTCACCCCCTCCGGCAAGCGCGGGCGCTTTGCGGTGGGAACACCAGTGTTGCAGGCCGCGCGCGCGCTTGGCGTTGATATTGACTCTGTGTGCGGTGGCCGCGCCATTTGTGGGCGTTGCCAGATCAATGTGGGCGAGGGCGAATTCGCCAAGCACGGCATCACCTCGTCAGCATCACATGTCACGGGCATCACGCAAGTCGAGCAGCGTTATGACAAGATCAGGGGATTGCCCGCGGGCCGTCGCCTCTCGTGCCAGACCAAGATCGAGGGTGATCTCGTCATCGACGTGCCGCCCGAATCCCAAGTGCACAAGCAAGTGGTGCGCAAGGAAGCTGATACGCGCGCCATCGAACTTGATCCCGCCATGCATCTCTATTTCATCGAGGTTGAAGAGCCCGATATGCACAAGCCCTCGTCGGACTTGGAGCGGGTTTACACTGCGCTGAAAGACCAGTGGGGCATTGAGAACCTTTCGTGCGAATTGCCGATCATCAGTGCACTGCAGAAAACCTTGCGCAAGGGCGAATGGAAAATCACCTGTGCTGTGTATTCACGCGCACCTGGTGGTGGCAATCGTTTGGCCGCGATCTGGCCGGGCTTCCACGACAAGGCCTATGGTCTTGCAGTGGATGTCGGTTCCACGACGATCGCAGCCCACCTCACCAATCTCGCCACAGGCGAAGTTATTTCATCGGCTGGCTTGATGAATCCACAGATCCGCTTTGGCGAAGATCTGATGAGCCGCGTGTCCTACGTCATGATGAATCCCGGTGGCGAAGCTGAAATGACCACGGCCATTCGCGCGGCCCTCCAGCAACTCGCCGAAGAAGTGGCAACGCGCGCCGAAGTTCCGCTCACCGACATCATGGAGATCGTGCTCGTCGGCAATCCCGTGATGCATCATCTGTTCCTCGGCATTGATCCAACCGAGCTTGGTGGTGCGCCGTTTGCGCTGGCCACGGGTCTGCCACTTACTTTCTTGGCGCGCGATCTTGATCTCAAACTGAACGCAGGTGCCTATTGCTATGTGCTGCCTTGCATCGCAGGGCACGTGGGTGCGGATGCTGCAGGCGTTGTCCTTTCCGAAGCGCCGCATGAGAGCGATGAATTCATGCTCTGTGTTGACGTTGGCACCAATGCGGAAATCGTGCTGGGCACCAAGGACCGCTTGCTCGCGTGTTCCTCACCGACTGGCCCCGCTTTTGAAGGTGCTCAAATTTCTTGCGGCCAGCGTGCAGCGCCCGGTGCCATCGAACGCCTCCGTATTGATCCTGTAACGTTGGAGCCACGCTACAAGGTGATCGGCAGCGATTTGTGGAGCGATGAGCCAGGCTTTGAAGAAGCCATCGCGCAAACAGGTGTCACAGGCATTTGCGGCTCCGGCATCATCGAAGCGATTGCGGAAATGTATCTCTCCGGCGTCATCAATCAGGATGGCCTGGTCGATGGATCAATGGCCGCGATCTCCCCACGCATCGAAGCCTACAAGCGCACTTTCAACTACGTCATCCGCCAACCTCGCGAAGGCGGCAATGAGCCCCAAGAAAGTGTAGTGATCCGCGTCACACAAAACGATGTGCGCGCGATCCAGATGGCCAAGGCTGCCCTCTATGCAGGTGTGCGCCTGTTGATGGACAAGCTCGGCATCGAAGCACCCGGCAAGATCAGACTTGCAGGTGCGTTCGGCTCTCACATCGACATGAAATACGCGATGGTACTGGGCCTGATCCCCGATTGCGATTTGTCACGCGTGCAAAGTGCGGGCAACGCCGCAGGCACAGGTGCAAGAATTGCATTGCTCAACAAGGGAGCCCGCGACGAGATCGAAGCCGTAGTAAGGCGCATCGAAAAAATCGAAACCGCCGTCGAGCCGATGTTCCAGCAACACTTCGTAGAAGCCATGGCCATCCCGCACAAGACAGCTGACTTCGTGAATTTGAAAAAGATAGTGACTCTGCCGCCACTCAAAGCGGTCGAGACACTAGGCGATGATGGCGGCGCAAGACGGGTGAGGCGGCGGGGGTGAACTTCTCCCTTGCGCGCCAAGGGCGCGCGGGGGAGTACGGCGAAGCCGGGAGGGGGTGTCCCGACTAGAAAAACTTTCCGGTCTCGCACCGTCTACTCCAAACTTGACGGGAAACGGGAAACGGTGACACTCCACTCTATTCACTCCGTACACGGAGTATCTCTCTTGTTGCTGGCACCCCCTCCCCCTTCGGGTACTCCCCCACGCGCCCTTGGCGCGCAAGGGAGAAAGGAATAGTTACAAAAAAGCGGTGACACTCCACTCTATTCACTCCGCAAGAAAGCGGTGACACTACACTCTATTCGCAAGAAATCGGTGACACTCCACTCTATTCACTCCGTACACGGAGCATCTCTCTTGTCCCCACCCCTCCCTTGCAGGGAGGGGTAAATTCATTGTGACTTTTCGTTTTCCCCTCCCTGCAAGGGAGGGGTGGGGGTGGGTGCCTGTTGTACGTTCTGCTCGTCAATCATACTGTCGGCCATTGCTGCTACGCGGCGTTTAATTAACGCCATTGTTGCACTGCGCCATTTTGTGCTATGAATCGCGTCGCAGCGCCACTCGCCGGAATAAACCCGCGAGCGCTCCACTGCTCCTTGGGACGGCCTCTCAATGGAGAAATGCCATGTATGCAATGGTCAGAAACTACTCAGGCAAAACCGGTCCACAACTTTATTCACTGCTGCTTGATCGCAAGGATGAAGTGCAAACCATCATGCGCAATGTGCGCGGGCTTGAGCATTATGATGTGGTGAAAACGGCCGATGGCTGCTGCACCGTAACTACCTGCAAAGACAAAACAGCTGCTGACGAAAGCTTCACCAAGGCCAAGGAGTGGCTGACCAAAAACGCCAACCATCTGGGCCCCCTGCAACCCACCTCGATCATGGAAGGCCCAGTCGGACTGCACATGTAGCGCTAACATACTCAAACCCGTCATCTTGGAAAAAACCGAGATGACGGATCTTGTTTTGTGCAGATCACGTCAGCGCGGCATAGGCCTTGGCGATCTCTGTTGCGATGATCGCGTTGTTCATGACCAGCGCCATGTTGGCGTTGAGCGAGCGACCTTGCGTCAGCTCGGTGATGCGCTTCAACAGGAAAGGTGTAACGTCCTTGCCTGCGATACCTTGGGCTTCAGCATCACTCAGTGCACGGATGATTTGAGGCTCAATCTCGCTTGCTGGAATTTCGTACTTCACCGGGATCGGATTTGCCACAACCACACCACCAGCTAGTCCCAACTCCCATTTCTTCTGCATCATGCGCGCAACACTTGCCGCATCGTCCAGGCGCATTGGCACCTTGTGGCCACTCTCGCGCGAATAGAAGGCCGGGAATTGATCGGTGCCATAGCCCACCACGGGCACACCTTGCGTCTCCAAATATTCCAGCGTGAGGGCGAGATCGAGAATGGCTTTGGCACCCGCCGTCACCACGGCCACATTGCTTGTGGCGAACTCGATCAAGTCATTCGAGATGTCAAAAGTCTTGTCGGCCCCGCGATGCACGCCGCCCATGCCGCCGGTTGCGAACACGCGAATGCCGGCCATGTCGGCGATGCGCATGGTGGAGGCGACAGTGGTCGCGCCCGATTTTCCGGTGGCCGCGATAAAAGCCATGTCGCGCGTTGAAACCTTGGCGATTGAAGGTCCGGTCTTGGCGAAATGTTCAAGCTCGGAATCGCTGAGACCAACACGCATTTCGCCATTGATGATGGCGATGGTTGCAGGCGTTGCGCCTTCATCGCGGATCAATTGTTCAACTTCGCGCGCCATGTCGAAGTTTTGTGGGTAAGGCATGCCGTGCGCGATGATCGTTGATTCCAAAGCAACAACCGCATCACCCTTGTCGAGTGCAGATTTTACGGCGGGCGAATATTTCAGCATCACTACTCCAACGTCGAACTTGCACTTGCGATAACACGGCCTGCAACGGCCTGGCCCAGGCTTGCGGCTTGCGCCAGCGACAGATCCTGCATCAGGCCATGCACCAATCCCGCCAATGCAGCATCGCCAGCACCCGTGACATCCGTCACCTTCAACGGCTTGTTGGCTTCAATGTGCGTAGCCGACTTGCCATCCGAAACGATCACCCCTTCATCGCCCATATGCACAATCACGTTGGCGATGCCGAGGCGATGCAAGGCTTCAAGCGCGGGACTGAGTTCATTGGTGCCTGTGAGCTGCGCCAACTGTGAAATGTTGGGCGACGCCGCGTAGAGCTTGTGCTTGCCGAAAATCGCGTTGAGCTTTTTGGATTTTTCAACCGAGACAGGTTCGACGATCAACTTGTCACCGACATTCTCTGCAAGGTGAGCCAGCGTTTCAATCGGCAAATTGCAATCGGCAATCACAAAGCGTGCGCGTTGAAACAGGCCTTGATGCTGATCGATGAAACGCGGTGTGATCATTTCCATGGCGCGCATGTCGGAGACTGCTGTCACCATTTCGCCATTACGCTCGATCACCGCAAGATACTGCCCTGTTGGCGCATTGGGTGTGACGAGCACGGCGGAGACGTCAACGCCCGCTATGGCAGTAGCTTCAAGCAAGCGATTGCCATAGGCGTCATCACCCACACAGCTCACCAAAGCGACGTTGCGGCCAAGCCGTGCGAGGTCATGTGCGATGTTGCGCGCCACGCCACCGGGCGTCGACGAAATTTCGCCGGGGTTCGATGTGCCCAGCCGATGCGCATCGGTAACGCGCGCCTTGATATCCATGTTGGCACCGCCAACAACCACAATTCCCGCCATTACCTTCAGCCTTAAAAGTCCGTGGGCACGCCGCCTTCTCGAACACGACGATCAACATAATCGTCGAGTGCCTCTCGATTGTCGGAGTCCATCACTGGTTGCTCATAATTGGCAAGCGCCTGCTTGTAAACCTGATTGGCACGCACCAACGCATCTGGTGAACCAGCAGCAAGCCATTGCGGATTGTTGCGCCAGTCGGAAATGATCGGTTGGTAGAACGCTTTTTCATAACGCGCGAGCGTGTGCTGCGCGCCAAAGAAATGCCCGCCTGGCCCCACTTCGCGAATGGCTTCAATGCCCAACGCATCTTCAGTCATCTCGACAGGCTTCAAAAACTCTTTCACCATCTGGATGAGATCGCAATCGAGCACGAACTTCTCGAAGCTCGCGATCAATCCGCCCTCAAGCCACCCTGCCCCATGCATGATAAAATTGCCGCCGCCCATGGTGACACCCCACAGCGAGAACACGCTTTCATAGGCGGCTTGCGCATCGACCATGTTGGCGGCGTTGGTGTTTGATGTGCGGTAAGGCACATTGTAGCGCCTTGCCATTTGCCCGCCCATGATCGTGGCTTTCATGTATTCCGGCGTTCCAAATGCTGGCGCACCTGACTTCATGTCAACGTTCGATGTGAAGCCACCATAAATCACCGGCGCACCCTTCTTCACTACTTGGCAGAAGGTGAGGCCCGCGAGCGCTTCTGCATTCTGCTCAACGACAGCACCTGCAACAGTGATCGGCGCCATGGCCCCGGCGAGCGTGAATGGTGTAACGCACACAACCTGATTGCGCGACGACAGTTCAATCATGCCGCCCAGCATGTTGTTGTCGAGCTTCAAGGGTGAGTTGGTGTTGACGATAGTGGCAAGATACGGCTTGGCGCAGAGCTGTTCTTCCGTGAGGCCTGCAGCACGCTTGATGATCTCGACATTGTCAACAACGCGATTGCGACCGAGCGAATAGATCACATATGGCTTGTCGGTCAGCGTCACCATATCGCGGTACGCTTCGAGATGGCGCACACTCGCATGCATATCTGTGGGCTCCACCGGAAAACCGCCCATGAAGTCGATGCAGTTGAAGTAATGTCCGAGCTTTATGAACTTCTGATAGTCCTCGCGATTGCCCGTGCGGCGACCATTATCCGTGTCATGGCAACTCGGTGGACTTCCCACTGTACCAAACGCAATCGCATTGCCACCAATCGGAATCGATTTTGACGGATTGCGCGCGTTCAGTGTGAAGTGCGATGGCGCATGGCGCATGGTCTCTTCGATGAAAGCTGGTTCGAAGCGCACGCGCTCACCATCAATCTTCACACCACCAGTCTTAGCCAAAATGTCCCGCGCTTCTTCGAGCATGAAATCCATGCCGATTTCAGAAAGCACGCGCAGCGAAGCATGATGAATGGCTTCGACCTGATCCTTGGAAATGATTTCAGTTGGCGGAAAAAGGCGTTGCTCCACACCGGAAGCCGTTTGCGGAATGCTTGATGCGACCGATCCGCGACGTGCGCTATCACGGCGATTTCTGCGAGGTTCAACTGCGTCGTTCATCAGGTGGCCTTTTCTTTCTGGCGATAGGCGTCAAGTGCAGGATCAGCACTCACTTGCTTTGCGAGCCAGTTTTCAAATGTCTTGATCTTCGGTTTGTTGCGGTGTTCGCTGTGGCAGGCGAAAAACCAATTGTGCTGATGGGGAACACGCAGACCGAAAGGCTGCATCAATCGCCCCGACTTGATATCGTCCGAAGCAAAGGGACCAATCGTCATCGCAACGCCACGTCCTTCAATAGCCGCCTGCTGCGCCAGTATGTAGCTGTCAACCGACAGTCGATTGAGGCGCTTGATGCTTTTGACGCCAGCGGCTTCCAACCACAACTGCCAGTCTTCTTCCGCCGTATAAACATCAATCAATCTGTGATGCTTCAAGTCCTCGGGTTTTTTCAAGGCATGCTCGCCTTTCAGTAATGACGGCGCGCAGACTGGTACGAGATGCGAGCGAAAAAGTGGACGATAGTAATGCCCCTGCCCCTTGTTGCGCGCGAGGATCAACGCAACGTCAACATTCTTCTCGTCGAAATCCCAATCGACATATGAGGTTGACAGTCGCACTTTCATGTTGGGAAACCGCCGTTCAAAATCATGCAGCTTCGGGATCAGCCATTTGATCGCAACGGTCACATAAACCTGGATGATCAGCTCTGTGTCATTCGCTGTGGGGCGCAACGCGCGGGTCTGCGCTTCGATCTGGTCGAAGGCATCGCGCACTGCGGGGAAATAGGCGAGACCATGGCTGGTGAGTTCGGCGCGGCGCGCATCACGGCGAAACAGCTGTAGGCCCATCCGGTCTTCGAGCAGCTTCACCTGATGACTTACAGCCGAGCGCGTAATCCCCATCTCGGTTGCAGCCGTGCCAAAACTGCCAAGTCGAGCGGCGGCTTCGAAAGCTGTGAGGGCGCGCAAAGGCGGGATGTCGCGACGGGGCAAGAAATTCACCTGTTGAATGTTCGGCACAGCATAACACCGCTTATTTCCCCGTGTTAAGGGGTTAAATTCGTCCACCCCCAGATTTTAGGTGAATCTGGCTCACCTCCTGAAGGATAAATTCTGGCTATCTCAATTGGCCGAAGCGGCGCATGGTGCGACCATCAAGAAGGACGATAAACATGAGCGTAGTCGAAGATCTTTCCAAACGTCGTGGTGGGCGTGATGCCCGCCGCGCCCTTCGCGCGCGCACCATTCCAATGGATGAAGCGGCAGTTCGTCCCGGCATGACGGGCGGACAATACAAGCCGCTGAAAGATGCTGATCTGCCGCGCATTCATCGCGCCGCGTTGCACCTTCTCGAAACTGTCGGTCTCGGCACGCCTATCCCATCTTGCGTTGAAGCGATGTCGGCCAAGGGCTGCTGGATGAACGAAAAAGGCCGCTTGTGCATTCCGGGGACGCTCGTCGAAGACACGATCAAAAATGCCAATCGTGGCTTCACTCTGTTCGGGCGCGACCCCCAACACGACATGCACCCCACTGGCAAGCGCGTGTATTTCGGAACGGCTGGAGCGGCTGTGCATATTGTTGAACCGGAAACGCGCGAGTATCGCGAGTCACTGCTGGTTGATCTTTATGATGCAGGTCGCATCGTTGATAATTGCGAGCACATCCACTTCTTCCAACGCCCGATCACTGCGCGTGACATGATCACGGGCCACGACCTCGATATCAACACCATGTACGCTTGTCTCGCCTCAACGCAAAAACATGTTGGCACCAGCATGGTTGAGCCGCAACACGTTGAAGAGTGTTTGCAAATTTTGCACGCCATTGCTGGCAGCGAAGAAAAATGGCGTGAGCGGCCTTTCGTGTCGCAGTCCAATTGCTTCGTGGTGCCGCCTCTGAAATTTGCGGAGGATGCGTGTCGTTGTCTTGAAGCAGCGGCGCGCGGTGGCATGCCCGTGTTATTGTTGTCAGCGGCGCAAGCGGGTGCCACTTCTCCAGCCGCACTTGCAGGCACCATCGTGCAAGCGGTCGCGGAATGTCTGGCTGGGTTGGTCTACATTAATTGCGTGGTGCCCGGCGCTGTAGCGATCTGGGGTCCATGGCCGTTTGTGTCCGATCTTCGCACGGGTGCGATGTCGGGAGGTTCCGGCGAGCAAGCGCTGATCACCTCAGGCTGCGCGCAGATGGGCCATTTCTATGATCTCACCGTCGGCTCTGCCGCTGGCATGTGTGATGCGAAATTGCCCGACATGCAGGCGGGCTATGAAAAGGGCCTGACCGCCGGCATCTCCGCGATGACGGGCATCAACCTGATGTATGAATCCGCTGGCATGCATGCTTCGCTGCTCGGCTTTTGTCTGGAAAGCCTGCTCATCGACAATGACATGCTGGGTTCGATCAACCGCAATGTGCGTGGCATCGAAGTGACGGAAGACTCGCTCTCGGTTGATGTCATCACGCAAGTCTGCCTCGATGGTCCTGGGCATTTTTTGGGCAGCGATCAAACGCTCACACTGATGCAGAAAGACTATGTCTATCCACTGATCGCCAATCGCATGAGCCCCAAGGAATGGCTCGAAGCCGGCAAGCCCGACCTCGTGCAACGCGCCGCCGCTAGAAAGCGCGAAATCCTCTCGACCTATTATCCCGACTACATCCCCCGCGACCTCGACGATCGCATCCGCGCCAAGCACGACATCAAACTCCCGCGAGAAGTCATGGAGATCGGCGACCCGAGGTGGAATGCATAAAGGCTCTCTCTATTCTGCCCACTCCCCTCGCGGGAGAGGGTGATTTGCGAAGCAAATCGGGAGAGGGAAGTGCGCGCCCTAAATCCTGCGCCACTTCCACCACGCATAATGATACTCAAACCGCTCCACCGCATAGCGCTGACGGCATGAATTGCATTCACACACATATGTCTCGGCGTAGGGCTTATCGACTTGTGAGATGATCGCGATATGTCCGCCCTTCGCCTCGTCCTCAGGACCAAACAAATCATAGTCGAGATAAAAACCACACAAACATTTCGCGCCATCAGCAGCAAAGCGCAACTTCCGAACAGCCGCCTCGAGTGCCACCCGATTGGGACGAAGCGCGCCACCAAGTTCAATGCCATGAGTCGCGCGCTCAATCGCATCCACATGCCGCGCAAGTTCCGCCAGCATCTCACGATCCCGCAACTTGATCACACCATGCGAAGCGGACCAGATGCGATGAGTGTCCCGGGAAGTGAGGTCATCAAGTATGTTTTTCATGGTTGAAGTCATATCAAAAAACATCTCCCCCAGGCGATTCAAATCGCAACGCATAACGGCATTCTTCCTTCTGCCCTCTCCCCTCGCGGGAGAGGGTGATTTGCAAAGCAAATCGGGAGAGGGAAAAGACCGCGCAAAAATGACGCGCTTAGATTTTATTGTAATTCGCTGCGAAGACACGAAACAAATTTTTGAAGATCAATTTGTTGAGATTGTACAGGCTTAAACAAATCGAGAAGTTTTTGGGTATGAGTGAAGGCATCTTTTAGAAAGTACCTCATGTTACTTCCATTTGGGTTGGAACTGCTACTCCAGCTTGTTTTCAGTTTATTACTCCTAAATGTGATTTCACTGACATCCACAATTGAATGTGCAAAACCGCATCTAGTGAGGTATAGCTCTCGAGCCGTTTCATATTCAGCCTCACTAATGAGGGAATGCTCTTTTAGTCTTTTTAGTCGAGTTTCTGCTTTCTGTTTACGGGAGCCGTATGATGGATCACTGTTTTCTAAAACTATGTGCACACATTTGAATTCCAGTAGCTCGACTGAAACGCAGATTGCTCTCAATACTTCACATCGCAGACTTGCGCTCGGATCTACAATTTCGTTTTTGAATGCAATACGTTTTCCAGTACTATCGCTATTCAACGGGTTGCAAGTTACTTTCAACAAGTCCCGGTAAAGTAAAATCAGATAATCATCGAAGCAGAATAGTACATTTTCTGAAATCTTGGATGCGTTCAGTAACTTTCGCAATAGATCTTGGCGCGCAGGCCATTGGGGAAGCTTAATCAACAGGCTTTGGCGGTCTTCAATGGTGAGCCCGCAGAGCTCTGAAATTCTTCCAAATGAACCAAAGTTTGTTTCGTCAGCTTCATCTTCCAAGTTCAATGCACCATTAAAATAAAATGAGGAATTCTGGCAAGCTTCCCCCTCGCACGCGTTGCGAGGGTCCAAGGTTTAGGGGTGGTGATGTACAGTCGCGCGCAACTGTGCGCATAGCAGGCACAGCGCATACAAGTTGCAACCTTGAGGTCATCGAACGAAACATCAGGGGGTTTGTTGGGTTGCTGGAGCCGATAGCTTGCACTCTTTCATTACCTTCTCAATTGCCTTCCGTGAACCTTGGGAAGAAAAACTAGCGCTAAATTGTTGTCCCAAAACTTCGACACCAATTTCGATTTTCTTTTTCGCCTCACCAATACTCTGTATGGCGGCCACAATGCCTGTATTGGATTTATCGACTACCACGCCCGAATAATTGTCATTCCAGTTTCTCAACTTCGCTTCAAGAACCTGTGGTCCTTCATTGCTCGTTTTGAGAAAAAGTTTCACAGGGATTTCGGCAACTTCATCGAACTCCTTCTTTTTCTCTATATATGCAAGAATGACTTCACCTGCGCTGTCGCACTGCACGATCAATGAATTTCGTAAGCCACCCTCTAACGCAACTACCTTGGTTTTCCCGAACACGTCAGGACCCTCAACAGTAGCTTCCCAAGCAAACACTGGGTCAGTCAGTGCAATCGCCGTCACGGCCAAAACTAGTCCCCTCAACATTTTCAAATCTCCCCACACAATGATTTGCTCTCAACGTTTTCAACGCACTCACTCTATAGTTGTTTATCGTTCGCTGATCAATTCCTGCAAGAATTATTTCAACACTATTGGGACAGTTCACTTTTCTCCCTCAGCGAAAGCTGGGGGAGTGGCGCGCATGCGCCGAGGGGGTGTTCTGCGTCGACATAAATCTCGGCAGTTTATCCGCTACGGACACTTCCTCCCGCCCGCAATCGCAAGCGATTGCTAGGGGTACTCCCCCGTGCTGGCCGAGAACGACAAGTCGTTCCGGCGGGCACGAGGGAGAAATTTACCCCTTGACTCCAGAATCAACAGTTCCTATATTGTTCTTTAACGGTCTGGAGAGGAGGGACAATGTCGATAGTGTCACGAAATTGCCAGATCCGTTTGCAGTGCCTGCGAAACCAAGGTGGCGACACGCCGTGGTTTTCCGGGAGCTGGGGGTTAGTCCCAGGTGTAATACGACATCTGCTGCCTTTGTGCTGTAGCAACCCGCGCCGTTCTAATTCCGTGCGCCTCTGCAAGTGCGAACCCTGCGTAAACGCTGGTGCGAAAAACATCAGGATATCCGGTTTACGTGAAATTCCAGCCAAAATCGCTGCGTTTCTAGTGTTGGCTTTGAGCCATCTACCCACATTTTTCCACTACCGTTGCAACAGGCTCGAGGCCAGGACGGGAGCATTCCCTCCTTTTTTCTTCCAACTCGCCATGCCGCCGTGAACTTGCTCACCATACACTTTTCTTTTTGCCGCGAGTTTTCCGAAGCTCGTGAATGCACAAACATGTCCCATACATATCCCGTCATCACCGCGAACGCGGGGACCCAGATTGTCAGCCGCTCAATTCTGGAAAGTCTGGGTTCCCGCGTTCGCGGGAATGACGGTAATAAAGTGAAGTGAAGCAATGTCGCGTGGATGGAAAACTTCAGCTTGATTCCTCACCCGCAGCTGCATACGCGTTGATCATGGAACACCCGATCCTCCTGCGCATTATTCGTGAGGGCTTTACGCCGCTTGGCTGGTTTGCGCCCTCAGCTGAAGACCAGCTTGAGGCAAGGCAGGTCATCCTCATTGGCAATGCCGGACCTCAAATGTTTCGACGATTTGCCAGCCAGCGCAAATTCGAACTGATGGATGACTGGACCAAGGCGGTGATTGATCCGTTGGCTGATGATTTGGGCGCGCGCGCGGCTTACCCGTTCGACCAGCCCTACCCACCGTTTCTCACCTGGGCGCGACGTGCAGGTGCCGGGCATGTGTCGCCGCTTGGTCTCAACATTCACTCCGTGTACGGATTATGGCATGCCTATCGCGCGGCACTTCTATTCCCTGTGGAGTTTGATCTGCCGCCACTACGCACATCAGCACACCCGTGCGAATCCTGCGCCGACAAGCCCTGCCTCTCCGCCTGCCCTGTCAACGCATTCGATTGCAAATCATATGATGTGAAGGCTTGCGGGCAGTACTTGCACACCTCTGATGGCGAAGCTTGCATGAGCAAAGGCTGCAAGGCGCGCCTCGCATGCCCTGTTGGCAACGAATATCGCTATGCGCCCCAGCAAATCCAGTTTCATATGCACCACTTCAGAAAAGCCAGATCCACATGATCAGATACGAAAAACTCAAAGCGAAACTGCTCCGTAGGCAGACGATTATTCTCGATGGTGGCACATCGACTGATATTCAAAAACGCGGTGCACCGATGAGTGGTGACACATGGAGCGCTGAAGCCAATATCACGCATCCCGAGATTGTCCGCGCGGTGCACGATGATTACATTCGTGCCGGTGCCGATGTGATCACGGCCAACACCTACGCCGCCTCGCCACTGATGCTTGACGGCGCGAGGCGCATTGACGAATTGGAGAAATTTGACGCCGCCGCAATGCGCATTGCCTTGGAGGCCGCTGCAGGTGCTGATGTTTGTGTCGCTGGCTCCATGTCCACCATGCGGCCGATGAGTTCGGGAAGCGACCGCAACAATCTGTCGATTACTTGGGCTGAGGCCAAGGCGCGCGCGCTGTTCAACCGCAAGGCCAGGGCGCTCAAAACTTTCGGTGCCGACCTCATCATGATGGAGATGATGCGCGACACGGATTATGCCCTCTATGCCAGCGAGGCTGCGATTGCTTCAGGCCTGCCTGTGTGGATCGGACTCTCAGCCGAACGCTCCAAATCCGGGGGCTTGCAAGGTTGGGGCCGTGATGATTGCGCCTTTGATGATATTGCGCGAACGCTTGCCGCACTCAATCCCGACGCGATGAGCATCATGCACACCTCGATCAACGACACTGACGATGCCATGGCAATCCTGCGCAAGTACTGGGCCGGGCCCGTCGCCGTCTATCCAGAATGCGGATTTTTCAAATCACCGAATTGGGAGTTTGTCGATGTCGTATCGCCCGCTGATCTCGTCGCGCATTCTGTTGCGTGGCGCGAGAAAGGTGCAATCATGTTTGGCGGATGCTGCGGCATCGGGCCCGAACACATCGCAGCATTGGCAAGGGAGATGAAGCCATGAAAACCGGATCATGCCTGTGTGGCGGGGTGAAGTTTGAAATCACGGGTGCGCTGCGGCCCGTCGTTGGTTGTCACTGCACGCAATGCCGCAAGCAATCAGGCCACTTCGGTGCCTTCACTGCCTGCGAAGACTCGGACTTGACCTTCGTTTCGAAGGCCACTCTTTCGTGGTACCGAGCCAGCGACACGGCAGGTCGCGGCTTCTGCCACACATGTGGATCACTACTATTCTGGAAAGGCGACAATAAAACCTATACTTCAATCGCCGCAGGATCACTTGACGGCGCGACTGCCCTCGCGATCGAAGGCCACATCTATTGCGCCGACAAGGGTGATTACTATGAAATCCTGGATGGGGGTTATCAGAAGGCGCAGTGGAGCTAAGCGCGCTTTTCGAGTTCGCTTGCCAACTCGCCATAGCCCGTGAAGCGGTACTCATATGCAAGACCGAGCTTTGTTGCGGCGGTTTGCGCCTTGGCATCGAGCGCCATGTCTTTCACCTGCGCCAGATACACGAGCTTGCGATAGTGCTGGAAATAATCCGGCAACAATTCAGGATGGCGATCAAGGCCCAGCCCTTCCCAAACCAGCTTGTCGAACTGCCGCGCCAGATAATCGGTCAAGAAAAAGCTGGTCATGTCGTCATCAGCGCGCGCGGCGAAAACGGGATTGCCGGAGAAAAATGCATAACAGTGTGGGCCGTCGATGCGCTCCACACCTTCCTCTTGCAGCATTGCGTCCAGCTCACCGCCAGTTCCGCAGTCGCCATAGAGAACGTAAATCCTTTGGTAACCATGACGGCGAGTTCTGATCTTCTCGCGCACCCCCGGAACAATCTTTTCCGGCGTGTTGTGCCACTTCGCGGGAAGGCATTCGATGTCGAATGCGGTCCACTTGTTCAGTTCAATCAGATCAACGATTTCGCGCGCCAGTGCTCCACAGGCAATCAACAAAACCCGCGCATTTGCAGAGTTTTTCGAAAGAGTCTCACCGGGATCAAGCGACTTGGCCATGCGCATCTATTATCATTGTTGAAATTTTTAAGTAACTGGTTGGCGGCTTGTTAGGGACAAATACGAAGTACAAAACGAGCCGCTCCGGAATTAACTCTTTTTAAGATCGAACGCGGTACCTTCTGATCATATTCACGAGGACAAAGGCAAGAGGCCGGTGCCCACTGAATAGGTGCTGTTAATAAAACTGGAGTTTTAAAATGAAGAAGTTTCTCAAAGACGAATCTGGTGCAACCGCTATCGAATACGGCCTGCTCGCTGCATTGATGGGCACTGCGCTCGTCGCGATCATGCAGGTGTTTGGTCCACAGCTTCAAAATGGTTTCAGCCAACTCGGCACATCATTCGAGAGCAAGGCAACGTTCTAATCCTTACGGATTTGAAGGTGAAGGGCGCTGGCGACAGCGCCCTTTTTCTTTTTCAGCCTGCCAGCTGATTGTGCTTCCTGGCCATGAAACTCTTGGCGGTTTCAACGGCCACGGCCGCATCGCGGCAATAGGCATCGGCGCCAACGGCTTTGGCAAAGTCCTCGTTCAACGGTGCACCACCGACGAGCACGATGTAATCATCACGGATGCCCTTTTCCTTCATCGTGTCGATCACGACTTTCATATAGGGCATCGTGGTTGTCAGCAGTGCCGACATGCCGAGTATATCGGCTTGGTGTTCTTCGAGCGCCGCCAAATATTTCTCGACCGGATTGTTGATGCCGAGGTCGACGACTTCAAAGCCCGCCCCTTCCATCATCATGCCGACCAAGTTTTTACCGATATCGTGGATATCGCCTTTTACGGTGCCAATCACCATCTTGCCGAGGCGCGGTGCGCCCGTGGCGATCAGCAATGGCCGCAAGATGCCCATTCCGGCTTTCATCGAATTGGCAGCGAGCAGCACTTCCGGCACGAACAAAATGCCATCGCGGAAATCGATACCGACGATGCGCATGCCTTCAACCAAGGCTTCGGTCAAAGTTTTGTAAGGTGACCAGCCGCGGCTCAGAAGAATGTTGACCCCTTCAACGACTTCTTCCTTCAGACCATCATAAAGATCGTCATGAATTTGCTGTGTGAGCTCTTCGTCGCTCAGGGAATTCAGGTCGAGATCGCCAGCATCGCTCATGGAAAAGGCTCCGGATGGTTATTGGAGTGTAAACTTAGCGCAATCCCTGCAAACGCAGATTCCGCTGCCGACACGCGCTTGCCGGAAAGCGACGGTTGAAGCAAGTCTCAAAGCCCCGTATCACATTGGCCAAAGTGGAGAGATCATGTTTGATGTGATGGCAGCGCGGGCACAGTTCCCCGCTTTGGCGGTGGCGGACGGTGGCAAGCCTCGTGTGTTTCTGGATAATCCCGCAGGCACGCAAGTGCCGCAGGCTGTGATTGATCGCACGGTTGAAACTTTGGTGCGTAAAAATGCCAATCTCGGCGGCTATTTCCAGACGACCAAGGAAGCAACCGCGCTGGTTGATGAAGCCCATGCCGTGATGGCGGATTTTTATAATGCCGCTTCACCTGATGAAATCATCTTCGGGCAGAACATGACATCACTCACACTGCACATGTCGCGCTGCCTGGCCAAGCGGTTCGTGAAGGGCGAAGAGATCGTGCTGTCGCGCATGGACCATGATGCCAATGTCGGGCCGTGGCTTGCCATGGCCGAAGACGTCGGCATGGTGGTGAAATGGATGGAGTGGGATACCGACACTTACGAATTCCCCGATGATGCGCTGACCAAGGTGCTGAGCGAGAAAACCAGGATCGTGTGCCTCGGGATGGCGTCGAACTGTACGGGCACGATCAATGATGTGAAGCACTTTGCGGCGCAGGCCAAAGCTGCGGGGGCGCTCGTTTATATCGATGCCGTGCAAATGGCGCCGCACGGTTTGATCGATGTGCAGGATTTGGGTGCGGATTTTCTCGTGTCGTCTGCCTACAAATGGTTTGGTCCGCATCAAGGCATTCTATGGGGCCGCACTGACGAGCTGAAAAAAACACCAGCTTACAAAGTGCGCGCGGTTGGCGAAGAATTGCCGCACAAGTTTGAAACCGGCACGCAATCACATGAGGGCATGGCGGGCTGCATCGGGGCGATTGAGTATCTCGAAAGTTTTGGTGAAGGTGCCACGCGGCGCGCGCGGATCGGGTCGGCCTGGATCAAGATGCGCGCGCATGAGGAGCAGCTTTCGCTTTTGATGATCGATGGCTTGAAAAGTCTCAAGGGTGTCAAAGTGCGCGGAATTACTTCGAGCAATGCGATGCACAGGCGCGTGCCGACGATCTCGTTCACGGCTGCGGGTCATCACCCCAAAGGCCTCGCGCAACATTTTGCAGGCGATAACATGTTCGTCTGGTCCGGGCACAACTACGCGCTCGAGCCTGTCAACACGATGGGGTTGATGGAGCAAGGTGGCGTGCTGCGGGTTGGCATGGCTCATTACAACACGCATGCTGAAGTCGAAGGCTTTGTCGCCTCGTTGAAGCGCGCCCTGAAATAGAAATGAGGACTTGATGGTCTACAAAATCGCCGTCGTCGGTATTGGCAAAATCGCGCGTGACCAGCATTTGCCGTGCATTGCGAAGAACCGGACTTTCAAACTGGTCGCAGGGGTGAGCCGCAATGCGTCACTCGATAATGTGCCGTGTTTTGAATCGCTTGGCGCGCTGATTGAATCCAAAGTCTCCGTTGATTGTGTGGCCCTGTGCACGCCTCCTTCCGTGCGTTTGTCCATGGCGCGCGAGGCGATGGATGCAGGCTTTCATGTGCTGATTGAAAAGCCGCCCACACCAACCATCGGTGAAATGGTGGCGATGATCGACTATGCCAAGCGCAAGAAACGCGTGCTCTATGCGACGTGGCATTCGCGCTACAACAAGTCCGTGGACGAAGCCAAGAAGCGCCTCAAGGGCAAACACGTCTCCTTCATGCGCGTGACCTGGAAGGAAGACGTCAACCGCTGGCATCCTGGCCAAAACTGGATCGCCGAACCCGGCGGCTTTGGTGTGTTTGATCCCGGCGTCAACGCGCTTTCCATCGTCACCAAGATTTTGCCCGAACCGATCTACGTGGAGAATGCGCGGATCGAAGTGCCGTCCAATTGGTCCACTCCTATCGGTGTTGATATCACCTTCAAGCGCGGCGATGGCGTGGCGGTTGATATGGCGGCCGTGTTCGACTGGCGCCAACGCGGCGAGCAGACCTGGGACATCGACATCAAGACACGCGATGGCATGGAGATGAAACTGAGTAAAGGCGGATCGGTTTTGCATTTAAATGGCAAGCTGATCATGGAAGCCAAGCTCGAAGAATACGAAATGATCTACGCCAAATTTTCCAAGCTGCTGAAGGCCAAAAAATCCGACGCGGATTATGCGCCGTTACAACTCGAATGCGACGCCTTCATGCTGGCCAAGCCCGTTGTCGTGGAAGCGTTTAAGTGGGACAAGTGATTTCAGTTCGGCAAGCGCGAGCGAATGATGCAGTTGCGCTGGCGGACATTCTGAACGAAATCATCTTGATTGGTGGCACTACGGCTTTTGAGGATTGCTTTTCGGCGGAGGCGTTTTCTCGCTATTTCATTTTGGGGGATGAGGCGGTTTTTTGTTGTGTCGCTGTGGATGGCGATGGGGTGCTGCTTGGATTCCAGTCGCTCAGGCGCGAGACGAAATTGCCCGCGAGCTGGGCCGATATTGCAACGTTTTCCCGGGCTTCAAGCAAGGTCACTGGCGTGGGCGCTGCCCTGTTCCCGGCCACAGTTGCCCTTGCGCGTGAGGCAGGCCTCAAGACCATCAACGCCACCATCCGCGCGGATAATGTTTCGGGGCTGCGCTACTACAGCAAGATGGGCTTTGTGGATTATCACGTATGGAAAGACGTGCCGCTCAAAGATGGGTTGAAGGTGGACCGGATTTGCAAGCGGTTTGATGTTTAGATCAAAAGTTCGGACTGGTCGTCGGGGGCGGCTTCTGCGGCGAGCAACTCGTCCAGCATTCTTTTGGGGTTTGCAAGGAATGACTTTGTTACCTTGTAGTGTTCGGTTTCTTCATAGGGCACACGTTCAATTCCAGCTGCAGTGATCTGATAAATCCAGGCCCCAGGATAAGCCATGAGCAGCGGCGAATGGGTCGCGATAACAAACTGCGAAGCCTTACCGATCAATTCATGCATGCGCACAAGCAAGCCAAGTTGGCGGGTGGGGGAAAGTGCTGCTTCTGGCTCATCGAGGATATAGAGGCCGTTGCCGCCCCATCGATGTTCCATTAGTGCCAAGAAGGACTCCCCATGTGACTGATGGTGCAGCGACTTTCCACCATAGCTGTCGCGCAACGGAGGAAGAGAAGCAAGATCGGGATCGCGATCCATTTGATCAATCTTGCTCGCAACATTGAAATAACTTTCTGCTCTGAGAAAAAAGCCATCCCGCGCTCGACGTGTGCCTTTCATCAAACGCAGATGACGATGCAGATTCGAATGAGCCAATTCTGTACTGAAATTGAAATTCTTGGTGCCGCCTTCAGCGTTGAAGCCCCACGCAATCGCCAGCGCTTCGATCAGTGTCGATTTGCCTGCTCCGTTTTCGCCGATGAGAAAAGTCACCTTGGGGTGAAATTCAATATTTTCAAAACCTTGCAAAACAGGAAGCGAAAATGGATAAGCCTTCCTGTCTCCAACAGAGTTCCACAGCAACTCTGCCTTCAGCAGATAATGCTTGGCCTCGTAATTTTTCATCAACCCCGACGTCGCTCTCTCCTCGCGGCACCTGCTGCGGCTTTGTCTACGCCGTGCGCGAGTTCTGAGACTGCGCCCAGCTTTTCCTCAACGAATGCGATTGTCGGCCTTGCACCCTTGCTGTGGCCTTCGAGGGCTTGACGCATTGAGGCCAAGTGCTCTGGCGAGGTGCCACAGCAGCCGCCAATGATCTTGGCACCTGCATCGAGTGCAATGCGTGCGTAGTCGGCCATCAGTTCGGGTGTGCCGGTGTAGTGGATGGCACCTTCGACATATTGCGGGATGCCGCAATTGCCTTTGGCGACGACATGCGCATCGGGGCGGGCTTGCGTGATGCTCATCACAGTTGCGATCAATTCGGATGCGCCGACGCCGCAGTTTGCACCGATGGCGCAGGGCTGGTGTGGCAGTGATGCAGCAAGCGCGCCAAACACTTGCGGCGTGATGCCCATCATGGTGCGGCCGTTGGTATCGAAGCTCATTGTGGTGACGATTGGCAGATCGGCGCGGGCTGCCCCTTCGACGGCAGCGCGGAGTTCTTCTTCCGACGACATGGTTTCAATCCACAGCACATCAACGCCTGCTTCTCTCAAAGCCATTGCTTGTTCGGCGAAGGCTTCAACGCCTTCTTCATGCGGCATCGAGCCTACGGGCATGAAGATTTCGCCCGTTGGTCCAATCGAACCAGCCACGTAAACCGTGCGGGCTGATGCTTCGGCTTCGGCGCGGGCGTTTTTCACGGCGGCCATGTTGAGCTCGCGCACGCGGTGCTGGTCATTGTGCAGTTTCAGGCGATGGCGATTACCACCGAACGTGTTGGTGAGAATGATGTCCGCACCTGCCTCGATGAAGCGGCGGTGCAGTTCGCGCACGCGCTCCGGGTGATCGGTGTTCCACAGTTCCGGCGCATCGCCCGAGACGAGGCCCATCTGGAAATAATTGGTGCCAGTTGCACCATCGGCCAGCAACCAAGGGCGCGTGGCAAGGGCTTCCGTGAAAGACATACGGGACATGAGAGACCTCAAAAATTCAATATAAAGATTTCTTTATATGCTTCGCGCGGGGATGCCAAGGACGAAGTTACGCCCGTTCCTTGCCGTAGAACAGCCCCACCACATGTTCGGCTTCTGCGAAGAATAGCCAGCGCTCGGTCCAGGCGGCGATAGCTGCGCTGACCAGTGCGGGGATCGAAAACCATGGCGAGATGAAGCAGCAGGCGGCGAGAAACAGTGCTACTGCGAGCAGCAGGATCACGGACATGCGCAGCTTCCTGGCGTGGCGGCGAGCAACGACGAAGCCCATTTCCTTCATGATGAAGTTGGTTGCGGTATGCGGCACTTCCCATTGCCGCACGCTTTCTCCCGATTTGGCCCCAAGGCCAGTCGCGGCTGCCATGGTGTGGCTGCGCACTTCGGTGTCCACAGACCGCCAGTAGGCGAGCTTTAAAACAATCAGGATACAGAGGGACGCAACAGCGAGAATGGCCTGAAAAATCTGGAAGCGATCAAAGATGGTAGCGATGGACATCAGCACCAGCGCGCCAGTGGCCAATGCAAAAGCGAAGTATACCGGGAGGGTCAGCGCGTTGTTCCATGCACGAATGGTTTTGAGAGAGCGATAGATCATGCCTGTACAGTAAACCGTCAGTGCACAGAGGATTGCAGTGAGCACGCCAAGTGGAGCAACAAGATTGGATGCATCAATCAGGCCCGTCCAGGCTGCACCGAAGGCCAGCGCTATGGGATAGGTCGTGATCGCCGCAACACCTTCACGCGACAGCCAGCTTGTGCGCCATTGCGAGAAGGCCCGCCAAGCGCGTTCGGGGTGGCCCAAGTGCAGCGTTGATGACAACAGGCCAATGGTGATCAGTGCTAGCGCCACGATCATCGCTGTTGCGCCGAACGCAAAACTCGACGCTGGCCCATGATTGAAGCCCACAAGCCCCAGCAAAGCGAGCAAGCCATAGCCAGCGCCTGATGCCGTGGTGAAGAGAATAACGGAATAGGCTGGGTTCACGTCAGCCTTCCAGGCGATCTGAATGATCAGGTGTTGCTGATGGTGATGCCCTGCCCTTGCTCAAAAGACCATCGGCCCAGGCGAACAGGCGCTCCATCGGTGAGCCATCAGATTTCGGCAATGCTTCGACATGCGCGACGTGATCGCGGCGCGCGCGGGGTGGCAGATATTTGTTGGTGGGCTTGTAGCCCATATCCGGCAACAGGTCATAGCCGCCGCGCGCCTGCACCAGTTTCGAGACATCGGAATTTTCATCGCCGAGATCGCCGAAGTGGCGCGCACCTGTGGGGCAGGCTTTCACGCATGCTGGCACACGGTCTTCTTCGACGAAATTTTCGTTGTAGATGCGATCCACACAGAGCGTGCACTTCTTCATGACACCCTGCGTGTAGTCATATTCGCGAGCGCCGTAAGGGCAAGCCCAGGAGCACAGCTTGCAGCCGATGCAGGTCTCGGGGTTCACCAGCACGATGCCATCTTCGGCGCGCTTGTAGCTCGCACCCGTTGGGCACACGGTAACGCATGCTGGTTCCTCGCAATGCAGGCATGAGCGCGGGAAGTTGACGATGCGACTGTCGCTGCGCCCCTCTTCCTTTACTTCATAACCATGAACGCGATTGAGCCAGACGCCCATGGGATCAGCCCCACGCGGCTCGATGTCATTGAGTGGTGCTGACACGCCTTGTGAATTCCACTCCTTGCAAGAGGTAGCACACGCCTGACAGCCCACGCATGTATCGAGGTCGATCACGAGGCCGAGTTTCTTTTGTGTAGTGGTTGGGAGAGATGTCATGTGCGAACACCTTTCAATTCTTCAAACTGTGGTGCGCTCATTTCACTTTGATCCACTGCCTTTGCGACGCGCACGCGGAGGTCATACCACGCGGCCTGGCCTGTTACCGGATCGCTATTGGAGTAGCGATATCCAGCTTCACGTTCTGGAAGAAGATCGCTGATCAAGTGATTGAGAAGGAAGCCTTTTTTGGATTCGGGTGCATCAGGCGAGAGCGCCCAGGTGCCGGAGCGTTTGCCGATTGCATTCCACGTCCACACGGTGTCTTCGTTCTGGCCATCCATCAATTTCGCTTGCGCCTTGATGCGACCGTGATGCGAGGTGACATCGACCCAATCCCCATCTTCAATGCCAAGTTTCGCTGCGCGCGCGCGGTGCATATAGAGCCAGTTGCGGCCAAGGATTTGACGGAGCCAGGTGTTCTGCGATCCCCATGAATGATACATCGCCATTGGCCGCTGCGTGATCGCGTGCATCGGGAATTCGTCGCCGCTCACTTGTGCCTCTTCAAACGGCGCATACCAAAATGGAATGGGATCAAAATGTTTCACAATGCGTTCGCGGTGATGCTCTGGCGGCTGAACTGCGCCATGGCCAAGCGCTGCGAGACGGAATTTTTGCAACGGCTCTGAATAGAGCTGGTGAATGATTGGCTCAGGCCTTGGCATGAAACCAAAGAACGCCGCCCAATCGAGATAGTCCCAATTGACGTGGCGATAGTAGCGCTGGTTCGGCTTCAGCTCGTGATACCAGTAGCTGCCATTTTCGATATAGGCTTGCAGCTGATTGGGATTGACGGGTGCACGGCCACTGGCTTTGCCATCAGCACCTCTGAAACCTGCAAGCGGCCCAAGGCCCGGTGCGCGCTCGTGGTTCACGATGTAATCGGGATAACCGCCAGGGAAACGCGCTGTGCCATCAGGATTTGTCATGCCGGGAAGCTTCAGGCGCGCGCCCAAATCCAACAGCACAGTTTGAAACGCAAGCACATCGCGGTCAGGCTCGACTACGGGTTGGCGGATTGAATCTGCTGGACCATGCGCTTCAGAAATCGGGCGATCCAGAAGCGAAATGCAATCCCAACGTTCGAGGTAAGTCGTGTCCGGCAAAATCAGATCGGCGTAATGCACCATCTCGGATGCATAGGCATCAGAGTAGATAATCTTGGGGATCACATACTCACCGTCTTCTCGCTTGGCGGTGAGAGCGGCAATCGTATCCGGCACATTCATTGCCGAGTTCCAGCTCATGTTGGCCATGAACATGAACAGCACGTCGATATGATAGGGATCGCCCTTTGCGGCGTTGTTGATCACCATATGCATCATGCCGTGCGCTGCAAGCGGTGCATCCCAGCTAAAGGCCTTGTCGATGCGTTGTGGCGTGCCGTGCTCATCCACCAACAGATCTTCAGGTGCGGTGACGAAACCGAGCGGCGGGCCAGGCAATGGCTTATTTGGGTTGACCTGGCCGGGTTTACCGGCTGGCTTCACATTGGGGGGAATGGTTTTAGGAAACGGCGGTTTATAGAGCGATCCACCGGGGCAATCGATGGTACCCAGCATGATCTGCAGTAGGTGGATCGCGCGACAAGTATGAAAGCCATTGGAGTGGGCCGAGATCCCGCGCATCGCATGCATGGCTACCGGGCGGCCTTTGGTACTGGGATGATGACGGCCCTGATAATCCGTCCACGGAATATCAAGCTCAATGGTTTCGTTGAATGCTGTGTGCACTAGTTCGGCGGCAATGCGGCGGATGGTGGCGACTTCGATGCCGCAACGCTCCGCCACATTTTCAGGCGCGTATTCATCGGCCAAGAAACGTTCGGCAATCAGCGTGAAGCTGGTCACCACCTTGCGGCCATCGGGCAAAGCGAAACGGCCCATCAGAGTGGGCGTTGCATCTGACGATGTAGCGTTCATCGGGCGCGACGTGAGCGCGTCCCACACCAGCGCGGCTTTCGCTTCGTTGCGCGCGATCAGGCCATTATCTGCACCACCAGGATTCTCGATTACCAACCATGCCGCATTGGTGTAGCGCGTAAGGCAATCACCATCGATCTTTTGCGCAGCCAGTAACTCGTGAATGAGTGCCCCCACAAACAATCCATCCGTACCCGGACGAATGCCGATCCACTCATCGGCAATAGCGGAATACCCCGTCTTCACCGGATTGACGGAAACGATCTTGGCACCGCGTTCCTTGAGCTTGCCCAAGCCTGCCTTGATCGGGTTCGATGCGTGATCTTCCGCCACGCCAAACAGCAGGAAATACTTCGCGTGCTTCCAATCCGGCTCGCCGAATTCCCAGAAGGACCCGCCGTAAGTGTAGAGCCCGGCTGCCGCCATGTTGACCGAACAGAAGCCGCCATGTGCGGCATAGTTTGGTGTGCCGAATTGCGTGGCCCACCAGCCTGTCAGGCCTTGTGATTGATCGCGGCCCGTAAAGAAGGCGAGCTTCTTGGGATCCTTGGCGCGCACATCGCCCAGCCATTTGGTGGCAAGTTCCAGCGCTTCGTCCCATTCGATCTCTTTGAACTCGCCCGAGCCTCGTTCGCCCACACGCATCAATGGTTTTGACAGGCGTGCTGGAGATTGGTGCTGCATGATGCCTGCAGCACCTTTGCCGCAAATGACACCCTTGTTGACGGGGTGATCGCGGTTGCCTTCGATGTATTTGATCGTGCCGTCTTTGAGGTAGACCTTGATGCCACAGCGACAGGCACACATGTAACAGGTCGTCGTCTTGACCTCGTCCCATGTCTTGATCTGCGTATCAACAAAGGGCTGGGACATCAGTTTTTGGTTTTCCGGTGAGATTCGATGAGCGCACTCTAGCCAGCGAACTGGACCTATGTTAGGGCCAGTGCATCCCATCAACGGTACCAAATGAAAGCGCGCCATGAAAGATTGGCTTCTCCACATCCGCCGCGACGAATACGCGAGCTTGCAAACGCAAATCCGCGAGGCTTTGGTTTCAGCCATACTTGATCGCCAGCTGGATCGCTCGGAGCCGGTGCCGTCGACGCGCAAGATGGCGAAGTCGTTGGGCGTGTCGCGCAACACTGTGGTGCTCGCTTATCAGGGTCTTCTCGATGATGGCTATCTCGCGGCGCGCGAACGCTCCGGCTATTACGTTGCCGACAAGGCATTGGAAGATGCGGTTACGCCGAAAGCCAAAGCGCGTTTTGTCAAAACATCAGCTCAAAAAATCGACTGGTCGCGCAGGCTCTCGAAAGTTCCATCAGCGCAGGAGTATGTATCGAAACCTTCGAACTGGCAGGAATTGCCCTACCCTTTCATCTATGGGCAGGTTGATCACACGCTGTTTCCACTGGCGGAGTGGCGCGAGTGCAATCGTCAGGCGCTGGGCAAAAAATGGCTGGGCGCATGGACCAATGATGCGTGGGCGGCTGATGATCCGCTGCTCGTCGAACAGATCCGCCGCCGCATTCTGCCACGTCGTGGCATCATGGCGAGCGACGATGAAATCCTTGTCACGATGGGCGCGCAGAACGCACTCTATCTTTTGACTGAGTTACTTGTGTCATCGAAAACCCGCGTTGTCATGGAAGAGCCTGGCTATCCCGACATGCGCAATATTTTCCAGCTGCGCAGCGATCACGTCTCGCTTGTTCCGGTTGATGACAAGGGTCTCACCATTGGCCCGCAGCTTGACGATGCTGATATCGTTTTCACGACGCCCTCGCACCAGTTTCCAACCACAGTGACGATGCCGCTGGAGCGGCGCATGGCGCTTTTGAAAAAGGCGCACGATAAGGACTTCATCATCATCGAGGATGATTTTGAATTTGAAACCAATTACGTCAACGAGCCCTGCCCTGCCCTGAAATCCCTCGATGATGACGACCGCGTCGTTTACGTTGGTTCGTTTTCGAAAACACTGTTCCCTGGCTTGCGGCTTGGCTTCATGGTTGGGCCGAAAGAACTGATCGCGGAAGCGCGCGCATTGCGCCGCCAGATCATTCGCCATCCGCCCACCAATAATCAACGCGCGGCGGCTTTGTTCTTGTCGCTTGGCCATCACGACACGCTGATCCGCCGTCTACACAAGGCTTATCGGACACGTTGGGACATCATGGGCGAAGCACTCGCCACGCATCTCCCCATGTCGTCGCGCAATCCGTCCTTTGGTGGCACGGCCTATTGGGTGAAAGGGCCAGCAAAACTCGACAGTGAAAAACTGATGGACGCGGCGTTGAAGCGCGGCATTTTCATTGAGCCCGGCCGCATCAATTTCGGTCAGAACAAACCGCCGCGCAATTATTTCCGCCTTGCGTTTTCCTCTATCGATGAAGGAAAGATTGAAGCAGGGATAAAACTACTCGCGCAAACCATCCGTGAGATGGGGTGATGACTTCTGTCGTCGCAAAGCGGCTTGATAACAAGCAGACAGCTGCCTTCTTCGCCCTGACTGCGATGGGTGTTGCGTCGTTTCAAGATGCAATCGTCAAATTTCTGAGTGCCGATTTTGGCGCAACACAAGTCCTGTTCATGCGTGGAATGGGCGCATGCCCGCTGCTACTATATCTGTTGTGGCGCGAGGGTGGCTGGGAGCAGATGTTTAAAGGCCCTGTCAAGCTTGCCATTCTGCGTTCAGCAATCTTGTGCTCGGCCTATCTCGCGTTCATCCTGTCCATCGCGGCGATGCCTATTGCAACAACGGTCTCGATCTACTTCCTGATGCCATTCATTGTTGCAGGACTGGCCGGACCAGCACTTGGCGAAAATGTTGCGCTTTATCGCTGGGTTGCCGTCGCCGCTGCTTTCATTGGCGTTCTCGTGATGGTGCAACCTGGCACTGACAGCTTCAAACCTGCGATGCTTTTCGCACTGTACTCCGCATTTGGTTATGCTGTGGGACAGTTGATCGGGCGGCGCATCTCGCACGAAATGCCAATCAGCGTGATTTCGAACTGGCAGAATGTCGTCTACACCGTGACAGGTCTTGGGCTAGCGTTGATTATTCCGTACACGGATATTACTGGGACGGGCGACAAGTCATGGGCCTTCCTCGCGCGCGACTGGATCTGGCCAAGTGCTTGGCAATGGGGCGTGCTGCTGATCATGGGTTTTCTTGCAGCGCTTGGCTCGCTGCTCTTTGTCAGCGCCTACAAGCATGCTGAGGCCAATTTTGTGGCACCTTTCGAATACACCGCGCTGATTTGGGCAACATTCTATGGCATATTGCTGTTCGGCGATTGGCCAGACCGCAATGCAGTGTTTGGTGTTTCCATTGTGATTGCAGCTGGTATCTTCATGCTGTCATGTGATCGGCGCGCTAAACAATCGGCAAACCACTCCACGGTTTGACTTCGCGCAATGCCAGTGATGATTGGATGCGTTGCACGCCGGGGAGACGTGTCAGTTTCTGGCGGTGGATCATCTCATAATCTTCGGCGTCGCGGGCGATGACGCGCAGGAGATAATCGAACTGCCCGCTCATCAAATGGCATTCCAGAATCTCTGGCACGCGCTGCACGGCGGCTTCAAATTTTTCCAGCGTCTGTTCGGACTGCGCAATAAGCGAGACTTCAACGAAGAACTCATTGACGAAGCCAAGCTTGCGGCGATTGAGCTGTGCGGCATAGCCCTCGATCATGCCGTGTTTTTCCAAGATCGCCACGCGGCGATGGCAGGCGGACGGAGAGAGGCCTGCTTTCTCAGCCAATTCGGCGATCGGCGTCTGCCCCTTGTCCTGCAGGATTTTCAGGATGATCTTGTCTGATTTATCCAGTTCTTCGAATTTCATTCGATATTTATGGCATGAATAGGTAAATTATTCCAATAACGAGGGAATTGCTGCACTGCTTCGGGATAATGTTCGACCGCTTTTGCCGTATAATCAAGAGCATAACAGGAGTTCTCCCATGCTCATCGGCGTCCCCAAGGAAATCAAAAACCATGAATATCGCGTAGGTCTGACGCCGACATCGGTCCGCGAATTGGCGCGCCACGGGCACAAGCTGTGGGTTCAATCGCAAGCGGGTTCGGGCATTGGTGCCAGCGATGCCGATTATGAAAAAGCCGGTGCAATGATCATTCCGTCTGCGGATGAAATTTTTGCCAAGGCTGACATGATCGTGAAGGTGAAAGAACCGCAAGCCAAAGAGCGGCAGATGCTGCGCGAAGGGCAAATCCTTTACACCTATCTCCATCTCGCGCCCGATCCTGAGCAGACCAAGGATCTCGTGAAGTCGGGCGCGATTTGCATCGCCTATGAAACCGTTACCAACGCGCGTGGCGGACTTCCGCTGCTCGCGCCCATGAGCCAGGTTGCAGGCCGCATGTCGGTACAGTCAGGTGCTCATTGCCTCGAGAAGGCGCAAGGCGGTCGTGGCGTATTGCTCGGCGGTGTTCCCGGAGTTGCCCCCGGAAAAGTCGTCATCCTTGGTGGTGGCGTGGTTGGCACCAATGCGGCGGCGATGGCATTGGGCCTTGGCGCTGATGTGACTGTGATCGAAAAATCAACCGACCGCATGGAAGAGTTGATCGTGCGTTTCGGTACGTCGCTGAAAACCATCTATTCCACCCAAGGTGCTGTTGAAGATGAATGTGCTGAAGCCGATCTTGTCATCGGTGGCGTATTGATCCCCGGTGCTGCTGCACCGAAACTCATCACCAAGGCCATGCTGAAAAACTGGAAGCCTGGATCGGTGCTCGTCGACGTTGCCATTGACCAGGGTGGCTGTGCCGAAACATCGAAAGCCACGACCCATGCCGAGCCGACTTACGTCGTCGACAATGTTATCCACTATTGCGTGGCCAACATGCCCGGTGGAGTGGCGCGCACTTCAACATATGCATTGAACAATGCCACACTTCCTTTTGCCATCGCGATCGCCAACAAGGGCTGGAAGCAAGCGCTCGCCGATGATCTGCACTTGCGCAATGGTCTCAATGTGGCTGGCGGTCACGTCACCTACAAGGCCGTGGCAGATGATCTGGGCTATGCCTATGTCTCCGCCGACAAGGCACTGGCGGCTTAACCCGGCATCACCGCGCTGAGCTTGCCACCGATGCGAAGAGGCTGGATCCTTGTAGCGAGTCCTGTCTTGTCATCGGTATCCACGACGACGCCACACAGCGTTGCCTCACCTTCAGCGGGCTTCATCCGTTCGACTGGAAGTTTGCGCAGGAAGCGCTGTAGCGGCTCTGACTTTTCCATGCCGATGACCGAGTCATAATCGCCCGTCATTCCAGCATCGGTTTGATAGGCTGTGCCACCGTTGAGGATCATGTGATCAGCGGTTGGCGTGTGCGTGTGCGTGCCGACCACGAGCGAAACCCGGCCATCGCAGAAATGCCCCATCGCCATTTTTTCCGACGTCGCCTCGGCATGAAAATCCAGAAGGATCGCATCGCAATCGCGGCCCAGACGACAGGCCTCAATCTCACGATCAATCGCAGGAAACGGATCGTCGAGAGAAGGCTCGATCATCACACGGCCCATCGCGTTGATGACCAGCACGCGTTGGCCCTTTGCAGTTTCGACAAGAGCGGTCCCTGCCCCGGGGCAACCCTTTGGCCAGTTGACCGGACGGATCATGCGTTCTTCGCGCGCGATGAATACCAGTGCCTCGCGCTGATCAAAAGCGTGATTGCCCAATGTCACCACATCAGCGCCTGCTTCGCGGAATTTCAGAAAAATTTCTTCGGTGATGCCAAAGCCGTGAGCTGCGTTTTCACCGTTGACGACAATCAGGTCCGGTTTCAGTTCTTCGCGCAACATGGGCATGTGCAGGAACAGGGCCTCACGTCCGGCTTTTCCCACCACGTCACCAACAAACATCAAACGCACTTGATCACTTCCCGCTCGGTCATCACAAAATCCAGGGGCTGGTCATGCGCGTCACGCGGAACGGAGTCAACTTCCTGCCCGGAATAGGCAACGCCGATGGCGATGATTTTTTTCTCGCCGCGCAACCCGGCGATGGTGCGGTCGTAAAAGCCTCCACCATAGCCAAGCCGATAGCCGTTGCGATCAAACGCCAGCATCGGCACCAGCAATACATCGGGCACAACGAGGGGCGCGCGGTCGGAAGGAATGGGGATATCCCATCGGCCGGGTACCGTGGGTTCACCTGGATACCAGCGCCGAAAAATCAGCGGTTCACCCTTGGCCACAACAATCGGAAGCGCTGAAGTCCAGCCTTCGCCCGCCAGCTTGCCAAGCAAGGGACGCGTGTCGATTTCGGATTGATATGGAAAGAACGCCGAGACACAGCGAAAATTCCGGTGAGCGAGAACGGGAAATGCCAATGATGCCAGCAGCAGCGGTGCTTCATCGGCTCGTTGTTCGTGCAGCGTCTTGCGGTGTGCGGTCGCTTTTGCGCGTTCGGCTTTTTTCTGGTCTTCGATATTCATGAAGGCAGGGCATTATCGCAAATCCCCCGCCGTTCAAGCATAATGAAAAGAGTGGCGACCAGACACCAGGCCCTCAATCGGCCTGGATCTGATCGCCCCCAACTGAGCGCAGCTTATTGGTTGGGACTGCACTCAGGATGTTCAGCAACGTCGCCTGCATCATCGCAGCCCGAGCCACCTGGAATGCGTGGCTTGCGGCGACCAGAACCGCTGAGGCCCTGAATGACTGTGCCGCCACCCGAATTCGCGCGATCGTCATTGCCACCGCGATCATCGCCTGGGCCATCATCGGCACCGCGACCACGACCACCGCGATCGCCACCGTTGTCATCACCGCCACTGTCGTCACCACCGCGACCACGCCTGGCGAGTTGCACCGTGCCGTCCTTCTGAACTTCGATTGTAGGTGTCACGTCGTAAGCCGGGCCAACAGCTGCGAAAGACAGACCAGTTGTCAGGGTGAGCATTGCTGCTGCCGTGAGAAGTATCGTTTTCATTGTTAGTCTCCTTTAGGTTTCCGTCCTTGAGGAGAAGGTGGCACAGGGTTGGTAACAGCAGGCTGGTGCAAGCTGTCAGCTTCTTGTTGGGTTACAGCAATTGCTGTAACCATTGCCCCATGACATTCAACCACTCCGATCTCGCCGCTGCCCGTGATGCGGGTCACATTTCGACTGAACAGCTCGCAGCACTTTCCGCTTTTTTGAGCGAGAGGAATTCTGGTGAGGCGGCACCGCGCTTCGATCTCGTTCACATGTTGTGGTATGCAGGCGCGCTAATTGTAATCGGTGCTTTGGGCCTGTTCACCACGCTGGCTTTCAGCAACATGGGCGGGGCGGCGCTCGTTGCCTGTGGCATTATTTATGGGCTTGGCTTTTTGTTTGGCGGCAACAAATTGTGGAATACCAGCGGCCTCAAAACGCCAGGTGGCCTGCTCATTGCTGCTGCTGTCTCGATGGTGCCGATGATCATCTATGGCATCCAGGATTATTTCCAATTGTGGGATTATGCCAAGGGCGATCCTGGCGCCTATCGCAATTTCTTTCCCTATATTCACGGCAGCTGGATTTACATGGAAGCAGCGACAATCATCGCGGCACTCGTGGCTTCGCGGTTTTATCGTGCGCCTTTCATCTGGCTGATTGGTGCGATTGCGCTGTGGTTCCTGTCGATGGATGTGGTGATCTGGTTGCGGCCAGACCAGGACAACTGGTGGAATTATGAAACGCGCCGCACTGTGTCGCTGATTTTCGGGGCCACCATGATCGCTTATGCCTGGATGGCGGATGTGCATCGCAAGGGCAAGACCGACATGAGCTTCTGGCTGCACATCTTCGGCATCATGGCGTTTTGGGGCGGCCTCAGCCTGATGGACAGCGGCAGCCAGTTGGGCAAGTTTATCTACTGCATGATCAACGTTGGCCTTCTCGCGCTCAGCCTGTTCCTCAACCGCCGCGTCTATGCCGTGTTTGGAACGCTCGGCATCGCTGGTTATCTTGGCTATCTCGCAAGCGACCTGTTCAAGGACTCGATGCTGTTTCCCATCGCACTCTCGGCGATTGGACTTGGTGTGATTGGTGCCGGATTATATCTGCACAAAAACCGCGCGCGCCTTGCCGCAAGCTTCAACGCGATGCTGCCAGCAGTGTTGCAAAGGATGCGGCCGGTAACAGCGTGACCACACCTGATCAATCGGCTGCAAATGGCGATGGTGCGAGCATTGTTTTGATTTTGGGATTGGTGTTTACGGTGTTGCTCTCGACTTTCATGCGCGAGACGCCTGCCACAACAGACGTTCGGCAAGGTCACGATCTGAAATAGAATCTCAGGGCGCAAGGTCTCAGGGCGAAAGCCTTGGTGGTGGTTCTTTCAACACACCTTGCGCGCGGTATTTGCCGTAGAGGTGATCATACTCGCCAGCTTTCCAGCGCGCGAGCTTTGCGGCAGTTTCAGCCTCTGCTTCTTCGATCAGCATTTCATTTCTGATGCGCTTGGCCTTGAGTGCTTTGGCTGTGAGTTTGCGCGAGGTGATCACGACTGGATCGGGCGAGTGGCCAAGGCGCACGCGGGCCTGCTTGGGTGTTTCGTGACTGCGCTGGCAGTAGAGATTTTCATGGGCATCAACACAAGTCTTGGTGCGTTGGCAACGCGCCGACGGACAGCTCGCAAGAAGTTGAGGCCGCTTTCGTTCACGCGATGTGAAGGGCAGCCAGGGTGATGTGGTGAGATAGGGTTTTTTGGGCATGAGATGATCCGTGTACGGAGGGGTTTTGTTGGAGTGGAAGGGACCTCATCCCCCCTTCGGGGACCTTCTCCATCTGCGATGGAGAAGGGATTGGACGAGCATTTGCCCGCGAAGATGGGCAGCGGTTTTGCCGCAAGAGATGATGGTACAGAACGCGGGGCATGCGTCAGCATCCCTTTTCCACGCCAGTGGAGAAGGTGGCCAACGGCCGGATGAGGTCCCTTCGTGTGAGTCAAGGCGGCATGGCGGGTTGAATGAAAAAAGGAGGGAATGCTCCCGTCCTGGCCTTGAGCCTGTTGCAACGGTAGTGATAAAAAATTGATAGATGGCTCAAAGCCAACACAAAGAACGCAGCGATTTTGGCCGGAATTTCTGTCAGACCGGATATCCCAATGTTTTTCGCATTGGCGTCTGACAAGGGTTCGCACTCGCAGAGGCGCACGGAATTAGAACGGCGCGGGTTGCTACAGCACGAAGGCAGCAGATGACATATTTCACCTGGGGCTGGCCCCCAGCTCTCGAGAGACAAGGCTGTGTCGTCAACCAAGCCTCGCAAGCGCTGCAAACGGATCCGGCAATTTCGTGACACTATCGACATCGTCCCTCCCTTCCGGACCGTTGGAACTTATGTAGAACACTCAAGTTCCAGTGTCAAGAGGGATGTTCTCTTTTGTTTCTAACTGTCCTTTTCCATGTGGTTGTCTTTGCTGAGGAGAGCTCGCTAGCTGAAGCACCCCATCCCCGCCTTCGGCGGTACTTCCCCAGCAAAGCTGAGGAAGAGAAGCTTAATGATTGGCGGCGATCCGGGCAAGAAATTTGGACATTGGACGGTAATCGCGGGTACTTGGTCCTAGGCAGTCTGTAACAAGCGGTTACGCACCAATACAAACATTCATTTCCCATTCAGATTTGTTGCAAGTCAGCAAAAATACTAAATTTCTGTATGTCTATGGTTGGGCAAAATACTACGATCAAAATGCAGACAGCCCGCTTAGAACAACTAGATTTTGCTTCATTCCAACAATCGACTTGGTCGATGGAGTTTACAAAGCCACCTATAACATACACAACATGCACAACAGCTCAGATTAGTCCAAAAAATCCAGCAAAAGTTGTACTATGTGCCTAGTCACGGCATATCGCAGTTGGTTCGCCTTAACAGGGAACGGTCGGAGTTGATCATGGAGCGGATTGAGTACTTCTCACTCGCAGAACACGATGGGCCTTATGAGGCTTGGCCACGCGAGACCACGTTGTTTTGCGATGGGATCGACACGCAGAAGAAAATTCCGGGATTTGTCATTGAGGCACAATATCGCTGGCGTGACCATTTCCTGGTGATCACTTCGCAAGACTGCCCTTTTGAAGAGTCGAATGATTTTCTGGTGCTCGATCCGGCGTTCAATGTGGTTGCACGCTGCGGATTGTTGGTGCCTTACAACTCGTTCCTCATCGAAAACCACTGGCCGATTTCTGAAGATGCGATTTGCATCCACTACTACCAGGAACTTTTTTTCACACTCAGGATTACGCCGCCATTTCACAATGGTGTATTTTCTTGTGGGTTGAAGCTGAAAAAGTTTGAGAATTACGAAAGCGATGAGCGAGCAATGGCCTCGCTTAACAAGATGCGTGCCCAGGAGGAAATCACCAAGCAGGCGCGTTTGGGTGTGTGAGTGGCTGGGGGACTAGGATTCGAACCTAGACAATCAGAGTCAGAGTCTGAGGGCCTACCGTTAGCCGATCCCCCACCAGTGGGTGCCTCTTAGCTTTTGCCGGGGCGCGCTGGCAAGTCTAAATTCTATTTGTTTTCTCAAACCCAAGTGATCGTCATGGCCCGCTTCACGCGGGCCACCCATCGTGGCGGCAAAATGGGTGGCCCGCGTGAAGCGGGCCATGACGGCAAGTTTGTGTGGATGCTACTGCATACCTTGAGTGGACAAAGTTCGCGTGAAGCGGGCCATGACGGCAGGTCGGAGTGCGGTGGTCAGAGCTTCTTCGCTTCGGCCAGTGCGGCTTGCAGTTGCGGGAGGATGTCGGCGTTGCCTGCTACGAGGCGGCCGGAGTTCATCGGATCGGTACCGCCCGTCGCATCGGCGATGAAGCCGCCGCTTTCGCGCACGAACAATATGCCTGCGGCCACGTCCCACGCTTTGACACCTTGCGTCCACATGCCATCGAGGCGACCGCAGGCGATATACGCGAGATCAAGTGCGGTTGAGCCTGTGGCGCGAATGGCTGTTGAGCGCGCCTGCAACACCGCGAGTTCGTTTCTGTGTTGCAGCTGATTGGCGGGCGCGTAGTTTGCCGGGATATCGGTTGCGATGATCGACTCGTGCAAGTGTGTCCTCGACCCAACCCGCATGCGCTTGTTGTTGATGAAGGCACCTGAGCCTTTTTCAGAATGGAAAAGTTCATCGGAAATCGGATTGTAGGTGACGGCGGCGACCAGTTCGCCTTTGCGCTCCAGTGCCACGGTCACTGCGAAATGCGGGATCGAGCGCATGAAATTGCTCGTGCCATCAATCGGATCGATGATGAAGCGGTGATCGGGATCGGGGCCTTTGGACACGCCACCTTCTTCACCCAGGATCGTGTAGTCGGGGCGGGCGCGCAGCAATTCCTCGCGCAGAGTTTTTTCACAGCGTTGATCAGCGGCGGTGACGTAATCGCCAGGGCCTTTTTTCGAGACCTGCAATTGTGCGAGTTCGCCATAGTCGCGTTGCACGCCACGTGCGGCTTTGCGCACGGCTGCAATCATGATGGTCATGGCGGGGGTCGAGGTGCTGGACGGTGTATACATGGGCGTGCTCTATCAGCCTCACTGCGGCTGGGCAACCGGCTTGAAGCTGGCGGCGCGGGATTCCGCGTCTTTCTTTTGCGCAGCACTCAATTTGGCAAAGCTCGCATCGAGCTCAAGGTCGGCGCGGCCATTGGCCTTGGCGAGGAGGTTCCACTTGGCACTTTCAATGGGATCAAGCGGCACACCACGGCCAGTGGCATAGGCGCGGGCCAATCGGTTTTGGGCGACGGGATTATTGCGGATCGCAGCGACCAGCAACCATTTGGCACCGATCTTTTCATCCTTCTGCACGCCGTCGCCGCGGAAAATCAAGACGCCATATTCGAGTGCGGCTTCTGGCAGGCCTTGTAGTGCCGCCTTGGCAAACCATTCAGCGGCGATGCGCGCGCTTTGTTGCACACCTTTGCCTTCGAGATGAAGGAGTGCGTAATTGTATTGTGCTTCGGCGTTGCCTGCATCAGCGGCGCGCTTGAACCAGTTGAGGGCTTCGGTCCAATTGGGCTCGGTGCCGTAGATACCCGAATGCAGGAGGCCGAGATTATACTGTGCGTTGACGTTTCCACCTTCCGCCGATTTGATCAACCAGACTGAGCCTTGATCGGCATCGGGTTCGCCCAGTGAGCCATCGAGCAACATCATCGCGAGCGAAAATTGCGCACCGGGATGGCCCTTGTCTGCCGCCTTGGTGAACCATGTGCGCGCTTGCACGAGATCGCTAGAGACGCCCAGACCTTTTTGGAAAATCGCACCCAGCATCGCCATGGCGCGCGGATCGTCCGTCGCAGCGAATGTATCGGCGAGCGTTTTCGCCTCGGCATATTTGCCGTCTTCGAATAATGCGACGGCTTCTTCGAAAGTGGCCGCAAGTGCAGGCGTTGCAAAAGTGAGCAGCAATGCAAGTGCGAGGCGTTTCATTTCGTTTGACCTTGCATTTGAACTTGCAGGGCAGAGATCACGCGTTTTGCTTCGTCAGCGTTTTGCCACATGGCATCCGATGGCCGGATGAAATCAGGGCGCTGTGGCAGCAGCGTGGCGAGGTCTGCAACCTCAACCGGATCAAACGCGACGACAGGAATTTCAAACATGTCCTGCCACCAGGAAATCAGCGGCTCGCCGGTGTGCTGGGCCATTTGCGCAAAGGCGATATAGTCGGCACCAAGTTCGGCTGCCTCCATCGCGTAATGGCGCGACGTGGCGGTGAATACGCCGAGACTTTCTTTTCTGAGCTGTTCGCGCGCGTCTTTCACATTTTCGTTGCGCGAGAGGTGAAGCCCATCCGCCTTGGCGTAATGCACGGCGCGCGCCTCGCAATCCGTCAACAGCACCGCAAGACCAAGGGCCTGCAGTTTTGCGATTGAAGTTTCCGCTTGCGCTTCACTGATCAGGATTGAAGCACAGTCACCCGCTTGCGTCGCCGCAGCAGCGCAAGTCACAACCAGATCGGCGGCTGCGTCTTTGGGAGCAACCAGAAAAAACTGAAAATTAGCCATCTTGCCGCGCTTGCTAGCGAATTCATGATGATTTGTCGAACACCTTAACTTCCGGACTTTTCGTAGACCACGCGGCCATCACAGATCGTCATCACGGGCTTGATCGTGCTGATCTGGTCGGCTGATGTGTTTTCGATGTTGGCATCAAGCACTGCGATGTCGGCGAGGTAGCCTTCTTTCAACATGCCCTTTCGGTCTTCCATGAACTCCATGTGAGCGCCTGCCAGCGTGAAGGCATGCAAAGTGTCCATCAGGCTTTGGGATTGGTCACGGCAATCGGCGCGCAAGGGCTTGCAGGTCATCGCGGATTGCATGCCGATGAAGGGATCGAGTGGGGATACGGGCCAGTCGGAGGAGAAGGTGATTGCGGCTCCCGTCTCGCGAATGGTTTGCCATGCGTAGGCGTAAGGCAGATTTTTGCCGACGCGTGAGAGGATGGGTTCATGCGCATTGCCGGGTACGCCTACACCTGCAATCGGCTGGATCGATGCGACGATGCCGAGTTGTGCAAGGCGCGGAATGTCATCGGGGTGGATGAGTTCGATGTGTTCGATGCGGTGGCGCGAGTCGCGTGTGCCGTTTTTGCGCGCGGCGTTTTCGTAGGCATCAATCGTGGTGCGCACTCCACCATCACCAATGGCATGCGTTGAAATTTGAAGGCCATGCGCATCGGCACGTGCGACGACGGCATTCATTTCTTCAGGCGTGTAAAGTGGTGCGCCCTTGTTGCCGGGATGGCCGGGATAGTCTTCAAGCATTTGTGCTGTGAGTGTTTCCATCACGCCATCAATGAAAAGTTTGACACGGCCTGAGTGCAGCATGTCCGTTGCGAAATCGCGGCGAAACTCAACCGCCTCATCGACATCGGCGAGTTGCATGGTGTTGCGGAAATGAAATGGCACTTCCATGCGCGCGTTGAGTTCTCCCCGGTGTTCCAGCGCATGCAGAAGTTCCAGCTGATAGCGATTGCCGTCCATGTTGTGCATCGAAGTAATGCCGAGCGCGTTGGCGTGGGCAATACCTTTGCGCAGGGTTTCAATGTCGGCAGCGCGATTGGCAGGTGTTGCGGCAGGACTAAGGCCCGTAACGATACCCGCCGACTCGCGGCCACCCGATGCGCCCATTTCGAGCACGGGCGCGAAGGCTTCGAATTCGCGAAGCTCGCCTGTAGTCAAACCATCAGCGCCCATGACGATTTCATTGCCCGTGCTGAGCTTGCGGCCATGCAGAATGCCTGCAACTTCCAATGCCTTTGTATTGGCCCACACCGTGTGATGATCGAAACAGCCAATGGCAAACGGCACATCCGGAACGATCTGGTCGAGCAGCTGGCGCGTGATTGCAATGCCTTCGCCGAATTGTTCGTGTGCAGCGCTGATGGCGTGAATGAAGGTGAGGCCCGGATTTTTGTTTCTGTAGGCGTGAACTGCATCGCGGATGGAATCGAAATTGGTATTCCAGCGGATGTTGAGGAGATCGAGTTCGGCAGCGCCGATGAACAAATGCACGTGGCCTTCGATGATGCCGGGGATCACTGTGTTGCCGTCGTTATCGTGAATGCGGGTTTTGAGGTTGCGCAAAAGCAGGATGTCATCAGCTGTGCCTACCTGCAAAATTCGGTTGCCCTTGATCGCCAAGGTATCGGCGAAGGGATTGGCCTCGTCCATGGTGATAATGCGCGCATTGGTAATGATTAAATCTGGGATTAAGTCTGATTTCATTTTTCACTTGCCCTCCGCCTAAAATGCCTACATTCTGGAACCAACGTCAACATTTGAAGGGAGGTGATCCGATGTCGAGTGAATTCACAGGTTTAGTGGGTGGCTATGTGCGGATTGCAGGTTTTGGAGGGCATCCCCTCTAAGGCTTGGGTCTTGCGCCGGGGCGGCAATCCCGACCATCCATTCCTGATCATTCACGAAGCGCCGCCTTGTTCCGCACAAGGCGGCGTTTTTGTTGTGAGGCGTGTCTTCTTTGCCCCCTCACCAAGTCTTTACCCAATCGTGACCGCCCCTGTGCTGTGATCGGCTATCGGTATGCGGATGCAACTGAGAGGGAGAAGCAAAGTGGTATTGATTGTCAGGCGTTTTCTTTTTCTCGTTCCTGTTTTGCTTGGGCTGCTACTGGCATTGCCAGAACTTTCGCGTGCGGAAGAGCAAAAACCTTTGCCAGCCTACGTAATAAAGCAATTCGGCCAACCGCCGAAAACACCTGCTGGACCGCTTTCTGACAGTCTGAAAAAGGCTGTAAAAATCGCCTTTTTTGATTCCGTCGCCCAATCGACATGGAGTTCAGCCCAAACCAAGGCTCTGGATGAAATTGCAGCGTCCAAAGACCCTCGCCTCGCTTGGATCATTACTGATTTGATGCGCTTTGTTCCGAGCCAAGACATAAATCTGGAGCTCGCCAATGCGGCCTCCACGCTGCTGGAAAAAGAATTGAGACCGGAAGATCCGTGGAGCGATGCAACGGATCGTTTGATGGCGTGGGACATTTCCGCTCCGCCTGATTATTTGGAAATCAAACGCCAAATCTTCACGAAAATGGCGCCGGGCTGGGACAAAATATTCGCTGAAGGCGACATTGACTGGCGCATGGTGTCCTGGGGAGGAGTGCTGATCGATGATCGCCCCTACAACAACACCGACGCTGAGTGTAACTGCATTCCTGCTGCCGACAATCCGAAGGTCAGCACCGCGCAGGAAGCCACATGGCTCGACGACAAAGCCATCGTGTTCGGCATCGAAGTGAACGGGGAATATCGGGCCTATCCGCGCCAGATCATGGAAGTCCGGGAAATGGTCAACGACACGTTGGGCGGTCGGCATTTGGGCATTCCCTATTGTACATTGTGCGGTTCGGCGCAGGCCTATTTTACCGACCAGCTGCCCAATGGCATCGCGCGACCCGTTTTGCGCACGTCAGGATTGCTCATCAGGTCCAACAAGGTGATGTATGATATCAACAGTCATTCAGTCTTTGACACATTCCTGGGCAAGGCTGTCACCGGCCCGCTGGCGCAGAAAAAGCTGGTCCTGAAACAGGCAACAGTGGTCACCACAGATTGGGGGTCTTGGAAGGCTGCACATCCCTCGACCACTGTGTTGGTTGAAGCTTTGGCGCTCGGCCGAAATTTCGACTTTCGCAACAATCGGGATGCCAACGGCCCGATTTTCCCGGTGGGAGATATCGACCCGCGCCTGCCTGTTCATGAAGATATCATTGGTGCGACGACGGCCTCGGGCAAAGCCGTGGCATTTCAAAGAAGCAAAGCCTTTGTTGTGCTGAAGAGCGGCCGGGAAATCGTGTTTGAAAACATCAAGCTGCAGCTTGATGCTGGCGGGATCAAGACAATCGGGGTTGATGGCAGCACGGTTCCAAGCCATCAGGCGTTCTGGTTCGCCTGGTCACAGTTTTATCCAGAGACGGTTCTTTGGACTGGGGAATAACTTACTCCCCTCGACTTACCGCTCGACAGGGGGGGAATCTTGGTGTAGGGACCATTCAAATTTTGGAGCTCAATGTTCCAGAGTCCCCTTAACTCATTCAAAATTTGAGGTCGTTCTTGCAAGTCGTCGTTCGTGACAACAATGTTGATCAAGCCCTGAAAGTGCTCAAGAAAAAGATGCAGCGCGAGGGCATTTTTCGTGAAATGAAGCTCCGCGGTCATTTCGAAAAGCCATCAGAAAAGAAGGCACGTGAGCAAGCTGAAGCTGTGCGTCGTACGCGCAAGCTCGCTCGCAAGAAGCTGCAGCGCGAAGGCCTGCTGCCAATGCCAAAGAAGATCGAAAAGCCACGTCGTGGCGGTCCAGGCGGCGGCCCCGGTGGCGCGAGTGGACCACGCTCCGGCGGCATGGGAATGTAATTTCTCACCGTTTCAAAGTTCAAAAGCCGCAAGTCGAAAGACCTGCGGCTTTTTTTGTCAACGGATTGTAGCAATTCATGGGGAAATGTTGGAGGTTTTAAGGAGTTTCTTGGTCGCGTCAGACTTGATCGGGGAAGGGTCCGCCAAGTGGCGCGGTATCAACGTCTTGTGATCCGTGCAGGATTCTTGCGATCCCAATTCCTTTTGAAAGCTCCACAAATAGAATGATGTGGCTTTTGTAACTGAAGCTGCGGATATTTGGCCGGATATCAGGACGCTTTCTTGCCATTCCTGGCTTTTCCGCGAGCAACTTCAAAGTTCCGAAAAGACCATTGATATAGACAGAAGCTTGGTCTTCCCCGAAGATTTCTTCCGTGTACTGATGAATTACCAGCAGGTCACGATCCGCGTCCTTCGACAGTCGATAGGTGCTCAAGCATTCGACTTTCTAAGTTTTGCGCGACGGATCACGTCCGCTGCATTCGTATCTACGAAATCACCTGCCGCTATCGAAGCCAGTCCTCTATCGACCTCGCGTCGGAGAGCTTCGAGTTTCAGCAACTGTTCCTGCTGCCGACGCAAAGCGTCTCGCACCACTTCGCTGGCGTTATTGAACTCGCCGCTGCTGACGAGGGTCGACACATAATCTTCCCAATTTTTTCCCAGTGAAACATTCATGCGCAATTACCCTGATGCCAATAGATAGCATTCAATAGCATTTCATGCGCCATCGATCAATCTACGTCTCAAGCGCCTTCACGCCCGGCAGGTCTTTGCCTTCGAGCCATTCGAGGAAGGCTCCTCCGGCCGTTGAGATGTAGGTGAAATCGTCGGCGGCTCCGGCTTGGTTGAGGGCGGAGACTGTGTCGCCACCGCCTGCGACGGTGACTAGCTTGCCTTGCTTTGTTAGCATCGCGGCGTGTTGGGCTACGGCGTTGGTGGCCTTGTCGAAGGGCGAAATTTCGAAGGCACCCATCGGGCCGTTCCACACGACGGTTTTGGCGGTGTCAAAGCAGGCCTTCACTTTGGCGATGCTCTTGGGGCCGACATCCAAAATCATTTCGTCAGCGCCGACTTCGTTCAGATTGACTACGCGCGAAGCGGCACCGGCTTTGAACTCCTTGGCGACCACAGCGTCATCTGGCAGCAAAAGTGTGCAGCCCTTGGCAGCGGCCTTTGCGAGGATTTCTTTTGCGGTTGGAATGAGATCGTGCTCGCACAGTGACTTTCCGACGTTCACGCCTTGAGCGGCGAGAAACGTATTGGCCATGCCGCCGCCGATCACGATGGTGTTGGCGATGGCGGAAAGGTTTCCGAGCAGTTCGAGCTTTGATGAAACCTTGGCACCGCCAACCACAGCAACTAACGGCCGCTTTGGATTTTCAAGGGCAGCTTGCAGGGCTTTCAATTCCTGCTCCATGGCGCGGCCAGCGAATGAGGGGATCAAACGCGCAATGCCTTCAGTTGATGAATGTGCGCGGTGTGCGGCAGAGAAAGCGTCGTTCACATAGATATCGCCGAGACTTGCTAGCATCTTGGCAAAGCCTGTGTCGTTCTTTTCTTCGCCTGCGTGGTAGCGGGTGTTTTCCATCAGGATCAGCTCACCCGGAGCTGCATCAAACTTCGGCGTGGCTTGCCAGTCGGTGAAAATGAAACTGACGGGCTGGCCCATCGCGGTTGCGAGGGCTTGCGCCACGGGACGCAGTGACATTTCCGGCACGACCTTGCCCTTCGGTCGATCGAAATGCGCGAGCACAATGGCGGCGGCGCGCTTACGGATGAGTTCCTTCAGCGTCGGCACTACGCGGTCAATACGAGTCGTGTCTGTGACTTCGCCTTTTTCCATTGGCACATTGAGATCAAGACGGATCACGACGCGCTTTCCAGCGACATTCACATCATTGAGGGTACGAAAAGCGGGCATGGTCATCTCCATCAGCTGATTTGCTGCGGGGCGTAACTCATGCACTCCAAACTTGAAAGCTAAAATTTATCCGTTGGGCCGGAACTGTTTGATCAGGCTTGCAAGGCTCTGGCCATCACCAGCCTGCCCGACGCTAGGTGCAACAGGCGCCCGCCCTGGCGGAGGAGCTGGAGAAGGCGCTGGTGCAGTTGCAGCTGGTGTCGCTGCGGCACGTGGTGCCTGTCCAAAACTTGGCACCTGTGGTGGCGGTGAGACAGCTGCTGCCGCTGGCATTGCCGGGGCATCGCGTCGCAAGGATGGGCGCGCCTGAACTGCTGCTGGCGCGCTTTGTTGCGGAGCGCCCGGCTGAGGTGAGGTCATTGCCGCAGACGGTTGTTCTGAGTTCGATTCGAGGGCATACCCCGTTGCATCAGGATTATGACTTTGGGCGCGCCAACGATTGACCACTTCCTGGAGGAAGGAATCATCGGGCAGATCTTTCGACCAGTTCTTGGTGAACGAGGCTGTGCTGGAACGTGGCAATTCATTGGGTGGCAAAAGATCAAACTTGATGCGGGTGGGCAGTGCCACACCTTCTCCGAATGTAACAGCTTCGCCTGCACCCATGGTTGGCATGAATTCAAGCAGCGATGCAGCAGCGTCGGAAATACCAGCTTTAAGGATTTCCTGGTCGCGCTCGTTGGTCAGGCGCAGCGAGAATATGGTATTGCATTGGGATAGAATTGTTGGATCAAGTTCTGCTGGGCGTTGCGTGACGATGCAGAGTGACACACCATACTTGCGGCCTTCCTTGGCAATCTTCGAGATGGCGCGCTTGGTTGGCTCGAACCCAAGAGTCTTGTCGTTCGGTACATAGCGATGGGCTTCTTCGCAGACGAATGTAATGGGCACCTTGCCAGCACTCCATACGCCGAAGTCAAATGCCAGACGCGCAAGAACCGAGACAACGACGTTGATGATTTCCGATGGCAGGCCACCAAGTTCAAGAATGGCAATTGGCTTGCCATTGACCGGGATACGGAAGATGCGCGCGAGGACCGCAGCCATATTGTCTTGCACTGTAAGCGAACCAAACATGAAGGCGTAACGCGGGTCGCGGCTGATAGCTTCCAGCTTGGCCTTGAGGCGCTTGTAGGGTGCAAGTTCACCTCTGAGATCAAGCCTGCCGAGACATTCTTCGAGTACGCCGACGAGATCAGATGTACGATATGGAATTGGTGTATCAACTCCGATATTCTGCATTTCCGCCATGGCGGATGGCGAAAGCCTCGACTTGTCGCGCCGCTGGTTTGCAACGTAACGGCCCTTGGCCATCGGTATCAGTTCGCGCAGGATTTCAATGTCCTGGTCGCGATTTTGCTGGCCATTGCCAACGATGATCTCAACGGCTTCGTCAAAATTCAAAAGCCAGAAGGGCAAGCTCATGTTGTCGGGCGTGATGATTTCCGACATGCCCTGAAATGATGACGCATATTCGCGATGCACGTCGAGCAGGAGAATATGTGCTTGCGGATTGCGCTGGAGAATGCGGCGCAAAATGAGCGCGACCGAACAGGATTTACCCGTACCTGTTGTTCCAAGAATTGCGAAATGCTTGCCGAGCATTTCATCGACCTTGATCATTGCGGGAATGGTAATATCTTGCTGGATGTGGCCAACGCGAACTCCGGTTGCCTCGTCGCAGGCATAAGCAAGTGCGAGTTCAGAACGGGTAGCGCGGAATACCGCATCACCCAGTCCCGGATAAGTCGAAACACCGCGGCGGAAGCTTTTTGGAAGTCCGTCTTTGCCTTTTGGCAGCTCGCCAATAAACTCGACTTCAACGATCCGCATTTCGCGGTCGCCGTTGCCTTGGGCTGGCATCGGTGAGGACAGAGCTGAAACGAGGGCCAGCACGATGGAAAGCTGTGTATCCACTTTCAGCAATGTGCCGATTTCGGGGCTGCGGGCATTTGAACCGAAGCTGCCATCAATCGAGTCGAGGAGAACCACACTCTTTGAACCTGTGACCGCAACAATTCGGCCAACTTTTTCGATTTCCGACAAGCTGGCAACTGCCTGTTGCTCCGGTGACATCGAGGAGCGCGGATTGACTAAACTCATGATCTATTTCCGTTCCTGATGTAACTCAAAGATGTTTCGAAGCAAGGCCGTTGGCGGAGGCGGCAAGTGGCACAAAAACCGTGATGCAGGTCCCTGTGCCCGTTTGTGATTGGACGTGAAGATCGCCACCATGAAGGCGTGCGAGCGCCAACGAAAGCGGCAAGCCAAGTCCCGTGCCTTCCTGGCGTTTTGAAAGACTGTTGTCGACCTGACCGAAAGGGCTCATTGCGGTTTCAACTTCCTTGGCGTTCATACCCAAGCCGGTATCGGTCACGCGAACGGTCATGAAATTCTGGTCTTCAGCAATTGCCTGGACCTTGATCTTTCCCCACTCCGGCGTGAATTTTACCGCATTGCTCAGCAGATTGATCATGATCTGTTTGAAGCGCAGCGGATCGGCGAGGATCAAGGGCAAGTCAGGCTTGAGGTCAACTTGGATCGCTATGTTTTTTTCTTTCGCCTTGGCGTCTGTGATCAACAAGCACGCTTCCAGGATGTCGGTGATCTCACATGGCTCGACATCGACACTGAGCTTGCCAGCCTGGATTTTGGAGACGTCGAGAATGCCGTTGATCAACGCCAGCAGATGTTCGGCTGCCTGTTTGATATAGGATGAATATTCAACAACCTTCTCTGGGCTGGTATGCGTTCGGTTCGCAAGCATATCAGAAAAGCCGATGATTGCATTGAGAGGTGTCCTGAGTTCGTGGCTCATGTTGGCGATGAACTCGGACTTGGCCTTGGAGGACAGCTCGGCATCAACCTTTGCAGCCTCAAGTGCGACTGCCTGTTTGTGATGGCGCATGGTTTGGCCAAAATGATCGCCAAATTCGGCGATCAATGATCCATCCTTAAACAATCCTTTGCCGAAATTGCGCATGCAGCTGCTGTCCGATCCAGCAAGGAGTTATCGTGGATAGACCGTCAATTTATAGTTAACAAATAGGCTCAGAGGCAAGGATGTTCGGAAACTGTTTACGTTTGGCGGAGACGTGTTAGAATGATCCTAACTGAAGCGTTTACGGTGGTTTTGCAGGTCCCCTTTGGGTTGATCGCACGTCGCCTGAAAGGAATATTGTGGGCGAGTCCCGAACGGCGGAACAGAACCGTCGCGGTTCGTTCGGCAAGCACAAGCCTTCTCCTGGTCGGGGAAAGGGCTTTGATGCTGTGCCGCGAAGCCGTTTGCCGCGCCGCCTGCCCGACGATCCGGAGCAGGTGTTCGGCGCACTTGATCTTGGTACCAATAATTGCCGGTTGCTGATAGCGGTTGCTTCACCAACTGGCCCGCGTGTCATTGATGCATTTTCTCGCATTGTCCGCCTCGGCGAAGGCCTTGGTGTGACAGGTGCCCTGAAACCTGAGGCCATGGATCGGACCATCGAGGCGCTGCGGATTTGCGCCAACAAGCTGGCGTGGCACCGCGTCGTGAAGTTCCGACTGATCGCTACCGAAGCCTGCCGCACTGCCACCAACGGGGAAGAATTCATTTCACGTGTGCGAAGCGAAATCGGCCTCGAGCTTGAAATCATCGACCGCGAAACGGAAGCACGTCTTGCTGCGGCCGGAGCAACACCTTTGATTGATCGTGATACGCAGTCGGCTGTTGTGTTCGATATTGGCGGTGGCTCCACGGAAGTCTTGTGGATGGAACAGGAAGGTTCCCGTTTTGCCATCAAGGCCTGGACCTCGCTTGCAGCAGGTGTCGTGACCTTGTCGGAGCGCACAGGCGGTGGCGCGCATGTGACACAAGAAAGTTTTGGACGCATGCGGGCGCAAGTGGCCAGCCTACTGCAGCCCTTTGTGGCGCAAGTTGAAAAAATGCGTGGTGGTGACAAGAGCCCTGGACATTTGTTGGGCACATCCGGAACCGTGACGACGATTGCAGGTGTGCAAATGGGACTGCGCACGTATGACCGCAGCAAGGTTGATGGTGCATGGTTGGCAAGCGAAGACATAGGTGAAGTTGTCCAGCGCATTCTTGACATGGATTATGACGCGCGCGTGCGCAATGGCTGCATTGGTCGTGAGCGGGCTGATCTGGTTCTTGCAGGCTGCGCCATTCTCGAAGAAATTCGTCTGGCGTTTCCTTCGCCGCGCGTTCGTGTTGCAGACCGAGGTTTGCGCGAAGGCATACTCGCCGATTTGATGATGCAGGAAGTGACACAATGAGCAGACCGGGAAACAAGAACGCCGTTGGTGATCGTCGACTGAAAACGCGCATCAAGGACAAGAAGGAACGCACTGTTTCGCAAAAGCAGTGGCTGGAGCGACAGCTCAACGATCCGTATGTGCATGAAGCGCGAAAGCGGGGTTATCGCTCACGCGCCGCCTTCAAGCTGATCGAGATCGACGACAAATACAAATTCCTCAAAATCGGTGGCAACATCATTGATCTTGGCGCGGCTCCCGGTGGCTGGAGCCAGATTTCAGCACAACGTGTCAACTCACTCGAAGGCAAGGGCAAGGTCGTCGCGATTGACATGCATGGCATGCTTGAGATGCCCGGCGTTGTGATTTTCAAAAAGGATTTTCTTGAGGACGATGCACCGCAAATGTTGGTCGATGCGCTTGGCGGTGAGAAAGCGGATTGCGTGATTTCCGACATGGCCGCCCACGCAACGGGCCATCGCCAAACCGATCACATCCAGATCATGGGTCTTGCCGAAGCTGCGCATGCTTTCGCCAAAGACGTTTTGAAACCTGGTGGCACATTTCTCGCCAAAGTGTTGCGCGGCGGCACGGAAGGTGATCTGTTGAAACAGTTGAAAGTGGATTTCGCCACGGTGAGACACGTCAAGCCGATGTCGAGCCGCGACGATTCAGCTGAGTTGTTCGTGCTGGCGACGGGGTTCAGGGGAGCGTAGTGCCTATCAACACATAGCTCGTACTTCGTCCGCCACCCTCCTCCTTCTGCAATACACCGCGCTCCACCAGATCACCAATGTCACGAAGCGCGGTGTCATTTGAGCACTTTTCGATCTTTGCCCATTTGGATGTGTTGAGCTTGCCTTCAAAACCACCAAACAGCCGATTGATCATATCGTGCTGCCGTCTATTGAATCGAACTTCGGCGTGAGTTTCCCAGAATTTTGCCTTAGCCAGAACTGCAGCAAGGGTAACTTCTGCGCCGGTGACCGCACGATCAAGGCAAGACAGAAACCAAAGCAGCCATTGTGTGATGTCACCATGATCCTGCTTTTGTGTTTGCTCCAAAATGTCATAGTAAGCTTTTCGCTCCAGCCGAATTTGAGATGACATGCTGTAGAATCTTTGTGTACTTCCATCTGCGCGCGCCAGTGCCATATCTGCAATAGCACGTGCAATTCGACCATTGCCGTCATCAAACGGATGAATGGTAACAAACCACAGATGTGCGATGCCCGCTTTTATGACCGGGTCGATATCGGCCGATGCATTGAACCAGTCTAGAAACTTCACCATCTCGCTCGCGAGCTGTCGTGCAGCTGGTGCCTGAAAATGAACACGTTCTTTGCCAAAGCGCCCTGAGACGACTTGCATCGGCCCACGGGCATCATCGCGCCAACTACCAACTGCAATTTGATTCATGCCGCTGAATCCCATTGGAAACAGGCTGGCATGCCAACCGCAGAGACGTTCTGCCGTGAGCAGCAAGTCATTGCGCTGTGTAGCGTCGAGCATCATCTCAACCACGCCATCGACCGCACGATCAGCTGGTGCCAAAGCACCGATATCGATTCCGAGCTGGCGGGCAATGGAGGAACGAACTTGCGCCTGGTCTAAAATCTCTCCTTCGATCTCGCTCGACTTCAGTACATCCAGTGTCAAAGTTTGCAGCACCGCTTCGCGACGCAATGAAAAACCCATAGCTTCCATGCGCCCGGACAACCGACCCTGACGATGACGAACTGCTGCAAGTAGGCCCGCAATGTTGTCCAAGTCCCAATTGAAATTCGGCCAATCCGGGGTTTCGTGATAGTAACTTGCCATTAATCACCGCATTTTTTGCGGTAATAATGCCAGTCATTCCCCGCAAAAGCAATACCAATCACCGCTTTTTGTGCGGCGAATAGTTTCCACTGCCACGCCTCTTGCCCGCTGCGCTCCTCCTTGATATGAGCCCCAATGCCACACTCATTCCCTGAATATCTCGCCTTTGACGATGTGCTGATGAAGCCCGGTGCTTCTTCGGTTTTGCCTACTGAGGTTGACACGTCTACGCAGCTTACGAAAACCATCCGCCTTTCGATCCCTGTGATGTCGGCGGCGATGGATACTGTTACTGAAGCCTCGATGGCGATTGCCATGGCGCAGGCGGGTGGGCTTGGTGTCATTCACAAAAATCTCGATCCCGCGACGCAAGCTGATCATGTGCGCCAGGTGAAGCGTTTTGAAAGTGGCATGGTTGTCAATCCGATCACCATTGCGGCGGATGCAACGCTCGGTGACTTGATGGCCATCAAAGAGCGTCACAAAATTTCCGGCATTCCGGTCATCGACAAGTCAGGAAAGCTCGAAGGCATCATCACCAATCGCGATGTGCGATTTGCCAATGACCTCAATGTCAAGGTTGGCGAGTTGATGACGCGCAAACTTGTCACTGTGCGCGAAGGTGTTGATCGTGGTGAAGCCCGCAAACTCTTACACAAGCATCGCATCGAAAAACTTCTGGTGGTTGATGAAGCGGGCATGTGCGTAGGCTTGATCACCGTCAATGACATGGAAAAAGCCGCTGATCATCCGCATGCCGCAAAGGATGATAAAGAACGGCTGATGGTTGCCGCCGCGACTGGCATTGGCGACAATGGCCGCGAGCGCGCTGAACGTTTGATCGATGCTGGTGTTGATGTTTTGATCGTTGATACGGCACACGGACATTCCTCCAATGTGCTTTCCCAAGTCACGCGCATCAAAAAACTTTCCAACAAGGTACAGATCATCGCTGGCAATGTTGCTACTGCCGAAGGTGTTCAGGCGTTGATTGATGCGGGCGCTGATTGTGTGAAGGTGGGCATTGGGCCCGGTTCGATTTGCACCACGCGCGTTGTGGCAGGTGTTGGCGTTCCGCAGTTTTCCGCCGTGGTTGAGTGCGCCGAACAGGCCATGAAATCCGGCACGCCAATCATTGCCGATGGTGGCATCAAGCTTTCTGGTGACATGGCCAAGGCGATTGCGGCTGGAGCCAATGTTGTCATGGTCGGCTCCATGCTCGCTGGCACTGATGAAAGCCCCGGCGAAGTATTTCTTTATGACGGTCGCTCTTACAAATCCTATCGCGGTATGGGTTCGGTTGGGGCGATGGCGCGCGGATCAGCGGACCGGTATTTTCAGCAAGATGTTGGCAATTCATTGAAGCTGGTGCCTGAGGGTATTGAAGGCCAAGTGCCTTACAAGGGACCAGCCGGACATGTGCTGCATCAACTCGTTGGTGGGCTTCGTGCGGCCATGGGGTATGTAGGTGCGGGATCAATTCCGGAATTGCAGAAACGGGTGCAGTTCGTGCGCATCACGGGTGCAGGGCTTCGTGAAAGCCATGTGCATGATGTGATGGTGACGCGCGAAGCTCCCAACTATCAGCGGACACCACAATGAACTTGGAAAAATGGTTTCTGCTGCCAGTCTTCCTGCATTTCGTGATGGTCTTCGTGATTGCCGTGATGATGGGGCGCGCGCGTTTTGAAGGTGTGAGTTCCGGCCGCGTCAAGCGCGCTGACATTGTCACCAACAGCAACAACTGGCCTGATGATATTCTGAAGATCAGCAACAACTTCAACAACCAGTTCCAGGCGCCAATGCTGTGGTATGCGCTCACGGCGTTTTCACTGATCACCAAGACTGTTGATCCCGTGCTTGTGGGGTTGAGCTGGATTTTCCTTGCGAGCCGCTTTGCACACAGCTTCATCCACCTCACGTCAAACAAACTGCCTGATCGCTTCTACGCCTATCTCGTCGGCGTCACAGTTCTTGGCGTTGCATGGCTGTGGTTTGCCTATCGCTATTTTGTGGCGGGCTGACGCATGCGCCTTGCTGGCCGCGTTGCAGCGGCAATTGAAATCTTCACAGACATCACGACCCGCCATCGCCCCGCTTCAGAAGCGTTGAAAGATTGGGGCAAGGCGCATCGCTTTGCAGGATCAAGTGATCGTCATGCGATTGGTACGCTGGTTTATGATGGTCTTCGCAATCGGCGCTCGTGTGCGCATGCTGCTGGCGATGACACGCCACGCGGGATTATTCTTGGTGTTTTGAAAACGGTCTGGAATTTTTCCGCAGATGCGATTGCGGAGTGCGTTGCCGAACAACATGGCCCCGGCGCGCTGACAGCAGAGGAAAAACTTAATCTCGCAAGCGACAAGCCAATTTCAAATCCAGCCATCGCTTCCGATCTGCCGGACTGGCTGGTGCCCTCCTATCAGCGAAATTTTGGCGCGGACTTTGTTGCACAGGCACAAGCCTTGGCCAAACGCGCGCCGATTGATTTGCGCGTCAACACGCTAAAGGCCACGCGCGAGAAAGTTCTGGAGTCGCTCGCACGATTTGGCGCGGTCCCTGCCCCGCTAGCGCCGCATGGCATTCGCATTGCGGCTCCGGGTCCTGATCAAAAACATGTCAATGTCGAAGCCGAGCCTGCGCATGGCATGGGCTGGTTTGAAGTGCAGGATGCTGCGTCACAAATTGCGGCACTCATGTCCGGTGCATCGCCTGGCGAAACTGTTGCCGATATCTGCGCGGGCGCTGGTGGAAAAACTCTGGCGCTTGCTTCGATGATGAACAATGAGGGCAAGCTCATCGCGCATGACCGTGATCGGCATCGCCTGCGGCCAATCTTCGAGCGCATCATGCGGGCCGGTGCCACCAACATCGAAGTGCTCTCAGCTGAACAGACTGACCAGATGCGGCCTTCCAGTTTTGATCGCATCGTGATCGACGCCCCCTGCTCCGGTACTGGTTCATGGCGCAGAAAGCCTGATGCGAAATGGAAATTTGCGCAAAAGCAGCTTGACCAGCGCATCAAGGACCAGCGCGAAGTTCTGGCGCGCGGCGCAAGTTTGCTGCGCAAGGGCGGGATTTTGACCTACATTACTTGCTCGGTCCTGCCCGAAGAAAATGACGATCAAGTGGGACATTTCCTGCAGAACAACGCGGACTTCAGCCTATCACATTTTGGTGAACACTGGAGCAAAACGCTTGGTTCAACGCCACCGCCTTCTGCCACTGGTTCCTCGGAAACACTGACTTTGACGCCTTCCAGCCATGACACTGACGGGTTTTTCATCGCGGTATTTCGAAAATCGACGCGGTAGCGTGAAATAAGCAACTCTTTTCCCGATGGCCTAACCCATTTGGGTGATGACATCGGATGGCAAATCGCTCAAATTTGAGGCACGAGGTCGTAGATAGGTGTTTTCGATTTGGTTGGAACGCTTGCAAGCATCGGTCCATCTGCAAAGAATCGGCTCAGTTGTTTGTGACCTCAAGTCTTCGCCCCCTAAACGAGGGTGAATAACGGCAGGTGCGTTCGGGTTCTTCTGCCCCCAATGAGTCTGGACGCACCTGCCACTTATTCCAAGTTGGCCAGAAATTCCTGCGATCCTCTGCGGATTTCTCCGCGCTGTTCGTCATTCATTCTCGCCAAATTCTTGTAAGGCATGGCCATACGCGGGTTGCCTTTGAGCTTGATCTCGTTTTCGATCATGAAATTCCAATAGAGATAATTGAACGGGCACGCCTTGGAGCCGAGTTTGATCGCGGGATCATAGCTGCAGGATTTGCAATAGTCGGACATGCGGTTGATGTAGGCGCCTGAAGCTGCATAGGGTTTTGAGGCGAGCAAGCCACCGTCAGCAAACATCACCATACCGTGCACGTTGGGAAGCTCCACCCAATCCAGCGCGTCGGCGTAGACGATCAAATACCATTCCTCGATCTCGCGGGGGTTGATGCCTGCGAGCAGTGCGAAATTTCCAGTGACCATGAGGCGCTGGATGTGATGGGCGTAGGCGTTTTGTTTTGTGTTGCGGATGCATTCGCGCATGCATTGCATGTCGGTTTCGCCAGACCAAAAGAACCACGGCAATTTGTGCGTGGCGTTGAGGTGGTTGGACTTTTCATAGTCCGGCATTTTCAGCCAGTAGATGCCCCGCACATATTCGCGCCAACCAATAATCTGGCGGATGAAGCCTTCAACCGCGTTGAGGAGGGCGTGGCCCTGCTTGTAGGCTGCCTGCGCGCGTTCGCAAATTTCCCGCGGGGTTAGAAGGCCGAAGTTGAGATAGGGCGAGATGACGGAGTGGAAGAGGAAGTCTTCGTTGGTCTTCATCGCGTCCTGGTAGTCGCCGAATTGCACCAGATAGATGTCAATGAAGTGGTTGAGGGCTTTGAGTGCATCGGCGCGCGTGACGGCCCAGCCGAAGGGTTCAGCATCACCGAAGTGATCGGCAAAGCGACGTTGCACCAAGGTAATGACTTCTTGTGTGATGGCGTCTGGTTCAAAGCGCTGGCGTTTTGGCAAGGTGATGGAGGCTGGAATCTTTTTCCGGTTGTCGTGATCGTAATTCCACTGGCCGCCTTCAGGTTCAACCCCTTGCATGAGCAGACCCGTTTTGCGGCGCATCTCGCGATAGAAAAATTCCATGCGCAGTTGTTTTCGATTGCCAGCCCAGGCGCTGAATTCTTCCGGGGTGCAGATGAAGCGATCATCGGGGCGGATGAAAGTTTTGGCTGCGAGTTGATCAGGCCATGGCTTCACAACTTCGGCCACCCGCCACTCGCTGGGGGCAGTGATATAAAGCTCATCGATCTGGTGGCGCGCAATGGCGCGTGTGACTTCGCCTGTGAAAGATTGCGTGTTGCCCGCGTCTTCCAATTTCACATAATCGACGTTGAATCCCTCTTCACGAAGTGATTCCGCAAAGTGCCGCATCGCGCTGAAAACAAATATGATTTTCTGCTTGTGATGCTTGACTGAAGTGGCTTCATCCCAGAGCTCGACCATGAGGATGATGTCGGATTTTTCCGCGCCACGCAGGCATGAGATATCGCGCGACAATTGATCGCCCATGACAAGGCGCAAGGCTTTGGTCACCTGGTTTTGCCCTTAGACTTTGCATCAGCGCGGCAGCGGTCGGAGCAGAATTTGACTTCGTCCCACACACGTTCCCACTTCTTGCGCCAGGTGAATGGCTTGCCGCAGCGCTCGCAATTTTTCTCCGGCAGATTTTGCTTGGCCACACCGCGCGGCATCATCAGCCCTTGGTGCGCGCGCGCGAACGGCCACCGTCAACACCCATCACTTGGCCCGTGATCCACCCCGATTGCGGTGACAGCAAAAGTGCGCCGAGATTGGCCACATCATCTGCCTCGCCAAGGCGCTGCAGGGCGTGGAGACCTGCGATTGATGTTGCGAGTTGTTCGTTTGACGTGAGTGAATGTGCGAGCGGCGTTTTGGTGAGCGAAGGTGCAATTGCGTTCACACGAATTTTTGGCGCGAGTTCGGCCGATAGTGCGCGGGTCAAACCTTCGATGGCACCCTTGGCCATGCTGATCGAGGCATGCATGGTGAAGCCTTGGGCTACGGCGATTGACGAGAACAACAGGATCGAAGCGTTGGCTTGTGTCGATGCCTTGAGAGCGGGCAGCGCAAATTGGATTGCGCGGATCGCACCCAGCGCGTTGATCTCGTAGTCACGACGGAAGTCTTCATCGGTGAGGCGGTGCACGGGTTTCAGATTGATAGTGCCCACAGCATAACACAGGCCATCAATTGATGGGCCTGCGGATTCTATAGCGGCTTTCAATGATGTTGGATCGGTGACATCGGCAATCGCTGTCGTTGCGCTTGTCTCGGCGGCAATGTTTGCGAGTTTGGCGGGGTCACGCCCGATGAGGTGCAACTCCGCGCCCTGCGCATGCAGCGCCCGCGCCAAAGCCGCACCAATACCCCCTGCCCCGCCAATGATGATGTGCTTGGTCATAGTGTCTCCTCTCCGGAGTTACTACGTGGCAAGTTGTTGCTAGGATTTGACAATTCGTAACTTACTCGGGCGCGAAAACCAAAAATTAAGCATGATCGAATAAATGTCAAACGATTGGTCAAAAATTGCGTTTTCCGGAGTTGGATATGAGCCTTGATTTAGCACATATTGGGATTTCAGTTAGAGTTGCGCGGCAGTCTTTAAAGTCGGTGCTTTTGTTTTCTGTCGTCATACTGCTTGTTTTGCTAGGCGAGCGGATCTATTTTCAAGCCACATCCGAGCAAGCGAGCAGTAAACTGGTGGCTGCCCAGAAGGTTCGCGATCAAATTGTTCTGGCAGATGAAAAACTCACCATGTCTGCGGTGGCCTATGCGCTATCCGGCAATCGCGATTGGAAGCAGCGCTACAACGCTACACTGCCCGAGATTGATAGTGCGATTGCTCAAGCAAAAGCGTTGGTGTCGCCTGCGCAAGCGGCAATGTTTGACCGCATTACAGGCCAAGCCAATACCATATTGGTCGAACTCGAGAATACCGCATTCGATCTGATAGAAGGCGGTGAAGCCACTGATGCTCCTGCAATATTTACCAGTCCCCGGTATACCCAAAACAAGGCTGTTTTGATCCGTGGCACTGACCAGTTACTATCAATGATTGATGCGGAAGCAACGGCAGCACTTGCAAACACCCGCAAGCAAACCTTGATGCTTCTGATTGCCAGTTTGACAATGGCTTCAATTGGATTTGCCTTCCTTTGGCGGCGACAAAATTCAGCTTTGACAAAAGCAGAATCTGCTAGCGCAGACGCAGAAATTGAGTACCGAAAACAAGTTGAGGTTAATCATGCGCAAGTCTTGCAAAGCTCACGAATGGAGCAACTTGGGCTGCTGACGGCGACAGTTGCTCACGAACTGCGCAATCCATTGGGAGCGGTGCGCACTTCGACGTTCATTCTCGAAAAGAAATACTCTGCAAACGACGAGAAAACAAAAGTCATCCTTGGCCGCATCAACTCAGGTGTGATGCGCTGCGATAACATCATCACACAACTCTTAGATTTTTCGAGGTCATCGCCTGCTTCAAAAACTGAACAGAACCTTGATGAGTGGCTCGCCACAACTTTGCAAGAGACGTCAGAAGACATTTCTCCGGCTGTTAGCATCACTTGCGATCTTGGCATTGGAGAACGAAAAGTGGCATTTGATGCTGGTCGGCTGAACCGCGTCATGATCAATCTTGTTTCCAATGCAGTTGAAGCAATGATTGGCAAAGGAAATATCAAGGGAACGACTGATGTAATAGATCCTTCGATATCAATTGAAACCAAACTGACTTCACGCGGTGCAGAAATCAAGATCAGGGACAACGGGCCCGGGATCAGCGAGGCCAACCTCAAGAAGATCTTTGAACCTTTGTTCACGACAAAGAACTTTGGCACCGGATTGGGCCTTCCTGCCGTACAAAAGATATTGGAACAACACGGTGGAGGGCTCGAAGTTTTTAGCAAAGAAGGACATGGCGCGGAGTTTACAGCCTGGTTACCGGCTTGACTTGATCCGTGGGCGAGGTGGGCGCAACCGCCACCTTCGACGATTTAAGCGGCCGTTTTTCAATTCAATCCACACACGGCTAAACTTGCTTGGCATCCCCCTCCACTTCCGCTAGGACGTGCAAAATTCAGGGACATCCATGCCAAAGCGTACAGACCTCAAGTCTATCCTCATCATCGGGGCCGGGCCGATTGTTATCGGCCAGGCTTGTGAATTCGATTATTCCGGCACGCAAGCGTGCAAGGCGCTGAAGGAAGAGGGTTATCGCGTTATCCTCGTCAATTCCAATCCGGCGACGATCATGACCGATCCGGATCTGGCGGATGCCACCTATATCGAGCCGATCACGCCTGAAGTTGTGGCCAAGATCATCGAGAAGGAACGGCCTGATGCGATTCTTCCCACCATGGGCGGGCAGACCGCGCTGAACACGGCCCTCTCGCTCAACAAGATGGGCGTTCTCGAAAAATTCAATGTCGAATTGATTGGCGCAAAGGCCGAGGCCATCGACAAGGCTGAAGACCGCGAATTGTTCCGCGATGCGATGACAAAAATCGGTTTGGAATCGCCTCGCTCACACCTCGCTAATGCATCAAATGCCAAAGATGCCGACAAGGAACTTTATGCGCGCGGTAAGGCGCAGGCACTGGATGCCGATGCGTTTGAAAAATTCTGGTCCGAAGGCGAGTCGGAGCGGCAGAAAAAATATCGCGACCGCGCGCTGGTCGAAGCGTTTGAAGGCATGTTGGCGATCGGGCTTCCGTGCATCATCCGGCCATCGTTCACGCTTGGTGGCACGGGCGGCGGCATTGCCTATACGCGCGACGAGTTTTTTGACATTGTTGAAAAAGGCCTTGATGCCTCGCCGACGCAGGAAGTGCTGATCGAAGAGTCAGTGCTCGGCTGGAAAGAGTATGAGATGGAAGTTGTGCGCGACAAGGCGGACAATTGCATCATCATCTGCTCGATCGAAAACATCGATCCGATGGGCGTGCACACGGGTGACTCGATCACTGTCGCCCCTGCCCTCACGCTGACTGACAAAGAATACCAGATCATGCGCAACGCATCGATTGCGGTGCTGCGCGAGATTGGCATCGAAACCGGCGGCTCCAATGTGCAGTTTGCTGTCAATCCTGCTGATGGCCGGCTTGTTGTCATTGAGATGAATCCGCGCGTGTCGCGTTCGTCTGCTTTGGCGTCAAAGGCCACTGGTTTTCCGATTGCCCGTGTGGCTGCGAAATTGGCTGTGGGTTATACGCTGGATGAGTTGGCCAACGAAATCACGGGGGGTGCCATGCCCGCGTCCTTCGAGCCGACGATTGATTATGTCGTCACCAAAATTCCCCGCTTTGCATTTGAGAAATTCCCCGGCGCATCGCCGATGCTTTCGACTGCAATGAAATCGGTTGGCGAAGTGATGGCGATTGGCCGTACATTTCAGGAGTCATTCCAGAAGGCGCTTCGTGGTCTTGAAACGGGTCTTTCCGGCATGGATGAGATTGCCATTCCGGGCATTGGCGAAGGCGATGACATCAACGCCATTCGCGCAGCCTTGGGCCAACCAACGCCAGATCGCCTGTTGAAAATCGCGCAGGCGTTTCGCCATGGTGCGACGGTTGAACAGATTTTTGCGGCCTGCAAATATGAGCCGTGGTTCTTGCGGCAGATTCAAGAACTCGTCGCGATGGAAGACAAGATCCGCGCCAGGGGACTTCCCAAGGATGCAACCAATTTGCGCATGCTGAAGGCCATGGGCTTTTCGGACAAACGCTTGGGTGTGCTCGCGAAGTTGAGCGAAGCAAAGGTTTCCGCGCATCGCCGCAAGCTCAATGTGCGGCCCGTTTACAAGCGCATCGACACATGTGCGGCGGAATTCGCTTCGCCTACGGCTTACATGTATTCGACCTATGAAACGGGTCTTGCTGGCGGTGATGGCAATGAGGCGTTTGTTTCGGACAAGAAGAAAGTGATCATTCTTGGTGGTGGTCCCAACCGCATCGGCCAGGGCATCGAGTTTGATTATTGCTGCTGTCATGCGTGCTTTGCGCTGCATGATGCGGGTTATGAATCGATCATGGTCAACTGCAATCCCGAAACGGTTTCAACTGACTATGACACATCGGATCGTTTGTATTTCGAGTCTTTGACGGCTGAAGATGTTTTGGAAATCATTCACGCCGAGCAAAAGAATGGAACACTGCATGGCGTGATCGTGCAGTTCGGCGGGCAGACGCCATTGAAGCTTGCGCAGGCGTTGCAAGATGCTGGCGTTCCAATTCTTGGCACCACACCTGATGCGATTGACCTTGCTGAAGATCGTGATCGTTTTGCCAAGCTGGTGCGTAAACTGAAATTGCGCCAACCGGAAAATGGCATTGCCACAACTGGTGCGGAAGCCAAGCGCATCGCCAAGCGCATTGGTTTTCCTGTCGTCATTCGGCCGTCTTATGTGCTTGGTGGACGCGCCATGGAAATTGTACGGGATGATGCGCAGTTGCAGCGCTACATCACCGAGGCTGTTGTGGTCTCGGGTGACTCGCCAGTGTTGATCGATTCATATTTGTCGAACGCAATCGAAGTTGACGTCGACTGCATTTGCGATGGCACGGATGTGTTCATTGCGGGCGTGATGGAGCACATCGAAGAAGCTGGCATTCATTCCGGTGACAGTGCGTGTTCGCTGCCGCCCTACTCACTGAAGGCAAGTGTGATCCGCGAGCTGGAAGAACAAGCGAAGAAACTCGCCTTTGCGCTCAACGTCGTGGGCCTGATGAATGTGCAGTTCGCCGTCAAGGATGACGTTGTCTACATTCTCGAAGTGAACCCGCGTGCGTCGCGCACCGTGCCGTTTGTGGCCAAGGTGATCGGCGAGCCGGTTGCGAAAATTGCTGCGCGCGTGATGGCGGGTGAGAAGCTTGTAGACTTCAAGTTAAAGCCGAAGAAGATCAACCATGTTGCTGTAAAAGAAGCAGTTTTCCCGTTCAATCGGTTCCCTGGCGTAGATGCTTTGCTCGGTCCTGAAATGCGCTCGACGGGCGAAGTGATGGGGCTTGATCTCAGCTACGACATGGCTTTTGCCAAGGCGCAGTTGGGCGCTGGCATGCGCATGCCAAAAACTGGAACGGTGTTTGTTTCGGTACGTGAATCAGATCGCGCGCGCGTGTTGCCCGCCGTGAAGCAACTCTCGGAACTCGGCTTTGCCATTCGCGCTACGAGCGGCAATCACACTTACTTTGAGAGCAAGGGCATTGCCTCGACGAAGATCAACAAGGTTCTCGAAGGTCGCCCCAACGTCGTTGACGCGATGAAGAATGGCGACATTCAGCTGGTGCTCAACACCACTGAATCGCGCTCATCTGAATCCGATTCCAAATCAATCCGCCAGACCGCCGTGATGCAGAAGATCCCCTACTACACGACGATGCCCGGAATCCTGAGTGCGGTAAAAGCCATCGCCGCGCACAAGGCAGGCAAGATCGAAGTACGGCCGTTGCAAGATTATTTCTGAGGAGACGCACATGCCGCAAGCAGCATTGAAAACTGCCACGTTCAAACGATCTGGCCTTACTGTGCCTGCCATTTGTTTTGGTACGACGGCGTTGGCTAACATGCCAGACACTTATGGCTATGGCGTGGACGAGGCGCGGGCGCGGGCTACGCTTGATGCGATGTTTGACGGGCCGATCAAGTTCCTCGATACGTCGCGCAATTATGGTTTGGGTGAAAGCGAGAAGCGGATTGGTGATGCCATTCGTGCGCGTGGTGGACTGCCTGCGGGCTTTGTGATTTCATCGAAGCTTGATCGCAACATGGACACCAACAAGTTTGATGGCGCGCGGGCACAGCAGTCGATTGAAGAAAGCCTGAAGGCGCTTGGTGTGACGTCGATTGATCTGTTGCATTTGCACGATCCCGAATATGCATCCGACCTTAACGACATCACCAAAAAGGGCGGTGCACTTGATGCATTGTTTCGGATGAAGGAACAGGGCTTGTGCAAGGCGGTAGGGCTTGCTGCTGGCCGAACCGATATCATGATGCCATTGCTGCGCGATTATGATTTTGATGCAATGATCAGCCACAATCGATTCACGCTGCTCAATCGCCATGGAACAGAGATGTTTGAACTGGCGAAGGCGCGTGATATCGCCGTGATCAATGCAGCGCCCTATGCGAGCGGCATTCTGGCCAAGGGCGCAATCAAGGCCCCCCTGTTTGCCTATATGCCCGCTGATGATGACATCAAGTCACGCGCCAATGCCATAGAGGCGATCTGCGCCAAACATGGTGTTCCGATGGGTGCAGCTGCTTTGCAATTTTCGATGCGCGCGCCATTGGTGGCGTCAACGATTTGTGGCGTGTCATCACCGACGCGCGTGCAAGAGACCATCGACTGGGCCAATCACGCTATTCCCGATGAATTGTGGAAGGAACTGGAAGCCGTTCCCTTCGACATGGATGACCCGGAGGCCAAGCGGGTTTATCGGCCGGGGTAAGGCGATTGCCCCAGGGGTGTTTTCACTTGGATTGGGCACTTGCAAAATCATCGATTCTGGCGCACATTGGCTTATATCCCGGCTGGGCTCTGCCCGATAAGCCGGGTGTTTTCTTGAACAGGCGTGCCTTTTCCGCTCCATTTTCGGGCGCGGGGTTGCATTGCCCAGATGGACTGGACCTGCACCATGGAAAAAGTGCCAATGACAGCTGAGGGCTACGGCGTCCTCGTTGACGAGGTAAAGCACCTCAAATCAGTTGAACGTCCGCGCATCATCCGCGCGATCGAGGAAGCGCGCGCCCATGGCGACCTTTCGGAAAATGCCGAATACCATGCAGCCAAGGAAGCCCAGGGCTGGAATGAAGCGCGCGTTGCCGATCTTGAGGACAAGATCAGCCGCGCTGATGTGATCGATCTCTCGAAGCTTTCCGGCGACACCGTGATGTTTGGTGCAAAGGTCACTTTGATCGATGAAGATACAGAAGCCAAGGTCGCCTATCAAATCGTTGGCGACACCGAAGCCGATGTGAAGAAGGGCAAGATTTCGATCTCGAGCCCAATCGCGCGGGCACTCATTGGCAAGAAGAAGGGCGACAGCGTTGAAGTCAACACGCCCGGCGGCGGCAAGAGCTACGAAATCGACAAGGTCATGTTTGGCTGAGCAGCTGCTCTGATATCTTTCAATCCAGCGGGCTTGCGTTCAATAAACTCTTGAATGGAGACACCGTAGGTAACTCATGAAAGTACTTTCTAGCCTTGGAATGGCGTTGTGGGCTGTGTTGGCTGTTTCGACAGCTGCAGAGAGCGCGACGCCGATTGGTGTCATTTTGGCGGTTGGGGACATTACCAGCTGCGAGCCAGAGGAAATGGATCGCGCGCGCGCCACTGCGACCGTTGTGGGACGGGAAATTGATCGCTATCGTCGTGAAGGTGTACCAGTCAAGGTAATGCTCTTGGGTGACATGGCTTACGTAAATGGCACCCAAAAGCAGTATCGGTGTTTTGACAGGACTTGGGGAAAGGTTTTGCGAGACAAGCTTGCCGATAGAAATGTTGATGTTTTGCCGGTGCCCGGCAATCATGACTATCGCACTTCAGATGCAATCGGATATCGCTCCTATTTTGCAGACAACAAGTGGGTCCTAAGTTCCGAAGATTTTTACTACGGCCTGACATTTCCTGAAAACGATGCGCGTGGCTGGAAACTCCTTGGTCTCAATAGCGAGATCGAGGACAAGGATGCACAGCTTGATTGGTTCAAGTCAGCACTGAGCGCCAACAAACAGCGCTGCGTTTTGGGCTTTTGGCACAGGCCGGTTTTCAGCTCTGGCTATCATGGTCATGGTGAAAACGGTGATGGCGAAGATGTTGACTTGGCTCCTCCAGTCAAACAAGTTCTAATGGCACAAGAAGAGGCACTGCTTGCCAGCGCGGGCGGAAGCCTTGTCATTAACGGCCATGATCACAACTATGAGGAGCTTGCTCCACACACTGAACAAGGCGAACCATCTGCCAATGGACTGCGCAGCATTGTTGTTGGAACTGGCGGGCGCGAGTTGAGAGCAAAGCCTGACTTGATGTGGACAGCGATCAGCCGAAATTTCGACGCTGAAACTCATGGCATTCTGAAGCTCACGCTTTTCCCCGATTCATACGCTTCAGTCTTTCTACCAGCAGACGGCGGTGAAAAATACGCTGCCACCGGGACCTGCAACTTCCCGCATTTGCAGTAGCAAAACCTTATACTACATTGCACAAACAAGCGCCCAGCAATCTTACCTGATGAAAATCCGGTCGATGCGCGATAATGAGTTGTCCGATGAAGTTGTTCCGCCCAGCTCTCCCGTATATTCGTGATATCGCTGCGATAGCAATCACAGGGCTTTTTCTATTTCCCATCGCGTGGACAGCGCTTGACTCGTTCAAACCGGGCAGCGCCATCTATGACAAGGATGGTATCAACTTTTTGAGTTTTGTGCCGACGCTCGATAACTATCGCACCATACTTGGAGGCGGAAGTTTCGATTCAAAGGCAGCGCTGCGTGACACGGTGCTGGTTGCGGTTGGTGCCACTATCCTCGGTCTGGCGATTGCGTTACCCACCGCCTTTGCCTTGTGGCGTTTCTTCGGGCATTCGAGACTGAGCTTTCGCATCCTTTTGACTTTTTGGATGTTGCCGCCGATTGCGCTGATCGTTCCGATATTTCTTTTCTATCACACAACCGGATTGTTCGACACCTATGCGGGTCTCATTCTTGCTGAAGCTGCCATACACATGCCCTTTGCGGTGCTGGTGCTCAAATCATTCTTCGATGATGTGCCGCATGAAGTTGGGCAGGCAGCGCAACTCGATGGTGCCACGGAGTGGGTGATTTTTTCGCGCATCGCAGCGCCGATGATAACTGGCGGCATTGCTGCAACTGCAATTCTGTTTTTGATTTTCTGCTGGACTGAATTTTTCCTGAGCCTCTTCCTCACATCTTTCCTGCGGCTGGTTCCGGTGCAGATCGCCAATACCAGCAACGCGCTCGGCGGAAACACGTTTACGCTCTCAACAACAGCGCTTATTCCTTGCGCGATTTTCATTTTTCTCGTGCAGAAACACCTGGCGCGCGGGCTTTCGTTGGGAACGATCAAAAATTAGAGTTTCGACAGGAACCCTGCAAAGCGCATCAGTCCTTCGGGCCATGGGCCGTGCCCGGAAGCCTCGTCAATGTGGCCTTGCTCACCTGCTTCGACAAGCAGCGCGCCCCAGGCCAGCGCCAGGTCAGCCTGCTCTTCCATCGTGGCGTGTGGGTCGTTGCTGCTTGCGATGAGGAGTGATGGAAATGGCAGGGGATCGCGCGGGATCGCCGCGAATGCTGGTTCTGCATCGTGCCAATCCGTCAGTGTACGGATGGATGGTGGTGTTACCAGGAATGCGCCGCGCACACGATCAGCAATACCGAGTTGCACGAGACTGGGCACCGCATGCGCAACCAGGCTGGAACCTGAGGAATGGGCAACGAAGACCACCGGTCGCGTTGCATCAGCCACGGCGCGCGCGATCTCTCCCACTGCATCGCCAAGCCGAGTCATTTGCCAATCAGGCTGATCGACAATGCGCGCCGTCGACAGTTTCGCCGCAATGCGCGCCTGCCAATGCCCCTGCCCTGCCCCGCCGATACCAGGTACGAGAAGAATGTCTGTTTCAGATGATTTCATGTGGCCCCATCAACACGGGCGAATGCTATTTGGCAAGTGCCGCTTCGATTGCTTTGCCGATTTTCGGACTTTCCGGCAGGGTTTGGGTTGAGAACCAATCAACGAATTTGCCGTCGCGATCAAACAGATATTTGTGGAAATTCCATTTCGGCGTGCCGAGCATGCCAGCCTGCTCGCCTGCCCACACATAGAGGGGATGGGCGTCTTTGCCCTTGACCACAGTCTTGTCGGCCAGGGGAAACGTGACGCCATAATTCAGTTTGCAGAACTTCACGATTTCATCGGCTCTGCCCGGCTCCTGGCCGCCAAAATCATTTGACGGTACGCCGACAATGACAAGTCCTTTGTCCTTGTGCTTTTGCCATAGCGCTTCCAAGCCTTCATACTGTGGTGTGAACCCGCATTCAGAGGCGGTGTTTACGACCAAGACAACACCTCCCTTGTATTGCGCAAGCGGCATCGGCTTTCCGTCAATGCCAGTCAAAGTGAAGTCGTGCAGGTTTTCCGCAAGGCTTGAGGTCGGGGCAGTCATCAGTAATCCCACAAAAATCAGAATTGATCGCAAAGCTTTTCGCATATCGTTTAAACGTAATGCGACAATTGGTGGATCAACGCAATGTTCTGTAGAGGAGATTGCGTCCTTCACTCTCAAAGCCCAAGGATAGATAGTATGATCTCAGATCGTGATGCTCGCTTGCATGGGCGGTGAGTGTTACCTGATAGCCAGAAGCACCTTTGCTCCGCAGAACATCTTCAACTGCGCCCACCAGTATTCGCGAAACACCCCGCCCGCGCCACTCCGGAACCACGTAGAGATCGCCCATTTCCGCCGACCAGCCATATTCAATACCGAAGTCCATCGACACGGTTGCAATGCCGATCACAGTATCTCCATACTCGGCGACAATGACTGCGCAAACATCAAGACCCAGCATGATTTGCAGGTTTCTTGAGATCGTTTCGGGAGGAGTCTCGAAACCTTCTTCCTGAAAAAACCTTTGCAGCAAATTTAAAGCCTGAACGCGATCATCGCCGCGCTGCAACTGTCGTGTTGACAGGCTACTCATCGTTGCAGCCCTCGCCTTGCGACCCAGATGATCATGCCTGCAAGCAATCCCCAGAACGCAGCGCCGATGCCGAAGAACGACATGCCTGATGCGGTCACAAGGAATGTTACGAGCGCTGCATCGAGATCCTTTTGCTCTTTTACCATAGCCGCCATGCCACTTTGCAACGCGCCAAACAGCGATAGCCCTGCAATCGCGGTGATCAAGTTTGATGGCAGGTTGCCGAGCACGATTACCGATGTGCCTGCGGTCAATGCAACAATGGCATAGCCTATCACATAGGCGTAGATCATCTTCCAGCGCTCACGTTGGTCTGGGTGCGCGTCTGCTGTGGCCACCAGTGATGCAGTGATGGCGGCCATGTTGACAGCGTGTGCGCCAAAGAATGCTGCCACAACTGAACCAATCCCCGAGACTGAAAGGCACTCGCTGACATTCGGATTGTAACCATTGGCGCGCAGCACGGCAAAGCCTGGGAGATTTTGCGAGGCCATGGTGACGAGATAGAGCGGCAGGCCCAATCCCAGCATCACTTGCGGGTTGAACTGCGGCATCGTGAAGGTGAATGGCGTCAATACCAGGGGTGCACTTGGCAATTGCCCTGTTGCAAAAGCAAGCACCAAACCAAGAGCGAGAACAATCGGTACTGCATAAAGCGGCAGGAGAACGCGCGTTAGAAAATATGCCACTATCATCGGGATCACAGTCAGGGGCAGCGCCAATGCTGCAGCCGGAACACCAAGCACAAATTTCAACAACACGCCTGCCAGCAAGGCAGCTGCTATTGCTGGCGGTATATGTTCGATAGCGCGTGCGAGGGGGCGCAACAGTCCCGTCAACACCGTCAGTGCGCCTGCGAAGATGAAAGCACCAATTGCTTCCGGAAACGTTACGCCAATGGCAGTTGTTGCCAGGAGAGCCGAACCAGGCGTTGACCAGGCAATCATGATGGGTTGGCGACTTTTTGCTGCGAGATAGAGAGAGGTTGCAGCCATCGCAAAACACAATGCGCCAGCACCGGAAGCCTGTTGTGCCGGGCTTGCACCAACAGCACGCAAGCCCTCGATCACGACGAGAATTGTTGAGGCAAAGCCGACAATAATTGCGGTTAAGGCAGCGGCATTCAGCGTGAAAAGTTGGGACGAGTTGCTGGTCGACATTGAAGCTTTATAGCAAGCCGATCAGGGAAGGCCACGGTAGAGTGTGAAGCCACCCACCAGCATGACTGTCAAGGCAAATAGGATTTGCAGCAGTCTTTGATGTTGCGACAAACGCGCGTTCAGCCACTGGCCTATCAGGCTTCCAATGACGCCGCCGCCAACGAAGGGCAAGATAATGGGCCAGTCGATCTGGCCGCTCATGGCATAGGTGCTGGCGGTCATCGCTCCAAAAGCCGTGATGCCGACCAGCGACGTTGCGATGGCGTTGGTGATGGTCATGCCGGTTGCAAACATCAATGCAGGCACAATCAGGAAGCCGCCGCCAACGCCGAAAAATCCAGCGAGTGTTCCAGCGGCAAGCCCTGCGCCGATCACGGGTGGCGCCATGGCGCGCGCTGTAGCAAGTGACAAGCGCACATCCGGATCGCCTTCCGCATTCTTGCGCACGAGCATCAGCGTGCCAACGACAAGCATCAGTCCGCCAAAAAGTGAGATCAGTTTTGCACCGGGGACCAAAAGTGCGAGCTGTGAACCCAGAAAACTTCCGGCCAGACCCGCTGCGGCAAGCGCCAATCCGCACGGCCATTTGACGAGGCCGCGTCTTGCAACACCAACCAAATTTCCCAACGCACCAAGGGCGACGGCAACAGCACTTGTGCCAATTGCCATGTGTGCAGAAGGAACGCCGACGAAATAAAGGAGAAGCGGCACAGCGAGAATAGATCCGCCGCCGCCAACCAGGCCAAGCACAAGGCCAATCAGTGCGCCGCTGAACACCACTGCAAAATCAATAGCCATCAACAGAAAATCGATTTCAGCGTCTTGAGTACGCGGCCAACGGATTTGTCGGCGACCGCATAGTATATGGTAGACCCTTCGCGACGCATACGCACCATGCCGCGTTCACGTAGGCGCGCCAAATGCTGCGACAAGGCTGACTGGCCAAGGCCCACTTCATCGGCGAGTGCTTGCACAGACAATTCATGGTGCTCCATCAGGAAACACAAAATCATCAGGCGCTTTTCATTCGCCAGTTCGCGAAGAAAAGCGGCGGCATCAGCGGCGTTCGCTTCAAAATCTGCGAGGCTGGGGGACCCTATGGTAGAGATGTTCTTCATATTAGATCTTGCTAATATTAGAGCCAGCTAATATAAGTCAAGAAAAAAGGTGCCTTGTATGCAAGACCCAGTTATTCATTCATGGTTTGACCAGCCGACGAACACGGTGACTTATCTTGTCGCTGATCCTGCAACCAAGCGTGCTGCCGTGATTGATCCAGTGTTCGACTATGATCACAAGTCTGGGAAGGCTGACGTCGCTTCGGTTAATACGATTTTGAAATTTGCCGGGGAACAAGGCTATTCCATTGGCTGGGTACTTGAAACCCATGTGCATGCGGATCACCTTTCCGGCGCACCTTACATCAAATTGAAGACTGGTGCGAAGGTGATGATCGGTGAAAACATTCGCAAAGTGCAGAAAATCTTTCGCCCGATTTTCAACGCACTTGATGTCTCTGGTGAGGGCAGCGAATTTGATGTGCTTGTCAAAGATGGTGACGTTTTCTTGATCGGTGAACTGTCATGCAAGGTCATGGCCACGCCAGGCCACACGCCAGCGTGTGTGACTTTCCTGATTGGCAAGCATGCCTTTGTCGGTGACACGCTATTCATGCCCGACTATGGCACCGCGCGCGCAGATTTTCCCGGTGGTGATGCGCGGCAGCTCTATCGTTCCATTCGAAAATTGTTGGCGCTTCCTGCGGACATGAAGTTGCATCTCTGCCACGACTATTTACCCGCAGGCCGCACTGAATATCGATGGGAGACAACGGTTGCCGAAGAGCTCGCACACAATGTGCATGTCAATGACAGGATAAGTGAAGATGAGTTTGTTGCGATGCGCGAGGCGCGCGATGCCACGCTATCAACGCCAACTTTGTTGATGCCGTCGATCCAGGTCAACATGCGTGCCGGAAAGTTGCCGCCGCCTGACAGCAACGGCGTTCACTACATTCGTGTTCCCATTGAATTGCCAACAGCACAAATAAGCTGACGCAGGCTTTGCAACTGTGGCATTGAACATGCGATCATGTCCAGATTGCTCGCTCATCCATTAGCACTCCTGATCGGCACGGGTGCAGCGCTTGCAGCGATTGCGCCGCTCAGCAAGCTTGCGATGCAGGCTGATCTCAATCCGTTTTTGTGGGCGGGACTTACGTCGCTGGTGCCAAGCCTTGTGTTGGCGGTGCCAGCGTTTCGCAATGGCACGGCGTGGAAGGCAACGCCGTTGTGGAAGTTTGGTTTTGTCAGTGGCACATTTGCCAACCTCATTCCGTCAACGCTGATCCTTTTTGCTGTGCCGATCATCGGCAGTGGTCTTGCAGGATTGATGTTTGCGCTGTCGCCTGTTGTTACCGCCATCATCTCTTTGGTCTTGCGGGTGCGGCCACCGAGTGCAGCTTTGCTGACTGCGGTTGCGATGGGTTTCATCGGTGCGGTGATTGTGGTGAGCGGGCGTGAGCAGCTTTCCTTGCCCGGCTCTTCGTCGTGGTTGCTTGCGGCCTTGTTGATCCCGTGTTCGCTGGCGATTGGCAATGTCTATCGCACCGCGCGCTGGCCCGAAGGTGCTACACCTTTGGAAGTTTCTGTTGCGGCAAATGCAAGTGTTGCGGCCGTTCAGTTTCCGCTGGCCTATGCCTATGCCGGGAGTTTGGATTTTGGTTCGATCTATAATCACATCGGTATCAATTTGGCGCAGTGGTTTTTTTCGCTTGTGCAGATGAGCCTGTTTTTTCGGCTGCAATGGATTGGCGGACCAACTTATTTGAGCCAGATAGGTTATGTCGCTGCGGCGATCAGCCTGGGTGTTGGTACAATACTGCTTGGCGAGAATTATCCATGGCAAGTGTGGCTCGGTGCCACGCTGATCATCGCCGGGATTGGTGCCTCGGCTTGGGAGGCACTAGGGCAGCGGAAGTAGTGGTTCATCTTTTGCGGTGTGCAGCACGAGCGAAGTTTTCACGCTTTCGACATTTGGTGCGTTGGAGAGTGCGCCCATCACGAAGCTTTGCAAGCTCGGCAAATCGCGCGCCACGCATTTCAGGATGAAGTCGGCGACCCCTTGCACGGCGTAGCATTCGCGCACCACGGGCCAGGTTTTGACGCGACGCTCGAAATCGGCGATTTCATTTTGCGCCTGGCTTTTGAGACCGACGAGCGTGATCATCTCCACTTCATAGCCAAGTTTTTCACGTGCCAGTTGCGCGCGATATCCGGTGATGAAGCCCTGTTCTTCCAGCGCCTGCACGCGGCGCAGGGTTGGCGGTGGCGAGAGGCCGACGCGCGCGGCGAGGTCCTTGTTGGTGATGCGGCCCTCCTTTTGAAGTTCCCGCATGATTTTCCAATCAATCGTATCCGGCTGCCCGCGCTTGTCCATGGCGGCGCTTATACGCAATAAAATTTCGCGGACAAGGATTCAGATTTATAGAACAAAAGGTTATAAGTATTAGCTTGTTTTAGGATTTTTAACTTGACAAGAGAACGGTGCCGGGCTAGAAATGCCGACAATCCCGAAATGTATGTCGTTTTTGCGCAAATTGTTGCTGAGTGAGCACAGCTTTGGCTTGTGCTGGCATTGACTATTTCGGGGCGGTGATTCATATTTTGTTCAGACTTATTGGCCGCGTGGCCGGGGATTTTGGGGGCTTTCAATGAAGATGCTTGCGGCGAAGTCAGTGGCAGAAGTTGTGCGTGCGCGGGTGATGCGGCGTTTGCTGGGATCCACGATTTTGGTGGGTGCTTCGGTTTTTGGAAGCGCTGGGACATTTGCGCAGCAGTGTGCGGTTACGGCAAATTCAGCGAACTGCTCTGGCCCAGGCCTTTTGGGCGGGGCTAGTCTAGAATTTATCGAAATGGCACCTGACTATGCTGGTGGCGACTTCGAGGTCACGATCCGTGATGCTGAACCTCTGGGTAGTGTCCGCGTCTATGGTGGTGAGAGTACGTTGGTCGATGAGGCAATGCCACTTCCCGGCGCTGGCACGATCAACATCGAAGATAGTAGTTTCTTGATCTCCGTTTTATTCCCACCGAGCGGCGAGCCAACAACCAGTAGCGGCGTTGTGGTCTATTCGCAAGGTGATGCGACAGTGAATTTGAACGGGACGAGTTGGGTTACGAGCGCAGACGAAGATGGTATTGTTGCGGTCTCAACCGAAGGAAATGCAAGTGTCAAGACGGGCGCAACAACCGAAGTGCACGCCACGATGGGAGGCTTTCCGTTTTTCAACACCGATGGAATTGTGGCTGTGGCCGAAGTAGGAAATTCCGAGATTGATGTGCAGGGCAGTGTTCGCGCCGATTTCGGCAACGGGATTGTTGGAGAAGCAATTGAAGGTGACGTTACTATTTCAACTGGCCCTGCGAGTTCAGTTAGTGCGAGCGATGTTGGTATTTTGGCTTCTACTTCCGACGGCACTTATGGGCCATCCGGCCTAGGAGGCGGAAATATTCTAGTTGACGTTGAAGGGATGGTTGACGGCAGTTCAGTTGGGGTTCTTGGGCGTTCAACAAACTCGGACTTGATCAGCGTTTCGACTGGCAGCGCGTCAGTTGTTGAAAGTGACTTTGGACGCGGCATCGCTGTGTTCTCGTCTGGTGAGCGTGGCGCTAGCGGAAATGCTGAAGTCAATGTCAATGGCATGGTTCAGTCGAGTTCCAATGGTATTGAGGTCATTGCAACAGGCAATGCACGCGTCGTAGTTGGGGAAGACGCAGAAATCACGTCGCAGTCGGGTGCAGGTGCCGTTATCTATGGTGATCAGTCTGCAGGAATTTCAGTTGAATCTGGCGGGCAGATTTCCGGAGGCACGTTGTCGTATGGGACGCGGCTTGGTTCAGTGAATGGTGATGTCACTGCTCAAATTGCTGAAGGGGCTACAATATCATCCGGTGCTGACCGTGCACTTTGGATTGATGCTGGTGACTCGTTCTTTGGTTTACGTGGAGTCGGCGGGAAAGTGTTGGTTGAAAGCGATGGCACCTTGAATGGCGGCGTGCGGGCGCAGGCTTTTCAAGGCGATATCGATATTTCACTTGGTGCAAATTCGAGCACCACATTTGACGATAGCTTCTTCTTCAGCAGCTCGATTTACAATGCTGCCGTCTATGCGGCCTCCGGTGGAGATTCATTTTTCGGTGGTCCAGTTGGCGGCGATGTGACTGTAACCGCCGATGGTTTGCTGCGCGGTGCTGCAGGTGGGATTTATGCGACGACGACACAGGGCAATGTTTCGGTTGAGGTTGGGGAAACGGGATCGGTTACTGGTGAGAGATTGAGCGGCGTTGAGGCTGTTGCGACGACGGGTGACACCAGAGTTTTGGTCAATGGAATCGTTTCTGGTAGGACTAGTGGTGTGGGTGCAGGAAGCGAACTTGGCAACGTAGCCATCGAAGTCAATGGAACGGTTTCGGCGGAGAATGCAATAATCGCTGGTGTTTCCAAAGGCCAGGTCAGTATTGAAACGAGTGCGGCAAGTGTTTTGACGGCGCAACAGTATGGGATTCGAGCAACCTCTAACCCTGGTTTACCCGAAACATCAGGGCCTTCAGATGGCCTGGGAATTTTTCATGGGGACGGAGAGGCAATCGAGCCTGATCACCCTTTCGGTGTTTATGATTCTACTGCAGGGAACATTTACATTCATGCAAACGGGCAGATTTTAGCTGAGACTGGCGGTATCTGGGCTTCGTCAGAGAACAACAATTTAACTAAAGTAATCACCGGGCAAGAACTCATTAATTGACGTGAGTGCTGGTCAGGGGATTTTTGTGGAAACCAGTTCTGCAAGGTCTCCATTGGAAGGCTTTTTGTCGTCCAATGCCCGCGGAGATGCTGAAGTGGACTTGAGCGGGACTATTCAATCATTTTCTACAGCTGTTGCGGTTAAAGCAAGTGGAGATGCAATCGTCACCGCTCGCGACGGTTCTCAAACTACCTCAAGCATCAACGGCATCAATGTTTCTGGAAATATATCTGCAAAGTTGATAGCCGAGTCTGGAAGTGAGATTTTTACTTCGGGCCCGACAGGCGCATGGGTCAGATCGAGATCTGGAGATGTCAACGTCCAAGTTGAAGAAGGAGCCTCAATCACTTCGGACACTGGTAGGGCACTCATAGCAACTTCGGGCGATGACTTTTTTGGTTTAAGTCTTGGAAACGGAAACGTAAGCGTTGAAAGTGATGGGACCCTGAGTGGTGGGGTGCGAGCATTAGCAGTTAAGGGCAAAGTGGACATCGAATTCGGTGCGACTTCGAGCACGACCTTTAATACCGATTTGATCAGTACCGAGAATGCCGCAGTCTACGCAGCGTCGGGCGGGGAGTTCTCGTTTGGAGGCCTGCGCGGTGGTGACGACGTTTCAGTTACCGCTGATGGTTTGGTGCGCGGCGCTGCTGGCGGGATTTATGCGACGACGACTTTGGGCGATGTCTCGGTTGAGGTTGGGGAGACGGGTTCGGTTACTGGCGAGGGATTGAGCGGCGTTGAGGCTGTTGCGACGACGGGTGATGTGACGGTTGTTGTTGATGGGAGCGTTTCTGGGGCGACCGATGGGGTGGTTGCTCAGACGACAACAGGCAATGTCACGGTTGATGTTGGGGCTTTGGGGAGCGTCAATGCGTCTACACTTTATGGAGTAAAGGCTGAGACGCTCAAGGGAGATATTGAAGTCGACATCGCTGGGCACATCCTTGGTGAGTACGGTGCCGGTGTTGCGCTCAATACCGCGGATGGTGATGTTGATGCTGTCATTGCAGCCTCCGGCAGTATCTTTAGTGGAAACGACTATGGAATGGACATCACTGCAAGCAAAGTGAGCGGCGATGAAATCGGAGCTATTACTCTCCAAAACGATGGCGATATTTTCGGGCGCAACCTCGGAATAAACCTGATGTCCATAGGTGCGTATAATACGACCATCACTACAGGAGCGAATTCAACTACAACTTCATCGGGTTTCGCAGGCATCCAGGCTAGCAGCGCTGGATATGTGGAAGGTGGGGATAATGGCAAGCTTACAATCGATGCTTTAGGACAGGTAAGAGGAGACTTCTTTGGCATTTGGACAAATAGTCAAAGTGCCGAAGTAAAGGTTCATAGCGCTGTCAATTCTGAAATTACTGCAGTGCGTGGTTCTGGAATTTGGGTGAGTTCACATTATGGCGATACAAGTGCCCTGGTTGAAGGGCATGTCTCAGGAGTTGCTGGTGTGATCGTCCAATCCGATGAAGGTCGAGCTTCGGCAGTCAGTGAGGTCACTGCAGAGATTATCGGTACCGGCGTGGGATCGCTCGGCATAGCTGTGGCATCATTCGATGAGGCAGAAGTTTCGCATAGCGGTTTTGCTTCAGCTGATGAAATAGCAATTTCCGCGTTTGGTGGTACAAATGCAAAGATAACGACAGAAAAAGGTTCTGTGGCAAGTGGTGGTGAACTTGGTCTTTTCGGTGAAACTGACGCAGGCTCCATCGAAATCCTGAACGGCGGATTTGCCGAAGGTGGAGACGCTGGCATCTTTGTTACATCGAATTACTCGCTGATGGCACCTGAAGTACAGGATGGCGCGTTGAGCATCCACAATGGTGCAACCGGATATGTTCGCAACACCAGCCGTCTGCTCGACAGCAATGCCATTCGATTGGCTGGCTCGCCCGACAACTTGAGTTCCATCACAAATGATGGACTTGTTGAGGGTACGATCCAGTCTGACTTTGACGCGCTGGTTACCAACAATGGTGTGTGGAAGACGCTGGGAATCCAGAATTTCTCCAATGACGGCACGATAGCGAATGGAGCAACAGGCAAGGTCTATGCTGCACATTCCGCGTCTATTGCTGAGCTCACAGCATTCCATGCTGAGACGATTTCGAACTCTGGCGTGATCTCGATTGCTGATGATGTTGCTGGTTCCGGGGCGAAGGTTTCTGATACGCTTCACCTTGATGGCGACTATGCTGGTGGTGGAACGATCGCGCTTGATGCTTATGTTGATGGTGCGGCGAATTCTGTTGCTGATCAGGTTCGGGTGTTTGGCGATGCTACTGGTGTCACCAATTTGCGCATCACGAACACCAACGCTGGCGCTGGCGGTTATGTCGATGAAGCCAGCGGTGATGGCATCATCATGGCGATTGTTGATGGTACGGCGAACTTTGATGCGTTTGCGCTGGAAGGTGGCTCGTTCAGCACGGGGTTGTTTGATTACTATCTGATTGCCGGGGCGCAGGAAGGTGTTGAGGGGACAACGTTTGAAATGTTCTCCAAGCCCAATGCTGATGTGGTTGCGTCTTCAGAAGTTTCTTCAACGGCGACGGGGATATGGAATGAGACGACTTTGGCGTGGCTCGATCGTCAGGATGATTTGCGCAATGGCTTGAACCAGGGGCCTGTGATCACCGCTGCTGCGGATGTTGGGTCGCGCGCGGATGATAGTGCGCAACGGAATGTCTGGCTGCAGGCGATGGCGGGCAAAACAGATCATTCCGGCACTGCGCGCCTTGGCGGCACGGCTTTGGATACGGGCTATGACCAGCGCGTTCACGGGCTTGCGGGTGGTATTGATTTTGGGGCCAATCTTTCGGGCGGTGGCACGCTGCTGTTTGGTGCGCTTGGTGGCTATGCCGGTGCTGATGTGGATTTTGCGTCGGGCAATAGCGGGCTTGATCTCAACGGCTATTCGTTTGGTGCGTATGCGACGTTCATGAAGGATGGTTTCTTTGCCAGCGCCATGCTGCGCCAGGACCTGATGGACATGCAACACGCGATCAATGCGGATCGTGGCTCGACCGATGTTGCTTCGCTTGGCGCGCGCGGTGATGTTGGTTATCGCATCCGCCATGGCAATATGATTGTCGAGCCGTTGGCTTCGCTTTCGGTGGTGAATACCGACATCGATGCCTACAATGTTGGCGTGGTGAATTTCGCACGCTCGTCGCAGACAGCAGTTGATGCAGCGCTCGGTGCGCGGCTTGCCTATGAAACGGGTGCGTTCTCGATTTCGACCACGGGCCGCGTCTGGAACAATTTCAGTGATCCGGCGAGTGTTGCGGTTTCCGTTGGCGGGTCCCCTGCCCTCGGCGTTGCGGGCGAAGGCGCGTTTGGCGGGGTCTATGGCGAAGTCGCCACCAGCCTCTCGGTGCAGTTGAACGAGCGCGCCATGGTCTATGCCGGCGGCAGCGCCAAGTTCGATAACAGCACAAAGGCGCTCTCCGGCTTTGGCGGCGTGAATTTCAGCTGGTAATACACAGGATATTGTATTGGCTGGACTGGCTTACCACCTAAGTTATGCTAATTGTGCATAGCTTATGGAGTTTGTCATGCCTGCCCAACATCACCGCGTTATTGTTCTTGGTTCTGGTCCTGCTGGTTACACGGCGGCGATTTATGCCGCACGCGCGATGCTGAAGCCGTTGGTGATTGAGGGCATTCAACCGGGCGGGCAGCTGACCATCACCACTGATGTTGAAAATTATCCGGGCTTTGCCAAGGCGATCCAGGGGCCGTGGCTGATGGAAGAGATGAAAGCGCAGGCCCAGCATATGGGCACGGAAGTGATCAGCGATACGATCACTGAGGTGAAATTGCGCAACCAGCCCATTTGGCTGAAAGGTGACTCGGGCACGGAATACACTTGTGATGCGCTGATCATTTGCACAGGCGCGCAGGCAAAGTGGCTCGACCTTCCGAGTGAGAATGAGTTCAAGGGCTTTGGTGTTTCGGCGTGTGCGACGTGCGATGGATTTTTCTATCGCGACCGCAAGGTGCTTGTGGTGGGTGGTGGCAACACTGCTGTCGAGGAAGCTTTGTTCCTCACGAACTTTGCCAGCGAAGTGACTGTCATTCATCGCCGCAATGAATTCAAGGCGGAGCGTATTTTGCAGGAGCGCCTGTTCAAGCATCCGAAGATCAAGGTGAAGTGGGATACGACTTTGGATGAGGTGCTGGGCACCAAGGATCCGAAGAGTGTGACTGCTGTGCGGCTCAAGAGTGTGAAGACGGGGGCCACGGAAGAACTGTCCGTACACGGAGTATTCATTGCGATTGGTCACAAGCCGGCAACGGAATTGTTTGTGGGGCAGTTGCCGTTCAAAAATGGTGGCTATTTGCAAACGGCCTCGTGGTCGACGGTTACAGAAATTCCCGGCGTGTTTGCGGCTGGCGATGTGACGGATGATGTCTATCGTCAGGCTGTGACTGCTGCTGGCATGGGCTGCATGGCTGCCCTCGAGGCTGAGCGCTGGCTGCATACGCAGCATGCCGAAACCAAGATCGCTGCGGAGTGAGTTATGGATTGGGACAAGCTGCGCATCTTTCACGCCGTTGCTGATGCCGGGAGCTTCACCCATGCGGGCACTGAACTCAACCTCTCGCAATCGGCGGTCAGCCGCCAAATCAGCGCACTGGAAGATGATCTGCATGTGCCGCTGTTTCACCGCCATGCGCGCGGGTTGATCCTCACTGAGCAAGGTGAGGTTCTGTATCGCACGGCGCATGAGGTGTTCACCAAGCTTGCTGCAGCGAAAACACGTTTGATGGATTCGAAGGAGAAGCCTTCGGGCGATCTCAAGATCACGACGACGGTGGGGCTTGGTTCGGTGTGGCTGACGCCACGCATCAAGGAGTTCATGGAGCTTTATCCAGACATCCGTGTACAGATGATTTTGGAAGACGAAGAGCTTGATCTTTCAATGCGCGAGGCGGATGTGGCCATTCGCCTGCGCAGGCCGACGCAACCTGATCTCATTCAGCGCAAGCTTTTCACCGTGCATCATCATATTTTTGCATCGATTGAGTATGTGAAAAACCACGGCATTCCGAAATCAATCGAGGAACTCGACAAGCACCGCGTCATGATTTTCCAGGGAGCGAGTTACTTGCAGGATCTTTCGATGTTGCGGACAACGGGACGACCTGAAAACGATCCGCGCTCTGTGGCCCTCACCGTGAACAGTGCCTATGGCTTGCGGCGCGCCGTGCAAGCCGGTGCCGGCATCGCAATTCTCGCCGACTATCTGATCGCGCCCGACATGAATTTGGTGCGCATTGATCTTCCTATCGAGACGCCGATGTATGACACCTATTTCGTTTATCCCGAGGAGTTGAAGGAAACCAAGCGCGTGACGGTGTTCCGTGACTTCATCGTGGCCAAGGCCAAGGAATGGAGCTTCTGAGGCAACTATCGTATAAGTTGCTATTTTCGCATTCTTAATTATAAGGTTGCAGTTGCTCGCTTATGGTGTATCAAACCTGTGGCTCACACGTATTTGGCGAATCATTGTCAGCCCCACGTCCACCTTCGCCAAAAACCTGACTGGGTAAAATCAGTCCCCACAATGTGAGTTGAGGCCGGGTCTCCAAACGGAGCCCGGCCTCAAATTCTTAATGCGCCTTCGCCTGCACCACTTGCTCGGCGGCGCGGCCTGACATTTCCGCCATGTGATCGAAGCTGTAGTTGAAGGTGCCCACACCTGCCGTGGCGGAGCGCAGCTCAATGATGAGTTGTGCGAGTTCAGATTCCGGCATGTGTGCTTTCACAGTGTCCCAACCAGTCCAGCCGTCGCGCGCGTCATAGCCCATCAACTGGCCACGATGGCCGGAGACGATCTGGTTGACGCGGGCGGTTGCTTCACTGGGTGCGTGAATTTCAATTGCCACGATGGGCTCCAGCAAAACCGGCGTGCATTGGGGTGCTCCTTCGCTCATCGCGATGCGTGCTGCGGTCTTGAACGCCATCTCGGAGGAGTCGACATCGTGATACGAGCCATCGTTGAGATTGACGGTGAAGTCGACGACCGGAAATCCGAGCGGCCCTTTTCCCATCCAGTCGCGAATGCCTGCTTCAACAGCCGGGATATATTGCTTGGGCACCACGCCGCCTGAAATCGTGTCGGTGAATTTGAAGCCTTCACCGCGCGTGAGAGGTGCGATCTGCACGGTGATATCGCCATATTGGCCGTGGCCACCGGATTGCTTCTTGTGACGCCCACGAATGGTGACGGGCTTCTTGATTGTCTCCTTGTAGGCAACCTGGCGTGGGCGCGTTTGTGCAGTGACGCCAAAGCGATTGGTGAGACGCTCGAGGCCAACGCGCAAATGCATCTCCCCCTGCCCCCACAGCACCATTTCATGGGTGTCGTGATTATGCTCGAGCGCGTAGGATGGATCTTCATCGACGAGCTTGTTGATCGATGCTGCGAGTTTCACTTCGTCCTTCCTGTCCGCAACGGAAACGGCAAGGCCATAGACATGTGCGAGCCTTTCAACGCGCGGCGCTTTCGGCAGATCAAGCGGCGTGGTGGAGAGTATCGCACCGGTTGGAATTTGGTCGAGCTTGCCTAGCGCAATCGTGTCACCCGCGGTGGCTTTGGCGACCTTGTTCTGCGTCTGGCCTTGCAGTTGGAACAGACCCGCAGCGCGGCCTTCCAGACCCGCAGCAGTGACCAGCGTGGCACTATCAAGCATTTCGCCACAAAGTACGCGCGCCAGTGACAGCTTGCCACCATGCGCGGTGTGGATCGATTTGATCACGCGCAGCACTGGTCCTTTTGCATTGCTGATACCGTGACGCGCCGCAACGGTGGTGACTTCAGGCACATCATGACGCAGCGACTTCAGTAAGCGACCAATACCGTGGCCATGTTCTGCGGAACCAAAAAACACAGGCGTAATAAGACCTTGTGCGAGTTCCTTCGACAAATCCTCGAACACCCGTGAGGGCGGTGGCGAGAGATCGGCGAGCAATTGTTCCATCAATTCATCATCGTGATCGGCAAGCTTTTCGAGCATCGCAAAGCGCTCGGATTTCTCAAGCTCTGCGAGGTCTTTCGGTAAATCAACCACGGTGCTTTCGGCGAGCTCACGATAGATGTGCGCGCGTTCCAAAGCGAGATCGACGAAGCCCGTCACAATGCCATCTTTGAAAATGGGGAGCTGGCGCAACACCAGGGGCGTGGCACTGACGGGTTGCAGCCATTCCAATACGTCGCGCGGTGAAGCATCTGACTTGTCGACCTTGTTGAGGAAAACCTGATGCGGGATTTTGAGATCGTCCAGTTCCTTGAGGATCACTTGCAGTGCTGGTGCTTTTTTCGCATCCGCCTCGCACACAACAATTGCAGCATCGCAGGCGGGCAGCACGGCGCGCGTGTCTTGCGCAAATTCCACTGAACCAGGGCAATCAACCAGCGTGAAACTCTCGCCCATGAATTGCAATGTTGCAGTGTTGAGTTCAACGCCCATCGCGTGGGCGCGCGCTTCGGCTGAGGCATCGCCAAGCGTGGTTTTATCTGCAATGCGGCCTTGGCGCGACACGGCACCTGCGCGATAGAGCATGGCTTCCATCAGGCTTGTTTTGCCGGATTGATAGGGGCCAACGAGTGCGATCATTCGCGGGCCCCTTGCTCGTCTGCCGTTGGTATTTGGGGTGTGAGATGCAACAGTCATGGATAGTCCCTCCAGATTGAAGATTGAGGGGCCACCTGCGGCGACATGCGTTCAAGGAGTCATCGCCGAAGGCGGCTCCAAACGGGGAGAGAGTGGACCTGATTTAAAAATCGCGCAAGAGCGATTTGGTGTTTACCACAAGACGGTGGCGCCGAGATCGCGCAGGCGCGCATCTATTGTCATAATTGGGATTTGTTCAACAATCGATTGCGCCGCCAACAATCGGTCGAATGGATCTTTGTGAAGGCCCTGTAGGCGGCCTGCGAGGTCAGCGTGCACTGGCTTGAGATCGAGCGATTCAAAATCAAAATCATTGAAAATACGAATAATGTTTGTCGAATAGCGTGTCGGAATTTTCAACTTTCCAATGCGCTGCTTCGTCTGAATTTCAAAAATCGAAATTGAGCTTATTAATATCTTGTTGGCCGGGGCTTCAAGATACTCGTAGTGCGTTTCGGTTAAATCCGACGCATCGTTCAATAGCCAAATGAGAACGTGAGTATCAACGAGGAGGTTCAATTGGACCGTCTTCCCAAAGTGACAGTTCCTCTGGCGTCATGTCATCATAGAAGGAAGGGTGTATAATGGCTTCGCCTTTCCATGCTCCACGACCGCGTGATTTCCGTGGAAGAGCTTTGGCGTCGTCGGCCAAAGGCGCAAGCTTCGCAATCTCCTTGTTGCCACGCGAAATCACAATCTCCTCACCCGCTTCAACGCGCTTGAGGAGCTTCGACAAATTCGTTTTGGCTTCGTGGATTGTGACACTCATACGCTAAACTTAGCTAACTTCTTAGCTAACTTCAAGTCGGCAGCAAAAAGCCCCCGCTTTTGGGCGGGGGCTCTCTTGAATTGTATGGAAATCAATTATGCGAGGTCAACGTCAGATTTGCGATGCCTGCAGCGACGTTGAGGCCGACTTGGGCCTGTGCGCTGAGGGGTTGCAGATTGATCGACTGACGGAAACCGCCAACGAGGACGTTTGCACCAAGACCAATGCCGGGTGTGGCTTCAACGCCAACGCCGGAATAGCCACCCTTGAGCGAGCCCTTCTTGAGCTTGCCAGGCGCAAATACGATCCAGCCCAGAACAGTATCCGTGGTGACGCCAACATCAACGCCAAGACGGGTCATCGAACCCTTGTAATGCTCGCGACGACCGCCAACACCCTTGAAGGTGCAATCCGCATCCTTGTTGGATCCGATGATCCAGCCTGCGCCGCCATCAATCTTGCAGGTGAGTACGCCTACCTTGATGCCGCCAGCCTGAGCGGGAACTGTCGTAGCTGCAACAACAGCAGCGAGGCCGAATGCGGCAAGTGTAAATTTCATATTCTTGTTTCTCCAATGTTTATCGCGAGAGGGTGATCACCCCGGAATGTGGTCTCAATGTGGCAAAAAAATCAAATTCCGCGCCCCATGAAATCACCCTTGCCCAACTCTAAACCATTGTGGCGCAGAATGTTGTAGGCCGTCGTCATGTGAAAGTAAAAATTTGGTAAAGCGAAACGGTTGAGATATTCAGCGCCCGGCATTGTCTTTTCCTCGGTGCGCGAAATCCGCACCGTCACTTCGCGCGTGTCGGCGTTCTTGAAAGCAGCCGCATCAATGCCATTGAGGAAGCTGATCGTCTTCTCAACGCGCGCAACCAATTCGGGAAATGTCTTCTCGGTATCGGGATAGCTAGGCACGGCTTGTGCGGAAAGTCTGGCGCCGATGCCCTTGGCAAAATCCGTCGTCAGCATCACCTGGCGCGCGAAAGTGAACATGTCGGGGTAGAGGCGGAAATTCAAAATCGCATCAGCCTCGATCTTCTTGGCTTCGCAATGCGCTTCAGCTTTTTTCAGAATGACATTGAGCGCCTTCAGATTGTGAACGAGCACAGGAATTGTTGTTGCGTACATTTTATTTTCCTTATTTGAGATTGGCGCAAAAGCGTTGAATGCGCTGGCAGGCATCTTCGAGAATTGATGTTGCCGTTGCATAGGAGATGCGGAAGTAGGGTGATGTGCCAAACGCGGCACCGTGCACAGCTGCTACACCTTCTGATGCCAGAAGTTCAGTCACAAATTCTTCATCGCTGGTGATGGTTTTTCCTGATGGTGCTGTCTTGCCAATGGCACCTGCGCAAGATGGATAAACATAAAATGCGCCTTCCGGCGTGGCGCAAGTGATGCCCTTGGCCTGGTTCAACATTGACACCACAAGATCGCGGCGTTCCTTGAACACTTCATTGTTGGCGGGGATGAAATCCTGCGGACCGTTGAGTGCTTCAACCGCTGCCCACTGCGCGATGGATGATGGGTTCGATGTGGACTGCGATTGCAGTTTTGCCATTGCCTTGATCAGCGGTTCAGGACCTGCGGCATAGCCAATGCGCCAGCCGGTCATGCAATAGGATTTCGACACGCCATTCATCGTCAGCGTGCGGTCGTAAAGTTTTGGCTCGACTTCGGCGATCGTGGTGAAGGCGAAATCGTCATAGACCAGATGCTCATACATATCATCGGTGAGGATGTGCACTTGCGGGTGGCGCAGCAACACATCGGCGAGTGCGCGAAGTTCAGCGCGCGTATAGGCCGCACCAGACGGGTTTGATGGCGAGTTCAAGATCAACCACTTTGTTTTGGGTGTGATCGCCTTTTCCAAAGCGGTGGCTTGCAGCTTGAAACCCTTGGCCGGATCACCCTGCGCAATCACGGGAATGCCACCAGCGAGCATCACGATATCGGGGTAGCTGACCCAATAAGGTGCGGGCACCACGACTTCATCTCCCGGATTAACGGTTGCCATCAAAGCATTGAAAAGAACCTGCTTTCCACCCGTGCCAACCGACACTTGTGAGGGCTTGTAGTCGAGATTGTTCTCGCGCTTGAACTTCGCAACGATGGCCTTCTTCAATTCAGGAATGCCATCAACCGCTGTGTACTTCGTCTTGCCCGCGCGGATCGCTGCGATGGCTGCTTCCTTGATGTTATCAGGCGTGTCGAAGTCTGGCTCGCCTGCGGCAAGGCCGATCACATTCAGCCCCTCGGCCTGCATGGCCTGCGCCTTGTTGGAAATTGCAATCGTGGCTGAAGGCTGGATGCGGTTCAGCGCGTCTGATATGAAAGCCATGGTATCCTCTATTTGTCGCGGCACTTACTATGCGCTCGCGCTGTGTAAGGCAAGGCAAGAACAGGCTGTGAAAAATCTCTCCATCACGATTGCGGGCGGCGGAATTGCCGGCTTGGCGGCTGGCATTGGCTTGGTCGAACTTGGTCATCAGGTCACAATACATGAGCAGGCTCAGGCCTTTTCCGAGGTGGGCGCGGGCGTGCAGCTTGGTCCCAACGCGGTACGCGCTTTGCAAGCACTTGGGATTTGGGATGAAGTTGAGGCAATCACGACGCGGCCAACGGCGCTGATGATCCGGGATGGTGTTTCCGGGCGCGCGTTGCAGCGGATCGATCTTGCCCAACACTTTGAACAGAAATTTGGTTCGCCCTATCGTGTGGCCAAACGCGCAGACCTTCATGGTGCATTGCTCCAGCGCGCAAAGCGCGTCGGCGCAAAACTTGTTACAGGTTCGAAAGTCTCCAACCCCGATAAATGTGACGTTTTTCTCGCGGCAGATGGCGTCCATTCTCTAATACGCATGCATATGTTTGGTGCCCCTGCTGTCCAACACAACGTCACGCATTATCGCGCGATGGTCCCAGCGAAAGATCGCGTCGACAGTGTTACGCTATGGCTCTGCCCAGGTGCGCATCTTGTGCAGTACGCGGTTGGCAATCCGGCTGTCATGAACATCGTTGCCACGACATCAGGCTCCAAAAGTGTCGTCCAAGGCTTCGCAAATTGCTGTGACGCTTTGCAGTCGGTCATCGCAAGTGTGCCTGAGTGGTCGACCTGGCCTGCGCTGTCAGCGCCACCGCTCACAACATGGCACCAGAACACGACCTGCCTGATCGGAGATGCAGCACACGCCGCCCTGCCCTATCTCGCCCAAGGTGCGGCGATGGCTCTCGAAGATGCGGCACAGATGAAGTCATCATTTGCGGCTTCGGCTTCAGTTGCTGAGTTTTTCGCACATTTCGAGAAACGTCGAATCCCACGCACACAAAAGTTGCAGCAGGCATCACAAGCGATGCTCACGACATATCATGCTGCAGGGCCATTGCGGCTTGCGCGCAATCTGGTGATGCAAGCGCTACCGCCTTCACTGGCCATGGCGCGCGTCGCGTGGATTTACAGAGAGGCCTAAACGCCCAATTCTTCGCGCAGCATTTCGAGTTCAAGCCATTGCTCTTCGGAAGCGGTCTTCTCGGTCATCGCGGCGGCGAGTCGTGAGGAGGTTTTTTCAAACTTGGCGGGGTCGCGGGTGAACAGGCCGCCATCAGACATGGCGAGGGACAGCTTGGCGATTTCATCCGTGAGCTGATCAATTTTCATCGGAAGAGTTTCGAGCGCGTGTTTTTCCTTGAATGTAAGTTTGCGCTTCGCAGTTGGCGCTGCTGCTACTTCTCGTCCGATTTTTTCAGTCGACTTTGTGGCTTGCTTCACCTTGCGCGCAGTAACACCCTCGCCGCGCTGGGCCAGCATGTCGGTGTAGCCGCCTGCATATTCAGTCCATTTGCCATCGCCTTCATGCATCAACACCGAAGTTGCCACACGGTCGAGAAAGTCACGATCATGACTGACTAGTAAAATCGTGCCGGGATAATCCGCCAGCATCTCTTGCAGCAGTTCGAGCGTATCAAGATCGAGATCGTTGGTGGGTTCGTCGAGGATCAGAAGGTTTGATGGCTTGGCGAGTTCGCGCGCGAGAATGAGACGGGCGCGTTCACCACCCGAAAGCACGCTCACTGGCGTGCGCGCCTGCTCGGGCCTGAACAGGAAATCGCGCATATAACTCACAACGTGTTTGGTTTCGCCGTTGATGGTGACCTGATTGCCGCGGCCACCGGTGATCACATCTTGCACCATGCTGGTGGGATCAAGGCTCTGGCGCGACTGATCGAGCATCACGATTTCAAGATTGGTGCCGAGCTTCACCGTGCCGGAATCGGTTTCGATTGCGCCTGTGATCAGCTTGATCAGTGTCGTCTTGCCCGCACCATTGGGGCCGATGATCGCCAAGCGATCCCCACGCATGACCAAGAGATCGAGCTCTTCCACGATGGTGCGCTCGCCAAAAGACTTGTCGACCTTCTTGAGTTCCGCGACCATGCGGCCTGATTGATCAGCACCTGAAGCTGAGAGCTTCACTTGGCCCACGGCGCCCGCATAATCCTTGCGTTGCTTTCGGAGTGAGCCCAGCAATTCGACACGGCGCATGTTGCGCTTTCTGCGAGCGGTAACACCGTAACGCATCCAGTGTTCTTCGCGCGCGATGCTTTGAGCGAGCAATTGTTGCTCACGTTCTTCTTCGGCCAGAACCTGGTCGCGCCATTCTTCAAAGCCTGCAAAACCTTGGCCATGTTTGCGTGATGTGCCGCGATCCAACCAAATCGTTCGATTGGACAGCGCTTCAAGAAAACGGCGATCATGGCTGATCAGGATCAGTGCAGAGCGAGACGCCTTGAGCTTTGCTTCGAGCCATTCGATGATCGGGAGATCGAGATGGTTGGTTGGCTCATCGAGCAACAATATATCGGGCTGGGGTGCGAGCGTGCGGGCAATCGCGGCGCGACGCGCTTCACCGCCGGAAAGTCGCGACGGATCTTCATCACCCGTGAGGCCAAGTTCGGCGAGCAGGTTTTGCGCGAGATAGGGATTATCGAGGGGACCGAGCCCCGCGACCACATAATCCATCACGGTTGCATAACCCGACATGTCAGGCTCCTGCGGCAGGTAGCGCATGGTGGTGCCGGGCTGGCGGAAAATATCGCCCTTGTCGGTTTCCAAAAGATCAGCTGCGATTTTCAGCAGCGTTGATTTGCCGGAGCCATTGCGGCCGACAAGGCAAATGCGCTCATCATCAGACAGCATCAATTCCGCGCCCTGCAACACAGGAGCGCCACCAAAGGTCAGATGAATGTTTTGGAGATTAAGGAGAAGACGGGGCATTGGCCTCATTTACTTCAAGCTGGCGCAATAGCGCAGGCAATACGAATGCATGTTGGGTCTTCCGGTCTTTCAAAAAATCGGTTTTGGAATAGCCGTCGACGAAAATGATTGCGCCTTGTGCAGCAGCGCGCATTTGGTCCGGCAAAACTCTGAAGTGATGCAAAACTAAAGCGCCTTGGCTGTTGTGATGGCTTCCGATCGAAATGCCATTGGCAAATCCTTCTCGGTCACAACATCCACCTTGGTTTTGAGCAGCTGCTCGAGCGCATCTTGCAATCCACCCAAATCAAACAGCGTGGCACCAGGAAGTGCTTCGACGAGGATATCCAAATCGCTGCCTTCATGGTCTAGCCCAAGCGCAGACGAGCCAAACACCCTCGGGTTTTTGGCTTTGTGGTGCGCCACAAGATCGCGGATTGTTTCACGGTGCAGTTCTATGGCTGACGATGGCTTCATGACTTGATGATAACACAAATCGGTATTTTCTCAAATCGCGCTACGCCTTCAACCTATACCCCGTGCGGAACAGCATGACCACAATGCCCAGACAGAGTGCCAGGAAGAGCGCCGTCATGCCGAGGCTTAAGCTCACGTTGACGTCTGAGACTTCGTTGAAGCTCCAGCGGAAGCCGCTGACCAGATATACGACCGGATTGAACAGCGAGACGGTTTTCCAGAATGGCGGCAGCACGTTGATCGAATAGAAACTGCCACCCAGAAAGGTGAGTGGCGTGATGATAAGCAGCGGGATCAATTGCAATTTTTCAAAACCATCCGCCCACAGACCAATGATGAATCCGAGGAGGCTGAAGGTGACCGCCGTCAACAGCAGAAATGCGACCATCCAGAAGGGATGTGCAATGTGCAGCGGCACGAACAAGGCCGAAGTGGCGAGGATCACGACCCCGATGATAATTGACTTCACCGCCGCAGCGCCGACAAAGCCCAGCACCATTTCGAATGCTGAAACTGGTGCCGAGAGATACTCATAAATCGTGCCGGAAAAGCGCGGGAAATATATGCCGAACGAGGCATTCGAAATGGACTGTGTGAGCAGTGACAGCATGATCAGGCCGGGCACGATGAACGCGCCATATTCGACACCCTCAATCTTTTCGATGCGCGAACCAATGGCAGCGCCAAACACGATGAAATACAGAATGGTCGAGATCACCGGCGAAACAAGGCTCTGGCCGATGGTGCGGTAAAACCGCTTCATCTCCGCTTCAAAAATGGCATAGGCACCGCGCAGGTTCATTGTTTTACAAGTCCCATGAAAATGTCTTCGAGCGATGATTGCTCCGTGTGCAGATCAATATAATCGATGCGCACTGCGGCCACAGCGGCTAGAAGTTCAGCTACAGTCGCGGCACCACTTTTTGTATCATAGACATAGGCTAGGCTCTTGCCATCCTGCACAAGCTCAAGGCCAAAGCGCGACAACGCGGGCGGTACTTCATTCAGAGGTGCTGCGAGGTCGAGTGTCAGTTTTTTCTGGCCAAGCTTCTGCATCAAGGTTGCCTTGTCCTCAATCAGGATGATGCGGCCCTGGTTGATGACGCCAACACGGTCCGCCATTTCCTCGGCTTCCTCGATGTAATGCGTGGTGAGAATGATCGTCACGCCTTGCGCTCGGAGATCACGCACCACATTCCACATGTCCTTCCTGAGTTCCACATCAACGCCAGCAGTGGGTTCATCGAGGAACAGGATTTTTGGTTCATGCGACAGCGCCTTGGCGATCAGCACGCGCCGCTTCATGCCGCCGGACAGGGTGACGATTTTTGAATCGCGCTTGTCCCACAAGGTAAGCTGCTTCAGAACTTTTTCGACATGGGCTTCATCAGCCGTCAACCCAAACAACGCGCGGCTGAAGCGAACCGTGTCGATCACCTTCTCGAAAATCGGCAGGTGCAATTCTTGCGGCACAAGCCCGATCATCGCGCGCGCCGCACGATAATCCCGGACATTGTCATGGCCATCAATCGTGATCGTGCCATCAGTCTTCGTCACGATGCCGCAAATCGTCGATATCAAAGTCGTCTTGCCCGCTCCATTAGGACCAAGCAGCGCCAAAATCTCGCCACGCGCGATATCAAGCGAAACATCATCCAGCGCCTTGAGGCCGGATTTATAGGTCTTGGTGACGTTCTGAATTGAAATGATTGGCGACATGGTGCGCGGTGTAGCACAGCAAATGTGGATTGGAAGAGGCGCAAATTGGCTGGGTTGATCGGTGCGCATTACTGCCTGCAGCCAACGCATGGCGATTTTGTCGCATTAACGACATCTAGGACTGTAAGGTTGCGTCGATGTTTGAGCCCCACCCCCTTCGCAGTTCGGTCATCGGCGAAGTGCACGCACGCCCTTTCGCGGAGTTGACTGCGCCGCGGCGCGTGTTGCACTTTGCATTCGCCACTGATGCAGAGCTTGCGGGGAAGGACCGTCAGGCTTTCGCTTCATATTGCATCACCCATGGCCAACGTGGGCCCGATGCAAAAGCGCGCCACCACAAGATCGAGTTGGCGAATGGCTCGCTGCGCTGGGAACAACACGCGGAATTCACCACCTACACTTGGGGCTTTGAGCCGAAAGCTGAAGATACAGATTTCGAAAGACCCGCTTCCAACTTTGCACATTTCATGGATGACTTGCCGCAACCGGGTCCGCATCTGGTATCCGTCGATCTGATCTATCGCGAGGAGCGGGAGGGAGAGGAGTGGCAAAAGAATTTTGATCCTGCAAGCTTAGCTGCAAGCAGGACGGCAGCGGGACGCGTACTCATCGCGACTGACTTTCGTGTCACATCAGATGGCTATGTTCGTTATCTGGTACTTGGACAGAAACTGGCACCTTTACGCGCTGGGTCGTTGGTGTTGCAGCTCCTCGAACTTGAAACCTATCGCACACTTTGTTTGCTTGGATTGCCGCTTGCGCTGCAGCTTCAGCCCGTTGTGCGAGACTTTGAAAACCGGTTGGCGGAACTTGCCGCAGATCTTTCCGAAGTCAAAGGTATCGCTGCAAACCGTCAGTTGCTTGCGGAATTGATGGCGCTCGCGGGCAAAATCGAAGCAAGCTCTTCCAAGACGCAATATCGATTTGGCGCAAGTTGGGCTTATCATCAGATCGTGCGCGCGCGCACCGACGAATTGCTCGAAGAGCCGCTGGGGGATTGGCCGACGCTTTCACGATTCATGGAGCGGCGCATTGCACCAGCAATTCGTACGTGCGGCAGCGTTGAAGATCGGCAGGAGCGGGTTGCAGAAAAACTTTCGCGCGCTGCTGATCTCTTGCGCACGCGCGTTGATATCGAACTTGAACAGCAAAACGCTGATATTCTTGCTGCAATGAATAATCGCTCGCAATTGCAACTGCGTTTGCAACAAACTGTTGAGGGCCTGTCAGTTGCGGCGATCAGTTACTATGTTGCGCAATTACTGTTTCAGGTCATCGGGCCATTTGGACTTGCAAATGACAAATGGATGAAAGCGGGGCTGGTCATCTTGTCTGTCGCGATTGTGGCTTATCTTGTTCGCAAGATCAGGAAGCAACACCAAGGCTGAAACTTTCACACCGCCGAAAAGCCGCCATCCACGAAGAGTTGTTGGCCTGTTACGAAGTCTGACTCGTCTGATGCGAGATAGAGTGCGGCACGGGCTACGTCTTCGGGTTCGCCCATTCTTCCCTGTGCCGCGATGATCGCTGCGTCCGAGACGTCAACGCCCAGGGCAGCAAGTTCGCACACTTCCTTGTTGCCGTGTGGTGTGCGGATGAAGCCGGGGCAGACGGCGTTGCAGCGGATTTTACGGTCCCTAAACTCTACTGCGATGGCGCGCGCGAACATGTGCACGGCCCCTTTTGTGGTGTCGTAGAGCACTTCGTTCGGTGTGGCGAGCACGGCTGAGATCGACGAGGTGCAAACAATTGAACCGCCACCACTCGCCAGCATCTGTGGGATCACGGCCCTGGTCATCAGGAACATGCTCTTCACATTCACATCGTGCAGGAAGTCCCACTCTTCCTCGGTGGTTTCGAGGAACGGTTTTATCACGATAGTGCCGGCGTGATTGAACAGCACATTGATGTTGCCGATGGCTTTTTGCGCTGCTGCGACGGCGCGAGTTACGTCGGCTGATTTGGAAACATCAGCTTCGAATGCGAAGGCGACGCCCCCTTCCCGTTTGATTTCATCAACAGTTTCTTGTGCTGCTTTCAGATTGCGATCGATGATAGCGACTTTGGCACCTTCAGCGGCAAACAGTTTTGATGCAGCACCACCCATGCCTGTGGCACCGCCAGAGATCAGTGCGATTTTTCCAGCGAGGCGATTGGGCATGACGTGCTCCCGTTATTCGAAAAGGCTTGAGACGCTTTCTTCGCGTGAGGTGCGGCTGACGGCTTCACCTATCAGTGAGGCAATCGGGAGCACGCGAATGTTACGCGCGATCTTCACGGCTTCGGTGGGTTGGATTGAATCGGTGATCACAAGGTTCTTCAACTTCGATCCAGTGATCCGCGCCACGGCACCGCCAGACAAAACACCGTGCGTGATGTAGGCAGAAACATCTTTTGCACCCTGCGCCAGCAATGCATCAGCGGCGTTACACAGCGTGCCGCCTGAATCAACAATGTCGTCGATCAACACGCAAGACTTGCCTTCAACTTCGCCGATGATGTTCATCACTTCGCTCTCGCCCGCTTTTTCGCGGCGCTTGTCGACGATGGCGAGCGGGCAATCGAGACGTTTTGCAAGTGCACGCGCACGCACCACGCCACCAACGTCAGGTGAAACCACGACAGTGTTACCAATATCATTGTGCTGCTTGATATCGCGCACGAACACGGGGCCAGCAAAAAGATTGTCGGTTGGAATATCGAAGAAGCCCTGGATCTGTCCTGCGTGCAGATCCATCGTCAGCACACGATCAGCGCCGGCATGGGTGATGATGTTGGCCACGAGCTTTGCCGAAATCGGTGTGCGCGGGCCGGGCTTACGGTCCTGGCGGGCATAACCAAAGTATGGGATCACGGCGGTGATGCGTTTGGCTGAAGAGCGGCGCAACGCATCGATGATAATCAGCAATTCCATCAAATGGTCGTTGGCCGGGAAGCTTGTGGACTGCACGATGAACATGTCCTGGCCGCGTACGTTTTCCTGGATCTCAACGAAGATTTCCATGTCGTTGAAACGGCGCACCACAGCCTTTGTCATGGGGAGCTGAAGGTAGGAGGCAATCGATTCGGCCAATGGCCTGTTGCTATTGCCTGAGATGAGCTTCATGACGCGTTCGAGAACCCTGAGATGAGATGGTGCGGGGTCCCATAGGACATGACGCGCGGCCCTGCAACGGTTTCGGAAAAGTTATTGTTGAAACTTGCCCACAAGTTCGAAAATGCCATTGGCAGCGCCCTCGGCGATCAACGGTGCGGCCTCGCCAAAGCCTGCATTTACGCTGCCTTTTGGCACGATATTCTCCTGTTTCACGTCACCCATAGGGCGACCATCCGGGGTTTTGACAAACCAGATGATAGTGATGCGCTCGCCCTCAGGATCGTTGACGATTGTGATCGTCGCAGAAATGAGAATCGTATCGCCCTGTTTTTTTGCGGCAACGGGCCAGCCTGCCTTTTGCAGCTCGGTCTTCAGCGCCGAGGTGAGTTCGGAATTGCCCGCACCCTTGCCACCCTTGATAGAGACAATCGCCACAGATTTGATGACCTGCTTTTCGGCTGACGTGTTTGCGGCGATCTGGTCTTGCGCGGGCACTGGAGTTTCAGTTGTTGCTGTAGCTCCTTGATTGGCTTGGGGCCCATCGAGCGTTTCGAAATCGATGTCCTTGTAGGCGTTGGGGCCTGCTTCAACCAATGCTTCCCATGGTGGTTGCACCAGCGGGTCTTGCGGTGAGAGGGGATCAGATTTTGACAATGGCAGTTGCGGACCTGTGCAGGCTGTTAAAAGTAGCGCGCATATGATCAGCCCACGGAGCATTTCTATACCAATGCAATTGCAGAGATCAGGCGACCATAATCCGGTTCACCGCGGTGCGTGGTGCGGCGATATGAATAGAAGCGCCGCGCATCGGCATAGGTGCAGAGTGCCAGATCATGCACGCCTTTCAAACCTTCATTGGCCAGCGTTGACATGAGGTAGGCTGGCAGATCGAACATGAAATGTGCGGGTTTTGGCGAAGGCGTGAAGAATACTTCGTTGGCTTCATCCTGGATTAGGAAAGGCCTTGGGAACTCCGGACCCACTTCGTAGTTCGCTTTGGAAATCGTGGGACCAAGCACGGCTGCGATGCGTGCGCGCTTTGCGCCCAGTTTTTCCATCGCCTTTATAGTGTTTAGTGCGACACCGGTGACGGCACCTTTCCAACCTGCATGGCACGCGCCAATGACTCCTGCACTATCATCGGCAAAAAGCAACGGACCGCAGTCAGCGGTGAGGATCCCAAGGCCGATGCCCTTGCGATCGGTAACGAGACCATCAACTTTTGGCCGCTCGCTCCACACTTCTGTGACATGCAGCACATCAGCCGAGTGCACCTGATGCGCCGAGAGCAGGTGTGTGGGCGCAACACCGATTTTCTCAGCGACAATCGCGCGATTGCTTTTCGCAGTCTCGAGATCATCACCCGATCCCAGTCCGCAATTCAACGACTCGAAGATGCCCTTGGAGTGCCCGCCTTCGCGGGTGAAAAAACCGTGAGATACATGTGGAAGTTCAAGGGAGGCTGCAGAAATCATTCAACACCAAATGGATAGGGCCGTGCGAGTTCAGGCGAAGTCATGCACAGCACTTTGAAAAGTTGGCCCATCATATCGGATTGCACAAGGCGCTGCGAGCCTGTTTGAAGATTTTCGGCAGCTGTTGCATCAATGTTTGCTGATAGTGTCGCAAGGCGTTGCGGAAGCCCCATGGCCTGCAGGAATTCACCTTGCGTCATCAGCCCTGCGAGTTTCGCGCCGCCTCCGAGGAATGCACGGGCCAGTGCCTCAAAGTCGACATGTGCGGTGAGATCGGCCTCTCCTGGGCTTTGCAATATGTTTGCAAATTTGTGCCCGCGCATGGCTTGCAACGTGTCGCCAAGGGCAGTGCGGATGTGACCGTAGTCGATAATGAGTGCGGCACCGCCGAGCTTTGCGAGGTGATCGCCCAGCTCGGTTGCAATGGCTGCGCTGATGGCAGCTTCCTCAAAGATGCCATTGCCCGCCACAGGAATTGCGAATGGGGATCGCGTTTGGCGCAGCACCAATTCATCGCCTGCGACATCGACGACAATTTCATATGTGCCGGAATGGTCCCGCATGAATTGTCGTATTGGCAGCGCATCGAAAAATTCATTGGCGATTATGATTGTGGGCAACGCTGGCAAAGAGGCCACATGTTGATGCCATGTTGCCTGCGGCACGCGTTCGCGCTGGGCATCGCGCAGCACGGGGCTCGATTCCACGAAGTGAATTTCTGCAGCCTTGATGCAGGCAGGCACTTTGCTCAGTACACGGACCATGTCTGCCATGAGCGTGCCACGTCCAGGACCAAGCTCCACCAGCGCGAAGTGTCGAGGTGATCCCATTTGCTCCCACAGGGTTGCCACCCACACACCAATAAGCTCTCCAAATATCTGGCTGATTTCAGGCGCCGTGGTGAAGTCGCCATTTTGCCCAAACGGGTCGCGCGTCATGTAATAGCCATGCTCGGGATGACCGAGGCACAGGAACATGTAGCGGTCCAGCGGCATTGGCCCGTCCGCTTCGATCTGTGCACGGATGATTTTTTCGAGCGCGGTCATGTGGTGCGGCGAGACCGCAGCAAAAGCCAGATGCCAACGGCAACGAGCGGCAATGAATAGATCATGCCGAGCGTGATCGGGCCTGCGAGATAGCCGACATGTGTATCTGGCTCACGAAAGAATTCCACGAAGATGCGAGATGCGCCATGTACCAGCGCAAAGATGCCCGAGGCGCGGCCTGCATATTGCAATGCGCCTTTGCGATGCGTCGCCCACATCACGAGTGCAAACAGCAAAGCACCTTCCAGTATCGCCTCATAGAGTTGGCTGGGATGGCGGGCGAAACTCTGGCCGGGAAATATAACACCCCATGGCGCATCCGTCGCCCTGCCCCATAGTTCGCTGTTCATGAAGTTTGCGAGGCGACCAAGGCCCAGACCTACAGGCACCGATGCCGCACCCAAATCAAGCATGCTATCCAAACCCTTGCCGTGCCTGCGACCAAAGATGATGCAGGCGATGACCACCCCAAGAAATCCGCCATGAAACGACATGCCGCCATCCCACAGTTTGAAGATGTCGAGTGGGTGGGCGAGATAGAAAAGCGGTTTGTAGAGCAGTACATAACCAAGCCGCCCGCCGCCAATCACGCCAAGAATGCTCCACATGAAAAAATCATCAACCTGGGAGACCGTCAATGTGGGTTGCTCATTGCCCCAAAGCCGCGCGTTGGAAACCAGCCGCTTCATGTACCAGCTGGCGAACATAAGGCCCGCAATATAGGCGAGGCTGTACCAGCGGATTTCCAGCGGGCCCAGATAGAGGGCTATGGGATCAAGTTCGGGTAGCGAAAAGGCAGCCAGCATGCCCTGCTCTTGCCAAGCTTTCGCGGATTTCGCAATCACTTGAAATTAACTCCTCGGCACCTTAGCTATGGCGCAACAGGAGATCGCTTTCATGAACACCACATCTTCCCGCTTTTTCGACGAGCTTGCGAAGCTGATGACCAATGCTTCGGGTGCCGCCCAGGGTGTGCGCAAGGAAGTGGATACGCTGGTGCAAACCCAGGTCGAACGCGTGCTCAACAACATGAATGTGGTGAAGCGCGAGGACTTCGAAGTGGTCCGCGACATGGCCGAAAAGGCCCGTACCGAAAATGAGAAGCTCGCTGCGCGACTCGCTGAGGTTGAGGCCGCACTCGCCAAATTGAATCACTGATTGCAATAATTTAGGTGTGGAGGAATCAATCGCATGATTGTGCGATTCAGTTGACTCCATCACTGTGACTCTCGCCAACAGACAAATTGATTCATCCGTTGGCGGAGGAATTATGCCACTGTCACTTGCTAACTACGACGTGCCCCACAACCCGCTGGATCGCCTTGAGCGATTGGCAGAAACGCGCCACTGGTCGTTGGATCGCACGAGTGACGAAGAAGTTGTCATGTTGGTTTCAGGCGGCTGGTGCGATCTCACTGTATCGTTGACGTGGCGCGATGATCTGGAATCCCTGCTGGTTGCATCCGCATTTGAATTGAAGGTGCCGGGCAAGCGCCGCGAAGAAGTTGAACGTCTGTTGATGATGATCAACATTCGCCTGCTGCACGGTCATTTCGATTTGTGGGATGTCGATGGCATGATCATTTTCCGTCATGCGCTGTTGCTCGCAGGTGGTGCTGAAGCCAATGATGCGCAGTGCGAAGGCCTCGTGAAAGTAGCACTTGAAGCCTGCCAGAAATTCTATCCCGCCATTCAATTCGTGATCTGGGCCGGGCATTCCGCCGAGCAGGCGATGAACAGCGCCCTTCTCGAAACGCAAGGCGAGGCGTAAAAGCCTCACCATGACACTGAAACTCAACGGCACATTGGTTCTCCTCGGCGCGGGCAAAATGGGTGGCGCCATGCTCGAAGGCTGGCTCAAGGCCGGGGCCGATCCCGCTCAAATCGTGGCGCTGGATCCTTCGCCGCCACCAGAAGTGAAAGCGCTCATTGAAAAAAATGGCGTCAAACTTAATCCGCCTACGGATCAAATTGGCCGCGTTGAAGTGCTGCTTGCTGCCGTGAAACCGCAAGTGATGGATGAAGTGCTGACCACCGTGCGCCACTTCGCTGCATCGCGACCGCTGATCTTGTCGATTGCGGCGGGAAAAACCATTGCATCGTTCGAAAAACATTTCGGCAGCGATGCCGCTGTCATCCGCACCATTCCCAACACACCTGCCGCAATTGGCCGTGGCATCACGGCAATGGCTGGCAATGCCAATGTGTCACAAGCGCAATGGCAACTCGCGGAAGCACTGCTCTCGTCAATTGGAGAAGTGGTGAAAGTCGCTGATGAATCGCAGATCGACACGGCAACGGCCGTTTCCGGTTCTGGTCCGGCCTATATTTTTTATATGACGGAATGTCTTGCCGCTGCTGGCGTAGAAGCAGGTTTGGCACCCGAACTTGCGATGGCCCTGGCGCGCGCTACGGTCTCGGGTTCGGGTGAACTCATGCGTCAGTCTGGCATCGATGCGGCAACGCTTCGTCAGAACGTGACTTCGCCAAAGGGCACAACATATGAAGCGCTGCAAATCCTCATGGCGGAGGATGGCTTGAAGCCGCTGATGATCAAAGCCATCGATGCTGCCAAGCGTCGTTCGCAGGAGCTTGCGAGTTGATCACCTTTGATGATTTTGAAAAGGTCGATATCCGCGTTGGCACGATTGTTGAAGCGGCACCTTTTCCTGAGGCAAAGAAGCCTGCGTTCAAATTGAAGATTGATTTCGGGCCGGAGCTCGGCATCAAGAAATCTTCCGCACAGATCACCAAGCACTACGTGCTTGAACTCACTCGTCGGAAAACAAGTCGCAGCCGTTGTCAATTTCCCACCGCGCCAAATTGGCCCCTTCATGTCGGAAGTGCTGACGCTCGGATTTCCAGATGGGGACGGCGGCGTCGTGATGATCGCACCCACACTCCCCGTGCCCAATGGCGGGAAGCTGTTCTGACCCCAATCAAAACCTCGCGCGCAACAAACGGAGCGCGTTGATGGTCACCAGAACCGTGGCACCCGTGTCAGCCAGAATGGCAATCCATAGCCCGGTGATGCCAAGCACGGTTGTCACCAGAAACACTGCCTTCAGGCCCATGGCGATGGCGATGTTCTGCCGGATCACTGACATGGTTTGACGCGACAGTGTAATCAGTGAAGCCACATCCGTAACCTTGTTGTTGAGCACGGCCGCATCAGCCGCTTCGAGGGCCACGTCCGTGCCAGATCCCATGGCGATACCGACGGTTGCCGCAGCAAGGGCGGGAGCGTCATTGATGCCGTCGCCCACCTTGGCGATGCCGCCGTCGAGTGCCCGTTCCTTGATCACGGCGAGTTTGTCTTCCGGCAACAATGCTGCCTTCACGTCCATGCCAAGCATTTTGCCAACGGACTCGGCATTGGCACGATTGTCGCCAGTCAGCATGACGGCATTCAGACCCAGCGCCATGATGCGCTTGATGCCTTCAATGGCATCAGCACGCGGTTCATCACGCATGGCGATGAGACCTGCTGGCTTGTTGCTGATCAGCACCACAGCAACACTCTTGCCTTGTGCTTCAAGCTCGCCTGCCTGCTTCAGGACTGCCGCATCGGTGACACCAATGCGCGAAGGTGCACCGATGAAGACGGGCTTTCCATCCACAGTTGCCGTCAAACCCTTGCCGGGAATGGCAGTGGATTCAACAGGGGTATAGGCGATGCCCTTGTCCTTGGCATGGGCCAGCATGGCAAGTGCGAGAGGATGCGACGAACCTGACTCAGCGGCGGCTGCAATCGACATCAGCCTGTCATCAGTCATGCCTTCGAACGCAACAACTTCCGTGACCTTTGGTTTGCCTTCGGTGAGCGTGCCGGTCTTGTCGAAGGCGATATGCTTGACCTTGCCGATGGCTTCCAGCACGCCGCCACCCTTGACCAGAAGTCCCCGCTTTGCGCCTGCCGCCAAAGCTGAAGCAATGGAGGCGGGCGTGGAGATCACCAAAGCACACGGGCAGCCGATCAACAGCAAAGCAAGTGCACGGTAGATCCATGTGTCCCACGATTGACCGCCGACAAGCGGTGGCAGCATGGCAATGGCAAGCGCAGCAAGGCAAATGGCGGGCATGTACCAGCGCGAGAATTTTTCGATGAAGCGCTCAGATGGGGCCTTGGCGTCTGCTGCTTCTTCCACCAGCTTCACAACGCGCGAAATCAGATTGTCCTCGGCGGGCTTGTCTACGCGCACCCGCAAAACGGCTTCGGCATTGATGGACCCTGCCAGCACCGTATCGCCCACATCCTTGTTGCGCGGCACGGATTCACCCGTCAGCGCCGATTCATCAACAGATGATGTGCCGGAGATGACAACGCCATCTGCCGCTACGCGGTCACCAGGCCGGACAACGATGATGCTGCCGATGGTGATCTGTTCAATCGGTGTTTCGACCAGCCCATCCTTGGTTTCAACAAACGCCGTCTTGGGCGCGATCTTGGCCAAAGCCTTGATGCCTGAGCGGGCGCGGCCCGCGGCAATGCCCTCCAGCAGTTCGCCGATGGCAAACAGGAACACCACCAACGCTGCCTCTTCCACCTCGCCAATCCAGATCGCTCCAATCACGGCGATGGTCATCAGCATTTCGATGGTGAACAATGAACCTGAACTTAACGCAGCCAATGCGCGGTTTGCCACGGGAAAAGTTCCGACGATGCAAGCGAGGTAAAATAGAGGCAAGGATGCGACCGGATAAACTTGACCAGCAGCATAGGCCAAGCCAATCAAGGCACCCGTTGCTATGACCAATTTGCCTTTGGAAGACTGCCACCACGCACCTTCAATGGGTTCACCATGATCGTGACCATTCCCGTCGTCTGCGCTGTGCTTGGAATGATCGTGGCCATCATCGTCGCTGTGATCCGCATCACCTGAAGACTTTGCCGCGACCGCGTGCGGCGCGCTCGCCTCGTCCTTGCGCGACACATTGTATCCCAGTTTACGCACCACCTCTTCTATAGCAGTTGCCTTATCCGGTGAGCTTAACGAAACTGAAAGTGTCTCGGTCTGCAGCCCGACTTTGACATCCGACACGCCCTCAAGCCGCGCGACCGCAGTCTCAATCTTCGAAACACAAGCCGCACAATCCATGCCCTGGATGCCGAAGCGCGCCGCTTGGCTGTTTTGATCTGTCATTCGAATTCCTTCGGCAAAAACGAAAACATCAGTCGTATGTCTTAGATCATTGTCTAAATTGGAATCTTGATTGCCACGCGCAGGCCACCCAGTGGCGAGTCGGCAAGCTCGATATCTCCGCCATGTGCATGCGCAATATCGAGTGCAATCGCCAAGCCCAGCCCTGAACCTGTATCATCCATGTTGCGCGCTTCATCCAATCGCACGAAAGGGCGGAATGCATCATCGCGCTTTTCGAAAGGGATGCCAGGGCCATTGTCGTCAACGTAAATCCACAAGCGGTCTTCGATCAGCTCGCCCGAAATCTGCGCCTCGGTGCCATAGCGCGCGGCATTGCTGACGACATTCATCAACAAGCGGCGGAACGCGTTGGGTTTCAGATCGAGTGTGAGTGCGGGCAGCGATGTGACTATGATATCACAAGGGTGACTGCGTGTAACATTGGCGATCACGCTGTTCACCTTGTCACGTATGTTGACAGGCGAAGAACTCTCCCCGCCATCACCCTTGGCAAAGCTCATGTAGTCTTCGAGCATGCGCTGCATTTCGCTGACATCATCGGCGAGCGGCTTGGCCTGCGGGCTTTCACCGAGCATCGCAAGACCCAAGCGAAAGCGCGTGAGTATGGTGCGCAGATCATGCGACACGCCAGCAAGCATGGTAGTGCGCTGATCAACATGGCGTGCGATGCGGCGCTTCATGTCGAGCATCGCCTGCCCTGCAACACGCACTTCCAGGGCGCCGCGTGGCTTGAATGATTTGAAGTCCCGCCCCATGCCGAAGGCCTGTGCAGCGCGAGCAAGTTCGAGGATTGGTCTAATTTGGCGACGCAAAAATGTAGCGGCGGTGAACGCAATCAGGATTGATGATAGCAGCATCAACCCGAGCAAGAATGGCGTTGCCGTTGCGCGGGCGCGATCAGCTTCTGTTGTGATGGTGAAGACCACACCGGGCTCTGCCTCAACGTGGATTTCCACGACATCATTGGGGACTGCGTTGTTGATCCAGAACGGTCTGTTGGTTTCGCGCTCCAGATATTGCTGCATCTTGTGTTCGAAGAGAAAAATGTAGGGCACAGGCTTGCGCGCAGGCAGAGGAGTCGCATTGCGTGTCACGGTCAAATCGTGACGCAGGCGGGTCTTCACCATGCGTTGCAAGTCAGCGATAGCAGCGTCAGACTTGTCCGACTTTTGGTAGAGTTCGTTGATAAGGCCAATCTCCCGCGATAGTGAACGACCGAGCGCTTTCGTGACACTGTCCCAATAGGAATTGAGAATGAGGCCGGACATGATGAGCTGCAGCAAGATCAACGGTATGATCAGGATCAGCATCGCACGGCTGTAGAGTCCGCGTGGCAAATGGCGTGCCAAGTACTTGCTGAAACGTTGTTCAAGGCTGTCACTCATGCGATCACGCGATCAATCAATAACGCATAACCTTCTCCGCGCACGGTTTGCAGGAAGATGGGATCAGACGGATCATCCTCGATTTTCTGGCGCAAGCGATTGATCTGCACGTCAACGGCGCGCGCTGTTTCGCTTTCAACATCTCCTGCGAGGTCTTGTCTGCTGAGTGGTGCACCATCATTGATTGCCAGCATGCGCAGCAGATCGCGCTCACGCGTTGTGAGTTTGATGTGATCGCCATCGCGACGTAACTCACCGCGTTCGATGTTGAATTCGAAGTCACCAAAGACCACCGCTTGCATCTTGCTCTTCGGTTGGACTGATCGCCGCAACAGGCTTTCGATGCGCAGCAACAATTCGCGCGGATCAAACGGTTTGCCGATGTAGTCGTCACTGCCAGCGACAAGGCCATTGATGCGATCATCAGTTTCGGCGAGGGCCGAAAGCATCAGCACAGGTAATGCGATTTTGCGCGCACGCATGTCGGCAAGAAGCGAAAGGCCCGTCTCCCCCGGCATCATCACATCGAGAATGGCGAGATCAACAGTAATGTTTTCTAGAAAGCCGCGCGCCTCTGCAGCATTGGCCGCGAGCGAAACACGGTAACCATTCTGCGCCAGAAACGCGCGCAGCAATTCACGAATGCGCGTGTCGTCGTCAACAACAAGGATGTGGTGGCCCTCGTTGTTCACGTCTTCAACCCTTGGCGTTCTTCAACCATGCCGCAACACTATCACGGTTTTCGGCGTTGATCAGGTGAAACAGCAAGTCCTGCATTTCGGCGCTGCTGCCATTGGCAGCTTCAATGAAGCGGCGTTTCTGCGGTTCCACCAAACGCCGCCAAAGCGTTTCGCCCTTGCTCGTCAAAAACAATAGTCGTTGGCGGCGATCATTTTCACCTTCCTTCTGCACCACGTAATCTTTCTCGATCAGATCTTTCAAAACGCGGCTCAAGGACTGTTTGGTGATCTGCAAAATATCGAGCAATTGTGCCACTGTCATGCCAGGATTTCGGCCAACGAAATGCAATACCCGGTGATGGGCGCGGCCAAAATCCAGTTCTGCCAACATCGCGTCTGCATCAGCAACGAAGTCGCGGTAAGCAAAGAACATCAGCTCCACCAGGGTCAGCGCTTCCGCGTCGTCCAACACGGCGTCTCCAGCATGCGTGGTATTTATGTCAGCCATATTGACATATTTTCCGTTTTTGTTACTTTCGTCAATAGAAACTGCAATCGGGAGAACATCATGGCCGGACTTTCATTCGACAAGCGCGAGGGCTCGATCTGGATGGATGGCAAGGTCATCGATTGGCAGGACGCGAAGGTTCACGTGCTCACCCATGGTCTGCATTATGGCTCCTGCGTGTTCGAGGGCGAGCGCGCTTATGGGGGCAAGATTTTCAAAACCCGTGACCATTCCATCCGCTTCAAGAAATCAGCCGAGATCATGGATTTCGAAATCCCCTTCTCGCTTGACGAGATCGATGCAGCGAAGGATCAGGTTGTGAAACTCAACGGCGGCGGTGATCAATATGTGCGTCCCGTCGCCTGGCGCGGCTCGGAAATGATGGCAGTTTCCGCACAGAACAACACCATTCATGTAGCAATCTGCACGTGGCAGTGGCCGTCTATGTTTGATCCTGAAACCAAAATGAAGGGCATCAAGCTCGACATCGCCGACTATCGCCGCCCTGATCCGCAATGCGCACCCGTGCATGCGAAAGCTGCGGGCCTCTATATGATCTGCACCATCTCGAAACATCGCGCTGAGAAAAAAGGCTACGCCGATGCGATGATGCTGGACTGGCAGGGCCGCGTTGCTGAGTGCACAGGTGCCAACATTTTCTTCACGCGCGACGGGGCGATCCACACGCCAATAGCCGATTGCTTCCTTAATGGCATCACCCGTCAGACCGTGATTGCACTCGCTGCCGAACAAGGACTCGAAGTCATTGAACGTCGCATCATGCCGGAAGAACTCACAACATTTAACGAGTGCTTCATCGTGGGCTCGGCAGCCGAAGTAACACCAGTCGCCGAAATCGGCCCCTACACATTCAAGCCGGGAAACATCTCCCGCACGATGATGGATGCTTATACGAATGCGGTGAGGGCGTAAGCTTTGAGGCTATTGGAGTGGCGGCGCTTTCCGCGCTGCTTCGAACCGTCTTTCCAATTCCTCGTCGACATCTTGTGAATAGATATCCAGCCCAATCTCTATGCTACGTTCTCCGAGTCGGGACATAATAGAAGACGAAAGACTAAGTCCTTCGTTAGAACGATCCATAAACAAGCCGCAAAACATGTCGAGCTTGTATCGCTGGCCTAGGCTTTTCCAAACTTTCAAGTCATCGGTGACTTTATCCAATAACTTCGCAATTTTTGTTTCCAGTTCTTCTGTCGAGTTTTCTTCGGCTTTTAGGCTCCATATTCCCATTTTCTTGACATTTCGTTTTCCAGTTGATTTGCCGATCTCAATATCACCTTTGCGATGAGACTTGGTCGGTTTGCACTCAAGTAGATGCGTTATTTCGTCAGGATCTAGGTCGTCTCCGCGTATGCGCAATGAGGCCGTCGACCCAGATATTGGACCACCAAACCAGATCACATCGCCCCTCCCTGAGAGTTTTGCGTCACTCATTCATTTGTACTTCTCTGGTAAAAAGTATTTTTGTATTCCGCTAAATTTTTCAATCCCGGATTTTTCTGCGGAGGACGCGTAGCCCACGCTTCGAAAGCCGCCCAATCCTTGGCTGGAATTGTCACGATGTTTCTTTGTATCAAGCTTGCTTCAGCAGCTTCAACCGATGCGCGTCTGACAAAGTCGCTGAGATTGGTGCGCGCACTCTCGCTTGCGGCCTCCAGCACGGCACGCTCTGCCGGACTGACCCGAACACTCAAGACAGAAGTGGTTGCAAGAATTGCCAAGAGCAAGACGGTAGCATACGAGGAAGAAAATTCAATCGGAAATCTGGCATTAACCAGCAAGTCCTCGAATCATCTATCTCTACCACCATGGCCGAGACTGATCTTTATCTCCCTATCAAACGCATGCTCGAGCGGCAGGGGTATGTTGTTAAATCCGAGATCAAGTCGTGTGATGTGGTGGCGCGACGCGGTACTGAACCGCCGCTGATTGTTGAGTTAAAGACCGCCTTCAACTTGCAGGTTTTGTATCAGGCGGTGGATCGGCTTTCGCTTTCGGATAGTATTTACATCGCGATCCCGCGTCCAAAGAAATCCGTGCCGACTGAAGCTGTTAAAATCTGCAAGCGGCTTGGTCTAGGACTGATCGTTGTGGCTGCTTCCGGCAGCACGGAAACACTCGTTGATCCAGTGCCTTATGCTCCGCGCAAGAACGCCAAACGCACGCAGCTGTTACTGCGCGAGTTTGAACGGCGTGCGGGCGATCCCAATCTTGGCGGCATGACGCGCAAACCAATCATGACGGCGTATCGGCAGGATGTGTTGCGCTGTGTGTTGCATCTCTCCACACATGGTGCGTCGCGCATCAAGGATATTCGCCTCGCCACAGGTGTTGACCGTGCGCCCGGAATTTTTCGTGACAATGTGTATCAATGGTTCCAACGCGAGGCGCGTGGTGTATATGGCCTCACGCAAACGGGTGTGGCCGCACTCAAGATTTTCGACAAAGCAGTTCAAGAGATAAGGACTTCAGCAAAATGACCATGCCATTCCAACTCGCCGCCTGTGCTGAAATGTTGTGGCGTGATCACCCGATCGAATGGCGCGCCAGCAAGTTGAAGGATTTAGGCTTTGGCGTTGGGCTGTGGAACTGGCCTGCACATGATCTCGCCAAGCTCGAAAAAACCGGTGCCACTTTCACCATCATGAACGGCTATCTCGAAGGCCGCCTTGCTGATGATGAAGGTGCGGACATGTTATTGAAGTCAGCGCGAGAGACGGCACAAATCGGCAAGCGCCTTGGCGTGCAGCGCCTCAACTTGCATGGCACGGGACTTGGTGATGGTGGTATTCCCGTCGTGAAAACGCATATCAACACGGGCAAAATGTGGCTGAAAGCGCGTGACACACTGCACCGCATCTGTGACATGGCTGAAAAAGAGGGTGTCACCTACACGCTGGAAAATCTCAATCTGATGGAGCATCCTGGTTGCGCCTTCAATACTACTGCCGATGTGCTGGAGCTGGTTTCATCGGTCAATCGCCCGCAACTCTGGATCAATCTCGATCTCTATCACACGCAAATTGGTGAGGGCGACGTGGTTCGCTGGGCCGAAAAATGCCTGCCGTGGATTGGCGAAGTGCAAGTCGCCGATAATCCAGGTCGCTTCGAACCAGGCACAGGCGAGATGAACCACAAGCAAGTTGCGCTGGCCCTCAAGAAGATGGGTTATCGCGGTCCTGTCGGTCTCGAAAGTTTCGCAATCGGCGATGTTGAAAAAGCGCTGGAAGCCTTCCGCGACGCTTTCGCAGTCTAAAGGTCAGATGTAACTTCAACCTTGGCCGCAAAGCCTGCAATCTCGAATCGTGCAATCGTACCGGGAGAAGAACCTTCGATGACGATTCCCGATCCGTAACCGCTCAGCAGGTCCGAGACAATTTTCAGTCCAAGACCACTGCTGTTTCGCACATCGTCATCGAGATGCCTCGCACCGGGGCCCGGCCCATCATCGGAAATGGAAACGGACACCAAACCATTTTGAACGATGGTCGCGCTGATCACCACACGGCTTTTTGCCCATTTACGGGCATTGTCGAGGAGATTGCCCAGCACTTCTCCGAGATCATCGGAGTCCATTGCAATTGAAATTCCATGCGGTGGTAGCTGCCATTCAATTGTGTCCCCGCGTGGCATGCGCTGCATAAGTCCAACGAGCCTGCTTGCCGTTTCGGTGAAATCTGCGTGCAATCCAATCCCGGCGCTTACGCCATGCGAGCGGGACCTTACCAATGTGCGATCCACTTGTTTCTGAATGAGATCAAGTTGCTGTCGAAGCGTAACGGCTGCAGAATGGGACGCGCGCTCAAGATTTCGCGTTTCACCATAAAGAATTGTCATCGGTGTTTTCAATCCGTGTGCCAGTGCTCCAGCACTTTCACGCGCTTTGGTTAGCGACTGCTTTTGCTGGCCGAACAGGGCATTAAGCTCGCGCGCCAAGCCATCGACTTCAGATGGAAAGGGGCCCGCCAACTGGTCTGCTTCGCCATTATGCAACTGCGCCAACTGTTCCCGGATGCGCGTGAGCGGCTGCAATCCGTAGTTGGCTTGCAACCACGCGCCGCCAAACAACGTGATCCCCATCAGTAGCAAGGCCCATGTGGTTTGCGACGTAAAGCCGCTTGCAAGTTCTTCTGCTTCTGCAGCGTCTACGGCAACACCAATAATAAAGTTTCTTTGATCGCCGCTTTCACCAAGTGTTACGGGCTGCTCCAAGAGGTAGACAAGCGTTTCGCCAGGTCCCGTTACAGAAACTACATTTATGTTCGGCTTGTCACCCGGCGCCACCAGTTCTGCGTCCCACATGGAGCGGGAACGCAAGATTGTTGCACCACCGTCGCGCACATACCAATACGCTCCGCCATATGGATTGCGATAGCGTGGATCAAACGGGGCGCGGCTGAGGTTTGGTTTTTTCGCTGTATCAAGCAGAAACGCACCAGCGACATCGAGGATGCGGTTTTTCAATTCCTGCCCGATGCGTTGATCAAGATAGCTTCGGAAAAGTGCTGCCTGACCAAAACCTGCAATGCCCAGGACCAGCGCAATTACCAATGCTGAAACCAGCGCCAGCCGCCCGCGGATCGAATTGAGAAAATTCATGCCTCTAGGACATAGCCTAGACCGCGCCTCGTACCAATCACGCCATCGCCCAATTTTTTGCGCAACCGATTGATCAAAACCTCAAGCGCGTTCGATCCCATTTCATTGCCGTTGGTATAAATGTGGTCGAACAATTCGCCTGCCGGAACCACGCGCCCCGAATGATGCATGAGATAACGCAGCAAACGAAATTCCAACGGTGTAAGTGACAGGTTGCGCCCCTTGTGGCTGACACTCATGCGGCGCGTATCAATCATCAGCTCGCCGACATTGAGAAGCGCAGTTGGATGACCTGCCGACCGCCGGATGACGGCCGAAAGCCGCGCAATCAACTCTTCCGCATGGAAAGGCTTGGGCAAGTAGTCATCGGCCCCAGCATCAATACCTGCAACGCGTTCAGTCCATGCGGCGCGCGCTGTCAACATGATCACAGGAGTGGCCATGCCGTCGGCCCGCCACCGCTTCAGCACTGTCAGGCCATCAAGGCGCGGAAGACCCAGATCAAGAATGATTGCGGCATATGGCTCAGTGTCGCCCTTCAGCCAGGCCTCCTCGCCATCGCTGGCGCGATCCACAACATAGCCCGACAATTCCAGTTCTGACGAAATCTGGGCAGACACCTCGGGTTCGTCTTCCACGACAAGAATGCGCATCAACGTCTCTTGATTTTGATCACATCGCCGTTGCCGGCGTTGAGTGACACGCGCATCATCTCTCCAGTCTTTTTCAGGATTACGAATTCATAGGACCAACTATTGGTATTGCGCCTTAACAGCCAGACTTTGACAACGTTGCCAGGTACAACCTGCTTCGCCCGCTTCAACAAGCGTCCGTAAGGCAAAATTTTTCCACGGCGCAAAGCCTCGCGGGCGGCTTCATCATCCGACTGGTAAGAGCTATAGGAGGAGTTGGAACTGGACGAACTCCCACTTGGCACGGGTTGTTGAGATACCCGGGGTATGGCACCAGGCGTGGATTGCAAATTTTCTGACGAGTTCGAAGTCGCGGCATCGGGAGCAACCATCGTTTGCAAACGTGACTCATCCGACGGTTCCGACGTAACCGACATAGATTCACTATCAGCTGAACCGGGCACAGCCTGTTGCGCGTTCAGATCAGTGACCAATCCCACCAATGCCAAACACAGATAAAGCGAAAAGCGAATAATGCCCACTCAACCAGCCTTTCCTCACACAGGGTTAATCCCACAAATCAAATAACATCAACCTTACCATCGCAGAAAGGTTCCCGAAATCTCGTTTTGTGCATAAAGGCAACATCTGCAATCACGCAGTTGTACTTGACGGAGTATATAAAATGGACGCAAATCTCCTGAAGAAATCTGGTTACGCTGCGGCTCTCACCCTTGGCCTGATTCTTTCACCTGCTCTGGCTTTTAGCCAGGAGGCAGAAGCCCCCGCCAAAGAAGTAACCACCGAAGACACAACGGGTGGCGAAGTTTCAGATCCAGTCGATAGCGGCGAAGTTGTGGTTAAGGACGAGGGTACGCCACCTGATGAAACAGTTGTTTTGGACGCTGGTGGTGGCGACGTGCCATCGGATTGCACAGACTGCGAACTTCCGATGATGACCGATAATCCTGAAATTTATCAATCAGGCGTTGGCGGACCGGAAGTGCAAAGAACCGTAGATGTTGTCGTTGAACCGAAAGCTCCAAGCAAAACAGCTCTCCAATCCAGCTCTTCAGGCAGCAGTTCATCAGCTATCGAAACCCGCCGGAAACCAAAGAAGTTTTTGTTCGGCAAGAACTCATTCTTCAGTGATTGGCTCAAGAATTAGGCCCCCCGATTCTCGTGCCAAAAAAAGCTTCCGGAGGTCCCCCTATGGCTTCCGGAAGTTTTTTTATCCCCCCGTTACCGGCGGGAAGAAGGCGACTTCGCGGGCTAATGTAATCGAAGCCGAGAGGTCGGCGTGGGTTTGGTCAATCGCCACCTTCACGGTTTTCAGATTGGCAAATGCCTGTGCGCATGATGCATCACTCGCCGCCAGATGCGTCAGCAGATCGCCCGCTGTTACGACACCAGCTGGCAGTGTAATTTCATCCTGACCGCGCCCGATAATCTGGCGAAAGCGTGCGAAATACAAAATCTTCATTTCAGTCCACCACGTGGCGCAGTCCAGCGCGCATGTAATCATAGCCAGTGTAGAGCGTGATCGCGGCGGCGATCCACAGGCCCACAATGCCAATCTTGGTTATCCAAGGCACAACCAGATCACCAGCAGGACCCGCAATCAAAAAGCCGATGGCAAGCAACTGCAATGTGGTTTTCCATTTCGCGATTTGCGTGACGGGCACGGACACGCTGAGGCCGCCGAGATACTCACGTAGCCCCGACACCAGCACTTCGCGCGCCATGATGATCATCGCGGCCCAGATGTGCCCGCCTGATAAAATCCCGTCAGCGCAGAGCACGAGCAAAATCGCCGCAACCAGCACCTTGTCAGCAATCGGATCGAGCATGCGGCCGAGCGATGATTGCTGGTTCCACAACCGTGCAAGGTAGCCATCAAGAAAATCACTGATGCCTGCAAGCAGGTAAAACCCGAGCGCCCACCAGCGCGGCGTATTTCCCGGCAGCAGCAGCAAGCCCGCAATCAAAGGCACCACGCCCATGCGGAACATGGTAAGGATGTTGGGGATCGTCCACACTTTCGATGGGGGCAATCCGAACAGGGACTTGGTTACGCCATCTGTCATCTAGGCATTCATCTCACTGTCAATTTTCATTCTCGTGGAAGTGATCATAGATTGCCTGTGCCAGCTGTTTGCTGACGCCTTCAACTCCGGCCAAATCCGCGACATTCGCGCGTGACACAGCTTTTGCCGATCCGAAGCTTTGGAGCAAGGCTTTCTTGCGCGTGGGACCTATGCCCGCAATTTCGTCCAGCGGATTGACGCCAATCGCCTTGGAGCGGCGCGCACGATGCGAGCCAATGGCAAACCGATGGGCCTCATCGCGCAGGCGTTGCACGTAGTATAGCACGGGATCGCGCGCTTCGAGCATGAAGCTTGGTTTGCCCTTCACATAGAAATGCTCACGTCCGGCGTCACGGTCTGGTCCCTTGGCAATGCCAACCAACGGCACATCGGTGATACCCAACTCATCCAGCACTGCCTGTGCTGCTGAAAGTTGTCCCTGTCCGCCATCAATCAGCACCAAATCCGGCCAGCTTGAATTCTCCTCACCCTGCTTGTCGCCTTCTTCTTTCAGCAGGCGCGAAAACCGCCGCGTCAATACCTCACGCATCATGCCGAAGTCGTCGCCTTGCACTTCCTCCTGCTTGATATTGTATTTGCGATAATGGTTTTTGTTGAACCCTTCCGGCCCGGCAACAACCATGCCACCCACACTCATGGCACCTTGGATGTGCGAGTTGTCGTAGACTTCAATACGGCGCGGTGGCGCTTCAAGATTAAATGCTTGCGCCACTCCATCAAGCAATTTCGCCTGCGAAGATGTCTCGGCAAGTTTGCGGCCATTGGCTTCGCGCGCATTGGTGGTGGCGTGATCGACGAGCATTTTCTTTTCGCCGCGTTGCGGTGTTGCGACTTCAACTTTCGATCCGGCGCGCAAACTGAAGGCCTCTTCGAGAAGCGCACGCTCTTCCAATTCATGCGACAGCAGGATCAGCGCTGGCAATGGCTTGTCATCATAAAACTGCCCAAGAAAGCTTGCGAAAATTTCTGAAGGTTCCGCCGATTTGTCTGCCTTGACGAAATATGCGCGCGTGCCCCAGTTCTGCCCGTTGCGGAAGAAAAACACCTGCACGCACGTTTGCCCACCCTCTTGCGCCAATCCAAACACATCGGCTTCATCGACCCCTTGCGGGTTAATGCCTTGGGTTTGCGTGACAAAACTCATGGCCTGAATGCGATCACGAAAACGCGCGGCCAATTCATAATCCATCGCTTCAGCTGCCGCTTCCATTTTCGCGGCAAGTTCAGCTTTCACTGGTCCGCCCCCCTTGGTCAGGAACTGTTCGGCATCATCGACCAGTCTGCCATAGTCATCTGCGCTGATCAGATTCACGCAAGGTGCCGAGCAACGCTTGATCTGATGCAGCAGGCAAGGTCTCGTGCGATTATTGTAAATTGAGTCATTGCAGGAGCGCAGCAGAAACGCTTTCTGCATTGTGTTGAGCGCCTGATTGACAGCCGACGCCGATGCAAACGGACCGAAATAGCTTCCCTTGCGATTGCGGGCACCACGATGCTTCACCAGCTGCGGCACCGCGTGATCCTTGGCGATCAGAATATAGGGGAAACTCTTGTCGTCGCGCAGCAGTACATTGAAGCGCGGTTTCAATTTCTTGATCAGGTTCGATTCAAGCAACAGCGCTTCAGCTTCGGTCGCGGTCACCACAAATTCCATATGCGTGGTGAGCGAGATCATCAGTGCGATGCGATTATTGTGCCCCTGCCCCAGTGCGTAATTCGCAACGCGGTTTTTCAGGCTCTTGGCCTTGCCGACATAGATCACATCACCATCAGCCTGGACCATGCGATAAACCCCAGGCTTTCCCGGAAGTCTGGTGACAAAATCGCGGATAAGGTCAGCGCCGGTGAGGGGCGAAGTGGCTGATGAATCGGTCATTGCGCCCATCTTAGTCGATGAAGCGCAACAGTGTCATATCGGCAATGTTAAAGCGGAACACGCCCTGCAGGCGTTGCCTTGTCCACCGTCATTGGCAGTGACTGTGTGAGGCGCTTCAGCAGTTCTTCGCGGCTGATGCCGAGTTGTGCGGAGAGTTCGCCAATCAAATCGGGGCCTGCGGCTTTTTCCAGGCGCGGTTCATCAATCGACTTGTTCTCGCCCGTGCCCACCCATGAGCGCGCGGTTTCGCCTTCGCCAGCCTGATCGAATTTCTTCATCATTTCTTCGAGGCCGCGCTTCAAAGTGGTTCCGGGGCCTTCAGCTCCGACCTGTTTCTTGGCTTCATCGAATGCACCACCCGGTGCTGTCACGCCTTTGATCATCTCTGCAATCTTGTCACGGTTTGACCAGCCCGCAATTGCAGCCAATGCGAGGAGCGCCTTCAGGGAAGGCATTGTATTGCGGCTGGGGGCTGCGGTGCGGACGATACGATCGTAGGCCATTTTGTGTGTGACTCCTCTTTTATGCGCCCAATATGGTGGTATGCTTGGCAATTGCAAGTCTTCTGCTAAGATACCGCAAAACTTCAGGAGATTACCATGGGCTTTTGGTCGACAATAATTTTTGGGCTTGTGATCGGCGTTTTGGCAAAGTTGGTTCTGCCAGGCCGCAATGACATGCGTGGGTTTGTTAACACAGCACTTGTCGGTGTGATTGGCGCGTTCATTGCCAGCTATGCCGGACAGTTGCTCGGCTTTTATGCCGACGGCGAAGGTGCGGGCTGGCTTGCATCAATCGCAGGAGCCGTTGCTGCGTTGATGGCATTTGCCGCGATCACCAAGAAAAACGCGGCTTAATTCTTACAATTCAACGGCAAAATTTCCCCTCCCTGCAAGGGAGGGGCAAGGGGTGGGCGCCTGCCACGAGTCGGAAAACCTACAACTTGCTCGCCAAGTCCGAAATCTTGCTGATGATCGCGATCACATCCTCTGCTGTTGACCAATAGCTCGCAAACTCTTCGAAAGAAGTTTTGTACTTTGCGATGAACCTTATGATGTCTGGACCATATTGTCCGGCGGTCGCAATCGCGACATTTGTCACCGAGTCACTTGCGCCTGCCGCGTGAACAGCCTTTGCGATGTTGTATCCTGTCCTTAGAATGTGGATGCTCAGGTTTTCTTCCTGTTTGGAAACGCGATCCATTTCCTGATCGCTGTGCAAAGTCTTTCCTAGCTTTTGCACATTGTTGTGGTCACCTGTAACGATTGTGACAGTAGCACCTTCGGCAATTGCACCAAGGTTCAATACAAATGGTGCCGCAGCAGCAATTTTAGCAGCAGCGCGTTTGCGCGGCTCAGGACCAAATTGCGCCGCATCGAGAGCGCGCCCGCGTTCATCGAAAGTAATGAACACATTGAGTTGCCTGACACACACTCGCAGCGCACTTGCAGTCTCGACATGAAGTATGACTGACGTATCCCGATGTTCAACTGACTTGGCCATTTCATTTTCATGCAACAACAGGGATTCACGCAGCGCAGAAACACGCGACCAAAGTGGGTTCATTCGGATTGCCCGCATGTCTTCAGGCAACACTTCCATAAGTCTTGCGACCTTCTCCGAAATTTGCCCCAACCGATTGGCGCCCAGAGAATGCAACTCGGAAGCAGCATGTCTGCCCTCTTCGTATAGTTCGGCCTGTTCGCTCGACATTTTTGCCGGGTCGGGCTGAATTTCTACCTCGCCTTTGGGACCCGCGCCAAATCCGGCGACATGATCATTGGGCAATGGTAAATTGGGAACTATCGGAAATTCGCTGCCATTTTCAGAATCCGCAGCTCGCGCCTCTTCCACCCAGCGCTTGATGTCGGCATTGACGGCAGAGGGTAGGCGTTCCCAAAAAGCACCGTTGTACGTGCCATCCGTCGAGCCCAGTGCGATGTTGCGTTCTAGCGTCTGTGCAATTGCCGTGCTCTTCAAGTTAAACGCCGTCTTGCCAAACGCGACAGTTTTGTACCACTCGGCCCAGACATCCCAATCATCGCGAAGCTCGCGCAACATAAAACCAAACCTATAGTCAAAGCTTTGCCACCAAATCGGCCCCTCGCGCCAGACTGGTTTGCTCATCAGACGTTGGGGAGAATCGCCGCGCTCAATATCGAGTGCGTCATTCTGTGTGTTTTTCCAAGAAAAAGCGACCGAGTCGGCGAAGGAATCGTCGGCGAAGATATCGCCAGCAACGGCGTCGACGAAGGGATCACCATAGTTGGCGACTGCGGAAGCCATGGCATCGCCTGCAGCAACAACGGCTTCGGCAGCAACGGCGGTGAAGGCAACTCCAGCGGTGACTGCGGCGGCGGCAGCGAAAGCGGCGACAGAAGTTTCGTCGCTGGTGAAGGTAGGCTCGGTGAATAGGAAACCGATGAATGGGGCGGCGAAGACGGCGGCGGCGGCGGTTTCGGGCGTCGGACTCAATGCCCAAATCCGTGATGCCAAATTTGCCCTAAAAATCAATGCTAACCCGTTCGTATTTTTTCCCAGGCGTTTTTTTTCTCCATGCAAGTAGAGAGGTGCAACCCGCATGGCGGCACGGTGCGCCATGGCAACAGCCTCCAATTGGCGCGTCGCTTCAGGCCGCGCGAAAAGCCACCTTCTGCAACTCTCCCGGTCTTTGATATCCGCCGCCGCAACTTTTGCCATTTCGAGTCCCCTCAGCCGCGCAGTATGGTGACGAGCACTCCGGAAATACAAGGCCCCGCCTTCAAACCCATTACGCGATCTTTGTGACCACTACTCAAAGAGCTCGCTATGTGTGCCGACACGTACAAAGTTCAGCGCATCTCCCTCGACTTGATAGATCAGCAAAAAGTCACCCCCGACATGACATTCCCGGTGGTCCGCCCATTCACCTTTCAGCGCGTGATCAAGCCACTCCGGCCCCAACGGTGCATCATTGGAAATCAGCAGCAACATGACGTCCTTGAGTTGGGGCATGTTGAAACGACCAGTGCGCGACAGGCGTTCCCAGTCCTTGAGAAACTTTTTCGAGAAACGAAAGATGCGCGGCGGTGATGCGCGCTTGTTCACTTCTGCTTCGCATCCAAAGCTTCAAACAAGGCTTCGGCAGAGTCATAGCCAACTTTGCGGGATTTCATCATTGCGCGCGACTCTTCCATAGCGGCACGCGTTTCTGCGTTTGGCACCTTGAGTTCGATTGGCAAGGCCTTGTCCCTGGCCACGCGCGTCAATGTGATACGTACCACATCTGATACAGTCAGGCCAAGTTCTGCCAGAACCGCTGCTGCTTCATCGCGGATTTTTTCGTCAATACGTGCGCGGACAAATGCTGTGGCGGCCATGGTTATTCCTCTCTTTGCAAACGTAGCTCATTTGAGCAACAAAGTCAAACCCGGCTAGCATATTCACGATGTCAATCAGCGGGGGGCTTGCACTTTCGTGCTTGCCCGGTCGTCTTGCGTTTGACACCCTGCAGGATGCCGTTCGCATCCCCCATATAGGAGGGTATTCAATGAATGTCAAGAACAAAATAGAAACTGTTTTATCTGGAGCGTTCGATTTCAACACCTACGCTCCTGGCATGTGGGATGATATCGGGCTTTTCCACGCGGATTCTTGCGGCCAGTACGCGGCGGTCTTTGAGGCAGGCGTGGGCGATTTTTTCGCAGAGGGTTTCGACGAGGTTCACGTGCCCCTCAGCCAAAACCTCCTCGACCTTTTTCACCATGATCTCGTAGGACACCACGTGGCTGATATCGTCCTTGATCTTGCCCTTGGGTTCGCGCACCGAGACATCCATGTTGACCACGATGCGCTGCGGTTTTTGTTTTTCGTGATCATAGATTCCGATCAGTGCCATCAGTTCGAGATCGCGCACGAACACGTGGCGAATGCGCGCCTTGGCGCTTGCCACATGGCTCGATATCAGTGGCTTCTTCATTCTTGAACCTCAATCACATCAGGCGTTTGCCACACAAGATGCTGACCGCCATCGAGTGCGATCATCTGTCCTGTCAAAGCTTTCTGCGACAATATGAATTTTGCGGCTTCTGATATTTCCGCAGGCGAAGTGCCACGGCCCAAAAGCGTCAGGCGCTCCTGTTTTTTGAACTCTTCGATATCCATTCGCACCGAAGGAAGTGCTGGCCCCGGACCAATCGCGTTGACCCTGATACGCGGTGCAAGCGCTTGAGCGAGGGTTTGCGTTGCGGCCCACAAAGCTGCTTTCGAATTTGTGTAGGAGAAGAAACGCGGATTCAATTTCCACACACGCTGATCGATGATGTTGATGATGTTGCCTTCAAGATTTTCGGGAAGCTGGCGCGCAAAACTTTGTGCGAGCATCACGGGTGCACGCAGATTTGTATCCTGATGATGCGACCAGCTGGCTTGCGTGATCGATCCTACTTCATCGGGCTCGAAAATCGAGGCATTGTTGATGAGTGCTGTGAGGGGCCCAAGCGATTCTGTAGCATCTGAAATCAGGCGCTCGGATACAGCGGCATCGGCCAAATCGCCTTGCACAACGCAGGAGCGCCGACCCAATTTGGATATTTCGGCGGCAACGGTTTCCGCATCTTGGCGCGAGTGATTGCAATGCACCGCGACGTTCCAGCCATCTTTTGCAAGTTCGAGTGCGAGTGTTCGGCCAATGCGGCGGGCGGCCCCGGTGATAAGGATTGTCTTGGTCATTTGTTTTCTGCAGGAAGCAGAATCACGTAGTGCTTCTTCACTTTCTTCACCGTTTCCCACGTGCCCTTGAAACCCGGAGGGATGATGAAGGCATCGCCCTTTTTCAAGCGCGTGCCTTTCTTCTTCCCCTCGGCAGTGAGGATCACCTCACCTGAAATCAAATGGCAGAATTCCCATTCATCGTAGGAGACTTTGACCTTGCCCTTGGTTGATTGCCACACACCGCAATAGAGCCTGCCCTGCTCGCCCAGCCAATGGTTCCAGGTTGTTGTCGCGGGCGCTCCCTTGATGATTTTAGTTGGATCGGCTTTAGCTTTTTCTTTTTTGGGGGCTGACTTGCCCTTGGTCTTCATCACCAGAATGTCGGACATTTTATTTTCTCCAATCGGGCAAGCAGGTCTTGATGGGTTGGTTTGAAGTCGGATGCAATCCACCAGTCTTCGAGGCGCGCAAGTTTTTCGCCCAGTGCGGGACCAGGTGCAACGCCTGCCTTGATCAAGTCCGCGCCTTTTAACGGGAACGCGGGCAAACTGGTTTTGTCGGGGAGTGCGATCAATGCTTTCCATTTGCGATCCGACTTTGCCTCACCACTTTGCGCGAAAGAAAGAGTGGCAGCATCGCGCCAGAGTTCAGGGCCGAGTTGATACAACATGCGGCGTTGTTCATCGGGCTTAAGATCAGGCGAAAGGGTTGGTGCTTCGATGAGCGCTTCTATCTTGTGTGCATCGGCGTTTGAGAGTTTGAAGCGTTCTTTCAGAGTGAGTGGCGACTGAGAAAGCGCATGAAGCCGCAGGATCGGATCGGCTGGCAGAGCCTCAATCACGTGCCAATCATCCGTATGCGGAAGGATTTCTCCAAGCACGCCGGACTTGGCCATCACCTTTAAAGTTGGCACGGCGAGGCTTGCGACGAGAAGCTTCAACAATTCGGCGCGCACACGCTCTGCAGAGAGATTGCGCAGCTGCTTTCGCGCGCGTGTGCAAGCGGCAAGACCCGCAGCATCAAGCCTGCCTTTTCCATACTGCGCGTGAAAGCGGAAGAAGCGCAAAATCCGCAAGGCATCTTCCTTGATGCGGCGCGAGGGGGTTCCCACAAACCTCACTTTCTGATTCTGGATATCCTTGCAACCATTTGTAAAGTCGTAGATTTTTCCTTGAGCATCGCAGTACATCGCATTGATGGTGAAGTCGCGACGCTCAGCATCGGTGCGCCAATCTGTGGTGAAAGCAACGACCGCATGGCGGCCATCAGTTTCCACATCCTTGCGCAATGTGGTGACTTCGAATGGGTGCTTGTCAACCGTGATTGTCAGTGTGCCGTGGGCAATCCCCGTGGGGTGCACACCGAAACCTGACGCCTTGCAAAGTTCGGCAACACGTTCCGGCAACAGCGTTGTCGCGATGTCGACATCGGCGACTGGTTTTTTGAGCAGAGTGTTGCGAATGGCACCACCAGCAATGCGCGCCTCACCCTCGGCATCGAGCACGGCGAGGAGGCGTTGGAGCCGCTCGTCTTTCAGCCACTTCGCGCGCAAACGTTCAACCATACATCCGCTCCGCCATTGATTTGATCATGCCAGCGGTGGCGCCCCAGATGTAGCGGTCGTTCCACGGATAGGCGTTGTAATAGCGGGTGATGCCTTGCCAATCCCGGGCGTGGCGTTCGCAGTTTTTTTTGTCCATCAAAAAATCCAGTGGTACTTCGAAAATGTCATCAACTTCATCATCGGCTTTTTGAAGTTCGAAGCCTTCACGCACCAACGCCACAACGGGCGTGATCAGAAATGCGGTGATGGTAAGATAGCCGGGCATGAAGCCGAGCGCTTCGACATGCACGCGCGATAATCCTGTCTCTTCCTCAGTCTCCCGCAGTGCGGCTTCAACAGCGGTTTCGCCATCTTCAATTCTTCCGCCCGGAAATGCGATTTGCCCGGCATGGGCTTTCAGATGCGCGGTGCGTTGGGTCAAAAGCACCGTTGGAATTTTACGCGCGATGATCGGGATCAGCACGGCAGCGCGTTTATGCTTCACGCCATCGGGGATCATGCGGGCGCGTTCATTCATGTCGTCGTCGCTGAAGTCCCAGCCCTCGCCGGGCTCGGCCAGCAATCGCGATGAAGCACGGGTGCGAATTTCATTTTCAGAGTAGAGCATCAATCTCGCTCTTCTTCTGCATCGGGAAAAATTTTCCGGATGAGCGCACGCCAAACCATTCACCCTCGGTCGTTCCCACTTGCACCAAATCGTAAAACAATGATCGCGCCACGAGCGCTTCGAGATTGGCGCGCACAAGAACATAGGGCTTCAGGCCGCCCGTGCCCTGCTCTTCCGCAAAGCGCAAGGGATGCTCGGACGATACAGTCACCTGATCATCAACATTCGTTTCAAAATGAATGATCTGTTCGGGACCGGGATTTTCCACGGCCATGCGGATCGCCAGAAAAGGCGCGTCATCAACCTTGATCCCACATTTTTCAACAGGCGTTACAAGAAAGTAATCATCGCCGTCTTTCCGCAGTACACTGGCAAAAAGCTGGAACAGCGGTTTTCTTCCAATCGGCGAATTCATGTAATACCACAGGCCATCCTGGGCGATGCGCATGTCGATATCGCCGCAAAATGGCGGATTCCACAGGTGCACGGGCGGCGGGCCCTTGGCCACTGCCTGTTTTAGCCCTTGCAAGGGGTTTGATGCATCGCGCCCAGTCATCTTGCGTCTTTCATCATGCCTCTATTATGACGCGATTAGGTGGCAACGAAAGCCCTCTTAAAAGTAATCCCAATCGCGTGCGTTTTCGCATAAGAGAACGCTATAACTCAAAGACAATAAACAGGGAATCAATTCGCCATGGCCACCGCAACCGATGCAGTCGTTCGCACCGTTTCCAATATCGACCAGATCGGGGGCAAGCTGGCATCGGCGCAGGCCGCGTTGGGCGAAGTGATCTTCGGCCAGGAGAGCGTGATCGAACAATGCATGATCACGATCATTGCTGGTGGTCACGGTTTGCTTGTTGGTGCACCGGGTCTTGCCAAGACCAAGCTTGCAACGTCGCTCGGCAAGGTTTTGGGCCTGCAGGAAAAGCGCATTCAGTTTACCCCGGATTTGATGCCTGCTGATATTTTGGGTTCTGAAGTTCTCGATGAAGATGCTGCTGGTCGCAAGGAGTTTCGCTTTGTGCCCGGGCCAGTGTTTTGCCAATTGCTGATGGCCGACGAAATCAACCGCGCGTCACCGCGCACGCAATCGGCATTGTTGCAGGCCATGCAGGAACAGCATGTGACAGTTGCTGGTGCGCGCCATGACCTGCCGCAACCTTTTCATGTGCTCGCCACGCAAAACCCGATTGAACAGGAAGGCACATACCCCCTGCCCGAAGCGCAGCTTGATCGCTTCCTGATGCAGATTGATGTGCTCTACCCATCGCTCGCAGCTGAACGCAAAATGCTGTTCTCGACAACCAGCAACGAAGAGCGGCCACCGCGCGCCGTGATGACGTCGGCAGAAATTCAGGCGGCACAGCGTGCGGTTCGTGCGCTTCCTGTTGGAGATCAAGTTGCGGATGCGATTCTGCGAGTCGTGCGCGCTGCACGGCCAGATGAAGAGGCTGATGATTTCGTCCGTAAGAATGTGGCGTGGGGTCCATCCCCTCGTGCTTCGCAAGCGCTGATGCTGGGGGCACGCGCACGTGCTTTGTTGCAAGGCCGCTTGGCGCCATCGCTTGATGATGTGGCAGCGTTGATTGATCCTGTTTTCAAGCATCGCGTTGCATTGAATTTCTCGGCGCGCGCTGATGGCCACACCACGCAGGATGTGGTGAAGCGCATGATGAACCTGATTGCCTGATGACTGCCCTGGCTCACAAAGGCTTTGTTGCGGGCGGGCGCGCCACTGCTATTGCAGGCGCACTGCCGCCGATGCTTGTCAAGGCTGAGAAAATTGCTGCTTCGATGATTCTTGGTGTGCATGGCCGCAAGCGTTCAGGACCCGGTGAAGCCTTCTGGCAATATCGGCCTTATACTTTTGGCGATTCAACCCAGCGGATTGACTGGCGGCGTTCAGCATTGTCAGACCGCGTTTATATTCGAGAGAATGAGTGGCAAGCCGCGAACACGCTGTGGGTCTGGGCGAATGTCAGTGCACGGATGAAATTCAAGTCTGATCTCGCGCAAGAGCCAAAAGCGGATCGCGCGCTGTTGGTGGCGCTCGCGATTGCCAGTCTTGCGTCTCGTGCGCATGAACGTGTGGGTGGATTGGGTTCTGGCCGACAAGCAGGTTATGGTCGCAGCAACCTTGCGCGCCTCTCTGAATGGGGCGTCATGGAGCAGGACGCAAACCTGCCGCTGACCGATGGCTATGCCAAGAATGCCGCAGCGGTTCTGGTTTCTGATTTTCTAGATGAACCTGACGAAGTAGCAAAAAGCTGGGGCACGCTTGCAGCGCGCGGGCTTCGCGGTCACATCGTGCAAATTGCCGATCCTGCTGAAGAAACCCTGCCCTATAATGGTCGTGTGGAATTTCTCGGCCTTGATCGGCCCTCGCGTTATCTCTCGCCCAAGACTGAAAACCTGCGCGAACAATATATTGAAAAATACAATGAGCATCGTGACGCGTTGAAGCGCATTGCGCGGGGCATTGGCTGGAGCTTCCAAGTGCACCGCACCGATCAATCCGTGATGCCAACGCTCCTCGCACTTTATGGTCAGATCAGCGATGCAAACGCGCTGCGCATGAAAGGCTCAGCATGAACGCACTTCTGCAATCGCTGCAATTTGCTTCGCCGCTCGCGTTGTGGGGACTTCTCGCTTTGCCCATCATCTGGTGGTTGCTCCGGTTTGTGCCGCCGCGCCCGCGCCCGCAAGACTTTCCACCGATCCGCATTTTGCAGGACATCAAGCCGAAACAGGAAACGCCTGACAAGACACCATGGTGGTTGATGGCGTTGCGCTTGGCACTTGCCGGGCTTTTGGTTTTTGGTGTTGCGCAACCGTTTCTTTCGAAAAATTCCGGGCCGCTGGTTACAGGTGGCACAACGCTGTTTATCGTTGATGATGGTTGGGCTGCGGCACCACTATGGAGCAAGATGCAAACGCAATTGCGCGGGTTGATGGAAGAGGCACAAGCGAATTCATCGCCCGTAATTGTCGCGACGACGACACCGCGCAACACGCCGCAAAATCTTGAGCCCGTTGCGGCCAATGATGCGCTGGTCAAGTCCAACGCGCTGCGCCCGCGTTCACTGTCAACGGATCGTCCAGCGCTTCTAGAAAAGCTGAAAGCACTCAAACCCTCGCGCATTGTGTGGCTGTCGGATGGGGTGAAGGCAGATCAGTTTGGTGCTGCACTCGCTTCAACATTTTCATCCGCGAGCATCGAAGCTTATGTTCCCGCTGCTGCCGATACGCCAGTGGTGCTCGGTGCGCCCTCGGTTTCGGGTTCGGACATGGTGGTAAAAGTCATCCGCGCGAACGGAACGAATACGACCGAATCCAAAATCCAGCTGCGCGCGAGGAATGGCCGCGTGATTGCTGAGGGGGATGCAAAATTTGCAGGACAAGTTGCGGAAGCCAAGGTTTCGCTGCCCGTGGAATTGCGCAATGAAGTGCAGTCGATTGCGATTGCTGGTCAGGAACAAGCTGGTGCTCGTCATCTGCTCGATGATCGTTGGCGGCGGAAGACCGTGGCGTTGCAATCGGGAGCAAATTTTGAAGCGGCACAACCGCTGCTCTCGCCCTTGCACTTTGTGTCTCGCGCACTGGAACCATTCGCCGAGATCACCGAGCCTGCGACCTTGCCAGAATTGACAACGCGACTTGACAGTGGCCTTTCCATGCTGGTGCTCGCCGATATTGGCGTGATGTCACCTGAAATGTTTGATGCGGTTTCAGTATGGGTTGAAAAAGGCGGATTGCTGGTCCGCTTTGCAGGCCCGCGTCTTGCGGCAGCATCCGATGAGTTGGTGCCTGTTGCACTTCGTGTCGGTGGCCGTGAATTGGGCAGTGCTCTTTCATGGGAAACGCCGCAGGAATTGCAGCCCTTCCCAACACAGTCACCGTTTGCGGGCCTTGCTGTTGATCCGCGTGTGAAGGTGGAGCGGCAAGTGTTGGCCGAGCCTGATGATTTGCTCTCGCAAAAAACCTGGGCCAGCCTTGCTGATGGCACTCCGCTTGTCACTGCCACAAAGCGCGGCAAGGGTATGACTGTGTTGTTCCACACCACGGCCAATGCTGATTGGTCGAACCTTCCCCTCACCGGAATTTTCGCAGAGATGTTGCAGCGGTTAGTCGATACTGCTCCGGCTGCGGGATCGGCAAATGCCGCACGCGATGCTGGTGCCAATGTTGCACAGGCATTTTCGCCACGCGTAATCCTGAATGGTTTTGGCGAGTTGGTTTCACCAGAAGGTGATATCAGGCCGATTGCGGCTGAGAGTTTTGAGAAGTCTGTCGCGAGTGCCGCAACGCCCCCTGGGTTTTATGAACGCAATGGCCAGGAGCGTGCCGTGAATCTTTCCCTTACCGAAGCTGATCTTGCGCCAATTGGTGCCTTGCCTTCGGGTATGGCACAACTTGCCTATGCCCCGCCCGAGCGCGTGCCGCTCTCACATCTTGCTTTCATCGGCGCGTTTGCCTTGTTCCTTGCCGATGCTCTGGCGATGATCTTTTTGGGTGGCGGTCTTGCGCGGTTGAAGCGTGGCGCACCTGTTGTAGCAGCACTTGCGTTGATGGTGTTCATGCCCATAGAGCCGCGCGCGCAAGAAGCTGATCAAGCTGCGCTCGAAGCAGCAATCGAAACGCGGCTGGCTTATGTGAAGACTGGCAACAGTTCGATTGATGACACGTCAGAAGCGGGCCTCAAGGGTCTGGGCTTTGTATTGGCGGATCGCACATCAGCTGTTTTGGGCGATCCTGCAGGTGTTGATCTCGAGCGCGACGACATCGTGTTTTATCCGCTGCTTTATTGGCCAATTGACGAGCAGGCTGCAGAGCCAAACTCAGCCGTACTCAACCGCGTCAACGCCTACATGAAAAATGGTGGCACGATCCTTTTTGATTTGCGCGATGGTGGCACCGGAACCGATGGTGCCGCAACTGATGCGTTGAAGCGTGTGCTCGGCAAGCTTGACATTCCGCCGCTTGAACCTGTCCCTGAAGGACATGTTCTGCGCCGCACGTTCTATCTCTTGAAAGAATTTCCGGGTCGCTATGCCGATGGCGCAATCTGGGTTGAAGCAACGGCTGGTGGTGGATCGTCAACCGATCCTGGTACTGCTGATGGCGTGTCTTCGATCATCATCGGGACCAATGATTATGCTGCGGCCTGGGCCATAAACGAAAATGGCGAGCCACAGAATGCACTGATCCCCGGCGATGGCCAGCAGCGCGAATATGCGTTTCGTACTGGCGTGAATTTTGTGATGTATGCGCTCACAGGAAATTACAAGGCGGATCAGGTGCACATCCCTGCCCTGCTCGAAAGGCTCGGCCAATGAGGTTGTGGGAATATGTCCTCGAATTTGCGCCGCATGTCAGTTGGCCTGTGTGGTGGGTGCTTGCAGTCGTCGGATTGGCGCTCGTTGCCGTACTCGCCTATGCGCGGATGCGTGGGGCCTGGATGCGCGCCTTGTCGCTTGCGTTATTGCTCAGTGCACTGACAAATCCTACGCTTAGGCAAGATGAGCGCGAAAGCCTTGCGGACATCACTGCTGTGATAGTGGATGAATTTACCAGCCAGCAATCCGGCAAGCGATTGGAGCAATCGCGCGAAGCCCTTGCACAAGTGCAACAGCGTCTCGCCAGTCTTGGTGCTGAAGTCCGCATTCAGACCGTGACATCAGGCACAACACTCGAGAGCGATGGCACGCGGATGTTTGCCGCCCTCGACAAGGCGATGGCCGATATTCCGCCGGAGCGTTTTGGTGGTGCCATCTTCATCACTGACGGACAAGTGCACGACATTCCCAAAGAGACCAAACTCGGTGGTCCGCTTCATGTATTGCTGAGCGGATCGAAGCGCGAGATTGATCGCCGCGTTGTGATTGATCTGTCACCGCGTTTTGCCATTGCGGGTCAATCGCAGAATGTCACATTCCATGTCGAGGATGATGGCTCGACTGCTCCTGTCAATGTCACGGTGTCATTCCCTGATGGCACGACTTCAACTTTGGCTGTTCCACCGGGCGAACAACAGCAACTTCCCTTCACACTTAATCGCGCAGGGCAGAATGTCCTCGAAATCATTGCGGAACCGCGCGAAGGTGAAATCTCGCTCGCCAATAATCGTGCGACCGCGTTGATTAAGGGCATCCGGGATCGGTTGCGCGTGTTGCTCGTGTCTGGCCAACCACATGTGGGTGAGCGGACATGGCGCAATCTTTTGAAGTCTGATCCTTCAGTTGATCTCGTGCACTTCACCATTTTGCGCCCACCAGAAAAGCAAGACGGCACGCCCACGCGCGAGCTTTCGCTGATTGCATTTCCAACGCGCGAATTGTTCATCGACAAAATCAAGGAATTCGATCTGGTGATTTTTGATCGCTATCGCCGCGAAGCGATTTTGCCTGATGTTTATTTCGCCAACATTGCGGACTATGTGCGCAATGGTGGGTCGATCCTCGTGGCATCGGGTCCAGATTTTGCGCAACCGGATGGTTTGGCATCAACGCCAATTGCGGAGGTGCTGCCTGCGCTGCCAACAGGTGGTGTTACCGAACAGGGATTCAAGCCGCGTGTGACTGACAATGGCAAGCGCCATCCGGTAACGGCTGGACTTCCCGGCGATACGGGCGACGATCCGAAGTGGGGCCGCTGGTTCCGGCTTATTGATGCAACGCCGAATGATCCCAAGGACGTGCTGATGAGCGGGCCCGATGGCAAACCGCTGTTGGTATTGCAACGCGTTGGTGAAGGGCGCGTTGCGTTGTTTCTTTCCGATCACGGTTGGCTGTGGGCGCGTGGCTATGAAGGTGGCGGGCCGCAAATGGAACTGCTCAAGCGCATCGCGCATTGGAACATGAAAGAGCCTGATCTCGAGGAAGAGGCAATCACTGCGAAGCAAGTGGGCCAGGAGATTGAAGTGACGCGCCGCACGCAAGCCGATGAAGCAGCTAGCATCACCGTGACACTGCCCTCAGGCAAAACTGAAAGCGTGAAGGTCTCCAAAGTTGGACCGGGTGTGTTCACAGGTCGCACAAAGATTTCTGAAGTTGGCGTTCACAAATTTGCCGATGGCGCAATCGAAGCGGCCGCTGCAATTGGCAGTGCTGAGGCCAAGGAAATGTCTGCGCTCAAGGCAACTGCCGAAGTCTTGCGGCCCGTTGTTTCGGCCACGGGTGGCGGTATCACATGGCTGGAAGATGGCTTTCCGCGCCTGTCAAAACAAAAGGCTGGCGGTGTGATGGCAGGCTCCGGCTTTATTGCGCTGCGCGACAATCAACAATTCCGCGTCACCGCTGTACGTGAAATTCCCTTATTCGGAACCTTACTGGCGCTGGCCGGGTTGTTACTGATCGTCTCAGGAATGTGGTTCCGCGAAGGAAGGTAGATCAGGCGATTTCGATCTGTAGTCGTTTGCCAAGCACTTCGAATGCTGACTCAATTTTCGCGAGGCTCGTTGACTGATCAAAATCAAGCAGCCGATCAATTTCCTGCCGATGCAAATTCATGCGCCTTGCCAGTTCTGCCTTGCGCATTCCCTTTTCCTGCATTGCTTCGTAGAGACGGATTTTGATTTCTGTTTGCACTGGCAAAGTAACCATTACATCACCCCTCTTTGCTTTCGAAGGAATGGGAATAGGTTGCCTGTCGTGAATGCGACCCGCAATTGCCTCAGCAAAAGCCCCGACAGCGAATTGCAAAGCAGCCTCTCGTGTTTCCCCGAATGTGATGAGTTCGGGAAACTCCGGTGCACGCACGAGCACTGTTCCTTCATCATTCTCAAGTTTTACGCGATAGCTGATCATTTCAATCCAAGCTGTTTCTTTATGCCTTCAACAAGGCCCGTCTTTAAATCCTTGCCAGCACCATGGGCTGGCAGCTGAGATTTCCTTCCCTTGTAAATCACTGTGATGTGGCCACTGCCACCTTCATGCGTTTTGAACTCGCACCCTTGCTTTTTCAACCAACGGCGAAACTCAGAATATTTCATGGGGAAACCTTGGCCTTCCTATGCCTGTTGTTATCTTCCCGTTGTTGATTTGAACACGCTAACAAGTAACTTATACTTCTGTCAACATATTTGCTGACAACTATATTCCTTCACCCACATCACCGATCCAGTCCCACACGGTCTGTGCGAAAGTGCGCATGGCGTAGATATGGAATTCGTTCTGGGCGATGCAGTGGATCAGCACGGGTGTGTGGTGGATTCCTGTCATCACATGTTCACCACTCTTCATTGCCAAAAAATCAATTGCCGCGCAGCTTGCGAGGATGGCGCGGGCCTTTTCTCCTGACAAGTACAGTCGGGTGCGACTGCTTGAGAGCGGCGTTACGTAGACTCCGCTGCGCGGTTGCGGTGGCGTGCCGACGACCCAAAGCTGCGTTGGCGTAATGCGCAGGATCGTCTGTGCACTGATGGATTTGAGTGCGCGTTCATCGCCTGCAACTTGTGTCAAGGAGAAGTCCGGCGCTTCCGCCAAGGTAAAGCCATTGCCTTCAATCAGTGTCACTTCGACCGACGACGCTCTTTTCAAAATGACTTCAGGCATGGAGGCGGGCTCCTTCCTTGTCGATGAAGTGTGGTGATACGATCTTCAGCTTAACTTGTTCGTTCTTCAGAGGAAACGCGGCGATGATTTCTTCGCCCTCATGCTTAAGGCCACCCTTGTAGAGACCGAGTGCAATGAATTTTAGGAGTTCCGTGCTCCATGTCACCGAGGTGATATAGCCCCGACCATGGCCCTTGATCTCGTCGGTTGCGGCAAACAGGATTGAACCACCGCGCAGTTTCTTGTCTGGTTCCACCAACTCCAGACCCACAAGTGACCAACGATCCGGTGCTTGCAGTTCTTCTCGCATGCGTAACTCGCGGCCAATGTATGGCTTTTCTTTCGACGCCATTTTGCCAAGGCCGAGATCATCAAGCGTGTTGCGATGATCAAGCTCAAGTCCTGCAACGTGGCCCTTTTCGATGCGCAACGACGCCAGCGCTTCAAGACCGTAGGGCTTGATTCCAAGAGGGGCAGCAGCTTCGAGTACATGCTCCCAAAGGCCTTCTAGATAATCTGCCGGGCAATGCACTTCGTAGGCGAGCTCGCCGGAGAATGAGAGCCGCATGATGCGCACTGTCGCTCCACCAAAGACGATGTCCTTCACGCCCATGTAGGGCAGTGCTTCGTTCGAAAGTTCGACCTCCGGGAAAGCAAGCCGCAGAGCCTCACGCGATTTTGGGCCCGACACTGCCATGCCGCCCCACTCATCGGTGAGCGAGCAGACATGAACATCGAGTTCTGGCCAATGCAGCTGCAGCAAATACTCAAGCCAGCTCATCACTTCGCCCGCCATCGCCGTCGTGGTGGTCATGTAGTAATGAGTGTCGGAAATGAGCGATGTGGTGCCATCGTCGAGCACCACGCCATCGTCATTCAGCATCACGCCATAGCGTGCTTTGCCAATCGGCAGTTTGGCAAAGCCGTTGACGTAAACACGGTTCAGGAATTCTGCGGCGTCCTTGCCCTGCACATCGATCTTGCCGAGCGTTGAAACATCCGCAAGGCCCACGCCCAGGCGAACCAGTTCCATCTCCTTGATGTAAGCCGTTTCAGGCGTTGGCCCAGCCCAGTTATAATACCATGCACGTTTCCACAGACCTGCTTCAATGAAGGTCGCGCCATTTTTCTCGTGCCAATGATGCAAGGGCGAGCGGCGCGTGGGGCGGAAATGCTTGCCCACACTACGACCCGCAATCGCGCCAATCGTCAAAGGCGTATAAGGTGGGCGGAACACAGTTGTGCCCGTCTCAGCAATCGTCCGGCCACGGAGCTCTGCCATCATCGCAAGCGCATTCACATTCGAAGTCTTGCCCTGATCGGTGGCCATGCCGAGTGTGGTGAAGCGCTTCAAATGTTCGACTGCGTGGAAGCCTTCATCGTTCGAGGTGCTGATATCTTTTGCCGTCACGTCATGTTGGAAATCGACAAAGGCCTTTGCAGCATCAGACTTCGTGACCTGATGCCACGCCGAAGCAATTGTGTAGTTGGCATCTTCGCGCGCGGGAACTGCAACGGCACTGATGCTGCGTGAAGCGCCAAGTTGTGCAACGGTTTTGCGCGCTGCGGCCTCGCCATCGCGGATTGCAGCGAGTGTGCCAAAGCTGCCATTGATGGCACCCGCTGTGACGTGTGACTTCGGTTGCGCGCCTGGCACAAAGGCTTGCACCATCGGATTGAACACAGGCTTGACGCCGCCATGCGATGCGAGCTGCACATTGGGGCTCCACCCGCCTGACACGGCCAATACATCGCAATCGAGTGTGGCGCTGTGGCGGCCTGTGAGCCTCACAGATGTCACCGCTTGTCCCCCGTTCACATCGCACACGCGCGTACCTGCGAAGACTGCAATTCCGAGTTCACCTGCCTTGGACAAAAGGCTGCCTGAAATGGTCTCACGCGTTTCAGCGATGGACACGGCAACACCCGCCCGCGCCAGATCGCATGCAGCTTCATATGCGCCATCGTTGTTGGTGGCGACCACGGCGCTGGATGCAGGTGCCACGGCATAGCGGTTGAGATAGGTTTGTACAGATGACGCAAGCATCACGCCGGGGCGGTCATTGTTCTTGAAAACTTGCGGGCGCTCGGTAGCACCGGTTGCAAATATGATGCTCCGTGCACGGAGCAGTTCAAGCGCGTGCGGCGAAGCCTCGCCTTCCTTGCGCAGTGCGATAACCGCGAGGTTATGATCGTAGATGCCTTGCACGGTGGCACGCGGCAGCAAACGCAACGCACTGTTGCTCCAGAGTTCTGCCAAGCGATCATCGCGCCATTGGTGCCATTCGGCATCAGCACTCGATAGCAGCTGACCGCCAAACTCGAAGTCTTGCTCAGCAAGGACGACTCGCAATCCTGCCTGCGCCGCAGTGACCGCGGCAGCTAGGCCCGCAGGACCAGAGCCCACAATCAGCACATCGCAAAAGCTGTGGATGGTTTCGTAACGTTGTGCATCGCGATCGGCCGTAACTTTGCCCAGACCTGCGAGGCGGCGGATGATCGGCTCGTACCACATCCAGCTTTTTTTCAGCGGCCCCATGAAGGTCTTGTAGTAAAAGCCTGCTCCAAACACCGAAGACAGCTTGTCATTCACCGCCATCATGTCGCGCGTGAGCGAGGGCCAGGCATTTTGACTTTTGACTTTCAGGCCTTCAGCAAGTTCGATCACCGTCGCCGGGATGTTAGGTTCTTGGCGCGCGCCTTCATCAATCGTCATCAACGCGTTTGGTTCTTCGACTCCTGCCGCAAGCAAACCGCGCGGGCGGTGATATTTGAAGGAACGACCCAACAGCAGTCGGTCATTGACCAGCAATGCTGACGCCAGCGTGTCGCCCTTTAGCCCGCGCAAAACTTCGCCATCAAAGTTGAAGCTCACGCGTTCGGTGCGGTCGATATGACCGCCCGCATCGAGGCGACGGAAGCGGCTCACTTCAGCACCTCATTGGTTGCCGTGTTGCGTTTCAGCTTGAACCATTGGCGACATCCCAACACATGCTGCCAATACTCCGTGTGCGGACCTTTTGGATTGTCGAACAGGAAGTAATGATCATGCCAAACTTGCTGATCACCTGTGCCATGCTTGGGCCGCGCCTTTGACGCATCGCCGCCGTAACGAAACTCGCCAACGTCACGCTCGCCGCAATTTGGACAGGGGATTCTCATTGCTTGTATGTCCAATTGCCGATGCCGAATTCGTCAAGCTCGCGGCCTTTTTCGAAACGATCGAGCGAGAAGCAAGCGTTCAATTCATGTGGCGCATCATGCGCAATTGTATGCGCGAAAGTGAGACCCGAAGCAGGCGTGGCCTTGAAGCCTTGATAGCACCAGCCGCCATTGAGATAGAGGTTGTCGACGGGCGTTTTGCAAATGAAGGGCGCACCATCCGGCGTCATGTCCTGAATGCCGCCCCAGTGCCGCAGCAATCGCAGGCGCGACATGAAGGGCAATAGAGTGACAGCGCATTCCATCACATCTTTGATTTTGTTGAACTGGCCGCGCTGCGTATAAGTGTTGAAGCCATCGATGTGGCCGCCAAACACCATGCCGCCCTTGTCGGATTGCGAGAGGTAGAAAAGTTCCGCACCCCAGGAAATCACATGATGCACCATGGGCTTCACACCTTCGGTGACGAAAGCCTGAAGCACGTGACTTTCAACAGGCAAGCGCAATCCCGCCATGGCGGCGACATGTGATGAGTGGCCTGCAACCGCGATACCGATTTTTCCGGCGTTGATCTTGCCGCGCGATGTTTCAACGCCCGTGACCTTATTGCCATCCTTGATCATCGCGGTGACTTCGCAATTTTCGATGATGTCGACACCGAGCTGCGAAGCTGCGCGCGCATAGCCCCAGGCCACCGCATCATGCCTTGCGGTGCCCGCGCGTGGCTGATGCAAAGCGCCCCAAATCGGAAATCGCGCTTCGCTGGAGTAATCGAGATACGGCAGAAGTTTCATCACCTCGCCGCGATCCATTAATTCTGCATCAATACCGTGCAATCGCATGATGTTGCCGCGCCGTGCAAACTGATCAAGCTGACCGGGCGACACCGCCAGCACCACCTGGCCGCGATGCGACACCATGCAATTATAGTTGAGTTCGTGGCTCAAGCCTTCCCACAGCTGTAGTGACTTTTCGAAAAAGTTGGTGTTGCCACCGATCATGTAGTTGGAACGGATGATTGTGGTGTTGCGACCCGTGTTGCCGGAGCCGATGTAGCCCCTCTCCAGCACCGCGATATTTTTCAGCCCGTGGTTTTTGGCGAGATAATAAGCCGTCGCCAAACCATGCCCGCCACCGCCAATGATCACAACGTCATATGATGACTTCGGCTCCGGTTTTTTCCATGCCTCAGGCCAAGCCAGACCAGGCTTTGCAGCATGTTTGAGAATCGAAAAGACTGAATAGCCCCTAGTCATGAGTGAGGTGTTTAGCTGAGGCAAATGGCGATTGGGAAGAGTGAAGATTAGCGGCGAACCTTTGCCATTTTGCGAGCGAAGGCGAGGTCGTCTTTCTGGGTGCGCGTGACTTGTTTGCGATAGGTGTTGCGCGCCGCATCATTTGGCAGTGCGCCCATGAGTGCTTTGAATTCAGTGCGGCAGCTGCGATAGGCGTTGCTGACTGCTTTCTCAGGCGCGACTTTGCTCCAAACCTCGGCCTTGATCAATTCCTGGATGCAGTAGGTCCATTCCTGTTCGGGATTTCCGCTCGGACCAGCGTCTGCAAAAGCAGGGACAGAAAACGGAAGGATCAAAGCGAGGAGAATAAGCTGGCGCATCCTCTGAAAATATCGCGCTGTTCACTTCAATTCAAGCAGATTGAGTTTTTGCACGCCCGCGCTCGGCCCATTCTGACCAGAACATGGTGAAGGCGCTGAACAGCACGACAGCAATGGCGATGGGTGTCAGCGAGCCGTCATAGAATCGTCCGGCAATGGTTGCGAACACAAGTGCGACGAGCGATGAAAGCGAGCCTGAAACTGCGGCGGCCATGCCTGCGATCCGGCCCATCGGTTCCATGGCCATGGCGTTGTAATTTCCGAAGATGAAGCCCGAGCTGAAAAACCAAACTGCGAGCAATGCGATCAGAACCAAAAACGGCGGTTGGCCATTGGTTGCAAAGCACATCGCAAGAATGATCACCCACACTGCGCCTGAGACCATCAGTGCCCATTTCGAAAGTGTGCGCATTCCGTGCTGCTTCACGAGCTTGCCATTGGCGATCATTGATGCCGCGATGAACATGCCAAACATGCCGAACCACATTGCAAATTTTTCGCCCTGGCCATATTGCTCCGCGATGATTTGCTGGCAGGTGCTGAGCCAAGTTGAAAAGGTAGAGAAAATCCCTCCGACTGCCAGCGTATATCCAAAAGTCACCGGATGGCGCACGACTTCGCGCGCGCTTTGCCACAGCATCGACACTGTCATGGGCTTGCGTTTTTCAACGGGCAGGGTTTCTTCCTGCCGAAGCGCCAGCCACAGCGCCGCAATTGCCGCCATCACAATAAAACCTGCGAAGATATAGCGCCAGCTGGCGATGTTCAAAACCAACTGGCCAATTGAAGGTGCCACAATCGGCACAAGCATGAACACTGACATGACGAAAGACATGATGCGCGCCATCTCGGCCCCTGATGCGCCATCGCGCACCATTGCCGTTGAAACAGTACGCGGGCTGGATGCGCCGATGCCTTGCAGCACGCGACCTGCAATCAGTACAGGGAATGACTCTGCCACCATGCAAATGAGCGAACCGACGGCAAAAAGCACAAGCCCAATGTAGATCACCGGCTTTCGTCCCCACGCATCCGACAATGGCCCAAATGGCAAAGTGCCGATCATGATACCTGCAAAAAACCCGAGGATGATGAAGTGACGGTCATTGGGATTGGGTGCGCCGAGTTCGCTCGCCATCGCGCCAATCGCTGGCAGCATCGTGTCGATTGACATCGCCACCATCGCCGTCAACAGTGCTACGAGGGCAATGAATTCGCCCGGTCTGGTCTTTTGCATTTTGTGGGGACTCGTGAAAGATTGAGCCATGGCCATACTCCCCTTGCAGATCAATGCCAACAACCGTTCGGTCAACCTTGACCCGCGTGAGGCGCAGTTCTTCAATGACCCTTATCCATTCTACGACGCAATTCGGGCCGTTTCGCCTGCATTCAAGTGGGAGCAATATGGGCATTGGTGTCTTGCTGGTTTCGATGATGTGAGTGCATTGTTTCGGGACCGCCGTTTTGGCCGCCAGATTTTGCACGTCGCAACACGCGAGGAACTTGGCTGGCCAGAACCGCCGGAGCATATCCGCGTGTTCACCGCACATGAAAAACACTCGTTGTTGGAGCTTGAGCCGCCCGTGCACACGCGGCTGCGTGGGCTCGTCAACCGCGCTTTCCTGTCACGGCAAGTGGAACGATTGCGACCCAGATTGGTGAGTCTTTGCAGTGAGTTGCTCGACGATGTTGAGAAACAGGACGAGGTTGATCTTCTGACCGCTTACGCAACTCCTGTACCGATCATGATCATCTGCGATCTGCTTGGCGCGCCCCGCGAAATGGCAGATCAGTTTCTCAAGTGGTCGCATGATCACGTCGCGATGTACATGGCGCGGCGCGATCGCGCGGTTGAAGTCCGGGCCGTTGCAGCGGTCACTGCGTTCTCAGCCTACATGCGCGAATTGATCCGTGAACGGACGAAATCACCTGGTGACGATCTGCTCTCAGAACTGATCCGCGCCAAGGATGAGGGCGGCAAGCTTTCGGAAGATGAATTGGTGACCACGGCGATCCTGCTGCTCAATGCGGGCCACGAAGCAACCGTGCATTCGCTTGGCAATGGCATCAAGGCATTGATCGAGAACGGGCATCAGGGTCCAATAACGCCGGGGCATGTCGAAGAAGTTTTGCGCTTTGATGCGCCACTGCACATGTTCACCCGTTATGCGCTGGAAGACCTGGAGTATGCCGGGATCGATTTCAAGAAGGGCGAAACTGTCGGTCTGATGCTGGGTGCCGCCAATCGCGATATCAAACGCTTTGAAAACCCGCATCAATTCATAGCCGCGCGCGCCAACAATACGCATACAAGCTTTGGCGCGGGCATACATTTCTGCGTTGGCGCGCCACTCGCACGGTTGGAAATGGAAGTGGCGCTTGACATGCTATTCGCACGTTTCCCAAAACTGACTATTGCTGAAACGCCGCGTTACCGCGACGCGTATCACTTCCACGGGTTGGAAGTGCTCAGAGTCAGGCGCGCTTGACCGGGCAGGTGCTCATGCCCAGCAAAGAATAAACCGGGCAAGAACTGAACACAGCAGTCAGCAAAGGCACAATGCCGATGTAGCCAAGCCACGCATATGTGCTGCCCGAGAACAGGGCAAACGCCAACAGGGCCAGTCCCAAAACAATGCGTATGATGCGATCCGTAGAACCAACATTCGTTGTCATTGTCATCTCCATTATGGCAGGGATTAATTCTGCCACGTTTCGTTATATATTATTGCTCGAAAATTGCTGATCACTTTTTCGATATTGAAACTCCGAGCTGAATCGTTTGAGGTAAGAGGAAGTCATGAAACGACGCCCATTAATCCTGGGTCTGCCTTTGCTCGCTTTTGCGTGCGCGGGCGCAAGCGAGTTTTCGTTGGTGAAGATTGCAAGCGGCCTCGATCATCCTTGGGGCATGGCGTTTCTGCCGGACGGATCGCTACTGGTCACTGAGCGTGAAGGACGGCTCCGGCGCATTGCAGATCGCAAACTGCTGACGCCAATTTTCGGAACGCCACAAGTTGATGCGCGGGGCCAAGGTGGGTTGCTGGGCATCGCCGTCGATCCTGAATTTTCAGCGAACCGTTTCGTCTATCTCTCCTTTGCTGAAGCGCGTGCCGGTGGCAATGTAACAGCGGTTTTTCGCGGGCTGTTGTCGGATGATGCCACACGGATTGAAGATGGCAAGGTCATATTTCGCCAGAATATTGCTTTTGATGGCGGGCAGCATTTTGGATCGCGGCTGGTGTTTGATCGCGAGGGGCAACTGTTTGTAACCACGGGTGATCGCAACAAGCTGCGCAGCAAAGTGCAGGATCCGGCAACGCATATTGGCAAGGTTCTGCGGATCACGCGTGATGGTATGCCTTCTCCCGGCAATCCTGCGCGCGAAGGCTGGGCACCGGAGGTCTGGTCGCTCGGCCATCGCAATTTGCAAGGGGCGACACTTCATCCCGACACAGGCCAGCTGTGGACGGTCGAGCATGGTCCGCGCGGCGGTGATGAATTAAACATGCCTGAGGCTGGCAAGAACTATGGCTGGCCGATTATCTCATATGGTCGCGAGTATTCGTATTTGCCGATTGGTGAAGGCACGGCGCAAAAGGGCATGGAGCAGCCCGTACATTATTGGGATCCTTCGATCGCACCATCCGGCATGGCCTTTATAAGCAGCGATATCTACCCGAACTGGAAAGGCAGCTTGTTGGTTGGAGCTCTGGCCGGCCAACACGTCGCGCGCCTCACGCTCGAAGGCACCAAAGTGGTGCGCGAAGAAAAACTCTTCGAGAGTGTCGCGCGTTTTCGCGATGTTGTGCAAGGCCCGGATGGACGCATCTATCTGCTCACCGATGAAGGCAAACCCGATGGTGCGCTTTATGTGATCGCTGCACCAGGAGAAGTGACGGCGACCACTCCTTAGTCGAGTTCGTCGCATCCGCCTCATTGGCTGACGTTTCGTGCCGTAAAACTGTGAACGAAACGGGTAGACTATGCCCAGTCCCCCTTTTATTCGAGCGATCACCCATGTCAGATACTGAAACCGTTGCCTCTCCTGCTCCCTCCGGTCGTCGTGGCCGCAGTGGTGGCGGTGCTGACGCGCGGCGTGCCATGCGCACCAATACGGCGGTCAAACATGCGGGCTTCATTCGTCGTCAAACCAAGCTCTATGAGCCCTTCACTGACGAGCAGCTTGAACTGATCGAGCGCAATGCTGAAACTGTGTTGCAGGAAACTGGCATCGACTTTTACGAGGACGAAGAAGCGGTACAGATGTGGAAAGATGCTGGCGCTGACATCAAGTCCAACGCCACCGACCCGCGCCGTTTTCGTGTTCGCTTCCCACGTGGATTGGTCCGTGCACTGATCAAAACTGCACCGCGCGAATATGTGCAGCACGCGCGCAATCCGGCCAACAATGTGACCATTGGCGGCAACAACATGGTGTTCGCACCAGTCTATGGACCTCCGTTTATTCGCAATCTTGATGAAGGCCGCCGCTATGCCACGATCGAAGATTTCCGCAATATCGTGAAGCTCACCTACTTGTCGCCGTCGCTTCACCACTCTGGTGGCACCGTGTGCGAGCCTGTTGATATTCCCGTGGCCAAGCGCCATTTGGACATGATCTACAGCCACATCAAATATTCCGATAAACCATTCATGGCTTCGGTGACGGCAGGTGAACGCTCGGCCGATTCCGTTGCCATGGCAGAGCTGGTTTTTGGCAAGGACTTCGTTGACCAGAATTGCGTGATGACATCGCTGATCAACGCCAACTCACCGATGGTGTGGGATGGTGTGATGCTGGGTGCACTGAAAGTTCTGGCGCGCGCCAATCAGGCCACTGTGATCTCCCCATTCATTGTGGCTGGTGCCATGTCGCCCACCACAACGGTTGGCACACTCACGCAGATTTTGGCCGAAGCCTCCGTTGGCATCGCCTTCACGCAGCTGTGTCGGCCGGGTGCGCCCGTTGTGTTCGGCACGTTTGCGGCTTCGATGTCGATGCAATCTGGAGCGCCGACATTTGGAACACCAGAGCCAGCGCATGTCACATTCGGTGCGGCCCAGTTGGCGCGGCGCATGGGTGTGCCGTTTCGTTCAGGTGGTGGTTTGTGTGGCTCGAAAGTTCCTGATGCACAGGCCGCATACGAAACTTCCAACACATTGTGGTCCACCATGTTGTCGGGTGTGAACTTCTGTTTGCACGCGGCAGGGTGGCTCGAAGGCGGACTTGCGTCGAGCTACGAAAAGCTCATCATGGATGCCGATCAGCTCACCATGTTCCAGAAATTCGCCGAAGGTGTTGATTTCTCCGAAAACGGCCAGGCGATGGATGCGATCCGCGAAGTTGGTCCAGGCTCACATTATCTCGGCTCTGCGCATACGCAGGCAAATTTTGAAACCGCATTCTGGCGCTCAGGCCTTGCCGACAATAACAGCTTCGAGCAGTGGCGCGATGACGGCGAAAAAGACATCGTCGCCCGCGCCAACACCAAGTGGAAGCAGATGCTGCGCGACTATGAAGCCCCTGCTCTTGATCAAGGCATCGACGAAGCGCTCAAGGCCTTCATGGCCAAGCGCAAGGAAGTGCTGCCGGATAGTGTGAGCTAAACCTCTGTCGCCAACAACGCTTTTGCGCGACTGTCGGCCCAAGTGTAATAGCCGACTCCCGCCAGGACCAGCGCCGATCCGATTGCGTCTGCAAACGTAAAGGCCTCGCCCAAGATCCACACGGCAAGCACAATTGTCACGAGCGGCGATATTGTTGAAATCATCGCCACCGTCTGCGCTGATGTGCGTGCGAGACCGCCGTTGATGCAGAAAATTGGCAACACGGTTGCGAAGATCGCAGTGCCCAATCCCATCCACAGAAAATGTGGCGATGCGCTGAAGTCGCCATCGCTCACTGCATGGATCAAAATCGCGGCGATGCCTCCAGCGATCATCGAGATTGTTGTGTAAAATACTGAACCCAGCACGGTAATCAAATTTTTTGCCACGAGTTGATTCAGGGCGAAAGTGATGGCGCAACCCAAAACCAAAACTGTGCCGATGATCGTGTTGATGCCGCCATCCGGCAAATCAAGGCCCACAACAATTGCGAGACCCAAATAACTTAGTGCACAGGCGAACAATCCGTGGCGTGTGATTTTCTGACCGAACATGGCAGCGCCGATGAACATCACGAACAGCGGATAGGTGAACAGTACCAGGCGCTCCAATTGTGCCGAGATAAATTCGAGGCCTTTGAAATCAAGATATGCTGACACGCCGTAACCCAGCGCCCCTACACCAGCAGACGTCCAGATATTCTTCCTGGAGGGCATCGGGCCACCCTGCTTTTGATGCAAGTAAAATGCCCAAAGTCCGATCATCACAAAGATCGGTGTAGCAAAAATCATCCGCCACGCGACCAGCAAAGTGGCGTTGACCTCATCCCGGTAGGCAAGTTTTATGAAGATCGCCTTGGTGGAAAACAATGCGGCTCCAACCGCTGTCAGTCCATATCCCCAAAGTGCCGTATTCTTGCCCATGACTGACAACTACACAGACTGAACCCGATTGTCATGGCGCGCGTGGGAATGGCTTGCATGCAGATTTACTAGCCCTTATTTCATGGCTGGGGATTCATGACAGACATCGTTTTCAAATCGGCTATCGAATTGGGCAAACTCATGAAGGCGCGCAAACTGGGCGCCGAGGAATTGCTTGACCATTGCCTCACGCAATTCATGCGGCACAATGCGCGCGTGAATGCCGTAGTTGTGGCCGATCTCGACCGGGCGCGCCGCGCTGCCCTTGCCGCTGAGGAGCGCTATGCGGCGGGCAAACCCCTGTCGCCGTTGGATGGCGTGCCGATGACCATCAAGGAAAGTTTCGATTGGGCGGGGCTTCCGTCGACGTGGGGCGATCCCCGCCTGAAGGATAATTACCCCGAGCGTGATGCCGAAGTTCTGGAGCGGATGGAAGCGGCGGGTGCAGTCGCTTACGGCAAAACCAATGTGCCGCTGCTTCTCGCGGATTGGCAGAGCTTCAATGAAATTTATGGCACAACGAATAATCCGTGGGATGTGACGCGCACGCCCGGTGGCTCTTCTGGCGGGGCTGCGGCGGCGCTGGCCACGGGCATGTCAGCGATGGAAATTGGCTCTGACATTGGAGCCTCCATTCGCAATCCTGCGCATTATTGCGGTGTGTTCGGCCACAAGCCAACATTTGGTGTGGTGCCTTATCGCGGGCATTTGATGCCGGGCAGTGCGGCCCTGAGCGACATCACCGTTGCAGGTCCGATGGCGCGTTCGGCGAAGGACCTCACAGCAATGATGCAAGTGCTTGCCGGAAGCGATGGTATCGATGCACGCGGTGTCTCGATCAGTTTGCCAAAGCCCCGGCAAAAAACGCTGAGGGATTTTCGCGTTGCCGTGAAATTGACCAGCGACATTTGCGAGGTCGATGAATTGTATCGCGACAAGATCCTCGAAGTCACACGCGCACTGAAAGGCAAGGTCAAACAGATTTCATTCGATGCGGCTCCAATTTTTGACGATGCAACGGCCTATGAGAACTACGTGCTGCTGCTGCGTGCGACCGCAACCAAGCGCATGCCGCTCGCCGATTATGAAAAAGCACTGGCACTTGCACAGACTTTCGATGCCGATGACAAATCCTATCTCGCCTTGATGAACCGCGGTTTCTCCCTGTCGCATCGCGAGTGGCTGCGGCAGAATGAACTCCGTCATCAGATGCGGATCTTGTGGGACGATTTCTTTGACGACTGGGATGTGATGCTGTGCCCTGCCGCTGCCTCAACAGCGTGGAAGCACGACCAGATTGGCGAGCGGCATGAGCGCCTGATCCCCGTCAATGGCCATATGGTTTCAACGATCGACCAACGCTTCTGGGCTGGCTATTCCGGCAACTTCTATTTGCCATCGACTGTTGCTCCCATCGGTCTTGTCAACGGCTTGCCATGTGGTGTGCAAATCATCGCGCGGCAGTATGGTGATTTTGAGTCGCTGCGCTTTGCCGAATTGCTTGAAGAGTTGCTTGGCGGATTTGTGCCACCATCAGGCTATGCGATGTAACGCTCATGTCGTTCCGGGACCAAGAATTTCCTTGATTAGCTTTCGCTCCATGACTTCTCCGAACGACTCATAAGTTGGCGTTGAGACAACAAACGCCCCTGCTCCGCCTGCGATAAATCGCTCCATGTACTTTTCGAGGCTGGTATCCTCGTTGGTGACAGCAAGCCCATTGATCGTGATACCTGAAAGAACCAGAACGTCACGGACGAGCTGGGTTTTCAAACCCATGTTGCTTTGCCCATCTGTCGACAGGTCAATCACTTTCCTATCGGCCGGCGGCGCAATGGCGAATTGGGCAGCAGCAAACTGCATGGCCGCTGAAGTGGCTGTTCCACCTTCTGCGAGCAGTCGCCGCTGGGTTATCAACTGTCTGCCCAATAACGCCGCATCGTTCTCGTTGGTGATCACAGTCCAGGGAACGACGACCGCCTGACTGTCGATATCCGACCAAAGAAAAACTGAGAGGGCAATCTTCTGCTGTGGGCCTCCCTTGATGGCCTCCAGCACTTCAGGACTTTGCAGCGCCTGTCCCAGCCCTTCCATCTGCAACAGATATTCGCGCCTATCGACACTGAATGAACAATCGATTGCAAGGACGAGGCTGACATCGACCAAACCTGATCGGGTGAGCGCTGGCTGCCCGGTTCCACAAATCAGCAACACAGCAACGGCTGAAAGCTTTTGAAGCCAATTGAAGACGCGCTTGGACATGCCACTATCGCTCCTGACCGTTCGATGTTAGCTTTTGCGGTGATGAATGAACACCCCTCTCTTGCTGACGCTTTACGCGTGTGGTTTCGCATAGGTTGTCTTTCGTTCGGTGGCCCTGCAGGACAAATTGCAATGATGCAGCGCGAGCTCGTTGATCAGCGCAAATGGATTGATGACAAGAGCTACTTGTCCGCGCTGAACTTCTGCATGTTGCTGCCGGGGCCTGAAGCGATGCAGCTTGCCACTTATGTTGGCTGGAAACTGCACGGTGTGCGCGGCGGGCTTGCAGCGGGGCTGTTGTTCATCATTCCGGGAGCGTTGGTCGTGCTCGCACTCTCGATGGTTTATGCGGCGTTTGGCAAAGTGCCTTGGATCGAGGCGATATTCTACGGCGTGAAAGCAGCCGTGCTGGCCATTGTGATCGAGGCCCTGTTGCGCATTTCAAAACGCGCATTAAAAGGCACCGAACATTGGATCGTCGCGGGTCTCGCGTTCCTTGCGATATTTGTTTTCGCCATTCCGTTTCCCATCGTGATCATTGCTGCCGGGCTGTTTGGTTTTTGGCAAACCAATGACTCAGCAAGCGCAGTAACTCAACCTTTGCCGAAACTTTCCGATGTTGGATTCACCGCCCTCACCTGGCTCGCGATCTGGCTGGTGCCGCTTGGCGTAATAGCGTTCACATTTGGCGGCACGCATATATTCACCGAGACCGGTTTGTATTTCTCCAAGCTCGCCATCGTCACTTTCGGTGGGGCTTATGCGGTTTTGAGTTACATGGGTCAGGCAGTTGTTGAAGACAAAGGCTGGATAACCGCGATCCAAATGATTGATGGCTTGGGCCTTGCTGAGACCACACCGGGACCACTCATTCTTGTCACTGAGTTTGTGAGTTATCTCACCGGACTTTCGCGCACGGGATCAATTTGGGGCGGTATCTTTGCAGCGCTGATCACATTGTGGATGACATTTGTGCCGAGTTTTCTATTCATCTTTGTCGGCGCGCCCTATGTCGACACGCTGAACGCACGTCCTCGCCTCAAAGGTGCACTGGCCATGATCACCGCAGCCGTCGTTGGTGTGATCCTGAACCTGTCACTGTGGTTTGGCTTGCACGTCTTGTTCGGCAAAGTAGAGCGCGTGGTTGGAGTGTTTCAGCCATGGGTGCCGGATTGGTCACAAATTGATTTAATAGCGCTGTCGCTTAGCGCCATCTCTGCGATGCTGCTGCTGCGGCTACATTTTGGTTTGTTCAAAACGCTAGGTGTTGCGACGATTTTGGGTTTGCTGGTGCGTGGACTCTAATCGCTTCGAACCTGCGCGTGCTGCTCAAAAAATTGCAGCACTTTTTCCCAAGTCGCATCATCGCCGATCAGGTCGTGGCCAACGCCTGGGACTTCAACAAATTGTTTCGGTTCGTTTGCCAATTCGAATAGTTTTCGGCCTTGCGCAAATGGCACGACGCGGTCCTCCGTGCCATGAATAATGAACAGTGGCGCGGTGATTTTTTTTATGTGGTCAGCTGAACGGTATTGGTCTTTCATCAAAAGGCGGACAGGCAAGAACCAATAAATGTCTGCGCCAATGTCGACCGCATTTGCATAGGGTGCTTCGAGTGCAATTGCACGAGCAGGCTTTGCGGCAGCAATCTGCACCGCGACGCCCGTGCCAATCGACTCGCCCAAGATCAATATTTCGTCTGCCTTCAGGCCTTTGGCAGTCAGCCAATCATAGGCGAGGTGAGCGTCACTCACAAAGCCCGCTTCGCTTGGGCTACCTGAATTGCCCCCGTAGCCACGATATTCTACTGCCAGCATTCCAAAATTTTTTGCATAAGTCATGATTTTGTGGGTGCGTGAAGCGATGCTGCCACCATTGCCGTGGAAGAAAAGAATCGTTGGGCGGCCGGGGAACGCAGGTTTGTGCCACGCGATCAGCCTTGCATCTGTGCCTGCTTTCAAATCTACTTCTGTAAACCCTTCAGCCCCAACTTCGTCTGGCGTGTGGCGTGAGATATCAGGGAAGTATTGCAAGTCACGTTGATTGGAATAGAGAAACGCGCTCATCGTAAGATACACAAGACACGGCGTAGCGACGAAGACTAGCAACATGATGCGCTTCATTTACAGTGCCTTGCGATAAACAATAAACGACGAACGCGGCATGATCGTGTCGTAGAGCGAGCGTGCAGCGGCATTGTATTCTTGCGTGTGCCAGTAGAGCCGCGTCGCATTGCGCGTTTTGGCCTCGGCTTCACATGCGAGGATCAAGGCTTTCGCAGCGCCCGACCCGCGCGCTACCGGATCAACATAAAGGTCTTCAAGATAGCAGTACGCCTGATCGGACCAGGTGCTTTGGTGAAAGTGATAATTGCAGATACCTACTACCTTGCCTTCTTGTTCGGCTACGAGGCAGGCCATGTTGCTCTGGGGATCGAGAAATTTTGCCCAGGTCTTTGCGGTCACAGGCTCGGGCACTGCGGCACGATAGAAAGCCGCATATCCCGCCCATAACTCACGCCAGCGCTTTTCATCCGTGGACTGAACGTTGCGGATTTTTGTTTCGGTCATGCATTTTCCCCAGGGAGGTAAATCTCGCAATCAGTGTCGCGCGTCCAAGCGTAGGCCGCAAGAAGCGGTTGTGCACCTGTTTTCATGGCGTGCTTGACCATTGGTGGATGCCAGATGGTTTCACCGGGTTTACGTTCTTCAAAATCGCCTTCGCCCTTGCGCCACAGCGAACCGGCCACCAATGGCACATAAAGCTCAGGTGCCTTGTGCCAGTGGTCGATATAGTGCTGGCCTGGACCGAGCAGCAGAAAACCAAGCGAGAAGTCATCGCCGGAAAGCAGACCATTTTCACCGATCAGTTCAGCATAGGCGTAGTTCCGGAGAAATCCTTCACCCATCATTGCATCTGTATATTTTTGGTTTTGCGACCAGCGCAAGAATGGCTGCAGCGAATGCAGGGCGGACACCAGCGGTGTGAAAGTCTCTTCGGCACTATTTGTTGCGGTGAGCAAATGTTTAAGCACGGCCTGCTCCCGCGTAACCAGTGCGCGAGGAGACCGAGATTGTGCTGCCTGACGTTTGAGCACATCCATAACGCCTTCTTTGTCTTCTCGGGTTCGGAGATATTTGATGATTTCCGAACAGCAGAAACTCGCCAGGTCATAGGGTGTCATGATCTCACCTCTTGATTGTGGCTGCCAGAAAACATGATCTTTTCGTGACTCGCAAGCGGTTGGTCCGGCTTGACGCCTGTCCGCATATCGGCTCAACTGTACCCATGTCTAATACCAACCTTATCGATCCCTTTGGCCGCCACGTTTCCTACCTTCGTGTTTCGGTTACGGATCGCTGCGATTTCCGCTGCACCTATTGCATGTCGGAGAACATGACGTTTTTGCCCAAGCAGGATTTGCTCAGCCTTGAAGAGCTGGACCGGATGTGCACCGTGTTCATCGAGCAAGGTGTTCGGAAATTGCGCCTCACAGGGGGAGAGCCACTGGTGCGCAAAGGCATCATGACGCTGGTCGAAAGCATTTCGCGACATTTGAAGTCTGGTGCGCTGGAAGAACTCACACTCACGACCAATGGCAGCCAACTCGCCAAGTATGCTGGGGAACTTGCCCATCATGGTGTGAAGCGCATCAATGTATCTGTTGATACCCTTGATGAAGCGAAGTTTCGCGCCATCACGCGCTGGGGCGATCTCGCAAAAGTGAAAGACGGCATCAAGGCAGCACAGGCTGCTGGCCTCAAGATCAAGATCAATGCGGTCGCACTCAAGGGCACCAACGATACCGAGATGCCGGAGATGATCCGCTGGGCGCATGGCGAGGGCATGGACCTCACCATCATCGAAACCATGCCGCTTGGTGATATCGATGGCGATCGCACGGATCAGTATTTGCCGCTGTCAGTTTTGCGCGCACAGCTGATGGAACAGTTCACCTTTGAGGACATTGCCTACAAAACCGGTGGTCCTGCGCGATATGTTTCGGTGAAGGAAACGGGAGGGCGCATTGGATTCATCACGCCGCTCACGCATAATTTCTGCGAGAGCTGCAACCGCGTGCGCCTGACTTGCACGGGTACCCTCTATATGTGTCTCGGCCAGAATGATGCGGCTGATCTGCGTGCACCGCTACGGGCTTCGGAAGGCAATGAACTATTGCGCCAGGCGATACTCGAAGCGATCACGCGAAAGCCCAAGGGTCATGATTTCATCATCGACCGTACCCACAACAAGCCAGCTGTAGCGCGACACATGAGTGTCACCGGCGGGTAAGGGAAAGGACCTCATCCCCCCTTCGGGGACCTTCTCCACAGCGTGGAGAAGGGATTGGATGGGCGCTTCCCTTCTCCACGCAGTGGAGAAGGTGGCCAACGGCCGGATGAGGTCCCTTACTTACTACTTGCTCACTTTAAACGGCTTCATCACCAACGCCAGCAAGTCCCGATCTCGCATGCCTTCCACACCGATTGGCATTGATGCTGTGCGGGTTGTTTTGCTAGCTGATGCGAACAGGCGATCCCAGAAGGCGAAGATCGTTCCATAGTTTGAATCCGTGTCTTCGCGCTTGGCGTGATGATGTACCCAGTGGATTGACGGTGTCACGATCAGTTTCGACAGTGGCTTTTCAATTGCTGCGGGCAAACGCAAGTTTGAGTGATGGAACAGTGACGCGAGCGCCAGCGCAACTTCGAACATGATGACTGATGTCAACGGCACATCGAGCAGGATAATCACGCAAGCGCGTGCAACGCTCGACAACAGGACTTCGCCGAAATGAAAACGGAGAGCGGTTGTTGTGTCGAGGGTTTCATCGAGGTGGTGCACTTCGTGGAAGCGCCAGAGGAATGGCATGACGTGATTGATCCGGTGCCAAAAATAAATCCAGCAATCGAGCAGCAAGATGTCCAGCGCCAGGCCCCCTGCTCCGCCCCATATTTCTGGTCGCCAGTTCCATGCGTGTTGTGCGGCCCAGGCAGTGAGCGGAATGACAATCAGTGGCGACAGCAAAAAATTGAACGCGGCGAGTGCGAGGTTCTTGATTGTATCGGTTAATGTGTGACGGATGAGCGAGGCAGGAAATGCGCGCTCCAATGCGAACAGCGCCAGAAATGCAGCAGCAATCCACAGTCCCTTGTTGGCAACAAGCTCGTTCATATCGGTGTCAGTCTTCCAAAACTCTGTTCGATTATTGCGCCAGCAGCAAGGTATAGGTCTTCGCGGAATTTTGAGGCGACGAGTTGCACGCCCATCGGCATGCCATTCACCAGACCCGTTGGCACCGACAATCCCGGAAGCCCTAACATGGCTGTTGCCAGCAACGGGCTTTGGGCGGAAATCAACTCTTCGAGACGGGCAGCTGATTTCAGATCTTCGTCAATGGGGAAAGGCGGTTGAAGCGACACCGGCAACAACAACACTTCAAAGCGCGCAAGGAATTCCGACCACGCGCGTGCAATGACATATCTCCGTGCCAGAGTTTCAAGATATGTATCGCGCGAAACATCGGGCATCGCCTGCATCACCAATTCCATGTTGCGACGCGCGGCCTTGTCGCCGTGCTTCAACACAAGTGGCGTGCCTTCGCGTTGTTGATCGGCATAGACGAGTGTTCGCCAAATATCACAAGCTTCGCTGAAATGTGGAGGGGCTGTTTCTTCGACACTGCAGCCTTGCGCCTCAAGTGCTCGGCCCGCAGCGTGCACGGCTTCCTGCACTGATGGATCGACTTCGTAGCCTTCGATTTCGCTGAACATGGCCACACGCAGTTTTTTCGGGGCTGTTTGTTCGAGCGGAGCTGGCACCCAGAGTGGATCGCGCGCGTCTTGCGCCGACAGAGCGGCGAGCGCCAATCTTGCATCAGCGATTGATCGCGTGAGTACGCCTTGTGTTGACATCATCTGCAAGGTGATCGCGCGGTTGTGGTTTGAGGATGACGGAATGCGACCTACAGTGCCGCGCAGGCCCACTACGCCACAGGCGTAGGCCGGATAACGCACCGAGCCGCCGTAATCATTGCCGTGCGCGATTGATCCCATGCCGCTGGCCACCGCTGCAGCAGCGCCACCACTGGAGCCTCCGGGTGTGATTGCAGCATTCCATGGGTTCAGTGTGCGGCCATGCAGTTCATTGTCGGTGAACCAGCGCATCGAGAAGGCTGGCGTGTTGGAACGCCCGACGATGATCGCGCCAGCATTTTTCAAATTGGCAACAACAGGTGAATCATGCTCGGCGATCTGGTCGTTGAACAAGGCCACTCCATCAGTCGTTGCGAAGCCCTTCTGGTCGATATTGATTTTCACCGTGACGGGTACGCCATGCAGTGCACCTAATTTTTCGCCGCGTTTGCGAACGGCATCTGCGGCATCGGCCAGCGCGAGAGCTTCCATTTCGATGATGACAGGCAGGGCATTGATGCTTGGATTGATTGCGGCAATGCGGTCAAGCGTTGATGCAACGAGTTCGCGCGATGAAATTTCGCCGCGCGCCACGAGGCCCGCTGCTTCACATGCACCGAGCCTCCACAGTTCAACTGTCATAGATGGGCCTGAAAAAAATGGTAGCGGGAGAGGGAGTTGAACCCCCGACCCCAGGATTATGATTCCCGTGCTCTAACCAACTGAGCTACCCCGCCAAAGGTGGGCTCGCTATAGGACGATGCCGGGCGTGACGTCAAGTGTGGCTTTCTGCCGTCTCATCTTCTTCGTCATCGCCTTGATCGCCCAGCACAAATGTGCGCCACAGCGATATCCAGGCAAAGTACAGGCTGGTTGCGCCGAACACGGCGAGCTCGATTTTATATGAAAGGCTTGTTGGGTCCTTGTTGATGATGAGGGCCAAGCACATCGCCGCCCAAAGAATTGTCATCGGGATGGTGATGGAGCGCCACAAGGTGACCCGCAAGGGATGCACGAATTTCACCGGGATAAAGGTGAGGACCGCAAGCGCAAGCACCGTGATCGCGTTGATCAGCCAGCCCGTGTTGAAGAGATAGAAATACAAGACAACCACGTTCCAGATCGCAGGGAAGCCCACAAAATAATAGTCCGAACTTTTCATGCCGACATTTGCGAATGTGTAGAGCGACACCGCCATGACGATGACTGCAGCGATCAGGCTCCAAGTCTGGCCCTCGAACAAATACGGTATCGGCACCATGTTGAACCAGTAGAGCATCAGTGCAGGCACGGCGACATAGGTGAAATAATCGATCACCAGATCAAGCGATGCGCCATCAAAATTCGGCGTGTACTCACCGACGCGGGCCTTGCGGGCGAGCGAGCCGTCAACACCATCGACAAACAGCGCTACGCCGAGCCAGACGAAAGCTTCTATCGGATCGTTTTTGAGCACGGCCACGAGAGCGAGAAAGCCCGCCACGATGCCGCTCGCCGTAAACGCATGAACGGCCCAGGCAATGCCCTTTTTGACATCGCGGTCGAGCCGTTTCTTGTTAAGGGCAAGTTTTGCCACGACGCCTCTTTCTGTTGGGGGTGTTATAGGAAAGTTGCGCGGGGAGAGCAATGAGCGGTTTGGGAGAGGGACCTCATCCCCGTTTCGCGGACCTTCTCCACTTGCGTGGAGAAGGGATTGGATTGGCAGCTCCCCAGATGATGAAAGACCATTCTTGCCGCGAACACGGTGGTGCAGAACGCGGGGCATGCATCGGCATCCCTTCTCCACGCATGTGGAGAAGGTCCGCAACGCGCGGATGAGGTCCCCTTGGAAAAATTCAAGGCGGCATGGCGGGTTGAGAGAAAAAAGGAGGGAATGCTCCCGTCCTGGCCTCGAGCCTGTTGCAACGGTAGTGGAAAAAAGTGGGTATTTGGCTCAAAGCCAACACTAGAAACGCAGCGATTTTGGCTGGAATTTCACGTAAACTGGATATCCTGATGTTTTTCGCACCAGCGTTTACGCAGGGCTCGCACTCGCAGAGGCGCACGGAATTAGAACGGCGCGGGTTGCTACAGCACAAAGGCAGCAGGTGTCGTATTACACCTGGGACTAACCCCCAGCTCCCGGAAAACCGAGGTGTGTCGTCACCTTGATTTCGCAGGCACTGCAAACGGATCTGGCAATTTCGTGACACTATCGACATTGTCCCTCCTCTCCAGACCGTCAAGGAACAATATAGGAACTTCATTCTCTAGTGTCAAGCGTAAATTTCTTGCACCTACTCTTTTTCCGCAAGCAGGGTTCCAATCATTTTACCCAGTGCCATGTCGTCGAGCTGCCCGAAGCCCCTGAATTTGATTGCGCCATCACGACCAATCAAGATCGTGGTTGGTGTGCCTTCCATTTAGTAGCGCTGCATGGTTGCAGGGATGGGCGAGCCTTCAATGTAAGTGTCAACGCCGACAGGATAGGTCACGCGGTATTCGTGAAGGAAGGCTTCGAGCGAAACGGGTGTCATCGCAGCGTGGTGTTCGAATACTGTATGGATGCCGATCACCGTGAGATCGGTGTTCTTGAACATGCGGTGTGCGCGTTCGGCTTGCGGTGTGCCGTGGGACACACATCCCGGACACAGCATTTGAAATGCATGTAGCAGAACCACCCTGCCCCGCAATGCTGCAAGCGTGAGATCAGCCTTCGTGTTGAACCACCGCGACACCGACAATTCCGGCGCGAGATCTATCGATGCTGGATCAACTGACATGCTGAACGTCCTCCAGAAAACTCGACTTCACCTTACCGCAATAAATCCGCCGCCGAGTACGCGGGCACCGCTGCCTGCGCCGTCGTAGAGCACGCAGGCCTGGCCGGGGGAGATGCCGAATTCGCCTGTTGATATTGTGACGATGGCAAGCTCTCCTTCGCGGCGGACTTTGGCTTCGACGGCTGGTCTGGTGGAACGGATTTTTACGTGGACGGTTTGTGGCTTGTCGGTGAGTGGTGCATCGCCCAGCCAGTTGATGCTGGTAATCGGGATGTCGTGCTGCAGCAGTGCTTCGCGCGGGCCCACAATCACGCGCTTGGCTTCGGCTTCGAGCTTCACCACATATAATGGCTCACCATCTGCAACACCAAGGCCGCGACGCTGACCGATTGTGTAATGGATGATGCCTTCGTGGCGACCAAGCTTGCGGCCATCGATGTGCACGATGTCGCCAGCTTCTGCTGCATCAGGCCGAAGTTTCAAGATCACATCGGCGTAACGGCCCTCGGGCACGAAGCAAATGTCCTGGCTGTCGGGCTTGTCGGCGACCATCAGGCCAAGGGCAGTTGCCACTTCACGGGCTTGAGGTTTTGTTAACCGTGCCAACGGAAATCGCAAGTAGTCGACCTGCTCTTGCGTGGTTGCGAAAAGAAAATAGCTTTGGTCGCGCGCCATGTCGGTTGGTGTGAACAGATGCCGATGTTTTTCGCCTGCACGCGATTCAATATAGTGTCCGGTTGCTAGCGCTGATGCACCAAGCTCACGCGCGCGCCACAGGAGATCAGCGAACTTCACAGTCTGATTGCAGGTGACGCATGGAATTGGTGTGGCACCCTTGAGATAGCCCGATACGAAATCATCGATCACGCTCTCTTTGAAGCGACTTTCGAAATCGAGCACATAATGCGGAATATCAAGCATTGCTGCAACGCGGCGCGCATCGTGAATGTCCTGGCCCGCACAGCAAGCGCCCTTCCTGCGGATCGCTTCACCATGATCGTAAAGTTGCAGCGTGATGCCGACCACGTCATAGCCAGCGAGTTTCAAAAGCGCTGCTGCAACCGAAGAGTCGACTCCACCTGACATGGCGCAGACAACCCGGTGCGATGATGGTTCGCCTTCGAGGTTCATGGCCGCATGAACGGCATCCAATATGGTGGGATCGATTTTCATTTTTTCTCTCGTCCCCCTCTTCGCATTCTGGCGCGCCGCTTGCAATGTTCCGAATTGAAGCATGTGTGAGCACCAAATTTGGACTTTCTTCATGAAGGTTTAGCTGGCTGTTAATGCGCATGCGTTATTGTGATCGTTGAAGTGAGTGCCTGCGTATCGGGCAACCTGCGTAAAAGGTTTGTGAGTATGAGTAATATTGGTCAGTTGCGTCCCCGCGTGAACTACGTCATCGGCCCCGATGGGTCGCCGTTGACAATCGCAGATCTTCCGCCACCCGGTTCTCATCGGTGGGTGATCCGCCGCAAGGCGGAAGTGGTTGCGGCAGTTCGCGGGGGCCTTCTGAGCCTCGAAGACGCCTGCTCGCGTTACACGTTGACCGTTGAGGAATATCTTGGCTGGCAGCGATCAATTGAAAAGCACGGTCTTGCCGGTCTTCGCACCACGCGCATTCAACAGTACCGCGCTTAAGATTTCGAAGAACAGAATTTGAAGCCGTCGGCATGTCCGGCGGCTTTTTGTTTTTGCACTGCACAAAAGCATTTTCCCGAAATGGGACAGTTTGCTTACACACTCTTGTGAACTGCGACGAAAGTGTTATGCTCATTGGATGCCTGCCGCGGGGGTGGGCGCAACTTATCGGAGCAACACATGGAATCTCTTATGCCACTCATCATCCAGGCCGTAGCTGGTCTTGTTGGCGGCAACGTTGGTGGCGCTGCATTAAAGAACTCAAACCTTGGTGGCTTGGGCAACACGATTGCCGGCGCACTTGGCGGCATCGGCGGCGGCGCATTCCTGCCAGGTCTTCTCGGCATGATGGGTGACGCTGGTCCAAGCATGATCGGCAACCTCGTTGGCGGCGGCCTCGGCGGTATCGTACTGCAAGTCGTCGCTGGCCTCGTCAAGAGCGCCATGAACAAGGGCTGATTTGCTCTGCTCAAATTAGAAAGGGCGCCTCGCGGCGCCCTTTTTTTGTTTCTGTGGTCTTAGAGGTTATCCGTTGCAAATGTATCGCAGTCTTGCAAGCTGCCTGCCTGCAGGCCTTGCTTGAACCAGCGCACACGTTGCGCCGATGAACCGTGCGTGAAGGCTTCCGGCACAACGTAGCCTTGGCTTTTCTTTTGCAAACGATCGTCGCCAATCGCAGCAGCTGCATTCAAGGCTTCTTCGATGTCGCCGTTTTCCAGAATCTGTGCTGTGGCATCAGCTTCCTTGGCCCAGATGCCTGCGAGACAATCAGCCTGAAGTTCCATGCGGACCTGCAACAGGTTGCCTTCTTCCTGCGACATGCGTGAGCGGGCATTGGTGACTTTCGACGCTATGCCAAAAACATTCTGAATGTGATGGCCGACTTCGTGCGCAATCACATAGGCCTGTGCGAAATCGCCGGGTGCTCCGAGCTTGTTCTTCATGTCTTGATAGAATGAAAGGTCAATGTAGACCTTCTGATCTAGCGGGCAATAAAATGGTCCCATGGCTGATTGTGCCGTGCCGCAGCCCGACTGCACGAATCCCGAAAACATCACGAGCTTTGGGGCTGGATATTGTTTGCCGAGGCTCGACTGGAACACCGAGCTCCACACGCGCTCGGTTGAACCGAGCACGCGCTGGATGAAGTCCTTGCCTGCGTCTGTGTTGACTTGCTGGCCTGGCACATTGTCTGGCGCTGGTGCGGGTGCCGCTTCGGTTTGCCCTCTTGGCAATTGGAACTCCGTCGAGTTGGTGCCGCCAGGGGAAGGAGCGAATCCACCACCGCCGCCCATGTTCAAGAGATCGATGCCGAAGAGAAACTTCAGCGCCAAATACGCAATGCCGAGCAGAATGATTGTGGAGAATGAAAAACCACCACGGCCACCGCCCATCGGGATATTCATGCGCCGACCACCGCCGCCGCCGGGAAAGCCCATGCCCCCACCTTGGCCGCGCCGATCTTCCACATTGTCACTTGGACGTTCATTATCAAGACGCATCCCACACTCCTGTTTGTCTATCTGTCCGGCTTTGAGGCGAATTTGGCTGGTGTATCTTCCGATTGCAAGCATTTTGCGAAATTCATGCCAATCGCCTAAGAGGAGGCGATGACCAATAGCCTCACCATCGCTCTCGCCCAACTCAATGCCACCGTTGGAGCAGTTTCCGCCAATCTCGAAAAGGCCCGCACTACAGTGGCGGCGCACGCGCATGTCGATCTGATCCTGTTTCCGGAACTGTTCATCGCTGGTTATCCGCCGGAGGACCTGGTGCTGCGGCCATCGTTCGTGAAAGCCTGCAAGGACGCGTGCGAAACCTTGGCACGCGAATTTGCCGATGGTCCCGGCATATTGATCGGGCTTCCGTGGCGCGAGGGTGACAAGCTGCATAATTCCGTGGCGCTTTTGCATGGCGGCAAAATCGAAACCGTGCGCCACAAGTATGATCTTCCAAACTATGGCGTGTTCGACGAGAAGCGCGTGTTCCAACCGGGGCCAGCGCCGGGGCCGATCAGTTTTAAGGGCGTTCGTATTGGCGTTCCGATTTGCGAGGACATCTGGACCGAGGAGACGTGCGAGACCTTGGCCGAAACTGGAGCAGAAATCCTGCTCTCGCCCAATGGCTCGCCCTTCGAGCGCAACAAGGATGATGTGCGTTTGAATCTCGTCGTCGCGCGCGTCACCGAAACCGGATTGCCGCTTGCTTACTTGAACCAGATTGGCGGGCAGGATGAGCTGGTTTTTGACGGCGCGTCGTTTGTGCTGAATGCCGATCGTTCACTTGCGGTGCAAATGCCGATGTTTGAGGAAGCTGTTGTGGTAACGCAATGGACGCGTGGTGCTTCCGGCTGGCTGTGTTCGAAGGGCGAGCACACAAAATTGCCGGAGCGCGAGGAAGAGACATGGAAAGCCTGTGTGCTGGGGCTTCGCGACTATGTGTTCAAGAACCGCTTTCCTGGGATTGTATTGGGTTTATCTGGTGGCATTGATTCAGCAGTGGTTGCCGCGATGGCGGTTGATGCGCTGGGTGCCGACAAGGTGCATTGCGTGATGCTGCCTTACGCCTACACATCGAAGGACTCGCTCGTTGATGCGAAGGAATGCGCCAAGCGCCTCGGTGTGCGCTACGATGTAATCCCGATCAAGGAACCAGTGGAAGGTTTTCTCTCTGCGTTGAAGCCGCTGTTTGAGAAAACCCCGGTGAATGTCACGGAAGAAAATGTGCAGTCGCGTTCGCGTGGTGTGATCCTGATGGCGATCTCCAACAAGTTTGGATCGATGGTGTTGACCACCGGCAACAAGAGCGAGATGAGTGTTGGCTATGCAACACTCTATGGCGACATGAATGGTGGCTTCAATCCGATAAAGGATGTGTACAAGACCGAAGTCTATCGTTTGGCCTCATGGCGCAATCTCACAGGCGAAGTGATCCCGGATCGGATCATCACCAAAGCACCGACTGCCGAGCTTCGTGAAAACCAGAAAGACCAGGACACGTTGCCGCCCTATGACGTGCTCGACGATATTCTCGATGGGCTTGTTGAGCGCGAACAATCTGTTGCCGAGATCGTGACGCGCGGACACGATGAAGCACTGGTCAAAAAAATCCAGCACATGCTCTACGTGGCCGAATATAAAAGGCGACAAGCTGCGCCGGGAGTGAAGATTACGCGACGCAATTTCGGAAGAGATCGCAGGTATCCGATTACAAATGGGTTCAGAGACAACCCCAAGAGCTAGGAGCTAAAATGGCCTATTACACCGCGACACCGGACATCCATGCAATCAAGTTTACCGATGGGCGGGTCGCCAAGCATGGCCGCGGCATCTCATTCTGGCATTGGGACCGCTTCACCACCATTTTGGAGGTGCCCGCAACGTCTGTATTAATGCCATTCATATTCAACGAGCAGACCGCAAACTTTCAACTTGTGACATTGCAAGGCACAGCGCAATTTCGCGTTATGGACCCGCTAGTGGCCAATGAGCGTTTCGATTTCCGCAGAAAAACTCCCAGCACTGCAGGTGGTGACGGGCGCGAAAAACTAGATGTCCTTGTCACCAATCTCATACAGAGCCATGCCCGTGCGCTTGTTTCGAAATTGGAACTTGAGCCTGTTCTCACTGATGTCGGCAATTTGTCGGACCGTGTCCTGGCCTTGGTGATGGCAGACCCTGCCCTTATCGGCATTGGCGTTGCCGTCGAAAGCATTCACTTTTCGACAGCGCGCGCTCAGCCAGAAATACAAAAGGCGTTGCAGACGGAATATCGCGAACGCGTACAGCGCCAAGCTGATCTGGCAATTTTTGAACGGCGCGCAGCTGCAGTTCAAAACGAGAGAGCAATCAAGGAAAGCGAACTCGCAATTGAGATCGAACTTGCTGATCGGCGCAAGCAACTTGTTGAAACCGAGGCCAGCAACACTATTCGCGTCGCTAAAGCTGAAGCTGAAGCAGCACAGCTGAAGTTGGCGGCCTATCGCGGCGCATCGGCTTCAACACTCGCCAGTCTCGCCTTGAAAGATTGGGCCGAGCGTGGAGGTAGCATAGGCAACCTGACACTGACTGGTGATATGTTGTCAGAGATTCTCGGTGCACTTGGCCAAAAGGCGAAGTAATCGGTGGAGCGCAAAATCGACCGCTGCGTTGTCGTTACGCGCAAGACGCAATTGCAGGAATTGCAGTTCCACTATGCCACTGTTGAGCAGGCGCGTTTTGTATTGCAGCAAGCAGGTGGCGACTTTGACGCTATCAGCCTACGCCATGAGACTTATGTTCGAGCGTTGGACCAGTTGCGGCGCAGCCTGCCGCAAGGTCTCAAACTGTCGGTGATTGATCGTTCGATGCTACCGCAGTTCGAATTTCTTGATGACGTCGTCATTGCCATTGGACAAGATGGACTGGTTTCCAACACGGCCAAGTATCTGATTGGTCAACCGCTGATCGGGATCAATCCCGATCCGGCAAACATCGAAGGCATTTTGCTGCCTTGGACCGTTGACCAGGCAGCACGACTTATCGCACAGGTTCGCATTGGCAAAGTTCAACATCAACGGGTCACGCTGGCTGAAGCGAGGTTCAGCGATGGTCGTAATCTTCTTGCATTCAATGACCTTTTCGTTGGCCAAGCGGGGCACGCATCAGCACTTTACGAAATCAGCTACGCTGACCATCAGGAATTTCAATCCTCCAGCGGCATCATCATTTCAACTGGCGCAGGTTCAACTGGGTGGATGCGCTCAATCCAATCAACTGCCGTCCGCCTGGCGATGGGTGAAGCAGCCACTGGTGTTGAGGCGACACCGCGAGAAAGTGATACTTTGCAATTTGCCGTACGCGAGGCCTGGCCCAGCCGCCATACGGGCACTTCCATTATTTCGGGGTCCGTCACCACGGCGCAGCCTCTCCTAATTCACTCGCACATGCCCAGTAATGGCGTGATCTTCAGCGACGGTATTGAATGGGATTTTATGGAATTCAATTCCGGGACAATTGCCACGATAAGTGTTGCGGATCGCAAGGCCACGCTGGTCGTGCCATGACACCTTGCTGCGTTAGCTGTGGGCTCAGCTATACTGCTCCGCCGAGCCTTGTTGTTCTGGCGTGTAGCGGTTGCCGTGTACGCTGCCGAGGGGGATGATCGTTTCAATTTCTGTGATGTCCTGCGGCGGCAGAGTGATGTTTGACGCGGCGGCGTCTTCTGTCAAATTATCTGCGGTGCGTGTGCCGGGGATCGGGATGATGTGATCGTGCTGATGCAGCACCCAGGCGAGCGCAAGCGCCTGCGCCGTCCAGCCGTGTGATTTTGCAAAGGCCCGAAAGGCATTCAGCATTTTCAGATTGAAGCTCCAGTTGGGCTCGACCCAGCGCGGAATCTTTTTGCGGAAATCGCTGTCAGGCAAGATTGCGGGATCGATGATACGTTCGCTCAACACGCCGCGCGCCAAGGGCGAGAAGGCTACAAATGCAGTGCCCAGTTTTTTGCACGCTTGCAGCATGCCAAGTTCAGGCAACCTGGTCCAAAGTGAATACTCATTTTGTACTGCTGCGATGTGATGCACTGATGAGGCGCGCTGCAATGATGCTGGCGAGATTTCGGAAAAGCCAATGCCCCGAATTTTGCCTTCGTCCTTGAACCTCACAAGCGTGCCCGTGACATCTTCAATCGGAATTGTGTGATCGCGGCGATGGACATAGTAGAGATCAACACTATCGACCTTCAGCCGCTTGAGGGATCCTTCAAGACACTCGCGCATGAAGGCTGGGGAATTATCTATTTTGCGTGGATCAGGAACAATGCCGCCCTTGGTGGCAATCGAAAAGCGTTTGCGCGCTGATGGATTTTTCTCGAGATACTCACCGATAAAATCTTCGGAAATGTTTGGCCCGTAAATCAGTGCCGTATCAATATGCGTGATACCCAAGTCGAGTGCCTTGTCGAGGGTGCGATGACTTGTGGGCTTATCCGTTGGCCCCAGAAAGTTGGCAAAGCTCATGGCGCCCAGGCCAATTTCGCCGACCATTGGTCCATTTTTTCCAAGCTGTCTCTGTTTCATGTGAATTCCCTTATGCGTGTTCACTACCATAGTGTTGACGAATGCGCAGCTCGACGCTAGCCCATGGGCATGCCTTTTGAACTCTTCCTCGCACTCTTTACCTATGCCGGAATTGCCGCTTGGACTCCCGGGCCCAACAATACGCTGCTGATGGCGTCGGGCATCACGCATGGTCTGCGCAAGACTGTGCCCATGATTGCGGGCGTTGCGATTGGTTTTCCGCTGATGATTTTTGTGATCAGTCTGGGGCTGGGTCAGGCTTTTGAGCAGCAGCCGATTTTGCACAAGGTGTTGAAATATGTCGGTCTGAGTTACATGCTTTGGCTCGCGTGGAAAATCGCAAGTGCTGCGCCACAGTCTGGCGAAGGATCAAACACCAAACAGCCGCTCGGTTTTTTCCACATGGTGTTGTTTCAATGGGTCAACCCGAAGGCCTGGATCATGGCGATCACGTCACTGTCGGCCTACACGGTTGCGGAAAACTATTTCACCTGCGCGCTCATCGTCGTCGCCACAACTTTGTTGATGGGGATTACAAGTGCCACGGGCTGGGCGGCGTTCGGCCAGTTGCTTGGGCGGTTCCTCGCTGATCCCAAATGGTTTCGCCTGATCAATATCTCCCTTGCCGCAGCGCTGGTGCTGTCGCTCGTTCCGATGTTGACGCAATAGGGTTGAAAGGGCTACTCGGCGCACATGAGCACCATTGTCCGCTTCGCCCCCTCGCCCACTGGCCGCATACATATTGGTAATGCGCGTGTTGCCGTTTTGAATTGGCTCTTCGCCAAGAAGACCCAAGGACAATTCATTTTGCGCTATGACGACACCGATACGGCGCGTTCGACCAAGGAATTCGAGGAAGGTATTGCGACCGATCTTGCGTGGCTTGGCATTGTACCGGACCGCGTGGAGTGGCAGTCGAAGCGCTTCCATCACTATGATGAGCTGGCAGATGCTTTGCGCGAACAGGGTTTGCTCTATCCTTGTTACGAATCCGCTGATGAATTGGACCGCCGCAGGAAGCGCCAGCAAGCGCGCGGGCAGCCGCCAATTTATGATCGCGCTGCACTCAACATTTCGAAAGAAGACAGGCTGCATTTTGAAGTCGAAGGTCGCCAGCCACATTGGCGCTTCAAGCTCGCGCACAAGAAAGTGGAATGGAACGATCTCATTCGTGGGCCTGTGAGCATCGACACTGCAACGCTGTCTGATCCCGTGTTGATCCGCGAAGATGGCACTTACCTGTATACGTTCCCCTCCGTCATCGATGACATCGACTTTGGCGTAACGCATGTGATCCGTGGTGAAGACCATGTTGTGAATACTGCGGTGCAAATCGAAATCACCGAGGCGCTTGGCGGCACGGTTCCAACTTATGCGCACCATTCGCTTTTGGTTGGTGCAGATGGCAAGGGCATGTCGAAGCGTTTGGGTTCGCTGTCGATTGAAAGCTTCCGCGAGCATGGGCTTGAGGCGATGGCGGTTGCCAGTATTGCGGCGCTACTGGGTACGTCTGACAATATTCATCCGTGCACGGATTATTCGGAACTTGTTGAAGGCTTCGGTTTGGAAAAGCTGTCGCGTGCCCCTGCCCGCTTTGACGAGAAGGAATTGGCTGCACTCAACGCAAAACTGTTGCATATGACGCCTTATGACAAGGTTGCGGATCGTGTGAATGGTGGTGGGGAAGCGTTCTGGAATGCGGTGCGCGGCAATGTCGAAAAGCTATCTGATACAAAGGCTTGGGACGATATCATCAACCTCAACATCAAGCCCGAAATTTCAGATCATGACCGGGAATTTGTGCAGACGACTGTGCCTCTGTTGCCCGACGAGCCTTGGGACAACACCACTTGGAAGGCTTGGACCGACGCGATCAAGGCAAGCTCTGGCCGTAGCGGCAAGGCGCTGTTCATGCCGTTACGATTGGCGCTGACGGGGTTAGATCATGGCCCGGAATTGGCAGCACTCTTGCCGCTGATCGGACGTGAACGCGTGCTGCAGAGGTTGAGGTAGAAACTGCATCTATTGACACGTATACGGCAATGCCGTATGCGTGATGTTATGCAATCGGTGCTGTTCACTCAAACTTTCATGAAACAAGCTTCCGATTGTGGGCTTGAAGACGATGAGCTTCAGGAGATTGCCGCTGTTGTTGCGCGTGATCCACTGGCTGGTGATTTGATCCGAGGTGCTGGAGGAGCGCGCAAACTGCGGCATGCATTGCGTGGCAAAGGAAAGAGCGGCGGCTTGAGAACGATCCACTTTTTCGGTGGCGTTGATACTCCGGTGTTCATGTTGGCCGTCTACAGCAAGAACCAAAAAGCAGATATTTCTGCGGAGGACCGGAATGCACTGGCAAAGCTCCTTCCTCAGATTGTTAAAAACTATCGAAGGAGATTGAAATGACAAGATTCGGCGAAGAATTGATTCAAAGTGCACGGGAAGCCTTGGACATTGCGAAGGGGCGCGCGAAGGCAGCCAAGAAAATTGATGTCGAACTCGTTGACGTTGCGCAACTCCGCAAGAAAATGAAATTGTCTCAAACTGCATTCGCTGACAAGTTCGGGCTTTCAGCAGCCAGCGTCAAGGACTGGGAGCAAGGGCGTCGCTATCCTGATGCAACGGCGCGCATTTTACTTAAGGTGATCGCCAAGAGTCCGCGTGTCGTTGAAGAAGCCATTAGGGGGTAAGCGCTTGATGCACGACATTCTGGATCTTGATCGTTATCCACTGCACCAGCCCGGAACGCCGCAATGGCAGGCGCTGGTGGATCGTTGCAAGGCTGATCTTGTACGCGATGGCATGTATAATCTCGATGAGATGATGCGGCCTGAGGCGATTGCGCGCTGCCTCGCTGAAGTGAAGCCTGTTATCAACACCTTGTCGTTCACGCACACGCGCGAACACAATATCTATTTCATGAAGTCCATTCCGGGTTTGGCTGATGATCACCCCGCGTTGGCCAAAACCAAGACGATCAATCACACGGTTTGTGCGGATCAGATTCCCCACAGCATCGTGATGCATATTTATGAATGGGCGCCGCTGATTGTTTTCATCGCGGCGACCATGGAGAAGCCTGCGCTTTATCCGATGCGCGACTGGCTGGCGCGCGCCAATGTGATGACCTATCGCGATGGTGAGGCGCTGAACTGGCATTTCGACCGCAGCGAGTTCACGACGACGTTGCTGCTACAGGCGCCCTCGCAAGGCGGCGAATTTGTCTACCGCTCTGATCTGCGCACAGCTGACGATCCCAACTACGATGGCGTGGCCAAGCTGCTGCGCGGCGAAGATCCTGACGTGAAAACCATGAACGTTTCACCCGGAACCTTGAACGTGTTCCGTGGCCGCAACACTGCCCACAAGGTCAACACCGTGAAGGGCGAACGCGAGCGGATCATCTCGGTGTTCACCTACTACGACCGCCCCGGCGTGATGTTCAGCCGAGAAGAACAGATCGGATTTTACGGGCGGACGGGGTGAATGAAAGCAACTGACGTCAATTGCGCATCTCCAGCATGGCGTCTTTTAGCGAATCCAGGTGGACTGCTATCACATCCCAAATCAGAAATGGCAGCAGCTTTGAATACTCATGCCGCGTGTGATTGCCGATCCCACGAATATCGCGCCACCGAATGTGGGGAAATTTCTCAGTCAGTTCAGCCGGAATGTTGCGGCTTGCTTCAGATATGCACTGGATTGAATAAGAGGCGGCACGAAATGCGACAGGATCAGACTTGAATTTGTCATAGCCCATAACCAAAATGAGCGACTGCAAGAATTCGATCTCTTCCAATATATGGTCGACATAGGTCTGGTACGCCTCAACCATCAGAAGACCTTGACGGCTTCGCTCTCGGCACGTTTTCTGACTTCAGGAAACAGACCTTCTCTGATAGCCAGTTGTACTGGAATTCCCAATGCGTCGCCAATCTCATTTTCAGCCGCAACGATATCGAGAAGCGACGGACGAATTTTCCGCTCCTCAAAGTCAATAAAAAGGTCGAGGTCGCTGTCAGGCCGACTGTCTCCACGGGCACGGGAACCAAACATGTAGAGGCCAGTCGCGCCGATGGCTTTCAAGGCATCGGCACGGGATAAGAGAATTTGGGTTATCTCATCTCTGGTCATGAAACGTCAGTACCACAAACTTATGGCGATCTCAATTCACCCGCGCATCCTCTCGCCCTTCGGATCGAAGAGTGGCTCGGTGATGATCGTTGCTTTGCAGTGTTTGCCGATGAGTTCGATTTCGAATGCGCCTTTGTCGACATCGCCAGCGAGTTCTTTGGGCACGTAGCCTTGTGCCAACGACTTTCCGACGAAGTGACCAAAGCCGCCTGAGGTGACCCAGCCTACCACTTTGCCCTTATGCCAGATCGGTTCATCGCCGAGCACATCGGCGGTTTTTGCTTCGACGATCATTGATACGCGGCGAAGCTTGCCACCGCTGCGGTGTTCTTCAACAGCAGCACCGCGGCCTACGAAATCATTTTTGGTGAGGTCGATGAAGCGATCCATGCCTGCTTCGAATGGTCCGTAGATCGGGCGGAGTTCGCGGTACCAGGTGGGGAAGTTTTTTTCGAGGCGCATCGCCAGCAACGCGCGCATGCCGAAATTGCCGATCTTGTGTTTCGCACCCGCTTTCATGATCGCGTCATAGAGACGGCGCTGATATTCCGGTGCCACCCAGATTTCATAACCGAGATCGCCTGTGTAAGTGACGCGGTTGATCAGCACGGGCAAGTTGGCAATATCCATGCGGCGCGAGTCCATGAATTTGAACGCAGCGTTTGACACATCCTCATCAGTCATCGCCTGCAGCACATCACGCGATTTTGGTCCGGCAATCGAGAGGCCAACCATTTTCATGTCGAGGCGTTCAATCACAACGTCAGCAGGCTTGCGGGCCTCGAACCAGCGCATGTGATATTTCTGCGCCTGGCTTGATCCCCACATGTAAAATTCTTCAGGCCTCAATTTCGCAATGGTGAAATCGCCAATCAGTTTGCCATTCTCGTTGAGCATCGGCGTCAGAATGATGCGGCCCAGCTTTGGCATCTTGTTGGTCATGAGATTGGAGAGGAAGCCTTCCGCCCCTGCCCCGGTGAAGCGATACTTCGCGAAGTTTGCAATCTCGGTGACGCCAACATGTTTGCGGCAGTTCATCACCTCAGCCTTCACATGCTTGAAATCGTTGGAGCGATGGAACGAGACGATGTCCTTGGGCTTCACGCCCTTCGGAGCAAACCACAGCGGCGTTTCGAGGCCCCAGCTATCGCCCATCACAGCGCCTTGCTTCAGCATCACATCATACAGCGCCGTTGTTTGTTGTGGGCGTGCTGCAGGAAGCTCCTCATTCGGGAAGCGGATCGAGAAGCGGCGTGCATAATTCTCGCGCACTTTCTCATTGGTGTAGCTGCGCGTGGCCCATTCGCCAAAGCGTGCGACATCCATCGCCCACACATCAAAGCCCGGATCGCCGTTGATCATCCATTGCGACAGGGCAAGGCCAACGCCGCCACCTTGGGAAAAGCCAGCCATGACACCACACGCCACCCAATAGTTGCGAAGACCCTGCACAGGCCCGACGAGCGGATTGCCGTCTGGCGTGAAGGTGAAGGGACCGTTGATCACCTTCTTGATGCCAGCCTTGGCGAGCACCGGGAAATGCTTGTAACCGAGTGCGAGGTTCGGCTCGATGCGATCGAGATCGGGCTGCAACAGTTCGCGGCCAAATTCCCACGGCGTCTGGCGCGGTTGCCATGGCCGGCAGTCCTGTTCGTATGTGCCGAGCACGAGGCCGCTACGTTCCTGGCGCATGTAAATCTCGGAACGGAAATCGATGATGTGCGGCAGTTCGTGGCCGCGTTCTTTGTTGAAGGCGACGACCTCCGGAATCTCCTCGGTCACAAGATACATGTGTTCCATCGCCAGCACCGGAAGTTCGAGGCCAACCATGCGGCCGACTTCGCGCGCCCATAGGCCACCGCAATTCACCACGTGTTCGGCGTGAATGTTTCCCTTGTCGGTGATCACATCCCACGAGCCATCGGCGCGGGGGTTCAACTCTTGCACGCGTGTGCCCTGATAGACTTCCGCGCCACCAATGCGCGCGGATTTTGCATAAGCGTGCGTGGTGCCTTCGGGATCGAGATTGCCATCGGCGGCATCGAGCATCGCGCCCACGAAATATTTTTTCTCGAGCAGCGGATTAAGCTTCTTCGCCTCATCCATGGTGAGGAGTTCAGTTTCAAGATTGAGATAGCGCGCGCGCGCATGCGCCATCTTCAACCAATCCATGCGGTCCTTGGTGTCGGCGAGGATCAAGCCGCCAGAGCGATGCAGTCCGCACGCCTGGCCCGAAATCTTTTCAAGCTCATCATAAAGCCCAATTGTATAGCCCTGCAGCTTCGCCACATTGGGATCGCCATTCAGCGTATGAAACCCACCGGCCGCATGCCAGGTGGAACCAGAGGTGAGAATATCGCGCTCGACCAGAACCACATCTTTCCAGCCCATTTTGGTAAGGTGATACAACACAGAGCACCCAACAACACCGCCGCCAATAACCACAACCCGTGCAGATGATTTCATGATCTTTCCTTTTCCAGTGAGAGTAGCGGGGCTGATGGTGAACTGCAATTGCCGTATGGGACTTGCTGCTGGCACCCACCCCTGCCCCTCCCTTCCAGGGAGGGAGAAGATTAAGTGCCCCCTCCCTTCCGGGGAGGGCGAAGATTAAGTGCCCTTCCCTTCCAGGGCGGGGTTGGGGGTGGGTGCCTATAGCAAGTGAAATTCATCCGTACACTGATAATAGCTGTTGCAAATGCGTCACGATGTGTAGCAATGTTTCACAATTCTGAACTTTTCTCTTGCGCTCGTTGCACTCTGTCTCTATCGCCCGCCCTCCCATGATTGAAAAACATGAGCTCAAATGGTTCAGGTTCCAAGACCTGACTGGCGCGACACTTCTTTGAAGTGAACGTGTACCTGAGCCGTGAAAGACGATCACGGGTTAGGAATGTAGCTCAGTGGTCAGAGCACCGGAGATGATCCGGAGGTCGTGGTTCAATTCCCGTATTCCTGCCAACTGCGAATAGCTCAGCTGGTTAGAGCAACAGATTTAGGTTCTGTGGGTCACGGGTTCGATTCCCGTTACGCAACCGTGCCTCGAAAGCACAACGGACTGTTAATCCGTCTACCAATTGAGCCTTTCGGAACAGGTGGATGTTTCGTTGGAGGTGGATCGCTTTGACTTTGGTCACAGCGGTCTATCGAAAATGGTGCATCACCTTGGTGCCGCCTGGCATCTGCTGTGTCGTTGCATGACGCACGCTGGCCAGGTGCTGACAGATCGTCAGTGCCCCGCCCTTGTGCCTTGTGCTGCTTCCGCAGAAGCCCGCGCCAGCAAGGCCAAGCCTGTTCCGGAAGGTGTTCGCGCCTTTCAACCCTTAACCGAACACAGAAAGCAAACGCCACATGCGATGAAGCATCAGCGAACACATGGAGAATGACAATGACTGACGTAAAAAACCGTATCCTCACTACCCGCATCACCGTGCCTGAAGGCGAGCGCGCCATCGTGCTTGTCAACGGCAAGCTTGACAGCATTTTGCGTCCGGGTCGTCATTCATTCATGTCGCTGTTCAATGATGTGAAGGTTGAAACGCATCGGCTGGAACAGCGGGTGCTAACTTCGACCTATGCGGAAGCGTTGGAAACATCGCGCGCTGATTTGAAGGCCGAGCACTTCACCGAAGTGCGTACGGCTGCACATCAGGTTGCGATCATCGAACGTGATGGCCGCTTGCATGGCGTGCTGAAGCCAGATGCGAAGGTTCTCTACTGGACTGATGCCGGGCCATGGGCTGTCGCGTTGATCGATACCTCAGCGTCGCTGTTGGTTGATGCGAAGTTGGCGCAGCGTATCGCGTCACTTGGCGTCACACCTTTTGTAAAGCGCTTCAACGTCGATGAAGGCCAGGTTGGTCTTTTGTATGTTGATGGTGAGCTTGTGCAGTCGCTGAAAGCGGGCACGCACGCCTATTGGGCTGTGGGGCCCGTGGTCAATGTGAAAATCGTTGATACGCGCGAGCACGCACTTGATGTGGCGGGTCAGGAAATCCTGACACGTGACAAGGTGTCGATCCGTGTCAACCTCGCGGCGAAGTATCGTGTTGTTGATCCTGTCACGGCGGTTGGTGCCGTGAAGGACTTCACCGACGCTTTGTACCGCGCATTGCAGCATGCGTACCGGCAGTCGCTTGCGGCAAAGTCGCTCGACGATATCTTGACCCGCAAGGGTGAGGTTGACGGCGAGGCTGCAGCCACTGTGCGCGCCGAGATGGCAAAGATCGGCCTTGAAGTCGGTGATATCGCCATCAAGGACGTGGTGCTGCCTGGCGACATGCGCGACATCCTGAACAAGGTTGTCACGGCGGAGAAGGAGGCGGAAGCCAACGTGATCCGTCGGCGTGAGGAAACCAACGCCACGCGTTCGCTGTTGAACACGGCAAAAATCATGGCGGAAAACCCTGTCATGATGCGGTTGAAGGAATTGGAAGCGCTCGAAAAGATCGCCGACAAGGTCCAGACGCTGACCGTGCACAACGGAACACGCGGATTGCTGGAGGACATCGTGTCATTGAAGACCGATGTGCCGAAGGGTACGCGTCTCAAGGCATAAACAAGAAGTGGCCCCGGGTGATGAACCCGGGGCTACATGGCACCTAAATCTTCGGCATGTCCTTGATCAACTCACCATCGATCAAGCCGTTCTTTGTAATGCTAAAACTCCAATGCAAATCTGCCTTTTCGAAAGAGACTTGGTAGACGTCCCAGCCAGATGCATTGACACCCAGAAATTTGTGCTGGCGAAATGCTCCCATGCCTTCAAGCCATGTTTTTATTGTAGGCATCCACATCTCTGTCGCCAGACGAAATTCAGCTTCTTTGGCTGACCAATCGACTTTGCCAGCAATCGCTTCTGCGATGAGTTTCTCCAGAATTGCCTGGCTGTCGGGAAAAGGCTTGTTGTCGTTGATCCGTTTGACGAGTGCTTCTTCCAAGCCGCGTGCTTCATCCATGGAAATGCGTTTGCCCGCTTTGTCAAAACCATCTTGATGAAGAACGAGTCCCGTAACCGCACCCTTCTTATCGCGGGAAAAAGAAAGCTGGGCGGGAACAACTTTGAAGAAAAAATTATCCTGCTGCTCTGGATAGATATCGATTGCTGGTTGACCCGTTACTTGCGCCGCGAGCCCGCCGTCTCTTTGTTTTATTTCAACGGCTGTGCGATCATCAAGCTTGAACGCGCCGACATAATCTTCGAAAATCAGATTTACTGACTTTATTTCACTGCGTGGTCGAGACTGCTCGTAACGTTTCCAGGCAACGGCCTCTGATGTCATTTGTGTCATGTGCATCTCCTTTGCGAGTTGAATGAGATCTTTGACATTGGGTTCATCGCTCTTCGCGATCTGATCGCGCAAACCGTCAATCAGTGCGATACTGCGGTCAGCGCATTCGCGACTTCGCACAAGAGCTGCGTGCTGCAATTCGAGAACACCGAGCAGGTTCGCTTCCTTGCCCGCGAGCAGTTTTGAAATCGCAACCAACGTCAAACCAAAACCCTTCAGGATGATGATCTCGTTCAGCCGCTCGAGATCCTTGACGCCGTAAAGGCGCCAGTTCTTGCCTGTGCGGCGCGGCGCAAGAAGGCCGTTCCTTTCATATAGGCGGAGCGCGCGAATTGTCAGCCCGGTTTGAGAGGCGCATTCGGCAGCGGAGAGCCATTCGTTCTGTTGAGGATTGTGGTCCATGACCTGTCAAATAGGGTATGACCCAAGGTCCGTTGCAAGTGTAATTTTCAATGCCTGCTTCAGGCCCGAAAAAACAGCACAAGTAGAAAGCCCCACGCCAGTCCGCATGGGGCTTTCGCTTTGTGGCTGACATCATGAGTTTTACGCCTCAGCGGTTTCCATTTCGCGTGCGAACATTGGTGTCTTCATCTGGTTTTCGAGCAGGCTCTTCACGGTTACACCGCAGCCTTCGCTGAATTCCTGGAGACACAATTTCACACCGTTCTGAAACTGAAACCCATCCCTGTATGTGCCTTTGTCGAGGCGGATGAAAACTGCATCCTCTTCGGCGTGAAGGTCGTAAGCCTTCTGCAATTTTCCAGGTATTGAATCGAGTGTCAGTGATGTGTCGCAATTGAGGCACACGGCTGTGCCCGGCGTTGCCGGATCAGCCAATCCAATGGTGCCGCTCTGAAAGCGCGAAGTGACATAGCGTTCGCCTTCGCGAGCGGGCTTTGAACCATATACTTCAAGGGAATAGTCGCACATTTTCAGTCTCCTTCCATGGATTGATCCAACCGGAACGACCGTACACGAACCGGAATTCCGGCTGAATGTGAGTCTGACTATGAAAGAACTTGATGGCGATATAAGGCCCGAAACATTAAATTTATACACAAAGAAAAAGGGCCCCCGCTTGCAGACAGGGACCCTTTATTCCGTTCTGGAAATGATCGGTTAGATCGATTCCTTGACGTCCTTGGCAGCGCGGAAGGCGAGCTTCTTCGATGCCTTGATCTTGATTTGCTCACCGGTGAGCGGGTTGCGGCCGAGGCGTGCCGGGCGCTTCTTGACCTGGAAAATGCCGAGACCAGTTACGCGGACCTTGTGGCCCTTCTTCAAATTCTTCACGACATGTTCGATGAAGCTGCCGAGGATTTCGCCTACAGCCTTCTTCGACATTTCATGCTGCTCAGCCATTTCCGCAGCGATCTTGTTCAACGCCATTGTGAGGACTTTTTCTTCAGCCATGTTTGTCTCCTTTAAGGGGTGCCGAATCGATAGTGCAACTTGAATACCGTTTTGGGGAATGCGTGAAAACCCTTTATTTTTGGGGCTGTTTTCCATTCCCTCTTGCCAAAAGCCATAAGAATTGCCTGTCTTTTGCACTTCTGATTCTGAAAATCATAAATCTCGTTTATTTTCAATATTTTATCAGGTGGCAAAATCGGCGTGGTTCTTCAACGGCAGCTTTCCAAGCCGGTGTTTTTTGCACAGTTTTTCGAGGTTAAGGCGGCGTGCATTTTGATTGGCGCGGGCACTTTCACTGGCGGGATGCACCCGAATGGCAACCGATGATTCCGCATGGCGCAGCATTTGAAAGCTCGCAGCTGTGAGGCGCAGATACCAATCCCAGTCATAATAAAACGGTAGTTCCGGATCAAAATTTCCGAGTGTTTCATGCAGCGCAAGCTTGTAGCAAATCGAAGACATGAGGATCGTGTTGTTGTGCCGCAAGGATTCAGCGTCTGCGTTTTCAGCAAAGCGGCGGTCGGGCCTGCCGTCGACATATTTTAGTGTGCCGTCGGTGAAATAGAAATCACATTTGGATTGCAGTGCATCGCGTGCGCGCAGGAGATGATTGGGATCAGTCCAGTAGTCATCGTCATCAAGGAACGCGATGTGGGTGCCGCGTGCTTCAAACAGTGCGAGATTGCGCGCCGTGACTGCGCCACGGTGATGGTTATCGAACAGGCGAATGTTTTTGGGGGCGTGTTGAAGCGCATCGCCATCATTGATGACCAACACTTCCAGCGTGACACCTTGCTGGGCGTGGACGCTTGCCACTGCTTCGGCGAGATACGCTTCGCGATTGTGCGTCGGGATGATGACGCTGAAATCAATCAACGCTTGAGCCATGCCAGATCGGGATAAGGAACGGGCTCTTTGGCGCGCAGCAAAAACTTTGCAAAAATGGCACCGTAGCCCGGCATGAGATAATGTGCGTTGCGAGTAAGCAATCGTGCGCGGTGTTCGCGATAATATTTTGGCAGTTCATACCATGGCAGGGTTGGTACTTCATGATGCGCGATGTGCAGATTGTTGTTGAGGAAAAGCAAACTCCAGAAAGGTGAAGCTTCGACAATGATGGTGCGCTCGCCTAGATCAGGTGTTGCCTGGTGCTCGCAGTAAGAACGTACAAGGGCGATTGAAATGCCGGGATAGGCAATCAGCAAAATGTATTTCCACAGTGGCATGCCGCACCACATGACAAAGCTGATCACCATGGCGCAAGAGATCGCGAACAATGACCAGCACAAAAGTTTGCGCGGTGTGCCGGTGAAGATGCGCGCGAAATCCTTCGGCCAGAAACGGATGATGCTGATGGCTGGACCAATCGTCATGCGTCCGAGTAGCGTGTGGTTGAATATGAAGATGGCGCGTTGCAATCCACCACGTCGCGCCCAGTTATCTGGCAAGTCGTAGTAGGATTCAGGATCAAGTTCGGGATCGGTGAGGTGCAAGTCGTTATGGTGCACGAGATGCGTGTCGCGATAGCAGCGATAGGGAAGCCACATGGTTGGTGAGATGAACACCAACGCCTCGTTGAAATAACGATTGCGCGTGGGGTGCCCGTGCAGCACTTCGTGTTGCAACGAAGTGTGAAGTGCCGCTGTATATGCGCCAATTGGAAGCATCAGCCACCATGGCAACACGGCATGAAACCAGACAAGACATCCCAGCACGGCATAAACGACTGCGATGAGCGCCACTGTTGGCCACTCAACTTTATTTGCCCGTGGGATGTTTATAGTCTCTGTCGCCATTGCCGTCCGTCGACACAGTTTATAGACTGATCCGCGAAACCTTCCAAGAGTCCCCTTTGCCCTCATGTTTGCCGCCCTCCCCATGTATGACTTTCCTTATATTCGGGGCGCAACCGATGGGTTTTGGCGAGAGGTGGGGGTGGCACTCGGCGTGGAAGGTGAGTTGGACCGGGGCAGTGATTTTCGCGCACAATGGCTGTCGGCTGATTTGCTATTCGGGCAAGCTTGCGGCTATCCGCTGACCCATGAACTGCTCGGCAAAGTGCAATATGTGGCTACACCTCACTATGATGCAGATGGTTGCGAAGGTGCAAATTACCGCAGTTTGGTCTTTGCGCGGGCACCCATCGGATTGGAAGAATTGCAGGGAAAAGTTGCCGCAGTGAATGCGCCCGATTCAATGTCCGGCATGTTGGCATTGAAGGCTGTCGTCGCTCCATATGTCGGGGATCGCAGATTTTTTACATCTACTGTTTGGACCGGCTCACATGTCGGTTCGTTGCAGGCTCTAGTGGACGGTGTGGCAGATGTCTGTGCCATCGACTGCGTGACTGTGGCGCATTTGAGACGCAGCGCTCCTCAATTGCTGCAAGCCCTGCATGAAATCGCACGATCTCCTCTGGTGCCGGGATTGCCGTTTGTCAGCAATGGCGATGTCGAAAAAGTGCGTGGCGCGTTGCACCATGTGTTCAACAGTCCGTACACGGAGGAAATTCGCGGCGCGTTGCTGCTCGCAGGCTATTCAGTTTTGCCAACAGAAGCTTACGACGTGATTCCTGCGCTGGAAGCGAAGACAGGAGATCTGGGGATTCAGGATTTTCGCCACAGCGGCAATACAAGACCGTGGGCACCATCCAATCCACCGGGTTGAAGTTCCACGTAAAGAAACCGCCTAATCTCAAATGGTCCCGGTAGTTCCAGGACGCCTTCCGGCAAACGCTTGAAGCCGACGCGCGCGTAATAGGGCTCATCGCCGACGAGCAGCACCAACATGTGGCCGAGCGCTTTCGCCCGAGCGAGAGTTTCGTTCATCAATGCAAGACCAATCCCCTGCCCTTGTCTGTCGTGGTGGATGATCAATGGACCGAGCAGCAGTGCTGGTGTGCGTGCTTTTCCGATGATGATTGGCCAGTAGCTGATTGCCCCGACGATACCCAAGGCTGGCTCTCGCACAACGAGGCTCAGGTCCCCAACACGCACATTGCCTTCGCGCAATCGATACGATGTCTTGGTGCGCCGCGACAGACCAAAGCCGCGATCAAGCATCGCGTCGATCATTGGCTGGTCGTCGTCGTTCTGCAATTCGAAATTCATGGTTCAGCCCAGTAGGGTGATTGCGGCTGCCCCTGCAACACTTCGGCAATGCGCAGTGCCGAACCCTTACTCATCGGCTGCGGCAAGCGATCATGCGGGAAGAAGTCGGCGGCGATGATCTCGGCATTGGGCTTCCATGGCTCACGGTCAAACTGCCGCAACACATAACAAGCAACTTGATCACCGGGGAAAACCGCATGATTCGAAAACACGCCAATCAGTTGCGCCTCGCCCTTGGCAATCACACCTGCTTCCTCACGCAACTCACGAAGCCCACCCTCCAGAAGGGTTTCTCCACGTTCAACGCCGCCACCCGGCAGAATCCAATTGGGTGAATAGCTTTGTTTCACTAGTAAAACACGTCCTTCGGCATCGATCACCATAATGCGGGCACCCAGCGTCATGCCGCGGCTGACGCGTGCGTATGGCCTGTAAAATGTGCGCCAGAAGGTTTTGATGAGGAGCGGTTTAATGGTCATGACGAACTGAGGAAATCCGAAGTGCTGCTTGTGTGCCTTGCCGAACCCCTATATTGCAAGCATCAACTTTTTGTAACCCGGGCCCATGCTGCAAGTCCTAAAAATCTTCTACAATGCCGAGCGCACCAAGCCTTGGGCCGTGCTTTCTTGCCTGGTGATTGCCAGCTTTCTGGAAGCGATCGGCATCAGCTCGCTCTTGCCTGTTGCAAATTCGATTGTCGGCCAAAGTAGCGATGGCAATGTAGTTTCGAAAATTGCGCAGACGGTGCTTTTGACATTGGGCTTTGGCACCACGCTTGGACCGTTGTTGATACTGGTTTGCCTGACCATGGCTATGCGATCGATATTGTTGTTTGCTGCCATGACATATGCCGGATGGACAACGGCGCGCGTCACCACCAACTTGCGCAAGCGGCTGATCAAGGCGGTATTCGACGCAAGGTGGAGTTTTTATGCCTCGCAAAGCAGCGGCAACATGGCTTCAACTGTCAGTTCTGATGCCCAGCGCGCAGGTGACGCCTATGGCATGTCGGCGCTTGTAGCGGCCTTTATCGTGCAGATTTTTGGCTATGTCCTGCTTGCCCTTTTTCTGAATTGGCGCGCGGCACTGGCCGGTATTGGCGCGGGCGTCTTGATCATGATTGGATCGCGCGCACTCATTGGTATTACAAAACGGGCTGGTGCAAAAGTCAGCAACAGAACAGCATTCGTAACTGAAGACATGCTGGACATTCTGAAAAACATCAAACCACTGAAAGCGATGAACCGCTACGATGGCGCAATCAAGGACTTGACAACTCGACTGACCAAGTTGCGCAAATCATTGTTCAAGGTCGTGTTGGCAAGTTACGGCTTGCAGTATGGAACCGACATTGCGCTGGTGATTGTTCTCGCCCTCGCGGCCTACGCGACAACTGTTTTTGGCAAAATTTCATTGTCTGAATTGACAGTGCTCGGAATCCTGTTTTTCCAGATTATAAATTACACGAACAAGCTGCAGAAACAGTATCAGAAGGTCGCAGCCTTGGCTGGCTCGCATGACCGCGTCTTGTCACTGATTGCTGAAGCTGAAGCCGCTGGCGAAATCAACACGGGCACGATTGATCCAACTCTTGGTAATGGCGTAGAATTCGCGCATGTGTCTTTCGGGCACGGCGATGTTTCGGTGCTAAGCGATGTCAGTCTGGAATTTCCAACAGGCAAGATCACCGTGCTCACCGGGCCATCTGGATCGGGCAAGACAACAATTGTCGATCTGTTCACAGCGCTTCATCGACCACTGCAAGGCGCAATCAATATCGGCGAAAACTCTCTTGCCGATATCGACATCAAGAAGTGGCGCACAAAAATTGGTTATGTCGCGCAGGATCTCATTCTGTTTCATGACAGTGTCAGAAACAATGTGAGCCTTGGCGAAGACAATATATCGAACGAGACAATTCGCGATGCGTTGCGACAGGCTGGAGCACTGGAATTTGTCGAAGCGATGCCGGAGGGGCTTGATACCGATGTTGGTGAACATGGCGGCAAGCTCTCGGGCGGGCAACGGCAACGCATTGCTCTCGCTCGCGCACTGATCGGGCATCCCGAAATCCTGATCCTCGATGAAGTCACCAGTGCACTTGATCCCGAATCAGAAGCCGAGATTATTCGCAACATCGCAGGCCTGAGGTCACACTACACAATCGTTGCCATCACTCATCGCCCGGCGTGGAAGGATATTGCAGATCGACTTTATCTCGTCAGTGGTGGGCGCGTCACCCGCGAGCGTTAGTCCCAGTCCGCAACAAGGTGGCGGGCATTGGTGAGGTCGGCAGGAAAATCGACCTCGCACCATTTGATGTCATCAACCGGAATGGTGCCGACATCGATCTTCTTTGCAAGCGATCCTACGGCTGATGGAAACCACTGACGCAGGCCCTTGGCATCACGCATCGCAAGTTCAAGTTCCTGTACATAGGCTGCCGCACCTGCCGCACGGAACACATAAAAGCCAATGGCCTCGGCATTCACGGTATCCAACGGCAAGGTCTTGCCGATCTCGGTGACGCGGCCACGGTCCATCATCACTTTCATGTCGTCGGCGTCGTAGGAATCCTTGAAATTAATTGCCACATTGGCATCGCGCTTGGGTGCTGCGAGCAACTTCTCGACCAGATCAGCACGAAACACATTGTCGCCGTTCACCTGAATGAACTCACTCTGCATTTCACTACGCGCCAGCCAGCAACTCGCAAGATTGTCTGCAACTGCATAGAACGGATTGAACACTGTGCGTACCGAAATCGCCAGTCGTGCAGCGATGCCGCGCAACTCTTCTTCAACAAGATGACTGGCATAACCCGTAACGACTGCGAAATCCTTGATGCCATGTGCAGCGAAGGCTTCGATCTGGCGTTCGATCACGGTTTTTCCACCAATGTCGAGCAGTGCTTTCGGCACTTCTGCTGTCAATGGAAGAAGCCTCTTGCCCTGACCCGCCGCGAGGATGATAACACGCAAATTAATGAACCTGATTTGGTGAAGTTTGTCCCTGCGTCATTGGCATTGCGTCCCCCCCAAGTCAACGCATCACGAGACGAGCCCCTTTGCCTTTCCGCATCGCGCATTTTTCTGACGTTCATTTGGGCCCCATGCCACTTGCCTGGGGATTTCGAGACTTCGCCCTCAAGCGGCTGATTGGCTCTGTCAGTTGGCAGGCTCGCCGACGGCGGAGGCATGATCCCGCCATTGCCTTGGCGCTTCGCAGTGCAATCAATGCAGCACAACCACATCACATTGTGTGCTCAGGCGATCTCATCAACATCGCCGCACATCAAGAGTTCATCCGAGCGGCTGACTATCTCGCTGGCTTTGGTGCCGCTGAAACACTGTCTCTCGCACCTGGCAATCACGACGCCTATGTAACCGTATCAGACCAGCAAGGCCTCGGCCAATTTGAACAGTGGCTTGCTGGCGACATGAAGCGCGCCGTTGATGCACAAACGCCAAGATTTCCGTCCATCCGCCTGCGTCGCAACATCGCGATCATCAGTTTGAACACAGCAATTCCGCAAACATTGTTTTCAGCTGCCGGTGTGCTTGGTGAAGACCAATTGCGCAATCTGGCTTTGGCTCTCGATGATTTGCGCGGACGCGGGTTCTATCGCCTCGTCAATTTGCATCATTGCCCGCTGCCTGGCGTATCCAAAGATCGCAAGGCATTGGTCGATTCACTCGCACTACAACACGTTCTGGAAAAGCATGGCGCAGAACTGGTTGTTTATGGTCACACACACAAATATCGCGGCGATGTGCTGGCATCAGCAACAGGCGACATTCCGGTGATTGGTATCGCATCGGCTTCATCAAATGGCTCGGGAGGGCATGAACCAGCGCAGTGGCACATGTTTGAAGTAGAGCGGGTCAAACGCTCGTGGGTGACATCGCTTCAATCACATGGCTGGAGCAAGGCACAAAACACCTTTGTCCCCGCCACGAAAATATCGCTTTCACTCGCTTGATTGCGCTGGCAAAACAACGGTTGATGAATTCAACCCTGACGAAGTTTGGTTATCCCGCGACTTGCGTTGCCGAAACGGCGCATTGGTGCATTTTGGCGCGGCCACAACAGGTTACGTTGGGAGCACTGGTCCTTGCAGCGAAGTCCGATGTGACATCGTTTCGTGCGTTATCGCAGGATGCCTTCACCGACATGCAGAAGGCGACATCGCTGATTGAAAACAGCCTCAAGCGATTTTGTGGTTTTGACAAGATCAACTATCTCATGCTGATGATGGTTGATCCACATGTGCACATGCACGTGCTACCGCGATATGAAAAAGACCAGACTTTTGGTGATAAGGTTTTCACTGATGCGGGCTGGCCTGCAGCACCTGATCTCAAGTCGGCCCCTGCCCTGACTTCTGCAGAATTCGGTACCATTGTTTCTGCCCTCAAACAGGCTTTCAAGGGAGCCTGAGCATGTACACGCTGATAGATCGATATGTGTTGCGTGCGGTGTTCACGCCATTGGTTACAGCACTCGGCATTGGCCTTGCCCTGCTGCTGGCGGAACGCATGACCAGGCTTCTCGATTTCACCTTGGGAAAACGCAACAGTTTTGGTGTTGTGTTTGAGATGCTGGCATACCTCGTGCCACATTATCTCGGCACGGCCATTCCGGCGGCATTGTTTCTTGGTCTGCTGTTTGGCTTTGGCAAGTTGGCAAAATCGAATGAGCTCACAGCAATGTTTGCTTCTGGAATCAGCCTTCAACGCCTGATGCGGCCACTACTCATTCTTGCTGCAGTGTTCAGCGCGATTTCATTTCTTGTGTTTGGCTGGTTGCAGCCACACACGCGATATGCGTATCGCTCCATCGTGTTCGATGTCGGCAATGTCGATGCTTTCTTCCTTGCCGAGGAAGGCGTGTTCATGCAGGCAGGCTCGCGCACTTTCATTCTCGACAAGCTCGACCGCGGCTCATCATCGTTCGAGCGTGTGTTTATCTTCGACTATCAAGGCCCCAATGGCAGTGAAACCCTGACGGCTACAAGTGGCGTGCTGGTTCCTGTTGCGGGCGAAACGCGGCCTGTGCTGCGGCTCAATAACGGCCAGCGCTTTTTGGTGGAACGCTGGCCAACATTGGAAACCGATCTCAATGCTGTTCCGCGTTCCAAAGCAAATTTTGACTATGCGGACACTCCACTTGGCAAACTCAGAAAAGATATATTCCGCAAGCGCGGGTTTGACGAACGTGAACTGACCTTGCCAGAATTGTGGCGCGCGCAAGCCAAACCACCCGAGGGATCCACTTCTGACTCAGTGCGAGCGGAATTGCATCGCCGCCTCGTCAACATCGTTGCAATGTTTATATTGCCGATACTCGCACTGCCGTTTGCCATGGGTAATCCACGCACACCGCGTGGCTATCGCATGAGCGTGGCGATGCTCGTTATCATAGCGTTTCACCAGGTGGTCGAGCAAGGCAGTGTGGCGATCAAGAACAGCGGCTACTCGCCGTGGATCATTCTATGGTTGCCGACATTTCTGCTCGCTGCGTTTTCGTTCTGGCGCTTCTGGCGCGTGAGCTTCAGCATCGCTGATGATCCGATTGACGTGGCCATTGGTGCAATCGCGCACGTCTTGAGCTTTGTCACTGGACCATTGATGCGCATGTTCCGACGCAGAACGGCCGGCACATGAAGACTATTGCGCTGATGTTGTCCAAGATGATCCTCGCGCGATTCTTCGCAATCGTGTTCGGTATTTCAATCTTTGTACTTACCCTCGAGGTCGTTTCCTATTCAAAAGAAATCCTGTCGTTGAATGGCGGCGGACTTGGCATGGTGTTGCGCTACATGTTTCATCGTGCGCCAGCTGTACTCGCAACATACATCCCAATCAGCCTCATGCTGTCGCTGTTGCTCACCTTTACCGAACTCAGTTATCGCAATGAAATTGCAGCAATGTGGGCGAGTGGCATTTCTCCGACGAAACTCATTCGTGGGCTTTTGCCCGTTGCCTTGCTGTGTGGTGGTTTGCATTTTCTTCTGGTTGACCGCGCCATTCCGTCTGCCGCTCCTACGTTGCGCAACTGGGGTATTGGTGACTACGGAACCGAAAAACTCAAGGTGGGTGAGCGCGATCCCATATGGCTGCGCAATGGCTCGGACATCTTGCGTGCCGCCCTTGCCAATCCTACTTCAACCCGACTTGATGATGTGGTGATTTTCAAGCGCGCTTCTGATGGCAACCTCACTGAACAGATTTTTGCTTCCGGGGCTGAATTGAACAATGGTCAATGGACTCTGAAGGACGCAATCGTGTTTAAGCTTGATGGCAGTGCGCCGCAAACATTTCCGTCACTGTCATATGGTGGAGCTGTTATCCCCGCCATCGCTGGATCGCGTTCCGGCGAGCCTTCAGAGATGACATTGGGCGATCTGAACTATTTTGTTGCCAATGAAGGCTTTGGCATTCGACCCGCCTATGTCTATCAAACCTGGCTTTACAAGCGCTTCTCGCCGTTTTTTGCAGCCGTGTTGATGTTGTTTCTGGTCGTGCCGCTACTGGTCACACATCGACGCGGTGGTGGGCTTGGCGTGATGTTCATGGCTGCGATGGGCATGGGTTTTCTTTATTTTCTCGTTGACGGCATCAGCATGTCGGCTGGCGAGTTGGGACTGCTTACACCGTTGATTGCGGCATGGTTGCCCAACTTTGCCTTTGCGCTTGTTGCCGCAATTCTGGTTTTCCGAACTGAAAGAGTATGAAGCTTTGACTGCAGTTTACATTTGGAGTGTGACGTCGTTCAAATTGTGGGGCAACCTGCTTGATGATCGGACCCGCGCGCAATTCAAACGCGAAGGCGTGGAGGCCGCGACAGCACTTCCCACTTCAGGCTACGTCATCATCGTTCGCGCTGATTCCATCATCGACCAGCCATTAGTTCGTGTACTGAGGGATCAGCCCGGTTTGATCTTGCGCGAAAACCCCGCTCTTGGAGCAACTGCAATTGCCGCACATGTTGAAGCATCACGCGTGCCCGAAATCCTCAAGGCTTTTGAAGTTGGCGGCAGTATCGAGGGGGCACTCGCACCGGAAGACGTGAAGGCCGATTTCTGGAAGGCGTTGCGCAAGCGCGAAACACCCTATGCCGCGCGTGTCACCAAGACCAACAAGCAAGCGCTGGAGTGGCGCATGTTCATGGGCACCTATAAGGGTGCAACCGATATTGTGACCAAGCACGTGTGGCCGGTGCCTGCATTTTACGTCACGCGTTTTTTGGCACCACTGGGTGTGACACCCAACATGGTGACAAGTGTTGCCGCAGTGCTGACTGTGCTTGCGTTCTGGTTGTTCTGGCGCGGTGACTTCGCGCTAGGTCTGCTTGCGGCCTGGGGCATGACGTTTCTTGATACCGTCGATGGCAAGTTGGCGCGCACAACGCTCACTTCTTCGAAGTGGGGCGATTTGTTTGATCACGGCATCGATGTAGTGCATCCGCCCTTCTGGTATTATGCGTGGGCCATCGGCCTTGGGGCTTGGGGCATTGCATGGAGTGCTGAAACTTTCTGGTGGGTGATTGGCATCATCCTTGGTGGCTACGTTCTGCAGCGCGCGATTGAAGGTACAGCGATGGCGTGGCTCGGCATTGAGATTCACATCTGGCGCAAGATCGACACGTGGTTCCGTTCGATCACGGCGCGGCGCAATCCGAATTTACTGATCCTCACGGGGTCATTGATTATTCAACGACCCGACTTGGGCCTGATTGCAGTGGCTGCCTGGACTGGTCTGTGCTTCGTGCTGCACGCCATTCAAATGGCGCAGGCTGCGCAAGCGCGCGTGGCCAAGGGTTCGGCTTTGGAAAGCTGGATGACGAAGGGGTAAGTCTACTCCGCTGCCAGCATGCGGCGGCGGAGGATCATTTCGGCCATGTCCTTGTCGGATGGCTTGTCGACGTCAATGGCGGCTTCAGCGAAAGGCAGAAGCAAGGGCTTGATGTGTGTACCCAATTGCTTCGATGCGATTTCGAAAGCGCGGTCCAGCGTGAGGCGGCCCGTAACAAAGGAAAATATCGACGACAGGCCAAAGGCTGTGATCAGTTTCAGCGGCTTCTTGCGGTTTTGCTCAAGATCGTGCCAACGCTCCACGAGGCGCAGACCATTCTCGTTGTGCACGGTGAAAAGATTGCAGCCCGACACGCGGGTTTTCGCGAGTGGAAAATAGGTGCGCTTGGTTTCAGGATAGGCCGAACTGACCACGTCCTGCGAGGCCACACCAACAGTGATGTCGGCACCCAGCTTCGATGAATGCTCCAGCGTGTAGCGCACCATTTCTGGTGTGAGCAAAGGATGATCGCCTGTTGTAATCAGGATCGGGAAATTCTTGGCCGATGCTACAGCGCGCAAGGCTGACGCCGCCGCTGATGCGCCAGGCTTCACATGCGCAACATCATCATCCAAATCACCCAAGGCTTCGCGCAGTAATTTGCGTTCCTCGATGGCGATCGTGATGTCTTCAATCTGGCCAACACCGCGCAGCGCCTGCACAACGCGCTTCAGCATCGGTGCGCCTGCAACATCAATCATACATTTGTGGAGCGCGCCATAGGCCTTAGCCATCGGATCACTAGGACCACGGCTGCCCGCAAGGATGATCGCCGACCAGGTTTCGGTTTTCGTACCGTTCATGCCAGAAAAGATGCTGCCAAGCGATGCGCCGTAGTCTGCGTTTTCATCCAGAAACTTCATGATCTTCACGTCCACTAATTTTGTCCCGACGGTCTTATCGAATCCCCAAGTTAAAATAGTCCCACTAACCGAGGTGTTCTAAATCAATTGGTGTTTCAGATTGTTACGTGGATTTTAACGCTGATTAGTGCTTTATTTCAGTGTGTTACTTTAGACACCACAGCTCGCAGGCAGCGGGTTTCGGCCAAACCACAGCTCAAAGCTGTTGGGCCTGCTCTTGAAAGCGTTGCCATCGCCTACCGACAGGTCTTTGAAATCAACTGTCAGACCAACATTGCCCAGTGCCTTGACGATCTCCTGGCCACGCACAACGTCGGTTGCGCGGAATACCCGGAGCTCGTTCTGCAGGCCGCCCCAGGTAGCGCGGGCAAAACCGGGGATCACCATGGTCGAGCGCGTCGCATCATCCATCTTCGCCATCATCACGCGAATGCAATTGCGCTGCGCCTCGTTCATTGTGTGCACAAAAATGCGCGCGGGCATGCGCTCCAGAGCCTGTCGGAATGTAATTTCGACTTTCGGATTTTCAGCTGATGCCTTGATCAGTGCCTGCTCCATCAGCGGCAGCAATTCCTTGTCGGACGACGAGTTGGCATAGTTCAGCTGTGCCGCCACAAATTCCACCGGCACCTTGTCGTTCTTCAACAAATATTCAAACATCGCCACGCCATATTTGCGCTTTTCGGCGTTCTGGTCACTGACCAGATCGATCATGGTTTTGAGATCGTTGAGGTTCTGCTGCCAGCGCGTGTAATACAGTCCCGTGCCCGCGACTGAAACCGGGATCATCACCGTTGCCAGCAACTGGATCATCGATTCCCGCAATGGCCGCAGAGCAGTACTCATGTCAGTTGGAGTGCTCAGCGTGTTCGAGATGCAGTTGCTCTCCAACCGGGACATCGACAACCAGGTCTTCAGCGGTTTCGAAATCCAGCGTGATGCGAATTGAGTTGTCCTTGACCAACGGTGCTTTCAGGCCAAACAACATGACATGCATGCCCTTTGAAAGATCAACCGTGGCACCCGGCGCAATCTCTACACTATCAACAGGACGCATGCGGAAGATGCCATCCGCATTGCTGACGTTGTGAAGTTCGGCCGTTTCAGCCACATCAGTCTTGATGCCAATCAGCTTGTCTGCCTTGGCGCCGTGGTTCATCACGCTGAGATAGACAACGCCCGTAAGCGATTCCTTGACATGCGATGGACGAGCCACGGCATTCATCGCCATCATGTCGGCGGAGAGAGCAGCGGAGGGGGCCAAAGCCAAGCAAGAAAATGTGATGTTGGCGGCAGCGAATAATTTTGCAAAGGTCATGTTCATGCGTTGGCTTCTAGCAAAAAATGTGGACGCTTCAAGGCGGAATTGGCGCGGCAAAGCGGCGCGAGCTTTTTTGTGGGCGGGCCTCAGCCTGATCCCCAACATGGCGCAAGCGCAAACCCGCGTAGAAGTGGAACTGGTGTTGGCGATTGACGTTTCGGCCAGCGTTGACTACGCGGAATTTGCGCTTCAATTGAAAGGCATCGAAGCGGCCTTCAAGGACCCGGAGATTTTGAACGCTGTGGAAAGCCTTGCACCTCTTGGTGCCGCAGTTGCGGTGGTGCAATGGGGCGGCAATCGTGAATTTGATGTGTCGATTCCATTCACTCATCTCTTGACCGCGCAAGATGCAAAGGCCCTCGGCTTTCTGACAGGTCGTGCCAATCGTGCCTTTGGGGCCACGAATACATCCATCGTGACCGCGATCAGCAAGTCGGTTACCCTGCTGGAGCACAACGCGTTCGACGGCAATCGCCGCGTCATTGATGTTTCGGGCGATGGCATCGATAACAGTGGGCTTGACCTTGAGCATGCGCGGCAAGGTGCGAAAGCGAAAGCCATCGTTATCAATGGACTTGCCATTCAGGAAGACGAACTCGGGCTGGCCCAATATTTTGAGGATGAAATGATCATCGGTGTCGATTGCTTTGTCGAAACTGCTGATGGCTACAAGGATTTCGCCCGCGCCATCCGTGCCAAATTACTCAAGGAATTGCGGCCAAATTCTTCTTGATGCGCTTTATTCGAAACTGATCTTGGGAGGTGCTTTCATCAATGCGCCGCTTTCAACTGTGGCCCACACTTGCCGCGCGATGTCCCGGTAGATTGCGGTGTGCATGGAGTCTGGCAGCGTTTCCACAATCGGTTCGCCTTGGTCGGAGCGCAGGCGCACATCTATATCAAGCGGTATCTCGCCGAGGAACGGCACGCCCAATCGTTCGGCTTCGGCGCGTGCACCACCATGTCCAAAAATCTCGTGGCGCTCACCGCATTTCGTGCACATGAAGTAGCTCATGTTTTCGATTATGCCGATCACCGGTACATTCACCTTGCGAAACATGTTGAGACCTTTGCGGGCATCAATCAGTGCAAGGTCTTGTGGTGTTGAAACGATGACCGCACCGGACAATGGCGTCTGTTGTGCCAGCGTCAACTGCGCATCGCCGGTGCCTGGCGGCATGTCGATGATCATCACATCGGTCTCGGACCATTCGACTTCTCGCAACAGCTGCGTGAGTGCCGACATGACCATGGGACCACGCCAGATCATTGGCGTATCTTCTTCTACAAGAAAACCAATTGAAGCGACTTCGATGCCGAAGCGGCTCATCGGCTTCATGCGCTTGCCTTCAGCATCGCTGGCGAGCGGTTTGCCGCTGAGGCCAAAAAGCTTGGGCATCGAGGGGCCATAAACATCGGCATCAAGTACGGCAACTTTCAACCCCAAGGTTTTGAGCGCCAGCGCCAGATTGATTGCAGTCGTCGATTTGCCAACGCCACCCTTGCCTGACGCAACCGCAACCAGATGTTTGATCCCCGGTATACCGTTGCGCAATTGCCCGGCCGCAGAGACCTTGGGGCCTACTTCACGCTGTGGTGGACGCTCTGCCGTCAGCACAACGATGGCCTTGGTGACGCCGGGGATTTCGCGGACAGCTTTTTCAACAACACTGCGCAATTGCTCCATCGTGTTGGCGTGTTGGGGTGAAGCATTGAGCGCAAACATCACTTCGCCCCCGGTAATCGCTATATCGGAAACCAGGCCCGCCGACACAATATTGCCCCGTCCGTCGGGTGCTGCAATGCGTTTCAGGGTGCTGAGGATCAAGTCTTGGGTAAGTTGTGTCATGCTCTAGCGATTAACCAAGCTTCAACTACAACACAAGACGACAGCTAAAATTTGACATGAGTATGTAAGGCTAAACACATCACTTTGTGAGAGGCTTGGCTTCAGATGAATTGGGGACATCATGTCTGCAGACCAACTGACGCTAACGCGCAGCAATCACTTTCTTGATGATGAGGCTGTAATTCCACGGTCCGGTCTTGCGCGTCCCGATGATGAACTTGATCAACCTTGGCAACGCGAGTTTCTTGAAATCTTCCTGCGTGGGCAGGTCAAACTTGCCCCTTTGCTCCCGATTGTAACGACATTCATTGCAGCTGTAAGCTTGTTGTGGGCACCAGCTGCAGCAGTTGCTTTGTGGGTGATGGTTGCTTGCGCCAGCCATCTTTTGCAACTGACACTTAGTCATGCATTTTTGGGACGCGATCCGGAGCGGTACAGGCAGCGCGAATGGATAGGCGTATTTGCTGCGTCTGAGGGATTGCAAGCTTTTGCATGGGCCTTGGCCCTGTATACGCTTTGGCCAGACAACGATTTGCGAGGCCAAGGGTTCCTGATAGCTGCCGTAATGGCCCTGGTCGTCATGCGGTTTCTCGTTGCCAACAATTACATGCCTGTACTTATCGCAGGCTCTGGCATGCTTTCGGTCGCATTGGGATTGCGTTGCATAGCAGAGGGCAGCACCGTGATGATGTCAATCGCGGCCATGGTTTTTTTGCTTGAAGCATTTTTTCTCTACATTGCACGCCACATGCAAAACACCACGCGCGACATGATCGTGTTTCGCTTGCAGAAAGACCGCCTGATTGAGGATCTTCAGCGCGAACGCGACAATGCTGATGCTGATCGAAAAAGCGCGGTTGCAGCCAATCGTGCCAAGTCAGTTTTCCTTGCAAACATGAGCCACGAATTGCGTACGCCACTGAATGCCATTCTTGGTTTTTCTGAGATTCTTGATCGCGAGATGTTTGGTCCAATCGGCAACAAGAGCTACAAGGAATATGCGGGCGACATTCATCACTCAGGCGCGCATCTGCTTTCCCTTATCAATGACATCCTTGATCTATCGCGCATTGAAGCCGGACGACGCGACATGCGCGAAGAGCCGGTTCACATGCTTGAGTGTGCGGAGGAGGCACAACGATTCACCAATTTGCGCATCGCCGCCAAGAAGCATAAAATATCATTCAAGATCTCGCCCGCTTTGCCTAAACTCCTGGCTGACAAACGTGCCATTGAACAAGTGATGATCAATCTGTTGACCAATGCCGTCAAATACACCCAAGACAATGGCGAGATTTCACTTTCAGCTGCGATTGAAACCAATGGCGACCTGGCTTTTACAGTGAAGGACAACGGTCCCGGAATCCCTGAAAATGATGTGGCGCAGGCCATGACGGCGTTCACGCGCGGAACTGCGGCTACCAAGAGCTCAATTGATGGCGTTGGCCTCGGATTGCCGATTGTCAGGGGATTGATCGAGATGCATGGCGGACACATTTCCATCAAAAGCGTTCCACGTTTTGGTACCGCTGTCACCTGCGTTTTCCCGCAGAGCCGGGTACTTTCTGGTCCGCGCGCCCAGGTCATCGTTGGCCCCAACGTGAAGACTGAGAGTCAACGCAAGCTCATCAAGCTGACGGGCTGACACTCTTTTGAATTGGCTTTATGTCAAGCAGCCAAGCGCGAGGCTTGTTCTTCGACCGCTGCGAGCGCCTTGACCAATACCTGGGAGCCTGCCCCTGATTTGACACCCTCAGTTGACAATATCTGCCGCCAAATGCGGCCACCTGGCTGGCCGTGGTAGAGGCCAAGCATGTGACGTGTCACGCGATGTAACGGCAGGCCTTGCTGTGCCCATGTTTCGATATAGGGAAGCATGCGTTCGACTACGTCACGGCGCGTAAACACTTCTGCGGATTGATCCGTATACAGATGATCAACTTTCGACATTTCCCAAGGCGTGTGGTAGGCAGCACGGCCGAGCATCACGCCATCCAGTCCTTGGCTCTCGATGACAGCCTGCTCTATCGTTTCAAGCCCACCGTTCAAGTGCACAGCGAGATGCGGCAATGATGCCTTAAGACGATGCACGCGGGCATAGTTGAGCGGCGGAATCTCGCGGTTCTCCTTTGGTGAAAGCCCATTCAGCCAAGCTTTGCGGGCATGGATTACAAAAGCGTCACAGCCTGTCAATGCCACTGTCTCAACGAAGTTCTGAAGATCAGAGTCTTCATCCTGCTCGTCAATGCCGATACGACACTTTACCGTGACTGGAACTTTTACGACTTGTTTCATGGCTGCGATGCAATCCGCAACCAGTTGTGGCGTTGCCATGAGACATGCGCCAAAATTTCCACCTTGCACCCGGTCCGAAGGACAACCGACATTGAGGTTGATCGCGGCATAGCCCCAATCTTCACCGATCTTTGCAGCTTCAGCCAATACATCAGGCTCGCTGCCACCCAACTGCAGCACGAGTGGTTGCTCATGTGCATCAAAATCCAGAAGCTTTGCCCGGTCACCATGCCTGATGGCCCGCGCCGTCACCATCTCGGTGTAAAGCACAGCCGTGCGCGACATCTGGCGCAGGAAGAACCGGCAATGCCGATCCGTCCAGTCCATCATGGGCGCCACGGCGAACGTTTTTCTCTTGAAATTCAATAGTTTGACCTTACATAACAGTGGACTAAAGCGAGAACATGTGCACGAATTTTGCACACGTTTTCATGGTTTGTACTGCGACTGCGTGTGCTTACTGCACACGATTTGCACACGAAAATAGGAGTGCACACACATGGCTGCAATCGTCAAGCTCCCTTCTGGAAGTTGGCGCGCCCAGGTGCGCCGAAAGGGCAAATATGTGACTGCGACCTTTCTTCGTCACAAGGATGCTGATGAATGGGCGCTTGCAACAGAACGCAACATTGACCGGGGTGTAATGCCAAATTCGCCCGATCCGAAATCCGTGCGCACACTGGCGTCCATCATCGACCTTCACATTAAAGATCACGTCGAAGTCGGAAAACCCATCCGGCGCTCGAAGGCAAATGTGCTTGAGGCCCTTCGGGTGTCGCTGGGGGACACGCGCATCCACGACCTAAAGCGCAGCAAGCTGATCGAGTTTGGCAAATGCCGTGCCAAGGAGGGAGCTGGTCCTGCAACACTTGCCATTGATTTCTCTTTCCTTGGCACCCTGCTCACGCATGCGGCAGCGGTTCATGGCATTGAAGTATTTCCCGAAGAGGTGAAGCTGGCCCGTGTTGCGCTGTCACGCCTTGGACTGGTTGGCAAAGGTGTTGAGAGAGATCGACGACCAACCGAAGATGAGTTGAGCAAGCTGATTGCGTATTTCATTCACAAGCCAAGACAGCTCATTCCGATGGCGCGGATCATCCGTTTCGCCGTGGCAACGGCAATGCGGCAGGAAGAAATCTGCAAGTTTGAATGGACTGACGTTGATATCCAGAAACGCCTGGTTACAGTGCGCGACCGGAAAGACCCACGCCGCAAGGATGGAAACAATCAGCGCGTCCCCATGTTGAACCTCACGGGCTACGATGCATGGGAAGTGTTATTGGAGCAGCGCATCGTCACAGGTGGCATTGGCTGCGTCTTCCCGCATCATCACAAGTCGGTGGGAACCGCGTTCCGTCGTGCGTGCAGGGAGTTGCAGATTCGCGATCTCCGATTTCATGATCTCCGTCATGAAGCCACAAGCCGATTGTTTGAAGCGGGATTGACGATTGAACGTGTGGCGCTTGTGACAGGCCACAAGGACTGGAAGATGTTGCGCCGCTACACCAACTTAAAGCCTGAGTCCTTGCACGGAAAAGGTAACGTGGTTGATTTTCAGAAGGCGTCGATGGTGCCGGACGTTTTGAAAGAGCTGACCAACACGGGGAAGCTGGCGTAGTCTATTTGTACTGATGAGTTTCAAGAGGCTTGGTGTGATGACCCTGAAGATTCTGTTTTTAGTTTGCCGATTTCTTTCTCTTCCAAAACAGATTTGTCAGGATCGCGCCGCTGAACTTCGGGGGCCTGTTGTGACGCCTTCTCCATGGTTTCGCTCATCGAAGGTATGCCACTTGCCAACCTTTTGCCCACCTGTGAGACAAAAGCTTCGAAACGTTGATTGCCGATGATCCGCGCGGCATCCTGTTCTGCCTTAGGCGTGGCGGCAGTGAGGGTGAGGTAGTAGCGGATGAACATCGCCAGACTTTCCAGCACCACAGACTGGTTGCGTTCGAAGCTCGCAAACTGTTTCGCCATGCGGTCAAGGCGGCGGGCCATGCCTGCTTCATGGGTTTCGTCCCGCTGGGCATTGAGCATCCGGTCAAGCGCCTCATTGACAAGAGCGGACTTCGAACTCCGCTTCCGAACGCTGGCAAGCTCAAGCCGATCCGCGACAGGGTTGGTGAGGTAGACGGTCAGACGAGGTCCGGACATTGGTTAAGCTCCGCAAGTGGCTTGAAAGGGCATCGTCGCGCCCTTCGAGGTCACGCAATCATCGCAGCCTTAGGCCGATTTGCTCAATTGGGATAAGCGGGAAAAACCGGGAAGAGTGGTGTGGCGTGTTGCCGGGGAGTGGTCATTTTTATCTTTCGGTTTCTGTCCAAAAGTCGAACGCGCTTCAATAGGAAGATGCAGCAGGATTTGAACCGATACAAAATTGGAATTCGTAAATTTCAATTCAAGCAAATATAACTATCCTAAGGCTTCATCTACCTTACACTTTGGCCTTGTAGTTGATTTGTCCCTCAATGAAGAAGGCCATTGGGACATTTGGTAGATGGTGTTCTGAACTTGACATCAGCAAGAGTCGGTTGACGGTGTTATCCTGTATTCCACCTTCAGGAAAGACGCATGAAATAAGACCTTTGCTGATTTGAGCGCCGGACTTTTTGAGAGTCATCTGAGCAATGGAGTGTTCACGGTTGAAGCGGGCAACAAGATTTGCTTCACGGTTTGGTTTGGTTCCATGTTCGTCAAGTTTCGAAAGATATCTGAACAAATCTTGTATTAATGACGGATAAGCCGCGAGTGTTTTTTTGCTGCCAAAGTTGGAAATATCATTAACATCTTGCAGAAATGCAAAAGTTGAATTTTCAATTTTTTGCTTCATCGATGAGAGTGCGATTTGCGGCTTGCCCACTTTTCGGTAAATTGCTTTTTGAATTTCCTCCCAACGAATGACACTATCGGTGACGATGCATGAACCTGTTGCCTGCGCCAGATACATAGCCATCTCAAAATTCGGAGCTAGTTTAGCAAAACTGAATTGCCCGTTTTTGTCGTCGTTGACGGTAGTTTTCGTGGTTAGGACTGCAAGTGGGTCACTTTCATTACGTCGCTCGATAAATCTTAGAAGGACTTCGATAGCGGTTTCATCTAATTCAGGCGTTGTCGCTTTTATTTGCGATCGTATGGTGTCGTCAGACATCGACCAGATGCCTCGCTCTGCGTCTTGGCGCATAAGTTTTTTCAAGCGTGGTTCTTGGCTTGGGTCCAATTTCATCGCTGAAGATCGAGATTGCGCCATGCTATACATTTGTTCACGTAAATGAATATCAAAATCGCAGGGGTCGGGAATCAGGTTTACTATGCCGTCCTCAACCAGCGGCATGACAGTCAAGAAAAACAAGACCGACTTGATAAATTCCTGGCGGTAAGAACCAGGATTTTCAACAGGCTTAAATTTCTTGTTGACGGTCCCGTTGTGCAAAAACGGGTGTTGGACGATTAACTCACCAAAATAGAGTGATGAACCCAGAGCAAAATCAGCAATCGCTTCAGGATGAATCTGGCCTGTATAGATTGCTCGAGAACGTCCGTCAGGTTTAGGCAGAAGTGCAAGCAGATCTGTTTCGAGAGGCCAAAGAGCTTCGTATAACAAGTAGATTTTTCTTATCTGTTCGTCGGTTAAGTCGCGTCGTACAGCTAACCAGTTCTTTCCACTATTCAGATCAAGAATGTCTAGAATGCCGTTCATCAAGGACATGTTGCGTTCACGAATGCTAAGTTCATCCCAGCTGGGACGCAAAGCAACTGGTCGTTCATGGCAGCACGCCTTGTATGTTCGTCCTGATCCACAGCCACACGCGTAACCAGGTCGCAGAGATGCTGGCGGTTTTTCCTTTTTGAGAAAGTCACGTTCTTTCTCGGTTCTGCCGAACTCATCCTGGAAGCGGACGTGACCGCTATCGTACTGGACGATTATCTCGCCACCAAAATGCCAAAGCTCGTTTCTAGGTGGAAGAAGCGCGGCCTTGTGCTCTTCCCAGGAATTGGGCACTACTTTTTCCGGATAGAGCCATTCCTTTCGGCCTGCCGCAACGTACCTACGGGCACGAGCTTTTGTGATGCAGTTGATGCTTGCGACTTCAAGTCTTGTAAGTTTTCGTTGTCGAATGAAGGAGTCAGTTTTGACCATCGAGTTTCTGTAGTTCCGTGCGAACGTCCTCTTTTCAAATGGGCCAGTCGACGGGTCCTTCGCGTATTCGAGGTTCGTTAGAAGGAGGCAAAAGTTACTACTCAGCGGAAATATTGTCTGCGAGGCCTTTAAAGCTATCGACGGATCATTTGGGTAGCAGCAGGCTTTTGTGTTGGGAGGTATCGCATAATTGTAGATTGTGACCGGGTGGTCACTGACGATGAATTTGATATCTGAATCTTCGGCAGAGATGATTTCTCGAACACCCTCCGTCCAGATTGTGCAATGCATCATCCGAATTCCCTGCATCTCCTGCATCAATTCGTTTTGGCTAAGCGCGGGGTAAAGTGTTTTTAGCCAATCCAGTCCTTTGGGAGTGCGAAACTTCTGAATGTCGATGTACTCGAATAGGGCCATGAAATGGCGATGCCATTCTCGGACATCAGTCCCGGCAAATGCCCGCACCGCATTGGCTCCCCTAGTGTCTATGTCACCAAACAAGTAACGCTCGATTTCATCATTCACGGAAGTACCAAAAAACGTAGAGTACAAATCCTGTTGTCGAAACATTCGCGATGTGGGGGAGAAAAATAGAGATTTCTCGGTATACTCCCTACCGTCGACAAGAACCCGTCGTTCGGGCGTTAGATCAAGGTAGGCGAGCGTGTTCCGCCCTACTTCGAAAAACCCCTCTTGGTACCATTGCGGCACGTAATGATTATTTCTAGTCTTCGACATCGCCACCGTCTGTTCAACTTTGTTCCTGTTCAACCAATACAGTGGAATCAGTGAACCGCCCAAGTGCTTTCAAGTTTTTGCAGACTTCCGCTCTTGGTTCTTAGCGGCAGATCAGGAGTCTCATTTTTCGTCTGCTACTGCTTTAAATGCAGACAAGTGCTGCCTGCATCAATGACTCCTTCCAAATTCAATTTACCCACAATCAGTCACCGACGCGTTACACGGGGCAAAACTGTATTTTGCAGTCCTGATGGCGTGAGTTCAATTGGGTATCTCGGTGTGAAGGATTTCAGCGTGGGCTTTGCGCCCATGATTTTTTCCACGAGGTAACTGCGGGCTTGGCCGTTGTCTGCGCGCGCGGCCATCAGCAGGACATCACCTGCCTTGGTGCGGCGAAGGGAGTAGGCTTCGATGTCCCGTGTAGAGCGTAGGCCTTGTTTGTCGACATAGTCGATCTCAACAAGCAAGCGGTTCGTCGCCGCAAAACGGATCAGGTCGATGAGTGTTTGCCCTCTTGCTCCTGTTGGCAACGGAATGATCCTGTCACGGATGACAACGTCTTCGCGACTAAGGGGCATAGGGCTCAATACTGGCGAGATGCCACCAGCGAGCCACGCAAAGATTTCAGGCAAAGCGTTCCAGAAAGTCGAAACAGGCAGTTGTGCTGGTAGTTGATGATTGAGCATGTGGGCCCAGCCGGCCTCCAGATCAGCCCGATGTGGTTCGAGGTCAGCCAATCGCGGCAGCTCCATTCCCTTGAACGCACACTTGGCGCGAAGCACGTCCACAAATGGGCCAGGCTCAGGTCTTGCTTCAACGTTGCGATAGAGATTTACGACATCGTAGAGGTCGCGGGGACGGGTCCGTTCGGCAAGGGCACGGAACTTTTCGGCGAAGGCCTCGACATAGTCATAAGCGAGAACTGAGATTCCGTCTTCGGGTGCATCGGAATATGGGTGGAATATCCGCGCACGGACAGGCGGCAGAACAATCCGTTCATCTGCCGTCAGATCAAGCTTGATTCTTGGCAATCCATGGCTTGACGAAACAGGGCCTTTGTAACTGATCTTGCCCTGGCACATGATCTTGCCACGTGGGTTCTTGAGAATTTCAAATTCCTGAAGCTGTGACGGAATTTCGATGCCAGTCTCGTCGTAGATGCGCTCGCCAATTTCAGCAAAGACCCGCTTCAGGAAAGCTTCGTCAATTTGTCCTGCATCACGCAGCGTGAAATCCAGATCTTCCGAGAAGCGATAGGTCTCGAAGAAGCATTTCTTGAGGCAAGTCCCGCCCTTGAACACCCAGTTGTCTGCAAGTTCAGACTGGCGCGATATTCCGGCAAGCATCCAGCCAAGGACATAGTCCTTTTCAACAACGTGAGGCGTGAGCGACGTTTGCGCAGCGGCGTCAAGTATCTCGCGTCGATCAATCATTACGCCGACCCCTTCGCCCAGGTTTCGGGCAGCCGGAGCTTCCATCTGGTATTATTGCGCTGAGCGGGCAAGGCCGGGTCGAGTTTGGCAAGTCCGGTGCTCAACCGCTTTTGACACAGTTGAATGAGCTCCTTGCCATCATTCAGCCGCTCCACAAGAAAGCCCAGCCGTTTGAACACCGCGCCGTTATCAAGACGGTCGGCATATTCAATCAGCTTCTGATCATCGCGATCAGCGCGCTTTAGGTATAATTGCAAGCAGTCCGCGACATGCTGAATACCGCCGCCAAGAGCGGGGTCGTCGAGCATGTCAATCATGGTTCTGTGAACATCCGACACGGTGACTTTTGTGCGGTTACGCCAGACTGTTTTGGTTCCAAATATTTTGTTAGCGTCGATATGCTTCAAGTGAAAACGCGTGCCGTGACGTAATTGATTTTTTTGCCGCACCGCTCTGCCAGTGACGACGACAATGTCCTTGAAGATTTGCTCAGTGAGGTCCCAGTGTTCGGCAGCCGTCCTTCCTGCAACATAGGCGGGATCAAAAAGCGGGGGGATGAGTACCCATGGATCATCCAGCGTCTGTTCAGCGCCCAGCGTATCCAGCGCCACCGGAACGTAAGTGCCACGGCCAACGCGATGCAGCCACCCTTGCTCCACCCATCTTGAAAGGCGTTGGGCCGATTCATGGCGCGGAGTGCCCAAGGCCTTCATGACATCAGTGATGGTGACCACGTCTTTGGCCGATGACAAGACCTTTGCGAGTGTCACCCGGTTTTGCGGCAGTGAGGCTGTCTGGTACGCAACATTCATCGTCTTTAGTTCCCGCTAATTGCGAATTACAGCAGTTATAATATACAAATTTCGTGCATGTTGCAAATTCAAATTGTCTCAATTCCTGTAAATTGCGAATTACAGCAGTTATAGTATATCAAACCTCAACGAAACGCCCCTGGCCGTCAAGTCTTAATCGAACTATCCAATGCCAAGCCCCCTCTGCCGCGATCCCCAATCCCATGTGATGCCGTTGCTGTCGGCAATGCCCTGCACGAACTTGCCAAGCTTCGGTTCAAGTTGCGCCTGCCACGGCACGAGCGTGAACTCGTGAGCCCGCTGCACAACAGCAAACTTGCCGCTGGCGAGCGTCACGGGCCGCAGATAGGTGCCGGAAACGGCTTCTCCTTCCATCGGCTGCCAAGCTTTGAGCCCGAGTTCCTTCGAGAGGCGTTCACTTGAACGCACAAGATCGCGTGCCCGCAGAGTGTTCAGGAGATTGGGCGCTGGCGAGAAGTCACCCTCCGCCCCAAACTGTCCGAGACCCTGCGACGCGAGCCACTGCCTGCGACAGTCAAGGGCTGTCTGGACCATGGCACCATAGCCTTCTTTGCTTCTCGCTTCGGACCGCGATGACAGGAGTTCGCGGTCCAGCCACGTTGCTCCCTCAGCATCCACCAGTCGGCCAAGATTCATGTAGGAGAGAATGCGAAGCCGTGTCCGCTGCTTTTCGTCGTCGCCGCGTGGCGCATTTTCGATGACGACGATCATGCCCTTGGCCGGGACAAGCTCCGGCGGCAGGCGGCCAACATCGGCGTAGTGAACCTTGCCATCCATTCCATCGACGACGAGGAAGTGCTTGTCGTTGATTTCGTCGGAAAGGCCAATGCCTGCGACGCGCCCCACAATGCGGTTGCCGGGTTTGGCCGTGTCAAACACCGCATAGCTGCCAGACGCGCGATCAATCCCTGCCTCTTTCAAAGCCTTGTGCATGGTCTTGATGATGTCACCCTGTATGCCCAACGAACGCAGCTTGCGTTCCATGTCCTGGTCCAATTGCCAAACGCCGGTTTGAAGCTCGTTGGCAAGCCCCATGTCTTCAAGTTTGCGAAGTCGTCCCATGTGGGCGGCATGTGTTTTCCGTTCAGTCGGCGGCATGGCGCTGACCACCAGAATATTTTGATCGGCATGTTTGAGCAAGGCGCGGTCAAGCCCTGTGAAGCGATCTGCGTCCACTTCACGCTCCAATTTCTTGGCCATGTCACTTTCAAGTTCCGCGCCAAGCTCAAGCGTCAGCAATTCCCGCGCCCGCGTCCGGAAGCCGTGCGCCATGTAGTCTTTGGCGATGACCAAATCATTGCCACAATCATCCTGTCCCCGGATGACGATATGGGTGTGGGGATGGCCGGTGTTGTAATGGTCGACGGCAACCCAATCAAGCTTCGTGCCAAGGTCAACCTCGGCCTTGGTCATGACATCGCGGATGAAAGGCTTGAGGTCAGCAAGTGCAGCGCCATCTTCGGGCGAGACAATCAGCCGAAACTGGTGGCGGTCATTTTCGCATTCATTCAGGAAGGCAGAACCGTCGGCATCATCGAGGTCACGGCTGTAAAGCTGACCGGGTTCGCCTTCCGGTGTCACCCCATCCCGCTGAATGTAACGGAGATGGGCGCGGGCTGCCCCAAGATTGCCGCGCTTGAACTTGGTGATCCGCGCCTTGACAATGACGCGGCGATTTCCGCCGACATAGAGACCAGCTCCTGCCAACGTCCCAAAAGCGCTGCCGCGCCCGATCCGTGAACCAGTGAAGTTGCTGCGTGTCTTGCCATGGACATGCCCTGCCGCGTGGGCGGCACGCATGACCTGATTGACGTAACGATCAAGTCGCAAGTCGCGCTTCCAACCGATGCGGCCGAGCTTGGGTGTGAATGAGTCTGACATGAAAATCTCGCAAAGACTATGGGCTGATGAGAAGTTACATCGGACTTCGCGATTTGAATTCAAGGTATGAGCAAAGATCACAGCGCTCTCAATGGGTTCTGAGACTCATGTCACCATGGGGTATGATGTTGGTGGTGCGCACTTTGTTGTTTTCTCGACTCGAACAATCCGCGCTGTCCCCACTGGTTTTATCTTGCTCTCCCCTTCGTTTATGATCTGTGTACTGAGTAATTCCCGAAACTTCACAAGTGACCCAAAATGTAAAGGCGCTCATTTCCTGAAAGATTGGCAATAAGCTGTGTCACCATGACCTTTCAAGCCAGCAAACACTTCCCGTGCATGCCAAAAAGACAGAGGATTTTGCCCCATGCCATCAGAAAATTTGCAGCAATGGACATGTCAAAATACACTCCGCACAACCCGCGCGGTGCCTGCTTGAAGACAAATTATTCGGGAAGCTGGCAAGCAACTCCGCGTGTCGCCAACTGAAAGAGTGAGCACGAGCGGCGAAGAACCGAGGGCTTTTCTTGCGCATCTATGAGAGTTTTGGGTGCTGATTGTATATAAAGTTGCCCCGCATGACGGCTCATGCGGGGCGAGTGCGTGTTGGTGTCAGTCACCCGGATTCCAGATCACGGCGTAGAGGTCTTCTTCGTCGGAACCGGCAGCACGGCCCAGATTGGCATAGAGTTTCTTGGGGCCAAATTCAGGGGCGGCGATGGAGAGACTGACATATTCCTTGCCGGAAGTTTCGCCTTTTTTCTGCCAGCCCGCACCGATTTCGATGCCTTGGGTCAGAACCCGGAAGTCAGGTTGGCTGTCAGAGGTCTTCTGCTGGTTTGGCACGATGTCGATCTCGGCCTGGATGCTGACGGTGCGCAGGTGGCCCTTGTAACGACCGTCGTTTTCTTTGCGGACATAACCGATTGCAGTCATTTGAAGTCTCCTATTGGATGTTCGCTTGGGAACCATTTCCCGGCGATGCGTGACCGGAGATGGCCGCCGCCCGCAGCCTGAACCTGTTAAGGCCGCAACGCAGTGGAGGACCCGAAGACACAGGTTTTTTGGAGCGAAGCATCCGCGAGGAAGCCGCATCTTGCGGCGGGGAAAAAACCTAGGGACGAGGGTTTCGGGCGAGGACGGACGGCCATAGGTCATGCGCACAGAGCCGGGAATGGTTATCAGGCAACAACCATTTCAGGAGATCAGATGGCTGTGAGTGGTTTGACTGCGAAGTGAAATTGATGGCTGCTACAAGGGCGACCTGCGCACCGTCAGCATTGCTGCGAGTGATAGTCGATTGCCAATTCTCGCTGAAAATTTGCGCGGCAGCTTGACTGCAAGGTTCTGACTCAGTGCATTGAAATCGGTGCGGCCTGTTCTGCGAAGGGCAAAACTTTCGGCTAGGAATATGTCAGCCACTCGATTGTTGCTTCGTGTATGGCCCCAAGAAACCCAACGCCAATCTGATCATGCCGCATTATCCGACGTAGAAAACCTCTCGCTGTGATCTGCATTCTGGTGACTGACACCACCACGCACACGCCCCACACGAGCCGTCATGCGGGGCAAAGGAAAGCAGGCCCGAAGGCCTGCCCGTGGAGTTGATGGTGATGTGGCAATCCTAAGCAGTGAACAGACTTGCCGCAGTGTTCAATCTGTCAACAGCACCAATTCCGCCACGTTCGGTGTAGGCCTTGGGCGGGAACTGGAAGTATGGTGGCAGCCAATCCATCTTGTGTTCGCGGCCCTTGGTAACATGCAGGCAGTCCTTGATGATGCCCTTTTGCACCTTGGACGTTTCGTTCTTATTGCCATCGGCAACGGCGGGTGAAGCGATGTCTGCCAGCATGGCCTTTTAGCGGTCGATGAGACCTTCAGTATTCAGAGCGCAAGTTAAAGCAAGGGACCCCAGAGTCTGATGTTTTCCGCGTCTGTTTCCGTGCGGACAATGCCTGCCACAACATGTGCGAACTGCAGTTCTGTTAAGGTTTTAAAAAAATGAGAGTACGGTCCGGAATAATTTTGATTGTCCGAATTACGCTCAAAGTTTGTGAATTCGTCTTTTTGTTCAGAACACTTTTTGCGGCTACTCATGGTTGATTCCGATCATTGTATCAGAGCTGCTATCAATTTCTCGGGTACCGTGGCACCCGAGAAACTGGTTACTAATTCCTCAATTATTGTAGCCCGGATATGGACCAGGATCAGCGGTAGGCCCATACTGCTTGATTATTGCTAGCCGACCCGCTTCCCATCCCACTCGATCATAAATTCGAATGTTTCCTCTCACCAAAGCCTTTGCTGGCTTCGAAATCGGCAGAATATTGACGACGCGTTCAGCATTCCGCTTTGTTTTGGACTTGGCTTCCGCCAAGCTGACACTCGTGGTCAAAGCTGCGGCCAAAATTGCAATCATCGCTGTTGTGTTTATCGCTTTCATAGTAATGCCTTTCTGCTCACTCTGAGCATTTCATCGGATGATCCCGACAACAAGCACACTACAAAATTTGAATATTGATGATATCCCGTAGAAGCCACATCTGGACATTGCGGACATGAAGGTGACATTGTTTCTAGGCTTGAACTGACAGCCAATGTTCACGAGGGAAAGACTATCATGTCAAAGAAATTTAACAATACAGCAAAGCTTGTTGAATTTGGACATTTTTTGGAAGCTAGGATGCAAGCTTCCGGCATGTCACGTGAAACGCTAGCTCATAAAGTTGGCTGTGATGCAAAAACGATTCAACGTTGGTTCGCTGGGAAACACAAAATAAGCCAAACGAATATTACGCTCTTAAAACACTTGTTTGACATTACAAATCTGCAGATCGCGTATTATTTCGATAAAAGTACTTCTCCTATATTTCAGACCAAAAGTTTTGGCGATTACATTGCGACTGGTCAGCTCAAACTTTTAGATAAAGAAATTTCTGAAATTGAAGATGAGAACCCACTCCCCGAAGGAAATAACTACGGCTCCGATGCTAATTGGTTATCGCTATACCAAGTCTCGCCGGAAACGAGTCTTGTTGTGCTGGATCACAACAATAGAATTTTGGGCTTTTGGAATTTCTTGTTTGTCAAAACTTCATTTTATGAAAAAGCCCGAAGAGGTTTAAATGTAAATAAGGATATTTCAGTTAGCGACCTGATTACTCCAATCAAAGGATCATATGACGTCTATTTTGTAGATCTTTTCACTCGCGTTGAAAGTCGCACAGCAGCGCTCAATCGCACTTTGCTATTTGGTCTTACACAGAAGCTTGTTGAGTTCGCCCGTCAAGGAATATTGGTAAATCGCATTTGTGCAAACTTAAGTTCCGAGGTTGCATTGGCGCTCGCAAGCGATTTTGGATTCGAGTGTATTTCGCCGCACACAGAGCACAAAATGCTGTTAAATGGTGTGATAGCACCAACGCAGGTGGGAGAACTTGTTATTCTAAGTAATGTAAACTGTCCGCTTTTCAAATATGATGACCATTTAAAAGAATGTTATTTTCCGAGTTAGTCTGCGCTTGACCCGATAATAATCGCCGCGCCTTCATCGAGACGAGCGGACGCCGGGGACCAGCGCTTGCGGTCCGATGGCTGTCGCTTCCGTTTCGAAGGGGATGGGAGTGGCGGCAGTCATGCCGCCTGCTCCAAATCAGTTGATGAGTGTGCTTCGGCCTTGAAGGCCAGAATGAAGTCGCAAGCTTTGGAGGCAAGGCTTGCCGCCCTGACGATGGCCTTTGCGTCCTCTTTCAAGACTTGCAACCAATTGCCGATGTAATCGGCATGGCGGACGGTGGGGACAATACCAAGCGAAGCGCAAACAAAGGCGGTTGCAATTTCCGCAACCAGTTCCTCACGGGCGTAATCTACCGTCCCGAACTTGGTGGTAAGATTGCGGTTAAGCCGCGCCTTGTGGCCTGTCCAGTGACCGAGTTCATGGAAGGCCGTGCGGTAGTAGTTGATCTGGTCGGTGTAGGCGGACTGGTCGGGAATGCGGATAAAATCCTCGGACGGCACATAGAAGGCTTGATCGCCACCAATGCGGAAATCCGCACCCGTGGCTTCTATCAAGGCATCGGCTTCCGGCACAATCGGCCGTTCTGACTTGGCAGAAGGTGCTGCAATCAACGCTTTGGGCAAGCCATCGCATTGCTCGGCATTAAAGACCGTGTAACGCTTCAAGAAATGGATGGCTGACGGGTCAGTGCCTTCATCCTTGGCGCGTTGCTGTTCTTTATGCGGAACAAATTTATCAGCGAAAAAGACGTGGGTTCCCTTCTCACCTTTCCGCACACTGCCACCCATGGCGATGCATTGCTTGAAGGTCACCCAATAGGGCGAAGCAAAACCCCGTTGCTCAAGGGCAGACCACAACAACAAAATATTGATGCCGGAATAGCTGCGGCGGGTCAGGCCATTGACGGGAAGACTCAAGGGGCAAAGCTGGCGGCTCGAGGTCCACGGTTGCACCCATGGCACAATGCCGCGTTCAAGCTCTGCAATGATCTTGTCGGTAATCTCACGATAGACATTCTCTCTTCCATTCGCCTTCGACATCTGCGTTCCCTCCTTCGCATCCGAACCCCGGAAGCGGGGTGGGCGGTGCCTTGCGACTGAAGAGGCCCGCTGAATGAGGCGGGCCGCACCGAAGGCCGAAACGTCAGTGGAGGACTGCGCTTTTGAGAACTTTGTCGATCATTGTTGTCTTTGAGAACTTGCGCAGTTGCGGCCCGCCGCAGCGGGCCTAGAAAGGAGCGCCGCCCACCCTGCGCACCGGGTCGGCCTTATCCAGAAATGCCGACGCGCAGCGGCGTCCAAACAATGACTATGTGTTCACTTGCGGATTGCGCCAGGGATTGAAGCCCGCAGGGCCGAGACAAGGTTCATTGTCGAATGATTTTGTGGCATGTCGTGGTCTCGGTTCACGAAAGCCCGGCCGCGAAAGGGGGCGCAAAATTTAGACTGCCCCTCCGGTCTTCTCATTTTAATCATTGTTGTACAGAGACAATTATGCCGAACTGAAGTTCCTTAGGTGCATGCTTTCGTTTCAGACCAACCCGCCATATCCACTCTTGAGTCTATCAGCATTTGCTACTGCACGGACGTGGACTATTTGAACTTTAATCGCTCCCGACTGTGAGAGCGCTTGTCGGCAAGAAACATACTTGCTGGTAGATTGATCGGATTTAATTCTCTGCAATTTGCTCCCTCCATTGGTCTACCAGACCCATGGTCGGCTACTAATCTTGGGCCACCATTGGCATTTCTGCTCCACGGCACCTTCATGATTGGTAATACTCGAAAGAGCGCGCTGGCAGATACTTTCAAGTCGCACTACTTCATCTTTCCGTAGTGCAACTCGCAATTCACCATGTCTTTCGCTTCGACTGGCAAACCCTTGATCGACAATTCACCGTGTTTTTCAAATAGCAATTTGATGGACTTAGAAATATCAACTTGTCACAGGAAACTGAAGGTCTGCAAATCGAATGCGCTGCATGCTCTGGTCCCCACTGGTGGGCCAGAGCTCACTTCAATATGGAACAAGATGCGATGGCAAGGTCATCCGCCACGAACCGGCTAATTGACGAGGTGGCTTTGCCAAGGCTTAGATGCAATGCTAAAATTTGCCAATGGCGTTGACAAAAATGCCGTGATCATCTGCCACTATATCACGCAAATCATCTGAAAATCTGCCAAAATTATAGCCGACGCCAACCTTGAAGTTATCGCCCATATGGCGATAAACGGCTGCGAGGGCACCCCAGTCTTGAGATTCTGTTTCAGGAGACCAAAGAGCGCGTCCCTCAATCAAGGCGTCCCAATTCTTCACGACATGCAAATCGGCACGCAAGATTCCTAGATGGGCTGAAGAGTCTTCCCATTCGGATCCAGCCGTACGCTCGCGCGTCTGCCCAATGCGGAAGCCATACTTTGCACCAACTGTCAGATATTTGTTGAGATCGTAACTCGCATCCGCCGATAGCAAGAAGCTGCGTTGAGCCGGTCCAAAAGCAGTTCCGCTCACGGTTACTTGGTCTGCGCCTGGATAATCGTAAAGCAACGAGTATTTGAGCAACGCATTGAAAGCGTCATTGTCAGTGGGTCGATAGGCGAATCCAATGGATGCCTCTGCATATTTGCCATCGCGAACTGAGGTTGTCGCATCAGAAAGCACGACATCTGCATTGGTCAGCATGCGCCAATCATCAGATGCTCGGATGTCCAGCGACGCGCCAAGCAGATAGCTGTCGAGATCTCGCGTATTGTCTTCCGAATCTTCCAGACGAATTTCACTTTTGAGTCGACCGGAAAAATTTTCCTCGTTGCGATAACCGACCGCAAGTGACATTGCAGTTCGATCAAAATCGCTGTTCTTCAATCCCGTTGTCGCATTGGTCGAAGTACCGTTGATTTTTCCCACTTCGAGACCGCCGCCAATAGTCCAAAATGAATTCGGGGTGTAGTTTACGCCATAGGTCTGGGTGAGCGATTGTCGCCTTCCAAAAAGATCGTAACTGTCTTCAGCGAACGTCGAAAGTGAATCGCTCAACTTGTTTCGCGCGCCAACTACTACACTGCCGAGGTCATCCCCGCTCAGCGGGCTTGAATTGCCGAGGCCGGTGCTGCGATCAGGATCGAGGCGATACCCACCATAATAATGGTCGTCAGCAGTTTGTGCGTAATCAAGGGTAGCTAATGCACCCAAGCCAGATGATCCATGTGAAATCTCCGTGCTCGCCTTGATCTTTTCTGTAAGCTGAGTTTCGCCACCCACACCAAGGCGGTCATTGCGTTTGCGGCTGCCCTTTTGTGCAATGGTGCCTTGCCCAAAAACATGAACCGACGCGTCTTCATTGAAAGTGTAGCCAAGCTTTCCGGCAAGATCAGTACGACTTCCTGCGTCGCCCTCGCCGCTCGGAGACAAACGTCTCTGATCAATTTTTACGCCCGAGGACAATTTCCAATGCTCGTCGATTTCTGCAGTAACTTGAGCGGCCAACTCATCATATGACTGGCCATCTGCAATCTTGTATGCATCGTAAGACAGGCTCGCTTGCACGCTGTCGGATAGCGCGATCTCTCCTCTTGCGCCCCAAGACGATTCTCCCGAGGTCGCTTGCTTATCTATTGACGAGAAACCACTCTGATATTTCTCATAATACGCAGATGAGCTACCCTCAAATGCCCCATTCGTGAGCTCTTCAAGAGAAACTTCGCCAATGACGCGATAGGCTTTGGGTCTTCGTCCAGATATACCTGCAACATCTGTCGGAGAATTTGTCAGACCGCCGTCAGCTGAGAAGTTGCTGGCGAAACCGGGCCCTTCCGATTGAGCAATTTCTGCCTTCAGAAAGGTGGCATCGGAGCGCCTCAGCAATAAATCAGTGCCAACGGATTTTTGTGTCTTTGAAGCATTTTTTTCAAACTGACCACTCGCGCCAATGCGCAAATGGTCGCCAATCCAATGTTCGGCTCGGCCACCGGATACATACCCTTCCAAATCTTTTGCTGCTGGTGTGAATTCGTAACTTGCGGTCAAGTAAACGTGGTTGCCCCCAAGCGCCCCGTCACGAACAATCCCATCGTCTGACTGCGTTGAGTTCAATGGTTGCTTCAACAAGATCAGCCCTTGTATGTAGTCGATCTCGTAGTCTTCTCCACTGCGCAATGCCCGCCGCGACAAAATTCGATCCGAAACAGCATCACGTATCTCGACTGAAACAGTGTCGGATCCAATTGTGATATCCTGATGCTTCAAGAAATAGGCAGATCCACCAGTAGCCCTCAGGACGTCACGCTGAGGCACAGTTTCCTGCTGCGCAACATATGCAGTCGCTTGCGTGCGGCGTGCACCGAAAGGTGTTGTAGCCTCGGACTTGAATACGCCATTTGCCCCATAAAGCGCTCGCTCGTTGCGCAAAAAGTGCGTACCACTCACTTCAGTCTTGAAATTTCCCCACATGACGTGGCTATCGCCTCGCTCAAGTCGTACATAGACTTTACCGCGCGATGGAGCGTCCTCGACCGTGCGCGAGTCATCACCGTAAATCGGATAATAGTCATCTGGATCGATGCGTCGCAGGAATTGCCGTGGATTCTTTTCGTCCAACCCTTTGAAGATGTTCTTGACCGGACCTTCATTGGTATCCCCGGCGGCGGTCAAAAGGTAGCGCCCCTTGATCTTGCCTTTCACATAAAATGCCAGTCGGCCCTTTGTGTAAATGTCTTCGAACTCGCCGGGCTTCACATCCTCAATATTGCCCGATGCGAACTTGTGGCCAACCGTAAGATCGGCAAGTGCTACATAAAACCACTCGCTTGCTGGAATTTTAAGTTCCCGGTTAAAGGTAATGCTCTTGCCCTTGCTCCCTACTTTGACATCAATGTTGTGTTCACCAGGAGGCAAAATGCGTTGAACAACAAATGCGCCTTTGTCATCGACGGGGATCGTCTCCCCAAGAACTCTGACTGCATCTCCGTTGGGAACATTTCGCCCAAAAACTGTAACAGCTCCGCCAAAAACCGGAATGTTGCGGAATGCGGTTCGATCTTCTCCGTAGCCTGGTGCAATGGCGTCGGATTTCGACTCATGACGGACAAAGCGTTTTGCACTCCTTGAAAGCGAGAGCGGTTGTGTTTCATCAAAACGCCCCTCGTCATCGTAGACTCTGAGGACGTAGTGCAATTCTGCTGGGCCGTCTGCAGGAAACTGCCATTTTGCCGTACCGTTATGCAATACGGGGACAGTATGAAGTGGCAAGCCCGTCCCTTCTGCATTGGCAGCGAAGATTCTGACTTCGGAACGCAAAATCCAGGAGGGATAGTTTGACGAGGTCAAAAATTTGACTGTCTCGCCAGCCTGATAAGTGCGGCGAACAGGAGCAGTCGAAATATTCAAGACGGGCTTTACCTCCAGCCCATCGAACTTCAATTGAATGTCCACGCTTTCAAGTGCGAGATCAGTCTTACGTTTCTTGTCAACTGGCCGTGTGGCACCAGCAACAGGTACGCCGTCGACGCTGATGGAATAGGGTATCCCGCGCTTATCACCTGGTACTTCAAGCTCAGTATTTGGTTCAGGTTGAGTCCCAGCGGATGCGACAGTGCCTGAGCACAGATTGGTAGCGAAGATGACTGCGAATATTGCAACGGTCCGCGCAAGCCATACTTGATGACGGATTATCGTAGCTTCTGGTTGGCGGGTTATAGAGTGGGTAGAGCCAATCATCACTTGCATCCCGTTAATGTCTCTTCTGAAATTTTGGTTCACTTGCCCGACCTCATTCAGCATCGACGACACGCGTTTCAATCGGCAGTTCATAGTCACCCGATTGTTTTTTCCATTGCTTGGAGATGAGCTTTTCAATTGCCGCCAAGCGCTGGTGAGCTAACTTGTCGCCCTCACGTCTCGGATAGTAGGACAACCTGAGAATTGAGGGTTCTTTGCCAAGAACTGCGACAAGTTCGCCGATGCTGCCGATCCATTTGGGGTTCAACTTCACTTCGCCAGTTTCAAATGCTGCTTCTTCCAGATCGAACCGCACGACGCGCGCAATCGACGCGCCAAAGTTAAGTTTGGTGATTTTTCCACGTGTCAGCCGAACATCTCGCGGATTCTCGGTCGTTAGGCGATAACCGGTCGGGAGAGTCCGAGCATCTAGTTTCATGACGAAGTTTGAACCAATGTCTGGGTCGGGCAGATCGGCGCAACCGACATGGAAACGACCATGTTTGTCAGTGGTCAAAAGCAGTCCCTTGACGGTCGCAATCCGAACACCTGGGAGTCCCGGTTCACCTTTGTCCTGATAGCCATTGCGATTCTTGTCGTCGAAGACCTTGCCAATGACTTCGCCACAGTCAAACACATGCTCTGCTTCAATGGTGACTGTTGCCCGGCTCGGAGGTGCCAGTTGTGCGCCGTCGGCAGGATTCAATAGCCGTGCTTCGTTCACATAGTCTCCAGGTTCAGCATTGGCTGCAACTCTGGTACTAAGTGTGATCGTGACTTGGCTGTTGGCGAGCACGATTACATCCGCGAATGTCAGATTTCGGCTATTCACAACGGGAGTTGTGGCACCACCACCAATCCTTGCCGAACCCGGGACGAAGACAAAGGACGGGGGCAAGCGATCCGTGACGTTGACTGGGGCGGATGCAACTGCATTGCCATTGATCACAGTGATTGAGTACTTCACCACGCCACCACGTTGGGATACCGCGACATTGGCTTTCTTGACGACACTCAATCCTGTCAGTGGCGGAACTGGCAGTGGATCAAGAGGAATATGATTGTTGACGACGTCGGGGGCGCCCGTTTGGAGCGTAAATGCCATGAAGTACGTTCCGGAACCTGAGGCAGGCTGAGCTGCACTTGAAGACACCTGACACGATCCACCTGGTACCGCATCAATGGCACATACAGTTGCATCAAGCGCACCAGCCTGCGGTTGGATCGAAGTCGAGACGCCAGGCAGATAGCCCGTGGGTGACACGACCATAATGCGATACTGTATTTCACTTACCGGGCACGCAGGATCAGCGCCAGGAACAATGTCAAACCGATAGGACCCGTCGAAACCCGTGACCTGGTTCTGCTGTGACGGCGCAACAAGGCATATATCGGGAAGTGGAACATTGGCAGCGTCAACGATTGTCAATATGGCGCCGGCAACAGGGGCGCGGGTCACCGAGTTGTAAACGACGCCCGACGGGTCAATTGGTTGATTCTGATTGGTGATTGTTGTGCCTGCGACCAGTGCGACATTGGCGATTCCACCAATGACACGACCGTCCGGTTGCTTGAAAACCAATCGATAGCCCGTCCCCGGGGGTGCATTGATAACGTAGTTGCCTGCGGCATCGGTCGTGTCAGTAGCCACGACATTGCCATCGGCATCCACAAGATCGACAATATATCCAGACCCAGCAACAGGGTCGCCGTCAAACAGACCACTGCCATTGCTGTCCAGATAAACTGTTCCAGTCACACCCGCCAAGACAACGGGCGGTGCTACTGTCACGGATACAGTCGCCGGATCGCACACCGCCGGATTGTCTGTTTCACATATTGTATAGTTGAAACTGTAGACGCCAGCAGGTGTTCCCGGCGCAACACCAACGGCGCCGGTGGCCAAATCAACAATCAGGCCGGCAGGAATTGGATTGGAAGGATCAATCGTCAGACTGATGGCCGCAGGATCAACAGCCAAGCCGTTCAGCGTGTCGTTTGCAAAGATGTTCAACACATTGACTTGGCCAAGAGCGCCGTCGACACCAGTTGCCGTGTCATTGCCCGCAATGATTTCCGATACCACCGCAGGCGCAATGGTCACCGTCTCCACCGTGTTGGCACAGTTGGTGGGGTTCAGAATCTCGCAGATCGCATAGGCCACCGTGTAGATGCCTGCTGGCGTATTGGCCGCCACCGTGATCAGGCCGGTTGCCGGATCGAGTGTCAGCGCTGTCGAGGCCACACCCAGGGGATCAAGCACCGCACCGGGTGCAATCGTCACATCGGTTGCAACAACCGCAACACCATTCAGCGTGTCACTGCCGAGCACTGTCGTCGTCACGCCACCGGTCAGGCCGTTCACAGAGGGATAGACTTCTGGGATCGCTGCGATCACCGCAGGCGCAATGGTCACCGTCTCGACCGTGTTGGCACAGTTGGTGGGGTTCAGAATCTCGCAGATCGCATAGGCCACCGTGTAGATGCCAGCAGGCGTGTTCGCCGCCACCGTGATCAGACCGGTTGCCGGATCGAGTGTCAGCGCTGTCGAGGCCACACCCAGGGGATCAAGCACTGCACCGGGTGCAATCGTCACATCGGTTGCAACAACCGCAACACCATTCAGCGTGTCACTGCCGAGCACTGTCGTCGTCATGCCACCGGTCAGGCCGTTCACAGAGGGATAGACTTCTGGGATCGCTGCGATCACCGCAGGGGCCACGGTCACCGTCTCGACCGTGTTGGCACAGTTGGTGGGGTTCAGAATCTCGCAGATCGCATAGGCCACCGTGTAGATGCCAGCAGGCGTGTTCGCCGCCACCGTGATCAGACCGGTTGCCGGATCGAGTGTCAGCGCTGTCGAGGCCACACCCAGGGGATCAAGCACCGCACCGGGTGCAATCGTCACATCGGTTGCAACAACCGCAACACCATTCAGCGTGTCACTGCCGAGCACTGTCGTGGTCACGCCACCGGTCAGGCCGTTGATCGCTGCATAGGTCTCGGGGATCGCTGCGATCACCGCAGGCGCAATGGTCACCGTCTCGACCGTGTTGGCACAGTTGGTGGGATTGAGGATCTCGCAGATCGCATAGGCCACCGTGTAGATGCCAGCAGGCGTGTTCGCCGCCACCGTGATCAGGCCGGTTGCCGGATCGAGTGTCAGCGCTGTCGAGGCCACACCCAGGGGATCAAGCACTGCACCGGGTGCAATCGTCACATCGGTTGCAACAACCGCAACACCATTCAGCGTGTCACTGCCGAGCACTGTCGTCGTCATGCCACCGGTCAGGCCGTTCACAGAGGGATAGACTTCTGGGATCGCTGCGATCACCGCAGGCGCAATGGTCACCGTCTCGACCGTGTTGGCACAGTTGGTGGGGTTCAGAATCTCGCAGATCGCATAGGCCACCGTGTAGATGCCAGCAGGCGTGTTCGCCGCCACCGTGATCAGGCCGGTTGCCGGATCGAGTGTCAGCGCTGTCGAGGCCACACCCAGGGGATCAAGCACCGCACCGGGTGCAATCGTCACATCGGTTGCAACAACCGCAACACCATTCAGCGTGTCACTGCCGAGCACTGTCGTCGTCACGCCACCGGTCAGGCCGTTCACAGAGGGATAGACTTCTGGGATCGCTGCGATCACCGCAGGCGCAATGGTCACCGTCTCGACCGTGTTGGCACAGTTGGTGGGGTTCAGAATCTCGCAGATCGCATAGGCCACCGTGTAGATGCCAGCAGGCGTGTTCGCCGCCACCGTGATCAGGCCGGTTGCCGGATCGAGGGAGAGCGCTGTCGAGGCCACACCCAGGGGATCAAGCACCGCACCGGGTGCAATCGTCACATCGGTTGCAACAACCGCAACACCATTCAGCGTGTCACTGCCGAGCACTGTCGTCGTCATGCCACCGGTCAGGCCGTTCACAGAGGGATAGACTTCTGGGATCGCTGCGATCACCGCAGGCGCAATGGTCACCGTCTCGACCGTGTTGGCACAGTTGGTGGGATTGAGGATCTCGCAGATCGCATAGGCCACCGTGTAGATGCCAGCAGGCGTGTTCGCCGCCACCGTGATCAGGCCGGTTGCCGGATCGAGGGAGAGCGCTGTCGAGGCCACACCCAGGGGATCAAGCACTGCACCGGGTGCAATCGTCACATCGGTTGCAACAACCGCAACACCATTCAGCGTGTCACTGCCGAGCACTGTCGTCGTCATGCCACCGGTCAGGCCGTTCACAGAGGGATAGACTTCTGGGATCGCTGCGATCACCGCAGGCGCAATGGTCACCGTCTCCACCGTGTTGGCACAGTTGGTGGGATTGAGGATCTCGCAGATCGCATAGGCCACCGTGTAGATGCCAGCAGGCGTGTTCGCCGCCACCGTGATCAGGCCGGTTGCCGGATCGAGGGAGAGCGCTGTCGAGGCCACACCCAGGGGATCAAGCACTGCACCGGGTGCAATCGTCACATCGGTTGCAACAACCGCAACACCATTCAGCGTGTCACTGCCGAGCACTGTCGTCGTCACGCCACCGGTCAGGCCGTTCACAGAGGGATAGACTTCTGGGATCGCTGCGATCACCGCAGGCGCAATGGTCACCGTCTCGACCGTGTTGGCACAGTTGGTGGGGTTCAGAATCTCGCAGATCGCATAGGCCACCGTGTAGATGCCAGCAGGCGTGTTCGCCGCCACCGTGATCAGGCCGGTTGCCGGATCGAGTGTCAGCGCTGTCGAGGCCACACCCAGGGGATCAAGCACCGCACCGGGTGCAATCGTCACATCGGTTGCAACAACCGCAACACCATTCAGCGTGTCACTGCCGAGCACTGTCGTGGTCACGCCACCGGTCAGGCCGTTGATCGCTGCATAGGTCTCGGGGATCGCTGCGATCACCGCAGGGGCCACGGTCACCGTCTCGACCGTGTTGGCACAGTTGGTGGGGTTCAGAATCTCGCAGATCGCATAGGCCACCGTGTAGATGCCAGCAGGCGTGTTCGCCGCCACCGTGATCAGACCGGTTGCCGGATCGAGTGTCAGCGCTGTCGAGGCCACACCCAGGGGATCAAGCACTGCACCGGGTGCAATCGTCACATCGGTTGCAACAACCGCAACACCATTCAGCGTGTCACTGCCGAGCACTGTCGTCGTCATGCCACCGGTCAGGCCGTTCACAGAGGGATAGACTTCTGGGATCGCTGCGATCACCGCAGGCGCAATGGTCACCGTCTCCACCGTGTTGGCACAGTTGGTGGGGTTCAGAATCTCGCAGATCGCATAGGCCACCGTGTAGATGCCAGCAGGCGTGTTCGCCGCCACCGTGATCAGGCCGGTTGCAGGATCGAGGGAGAGCGCTGTCGAGGCCACACCCAGGGGATCAAGCACTGCACCGGGTGCAATCGTCACATCGGTTGCAACAACCGCAACACCATTCAGCGTGTCACTGCCGAGCACTGTCGTCGTCACGCCACCGGTCAGGCCGTTGATCGCTGCATAGGTCTCGGGGATCGCTGCGATCACCGCAGCGACAGCGTCAACATCGTTGTTTATTGTACATGTCGCGTTTTGTGACCCGGTCAGCTCCAAGCTGTTTGCAGTGAGAGCGCCTGCCGTACAAATCCAGTTGCCTGCAATGTAACCAGTCGGGCCCGTCTCTGTAAGTAGATAGGTACCTGCTGACACACTTGTGTTCGTAACAGCAGGGGTACCTGAAAGTCCGGTAATGGTTGTGGGACCCGTTGCGGAGAGCGTGAAGTCACTGACAAGGGCTGTACCGCCATTGTTGTTGGTAATGGTTTTGACTAGTGTCAGCCTTGGTGTTGCAGGAGCAACTGTTGTAGAAACGATGTCGCTTTGAAGCGCGGGCAATTGTGTGCTGTTGATACGAGCCGTGTTGGTCACGGTTTGACCAAGCGTCGTGCTTGTCGCAACGTCAAACTCGACTGATCCACCCAGCCCCATGCCAAGACTCGGAATGATCTGAAAGTTGAAGGTTCCTGTCGACGGCAAAGTTGCTGGAATGATGTTGGGACCGCTGACAACGGTATAGTTTGATGTGCTTACCGCCTGCGTAGGCAAGATATCGGAAAGCTGCACGTTGGTTTGTGCATTCGCATAACCGTTCGCGTAAGTGATGCGATAACGCACTGTAGCATCAGCTGGAATCGTCGTCCCGTTGTATGGGTCGCCATTCACCGAAATGATCGCTTTGTCGATAAACAGCCGAGGTGTTGAAATTGTAGCTGGTGCGCCGATCCAGTAACGCCAGGGATTATCGTTGCCTGCGGCGGCACCCTGGGTAGAGTCGCCACCATGACCTTCAAAGTTTGCGGCAGATAGAATTGCCGGATCAGTGACACGAAGCCGGATTTTTGCTCCTTTTGTTTCACCGGAAGCAATGCCGCCAACTGCAAAACGAACGGCTGTGGTCGCAGCAGGCAAGGGAGCAGCATCACTCACGCTCGCACCTGCGAGGGTCGGCGTGCAAACACTGACTGAATTGACTGCGGCACCAGCTGCTTGCGGGACAACAGACCCTGCGCCATTTGCGGGTCCCTCAGTACCAGCAATTGTCGGATCATTTGCAAAACAGGAACCTGGATAGGAGATACGGTTCCATGGGCCGGTTGTGCCATAACGATCCCAGGCTACGCCGCTATCGGGCCCCGACACTGGGCTACCGGCATTGAAAGGAGTTGTGCCACGACCGTTTGCAAGGACAAATTCTTCAGTGGCCGAGAAACCGTTTGTGACAACAGCGCCAACCGATGCAGTGCCAAATGCGTTGGTTTGGACGGCATCCCATTTATTGTGGACACGCTCATTGCCGATCCCACCAACAGTGGTCCATGGCGCGGTATTGGTTGGATTGGTTTGATAGCCATTCAGCAATGTAAGAGCCGATTGGCCATTGGCAAACATCACGGTATCCGAACGCACCGAATAGAATATGCCGGTATCCCCATAGACATATGCCACACCGGCGTTACAGTTGCTTGCAGTAAAGCCATTCGCGGTGCAAACCGCAGTTGAACTTGGAGCCCAACCATTTGGTGCAACAGAAAATGTTTTTTGGCCGATCGGACCCCAGCCACGGCTGATGCCTTCACCCGTTGTGGACGCTGTCCCTGGACGGGCATTGATTGGATTGCTGGCTGCATCGACAATCCACGTACCTACCACCTCGGTTCCCGGTGGTGGATAGAAGGTTATATAGCCACCAGGCCCGCTGAGCGTGCCAGCAACAATGACTGGAAAAGTTGCTTTGAGTTCAATGATGTCACCAGTAGCAAAGCCACCTGTGCCAGCGTTTACGTTGCTTTGAAGTAGAGCAATCGTATCAGCTGAATAATCTGCGGTCCCGTTACCAAGCCACGCGCCATGAGCTAGAGCGTTGGTAATGCTCGCTACAAAGGCCAAAAGAATACCAAACCGCGCGACAGCAGTCTTGAACCAGCGTCTCAATGCAATGCCCCCAATCCAACCAATTCAAACTCTTTTTCAAAATCGACTTCGACGCATGACTGGCCCAACAGGCTCAAACTCAAAAACTTTGTGGTGGCAGAACAGGTCTGGAGAGCTTTAGAAAGTTGCCAGAAGCAATTCTAAATTCTTGCAAAAACATTCATCACAGAGAAAAGCCGAAACAGACTGAACGACTGCGGCTACACAACGCCCGCTTAATGCCGATTGCATCAGCAACCGCACACAATTCAACTAACGGAGTTTGGCGGAGTTGCATATATCATCTTGCGCAACTCATGCAGAAAACTTGCGCCAAAAGTCTAGTGCCAAAGCACATGCCATAAACAGTGTTTGAAATACTGTTGCACTTGGATCGTTGGTGTATTTGTACGTTGAAGTTACTTCGACGTGTGCTATCGTACTCGCATTGATACGCATAAGGTTTTTGCTGCACCAGATTTGTACTGCATATCGACTCGACAAGTTTATTGCGAGGGAAAGATGCCGATGCAATTTGTCAATAGCTACAGAATGGCTGCAGCATTCGCCAGATCCTTGGGCGAATTTTGCCATTCGCTTGATATCGATCTGAATGCGTGTGTGTGCCAAGTCGGCATTGGTCCCCAAGACTTCAATGACACGACAAAATTTATCAGCCTGGAAAAATTCACGTCGCTCCTTCAGTTGCTTGCAAGCGAGGCAAAAGATGATTGTTTCGGGATAAAGTTTGGAGCCTTTTTCAAGCTTGGAGATTCGGGACCTTTTGGTTTTGGACTTCTGAACGCACCAAATTTGGGCGAGAGTCTTTTATTCTATAGCCACTTCATGCCATTGACTGCTGACTATGCACATTTTTCTCTGGAGACAGGGCCAAAGAACACAGTGGTGAGCTGGAGATATTCACCCCTCCTTTCAAATCACTATCAGTATGCTGACATGATGGCGACAATTTCAATTCGTCAGTTCAGAGTGTCGTGCGGTGCGAACTGGGTTCCTCACAGCGTGAGTCTGATGCGCAGGCCGCCGGACGACATATCCCTTCATCACCTTTATATGGGCAGCAATCTGCACTTCGAAGCAGATGAGAACAGAATTGCGATTCCCAACCAATCACTTCTCTTGGAGAATCCAATTGCAGATCGGCGCTTGTTTGAGTTGATGAAGGTTCAATGTGAAGACGCACTGACCAAGAGAATGGCTAAAATGCCTTTAGAGATACAGATTCGGAATGCGATTGTGAACCGCTTGGGAGCAGAACCTGTTTCACTTCCCCAAGTCGCTGATGCACTGGGGATGAGCGCCAGAAATATGCAGCGACTGCTCAAACTCAAGGAAATGAGTTTTGAACTTATTCTGGAAGAGTCTCGCAAGGAGCTTAGCGAGATACTGCTCAAGCACCAAGAGCTTTCGATTGCTGATGTTGCAGAACGTGTCGGATACTCCGCAACGCCAGCATTCGCGCGCGCGATCAAAAAATGGTACGGACTTTCACCAAATCAGGCTCGCCGGATGATCTCAGCCAAGGGGTAGTTTTGGTCCTGTTGCGATACATTTCAGGAACTAAAACTTCACGATGATTCCAACCAGTCCAAAAAGTATCTTTTCTGCGCAAACTCTCTGCCTTTTGGTCGTCTGCAGTAATTGATGACTACACTGGAATTGACTTATTATCGCATTCAAGAATCAAGTTCTGAATGAGGTACTAGAATTTTGTCACTACGGCATAAACTGTTTGACCTTGCGCACGTTTCGACGAGCAACATTCCAGACTTCGCGAGCCGAAGTGTGCCAGAAATTCTAGGCCGCTGCGCAACTCTTTCTCCAAACAGAAGATCTGGTTCAATGTCGGACCAGCCGACAGTGACGACAAATCCGCCTCCAGCCTTGTCGTCACTGTCCTCCTCTTTCGACTACAATAACTATCTCTTGCGTGGACGCTGACCTGACCTAGTCGGTGTTGAGAATTTACGAAGTCATACGGGGGGCTCTGATTTCGTCTCGAGGCCAGTGGGATTAATCCCTCCACTGGCCTCTCCACTTCTAGAAAAGGTGAGGTACCGGGGGCGCCCGACCTCCCCTTAGGGGCCAGCGGGACTAATCCCTCCGCTGGCCTCATTTCTATTGCGCCATTACTTGTTCATTGCAAGTTTTGAGTGGCAGTTGGCGAGTGATAAGTCCCAGTCTGAAATGTCGGCCTCGCAATCGCACCGGGACATACCTGAATTCGACAAAGCAGCAATAACACGCCATGAATTGTTTAGCAGGGCAGGCTCAGCGAAGTTGCCGTTTCAGATGTTGATAGAAAAAGGGGGTGAAGGAGTGGACCAGAATCTACTTTCGCAACGTCGGGTGCAACCTTGCAAAAAACTTTGAAACACTTGCGCTCATTCGTAACATCAGGCCCGTGTGAGCAAATTTGAATTCCGGCTGCGGCAGCACAAAGCTCTCGATCCTTGTCAGGATCAGATCCTGCACTCCGCCAGTATTGTCATGCAGGATGCTGTGTCTTTCCGATCCGATGATATGAAGGCTTTTTTCTAGCGAACCGATACGCGATTCAATGACGCGCGCACTTTCCGGATCGATGAGCGGATCACCGGATCCATGCACAATCATGACCGGACAGATGATCTCTCCCAGCCTTTGCTCGAGGAGTGCCGCAATTTTTCGGATCTCGGCCAAGGCTTGTATCGGCATGTTGCGATACTCAAAATCCGGATGCTCTGGTTCTGTTTCGGTGAACGGCTTGACGCCATTTTTGATATACATCATCTGGCTCAGCGCGTTGATGCGGTGAACCAGCGGAGCAAAGCGCACACTTTGGGCCCGGAACGTGATGGGTGCTGATACTGAAGCGACAAATGCAAGCTGTTTCGGTTTTTCGGCTGCCAGCAAAAGTGCCAGCGATGCACCAGTCGCGAAGCCGACCACCAAAACCTCCGGTGACAAGTGAGACATGATTTCATAGCCGCGCCTGACTGAAGCCATCCACTCCTGATGGGTTCTGGTGCGCAAGTCATGCGGTGAAGTCCCGTGCCCCTTGAGCCTGACACCAATAACCGGATGCCCTTGCGACGCCAGTCTTTCGCCAAACGCTCGCACTTGTGCCGGCGACGCGAGAAAGCCATGCACCAACACCACACCTGACTTGGAAACGGTAGTGGGTTGCAACAGAAATGCAGCGCCATCTCGCTTCTCCGACTCGCTTGGATTGGTTGTGATTGCTCCGGCGGCAGTATCGAGTTCATGTGACCGGCGTTCATCATCAAACAGGGCATTGGCCAATTCGGCACCCGACAGCGCCAAGCTGTTTTCGACAATGTGCCGGACCCTCGTCAAAGACTGGATTTCGTTGGCGTAGACCCTGATCACATTGGCCAGACGTGGATCACCCTCGACCGTTTCGGCAAGCAGGCTTGGCATCAACATGATTTGGTTTGCGTTGAGCTCTATCAATCCGGCTTCGCTGGCGGTCGCAAGAAATTGCCGGAGTCCGTCAGGGGTTTCACCTGGTAATGCTCCATACAGGCCAGGGTCGGTCAGTGTGCGGTGCAAATACACGCCAGGCTCACGCTGGACAGCCTTGATGATGGCGTAGAGCCGCGCGTTGAACGCGTCGTTTCCGATTTCCGTGGCACCTTGGGCGGCGAGATGCATCAACAAGCGTGCCGCCAGATGACTGATGTTGAGCGTGACACGCGCGTACATTTCGATCATGCACTGATTGCTCAATCGTCGTGTTGCGCGTTTCATTGCAATGGCCACAATCTTGTCGACCCAGTGATCGGCCTTGTCCTTCAGACCAAACAACTCGTCCAGACTGTCCACCTGCTCAAAGATGCGCGAGACGACCAAGCGGTCGGCCTTGGTCCAGGCAATATCAGGATTGAGGGACTTGCCGAAGCGGATGTCCATATCGGTTTTGCGCAATAACAAATTGCCCTCCACCATCAGCTCCTCGCGGCCGCGCTGACCGAGATCGAACTTGAGCAGATCTGCGGCTTTCAGCAGAAAATTCTCTCCACGGTGAATGGGGTGGAATGTGATGTTGGAGGGGACCACGAGTGTCGGTTTGCGGGCCGCTGCGAGTAACGCATCACGATCCGGCAGGCCAAGTGCTTCAACCCATCGCTCAAGTCGTTCAATGTCGCCCGTTTCCTCGACCTGCAAAATGCGTTTCTTGAACGCTTCGAGCACCACGGCAAGAACAGCGGCACCCTGCCTGTGCCCGGGATGCTGCCTGAAAGAACTAAAAAACGATTCCGGTGGCGGCGCAGCAATGTTCCGATCTTTCATCATTGATCCTTCTGGAAAAATGATGACTTTTTGGCCACGAAGAATTTCTGCTGCGAGGAATGCAAGTAGGCCGGGGTGGTTGCTCGGCACGGCCCCTGCCCCCCACAGCACGCGGGAGAACCGTTCACTGGTCTCGAATAATTCCGGTGTGGCGACACAACGGCAAAAGGCACCCGTGGCCTGATAGATGAAGTACTGCGGAATAATCGTTTCGAACCGCGCGAAGTGATTGAAAAGAAAAATCTGCCCTTCGGCCATCACGCCTTCATCGGCATGGACATTGATCGTCATTCCCACACGTTTGTGCACGACGGAAAATGCCCGCACCGACCATTGGTAAAATGGCACGTTAATCGCGTATGTGTCGTTGCCTGTGCGCACGAACTTCACCTCCCGCCACAAATCAAAGGCCGGACAATGTGTTTGATCTCCAAGTTGTTACCACGCGAAAACTAATGCAAGGTTTATCGCCTGCGACAGTACGTGGTGAAGGTCAAAACGCCTCTTCCTTCATGCCCATTACCGGTCCTGATCCTGCCATGATGCTGGCCATCAGGCTTCCCGTTTCTGGCAAGATCTTTGTCATGTAGAACGTTGCGGTTGCGATCTTCGCATCGTAGAACGGGTCGGACTTGGACATGCGCAGCTTGAACGCTTTTTCCGCCATACGCGCCCACATGAAGCCGATGGCCACGAGGCCAAACATCCGCAAATAATCGGTGGCAACGGCAGCTCCTTCTTCAGGGTTGGATACGCCGGCCTTGCCCAGCCACAGCGTGGTTTGCTGCAACCTGCCGAAGGCTTTCGCCAGCGGTCCGATGGCTTCCGCCGTGAAGGGGCTGGCCAAGCGCTTGTCGATATAGGTTTGCACGGGATGGAAAAAGCGCCGTGCCAGGCGGCCCATGCCGGTTGGCATTTTGCGACCGACCAGATCAAGCGCTTGGATGCCGTTGGTGCCCTCATATATTTGCGTGATCCGGACGTCGCGCACCAGTTGTTCCATTCCCCATTCGCGAATGAAGCCATGACCGCCGTGAACCTGCATGCCGTCGTTGGCGGCAGCAAAGCCAATATCGGTGAGCATCGCTTTGACTATCGGTGTCATCAACTGCACCAGATCATCCGCTTCCTTGCGCCGTTCCAAATCTGCATGCATGACTGACATGTCGAGTTCCTGGCCAATCCACAGTACCAGTGCGCGTGCACCTTCTGTCATTGCGCGTGTTCGCATCAACATCCGACGCACATCCGGATGGACAATTATCGGGTCCGCTGGCATGTCGGGGTACTTGGTGCCGGATACCGAGCGCATTTGCAGCCGCGACTTTGCATAGGCAGCCGCACCCTGATAGGCCATTTCTGCTACACCGAGCCCTTGGATACCGACCGCAAGGCGTGCACCGTTCATCATCGTGAACATGGCAGAAAGCCCCTTGTTGGGTTGTCCGACCAACCACGCGGTAGCTCCGTCGTAATTCATCACACAGGTTGGCGAGGCCTTGATGCCCATCTTCTTTTCGAGTGCCCCGCACATCACGGCATTGCGCTCGCCCAGCGATCCATCTGGCTTCACCAGGAACTTCGGGCATACAAAAAGCGAAATGCCCTTGACGCCTGCTGGCGCATTCGGCAATCGCGCGAGCACCAGATGAATGATATTCTCGGTGAGGTCATGCTCACCCGCCGAGATGAAAATCTTCGTGCCGTAAATCTTGTACGAGCCATCGGCTTGCGGCTCTGCGCGGGTCTTGAGCAACCCAAGGTCCGTGCCGCACTGCGGCTCGGTGAGATTCATTGTTCCCGACCAGCGCCCCGACACCATGTTGGGCAAATAGGTTTTTTTCTGTTCTTCGGTTCCGTGCGCCAGCAGTGTTGAATACGCGCCGTGTGTCAGGCCGGGGAACAATCCGAACGACAGATTCGCCGAGCAGATCATTTCATCGAACAGGAAGTTGACTGGCGTGATCAGTCCCTGGCCACCATAGGCCGGATCGCAAGCCAGTCCCGGCCAGCCACCTTCGACGAATTTGTCATAAGCGGCCTTGAAGCCGGGTGCCGTTCGCACGGTGCCCTTGTCATAGGTGCAGCCCTCCTCATCGCCGGTTCGATTGATCGGCTGCAGCTCATTCTCGCAAAACTTTCCCGCTTCTTCGAGAATGGCTGTGATCACATCCGGTGTTGCTTCAGCATAGGAAGGCATGGCGTTGCCCTGCTCCTGCACCTTCACGATATCGAAGAGCACGAACTGCATGTCGCGAATTGGAGCCTTGTAGATGTGCATGATGTACTCCTAGTTTCGCAAGGGCTTGCCGGTTTCCAGCATCGCTTCCATGCGCAATAACGTAGATTCAGACTTTACCAGCTTCATGAATTCCCGCTTTTCCAATTCCATCACGCGGTCCTCGCTGACGAATTCCGTCAAATCCGTATTGTCGCCTGACAAGACTTTTGCCAGATGCGTCGATACCGTCACATCATGCGCCAATGCCAGGCCTTGCTGCGCGTAAGACTGTATCGCCATGGTGAGTGCTGCAAAGCCTGATTTTCCCGGCAGGCGAAGTTCAACAGGCAGCGGTGGCTTGTAATTTTCGGCCAGCTTCAGCGCCAGCGCCTTTGCATCCGCGAGCAACCGATCCTTGTTCATCGTGATGCCATCATGCTTGCGAAAATACTGCAATTCTTTTGCATTCGCCGCTGACTTCGAAACTTTCGCCAGCGAAATCTGCTCGAATGCACCCATCACTGCGGGCATCGGGCCGTTGGCTGCGCCCTGCTTGCGGATCAACATCTCCTTGCATCCGCCCCAACCGGGAATGATGCCAACACCAACTTCCACCAGCCCCATGTAAAGTTCGGCATGGGCTTGTACGCCTGCACAATGCAAAATGAATTCGCTGCCACCGCCCAGTGCCATCCCCGCAGGTGCCGCGATGACCGGGAACGGCGCAAACTTGATCGCCTTCATCACGGCCTGGCCCTGCGCGACCAATTCCTCAATTGCTGGCCACACGCCAATGTTCGCTGCGAAAAGTGCCAATCCGAGATTTGCGCCGACAGAAAAATTTTCGCCTTCGTTATGAATGACGAGTGCCTTCATTCCCTTGCCCACAACTTCGATGGCTTTCATCGCCATGGTCAAAGTGTCTGGATCAATACTGTTCATCTTGCTGTGGAACTCAAGACAAGCAACACCATCGCCGATATCCCACACGCTCGCCGAAGCATTCTTGGCGAGTGGCTGCGACTTCAACTTGATATCCGATAGCAGAAGCGCGCCGTGCGGCCTCGCAACTGGTTTATATGAACCGTCTGCGCCCAGCTGTTCGCTGCCTTTGTAGAACGCGCCCGCCTTCGCTGCGGCTCGCACCTGCGCTGGAACTGCTATCCCCTCCTCCACCAACTTGTCTGCAAACCACGCAGCACCCAGTTGATCAATCATTTGAAAGGGACCACGCTTCCAGTTGAAGCCGGTTCGCATCGCCAAGTCGACATCGGCAATGTCGTCAGCAATTTCCGGAACAAGAGAAGCTGCATAGGCCAGCGTCCTGGACAACACTGCCCATGCAAATTTTCCACCTCGATCCGGATGCATGACCAGTGCCTTGAGCCCGTCTTTTGCAGCAGCAATGGATTCCAGCGCAACTCGCGACGGCAAGCGGTATTCACCGCTCTCCAAATCGATGACTTGTTTTTCCTTCTTTCCACCTTCGCGATTGAGTCGATAGAATCCGCCCTTGCCCTTGCGTCCGGTAAAACCGTCCGCGATCAGCTTGCGCATCAAGGGAAAATCCGCAGGCATCTGCACATAGGCGTCAGACTGCGGCAAGGCAAAGCGCAGGCTGGCATCGATGTGCGGCTGCAGATCAAGGCCGACAATGTCGAGCAAATCAAAAACGCCGGATTTTGGAAAACCACAGGGCTTGCCCATCACCGCATCGGCTTCTTCAACTGTAAGGCCCAGTGATCGCGCCGCATTCACGGCACATTGAATCCAGAACACACCGATCCGGTTGGCGATGAAGCCAGGAGTATCTTTCGCATTGACGACCGCTTTGCCAAGCATCAAGTCTGCAAATTCGCTGACGGCCACGACTGCATCGGGCCGTGTCTCCGGTCCTGCGACCACTTCCAGCAATCGCATGTAACGCGGCGGGTTAAAGAAATGCGTGATACAAAAATCACTCCGCATGGAAGCCGGCATCCCTTGCATCAACATGTGCAAAGGCAGGGTTGAGGTATTTGACGAAAGCACAGAGCCCTTTTTCCGTGCCGCGTCGATCTTTTTATACAATGCCTGCTTGGCAACCAGTTTTTCAGTAACGGCTTCGATGATCCAGTCGCATTCGCCCAACTTGCCGAGATCGTCCTCGATGTTTCCGATGTCGATCAGCTTTGCTGCGGCCTTAGACATGAGTGGTGCTGGCTCAGACTTTTGCAGCCTTTCAAGTGCCGCCTTTCCGAGAAAGTTCCGATCAGTTGCGTTGTTTGGCACAACGTCGAGCAGCACAGCTGGTACGCCGGCATTCGCCACTTGCGCGGCGATGCCGCTGCCCATGACTCCGGCCCCAATGATACAGACTTTCCTGATTGCCATCACACTGCCTCGAGAATTGTCGCGATGCCCTGTCCGCCACCGATACACTGGGTCGCCAATGCGAATTTCTTTTTTTCACGCTTCAGCAAGGCAGCGGCCTTGCCTGTAATGCGCGCACCTGTTGCACCAAGCGGATGCCCGATTGCCAATGCGCCGCCATCAATGTTGACACGGCCCATGTCCGTGTTCAAATCGCGCAGGCACGCCATGGCCTGCGCCGCAAATGCCTCGTTCATTTCGATGATGTCGATGTCGTTGATTGATAGCCCAGCCCGCTCCAGCGCCTTGCGGGTCGCCACGACTGGTCCAATGCCCATCAACTCCGGCGCGCAGCCAGCGATTGCGACGCTTTTGATTTTCGCCAACACCGGCAGATTGTGTTTCTTGGCGTAGGCAGCCGACACGACGAGCACAGCCGCAGCACCATCCGTGAGCGGCGAGGACGTTCCCGCCGTCACCACGCCGTTTGCGTCGAATGCGGGTTTCAGTCCGGCAAGCGCTTCCTTGTTTGTCTCAGGCCTGATGCAGCCATCTTCTTTGGCGGCTTGCACTGTAATAATTTCATCAGTAAAATTTCCGGCCTCGCGCGCTCTTGCCGCCTTGGCGTGGCTGGCGATTGCAAATTCTTCCTGTGCTTCTCGCGTGATTGCATATTTCTTCGCGAGATTTTCTGCCGTGATCCCCATGGACACATAGGCCGACGGCATGCGTTCAGCGAGTTCCGGATTGGGCAACGGGTTGAATCCCATCATTGGCACGCGGCTCATGCTTTCGATTCCGGCACAGATGAACACCTCACCTGCACCCAGGGCAATGGCACCTGCAGCCGAATGAATCGCCTGCATCGACGATCCGCAGAACCGATTGATTGTTGCCGCACCTGCCGATTGCGGCACGCCAGCAATGAAGGAAATCAGCCGCGCCACATTGAGGCCCTGCTCCCCTTCTGGGAAAGCGCAACCTAGCAGAACGTCTTCGATATCCTCAGTTTTCAAACCTGTGCTGGCAATCAACCCCTTGACCACTGCTGCTGCGAGATCGTCGGGCCGGGTCCTTGCCAGTGCCCCCTTGTTGGCGAAATGAAATGGCGAGCGGACATAGCCTGCAATGACTGCTTCAGTCATGATAGTTTCTCCTTGGCTGAAGAACGATATTCATCCACCAGCACCTTCTTGTGAATTTTTCCTACTGCCGTTTTCGGCAGATCGCCGCGAAAATCATAGGAGCGTGGCTGCTCAATGTGCGATAGTCGACTTTCCAGGAATGCACCAAGCTCGCTTGCGTTCAGCACCGTGTCATCTTTCAAACAGACTGCTGCATGAACGGACTGGCCGCGATAAGGATCATCGATGCCAAAGACCGCACATTCCTTCACCAGCGGATGATGGTAAATCGCCTCTTCAACTTGCCGTGGATAAACCTTGAACCCTGAAACAATTATCATCTCCTTCAAGCGGTCGGTGAGGAAGACATAGCCATCTTCGTCAATGTACCCGATGTCTCCGGTGTGGAGCCAGCCATCGACCAGCACTTCGGCGGTTGCTTCGGGTTGGTGCCAATAACCTTGCATGATCTGGGGTCCCTGGAAGCAGATCTCACCGTGCTCACCGGTTTTCATTTCCGTCTTGTGATCCTCGATCGAAATAATTCTGCAGGCGGTTCCCGGAATGGGCAACCCCACGGAGCCTGGTCGATTTGCGATATGAACGGGATTGATACAGGCGACAGGCGACGCTTCGCTCATGCCGTAACCTTCCCAGATCGTGACACCGGTCCGCTGCTTGAACTCTTCAGCCAGCGCTCGGGGCAGCACCGAACCGCCCGCAATCGCGAACTTGATCGATGACAAATCATACTTGTCAAAATCCGGATGACTGAGCAATGCCGTATAGAGGGTCGGTACTCCAATGAATATATTGGGTTTACGCCGGTCAATCAGTGCCAAGAGTTTCACAACATCAAGACGTGGTTCCAGCAGCATGCTGCCGCCCACTGCGATTGACCAGTTCATGACACAGGTCATGGCGAAGGCATGAAACAGCGGAATGATTCCGACGGACTTGCTTTCAGGCGTATCGGCAACACCGAACCAAGCCTTGCACTGCAGTGCATTGGCATACAAGTTGAAGTGTGTGAGGGCCGCACCCTTCGGTATGCCTGTCGTGCCTCCCGTATACTGCAGAACCGCAATGTCAGTTTTTGGGTTCACTGCGGCAGGGGTGATTTTCCCGTCATTGTCCAGAAGTACGCGGGCCGAAATAAAGTGGTGATCGCTTGGCATTGGTGCGATCTCCTTCCGCTTCATTGCCCGGAAAAGCAGGCCTTTTACTTTCGGCAACTGGTCGGCGAGAGAACATACAACAATCTTGCGAAGCTTGGTGGTTTCAAAAATCCTGGCGAACTTGCCGAGCAGTGCAGCGAGATCCAAGGTGACCATGAAGTCCGTTCCTGAATCATTGATCTGACGGACGATTTCTTCTTCAGCATAGAGCGGATTGAAATTGACGACGGTCCCGCCCGCTTTCAGCCCCGCAAAGTAGAACGCCACGAATAACGGGCAGTTGGGCAAGAACAGGCCGAGCTTCATGCCGGGCGCGAAGCCTGCCAGCGTCAGGCCCTTGGCCAGTCGGTCGCTGAGGCTTTTCATTTCTGCATAGGTGTAAACCCGGCCCTTGAATTCGACACAAGGTCGCGGGCCGTGCAGCTGTGCTGCATCATCCAACAGGGCATAGAGCGGCTTTTCAGGAAACATCGGCAATTGCACGATGCCAGTTTCATAATGCTTGAGCCACGGCCTATTTGGCAACTGCGTGGCAGTGCTGGCAGTTTCTGGTGACACAACGTCGATCTTAGGCAGGAACAGACGGACTGTCACTCATTGTAAATGACCGGGCTATTCTGCTGCAATCGGACTGAAATTCGCCAGATGCTCAATTGGGAAAGCAGTGAAAATGGAGGTATGTGCTTGGTTTGCCGATAGATGGTCGTTGAGCCAAATCGAATTCACTATGCAAGGACGTCAGCATGGTGTCGCGACTAAGAACTGTTCATTGTGTGAAATTCACTGGCGAAAGAAACGCCGAGTTTTCACGCCTGCGCACCTTTCTTCATCAATTCGCGAGCGATGATCATGCGCTGAATTTGGTTTGTGCCTTCGTAGATTTGGCAGATTTTGGCGTCGCGGTAGAGGCGTTCGACTTCGAAGCCGCGAATGTAGCCGGAGCCACCGAAGACTTGAATGGCGTCTGACGTACGTTGCACCGCCATGTCGCTGGCGAAGCACTTGGCGATGGAGCAGGCTTTGGTGGCGTCTTCGTCGTGGTCAAGTTTGTGGGCAGCAGAGAACACGAGAAGGCGCGCGGCTTCGATGTCTTTCGCCATGTCGGCGAGGAGCCATTGCACGCCCTGGAATTCCGAAATGGTCTTGCCAAACTGTTTGCGCTGAGCGGCATAGTCGACAGCGGCTTCGAGTCCCGCCTGTGCGATGCCGACGGCGAGTGCAGCGATGCCAACGCGACCCTTGTCGAGCACGCTCATCATCATGTGAAAGCCGCGACCCATTTCGCCGAGGAGCGCGCTCTTGGGCAATTTGACGTCGGCAAAGTTGAGCGCGCCGACCTGGCTCGCTTTCTGGCCCATCTTGTGTTCCTTTGGACCGCGCGACACGCCTTTGGCATGGAGATCGACAATGAAAATCGACATGCCGCGCGTGCCCGCGTCCTTGTCGGTTCGCGCCAACACGAAGCCAAGATCAGCGACGGGCGCATTGTGAATCCAGATCTTGCCGCCACTGAGCAGCCAGCCATCGCCTTCAGCTGTTGCAGTGGTCTTGATCCCGGAGACATCAGTGCCCGCTTCGGGTTCTGTGATGCAGTAGGCCACTTTTTTGCGCATCGCGAGAATATCTGGCAGAAGTTTCTGCTGGTCCGGCGTTCCGTGCCGCACGAGCAAGGTGCCGATCAACTCTACGAGGCCGCATTGATCTGCCACGCTGGAATAGCCGCGCGACAGTTCTTCCATGACAACTGCATAGGCCATGGTGTCGAGACCGGGGCCGCCTAAAGCCTCTGGAACACAAATTCCAAACAGGCCGAGTTTGGCCATTTCGTCATAGAGTTCTGCCGGGAAGCTTTCTTCACGGTCCAGTTTTTCAGCGATGGGCCGAATAACAGAGTTGGCGAAGGACCGTGCTGTCTGCCGCACTTGCAAATGGGTTTCATTGAGGAACATCGTTACTTCACCGTCTTGAGTTTGGCGCGGTCAATGGTCAATGCGATGGCGCAGATGAGGACCAGGCCAAAGACCATTTGTTGCTGTGTGGCTTCAATTTCGAGATAGAGCATTGAGGCGCGAATGACGGCCACAATCAGGGTGCCGATCATCGTGTTGACAACGCCACCCACACCGCCCGTCAATGGCGTGCCGCCGACGAGAACGGCAACGATGGCCGGTAGCAAGAAGCCATTGGCCACGCTAGGGGCGCCGCCAGAGAGTTTCACCGCAAACAACAATCCTGCAAAGGCGGCGAGTGTGCCTGACAAAGCAAAGGCAGCGATCTTGTAGCGCGCCACATTGACGCCTGAGGCAACTGCGGCAAGCTCACCGGCACCAATGGCCTTGAGATTTCGGCCAATCACAGTACGGCGTTCAATGAAGCAGCAGATCAACAGCAACGCAGCGGCGATAAAAAGTTCGTTGGGAATTCCAGCCGTACGGCTGATCATCCAGCCGAAAGTGGAGTCGCGCAGTGCTGCATCCATGGAGACAGAGCGTTGCCCAGACATCCACTGTGCAATGGAAAAAGCAGCGCCACCTACGGCAAGTGTTGAGATGAAGGACGGCACCAGCAGCCGCGTTGTGACATAGCCAGAGAGTGCGCCTAAGGCTGCGCCAACAAGAACGCAAGCTACGGCCGTCCACGCGCCCATGCTGGAGAGCCATACTGTGGCCAGCACTGTGACCATGTTGGCCATGGATTGCGCCGAGAGATCAATGCCGCCAATGTAAATCGCAAAGGTGATGCCCAGTGCCATGATGAAGAGCGGCACGATGTCGCCGGCCAGGCTCAACAAGCTCGAAGGCTTCAGGAAGGATGGATCAATTACGCTGACGATGATCACGAGAACGATCAAAGTGATCCAAGGCAAGTGAGGTTTGATGCGTTCCATGTTCATGTCGCACCTAAACCATATGCTGCAAGAGATCGAAGGGAACAGGCTTGTGGCCCGGCGCATAGGGGAAATGTTTTTGTATTGCGCCGTCCTTGATGACTATGATGGTGTGGGCGAGGCCAATGGCTTCTTCAAATGTATCCGCCACAAGCAGAATGCCAACACCGTCCTCGCTCATGTCGCGGATCATTTCATAGACGTCTTCCTTAGCACCGATGTCGAGGCCGCGCGTGGGGTGATCCAGCAACATGATGTCGGAGCCGCCGGATCTCCATTTGGACAGCACCACCTTCTGCTGGTTGCCTCCCGAGAGATTGCCGCAATCAGCCAGTTCCGATGAGGCTTTGATGGCGAGCTTCTTGATCCAGTCTTTTGCGAGAACGCGTTCTGCACCAATTTTGATCACGCCGAGTGTGGTGAAACGCGTGAGCTGCGATAGCGTCATGTTCTCATGAACATTCATGCCCGAGACAATGCCCTCAATCTTTCGCTCTCGCGGGACATAGCCGACGCCTTGCTCTGCAGTGGCCTGAGGCGAAGACTTTTGCAGCACCGTACCCTTGATGGTTATTGAACCTGCCAGTGGAGAAATCATGCCATAGGCCGCGCGGATGATGCTTTCGCGCCCGGAACCTTCTGCGCCAACAATACACAGAACCTCTCCCGCATGGAGCCTGAAAGAAATGTTCTGCACGCGACCTGGCAAAGACACGTCGTCAAAAGCCAAAAGTACCTTTGCATCATCAAAGGATTTCTGCCGGCGTTCGCGGTAGTATTCCTTGTCGACGTTGCGGCCCACCATTTTCTTCTGGATATCTTCAAGTGAAGATTGGCCGCGTGTGACCACATCAACGACAGCACCATCTTTCATCACATAGAAGCGATCCGAGATGTCCATGACCTCTTCGAGTCGGTGCGACACGAAGATGAAAGAGGCGCGCGATGTCAGTTCACGCACAATCGAGAACAGCAGCTTGACTTCGTCTTTCGACAGGACAGATGTGGGTTCATCCAGAAGGATCACGAGATCGCCAGCAACGCGCTCTTCGAGCGTTAACACCTTTGCTAGTTCAACAAGTTGTCTTTGGGCAAAGGACAGCTTTGCTGTGGGTGTTGCTGGATCAATGTCGAGCTTGACTTTGGCCAGTTGTTTTTTCGCAGCTATGGCCATCACCTTCCAATTGATCAGACCAGCTTTTGAGAATTGCCTTTCATTGCCAAGGAAAATGTTTTCCATCACCGTGAGATTCGGGATGAGTGACTGCTCTTGAAACACCATGCCGATGCCTGCCGCCAGCGCTTCTTTTGGATCGGAAAAGTGAACAGTTTTTCCGCCCATGGAGATCTGCCCGCTATCGGGCTGATAGGCACCATAAAGCACCTTCATCAGCGTGGATTTGCCTGCTCCATTCTCGCCCACCAGTCCTACAATCTCACCCTTCCCGACTGAGAAGTCGACCGACTTCAGGGCGTGGACACCGGGGAATTTTTTGTCGATGTTTTTGAGTTCATACATGTCCTGCCCCCTATTTCACGAAGGACAGGTTGCTTCGGTCAGTCGAAAGCACAACGGCAATGATAACCAAAAGTCCGAGGATGCCGTCTTGCACAAAATCTGGGATGCCTATGACGATCATGCCGTTGTTAATGACGGCAATGATGAGAACGCCCACGAGTGCATTCCAGACTCCACCAATGCCACCCCACAAAGCCACACCGCCGACGACAACAGACGTGATGGAAATGAACATCAGGTTTGAGCCTGTGACTGATTCCGCTTGCCCCAGTTTTGCGACCTGCAACAGTGCTGCAACAGAAAAGTAAACACCCGCCAAAGCGAAGCCCCAAACCCGGACACGCTGGACGTCTACGCCAGAGGCATGGGCCAATTCCTCTCCACCACCCACCGCATAGAAATTCCGCCCCAGACGGGTGTGAGAGAGAATGATCCAACCAATCAACAGGAATACAACAGCAACATAGGCCATCAACGGAAAGCCTAGCAGTCGGTATGTGAGGAGAGAGCGAAAAACTTCATCGTTTATCTTCACGATGCTGCCACCCGTCATCAACACGGCTGCACCTGTTCCGATAAAGCCCATGGCGAGACTGCTCATGAAGGATGGAATGCGCAGTTTGACGTGGATCAGACCGTTGATGGCACCGAGGATTCCGCCGAACAGCAAGATCAATGGAATGGCCAGAAAGCCGAGACCAGCGACAGAGCCACCCAAATAGACAAGGATAAAACAGAACACGACGGCAAGTGCTGAAACAGCCCCTTCCATGGAAAGATCTATCGACCCCATTATGATGATGAAGGTCACACCGATAGCAACCATCAAAGGCGAGGCTGCCGCTATCGAAAGACGCGCGAAGTTGCGCAGTGAAAAGAAATTCGGGTTGATCAGCGTGAAGAAAATGACAAGCGCAAGCAGCACAAGCAGTGGTGCCCATTTCAACAGGTTGTCCCGCGTCAGCAGGTTCTGCATTTCGATTTTTCTCACACAGTTTGCTGGGATCTAGTGCCCAAAGAACAATGGGGCGGGCGAGAAAACGCACTCACCCGCCCCATCAGGGAGGATAGACTAGATTTTACTTGTAAACGATACCGCCAGCGGAAAGACCCCAACGATCATTCCAGTCATACTTCGGCGTGGAGTCGAGATACTTCTTCTTGAAGTCTTCAGCATCGGCCTTGGTAACAAGGATCGACGGACCATAGAACTCACGGTGTTCATTTGGTTCAGCAGAAGGCTTGAACGCACCAATTGCGGCCTGATGGGCCAATGCGAGTGCTATGCCACCACCCCAATGCGGATTGGTGAAGACAGTGGCAAGAAGTTCGCCCTTCATCACCATGTCAACCGCTTCAGGGTTACCGTCAAAGGCGGTGACGGGCATGTTAATGCCTTCTGCCTTCAATGCCTGCACCACGCCATAGGCCATGTTGTCATTTGCGCAATGCACGCCCTTGATCTTGTCGCCGTATTTGGTGAGGTAGCTCGCCATCAATTCAGCTGCCTTGGTCGTGTCCCAATCAGCAGGTTGTGAATCGAGAAGCTCGACCTTCGGATAGTCCTTCAAGGTGTTCTTCAGACCGTCAAGGCGTTCGATTGCAGGGATGTTGGCGGGAATGCCGCCAAGATGGACAATGCCACCTTCGCCCCCAATAGCATCGCAGAGCAACTTTGCGGCGTCGCCCGATGGCTTTTCGCCAGACCATGACAAGTGGGCCACATAATTGTCGCCAATGTCCCAGGGATGCAGATCATTGGTCTTGTTCCAGATGGTGGAGATGTAGCCACCAGCCGCTTTGACGGCTTCTGCAACGGGGCGCGCATTTGGACTGTCGTTTGCGTCACAGGCAATGGCTCCTTTGCCGCCATTCTTGGCGAGGAAAGCCTTGATGTCTGCCAAAGACTTTTCGGACGAACCTTCATTGATCAGGTTGGTCATGTCTTCTTTTTTCAGGCCAAGGCTTTCAGCATAGGCTTCACCGCCAGAGACGATGGCGTTCCAATAGGCGGACGCACGGTCACGATAACTCCAGGCAAGTGCCCAGCCGCCCGCATCGGCCATGGCTGCGCCCGTGCCAAACGCCCTTGGAAAAGCAGCTGTTGAAAGGCCTGCGGCTGTTGCGAACAACAGATTGCGGCGGTTGATCTTCTCGCGCTCAATAAAGTCTTTGATGAATGTCGACATGGTTCCTCCACAAATTACCTTGTTTTCCGTTGGGTGCGACTCTCAGGTTCAAGTCTTTGCCAATTCGGGGTTTACTTTATGCACTATCTAGTTACATACTAAAAAAACCGGAAGTCAAGCCCCTCCCTGTGGTGTTGAAGAGAGGTGTAAAGTTGAGGTAACGAGCCGCATGAAAGTTGCTGAAAAATTCAAAGAGAACGGCCAGAAATTGCGGATGAGAGACGCCGATGACACCAAGCGGCGGTTGCTGGCGGCAGCGAAATCCGAGTTTTCACGCAAGGGTCTCGGTGGAGCGCGCGTCGATGTCATTGCCGAAAAGGCCAACGCCAACAAGCGCATGCTCTATCACTACTTCGGCAGCAAGGATGACTTGTTTCAGACTGTTGTCGAACAGGCCTATCTCGACATCCGCAGCGCCGAACAGAAATTGCAGCTCGATGATCTTGAGCCACGGAAGGCACTGGAAACGCTCGTCCGCTTCACCTGGAACTACTATCTCAAGAATCCGGAATTCATCACACTCGTCAACAGCGAAAACCTGCATCGCGCTGAGCATCTCAAGAAATCAGAAGCGGTCAAGGTCGTGAGCCGCCGCTTTGTGAGCATGGTCAACGGAATTCTGGAGCGCGGCGTAAAAACCGGCGTGTTCCGCAAGGGCGTTGACCCCGTGCAACTCAACATCACTATCGCGGCCATTGGCTACTACTACATCACCAACCGCTTTACGGGTTCAATTGTATTCGAACGTGATTTTATGGATCCCGCTGCCCTAGAAGAGCGGTTGAGTTTCAACATCGACACAATCATGCGGCTGGTTTCTGCACCAGAACAATTACTCTAGGAAGGGAACGCCACCATGTCAGCAATCAACATTCGTAAATTTGGTCGCGTTGGCTTCGACATCACAGACATGGGTTTTGGAGCGGCACCCATCGGAAATTTCCTGCGACCCATCTCGGAAGCTGAAACCGAAAGCATGATTAATCGCGCATGGGATGCTGGTATGCGATATTTCGACACCGCACCCTATTATGGTCATGGCCTCTCCGAGTTACGGCTTGGCCATTATTTGCGCTGGAAGCCGCGTCAGGAATACGTCATTTCATCAAAGGTCGGTCGCGTCTTGAAGCCGGGCATTCGCAAAGATATCGACTTCAAGCCTTGGGTTGATGGCGCACCCTTCAAGCCGCGCTTCGACTATTCTTACGACGGAACCATGCGCAGCTTCGAAGATTCGCTGCAACGCCTCGGCCTTGAGCATATCGATATCCTCTTCATCCATGATGCTGACGTGTTCACGCATGGACCAGAAATGCAGAAGGTCTATTTCAAGCAAGCCATGGACGGATGCTACCGCGCACTGATTGAACTGCGCGAACAAGGCCTGGTGAAAGCCTTTGGCGTTGGCGTCAACAATTGGGAAGTCATGCTCGACTTCATGAAAGCGGGTGACTTTGACACTCTACTGGTAGCTGGCCGCTATACGCTCTTGGAACAAGATGCACTCGACGAATTGCTGCCACTATGTGAACGGCGCGGCACTGCAATTGTCATCGGCGGTGGCTTCAACGGCGGCATTCTAGCAACAGGCACTGTGCCTGGTGCAAAATGGAATTATGCACCAGCACCTGATCATATCGTTGCCAAAGTCAAAAAAATCGAAGCCGTTTGCGCGCGTCACAAGGTGCCACTCGCCGCAGCTGCCTTGCAATTCCTGCTAGCGCACCCCGCCGTGGCGGCACATATTCCGGGCACACGTAATGTCGAGCAGATGAACCAGAACATTGAACTTATCAGCAAAACCATCCCCAAAGAATTTTGGAGTGACCTCATGCAAGCTAAGCTTTTGCACGCAAAGGCACCTCTGCCAAGGTGAGCTGGGTTGGAGAAAGTTGGTGTAGGTCTCTCGTGATCGGTAATGCAATTTCGGCAGCAATTTTTCCGACATTTTTGGCCTCGGTATACTGATCCGCCGGGACGTCAGAGATCCAATGTGTGCACAATAATTCACGCTACCTACAAAGTCTTACTGCACACGATGCGCACACGACGCCTTCTAACCTACTGATTTCTTGAGATTGTTTGCCCCATCCATCATGGGTGCAACGGAAAAAACTTTCCCGCGCGGCATGGAGATGTTTTCAGTGGTGTTCATGGGGCGGGTTTAGCGAGGTTGAGCATGAAGCTCAATTGCGAAAGGGTGGAGAACCAATGCGTCAATATGTACATTATTGAGCGAAGGTCTAATACAGGCTTGAGCCTTGTGCTCCGCAAGAGGATCAACGTGAACACGGAATGCATTCATGAAAACGTTTGAGAACACCAGCCCTCGTATAGCTTTTCTTGGCACTGGCGCCCAGGGGGCTTCGATTGCAGCGGACTTTGCGCTTGCGGGCCTGGATGTGACATTCATTGATCAGTGGCCAGATCATGTTGAGGCGATCCGCAAGAACGGCATAACCGTCAATCTGCCGACGCGTACCATTAACGCGAAAGTTCCGGCTTTGCATTTGTGTCAGGTTGCCGAAGTGAAGCAGCCTTTTGATCTGGTGATCCTGGTAGTGAAAGCCTACGACACGAAATGGGCCTGCGAATTGATCAAGTCGGTACTGGCACGAGATGGTTTGATCGTTGGCTTGCAGAACGGCATGACGCATGAGGACATTGCCGCGATCGTCGGGCGAGAGCGGACCATTGGTGCTGTGATTGAAATCGCTTCCAACATGTGGGTGCCTGGTGTGACCAATCGCCAGAACGATGTTGAAGAGTCGTGGTTTGCGTTGGGCGCGCTTGATCCAAAAACGCAAGAGCGTGTGGAGGGCGTTGCGCAGTTGCTGCGCAATTCCGGGCGTGTCGAAGTGATGGATGATATCCGCTCAGCGAAATGGATGAAGCTTGTGGTCAACGCCGCTGAACTCATTCCATCTGCCATTGTCAATTTGCCCCTGAATGATGCCGCACGTTTTCCGGGCATGCTCGAGGTCATGCGATTGGCCGGATATGAAGCGATGGCGGCGGCACAGGCTGACGGCGCATCCATCATGCCGATCATCGGCATGCCAGCGATCACCACCAATCATCCTGAGCGTTATGTCGACCAAATTTTCGACGAAGTGCTCAAGACATTTTCAAGACCCGACACGCTGGTGACCTCGCTACAAGATTGGCGCAAAGGGCGGCGCGCTGAAGTGCAGGAGGTGAATGGCTGGGTGGTTGATATCTTGCGCGCGCATGGACGCGATGCGCCGATGAACCGCAAAGCCGTCGAGATGGGCTTCGAAATCGAGAGGGGCACGCGTGAGGCAAGCCCTGAAAATGCAGCAGAGCTGATCGAGACCTACAAGAAGCTTGCTGAAAGCTGATCAGCTCTTGGCCCGCCACAGGCGATGTGGAGTGTCTTTTTCGTAACCCAGTTTGGTGAAGCTGGCGATTTCGAGAATCTGTCCCCATGGGGTTTTGAAATAGACCCAGTGGAATCCTTCGAGCGGGCCTGCATCAACCAGATTGGGACCATCGAGCATTTCGACGCCAAGGGACTCCAAGTGCTTTGCCGAAGCAACGACATCTTCCACTTCGAAACAGATGTGCGAGCCACCGATTTCGGATGAACGTTTTTGCGCAGCCTTTTTATCTTCGCCGCTATATTCGAAAAGTTCAACGCTCGTGCCGTTACCACAGCGGAGGAAGACGAGGTCTTTGATACGGGAGTTAGGTGCCGCACCCAATTTGCCCTGCATGAATTTGTCATCGACATCAAAAGGGCCCGTGTGGAAAACTTCAACTGCGTCAAAGATCTTTTTGAAAAAGGCGATGCCTTCCTCGATATCCGGAACAGTGATGCCGATGTGGTGCATGCCGTAGATTTGAACTGCCATGTTGTCCTCCCTCGTTGATCGGACGATACAACTGGCATCGCGGAAAACAAGACCTCTTGACCTGCGCCGCTGCTTGCGCACAACTGTACGGCATGACCGAATACGAGCTGCTGCGCATCATCACGTTTCTTGAGCGCATGCGCACGCCCTATGACAAGTTGCTCAAGGCATCGGAGCCTGATCCAAACTGGAACATCATTCTCTTTCTGATGAAAAGCCACTTGCGGGGTGAAAACGTCACCATGTCTTCGCTGGCTTCGGCGGCGGATATTCCTTTTGCCAGTGCGATGCGCCGCATTCACAAACTGATTGAGGACGGCGACATTCAACTCCGCAATCGCGGTGGAACGGGAAAATCACACTACCTTGAGCCGAGCCGCAATCTGGCCATTGGCTTCACCAACTATGCGGCCAAGGTCAAAGGGCTTTTGGCAGATACATTCGGACTGAAAAGCGGCAGCGGTGATTCAGAAGACTACTATTTTGGCGGGTCGTATCTTGCGGGCCAGATCATTCCGCCACTTGAGATCATGGAAAAGCGTGATGATGCCGGGCATGAGCTGCGCTTTCTTCTGCATGACGACAATTACTTTGCCAGCATGCGTGACATGTGGTCGGATTTTCGCAGCAAGCTTTCGGCGCGTAAAAACTTCAAGCTGCTGTCCCTGCCAGACATGCGCGAGGAAGTGTTTGCCAATGCCGCGCGGGCTGAGAGCCAGTATGATGTGATCGCCATCAACATGCCGTGGCTGGGGGAATGCGTTGCAAACAATGTGGCACAGCCGCTGACGGAATTTTTGAAAAGCAGCGGCATCAATCCACAAGACTTCCACCCCAATATCTGGGCGACGGGGACGTGGAACAAGACGCAGTATGGCGTTCCGATCTATTGCACGATTGAAGCACTGGCGCTGCGCAGGGATCTTTTCGAAGCGCGCGGACTGCATCATCCCACAACGTTCGAAAAAGTTTTGCAGGCGGCAAAGGCGATGCACAATCCCAAGCGCGGCATGCACGGCGTTGTGTGGAATGCGGCGCGCGGGATGCCGATTTCGCATTCCTTCATGTTCCTGATGGGGTGTTGCGGCAGCCCGGTGATTGATATTCCGGCACCACGATTACACGTTGACTACAGCAAGCTCAAAGGTGAGGCGATGCGCCCGCGCATTTTGAGCGAGGCAGGTCGCAACACGCTCAAATACATGCATGAGCTTTTGGCTTATTCGCCGCCTGACATTCTTTCAATCGCGTGGGACCAGGCGCTGGATTATTTCATGAGTGGTCATGCCGCGATGATCTATTGCTGGACGATGCGTGCCGCACGTTTTGAATATGATATTCACTCAGCGGTGAAGCGCAAAGTGTCCTACCATCCGCACCCGGCGGGTCCTGGTGGTACGAGTGTTTCGCCCATTGGCGGATTTTTGTTGGCAGTACCTGCATCGCTGCCGCCCGCGCGCGCGCATCTTGCATTTGAAGCGATTTCGTGGATGGCGTCTCCCGCTGCGATGAAAGAGCATGTGAAGAATGGCGTGCCAGTTGCGCCGCGTTTCAGCGTGAGTGCTGATCCTGAAGCAGCTGCGTCAACCCCGATTGTCAGTTTTGTCGATCGACTGGCCAAGCAGAACAAGATCCAGCACTGGCAGAGGCCACCGGTGCCGGAATATCATCTGATCGAAGATGTATTGGGTGAAGAGATTTTTGCAGCGCTCAATGGTGAGTGTTCGGACGAAGAGGCGTTGACGCGCAGCCAGAACCGGATCGATGCAGTGATGCGGGCGGCGGGGTATTACTAACCGCTTCAAGTGCGGCCACACTAGTGCTCCCCACGGACCCCCAGAGAGAATTGTGTGAGAAATCTCGCAAGGGCACAGATGAGAGAGGGCCGGTGCCTCCACCGGCCGCGTCGCCAAGTGAGGGCGGCAGTGGGGGATGTTTAAAGCTTTTTTGTTTGTGATTAGGATGGGTGGCCAGATTTTCTTTCCTGATCAAACGATCCAGATTGTTGGCAAGTCAAAGCATACCGCCCAAGGCAAAATCTGCATCAGAATAACGATGTGAAGCACGGGTTTTCAGTGATTTAAGTTCATCGTGACATCTTGCGAGTTTAGTTTTTTGCGATGACTTTTCATCAAGTTGTGACAGTTTGGCGATTTCTTTCTCCAATAAAGAAATGCTGTTACGTAAGGATTCCAATCTGTCGCGGTTGATGGTGTTTTTGCGTTCGTTGAGCTCTGCTCTAAAGTTGGACCAAGCCGCTACATCCGACTTTCTGGGTAGCCTCCCCCTATGGCCAACATATTCTAGTTCCATTTGGCACTTGGGGCATTTTGGCACGCGAAGGATTGAACCATCCTGATCCAAGTAGTGAACTTCCCGTCTTGCAGTTTGCCTGCACTCAAAGCATGCAAATGTATGATTTGACATGTAGAACCCCAGCTCAACTATGCGTTCTTTTTTTGCGCCAGAGCACCGATAAGTCAATAGCGGAGCGCTAAGCCACCGCCTGCCTGCGCACCGTCGAGTAGATCAGTGCGGCCACTACTATCAATCCGCCTTGGAAAAGGTATTGGTAGGTTTGCGTTAGGCCCAGGAACGTAACTGCGTTGAGGACTTCGGTTGCCAGCACTGCGCCTAGTACTGTGCCGATGAAGGTGCCTCTGCCGCCTTTCAGGCTGGTGCCGCCCAAGACCACAGCGGTGATGCTGGAGAGGGTGTAGTTGATGCCTTGTCTTGGATCGCCGACACCGATTTGCGTCATGAGCATCATGGCACCCAGTGCGGTCAGCATGGCGCAGGCGATGTAGCCGACAACAAACGTACGGTCGACGCGGATGCCGAGGCGCCTTGCTGCGTCTTCGTCGGAACCAATGGCGCGCAATTGCCAGCCGGCGCGGGTTTTGCGCAAGATGTATTCGCCTGCAATTGCCACCAGCACCAGCACGATGAAGGCGACGGGCAACGGTCCCCATTGCCAGTTGATCCATTCAGTAACAGGGAAACTGATGTAGCCATCGGGGTGATCGCGCAACAGAAAGCTGCAGCCTTGAATGCCGATATACATGGCAAGCGTTGCGGCGATGGCGGTGAAGTTGGCATAGCGAATGAGGATGCCGTTGATCGAGCCAACGACGAATGCACCTGCCAACATCAACAGGAATCCGAGCAGCATGATGCCTGCAGATTTATCGTCATTGATGAAGAAGGATGCGACTACAACGAGGAAGCCTGCGAGTGGGCCAACAGACAAATCAATGCCGCCCATGAGGAGTGCAACGGTTTGGCCAAGTGCGATGAAGCCGAGTGCCGTCGCCAGCATCAGGATGTTGTAGATGTTGAAGATCGTGAAAAAATTATCGTTCTGGAAGTTGACGAAAAGCCCAAGCAGCACTGTGACAATTGCCAGTGGCACTGCGGGGGCGATGTCGGATTGTAGATAATGCCGCCAGCCGCTTTTCTTGCCAGCGGTGGCTGCAGCAACTTCACCTACATGAGTTGTTGCACCAACGGCGGCGGAGACGATGCGCTCTTCAGTGACGTCGGCACCGCTTAGCGTATCGACCACCCTGCCCCGCGACATGACGATGACCTTGTCGCACAGGCCCTCAAGTTCGGCGGCGTCGGATGAGTTGACGATGACGGGTGTTCCCGATGCCGCAACATCGCGCAGGATGCGATAGATTTCAGCTCGCGCGCCAACGTCAACGCCTTGCGTTGGTTCATCAGCCACGATCAAGCCGGGCTGTGTGAGCAGCGCGCGGGCCATGACAACTTTTTGCTGATTTCCACCGGAGAGCGAGAGGATTGGCGCTTCATTTCCTGGTGCTTTTACGGCGAGAGATTTGAATGTGGTCTTGACCTGTGAGAGTTCTTTTTTGCTGTTTACGATACCGTTTGCAGCGAATTTTTCGAGTGCGCCGAAGGATGCATTTTCGCGCACGGTGAGGCCAGCGGCCAAACCTTCAGTATGCCGGTCTGACGGCATGAAGGCCGCTTCATCAAGCAATTGTCTTTTGTCGAGCGTGCGGCCATGCAAAGTGACGGTGCCTGTGGACACGCTGAGGCCCGCGAGTGCTTTCATTAACTCGGCCTGGCCGTTGCCAGCCACGCCCGCGACACCAATGATCTGGCCCTTGGCCACGTCGAATGAAACGTTCTTGTAGCCTTTGCCGCTGAGACCTGTGACGGCGAAGCTGGTTTCGCTCGCGGCGTCCTGGAGTTTGGGTGGGAAGGTTGAACCGAGATTGCGGCCAACGATCAGGCTCAAGAGATCGGCATCAGTGATTTCGCTGACCAGTGAACTGCCGCGATAGCGACCATCGCGCAGCACGGTGACGCGCTGTGCGATCTGCCGAAGTTCGGCGAGGCGGTGCGTGATGTAGATGACTGAGGTGCCAGACTTCACCACTTCGCGGATGCGGCCAAACAGCATGTCGGTTGCATCTTGATCGAGCGAGGCTGTGGGCTCGTCGAGGATCAGCAATTTGGGTTTGTTGGCGAGGGACTTGGCAATTTCGAGAAGATGTTTTTGCGCAACCGTCAATTCATCTGCACGCATGCGAAGCGGCACATGCAGGCCAACGGCATCGAGCATGTCGCGCGCCACCGACTCGGCATGTTTGCCATCAAACAATTTCGCGGGCAGTGCCACCTGCAGATTTTCGATGACGGAGAGATCGTCAAGTACGGCTGGATGCTGGAAGGAAATGGCGATGCCGAGCGACTTTGCCTTTTCTGGTGTCATGTCCAGAATGCGCTCGCCTTCAAAATAAATCTCGCCAAGGGTCGGATGAAACGTGCCCGAGATGATGTTCATCAGCGTGGATTTACCCGCACCGTTTTCACCGAGAATAGCGTGCACTTCGCCTGGATAGAATTCAACGCTGACGTCGCGAAGTGCAAGAACGCCAGAGAAGGATTTCGAAATATTGGTCAGCCGAAGGGTGGCGTCGGATCTCGCTGAGGTCGATTCAACAGTTGTTGTTTTAAAATTGCTTGTTGCCACGCTTGGATTCCGTTTCTCCATCAACCGTCATGGCCCGCTTCACGCGGGCCACCCATCTTGACCGCTATGGTTGGCCCGCGTGAAGCGGGCCATGACGGCAGTAAGTACAGAGAGTTATGAAGTGTCACCCACCACACGCGGTGTGGCGCGTATGGTGGGTGACTACCTAGTACGTCTTAGTTTCCGACAGCCTTGGCTTGCGCTTCGTCTGGCAGTTCGGACGACAGGTAAATCGCACCTGGCAGATCCTTGCGGCAGGTCACTGGGTTTGGCTTGCCAGAAACGGAATCTTCATAGACCGGAGCTGAGAAGATGTTTTCTGCTGGCGGTGTGCCACCTGTTGCTGCGGCAACAGCATGCTGCACAGCGAGACGCACGTTGTCGTTGCCAGTTGCGACGGTGAAGAGTTTGAAGTCAGGGTTGGTTGCCTTCATTTCTTCATAGAAGCAGGCCAGCGAATTGCCGTCCGATGTAGCGAGTGCCGGGATCGACTTGCCCTGTTTGTTGAACAGCGGCAAAGCGCCCACAAGCGATGGACCGAAGTCCGACACGATCACATCGATCTTGGCGTTCTTGGCGATTTCAGCCGAGAGCACTTGCTGTGTGAGTGCTGGATCCCAGTTCGTCACTGCGAATGGCTCAGGGTTGATGAAGACATACTCTGGTCCGAGAATGTTCTTCAGGCCCTTGAGTTCGTCCAAGCCCTGGCTGTTGCCAGCTGGACCAGAGAGGAACAGCACGTTGCCGCCTGATGGCAGAACGCTCTTGATCCACCTGCCCCAATTTTCGCCATCGTTGACGAAGGATGAGCCGATGAACTTCGTATAGTTCTCGCCTTCTTTGCCGCCGACGTCAACGCGGTAAGGCACGATCACCTTGCCCGACTTGAACACCGATGTGATTGCAGGCAGCACCGCTGGGCCGGCATCGCCGAACACCACGAGTGCATCAATGCCCTTTGCAGCAATTGACTTGATGTCCGAGATGGACTTCTGGGTATCGCCATTGCCGTCGGCATATTCATACTTGGTGATGCTTGGGCAGAGTTCTGCCGTTTGCTTGCCAGATGCCGTAGTCACCTGACGCCAGCTGTTACCGCCGTAGCCATCAAGCAGAGCCAGTGAGGCTTGCTTGGGGCCGCACCATGAGGGTGTTTCGGCTTGAGCCATGCCCGCATAGCTGATGGCCAGAAGGGCCGTCGCTGCCAGTAATTTAAGTGTCTTCATTTTATTTCCTCCACTTTGTTTGGTTCAGTCGTCTTGCCGAAGTTTACCCGCCAGCGGAGCGAGTAAACACCGATGCCAAAACCCAAGGCCAAGGCCTGGATAATGGTTTGGGCCGAGTATGGCACTCCGACTGCGAGTGCGAACTGGCTCAATTGGTTCAAGAAAAATGCGGCGATGGCTGTCGATATCGGAAAGCCGCGACCACCGAGGAGTGATGTGCCACCGAGTACGACGACGGCAACAGAGGGCAACAACAATGTGTCGCCCTGGAAGGCTGTGGGCTCGCGCGTGATGCCTGCAATAAGAATGCCTGCCATGCAGTAGAGCAGCTGTGCAAACACGTAAGCCATGAACTGGTGAGTCTGCACATTGAGCCCTGCGGCGTGTGCAGCGAGCGGGTTTGCACCAATCGCTTCGAAGCGGCGGCCCACGACGGTTTTCTTCAACATGAAGGACACAAGTGCGAGTGCGGCGAGTGCGAAATATATCGCGTTCGGAAGCCCCAGTGTTTCGCCGCCTGCAATATTGGCAAGAAGATCTGTGGTGATCGATGGCACGCCGCCTGAAACCGCAAACACGCCTGCATAGAGGAGCGCGTTGGTGCCGATTGTTGCGATGATGGCGTTGAGACGGAAGACACTGACGAGAAGGCCGTTCAAAATGCCAGCGCCGAGCGCAAAGCCTATTGCAATAAGAACGGCTGGCAGCAGCTGCGCATTATCCTGATGCGGGTAGTGCGTGGCCTGCACGACAGCCAGCGAGACAGCGCCTGGGAGCGAGAGATCAAAGCCACCTTGCTGCACCACGAGCAATTGACCAAGTCCCACGATGGCGATGAGGGCTGCGAAAGGCAGGCTTCCCGACAGGCCTGCACTGGATACGCTTGAAGGCGCAAACATCAGGCAGACGATGATCAGTGCAATTGTTGAGATCACAACAGTGACAAAGCTGCGCGCCAGCGGAAATAGCTGGAGCGCTGCTGGTGTCATTGATGTGGCTGTGCTCATTCAGGGAAGTACCTTTGCAGCGCGGAGCTTGTCGAACGCATCGGTGAAAGAGTTGACCGAGTTCTGATAGGCGAGAAAACCCTTGTCGCGGCTCTTGGTCATGTCGGTGAAATTTTCGATGGTGCGGCCAAGATCGGCATCGGAGTGCCACCAGGATGCAACTGTGGTGAGCGGGTTTTTCTGCAGGCCATGCTTGGCAACGATCTTGTCCCACACCGGGCCCATGTCAGCCATTTGCTTATCGAGTGGCTGGGCGTGACCGGGATAAGCTGCTGCGGGCACGCCGAGGTGTGCTGCGAGCTTTGACCACATCCAATCCCAGCGGAACACTTCGCCGTTGACGATGTTGAAGGCTTCATTGCGTGCGGCAGGTTTGGTTGCGGCCCAGAGCAAATGCTTGGCGATGATGCGGCCATCGGTGATGTCGACACAGGCTTCATACTGTTGCGGTGAGCCGGGGAACACGAAGGGGCGGCCTGTCTCTTTGCAGATCGCGGCATAGGCACCGAGTGTGGCCGCCATGTTCATCTGGTTGCCAACGGCATAACCAATCAAGGTATGCGGGCGATGCACGGACCAGGTGAAGCCTTGCTTTTCGGCGGCGGCATAAAGTTCGTCTTCCTGATCGTAATAGAAATTCTGATACGGCAGGCGCGGCTGTTCTTCACGGAACGGGGTGATCATCTTGGATTTCGCATAGGCTTCGAAAGGGCCCATGTAATGCTTGAGGCCTGTGACCAATGCAGCGTGCTTGATCTTCTTGCCTTCCATGGCGCTCAAGAGATTGCGCACCATGCCCGCGTTGACGCGGCAGTTCTCGGCTTCGGTTGCCTGGCGCAGCCATGTGGTGATGAACACATCTGTTGGCTTCACGCGCTTCAATGCGGCGCGTGTGGCGTCTTCGTCGGTGAGATCGACAGCGATGTGTTTCACGCCTTTGGGAAGATCATGCTTGTGGCGCGAGAGTCCCGTGACGGTCCAGCCTTTTGTAGCCTTCAAATGTTCAGCCAGATGGCGACCGATGATGCCGGATACACCGGCGATGAGAGCATGGCGCGCCATTAGTGAAGGTCCTTCATGGAGAGTGTGACTTTGATGCAGGCTTGCGGATCTTGACCGAGATCAAACGCCTTCTTGGCTTCGAGCAAGCTGAAATGATGGGTTTGGATCGGCGAGAGATCAATGCCTGTGCGTTCGAGGAACTTGATTGCTGCGGGCCACACACCGGGCGAGCCGATGCAGCCGCGCACCGTGAGGTTTTTCAACTGCAGCAGACCAAGTGTAGAAGTGATCTTGCGACCAATGTTCAAGCCGACCATGGAGACGCGGCCATTCTCTTGTGCATACTCGAATACATTGGCGACTGATGCATCATGGCCAGAGGCTTCGACGACGAGTTCAGCGCCCTTTCCGCCTGTGAGTTCCTTGATGCGCTCGACGGGGTTGTCATTGGCGTCAACGACTTCTGCTGCACCAAGTTTCAGCGCGATGTCTCGGCGTTTCTTGATGGGATCAACGACGATAACGCGCGCGCCCATGCCGATCGCCGCAGCAGCTGTGACAAGGCCAATCGTGCCACCGCCGGAGACGACAACGGTCTCAGAGGCATTGGTGCCGCCGGAGCGCAACACGGCATAGAAGCCGCAGGTGAATGGTTCGATCAGCGCGCCACGATTATCGTCAACGCCGTCTGGCAATTTGTGCAGCCAATCGGGATTGACGTTGAAGTATTCGCGATCGGCACCATTCATCGAAAAGCCGAAGTGATGCAGGCGTTCCGGTGTGCGCACGACGCATTCGCCAACAACGCGATCACCCTTCTTGAAGTGCTTGACGTTTTTGCCTACCTCGACAATTTCACCACACCATTCATGGCCTGGCGTAACGGGATAGGAAATCGGAATGATGTAACGGCCCGCGAGCAGCTCATAATCCGAATGGCAAATGCCAACGGTGCGCGTCTTGATCAGCACTTCTGTTGGATCAATTGTTGGTACGGGTTGATCAAGGATTTTTGGGTTGTCTGGTGTTTCAAACACAAGGGCTTTCATGCTGGTCTCCGCGCATAAGTACTGAAAAACAAATCTATCACAGTTAGGTCCGTCATGGCCCGCTTCAGGCGGGCCACCCAGGAACCGCACCGATGGGTGGCCCGCGTGAAGCGGGCCATGACGGTGGTTAAGGGGATGGTGATGAATGCGCTTGCGTGAAAGGTTGGTTGGCCCGCGTGAAGCGGGCCATGACGGCGAGAGAGGGAATGGGTAAATCTCATCTGTTTTACACCTTCACCACAGCGCCATTTTTGGCTGCGGATTTGATGATGGCTTCAAGGATGGAAATGTTGTTGACGAGGTCTTTTCCGGTGATCGGATATGCCGCCTGCTTGCGAATGGCACGGGCGAAGGCGACGAGATTGTCTTTGACGGGTTCAGCGGCAGGCAAAACCTCAACTTTGATTTTCTCACCTGCCATGGCTGATGTAACTACCCAGCCATCGGGGGCTTCGACGTGGGCCTTGTCGCGGATTTCGATCCAGCCCTTCGAACCAAACACGGCAAAGCGCGAGATGAAGGGCATGGCGAGCGAGGCCGAGACATAAGCCGTGCCACCGCCCTTGAAGCGGATGTGCACGCTCATCGTGTCGCCTTGCGGGATTTTGGATGAGAGCTTTTCGCAGGACACGCGCAGATCCTTGGCGGGGCCGAGGAGTGCAGCAGAAAGATCGGTCAAGTGAATGCCCGTTGCCGTCATGCCGCCAACGGGGGCTTCCTTCTTGTTCAAGCGCCAATTGGATTTATCGAGCGTTGTGAACTTGTCGTGGCTGAAATTGCCTTCGACTTGTTGAATGCGACCAAGTTCACCCTTGCGGGCCATCTCAAGCATTTTTGCAATCGGTGGATCCCAGCGGCGCTCATGACCCATGCCAAGCACCAGCTTGTTTTTCTTGCAAGCATTGACGGCGGCTTCAGCGCCTTTCTTGGTGAGGGCCAATGGCTTTTCACAGAAGATATGTTTCTTTGCCTTAACGGCAAGTTTGATCTGCTCAGCATGCAGCGAATGTGGTGTTGCGAGGATCACGGCTTCAACGCCGGGGTGCTTCAACGCGTCTTTATAGTTTGCGTAATGCTTGAAGCCATTTGCTGCGGCGAATTCTGCGCCTGCGGGATTGGGTTCAGCGGCACAGACGATTTCGATATCGGCTTTTGCTTCTTGCAAAACCGCCGTCATCTTCTTGCCCCACCAACCGAGGCCGATCATTGCTACCTTAACCGGAGTGGCCATTATACTGTCACCAGAATTTTCATGTGATTGACGGATTTATCAAGCAGCGCATCAAAGCCTTGGCTGACCACATGATCAGACGAGATGTTTGCGGTGACGATTTTGTCGATGGGGAAATTGCCTGACTCCACCATGCGAATGATGCGTGGCCAGCATTGCACGGGATAACACCAGGTGGCTTCGATGGAGATGTCTTTCAACGCCCATGTCATCGGGTCAACGCTTGCTGGTTTCATGTGCAAACCGGTTTGCACCACCTTGCCTTGATTGCGCACGGCATTCACGCAAACGTTCAAACTTGCTTCCAGCCCCACGCATTCAATCGCGACATCAACACCAACGCCTTCATCAGTCATGTCTTTGACGATCTCAACGACATTCTGAGTCATCGGATCAATCACGATTGCCGAGGGCACCAGTTCTTTCGCCATCTTGCGGCGGAACGCATTGGGCTCGCTGACGAAAATCTGGCCAGCACCAGCTGCCTTTGCGGCCAGCAAGGTCAGCGCACCAATCGGGCCGACACCGGAGATCAGAACAGTGTCACCTGAACGCACATTGCCGCGATCAACTGCGTAAACCGCAACGGCAGCAGGTTCGATCATCGCACCTTGAATGTCGCTCACACCTTTGGGGATAACGGCCAGATTGTAGTCATTTACAACAACCAGTTCTCCCATGCCGCCCCATGCCCATGAGAGTCCAACACAACCCATCTTCGGGCTCAAGTGATACAGACCTCGCCGGCCATAATAGTCGTCACGCGGAGAAATCAGCGGCTGGATCGAAACACGGTCGCCGACTTTTACGTTGGAAACTGATGAGCCCGTGTCCGCAACGATAGCGCTGAATTCATGGCCGAGAATTTGCGGATTGGTGACACCTGTATAAACATGCGGTGTCACAGGTGTTACAATTGGCCCCGCGATATATTCATGCAAGTCTGTGCCACAAATGCCAGTAACCAAAGGCTTGATCAGCACATCATTGGCACCAAGCTTCTTTGAAGGTGCTGGCACATCTTCAACGCGAATATCTTTCGCAGCGTGAAATCTCACGGCCTTCATGTTCGGCTTTCCTTTTTCATATGAGCACCATGCCGCCATCAATCATGACAGTTTGCCCTGTCATGTAATCAGAGGCTGTTGATGCCAAAAATGTTGTGACGCCCGTGATGTCCTCGGGTTTCGAATAACGGCCCATCAAAATGGACTGGCTGAATTCATTGATGGCCTGATCCGGCTTTTGTGTTGCGCCAATGTCGACGAACTCGCGATCAAGCTGTTCCCACAATTCCGTGCGAACAACACCAGGTGCAAAGGCATTCACGGTAATCTTGTCAGGTGCAAGCGCCCGGGCCGCAGCTTGCGTAAGCGCAGCCACCGCAAATTTCGATGCACAGTAATGCGCAAACAGTGGATAACCCTGCTTGGCCGCAATCGATGCAGTGTTGATGATCTTGCCGCCTGACCCTTGCGCCTTCATTTGGCGCGCGGCTTCCTGTGTACCCAGCAAAACGCCGAGTCCATTGACGTCCATGATGCGATGCCAGTCCGCCTCTGTCACATCCATGAAGTTGCAGGCCTGGCTTATCCCTGCATTGTTGAAGATGACGTCAAGCTTGCCAAAAGCCTTCACCGCCGTAGCGATCATCGATGCAGTGCTCTGGCGATCAGACACATCAACTTGCACTGCGATTGCTGAAGCGCCGATGGATTTCGCTACAGCTTGCGCTGCGGCCTCGTTCAAATCAGCAACACAGACTTTTGCGCCATTCTTGGCCAAGTCACGGGCAATCTCTGCCCCAATGCCACGGCCAGCGCCGGTGACAATGACAGATTTTTCCTGAACCGAACCAGACAAATTTTGTTTCCTCCCAAAAATTCGCCATCTCAGCACAAGTTGCCGGTGGCAGTTCAGCGTATCCTATCCAATCAAAGTGGAGCGAGAATTTGAAAAATTCTCATTTTGATAATTTTTGGGAAATCTTGCTGGGCAATAATTTGGCACTGTCTGGGAAAGACGCGATTGGATGTAACGAGCAATGGCAACATTGAACAAGAATGACGATATCGGGCCGGAGAAGCGGCTCGAGCTTTATCGTTTGCAAGTCGAAATTCGCGACTGTGAAAAACGCGCCTATGATCTGTTTCTGCAAAACCTGATCAAAGGCACCAGCCACTTGTCCCTTGGGCAGGAGGCGATTGCAGCGGGTTTTGGAGTTGCGATGCAGAAGGGCGACAAGTCCTTCTGCACTTATCGTGGCCATGCACATACCCTTGCGCGTGGCGTACCCATGGAAGGCATGCTCGGCGAGTTGATGCTGCGCGATATCGGACTGATGCGTGGCAAGGGCGGTTCGATGCATCTCACATCAGTTGAGCATGGCGTGATGGGCTCTTATGCGATCATCGGTGCGCATTTGCCCATCGCATGCGGCTCTGCCTGGCGTGCGCAATATCTCGGCGACAAGGATGTGACCGTTTGCTTCTTTGGTGATGGCACCACGAATATCGGCGCGTTTCACGAGGCGTTGAACTTTGCTGTCATCTGGAAACTGCCTGTGGTGTTTGTGTGCGAAAACAATTTGTACATGGAATACACGCCGATCTACGAAGTGACTGCCGTGCATAATCCTGCAGGGGATCGTGCTTCGGCTTACGGACTTCCAAAGATCGTGATCAATGGCAATGACGCTGATGTGGTTTATCGCACCGCCAATGAGGCCATCGAAAAAGCCCGCAATGGCGATGGACCATCGCTGATCGAATGCCTGACCTATCGTCACTCCGGCCATTCCCGTGCTGATCCTGGCAAATATCGCCCGCCTGGTGAACTTGAGGAATGGAAGAAGCGCGATCCTCTGATCATTTACAAACAGCGACTGGCTGAGTTCGGAATCTCTGAGGCAGAGGCATTGGCCATTGAAACCGAGAGCATGCGCAAAGTGGAAGTCGCGACGGAACTGTGCAAGGCCTCGCCTTCATGCCCCGTAGAATTACTGACGGCAGATGTCTATGCCGATGGAGGCTGGGCATGGCGGAACTAAGTTATCGTGATGCCGTGATCCGCGGCATTGCCCAAGAAATGGAGCGCGACAAGAATGTTGTGTTCCTCGGCGAGGACGTGGCCAAGGCTGGCGGCGTGTTCAAGGCCACGGTTGGATTGTACGAACAATTTGGGCCGTTGCGCGTGCGTGATACACCGATTTCGGAACAGGCGATTCTCGGCGCTGCCATGGGTGCGGCAATGACGGGGCTTCGCCCCATCGCCGAGATCATGTTCTCGGATTTCATCGCGGTGTGTTTCGACTACATCGCCAATGAAATGCCGAAGATCGCTTACATGACCAATGGGCAGATCAAATGCCCGCTGGTGATCCGGACCGGCAATGGAGCAGGCGTGCGCTTTGGTGCGCAGCATTCGCAATCGGTTGAAAACTGGACGATGATGATTCCGGGTCTCAAGGTCGTTGCCCCTTCTTCACCTGTTGATGTGATTGGCCTGATGGCTGCTGCGGTGCGCGACAATAATCCGGTGATTTTTCACGAGCACAAGGCGCTTTATGCCACCAAGGGCGAAGTGCCTGATGGTGAGATCATCGATACGCTTGGCACGGCGAAAATTTTGCGCGCTGGAACGGATTGCACGATACTTGCACTTGCCATGATGGTGCCGCGCGCGCTTGAGGCCGCTGAGATCTTGGCGCGTGAGCATGGCATCAGTGCAGAAGTGATCGATGTGCGTTCGCTCGTGCCGCTTGATACGAAAACCATGCTGGCTTCGGTTGCGAAGACTGGACGCCTGTTCACAGTCGAAGAAAATCCGCGACTCTTGGGCTGGGGTGCGGAGATTGCATCGATTGTGGCGGATGAAGCGTTCTGGGATCTTGATGGTCCGATTGTGCGCATCACCACGCCACATATTCCACTGCCTGCTGCTGATCATCTCGAGGATCTTGCACTGCCCAATGCGGCGCGGATCGTCGAAAAAATCTCTCGCGTGATGATGCGCTGATCATGGCCAATACCATCATCATGCCTCAGCTTGGCGAAACAGTCGCGGAAGGAAAAATCCTGACGTGGTTCAAAGCCGTTGGCGATGACGTCAAGATCGGTGATCGCCTGTTCGAAGTTGAAACCGACAAGGTGACGGTTGAGGTTGAAGCGACTGTTGCTGGCAAACTGACTGAAATCAAAATTGGAGATGGCATAACTGCCAAAGTGGGGGCGACGGTTGCCGTGATCGGTGGAGACACAGTCTCGCCGAAAGCGGCAACCGGTGCCGCACCTGCTAGTGCCGTGCCGCAAGGCTTCTCCGCTTTTGAAGAAGTGAAAACGCCGTCTGAGAATTTCGGCAAAGCCAAGACGGCGGATGGTTTACGCATCACACCACTGGCGCGGCGGCTGTTGTCGCAAGCCAATGCTGACATGAGTGCGCTCGCGGCTTTTGCTTCGACCAAGAACTTGCAAAAAATTGAAGAGAAAGATGTGCAAGCTTTCTTGTTTACGAAACCTGCTTCAGCACCATCAGTTTCTGCTCCACAATCGGCGAAGTTTGCAAGCGGCGATGTGATCACGCTCAACACGATCCGTGCACGCACTGCAGAGCGCCTCACCGAGAACTGGCGCAACATTCCGCATGTCTTCCAGGCGATTGATGTTGATTTCACCGATATTGAAATTGTTCGCGCACGTCACAAGGAACGGTTCAAATCTGAGACCGGACTGTCGCTGACTTATCTGCCGTTCATTGCGCGTGCCGTTTGTATCGCGCTGCAAGCCTTCCCCCATATCAATGCGCGGTTTGACAACAATGCGCTCACATTGATCAAGGACATCAATCTCGGCATTGCAGTTGATCTCAATCACAATGGACTTGTGGTGCCCGTCGTGCATGCGGTGCAGGACTTCACGCTGCAGGGCTTGGCCAAGGCGATCAGCAAACAAGTCGAGAAAGCCCGTGCCGGAAAGCTGACCGCAGCTGATCATCAGGGCGGTACTTATTCGATCACCAACAATGGGGCGTTCGGCACAAGCTTTACAACACCGATCATCAACGCGCCGCAAGTGGCCATCCTTTCAACCGACGCCATTCGCATGAAGCCAGCTGTCGTTGGCAATGCCGTCGTGCCGCGCCTGATCGGCACCGTGGGTCAAAGCTTCGATCACCGTGCCTTTGATGGCGCCTATGCGGCGGCGTTCTTGTCCAAACTTAAAGACACACTTGAAACCAAAAAATGGGCCGGAGAGCTGGGAGAAGAAACATGAAATACAACAGTCCCTATGCAACAGCTTCCTGGGGCCAGATGGCCAAAGATTGGGAAGAAGGCATCGACTACAGCCGCATGTCCAAGGAGCGCCTGGCCAAGGCGCAATCGGCAATCCGCTATGCTGGCCTTGGCGCTGTTTTGTGTTTCAACTTCGACAACATCCGTTATGTGACAGCAACGCACATCGGCGAATGGGCGCGCGATAAATTCTTCCGTTACGCGCTGTGCCCCGCTGAAGGCAGCCCTTTCCTGTGGGATCCTGCTCCTCCTGCAAAACGCATTTCTTCGCCGTGGATAAAGGACAATGTGGCAGCGCCACTCACGACAATGCAAGGTGCAATTCCGCCGAGCCTTGGCGTGCAGAATGATTTTGCCAAGCAGATCAAAAAAGCCTTGGTGCATTATGGCATTGCCAATCAACCGCTTGGCGTTGACCTGATGGAGCTTGGCATGTTGCGCGCTCTCGAAGCGGAGGGCATTGAAGTTGTCGATGGTCAGCAGGCCATGCTTGATGCACGAGAAATCAAGACGGGCGACGAGATCGAGCTTTTGAAAATGGCTGCAGGCATGGTCGATGCGACCTATGTCGATATCGCAAAAGCCATTCGCCCCGGCACCAAGGAAAATGAATTGGTGGCCATCGCCAATGACCGCCTGTTCCGCATGGGCTCTGAGCGCGTGGAGTGCGTGAACTCGGTTTCGGGTCGTCGTGGCCGCCCGCATTCGCATACGTTTTCGGATCGCATGATCCAGCCCGGCGACATGATCTTCCTCGACATCATGCATTCCTTCAACGGCTATCGCACCTGCTACTATCGCACTTTCATTTGTGGCCAGCCGAACAAGCACCAGATTGAAGCGTACGAAACTGCATCGAAATGGCTGAGCGCTTCGATGGATATGATCAAGCCGGGTGTAACACCTGATGAAGTAGCAGCCGTGTGGCCTGATGCGCATGAGTTTGGCTATAAGGACGAAGAAGAAGCCTTCCTGCTGCAATATGGTCATGGCGTTGGCATGTCGCTGTGGGAGCGTCCGATCTTCTCGAAGCGCTTCAAAGGTCAAACGCGACCATTGAAAGAAGGCATGGTGTTTGCGCTTGAGACCTGGAAGGGCTCCAATGATGGCTCGGGTGCCGCACGCATCGAAGAGGAAGTCGTGGTGACCAAGGACGGTTGCGAGATCATCACCAACTTCCCATCAGATCATTTGATCTCCTGCGGTCTTCCGGGCTGTGAGGTTTTTTAGGTCTCAAACATGAGTGCGTTGAGTAATTATCGAGCCCGCATCCCTGTCACCCTCGTCACTGGCTTTTTGGGTAGTGGCAAGACCACGTTGATCAACGCCGGGCTGAAATCGCCTGATCTCGCCAAGACGGTTGTTGTTGTGAATGAATTTGGCGAAGTGGGGCTGGATCATCAGCTTTACACCAGTAGCAACGATGCTGTTGTTGTGCTCGAAAACGGTTGCCTGTGCTGCACCGTGAAAAGCGATTTGGTGGCCACGATGAACAGTCTTTATCACGACAGAGCACGCGGCGACCTGCCGGACTTCAACAATGTGGTGATCGAAACAACAGGCCTTGCCGAACCCGGCCCTGTCTTGCAGGCTTTTTTGTCTGAGCCGACGCTGGATGGCCTCTATCGTGTGGTGAATGTGGTCACAGTGGTAGATGCTGTGAACTGGGAGGCAACAGCTGAAAAGCATGATGAAGCGCTGAAGCAAGTTGCTCTGGCTGATGATCTTTTGATCTCCAAACTCGATTTGAGTGGTGATGATGCATACGCTGAATTGAGCACGCAATTGCAAGCCATCAATCCCGTCGCCAGAATTGCGAAAGCAGAATTTAGCATCGAAGCGGTTGCTCCCTTGTTGATGCACAAGGGTTTTGATGCGGCTGATCCGATGGCTGATCCTTCCGAATGGTTGTCCATATCAACCTATGACGCCTATGTTGAAAAAACTGCTGCAGCCGACGGTGTGAAAGATCAGAACCTGCCGCATCATCTTGCGGCCAAGGGCATTGAAAGTTTTGTACTGACGCGCGTGGAACCACTGGCGCGCGAGGAGTTGCAGTTTCTTCTTGATGGCATCAGCCAAAATCTTGGGCCCAGTCTTTTGCGCGTGAAGGGTCTCATCAACATTCGCGAGGAACCAGGAAAACCTGCCGTGGTGCAAGGGGTACAGCATTTGCTGCACAACATGACTTGGCTCGAAAAATGGCCAAGTCCCGATGAGCGCACGCGGATTGTGTTCATCACGCAAGGCATTGCGCGCGACAAGCTGAAAGAGATGATCGAGATGCTGGACCGCATGAGTGAGCGCACATTTGCAGCGCGCGAACGCGGTCGACGGGCGCGCCTCGCTGATGAACAAAAGAAGAGTGGCGAAGCGGCATGACAAGTAGCACAAAAATTGGCTGGATTGGTGCGGGCAAGATGGGCTTGCCAATTTGCAAACGGCTGCATGCTGCTGGCTTTGAAGTGACTGCACTCGCGCGCAGTGCTGATCGCGCGCGCGAATTGCAAGGTGCCGGATTGCAGACGGCGTCTTCCATCGCCGACATCGCTGCGGTCTCTGATATTGTGTTCGCCAGCATCTCTGACGATAAGGCATTGCATGACGTAGTCTTTGTGTCGGGTCTTTCCGATGCGATGAAGGCTGGTGCGACATTCATCGACATCAGTACTGTTTCGCCTGCGATATCGGCTGAGGTCGCGGAGAAATTGACTGCAAAGAAGATCAACTATCTTCGCTCCCCTGTTTCTGGATCCACTGGCATGGCAGAGGCGGGAACACTCACGGCCATGGTGTCCGGGGAACAAGTCGCGTTCGACGCAATGCCCGCCGTCTTTGCTGCCTTCACGAAAAAGGCCTTCTATCTCGGTGATGGTGAAGAAGCGCGCTATCTCAAGCTCGCTGTCAACAGCATGGTGGCTGCCACATCAGCGCTGCTGGGTGAGGCGCTGGCCTTTGGCAAGAAGGGTGGCCTCAGTCATGCCGCCATGCTCGAGGTGATCACGCAGAGTGCCGTGGCCTCACCGCTCATTGGCTACAAAAAGGACATGATCATCAGCGGAGACTATGAGCCCGCAGCCACGCTGAACATGTTGGCGAAGGATGTTGATCTGTTGCTCGCAACCGCTTCGACACATGGCGTGGATTTGCCAATCAACAAGAACATCAGCGACGTTTATCAACAGGCCATGGGTCAAGGTCTCGGCGAGAAGGATTTTTTTGTTCTCGTGCAAGAGGCTGAGAGACTCGCGAGTATTTCGAAGAAGGGAAAATGAAATGAGCGCGCCATCGTTGATCCCCCAACTCCCTGAGGAAATGAAAGAGCTGCGTTCGCGCCCGCTCATGACGCTGTTCCTCGACATTCAGCCGCCCTTCAACCTTGGCAAAACGCCGATCTGTGAACGCAGGATTGCTTCTATTCCCGGTGGCAGTTTCGAGGGCGAACGCCTGCGCGGTAAAGTCATGCCAAGCGGCAGCGACTGGCAAGTGGTGCGCGAAGATACGGCGTGGATGATCAATGTGCGGACATTGCTGGAGACAGATGATGGGGCGCTGATTGGCCTGACCTATTCCGGCCTGCGGCACGGCCCTGCTGACGTGATCAGTGCCATTGCGCGCGGCGAAAGTGTCAACCCACTCTCATACTATATGCGGGTAACTGCGCAGTTTGAAACCTCTTCAGAGAAATATCACTGGCTCAACAGGATTGTCTCCGTTGCGCACGGTCATCGTCTGCCAAAGGGCGCCATCTATAGTTTCTTCGAGATCGTGTGACGGGTGAATGGCAGCTGATTTTGATGCCGTCGTTGTCGGAGCTGGCGTCATCGGACTTGCGATTGCGCGCGAGCTCTCGCTTGCTGGTCAGTCCGTGTTGGTGCTGGAAAAAGCAGCGCGCGCTGGGACCGAAACATCGTCGCGCAATTCCGAAGTCATTCATGCTGGCATCTACTATCCAACTGGTAGCTTGAAGGCCAAGTTCTGCGTTGAAGGTCGCGAACTTCTCTATGACTATTGTGCAACGCATGGCGTTGAAGCCAAGCGCATCGGAAAGTTGATTGTTGCAACGACGCGCGAAGAAGAAGCAAAGCTTGAAAGCATCAAGGCGCTGGCTGATGCAAATGGTGTGACTGATCTCGCCTGGCTCACGCCATCTAATGTTGCCGTGTTGGAACCAGAGGTTCACTGCACCAAGGCCTTGCTCTCGCCATCAACGGGCATTGTTGATGTGCAAGGCTTCACGCTGTCGCTTCAAGCTGTGGCAGAGGAGCGAGGGGCAACATTTGCGTTCAACTCCAGTTTTGTGTCTGCTCGAAAAAGCGATGGTATTTTTATCGTTACAGCGGAAGACATGTCAGGCGAAGTTTCGGAGATCAGTTGCAGGCTTCTCGTCAATTGCGCTGGACATGGCGCGCATGATGTTGCGGCTTCAGTCAAAGACTTTCCACCGCACATCTTGCCACCGCGCTATTTTGCCAAGGGAAGCTATTGCAGCGTCTCTGGCAAAGGCCCGTTCAGCCATCTTGTCTATCCAGTGCCAGTCTCGGGTGCTCTTGGCATTCACGCAACACTCGATATGGGTGGAGCCGTGCGCTTCGGACCGGACATTACCTGGACCGACAAGGTCGACTACACACTGCCCGTTGGCCTGTCGGAAAAATTCAGCGCCGCTGTGGAAAGCTACTGGCCCGGCGTAAATGATCGCACGCTGACACCAAGCTATTGCGGCGTCAGGCCAAAGATTCATGGACCAGAAACGGGCTTTGCTGATTTTGTAGCGCAAACTCACAGCGTACATGGTTTCGTTGGACTCACCAATTTTTTGGGGTTTGAATCACCAGGGCTGACTGCGTCACTTGCTGTCGCTCATCTTGTGGAGCAATAGTTTCAGGGGTGTTTTCTGCGAGTTCATGCGAGGCTTTTAGCGGGATCATCGATGGAGCTCAGCCTGCCAAGGTTGAATAGCGTATGGGCGGAGCCTGGGAAGTGATTGGTGCGACTTGCATCAGCCGCTGGATTTCTGGTCGGCATGAACCGCAGCCCATCCCTGCGTTTGTGGTCTGACAAATCTGATTGAGCGAGGCAATGCCGCGAACTGCAGCAACAGCCGACGTGATCTGCAATTTGCCAACGCCGTTGCAAGCACAAACGATGGGGCCAATATCATTTGTAGAAGACATTGGCCTTCCAGCAAGAATTTCGGCAGCGTCGATGTTTTTCCCCAATTGCTGTTGCAACCAATTGCGGCTTGCTTCTACGGGTGTCGCACTGGCGAAGAAGGCAAACACCATCGCCCCGGAACGCATTGCGACACAGCGGAAACTGGATTGCGATGACGACGAAACAATCGCGACTTCGAGGCTTGCATCGTCAAGATCAATTACTGGGGACAAAAACTGTTTCCAATTTTCGGGGCACAGTAGCCCGGCACATTCAAACGACTGCCCCAGCAACAAAGGTCGCGCGGCCCAATAGTCGAATGATGGTCTGACCAGGCCATTCAATACGCCATAACCATACCACCGTGCCGCAAATGGCGTGATAGATACCTGTGTTGATTTGAGTGCTGGCTGACCACTCAACGGATCCACCAAGGAGAGCGAAGCGGCGTTTGCCTTGGGTGCAGAGGCGAAAGTTTCGCTCCAATGCATGGGCAAGAAAGCTTCCCCCATGACAACAGATTCAGTGACAATCACCCGCGCAACTGAATTGCCATTACATCCATGAATGCGCGCAAGTTCGGCGTCTTTCAGACCAAGCCTTGCGGCATCGCTAGGGGATATTTCCAAATAAGGCTCGGCACGATGGCCGAATAGTTTTGGTACAAGGCCAGTGCGTGTCATGGTGTGCCACTGATCGCGAGTGCGCCCAGTGTTGAGGACAAAACTTGCCACGTCATGACTTCGTTGTTGCCGGGCTGGAGTTGCAACAAAGCTTGCTTTCTTGTCAGTGGTCTCGAACGCACCATCTGCGAATGGTCGAGAGCCACCCCATTGTTGCGGTTGTAATTTATCGTAATCCATTGAATCAATCGCACCTAGATCAAGGGTTCTGGTGCCCTCGTTCATAACTTGCGTCAGTGCTGCGTGTTCAGCGAAAATTTCGAAAGGATTTGCATAGTTGAATCCGTCAAAGCCCATACGCTGTGCCACTTCGCACATGATACGCCAGTCAGGTTTGGCTTCCCCTGCGCCTGACACGAATTGGCGTTGACGGGAGATGTGCCGCTCGGAATTTGTGACGGTGCCATCCTTTTCGCCCCAGCCCATGGCCGGCAGAAGCACATCGGCATACTTAGCCGTCTCAGTTTGCGCGGTCACGTCAGACACGACAACAAAAGGGCATGCCTCCAGCGCCTCCGCGATATGCGAAGAATTTGGCATGCTGACGGCGGGATTGGTCGCCATGATCCACACGGCTTTGATCTTGCCATCACGCATCGCATCGAAAAGCTCGACGGCCTTGAGCCCCGGCCTTTGCGCCATGCTTGGAGACTTCCAGAAATCTTGAACAGCGTTGCGATGTTCAGCGTTGCCAATATCCATGTGCGCGGCAAGCATGTTGGCAAGGCCACCCACTTCGCGGCCGCCCATCGCATTGGGTTGACCCGTGATCGAAAACGGCCCTGCCCCTTCCTTGCCAATGCGACCCGTAAGCAAGTGACAGTTGATGATCGCGTTGACTTTGTTGGTGCCGTCCTCAGCCTGGTTCACGCCCATCGAAAATGCGGTTACGGTTTTTGCATGGTTGGCAAACAGATTGTAGAATGCGCGCAACTTTTGTGGAGGGAGACCAGTATCCGTACAGACACGTTCTTCGGTGTGCAGGTTGGCCACCAACATGGTTGCGGCCAAGTCTTTCGTATGCGCAAAAACGAACTGTGAATTGACTTCGCCCCGAATGTAAAGATATCGCAGCAACCCATTGAAAAGAGACACATCTGAGCCAGAGTTTATTTGCAAATGCAGGTCTGCGCATTCCGCAGTCGAAGTGCGGCGCGGATCGATCACTACCAATTTGCTGCCCCGTTTTTCCCGGGCTGCTTGCAGGCGTTGAAACAACACTGGATGACACCACGCGAGATTGGAACCCACCAACACAACGAGATCCGCTTCTTCAAGGTCAGTGTAGTTGCACGGCACGATATCAGCACCGAAAGCGCGTTTATGACCCGCCACAGCAGAAGCCATGCACAAGCGTGAGTTCGTGTCGATGTTGGCGGAGCCGATGAAGCCCTTCATAAGTTTATTGGCGACGTAATAGTCTTCAGTGAGGAACTGACCAGACACGTAGAAGGCTACGCTGTCCTGTCCATGATCGCGGATTGCTTCGGAGAATTTTTGTGCCACGAGAGATGTAGCTTCGGGCCACGCGGCGTCAACACCATTAATCCGTGGACTGAGCAATCGCTGCTCAAGTCCGAATGTCTCGCCCAGCGTCAAACCCTTGGAACACAACCGACCAAGATTGGCGGGGTGATCGGGATCGCCCTCTATCGTTACCGTCCCATTAGCCTCCCGCTTGGCCAACACGCCGCAGCCCACGCCACAATATGGGCATGTTGTTTTGACCGTCGTCATGCAGCTTTGGCTGCAAGTGCTGCAGCTTCGATTTGAATTCGACCTTCTTCAAGCTTGATGGCAACTTTGCGCGCGCAGCCTTGGTCTGGACCCTTGACCTCACCAGTCTCGAGGCCAACGACCCAATTGTGCAGCGGACAAGTCACCGCATCATCATGCACAATCCCTTGAGAGAGTGGACCGCCTTTGTGCGGGCATTTGTCCCACAATGCAAATACGCGACCTGCAGCGGTGCGGAACACAGCAATATCACCCGATGGCGCTGCAACCACGCGCGAACCACGAAGCGGCACGTCTTCGACAGAGCCAACATCAATCCACTCTTTCATCTTATTCGGCCGCCATCAGTTGAGGAAACGCACGCATCGGCGCAAACTCATGGGCTTCCTTGCCAGCCACACGTTCAGCCCACGGATCAATTTGCAGGAAGCTTTGCGCATGCGTGAAGCGATCAAAATACATCTTCCGTTTTTCCAGATTATCAACGACATGGGATTTAATGGAGTCAATGCCAACGCGCTTTGCCCATTTATAAATTCGCTCAAGGTAATGACCTTGCTCGCGATAAAGCTGGGTCAAGGCTGCGATCACTTCAATTGCTTCATCCTCGGTGTTGACATGGCAGAGTAGTTCCGTGCCCTTGATGTCGAGGCCTGCAGCCCCTGCAAAGTGAATGTCATAACCTGAATCAACGCAGATCACGCCAATGTCCTTGCACGTCGCTTCAGCACAATTGCGCGGGCAGCCAGAGACTGCGAGCTTGAGCTTTGCCGGTGTCCACGATCCCCACATGAATTTTTCAAGCTTGATGCCGAGGCCCGTGGAGTCTTGCGTACCAAAGCGGCACCACTCCGAGCCCACGCAGGTTTTCACCGTGCGCAAACCTTTAGCATAAGCAGCACCTGAGACCATGCCAGCGGCGTTGAGATCGGACCACACGGCAGGCAGGTCCTCTTTCTTCACACCAAGCAAATCGATGCGCTGACCACCAGTGCATTTCACTGCTGGAATGTTGAACTTGTCAGCGACATCGGCGATTGCTCGCAATTCCTTGGCTGATGTCATGCCGCCCCACATGCGCGGTACAACAGAATATGTGCCATCTTTCTGGATGTTGGCGTGCACGCGTTCATTGATGAAACGTGACTGACTATCGTCTTCATATTCACCGGGCCATTCCGCGATCATGTAATAGTTCAGCGCTGGCCGACACTTTGCGCAGCCGCATGATGTTTTCCATTCCAAATCTTGCATGAGTGCGGGAATGGATTTGATTTCCTTTGCAACGATGAGGCGGCGCACATCGGCGTGACCAAGATCAGTGCATTTGCACATGGGCAATATCGCGTTGGGTTGATAGCCATCACCCAACGTCGCCATCAGCAATTTTTCAACGAGGCCTGTGCATGAACCACAAGAGGCGGAGGCTTTGGTATGAGCGCGCACATCATCGAGTGACGTGAGCGACTTTTCCATGATGGCATCAACAATCTTGCCCTTGCATACGCCGTTGCAGCCGCAGATTTCTGCGTCAGGCGGTAAGGCTGCAACGGCCGCCGTAGGGTCCAGGGGGGACCCTCCCGCATAGGCCTGGCCGAAGATCAGCATCTCGCGATCTGCAGAGACGTCCTCGCCTTTTTTCAGTTTGTCGAAGAACCACGGCCCATCCGACGTTTCGCCATAAAGCACCACGCCGATGATCTTGTTATCTTTGATGACTAGCCGCTTGTAGACGCCACGCGATGCATCACGCAGCACGATCTCTTCGCGGTCCTTGGCTTCGGCAAAATCGCCACCTGAGTAGAGATCAACGCCAGTGACTTTCAGCTTGGTCGACATCACAGAGCCGCCATAGGCCGCTTCCTTGCCGACAAGTACATCAGCAATGGTGCGCGCCATTTCATAAAGTGGCGCGACCAAACCATAAACAACACCGCGATGTTCGGCGCATTCGCCCAACGCAAAGATGTCAGGATCGTTGGTGCGCATCTGATCATCAACAACGATGCCGCGATTGACTGTAACGTCGGATGCCTTTGCCAAGGCCGAAGACGGCCTGATGCCAACAGCCATTACGACGATGTCGCAAGGTAATTCTGTGCCATCCTCAAGCTTTAACCCTGTGACTTTGCTTTCACCCAAAATCGAATGCGTGTTTGACTTGGTGCGAATGTTGATTCCGCGCTTTTCAAACTCCTGCTCCAATAGATGTGCGGCTGGTGGATCGAGTTGGCGCTCCATCAGTGTTGGCATCAAGTGAATGACGGTCACATCCATGCCGCGCATCTTGAGACCAGCTGCTGCTTCTAGCCCGAGCAGCCCACCACCAATAACCACCGCTTTTGAACCAGGCGTGGCGGCAGCCAACATCTTGTCCACGTCATCAAGATCGCGATAGGTGACGACACCAGGCAATTGATGTCCGGGTACCGGAATAACGAAAGGCACTGATCCAGTTGCAATCACCAGTTTATCGTACTGTGCCATTGTGCCATCGGCTGCGGTCACGATCTTGGATGCGCGGTCAATTGCTTCAATCTTGCGACCCTTGTGCAAGGTCACGCCATGTTGGGCATACCAATCATCGCCGTGGGTGATGATGTCTTCGTAAGTTTTCTCGCCCGATAGAACTGGCGACAACATCAAGCGATTATAATTGACGCGCGGCTCGGCGTTGAAAATTGTGACGTCATACGCATCAGGCGATTGCTCAAACAAATGTTCCAGCATCCGCCCCGGTGCCATGCCGTTACCGACAATGACGAGTTTCTTTTTCATCACGCCGCCTCCACAAATTTGTTGCGCTCATACAGAAATTTCAAAACAGCCTCGCGTGCGCGGATGTAAACAGGATCCGTCACCAGCTGCAGGCGCTTTCTTGGATGCGCGAGCTTCACATCAAGGATTTCACCAATCGTTGCGGCAGGTCCATTGGTCAGCATCACTATGCGATCCGACAGCAGCACGGCTTCGTCGACATCATGGGTGATCATGATCACGGTGTTGTTGAGGGCTTGGTGAATCTGCATCACCTGATCCTGCAAATGCGCCCGCGTGAGTGCATCAAGTGCGCCGAAGGGTTCATCAAGCAACAAGACTTTCGGTTCCATGGCGAGAGCGCGTGCAATGCCCACGCGCTGTTTCATGCCGCCAGAAATTTCCGCTGGTCGCTTGTCCTTGGCATGGACCATGTGAACGAGGTTGAGGCAATCCATGATACGGGCCTTGCGAGCGCTCGCACTTTCGGCACCCCATACCTTGTCAACGGCGAGCTTGATATTCTCGTAAACAGTCAACCACGGCAGCAGCGAGTGGTTCTGAAACACAACGGCGCGATCTGGCCCCGGCCCTTGCACATGCTTGCCTTCCAGTGTGACGGCACCGGATGTCACAGGAATGAGGCCTGCGATGAGATTGAGCAGCGTGGACTTGCCGCAACCTGAGTGCCCGATCAGCGAAACATATTCGCCTTGCTGCACTTCCAGCGAGATAGCTTTCAGAACTTCAGACACAATTGCTCCGCGCTGAAAGGACTTGTTGACGAGAGAAAGTGAGAGGTACGGTTTCATGATATTCCTTAGTTCACAGCAGTGCCGCGTGTGACGATGTGGCCGAGTGCAGCGATGATGCGATCCAACACGAAGCCAACGAGGCCGACGTAAACAAGGGCCACGATGATGTCGCTGATCAGCGAGGAGTTCCACGCATCCCAGATGAAAAAGCCGATGCCTACACCGCCAATCAACATTTCAGCGGCAACAATGGCGAGCCACGACAAGCCGATGCCAATACGCAATCCCGTAAAGATGTAAGGAGCAGCAGCGGGCACCATGATCTTGGTGAAATATTCAAAAGGGTTGAGCCGCAGCACACGCGCCACGTTGCGATAGTCTTGGGGAATGTTGCGGATACCAGCAGCAGTGTTGATGATCACTGGCCATACTGCAGTAATGAAAATCACAAAGATCGCCGAGGGTTGACCATCGCGAAAAGCAGCGAGTGAAATCGGTAACCACGCGAGCGGTGGCACTGTGCGCAGGATCTGAAAAATCGGATCAAAGCCGCGCATGAAGTAGACAGACTGGCCCACAAGCGTGCCAAGTGCCACACCAATCACAGCAGCAAGCGCATAGCCAATCGCCACGCGGCTTAGCGAAGCGAGGATGTGAAAGCCCAATCCCTTGTCGGTGCCGCCATTGTCGAAAAACGGATGTAGAATGAGATCGCGGCTATCCGTGAAGACCTGGGTTGGCGGCGGCAAGCTTGAGCCGGTGCGTGACGCCAAGACCTGCCAGATCACCAAAAAGAACGTCAACACCGCGAGCGGCGGCAAGACAACGGTTGCCAACTTTTCGAGCACAGGCTTCAACACCGGTTGCCGATGCGGTCTGCGTTCTGGCAAGGTCAGGATAATTGCTTCGGCGGAGGCGGTGATTGGCACCACCACCGCTTCTGCTGTTTTGTGCAAGGGTTTGTTCATGTCGTCGATCAGGCCCTGATGCTCAAGCTGTCGAGATAGGCTTTCGGGTTTTCATAATCGAAAGTCTTGCCATCAAAGAACGTCTCGATCCCACGCGTGTCTGATGCAGGAACTTCACTGACGCCCAGCGTTTTCGCGGCGGTGCGCCACAGATCAGCACCGTTCACTTTGGCAACAAGCGCTGCAATGTCGGTATCAGGCTTCACCTTGCCCCAGCGCATGTTCTCGGCGAGGAACCAGGCATCATGACTCTTGAACGGGAAGGACGTGGCATCGCGCCAGAATTTCATCGTATGCGGGCTGGCACTGATTGTTTTGCCATTGCCGTAGTCGAACTCGCCTTTCAGGCGGCCAATGATGTCTTCCTTTTTCACGTTGAACCAGGCGCGCTTGGAAACAATGTCGGCCATCTCATCCTTGTTTGCATCGGCGTCGCACCACTGCTGCGCTTCCATCACGGCCATGAGCAGGGCTTCGGTGGCTTTAGGATATTGCTCCGTGAAATCAGCACGCAGCGCCAGGGATTTCTCGGGGTGCTTCGACCAAAGCTCGCCCGTTGTGACCGCTGAGTAGCCGATGCCTTGCGACACCAATTGCGCATTCCACGGCTCGCCCACACAGAAGGCATCCATCGTGCCCACTTTCATGTTGGCAACCATTTGCGGCGGTGGCACCACAATAGTTTCGACATCGACATCCGGATTGATGCCACCAGCGGCCAACCAATAGCGCATCCATAAATCGTGAGTGCCACCAGGGAACGTCACGGCGACTTTTGCCATCGCACCTTCAGCTTTTTTCTTGGCGAAGATTTCTTTCAAAGGCGATGCGTCGGTGCCAACTTTCAAATCAGCATAGGCTTGCGCCACCGAAATGCCCTGACCATCAAGATTGAGGCGGGCTAAAATTTTCATTGGTAGCGGCTGGTTGTTCTGGGTGATCGTGCCGAGCGTCATCAGGTAAGGCATCGGCGTCAGGATATGCGCGCCATCAATACCGTTGCCCGCAGAACCAAGCACGAGATTATCGCGCGTGGCTCCCCAAGAGGCCTGCTTCAAAACCTCAACGCCGGCCATGCCGTATTTTTCGAAGAGGCCCTTTTCCTTGGCGATGATGAGCGGCGATGAATCGGTGAGCGCAATGAAGCCGAGCTTTGCCGCATTCACTTCTGGCCCGCTTGCCGCCAACGCACCTGAAGGCAGCAAACTATGAGCCGCGCCCAGAAGTGCTGCGGTCGCAGCAGATTTCTTCAAGAATGTGCGGCGTGAAACAGAACTAGTGAAAAGAGTTTTCGACATCTGGCTTCTCCTGCCCTTGAGGGGTTTGAGGAGAGAACTGCAGGACGCGTGCCAGTTTTAGTAAATTAAAAACAACAATTATTTCAATGCTTTACATCAATTACTCAAAACCATGTCAAAGTTGCCTGCCACTTATTCATGCTTATGCAGATCAATTTTTGTGCAATGCACAATCAGTACAGGTTAGAACTTTCCAACTGCATTGATGAATACACCGTGATCGTCAGCGACGAGATCGCGTAAGTCTTCGGAGAAGCGGCCGAAGTTGTAACCTATGCCCATCTTGAAGTTATCGCCGAGATGTCGATAGACCGCAGCGAGTGCGCCATATTGCGCACTGTCGGCTTGCGGTGACCAAAGCACGCGGCTTTCAACCATCGCGTCCCAGTTACGAATGACTTCGACGTCAGCGCGCAGCACGGCGAGATGTGCTGTTGCGTCTTCCCACGATCCGCCAAGCCGGTTTCGGCTTTCACCAAACCGCACGCCATATTTCGCACCAACCGAAACAAATTCACTCAGATCATAGATGAAATCTGCTGAAACAATGTGGCTGCGCTGATAAGGGCCGCTTGTTGATCCGCCGACTGTCTTTTGGTCTGCTCCGGGAAGATCATACAGATAGGTGTATTTGAAAAGTGCGTTCAGACGATCATTCTCAACGGGACGATAGGCATAACCAATCGAGGCTTCGGCATATTCGCCATTGCGCGCTGTTGCCGTGGCATCAGAATAGACGACGTCAAGATTTGCAATGAAGCGCCAGTCTTCCTGCACGCGATAGGACATGGTGCCCTGCAAGAGATAGCTGTCCATGTCACGCGTATTATCTTCGGAATCCTCAAAGCGCATTTCACCCTTGAGCCGCGCGATGATGTCTTCGCCATCGCGATAGCCAATGCTGGCGCTATAGGCCTGACGATCAAAGTCGCTGTACTTCACACCTGTTGCAGTATTGATCGTGTCGTCGGTGATGTGACCCAATTCAAATTGCGCACCGAGTAGCCAGTTTTCAAACGGCGTGTATTCGACACCATAGGTCTGGGCGAGTGTTCGCTTTACGCCAAACATGTCGTAGCTATCTTCTGCAAGGAAGCTCAACTTTTCACTGACACGTTGACGGCCGCCTGCGACGAACTTGCCATTGTCAGCGCCCGAAGTGATCGACGCCGTATCAAGGTCGCGATAAGGATCAAGCTCGTAGCCAAAATAATACTTGGCATCGGCGTTCGGTGCATAAGTCAGTTTTGCAGCAGCACCTGGACCTTCGGTGCCGATTGAGGCTTCGCCCTCAATCCCGACCTTTTCGGAAAGCTGCGATGATCCACCGACGCCCACACGATCATCGCGCTTGCGTGTGCCCGTCCGATGCACTGTGCCCTGTCCAAAAACATAAGCCGACGTATTGTCATCGACCTGATGAATGAGTTTTGCAACAAGTTCCGTGCGATGACCAACTTGCGCGGGCGCTGTTCCGGACTTCACAGTGTTCTTCACGCCAAATTCAAAGCGCGTCCGGTCTGTCAGCTCATGGCCAACGACGGCTCTTAATTCGCGATCCGTCTTGTCTGGTGAAACCGATTGTGTACCTTCTAGCGTGAGATCAGTCTTGTCAGTGATGATGACATTGGCAGCGATGCGTGCAACCTGCCGCTTCTCGGTAACCTGCTCGTGCAAGCTGGTGAAGCCTTTTTCACGATAAGCATATTGTCCCTGAAGATCACCCCTGTAACGACCACCGGTAATTTCACCCAGATCAGCTTTGCCTTCAAATCCAAAGGCATTGGCACCTGCCTTGTTACCCAGGGTCGGCGTTGAATCCGGCAAGGTCAATCCGCCGTCAGTTGATTGCGAGAAACCAAAACCCTTGCCGCGCGAATGTGCTGCGTGAAAATCGATCCAGGTCTTTTCCGAACCATAAACACGCACATCGCCGCCGCCCATTTGCAAATTGGAATCGCCCGAATAGTCGCGCATCGCGGAAACGCCAACGCGAACGTTATCACCCAGCCACTGCTGGCCACGACCGCCATAAGCAAAGCCCTTCACGTCTATTGTAGCGGGAGTGTATTCGTAGTTCACGACGAGATAGAGGTGTTTGCCAGCTTCTTTGGAAGAAAGCGGCGTTTTCAGGATCACAACACCTTGTGAATAATCAATATCATAGTCGGTGCCGGATTTGAGAGTCGTCTTGTTCAGCACAATGCCTGTTACCGGATCGCGCGTTTCGATGGAGACTGTTTCAGTTCCTTGCGTGATATCCTGAAACTTGGTGAAGTATGGCGAACCACCAGTGCCGCGCAGAATGTCGGTTTGCGAAATCGTGCCAGGCTCTGCAGCGTGCACCGAAGCTTCTGTGCGCCGTCCGCCATCGGGTGCCACACTGGTCGACTTATACACGCCTTGAGCGCCATAAAGTGCGCGCTCATTGGCGAGGAACTTGTTGCCCGAGACATAGGACTTGAAATTGCCCCACATCACATGGCTGTCATCGCGTTGCACACGCACATAGAAGCGGCCCTTGGTTGGCGCGTCTTCAATTGAGGCCGAGTCGTCACCGTAGACCGGATAATAATCATCGGGATCGATGCGCTTCAGGAATGCGCGCGGATCTTTCTGGTCAATGTTCCTGAGAAGGTTCCGCACATTGTCTTCGCCCGTATCAAGTGAAGCTGTGAGCAGGGTTGATCCCTTGATCTTGCCCTTGAGATAAAATGCCAGGCGTCCCTTGTTGTAGACGCCGCCATATTCATCGGGATAGGTCGACTTGATTTCCTTTGAAGGAAAGCGCTTGCCGAGTGTGAAGTCGGCAAGACCAACGTAATACCAATCATCAGTTGGAATGTTGATGCTACGCGTGAAGTCCAGCCTGCCATGGCTGTCATCATTCACTTCGACTTCAACACTGTGATCACCCGGCGGCAAGATGCGCTGGATGATGAAATTGCCTTCATCGTCAACTTGAGCTGCTTCGTTGAGCGCCAAAACTTTGCTGCCCTTGGCAAGGCCGCGGCCAAACACTGTGACCGCGCCACCCTGTACTGGGATATTGCGCAGCGCTGTGCGGTCCTGATTGAGGCCGGGAGTGGTAGCTCCCGGAACAATGCCGTCTTGCCCGCCCTGCCCCGTTTCGAATTCGTCATAGGCGACGAGTGGCAGCGCCTGCGTCTCATCATAGCGGCCTTCCTGATCGTAGACGCGAACGATGTATGAAAGCTTCGAGGTCATGCCCTCGGGCACCAGCCATGTTGCATGCGCATCAGAGCCCACTGGAACGCGCGCGATTTCTCCGCTCTGCAAACCATCATGGGCGGTGATGATAATGTCGGCACGATCAATCCACGCGCCATAGTTCAACGTCAATACAAACTCGAGAGTCTCTCCCGCCTTGTAGGTGCCACTGGCCGGGACGGTTGACACATTGAGCATGGGTCGAACATCAAGGCCATCGAACTTAACCTGGATATCAGCCTGTTCGAGAGCAACATCGGTGGCGCGCTGGCTATCAGCCAAAGTCGATGAACCTGCTACAACTTCGCCATCAACGCTGATTGAAAAACCATCGCCCTTCTCGACCGGGTCAGCGGGGCCATCTGCAGTCTCGGTGTTGACAGGCACCTCGACAATCCGCGTTTCGGCATCGCCGCCGTCTGTTTCGCAGAGTTCCGCAACCAGGCATTCGCTGTCTGCTGCAGCTTGCGAAGGTACGGCATGAAAAAGCGACAAAGCAAGGGCTGCTGTACCGAGAAGAGCTGAGCGGGTGAATGCCATTGTCATGGTGTCAGGGAATCTCAATTTTCTGTGCCCTTGGTTTTGTGCAAGAGGCGCGTTTCTATGGGCAGTTTGTAAGGGCCACTACGGCTCTTCCATGCATCTGCGATCAATTTGGACACGCGTTTCAAACGCGCACTGGCCATGTCCTTGCCTTCACCGCCGATATGATAATCAAGCCGCAGGATCGATTGCTCTTCGTCAAGCGAAGGCAACATGTCGTTCAGCGCCTGGTTCAGTTTTTCGGTCATCGCAACATCGCCAGCAACGAACACCTTGTCAGTGAGATCGATGCGCACCACGCGGCCAATCGAGGCACCAAAGTTGATCTTGGAGAGCTTGCCGCGAGTCAACCGCACGACCTTCGGGTTTTCCGTTGTCATGCGATAGCCTGATGGCAGGCTGCGCGGATCGACTTTCAGTATGTAGTTGGACCCAATCTGTGCGTCAGGAATGTCAGCACACGGAATATGGAAGCGGCCATTCTTGTCGGTGGTGATGAGCACACCATTGACGGTGGTCACGCGCACACCGGGAAGTCCGCGCTCTGGTTCGTAAGGCGAAGTCTCCGCATCCTGACGTCCATTGCGGTTGGCATCGTCAAACACCTTGCCGATGATATCGCCGCAATCGAACACAGGCTCTGGCCTGATCTCCACTTTTGCGCGGGCGGTTGCCACAACCTGTCCATTCGGATGGATCAGCTCGGCGCGGTTGGTGAGTGTTCCTGTGACGGCGGAAGCATTGACCACCGCACGCAGGGTAACGGTGACTGCGCCACCAACTGGCGTGATATTGTTGAACGTGATCCGCTGGCCGGAAACCGTTGGCGTAGCGGTATTGCCATCCACAGCTCCGGAACCTGGCACGAATGTCAGCCCCTTGGGCAAAAGGTCGACGACATCTATTGGCTGGAACACGATGGTTTGGCCAGTGATGGTGAAGGTGATCTGTTCACCAATCTTTGCTACGGTTTTATTCGCAGTCTTCGTGAAGGATGGCGTAGGGATCGGAAGATTTGTAATCGTGGGGTCATTGTTATTGTCCGCCGTGCCGGAGTCATCTTCCACAGAAACCAGCTGACCATCAACCCGCGCAGCCGACTTGGCTACTGCCCGATTGGTCACATCGCCAGTGTTCAAGTCTTCCTGCGTCAAATTATAGGCATCGGCGGTGCAATTCATGCCGGCGCCGACGGCCAACGTATCGGCGGGGCAGGATTCGCCCGTCAACTTGTCATCCGAAAAACTGACACTGGTCAGAACAACGTTGCCCTCGTTCTTTACCACAAACTTGTAAGTGATGGTGTCGCCGATATTGGCTCCCGTTGGCGCAGTGATGTCATTGAACGTAGCAGTTTTTACAATCGATATGGCGGGAACAGCTTTCAACGCCACGCGTGTTGGCCTTCCATTACTCTCGTCAGTACCAGATGTGTCGCTGACGGTACGAGGTGCGAGTGCCTTGTCGACGTAGTTGCCTGTTGCAACAGCCGAGTTCTCGACGAAGCCGTTCGAGATATCAGCATCGGTAATCGCATAGCTCGCGGAAATCGTTTTGCTGTCCGAGTCCCCTGGCGCAAGCTCCGCAATTGGCCCGCCCTTCTGCACGAGACCAGCGAGTGGATCGTCAATCTTGATGCCAGTCAGCGTGATGTTGCCGGTGTTCTTGATAGTGAACACATAAGTGATTTTATCACCTGATTTTGGCGGTGCCGAGAGCGCCGTTTCATCAGCCTTTTTCACAAATGCCAAACCTGGAATTTGTTCGAGCGATGTAATCGTCTTTTTGTCGTCACCTGCACCTGGCGTATCCGGATCGGACACGTCGGTCACTGGCGAACCCGATGGCGGTGTGCCGCTTGCTGTGGCTGTGTTCTCAAACTGGCCACGATCAATATCGACCTGCTTCAAAACATAAGTCGCCGTGCACGTGAGCGTTTTCGCAGGGGCTAACGATGTTGTCGGGCACGTTACAGTGCCCACCTGCACATCGGTGACACCAATCGCAGTCAAGGTCACATTGCCCAAATTGTGTACGGTGAAAGTGTAGGGAATCTCGTCGCCTGCACTGACGCCTTTGCCATCCTTGTCGATCACTCCCGCAGTTTGCTTCACAAGGCCAATGCGTGAGACTTGCGGGATCGAGGTTTCTGTTGGCGTGTCGTTCGCAGGATCGGAGCCGGACGTGTCTTCAGTCGGGACATTTGTTGGGCTGTTAGCCGTCGCCGATGCTGTATTTGTCGTGAGACCAGCATCAAGATCAATTTGCGTGATCGGATACGTTCCCGTGCAAATCGTCGATTGACCTGGCGCAAGCGTAACCAGCGGACACGTGATTGAAGGCACCTTGGCATCTTCGATCAGCAATCCGCTCAACGTTACGCTGCCTGCATTCTGAACTGCGAAGCTGTACTCGATCGTGTCACCGACATCGACAATTGTTGGCTCGACACCAGCTGCGACAGTCGGCAGCGCGGCTGATTTCACCAGCGTCAGGCGAGGCGTCTGCGGAAGCTCGACAGTGGTTGGCGTGTCGTTGGTCTCGTCGGTGCCCGATTTATCGGAAGCTGGCGTGCCATCTGGCCCTTCTGCAGAAGACGTTGCTGTATTCTCGACGGATGCAAGATCAAGATCGGCAAGACTAAGCTCGTAGGTGCCACGGCAGCTTGTCGTTGCAGTCGGCACAAGTGTTGTCGCATCGCAAGTGACAGCAGCAATTTTTGGATCAGTTATGCTGATTGATGAGAGCGTAACATTGCCTGTGTTCTTGACGGTGAATGTATATTCAATCGTGTCATCCGCATCAATCAACGCAGCATCCAAACCTGCTGCCGTTGTTGGCGTTCCAGCAAGCTTCACCAAGGTCATGGCACTGGCGCGCGGAATTGCAGTTACTGTTTCTGCGTTATTGTTTTTGTCAGAGCCTGACGTATCCTTGGCAGAACCACCACCAGGTGCTGCGGCATTGACTTCTGCCGTGTTGCGCACTTCACCGGCATCAACATCAGCCAGCGTCAGCAGATATCGCGCTGTGCAGTTTGTCGAGGCTGGAGGGGTTGTAGAGCCTGGAGGCCCAAGCGTTGTTGCGGCGCAGGATACGGCACCAACTTTGGCATCGGTGATCGCAAGCGAAGTCAGCGTCACATTGCCTTCATTCGCAACAACGAATGTGTAGTCAATCGCATCACCTTCGTCTGGTCCATTACCATCGAGATCCTTAATCTCAGAAGCTGACTTGACCAACGTTATTGCTGGTGCGCGCGGCACTTCAATTGTGGTCGAGGTGTCATTGTCAGTGGCCGTACCTGATGTATCGTCGTAAATATTGCCATCGGGCGCGCGGCCGCTACCTTTCGCAGTGTTGTCAACTTTGCCAGCATCAACATCTTTCTGCTTCAGAACATATGTGCCGGAGAAAATGGCTTTATCGCCTGGCTGCAAAGAAGGAATGCGCGCTGGTGAAATGCTCGCGGTGAGCAAGTCTTTCGGCAGGCCAACACTGGCAAGCGAAACGGTGGCTGCAAGATCAGTTTCGAACGCCACATCACGGGCGCGATAGGTCAGCGTTCCGCTGGTTGCAAAGCTGCCAGTTGCGACATCTTCTGCCGTGAGGTCGTAAGCGAAGATAGCCGGGAATAGATCGGAGCTGTTTGCGGCAAGTATGCCAAGCCCTGAACCGACCATCTGTGCGCGCGGCAACACGGCTTCGATCATCGTCACCGGGCCTTCACCGGCGTTGACCAACTTGTAGGTGATGCCAACGCGCTCGCCTGCCTCAAACGGCCCGGTCTTTTCGCTGAGGCGAATGACTTTGCGCTCAAGGACCAAGGATGTTGGCAGAGATGGGACGGCATCATTGCCGAAAATGAGTCCCGTTACATATTGCGACACGCTGCGCTTGTCGGCGGTGATCGCATCGTTCAATCGGACAACCGAGGCCGTCAAAATCGGATCTGCCTTGATCGCAGCGAGGGCCACCATGTTGGCCATGGCATTGGTGTTGGGGAGTGCTGCAAGTCCAATCAGCGGGTCATCAACTGCAACATCGGTCAGCGTTGTGTTGCCGGTGTTGAAAATTTCAAATGTGTAGGTAACCGTATCGCCGACGTCATGTCCGTTGCCGTCCTCATCGGTGATGCCAGTGGCAGTTTTCACAAGGCGCAGCGCAGGAGCACGCGGAATGCCCGTATCGGTTTGCGTGTCATTGGTTGGCGTTGTGCCAGACACATCGGTTGCTGGTGGACCAGTCGGCGGATTGCCGGAAACGAGTGCCGTGTTGGCAACTGTACCTGCATCAACATCAGCTTGCGTCAAGACATAGCTGGCCGAGAATGTCGTGGCATCTGATGCACCTGGCGCGAGTGACGCAATTGGTCCGCCGCTCATTGTTGCCTTTGGCTCGGAGTCAGTGACGGTGAGACCAGTCAGTGTGACATTGCCCTCGTTTTTGACAGTGAATGCGTAGGTCAGCGTGTCGCCAATGTCAGCACCGTTGCCATCGCTGTCAGTCAAAACACCGGGCAGCTTGACCAGAGATACGGCTGGATTGGCCGGAATTGCGCTTACAGTGTCATCATCATTCCCAAGGGCGGAGCCGGACACATCCGAAACTACAATCGCATTCGGCGAGCGCGCAGATACAGTCGCCGTATTGATGGCTTTGCCGGTATCAACATCCTCTTGTTTCAGTGTATAAGTTCCCGAGCAGTTTGCGACATCGCCCGGCTGCAATGACGCTACGGGGCAGACCACCGCACTGATCTTGTCATCAACGATACCAATTCCGGAGAGTGTCAGGTTGCCTGTGTTGGTGACGGCAAATGTGTAGGTGATCGTATCGCCAGCATCCGGATACAGGTCCACGATAGGACTCGCTGTTTTGACAAGGCGAACCGCAGCAGTGGCGGTAAATGTTGAAACTGTATCGATATCATCAGTCTTGCTGCCGCCAGATGTGTCGCTGACAACCGGGCCAATCGGAGGCTTGCCTGTGGCCGTGGCGGAGTTGGTCACCGTTCCCAAATCGACATCAGCTTGCGTCAAGGCATAGGTTGCCGTGCAGATAGTCTTCTCGGAGGGAGCAATAACAATGGCGGCACACGTAACCGCGCCGACTTTGACATCGGTCACAGCAATTGCGCTGAGTGTGACATTGCCTTCGTTGCTCACTGCGAATGTGTAATCAATCGTGTCGCCAGCTTCCGGACCATCGCCATCAAGGTCCGCGATGGCGCCCGCCGACTTCACCACCGCAATGGCTGGTGTCTGTGCAATGGTGACGGCATTGGTGCCCGTGCCAGTCACAGGATTTCCCTGTGGCGTCACGCCATTAGCCGTTGCCGTGTTGTTGATTGTGCCTGCATCAAAATCTTCTTGCGTCACAACATAATTGCCATCGCAAACAAGCGAAGCACCCGGAGCGAGCAAAGCTGCGCTGCAGTTGAAGCCGGGGATCAATGGATCGGTGACAGTCACCGTCTTCAAGGTGATGTCGCCGGAGTTTTGTGCGGTGATCGTGTAGGTCAGAGACTGGTTGACGGCCGTCACAGGCAGAGTGGCGACGGACTTTGAAACGGTGAAGCCGGGATTCTGAATTGCATTCACAGTTACTGTGTCAGGTGGTGAAGTCACCAAAACATTGGCAGCGCCATAAGTCGTCGAAACAGAGGCTTGGTTAGTGACAAAGCCACTATCCAGATCAGCCTGCGTGACTGTGTAGTTAGCTGTGCAAAGCGAGGTCTCGCCCGGGGTGAATGTCAAATCTGCGCCAGCCGGAGCCCAGCAAGAAAGCGAGCCGATCTTGTCATCTGTCACAGTGATTGCGCGGGTAAATGTCGCTCCGCCGCTGTTGGTCAGGGTGAAGCTGTAGGAAACCGTATCCCCGACCTTGTCAAAGTTTGCGGTCGTTGAAATCTTCTCGACAGTCAGCGCCGAAGTCGATGATGACGGAACCGTCACAAATGTTTGCGGCGAAGTTGTCGATCCGGAAGTGGCCGACGCCAAATTGGTGACCGAGCCGATATCAATATCTTCAAGCAAAAGTGCGTAAGTCGCCGTACAGGTGTGCGTGGCACCGGGTGCCAATCCGCCAGCAGGCAAGGCCGGACAGTTGACCGCAGGAATGCGATTGTCAGTCACGGAGATCGCATCCGTCAGCGTCGTGTTACCGGTATTGGTCACGACATACTGATAGGTCACCTGGTCGCCGACATTGATGAAATTCACTGACGTTGCAGTTTTCACTATCGTCATGGTGCGTGTCTGCACGGCGGGCACAGATACCTGGTCATCGGCAGACGTAACAGCCGTTGCGCCAAACGTCGTGGAAGCCCGCGCGATGTTGGTCACGCCATTGGCATTAATATCTGCCTGGGTCACCGTGTAGCTCGCAGAACAACTGATTGTACGGGTCGGCTGCAAGCCACCAGCGGGAACAGCCGGACATGAGACCGTAGCTTTGTCGTCGGCAATCGTTATCGCGTTCGACAATGTGGTGTTGCCAATGTTGCGAACAAGATAGCTGTAGCTCAGCACATCGCCCACAGCATCAAAGCTCGGGGTCGGACTTGTCTTCTCAACCGAAACTGCCGGGATTTGTGGCACGGTTACAATTGTTGGCGTGTTGTTGTTGCCCGCAGTACCGGATGTGTCAGTGACAGGCCCAGGAATGCCGACAGGTGGGTTGGCGCGCACGGTTGCCGTATTCGTGGCACTTCCGGTGTTCACGTCACCTTGCGTCAGCGTGTAGTTGCCTGTGCAATTGGTGGAAGCGCCGGGTGCGAGCGATGCTACAGGACAGCTGATCGGGCTCACTTTCAGATCGGTCACGACAACAGAAGCCAAGGTGACATTGCCAGTGTTGGTCACGGCAAATGTGTAAGTAACGAGGTCGCCAGCATCAGACCCGTTGCCGTCTTGATCAGCAATCGGTGCAGCAGACTTTACCAGTGTGATTGTTGGCGTCACAGGAATGTTGGACACTGTCGGCGTGTTGTTGTCTGTGGCACTGCCCGACAAGTCACTGATAGCGGCACCCGTTGGTGGCGTGCCGCTGGCCGTAGCTGTGTTGGTGACGCGCGTGGCATCAACATCAGCCTGGGTGAGTGTGTAGGTTGCTGTGCACACTGTCGAAACAGCTGGCTCAAGTGTAGCGACCGGGCAGCTCACAGCACCAATTTTAGGGTCAGTCACGCCAACGCTGGTGAGTGAGGTATTGCCTTCGTTGCTGACCGCAAATGTATAGGCAATGGAGTCGCCAGCATCTTCGCCGTTGCCGTCGACATCAACTATCGCGCCCGCTTGCTTGACGACAGCGATCCTTGAGTTACTTGGAATTGCAGTGACTGTGGGTTGGTCACCAGCGGCACTGCTGCCGGATTGATCGGTGACTGCAGGCCCTGTCGGTGGCGTTCCGCTGGCCACAGCCGAATTCGTCACTTGACCTGAGTTCACATCGACCTGGGTCAGCGTGTAAGTTGCAGTGCAGTTCGTTGAAATGCCTGGTGCAAGGCTTGTTACCGGGCACGAAACAGTGCCCACTTTTGGATCACTTACACCAACCGAAGTGAGACTGACGTTGCCTTCATTCTTCACGACAAATGTGTAGGCGATTGTGTCGCCCGCATCAGTTCCATTGCCATCGCCATCGACAATCGCACCTGCGGATTTGACCACAGATACAGCTGGCGACTGGTTGGCGGTAACAGTTTCACTATCAGGAGCCGAAGACAAAAGCCCAAGTGCTGTTTGTGTATTGGCGCTCGCTGTGTTGGTGACTGAACCTGCGTCAATTTCAGCCTGAGTGATGGCATGATTTACCGTGCAAGTGAGTGAACCACCTGGTGCAATTCCTGCAACAGGCAGGGCCGGGCAGCTCAGCGTGCCCAATTTGTCGTCGCTGATTGTCACTGCACCAACAAGCGAGATGTTGCCGCCGTTGCTGACAACATATTCGTATGAAATCACATCGCCGACCGCCGAATATGTAGCTGGCGTTGCAGACTTGGAGACAGTGACAAGTGGTTCGCGTGTCGGTCCCGCAATAGTCTCGTTCGCAGTGGTACTCGGGTCAGTGCCGCGTGATGCTGATGCACCAACAGCTGCTGTGTTGGCAATCGCTCCTGCATCAATATGCGCCTGTGTAATTAGCAAGTTCGTGGCACAGCTGGTATTTGTCGCACCAGGCGGCATCGCAGGAATGACGCACGAGAATGCGGGCACCAGCGGATCTGTGACCCTGATATTGGTCAGTGTTACATCACCTGAGTTGGTGACGGTAAATGCGTAGTCAATTGTTTCGCCCACAGACTGGAATGATGAAGGGGTCGCCGTCTTGACGAGTGTCAATGCAGGACGTGGTGCAGCCATGGTGGTTGCAAGTGCGCCCGTGTCGGTAACCGGTGCGCCCTGTGGTGTAGATGCATTGGCTGTTGCCGTGTTGTTGACTACACCTCGATCAAAATCGGCCTGCGTGACTGTGTAGTTGCCGTTACAAACCAGTGATGCAGATGGTGCGAGCGAGGCCTGGTTGCAGCTCAGGCTTGGGATCAGTGGATCTGCGACGGTGACATTGCTCAGCGTCACATCACCCGTGTTCTTGGCTGTGATGGTATATGTCAGCTCCTGCCCTGCAGCACTTACAGGAAGTGTGGCGGCAGACTTGGTTACTGTGAGTTCGGGATTCTGGACTGCGTTGGCTGTCACGGCTTTGGGAGGCGAGGTCACGGGAATGTTAGCTGCGCCATAAGTTGTGCTGGCAAAAGCCTGATTGGTGACAAATCCACGATCAAGGTCAGCCTGTGTGACAGCGTAATTGGCTGTGCAGATCTTGGTCTCGCCGGGTGTGAAAGTGAGATCTCCCGCAGTCGGAGCCCAGCATGCGATGGTGCCAATCTTGTCATCCACCACAGGTATGGCGCGCGTGAGACTGGCATTACCGCTGTTGGTCACTGTGTATCGATAACTCACTACGTCACCGAGATTGTTAAAGCTTGGTGCGGGGCTGGATTTGGCAATGGTCAGTGCCGGATTTGCGCCTGTCGGCACAGTCACTGCATCTTGTGGAGAACTGGTTGCACCAGAAGACGCAACAGCGATGTTGGTAATTGAACCAATATCAAGATCTTCCAGCGTGACTGAGTAAGTCGACGTGCACGTCATCGTGTCGCCAGGTGCAAAGCCACCAAGCGGCAAAGCGGGGCAGTTGACGGGCGTCACACGATTATCCGCAACTGTGACAGGATCGGTCAGTGTTGTGTTGCCAGAATTGGTGACGAGGTAGTCATAGGTCACAATATCCCCAACGACTGTGAAATTGACAGAAGAGGCACCTTTTGCAATCGAAAGCTTGCGGGTTTGCACGGCCGGAACCGTCACGGCATCCGTAGGAGATGTGACGGGTGTTACACCGAAAGTCGTCGCGGCATACGCAGTATTGGTAACACCGCCTGCATCAATATCATCTTGAGTTACAGTGTAGCTCGCCGAACACGTGTGCGTCGTTGAAGGTAACAACACACCACCGGGCAAGGCCGGGCATGAAACTGTCGCTTTGTTGTCTGAAATCGTGACGGCACTTCTGATCGTCACGTTGCCTGTGTTGCGCACGAGGTAGCTGTAAGTCAGCGTGTCGCCAACTGCAGCAAAGCTTGCCGTCGGACTCGACTTGTCGACGGTCAACGCGGGCAATTGAACGGCAGGAATGATGACGGTATCGTTCGGCGAAACCGTTGTGCCAATTCTGGCCGTAGCAATGTTGGTCACATTGCCAACGTTCAAGTCCGTCTGTGTTGCCACGTAGGTCGCAGTGCAGGAGTGTAGCGCGCCTGGTGCGAGACCAGCAGGTGGCAACGCCGGGCAAGAAACGCTTGTCTTGTTGTCGGTAACAGAAAGCGTTCCCGTCAGCGTGACATTACCCGTATTGGTCAGCAGATAAGTGTAGCTCAACACATTGCCAACGGCATTGAAGTTTAAAGTGATGCGCTGCTTGTCCAGTGTCAAACTGCGGGTTTGGGGGATCGGCGTGGAAATCGAAACAGTCTCGGCCGTCGGCAACAAGGTCGAGGTTACGGAACCTGTATTGGCGATAGAACCCGTATCCACATTGACTTGTGTTACATTGAGTGTGCCCGTCAGAACACACGATGCAGCTGGCGCGAGTGATGCGCACGTGATGGAATTCGGTGTCAGCTTTGGATCACTGACAACAACATTGGTCTGGGTCACAGTACCATCGTTGGTAGCAGTGACTGCATAGGTCAGCGTATCATTGAGAGTGATGCTTGAAGATATGTCCTGATCGGCATTTCCGGCCACAGCCTTGGCGATTGTGAGTGAAGAGTTCTGCGCAACAGGTGTGGTCACGGCATCTGTCACAGGCGTGGTGATCAATGCTGATGTGGTTGAGGCCGTATTGGTGATGCCACCGGCATTGATGTCGCCTTGTGTCACCGTCTTTGTGCCAACCAGCGTACATGACGCACCCGGCGCAACTGAAACGCAGGTATTGGAAGCAGGTGTCAGCTGCGGGTCATTCACTTCAACATTGGTCTGCGTTACATTGCCCGTATTCGTGACCACGACGGTGTAGGTGAGTACGTCGTTCAGCGTCACCGAGTTACTTGTATCCTGATCGCCGTTGACCGGATCCTGTTTGTCGACAGAAAGCGAACTGATGCGCGGTACAGTGACTGACTCAACCGCCGTCTCCGCGACTGGCAAAAGTGTTGTCGTGACAGAACCTGTGTTCGCAACTGTGCCTGAATCTACTTGCGCCTGGGTAACAATGAGCGTGCCAGTGAGTGTGCAATTTGCGCCCGGCAAAACAATCGCGCAAGTCTGCGATGCAGGCGTCAGCAACGCATCGCTCACCACAACATTGTTCTGTGTGACGTTGCCATTGTTCTGAACAATAACTTCAAAGGTGAGCGCATCATTAAGGCTTACTGAGTTCGAACCATCCTGATCGGCATTGGAAACAAAATTCTTGTCGATGGTAACGGAGCTGTTCTGCGTGATCGTAACGGCGTTGATGCCATCGTCGGTGACGGCAACACCTTGTGGTGTATTGCCATTGGCCGTTGCGGTGTTGTTGACAACACCAGCGTCAAAGTCTGCTTGTGTGACGGTGTATGTGCCCGTGCATTGGAACGAAACAGTTGGGGCAAGCGATGCGCGCGAGCAGGAAAGTGCCGGAATATTCGGGTCCGTTACGTTGATGCCACTCAATGTCACATCGCCGCTGTTCAACGTGGTGATCGTGTAGGTCAGTACCTGCCCTACTGCTGTCACGGGCAAGGTTGCGGCTGACTTCGTCACAGTCATCGCAGGATTCTGGATGGCGTTGATTGTGAGATCATCAGGTGCCGAGGTCACGGGGACATTCGCATCACTATACGTCGTCGCCGCATAAGCCTGGTTGGTGACAAATCCGCGATCAAGATCAGCTTGCGTCACGGTATAGTTTGCATTGCAGATCAGGGTTTCTGCAGGCAAGAAGACACGCCCAGCCGGAACCCAACAATCGAAAGTGCCGATCTTGTCATCAGTTACAGTGACTGTTTTGGTGAACGTTTTGGAGCCACTGTTGGTAACAAGGAAGGTATAGGCAATCACGTCGCCGACGACATTGAAGTTGGCCGTTGTGCTTGTCTTTGAAATCGAAAGATTGGTGGTGCCTGCCGTCGGAACTGTTAACGACGTTTGCGGTGATGTGGTCGTCCCTGAACTTGCGGTGGCTAGATTGGTCACTGAGCCGAAGTCGAGATCTCCAAGCGTCACCGAATAAGTTGCGGTACAGGTGTGTGTGGCCGCAGGTGCCAAGCCACCGGCTGGAAGTGCAGGACAGTTGACGGATGCCACGCGATTGTCCGTGATGGTGACCGGATCGGTCAATGTCGTGTTGCCAGTGTTGGTGATGATATATTGATACGTCACCAAATCGCCAATCACATTGAAGTTCACTGAAGTCGCAGACTTCGCAACAGTCATGGCGCGGGATTGAACGGCTGGCACACTGACCTGGTCGTTGGGTGACGTCACAGGCGCACCATTGAACGTCGTCGCCGCACTCGCAATGTTCACGACACTGCCAGCATCAATGTCTGCCTGGGTTACAGTGTAGCTTGCGGAGCAATTGAGAATGCCGCCCGGCAAAAGCTCGCCACCTGACAATGGCGGGCAAGTCACAGCTGCCTTGTTGTCGTTCACTGTAATCGCATCAGTGATTGTCACATTGCCTGAATTGCGAACTGAATAATTGTAGGTGAGCACATCGCCGACTGAATCAAAGTTTGCAGTCGGGCTGGTCTTGTCGGTCACCAGCGCGGGTGTACGCGTGATCGCGACCACGGTTGGTGTATCGTTGTTGTTGGCCGTGCCCGATGTATCAATCACTGGCCCGGTCACACCTGCAGGCGGCGTTGATGTCACCGAAGCTGTATTCGTTGTGCTTCCGCCGTTCACGTCGACTTGCGTCAACGTATATGTGCCGGTGCAATTGGTCGACGCACCCGGAAGCAAGGTCGTTGTCGGGCAGTTGATCAGGTTGATCTTCGCATCGCTGACGGCAATGCCAGTGAGTGTCACATTCCCAGTATTGGCCACTGTGAATGTATAGGCAACCGTGTCACCCATGTCGTGGCCATTGGCGTCAAGATCGGTGATCGCACTAGCGGATTTGACTAGGGTGATGCCGCCTATCCGTGCCGGGCCATTGGTGATGATCGAGCTTGGAGCAGTGACAACTGTTGCATTGGGTGCGCGCGCCGATACTGTAGCGGTATTGACGAGCGTGCCTCCGTCAACATTGGCCTGCGTGATCGTGCGTGTGTTACCTGTGCAAGTGGCAACGACTGTTGCACCCGGCGCAATCGCTGGCGTGGTACAGCTGAGTGACGCCAAAGATGGGTCAGCAATTGAAACATTGGTCAGTGTTACGTTGCCAGTGTTTTTGACTGCAAAACTGTATGTCAGCGTTGAACCACTCACGCCAAATACCGTAGGTGCTGCCGTCTTTGTGAGTTCAACACCGGGCGCTGAAGTTGGCCCCGGAATCGTGTTTGAATCAGTAACAGGTCCCAATGCACCAGCTTGCGGCACACCTGTGGCCGTTGCTGTGTTGAGCACACGGCCAGCATCAATATCACCCTGTGTCACCGTGTAGTTCGCCGTACAGACTACTTGCTCACCTGGATCAAGATTGACCGTGCCCGCGGCAGGTGGTGCGGGGCAAGAAACACCAGTCACTTTCGGATCGCTAACCGCAACGGTGTTGATCCAAACGCTGCCGACATTGCGATAAGTAAAGGTGTAGGGAATGACTTGCCCTACGGTCGAGAAGCTTGTTGTGGTCGACGCCTTGTCGAGCGTTACACCCGGTGCCACATTCAAGGGCACCACTGACGTCACCGCATCATTGCCGCGCTTGAAGTCCCAGAAATTGTCGTTGGGATCGCGGTCAAAGATACTGGCGGTAACACCACCAGTGCTCAACACATTGGCGAGAATGGCAGGCGTTGTTGACTGGAACCAGCCAGTATCAAGTGTGTTGTTGCCAAAGCCCGTGCCGCTGCTGATCAGTGTTGTGCCCGCAAGATCGGTGTTCTGCGTTGTCACTGGTGTCCAGTTGCCGCCATTGGCACCAAAGTCAAAACCGTTAATGCGAAGCGTCAAATCATTGACGTCGAACATGCCTGCCTGGTTGTCGCCATCCCAGGCGGTAAAGCGCACGCTCATGCGGGTAACGCCGCCGCCAAGATAGGTCGAGCAGCTGACAACCGGGCCGCAGTTCAAGGGCATCAGTGGTGTGATCTGAAATGGATTGCCGTTCCAAGCCGCTGGAGTTCCGCTGTTCTGGTAGCCTTGGAACATCGTCGATGGATTGGCGAACTGGTAATAGACGTTGCCGTTCACGCCTTCGAGCACAATCACAACACCGCCCGCCTGCGGATAAGTGGTGGGGATGACAATCGAAGTGCCAGGAACAGTCGTTGTGAAGGTCGTGGCCAGAGCAGCGTTTGAAACGAGACCAGCAACCGCAACGCACAAGGCAAAAACCTTGGCGATAAACATCGCGCGCCAGAATTGCTGCGCGAACACAGTCTCAGTTTTCTTGAAGTCCAAAATCATTCCCCTTGGCAAGGCGCCAAACGCTTAAGCAGTACTGGGGAACTCAATATTGAAACGACCGCTGTAAACAGCACCCCCTACGCATCGCATCAATATTACTGCGCTTTTGATCGATGGTCCGATCACTGCGCGCTCGCAGAAGTAAACGATTCGTTAATGAGTGTGAATGGTTAACGAGATGTTAAAAGGGGCATTTGGTGCGATTTCGGTTTGCTGTGTGCCAAAAGCCACTTTGGTCAAGCGCAAACGAGTAAATTCAAGGCTATCTCAATTTACTTCGGCTGCAAGTTCAGAATTTCGCGCGCTTCCGCTTGCGTCGCAACTTGACGATTGTGTTTATTGCAGAGTTCGACAGCGCGCTTGACGAGTGCGGCGTTCGATGGTGCCAGCGCGTGCTTGTCCAAGCGCACGTTGTCTTCCATGCCGGTGCGCGTGTGGCCGCCTTTGGCTATCGCCCATTCATTAATGGTGATTTGTGCGGGGCCGATGCCTGCGGCGCACCACTTTGCATCGGGTGAATAGCGCTTCAGGGTCTCAATGTAGAAATCCAAAACGCGTTCGTCAGCGGGCATGGCGTTTTTGACACCCATGACGAATTGCACATAGAGCGGGCCTTTGAGGCGACCGTCTTTCTGCATTGTTGCGGCTTGGATGATGTGGGAGAGATCGAAGGCTTCGATCTCTGGCTTCACGTTATAGATAAGCATTTCAGATGCCAACCAATCGACAAGATCCGGCGGGTTTTCGTAGACGCGCGTTGGAAAATTGTTGGAGCCAACGGAGAGCGATGCCATGTCTGGCCGCAGAGGCAACATGCCACCGCGCACTTTGCCTGCACCACTGCGCCCACCTGTTGAAAACTGGATGATCATGCCGGGGCAGTGCTTCTCGATCCCCTCTTTCAAACGTGCAAAACGTTCGGGATCGGACGTGGGCTTGCCCTCATCATCGCGCACGTGTGCATGCACGATTGAAGCTCCCGCTTCAAAACTTTCGTGCGTGCTTTCAATCTGCTCAGCGATGCTGATGGGCACAGCCGGGTTGTTCTCCTTCGTCGGCAAGGAGCCCGTGATCGCGACACAAATGATGCATGGATTATCGCTCACGATTTGCTGAGCACCACGTTCCATTCACATATGCGGAATGGGTTGGGCAAGCCGAGGCTGGCTGCCTTCTTCGGATCGTCGACCATTTTGAAATCAGCGATCAGGCTTTCCTTCACGCCAAACACCGCATCATCTTTCAGCCATGGGCAATCCGGCGTGAAAATATGCGTGATGAGTTTTTCAAACTTGGGCGCTGACACAATGAAGTGCAAATGCGCTGGACGGTTGTGATTGCGATCGAGCGCCTTCAACATCTGCCCGACTGTTCCATCGAAGGGGATTGGATAATAACGCGGATAGACGGAACGGAAACTGTAGTTACCCTTGGCATCCGACGTGAACACACCGCGCAAGTTCATCTCGGGCTGAATGCCTTTTTGCTGCACATCGTAGAAGCCTTCGTCATTGGCCTGGAACACATCGAGTGTGGCACCTGCAATCGGTCGGCCCTTCGCGTCGGTCACCTTGCCGTGAATCCAAACGGGCTCGCCCTTGCCATCGAGGCAGATGTTCGCGCCATTGGGATAGCGCGGTGCGTTCTCGATGTAGAAGGGACCAAGCACCGTAGATTCCGTTTCGCCGGACATTTTGTGATTGTTCAAAGTTTCAACCAGCATGGAAATGCCGAGTGCATCCGAGAGCAAGATGAACTCCTGCCGCCAATCGGTGGAGAGATGGCCGGTCTTCGTGAGGAACTGAATACCGTAAAGCCATTCATCCAAAGTGATGTTGGTTTCTTTCACAAAGGCGTGGAGGTGCTTGACGAGCGAGTTGGTGACTTCCTTCACGCGCTTGTTTGCCTTTGGGCCGGCGCGGTCCTGCACCACTTTCACAGAGTCTTTCAGCGTGAAGAAATATTTGGCGCCTGCATTCTTCTTGGGCTTTTTCTTCGCTGACTTTTTAGCTGCGGTTTTCTTTGCTGGTTTCTTTGCCATGATCAGTGTCCCAAGATTGTGTTGAAGGCTGCGGTCAAATCTTTTTCTGCCGAGCCTGATGCTTTCATGGCGCGGAAGGCCACGTGTTGGTCAGGCCGCACGAGAAGACAGCCTGAGTCAGAAATTTCCCGTGCACGCGCCCAATCACCTGTGTGGTCTTCAAAGTCGCGGCGCGGGCCGATCACGCGCGTGTTGATCTTGATGCCCTTTGTCTTGGCGAAAGTTTGCGCTGCTTTCACCCAGGCCTCGCCACCTATTCCGGTGATCAGTGTGAACGCGCCCTGCCCTGTGATGTCGAGGGTTGAGTGCTGCTTACCAGCTGCATCAAACACCCAGACGTGGGGGATGCGTGCGCCGGGGTGCGTCGTCGGCACATAGTGCAATTCCATGTCGATGCCATCGCCAGGTGCCTTGCTGCTGTCGGCAATGACTGCCGAAGACTGATAGCGTTGGTTCATCTCAACGCCATGGCAATCGAATTCATACTTCTTGAAGGCAATCGCCTTGCGGAGTGCGTCGCGCTGCGCTTCAGCTTGTTCTCCAGTGTCACAACGACCGTCCATGTTGCGTTGGATCTTGGCGTGATCGACGCCACCATCCATGCCGAGTGCCTGAAAGATAGGTCCGAATTCACCGATCGATTTATTGGCACGGGTAACGATCTGTTTGGCGATGGGTGCGCGTTCCTGCGAATATGTTTCGAGCAATTTCGGCGAGGCCTTGCCCTTCAGCACCAGCGATATTTTCCAGGCAAGGTTGAACGCATCCTGAATGGATGTGTTGGAGCCCAAACCATTTGATGGTGGGTGACGGTGCGCTGCATCACCCATGATGAACACGCGGTCTTTTTGCATGTGTGTTGCGTACATGTCGTTGACCGTCCAGGTGCTGGTGCCGATCACTTCGATGGGGACGTCAGAGTCACCGATCAACTGATGGCAAACGCTTTTTGCAAACTCTTCACTGATTTCGGGTGCTGGCTGGTTGATGTCGTAGCCCCAGATGATCAGCCACTCGTTCCACGGCCTGACCATGCGCACCACACCCATGCCGATGCCGCCAACATCAGCGCCGGGCTGCATGACCCAGTACAAAACCGATGGACGGTGGGCGACGAACTTGGACAGATCAGCCCTGATATGAATGTTGATCGAACCGCCGACCCCCATCTTGCCTTCAAAGGGAAGCCCTGTGTGTTCGGCGACGAGTGAGTTTCCACCATCGGCACCAATCAGATATTTGCAGCGCACAGTGAAGTGTTTTTTGGTGAGGCGATCATTGCAGGTGACGGTGACGCCATCCTTGTCCTGCACGTGTGAAACATATTCGCAGGACATGCGTGATTGCGCGCCGCGCGAACATGCTGTTTTGTAGAGCAATGGCTCCATGAATGTTTGCGGAAGATCGTTCATGAATGTGGGTGATGAAAGATGATGTTCAGCGCGGGACTGTGGACTCTTGCCCCAGCTTTTCATGCGGCCCAGTTCTTCGCCTGCAAGTGAAACGCAGAACACATTCTCGCCCATCAAGTCTTGCTCAGTTGCGTGCATGTAAGCTTCGGCTTCAACGTCCTTGCCGAGATCGCGCAGCACTTCCATGGTGCGCTGATTGGTGATGTGGGCGCGTGGTGTGTTGGCGAGCCAGCGATAGCGATTGATGACAAAGGTTTCCACGCCGTGCGTCGCCAAAAGTGCCGCCATCGCAGAGCCTGCGGGGCCTGTGCCGATCACCATCACATCTGTTTGAATGTCTGTCATCATTTCCTCTTATGCGGGTCTGCGGCCATGATACGCATCATCGAGCAACTTGCGAATGGCTTCGCGTTCGAGTTTGCGCGGGTTGGGATAGGGATTTGCGACGGCGATATCCGCCGCCTTGTCGAGGTCGGACTCTTTCATCCCAATGTCTTTGAGTGCAAGGGGTGCACCGAGTTTTTTGGCGAGGTCGTAAAGTCCTTGCGCTGCGCTGGGTGCACCAAGCGCGCGGGCGATGCGGATCATCGCCTGTTCTGAATTTGAATTGTAGCTCGTTGCATGCGGCAAGATCACTGTGTGCGTTTCAGCGTGCGGCAAATCGAATGTGCCGCCGAGCACATGGCAAAGCTTGTGGTGAAGCGCCATCGCCGCTGAACCGAGCACAGTGCCGCAGAGCCATGCGCCATAGAGCGCTTCTTCGTGACCGTCCTTGCCTTTCGGCAAGGCTGAAGCCAGCGCGCGAATCCCCTCTTCTGCCATCAGCGAGACGACGGGATTTCCATCGACTGCGTAGAGTCCTTCCACCGCGTGGGCGATGGCATTCATGCCTGATGTGGCGGCGAAACGATCTGGCAATGTGTGGAGCAGATCTGGATCGTAGATCACTGACTCCGGCTGGATCTTGGCATCGCGCTTGGTGGTCTTTGCACCATCAGCCGTTTCACCAAGAATGTTGGTCATCTCGGAACCTGCGTAACTTGTGGGGATGACGAGCTGATTGCAGTCTGTTCGAAAAGCAATGGCCTTGCCCAATCCCGTTGACGAGCCACCACCGAGTGTGATGACGCCATCTGCTTCACGCTCGCGGAAGAACTCCAGCGCAATTTCGGTTTCTTTCACAGGAGTGTGCATCACTGCACCAGCCCAGTGTGCTCCACCCACAGCTTGCGCAAGCTTTGATCCATCCTCAATCTGGTTTGGTGTTGTGATCACAAGCGGATACTTCATGCCGAGACGCTTGGCTTCGTTTGCGACTTCGGAAATCTTTCCTCGCCCAAACACAACGCGCGTTGAAAGGCCTGAGTAAACAAATTCGCGCATCAGTCTTTCTCCTCAACACGATAACCTGTTGGAAAGAGCGAGATGTTCCAACGCCCTGCAATGTAGCCCCAGATGCCTTTGGGCGCGACGATCATAATGACGATGGCGAGTGCGCCGAGGATCATCAGATACAAGGTGCCGAGATTTGAGAAGAATTCGCGCAGCAGGAAATAGACAATCGTGCCGATGATCGGGCCTTCGATTGTGCCGATGCCGCCGATGACGACGATGAAGATCACAAAGGCGGTCCAGTCATTCACGCTGAATGCTGAATCGGGTGAGACGCGAATTTTTTGAAGTGCGATCAGCGCGCCGATCATTCCAGTGACACCAGCCACGCCGACATAGACCATGTATTTGATGCGCTCGATATTCACACCGAGCGACGAAGAAGCGACTTCGCTATCCCTGATCGCGGTGAGTGCGAGACCGATGCGCGAGCGCAGCATGGCATAAACTGTCAGCAGCGCACCAACACCAAGTGCCAGCGCCACCCAATAGATTGTCGCCTCACGCCAGAATTTATTTGAAGACATGCCGGACAAGACAGCACCAATGCTGATGCCGGAGCCACCACCAAGGCCAGTGATCTGCGAGGCAAACAAGCGGAAGACTTCAGCTACGACCCACGTGCCAATTGCGAAGTACGCACCTTGCAAACGGAAAACCAATTTGCCAACGGGCAACGCGATCAGCGCTGCTGATATGCCAGCAAGTGGAATGGCGAACAGCGGGTGCATGCCGAGAAAGAGACAGCAAGTGACAAGCACATAGGTGCCAAGGCCGACATAGGCTTGCTGCCCAACGGAGACGAGGCCAGTATATCCTGCGAGCAAGTTCCACAGACTGGCGAGTGCGAGATAGATCATCATCTCGCCAATCAGACGGAGCGTTGCGGTTGATCCCCACCACGGTGCGGCAAGCAGCGCGGCAATCAACACAAGTGCCAACGCGCCTGCGATGCGACTGGTATTTGTTGAGCGGGTGATCGCGGGGTTCATCCGGTCATCCTCGGGAACAGGCCACGTGGACGGACAGCGAGGATCAGCAGGAACACGAGATGTCCCGCCAGCACTTGCCAACCGGGATTGATTTGCGCGCCGATACCTTGCGCCACGCCAAGAATGACGCCGCCAATCAACGTGCCCCACAAATTTCCGAGGCCACCAATGATCACAGCTTCGAAACCGAAGATCAAACGGCCCGGCCCCATGAAGGGATCGAAGTTTGCGCGAATGCCGAGGAACACGCCTGCGAGTGCCACAACGCCGAGGCAAATCGCCATGGCCCAGGCGAAAACCTTGCGGCGGTCCAGCCCCATGATCGATGCGATTTCGCTATCATCCGAAGTGGCGCGGAAGGCGCGGCCAATTGCGGTCTTGTAAAACATGTATTGCAGGCCGCCGATCACCGCGATTGCGACGATGAACTGCAAGAATGGAAGATAGCCAATATCAACGCCGGGCAGCAGTGGATAGGATCCTGTTTCCAGCGTGCCCGCATTGAGCTTGCGGCTGTCGGCGGTGTTCACGGCGAGCAACGCATTTTGAATAATGACCGACATGCCGAATGTGACAAGCAATGGCGGAAGAATGTCCTTGCCCAGTGTGCGATTGAGAATGAGGGTCTGGATCAAATAACCAAACAACATTGCTAGCGGGATCACGATCACAAGACTTGCAAGTGGATGAAGGCCCGTTGCTTGCACAACGGCCCAAGCCAGAAAAGCTGACGCAACGATGAGATCGCCATGCGCGATGTTGACCAGACGCATCACGCCGAAAATCAGCGAGAGGCCAGCGGCAAAAAGAGCGTAAAGCCCGCCGACCAGAATGCCTTGAATGATGATGTTGAGCCAGACCATGACTTCTACATTCCAAAATAAGCGGCGGTGATCTGATCGCGCGTGAATGCCTTGGGCGCTCCTTCGAGCGAGATGCGGCCTTCCTGCATGCAGAGGAATTGATCGGCACTGTTGAGGGCGCGCGTCACATCTTGTTCGACAAGAATGGCCGACATGCCGCCGCTCACGATTTTTGGCAGCATGGCGTAAATGTTCTTGATGATGATGGGTGCAAGACCCAAGCTCAATTCATCGAGCAGCAACAGTTCCGGGTTGGACATGAGTGCGCGGCCAATCGCCACCATTTGTTGTTGCCCGCCGGAGAGTGATGTTGCGGGCAAATTGCGTTTTTCTTTCAGGATCGGAAAGAGCGCATAGACAGCGTCCAGATTCCATTGACCTTGGCGCTTTACTGCGCCACCGAGTATCAGATTTTCTTCAACACTCAGGGATGGAAACAGGCGACGTCCTTCAGGCACGAGCGCGATGCCGCGACCAACGATCTGGAATGCATCGCGTTTCAAAATATCTTCGCCTTTGAAGCGGATCGTGCCCTGTTTCTTTTCCAGGAGGCCGCAGATTGATTTCAACAGTGTCGATTTGCCTGCGCCATTCGAACCAATCAGCGCCAACACTTCTCCCTGCTTCAAGCTGAAGCTGACGCCGTGCAGCACCTTTGCGTCGCCATAAAAGCCTTCGAGATTTTCAACTTTGAGAATGGCGTCAAATATTGCTTCAGGCATGTGCATCCTCGCCGAGATAGACGGACTTCACATCCTTTGAATTCATTACTTCTTGTGGTGCGCCATCGACAATCATCTTGCCGAAGTTCAACACGACGAGGCGTTGTGCAACTGACAGCAGGGCGTGCACCACATGCTCGATCCATACAATCGTGACACCGGACTGATGCACATCGCGAATGGCTGCGAGCAGCGACTGGCATTCACTCTCAGTAAGGCCGCCTGCAATTTCATCGAGCAACAAGAGTTCAGGCTCGGTTGCAAGTGCGCGCGCCATTTCCAAGCGCTTGCGTTCCAGCAACGTGATTGAACTTGCGAGATGGTTGGCTTTCTTTTTGAGGCCCGTGAGTTCCATCACTTTCAGTGCGTGAGTTTCCGGATCGGCTGATGCGCGCCCGAAGGCAGCACCTACCAAAATGTTTTCGAACACGCTCATGCCATTGAAGGGATGTGGCACCTGGAATGACCGTGAGATGCCGCGCTTGCAGCGATCTGCAGCTCCCAGATTGCTGATGTCATCGCCTTTGAAAATCACGCGACCGGAATCTGGTTGCACAGTGCCCGCAATCAAATTGAACAGCGTTGTTTTGCCTGCGCCATTGGGACCGAGAATGCCCACGATCTCACCCTTCGTCACTGACAAGCTCACGCCATCGGTAACGACCAATGCGCCATAACGCTTGTTGAGATTTTCAAGTGAGAGGAGGGACATTGTTTTCTCGCCCGGAGGGCGAGGGGGTGTCTCAGCTGACACACCCCCTCCCCGCGTTCCGCGGTACTCCCCCAGCAAAGCTGAGGGAGAAAAAATTATCCAATCGTCCGCAGTTTGCCACCGACTGGAATATTCGGTGCTTGCGGATTGTTGGTGATGATCAGCTCCATGCCCTTGTCGGTCTTGGTCCACTGGCCGCCCACGAGTGGCGTTTTGGAGACATTCTTGACAGGGTTGTTGGGTCCGCCCTTCCACGAGATCGGTCCGATGATCGTGTCGAGCTCGGTTTCACCAATGGCTGCGAGGATCGCTTCCGGATCGTTCACATCCTTGGCGCGCTTGATCACATCGAAGGCGATTTCGAACAGCGCGTGACCAAAGCCCAGTGGCTGTGTCCAGTTTTTGCCGGTGCCTGCCGTATAGGCATCGCAGAGTTCCTTTGCGGTCTGGCCAGTGAGGCTCGACTTGAAAGGATGGCTTGGTGACCACCAGATTTCTGTGGTGAGACCATCGCCGCGATCGCCGAGACCTTCGACTGAAGATGGGAACAGCAATGCCTTGCCAATTGTCACAACCTTTGGCTTGAAGCCTTGCTGTGCGCACTGGCCCCAGAAGGTTGCAAAGTCCGGCGGGATCATCACGCCAGTCACGATTTCAACGCCTGCTTCCTTGAACGCTGTGATCTGCGCGGTGAAGTCGTTGCTCAAGGGTTGGTAGCGACCTGGATCGATCAGCTTGTAGCCAGCTGCGGCAAGTGGGCCGGGGAAGCCAAGTTTTGGATCGCCCCAGGCATTGCCATCAGCGTCGTTGGCGAACACGCCGCCGACAATTTTCGCAGCACCTGACTTATCCCAAATGTCGAGGAAGTTGGCGATCACGTCTTCAAGGCCCCAGAATGCGTGATAGGTATATTTGAAGCCCTTTGCCGGATCGCCGTTGCGACCGAAGAAGAATGTCTGCCATGGCGCGTCGTCGGAGATGCAAGGCACGCCGTTGAGTTCGGCTTGATCGGAAACCGGATTGACAGTGTCAGGCGTGCCCTTGGCGAGCAACATTTTCACACCTTCTTTTTCGATCAATTCCGTTGTGACTTCAGCGGCGCGGTTCGGGTTCGATTGTGAATCGCGTTCGAGGATTTCAACTGGCACAGGCAATTTGCCCATTACGTCTTTCAGCTGTGCGATGGTCCAGCTGGTGGCTTCGCCAAAGCCTGCAATTGGGCCTGTCACAGGACCAACCTTGCCGATTTTGAAGACATCAGCGGCGTAGGCGCGGCGCAGGAATGCTGGCGCTGCAATAAGGCCAGCACTTGCTTTCAGCACGCGGCGGCGATTCAAAGTAATCAATTTCGTCATGGGATATTTCCTCCTTGTTCCCCGTGATTATAGTCCGCCTTCTAGAGAGGCTTTGTCTATTTGATATCAGCTACTTTCCTTTGAGTCTCGATTAGAAATGCAGTGACTCCGTGTTCTCCGGCAGAGGCGCTGTCATGATTTTTCGCAGGCCGCGAAAACGTCGTGCGCCATAAACAAGTGGATCGATGCCAATGCCAGCTGAGGTCGCAATGACTTCGCCAATGAATATGGTATGGGTAAACTGGTCTATCGTTTCCGCGACACGGCAATCAAACACGGCCGCAGCGCCTTGCAACAGCGGGGTTCCGCCTGCACCTTCGCGCCATTCGCCAAGACTAAAGCGGTTGAAGTCCCGGCCCAGCATGTTTGCAAAAGCCTGGCCTATTTTCTCCTGCTCTTCCGCCAGTACGTTGACGCCGAAATGTTTGGACGCCACGATCTTCTCGTGCGTTTGACCAGACTTGTTGATGCACACCAGAAGCCTTGGTGGATCGGAGCAGACAGACGTGACAGCGGTTGCAGTCAGCCCAAAGCGTTCACTGCCATAGCTGGTAGTGATGATGCAAACAGAAGCGAAGTGCTGCCCCATGGCCTGAACAAAATCGGCGGTAGAAGCAGCTTGTGTCATCATTCAAACAACAGGTGTTCCGGGGTCTTGGCCAAGAAGGATCTTGCCATAGATTTCTGCACCTGCATCGTAAAGCAAAAAGCCATGCATGCAAGTTGCCTGCAAATTGCGGAAGGCGCGTTGAATGGAGCTCTTCAGTGAAAGGCCCGCTGCACCGCCTATGGTCATCAACTCCTGCACCGCATCACGGCACAGTCGCGGTGCCAGACAAATGTCCATGCGAATGCGACCACGCACATCCATCGGCATTTTTTCGCCGCGCTTAGCGTAGGCGTCAATGTCATCAGCGACCCGATAAAGGATAAGTTCAGCGGCGTGAATTTTTGCTGCCGCTTCACCAAGGATGCGTTGCAAGGGCTGCCACTCGTGGCTGATGTGTGCGGTGTACATCACTGCTTTGCCGGGCACGACTTTCAGGAATTCGTCCAAGGCCGAACGCGCAATGCCTGTTGCTCCCGATGCAATACAGAGGCCCAACACGGGGGCTGCTTGCGACTTAAAAACAGCTGGCGCTTTTGGATCGGTATAGGGTGTGGTTTGATTGTCGAGCAGAGCCGAGAGTGACAAAAATCGATGCGCGGGAACTGCAATGTCTTTGCACTTCACGGAATTACTACCCGTGCCTTGCAAGCCAGCGACATGCCAGTCATCAACGATATCGAGTTGTTTGCGTTCGACCAACAGATCACCCACGTCGAGCATATTGCCCGCTTCATCGCGCACTTCCGTGCCGAGCAGCAACCATTCAACATGTGCATTGCCTGAAGCAAAAGGCCAGAAGCCGCTCAGCGTATATGAGCCATCTGCTTTGCGGACCGCTTTGCCGCGCGGACCGATGACAGCCGATACGGGGTGATCCCCGCCATCGCTGAACACATCTTGTTGGAATTTTTCATTGGCATGGCCGAACATCCAGCTGTGGGCCTGCCACACGCCCAGCACCCAGGCAGTAGCACCGCAGCCATAGGCGACGTTTGACATTACATCCATGTGCGCGCGCATGCTGATCTCATGCCCGCCGCAAGATGCAGGTTGAATGGTTTGGAGAAGACCATTGTCGATCAGCAGATCAACACTTTCGCGCGGCAGCTGGCGCAGCTCTTCGGCCTTGGCCGCATGCTTTTGAAGTTCAGGAATGATCGAGATTGCAATGCGCTTGGCATCAGCCTCGGTCATGCGCGGCTTCACATGTAGGTTCATTGGAATCCTCCCTAAGAACTCTCTAGAAATTGAATGTCATTCATTTTTGAACTAAAGTCAATATTGATTATCATTCTATAATGCAGTAGGTTTGAAAAATGACTGATGCACTATCCATTGGCCGGGTCGCCCGCAGGCAAGAGCGCAAGCGCGAGGCGCTGGTGCAAGCGGGTTATCGCGTAATGTCGGCGAAGGGCATTGATTCCGCGACCATGCAGGAAATTGCCGAGCTCGCTGATGTCGGCGCTGGCACGGTCTATAGTTACTTCAAATCCAAGGACGATCTCGCCATCGCCGTCCTCGAGCGCGTGATGCTTGATCTGGCCTTGCGCATTGAAGTGGCCACCGCGAATTTCAAGGACCCGGCGCAAGTCTATGCCTTTGGTGTGCGGATGGTATTTGAATCTGCAATTGGTGATCGCCGATGGAAACAATTGCTGCACCGCGCTGAAGTCATTGCCAACGCCATGTTCAATTGCATGGGCCCCTTTGCCATTCGCGATATTGAAAATGCAACCAAGGCTGGTCGCTTCAAAGTGAAGGATGCGCGGTTGACTTTCAAGTTGGCGAGCTTCGCGATCATTGGCGCAAGCCGTGCTGTAACACTCGGTATTTTTCCGGCGTCCGCCATCGATGAAACAATCGTCAGGTTGTTGTGCATGAACGGCATGAGTGAAGCCGAAGCCATTGAGCTCGCAAATCGCCCCCGCCCCGCCCTTCCACCCGAACCGCAACTCAAACCAAAAAAGCCTAAACCGAAATGAAATTTGTATCCTTCAGTGACCACGGAAAACTTGGTCTCGCTTTGCAGGTCGGCAGCTCCTGGCATGGCCTCACAGCAGCAGATACGAATTTCTGCGGCACTTTGCAGTCCCTGATCGAAACTGGTAGCGATGCGTTGGAAAAAGCTGGAGCCACACTTTCTGCTGCGCCGAAGATTGACCTGGCGAAAGTCAAACTTCTTCCGCCAGTTTCCTCTCCGGAAAAAATCGTCTGCATTGGCCTCAACTATGTTGATCATTCAGCTGAGAGCGGATTCAAGCAGCCAGATTTTCCAACAGTATTTGGCCGTTTCAATTCAAGCCTCATCGCCGATGGTGCACCGATCATCAAACCACTTTGCTCAGAACAACTGGACTATGAGGGTGAACTTGTTGCCGTCATCGGCAAGACTGCGCGCAATGTTGATGAGGCTCACGCGCTTTCCCATGTTGTTGGCTATTCGATATTCAACGATGCTTCGATCCGTGACTATCAATTCAAGGCACCGCAATGGACGCCGGGCAAAAACTTCGACGACACCGGCGCATTTGGGCCTTGCTTCGTCACCGCTGATGCTCTGCCCTCAGGCTGCGCTGGCCTCAAACTGCAGACGCGGTTGAACGGCCAGTTGGTGCAGGATGCTTCAATCTCCGACATGGTCTTCTCCGTCGCCAAACTTGTCTCCATCCTCTCGTCCTTCATGACGTTGAAGCCCGGTGATGTCATCGTCACAGGCACGCCATCAGGTGTTGGTCTCGCGCGCAAACCGCCGCTGTGGATGAAATCGGGCGACGTGGTGGAAGTGGAAATCGAGAAAATTGGATTGTTGCGCAACACTGTTGTTGCAGAAAGATCTTAAGGAGCGTGAAATGACAGCGATTGGTGGCAAGGTTGCAAATGTGAAACGCCCCGGCGAATTGGGTGTGCACTCGATGGACCAGTTCAACATGGTGGTGCCGAATCTCAAAGATGCTGAGGTGTTTTACAAAACCTTCGGGCTTGATGTGCGCGAGGAAGGTGAGGCACTGGGGCTGTACACATTTGGCAATTCGCACCGCTGGGCCACGATTTCCGAAAGCAATCGCAAGAAGCTGAACTTCCTTTCGTTCGGTGTGTTCGAGGAAGATTTCGAGGGCATCAAGCGCCGGGCCGAAGCTGAGGGCGTTAAACTGCTCGATGCACCCAGGGGTTTTGATTCCAATGGCATCTGGTTTTACGACCACAACAATGTGCTGATCGAAGTGAAGGTCGCTGAAAAAACCTCCCCCGATGAGAAGATGCCCTTCGCGATGACCAGCTGCCCGCCCGGTGTTCCCGGTGCGCCGCAACGTTCAAAGGCCAGCAAGGTTCGCCCCACGCGCATGGCGCATGTTCTGGTTTTTACAGCTGATGTGCCGCGCGCCCTGGATTTCTACAGCCGCATATTGGGATTGCGCCTGTCGGATCGTTCTGGCGATGGCATTTGCTTCATGCATGGCATTCATGGCTCTGATCATCATCTCGTGGCGTTTGCGAAGTCATCGGCACCCGGTCTTCACCACTGCAGCTGGGACGTCGGCAATATCAACGAGATCGGCAAGGGTGCCATGCAAATGGCCGAGAAGGGATTCCAGAAGGGCTGGGGCATGGGCCGCCACGTGCTGGGCTCGAATTACTTCCACTATGTGCGCGATCCATGGGGCAGCTATTCGGAATATTCAGCCGACATCGACTACATTCCATCGACCTGCGATTGGGATTCAGGCGACTATCCGCCTGAGGATTCCATCTATCTCTGGGGACCAGAAATGCCGAAAGACTTCATCACCAATCATGAAGTCAGCTGACCTTGGGCGGATAGGGCATCACCGCCAACATTTTGCAAACGTGATTTGATCGGTTGATCATCTGGCGAATTTCGTTTGGCGCGATGGTACAGGAGTCCATCTGGCGCAGAACGGTCTCCACACCATCGATAGTGATCGCAATCTCCCCTTCGAGAACCAGATAGATTTTTTCAAAAGGTGATGAGTCGGGACCCGCTCCACCTCCAGGAAGAATTTGTGAATAGCCCATCCACTGGTTCTGGGGTCCACCCTCTTCGTGTCCTTGCAAACGCAACCCCACCATGCCGCGATGATTGGGGGCTTCGTAGGGCTTGGCGTCCTTGAAACGTTTAACCAGCATTACTTCATCTTTCCAATCTTCAGGCTGATGGGCGCTAGACCATCAATGCCGCCTGTGATCTTGTCGCCGGGCAGAACAGCGCCGACTCCTGCAGGTGTTCCCGTCATGATGAGATCGCCCGGCCCCAGATGATAAAATTTCGAGAGGTGTGAGATGATCTCATCAACCTTCCAGACAAGATCAGCGAGATGAGCATCTTGCTTCACCACACCATTGAGCGAGAGTTGAATGCACTGCGGCCCAATCGCGCCGAACTCTTTCGCCTTGGTGATCGTGGACACGACAGCTGACTGCTCAACGTCCTTGCCGAGATCCCAAGGTCGTTGATGCGCGCGCTCGGACAATTGCAAATCACGCCTGGTCATATCAAGGCCAACGGCATAACCAAACACGGCTTTCCGCGCTTTCGCAGTATCGCCATTGAAAATCTTCTTGCCGATGGCAACGACGAGTTCGACTTCGTAATGAAAATTCGTGGTGCCGCCGGGGTAAGCAACCGTGGCACCGGAGTTTACAAAATGTGCTGCTGACTTTGTAAAATAAAACGGCTTCTCGCGATCAACCGGAATGCCCATTTCCTTGGCGTGTTCAACATAGTTGCGTCCTACGCAGAAAATGCGGTTCACGGGGTAATGCTTTTTTTCGCCCCTGATCGGGATCGACCTGATGCTTGGCGGGGGAAACAAAAAAGCCATGTTAATTCGATCCTTTCGTCGTGGTCAGTCAAACTTCGCGGCGAGCAATTCATCAGCTGCCGCAACGGCACTACTTGCAATCGACAAGGCTGATTGCAACTCCGTTGATATGAAGTACCGTGCATCGCTAGCGGCTTCTTCGCCGAGCAATGATTGCGAGGCAAGTCGTGCTGCATCAGCGAGACACCGTGCCGCAACAATTGCTGCCAGCATGTTGAGAAATGGTTTTGCACTCGCCAAGGCCAAGGACCCGCCTTTGCCGACAATTTCAGACAAGGCCCGTGCTGCCGCTACTGCTTTCGCGCCTACCGCTTCCCCAGCGAAATGCGAAATGCCGCGCTCACATTCCGAGAGCATTTCTGAAAGAGTTCGCCCTTCGTCAAGGTCAAGTTTTCGCGTCACCAGATCGATTGCCTGAATGCCATTGGTGCCTTCATAGATCGGCAGGATGCGGGCATCACGATAGAGTTGGGCTATGCCCGTCTCTTCTACAAAGCCCATGCCGCCGAAGACTTGTACTCCTGCTGATGCGACTTCAACTGCGACATCGGTGGCGTATGATTTCGCAAGTGGCGTCAGCAGTGCGGCGCGCGCGTTTGCTGCGTTGCTTTTGGTACGTGAGGCTTCGTCAATTGCCGAGGCCGTTGCCATGCAGAGCATACGCGCTGCTGACGTCTTGACGCGCATCTCTAGCAGCATGCGTTTGACATCAGGATGCTCGATGATCGCACTTGATTGGGTTGAACCGGGTGCCCTGCCCTGTTTTCTCTCGCGTGCATAGGCAAGCGCCATTTGCAGCGCACGATCAGCGAGTGCCACGCCCTGCACACCAACGAGCAGACGCGCATTGTTCATCATCGTGAACATGCAATTGAGGCCGCGGTTTTCTTCACCGATGAGATAGCCCGTAGCTCCACCGTGGTCGCCATAGATCATCGTGCATGTTGGTGAAGCGTGAATGCCAAGTTTGTGTTCGAGCGAGTGACAGCGGAGATCATTTGCCGTGCCATCGGGCAGAGTTTTTGGCACCAGAAAAAGTGAAATGCCCTTGGTGCCTTCCGGTGCATCTTCCAATCGTGCCAACACCAGGTGGATAATGTTCGAAGTGAAATCTTGTTCGCCGTAAGTGATGTAGATCTTGTTGCCTGTGATGCGATAGCTGCCATCGCTGTGGCGTTTCGCTTTGCACCGGAGCTGCGAAAGATCGGAACCGGACTGCGGTTCGGTGAGGTTCATGGTGCCGGACCATTCGCCTGAAATCATTTTCGGCAGATAGGTTTGTTTCAGTTCTTCTGATGCATGCGCATGGATGGCTTCGATGGCACCTGTTGTGAGCAACGGACACAATGCGAAAGAGATCGAAGCAGCGTTCCACATTTCTGTGCAAGCTGCGGCCATGATCATCGGCAATCCCTGACCGCCAAATGAAACGGGACCTGTGAGGCTGTTCCAACCACCCGCACACCAATCGCGATAAGTCTCCGCAAAACCCGGTGCAGTTTTCACTTTGCCATCGACAAGCCTTGCCGGATTGAGATCGCCGATCTTGTTGAGTGGCGCAATGCGATCCGCAGCGAAGCGACCTGCTTCGTTCAAGATGGCTTCTGAATCTTCGGCGGAGAGATCGTTGTACCACGCAGCGTCAAGCTGGCCTGCGCTTCGCATGGCCAGCAGCATCTTTTGCACGGGCGCAGTGTAAGTCATCTTTCAGCTTTGCCCTGGCTCGAGACGTTTGGTTTTCTTCGAGAAGAATTCTTCGAGCCTGTCCCTGATATCCGGATTGGTTTGCACAGCCATCGCCAATAGACCCTCGGCAAACAAGCCATCAGTTGAAGACATGTCGTTGATGCGGGCGATGCCTGTTACGATAGCAAAATTTGTAGTGGGTGGATGAGTGGCGACTTGTTTGGCGAGTGCCTTGGCCTTGGCAAGCGCTTCGCCCTTGCCCACTACTTCGTGACATAGTCCCAAATCCAGACCGCGCTTTGCGTCATAAGTGCGAGCGGACAACATCATGTCAACCATGCGCGCAGGTGTGACGATGCGGGCGACACGCACTGTGGCACCGCCGCCAGTGAAGATACCGCGTTGGCCTTCCGGCAAAGCAAAGAAGGTGCTTTCTTCTGCGATGCGCACATGGGTTGCTGCAGCAAGTTCAAGCCCGCCACCAACCACTGCACCTTGCAGAGCAGCGATCACCGGAATGCCGCTGAACTGGATCACATCAAAGGCGCGATGCCAGCTCTGGCACATCTGCATGAACTCGATTGGCGAGCGGTCTTTTTCATAGTGTTCGCGCAAATCAAGTCCGGCGCAGAAGTGATCGCCGTTTGCCGCAAGCACAAAGCAGCGCGTGCCTTGAAGTGGCTTGCGAAATGCATCCTCGATTTCTTGCAGCATGTCTTCGTTGATGGCGTTGCGCGCGGATACACGATTGAGCGTGACTGTGGTGACAGCGCCTTCAGATTCAACCGTGATGTATTTCAATGTCATGGGTTTTCTTTTTCACAGAAACGGAAGTTCCACAAGCTTGGCCGCAATCGGCCCTGCACTGCGATTGACTGTAACTGTTTCCCCGGCCGCAACACTTGATGCAATCAGCGCGAAACCAATGTTCGATTTCATGCGCGGCGACCACACGCAGTTGGTCATCTTGCCGACTGTCTTGCCCTTGTGCGAAATCTCCTCGAGGCGGAAACCGAGTGGAGAGGGTTTTTCACCTTCAAGGATCAGGCCCAGTTGGTGCCGCTTGATGCCTTCCTTGTGGATACGGCGCAACGCCTTGATGCCAACGACATCATCATCAACATCGAGATCAACATATTTGCCGAGGCGCACTTCGAAGGGATTGGTGTCGTCATCAGTATCGCCGCCGACTGAAACAAGACCACTTTCAACGCGTTCTGGTGTTGCGGGTGCACCGGGGCCAATGTCCCACGCTTTTCCGGCTTCCTTGAAAATGTTCCAGAGCTTGGTGCCCTTGGTCGCATCCTTCAGATAAATTTCAAAGCCACCTTGCTTCGACCAGCCGGAGCGCTGCACGGCAACCGGAATGCCGTCGATCTCAGCGTCCTTGAACCAGAAGTATTTGAGTGCCCGCACCCAGTCGCCCATGACATGCGCGACAACCTCTTCGGCCTTGGGGCCTTGCAGGGCCATCGGTGCAACATCGGGATCGCTAATTTCGACATTGAGGCCACGCTCTGCTGCAATGGCACTCGCCCACAGCCACATGTCGCTGTCGGCAATCGAGAGCCAGTAGAGATCGTCGGCGTGTTTCAAAAGAATCGGATCGTTGATCACGGTGCCACGATGGTTGCACAGCGGTACATATTTACCTTGACCAAATTTGCATTTTGAAAGATCGCGCGGACTGAGCAGTTGCGCGAGCTTGCCAGCATCCGGACCTTTCAACTGAACCTGGCGTTCAACACCGACATCCCATTGCGACACGCCATTGATCAGTCGCCAGTATTCTGCTTCCGGATTGCCATAGGAGGTTGGCATGATCATGCGGTTGTAGACATTGGCTGCGACGAGGCCATCGGCGACGGCGGCTTCAAAGAACGGTGAGGGGCGCACGCGCGCCGTTGGAGAAAATGAAAACATGATGCCTCGTAAATCATTCAGAGAATTGTACTAGAAATTTGTCTTGTCAGGGCCTTTGAGTGCCAATCTTGCGCGGGCTTCGGCTGGTGTTGCGATGGCAAAACCGAGCTCTTCGATGATGCGGCGGATCTTTGCCACTTGCTCGGCATTTGACACTGCGAGCTTTCCGCGCCCGATATAGAGTGAGTCCTCGAGACCGACACGCACATTACCACCCATCATGACAGCCTGGGTTGCGAAGTGCATTTGACTGCGACCGGCTGCGAGCACAGACCAGTGATAATCCTTGCCGAAGAGCTTGTCAGCGGTTTCCTTCATGAAAACCAGATTGCGCATGTCGGTGCCGATGCCACCGAGGATACCAAAAATCATCTGCACGAAAAACGGTGGTTTCACCGCGCCCTTGTCGACGAAATGTGCGAGGTTATAGAGGTGGCCAACGTCATAACATTCATGCTCAAAACGGGTGCCCTGTTCGCCCATCAAACGCAATATGCTGGCGATATCCTTGAAGGTATTGCGAAAGATCGTGTCTTCTGTTGCCGCCAGCATTTCTGGTTCCCAGGAATGCTTCCACTCCTTGTGTTTTCCGAGCAGTGGGAAAAGTCCGAAGTTCATTGAGCCCATGTTGAGCGAACACATTTCCGGTGCTGCGCGGCGCGGGCCTTCCAGGCGTTGCTCGACTGTCATCAGCATGCTGCCGCCCGTCGTGATGTTGATCACGGCGTCGGATGCCTGTTTGATGATCGGAAGAAACTGCCCATAGATTTGCGGATCAGATGACGGCCTGCCATTGACTGGATCACGCGCATGCAAGTGCAGTATTGCTGCGCCCGCTTCGGCAGCACCGATTGCGGATGATGCAATCTGTGCTGGAGTGATCGGCAAGTGCTCCGACATGGTCGGTGTGTGTATTGAGCCTGTGATTGCACAGGAAATGATGACACTCTGGGACAAGTTCAGGTGATCCGTTGGATGCTTGCGGCGATTTCGTCGGGTTCGAAGACGCGTTTCCAATCATCGCGCATCAATACTGGTTTGCCGAACTGGATCGCCTTGTTGCAGGCATCCGAAAAAACACCGGGTTGTTCCTTGAAAATCACGGCAGCCAAAATGTTCATGTGGCCTAACAGAAAATCACGCGCGGCTTCTTGCGGCACACCGCGCGCCACGACTTCGTCCATCGCTTCGCGCATCACATCGAGGAGTGATGCAACAACCGTTTCGGCAAGGCCGGGTTCGAGCAATGCGAGTTGTTCGACGGTGAGGCGGTGGCTGCGCATCACGGGTGACCAAATTGTCTTGGCCACTTCTTCGCCGCGTGCATATTCACTTTCGGGGCCTTGCATCAAACAGCAGACGATCGCCTGTTTTGCCGCGATGCCGCCGAAGCGATCAAGCTTGGCATTCATTTCGGTTTCGTCGTTGAAGATTGGCGGGTGGCAGGGGTGTGTTACAAAATAGGTGATATCAGCGCGCGTCGGCAAATGGCCGGCGTAGGGTGCTGCGGCATCAAGGATTACTACCATTGTGCCTGGTGCCAGCTTGTCGACGATTCCGGTGGCGACTTTGCCAATCGCCGTATCGGGGACGGCCAGCACGACGATCTCTGCGCCTTTGAGGGCTGTGTCAGCGTCTTGCGCGTCCCAGCCCAATTCGGTTTTGAGGCGTTGTTTGCCTGCGTCACCGACTTCGACCGGAGCCACGGTGAAACGCGAATTCTTCAGGTTTGCGCCAAGGCGCATGCCCATTTTGCCACCAGCGCCGAATAATGCGATTTTTGTCATGTGAGATGTTCTGGCAAATTTTTTCTGCTTTGTGGACTCAAATCTGGGCGAGTTTATAGGAATTTACAACCTAGGCTTTTATGCCTCTAAAAGACACAGATTTGATCGCTGACGCGATTCCCAGTCTGGCGGCAGCCACCCTAGCCGGGCACTTCAAAAAACGCGCCACGGGGCATTTCTGGCGATTTAAACCTATATCAGGAAGGTGAAGTTCGCTGTATCAACTTTCGGATCACAATCGGTGCGGCGATCGAGACGATCAGCAGCGCACCCATTGCTACACTGATCACAATGCCCGGCACATTGACCAACGACATCGCCAAAGTTGCGAGACCAATTACCAGCACGGCCAGCACCACACCACCAATCGAACCCACACCACCCGCTATCGACACACCACCCAAGATCACCATGGTGATGATATCGAGCTCCCAACCAAGAGCGATGTTTGAACGCGTCGATCCTATGCGCGAGGTGAGCAGCACCGCGGCGAGACCTGCCATCATGCCGGTGAGTGCAAACAATGCGAGCTTCATGCGGGCAACTGAAATTCCGGAAAAACGCGCCGCAGTCGGGTTGTTGCCAATCGCAAACAGTTTTCTTCCCGTTGCCGTCTTGTGCAGTACCACGGCAAAGACGGCTGCGAGCAGCAGAAACATTGCGAAGGACCAGGCAATCGGTGGCCACTTCAACAGGTAGCCCTGCCCCACAGTTGAAAAACCAGCGGGATAAGTGGTGATCGCCTGATCGCCGAGGACAACTTGTGCAAGTCCACGAAACAGCGACATAGTGCCGATGGTGACGACAATCGATGGTAATCCGATTTTGGTAACAAGCGCGCCGTTGAAAATTCCGCAGGCCAATCCCACTACAAGACCTATGCCTGCAAGTGGCCATGGTCCAAAACCCAGGCCTGCGCACAGACCCATGGCAAGGGAAGCCAGAGAAATAATCGCGGCAACCGAAAGATCAATTTCGCGCGTTAAAATCAGCAGCGCCATCGGCAATGCAATGATGGCTTTTTCGGAGAAATTGAAAGTCGCGTCAGAAAGCGTCCAGATATCGAGGAAGTAAGGCGAGATCACTGCGCCCATGATCATCACGCCAATCAGCAAAAGCGCCAAGATGAATTCCCAACGCAGCAGAAAGTTAGACCAGCGGAAGGGCTCTTTGTCGAGGACTTCATAACGCGGTGCTGTCATGATTTTCCCCCGGCGGCAGCGCGGCGTGCTTCGGGCAGGATCAGTTTTTCGGCGTGCTTTTCACTGCGCGCGTTGACGATGACGGCGGCCAGAATGACGGCCCCCGAAATTGCCATTTGCCAAAAAGGCGAAACATTGATGACGGGCAATGCATTGACGACGACGCCGAGAAAAAGGGCCCCCAGCAATGCGCCCGAAACTGTACCAATGCCGCCTGCAATCGACACACCACCAATGACGCAAGCCGCGATGATCGTCAGCTCAAAACCGTTGGCGATATCGACATAGGCGATGCCATAACGCGACACCCATAACGCGCCACATAATCCCGATACTGCACCTGCAAGCGCATAAACCAGCAGCAAATGTTTTGGAATGTTGATGCCGCAAAAACGGGCGGCCACGGGGTTTCCGCCAATTGCATAAAGTGAACGGCCTGTGCCCGTGTAGTTCAGGAAAAAATAAAACGCCGCAGTGACGATCACTGCAAACCACAACAACACGCTGACGCCGAGAATGTTGAGCTTGGGAAAATCCACAAAGGCCTTCGACATGTCATCTGATGTCAACCAAGCGCCTCCAGCGATCACGAAAATCAATCCGCGATAAACCGCGAGTGTACCGAGTGTGACCACAATGGGCGGAATGTTGAGATTGGCAATCAGCAAGCCGTTGAACAAGCCGAATGCAGCACCCACGGCGATGGCAAGCAGCAACACGAATAGCATCGGCACCGCTGGAAACGCCGCTGCGAACAATGCTGAGACCATGCCTGTGAGCGCGAGGTTGGAGGCAACCGACAAATCAATTCCGCGCGTCAGGATGATGGCCATTTGTGCAAGCGTGAGCATGAACAGAAACGACGTATCGACCATCATGCCGTAGAGACTGCTCGCGCTGAGGAACACGGGTGCACGGAGGCCCACGATAATGATGAGGCCTGCAACAATTGCAGCAAGGACAAATTCGCGTGACTTCAAAACATTCATGCGGCCTGCTCCGCGCCTGTCGCCGCAGAAACAATCTGCTCACGCGTGGCCTCGCCCTTGGCAAAGCGCGCAACGATGCGGCCCTCCTGCATGACGATGATATTGTCTGCCATGCCCATCACTTCCGGAAGTTCGGATGATACCAAAATGATCGCAAGGCCCTTGGCGGCAAGCTCGCTCATCAATTCATGCACCGCTGCCTTCGAGCCAATATCGATGCCTTTTGTGGGTTCATCGAGGATGAGTATATCGGGCTTGGTTGCCAGCCATTTCGCGATGACGACTTTTTGCTGATTGCCGCCGGAGAGATCGCCGATGCGCTGATCCCAGTTTGCTGCCTTCACTTGTAATGCCTGACCTAATTCACGCGTGGCATCGCGCTCGCTGTCGCGGTTGAGAAGGCCTTTGTTGATGTGTTTGGCAAGCGAAGCAAGGGTGGTATTTTCGCGGACCCCCATCGGTAAAATGGCGCCCTGGATTTGTCGGTCCTCCGGCACATATGAGATGCCATTGACGATGGCTTCGGCTGGCGAGGTGATATTCACGACTTGATTTTTTACTTTCACCTCTCCGCGTAAAGCCTTGGAAATACCGAATAAAGACTGCATGGCTTCGGAGCGCCCTGCCCCCACCAGGCCATAGAAGCCAAGGATTTCGCCTTTGCGCAACGTGAAGCTCACATCGGCAAATTCGGTTGCGTTGGTGAGGTTGGTGACTTCAAGAATTGTTTGGGCAAGGGTGGCTTCGCGCTTTGGAAAAATCTGGTCGATGGAGCGACCGACCATCAGTTTCACCAGATCATTTTGCGTGACGGATTTGATATCGCCTTCGCCTACCTTCTCGCCATCGCGCAAGCACACCCAGCGATCCGCAACACGGAAAATCTCGTCGAACTTGTGCGAGATAAAGAGAATGGCACGGCCTTCGTTCTTGAGGCGCGCAACGATGCGGAAAAGTTCGTCGATCTCGCATGCGGAAAGTGCTGCTGTTGGTTCATCCATGATGACGATGCGCGAGTCATGGCTGAGCGCACGGGCAATCGAGACCAGATGTTTTTGGGCAACGCCCAATTGCTTTAATGGTGTTTCGGGATCGATATCGGACTCAATAGATTTCAGAATGTCGCGGGCGCGGGTCTGCATTTCGCGCCAGTCAATCATCCGGTTTTTGCGTGGCGCGTGGCCCATGAAAATATTTTCAGCGACGGTGAGCTCATCGAACATCGCGGTCTCTTGGTGAATGGCCGTGATGCCTGCTTTCCACGAGTCAGATGGGCTGGAGAATTTCTGTTGCGCGCCGTTGACTTCAATCGTGCCGTGATCGGGCTGGTAGATGCCGGTGAGCAATTTCACCACAGTCGATTTGCCCGCGCCATTTTCGCCGATAAGCGCTGTGACCTCGCCCGCCTTCAAGGCAAAGCCCACGTCGTGCAACGCGCGAACGCCGGGGAAGGATTTGGAGAGTGCCGTGAGGGTGAGCATTGGGAGTCCGTCTGTTCCCTCCCCCTCGTGGGGAGGGTTAGGGTGGGGGGCGATCAGACATTCGTTATTGCAAAGAATTCTTTGTTAACTCGAAAGCCGGAGCGCCCCCCACCCCGCCCTCCCCACGAGGGGGAGGGTGAAGTAAATGTGATCAGAATATCTTCGAGAACTGTTCGATATTCGATTTGTCGAAGGTGAATGGATCGGCCATTGCGGCGTCTGCGCCTTCGCCGATTTTGATTTCACCCATGCGGCCCGCCATCACTGACGTTCCTGCAGCACCTGTAGCTTCGCCCTTGACGAGAGCGATTGCGATGCGGGTTGAAGCGTAGCCGAGATCGATCGGGTTCCAGATGGCGAATGTGTCGGTCGCACCTGCGAGCACAGCACCCTTCATTTCCGATGGCAGGCCAAGGCCTGTCACGAAGATCTTGCCAACGAGGCCAGCGTCTTCAACAGCTTTTGCCGCTGCAACGATGCCAACTGATGTTGGTGCGATGACGCCCTTCAGATTTGGATGGGCTTTGATCAGGCCTTGCATTTCGCGGTAGCTCTTGTCGGCCACGTCATCACCATAAACCGTGCTGACCAAGGTCATCTTCGCATACTCAGGCTTGGCCCATTCCTTCTTCATTTCTTCGATCCAGATATTCTGGTTCGTGGCTTGGGCGGTGGCCGAGAGGATGGCGACTTCGCCTTCGTTCTTCAGGGTCTTGGCCATCATCTGCACGCACTTTGATCCAATCAGCGCGTTGTTCGATGGGTTCAAGTGCATGATGCGACCTTCAGCGGCAACACCTGAGTCAAACGAGATCACCTTGATGCCGCGCTCCAGTGCCTTCTTGCACACGGGCACGAGGGCGTTTGGATCGTTGGCCGAAATCACGATGGCATCAACCTTTTGCGCGATCAGCGAGTCGATGACGGCGATCTGTTCTTCGGCTGTGGTCTTGGTTGGGCCAGTGTAGATCAATTCAACGCCGCCTACTTCCTTGGCGGCTTCCATGCCACCATCGCGGCAGGCATCAAAGAAGCCAATGCCAAGCGCCTTCACAACCATGGCGACGCGAATATCGGCAGCGCTTGCTGTGTTGGTGAGGGCGAAGGGGCTAACGGCAGTTGCGGCACCGGCGGCAAAAAGTTTCAGTGTATTACGACGGGTTGTCTTCAGCATGATTTCCTCCTGTTGCTGTTTCAGCTTCACGCGGCTGAGTACTAGGCAATGCAATTAAGAGCCATTCGTCCGAATTGGTCAATGGCCAAATCGACAATTGGCTTTCGAAATTTGAAAAAGTTACAAATCCGGTTGACCCAAAGCAGTTGGCTCAATAGCTTGCGCGCCATGTCAAATCTCATTCTCAAATCCATGTGGAACGATGCAACAGCGAAGTCGCTGGATGAACCGGGGCTGCTGCTCTACCGCTCGAATTTGCTGGGTGGCGATTTGCGCATCACCAATTTTGGTGGCGGCAATACTTCAGCGAAGGTGAAGCACAAGGACCCGCTGACGGCTGCTGATGTTGAGGTGCTGTGGGTTAAGGGTTCGGGCGGCGATATTGGCTCGATGAAACTTGATGGCTTTGCGACGTTGTATATGGACAAGTTGCTGTCGCTGAAGAAGCTCTACACATCGCTCGATCAAGAAGATGCGATGGTGCATGCACTCAACCATTGCATTTTCAATCTGAATGCGCGCGCCCCTTCGATTGATACGTGTCTGCATGGCTATGTGCCTTGGGCGCATGTGGATCATGTGCATTCGGATGCGGTGATTGCGATTGCGGCTGCGGCGGATTCAGAAAAATTGACGCGCGATATTTTTGGCGCGGAGATTGGGTACCTTGCTTGGCAGCGACCCGGCATTGATCTTGGCATCAAGCTTGGCGACATGGCGACGAAGAGCCCGAAGATGGTTGGCGTGGTGCTGGGATCACACGGCTTGTTCACCTGGGGCAAGACGGCGAAGGATTGTTATGAGCAGACACTGGCGATCATCAATCGCGCTGCAATCTGGCTTGACAACAATGTGAAGAAGCCGGTGTTCAAGGGCGCTGCTGTGCAATCGATTGCTGTTGGCGCGCGGCAAAGAGCGGCGCTGCGGTTGATGCCGGAGATCCGCGGGCGGATTTCCAAGGAAGAATACAAGGCCGGGCATTTCAACGATGCGCCTGAGGTTTTGGAATTTGTGAATTCCAAGCAGATGGCGGAATTGGCGCCGCTGGGCACATCGTGCCCGGATCATTTTCTGCGCACGAAGATCCGTCCACTGATCATTCCGCATGATGCTGATGGTGCAACACTTGATCAGTTGCTGGCTGATTATCGTGAAGGTTATGCTGCTTACTATGCGCGCTGCAAGCATGCGAATTCGCCTGCGATGCGCGATGCGAATGCTGTCATATATCTGGTGCCGCAAGTGGGCATGATTTCATTTGCCAAGGACAAGGCGACGGCGCGGATTGCGTCGGAGTTCTATGTCAACGCGATCAATGTGATGCGCGGGGCTGCAGGTGTTTCCAAGTATCAGGGCCTACCGGAGCAAGAAGCGTTCAACATTGAATATTGGTTGCTTGAAGAAGCAAAACTTTCGCGCCTGCCAAAACCGAAATCACTGCAAGGGCGCATCGCTTTGGTGACGGGTGGGGCGAGTGGCATTGGCTTGGCGATTGCAACCAAGCTGCTGTCGGAAGGGGCGTGTGTTGTGATCGCCGATATCAATGATGACAGCATGCGCGAAGTTGCTGGTGAATTAGGCAAGCGTTTCGGCAAGGACAATGTGCACACCGTCAACATGGATGTGACGAAAGAAGAAGCCGTGATCGCGGGCTTTGAAGCGGCAGTCGCGCAGTTTGGCGGTTTGGATATCGTCGTCAATAATGCGGGCATCGCCATCCCTTCAGCGGCTGACGAAACATCGCTTGAGACGTGGAACAAGCAGATGGCCATTCTCGGCACAGGCTATTTCCTTGTGGGGCGTGAGGGCTTCCGCATTTTGAAACGGCAGAATTGCACAGGATCGATGATCTACATCGCATCGAAGAATGGTATGGTCGCGTCACCTGGAACATCAGCCTACGGAGCAATGAAGGCGGCAGAGATTCACCTCGCGCGCGTGCTCGCTGCGGAAGGTGCGCCTTTTGGCATTCGTGTCAACACCGTCAATCCTGATGCGGTGTTGCGCGGATCCAAGATCATGTCGGAGAATTACCGGAAGAGCCGCGCTGACAGCCTTGGCATCAAGCCCGAAGAACTTGATGATCACTATCGCAAGCGCTCATTGTTGCAGCGCTCGGTCTATCCGGAAGATATTGCAGAGGCTGTGTATTGGTTTGCATCAGATGCATCGAACAAATCCACGGGCAATATCTTGAACGTCGATGCCGGGCACCTCGCATCATTCACGCGGTAGTGCGTTGATCCAGCCAGCTCTGCAATTTGTCGCGTTCAGTTTGGCTGAGGCGTAAACCCACTTTGGTGCGGCGGTCGAGAATGTCTGCTGCGGTGAGTGCCCATTCGGTTGCAATGAGGTAGCGTACTTCCGCTTCACAAAGGCCGCTACCGAATTGACGACCAAGATCAGACAGTGATTTTGCTTCGGCGAGTATTGAAGTCACGCGCGTGCCGTGACGACGTGCCAGACTCTGTGCGAGTTCAGGGGGAAGCCAAGGATGCTGCTGCTTCAAACCGTCTACAAAATTTTCAAAATCTGAATTTGCGATATCGCCGCCCGGCAATGTCTCGCGCGCCGTCCAGTCATCGCCCATTTGCGGGAAATGTTTTCTGAGATCGCGCATCGCATGTTCAGCAAGCTTGCGATAGGTCGTGATCTTTCCTCCAAATACCGAAAGTACAGGTGGTGCACCTTCAATTTCGAAAACATAATCGCGTGTCACGGCAGATGGATTTGCTGCATTGTCATCATAGAGCGGGCGCACACCGGAGTAGCTGTGCAAGACATCGGCGCGGGTCAACCCGGATTCTGCGTAGCGATTGACCGAGGCCAGAATGTAGTCGATCTCATTGTCATCAATTGCCACATCTTCTGCGCGGCCATCGAATGGGATATCGGTCGTACCAATCAGCGCGAGGTCGCCCTGATAGGGATTGATGAACATGATGCGCTTGTCGTGGTTCTGGAAAACATAGGCATGGTCACCGCGCCAAAACTTTTTGGTGATGATATGGCTGCCTTTGACCAGCCTGATATGACGGCGGGAGTTTTGCGAGAACACGCCGTTGATGACTTTCTCGACCCAGGGGCCAGCTGCGTTGGCGATCACTTTTGATGTGGCGCGCAGTGTTTCACCATTCTGGTTTTTGAATTCCACTTGCCATTGACCATCAACGCGGCGTGCTGAGGTTGCTTCAGTGCGAGTCAGCACCATTGCGCCGCGGGCGCTTGCGTCAACGGCGTTAAGCACGACAAGGCGCGCATCGTCGACCCAGCAATCGGAATATTCAAAAGCGAGTTTAAAATCTTCCTTGATCACGTCGCCTTCCGGTGAGGTGCGCAGATTGATGCGCCTGCAACCTGGCAATGTCTTGCGACCGCCGAGATGATCATAGAGAAATAGGCCAAGCCTGATGAACCATGCGGGGCGTTGTTCGGGTGAATGCGGAAGCACGAGGCGCATGGGCCAGACAATATGCGGTGCTGCATTGAGCAGCACTTCGCGTTCGTTCAGTGCTTCACGCACCAAACGGAATTCATAATATTCGAGATAGCGCAGTCCGCCGTGGATGTATTTGCCTGAACGCGAAGAAGTGCCTTGGGCCAGATCGTCTTTTTCGCAGAGCAACACCTTTAGGCCGCGTCCCGCAGCATCACGCGCAATACCTACGCCATTGATGCCGCCGCCGATGACTATGAGATCAAATGGTCCGAGTTCGCGCATTTCAAGTTTCCGGAGCTAGCGAGGTTTCTTGCGCGCCGCAAGAGTTCACCCCATATGTTGTGTTTCGCACAAAAGGAAAAGTACATGAATGACATAGCTGGCTATCTCCCTCCCAAGGTCTGGACATGGGATATTCCCAATGGCGGCACCTGGAGCAGCACCAACCGACCAATCGCCGGGCCGACACATGAAAAGACTTTGCCGCGCGGCAAGCACCCGTTTCAACTCCATTCCATGGGAACGCCCAACGGCCAAAAAGCCACCATCCTGCTGGAAGAACTTTTGGCCGCTGGATTTTCCGGTGCTGAATATGATGCGCATCTGATCAAGATTGGCGATGGCAACCAGTTCTCGTCAGGCTTTGTCGAGATCAACCCCAATTCCAAGATCCCTGCCCTGCTCGACTATTCTGGCGCAAAGCCCATTCGGGTTTTTGAGTCTGGCGCGATCCTGCTCTATCTCGCAGAAAAGTTTGGCGCGTTTTTGCCAAAGGATATCGCGGCGCGGACCGAGGCTTTGAATTGGTTGTTCTGGCTGCAAGGGTCAGCCCCTTATCTTGGCGGTGGCTTTGGGCACTTCTACGCCTATGCGCCGATCAAGATCGAATATGCGATCAATCGTTTTGCGATGGAAACCAAACGCCAGCTTGATGTGCTAGATCGGCAGCTGGCAGATCGTCCGTTTATTGGTGGCGAAGATTATTCGATTGCCGATATGGCGATCTGGCCGTGGTATGGCGCGCTGGTGATCCATGGACATTACAATGCGAGCGAGTTTCTTGACGTTGCCTCCTACAAGAATGTGGTGCGCTGGGCTGAGGTGATTGCAAAACGCCCTGCCGTGCAGCGTGGCCGCATTGTCAACCGCACATGGGGTCCCGAAAACGAGCAGCTGGCCGAACGCCACGACGCTGGCGACTTCAAGGGCAAGATTGGCGGTTAAGAAAACTATCTGATTGAACTTGTCGAACTAATCCAAACCGTCTTGCCAGCGAAAGCTGGCATCCCGCTTTCTTACTTGTCTTAAACTCAGGAAGAAAGCGGGGCCCCAGCTTTCGCTGGGGTGACGGTAAAAAAATAAATATCGACTGATCCAAGAATTTTCAACACGGATTGAGTGGAGGTTCGCCTGCGAGGTAACGGCGGACCTCTTCTGCTGCTTGAGATGCTGCGTGACGAATGGTTTTCACTGACGCGCCTGCAATGTGGGGCGTGAGTGTAACATTGGGCAATTGCAGCAGTGGCAAGTCTGGAGGCACGGGCTCGATTGCAAATGTTTCGAGCATGGCGCCACGCAAGTGACCAGCGCGCATCACGTCATGGAGGGCATCGTAATCGAGCAATGGCCCGCGCGCTGTGTTGATCAGTGTTGCATCTTTTTTCATGCGCATGAGAGAGTCACGATTGATCATGTGAGTTGTTTCTGGAGTGACGCGCGCGTGCAGCGTCAGCACATCTGATTGCGCCAAGACCTGATCGAGCGAGACTTGCGCAACACCATCGCGCAGATCGTCGGCGGTGAGTTGCACATAGGGATCGTGCACGATGATGTTGCAGCCAAAGGCCTTGAGGAATTTTACGACCCGGCGGCCGACTTCGCCGTAACCGATCAAGCCGACTGTCATTTCAGATAGTTCGCGGCCTGAAATTTCAGCGCGGTAAAGATCGCCACGATAGTCGCCTTTGCGTAAGCCATCGTGGCCTCTGGTGATATTGCGGGTTTCAGCGAGAATTGCGCCAATGGTGAATTCGGCAACAGCACTTGCGTTGCGGCCTGGTGTGTTGACGACGCGAATATTGTTTTTGCGCGCTGCGGCCATGTCGATGTTGACGGGGCCACCGCGTGAGACGGCAACGAATTTCAACTTGGGGAGTTGCGCCATCATCGATGATGATAGTGGTGCGAGATGTGTGACGAGAATTTCGGCATCGTCTGTAAGTGCGATGATCTCCTCGGGCGTCCCCATGTATTCTTTGAGGCCTTCCATGCCTTGCACGGCATAGCCATGTTCCATCGGCGCGTCCGGCCAGAGGAGATCGTGCTTGCTGATGCGCAGTTCGAATTTTTCACAGCGTTCGCGAATGGCTTCTTCGAACATGGCGGAGAGCATGAAGCGGTCACCGATGATGGCTATCTTACGCATGTTTTGTGCTTTGCATGGCGCGCCAGACTGGGCGCATCAGTTCACGCGTTGTCTTGTAATTCTCGAATGCCTTGGCGTAGGTCGCATGTAGTAAGGCGTCAGGTTGTGTTGTGGGACCGAGGGATGGCTCCACCCATTCGGCCACGCATGCCGCCATTGAAGGATAGAGCTTCTGTTGTACGGCTGCGATCATTGCGGCACCTGCAGCGCCTGCTTCTTCGCGCGTGACCGTGCGGACTCGCGCGTTCAATGTGCTTGCCAGCATCAAGCGAAGTGCTGATGAGCGAGCTGCGCCACCCGTTATGCGGACTTCTTCCGGGATGTCGCCCATCGCGCCGTAGCAATCGCGAGCTGCGAAGCACAGGCCTTCGAAAACGCTGCGCATCATTTCGGCAAAACGCGTGTTGACATCGAGGCCTGCGAACATGGCGCGTGCTGCGGGTTCCATGAAGGGGCCGCGTTCGCCAGCGAGCGAGATATAGGGGTGATACATGAGACGCGCTGGTGCCACTGCCATGATGCGCTCGTCCATGCCTTTCAACAAATCTGCGCGGCTGCGCTCTATGCCTGCACTTTGCAGAATGTCGCGCGCAACATCGAGGAGCCAATCGATGTTCAGCGTTGAAGCCATGTTGGATTGCATTTGCGCCTGCATGCCGGGTGACGGAAAGGCCATGGTGTAACCGGACATTTCTGCGTTAAGGCGCACGGCATCAGGCGTTGGTGCAAGCCGCATATGCATGCCGGTTGAACCAACGATAGTGCAGCCGACTTTACCTTGAGGATCAAACAGTCCTCCGCCCACACCTGTGCAGACAACATCGACATATCCGAGCACCACAGGTGTTCCAGCCTTGAGGCCGGTGAGATTTGCTGCTGATGCGGAGAGCGCGTGTGATTGCGAGGTGCCATCGACAATCTCTGGCAGGAGGCGCTTGGCTTTTCCTGCGCCAAGTTCATCCAGAATATCACTGGCGTATTGGCGAGTGCGAAAATTGCCAAAGGTGAAGTTTGCTTCGGATGGATCCGTCGCGCGTGTGCCAGTCAGGTTGAAATAGAGCCAATCCTTGCAGTGGAAGGCAGATGTGGCGCGTTCTAGAATCTCCGGCTGGTGCTTGTGCATGTGCGCGAGCTGGATGCTCATCTGACAGGCATTCACGCCAGTGCCGGTGCGTTGATAGTGCTGCGCGTGGGACGGTGACTTCACATAGGTCTCGGCAATCGATGCGGCGCGCGCATCAAGCCACAACCATGCTGGCGCGACCGGAGCACCGTCGCGATCAACCAGCCACATGCCATCGCCCTGCCCGGTTACAGCGATTGAAATTGTGCGCTCGGCGAGGTTCGGCACTTTATCTCCGAGCTGCTTTAACGTTGTGGCAGCATCCCCCCAGGTGCGCGCCATGTCCTGCTCGGCACCGCCGTTTGGCAATGAGACATAACTATTGGGAATGGCAGCGACAGCAATTTGTTCGCCACTGGTCGTGAAGGCTACGGATTTGATGACTGACGTTCCCGCATCGATGCCGATGATGATTTTATGTGTTGAAGCCATCGCGCAAGAATGCGATCCCTTGCGGCAAGATTCAAGCACAAGGTGACATTCATGACAGTTTTCGGCTCAATGGACTCAAAATACCCGCTGTCAGCGCGGCGCTTGCGCCTTGGCATGGTGGGTGGCGGGCGCGGTGGGCTGGTTGGAGAATGGCATGCGACAGGGATCAGGCTGTCCAACAGGTTTGATATTGTGGCGGGTGCGCTTTCGTCCAATCCTGAAAAAGCCAAGGCATCGGCTGAAGATTGGATGATCCCATCTGATCGCGCCTATTCAAGCTATAAAGAGATGGCCGAGCAAGAGGCAAAGCGGAAAGGCGGGATCGAGGTTGTTGCGATATGCACGCCAAATGATTCACATTTTGAAATTGCATCACACTTTCTCAATGCCGGGATTGATGTGATCCTCGACAAGCCGATGACTGTTACGCTTGATGATGCGGTGGCGCTTGAGAAGCTCGCCAAGGACAAGAAGCTGTTTCTCGGTCTGACTTATCCCTATGTGTTCCAGCCGATGGTGCGCCAGGCGCGCCATATGATCATGGCTGGCGTGATTGGTGACGTGCGGCAGGTGATCGTTGAGTACGCGCAGGATTGGGCGACAGTGATTGATGCATCGCAAGTGTGGCGCATGGATCCAAAACGTGTTGGGCGTGCATCGTCAACAGGCGACATTGGTACGCATGCGTTTCACCTGTTGGAATACATGACAGGTTTGCAAGTCGAAAAGCTGCGCGCCGACATGCATAATTGCGGATCGCCAAAACCGCTTGATGACACTGCGTTTATCAATGTGCGCATGGAAAATGGAGCGCCTGGCACGATTTGGCTGACACAGGCTGCACCGGGCAATGCCTGCGGTCTCACGTTCCGTGCTTACGGCTTGAAGGGTGGCATTGAGTGGAAAGAAACTGATACCGAACGCTTGCGCGTCAATATCCTCAACGAACCCGAACAGGTGATCGTGCGTGGTCATGGCGCTGGCGTGTTGCCAGCCATTGAGCGCCTGGTGCATCTGCCGCGTGGTCATGGCGAAGCGATGTCAGATGCGTGGGGCAACATGTACACCGAGTTTGCGCTGGCCATTGAACAACGACGCGGAATGCGCGAACTGCCGAAGGGCTATCTCGAAATATCGACGGGCCACGAAGGCCGTCGCGGGATTGAATTCATTGAGGCTTGTGTTGCCAGCAATGATGCAAGTGACTGGCGCAAAGTTGGCTAGGCAGCAGTAGCTGTGTCTAGTTGAATTGATGTTGCTGGCAGCCAGATTGAGAAAGTGGCACCTTGTCCTGGTTCAGATGCAATATCTAGCCTGCCACCGTGCTGTTGGGCGATTTGCTCGATTGCCGGAATGCCAAGGCCAGTGCCGAAGCTCTTGGTGGTAAACAGCGGCTCACGCACCTTGGCAAGATTTTCTGGTGAGATGCCAGGGCCATTGTCTGCAACACTGATTGCGAAGCCGCCTTCAGACAGAGCGGTTGTTATGCGTATCAATGGCGATTTTTCAGCCGACAGGTTGCGATCAGTCAACATGGCTTCGCAGGCATTGTTGATCAGGTTGATCACGGCGCGTTGCAAACGCGCGGGGTCGAATGGAACCTCGATCTCATCAAGGCCAAGTTCACACTCCAGGGCTACATTGTGCGAGAGACGCTGGGCCTCTTCGGTCACGATACCAACAAGCCAATCGTCAAGCTTCATGGACTTGGTTTGCACCGCTTTGGTGCGTGAGTAGTCGAGCAATTGCGTAATGATATTGTCACAACGCACCACGCCCTTGTTGATACGATCAATTTGTTGCTCAACGCCCATGTTCTTGTTTGCGAGCTTCTTTTCCAAAAGGAATGCCGACGTTCGGACGCTGCCGAGAGGGTTGCGAATTTCGTGTGCAATGGTGGCCGTGAGTTGACCCAATTGCTCCATGCGGCGACTGTTGATCAATTCATCTTGCGCTGATTTCAAGCGTGCCATCTTGTCAGCGAGATCACTGTTGACGCGCGAGAGGTCCTCGTTCACGACGTTGATCCGTTCGCCCATGGCTTCAGCGCGCATGCGCTCGGTTTCGACTTGGTCAAGACGCTTCAATGTGTTTCTGAAAAGCAGGAATGAACCGCCGAGCGCCAAGACGACGCAGCCCAGAACGACCGCCAAAAGATTTCGGAGCTGTGTATGCATGGCACCCAGGCGTTGTTTCAACGCGACGCCGAGAGTATCAGTTGCTCCGCGATGAATGCTCATGATCGTATCAAAGCGAGTTTGCACTTTGGTGCGCTCATTCAGCAAGGCACTGGTGACATCGCGTGCTTTGGTTATGTCTTCGCCTATCAATGCCAGCGAAAGTTCGTTCACGACGTTCCTGATCTCACCAATCTGTCGGCTTGCGGTGTTATATTGTGCGGATTCGTTGCTGACATTCATGGCCTGGAAAATGGTAGCCGCCGCTTGGTCGGAAGACTCTTGAAGGCGACCCAACGACCAAACAAGTTTACGCTTTTGATTGGCATCTGCGACGAAGGTCAAAACGCTTCCATCAAGCGCCAAAGCTACATCATGCAGCTTGACTGCCATTTCTGGAAGATTGCTCGTCGCGGCCAAAGCGAGGTGATAGGTTTCTGCACTTGGATCAAGCAAGAGATTGGACTTCGCGCCGATCTTGTACAAAGAATCGGACATGATTGTCAGCTTGCTGGCGACTGAATGTTGATTGCCGACCAGGCGCGAGATGAAGGCACTCGCCTCGTCCGTGGCCCCTATCTCGGCCGCATTGCTCAGCATAATGTCTACGGCGGCTTTTACTTTTTCTTTCTCAAGACTTCTTGTTGCTGTGCCAAGCAGCAATGGCATACCCTCTTGAACGATTGTAAGGCCCTTGAGTTGCTTTTCGGTGAAATCAATATCCTGTGTAAGCCGATGTACTGTCAAATAGCCGAGGAAACCCATGGGAAGCAGCAAGACCAACATGATCGCAAGTAAGCGACTGCCTGCTATGCTTGAAGCTAATTTTGTCATGCTTTCCCCGGAATCAATTGCTTAAATTTTTTGCAACGTCTTTGGATCGCGCGAAAGACGTAAATTCCAAGTTAACGAAGCGCAACCAGCACAAAGCGTGCCGCTGACATGTTGTTCTTGTTGGTCCGTGCTGCTTTGCACAATTTTTCAATTAGCATTGCATTTTGTTGAGCGTTTTCATAAATCAGGTCATGACATCCAACGTTACAACTTCCAATACCGCATACCAAAGTACATTGCCGGACCGCATGGAATTCCAACTGCGACAGTCCCTTGGTAAAGAGAAAACATCTGCCAAGCCCGAAGACTGGCTCGCCGCTGCTATTCTGGCATTGCGCGTTGAAATCATGTCAACGTGGTTGGAAAGTGCACGTGACTCGTATGGCAAGCGTGAAAAGCGGGTCTATTATCTTTCAGCTGAGTTTCTGATCGGGAGGTTGTTCCGCGACGCGCTGCATAATCTCGGCCTCATGGATGCGATGCGCGAGGCCCTCAAAGGCTTTGGTGTTGATCTTGATGCGCTGGCATTGTTGGAAGATGATGCAGCGCTTGGCAATGGCGGGCTTGGGCGACTTGCGGCGTGCTTCATGGAATCGATGGCGAGCCTCGATATCCCCGCCCACGGCTATGGCATTCGCTATCGCCATGGCTTGTTCAAGCAAGGCATTGCCGGGGGGCAGCAAACTGAGGCGCCGGAGCTTTGGCTGGAAGATGGCAATCCGTGGGAGATCGCGCGGCCACGGCGGAATTTCAAAATTGGGTTTGGCGGAACTGTGCAAGTGGCATCGGCTGCCCACCCGCGCGCGCAGTGGCATCCCGGCGAAGTGATCATCGCGCAAGCTTATGACACGCCGATGATTGGCTGGCAGGGCAAGCGCGTGAATACTCTGCGCCTGTGGCATGCCAAGGCGGAACAGCCGCTTGATCTTGCTGCATTCAATGCTGGCGATCATGTAGGCGCACAAAGTGCTGAGGCGCGCGCCGAGGCGATCAACCGGGTGCTCTATCCGAATGATTCAAATGCGGCGGGGCATGAGCTTCGTCTCCGGCAACAATATTTCTTTGTGTCGGCGTCATTGCAGGACATCTTGCGGCGGCACCTGCATCAGTTTTCGTCGCTGCATAATCTTTCCGATCAGGTGGCGGTGCAGCTGAACGATACGCATCCCACAATTGCGATTGCGGAGTTGATGCGGTTGCTTGTTGATGAGCACGGACTGGGTTGGCGCGAGGCGTGGAAGATCTGTCGCAACACTTGCTCTTATACCAATCACACACTGTTGCCCGAAGCTCTGGAAACCTGGCCAGTTGGCTTGATGGAGCGCTTGCTGCCGCGCCACATGCAGATCATCTATCTGATCAACGCCGATATCATTGCTGATGCACAATCCAAAGGTCTTGTGGATTTTGGTTTTCTTGCTGCGATTTCAGTGATCGACGAGCACGGTGGAAAACGCGTGCGCATGGGGCAGCTCGCATTTGCGGGAACACACAGCATCAATGGTGTGTCGGCGCTGCATTCCGGATTGATGGAGCAGACTGTGTTCAAGGATTTGAACACGCTTTATCCAGGTCGCATTAACAACAAGACAAATGGTATCACACCGCGGCGCTGGTTCCATGAAGTTAACCCCGCGCTTACATCGCTGGTGCGTGATGCGATTGGTGATGGCTTCATGAGCGACCACAGCAAGATTGCTGCGCTGAAACCTTTTGCGCGCGATGCTGTGTTTCGCGCCAAATATGCCACTGTGCGCCACGACAACAAGGTGCGCCTCGCCGAATTGATCAAAGCGCGCTGCGACGTGAAGGTTGATCCGTCGGCGCTGTTTGATGTGCAGATCAAGCGTATCCACGAATACAAGCGTCAGCAGCTGGCTATTCTGGAAACGGTGGCACTCTTCAATGCGATCAAGGAAAAGCCCAATGGCAATTGGGTGCCGCGCGTCAAGATTTTCGCAGGAAAAGCCGCGCCGAGTTATTGGGCTGCAAAAACGATTATCCGGCTGATCAATGATGTTGCGGCCATTGTGAACAATGATCCGGTTATCGGCGACAAGCTGAAAGTGGTGTTCATTCCAAACTATAATGTGAGTGCAGCGGAGATTATCATTCCGGCGGCTGACTTGTCGGAACAGATTTCAACAGCAGGCATGGAAGCCTCTGGCACCGGCAACATGAAGCTTGCGATGAATGGGGCGCTGACCATTGGTACAATGGATGGGGCCAACATCGAAATCAGCGAGCATGTCGGCACGGAGAACATGTTTATCTTTGGCCTCACCGCAGCTGAAGTTGCAGCAAGCCGCGCCAAGGGCCATCAACCCTCCGACATCATCGCGCATTCACCGCATCTCAAGGCTGCACTTGATGCGATCCATCATGGGGTGTTCTCGATCGGTGAGCCTACGCGTTATCACGGCTTTGTCGATGCGCTCACCAAGTCCGACTGGTTCATGGTGACGCCGGATTTTGCGCCTTATTCGGACGCGCTGAACAAGGCTGACATGCTTTGGCAGAAACAGCAGGAGTGGTTGGAGAAGTCCATACACACGGTTGCAAGCATGGGCTGGTTCTCCTCCGACCGCACGATCCGCGAGTACGCGCGTGACATTTGGCGGGTGGACGTCACTTAACCCCTTGCAGAAATTGGCAAAGCAGTAGCATAGTCCTCGCACAGGGGAGTTTTTGCGTGAGCGAAAAACTGGGCGATGGTGCAGTGCTAGCGGTTGTTGAGGGCCGCCATGGAGACCCGTTTTCCGTTCTCGGAATTCATAGTGAAGGCAAGGCTACGTCCCTTCGCGCCTTCGTGCCACATGCCGAAACGCTATCAGCGCAGACGCTGGATGGCGTAGAGATTGGCGCGCTCACCAAGCGTCTTGATGGCGGGTTTTTTGAAGGCAAGGTCAAAACCAAGAACCAGCCCATTCGCCTTATTGCAAAAAATGCGGGCGGAACCTGGACGCTTATTGACCCCTATAGTTTCGGACCAGTGCTGGGCGACGTTGACGACTATCTGACGGCTGAAGGTTCGCACTTCTCTCTTTTCAACAAGCTCGGTGCGCATCTGATCACGCATGAAGGTGTAGCGGGTGTACACTTTGCGGTGTGGGCCCCAAATGCGGATCGTGCCTCGGTGATTGGAGATTTCAATGGATGGGATGGGCGGCGCCACCCGATGCGCAAGCGCGCCACAGGCGTTTGGGAAATTTTTATTCCGGAACTGCCGGAAGGTTCGACTTACAAATTTGAGTTCCTGAAAGACGGCACGCGCTTGCCATTGAAAAGCGATCCGTTTGCATTTGGTGCGGAGCTTCGGCCGCGCACTGCGTCACGGGTTCAGCGTACGGATCATTTTATCTGGAATGATGCTGACTATATGCGTGCACGGGCAAAGCGCGATCACCGCCGTTCGCCGATTTCGATCTATGAAGTGCATGCAGGCAGTTGGCGCAGGCGTGATGGCACGGAGTTTTTGAACTATCGCGATCTCGCCAATACGTTGGTGCCTTATGTCAAGGAAATGGGCTTTACGCATATAGAGCTGCTGCCGATTTCCGAGCACCCGTTTGATCTGTCGTGGGGCTATCAACCGACAGGCATGTATGCGCCGACATCGCGCTTCGGGCGGCCTGATGATTTTGCCTATCTTGTCGACAAGGCGCATGAAGCAGGCATCGGTGTGATCCTCGATTGGGTGCCTGCGCATTTTCCGACCGATGAATTTGGCCTGGCGCAGTTTGATGGCACGGCGCTTTATGAGCACGCCGATCCGCGCAAGGGTTTTCATCCCGATTGGAATACTGCGATCTATAATTTCGGGCGCACCGAGGTGCAGAATTTTCTGATTGCCAATGCGCTGTTTTGGCTCGATCGTTATCACATTGATGGGCTGCGTGTAGATGCCGTGGCTTCGATGCTCTATCTTGATTATTCACGAAAAGCTGGCGAGTGGATTCCGAACGAACATGGCGGCAATGAAAATCTCGAAGCCATCGCTTTCCTGCGGCGCATGAATGAAGAGTGTTATGCGAGGCATCCCGGCATTGTGACAATCGCCGAAGAAAGCACTGCGTTTCCGGGCGTGTCGCAGCCTACATCATCAGGTGGTCTTGGCTTTGGGTTCAAGTGGAACATGGGTTTCATGCATGACACGCTGAAATACATGCAGCTTGATCCTATCCATCGCAAATATCATCAGAATGATCTCACCTTCGGATTGCTTTACGCGTTCACTGAAAACTTTGTGCTGCCACTGAGCCACGATGAAGTGGTGCATGGCAAGGGTTCGCTCTTGAAGAAAATGGGCGGCGATGAGTGGCAGAAATTTGCCGGGCTTCGCGCTTATTACACTTTCATGTGGGGCTATCCCGGCAAAAAATTGCTGTTCATGGGTCAGGAGTTTGCGCCGTGGGATGAATGGAGCGAGGCGCGCAGTCTTGACTGGCATCTTCTCCAGCACAAACCACATTCCGGCATGCAGGCGCTGGTCAAGGACTTGAATGTGCTTTACCGCGATCATCCATCTTTGCACGCGCGCGATTGCGAGGGCGAAGGTTTCCGCTGGCTCAATGCCGACGACCACGAGAACTCGGTTTTTTCCTGGGTACGTTATTCTGGTGGAAGTGATGCGCCTGTTGCCGTCATCGTCAACATGACGCCGGTGCCGCGTGATTTCTACGAGGTGCCGATGCCGCGCGCCGGCCGTTGGCGCGAGCGCATCAATTCGGATGCTGAACACTATGGTGGCACAGGCCTTGGCAATAGCGGCGAGGTGCGCGCTGTTGCCAACGCGATGAAAGATCATCCCGCGCGCGCCACGTTACGCTTGCCGCCGCTTGCCACACTGATTCTGGAATTCATCGGAGACTGAACCATGGACGACCGCCGCCAACCGCCTTTTGCCCGTGATGCCATGGCTTATGTGTTGGCCGGTGGTCGCGGATCGCGATTGATGGAACTCACGGATCGCCGCGCCAAGCCTGCTGTTTATTTTGGCGGCAAAACGCGCATCATCGATTTCGCATTATCGAATGCGCTGAACTCAGGCATCCGGCGTTTTGGTGTGGCGACACAATATAAGGCGCATAGTTTGATCCGCCACTTGCAACGTGGCTGGAACTTTTTGCGCACCGAACGCAATGAGAGCTTTGACATTCTGCCTGCGAGCCAACGCGTGTCTGAAGACAAGTGGTACAATGGCACGGCCGATGCGGTTTACCAGAACATCGACATCATCGAAGACTATCGCCCGAAATACATGGTGATCCTGGCTGGCGATCACATCTATAAAATGGACTACGAAATCATGCTGCAGCAGCATGTTGAGCAAGGTGCCGATGTGACTGTCGGCTGTCTTGAGGTGCCCAAGCGCGAAGCATCGGGGTTCGGCGTGATGCATGTCGACGAGAATGAACGGATTATTTCATTTGTCGAAAAACCAAAAGACCCGCCGGGCATTCCTGGCAATCCTTCGATGTCGCTTGCGTCGATGGGGATTTATGTTTTCAGCACAGACTATCTTTTCAAGTTGCTGGAAGAGGATGCGCACAACAAGGATTCCAGCCACGATTTCGGCAAGGACATCATCCCGTGGGTGGTGAAAAATGGCAAGGCTGTTGCGCATCGCTTTACCAAATCCTGTGTGCGTGCTGATTTTGAAGCAGCCCCCTATTGGCGCGATGTGGGCACGATTGATGCTTATTGGGAAGCCAATCTCGATTTGTGCGACACAGTTCCGTCGCTTGATCTTTATGATCGCGAGTGGCCGATCTGGACGCATTCCGAAGTCACGCCCCCTGCGAAGTTTGTACATGACGATAATTCACGGCGCGGCATGGCGATATCTTCGCTGGTGTCGGGTGCGTGCATTGTTTCTGGGAGCACGTTGCGGCGCAGCCTGTTGTTCACTGGCGTTCATGTGCATTCGTTCAGTTCAATCGAAGAAGCTGTCATCATGCCTTATGTCGATATCGCGCAACGCGTGCGGCTGCGGAAAGTTGTGATTGATCGCGGTGTTCGCATTCCGGCAGGCCTCGTCGTCGGTGATGATCCCGTGCTTGATGCCAAGCGCTTTCGTCGCAGCGAAAATGGCGTGTGCCTGATCACCCAACCGATGATCGACAAATTGAAGGCATGAAAGTCCTCTCTGCCGCGTCGGAAGTTTTCCCGCTTATCAAAACCGGCGGGCTTGCAGATGTTGCGGGCGCTTTGCCTCACGCTTTAAAGTCACATGGCGTTCAGGTGACTACGCTGGTGCCGGGCTATCCTGCCGTGCTTGCCAAAATCCAAAACCCGACCGTTATTCACAGCTACGACGAACTTTATGGCGGGCCCGCTCGTTTGCTTTCAGCGCGAGCGAGCGGGCTCGATCTTTTTATCTTGGATGCGCCGCATTTGTTCGATCGCGCAGGCAATATCTATGTCGGGCCTGATGGTTTGGACTGGCCTGACAATGCGCTGCGCTTTGCGGCGTTTGGCCTTGTCGCTGCGCAAATCGCGCGCGGCAATGTTGCAGGTAGTGGTTTTGACCTCGTGCATTTGCATGACTGGCAGGCGGGATTGGCCGCTGCTCACCTCCACTATCACGGCGGCCCGCCATCGGTGATGACCGTGCATAATCTGGCGTTTCAGGGCCATTATCCTGCAAGCGTTTTTCCGGTGCTGGGCCTTCCCGCATCAGCACTTGCGATTGACGGCATCGAGTATTTTGGCGGCGTTGGATATCTCAAAGCCGGTCTGCAATTGGCGACTGCGATCACCACGGTGAGCCCTACTTATGCGCAGGAAATCATGACGCCAGAATTCGGAATGGCGCTGGATGGCTTGCTGCGGTTCCGCGCATCATCCGTACACGGAATATTAAATGGCATCGACACTGAAGTGTGGAACCCGGCTACTGACAAGGATATTGCGAAGACATACTCTGTCTCTTCGCTCAGTGGCCGGAGCGCGAACAAGCGCGTAATTGAGAAGCGCTTTAATCTCGAGGAAAACGACGGCATTCTGTTTTGCGTGGTGAGCAGGCTCACGTCGCAAAAAGGCATGGACCTGGTGCTCGACAGCATCGACACGATGCTGGCCAGTGGTGCTCGTCTTGCTGTGCTTGGGTCGGGAGACAAGGAGCTGGAAGCAGCATTCGCGCAAGCTGCGCAAGTCTACAAGGGGCGCATTGGGTTTGAAACGGCATATGACGAGAAGCTCTCGCATCTCTTGCAGGCGGGTACTGATTGCATTCTCGTGCCTTCGCGCTTTGAACCCTGCGGCCTTACGCAGTTGTGCGGCCTTCGCTATGGCTGCGTGCCGCTGGTTTCGAAAGTTGGCGGCCTTGCTGATACCGTTACAGATGGTGAGAACGGTTTTGTGTTTTCGCCCGTTGCGCAAATTGCATTTGATGAAACGTTGACTCGCGCCATTGCAACTTTTGCCAAGACCAAGAGTTGGAACGCACTGCAGAAAAATGGAATGAACAAAGATGTGAGCTGGGAGGCCAGTGCGGCGCGCTATGCTGGACTTTTCAAGTCTCTCGGGGGAAAGAAATGAAAGTTACAACGAAGCCATTCGAAGGCCAGAGACCGGGCACTTCAGGATTGCGCAAACGCGTGCCTGTGTTTCAGCAGCGGCACTACGCCGAAAACTTTGTACAATCGGTCTTTGATGCACTTGATGGATACGATGGCAAGACACTGGTGATCGGTGGCGATGGCCGCTACCTCAACAAGGAAGTCATTCAGATAGCCATTCGCATGGCATCGGCGAACGGGTTTGGTCGCGTCATCGTCGGCCAGGACGGCTTGTTGTCCACACCTGCTGCGTCCAACATCATTCGCAAGAACGGAGCTTTTGGCGGACTGATCCTGTCGGCGAGCCACAATCCCGGCGGACCCGATGGCGATTTCGGCATCAAATACAATGCGAGCAATGGTGGACCAGCACCTGAAAAGCTGATGGACGAGATTTTCGCCAATACCAAATCCATCACTGAATACCGAATTGCTGATGGTGCTGATATTGATCTGGGGCGCATCGGGACAGTACAGTTCGGATCCCTTGCCGTCCAAGTGATCGATCCAATTGCGGACTATCAGGCACTGATGGAATTTCTCTTTGACTTTGATGCCATCGCCGCAAAGATCAAATCTGGTTTCACGTTGAGCTTTGATGCGATGTCGGCGATCACCGGGCCATATGCCAAGCGCATTCTCGAAGGTGCTCTGGGTGCGGCGCCTGGCAGCGTTGTGAATGCTGTGCCGCTGCCCGATTTTGGCGGCCATCATCCCGATCCCAATCTTGTTCACGCAAAAGAACTTTACGATTTGATGATGTCGGCGAATGCTCCTGATTTCGGTGCTGCATCGGACGGTGATGGGGACCGCAATCTGATTATCGGCAAGGGGCAGTTTGTAACGCCATCTGATTCGGTTGCGATGCTCGCGGCCAATGCGCATCTCGCCAAGGGTTATGCGATGGGGCTTGCCGGTGTGGCGCGCTCGATGCCGACCAGTGCTGCGCTGGACCGTGTCGCAAAAGCGCGTGGGATTCCATGTTTTGAAACGCCAACCGGCTGGAAATATTTTGGCAATCTGTTGGATGCCGGGCGCATCACGATTTGTGGCGAGGAAAGCGCAGGTACTGGTTCATCTCACGTGCGCGAGAAGGACGGATTGTGGGCGGTGCTTTTATGGCTCAACATCATTGCCAAGCGCAAGCAAAGTGTGCGCGAGATTGTGGAAAGCCATTGGCGCGAGTTCGGCCGTAACTATTACTCACGTCATGACTATGAAGAAGTTGATGCTGATGCAGCAAATAAACTGATGACGGACTTGCGCGGATCGTTCCCGTCGTTGATCGGTACGAAAGCTGCGGGAAGCTCCATCACATCAGCCGATGATTTTGAGTATGTTGATCCGGTTGATAGTTCGGTGTCCAAGTCGCAAGGCATTCGCATTCATTTCGAAGATGGCTCACGCATTGTCTATCGCCTTTCAGGCACCGGCACGGCTGGTGCCACTTTGCGTGTTTACATCGAAAAGTACGACGGCCAGAATCTCGGGCTTGAAACGCAAGCCGCACTTGCCCCACTTATTCAGTACGCGGACCATGTTGCTGGCATTACTACGCGCACGGGCCGCGCAGAACCTTCGGTCATTACCTGAATGGTGTTTCCGCTTGGCGTGACGTTGACTGAGGCGGGCGCACATTTTGCTGTATGGTCGCGGCATGCAGCGCAGATAATTGTTTGCCTGTTTGATGGTGAGATCGAACGACGCATTCCGCTGCTGCGCAAGGGTGATCGACACGACGCATTTGTTATAGGCGTGAAAGCAGGGCAGCACTATGGTTTGCGCGCTGATGGTCCATGGGATGAAAGGGCGGGACATCGTTTTGATGTTTCGAAACTGTTAATTGATCCTTACGCAACTGAACTCACAGCACATGGGCAATGGCGTGAAGAACTTGCGGTGCGCGGAGTTAATGCGGCGCTGTTCATGCCGAAATGTGTTGTGCGCCCTGCCCTTCCGCTTGCTGCGCCGTTAATAGCAAAGAAGCCGAATTTCATTCTTGAAGTTCCGGTGAAGGCGTTCACCATGCTGCACCCTGATGTGCCAGAGCATTTACGCGGCACTGTTGCGGCTCTCGCACATCCTTCAATCATCGCTCATTTCAAATCGATCGGTTGCGATGCGATTGAGTTGATGCCGATCATGGCGTGGAGCGATGAGCGGCATCTGGCGCGCGCAGGTCTTCGCAATGCGTGGGGTTACAATCCGGTTTCATTTTTTGCACCCGAACTTGACATTGCACCTGGCGGATTGGCTGAGGTGTGCGCCACTGTGGAAGTTCTGCACGCCCATGGCATTCGCGTTATCCTTGATGTGGTGTTCAACCACACGGCCGAAAGTGATTTTGGTGGCGGCACGTTTTCCCTGCGCGGGCTTGATCAGGCGAGCTATTACCGCATGCACAAGGGTGCTCTGGTGAATGATACGGGTTGCGGCAATACGCTGGCGCTTGATCGAGAACCTGGAATTTCGCTGGTGCTGGATTCATTGCGACACTGGGTGAATGCAACGGGTGTTGACGGTTTTCGTTACGACCTGGCACCTGTGATGGGCCGCACTGCCACGGGCTTTCGTAGTGATGCGCCATTGCTGGTTGCCATTCAAAGTGATCCCCTGCTGGCTCCGCTCATTCATATTGCGGAGCCTTGGGATGTTGGACCGGGTGGTTATCAGGTCGGCAACTTCGCTGCCGACTGGCACGAGTGGAATGACCACTTCCGCGACGATGTGAGACGCTTCTGGCGCGGCGATGCGGGGGTTGCGGGCAAGTTTGCAACACGGATTGCTGGCTCATCTGACATTTTCCAGAAAGGCGAAGCGCGGCCTTCGCGCTCCATCAACTTTGTTGCAGCCCATGATGGCTTTGCGCTTGCCGACGTGGTTCGTTTCAACGACAAACACAATCATGCCAATGGCGAAAATAATCGCGATGGCAATGATGGCGAGGTGTGCTGGGTTGATGCGGCACCTTCTGAAAAAGTCAAAGCCATGCTCGCCAGCCTGTTCTTTGCGCGTGGTACCATCATGATGACGGCAGGCGATGAGTTTGGTCGCACGCAACGCGGCAATAACAACGCTTATGCGCAGGACAATGAAGTGACGTGGCGCGATTGGACAGCGGTGGATCAGTCATTGATTGCATTCGTGAGGACGCTGGCTGTTTTTCGTGAAGCCTATCGCGCTTACTTTGCAGATACATTTTTAGAACGTGAAGACATCGTCTGGTTCGGTGCTGATGGCCAAGCATTGGGTGATGGCTCATGGACCAAAACCGATGTGGTCGGCATGGCGATACGCGCGGAAGGTAAAGCCGAGAGACTCGCTGTTGTTTTCAGCCGCAAATTGCCAGCAAGCAAAATGGCATTGCCCACCGCACAAGATGGAATGAATTGGAATGCGATTGAACTCGCATCAGCCCATTGCGCTGTTTACATTGAGAGCCGCTGAGACTGCGCCCACATCTAGCTTTTGCCAATTGATGAGGCGTTCAGCTGTGAAGCGCTCGAGTGCTATGCGTTCATCATCGGTCCACACTGGAAGTCCTGCCAACACTTTCGATATCGCCACTTCTGCTCCGCGATAAGCACCGTCGTCGCACTTCAAAGCAAAGCCCAATCCGGCATGCGCGATTGATCCACAGAACACGCCCTCTGCACCTACCTTGATGAACAGTCGCGGTACGGCTTGCATGATTTTTGTATCGAAACGTTCAATGCCTGCAATCAAATGCGGATGCGCGCGTGCAGCTGCGATGATGCGTTCGCCAGCAGCAAAGCCGGGCTCAGTCAGCCGCGCAAAACCAAGAGCCATATTGCGCAAGGCGTAGGCCCAGGTGGGAACTGAGCAGCCATCGATACCTATCGGTGCTGTTGCCAGATTGACACCGCAGATTTCGCCCATGCGCTTGGCGATAGCGCGTTGCAGAGGATGATCAGCGTTGATATAGCCCATGGGATCAAGGCCCATGTGCATGCATGCCGCCAACATGCCAGCATGCTTTCCCGAACAATTGTTGTGAATTGACGATGGCTTTGCGCCCGCGCGCAACAACGCGTTTGCTGCTTCACGGCCACTCGGCCAATGCGCGCCACATTCAAGATGACTTTCACCGCAGCTGCATTTGCCAAGAATTGAAAGTGCTGTTGCAACGTGGTCCGATTCGCCGTTGTGCGATGAGCAGCACAGGGCAATCTCTGCATCAGTCAAAGCGAAGGCCTTTGCGCCACCGCCTTCAAGCAAGGGAAGTGCTTGAAATGCCTTGATGGCAGAGCGTGGAAAAACTGCGCGTTCCACATCACCGGCGTGTGTCGCTACTCGCATGTCGCGATCCATTACAATAAATGCGCCGCGATGTTGGCTCTCAACGATGCCGCCGCGGGTGACTTCAGCAATGATGGGGTTGTCGTTCATGTCTTTAAATTCTGCCTGTATTTCTCTGCATCCCAATTTAGCAATGCACCGATATCGTGTGGTGTGAGTGGGTTCAGCTTTTCGTGCGTACCAATGCGCGCAAACACATTCGAGAGGCAAGCAAGCATCGGCTCAACCGATGGCTTGGCATCCTTGTGCACCAACACACCAAGCCCCGGCAACGCGACTGCGGCGGCCTCGGTGTCCAGTGTTGCAGGCAAGTGCTGGCCCAGAAACACCACGTGATCGGGGTAGTAGACAGCGTTTGCGGCACGAGCGCAATTGGCGGTGTCCATTGCGAAGCCGTGGCAGCTTTCATCTTCTGGCAATTGATAGTTGGTGCCTGCTGCGATTTTTGTCAGCGCGGCAAGATCTGGCAACAGCGGTGGGTTTGCGGGGCGTTGCATTGCAGCCACGACCTCTTCCAGCAAATACTTTGCGTCGGTAACTGTCTCCGCACCAACGACGAGACCGTGATTGCCGAGCACCAGCACATTTGTGTCTGGGCGTTTCGCTTTCTTGATAGCGCGGCACAGCTGCAGGCCGGGTCTTGCGTAAGGCACATAGGCCCAGTTGAAAGCATGGAGGTGCTTGGCCAGTTGTTGTTCGGCATCAAGCAGGATGGCCCAGGCAATAGTGTTGACGCAATGCAAGTGGACGACAACTCTTTGCGGCATTATTCCGTGCACGGATGTTTCAATTGAGGGACGCAAGCCACCGGGATTGCGCTCGTTGATAACGAAATCGGTGCAGGCTTCGCAAGCAGGATCGTCTGCGTCCAACGCGACCTGGAGGCGCGCAAAATCCAATGGCACAAAGATGTCTTTTGTTTCAGCATCACGCAGCCAAGTGCCAGATGCCTTGATCCACATCAGGCCATCCTGCTTGATCGAAGTATTTCCACCTGCGGCTTGTACCAAGAGTGGATTGGCACCGACCTTCGCTGAGAGTTTGCGCAGATCCTCAAACATCACGCCAGGAGTTTCCGTACGGCGTCTTTCCAGCTTGAGTATTTTGCTTCGCGCAGATCGCCCTTCATCTTCGGCACAAAGCGCTTTTCGCGGGCCCAGCTCTTGGCGAAAATTTCGGGCGGTGGCAGAAGACCTGCTTGCAGTCCTGCGAGATAGGCTGCACCCACTGCTGTTGTTTCCAAAACCTTTGGCCGATCAACAGGTGCGTCCAGAATGTCTGCGAGGCATTGCATGGTCCAGTCTGATGATGTCATACCGCCGTCAACACGCAACACGGTTTCGCCTTCAGTACCCCAATCCTTTTTCATCGCCTCGAGAAGATCACGGGTTTGAAAGCACACGGCTTCGAGTGCGGCCTTCGCGATTTCCTTGTTGGTTGTTCCGCGCGTGAGGCCGAACAATGCACCGCGTGCCTCTGCATTCCAATAGGGCGCGCCGAGCCCGACGAATGCCGGGACCATGATCACTTGTTGTGCTGGATCGGCCTTGGTGGCGAGAGGGCCAGTGTCGCTGGCCTTTTTCACCAGCTTCACGCTATCGCGCAGCCATTGCACCGCAGCGCCTGCGATGAAGATCGATCCTTCGAGCGCATAAGTGCGCTTGCCGTCGAGTTGATAAGCCACAGTTGTAAGCATGCGGTTTTTGGATGGCACCGCTTTGGCGCCTGTGTTCAGCAACGCAAAGCAGCCCGTGCCATAAGTTGATTTCATCATGCCGGGTGAGAAGCAGGCTTGGCCAATGGTCGCGGCTTGTTGATCACCTGCGACGCCGCCGATTGGAATGCCTACGCCGAACAGTTTCTTGTCGGTCACACCAAAGTCGGCGGCACAGTCCTTCACTTCGGGCAGGAGTGCACGCGGAATATTCAGTATACGGAGCAATTCATCGTCCCACTGCCCGGTGTGGATGTTATAGAGTAATGTGCGTGAGGCGTTGGTGGCATCGGTTGCGTGCACCTTGCCGCCTGTCAATCGCCAGATCAAAAATGTGTCGATGGTGCCGAATGCAAGTTCGCTGCGTTCAGCACGCTCGCGTGCGCCTTTCACATTGTCGAGCAGCCAAGAAAGCTTAGTGCCGGAGAAATAAGGGTCGAGCAGCAGGCCGGTCTTTGCCGTGAACGTTGCTTCTTGTCCCTGCGCTTTCATCTTGGTGCACATGTCGGATGTGCGGCGGTCCTGCCAGACAATGGCTTTGTGAATGGCCTTGCCCGTGACGCGGTCCCACAGCACAACGGTTTCGCGCTGATTGGTGATACCGATTGATGCGACGTTCGCGGGCTTCACTTTCGCTTTGACCAGCGCCTGCTTCACCGTGGTCAGAACTGATTTCCAGATTTCCTCCGGATCATGCTCCACCCAACCTGACGCAGGGAAGAACTGCTTGAATTCCTTCTGACCCGAAGCCTTGGGGCGCAGTTTTGTATCAAACACAATCGCACGCGACGATGTGGTGCCCTGATCGATTGCCAGAATATATTGCGCCATCACGATGCTCCCGGTGTCTTTTCCATGTAGTCGCGCAGTGCCTGTTGCTGATCCGGCTTCATGTGCAGGCCAAGCTTGGAGCGCCGCCATAGAATATCATCAGCGGTTTCAACCCATTCCTGCGACTTCAGATATTCAATCTCGCGCGCAGTCAACGGGCCAATGCTTTCGCCAAGATCAGCGCCGAAGCGCGCGCCGTTCAAAATGGTTTCTATTTTTGTGCCGTAAGCGCGGAAAAGCCGACGCACATTTTGTGGCTTCAAGAATGAATACTTCTTTTGCAGCGCCGCAATTTCGGCATCGACTTTTTCGACTGCGATATCACCGCCGGGCAAGTGGCCTTGATGGGTCCACGGCGCAGTCATCGCGGGGAAGAACACCTGCAATTCCTTCAGCGCGGACTCCGCCAACTTGCGGGCCGTGGTGATCTTGCCGCCGAAGATCGAGAGCAATGGCGCTTCGCCCGGCTTGTGATCAAGCTTCAACACATAGTCACGCGTGGCCTCCTGGGCCTTGCTTGCGCCGTCATCATATAGGGGACGAATGCCGGAATAGGCCCAGCGTACCTTGGCGCGCGTCACTGGAGTCTTGAAATATTCGCTCACCGCATGGAGCATATAGTCGGTTTCTTCGTCGCTGATTTCAGGTTTGCCGGGATCGCCCTTGTGATCCTCGTCGGTCGTGCCGATCAGCGTGTAGTTCTGCTCATATGGAATGGCAAAGCAGATGCGGCCATCGCCATTTTGGAAAATATAGCAGCGGTCGTGATCATAGAGGCGATCAACAACAAGATGACTGCCCTTTACCATGCGGATTTTTGCAGGATCGTTCTGACCCACCACTTGTGCCAATACCTGGCTTACCCATGGCCCAGCGGAATTGACCAATGCCTTGGCGCGAATTTCTTCGGTCTCACCATTTTTGGAAATAGTGACAGCCCATTCGCCCTTGTCGCGACGCGCACTCAGCACTTTCGTCCGTGTACGGATTTCTGCACCGCGATCTGCTGCATCGCGCGCGTTCAACACGACAAGACGCGCATCCTCCACCCAACAATCCGAATATTCATAGCCGTGCGTAAACTCTTCCTTCAGCGGTTTTCCGGTTTCGTCGGTGGCGAAATTCACGCTGCGGGTTGGTGGCAAGATCTTGCGACCGCCGAGATGATCATAGAGGAACAAGCCAAGCCGAATGAGCCAGCGCGGGCGCAAACCAGAATGGTGCGGCAACACAAAGCGCAGCGGCCAGATGATGTGAGGTGCGGCTTTCAACAGCACTTCACGTTCGATCAAGGCTTCGCGCACCAGACGGAATTCATAGTGTTCAAGATAGCGGAGACCACCGTGGATCAACTTCGTCGAAGCCGATGAAGTGCCAGATGCGAGATCGTTTTGCTCTGCCAGAAACACCTTGAGGCCCCTGCCCGCTGCATCGCGGGCTATGCCGCAGCCGTTCACGCCGCCGCCAATGATGAACAGGTCATACAGCATTCTTCAACTCCGCGAGCTGTTCGTCAAACTTCACTTCAACCACATCAAGCTTCACACCATTGTCGCGGCAGATTTCCACGATCTGATCTGGCGGTGGCTGGTCGGTCACGAATGTATCGACTTGCGAAATATGGCCAATGCGCACCGGGGCTGTACGGGTGAATTTCGAGCTGTCAGAAACCAAAATCACGTGACGCGAATTACTGATGATGGCGCGCGCGGCGCGCACTTCTCGCACATCGAAATCCAGCAATGCACCATCATCATCGATGGCCGACACACCCATCACGGCGAAATCGACCTTGAACTGCGAGATCGCATCAACAGCTTGTTCGCCTACAATGCCACCATCACTGCGGCGCACGGTCCCGCCAACAAGAATCACTTCGATGCGTGGGCACGGCAGCAAGATTTGTGCGACGTGAATATTATTGGTGATCACCATCAGCCCTTCATGATGAACAAGAGCCTTCGCCACTTCTTCTGTTGTCGTGCCAATGTTGATGAACAGCGAGCAGTCGTTGGGAATGAGGCTTGCGGCTTGGCGCGCGATGCTGCCTTTTTCTTCCGCCGACAATTGCCTGCGCGATTCATAGGCCATGTTCTCAACGCCACTCGAAAGCATTGCACCACCATGGGTGCGCGTGAGATGGCGCGAGTCGCAAAGCTCGTTCAAATCCTTGCGGATGGTTTGAGGCGTTACGCCAAAATTCTCTGCAAGGCCTTCAACGCCAACATTGCCCTGCTTGCGGGCGATAGCGAGAATCTGTTGTTGGCGAGGAGAAAGTGGCGTCATTTCAATATCATTCGGCTGCTATACCGCATTGCAGCATGTTTCGTTTCTGTCAATCCGAACTTTCAAAGTTCCATATTTTTTCGTTTTACGCAAGAAACGAAAGTTCTCAAGGCTCTGATTTTCGTAATTAACTGTATTGACGCGCGGTTTTTTTCGTTTGATAGTCTCGGTACGCGTGCTCTAGCACGCCGCAAAAAACTTAGGGAGGAAACCTATGAAGATGAAGCTTCTGGCTTCTGCAGCTGTTGCGCTCGCAACATTTGCAGCGCCTGCGCAGGCCGATATGGCTGCCGCACAAAAATGGATCGACACCGAATTCACCATCTCCGCGTTGTCCAAGGCTGATCAGGCCAAGGAAATGGAATGGTTCATCAAGGCTGCAGAACCATTCAAAGGCATGGAAATCAATGTGCTCTCGGAGGGCATTCCAACGCACACTTATGAATCCACCGTTCTTACCAAGGCGTTTGAGGAAATCACCGGCATCAAGGTGAACCACCAGATCCTCGGTGAAGGTGAAGTTGTGCAGGCCGTGCAAACGCAGATGCAGACCAACCGCAATCTCTATGACGGCTACGTCAACGATTCGGATTTGATCGGCACGCATTCCCGTCTGCAGCAGACCTACAATCTGTCGGACGCGATGGCGGGTGATTGGAAAGATGTGACCAACCCCGGTCTTGACCTCGATGATTTCATCGGCAAGCAGTTCACCACTGGTCCGGATGGCAAGCTCTATCAATTGCCTGACCAGCAGTTCGCCAACCTTTACTGGTTCCGCAAGGACTGGTTTGACCGCGCCGATCTCAAGGAAAAGTTCAAGGCCAAGTATGGCTATGACCTTGGCGTTCCTGTCAACTGGTCGGCCTATGAGGATATCGCGCAATTCTTCACTGAAGACGTGAAGGAAATCGATGGCGTCAAGATCTATGGTCACATGGATTACGGCAAGCGCGCGCCTGATCTTGGTTGGCGCATGACCGATGCCTGGCTCTCGATGGCTGGTGCTGGTACGGCTGGCGAACCAAACGGCATTCCCATTGATGAATGGGGCATCCGCATGGAAAAGGGTTCGTGCAATCCATCAGGTGCTTCAACTGCGCGCGGTGGTGAAACCAACGGCCCAGCCGCTGTTTATGCCATTGCAAAATGGGATGAGTGGCTGCGCAAGTACGCCCCTCCCGGTGCAGCCGACTATGATTTCTATCAGTCGTTGCCCGCACTTTCATCCGGCAATGTGGCCCAGCAGATTTTCTGGTACACAGCGTTTACAGCCTCGATGGTTGCCTCAAAAGCTGATGGCAACAACACTGTGAACGATGCTGGTGAGCCGCTGTGGCGCATGGCTCCATCACCACATGGTCCATACTACAAGGCTGGCCAGAAGGTTGGCTATCAGGACGTGGGCTCGTGGACGATCCTGAAATCCACACCAGCAGATCGTGCCAAGGCCGCATGGCTCTATGCACAGTTCGCTGTTTCGAAGACTGTTGATGCCAAGAAGAGCGATGTGGGTCTCACCTTCATCCGCAATTCCACCGTCAACCTGCAACACTTCACGGATCGTGCAGCAAAGCTTGGTGGTCTCGTCGAGTTCTATCGCTCGCCAGACCGTGTGCGTTGGTCGCCAACAGGCGTTAACGTGCCAGATTATCCAAAGCTCGCACAACTCTGGTGGCAGCAGATTGGTGATGTGAACTCTGGTGCCTTTACACCGCAACAAGCGATGGATCGCCTTGCTGAGGAAATGGAAGTCACCATGGCCCGTATGCAGGCCGCGGACGAAGCCAACAAAACCTACGGCGGATGTGGTCCACGTCTCGCCGAGAAAAAAGATCCGGCCGAATGGTTGGGTAAAGAGGGCGGCCCCAAGGCCAAACTCGCAAATGAAAAAGAACAAGGCGTGACGGTGGCGTATGACGACATCATCAAAGCCTGGATGAAGTAAAAGCCTTCCCTCCCCGGAAAGCCGGGATCGGCTCATTATCCGATCCCGGCTTTTTTTGTATTCTTCCGCTATTGATGGATTGACGGCAGCAACATGCCTCTTGAACTACACGGCCTCACGAAACGCGTTGGTGCTGACATTCATATTCACCCGACGGACATCACCTTTGCTGATGGCTCGTTCAATGTGTTGCTGGGCGCAACACGCGCCGGCAAAACAACCTTGATGCAACTGATGGCAGGCATTCAAAAACCAACCGCTGGCCGCATCACCCATGATGGTCGTGACGTCACACAGCTTGCCGTGCAAAAGCGCAATGTGTCGATGGTGTACCAGCAATTCATCAACTACCCGATGCTCAACGTGTTTGAGAATATCGCCTCGCCGTTGCGCGTTGCCAGGCTTTCGGAAGATGTGATCAAGGAGCGCGTGGGCAAGGCCGCAGAAATCTTGCGCCTCACGCCGATGCTGCACAGGAAACCTTCAGAACTTTCCGGTGGCCAGCAACAGCGTACAGCAATTGCGCGCGCCATTGTCAAAGACTCCGATCTGATTTTCATGGACGAGCCACTCGCCAATCTCGACTACAAACTGCGTGAAGAATTGCGCGATGAGTTGCCGAAGCTGTTCGCAGGCCGTAAATCAATTGTCTTTTATGCAACGACCGAGCCGCATGAAGCTTTGCTGTTCGGCGGCAACACGGCTTTGCTGCATGAGGGGCGCGTTACGCAATATGGCCCCACAGCTTCAGTCTATCGCAATCCGCAAACGCGCATTTCGGCTGAAGTGTTTTCCGATCCTCCGATCAATGTGGCCCGTGTCACAAAGTCAGGCACTTTGCTCAAGTTTGCCGAGGGACATGTCTGGAATGCCAGCGGAGAAATTGCGCGATTGCCTGATGGCAATTACGATATTGGCCTAAAGCCGCATTACCTCGCGCCAACGACTGGCGGGAATTCTATGCACGAGCTGCAAGGCCGCGTGTTGGTGACCGAAATTTCAGGATCGGAAAGTGTCATTCACATCACATCGGGTGGCAAGACCTGGGTGTCGCAGACCTCTGGCGTGCAGCCGATCAAGGTGGGGGAGACCGTGCGTTTTGCAGCTGATCTTTCGCACGCGATGTTTTTCAATGCCGAAGGGGCACGGGTGCTCTGATGGCGAAAGTCAGCATTGAAAATTTGCGCCATTCTTACATGTCGCTTGCTTCGCGAGACGAGGACTATGCGTTAAAGCGTGTTCATCTCGATTGGGCTGATGGTGGTGCCTATGCCCTGCTCGGGCCATCAGGCTGCGGGAAGACAACTCTGCTCAATCTGATCTCAGGATTGCTGCGGCCATCGCAAGGCCGCATCCTTTTCGACGATGTTGACGTGACCAATGCCACGCCGGAACAGCGCAACATCGCGCAAGTGTTTCAGTTTCCGGTGATCTACGACACGATGACGGTCTATGACAATCTCGCGTTTCCCTTGCGCAATCGTGGCGTTGATGAAGCTGAGATTTCCAAGCGCGTTGAAAATATTGCTGACATGCTGGAGCTCACAGCGACACTGAAGAAACGCGCATCTGGCCTGACTGCCGATGGCAAGCAAAAGATTTCGCTTGGTCGTGGCTTGGTGCGCTCCGATGTCAACGTTGTGATGTTCGATGAACCGCTCACTGTCATTGATCCGCATTTGAAATGGCAATTGCGCTCCAAGTTGAAAGAGCTACAGCAGCGCATCAAGCGCACCATGATTTATGTGACGCATGACCAGACCGAGGCGCTGACTTTCGCCGATCAAGTTGTTGTCATGAACAATGGCGAAGTGGTGCAAACAGGAACGCCCATCGAGCTTTTCGAAAAACCGCACCACACATTCGTCGGTCACTTCATCGGTTCGCCCGGCATGAATTTTTTGCCGTGCGAAGTCAAAGGCAATATGGCGGATGTGGGCGGGTCCCGCATTGCGGCATCCAATGCCACGTCCGCAAAAAGCGGCAAACTTGAACTGGGCATTCGTCCGGAATTTATCACATTTGCAAACGCAGGCATCGATGCTGAAGTCATAATGGTCGCCGACATTGGGCGCGTCCGCGTGGTTGAAACGAAACTTCCATCCGGCCATTCGGTGAAACTCGTGGTGCCTGAGGGTCTGCCCATTCCGGAAAAAGCGGCAAAGCTCGCGTTCGATCCCTCGCGTAGTTTCATCTATGAAGACAGTTGGCTTGCGGGAGCGGCGCGATGAACAAGACGCTCAACAACAAGGCGTGGTTCTTTGTGCTTCCGGTATTTTTGCTGGTGGCCTTCAACGCAATTCTGCCGTTGATGACGGTGGTCAATTATTCGATCCAGGAAACTTTCGGCAACAATGAATTTTTCTGGGCTGGTACGCAGTGGTTCTCCGATATCCTGCGCTCAGACCGTTTTCACGATGCGCTGCTCCGCAATATCTTCTTTACCGCCGTTGTGCTCGCCATCGAAATTCCGCTCGGACTTGCGGTGGCGCTCACCATGCCGAAAAAAGGGCCCTGGGTTTCCGTGTGTCTTATCCTGATGGCCCTGCCGCTTCTCATTCCGTGGAATGTTGTGGGTTCGATGTGGAACATCATGGCGTTGCCGAACGTCGGTTTGCTGTGGCACGCACTCACAGCGCTTGGCATTGATTACAACTACACGCGTCAGACTGGTGATGCGTGGTTCACATTGATCCTAATGGATGTGTGGCACTGGACATCACTCGTCGCACTCTTGTGCTACGCAGGCCTCGTTTCAATTCCTGACGCCTACTACCAAGCCGCAAAAATTGATGGCGCAAAGCCTTGGGCAGTGTTTCGCTTCATCCAACTTCCGAAGCTCAAGCATGTGCTGACGATTGCCGTGCTGCTGCGCTTCATGGATTCATTCATGATCTACACCGAGGTGATCGTGCTTACTGGTGGCGGTCCTGGCAATTCAACAACATTTCTGTCAATTGACCTTGTCAAATATGCGCTCGGGCAGTTTGACTTGGGTCACGCTGCTGCGATGTCGATCATCTATTTCCTCATCATTCTTTTTGCATCATGGCTGTTCTACACGCTGATGATGCGGAACCAGGAAGGCGAGCAATCATGACACAGCAGAAAAGCTTGTGGCGCTTTGCCCCCGTCTTCTACATCATCTTCCTGATGCTGCCGATCTACTGGCTGGTCAGCATGTCGGTGCGCACCACGAATGAAATTCTCGATACGACAAGCTTCTCCTTCATTCCACGAAACTTCACCCTTGCGAGCTATCGTACCATCTTCACCGATGAATCCTGGTACGGCGCCTATATCAACTCGATCACCTATGTGGCGATCAACACGGTGATCTCTGTTGCCGCCGCCCTGCCCGCTGCCTATGCATTTTCGCGTTATCGGTTTTTGGGCGACAAGCATTTGTTTTTCTGGCTTCTCTCCAACCGCATGGCACCGCCCGCCGTGTTCGTGCTTCCATTTGTGAATTTGTATTCCGCCGTCGGATTGTTCGACACACCATGGGCTGTGGCGTTGGCGCATACACTGTTCAACGTGCCGCTTGCTGTGTGGATCCTTGAAGGCTTCATGTCTGGTGTGCCGAAGGAGCTAGATGAAACGGCCTATGTTGATGGCTATTCCTTCCCGCGCTTTTTCCTGCGCATTTTCATTCCGACGATTTCGGCTGGCATTGGTGTGGCTGCGTTTTTCTGCTTCATGTTTTCATGGGTAGAAATGCTGCTGGCGAAAAACCTGACGTCAGTTGCCGCCAAACCCATTGTTGCGGCGATGACCAAGACTGCATCGACATCGGGCTATGAGCTTGGCTTGCTTGCAGCAGCTGGCGTGTTGACGCTGATCCCCGGTGCACTCGTCGTCTATTTCGTTCGCAATTATATTGCCAAGGGCTTTGCCCTGGGGCGTGTGTGAGGAAGCATCATGGACGCACCAGTTTTCTTCTCGCCGGAATGGTGGCAACAGCCGCTCGGTTCGTGGATGGCGTGGAACCGCGTATCAATCGCGTTCTTCCTTTACATTTTCGGTTCCATCGCCGCGATGGGTGTTTGGGAATATTTCGAACCCGGCGGCAACCCACGGCGTGGCGTGTTTGCACTTGATACCACGCGCGGGGACCGTCTGTTCATGACGCATCTTGGCACGTGTTTCATATTCCTCGCGTGGCTCGGGATTTTCGGCGCGCCGCTATGGGGTGCACTTGCAGTCGCAGCACTCTGGGCTGTTTTTGTATTTCGCTACGCGTGAGACCAGGTTGCTTCCAAAACACGCAGCCAATTTTCGCTGGCGATCTTGGTGATAAGCCCGTCTCCATAGCCATGTGCGCGCATCGCTTCGATCAACTCAGGAAGACCAGAGACATCGCCAATGGCGCGAGGAATGCGCGCACCATCGAAATCCGAACCAAGGCCAACGCAATCTTCGCCGACAATTTTCAACATGTGATCGAGATGGCGCAGCATGACATCCAATGCTGTATCAGTTGACCAATGGCCATCGGGCCGCAGGAAACCGGTTGCGAAATTGAGACCGACCAATCCACGCCGTTCGCCAATGGCGCGCAACTGATCATCAGTGAGATTGCGCGACGAAGCGCAGATCGCATGCACATTGGAATGGCTGGCAACGAGTGGTGCGGTGCTCACTTCGGCTGTGCCCCAAAACGCCTTTTCGGTCATGTGGGCGCAGTCCACCATGATGCGCAATGCGTTGCAGGCCCTTACCAATGCGCGGCCCGCATCGGTCAATCCGCGGCCGGTATCCGGCGAGGATGGAAAACGAAACGGCACACCGTCGCCAAACCAGTTGGGCCGTGACCACACCGGTCCAAGCGAACGAAGCCCGCGCGCATGCAGCATTTCCAATCCGTCAAGATCGCGCGTGATCGCTTCAGCGCCTTCGATGTGAAACACCATCGCCTGCGCATCATCGGCAATCGCTCGCCGAATATCAGCAACGCTCAGGCACTTTCGCGCTACACCTTCACTTGCAGCAATGATCGCATCAAGAATATCGGCCATCTCAAGCGTTGAGCGGCGCGCCAATGAATGCGAGAGCTCACCATCTTGGGGCGGGTTGAGTTCATCATCATCTGGCAGATGTTCAGAAACAGGCGGTGGAAAAATTGCGTAGAGGCCACCGATCATGCCACCTTTTTTCAAGCGCGGCAGATCGATGTGGCCAACACCATCGCCTTCAACAAAATCCAGATGCGCACGCGCAGATCGCTTTTGCCACAGGCGCAGCAGCACATCATTGTGGCCATCAAAAACCGGGATATTGGTCACGCAACGTCCAGCGGTTCTTTGCCCTTGGGCTTGCCAGATGAATCGAGTGTGATTTTTTCGATGCGCGCTTCGGCTTCAGCGAGTTTCGTTTCGCAATGTTTACGCAGTGTTTCACCCTGCTCATAAATCTTGATCGAGTCCTCAAGATCAACCTTGCCGCTTTCAAGGCGCGTGACAATTTCTTCGAGCATGGCAAGCGCCTTTTCGAATGACAGTTTTGAGATGTCCACAGTTTCGCTCATGCTTCCTCGTCGTCCTCGTCTTCGTCTTGTTCTTCGGCATCTTCGCTACTGGCAAACTCACTACCATGCATCAGCGCCTGTAAATGCACGGCAACCGAACCTGCCAGTCCTGCAAGATCATAGCCGCCCTCGAGCACTGAAACAACGCGCGATCCGGCGTGGATTTCGGCGGCTTCCATCAGCTTCAATGTAGCCCAGGCAAAATCGCTTTCAGTCAATTGCAATGATCCCAGCGGATCGTTTTCATGTGCATCAAAGCCTGCCGAGATGATCACCAACTCAGGCTGGAACACATCAAGTGCGGGCAGGATCACACTCTGCATGGCTTCCTTGAATTCTGCCCCGCCATCGCCAGCGCGCAACGGTGCATTGAAAATGTTGCCAGCCCCAGTTTCGCTTGAAGCTCCTGAGCCGGGATAAAGAGGCATCTGGTGGGTTGAGCCATAAAACATATTGGGGTCCGACCAGAAGATATCCTGCGTGCCGTTGCCATGATGCACATCGAAATCAACCACTGCCACACGCTGAACCCCATAGGTGTGGCGCGCATAAAGTGCTGCAATCGCTGCCTGATTGAACAGGCAAAAACCCATGGCGCGATTGCTTTCGGCGTGATGGCCAGGTGGCCGCATGGCGCAAAAGGCATTGGCCGCATCACCCTTGAACACGGCATCGACAGCCGATGTGGCAGCACCCACTGCTCGCAAAGCGGCTTCCAGTGAATCCGGCGACATGACAGTGTCAGTATCGAGATACTCATGCCCCTGCTCTGGCGCGCGCGAATTGATCAGCTGCAAATGCTCGTGCGTATGCGCGCGCAGTATATCGTCGTCACGGCCGCGTGGTGCCTCGAGAATATGCAGACCCTTGAAATGCGGCGAGGCCAGCACTTTCATGATCGCCCGCATACGGTCGGCGCGCTCGGGATGGCCTGCGGGGGTGTCGTGCAGCACGGCTGAGGGGTGCGTATAAATGAGTGTCGACATGATTTGAGCTGAACTTTCACTCTGCTATAGGCTTGGCGTGATGAATTCTTCAAATCCTATTTCGAAAGCTGTTCAGGTGCTGCAAGACGGCGGTTTGGTGGCCTTTCCAACCGAGACGGTTTACGGTCTTGGCGCTGATGCCACGCAGGATCACGCCGTTGCGAAAGTCTACGCCGCCAAGGGCCGCCCGCAATTCAATCCGCTGATATCGCATGTCGCTGATATTGATGCAGCGCTCGCCTTGGGAAAATTTGATCCACTTTCGGAAAAACTGGCGCGCGCGTTGTGGCCGGGTCCGCTCACGCTTGTTGTGCCGCGTGCCGATGATTGTCCCGTGTCACTTCTCGCCTCAGCGGGGCTTGATACGATTGCCATTCGCGTGCCTTCGCATCCGCTGGCGCTGGAATTGTTGCGCGCTTTTGGCAAGCCTGTGGTTGCGCCGAGTGCAAATCCCTCTGGTCAGCTTTCGCCCACATCAGCGCAGCATGTGCGGAATAATCTTGGAGATAAGGTCGACATCATTCTTGATGGTGGCGCGTGTGCGGTTGGCGTTGAATCCACCGTCGTCCGCGTCATGGATGATGGTCCTTATTTGTTGCGAGTGGGTGGTATTGCGCGAGAAGAACTTTCAGACTTTCTGGGACGGCAGGTGATGACACCAACACGCTTTGATGAGCTGCATGCGCCGGGACAATTGGCCAGTCATTATGCCCCGCGCGCAAGTCTGCGGCTTGATGCTGCTGCCCCTGATGCTGGCGAAATCTATCTGGGCTTTGGACCATATGCGAATGGGCCGTGGTCACTTTCACAATCTGGAAATCTGGTCGAGGCAGCCGCAAACCTGTTTCGCATGTTGCACGACATAGACGCGTTGCATCCCAACGCAATTGCGGTTGCCCCCATTCCAAATGTTGGATTGGGTGAGGCGATCAATGATCGTTTGAAGCGCGCCACAGCACCGAGGGCTGCATGATCCCTTCACAGGAAACCCTGCAGCAGTTGATCGATGTGGTTGGTGCGAGATTTGCTATCACAAATCCTGGAGATATGACCGCGCACATCACAGAGTGGCGGGGGCTTTGGGTTGGCAAGACGCCACTGGTTTTGCGCCCCGGAAGTGTTGAAGAAGTCTCACGCATCCTCGCAATTGCCTCTGCGACGGGAACCAAGATCGTTCCACAAGGTGGGCATACGGGGTTGGTGGGCGGGGGCACGCCAACCGATGTTGGTGATGAGATTGTTTTGTCACTTTCACGGCTCAATCGCATTCGTGAAATTGATGCCGCAGATTTCTCGATGACTGTCGAAGCGGGTTGCACATTGCAATCCGTACAGGAGGCTGCAGCGAATGCGGATCGGCTGTTTCCCCTGTCGCTTGCTTCCGAGGGTACGTGCCAGATTGGTGGCAATCTTGCCAGCAATGCGGGCGGGCTCAATGTGCTGGCCTATGGCAACACGCGCGATCTTTGTCTTGGGCTTGAAGTGGTGCTGGCGGATGGTCGGGTGTGGAATGGGCTTCGCAAATTGCGCAAGGACAATACAGGCTATGATCTCAAGAACCTGTTTATCGGTTCCGAGGGCACGCTTGGCGTGATCACTGCGGCGGCGCTGAAACTTTTTCCAAAGCCCCGGCATTTTGAAACAGCGCTCTATGCGGTGAAGGATGCAGATGCTGCCATCGCGCTCTTTGGTGTTTTGAAATCGGTGGGCGGCAACAGTCTTACGGCATGCGAATTGATCCCGGCGATTGGCATGGAGTTTACCACCAGACATTTCGGCTTGCGCAATCTGATCACCACATCAGCGCCGTGGTTTGTGCTGGCGGAATTTTCCGATGCGGCTTTGGGTCTTGCCGAGCAGGTGTACGAAAAAGCCGCCGTCATCGATGGCGTCATCGCGCAATCAGAGCAACAACGCGCTGAAATCTGGGATTTGCGCGAGAAGCTTTCGGAGGCTCAAAAACCAGAGGGCGGCTCAATCAAGCATGATATCTCCGTGCCTGTGTCGCACATTGCGAAGTTCATTGCCGAAGCACATGCGGCGATTGCCAAGTACTTCCCCGGCGCGCGGCCCGTGTGCTTTGGCCATATTGGCGATGGCAATTTGCACTTCAATGTGTCGCAACCGATTGGTGCAGATAAGCAATCCTATCTTGATCAATGGGAGGCGATGAATGATGTGGTGTTCGCGCTTGTCAAAGCGCACAATGGTTCGATCAGTGCCGAGCATGGCATTGGTCGTTTGAAGCGGCACCGCATGAGTGAGATCAAATCAACCGTTGAAATCGACATGATGCGCGCGATTAAAGCAGCACTCGATCCCCACAACATTCTCAATCCCGGTCGCGTGCTGCCATGAAGCGCTGGCGCGAGATCGAAGACCGCGACATTCGCACAGTGATTGCGCTGTGGCAGCGTTGTGGGCTGACGCGGCCATGGAACGATCCAGTGTCGGATATTGCCCTCGCGCGGCGGAGCGCAAATTCCACCGTCCTGGTTTGGGAATTGGACGATGTCATTGTTGCAGCCTTGATGGTGGGGCACGATGGCCATCGCGGCACACTTTACTATGTCGGGGTTGATCCTGCCTATCGCAATCGCAAGTTCGGACGTGAAATTGTTCAGTATGCGGAGCAATGGCTCGATCAACATGGTATTCACAAGATCAACATTCTGGTGCGCAACGGCAATGACGATGCGCTGAAATTCTGGGCCAAAATGGGCTATGCATCTAGCGACGTGGTCAGCCTGCAGAAATCGATCAAGATGCGTTAAAACAAATCCATCTGCGGTTTTGGCGGTGCCACTTTCTTCGGTGGCGCATTGCGGACGATAACTGTGGGTTCCAGCACGAAGTAGCCATCATCGGGCGGGCGCATCAAATCGGCAAAGTGATCATCATTGACGGGATCGAGCCAGCGCGCGAAATCTTGGGGTGCAATCACCACGGGGCTGCGGTCGTGAATGCGCGAGATTTCCAGATTGGGTTCAGCCGTGATGATCGCCGCTGTCTCAAGCTCTGATCCATCTGGTGCCATCCAATGTTCCCACACACCTGCAAATGCGAACAGCTGATGATTGGGTCGATGGATGTGGAACGGTTTTTTCTTGCCGGGAATATCGCCTTCCCATTCATAAAACCCATCGGTGGGAATCAAGCAGCGGCGACGGCGAATGGCGTTCTTGAAACTTGCTTTTTCCAGAATGGTTTCCGAACGTGCGTTGATCAGCGGGCGCGATTGCATTTCCTTGGCCCAGCTAGGCACAAAGCCCCAGCGCACCAGCGCGAAGTGGCGGCCTTCTACCCCCTGCTCCATGTCATAGCGCACAATTGCAATCGGGCTCGCCGGCGCCACATAGGGGCGCGGCGGGAAGTTCGGCTGCTCGAGATAAGCAAACAACGACCGCACCTCTTCCGGTGAGCGTTTGAAACTGTAAAGTCCACACATGGCACATGAGTCTATTCAAAACGCTGCGACCACTCAACAGCTGATCCGGGCCGCTTCGGCCTGCGTGTGGCGCGAGGGCAAGGCCCTTTTGATCAAGCGCAAGGAAGGTGTGTGGGCGTTTCCCGGCGGCAAGATCGAAACTGGGGAATCGCCTATCGATGCAGCCTATCGCGAGCTCGCAGAAGAAACCGGCGTGGCTGCAGATTTGCAGCAACTGGTGGGCACGTATGAAATTGTGACACCGCATGGGCGCTACAAAATCTATTGCTACACAGGATTTCACTTGTCAGGTGAAGCGATTGCGCAAAGTGATGCGCAGGATGCAGGCTGGTTTTTACCATCACAAACGCGCGATATTCTGCTCGCTCCCAACATCGCCAAAGCCTTGATGGCCGCACAGCATCTCTTAAAGTTTTGATTCAAATAGTCATTCGCGCGTTAACCTTGGTTAAAGACTCGCCTCGTCAGGACACATAAAATTGCTAAGGTCATGAGGCCTTAGAAAAAAGAACCATGCACAAACACGCTTTCAAAGACTTGCCCGTTCCCTCCTTGCCACAGGAGCAAAAACAAGCAGCACTCCGCTACCTTTTGGAAGCCTGGGAAGAAGCGCTCTACGACGGCGTTGATCCGGATGCGTTGGCATCTGCCGCGATCTTTGCAGCGCTTTCCGACATGATCGAATCCTACGGCGAAGAACCCGTCGCCGTGATGTGCGAACGCCTGCCCGAGCGCGTGCGCAAGGGCGAGTTCACGGTTATCAAATCGCGTCAGTAATTAGAGGTCTACCACCACACGACCGCGCACTTTGCCGGAAACTATTTCGGCTGCGATGCGCGGTACATCGTCGAGCTTCACATGTGTGGTGAGTGATGCGAGCTTCTTCACATCGAGATCATGCACCAATCTGGCCCATGCGGCTTCGCGGCGTGGCAGTGGAGTTGTGACTGAGTTCACACCAATCAAACGCACACCACGCAAGATGAATGGTAGCACTGATGCCGGAAGGTCGGCCCCTTGCGCAAGACCACAGGCGGCAATCGCGCCATCGTCCTTGGTTTGGGAGAGAATGTTGGCGAGCGTGGTGGAGCCCACACTATCAATGCCACCAGCCCAGCGCGCTTTGGCGAGTGGTTTTACGGGTGTGTTAAACTCCGCGCGGTTAACAACAGTTGTCGCACCGAGCGATTTCAAAAAAGCTTCTTCTTCGATGCGGCCAGTGGAGGCGGCAACAGTGTAGCCAAGCTTCGACAACAACGCGACCGATACACTGCCCACGCCACCTGCGGCACCTGTCACAATAATTTCACCCTTGTCAGGCGTGATGCCCTGCTCTTCCAGCGCCATCACGCAGAGCATCGCGGTATAGCCCGCAACACCAATCGCCATGGCCGTCGCCGTTGTGAAACCTTTGGGCAACGGCACCAGCCAATCACCCTTGACGCGCGCGACTTCAGCAAAGCCACCGTGATGATTTTCGCCGACACCCCAACCGCCGAGCACAACCTTGTCGCCCTTTTTGTAGCGCGGATGTTCAGAGCTCATCACTGTGCCCGCAAGATCAACACCGGGGATCAGTGGAAATTGGCGGATGATCGGGGCCTTGCCAGTGACGGCCAAACCATCCTTGTAATTCACTGATGAATGCTCAACCCCAATCGTCACATCGCCAGGCATCAGATCCGCTTCAGTCAGTGTTGCAAACTGAACGCGTTGGGTATCACCTTCTTTAACGACTTGCAGTGCGCGAAAACTTGTCATGCTTTATTCTCCAAAAACTTCACTGGCGCGCCGTGCGCCTGCTTTGCAATTTCGCCTTGCCACATCGCAAAGCGCCCGCGCACCATTGTGCCCACGGGCCAGCCTTGCACTTTCACGCCATCATAAGGCGTCCAGGCGCTGCGGCTTTCGATCCATTTGTTCGTTATCGTTTCGCGGCGCTTCATATCGACAATGGTGAAATCAGCATCGTAACCCTCAGCGATGCGACCTTTTCGCGCGATACCGAAAATCCGATTGGGTCCATGCGATGTGAGATCGACAAAGCGCTCTAGAGTGAGATGCCCCTTGTTCACATGATCCAGCATGATCGGCACCAGGGTTTGCACACCCGTCATGCCGGAAGGTGATTGCGGATAGGGTTTGGCTTTTTCTTCCAGCGTGTGCGGCGCGTGGTCTGAGCCCAGCACATCCACCAATCCGGAATTGATCGCGCGCCAAAGTGCATCTCGGTGATGCTTTTCACGAACTGGCGGATTCATCTGCAATTTTGTGCCAAGCCTTGCGTAGTCATCAGAGCACATCGTCAAGTGATGCGGTGTGACTTCAACTGTTGCAATATCGCGATGGGCCGCCAGCAGTGGCAATTCCTCCGCTGTTGAAATATGCAAGACATGAATGCGCTTCTTGTGCTTGCGCGCAATCTTCAAAAGTCGCTCGGTACACAGGCGTGCGGCCTCCACATCGCGCCAGATGTGATGGCTTGATGGATCGCCAACAACTTGATGCGAAACACGTTCACGCAGCCGCATTTCGTCTTCACTGTGAAACGCAGCACGGCGCGAAAGGCGCGCGATGATCGCATCGAGGCCACTGTCATCCTCCACGAGCAAGTCACCTGTCGATGAGCCTGCGAACACCTTGATCCCAGCCGAGCCTTCGAGATTTTCCAGCTCGCTGATCTCAGCAATTTTTTCCCGCGTTCCACCGACATAGAACGCAAAGTCGCAGAACATGCGATTGCGTGCGCGCGCCACCTTGTCGGCCAATCGCTCCGCAGTTGTTGTGGCTGGCTTGGTGTTGGGCATTTCGAATACGGCTGTCACGCCACCCATCACGGCGGCACGGCTACCCGATGCAAGATCTTCCTTGTGCTCAAGTCCGGGCTCGCGAAAATGCACCTGGCTGTCGATCACGCCGGGCAAAATGTGCAAGCCCTTGCAATCGATCACTTCTGCTGCGTTGCCAGCATCAACAATCCGGCCATCTTTCACCGCGATATCACGCAAGTGAGCGCCATCGTGATTGACGACGGTTGCACCCTTCAAAATCAAATCGGCTGACAGGATCATGACGCTTTCTTTTCGGCGGTTTGAACCCAAACACCATATGAACAGCGATAAGTAAATCCCCTACTTTGCCGTCATGGCCCGCTTCAGGCGGGCCACCCACACGCGGTAGAAATGCGCGGCCCGCCTGAAGCGGGCCATGACGGAATTTTGAGAGCTTGACGATCAAAGCTCACGTGCCCACACTCTGCTCCACACATCAAATCGATACCGAATCCATGAACCTGCCACCCTTCCCCGACCAGAACCGACCCGACCGAGGCGTGCTTTCGCTCTCGGGCGAAAATGTGTTGGGTTTTCTCGACAACATCCTCACCTGCGAGCTTTCCGGACTTCCAGTGGGTGAGGCGCGGTATGGGGCGCTGTTGTCGCCGCAAGGTAAAATCCTGCATGACATTTTTATCTATCATTCCGATACGCGGGTGTTGATCGATTGCGCCGCATCGCAGATTTCCGATCTGGTAAAGCGATTGGCGCTCTATCGTCTGCGCGCCAAAATCGGGATTGAGATCGATAATACCCTGGAAGTGGGCGTGCATGTGGCGCGCCCTGATGATCCCTTCACCTATGCTGATCCGCGCCATGCCGGCATGGGCTTTCGCAGTTTTTCGGACGCGGGTACGTTTATCAATGTGCCAGGTTCGCGCGGCTATGAGGAGCGGCGTATTGTGCTGGGGCTTGCTGACAGTGATCTTGATTTGGGTGTTGAAAAAATTTTCCCGCATGAAGCGAATTTCGATCAGATGAAAGCCGTCAGCTTCACCAAGGGCTGTTATGTTGGCCAGGAAGTTGTGTCGCGCATGCAGCACCGGGGAACAGCACGTAGTCGGTTCTTGCCCATTCGCACCGGCCCGCAACATCCGCGCGATGAACAGATCACGTCCGATGGTAAGTTGATTGGTGAGGCCTATTCGCATGCGGCTGATGTGGCGCTTGCCCTGTTGCGCATTGATCGTCTCGCCGAAGCGAAAGCGCCGTTGATGGCCGGGCCTGCACCAGTCACAGTGCTGAAGCCGGACTGGATTACCTATGAAGTTGTTGTTCCGGAGTTTTCGAAGTGACTGCAGTCATTCACGACGATGGTGTGTGCCGCTGTTCGTGGTGCGGCACTGATCCGATCTATGTGCACTATCACGACACCGACTGGGGCGTTCCTGAATATGACTCGCGCGCCCTTTGGGAAAAACTCATTCTCGATGGTTTTCAGGCCGGGCTTTCGTGGATCACCATTCTCAGGAAGCGCGAGAATTTTCGAAGCGCGTTTGATGGTTTCAATCCGGAAGTCATTGCAAGCTACGATGCGCGCAAAATCGAAGCGCTGATGCAGGATGCAGGCATTGTGCGCAATCGCTTGAAGATCGAAGCGGCTATTACCAGCGCGCAGGCCTATCTCGAAATGCCGGATTTTTCTGCGCATCTCTGGGGCTTTAACGATGGCAAGGTTTTGCAAAACCAGATGCGCTCGATGAAAGATGTGCCTGCCGCAACACCCTTGGCCGAGCGCGTGTCGAAAGATTTGAAGAAGCGCGGCTTTCGTTTTGTTGGCCCGACAATTGTTTATGCCTTCATGCAGGCGTGCGGATTGGTGAATGATCATATGGTGGAGTGTCACCGTTATGATGCTGTGAAGAAGCTCGCGCGCAAATGACAAGAGCCTGGCAACGCATGCTGTCGGGGCGCAGGCTTGACCTGATTGACCCCTCGCCGCTTGATGTCGAGATTGAAGACATTGCGCATGGGCTTGCGCGTGTGGCGCGATGGAATGGGCAGACCAAGGGCGATCATGCTTTTTCTGTTGCACAACATTGTGTGCTGGTTGCTGAAATTGCGACGCATGTGAACACCTCGTTCACGAGGCAGCAACAGCTCATGGCACTTCTGCATGATGCGCCGGAATATGTGATTGGTGACATGATCTCGCCGTTCAAGGCTGCCCTTGGTCTTGACTACAAATCTTTCGAACATCGCCTTCTTGGTGCCATTCACATCCGCTTTGGTTTGCCGCATGCAACACCGGAGGAAACCGAATTGCTGATCAAGCAGGCCGACAAGACGGCGGCGTTTCTGGAAGCCACACAGCTTGCGGGCTTTGGTTTGGAAGAGGCGCAGAAGTTTTTCGGTCGCCCCAAGGGATTGTCCGGCAAGGGCACAGAGGGGTTTTTCCATCTTGTACCGCAAGCGCCGCGTGAGGCTGCGGCGCGCTATGTCGAACTCTTCAAGGGGCTGACATGAAGCTTGTCGTCTGCTCTCTTGCTGCTGCGCATGAGCAGGTCAAATTGCATGAGGCGAGCCATGTCATTTCGCTTCTCTCACCTGAGTCCCACTGGCCTGAATTTTCAGATGTGCAACATTTGAGACTTGCCCTCAATGACATTGCAATGTTGACGCCGGGCCTGACTGCACCTGGTGCAACGGATGCAGAGCGGCTATTGTCCTTTGTGCGGAAGTGGGACCGCAATAAGCCCCTGCTCATTCATTGCTGGGCGGGCATCAGCCGTTCAACAGCTGCGGCCTATTGCACCATGTGTGCGCTTCGTCCTGATAACGAGGAGGCACTTGCGCGTGAGCTGCGTGAACTCTCGCCGTCAGCAACCCCAAACCGCTTGCTGGTCAAACATGTTGATCAATTGTTGGGCCGGGATGGCCGCATGTCAAAAGCAATTGAACGCATCGGCCGTGGGGCGGAAGCATTCGAAGGCAATCCTTTTGAAGTAGAAGTTTAGCCGCCTTCACCACGATAGAATATGTGGCGACCAATCTTGCCAACGCGCTTCAACGTCTTGGACCACTTCGGCTTAACGTAATCAGCGTGATAGTTTACGGCGTTCATGTTCTTCAGTGAGTGATCACCGTCGAGCGCTTTCTTGGCGACGCGCTTGGCTTGCGCCCATGATCCTGGCTGACGAATTTCATCGGCATGACCATCGCAAGCAAAGGAGAATTGGCAGGAATTGCGGCGTTGCGAGCCTTGATAGACGACACCACAAATCGACTTCGGGAAGCGCGGGTTCTTGGTGCGGTTGATCACAACCTTTGCCACGGCGAGCTGGCCCATTTCACTTTCGCCGCGCGCTTCAAAATAAACAGCACGTGCAAGGCAGTTTTCTTCCGCAAGGCGGATGCGGCGCTGGGCAACAACCTTTTGCTTTTCAGCCTTGTTGAGTGGCAGATCTTCGATGATTTTTGCTTTGGCAACCCTGGTTTTTTCAACCTTGAGAGGCCTTGCAGCAAGCGCCAACTTGATCGGCTTTTCGCGTTTTGCTTCTTCTTCGAGATTGATCGCAGCAGGCTCAATCTTCAGCTTTTTTGCTGGCTTTTCAGCGATTTTCTTAAGCGGCTTGTCGACTTTTTTGGGAAGCGCAAGCGGAGCTGGTTCAATTTCTTCAAGGCCAATCGGATCCTCGATTACGAAATCAGACTTGCCAACAGACTCAATCACTTGTGACTCGAGAATTCTCGTGTTCAGGATTTCAAAGGTTTCACCGTCGGGCAAAAGCGATCCTTTTGACACGACAGGTGCTTCGCCAATAAATGCGGATTTTTCGGATACGGAAGCAAGCGGTTCGATGTTGTGGGCTACGGCAGTACGGCCAAGATAATGGCCTGCAAAGGCGAACGCGCCGACAAGCAAAAGGCCCCCGAAAACCACTGGAGCATATTCTTCAATTTTGGATCTGGGCTTAACAGGCGCCCGGAGTTCGTTGCGGTAGAAATTGGCGTTTGCTGGTCGCGCATGCCTTTGGGGTTGTGGCCGATTTTGCAATGGTCGCAATCCTTAAAGTAGTCAAATGACTATGTTGACAGACAAACTTCCCCGAGATGAGCCCCGCCCCCTCGTGTCAGTCACGATACAGTGTTTGCGTTTATCATAAGTTAACCAAGGCGAGCAACCCAAAAAGGCCCAGATGCTGCCACAAATTTGATTTGTGTAATTAAGGGTTAACCTGTTGATTTTGAATCAATTTTTGGCTTCAACCGAAGGGTTGCTTGTGCTGCCGCCAATCGTGCAATCGGAACGCGAAACGGTGAGCAACTCACATAATCCAGCTGCATTTCCTCACAAAAGGCAATTGAGTCTGGGTCACCGCCGTGCTCGCCACAAATGCCCAGCACAATATTTGGCTTGCCCAACCGCCCGCGCGTTACTGCCAGCTCGATCAATTCGCCAACGCCTTCAACGTCAATCGAGACAAACGGGTCTTGGCCCAGAATGCCTCGCGAGGTGTATTCGCCGATGAAGCGAGCGCTGTCATCGCGGCTGATGCCAAAAGTGGTTTGAGTAAGATCATTGGTGCCGAGCGAAAAAAAGTCGGCGGATTTGGCGATGTCTTCTGACCGCAAGGCCGCGCGTGGCAACTCAATCATGGTGCCCACCGCGTAGTGCAGTTTGGTTCCGGTTTCAGTTTCGACTTCACTGGCGACGCTGGCAATGCGCGCCTTGACGAGATCAAGTTCAACGCGTGAGACCACCAATGGCACCATGATTTCAACGAGCGGCGATTTGCCAATGCGCGTTTTTACTATGGCAGCCGCTTCGAAAATCGCGCGCGCCTGCATTTCGGTGATTTCAGGATAGGTCAGGAGCAGACGCACACCGCGATGACCGAGCATCGGGTTTTGCTCTTGCAGTTCCACCACGCGCTTTCTGAGTGCTGGTGCTGTAACGCCAAGCGATTGCGCCACGGCTTCGAGTTCGTTGCCACCTTCGGGGAGGAATTCGTGAAGTGGCGGATCGAGCAGGCGCAGTGTTACGGGCAGTCCAGCCATGGTTTCAAAGAGATCAACAAAGTCATCGCGCAGCATGGGCAGCAACTTGGCAAGTGCGGCGCGGCGTTCGCGCTCGCGATCTGCCAGGATCATTTCACGCATGGCGATGATGCGCTCACCTTCAAAGAACATGTGTTCGGTGCGGCAAAGGCCAATGCCTTCCGCACCGAAATCGCGGGCTGCTCTGGCATCGAGCGGCGTTTCAGCGTTGGCGCGCACTTTCATGCGGCGCACGCTATCAGCCCAAGACAAGAGCTTTGCAAAGTCGCCGGACAATGATGGTTTCAACACGGGAACTTCACCGCGAATGACCTGGCCGGAAGAGCCGTCAATTGTGATCACGTCGCCGCGCTTCAAATAGAGACCGGGACCAGTGATGGTTTCCTCAATCTTGTCGATGCGCAATGTACCGGCACCTGCAACGCAAGGCTTGCCCATGCCACGCGCAATGACTGCGGCGTGCGATGTCATGCCGCCACGTGTGGTGAGAATGCCTTCGACCAAATGTAATGCGCGAATATCTTCAGGCAAAGTCTCTGGCCGCACGAGAATGACTTTTTCGCCCGCTTGGGCAAGGCGTGCGGCTTCCTCGGTATCAAATGTGATTTGGCCAGTAGCGGCACCAGGGGACGCCGGAAGGCCGGTTGCAATCACATCGCGTTTTGCGCCGGGATCAATCGTCGAGTGCAGCATCTGGCTGAGGGACACAGGCTCAATCCGCAGGATCGCTTCTTCTTTCGAAATCCGTCCGCGCTCGGCCAATTCCACTGCCATCGCCAATGCGGCTTGGGATGTGCGCGGTTGCGGGCGCGCGTCAAGAAACCAAAGTTTGCCTTGATCGAAAGTGAAATCCAGTTCCAGAAATTCGCGGAAATGCGCTTCACAATCGGCGAGCGCGTTGCGCAAGATTGCCGCCGCTGCCGGGTGGCCCACTGCGAAATCATCGATTGATTGTGGCGCACGCAAGCGCCCCAGACGATCTGGTCCTTGCGCTTGCCGAAGCCACGTGCCGTTCAAATCTGTATCACCAGACTTCGCCAAGCGTGCCGCTGCGGTGCCAATGCCCGATTCTTCATTGCGATTGCCGAACATCATGGCCTGAACGGTAATTGCGAGGCCTGCGTCGTCTTCACGGATGTTATGGATCTTACGCTGGGTCTTGGCGCGCGGTGCCGCCCAGGCCTTGGCCAATGCAATTATGGCCTGATGCAATTGCTCCATCGGGTCAGTTGGCAAAACGCCGCCGTGGCTTTCCACTTCTGCCTTGAAGCGACCAATCAACTCACGCCCGTCCGAGCCTTTGATCTCGGCGTTCGAGATATAAGCGCGCTCATCGAGATAGAGTTGCACGATGTCATCGAACGAGGCGGGATCATCGCCCAACACGATATGCGCATAGTTCTGTACGAAGCGGCGGTAGCATTCATAGGCAAAGCGCGGATCGTTTGACAGGCGCGCGAGCGCTTCAACCGATTGGTCGTTGAGACCGAGATTGAGAACGGCCTCCATCATGCCGGGCAGTGGATGGCGCGGCGATGGGCGCACCGACAGGAACAGCGGATTTTGCGGATCGTTGAATTTCTGACCTGTCGTTTCGGTGATGTAGGCAACTGCGGCTGCGATCACTTCTATGATGTCTGGCGGCATCACGCCCTTGGCGAGTTGGCGGCAGGCTTCGACGGTCAGCGTAAAGCCTGCGGGTACCGCAAGACCAAGCTTTGATATTTCGGCTAAATACGCGCCGCGCAATCCCAGACTTTCGGACAACGCCAAGCCACCCTCGGAGGCGCGTGCCCCGAAGCGATAGACCAGTGGTGGCGGTATCGGTTTCATGTGTTGCAGTGCAGCAAACACCGTGAATGGAGCGAGGTCAAGTTTTGTGATGCGGCGTGGTTAGGCCGCCTGGAATTGCGGGCGCTCCCGTTTCCTTTGCAGCAGCCAGAAGGCAATCGCCATGTTCAGCAAGTTCCAGGCGATGCCGTGAACGAAGGCCATGGTGTAGCTTCCAGTGCGGTCAAAGATTTCGCCAGAAACCCAGCCCCCCAGCGCCATGCCGAGAACGGTTGACGTCAATACGAGGCTGATGCGGGTGCCTGCTTCTTTGGCCGGAAAATTATCCCGCACGATCATGGCATAGCTTGGCACGATGCCGCCTTGCGACAGACCGAATAATATCGAGACGAGATAGAGCGAGGTGAGACCGCTGAAGGGAATGTAAAACAACAGTGCGAGACATTGGAGCACCGAGCCGATCAACAAGGTGGCCAGACCACCAATCTTGTCGGACACCACGCCGGATATCAATCGGCTCACCACGCCAAAGGCCAAGAGCAGCGACAACATTTCCGCACCGCGCGCCGGGCCGTAGCCCAGATCAACACAATAGGCGATGAGATGGACTTGCGGCATCGACATCGCAACACAACAGGCAAGGCCCGCAAGCACCAGCATTGCTTGCACGAAGGGTGTTCCGGTTTGTGGTGTGTTGGAACTCGCAGTGTCGGATTGATCGGCCATGTTGGCGCGTGGTCGCAACAAATAGCTCAGCGGCAACATGGTCACAAGGATCAGAATGCCAATCGCAATATAGGAATTACGCCAGCCATATTCCGCAATCGACCACGTCAGGATCTTCGGCCAGATGGCACCTGCGAGGTAATTTCCACTTGCAACAACCGCAACCGCAATGCCGCGGCGCTTCTTGAACCACAGCGAAATATCCGCAACCAATGGGCCAAAGGTTGTGGCGACACCGAGCAGCCCGATGATGCCCGCCTGTGCTGCGACGTAAATCCAATAGCTGGGTGCCAGGGCCGAAAGCACAAAGCCCAGCGATAATGTCAGTGTACTGATGATCATCGGCACCATGATGCCAAAGCGATCCGCAATCTTGCCCATCAATACACCGCCGATGGCAAAACTGATCATGGTCAGTGTGTAGGGCAGCGATGCGCCGGATCGGTCGACACCAAACTCCTGTTGGATCGTCGGCAGAGCGATGATGCCAGCCCAAATCCCAATCCCGCCAACCGACGCCAACGCCAGTGAGACAAACATGCGAAACCATGAATAGCGACTATCGGCAGCGTGGTTCATCACGGCGGGATAGCATGTTTTAGGGAAACGTCACGCAAGAATGGTTGGGCCAATTGCCCTACCCTTTTATCCACACATGTGCGCGGGCTGTAAAGTTGCTCTCGGTTTTTGAATGGGGCATGGGGCGGTAGATTTCAGTGGTAAAGTGTTGTGCGAAATTTTGGCGCAGGGCACTCTCGAAACCTGCTTCGTCCCAGACATGGGTTCCCACGGTGATCATCAGCAATCCATTGGGCTTGAGACAGCGGGCGAGTTCTTCAAATGCCGCGACAGGTGCGTGACCCGTGGTGAATGTACCTGTTGAGACAATCGCTGCAAACTGTTGATCTTGCAGCGGAAGTCTATCACCCAGAGTGGCTTGAACCAGGCTTATATAACACCCACGAGAGCGGGCGCGCACGAGCATCGCATCCGACATGTCGAGACCGTGCAAGTTGTTGTAGCCGAGAATATCCAGCACAGTGCCAAACGCACCTGTACCAACACCTGCATCCAGAATGGCAACACTCCGATCCGGCACATGGCGTGCAATGATGCCTGCCATCACGGCGTAGTGGAGGTAGCCTGTTTCCAGCATGTCGGCGTCATAATGCTCTGCCCACTGATCATAATGCGCGCGCAACTCGTCGCGCGATTTTGCGCCGTAGACCTTGTCGATCCAGTGGTCCGCGCCACTCATGTTTCGTCAGTGGTGTAAACACCCGTCTTGGGGTCAAGCCGCAAGGTTTTCAATTCACTACGGTCTTTGGGTGTGTTCTCGGCTTCACGCGCAGTGTTCTGTGCGTGCTCAATCTGCTTTTGCATGGATTGCGTGACCTTCTTGATTGCATATGCTGCAACCATGCTTGCAATTCCAACCATAACTTTCTGCATGATCCGCATTGACGAACCTCCTACAGTCCAAATCTGGACCACAATGCGCGATCTTCCAAGACCTGCAATGTGGCATGAGGAAGGCTTTCAAAATTTGCTCCCGACGCCAAGCCAAAGCGCTTCAGAAGTCCCGAAGGCGCATCGATCTTCTTGATCTCGACCTTATCGCCGAATTTTTGCTTGAGCACAGTCGTGAGGTGCCCAATGCCATCGACGAGGCCAAGCTCCTTGGCGCGCGTTCCCGTCCAGAATGCGCCGGTGAAAATATCGGCGTCATCAGCGAGCTTGCCGTCACGGCGCTCACGCACCAGCGCCTTGAAGCTCTGATGCATTTCTTCAAGCAGGGTTTTGAGGCGCGCTACATCTTCGGGCTTTTCCGGTTTGAATGGATCGTTGGTGCTCTTGCTTTCGCCCGATGTGTAGACGCGGCGTTCTATGCCGAGCTTCTTCAACGCTTCCGGAAAACCAAAGCCCATCGATATGACACCAATGGAACCCACGATGGAATTTTCATCAGCATAGATTTCATCGGCGGCGCAGGCGAGCCAATAGCCACCGGATGCCGCTACATCCTCGCAGAACGCATAGACCGGAATTTTGTGTTCGGCTGAAAGGGCTCGAATGCGTGATGCGATGAGCGCGGACTGAACGGGAGAACCACCGGGGCAGTTGATAGCCAGCGCAACGCCAGCGATCCCTTTTTTGAATGCCTTTTTCAAAATGGGATCGAAGGCTTCCATATTGATGAGACTGCCGCCGAAAGAGCGCCCGGTTGCAATGCCGCCTTCAAGGCGCACGACGTGGATGATGTTGGATTTCTTGCGCAGCGATGGTGGCAAAAGGCGAAGGAGAGTTTTGAGCATGGCAGCAGAAATGGGGTTTCTGCCGCGCCATTACAAGTAAAGAATTACTTCAGCGGGCAGGCCATGCCATGGCGCAAAATGGCTTCGGCTTCTGCGGTGAAGCTGTTGTCTTCATTGTGCAGCACAAGGCCGGGCAACATTTGTAAGGGCGCTTTTGATCCCTTTACACCTTGCACGATGACGCGGCTGGCTATGGTTCCGGTTCGCGCGAACAACGGGGCCACGCGAATGTCGCCCAGGCGTTCATCCATGGCGCGCAGGATTTTGGGTAGCGAGTCAGCGCGGTGAATTAGTGTTACGGTGCCACGCAGGCCGACCATGGCATGCATGACCTTCACCCAGAGATCGAGATCGTCATGACCAAAGGCATGGGCCTGCGCTTTCAAAAGCGATGGCGAAGGGGTGACCGTGCCTTCTTCAAAAAATGGTGGATTGGCAAAGGCGTGCGCGAACGAACCGTGTTGTGGCATATGCGCCAATTCTTTGCGCAAGGCGTCCTTCACATCGGCGTGGATCGCTTTGATATGTGTACCGAAGCCGTTGCGCTTGGCGTTTTCTTCGCACATCATTGCATAGCGCTGGGCAATTTCGATGCCCGTCACATGGATGCCAGGATTGCGTTGGGCAAGGCACAGCGAAACTACACCAGCGCCAATGCCCGCCTCAAAAACCTGTTCGCCCGTTTTCACGGGAATTGCGGCGGCAAGAAATACTGCATCGATACCGGCGCGATAACCCTTTTCGGGCTGCAGAATGCGCAAACGCCCATCCAGGAAGGCATCTTCCGTGAATGAAGGGGGGACCGCGCCAGCACCTTGCATCGGTGCCCGGGGAGCGGTGGCCGTTTCGACCGCTGTTTGCATCATTACAAATGTTAAAGATCAATGGTTAGCACTTGGTTACCAGCGACATTGCACCACGCCGACCGATCTTGCAAACAGGTTTAGCTTGTAGCTGGTTGAATTTGAGGCAATAATCATGGGCGTCGTCATCTCTTTTGAAGATCGGGCATTTGACGGATTGGGCAAACAAAAGCCTTCACTCGACGGGCTGGTCGATCTGGCGCGACCAGACATGGAGAAGGTCAATGCGCTGATCCTGGAAAAGGCCAACAGCCACGTCGAACTGATCCCTGAACTTGCCAAGCATCTGATTGACTCCGGCGGCAAGCGCATTCGCCCGATGTTGACGATCGCTGCTGCGCGGCTGTGTGGTTATTCCGGTCACATGCATTTGAAACTCGCGATGGCGGTTGAATTCATGCACACCGCAACACTGCTGCATGATGATGTGGTTGATGAAAGCGACATGCGGCGCGGCAAACAGGCAGCACGCGTCATTTGGGGCAACCAGGCTTCGGTGCTGGTTGGCGATTATCTGCTGGGCCAGGCCTTTCGCATGATGGTTGAAACCAAGTCACTCGAATGCCTGCGCATTCTGTCTGAAGCTGCTTCGGTGATTGCCGAAGGTGAAGTGCTGCAGCTTTCTGTTTCGCAGGATCTTGCGACGACAGAGGATAGCTATCTCAAAGTGGTTGGCGCTAAAACTGCGGCACTTTTTGCAGCGGCTTGTGAAGTGGGTGCCGTGATTGCTGATCGCCCGCGCGAAGAGCAGGCCGCACTTGAATCATATGGCCGCAATCTTGGCATTGCGTTTCAGCTTGTTGATGACGCGCTGGATTATTCCGGCTCGCAAGCCAAGCTTGGCAAAAGCGTTGGCGATGATTTCCGCGAGCGCAAGATCACTTTGCCAGTTGTGCTGGCTTATCGCCGTGGGGCCACAGAAGAACGCAATTTCTGGAAGCGCGTGATGGAGGCGGGCGATCAGTCCGCTGATGATCTCGCCTATGCGCAAAAAATGATGGAACACCACGGTGCCATCAAGGACACGGTAGACCGCGCCAAGCACTATGGCGGCATGGCCTGTGATGCGTTGGGTATTTTCCCAGACAGTCCTTGGAAAGATTCACTGCAGGAAGCCGTGGCCTTTTGCATTGCGCGCAGTCACTAAGCGAGCTTTGTCGCTTTTGCCCACCAAGCCGGATGAGCCGCGCTGATACTGGTCTCGAGCAATTTCGCAGTTGCCTCGTCCTTCGCCATGGCAAAACACGTTGCACCTGATCCAGACATGCGCACATTCGAAACGCCAGGAAACAGCGCCAGCTCATCAAGCACCTGTTTGATTTCCGGCAGCACCTGGGTTGCAGGTTCGGTAAGATCGTTACGCCAGCGTGACGGCGCATCAAGGCTGATCCCGAACTTGTAGTTCTGGCCCGGCTCAAGGCCTAGCTTCTTGAATACGTCAGCAGTGGTGCATTGCTTCAACGGATTGACGAGTACTACATCGCCCCGCACAGGCTGGGCCAATGGCTTCAATATGTCGCCAATGCCCTGCATGCGGGCCTGGCGTTGCTGAAAACAAACCGGCACATCGGCACCAAGGTCAATCATCAACCCATGTAAATCAGCACGCGGCACATCAACTCTGGAAAATTTCATCAGCATACGGATGATTGCTGCTGCATCAGCAGAGCCGCCACCAAGGCCTGACGCAATCGGTAAATTCTTCTCCAAAGTGATGGCGAAAGCAGGAAGGGTTACGCTCGTTGTTTGATAGAGCGCACGCATGCGTGCCATGGCTTGCACGACAAGATTGTCATCACCTGCAGACAAATCACTCGCAAATGGTCCCGAGATTACAAAGCTGTCTGTCGGTGCTTCTGCCAATGTCAGAACATCGCCAATCTCCGCGAAGGCCACGACGGAATCAAGCTCGTGCCAGCCATCCATCCTGCGGCCAGTGACATGAAGCGCGATATTGATCTTCGCGCGCGCGACCTCGGTCAGCATCACGATGGGTATTCAACCCTTCTTCGGCTCGCCAACTTCGGCGGCCTTTGGCGGTTGAGGAGCGGGATCGGTGAGGCCATTTTTCAACTTGCCTTCAATACGCTTCAGATCATCCGGCTCGGGTTGATTGTCCTTGGCGTGCTGCCACTGGAACTGCGCTTCAAGCTTACGCCCGACGCGCCAATAAGCGTCCCCCATATGCTCGGCAATTATCGGGTCGCCGGCTTTCAATTCAACCGCGCGTTCCATGTGGAGAACGGCGTTTTCAAAATCGGCAATTTGGTAATAGCCCCACCCAAGGCTATCAATGATATATCCATCATTCGGTCGAAGCTCGACTGCCTTCTTGACCATGTCGAAAGCCTCCTGGATCTTCAGTCGCCTGTCGATCAGTGAATAGCCGAGATAATTCAGGACCGACGCTTCGTCAGGAGACAGTTCAAGTGCGCGCCTGAAAAATTTTTCAGCTTGTTCCCAGTTTTTCATGCGTTCGTTTACGATGCCCCGAAAGTAGAAAAGCTGCCAATGCTGCTTTTCGAATTTGGGGATCAGCTTTTCGGCCTCAATATAGGCAACGTCCGCATCCGCATAGCGATCATTGTAGCGATGAAGATTTCCGAGGGTCAGCCAACCATCGAGATTTTTGGGATCAGACTTGAGTACGCTTTCCAGCTCAGCCTTGGCTTCCGTAGCCCGTTCTGCCTGTTGCAGCGCAAGTGATTTCTGAATGCGTGCGCTCGCCTTGAGAGGGGAAGTTCCATCGACTGTATCATAGGCCTTCACTGCGCCCGCAAAATCTTGCGAAGATGTGTAGATGTCACCGATGAGTGTACGAACCAGGGGTGGATCAAAATCGAGTGCTGCTGCGAGCTGCGCATAGAGAAGGGCAACATCGTTGCTTTCGCTATCGTTCATCGCTGTCGAGATCGAAAACAACGCTTCACCTGCGCCTTGCTGCGGTGTGGCCACCAGCGCATTCGCCATCTCACCATTCTTGAGGCGGTTCAAGGCATCCTGCACCAGTACATTACCATCGGTACCCTCAACAAATGTGCGATAGATCTTTTCAGCTTCTTCCTTCTTGCCCTGGCGGGTCAGATAGTTGCCATATGCTTGGGTTACCCGCAGGCTTTGCCCAGCCAGCGCGTAAGCCTTTTTATAGGCGTTCTGGGCGCGAATACCGGATTTCATGTAGTCCGTGATCAAAGCTTCATGGTACACCTTGAAGCTTGCGAAAGCTTCATTGCCATCGAGCTTGTCGAGTTCCTTTAGTGCAGCATTCAGTGAACCCTCACCCGCGTAAGACCAGGCATTGAGCAACGCTGCGGTCAATTCGCCCATCGGGGTGTAGTCAGCCTCGCCAAAATTTTCGCGCGCGCCAACGAAATTGCCGGCCTTAAGCTGGCTGATGCCCTTGACCAGTCGACCCATGCGGTGCTGGCTATTTGCCAGAAGTATCTGGTCTGCAAATTTTTCGGCAGCATCAAAATCGCCGCGCGACAGCCGCAACTGGAATAGTCGTTCTGCCATTTGCGGATTGGCGGAATCAAGCGTGATGGCTTGTTCGTAATAGGTAACGGCTGGCTCGACATCACGCGCACGCGCAGCGGTACGCCCCGCAAGATAAGAGCCGGACAGAGAAACTTCCCGCGCCTCCGCAGTTACCTGCCAGGCGGGGGTCAGCACCACACCAAGCAACAGCGCTATTTTGAACAGGGATTTCATGTTGGTGTTTCCAGTCTCTAAGGCAAAATGAATCATCCCGGCAAAATGGGGCTTTTCTGCGCCTCAGACAACAAAAAAACGGGCCGGGAGTTTCCTCCCGGCCCGCCATATATCAGATCACTGCGTTGGCTTATTTGCTGACGAATACCATCTTGTTCAATGTATCCTGACCAAAATGGTTGAACGCAGCGACCAAATCTGCAGCCGATCCCGAGTGCATATAGTATTCTGTTTTGGTGGCACAGTTTCTCAACATGGTCTGGGTCGCCGTCGAGACGCCACTGCCGAAGGATGAGACATACAAGGTAATGTTTTGCGCCTTGACCTTATTGCACGCTGCCGTGGTGTAGTTATTGAGGTTTGTTTCAACACCGGAATTTGATGTCGTGCCATAGCGATTGTTTGCAAGCACTTCACCAGCAAAACCGTAGGCCGTATAGGGGCTGCTGTTGGTCGTGTAAGTACCTGGGGATACATTGTTGTCACCATCGGTCATCAACAACATCACCTTCATCCAGCGCGGATTACCGTATGTTGAGATGGTGGTTGCAGCGTTGGCTCCGAATCCTTCCACCTGAGTGAATGGCTCGGTGGGCGACAGGACCTTCAAGCCCCAAGCCAAACCTTCGGGAATAACGGTATTACCTTCTGGAGTCATTGCGTTAAGCCCTGCTTCGACCCTCGAGCGATCGTATGTCATGGGAACGATTGGCGTTGCAGAACAGTTCGACCAAGGTCCATCGGTCGTTAAGGCTTCGTTGCCAACAACTCTGTTGACGTACTTGTTGTAGTTCTCTTGTTGCGACCGATAGAAAGCGCTCGTATTTGTTGACCCGCTAGCACTGGTCTTGTTGCAGAATGACAAACCACGGCACTCATTGCCAACCGATGTCAGGGAAGTGCCGCCGATGTAGTTGACACCATAGGTGTTAGAGCCAGTATCTGTGCCTGATACATCTGGCATAAAATAAGCGGGGAACAGAGTATCAGGATTACTGGTCGTTGGTGCGGCATCGTTAATGTTGAAATCATTTGCACCGGTTCCGCTGCGTCGTGTTTCGACACAGCCATTCCAAGTATGCCAGTCCGCGGACGATGTCCCTGTCGTCCTCTTGACGGATGACCATGCAGTAAAATTATTCCAGGTCGCAGGCGTTGCAATGCTTTGGTCGAAATTAAGCCGCGACAATGGATTAATGCCTGTTGTGTCAATCCAGTTCAGATTGAAGTCAAATGCATTTTGGTTGAGCCGGACAGCGGCCGAGAACGGAACTAATGCCACGCGGATATACTGGCTTGAAGGCTTCTCGGCCAAAGTGCCAGTATAGAGTCCCTTGAGGAAGTTTTGTGCTGCGACTTTTGCACCTTCAATTTTGGTATCAATTTGCGAGCCACTTGTAATGCCTGGTGGCAGCGGAGTGCCGACCGGAATGGCCTGCGCCATTGAGCCCGTCACGTCCATGACCAGGACGACTTCCACTGGCCTCATTGCTTTTTGAACTTCGCTGAAGAAATTCAACGACATATGCTCAATTCCAACTAGTCTCATAAGAGTTGTTGGAAATTCGTGTGTGGCGAAGATCTGGACTTTTTGACCATCAACTTTGATACTGAGATTCAAACTTGTTTCCGCACCAGCTTCTGCAGTGTAGTTCGCCTTGAAGTAGTTCAAGGCGAGCACCGTCAATTCATCTATTCGAGTTTTCAGTGGCTGTCCGGTTAAGCCCTCGACTGCCGAGCGATCATCGGCCGCAAGAGCCAATGCTGCAGACTCCATAGCTGCCTGGAAGGCTGCTTGCTCACGCGTAATGCGAACCGTATCAATGCCAACTCCCGTCGCCATCATCATTGGGATAACGGCAATGGCAAACGGAACCGCAATGCCGCCACTGGTGTTGCGGAGAAACTTTTTGAACCGACTCAAAAGGCCAAAATTTTCCAGGTTCATGTTCACATCGCTCCAAAAGCTTCAATCAAGGAGTGAGCAATACAAGTTGCAACTGAATGCAGCCTTGAAAAATTCGGTCAATTTTTCTTTAATGCATTGATAAGACCGTCAATTCTGCGGTTTGGTATAAAGTTCCCTAACGCGCAGGGTTAACAGTTGCTTACATATTCGGGTAGTTCGGCCCCTCGCCACCTTGCGGCACTTGCCAGTTGATGTTCTGTGACGGATCCTTGATGTCACAGGTTTTGCAGTGCACGCAGTTCTGGTGATTGATCTGGAAGCGGGGCGCCTTCCCATCTTCCTTCACCACTTCATAAACCCCTGCCGGGCAATAGCGCTGCGCGGGTTCATCATAAGTAGGAAGGTTGCGCGCGATTGGCACAGATGGATCACGCAACTGCAAATGCACCTTCTGGTCTTCCTCGTGGTTCGTCGCTGAGAACGAAACGTTAGTGAGGCGATCAAATGACAGCACGCCATCGGGCTTCGGGTAATCAATCGGCTTTGCTTCTGATGCAGGCACAAGCGTTTCATGATCCGCCTTGCCGTGCTTCCACGTGCCAAGGCCAAAGCCGAACAGCGTGTTCAGCCACATATCAACCGCACCCAGCGCCACGCCACCGATCAGGCCGAGCTTCGACCACATGGGTTTCACATTCTTGACGCGCTTCAGATCCTGATAGACCCAGGAATTCTCGTAGGCCGTTTCATAAGCCGACAGCACATCACCCTCGCGGCCCGCTTTCACAGCGGCAACGGCAGCTTCCGCCGCCATCATCCCAGTCTTCATTGCATTGTGCGAACCCTTGATGCGCGGCACATTCACAAAACCTGCCGAGCAGCCAATCAGTGCTCCACCAGGAAACGCCAACTTCGGCACCGATTGATAACCACCTTCAGTGATCGCACGCGCGCCATAAGCCACACGGCGGCCACCTTCGAGCACATCAGCAATCAGCGGGTGATGCTTGAAGCGCTGGAACTCCATGTAAGGATAGAGATGTGGGTTGGTGTAGTTCAAGTGCACCACGAACCCGACACTCACCAGATTGTCCTCAAGGTGATACATGAAGCTGCCACCACCAGCTTTCGCACCGAGCGGCCAGCCCATCGTATGCGTGACCTGACCCTGTTTATGCTTTTCGGGCTTCACTTCCCAAAGCTCTTTCATGCCGAGGCCAAATTTCTGCGGCTCCTTGCCTTCTGACAATTTGTATTTCGCGATGATTTCCTTGGCTAGCGAACCGCGCACGCCTTCCGCGATCAGCACATATTTGCCGATCAGTTCCATGCCCGGCTGATAATCTGCCTTGTGCTCGCCCGATTTGGAAATGCCCATCACGCCAGCCACAACGCCGCGCACCGAACCATCGGCGCGATACAAAACTTCTGACGCTGCAAATCCCGGATAAATTTCAACGCCCAAGGCTTCGGCCTGGGTTGCCAACCAGCGGCAGACATTGCCGAGTGACACAGCATAATTGCCGTGATTGTTCATCAGTGGTGGCATCAGGAAATTCGGCATGCGCAGTGCACCGCGCGGGCCCAGCACGAAAAAGCGATCTTCATTCACTTCGGTCTTCAGTGGCGCACCCTTCTCCTTCCAATCCGGAATGAGTTCGTTCAAGGCAATCGGATCGACAACCGCACCTGACAATATATGTGCACCAACTTCCGAGCCTTTTTCCAGGATGCAAACCGTGATCTCCGGGTTCACCTGTTTGGCGCGAATGGCAGCGGCGAGACCAGCAGGGCCAGCGCCCACGATCACCAGATCATATTCCATGCTTTCGCGTTCAGTGCTCACGGGAACCTCATTTGCCAGTCGTCGAAGGACTGATATAGACAGTCACGAAACGGTTCAACAGCCAGAACGGACATGACAAAAGCAGCAGCCGACATATCTTCAGCAGAAGCCGCCCAAATGCTGGATTGGCTGATTGCGATGGGTGCTGACGAGATTGTATCAAATGCGCCATTGGATCGCTTTCAATTGTCGCAGGCAAAACCTGTCGCGGCAGAAAAGGCAAAGCCCGTGCAATCAGCGCCGGTGATTGCGAAGCCTGTCACGCGCGCGCCCACAGGCGAAAGTGCAGAGGCGCTTGCTGCAGCCTGTTCGACGCTGGAAGAGCTGCAAGCCGCGATGGATCAGTTCCAATCCTGTGGTTTGCGCAAGACTGTTTCGCACACCTGTTTCCTCGGTGGTGATTTCACCGCTTCGATTTTGGTGCTCGGTGATCGCGCCCGCGATGAGGAAGAACGCGAGGGTCAAATTTTCGCGAGCAAGAACGCTGTACTCTTGGACAACATGTTGAAAGCAATTGGCCTCGGCCTCGACAAGGTGATGCTCGGCAATCTCGTGCCATGGCGCCCACCAGGAAACCGCGCGCCAACTGACATCGAAGTCAAACAATGCGCGCCCTTCATGCGCCGCGCGATTACATTGGCCAAACCCAAACTGATCCTGGGATTGGGCGGTCTTGGTGGAGCAGCTCTTGCAGGTGGCGAAGCTTCAATTGCAAGGCAACGCGGCAAGTGGCTTGCGCTTGATGGCACAGCCCTCCTCTCAACCTTCCACCCCGACGATCTCTTGAACTCCCCCGCCCGCAAGAAACTCGCCTGGCGCGATCTGATCATGTTCCGTACACGGATGAATGAAGGATGAATACAAATAAGCCGTCATGGCCCGCTTCAGGCGGGCCACCCATCTTCGGCCACATATGGGTGGCCCGCCTGAAGCGGGCCATGACGGAACTTTATTGTGGTTGAACGCACATTCCTCCCCGCGCGCATCGCCGTGATCACCATCTCCGACACGCGCACCGATGCCGATGACAAATCCGGAAACACTCTCGTCGAACGCATCGCAGCTGCTGGCCATCACCTCGCAGATCGCACAATAGTGAAAGACGACATCCGCCAGATCCGCGCCGCCGTACGCAGGCTCACCGCGCGCGCAGATATCGATGTTATCATCTCAACGGGTGGCACCGGCCTCACAGGCCGCGACGTAACAGTCGAAGCGATGCGCCCATTGTTCGACAAGGAGATCGAAGGTTTCAGCGTTGTCTTCCACATGATTTCCTATGTGAAGATCAAGACCTCCACCGTGCAATCACGTGCCACGGCTGGTGTCTCCAAAGGCAAATACATCTTCTGCCTGCCAGGTTCGCCCGGCGCCTGCCGCGATGCCTGGGATGAAATATTAGTCCACCAACTCGACTACCGCCACCACCCCTGCAACTTCATCGAAATCATGCCAAGGCTTGATGAGCACTTGCGTCGGAAATAAATTTTCGTTGGCAACCTTTGAGTAACCATATTTGTTTAACCTGTATTTTGAAGTTCAATTTGTCGAACAGAAGGTGCACGCTCAATGGTTAATAAATTCTCTTTTTCTACTGCAGCAGTAATGGTTTTGGCTGGACTTGTATCGCCAGCTTTGGCTGACAGCTCACAAGTACCCGTGGCACACCTGAGTGAGCCCGTCGGCAAGGTGCTGGTCAACGCAGGAGTTGGATTTAACGCAGCTGCCGCCAGCATGAAGATTGCTGCTGGGGACCAAATTTTCGTGGGTGAAGACTCCGCTGTTACGCTCTCTTATAACTCCTGTACAATTATCATCGACAAGCCAGTGGTTTACAAGGTCCCAGCTCAGTCGCCTTGCAAAGCGGGCCAAAAGACTGCCAATGTACCCAGCCTGAAGGGCTTGGTCGTTGAGCCTGCGAATTCACATGAAAGTGCTTCCGTTGGAAACGGATTTGGTATGGGCGCTGGAATGATGGTTGCCGGTGTTGGCGCGCTCGCCGCTGTTGGTTTTATAGTCGCCAGCCAAGATGAAGGCGGTTCAAACTAATTTACCAAGACCAAACTATAGTGACATGCAGAAGAACGTCACCGTTTTTCTGCATGTCATTTTTTTATCTTGTCAACGTTAAGCGCCAATTGGCGTTCCTGTCTCCACGAACTGCGCGAGTTGTTTCAGCGAATCCTGCCAGCCGAGATCACACATTTCCTTGGGGATGATATCGGGGATGCCTTCTTGTGTTACCGACAATTCGGTGCCGCCCATCACTTCGCGCAGATCTATGTTCACGAGAATTTCACCGGGTAAATTGGGATCGTCGAAAACATCCGTGTACTGAAGTTTCTTGTTGGGCACGAGTTCGATGTATCTGCCGCTGAAGCCGTTCTTGGCACCTGAATCGAACTCGGTAAAATACATGCGGAATTCACCGCCAACTTTTGCATCAAGCTTTTCAACCGTGCAGGTGAAACCTGCTGGTGCCAGCCATTTGCACAGGGCTGCGGGATCAAGAAATGCCTTGTAAACGCGCGAAGGCGGGGCTTTCAGCACGCAGTGGAAGGTGCAGGTGAATGGCATGTCAGTCTCCTATTTCGTGGTGCTCATCAGGCTGAAGAATGCGCCTTGGGGATCGGTTCCGGTCAAGACCCAGCTGCCACCCGGCACTTCCATCGGCCCCATCATGACTGATCCGCCTTTGTCGGTCATGCGCTTTGCGGCGGCATCAATACCATCGACCATGAAATAATAATTCCACGCAGACATCGGCATGGCTTTTGGCCGTTGCATGATGCCGACTTGATCTTTGCCGTTGATCTGCACGACGTGATAAAATCCGATGCCGGGCATTTCCATGCCTTGGCCCTTGGTCCAGCCGAACAGTGAAGCGTAAAAATTAAAGGCGGCTTCGGGATCGCTTGAAAGCAATTCGTTCCAACCCACTGTGCCGAGTGCACCTGCTTCTGCGAGGCCGCCGTCGGATTGCGTCAACGGCTGCATGATGTTGAACGAAGCCCCTGTGGGATCGGCAACCACGGCCATCCGTAGCATGCCGGGAATGTCCCATGGTGCGCGATGAATTTTGCCGCCAAATTTTTCGACTTGCTTGCAAGTGTCATCTACATTTGGCGTGTGAACATAGCCCGCCCAAAAAGGTGGCATGCCCTTGGCTTCTGGTGGGGTCAGCATGATGCCGCCCATGCCTTTGCCGCCAGCATTTGCGACGTGATAGGACGGCAGCTGCAAGGTGTAGTCCCAGCCGACGACGGATTTGTAGAAAGTTTTTGCGGCTTCGACATCTGAAGTCATCAGATCGTGCCAGATGAATGGGTTTTGCATTTTGCCTCCTTAGCCCTTGGGCATTTTTGACATGTCCATGTAGAACGGTTCCCAGACGTGGCCATCGGGATCGGCGAAGGTGCGGGTGTACATGAAGCCCATGTCTTCGGTGTCGCGATATGCGCTGCCGCCATGTTTCTCAGCGGTGGTGAAAATCTTGTCGACCTCATCGCGACTGTCGAGTGAGATCGCATAGAGTGCACCAGTTGTTGCCTTTGCGTCAGGGCGCGGGCGCTTGGTGAAGCCATCAAATTTTTCATGCGTGAGGATCATCAAGAAGACGCTCTCCGACCAGACCATGCAGGCCGCCGTATCATCCGTGAACTGAGGATTATTGGTGAAGCCCAAAGCGTCGTAAAATACCATGGAGCGTTTCAGATCGCTGACGGGCAGATTGATGAAAACCATTTTCGACATTTGCGGCTCCTTTTTCGGGGAGCATGGCACAGAAGCGGGATTGCGGGAAGGGCTGCAAAGCCGTAGCCTGCAGCCATGAACACGCAGTCGCATGTATTGATGGGGGCCGTGCTTTTTGGTCGACAAGTGCCGCGCCGCGCATGGGTTGCGGCAGCGGCTGGGCTTTTTCCCGATGTGCCGATGTTGCTCATTGTGCTTGCGCTCAAGCTTGCAGGTTATCCGGCGCGGCAGATTTTCGGCGAACTTTACTGGCAGAACTGGTGGCAAGTGACCAACGCGATTGGCCATAATTTCTGGCTTTGGGGCGGACTTGTTGTGCTGGCGATTTTCATGCGGGAGCGCGTGAGCAATACACTTGCAGCAATCGAAGGCTGGACGTTGACCTTGATCTTTTCGGCCTCGGCATTGCTGCACACGACAATCGACTTTCTGGTTCACCGCGAAGATGCGCACATGAGCCTGTGGCCCGCAACGCGGTGGAAGTTCATCTCGCCTGTGTCCTACTGGGATGATCGGCACTATGGCCAGTGGTTTGGCCTGTTTGAAACAGCCCTTGGCATCCTGATGTGCATCTTGCTGCTAATGCGTTACCAGAACCGCTGGACGCGCGGGCTGCTGCTGCTGGCGCTCATTCCTTACGTCGCGGTGCCCGCCTATTTCATTTTTCTGCATTGAGGTGCGACGGAAATTCACCGTATTTGCGTCTTATGGTTTAAGAGACATGAAATGAACCAACACACGCCACCGCCGATTGGGCCCAACACCATTGAAATTGAATCCGCTCTCGGCATCACGCCTGAGGCGAAGCGGCGACGTGGCTTGCGAAAATTCTTTTGGCTTGGACTTTTTGCGGCGCTGCTGATTGGCGGCTATTGGCTGTGGCAGCGCAACAGTGCGGTGCAATCAGCCGTGAGTTATGAAACCATCGAGGCGAAGAAGCAGGATGTGACGATCACGGTTTCGGCGACGGGTGCATTGCAACCGCTTACCAAGGTTGATGTGGGCACCGAGCTTTCTGGCATCGTGCGTGAAGTTCTGGTTGATGACAATGATCTGGTCAAAGCCGGACAGGTGATGGCGAAGCTTGATGTGTCGCGCCTTGCTTTGCAGAGGGCGCGGGCGGAAGCGCAATTGCTTTCCGCAGAAGCGCGATTGGCGCAGGCGCAATCCGACTTGGGTGAAGCGCAGCGCCAGGTTTGGCGGCAGGTGCAATTGTTTGATGGCGGCACGGGCACTGAGGAAGCTAGGGATGCAGCTGTTGCCGCGCAAAAACGCGTTGAGCCTTCCGTTGCTGCGGCGAAGTCTGATGTGGAGGCTGCACGTTCTGATCTTGCCGTCATTGAGTCTGATCTGGTGCGCGGTGATATTGTTTCGCCGATTGATGGCATTGTGTTGAAGCGCAGTGTGGAGCCGGGGCAAACCGTCGCAGCCTCGTTGCAAGCGCCTGTGCTGTTTACGATCGCGCAGGATTTGAAGCTGATGCAGCTTGAGGCCAACGTCGATGAGGCTGATGTTGGTACGGTGAAGCCTGGGCAAAAAGCACAGTTCACCGTTGATGCCTATCGCGGCAAGGGCTTTCCGGCGGAAATTGCGCGCATGAGCTATCTGCCGGAAACGGTTGAAGGTGTGGTCACTTACAAAACCATTCTCTCGGTTGAAAATCCCGAGCTCACGCTTCGTCCCGGCATGACTGCGACTGCGAAGATCACCGTGGCCGAGCACAAGGATGTGATCGCGGTGCCGAACGAGGCGTTTCGTTATCAGCCGCCGCGCGCGCAGGCGTCTCGTGGATTCTCGGTCACCGAAATGTTCATGCCGCGCTTTCCGAGGGGTGAACGGGCCAAGCGCACAGCTGAAGCAGATGGCACGCGCAAGCTTTTCGTATTGCGCGATAATGCTCCTGTCGAAGTGAAAGTGAAAACCGGCGAGAGTGATGGCAAGGTGACGGTGATCACAGAAGGTGAAATTAAAGATGGCGACCAACTGATCGCTGCGCAGCGCACTGGGTCAACACCGCGAGGTGGTGGGCGGCCATGAATATTCACGCGCCTGTTCCACCACTGATTTCGCTTCGCGACATTCGCAAGATCTATGGAGCTGGTGCTGCGCGGGTTGAAGCGCTTGCGGGTGTTGATCTCGATATTCATGCGGGCGAGTTTGTGGCGATCATGGGTGCATCTGGTTCGGGAAAATCGACCGCAATGAATATTCTGGGCTGTCTTGATCGACCGACCACGGGGCAGTTCTTTTTCTCTGGTCTTGATATCACGGCGCTGGATCGTGATGCGCGGGCGTTGCTGCGGCGCAACTATCTGGGCTTTGTGTTTCAGGGCTTTAATCTTCTGTCGCGTACCACAGCACTTGAGAATGTTGAAATGCCGCTGATCTATCGCGGGCTTTCCAAGGATGAGCGACGCCTGAAGGCGATGAAGGCGCTGCATCAGGTCGGGCTTGAGACGCGAGCCGATCACATTCCGTCCGAACTTTCTGGCGGCCAGCAACAGCGCGTGGCGATTGCGCGCGCGATTGTAACGCAGCCACTGGTGCTGCTTGCCGATGAACCAACGGGCAATCTCGATACTGAACGCAGCCACGACATCATGCGGTTGCTCACGACATTCAACCAGAACAATGGTCTCACCATCATCATGGTGACGCATGAGCCAGACATGGCGCGCTACGCTACGCGGCAAATCGTGTTTGCCGATGGGCTTCTCAAGAGCGACACACGAGAGAAGGTGAACTGATGCTGTGGGAATCGGTCAAGCTTGCGCTCCGCACCATTCGCCGCAATGTGCTGCGTTCAATTTTGACTTTGCTTGGCATTGTGATTGGTGTTGCAGCCGTGATCGCACTTGTCACGCTAGGGCAAGGCGCTACTGACAAGGTGACATCTGATCTCTCGCGCTTGGGTTCCAACATGCTGATTGCCCGACCAGGTTCCGGCATGCCGGGACCACCATCAGGCAATGAACCCCGGACTTTTTCGGAGCGCGATGTCGATGGACTGCGTGGGCTTGCGCAAGTGAAGGCCGTTGCCCCTTCGGCAAATAAAACTGTGTCGGTGATATTTGAAAGTGGCAATCTTGATGTGCAAGTGACTGGCACTGAGCCCGGATATTTCATCGCACAGGATTGGACGTTCACTGCTGGTGGTCCGTTCAGCGAAGGTGACATGCGCAGTGGGGCCGCACTTTGTGTGATCGGCACAACTGTCCATCGTGATCTGATGCAGAACCGCCCAGCGTTGGGCGAGAGTTTGCGCGTTGCTGGTGTCTCTTGTGAGATTGTTGGCGTGCTCGCTTCGAAAGGCCAGAACGCATTTGGTAGCGATCAGGACAATACGATCGTGATGCCGCTGCGCACTTTCCACCGCCGTATCGCTGGGAATTCGCGTATTGCTACAGTTGCTGTTGCAGCGGAAACTGCGCAAGCCGTTTCTTCCGTGCAAGCTGCGATGATTGAAGCATTGCGCGAGACACGCCGCATCGGGCCCAATGAGGATGATGATTTTACCGTGCGCGATCTCACGCAGATTGCCGCAACACTTTCATCGACAACGGCTGTGATGACCGGGCTTTTGGGTGCGGTTGCAGCAGTAAGCCTGCTCGTTGGTGGCATTGGTATCATGAATATCATGCTGGTGTCAGTTGCTGAGCGGACGCGGGAGATCGGTATCCGATTGGCGATTGGCGCACTCGGCCATCAGGTGTTGATGCAGTTTCTGGTCGAAGCCGTAGTGCTGTGCCTGATTGGCGGGTTGATCGGGATTGCACTAGGCTTGGGGCTTGCTGCTGCAGGGTCATCAGCGCTTGATGTACCGTTCAAGGTGAACCCGCTTGTGGTTGCCCTGGCGTTTGGATTTTCGGGCCTGATTGGCATCGTATTCGGCTTTTTCCCGGCGCGGCGTGCGGCCATGCTTGATCCCATCGAGGCACTTCGACACGAATAGCCGTCAGCCTATTGTTATCTGGGCAGGCCTATAAACAAGGGGAAACTTGGCTCCGTTACGACGGTGATGTGATGGACGGCGCAATAAAAAAATTACTGGGCAAATTGTTGGGAGTGTTTCTGCTTTGCGGAATGCTTTTGCTTGGACCGATCACAACTGCATTTGCAAAAGATGGTGATAGCGGCAGCGGCAACAGCGGTTCGGGCAGCAGCAATAGTGGTTCGGGCGGCAGCAATAGTGGTTCTGGCAGCAGCAATAGCGGCCCTGGTAGCAGCAACAGCGGGCGGGATGATGATCGCGATGAAGATGAAGATGATGATAACAAAGTATCCGATCAGGACAAGGCATCGAATGCCGTATCAAGGGGCAAAGCCAAGCCATTGCGGGATGTATTACGGTTAGTGCGCTCCAAGGTTCCGGGTGACGTTTTGCGTGTGCGCCTCAGCCGATCCAGTGGGACTTATTTTTACCGAATTACTGTGTTGACTGAGGATGGCCGTTACCGTGACGTTGTTGTCGATGCGGAACGAAGCCGAATTGTTTCGACAAGGTGGCGTTGATGCGAGTCCTGGTTGTTGAAGATGAAGTGAATATTGCACGGGATGTTGCCACTGCACTTTCCGAAGCTGGCTATGTCGCCGAAACCTGTGGCGATGGCGAAGAAGCGTGGTTTCTCGCCGAGACTGAAAACTATGATGCAATCATCCTTGATCTCGGTCTGCCAAAACTTGATGGCATTTCGGTTCTGAAGAAGTTGCGCGCCTCCCAAGTCATGACTCCGGTACTTGTGTTGACGGCACGCGGCCAGTGGATGGAGCGGGTTGAGGGCATTGACGCGGGCGCTGATGATTATCTGCCGAAGCCATTTCACATGCAGGAATTGTTGGCGCGCGTTTCGGCCTTGCTGCGGCGATCACTTTCACATGGCACCCCCATCCTTGAAGTTGGAAAATTGCGCATTGATGTGAGGCGCATGAATGTGACTGTTGATGCGCGGGCGATCAATCTTTCGCCATTGGAGTTTCGTGCGCTGCGCTATCTCGCGCATCATCAGGGCCGCGTGGTGCCACAAACCGAACTTGAAGAACATGTTTATGAGCGTGAAGCCGAGCGCGATTCCAATGCGCTTGAAGTGTTGATCGGTCGGTTGCGGCGCAAGGTCGGAACCAATGCCATTACCACACGGCGCGGTTTTGGTTACATGATGGAAACCGACGGCATGCAGGGTGTCTCCGCATGATCAACTCCGGGTCACTGCACTTGCGGCTTTTGGCAGCGGCGGCTGCAACCATTATACTGACTTTGAGCATTGCCGCCTGGGCGCTAGAGCGCACCTTCTATCACCACATGGAACAGAAAGTTGCGCAGGAACTCAACATCAAACTGGTGGAACTTTCTTCTGCATTTGATCTGGTTGACGGTGCCCCCATGCTGGCTTCAACACTTTCCGATCCGCGTTTCAGCCAGCCTTTTGGCGGGGCCTATTGGCGGGTACGTGAAAACGGAAAATCCATCATGCGGTCGCGTTCGATGTGGGATGGTGATTTGCAAGAGGTGGAAGGTGGGGGCGTTGGTCCAGGCGGCAGCGAGCCACGTGATGCGATGGGTCCGGATTCATCTCAAGTCTACATGATGGAGCGCAATGTCTCGTTTGGTGAAACGCAACGTCGGAATTTCACGCTTGGTGTTGCCATTGATCACCGCGAAATTACAGCTCTGCAGGAGTCATTTCGCAACGATGTGTTGCGGGCACTTGGCCTGATTGGCACGTTGTTGTTTGCAGGTGCGTGGCTGCAAATGAGTTATGGCCTGCGACCCTTGAGAAACCTTCGGGCGCGGCTCGAAGCAGTGCGCGGCGGATCGAGTGCAAAGCTCACAGGCCGTTTCCCGCATGAAGTGGCACCGCTTGCCGAGGATTTGAATTTGCTGATCGAGCGGCAGGAGGCAACTGTTACGCGCGCGCGCAAGCATGCGGGCGATCTGGCGCATGGTTTGAAGACGCCACTCACCATTCTTTCTGCCGAAGCGCGCAAGCTTGAAGGCACGAGCTCGCATGCGGAAGCGGCAGTCATCCGCGAACAGATTGCGGTGATGCAGGCCCATGTCGAGCGCGAGCTTGCACGCGCACGGGTGTATGGCGTGACGCGCGCAGCAGGTACGCTTTGTGATGCATCGCGTTCGGTTGACCGCATATTCGGATTGATGGCGCGCATGCCCGGTGGCGATGCGCTGGTGTTTGACAATCAACTCTCGGAACATTTGCGGATTCGCATGGATGCCGATGACTTTGGTGAAGTCGCTGGCAATCTCATTGACAACGCTCGAAAGCATGCAACCAAGCGCGTTAACGTCAGCGCCGTTCATCAAACCGGCAAGATTGAAATCCGATTTGATGATGACGGGCCGGGGCTTTCCTCATCGGCCTGCCAGCGTCTGATGAAGCGCGGCGAGCGTGGTGATGAAAGTGGTGAAGGCTCTGGCCTCGGCCTCTCCATCGCCAGCGATATTTTGGAGTCTTATACAACGGCCCTCACCTACAGCACATCACCGATTGGTGGTTGTCGCGCCTCGTTTTTCATTGACGGAAGCGACGCGCCACCTGCTGCGGAATAAGCAAAACCGCTGGTAAGGTCTTGTTAACCAATAGGTTGCAAGGGTAATCTGTTGTTGCATCGCCATATTTTGTGTTCATTTCAACCAGTTCGAGGTCAAAGATGAAGAAATTCATTGTCACGATGTTGTTGGGCACTGCTCTTTCTGCTTTTGGTGCGCAAGCTGGTGACAGGCCCAAGATCCTTGGCGTTTTCTACGAAGGCTGTGAGAAAACCTGCCAAGGATTTACCAAGGCAATGAATGAAAGTGGATTTGCCCATGAACTCGAAATCCTAGACCTCAAACAGGACAAAACGCGCATTGCCGCTGCCGTAGACAAAGTGAAAGCGGAGAAGCCTGATCTTGTGGTCGTTTACGGCACCACAACCACAGTTGGGATGCTGGGCACCCTAGAGAAAGCTGATCCGGCAAAAACTGTTTCTGAAGTGCCTGTTGTGTTCACTGCTGTCGCTGATCCCATTGGCTCCAAGGTCATCAAGAGTTTCGAAGACAGTGGCCGTCCCAACATCACCGGCACTTTCAATCGCGTGCCTGAGAAACTGAATGTGCAGATCATCAAGCGCTACGACCCCAGTTTCACAAAGCTTGGACTGCTTTATCATGCTAATGAAAAGAACTCGGTTTTGAAGCGTGATGAATTGCAAAAGCTCGCGGAAGAAATGGGTTTTGAACTTGTGGCGCTTGAGTTGGAGCCGGGCAGCACGGAGCTACCCAAGCCAGAGTCAATTGAACCGCGAATGAAGGATTTGCAGGCGCAAGGTGTGAAGTGGCTTTATCTTGGATCGAGTTCATTCCTGAATGCGCAAGGTGCGATTACGACCCAGGCAGCTGTCGATCACGGCATCGGACTCGTCAGTCCGTATCCCGCATTGGTCAAGGAACACAAGGCACTGCTTTCAATCGCTGCTCCACGCGAAGAGGTTGGAGCACTTGCTGCCGAGCAGGTACTTAAAGTGCTGCGTGACAAGACTGCGCCACAACAAATCCCGATCGCAATAGCAACGCGCTTTACTTACACGGTCAACGCGGATGTCGCCAAGCACCTTGGGCTTGAGCCACCAGCGGAGTTGGCGAGCCAAGTCGAATTCTACCGTTCAACACAGTAAAGCAATATCAGGCAGTCAGTTGTTGCCGCACTGGGTTCTGGCAATCAGCGAAGAAGCGATAGGTGTTTCGGCCTTCGCTCTTGGCGCGATAGACCGCGATGTCTGCGGCGCGCAAAAGTTCTTCGGGTTGATCACCATCCAGCGGCCAGCTGGCAATACCTATGCTCACTCCAATTGTGGCAACACCTTCAGCCAAGGCAAATTCGCGCTTGAGATTGAGACCGATGTGTTCAGCAACAACGCTGATTTCTTCGCGAGAACTGGCCGAATAGAGACAGATCGCAAATTCGTCGCCGCCAAGCCTCACGATCAAGTCTTTGTCAGTGACGCATTTGCGCAGCCTCTCGGCGACCTGGATCAGCAATGCGTCGCCAGCAGCATGTCCCAATGTGTCATTGACCTGCTTGAAACGATCAAGATCAAGGAACATCAGCGTAAGCGGCTTGTTCGTTGTATGCGCATCGGCAAGATTGTCGTTCAGCTGACGGCGGTTCGGCAATCCAGTCAGTGCGTCATGCATTGAGAGGTGCAACAACTCGCGTTCGATGCGCGAAAGTTCGGTCACATCCGAGTATGTTACCACCCACCCACCATCAGCGGTAAGACGACGTGAGACCGCGTGGGTCTGGCCATTAGGAAGAAGAATGGTCTGCTCGCCTTCTTCGCGCTCGAGCAGCCAAGTCATGTGTTGCATCAACTTGATGTTGGTTGCGCCAGAAAAGGCTTCGGAGGCCATTTGCAAATGCAATATCTCACTTACATCCATGCCCGCCAACAAGCTTTCGGATTGGAGGCCGTGCATGGTTGCAAACTTGTCATTCCAGACAACGAGCTTGCCCATGGGATTGAACATGCAAAGACCTTGCGACATGTTGGTCAATGCGCTGTCGAGTTGAACATGCATGCGTCGCGATTGCGCCGCACCACTATAGAACCGATCCAGCGCACGCGCAAAAACCCCAACTTCATCGGCACGCTCAGACAGGGACTTCGCGACCATTGAAGTATCGGACGTTGTTGCATTGTTTTCGATTTCATCTGCAATTGCTTTTAATGGCCTGATGACATTGCTGCGCAGAAGCCTGAGCAAGATCAACAAAACCGCGAACACCACGCCCGCCATTGCAAAGGCCTGCGTATAGGCCGCCTGCCAGACGTTATCGAGCAGGCCTGCGGTGCTCCACGCCACTGCGATGCTGCCTTGGCGCTGGCCGGAACCGCGTCCTACTGGCACGCCAATAAACTGGTAACCATCTTTTTCGAATACAATCCGCTGCTTGGTGTTTTCGGCATTCCTGGCGATTTCGGCGAGGCCCTCCATCGGGAAATCAAAGTGCTCGATGGATTGGCGGCTGGTGAGCACGGTTCCCTCTGCCATGATCACAACTGCGGCTGAGCGTGTGTCCGAAACCAGGAGTTCCATATAGCTGTTCAAGACTTCAGAATTACGCAACTTGATTGCCGTTGCTGCAGGCACCGAGAGACCGTGCACGATGCGGAAATTCGCATCAAGACGTTCTGTTCTCGTAGAGGCAATGTGGCTGTAGGTTTGAAACGCCAAGATGGCTGCAAGGCCGAACACATAGGCAAGGCCCGTGATCAGCTGGATCCTGCTTCCCAAGCTTTTGAACCGTCGTTTCATCTCTTTATCCCGCCACACCCAAAGGCAGAATGTATCAAACTCTCTTTACGATTGAGTTATTTTGAATAGTTAACGAGCCGTTTTGGTGATTACGTTGGCGACGTACAAGGTGATTGCAGCCCAAGCGACACCGAGGCACCAGCCTGCCGCAACATCGCTTGGCCAGTGCACACCAAGATAGATGCGGCTGATGCCGACGAGAAAGACAATGAGCACAGCGACTGACATGATCACGATGCGGCGGGCATCAGTTTTTGCGGTGCGCGCGATCAGTCCTGCAAGTGTCAGCAGGATTGCTGCAGACAAAAATGCATGACCGCTGGGAAAGCTGTTGGTCACCTCGACCATGCCAGGTTCCACCAGATCGGGTCTGGCGCGCGATGTGAGTTGCTTCATCATTGAGCTCGACAAGCCGGCCAAGCTCGCGCTGGCAACAAGCAGAAAGCCCAAGCGTTCGCGCCGTGCTGCAGCGAGATAGAGAAACGCAGCAGCAACCACAAAGGTCAGAACGAAGGTGCTGCCCAGTGATGTGATGTCGCGCATCATCGAGCGCAACCATTCGGGATGGCTCGATGGTCCCAAAAACGTATAATGAAATGCAACGAATATCAGCCTGTCCGCAGGCGCTGCCACGCCATTGGTCACGGCCGCAGTGAGCGTTGCTGCAAGCAGACCTGCAGGAAGTGCAACACGTGAAAGTACGTTCATGCTAAAGCGCGCAAGGACAGGCTTTGGCCCGGTCGAAACGGCTGAAAGCGATCTGCCTCAATGTTGGCCGCTTGCAAGGCTTCCGCAAGATGTTTCGGTGGGTCGTCAATTGCTTCATCGGTCAATTGGAACGTGCCCCAGTGATGGCCAATAGCAAACTCTGCACCACAATCCTGCAAGATCTTCACAGCATCTGCGGGATTGACGTGCTGCTTTTCCATGAACCAGCGCGGCTCATATGCGCCAATTGGGATCATCGCCAATTTGATGGCACCATGTTTGGCCTTCACGTCACGGAAAAACTGCCCGTCAATGTAGCCCGTATCGCCGATGTGATAGATTTTTCCGGCTGTGGTTTCGATCACGAATGATCCCCACAATTGTTTGCGGCGATCCAATGCACCGCGCGCTGACCAGTGATAGCTCGGTTCGAGATGGATGCGCATGCCATTGCCGAGTTCGGTCGTGTGGCCCCAATCCATTGCGATGATTTTCGCGGTGTCGCCAATTGCAGATGTGATCACCTTGTCATTGCCAAGGGGCGTTGCAAACTGTGGCGCAAAACGCTGCTGCAATTGCGAAAGTGTTGCGACGTCGAGATGATCATAGTGGCCGTGCGTGACCAGCACGGCGTGAATTTCTGGCAGATCAGCAAAGGCAACACCCGGTGGATTGACGCGCGTTGGCCCGGCAAAACTCACGGGGCTGCAACGCTCAGAAAACACCGGATCGATCAGCACATTGATGTGATCTGCCTGCAGCAGAAAGCTTGCATGGCCAATCAGCGTCACGCGCAACTCGCCCTTGCCCACTTGTGCTGGTGGCTTGTCATTGTGCGGGCTCGGGTAGGCCTTTGGCCATTGCGCTGGTGTTGTTGACAGCTTCCAGCGCAGCACACCTGCAAGCGTATTATTGTATTCAACACCGGGCACGAAAAAGCGTGTGCCGTCAAAATGATCACTCATGGGACCCACATAAAAAGGATTGATTGCATAACTCGCATAACCGGCCGTTCCCCCACCCACCACAATGGCAGCCGAGCCAAGGAGTGAGGTTCTCAAAAGCGAGCGACGATTCATGATCGCGAAATGATAGCCGGAACTTCGCGCTGAGAATAGGGTATGACTCCGCTGGGAGTGGCCGGGTTATGCCCGTGGCTTGCCCCCGAAAATTTGGGGAGGAAGGGAATCGCGTGGGGCAACCCGTCGCGAGATGGCACTGGCTTAAAGTGCCGGTAGAAGCGTCGGGTTTCCCCACGCGAGACAGGTTTATTGCATCTTGCCGACCGTCAGTCCGCGATGTTGGGGCCTAACCCAGCAGAGCGCCATACAATAGTAGCCCGGCACGTAGTTGCCGAGGATTGTCGGACACGAAGGCTCCCCGTGATCTGCACCACATTCGTGCATCCAGGAGGTCCTGCCATCCCCACCCATTCGAGGTCATTGTCATGACCCAAACCCCTTGTGGGCGAGAACGAGATCTATATGGAACAATAGAGGAACTTTGTCAAGAGGTGGGGAGAATTATTTTTCGCGCGCGCTTGCTCTCCCCCAACTTGATTGGGGGAGTGGCCCGGAGGGCCGAGGGGGCATCACGCGTGAGTGAGCCACCCCATCCCCGCCCCGGAACAAGTCCGGGACGGTACTTCCCCAGCAAAGCTGAGGAAGGTTCAAGCAACAAGGTGCGGGATATCAGACCGAGATCAACGAGGTGCTGCGCAAGCATGTGGCGCGGCGGCGTGAAAAAGGGAAGCGTCTCCTATACCCACCCTCTAGGGAAGCGTCCCCTATACCCACCCTCTCCCGTGAAAAAGGGAAGCGTCCCCTATTCCTCCGTCACTACCAATTGAAATTCTAACTACGAAAGTCGCTTGTGCATACGCTCTATTTGCTCAGCAGTACCCTCAGCAACGTAACCGGACGAAGTTTTGCGCAAACTTACACCGGGACCAGCTGCGCTACGGATGGCTTTTTCGACATGGTTGTTGAGACTCTTGCTCACTTCCCGTTCGAGTTGGGAGGAAGACGTGACCGTCCTGCCATTGTATTTCATCTTAAACTTGATCATGTCGTTTCCCTATCCTTTGGGTGGAAAGTCATCGTTGCCGTAGGAGTCACGCTCCCTGATCTGGCCATTACGACCATGTAACAAGAACTCGCTATTGTCTTTGCGAGCCAATCCACGGCCAGCAGCTTCTGCTTGAGCCTGCGTCGCATGCAGCGAGGATGCTCGATCTGCATTGGGACGTTGAACCGCCCAACCTTCTTGACGGGGAACGGCATGCACGTTCTTACGGTTTGTCATTTGAAAACGTCCTTCGTAAATAATATTTCAACACAGAAAATACGTCTGTTTTTGGCGAAAATTTCCGTTAGAATCACCTTAATATCTTTATTTTAGTTTACAAAATTTGTAATTTCAAGCAAATTTGTAAATATCAAGGGAGGAAATCAACATGATCGGTGCACGGTTAAAGTCGGCGCGGTCGGCAGCGGGTTTGTCGCTGCGAGACCTGGAAGAAAAAATCGGAAAGCGCGTCTCCGCACAGATGATCGGTAACTACGAACGAGATGAAGCTACGCCTTCATCAGACGTGCTGTTCATCCTCGCACAAGCAACAGGCGTATCAGAAGATTACTTGTTGTCGGGTGGCGACCTTGTTTTGGAAAATGTGGAATTCCGTAAGAAAGAGATCGCCTCAAAGAAAGAAGAGGCGTCTGTAGAGGGCAAGGCCATTCATTTGCTTTCGCGCTATCTTGCGGTCGAAGACGCGCTCGCCTTGCCCAGCGTCAATTGGGAAAAACCCCGCAACGCTCCTTTCCCCGTCCGCGACTTGAAGGATGCAGAAAATGCCGCGCAATTAGTACGGAAAGATTGGGGGCTAGGTGAAGATGCCATTCCAAATTTAGTTGAACTGCTCGAAGAGCGTGGCATCAAGGTCTTGTCGATCGAGTTGCAAGATATTGATGGCTTAACCGCACGGGTACGTCGTGCTTCAGGTGACTCCTTACCCGTTATTGTGGTCAAGGCCTCTGCATGGGCGGAGAGAAAACGTTTCACTCTAGCTCACGAACTCGGTCACATAGTGATGGACACGAATTCATTAAGTGACGACAAAGCTCGTGAACGGGCAGCACACCGCTTTGCTGGGGCCTTTCTGATGCCAGCAGAGGCTCTATGGGGAGAAATTGGCAAGCGACGATCATCGATCAGCCTCGGCGAACTTTCGCATCTAAAGGCAAAATTTGGTGCGAGCATTCAAGCTATCACTTATCGCTGTCATGAACTAGAAATCATCAATGATCATTTAAAAAGGCAATTGTTTAAAACCTTTTCGAATCAAGGCTGGCGCAGTCCGCCATACAAAGAGCCTGGTTCATTGCCGCCAGAAATGGAGACACCACACCGAATGGAGAGGCTGTGCTTTCGCGCCTTGGCGGAAGGTGTTTTGGGAGAATCCCGTGCGGCAGAGATTTTAGGCGTTTCGGTTCGGGAGCTGAACCAGAAGATGGACTCACTGGTACTCAACTGACATGGCCATCCTTGTCTCCGACACTTCAGTAATCATTGATCTTGAACGCGGCAATCTGCTCGAGGCAGTGTTCAAGTTGCCATATGGTTTTGCCGTGCCAGATTCACTCTACAGGAATGAACTAGAGGCCTATGGAGGCGCAAAACTTATCGCTCTTGGGCTCAAAGTTGAAACGTTGACACCTGAAGAAGTGGCAACAGCATCACACAGGAAAAATGTGCGACCAAGTCTTTCCGTACCAGACGTCTTTGCATTTGCCTTAGCGTTTCATCGCAGCTGGACTCTACTGGCAGGTGATGGAGAATTGCGAAGTCTTGCTTTGTCCGAAAAACTTACATTGCACGGCGTGTTGTGGCTTCTGGATGAGTGCGAGACCCATAAGGTGGCCACACCCGCTCAGCTATTAAAGGGCCTCAGTTCCATTGCAATGCACCCCCGTTGCCGCCTTCCGCGCAAGGAGATTACTGAGCGATTGGCAAGATGGGCTGAAGTTGAGGTATAACTTACAAAAAAACCCCGGTGTCTCCACCGAGGTTTCGTGTTTTGCAATGGTAGGATGGACTTAGAAATCCATGCCGCCCATGCCGCCGCCGCCCATGCCTTGTGGCATGCCGCCGCCTGATGGGGCTTTTGGCTTTTCGGCGATCATGGCTTCTGTGGTGATCAAGAGGCTTGCAACCGAGGCTGCGTCCTGGAGGGCTACGCGCACGACCTTGGCTGGATCGATGATGCCTGCGGCAACCATGTCAACATACTCTTCGGTCTGGGCGTTGAAGCCGTAGTTGCCAGTCTTTTCCAAGAGCTTGCCAACAACGATCGAGCCTTCGACACCAGCGTTCTCAACGATCTGACGCAATGGCGCTTCGAGGGCCTTTGCAACGATGTTGATGCCGGCCTGCACGTCTGAGTTCTTCGACTTCAAGAGCTCGACTGCTGCCTTGGCGCGCAACAGTGCAACGCCGCCGCCTGGAACAACGCCTTCTTCGACAGCTGCACGCGTTGCGTTCAGCGCGTCGTCAACGCGGTCCTTCTTTTCTTTCACTTCGACTTCGGTTGCTCCGCCGACCTTGATCACGGCAACACCGCCAGCCAATTTGGCCAGACGTTCTTGCAGCTTTTCCTTGTCGTAGTCCGAAGTGGTTTCTTCGATCTGCGCCTTGATCTGGCTGATGCGGCCAGCGATGTCGGCCTTCTTGCCGGAACCGTTGACGATCGTTGTGGTTTCCTTGTCGATCTTGACGCGCTTGGCGCGGCCCAACATGTCGAGGCCAACATTTTCCAGCTTGATGCCGAGGTCTTCGGAAATCACCTGGCCGCCCGTGAGGATGGCGATGTCTTCCAGCATGGCCTTGCGACGATCACCAAAGCCTGGGGCCTTGACGGCAGCGACCTTGAGGCCACCACGGAGCTTGTTGACAACGAGGGTTGCGAGCGCTTCGCCTTCGATGTCTTCAGCGATGATGAGCAATGGCTTCGAGGTCTGCACCACAGCTTCGAGCACTGGCAGCATGGCCTGAAGCGACGACAGCTTCTTCTCGTGGAGAAGAATGTAAACGTCTTCGAGTTCGGCGACCATCTTGTCGGCGTTGGTGATGAAGTATGGGCTGAGGTAGCCACGATCAAACTGCATGCCTTCGACGATGTCGAGTTCGGTGTCAGCTGTTTTGGCTTCTTCAACCGTGATCACGCCTTCATTGCCGACCTTCTGCATGGCCTTGGCGATCATGTCGCCAATTTCCTTGTCGCCGTTTGCCGAGATCGTTCCGACCTGGCCAACTTCGTCAGAGTTCTTCACCTTCTTGGCGCGCTTCTTGATGTCGTCGATGGCGGCTGCAACAGCCATGTCAACACCACGCTTCAGATCCATCGGGTTCATGCCGGCAGCAACGGCCTTGGCACCTTCACGAACGATGGCTTGTGTAAGAACGGTTGCAGTTGTGGTGCCGTCGCCAGCGATGTCGTTGGTCTTCGAGGCTACTTCACGCACCATCTGTGCGCCCATGTTTTCAAACTTGTCTTCGAGTTCGATTTCCTTGGCAACGGTTACGCCGTCCTTCGTTGTGCGGGGAGCACCGAACGACTTGTCGATGACGACGTTACGGCCTTTTGGACCGAGGGTAACTTTTACTGCGTTGGCGAGAATGTCGACGCCGCGCAGCATCTTTTCGCGGGCTTCGCCGCCGAAGAGCACTTGTTTAGCTGGCATTTTTGTATTCCTTGTACTGATTAATTGACTTGGGTCGTGGATCCCGGCCTGCGCCGGGATGACGCGGGGCCTTGCGGCCCGTTTGGCGTCACTTTTCCATCACGCCCATGATGTCGCTTTCCTTCATGATCAACAGGTCTTCGCCGTCGATCTTCACTTCGGTGCCGGACCACTTGCCGAACAACACAACGTCGTTCTTCTTGAGGTCGATCGGGATCAGCTTGCCAGCTTCATCGCGGCCGCCTGGGCCAACGGCAATGATCTTGCCCTGCATCGGCTTTTCCTGGGCTGTATCCGGGATGATGATGCCACCCTTGGTCTTGGTGTCTTCCTCAACCCGCTTCACGACTACACGGTCGTGCAAAGGACGAAATTTCATGCGAATTGCTCCTAAATTCTTGTTTTCATTGGTTTGTGGGCAAGGCCAGAGGCCTAAAGTCCCGCCTGTTGGCACTCAGGCAACCCGAGTGCTAACAGCTGTCAGGGGAGATAGGAGCGAGCAGCCTGAGAGTCAAGGGGCATGGAGGTGGGGGCTAGCAGGTGACGTTGCTGTTGGTCATCTTCCGTTTGGTGAAGCTGTAGCCGAAATCACACGAATATTCAGCGCCGACCTTGAAACAGCGCATACCATTACCGTCTTCCTTGATTTTGCCTTCGGTGCACCAGTCGTCAGCCGCTTTTGCGGGCATGCGATCATAAACTGCCTTGGCCGCGCCGCCTTCGATCACGATCGTTATATTGCACGCCTTGGACTTTGGATTGGCCATGCATTCTTCTCCGATAAAGCCAAAGGTGCCGGAAAGCTTTTCGTCTTTTTGTTCCGCCAAGGCAAAAGGCGACGCCACAAAGCTGAAAACCACAATCCATTTCCACATGACGTACACCTCTGCGCAGGTTGACACCTTTTCACATCAAGGAGGGAAGCACAATGCGACGCGATCCGGGAAATGACTACTGGTTGGCGATGACGGTCAGGCCCAACTGTTTGATCAACGTCGCCGGGGCCGCCATGCCACTGGCCACCAGTTGCGAAACCGACACAGGTGCTGCCGGAGCAAACTTGATTTCCAGGTTCTTTGGGTTGTCCAGGAACGTCGAGAGAGCGGTTGTGGCAGCAGTTGAAAATTCTGGGTCTTGCAGTTGCATCAAGAACATCGGTGCCATGCCTTTGGCTTGGGCAAGCAAGGCTTCCTTCGGTTGCCCTGTACGCTTTGCAATCAAATCCAACGCCTTGCCCACCAGCGATTCATCGTCAAACCGCAAGCTCATGCCGCTCACGGAGACTTGCTGCAACAATCCCATCATTTTTGCGCCCTTCTCGGCGTCAGTTTGTCCTGCACTGGCCTTGATGTCAGCGCTCATGCTGTCCATGAGTTGTGGGGTGTAGCCCAATATGTCGGCAGTGAAATTGATCTTGCCTGCGTTCTTGATGCCGAAGACCTGTTCGGTCAGCGTCAGACGCCCGTCAGCCATGTTCCAAGAGCCTTTTGCCGAAATTTGCAATTGCAAATTGGTAAGACCGAGTGCTGAAACGACTTCCGCAAACTGCGGATCATTGTTTGGAATAACTGATGTATTGATGCTGATATCAGGCACCGACAAATCAAAAGAGAGAACCGAGCCATCAGCTTTCGACATCGTTGCTTTTGCGCCAGCAAAATTGATGAACTCAGCGCCATCGGCTGCTTTGAACCGAGACGGCCCAATCTCTGCAAGTTCGTAAACAATCAGTTTCTTTGCAGGATCGGTCGTTCCTGTGGCCGGAAGTGTAATGTTCTTGATGCTCGCGCCGCCAAATTCCCAAGTTCCATCAGTGACCGGGTAAGATTTGGCTGGGGCCGAAATGTCGCCGATCAAATAGCCATCAGCTGTTTCGGAAACATTATTCAAAGTCACATCGCCAAAGGGTTCAGCGGTGCCTTCCGGTGTCGCGACTGATAGTCCTTTCAGAACAACATTTGCGCCTTGCAGCTCCGAACCTGTTGTTTGCAACTTGATGCCATAACCAGCCATCATTTCTACGATAGCTGTCGAAACCTTGTTTGCATCAACTTCGGCCACAGCGGGATTTGCAAACGCCAAGGTCAGTGCCAACATAGAAACTGCAAAATTAATACGTGAGGACCGCGTCATGTTTTTTCCTTACAGATTGCTAGGCGCAATACATCAGGGAAAACCCGATGAAGATCAAGCATGAATAGCGGCCCGGAGTCAGCTGCCAGTGCCAACCGGGAATGAGAATGCCTTGTCGCCCCAGAGTTGCTTGACGCGGGCGTCGCGGCCGCAGCCTTTGCGGTAGCGCTTGTAGGCTTCGGCCTGTTCGACGATGCCAAAGCGTGTGAGCTTCAGTCCTCCGCCCTTGTAGTAATCTTGATGGTAGTCTTCAGCGTCATAGAAAGAATTGCGCGGCAGGATTTGCGTGGCAACGGGCTGGCCGAGATCTTTTTCGGCGCGCTTCAATGCGGCCTCGGAAGTTTTTTTCTGCTTGTCGGAAAGGGCAAACAGGCCCGAGATATAGCTTGAGCCGCGATCACAGAATTGCCCGCCCGCATCGGTCACATCTATTGTGCGCAGGAAGTGGTTGACCAGCGTTTCGTAGCTCACCACATCATTGTCGAACTCGACCTTGACGGCTTCGGTGTGGCCTTCGTGATTTTCGTAAGTCGGGTTTTTCAACTCGCCGCCCGCATAGCCCGATGTGGTCGCGGTTACACCCTTCACATGATCCATGTCGGATTCAACGCACCAAAAACAGCCGCCTGCAAAAATCGCCGTTTCTTTTTCGGCGAAAGCGGGTGCGGTGAGTGTGGCGAGCAATAAGGCAGCATAAGCGAGGCGCATGGGTGTAACTCCTGATGCCGCACTATACGCCTATTTTGACGTTTCAGACGATTCACATCTGCGCACGAGATCGTGAGCTAACTTACCGCCGCGTTAAGCTTCCCAGAATGCCGCGCACCAGTGCGTTGCCAATGCCGCGTGCGATCTGTGAGCCGAGTGTGCGACCTACAGAACTGGCTGCGTTTTTGACAAAGCGGTCTGTTGCAGTTTGTGGCCCACGGGCAGGCGCACGCGCTGCCGAGCGCGCTTCGGCTTTTGCAGCTTTGGCTTCAACAGCATCGGCAGCGCGTTCGCGCCAAATGAAATGTTTGAATAAGCAAGGCGCATACTCGTGGGTCGGCAATACTCGATGCCTCAATTTGGCCATCACCCTTGGCGAGATGGTTGGGACAGGACGACACTCTCAAAACAAAAACCAAACAGGAGTTGCCACCATGGCCAATGGTCCATCACAAGGTCTCAATCTCGGCGGTCAACCTCAAGCCTACGGCGACACCTTCAGTGTCATGAACTTGTTCCACGGTGCTGATGCGTGGATTACATTTGATGCCCAAGGCAATGAGCAACGCAATCTTGTGAGTGTTGATGAGAAAGGTTGGTTGACCGAACTCCCCATTGTCGATGGCGTGCCGCAATCAGTTTTTGCAAACATATTCTATACGCGTGTTGTTCCAGCCGGTGATTACATTGTCGAGTGGAAGGGCGAGGGCACGCTTTCATCTTATTCACCGATGGAGTCACTTGGAGATAACAAATTCCGCATCAAGTTTGAAGGCAGCAGTCAAACAAATGAAAGTGGCATCACGCTCTTCATAGAGTCAACGGATCCCAACAACACTGGCGATTACATTCGGGACATTTCAATCTACCAGGAAAAGCACGCTGACCTGATCGCAATGGGCGAAACCTTTGATCCCAAATGGTTCCAGGCAATCGATGATTTCCGCGTTCTGCGTACGCATGACTGGCAAGGCACCAATTTTTCAAAAGTTACCGACCTTACGCCGAACAACGTGACGTCTGACCAGGCCTTCTGGGTCAGGGAAGATCGCGGCATGCCAATAGAACTCTTGGTTAAAGTGGCCAATGATGCGCGCTCTGATCTCTGGATCAACATTCCTCATTTGGCTACCGATGATTACATGCGCGGAGTTGCGGCATATGTGAAAGAGAATTTGAGCAAGGACCTCAGGGTTTACGTCGAATATACCAATGAATACTGGACAGACATTTTCGATCAGCATCCTTATCTGAATGCGAGAGGTGCGGAACTTTTTGGTAATGCGCCGTTCGCCAATGCACAGGCCTATGGCGCACGCGCAGCTGAAATGACACTGATCTTCAAGGAAGTTTTTGGCACCGAGCAGCCTCGCCTGTTTCCAACTGTCACGTTGAACCATAATGCGTTCAACACGGATGAAGCCATCACCATGCTGACCACGCCGGCCAATGTAGCAATAGGCGGCATTTCTCCACTTGATGCAGGAATCAGGCATCTTGCAACCGATGGCTATTTCAGCTGGTTCAACACGTCTCCAAACATCGATGAAATGGTTGACATGTGGATTGCGGAACCAGACGGCGGCTTTGACAGCGCGCGTGACTTTCTGATTGATCAATTGAATACTGATCTTGCACCCGCTTGGGCAACTGGCCGAGCCCTGGCAGATCAATACAATCTTGGGTTTGGGGTTTACGAAGGCGGCGCACTACTTCTCAATGGTATCGATTTTTTGGGCGGCAATCCTAAATATACAAACTTCAACCAAGCCGTACAATTGTCATCAGAGATGCGTGAAGTCTATGAGGCTGCCTTGACCGCGTGGCGGCAAATTGGATCTGGTCCCTTCACCTGGTACGCTGACACAGGCCGCGCAGGTGCGATTGGCGACTATGGCTTGTGGAATGCGCCAAACTTCGTCCCCGAATTGCGCACTGAAGCAATTATTGCAGCCAATGCCAATAACCCCGCTTGGTGGACGGGCGATGATCGTCCTGCAAGCACGTTTGAAAATGGTAAGTATGACCTCGGCACTGCCGGGCAAGATACGATGCTAGGTACCATACTTGCCGACAGGCTTTATGGCGATACGGGCAACGACACGCTCTATGGCAAGGACGGCAAGGACATATTGGTCGGTGGGCTCGGGATCGATACGCTTTATGGCGGAATCGGAGATGACACTCTTGTAGGTGGAAACGGGGCCGATATACTTTCCGGTGGTGTTGGTTTTGATACTGCATCCTACCAAACCAGCGCGACCGGGGTTGCCGTAGATCTTTCATCTGGGACCACAATGACTGGTGACGCAACCGGCGACCGATTTACCAGCATCGAAGGGCTCATCGGTACGGCAAGCAGTGACGCCCTGCGCGGCAACGCTCTGGCCAACACAATCAATGGCGGAGAGGGCAATGACAGTTTGAATGGTGGCAATGATAGTGTTGTCGATACGCTCAATGGCGGGCTTGGAAATGACGTCTATTTTCTCAATGCTTCCACAGGTGCAGAAGTTGACACCATTGTCGATGTCGGGGGACTCGACACAGTCGCAAGTGAGGTTTCGCGCAATCTCAACAACTTTGCGACGATTGAAAACCTGATCTTGCAAGGTACTGGCAACAGCTCGGGCACAGGCAATAGTATTGGCAACATCTTGAATGGTTCGCGTGGCGCAAATGCTCTGGATGGCGGCTCGGGTAACGATCTTCTGGATGGTAATCTTGGGAGAGACAGGCTGATCGGTGGAGCTGGGGCCGACACCTTTCGTTTCAACCAGTTGACTGATTCAAATGTCACAGATGGCATTGATTGGATTTTGGATTTCAGTCGTACTCTGGGCGATCAAATTAACGTGTCGGGTATTGATGCCAATGAAGCAACTATCGCTAATGAGGCCTTCACTACATTGCTGACCGCAGGAACGCCATTCACTGCGGCAGGTCAATTCAAGCTTACCGCCTTCGCGGCGGGTTCAATAGCGGGGCTGACTGGACCTGGTTATACGGCCACATTTAACACAGATACCGACACGCTATCTGAATTCACAATTCGCATCCAAACCGCCTCGGTCTTTTCTGCAGGTGCGGGATGGTTTGTCGTGTAAGGAGCCGAGACACGAGCGAAATCAGCTTCCAGCACCTACTGGAAAGGAGTGGGCTTTCTCGCCCCAGATTTCCTTGACGCGGGCGTCGCGGCCGCAGCCTTTGCGGTAGCGCTTGTAGGCTTCGGCCTGTTCGATGATGCCGAAGCGCGTGAGCTTCAGCTTGCCACCTTTGTAGTAATCCTGGTGGTAGTCTTCAGCGTCATAGAAAGAATTGCGCGGCAAGATTTGCGTGGCAACGGGCTGGCCGAGATCTTTTTCGGCGCGCTTCAATGCGGCCTCGGAAGTTTTTTTCTGCTTGTCGGAAAGGGCAAACAGGCCCGAGATATAGCTTGAGCCGCGATCACAGAATTGCCCGCCCGCATCGGTCACATCTATTGTGCGCAGGAAGTGGTTGACCAGCGTTTCGTAGCTCACCACATCATTGTCGAACTCGACCTTGACGACTTCGGTGTGGCCTTCGTGATTTTGGTAGGTCGGGTTTTTCAGCTCGCCGCCCGCATAGCCCGATGTGGTCGCGGTTACACCCTTCACATGATCCATGTCGGATTCAACGCACCAGAAACAGCCGCCTGCAAAAATGGCGGTTTCTTTTTCGGCGAGAGCGGGTGCGGTGAGTGTGGCGAGCAATAAGGCAGCATAAGCGAGGCGCATGGGTGTAACTCCTGACGCCGCATTATACGCCTATTTTGACGTTGCAGACGATTCACATCTGCGCACGAGATCGTGAGCTAACTTACCGCCGCGTTAAGCTTCCCAGAATGCCGCGCACCAGTGCGTTGCCAATGCCGCGTGCGATCTGTGAGCCGAGTGTGCGACCTACAGAACTGGCTGCGTTTTTGACAAAGCGGTCGGTGGCAGTTTGTGGACCACGGGCAGGCGCACGCGCTGCCGAGCGCGCTTCGGCTTTTGCAGCTTTGGCTTCAACAGCGTCGGCGGAGCGCTGCTCGGCGCGGCCTTGCAGTTTTTCGTAAGCCGACTCGCGGTCAATGGTGTCCTCATACTGGCCATAGACGGGCGAGGCCTTGATCAACTTCTCACGTTCGCTCGCATCAATTGGTCCAAGCCGCGAGGAAGGTGGACGGATCAATGTGCGCTCCACCATCGATGGCACACCCTTGGCATCAAGCGTTGACACCAGCGCTTCACCTTTTCCAAGTTCTGTGATCGCGGTTTCAGTTTTGAATTTCGGATTGGCGCGGAAGCTTGATGCCGCCACTTGCACGGCCTTCTGTTCCTTCGGCGTATAGGCACGAAGCGCATGCTGAATGCGATTGCTCATTTGCGCGAGCACTGACTCCGGAATGTCCATCGGGTTTTGCGTGACGAAATAAACGCCCACACCCTTGGAGCGGATGAGCTTCACTGTCTGCTCAACTTTTTGCAGCAGGCCCGGAGGGGCATCAGCAAACAGCAAATGCGCTTCATCAAAGAAGAACACGAGCTTGGGTTTTTCCGGATCGCCCACTTCGGGAAGCTCCTCGAACAGTTCGGACAACAGCCACAGAAGGAATGTCGCATAAAGCTGTGGCGAATTGATCAGCGTACTGGCCGCAAGGATGTTGACGATGCCACGACCATCGCGCGTCGTGCGCATGATGTCCTTGATATCAAGTGCCGGCTCGCCAAAAAACTTGTCACCACCTTGCTCCTCGATCACCACAAGGCGGCGTTGGATCGCGCCAATCGTTGTGTCGTTGATGTTGCCATATTCAGTCGTCACTTCCTTGCCGCGATCACCCAAGTCCTTCAGCAATGCGCGCAGATCTTTCAGATCGAGCAGTGCGAGACCTTCTTCATCGGCGATGCGAAACGCGATGTTCAATGCACCTTCCTGTGCCTCGGTCAGGCCCATGAGGCGCGACAACATGAGTGGACCCATTTCAGAAATCGTGGTGCGAATGGGATGGCCCTGTTCGCCAAACAAATCCCAGAACACGGTTGGCGTGGCTTCAAAGCCGTAATCATCAAAGCCAATGTCCTTGGCGCGTTGCAAAAGGAAATCCTTGGGCTCGCCTTGCATTGCAACGCCAGCAAGATCGCCTTTGACGTCAGCGGCAAAAACTGGAACGCCTGCAGCGGAAAATCCTTCCGCGAGAATCTGCAGTGTCACAGTCTTGCCTGTGCCGGTTGCTCCGGTCACAAGACCGTGACGGTTGGCGAGACCCAATAAAAGTTCCTCGCGCTTGCCGCTGCCGCCGATGAAAATGCTGTTGGACATGCTGGTCTCCAGAAAATCAAAACTGTTCTTGCGCGCCCTCTTGCTCTAAAAACATGCTCTTTGCAAATTTTGAAAGTGTTGCTTCCATGCATGAATTGATTGGCCAGATTGCGCGAGACACGGGCCTTGGCGCAGAAAAAATCGAGAAAGGCATTTCGGTTTTTCTCGGCCTGATCAAAACCCAAGGTCACGCACCTTCTGTTGATGCCTTGATGGCGACAATGCCAGGTGCCGATGATCTGATGACGCGCCATGCTGAACAAGGTGGCAGCCTGATGAGCAAGCTGGCTGGCGGCATGATGGGTGGGCCACTGGCCGCCGTTTCCAAATTGCAGTCGATTGGACTTTCAACTGATCAATCGAAATCCATCGGGGCAGCATTGATCGCCCATGCGCGCGCTCACGCAGGCGATGACCTGTTGCGGAAAGCTGCGGCCAACATTCCAGGGGTGAGTGGATATTTATGACACAGGTCTCGCGCCGCGTTGTGTTGCTGGGGCTCTCGAGCCTCGCTTGTGCTGACCGCGCAGTTGCGCAAGATGCATCACAACTGCAGGCGCTGATCAATCGGGGCGGTCGCATCAATCTTGGTGCTGGCGCCATCGTGTTGCAAAAACCGCTGGTGATTTCAAACCCTGTGACCATTCAAGGTGTGCCCGGCCAAACCCGAATAATCGGCAAGGGACTGGACGCGCTGGTGCAGGCCAACTCGGTCGACAATCTTTTCATATCCGGACTTTCATTCGAAGGCGGCGATTCTGGCGTGGCGCTGCAGGGCTGTGCTGGCAAGATTTTCGACAACCAGTTTCGCGCGCAGACATCAGTCGCCGTTTTCGGTAACGACAGTCGCGGTCTGGAAATTTCCAGCAACAATATTTTCGACATTGGCAACAATGGTATTCAAGTCTGGCAATCATCAAAGCGGCAAGATGGTTCGATCATTACCAACAACCGTATCGCGAGAATTTCGGCGCGGTCGGGTGGCTCGGGCCAGAATGGCAATGGCATCAACGTGTTTCGCGCTGGCAACGTGATTGTCAGCAACAATCGGATCACCGACTGCGCCTATTCCGGTGTACGTAACAATGCTGGAGATAATTGCCAGATCATCGGCAACTCCATTTCGCGCACCGCCGAAGTCGGCATCTATGTCGAGTTTGAATTTGAAGGCACAGTTGTAGCCAACAACATTCTCGAAGATGTTGGCTTTGGAATTTCTGTCACCAATTTTGATGTTGGGGGGCGCATGGCAGTGGTCAACGGCAACATCATCCGGCGGGCGCGCGGCAGCTCCACCGAAGGTGTGAAAGCGGGCGGTGGAATTTTTGCAGAGGCCGACGCCATCATCGCCAACAACATCATCGAAGATGCCCGTGATTTTGGCATTGGCCTCGGCTGGGGCGACAAGTGCCGCAATCTGATTGCCACAGGAAACCTGATCCGCAATACGCAGCAAGGCATTCGCGTCAGTGTTTCGAAGGGTGCAAGACTGGTGCGTATCTCAGGCAATCAGTTTGATGCCGTGCGTGTTGGCATTGAGGGCCGCGATTACGAAGAGCGTCGCACTGGCGATCTCCTGCGCGAAACACCGCCAAAGAATGTCTACATCACGCCCTAGCGGACTTTAGTGGTGGGGTGAGACTTTCGCCTCACCCCACACCGCCACTCACAAAAATGGTCAGCTTGAAGGAATGAGGACGCGGTTGATCACGTGGATCACACCATTGTCAGCCCTGATGTTGGCCTGGATCACGCGAGCGTTGTCGATGTTCACACGGCCGCCACGGCGCACGGCGCGGATCGTCTTGTCACCTGTCGACTTCAATGTGCGCACATGGGTTGGCGTGCGCGGCACATCCTTGGCGAAAATCGCACCCTTCACCACATGGTACTTCAAGATGTTGGCGAGCTGGCCCTTGTTCTCCGGCTTGAGTAATGACTCAACCGTTCCTGCAGGAAGCTTGGCAAATGCTGCATCGGTTGGCGCAAACACGGTGATCGGACCACCACCCGAGAGCGCGTCAACAAGACCAGCGGCCTTGGCAGCGGCGAGCAAAGTGTTGAACTTGCCAGTTGATGCAGCGATCTCAACAATGTTGGCGGCTTGTGCCTGTGAAGACGCGATGAATGCAGTAAGACCTGCGGCGATGAGTGTGAGTTTCATGATGTAACCTTTTTGAACAGCCCCGGCTTGGGGTTGTCAGGGTTACGGCACGGCCTGCGACAATGGATGCAGCTTAAGTTCACGAACGCGTGAGAATTGGATTAAGTTTTTGTAATGCAGAAATAACTGAACCGAAGGGCAGGCGGTTACGTTGCACACCGTGTCCGACCCTTTGGCAATTTCGTACTTACGGAATTAAGTTTTTCACGCGGCGCTCTTTTCTCCATTCGGATTGCCCGGGTGAACTAGGGCGAAGCTGTGCCCAATCCTGTTTGAAATTCCTCTTTAACCGTCATCCCCGCGAACGCGGGGACCCAGCTTTCCGTCGCTCGATTGTTGAAAGCCTAGGTTCCCGCGTTCGCGGGAATGACGGCAAAATTTCTAGACTCGCGCGTTCAAACAAAATTGTTCTTGATACGTTACTAGAACAATGATAAGAACGATTCATGACAACGCTTATGCAAATGCGCCCGTCATCGGGCTTGAATATCGGAGCACTTGGCACAGGAAAGCTGCGCTCGCTGCCACAGTTGGAGCGTGGGCGCGGTGCCCGGATCAATCCACCTGTGCGCTTCGAGCGCACATCTTCGGAGTTTGTCGACGATGGCTGGGACAGTCTCGCCGAAATCCCCGCGCTGAAAACCGAGGTGTTCACCGAAACACCGAAAACCATTATCACCCGCAATGACTCGCCTGATATTTCCTTTGATCGCTCGATCAATCCCTATCGCGGCTGTGAGCATGGCTGTGTCTATTGTTATGCTCGCCCCTCACACGCCTATATGGGCCTGTCGCCTGGCCGCGATTTTGAAAGCAAACTCTTCGTAAAGCCGAACGCGGCGGCTCTTCTTCGGGAGGAATTGACCGCGACCAATTACAAGCCCAGCACGATTGCACTCGGCGCCAATACCGATTGTTATCAGCCGATTGAACGCCAGCACCGGATCACGCGCGGGGTTTTGGAAACACTGCTCGAATTCAAGCATCCCGTTGGCATTGTCACGAAGTCAGCACTGGTGTTACGTGATCTTGATTTGCTCAAAGCACTCGCTGACCAAGGTCTCACCAAAGTGGCAATTTCGATCACCACGCTCGATGGCCAAATCGCACGTGGCATGGAGCCACGCGCCTCCACGCCGATGAAGCGGCTTGCGGCTTTGGAAATTCTCGCCAAGGCTGGCATTCCCACCGTTGTGATGATGGGGCCTGTTATCCCCGGTCTCAATGACAGCGAGATTGAATCGATCCTGAAAGCTGCGCGCAATTCCGGTGCGCGTGAAGCAGGCTACACCATGCTGCGCCTGCCGCATGAGGTCAAAGAGATTTTCAAGGACTGGTTGCTCAAGGAACATCCGGACCGTGCAGCGCGCGTGATGAGTCTCATTCGTGATGTGCGCGGCGGCAAGGAAAGCGATCCACAATTCGGCACACGCATGGTGGGCTCTGGTGCCTATGCCTGGCAGATCGGCAGGCGCTTCCAACTATCAGCACAAAAACTCGGCCTCAACGCAACCCGCCTGAAACTCCGGGACGATCTTTTCACAGTGCCACCCAAGGCGGGAGAGCAGATGAAGCTGTTTTAACAGGCTGGTGAATCGTTCTATGCGTCAAGCATGTCCCGACCCAACTTCAGCCGCGAACGCCGTGCCATTGCGCTTGGACAGATTGTCTGTGGGGTTGATGAGGCGGGGCGTGGTCCGCTTGCTGGGCCTGTCGTTGCGGCGGCTGTGGTGCTTGATCCCGGCAACCTCATCAAAGGTCTTAACGATTCAAAGCAACTTACTGAAAATACACGTAACTCTCTCTTTGAATTAATCACCGCGAAGGCTCGGTTTGGCATTGGGATTGTTGAGGCCGATGTGATTGACCGGATCAATATTCTGCAAGCGACTTTCCTTGCCATGCAGCGCGCCGTCGCCGCACTTGCCTCGCCTCCTTCACTTGCGCTTGTTGATGGCAATCGCGCGCCGCCCCTTTCATGCAGCGTTGAAACCATCATCAGGGGTGATGGCAAATGCATGTCGATTGCAGCGGCTTCGATCATTGCGAAAGTCACGCGTGATCGGCTGATGCAGGACGCGCATCACCTCTATCCGCACTACGGTTTTTCGAATCACAAGGGCTATGGAACCGAGGCGCATCTTGCAGCAATTGCCGCGCATGGCCCCTGCCCTTTGCATCGCATGTCCTTCTCACCCATGAAGCCACAACAGCTAGACCTCGACCTCGCGGATTAACCATAGGAAGCGGTTTCGATTCACGCGGGTGGCTGGAAGATTCATAACCCTACTCATCAACAGTGAGTATGCGTAATGGGTTATGAGACGAAGCCGGATGTGCGGGATCTGCACAATGAGATTCTTGTGGGCGACTGCCTGACGGAATTGCAAAAGATCCCATCAAATTCTGTCGATCTGGTGTTCGCTGATCCTCCTTACAATTTGCAACTCGCAGGCAATCTCACACGGCCCGATCAAAGCAAGGTCGATGCGGTGAATGACGACTGGGACAAGTTCGCCGACTTTGCGACCTATGACAAATTCACCCGCGAATGGTTGACGCAATGCCGCCGCGCGCTGAAGCCTGATGGTGCGATCTGGGTGATTGGCTCGTATCACAATATTTTTCGTGTTGGCTCGATCATGCAGGATCTTGGCTTTTGGATCTTGAACGACATCGTGTGGCGCAAGGTGAACCCGATGCCGAATTTCCGTGGCCGTCGTTTTACCAACGCACATGAAACAATGATCTGGGCCTCGAAGTCTGCCGACAGTAAATATCGTTTCAACTATGATGCGATGAAAGTGTTCAACGACGATCTGCAAATGCGATCAGACTGGACGTTGCCTTTGTGCACGGGTGGTGAGCGGTTGAAGAATGCCGATGGCGATAAATTGCATCCCACCCAAAAACCTGAATCGCTTTTGCAGCGCGTGATGCTGGCGTCGTCCAATCCCGGTGATCTGATCCTTGATCCATTCTTCGGCACGGGTACTACGGGTGCTGTGGCCAAGCAACTTGGTCGTAACTTCATTGGTGTTGAGCGCGAGCAGGTTTACGTGCGCGGTGCCAAGAAGCGCATCGCCGCAACGGAGCCTCTTTCAGAGGATTCACTGAAGACAACGCAAGGCAAGCGCGCCGAAGTGCGCATTCCGTTTGGCAATCTGATCGAGGCTGGTCACATCAAGGTGGGTGAGACCTTGTACGATCCATCGCGGCGCATTGCAGCGCGGGTGCGCGCCGATGGTTCGATTGCGTCGAAGGATCATTCGGGTTCGATCCACAAGGTGGGCGCACACGTGCAAAATGCCGAAGCCTGCAATGGCTGGACCTATTGGCACGCCCAGCGCGGGCCAAATCTGGTGCCTATTGATCTCTTGCGCCAGAAGCTGCGCGGCGAAATGGCGAAGGCGGGGTAAGACGAAGGGACCTCATCCCCCCTTCGGGGACCTTCTCCACTTTGTGGAGAAGGGATTGGTGCTGGCAATGCCCCTAAGCGTCGAAGTTCGGGAGGTGCCCATCCAATCCCTTCTCCACGAAGTGGAGAAGGTGGCCAAAGGCCGGATGAGGTCCCTTCCCTATCCTTCGATCTTAGAAAAATCCGCGACCTCGGCTGTTGCTGCGCGGATGCGGTTCAGTAGCTTCAGGCGGTTGGTGCGGAAGTTGGGGTCGGGGTCGTTCACCGTGACGTGCTCGAAGAAGGCATCGACGGGGGCGCGGAGTTTGGCCAGCGCTACCATTGCGGTTTCGAAATCTTCTGACGCAATGGCTTTGTGCGCGAGTGCAGCTGCGGCTTCGACGGAGCGATGCAGTTCCTTTTCCTCGCCCTTCAACAAGACTTTAATATCGACATGACCTTCGTAGGTCTTGCCATCCTTCTTCTCCTCGATGCGCAAGATGTTGGAAGCGCGCTTGACGCCAGCGAGAAGATTCTTGCCGTCGTCGCTTGCGAGAAATTTGGTGAGGGCTTCCACGCGTTTGACGATCATCAGCAGATCATCCTGACCACCGAGTGAATAAACAGCATCAATCAGATCATGGCGCTGGCCCTGCTCTTTCAGATAGACTTTCAAGCGGTCAGCGAAAAAGGCGAGGAGATCGTCGCCGTAGGTGAGCTTCAAGCGCAGTGACTTTTCGAGAATGATACGCACCACGCCCAGGGCCGCTCGACGGAGCGCGTAGGGATCTTTTGAACCTGTTGGCTTTTCGTCAATCGCCCAGAAGCCGATCAGTGTATCGAGCTTATCAGCGAGCGCTACGGCTTGGGCGACTTTTGATATGGGCAGCGAGTCCGATGGGCCTTGTGGTTTGTAGTGTTCGTGCAGCGCGTCAGCAACGTGCGGGTCGTGGCCTTGATCAGCTGCGTAATAGCGGCCCATCAGGCCTTGCAATTCGGGGAATTCGCCGACCATGGCGGTAACGAGATCAGCCTTGCAAAGGCGTGCGGAGAGTTTCGTCTTTTCCACGTCTGCGCCGATGGCTTTGGCGATTTCCGCTGCCAGTGTTTCGATGCGCGTGACACGTTCAGCTTGCGTGCCGAGCTTGGCGTGGAAGGTGATGTGCTCGAGCTTGGGCAGCAGTGTTTCGAGTTTTACCTTGCGGTCCTGATCCCAGAAGAACTTCGCATCCGAGAGCCGCGCGGCGATGACCTTGTTGTTGCCGCGGATCACTTCCTTGCCGCCATCTCTCGTGATCATGTTGGAGATGAGCAGATATTTATTGGCGAGCTTGCCGGACTTCGTATCGCGCAGGCAAAAGCATTTCTGATTGTTCTTGATCGTGGTGATGATCACTTCTGGCGGCACGTCCAAATAGCGCGCATCAAACTCACCCATCAGCACCACGGGCCATTCGACGAGGCCTGCGACTTCTTTCAGCAGGCCATCATCCTCAACCACTTCGAGGCCTTGGGCAAACGCCAAGGTCCTGGCATCGGCGCGGATGGTTTCGGCGCGCGCATTGGCATCGACGATCACATGCGCCTTGTGCAGCGCATCGGCATAGTCTTCGTAGCGGCGCGCGGTGATGGCTTGTGGATTGAGGAAGCGGTGGCCGAATGTCACATCGCTGCTCTTGATGCCCTCGACTTCGAACGCCACCACTTCGCCGTCGAATGTGCAGAGAATGGATTGCAGCGGGCGCACCCAGCGCAATGTGCCTGAGCCCCAGCGCATGGATTTGGGCCAAGGGAATTTGCAGATCGTGTCGGGCAGCAGTTCGGCAATCACCTCGGTGGCGGCGCGGCCTTTGCGCTTGATGGTGGCCATGTAGAACTGGCCCTTCTTGTCGTCTTGCACGGAGAGCTGTTCAAGTGAAAGGCCGGTTGATTTCAGAAAGCCGTCAATTGCTGGTTTTGGTGCATCAACACGGGGGCCTTTGCGTTCTTCTGATGTATCGGCTGCGCGGGCATTCAGGCCTTCGACCGAAAGCACGAGGCGGCGCGGCGTGGCATGGGCCTGTGCGCCTTCATAGGTGAGGCCTGCATCGACCAAGCCGTTGGTGATCATCGCCTTTAGATCCTCAGCGGCTTTTGCCTGCATGCGGGCAGGGATTTCCTCGGAAAACAGTTCGATGAGCAGTTCAGGCATTGTGATCTCCAGCGTGCCCGCGCTTAGCAAGTGAAACTGCACTTGTCACCTTCCAGTGTCGTTCCGATTCAGTTATGGTCTCGCTCATGGCACAGGGAACATTCCTGCAAGGCAAGATCCTGATCGCCATGCCCGCGATGGCTGACGCCAATTTCGGGCATGCGCTGGTGTTGCTGTGCGCGCATACCGAACAAGGAGCGATGGGCCTGATCCTCAACAAGCCAGCGCCGCTGATGTCGTTTGGCGATCTGCTTGATGAAATCAAGATTGGTGCCAATCCGGACCGGGTGCCTGAGGAAGTGCTAGGCACAACTGTGCGGCTTGGCGGACCTGTCGAACAGTTCCGCGGGTTCGTGCTGCATTCGCGAGAATATCATGGCGATGAGACGACGCTGAAAGTTGACGGCGGATACAGCCTCACGGTGTCGCAAGATGTTTTGCGCGATATTGCTGAGGGCAAGGGTCCTGCCCGCATGATGATTGCCCTTGGCTATGCCGGTTGGTCGCCCGGGCAGCTTGAAAACGAATTGCAGCGCAATGGCTGGCTTTATTGCGATCCTGATGAGGAACTGGTTTTTGGGTCTGATCTTGGTGGCAAGTATGGACGCGCCCTTGCCAAGATCGGGGTTGATCCTGGCATGCTTTCAACTGACGTCGGGCATGCGTGAGCGCTTGGAGCGCTTACGAGACGGCTTGGGGACGGTTTCACCCAAATCATAGATCGAAGGCAATGCCTGCGGCATGTCGTAAGGTTCGAGAGGCTGCATCGGTGGCAGGTTTTCGACTTCTATCAACTTCGGTAAAACTGCCAGCAAATCTTCGACTTCGCGCGCCGGGGCAGCCTGGCCGAAGTAATAACCTTGGCCATAGTCAAAGCCGATGCGAGACATGGCATCTGCGGTTTCCTCGTTCTCGATGCCTTCGCTCACAACTGTCATGTTGAGGCCGTGTGCCAATTCCAAAATGGTTTCGAGCACGTGGCGGGCGCGTTCATCAATGCCATTGGGGGAGATAAAGGAACGATCAATTTTCAGAGTGTCAAAAGGCAATTCGCGCAACACCGAGAGCGAGGAGAAGCCCGTGCCGAAATCATCACAGGCGAGGCTGACATGGCGCGCCTTCAAGGCGGCGAAAAGCAGCTTCATGCGCTCGGGATATTTGATAACCACAGACTCGGTGATCTCGAGTTTGAGGGATCCGCGCGTAATGGTGTCGCGGCGGAGCAGGCGTTCGACCTGCGCGACGAAATTTTCTTCAAGGAGCTGCGAAGCTGAGACATTGACTGCCATGAACATCTGACGGCCACGCGCCAGGGTGCGCTGCCAGACGCCAAGCTGGCGGGTGGCTTCGGCAAGAACGAATGAACCGATTTCCCCAATCGTGCCACTCTGCTCAGCCATAGTTATGAATTCGGCTGGTGGCACGAGTCCGCGCACGGGGTGGTGCCAACGAGCGAGCGCTTCAAAGCCAGCGAGTTCAAAACTATCGAGACGGGTGATCGGTTGGTATTGCACTTCGATCTCGCCGCGATCAATGGCGCCGCGCAAATCCTGTTCGAGGGAAAGCTTGGTCGAGCGATCATCGCGCATGCCGGCTTCATATTGCGCGACCTGGCCAAGGCCCCCGCTCTTTGCGACCAGAAGCGCACTGGTTGCCTGTGCCAACACGTCTTCCGATGAAAGTGGTGCGCGGCCCGGCTGCGAGAGACCCATCGATGCTGAGACTGCAATCTCGCGGCCATCGACATTGATTGGGCGACCGAGATTGACGGTGATGATGCGCGCCAATTCCCAGCCACGGCCGCCTTCCTGGTCTTCCGCACAATAGAGTGCGAACTGACTGCCACTCATGCGGCAGGCCATGTCGCCTGGTGCAAGTGCAGCGACTAAACGCTTGGCCACCAGCTGCAGAAGCTTATCGCCTGAAGCATGGCCAAGGCCTTCGTTGATAACCTTGAAGCGATCAAGCCCGATCAGCAGCACACGGTAAGCTGGATGCTCAGGTGCGTTGAGAATATGTTCAAGATGCTCCATGAAATGTGAGCGTTCAGCCAATTCCTTTTCCGGATCTGGCAGAAGCACTGGTACTGGGTCCAGTTCCTGGGCCAAAGGCTGATCAGGGATCATGGGTGGAAGGACTACGGGTGGCAATATCCGGGGATCTTGCTGAACTGGTTCAGCTTCAACGACTGGTTCTGGTTCTGGCTGTTGCGCGACCTCAGCGACAGGTTCAGTACGTTCATGTTCAGGGTATTCCTCTTCATAAATTTCCTGTCCGGGATGGGCGGCAAGATAATCCGGCTGTTCAGTCAAAGTGCCGATGCAATGCATCCGACGCGTTTCCTCGTCGGTGCTCGACTGTGCGCGCAGCACAAATGGGCGATAGTTGCCAAGCGCATCGCGCAGACGCAAATAGGCATGAATGTAAGGGCTGGTGCCTGACACTGTTTCGGCAATCACCGTCTTGAAGCCTTGCGTGTCATCGGGATGCAAGAGCTCCAGAAATTTCTGAGTGGTATCAATTGCCACACCGTGCGGATATCCAAGGCCTTCGACAAATCTTGGTCCAATTTCCAGACGGTTTTCAGCTGGATGCCAGTCCCACATGGCGTGACCAGCACCGGTCATGGCGTTAACCTCCAAGCCTTGTGGTGATGGTGCTGAAACTGTGACGGTTTGCACCACGATGCCTTCAACCGCCTGTTTGAACAACACCATGCCGAGCACGGCATTCACAGCGGTGAGACTGGCCCAAATGACGGGCGAGGTTGCCACCGCATCAGCGCGCGAAACCAATGTGAAGGCTGCAAACACGGCCCAGCCCAAAATGAAACACCACACGAGGACAACACCCACAAAGGCTTCGTCATTGTCGGCGCGTGCCTTGAGAAGAAGTGGCAAGCCAAAAGCCGCAATCGCAACAAATCCGAGGCGCGCAATATTTGACGAAAGTTCTGGATAAACAAGGCTGAGCACAATGTTAACAAGTGCGAGCAACAGCACGCCATCCAGCGCTGCTGTGCGCAAGCTTGGCTGTTTGTGAAAGCGCGACAGCAGGGCGACAAGACTCGCCGTCATGGCTGCTTCAAAGGTTGCAGAGAGTTGGTGCGGCACCAGCGGTGCGGGCAACGTCGACAGCATGCCGCCTAAAATTCCCATGTCCTGGGCAAGGAACAACAGAGACGAAAATGCGAACGCCGCACCTGCAAGGCCAGCGCGGCGACCGCGAGATCCATAAAGTGCGAGGCTTGCGAACGCGACAAGAAAGGAAATCCCAAGCAGTACGCCATGAAAGAATGTGCGAGAGCGCTGGTTACTGTCATGTGCGCGCTGATCCCAGATGTAAGCGGAGAGATCAGGACCATCCGATTCAAACGCCAGCGTTACATTTTCGCCCGGCGCAAGCAGCAGCGCATATGCGTCCTCGCCGTTGATGGAAAGCGGCTGGACAAAATTGGTGCCGAGACTGGTTTGCAATTGGAGAGGGGTTGTGGAGCCAGCCGGGGTGTCGATGCGAAGGCCTGGAAGTCGCGAAGACAGAAATGTGTGCCCTGGCAAACTGAACACCAGTTGGCGCGGTTCCTGCCCGGAATTGGTGAGCGCAAACAGTGACCAGAAGTATTTCGGCCCCTTGCCCCTGGCGTCAAGACCCAGTGTTACAGGCTTGCCTTGCGGTCCAATCACGTCGATCGCAATTTTTGGTGTATCGGCGGCGATGGCCCCGCGCACTGCGCCGAGGTCAACGCGACCTTTGATGGTTGCAACGTCGACAATCGGATCTGCCGTTTGCGCTTGGGCGAAACTTGCAAAGAGCAATGCGAACAAGCAAATGCAAAGGAGCCGCACGCAGCCCCACTCCTCCCGCCAAGCGAGTCGCATTTCAGTCCCCATGTCGTGGATTATAGAGGATTCGAAAAACTACTGTATCAGCAAAGTTGATTTTTTAAGGCTCGAATTTAGCATCCGACTTTGCAAACAAAACATGGTCTTCCCAGCGACCTGCAATCCTGAGGTATGATTTTGCGTAGCCCTCACGCTCGAAACCAAGTTTCTCCAAAAGCCCGATTGACGCGATGTTGCGTGGGAGACAGGCGGCTTCCAGTCGGTGCAAACGAAGCTCGCGAAAGGCGTAAATGGTGATGATTTCGATGGCTTCTGACATCAGCCCCTGGCGTGCATGGGCGCTGCCAATCCAATACCCCAGCGTTCCCATTTGGGCCACGCCGCGCCGCAAATTCGATAGCGTAATGGCACCGACGATCTTGTCGTCCCTAAAAATAAAAAACGGATATGCCAGATCGTCCTTGCGCAATTCCTGGTAGCGACGAATGCGATTGCGGAAGGATTCGCGGGTCAGTTCCTGATCGTCCCAGGATGGCTCCCAAGGCTCAAGAAACTTGCGGCTCACAAGACGCAAGCCGGACCAGTCTTCGTAGTCGTCGAGTTTGGGTGGGCGCAATGTGACTTTTGATCCCGACAGAAGCGGCTTTGCCGGAGCAGATCGCCAAGGGGCCAGGAGATTCATCGCTATACCTAACGCGACTTGGCAAAGCGCGCGGCGATCCTTTCGTGCGGTGCCAGCGTTGACAGCTGACCCACGGCACTAAGGCTCGGCACGGTTGACGTAAAGATTTCAGTTGCGAGATTCTTGATCGCATCCGGCGTGACTGCCTCGATATTTGCTATCAAGGTTGACATTGCGGGAATTTCCCCAAACGCGAGATATTGTCTGGCGATTTGATCGGCACGCGAAGATGCGCTTTCGAGATTCATCACCAGCGCTGATTTGATCTGTGCGCGGGCGCGGTTGATTTCGGCAGCGCTGACACCATCGGCCATGGAGAGCAACACGTTGGATGCAACGTCCATGAGTTCGGGTGTGTTCTGTGGCGATGTTGCGGCGTAAAAGCCGAGCTGGCCTGTGTCTTCGTAGGCCGTGCCAAAGGCGAATACGCTGTAGCAAAGCCCACGCTTTTCGCGCACCTCTTGAAAAAGGCGGGATGACATGCCGCCACCCAGAATGTTCGACATCACCTGCATGGTGTGCACTTTAGGGTCGAGATAGTTGGGCGCGGCAAAACTCAGCACCACGTGGGTCTGGTCAAGCGGCTTGTCTTCAACATGAGCGAGGCTGACAAAGCTTGGGGGTTGGCGTTGCGGGCCAGCACCTTGGGGAATTCCGCCAAAGTGACTTTCCACTTCGCGCGCGAATTTTGCGTGATCGACGTTGCCTGTGGCGCAAACCACGATGCGCTTGGCGAAATAATTGCGGTTGCGCCAGGCCATCATCTGGTCACGGGTGAAGTTGGAGACCAAGTTTTCTGGCCCGAGGATTGGGCGGCCCAATGGATGCGCGCCAAAGCTTGCGGACTGCGCGAGATCGAAGACCAGATCATCAGGTAAATCTTTTGATGCAGCTATTTCCTGGAGGATCACTTCGCGCTCGCGCTCCAGTTCATCTTCATCAAGAACGGAATTCAGGAAAATGTCGGAGAGGATTTCAAGGGCGACTGGCCAATCATTTTTCAACACGCGCGCATAGTAGGTTGTAGTTTCCATGCCGGTAGCGGCATTGATTTCGCCACCGACATTTTCAATCTCCTCGGCGATACCTTGTGCGTTGCGGCGCTTGGTGCCCTTGAAGGCCATGTGCTCGAGGAAATGTGCAATGCCATTTTCTTCGGCCAGTTCATCGCGTGCGCCTGCCTTCACCCATATGCCAAGCGCTACCGTTTCAAGGTGCGGCATGTGATGGGTGACCACGGTGAGGCCGTTGGCCAGCTGCGAAATATTTACCGACATATTCTCCCTTTCAGGTTCTGGCAGAGATGAAATCTTTCACCGCTTGGACCTGATTAGGCAATACTGTGAACTTTTCTTGGGCACTCATCAAGTGCTTGAGATGGGCAGGCAGATCAGGGTTAATGCCGGATGCCTTTTTGACGGCATCGGGGAACTTCGCGGGGTGTGCTGTGGCCAGCGTGATCATGGGGCTGTGGCCGCGGTGATGACGTGCAACGTGCACCCCAACGGCGGTGTGGGGATCGAGCAGTTCTCCGGTTTCCGCGAGCATCAATTTGATTGTTGCTGCGGTTTCGCTTTCGTCAGCACGGCCTGAATCGAATTCACTGCGGATCGCGTTGATGGCTTCGCTTTCCAATGTAAAGGCGTTGGACTGTTTCAGATTGCTCATGAGCTGGCGGACGGTTGCGGTATTGCGGTTGGCCGAGAGGTAAACCAGGCGTTCAAAATTGCTGGAGACTTGAATGTCCATTGATGGGCTGGTGGTCGCATGCACGCCAGTGACATCATAGCGACCAGTTTGCACCGTGCGATGCAGAATGTCGTTCACATTGGTTGCAACGACAAGCCGATCAATCGGCAGACCCATGCGCTTTGCTGCAAGGCCTGCGAAGACGTTGCCGAAGTTTCCGGTTGGCACTGTGAAGGAAATTTTGCGTTGTGGCGCGCCAAGGGCGAGGCCTGCGAAAATGTAATAGGAGATCTGCGCCATGACGCGGGCCCAGTTGATCGAGTTCACGCCAGCGAGATGCATGCGATCGCGAAACGCAAGATCGTTGAACATGGCTTTCACGACAGCCTGACAATCATCGAAGTTACCTTCGAGTGCGATATTGTGAACGTGCGGCTTGTCGACTGTTGTCATCTGGCGGCGCTGTACATCCGAAACGAGGCCATTGGGATGCAGGATGAATATCACGGCGTTGGTATTGTCCTTGAAGGCTTCAATCGCAGCGCCACCCGTATCGCCTGATGTGGCGCCCACAATGGTTGCGCGCGATTTACTGCGGGCGAGCGACCAATCCATCATGCGGGCAAGCAATTGCATTGCCACATCCTTGAAAGCAATCGTGGGGCCGTGGAAGAGTTCGAGCAAAAAGTGATTGTGATCAAGCTGCTTCAGTGGTGTGACGGCCTTGTGGGAAAAGCTTGCGTAGGCAGCGTCCACCATATGGCGCAAATCCTTGTCGGGGATTGAGCCTGCTGCGAAGGCTTGGGCCACGGCGAAGGCTACATCCTGGAATGACTTTCCGACGAGCACGTTGAGATCGAGCGTGGGCCAGGATTCTGGCACGTAAAGTCCGCCGTCGCGCGCGAGGCCGGAGAGCATCGCCCCTTCAAAATCAAGTTCTGGGGCCTCGCCCCGTGTCGATACGTATTTCATGGCGCCTTGCGATAGACGGAACTGGTTAAGGGTTCAACACCCTGGGTTTACGAAACATCCAGAGTGCTGACATCAACAGCGTGACGGCTGCGAGGCCAAACCAGGTGATTGCATAGCCCAAGTGATTGTTGCGAAGTTCCGCTTTGGGAGCCAGCGCTTCGGGCAATTTTTGATCCGGTGATGGCAGTTGTTGGGCGATGAAGGGCATGGTTTCTGCATCGGGTTGCGGTGGGATAGCCGCCAGCATTTCGGGCACGTCCCACCAATACCAAAGACCCTTGGCAGTATCGTTCTCGGGATCGAAGAAGCCTTGCCCCTTGTTATGCAAGCGGATGATGGCTTCGATGCTAGTGGCCTGTGGCATCGCACCGGTGAAGTCTTCAGGCACGGAGCCGCGATGTACGAGCACCAATTTGCTGCTCGTCGTCACAAAGGGTTGGAGAATGTCAAAGCCGGGCCTGCCCTGGTGGCTCGTGAGTTTGCGCAGAATTGGTTGATCAAGAAAATGACCTTGCAGTTTGATCTTGAGGTATTCGGGATCGATTGGATCCATTTGAGCGAGGTCGACGGCTTGTGCCTGCATGCGCTGATCGATGTTGGTGATGAGCGTCTGCTTTTCCTCAAGCCTGCGCAATTGCCAGAAGCCGAGATTGAGCAGGAGTGCGGTTGCGATCAGCGACAGGATGAGAAGTGGCCAGCGGCGTTTCATTGCTTGAGCTTGCCTTCCTCAGCGCCCGTTCGCCATTGTTGGGCGAGAAGCAGGCCTTTCACTGGGCGGAGTGCGAGGATTGGAATGATGATCAACACGGGGATTGCTGTCAACACATGCATCCACCATTCTGGAGCGTAGGCGACTTCAATGCCGAGAATAGAGCCGACACCAAACACGCATGTAAACAGCATGACGAACCACGCCGCGCCGTCGCCCGCATCGGCGAAAGAAAAGCTGAGGCCGCAAGAGGCGCAGGATTTAGCAACGCCAAGATAAGAGGCGAAGAATTTTCCGCGCCCACAACGCGGGCACTTGCCGCGCAGGCCGGTTTTGAAGGGTGAGAGTGGTGGATAGTAGTTTTCGGACATGTGTGCGGTTTAGCACAATAACCTTAACTCCGTCATGGCCCGCTTCACGCGGGCCATCCTCGAACCACTATGGGTGGCCCGCGTGAAGCGGGCCATGACGGCAATTTAGAAGAATTTATTTTTTCTTCCTCTCACGAAAAGCCTTGAGATTTGTCGCGAGTTCTTCGCTTGCGGCGGCGGTGTATCCGGCCAGCGCTTCGATGGCGCGTTCGCGGTCTTCGCCTTCGGCTGCGTTGATCAGGAGTTTTGTGGCTTGCGTGGCGTAAGTGCCACGGCTTGCGATGCGGGCGGCAAGTGCGTTTGCGCCTTCGAGCGCGTTGGGAGCGATCTCATCGATGAGGCCAAGTTGCAGGGCCTGTTCTGCTGAAAAGCTTTCGCCTGAGAGGGCCATGCGGCGCATGGTTTGTGACCCAAAGCGCTTGACCATGCGCTGCGTGCCAGACCAGCCGGGGATGATGCCGAGGCCAGTTTCCGGCATCGAGAATTTCGCGTGCGGTGCTGCTACGCGGAAGTCTGCTGTTGCCGCGATTTCAAAGCCGCCACCGAAAATCACGCCGTTGATGGCAGCGATGAGCGGTTGGCGCATGCGCGTGAGTGCGTCAAAGGCGCGGTGGCCATCGCGCACCCAGCCCATGCCGAAACGTTCTGGCGGGAGAGATGACCAGGCCTCGATGTCGCCGCCAGCGCAAAAGGCTTTCTCACCAGCGCCAGTGATAATGGCAACCTTGATTGACGTATCGGCATCGATTGTGAGTGCTACGCGTTCCAATGCGAGGATCATCGGGTGATCGAGTGCATTGAGTTTTTCGGGGCGCGCCAATGTGATCGTGGCGATGCCATCGCTCAATGCAAGTTGGACTTTTTCATCAGACATCGAACTTTAATCCAATCGTTGCGGCGGTGAAAAGATTTGCATCCATGGTTTTCAGCTGCGGTGAAACGATCAATGGAAATTCCGACTGATCGAGAATGTTGGATTGCAGTTCAATGCCGGGTGCAATTTCGGTGAGGACGATGCCTTCTTGGGTCAGTTTCATCACACAACGTTCGGTGACGTAGGTCACGTCCTGGTCTTGCATCTTGGCTCTCTTTCCCGAGAAGGAAATCTGATCGAGTTGGTTCACGAGCTTTCGGACCTTGCCTTCTTTTTCGATTTTCAATTTGCCATCGACGACTTCCATTTTTGCGGCGGCGTTAAAGAAGCCGGAGAAGACAATGCGCTTGGCGCGGGCTGTGATGTCAACAAATCCACCTGCCCCTGCTGTCACATGCGGACGGGCGGCAAGCTTTGAGACGTTGACAGATCCATCAGCGTCGATCTGCAGGAACGAGAGCAGCGAGCAATCGAAACCTGCGGCCTGAAAATAAGTGAATTGATAGGCCGAGGGAACGAAGGCCTCGGCGTTCGATGCGCAGCCGAATTGGAAATCCAAGAGAGGCACGCCGCCAACTGCACCTTGCTCGATGACCCAGGTGACATCACCGTGATGGCCTTCTTCGATCAGAATGCGCGGAACGTTCGCCGATACACCAAAGCCAAGATTGACGGCCCAACCTTTTTGTAATTGTTGCGCAACGCGGCGCGCGATGACTTTTCCTGTACCGAATTCCATCAGCGAGAAGGATTCGATTGGCCGCGTTTCCTCGCCGGAGATTGCGGCATCGTAAGGTGTTTGCGTAGTCTGCCATTGCTCTGGCGCCTCGACGATGTAGTCAATCAGGATACCGGGCACGCGCACTTGGTGCGGTTTGAATGAACCATCGGGAACGATTTTCTTCACTTGCGCAATGACGATGCCACCATTGTTGTGGGCGGCAAGGGCCACTTCCATGGCACCGAGATATGCGCCCTCTTGATCAAAGCAGAGATTGCCGCGCGCATCGCAGAATGATCCACGGATGATGCCGACGTGTGGCGTAATGGCGGGGAAGTAGAGCCACTCCCCTCCATCGAATTCCATCTTGCGCACGATTGGATCAGCTGCGGCTTGTGCATTCATCGCGCAGCCTTCGTGCTCGGGATCGACGAATGTATCGAGGCCGACTTTGGTGATGGTGCCGGGACGCTTAGCAGCGGCTTCGCGCAGCATGTCGAACATGATACCGGAGGGCACATTATATGCGGCAATCTTGTTGCCGGTGATCATCTGCCAGATGCGCGGTGGTTCTGATGTTGACGGGCCCGACGGATAAGAGCCCGCTATCGTGCGCGCGATCAGGCCTTCTTCGGCGATGTGATCGATGCCCCTGATGCCAAACATGTCGCCTGCTGCAATCGGGTGCAGCATGGTGAGCGCTTTTGGTGATTGCGTGGCGCGGAAACGTTCGCCCACGGCTTTCAACACATCATCAGGGCAATTGAGGCCTGACGATGAATTGACGGCGACGATTGCTTTGTCGGCGATATGCTTGACGGCTTCGTTTGCTGAAACAATTTTTGGCATGACTACCTGTTGCCGCGGATCATGTCGGCGGCCTTTTCTGAAATTGCGATTGTTGGTGCGTTGGTGTTGGATGACACGACTTGTGGCATGATGGAGCTATCACACACGCGGAGACGTTCAAGCCCGCGCACGCGGCATTGCGGATCGACGACGGACATTTCATCACTGCCCATCTTGCAGGCCCCAACCGGATGGTAGGACGAACGCGCATGGCTGCGGGCGATGGCTTCGTAATCGGCTTTGGTTTTAACTGCCGGTCCGGGGAAGTGTTCGCTTGCAACAAATTTTCGCATGGCGCGGGTGTTGCCTACTTCTTGCGTGACCTTGATGCCTTCGATGTGGCGTTCCAGATCGTATGGATCAGCGAAAGAGTTGGGATTGATCTCGGGTGCATCTTGCGGATTGGATGTTCGCAATCTGATGTATCCGCGTGAACGTGGGCGCGTGTGATAGGAATTGCACGTTGCGCCATTGCCGCCGGGCACGGTGCCCACACCTTCTTCAACGCCAGCGCCTGCGAGAAAATGGAATTGCAGGTCTGGGGTTTTCTCGCTGCGGTCGCCCCACCAGAATGCGCCAGCTTCTACAATGTTGGAAGAGACGGGGCCATTTCTGAACATCAGATATTGCAAGCCCGCCATCAGCTGCCAGTGCTTCTTCTTGTATTTGTCGTAGGAGTGCGGGCCGTTGAGTACCCAGGTAACATCGGTTGAAAAGTGATCGTGAAAGTTTTCGCCAACGCCGGGCAAGTGGTGAAGCGTGTTGACACCAACGGATTTCAAATGTGCAGACGGGCCAATGCCAGAGAGCATCAACAGTTTGGGAGAACCGATTGCACCCGCCGTGATGATCACTTCGCTTGATGCGTCGATGCGCTTCGTGCGGTTGCCTTCCACAACTTCGATGCCAACGGCCCTGCCCTTTTCGACGATGATGAGTTTGACGAAGAGATCTGTGCGCACCGTGAGATTGGTGCGCTCCATTGCGGGGCGCAAATAGCCAACGGCTGCGCTGCAGCGGCGGCCGTTCAATGTTGTGGTTTGATAGAGGCCCGCACCTTCCTGCTTTCCAGAATTGAAATCGGGATTGTAGGGCATGCCGATTTCCATGCAGCCTTGCACATAGGCCTGCGACACGCGGTTGGGTGAAGGCAGATCGGACACGGCGAGTGGACCATCAATGCCATGGTCCTTGCCGCCCAATCTGGTGTTGCCTTCCGACTTGATGAAATAGGGTTGCAGCTCCTTGGCGCTCCAGCCCGTGCAGCCCATATTGTTGGCCCAATTGTCATAGTCTTCCGGGCAGCCACGCGTGTAGATTTCGGCATTGATGGATGAGCCCCCGCCGAGTACGCGGGCTTGCGGGTAGACCGTCGTGCGATTGTTGGCGTGGGTGAGTGGCGAGGTTTTGTATCCCCAAGTGAGCGGCCCGCCCGTCATTTTGAAAAAGCCAACGGGCATGTGGATGAAGGGATCGGTATCTTTCGGGCCGGCCTCGATCATCAGCACGCGCGCATCCGGCATTTCGCTCAAGCGTGCAGCCATCACGCAGCCTGCCGAGCCACCACCCACAATAATGTAATCGTAACCTTCAGCCACTCTGAGTCCTGGCACTTGCCTTGTTGCGCAACTCTGCTTATAAATAACCATCTGGTTATTTCAAGAGGTAATCGTGGCGCGCGCCAAGGAAGCACATCCGAGAGATCCTGCGGCTACGCAGAAGCGGATTTTGCGTGCTGCCAAGCGCGAATTTGCGCGGCATGGATTAGGTGGTGCGCGGGTCGACCGGATTGCGCTGCAGGCAAAGTCCAACAAGCGAATGCTGTATCATTACTTTGGCAACAAGGACGCACTGTTCCGGCGCACGCTGGAGGATGCCTATGCGAATTTTCGTGAGGCGGAGACAGCACTCAATCTCGAAGCCGATCCACCGATCACGGCATTGCGCCGTCTGATGGCATTCACCTGGGAGTATTATTTGGCAAACCCCGAATTCATCACGCTGGTGAATAGTGAGAATTTACACAAGGCGAAACATCTCACGCAATCGCGCAAAGTTGATGCGCTCAATCGCTCCTTCGTGCAGCGCATGGAGACTATATTGAATCGCGGAGCAAAGGATGGCGTGTTTCGTGAAGGTCTTGATGCTGTGCAAATCCTGATCACGCTTGCGGGGCTTGGCTATCACTATCTCAACAACCGCTACACAGGTGCCGTTGTGTATGGCCGCGACATGATGGCGAAGAAAGCACTGGCTGATCGTGGAATGTTCAATGTGAATGCGCTGTTACGAATTGTGTGCACGCCGCACGTGCTGATCAGGGAGGCGTTATGATGGGCCAGGTTTTGGTGACGGGTGCGCGGCGCGGTATTGGCAAGGCGATTGCGCTGGCACTTGCGGAGAATGAATTCGATGTTGCGGTTTGCGATGTCGAAGATGGCGGCGAGTTGACTGCTGTGGCTGAACTCATCCGTGCACGAGATATGAAGAGCGTTGCGATTGTTGGCGATATTTCCAAAATTGATGATCACTCGCGCATGCTGAATGAGGCTGAGGCGGCGCTTGGACCACTCACGACGCTTGTGAACAATGCTGGTGTTGGCGTAATTTCGCGTGGTGATTTGCTTGACGTTTCGCCTGAGAGTTATGATCGGTGCCAGACCATCAACACGCGCGGCACGTTTTTTCTGACGCAGGCTTTTGCCAAGCGCGTACTCGATGTGCCGACGCATTGTCATCGTTCGATCATCACCATCACTTCGTCGAATGTGCATGCGGTTTCGGTGCAGCGCGGCGAATATTGTATTTCAAAGGCTGGGGCTTCGATGATGTCGAAACTTTTTGCGGCGCGATTGGGTGGTGATGACATCGGTGTCTATGAAATTCAGCCGGGCTTTATCGAGACTGACATGACGGCACCCGTGAAAGAGAAGTATGAAACGCTAATGCAGGATGGTCTCACGGTGATCAAGCGTTGGGGGCAGCCAAGCGAAGTGGCGCGCATCGCCGTGACGCTGGCGCAAGGGTTGCTGCCATACACATGTGGTCAGGCGATTCAGGCTGATGGCGGTTTGTTGACGGTGAGATATTGAGATGAAGATCAAGTTTCCTGACGACGTCTATAAATTGAAGGGCGAGCCACTTGCGGCGAAAAAGCCCAAGGCCCCATTCAAGCGCATTGCTTTTGCGGCGGCGCATGTCGTGGCCGATCCACTCCAAGGTGCTGATCCCAGCGGTGCGCCCGCGATTGATTGGAAGGCGACACTCAAATATCGCAAGCATCTGCTTGATCTTGGCTTTGGCATTGCCGAGGCGATGGACACATCACAGCGCGGCATGGGACTGGATTGGCCCAATGCGCTGGAGTTGATCAGTCGTTCGCTTGATGCGGCGGGCCCTCGTGCTTCACAGATTGCTTCGGGTGTCGGTACAGATCACTTGGCGGCACAGGATGCGCGCTCGCCTGATGATGTGGTGCGTGCCTATCTTGAGCAGTTGCATGCGGTGCAAAAACTTGGTGGCCGCGTGATCCTGATGGCGAGCCGCGCATTGGTGCGTGTTGCAAAATCGCCTGACGATTATCACAAGGTTTACTCCAGGGTTTTGAGCGAGGCTGATCAGCCTGTCATTCTGCATTGGCTTGGTGAAATGTTCGATCCAGCACTCAAAGGTTATTGGGGTGCGGATAGTTTTTCACCTGCGATGGAAACGGCGTTAGCGATGATCCGCAGCAATGCTGCGAAAGTGGATGGCATCAAGATTTCACTGCTGGATGATCAAAAGGAAGTAATGATGCGGCGGCGGCTTCCTTCATCTGTCAAAATGTACACGGGCGATGACTTCAATTACCCCGCTCTGATTGCTGGAGATGATCAGGGCTACTCGCATGCGTTGCTTGGCATTTTTGATGCGATTGCGCCTGCTGCTTCGGCGGCGCTCTTGGCGCATGCCAAGGGCGACATGGCGAAGTATCATGAGTTGATGGAGCCCACTGTGCCCTTGTCGCGATTGATTTTCCGTGCGCCCACGCAATACTATAAAACGGGCATTGTGTTTCTCGCCTGGCTCAATGGTTTTCAGGATCACTTTGTGATGGTGAGCGGCGCGCAGGCGATGCGGCCACTTTCATATTTCATTGATGTGTTCAAATTGGCTGACCAGGCGCGGTTGTTGCGCGATCCGGAGTTGGCTGTTGGGCGCATGAAGCAATTGTTGGCTGTTCATGGTGCGTGATCTCAGCGATCTTGTCGCCTGTTCGATCAACACGGCAACGCTGGGTTTTCAGGCGCCGTTGACCGGTGTGATTGAAGCTGTGGCGCGCGCAGGATTTGGTGCGATTGCCCCATGGCGGCGCGAAGTTGAAGGGCAGGATGTTGCGGCTCTTTCTAAACAGATCCGCGATGCAGGGCTGAGACTTTCGGGCTATTGTCGGAGCCCTTATTTGCCTGCTGCAGATCGTGCGCAGTTCTTCCAGAATGTCGAAGCCAACAAGCGCGCGCTTGATGATGCTGCTGTTCTAGGTGCGCCTACATTTGTGATGGTAGTTGGCAGCCTGCCTGCGGGATCGAAGGACATTGAGGATGCGCGCGCACAAGTCCGCGAAGGTGTTGCGATGCTTGTGGAGTACGGCAAATCAGTTGGTGTGAAAATCGGATTGGAGCCACTGCATCCCGTGTATGCCGCTGATCGTTCGTGCCTGACGCTTTTGTCCGAGGCGCTAGATTGGTGCGAGGTAATTGAAGGTTCTGTTGACACGCCCTGGCTTGGCACTGTCATCGATGTTTATCACACGTGGTGGGATCCGAATATCGCGCGCGACATTGCGCGGGCTGGTGCGGCGAAACGGATATTTGGATTTCATGTGTGTGACTGGTTGGTGCCCACCGAAGATGTGCTCAATGATCGCGGCATGATGGGTGATGGTGCGATTGATGTGCCGCAGTTTCGTTCACGCATGGAAGCCGTAGGCTACGATGGCTTTGTTGAGTGCGAAATTTTCTCGACGAGGAACTGGGGTGTGCGGCCGATGACTGAAACGCTTGATGTTTGCAAAGAGCGATTCAGGAGCGCGACGTGAGCGCATTTGATTACATCATCGTTGGTGGCGGCACCGCGGGTTGTGTTCTTGCCAATCGACTTTCTCTAGATCCTGCGAACAAAGTGCTGCTGCTGGAAGCGGGTGGCAGTGACAATAATATTCTTTACAAATGGCCTGCAGGCTTTGCCAAGATGACCAAGGGCATTGGCTCATGGGGTTACTCCACTGTGCCGCAAAAGCATATGCGGGACCGTGTGTTTTGGTACACGCAGGCCAAGGTGATTGGCGGGGGATCAACTATTAATGCGCAGATTTACACGCGGGGCAATCGTTACGACTATGACAGCTGGGCGCAAATGGGCTGCACGGGCTGGGGCTATGACGACATCGTCAAATATTTTCGCCGCCACGAGGACAACGACACTTACGATAATGAGTGGCATGGCAAGGGTGGTCCGATTGCTGTGTCAAAGCCCCTGGCGGTGCGGCCGATCACCGAGGCCTTCATCAAGGCGGCGGAGCAATATGGCATTCCGTTTCAGCCTGATCTCTCGGGACCGCACCCTGAGGGTATGGGCTATTATCAGCTGACGCAGCGCGATGCGCGCAGGTCTTCCGCTTCGGTTGAATATCTGCGGCCCGTACTGGAGCGTCCGAACCTCAGTGTACGGATGAATGTGATGACCAAGCGCGTGCTGGTTGAGGGTGGTCGCGCTGTTGGTGTTGAGATCTTTGTCGATGGTGGTGTTGAGCGTATCACAGCTGCGCGTGAAGTGATTGTGGGTTCGGGTGCGATTGGTTCACCGAAATTGCTGATGCTTTCTGGCATTGGCCCGGCTGATCATTTGCGTTCTGTCGGCGTCGAGGTGAAACATGATTTGCCGGGCGTCGGCCTGAACCTGCAAGACCACCTCGATATTTGCGTGATCTGCGAATGCACGGGGGACCATACCTATGATAAATATGGAAAGCCTTTGTGGGGGGCAATTGCGGGCTTGCAATATCTGTTGACCAAGCGGGGGCCGGTGGCGTCCAGTCTCTTCGAAACGGGTGGATTTTGGTATGCCGACAAAACTGCGCCTGCTGCTGATATCCAGTTTCATCTCGGGCAGGGGTCGGGCATCGAAAAGGGTATCGCCAAGCTGAACAATGCGGGGGTCACCTTGAACTCTGCTGTCATGCGCCCGCGTTCGCGCGGCACAGTGCGTTTGCAATCGAATGATCCTTCAGTTCATCCGCTCATCGATCCCAACTATTGGTCTGATCCTTACGACCGCGACATGAATCTTGCGGGATTGCGTATGGCGCGCGATATCATGCGGCAGCCAGCGCTGAAGCCATTTGTAATGGCGGAGCGGTTGCCGGGCGATGAACTCACGAGCGATGAGGAACTGATCGCCTATGCCTGCAAGATGGCAAAGACCGATCATCATCCTGTGGGTGCGTGTGCGATGGGGCAAGGCTCGCATTCGGTTGTCTCCCCTGCCCTCAAAGTTCACGGGCTTGAAGGCCTGCGCGTGGCCGACAGTTCGGTGATGCCGCTCGTGGTTTCGTCCAACACCAATGCTGCAACGATGATGATTGCCGAAAAGGCGAGCGATCTTATTTTAGGTCCCTGAGGCGCAACTTGCCGCAGGCACGTCGGAATCGCTTTGAGCTTGGCTTTCACTTTTGCTAGAAGCTCTTCCCATGAAATCCCGCTATTCGATTTTTTCGCTCGCGCGCAATGCTCTCAATTACCACAAGGATTGGGAGCGCGCCTGGCGTTCACCTGCACCCAAGGCCGAATATGATGCGATCATCGTGGGTGGTGGCGGGCATGGGTTGGCCACGGCTTATTATCTTGCGAAAAACCATAAGCTCACCAATATCGCCGTTGTTGAGAAGGGCTGGATTGGTGGTGGCAATACGGGGCGCAACACCACGATCATCCGATCCAACTATCTGCAGGACCCTTCGATTGCGATTTATGAATTGTCGCGCCAGCTTTACGAAGGGCTGAGCCAGGATTTGAATTACAACATGATGTTCAGCCCACGCGGGTTGATGATGTTGTGTCAGACCGAGCATGAGTTTCGCGCGATGAAGCGCACATCACATGCCAATCGTCTTGCCGGGCTTGATTGCCGCATGATCACGCCTGCCGAGGTGAAGCAGATTGCGCCGATCATCAACACCGATCCGGATTGTCGCTATCCGATCCTTGGGGCTTATTATCAACCGCGTGGCGGTACTGGACGCCATGATGCTGTGGCCTGGGGTTATGCGCGCGGGGCCGACCAAATGGGTGTCGACATCATCCAGAATTGCGAAGTCACCGGCATCATGCGCGAGGGTGGGCAGGTCACCGGGCTTCGCACTACGCGCGGTGAAATCAAGTCCAAAAAAGTTGGCGTTGTGACGGCGGGGCATGTCTCCACCATCATGGACATGGCTGGTATTCGGATGCCGATTGAAAGCCAGTGCCTGCAGGCGCTGGTGTCCGAACCGATCAAGCCGGTGCTGGATTGCGTTGTGATGGCGAACACCGTCCATGGTTACATGAGCCAGTCGGACAAAGGTGAGCTTGTGATTGGTGGCGGCACTGATCCTTATAACAACTACGCGCAGCGCGGATCATTCCCTGCGCTCGAGCACACGGTCACAGCACTTGCTGAAACTTTCCCGATCATTTCGCGCTTACGCATGTTGCGGCAGTGGGGCGGGATTGTTGACATGACGGGGGATCGATCACCTATTTTGTCGCTTACCGATATCAAAGGGCTTTATGTGAATTGTGGTTGGGGCACGGGTGGCTTCAAGGCCATTCCAGGTTCCGGCTATGTCTTTGCTGATACGATGGCGAATGATCGCCCTCACCCGATTGCTGAACCCTTCTCGCTCAACCGTTTCCTTGAGGGCCGGCTGATTGACGAGAGCGTTGCCGCTGCGGTGGCGCACTGAGGGTATTTGTATCTGGTTTGTTTCCTGGATTGTTTTTTCATTCACCTTTTCGGTTAAAAGATTTGCAACGGGTCCACATGTAGGTTTTTTGGCAGCAAGCAGGGGCGTCGGAAAACGGAAACATTTCCGTTTCATTTGCCCTTTGCTTGTTGGCTGTAATTGGTGCTGCGGGCGGCGCGATTGACTTCGGCAACAACATTTTCACACAGACAAAAATTCAGGGTGCGCTCGACGCGGCTGTTGTCGCTGGGGTTTCGTCATCCATTCTTGAAGAATACCAAATCAAAACAGCAGAAAAATATTATCAGGCTAATTCCTCAGGGTTTGCAATCGAGGGCCAGCAGGTCGCATTCAAGGTCAAACAAAACAAACTCATCGGTGAAGTCAGCGGAACGATCAACAGCTCACTTATGAAAGCGGTTGGTTATGAAAGCACGCGAATGAAAGTTACCAGCGTTGGTGAAGCAGGCACATCTCGCGAGCCTGCCTGTGTCCTCGCGATGCACCCGACGCGCAAACATACCCTGGAAATGAAGGGAAGTGTGTCATTCATTGCGCCGCAATGCCATATCTATGGCAATTCCAATCACTTCAATGACGTCGTTGATCCTCACACGCCGCAGAATTTCATGACGGGGCTTTCCGTTGCTGCCGTCGGCGGCGGTCATCACTATATCGAGAATGTTACGCCGGAAGTTGAGTTTGGCCATGAGATCATCGCAAATCCACTCAATGTAACCATTCCGAGCAGTGCGGTCTGTATTGGAACCAAATTCAAGCTGGATGGTGCAGTAACCGTCCTGCAGCCTGGAAAATATTGCGGTGGATTGAATATCACCAACGGCTCTCAGGTGAAATTGGTGGACGGCGGTCAATACATTATTTCTGATGGTACGTTCAAGATTCAGGATAGTGTCGTGACAGGAAAAAACGCTGTGATTTTTCTTGAGGGCGATGCAAATGTTGAATTGAATGAAGCAACCCTGGTTCTTGAAGCTCCAAAGTCCGGAAAATATGCGGGATTGGCAGTTGTTGGTGACCCAGTTTCAACAAGCAACTCGTTTGTCGACTCCACAATCGACATCCACGGCGTGTTCTACATGCCAAGTGGTGATTTCCAATGGACCAACAAGGGCACTCCCGTACTTTCGGCAAAGTGGTCAACATTTATTGTCGAAGGGTTCTCGTGGGGCGGGACGGGGACAATCAACCTGAGTTTTGACATTGAGGGAAGCGACGTTCCGTTTCCTAATGAACTCCGGGTCATTCCACGGCCTGCCAACGCCAGACTCATTCACTAAATCGACACATCAAGGATGATTGCCGACAAGGGCCAGTTCAACAGGACTGGCCCTTTCTCTATACTATTGACTTTTGTCTGTGACAGGCCAGATACGGGAAGTTGTTGCATGGGTTGCTGTTGCGTTGGTCGCTGCAATTAGCCAAAAAGGTTTCAGATGCTTATCGTAAATTGTCCTATCTGTGGTGCCAAAGGGGATGAAACGGATTTTCATGCTGGTGGTCAGGCGCATGTGGCGCGGCCAGCTACGACCGATCCGGTCAACATTACGGATGGGGCGCAGCGCGATTATCTTTTCATCCGGCACAATCCCAAGGGTTTGCATTTCGAACGTTGGCGCTGTGATCGGGGTTGCGGCAAATGGTTTCATGCGGCGCGCGATACTGTCACGATGGAGTTCAAGGCGTTTTATCTGATCACCGAATTGCCACCTGAAGAATTACAAAATCAGGCAAAAGGTCCGTGGGCGGATGAATTCAAGAGGCGGGCAAAGTTGAAGAGCGGGCGAAGTTAGAGAAATGACATTTGGAAAACCATATCGCCTTGCCGATGGCGGTGCCCACATTGATCGCACTCGGCCTTTGAACTTCTCGTTCGAAGGCAAAGAGATGCGCGGGTTTGCTGGAGATACACTAGCCTCCGCCGTGATGGCCAATGGCCAGAAGCTGTTTGGCCGCAGTTTCAAGTATCATCGGCCACGCGGCGTTGTGGGTCTTGGCTCGGAAGAGATGAATGCGCTTGTGGGTGTTGGCGTTGATGCGCGGCATGAACCGAATTTGCGCGCCACCCAGGTTGAGGTTTATCCCGGTCTCACAGCCGTTTCGCAAAACCGCTGGCCTTCGCTTTCGTTTGATGTGGGGGCCATCAACAACAAGTTCTCGCGGTTCTTGCCTGGCGGCTTTTACTACAAGACGTTCATGTGGCCGCAGGCGTTCTGGAAGCATGTGTATGAGCCGTTCATTCGCAAGGCGGCAGGACTGGGCAAGGCGGCAACGGGCCGCGATCCTGATTCCTACGAGCACATGCATATTCATGCTGATGTACTGGTGGTAGGTGGCGGACTTGCGGGACTGGTTGCGGCGGAAACTGCGGCGCGTGCTGGTGTGCGGGTGTTGCTCATTGATGAGAATGCTGCACTTGGTGGCATTGCAGATTTGACGGCGGGCAAGATCGGCGAGGGATGCGTTTCGGATGAGACCGTTGCGATCATCGCGCGTTTGGCCGAATACGAAAATTTGCATGTGTTGACGCGCACCACTTGCGTTGGGCATTTTCATCACAATTATCTGATGGCAGCAGAGCGTGTGGCTGATCATGATCCCTCGCTGCTCGATCAAGGTGCGCCACGGCATCGGCTTTGGAAAATTCGTGCTGGGCAAGTGGTGTTGGCCACGGGTGCGCTCGAACGGCCGATTGCATTTGCCAACAATGATCGACCCGGCATCATGCTTGCATCTGCGGTGCGCGGGCTAGTCGCGCGTCATGCGGTTTCGCCTGGTACCAAGGGTGTTGTGTTCACTAATAATGATGATGCCTATCTCACGGCGTTTGCACTGAAGAAGGCTGGTGTTGCGGTGCGCGTGGTTGACTCGCGTGGCAACCCCACGGGCGATTTGGTATCGCGCGCAATTGCTGAAGGAATCGAAGTGAACACAGGCTCAGTGATCTCTGCCGTAGAAGGTACGCTTGGGGTGACTGGTGTGAAGATCGCTGCTTATCGCAAGGGCCAGGGTCGGGTGATCACCGAGCAAAAAGTTGAATGCGATTTTGTTGCGATGTCTGGTGGGTGGAATCCTGTTTTGCATCTCTGGGCGCACAATGGCGGCAAGATTAGATTTGACGCTGTGTTGCAAAGCTACCGTCCTGATACGCATGGTGATGCGATTGTAGCCGTGGGTGCAGCTAATGGCACGATGAGCGTTGCCGATACTTTGGCCGAAGCCAGTGCGGCTGGAGAAAATGCGGCGCGCGCTGTCAATGCAAAAGCGCGGATTGCAAAAGTGAAAGCGCCTGTGGTTCAGGAACCCAAACGTGGCGCGATGGAGCCTTTGTGGTTTGCGCCTGCGACTGGTGGATATAACGAAGGCAACAAGCACTTCATCGATTTCCAGAATGATGTGACGGTTGCTGATCTTGAGCTTGCGCAGCGCGAGGGTTTTGAGAGCGTTGAGCATACCAAGCGCTACACCACGTTTGGCATGGCGACGGACCAAGGCAAGACCTCCAACATCAATGGGCTTGGCGTTTTGGCTGAAGCCACGGGCAAGACCATTCCGGAAATTGGCATCACTACTTTCCGACCACCTTATACGCCATTTTCGTTTGGTGCGATTGCTGGTGCGATGACGGGCAATCTGTTTTTGCCTGTACGGCGCACGCCGATTTTCCAGTGGCACAAGGATCGTGGTGCAACGTGGGAGCCAATTGGGCAATGGCGACGTGCCTACACTTATCCTGCAGCAGGCGAGGACAAGCACGCTTCGATCAATCGCGAGATCCTCGCGGTGCGCAACAAAGTTGGGCTGCTTGATGCTTCAACGCTTGGCAAGATTGAAATCAAGGGGCCGGATGCGGCAGAATTTCTCGACCGCATGTATACCAATATGTTCAGTACACTGAAGATAGGTCGCTGCCGTTATGGCTTGATGATGAATGAGTTGGGTTTCCTCAGTGATGACGGCGTGACCGCGCGTTTTGCTGAAGATCATTTTCTGATGCACACGACATCGGGTGGTGCGGACCGCATTGCCGCCTGGCTCGAAGAGTGGCTGCAAACCGAGTGGACGCAATACCGCGTGTTTGTAACACCTGTGACCGAGCAATGGGCGCAGTTTGCGATTGCCGGGCCGAAAGCGCGCGAAGTTTTGGCAAAGCTTGCGCCTTCTTTTGATGTTTCAAACGAAGCGTTTCCGCATTTGAGTTTCAAGATCGGCAAGCTTGGTTCATTGCCGGTGCGGGTCTATCGCATCTCGTTCTCCGGAGAGCTTTCCTATGAGGTGGCAACACCTGCGGGCTACGGCCCTGCACTTTGGAATGCTATCATGGATGCGGGTGCTGAGTTTGGCATTGAGCCTTATGGCACTGAGGCGCTGCATGTGCTGCGCGCGGAAAAAGGTTTCATTGTCGTCGGTGACGAAACCGATGGAACGACAACTCCGGTTGACGTTGGCATGGATGGCATGGTGTCAAAGAAGAAGGCTGACTTCATCGGCAAGCGCTCGCTGGAGCAGAGTTATCTCAAGGGACCGAACCGCAAGCAGCTGGTGGGGCTGTTAACAGAAGACCCGCAGGAGGTTCTGCCGGATGGCTGTTATGCGGTGCGCGTGGTGAAGGACAAGCCACCGATGGAAATGATTGGTCAGGTCACATCATCCTACATGTCGCCGACTTTGGGTCGCTCGATTGCGATGGGATTGATTGAGAATGGTCGCGCGCGAATGGGCGAAACGCTGTCGTTTCCGCTGGAAGGCGGCAAGGTGGTGAAGGCCAAAATTGTCGATCAGGTTTTCTATGACAAGGATGGGGGACGGATGAATGGTTGAGATGTTCACCTCTCCGCTTGCGCATCGCGACGCACCAACGTCAACCTCGGTTGGCATTCGTGAAATCACAACGCGCGGCATGATTGATCTGCGTGGCTCTGCCAGTGATCGCCGTTTCACCATGGCTGTCAAAGCTGCCCTTGGTGCTGATCTGCCCAAGTCTCCGCGCACTTCTGTGAGCTGGGGTGATGTGAAATTGTTGTGGCTTTCGATTGACCAGTGGCTGATCACCTGCCCGCGCGACAAGGCAGATCAACTGCATGCGCAATTGGTGAAGGCCCTTGAGGGTGTTCATTCGCTCGTCGTCGATGTGTCTGATATGCGCGCGGTCATTCGCCTTGAAGGTGAGGGAGTTCGCGAGACCTTGATGAAGGGCACATCGCTTGACCTCACCGAAGGGTATGAACCCGGTACTGTGCGGCGCATGCGCTTTGCAGAGATTGCAGCACTGCTGCATGTGGTCGAGGATGATGTGATCGATGTTTATGTGTTCCGGTCTTATGCGGAATATACGTGGGAGTTCCTACTGAAGGCCGCACGCAAGGGTTCGGAAATCCGTTTGTTTCGCAAAGACTGATTTTTATCCTTGACATATCAGTTTGCTCGTTCTATATTTGTTCGGACATTGCTGAACCCGGTCATGGACGAGACCCGCCAAAAAAGTCGTCCGCCTCCGCAAGAGGTGCCTGACCTGGTGGGACGCCAGCTGGCATCTGCGAGGGTTTCCGGTGAGCCGCCCACCTGAAACCATCGCAAGCCCCTGAAAAGGGTTCGGGCGAGAGTTGGGCCGCTCATCGCATCGGCCAAGCGACCCCCCGTTTGATTTGGGCTAGGTCGTGTTGCGATGTTGAAAAAACTATTTTATTTCGGACTTTGTACGCAATTGAGTTCCTATAACTCCTGCGAGAACGAGCGCGCCTCCTGCTACGCTCAAACGGGCCGGGATTTCTGCAAAGAATACCCAGGCCAAAAGCGGCGCGAAGACCACCTCCAACGAACTGAGAAGACCGACCTCCCCTGCAGAGATTCGCCTGGCCCCTTCTGCGAGGGTCACTGACGCAAGTGCAAAGACCAAACCAAACGCCGCCATGATCACAATTTCTGAAATTGAATCGGCAAGTGGTGTGCCAAGTCCGAACGCCAGAGGAAGGAGAAGAAGGGACGACAAGGCTGAAGGTCCTGCCGCAGGCGTTGAGGGATAACGGCGGTAGATGACAAACAAGATTGCCATGGCAGCCGTCATCAAAACAGCAAGCAGGTCACCTTGCAAATTCACACCACCCAGTGAGCCTCCAACGATCACCAGGACGCCTGCAATTGCGGCGAGGCTTCCGATCAAAACCTTTAAAGTGGGACGCTCGCCTATCTATGCCCATGCCAAGAGGGCAGCAAGCAAAGACGTTGCGGCATAGATCAGTGAGACGTTGGCGACGGTGGTCAATTTGAAAGCGGAAATGAATGCGACAGTGCCAGAAGCGCCAACCAACGCTGCGGCCCAGCCGCTATACCCCATGCCAAGAAACTCCGCTTTGAGTGTGCCACGCCAGACAGCGTATGCTGTTGTAAAAATCACTGCAAAGAGTCCGCGCCAGAAAATGATGTTCCACGCTTCCGCGTGCAATCCCTTAGTAAAAACCCCTGCGGTGCTGAAGACCAATGCGGAAATCAGAACAAGAAAGACACCTGTCAAATGGGGCGAGCGGTTTTGCGGGGTTGGGGTCAAGATGAGTGAAATTCCTTGGTGTCCTCGAAATTTAACGCAAGTCTACTGACACCTGTCTGGGTAGTGTCTCAGTTTGATTGTGGCAGACTTACGGAAGCCGCAATTTCTTTCTCCCAACGCTTTGCAACGATTGCCTTTTGTTCGGCTTGATCAATAGCAACTAATATTGGTTCCCAAGACATCAAATTCTGCGTCAATCCTGCAACCATTGCCGGTGTAATTCGAAGTGATTTGTGAATACGAATCCAGTTGTAGTGAAAGAAATAGATCGCCAATGCGTGGCAGTGATTTTCAAACTTTTTTGAAAAGGCATTTGTCAGACGAGTGTAGCGGCGCATCGACATTCTCATTGTCAAGTTCTGTCGTTCAACAAATGAAGTGTTGACCTTTGTCATATCAGGCTCGCCGGAAATCACTTCGGTTCTAGTTCTTACAATGCCGGGGGGGGTATATCGACTGTCCGGGCCGCTATTTGAAACGCTTCCAAAAGTCTTGATGAGTTGAGCGTAATCAATTTCGTTGCCAAAAGCTCGCATCATTGCATCGGCAAGCACGCTATGCCCGTCTGTCGTGATTTGCGGTGATCCTGAAACGCGGCGGCGAAGATCGCGAAGAAAGAAATTTGCAGCATAGGCGTCGCGGCTCCCCACAAGCCAAGATACGATTAGTTTATTGTCCGCATCAATTGCCGTCCACGTCCAAACGTCTCCTGATCCTTCTGGCGCGGCAACTGCATTTCTCACGTTGCGTTGTTTGGCGTAGCAGGAACTCCAAATTTCATCGGCCTGCAATTGCTTAGACTTAACACCAGCGACGTTTTTGTCGTGAAACTCGGCACAAGCCTTGCCAGCATCAACAAGCATCTTAGTCACGGTGTTGATCGATACGCCTGTCACACCCGAGATTGAGCGCATGGACTTGCCCTCGACCAAAAGGGAAAGGATTTGAACGCGTATTGATGCAGGGAGCTTGTTCATAAGCCCACAATGGTATCAACAGCATATTTTGTCAAGCATTTTTTTCAGTTTGGATTCCAATTGAACGCGAATCACCTAACCTATTGGATTCAATAACTTTTACTTGACTGTTGGAGCAAAAAGTTCTATTTGTCTGCGTGTGGTGCCCCCGGCAGGGTTCGGACCTGCGACCTCCTCGTTAGCACCAAGGCGCTCTAATCCAGCTGAGCTACGGGGGCGACACACAAATGCAGGGGGATTGGCAATCTCCCCCTGCAAGTAACGGACTAATTAAGTATTATGGGTCGGCTGTTAAGCATCTGTCCCTCCTTCTTCATCAAGCAGAGAAGTTTGCCCCGGCGTTCCAGCGCCGGGGTTCTTCTGATCCCCTCCAAGAGGTGGACCAAAAAACCAAGTATGGCCTTTACGATGGACCTTGGGTGGGCTTTCTTGTGATAGCCTATACAGGGTCATTCCCACAGTCTTGTAGTGGGTATCAATATTATATTGTTGCTTGAGAAAATTGCGAAGCGGCAACGCTTTTGATCCGTGGAAGCCAACATCCCTGAGCCTATCAAGCAGCAACAACGAAATCGGTTGCTGGGCTACAATAAATGTCTGTGGCGTCATAGGTTCAAGAGTCTGCGTAGCAGGAGAGTGCGCGGGACCTTTGGTCAAAAAGGTTATTCTTTCACCGTAGTCCACAATGAACTGATCCCAAACCCCTTCGGCGTTTAAATCAATTCCGAACGGGCGAAGCCCCGATACACAATCAGAAATCGCGGATTGATTCGCCGCTACCCGTGCCTGTCGAGTAGAGATTTCATCATTAAGTGCATGATTTTCGGCCAAAAACCGCAAAATTTTGGCACCGAGAGCGAGAACAGCTTGTTGATCGTGGGTGTCAGTCATACCTCAATATGGCACGGAATCAAAAAACCATCAAGAAAAAAAGAATGTTGATTACTTATTCCATCTTGCTTTTGCGGCTACCTTGGCATTATTTATCTTTTGTTCTTCCGTCAGAGATTTAGCCCTAGATATTCCCCCTGCTTTTCCACCCTTTGCGCGGTTAGGGGCTTTGCCTTTTGTGTCCTCTGAGTCACCAGTCGCAATACGGCCGACCAATATGGCGGCACCGATGACGTCTGCCGGACGCTTCTCACCTTTTGGGCCTTTGGGCATGGGAACTCCTTTGCCAAAGTGTATCACACAAAAAGGGAAACCGCGAACTCTCGATGGTGATAGAGATTTAACTCCTATTTAAACTGAGACAATACACCTCTCTGTCAGTAGTGATTTGCTACGCCAGAAGACGCACTGCTTGAAAGTGTTCGTAAGGATTGTTGAAGCGGCTGAAAGGCTGGGACGGCGGGTCAAGCCCGCCGATGGAGTATGGGTGGTGGTGATTTCATCTGAACAATGATCTGACTTTACGGCAATCGCGCAGCCGCATAGGCTCGTTAGCATGGGACACTTGACCTTCAGCATCAACGTGACACTCGACGGTTGCGTCGATCACCAGGAGGGGATCGCAGACGACGAGACACACGCCTACTTTACCCGCCTCATGGATGAGTGTGGTGCGATGCTGTGGGGCCGCGTTACCTATGAGATGATGGAGAGTTACTGGCCGAGAGTCGTTCGCAGCGGCGCGGAGGTGCCGTCGGCGATGCGTGAGTGGGCGATCAAGCTGGAGGCCAAACCGAAGTACGTGGTATCGGCGACACGAAAGGATTTTCCTTGGACCAACACCCACCACATCACGGGCGACCTACGCACGAGCGTACAGAAGCTGAAGGACGCCATGCCGACCGGAGTACTCCTTGGTAGCGGCATGCTTGCGAGCGCGCTGGATCAGCTGGATCTGATTGATGAGTACAAGTTCCTCGTCCACCCCAGAATCGTCGGCCATGGCCCGACCTTGTACCAGAGCGGGTTGTCCAGCACCCGACGGCTCGCGCTTGTCTCGGTGAAGCCGCTCCTCAACGGTGTCGTCGCCATGCACTACCGACGCGCGCTCTGACTCAAGCTAGGGGCCAAATGAGTTGGGGCAAAGCGTGTTTTTGATTGTAGACACTTCAACATGACAGTTTCAACGCCGCAAGATTCCAGCCGATGGGGTGAGTTGTTTGACGCGCAATATCTTGCGGCGACTATTATGCTTTGCACTGGTGTGGCGTTGTTTGCTTTCACGACGTTTCTGGTTTCGACGGCCCTTCCCAGCACGGTGAAAGAGTTGGGTGGTGAAGTTTTTCTCTCTTGGGCGCAGAGCTTTTATCTGGCGTTTGCGATTGTGAGTGGTGTTGCGACAGCCATGGTGTCGCGGCGGTTTGGTACGCGGCGTGCGCTTTTGGTTGCGGTTGTTGTGTTTGTAGCGGGAACGCTATTTTGCAGTTTTGCTTCGTCGATGCCGATGCTGTTGGCGGGTCGCGCGCTGCAAGGATTTGCTGCCGGGTTCATTGAGGCGCAGAGTTATGCGTTGATTTTTGTGCTGTTTCCGCAGCGGCTTTCTTCCAAGGTATTTGGGGCTGAGGCCGTTGTCTGGGTGACAGCTGCGTTTGCGGGCCCTGCCCTGTCAGGTTTGGTCACCGAGTATTTTGGATGGCGGATTGCGTTTTCGCTCAGCATTCCGCTGGCAGTCATGTTCCTTGCGCTGGCGGTGCGCGTTACACGAAACGAGACACTGACTGCTGGCGATCTTGACTTTCCGGGGATACGTCTCGGGCTTGTTGCAGTGAGCATGTTGCTGATCACCTGGGCATCCATCACGTCAGCGCAGGCAGCGGCGGTGATGCTGGTTGGAGCTGCTGTGCTTTTGCCGGTTGCTGCACTGATTGATCGGCGCGCTGGAAAGCGCTTGTTGCCAGAAAACGCATTCACGTTTTCGACATCACATGGATTGGGATTTTGGGTGGTTGTGCTGATGCCTGTTGCTGAAGCGGCGAGCACAGTGTTTCTGATCTACGGATTGCAAAACGTATTCCTGCTGCGGCCAACGATTGCGGGGCTGGTTGGATCGCTGATCGCCATCAGCTGGAGTTTCACACAGATTGTGGTTTCGACTTATGCCAGCGAAGCGATGCGGCGCACATTGGTGTGGGTTGGTGCCTTGCTACTGGTTATTGGCTTGGGTCTGGCGACTGTTGGATTTTCTCAAAGATCGCTCGGCCTCGTTGCCTTTTCGCTTGTGCCTGTTGGTGCAGCGTTCGGCATGAACTGGGGAAACCTGAGCGAATTGCTGATTGGTGCGGCAAAACCGGACGAGCGAGACCGGGTTGCTACACTGTTGCCCACTGCGCAGGCCGCAGGGTTTGGCATTGGTGCGGCCCTGATGGGGGTCATCGGCAATTTTGCCGGATTTGCTGACGCTTCTTCAGTGGGTGATGTTCAACATGTGATGACGGTGGTTTTCACGGCAGCAACACTCGTTGCCTTGCCTGCCGCAGTTGCTGCGTACCATGTCGCCGTCAAACGGTGATGGCGCAGTCGACATCGGTCTTGCGGAAGTCATCGCCTTTGAAGAGCAGCGGCATCATTTCGACTTTGCTTGCTGCATATGAAATGCAATCGCCGAAGTTCAATTGCGCGGGATGGCCTTGGCCTTTTCCGTATTTTAGGAAAGCGATCCGCGCTTCTTCGGCATGAGCTTTTCCAAAATCGAGCGTCTTGATTTTAAGTTCGCTGAGTAGAGCGTCCAGACGCTGCAAAACCGATGGGCCTTTTGCCGACACTGCAACAATAGTCGTTTCCAGAAGCGTCGGTGCTGCGATCAGTGCGACCTTGCTCTGATCAATTGCTTCGAAATATTGTTTGGCACTTTCTTCATTGAACAAAATTGCGATGAGCACTGATGAGTCAACGATCATTGTCGAAGTGACCATGTTGATTGTAACCAAGAATCTCGTCTGGGGTGCGCGGATCCAAAGTTGGCAGGTCAGCGACTTCCCGCTGCAGTTCTTGGATTCTCTCCCAACGCGCTTCAGATGCACTGCTTGGCTTGCGAACGGCTTGCTGCCTACGCAAAGACAGATCAAGCGAGTCATTGATCGCTTCGGTGATTGGCTTCCCTGTCAGGAATGCCAGTTTCCGTGCCTTTTCTTCAACTTCTCGATTTTTGATGCTGAGTGCCATTGGGATACCTGATACCTAGTTAGGTAGCAGGTAGCACGTCCGGTGGAAAAAATCAATGTTTGCGGATGAAAGCGTCGATTTGGGCTTTGGTTTCGGGGATTTCCATGTTTTCGGCCATGCAGCCGCCCGCCAATGCGTAGGCTTCCTGTTCGTTGTGGCCGAGTTGTTTCCAGAACACGTCCTTGCCCAGCGTGATGGCTGCTGGGAGTTTGGCGGCGATGGCGTTGGCTGCCTCAGAGACGGCGGCGTCGAGGTCGGTTGCTGGTGTGCAAGCGTTGAGCAATCCCATTTCAACAGCACGTGGAGCGGTGATGAGTTTTCCGGTGAGCAACAATTCCAAGGCCTGGCGCGGATGAACGGCGCGGGAGAGCGCTACTGATGGGGTTGAGCAGAACAGGCCGAGGTTGATGCCGTTGACGCCAAACTTTGCGTGGTCGGCGGCGTAGGCGAGATCGCACGTCGCCACCAGCTGGCAGCCTGCGGCTACGGCGGCACCCTGCACTTTTGCGATCACAGGTTTTTTTGCGGCGCGAATTGTTCCCATCAGACGTGAGCAGCGGGCGAAGAGCTGATCGAAATACGCTTTGTCTTCATGGGTGCGCATTTCTGCAAGGTCGTGGCCTGCACAAAAGATTTTTCCCTTGGCTGCGATGACGATCACGCGGACATCGGCGTTGGCATCGGCTTCGCGCAGACGATTTTCAAGTGCATCCATCATGGCTTCAGAAAGCGCATTCGCCTTGTCGGGGCGGTTCAGCGTGAGAGTTGCGACGTGGTTTTCAATTTGCGAGAGGACATAGTCATTGTTCATGACTTTGCATCTTTAGGCCTTGGACGCGGTCCAGCCAAAGAGTTTTTCAAAGCCCCCGAACGGATACAAATGTGCGCCTGCGATGTTCAGTTCGGGGCGCTCGAAATGCAGGAACGCCAGCTGGCTGATCATTTCATTTGGCTCGGATACCGTGAGCAGCTTGGTGATGTTCAGTGCTTGCTTTCGAATGAAGCGCGCCGAGTTACCAACGCCGCACAGTGCTGCATAACGCACGAGTGTTTTGATCGATGCAGGGCCAGGCACGCCGACGTGAATGGGCAAGTCAATGCCATTGGCCTTGAGTTCGGTTGCCCAATGAGCGACGGGCATGGCATCGAAAACAAATTGCGTTGCGATGTAACCTTCGATGTTGTTCGCATGCAGCCACCGGGTTTTTTCTTGCAGGGTTTTGATCAGCATCGCTTCGCCGTGGATCTTGGTGATGTCGGGATTGCCTTCGGGATGGCCTGCGATGCCAACGGATTTGATATTGTGCTTTTGAAAGAGATCAGTTTGCATCAATTGCAGTGCGCAGTGAAATTCACCCACTGGCTGGGGCGCGCCGCCGCCTAATGCGAGCACGTTGGTCACTTGTGCTTCGCCTACATAGCGCTTCAAGCGCTCGTCGAGATCGCTGGCATTTTTCACGAAGCGTGCCGGAATATGCGGGATGGGTTCGAAGCCTGCGTTGCGCAAGGCCGCTGCCATCTTCACTTGCGCGTCGAGTTCGTTCGCATCGATCAGCGCGATGAAGACTTGCGTGCCGGGTTTCAAATGCTGCTGCAGGATTGGCAGCTTGTCGATCTGCTTTCCGGTGACTTCAATTGAAGCCTTGGCCAGAAGGGCCTTTGTGTGGGCAAGGTTGTCCAAGGGTGTGATATCCGAGAGGCGCGACATGATTGGCGTAGCATCCGTTGAAAACATGAAAAATGGATGTACGCCAGCGACAGGCATAGCGTGGATACGACAAGAGTGCGGTCAATAAGTCGTTTTTAACCTTCACAATGGCGTCACTGGACAAGGTGCCGTTTCTAGCGCATCGTGTCGCAAACGGAGCTTTCCCTGATGTTCGGCGAAAAACCAAAATCCTATCCACAGCGCGTGGCGCTGATCCTTGTGCCTGAGTTCACGATGATGCCGGTTACGTCAGCCATCGAGCCGTTGCGCATCGCCAATCGCATCGCGGAGAAGTCGCTTTACGAATGGACCATGCATTCGATTGATGGAAAAACTGTCACGGCTTCGAACGGCTTTACCACGAATGTGAAAGGCGATCTTGAGACCGTGCCAGCTGATGCCAATCTGATCATTTGTGGTGGCCTCAACATTCAACAGCATTCCGACAAGCGCTTGCTGGCATGGCTCCGGAAAATTTCGCGGCGCGGCACCAACATTGGTGCGGTGTGCACGGGTGCGCATGTGCTTGCTGAAGCAGGGTTGCTTGATGGTTACAAATGCACGATCCACTGGGAGAACCTGCCAGGATTTGGCGAGGCGTTTCCGGAAATAAATGCGACGGGCGGATTGTTTGAAATCGACAATGATCGCTTCACATCGGCTGGTGGCACCACTGCGATTGACATGATGCTGACGATGATTGCGAGCCAGCATGGGCCTGATCTTGCGGCTGCCGTTGCCGAATTGATTTTGCATTCGCCGATCCGCCATCACAGTGAAAATCAGCGTATGTCGCTGCCCGCGCGGATTGGCGCGCGGCATCCGAAACTGGTATCGATCATCGAGCGGATGGAGCAGAGTCTGGAAGAGCCTTTGAGCCCTAGTGTGCTGGCGAAAGAAGCTGGGCTTTCAACGCGGCAGTTGGAGCGCTTGTTCCGGCGCTATCTCGATCGTTCGCCCAAGCGCTATAATCTCGAGCTGCGGTTAAAGAAGGCGCGTTCGCTACTTTTGCAAACCGATATGTCTGTCATCAATGTGGCGCTGGCTGCAGGCTTTTCATCACCGTCGCATTTTTCAAAATGCTACCGCGGATTTTACGGACGCACGCCGTATCGTGAGCGTGGGTTGCCTGCAGAGGCCGTGAGTTAAGCCGCGCGGCGTCTTGCTTCTGTGACTTGCGGCAGGACGACGCGCACTGTGGTGCCTTGACCTTCGGTGCTTTCGATCAGCAGTGTACCGTTGTGAAGTTCAACGAGTGAGCGTGAGATCGCAAGGCCAAGGCCTGAACCACCGCGCGATTTTGTGAACTGATTTTCAACTTGTTCGAAAGGCCTGCCCAGTTTTTCGATGTCGGCTTTTGGGATGCCGATGCCATTGTCAGAAATCTCAATCGTGAGAGAATCGCGTGTGCTGCGCGCTGCGATATTTACTTCGCCGCCTTCCTGCGTGAACTTCACGGCGTTGGCGAGGAGATTGATGAACACCTGTTTCAAGGCGCGCGGATCAACCTGCACATTGCGATTGATGCGGATGTCGGTCTTCACCGCGATGCGGCCTTCATTGGCGCGCGGACCGATGATGCGCATCACGTCTTCAACGATTGTTGGCAAGGCAACATCTTCAATTTCAAGTTCGATTCGGCCTGCTTCGATTTTCGACATGTCGAGAATGTCGTTGATCACGTCGAGGAGGAACTGGCCGCTCTTCCTGATGTCGTGCGCATATTCTGCATACTTGGGTGTTCCGAGGGGGCCGAACATCTGCTCCGACATGATCTCGGAAAAACCGATGATGGCATTCAGCGGCGTGCGCAATTCGTGGCTCATATTGGCAAGGAATTCGGTTTTGGCGCGGTTGGCAGTTTCAGCGCGGGCTTTTTCGCGCAAATAGTTGTCGGCGAGTTCAGCGAGTTTGCGCGACTGCTCTTCGGCGCGTTGACGACCCAGTTCGTTTTCGCTGACGGCCTTCATCAAGGTGCGTTCGGAATTTTGGAGCTGCACTTCGTTTTTCTTGAGCGCGGTAATATCGGTGCCCACGGAAACAAAGCCACCATCCTTGGTGCGACGTTCGTTGATTTGCAGCCAGCGGCCATCAGCGAGCTGGACTTCCATGGTGCGCGCGCCATTCACATCTTGAATTTGGTCACTCACCATCTGGCGCACCAGTGGTTCCTTGGAGGCGCGAGTCACATCGGTATAGTGGGTGCCGGGCACACAGACAGATGATGGCAAAGAGTGGAACTGCTGGTACTTGCTGTTGCAAAGCACGAGCTTTGATTCCGTGTCCCACAACACGAAGGCTTCCGAAATATTCTCGATTGCATCCTTGAGCCGAACTTCGGCTTCGCGGTTGAGTGCGTCTTGTTCCTTTTGCCGTGAAATATCGAAAACAATGCCGACGAGATGAACTGCTCCCGTATCGGCAGATGTTGCAAGTGCGGCACGGGCGCGAAGCCAGACGTAGTGGCCCTCTTCATGACGCATGCGGAATTCCTGGTCGAAGACTTCGGCCTCGCCATTGATCAGGCCTTCGACGAAGCCTTCGAGATGCTCATCATCGGGGTGCATGCGCTCGGCCACATCACCGTAGGTGAGGAGTGCGCCTGAAGGTTCGAGACCAACGGCGCGGAACATGGATTGCGACCAGAAGATTGTACCTTTCGACAAGTTCCAATCCCACAAGCCGCATTCGCCACCAATGAGCGCTTTATCAAGACGATCAGTTGCAATCCCGAGCAGGCGATCCGCTTCTTCGGCCTTGCTGAACTGCCAGTGCAATGCGCCTGCAAGAAGTGCGAGCACAAAAAATGTTGAACCAAACAAAAGCGCAAGTTTGGTAACGCTGCCCCACCAGCGCGACATCACGTCGGACTGCTTTTGAAAAACCACAAGGCTTCCTGGAAAACTGCCAAGGTTGCGCGCCGCCGCAAAAACCGCAGTGCCATCAGCGAGCGTGCCAACGGCCATGTCCTTTGCATTGACATCGATTGTCGTGACAAAGTTGGCACCCATCACGTCTCGGAGCGGACGGCCCACAATGCGCGCATCGGGAAGTGCGGCCACGATGTTGCCTTGTGCATCAAGAAGCAGAAAGTGGCGCGCGTCATCAAGGGCTGAGCGTTGCAACACGCTGCGCAATGCATCCTGATCAAGCCTTGCGACTGTTCTGTTGCCTTCGGCGTGTTCAGTCATCTTTGCCTTGATGGCGCTTGCTGCATTGTCGGCGTGGAGCAATGAAAAATCACTCTGCGTGTTGATGTGAATGCTGCGGCTCTCGCGGGTTTGCGCGATGATGGCGAGACCCAAAAAAAGCAAAAAGATTGCAGCAAATCCGGTGACGAGTGTGCGCAGTGCGGGTTCAGGGATGCTGATGCCGAAACGTTCTGTTCCTGGCAAGTTCAACTGCATTGTGCGGTCGCGGAAAAACAGTTCCTTGATCTGCGACTTGTCCAATTCGTCCGCCCTCGCCTCCGTTAGGAGATTGAATTAACGCTGAAGCAGGTGATTTGCCAACTGCTATCCTTTGAGGGTGCGCGAAATGATTTCGTAGACATCGGAAGAAAGTGATTTTTCAGCAAGGATGCGCTTCATTTCGCGGGTCGCTGCGTTACGGCGGGGTGCATCAAAAAGCTTCCAGGAACGGAAACCTGTTGCGATGCGGGCGGCCACTTGCGGGTTGATCTTGTTGAGGGCGATGATTTGGTCGGCAACGACGCGGTAGCCTTCGCCAGAGCTCGCGTTGAAGCCTGCAAGATTTCCTCCCGTGAAACCACCTACAAGAGCATAGACGCGGTTTGGGGTAGTGAGTTTGAAGTCTTTGTGCTTGGTCAGCTTTTCGATGTGCTTGGCGCTTTCGTTGCCAGGGATCGTGGCGTTGAGCAGGAACCAACGATCAAGCAACAGATGATCATCGGCATGGCGCGCATAAAATCCATCGAGCAAAGATTTGCGGCGCGGACTTTCGACTGACATCACGGCGATGATCGCTCCCTGCTCGGTTGTCATGTTGTTGGCATTGGCAATCTCGTGCTCTGCGATTTCCAGCGCATGTTTTGGATCGGCTGCGGCAAGGAGTGCGAGTGCCGTGTAGCGCAAGGAGCGACGCGCAGTGCTCGTGGTATCTGGCGCGTAGGGACCCTTCTCGCGTGTTGATTCCAAAATCTGATCGAGTGTTTTTCGAATTTTCTGGCCGATGGATTTGCGTACGGTCTCGCGGCTTGCCACAACCAGATCAGCATCGGCGTTGCCACCAGCCGAGCCTGCGATTTCTGCCTCCGGTGGAAGCTGCATCATCAGGGCCTTGAAGGCATTGTCGAGTTTTGGATTTTTCAAGGTACGATCAAGCGCATCGGCAAAGCCTTCAACACTTGGCAGGTTGCGGCCTTGCGACTTTGCCTTCATCGATTCAAGCACCAGGCTGCGGCCCAGGGTTTGTGCGGCCTCCCAGCGGTTGAAGCTGTCGGCATCGTTGCCCATCAGGAACAATAGGTCCTGCTGTTTCAAATCAGTTTCGAGAACAACGGGAGCGGTAAAGCCACGGTTGATCGATAGGACGGGTTTTTCAGTGACGTTGGTGAATTTGAAATCCTGCCTGGCTTTGGTGAATTCGATCACTGGAGGAATGCGTTTGCCTTTTTGGCGAAGGATCAAATCCTTGCCATCGCTGCTCACAAGTCCAATCGAAAGCGGCATGTGCAAGGGCTTTGCCAGTTTTGAGTTTTTCTGCGTGAGAGAAACCGTGAAGGTTTTTTTCTTCACATCGAATTTGGTACGCGCTGCCACGCGTGGCGTGCCGGGTTGTTCGTACCAACGGAAAAAATGCTTGAGGCTGCGGCCCGAGGCTTTTTCCATGCAGGCGACGAATTGTTCAATCGTTGCTGCTTCGCCATCATGGCGTTTGAAATAGAGATCCATGGCTTTACGGAAATTGCGCGGGCCGATGAGAGTGAGCATCATGCGGCAAAGCTCAGCGCCTTTTTCGTAGATGGTTGGCGTGTAGAAATTGTTGATCTCGATATAGCTTGAAGGGCGCACGGGGTGAGAGAGCGGGCCTTGATCTTCCGGGAATTGGCGGGCGCGCAAGGTTTTGACATCGGAGATTCTTTTGACCGCACGCGAACGCATATCGGAGGTGAATTCCTGATCACGAAAAACCGTGAGGCCTTCCTTGAGGCAAAGCTGAAACCAGTCGCGGCAGGTGATGCGATTTCCTGTCCAGTTGTGGAAATACTCATGAGCGATGATCGCTTCGATCAGCATGTAGTCGGTGTCGGTTGCGGTATCGGGTTTGGCGAGAATGTATTTGTCGTTGAAGATATTGAGGCCCTTGTTTTCCATCGCCCCCATGTTGAAATCCGATACTGCGACGATGTTGAACTCTTCCAGATCATAGGCGCGACCAAAGCGCTGTTCGTCCCAGCGCATTGAGGCTTTCAGGCTTTCCATGGCCCAGGCGCAACGGTCCTGCTTGCCCTTTTCAACATAGATACCGAGTTTGACTTTTTTGCCTTCAGAGGTTTCGAAATCATCATGCACTGAAGCAAGATCACCGCCGACAAGAGCAAACAAATAAGCTGGCTTTGGATGGGGATCGTCCCAGATTGCGAAGTGGCGATTGCTGCCCACTTTGCCGCTTGAAACGCGATTGCCATTGGAGAGGAGCACGGGAAGTCTGGTCGATGCTTCGATGCGCACGCGATAGGTCGCCATCACGTCTGGTCGGTCGTAGTGGAAGGCGAAACGACGGAAACCTTCGGCCTCCATTTGTGTGCAGAACATTGAATTGGAGAGATAGAGGCCCGAGAGTGCCGTGTTGGCTTGGGGGTTACAAATCTGTTCGATTTCGAGCGTGAATGATTTGCGTGGCGCATTCTTGATGCGCAAGAGATCGTCCGTGTACTGATGGTCTACTTCTGCGCCATTTATTGAAACACGCTTCAGGGTGAGGCCTTCACCATTGAGAACCAGTGGACCTTTGTGACCTTTGCGCGGTTTCAAGTGCAGCTTCGAAACAATAGATGTTTCGGTTTCATGCAGGGAAACGTCAAGGTCAACATGGGTGACCACGAATGGGGTGGGGCGATAATTTTTTAGATGGATGGTTTTCGGAGAATCTGTTCGCATGCCGCTTTATCGCATGATTGTGACCGCGCTTCCATATTGACTAGCAGCGGGTTTAACCCCATTTGATCTGATATGACCCGCAAGCAAAAACGAACGGCAACTATCCTGGGACTTCTCGCAGTTGCGGGGTTGGCGGTGACACTGATCTTGTCAGCGCTCAAGGATACGATCGTGTTTTTCTACACGCCTGCGGAAATTGCGGCGAAGCAAGTGGTTCCTGGTACGCGCGTGCGTTTGGGTGGGCTTGTGGAAAAGGGTTCTGTTGTGCGCGGGAGCGATGCCAAGATCAGCTTTGTGGTGACTGATACTGAAAAAACCATGCAGGTAAATTTCACCGGGCAATTGCCGGATTTGTTCCGCGAGGGACAAGGCGTTGTTGCTGAAGGCGTTGTTGGTGCCGATGGGCAATTTGCCGCTGATAGTGTTCTTGCAAAGCATGATGAAAACTACATGCCCAAGGAAGTTGCAGACAAGTTGAAGGAAAAGGGTGTTTGGAAAGAAGGCACCCCATAGGAAGTTCTGGAAACACATTTTCGCCATCAACATTACAAAGGTTTCACCTCCCCGTCACTTGCCGGTAAGGAACGGGCTCCTATTTATCGGGTATCAAATTGGAGATGCCTGATGTTGAATTCCTTTTCTCGCAAAAACCTCTTCGGCCTTCTGGGCGCATCTCTGCTGGCGGGCACGGTGCTGACCGGACCGCCATCGTTTGCACCTTTGGCGCAGGCGCAACAGCAACAGGCGATTGACCCTTCACGTGGATTTTCCGAGCTGGTTGAGCGCGTCATGCCATCGGTGGTGAGCGTTGAAGTGAAGTTCACCAATGCGGCGGCGGCGGCTCCAGAGATTCCAGAACAGTTCCGCGAATTCTTCGAACAGAACCCGCAGTTTCGTGAGCGCTTTGGCGATCAGCAACAAAATCCAAAAGGTGCTGCCCTTGGGTCGGGATTTGTGATTTCGAAGGATGGTTATGTCGTCACCAACAATCACGTTGTCGACAAGGCTGACGAAGTGAAGGTGACGTTTGAGAATGGCGAAGCTTATGACGCCAAGGTGATTGGCACTGATCCCAAAACCGATCTGGCGTTGTTGAAAATCCAATCTGAAAAGGAATTTCCCGCAGTGCCGTTTACAGACACAGACGCCAAGGTTGGCGACTGGGTGATGGCGGTTGGCAATCCTTTTGGGCTTGGAGGTACTGTGACCTCAGGCATCGTTTCAGCGCGTGGTCGCAACATTGGCAGCGGTCCTTATGATGACTTTTTGCAAATCGATGCCTCGATCAATCGCGGCAATTCCGGTGGACCTGCGTTCAATCTTGAAGGCGAAGTGATTGGTGTCAATACCGCGATCTTTTCACCTTCCGGTGGATCGGTTGGCATTGGCTTTGCGATCCCGGCTGCCATTGTGACATCCGTGGTGGAAAGCCTGAAAGCCGATGGCGCTGTAACACGCGGCTGGCTAGGGGTTCGCATTCAGGCAGTGACCGAAGAACTTGCAGACGGGCTTGGCCTGAAGGAAGCGCGCGGTGCGGTGGTTTCGGATTTGACCGAGAAATCGCCAGCGCTGGACGCAGGTATCAAGCAAGGCGACACGATCCTCGACTTCAATGGCGTTGCAATCAAGGACTCGCGCGATCTTTCGCGGGTGGTGGCCTCGATCAAGCCAGGCACTGCGGTTGATGTGAACCTGATCCGTGATGGCAAGGCCATGACGCTGAAGGTAAAAATTGGCGTGATGCCAAATGACACACCCAAGATGGCTGGCAAGGCTGCCGCTCCTGAAAAAAGTGCTATGGCCGGGCTTGGCCTGGAGGTTGCGCCTGCTGACGATGGGGCTGGCGTGAAGGTGCTCAAAGTTGCGCCCAATTCCGATGCCGCGCGACGTGGCATTCGCGTCGGCGACACGATTTTGGAAGTGGCTGGCGAGGTGGTGAATTCCCCGGCAGATGTTGCCAAGATTTTAAGCAGTGATGATAGCAAGCGTGTGCTGTTGCTGCTGAAACAGGGTGAAAATCAACGTTTTGTGGCTTTACCACGGGCGAAGGGATGACACGAAATTGTGAAGGGAGCTGATGTTGTGCGTCTTGAAAATCCAAACTCCGGTTCCTACGTAGACAATACAAGATTGGGTGCTGCGCCTGTCCCCGCTCGTAGCAAGCACCTGATTGGCGCGGAGGCTGACTTCCCCGACGTTCCCCGACGCATAGTCTCCGCGCCCCCCTTTTCTGTTGCTCAATTTCGGGATAGCTCATCATGATGCAGCTCAACTCAGCCGGGGGGCTTCAACGTTCCGCCCGACATTCGACAAGTGGAACCAGTGCAGCCATGCGTATTTTGGTGATTGAAGATGACCGCGATGCTGCGCAATGGTTGGTGAAAGGCTTGGCCGAAAGCGGCCACGTTGTCGATCACGCTGCAGATGGCGAACACGGTTTGGAACTGGCGCTTGAGGGCGTCCATGATGTTTTGATTGTGGACCGCATGTTGCCCAAACGCGACGGGCTTTCAGTGATCCAGGAGTTGCGTGTTGCAGGAGTGGTGACGCCGGTTCTCATTCTCTCTGCGCTTGGTGATGTTGACGAGCGCGTCAAAGGTTTGCGCGCTGGTGGAGATGATTATTTGTCAAAGCCCTATGCGTTTTCAGAATTACTGGCGCGGGTTGAAGGATTGGGGCGGCGCAAATCAGCTGACCTTCTGGAAACCAAGCTGATTGCTGGTGATCTTGAGCTTGATGTGTTGACGCGCATCGTGACGCGGGCTGGAAAGCCCATCCTGCTTCAACCGCGCGAATTCAAGTTGCTCGAATACATGATGCGCAATGCCGGGCATATCGTGACGCGCACCATGCTGCTCGAAAACGTGTGGGATTATCATTTCGATCCGCAGACCAATGTGATTGATGTGCATGTGTCCAGGTTGCGCTCGAAGGTGGATCGCGGACATGGCGAGCCATTGCTGCTGACAGTACGCGGTTCAGGGTATATGATCCGGGCGGTGTAGGAACATTGCTTGGCCAATTTTTCACTTCTTGCGACGTCGACGTTCCGGCTGGCGGCAGCTTATCTCGTGATCTTTGCGCTCACTGTTGGGGCGGTGCTGGGATATGTTTATTACAACACGGTGGTGCTGCTGGAGCGGCAGACAGATGAGACCATCCGTACAGAAGTTTTAGGCATCGCTGATCAATACGGGTTACTTGGCTTGCAAGGTGTGGCCGATCTGATCAAGCGGCGCAGCGAAGACGAGCGCGGCTCGATTTTTCTTCTGGTCAATCCTGACAACGAGCGGATAGCTGGCAATTTGCAAAATCTTCCGGTGCAGGCGGTTGGCGCAGATGGCTATATCGATTTTCCGGTCGTGGCGCGGGTGGGTTCGCGGTTCGAAAACCATTCAGGGCGCGGGTATCACATACCACTTTCAGGCGGCTATCGCATGCTGGTCGGGCGTGACGTTGAAGAACAGCGTTCGTTTCGTGATTTGATCCGGCGCACGCTGTTTGGTGCGCTGGGCTTTGCATTGATTGCCGGGCTCGGTGGCGGACTTTTCACCAGTCGGCGCTTTTTGCGGCGTGTGGATGCGCTGGCCAATACCAGTCGTGACATCATGAATGGCGATCTTTCGCAGCGCATGCCGGTGCGCGGATCGGGTGATGAGCTTGATCGTCTGTCGCTCTCGCTGAATGAGATGCTTGATCAAATTGCACGGCTGATGACAGGCATGAAGGATGTGACCAGCAATGTAGCGCATGATTTGAAAACACCGCTCACGAGAATGAAGGCGCGGGTTGAAGGAGCGCTTAGATCAGGTTCGATTGATGACCAACGTCTTGCGCTGACACAGACGATTGAAGAATGCGATCACCTGCTGCACACTTTCAACGCGCTGATGTCGATCGCGCGCACAGAAGCTGGCCAGGCGCGTGAGGGCATGCAGTTGATCAATGCGAGTGAGATCATTGACGAGGTTGCCGAGCTTTATGAGCCAATGATTGAGGAAGCTGGCGGCACTCTGCTGGTAGAAAAAATTGGCGCGGTGCCTTCCCTGCCCATTCGTGCTGATCGGCAATTGTTGGCGCAGGCTCTCAGCAATCTGCTCGAAAATGCAATCAAATATGGCACGGGTGAAAGTGGGCTTGCGATCAGTATCACCGGGCACAGTGACAATGGATTTGTTGACATCGTGGTTTCGGATCGCGGCCCGGGCATTGCGGAGGCTGAGCTGGAGCGTGTGAAGGAAAGATTTGTGCGGCTTGACGAAAGCCGCAGCCAGCCGGGCAATGGTCTTGGGTTATCGCTGGTTTCGGCTGTGATGAAAATGCACGGTGGAAAGTTCACACTTTCAAACGGCACGCCGGGGCTGCGGGCGCATCTGGAATTTCCACCTGCGGACTGGCGTGCGCCAGAAGTTGCGGCTATTCAGACAGGATGACGGGAAAGTTCTGGGAAGAAAAATCGCTTTTGGAGATGAGCCGGGCAGAGTGGGAGTCTCTCTGTGATGGCTGTGGGCGCTGCTGCCTCAACAAGCTTGAGGATGAGGACACCGGTCAGTATCACTACACGCGGGCGGCTTGCTTCTTGCTTGATACGGAAAGCTGTCAGTGTACGGACTATCCCAACCGGGCGAAGAAGGTCCATGATTGCGTGACGCTGACGGCGCAGAATGTGGGCGAGCTTGGCTGGTTGCCATCAAGTTGCGCGTACCGGGTCTTGCATGAGGGACGGAAGTTGGCGTGGTGGCATCCGCTGGTGTCGGGCACGCGTGACACGGTGTTTGAAGCAGGGATTGCGGTTTCAGGCGAGGCCTACACCGAAAAGGGCATCGATGTTGATGAGTTGTATCTCCATATGTGGACGCTGCCGAAGGCGAAGCGGAAAGTGAAGTAAGGGACCTCATCCCCCCTTCGGGGACCTTCTCCACTTGCGTGGAGAAGGGATGTGGGGAGCTGTTCACCAAGTTCCTTCTCCGCGCAGTGGAGAAGGTGCGCAACGCGCGGATGAGGTCCCTACTCCATCACTGCCTCAACGATATAGCGTTCCTTGCCTTGGGTCAGGCCGCCGAAGGGCCAGCAGGTTGAGAGCACGAGATTGAATCCGGGGGCGTTTCGGGTGATGCCAGAATTGGTGGCGTCGGCGATGCGGGTTTTGGTGATGCGATACGTGAAGGTGAGGCCGTCGGCTCTGGTGATTGCGATTTGATCGCCGATCTTTGCATGTTGCAGGAATTCGAAATGCGTGTCGCGGTGGGCTGCGATGACCGATGTTCCGCGCTCACCGGGCTTTGCGGTTTCGGCGAGCCAGGCTGGGCCGAAAGCAAGGGCTTCGCCTGATGCGCCGCTGAGCACGATGGCGCGGGCGTTGAGGTGTGGCATGCGGATTTCGGCGACAGGCCAAGTGTCAGCCCAGTTCCAGGCTTTCACAGGTTTACCTGTGCTGATGGATTGCGTGAAGGCGCGGTCGAGCAGGAATTGCGCTGTTACGGCTTTCGCTGAAATCCAACTGGCTTTCCCAAGCATTGCGATGGCTCCGATAATACACAGTACACTGATGATGTTGAGGAAGAGGGGCGCGAGGCCCCTCTCCCGGCTCGCCCCCCTCTCCCGGCTCGCCAAGGCTCGCCACCCTCCCCCGCTAGGGGGGAGGGCAGCAGGTTGTTCGACAGTGTTCATCGTATTGCGACCCGACGCGTAAGTGCAGCAAGCAGCAGCAAAAGACTTCCGAGGATCAGCAACAGTTGCTTTGGTGTTGCGGTTTGCGGGAGTTGCACTTGTTGGGCTGCGTTCAGCTGTTGTGGCTGGTCGAGGGTTGCGAGCTGGGTGAAGCCTTGTAGTTTGGCATCGCGCTCCAGTTTCGGTTTTTCGGTACCGAACACTTTTTCGAAGCTCCAGCCTGCGGGCAGATTGAGCGGCACTTCGGCTGACGTCAACACTTGGCCGGGTGCGCGTTTTGGGGTTTTGTCGACGGCGATAAGACTTGTCTGACTTGAGACGATCTGGTGCGCGAGGGCGACTTGCAGCATCGCTTTGCTTGCAGCATCAAACTCCATTTGGCCGAGTGTTGATTTCACTTCATAGTCCGAGATCATGCCGCGCGCCCAAAGCTTGGACAGGCCTTTGCCTTCGGCGGCATTGCTGACGGGAAGCGATATCTTCCAAGGTGCATCGCCAATTTTGCCAGTGACGGTGAGTGAGCCTTCAAGCTTATCAGCTTCGGCCATCAACAGCACGGGTTCGCCTGCGTAGAGATCGGGCAATGCATCTGGCGTGAGTTTTGCCTTGCCGTCGATTGTTGCGTTGAGTTCAGTCACTACTGGTTGGCTGATCTTGCTGAACAGCTCCTGCATGCGCGTGGTCACTTGTGCGCCATCACCGATGTGAGTGAAGGTGCCGCGGCCAAGTTCTGCGGCGCGTGTCATCAGGTGCGAGTTTGGTGCGGAGCCAATGCCCACCATGAAGATGCGGCTGCGGCCTTTGCCTTGTGCGACAACATTGAAGAAATCCTGCTCATTGCCAATCGCGCCATCGGTGAGGAACACGACCTGGCGAAGGTGGGTTGTGCGGGATGCGTTGTCATCGGTGAGGGCTGCTTTGAGGGCGGGTACCATTTCGGTGCCGCCGTTTGCGGTGAGGCTTTCGACGAAGCGTTTGGCGTGATCGATGTTTTCCTTGTCGGCTGATACTGCCTGCGGATGCAGCACAGTCAGCGTATCGTCGAAGCGGATGACATTGAAGCGGTCTTCCGGTTTCAATTGCGAGAGACCATAGAGCAGCGACTCTTTCGCCTGCGGCATTGATGGGCCTTCCATCGAGCCGGAATTGTCGATCACGAAAATCATTTCGCGTGGGCGGATGGTTTGTTGGGTTGGTGACGTTGGTGGTGTGATGAGACCAAGCAGATAGTCCTTGCCATTGATCGTCTCGCGGAACAGGCCAACTTGCGGTGCGGTGCCCAGTGGCTCCCAGGTCAATTCGAAATCGCGATTGGCTGGGACTTCGCCTTCTGCAAGCGTGATGCTGCGCGCCATCATGTTTTCATTTTCGATCTTGATCTGGTGATGTGGTGATGTGACTTCACCCAAGTTGAAACCTGCGTTGAGCTTCACTGTGATGGTGACCGGGTTGATCGGATCGTTCTTTGCGGGATCGAGCACGGGTGGCTGTGGCGGTGCAGTCGTCGTTGTGCCGAAGCCTTTCGTGTTGAACTCAACTGACTGCACGATCGGTGCAGGATTGTAGCGTGGTGCTACGACGAGCGGCAGGCGCAGCGAGAATGTGCCACTGCTGACATCAACGGTTTCCTGATATTCGATCTGCACGACGACGCGTTCATGCGGGCCGATGTTGGCCACCGAATTTGTGAACATGTTGGGGCGTTCTTGTTCGACGAGCGAAGCGGTTTGTCCTGCGTTCTTGGCTTCCCCGTAAATGATCTTGGCTTCCTGGCGCTCCTTCACTTCACCCACGATGACGCGATTGCCAGCGACGATTTTCAACGTGTCGACGGCCGCACCTTCAGGCAAAGGAAAAACATAGATGCCTTCGACGAAACCATCGGCGGGATTGGTGAATGCTTGCGTCAATGTGGTGCGTGCGGTTGCGCCAGAGACTGTGACGCTATAGTCGGTGGCGACGCGCGGGGCTTCGAGATAGCCACCCTTCGCCTTGAGTAGAAGACTGCCCGAATTCATATCATCTGGCCTGACGACAGGTTCGGCGAGAGCGGTTACGATGCTGGCGACGAAGGCCAGCAGTGTTGCCAGCACATCGATGATCGAAATGCGGCGCGTGAATAAACGTTTCATGATTTCCTCCAGAGAGAGAATGAGTGTCTCCCTGGTCGATCCAGTTACGCTGCTTTGCAATTGGCGGCCAACGTCGAGATCAGCGAATTTTCGCACGTATCCGCCAGTTGCTGGTTGATTGCGGCAAGAATTTACGGTTTTGTGCGGATATGACTGACGATAGCGTTTCGATTGAGGAAAGCCACCACATCGCCGAGGCGGTGAGGGAGGAATTGGCGCGGCGGCGTAAGACGCGGGTGTGGCTCGCTGAAACGGCTAAGCTCTCGCTGTCGACTTTGGAAAAATCACTTTCGGGCACGCGGCCTTTCACACTGGCAAGTCTGGTGCGGGTTGAAGAAGCTTTGGGTTTGCCGTTGCGACGGGTGCAGGCGAAGGCTTTGGATGCGAGTCTTGCGCCAGAAAATCTCGGATCCTATTCGCGGCTTGCGGTGAAGTGGCTGGAGGGGAGCTATCTCACTTTGCGGCCCTCGTTCAGTGTGGAGAAGGCAGTTTACGCCTATCGCACCGAGATCAGTTGGGACACCGCACTTTCGCATTTGGTGTTTCGCGAGAGTGAGCGATTGGACACGGCCTACAAGCAAGAGGGATCGGTTTCAGTGCCGCATCAATCGGGGCATGTGTATCTGGTCACCAACAAAATTGGCCAGATGCGTTTGTGCATCCTGTCGCGGCCGATGATTGGTGGCGAAATGTTTGGCCTGTTGAGCACGTTGCAATCCGGCAAGGGTGCTACTTTGACACCGATCTCGGTGCCGCTTGTGTTGGCACCGGTGAAGAATTTTGGCGGGAGCCCTCGATTTGGGTTGATCAAGCCTGACGATGAGTTGCACGGGGCATATGCAAAGCTGTTGCGGCGCGCGACCGATGATCAGTTCGTGATTTTGCAGGGGGAGTGATCAAGCGGGCCGCTTGATGCTTGTGGCGGCGGATTTGATCAAGGGGTTGAGGCCTTCGCCGCCTTTTTCGAGATGGGTAAACAACGCGCGTCGCATACGGGGGTCCCAGAATTTGTTGATGTGTTCCGAGATACCTTCAACCGCTTCCTTTTCGCTGTAGCTTTTGAAGAAGGTTTCAATCTGGTTGGCCATGCGGACCATGTCACGCGTTTCCATTGTTAACTCCGTTAAATAACATGACGCCTTGTTTAGACAGGGCGGCGAGTTTGAGGCCTGCTTGTTGGGCGAGTTGATAGGCGAGTGCTGTTGGGGCTGACACTGTGGCGAGTGCGCCGATGCCGGCACTTGCGCATTTTTGTACGAGTTCAAACGAGCAGCGCGAGGACATCAGCACGAAGCCATCGGGCTTTTGACCCTGTTGCGCCATCGCGCCAATCAGTTTGTCGAGCGCGTTGTGGCGGCCTACGTCTTCGCGGGCCAGGAGAATTGTTCCGTCCACGGAGCAAAAGGCTGCGGCGTGAACCGTGCGGTTCTCGGTGTTCATGGGTTGGTGATCGGGCAGTGCGTCGAAAGCGCGGGCGATTGCCTTTGGTTCGAAGAGAATATCTGGCAGTGTGTGCTTGGGCATGCGAATGGCATCGGATAGTTCCTCGATGCCGCAAAGCCCACAGCCAACGCGACCTTCCATGGAGCGCGATATCATCCGTTCACGGATGATATTGACTTCATCAATTGCTGCATCAACAGCGTAACCTTCTGCTGATGGCAGGATCAATACCTGCTTCACAAGTGAGGCGTGGCGCACGATGCCTTCGGAGATGAGAAAGCCCACGGCAAAGTTTTCGAGATCAGCAGGGGTTGCCATCATCACGGCGTAGGGTGATGAATTGATCTGGATCGCGATGGGGACCTCTTCCGGGAGGGACCAGGTGGATGGGATGTTGTTGAGAGTGCCGTGAGCTTGGATGGAGTGGAGCGAAGGGACCTCATCCGGCCGTTGGCCACCTTCTCCACTGCGTGGAGAAGGACTGTTTGTGGCAGTTCCCTTTACGACCATGAGGGGCGGTGCTCGTCCAATCCCTTCTCCACAAAGTGGAGAAGGTGCGCAAAGCGCGGATGAGGTCCCTGCCCTTTTCACTCCGCTGCCACGCGTTTGTTTTCGCGCTCGCGGGTTTCCCACTCGTCTTGCCAATCGCTTTGACGGTTGGAGAGTGTAACTTGCACGGCTGTGACTTTGTATTCGGGGCAGTTGGTGGCCCAATCGGAATATTCTGTCGTGATCACGTTGGCACCTGTGACCGGGTGATGGAAGGTTGTGTAGACCACGCCCAGCGGCATCTTGTCGGTGACGTCGGCGCGCAAACTGGTTGCCCCCATGCGTGAGGCGAGCGAAACCATCTGGCCGTGCTTGATGCCTCTGAGTTCAGCATCATGTGGATGGATTTCGAGAACGTCCTCCTTGTGCCACGTTGAGTTTGCTGTGCGGCGGGTTTGTGCGCCGACATTATACTGCGAGAGAATACGACCCGTTGTGAGGATCAATGGGAACTCGCGGTTGGTGCGTTCCGGCGTTGGCACATATTCGGTTATCATGAAGCGGCCCTTGCCCCGCACGAACTTGTCGACATGCATGATCGGTGTGCCATCGGGGGCGGCATCGTTGACTGGCCATTGCAGTGAGCCCAACTCATCGAGGCGCTTGAAGGACACACCCTTGAAGGTTGGGGTGACGCGCGCAATCTCGTCCATGATTTCGGCGGGCTCATTATAATGCATGTCGTAACCCATGGCCTTGGCCAGATCGGTGACGACTTCCCATTCGTGTTTTCCGGTCATTGGCTTTTTCACCATGCGCACGCGGTTGATGCGGCGCTCGGCATTGGTGAAGGTGCCATCTTTTTCGAGGAAGCTCGTGCCTGGCAAGAACACATGTGCAAAGGCAGCGGTTTCGTTCAAGAAGAGATCCTGCACCACAACGCATTCCATGCTTTCGAGTGCCTGTGTGACGTGCAACGTGTTGGGATCGGATTGTGCGATGTCTTCGCCCTGAATGTAGATGCCCTTGAAGGTGCCTTCGATAGCGGCATCAAGCATGTTGGGAATGCGAAGACCAGGTTCGGATTGCAATGTGGTGTGCCAGACTGTTTCAAACATCTGGCGCACAGTATCGTCGCTGACGTGACGGTAGCCTGGATATTCATGCGGGAAGCTTCCCATGTCGCAGGAGCCTTGCACATTGTTTTGGCCGCGCAATGGATTTACACCAACGCCGCGACGACCGATGTTGCCGGTGAGCATTGCAAGGTTGGCCATGCCCATGACCATGGTGGAGCCTTGGGAATGTTCGGTGACGCCGAGGCCGTAATAGATCGCTGCATTGCCACCTGTTGCGTAGAGGCGTGCGGCACCGCGAATGACTTCTGGGTCAACGCCTGCAATGGGGCCGAGGACTTCGGGTGAATTCCTCTGTTCACGGATGAATTTCGTCCAGCGGGCGAATTCTTCGGTGTCGCAACGTTCCTGAATGAAGGACTTGTTCTCGAGGCCTTCTGTGATGATGGTGTGTGCAATTGCGTTGATGATCGCGACATTGGTGCCGGGAAGAAGGGGCAAATGGAAGGCTGCTTCGACGTGGGGCGAGCGCACGGAGTCGGTACGGCGCGGATCGCAGACGATGATCTTTGCCCCTTGGCGAATGCGCTTTTTCATGCGGGATGCGAAAACCGGATGGCCATCGGTGGGGTTTGCGCCGATGATCAGGATGACATCGGACTCGTCAACCGATTTGAAATCCTGGGTGCCTGCTGATGTGCCGAAAGTTTTCGAAAGGCCGTAACCCGTTGGAGAATGGCAGACGCGTGCGCAGGTATCGGTGTTGTTATTCTTGAAAGCCGCGCGGATCATTTTTTGAACAACGTAGACTTCTTCGTTGGTGCAGCGTGATGAGGTGATGCCGCCGATGGAATTCACACCATGCCTGGCCTGAATGTCCTTGAATCGGGTTGCTGTATATTGAATGGCTTCATCCCAGCTGACTTCGCGCCATGGATCAGTGATCCGTGTACGGATCATTGGCGATGTGACGCGATCCTGGTGGGTGGCATAGCCCCAGGCAAAGCGGCCCTTCACACAGGAGTGACCTTCGTTTGCACCGCCATCCTTGTAAGGCACCATGCGGACGACATCATCGCCCTTCATTTCGGCTTTGAAGGAACACCCCACACCGCAATAGGCGCAAGTGGTGAGAACCGAATGTTCGGCCTGGCCTTTTTCGATGACAGTTTTTTCGGTGAGCGTTGCTGTCGGGCAGGCTTGGACGCAGGCACCGCACGAGACGCATTCAGAATTCATGAAGCCTTCATCCATGCCCGCTGAAACATGCGATGCAAAGCCGCGACCATCGATCGTTAGCGCGAATGTGCCTTGCACTTCTTCGCAGGCGCGCACGCAGCGTGAGCAGACGATGCATTTGGCAGGATCAAATGTGAAATAGGGATTGCTCTCGTCTTTCGCCTTGAAGCGGAAATTTTCCTCGCCGCCTTCGCGTTTTGCTGTGGTGTGATTGTCGCCTGCATAGCCGTAGCGCACATCACGAAGGCCCACCGCACCGGCCATGTCCTGCAATTCGCAATCGCCGTTTGCAGCACAGGTGAGGCAGTCGAGCGGGTGATCGGAAATGTAAAGTTCCATCACACCTTTGCGGAGCTTGTTGAGGCGATCCGTTTCGGTTTTCACCTTCATGCCCGGTGCGACTGGCGTTGTGCAGGAGGCAGGTGTACCTTTTCGGCCTTCGACTTCGACGAGGCACAAGCGGCAGGAGCCGAATGATTTCAGCGAGTCCGTTGCGCAGAGTTTTGGAATCTTGGTGCCAAGTTCCATCGAGGCGCGCATGATCGATGTGCCTTCGGGCACTGATATCTGCTGGCCGTCGATTTCGAGGGTCACCATCTTGGTCGATGCGACCGTTGGCGTGCCGTAATCGGTTTCCTTGATCAGCATGGGATCACCTGTTTCTTCTGCATTCTAAAGGCTGTAGAAAAAGTCATTTCGACGCCACTTTCATCTCACGCGACAAGTTCAAAAATGTTCGGCAGCATCCTTTCAAACGAATACAGAAGTCTTTTCCGCCATCACTGCGTGAATTTGATACTGAATCCCAAAGGATATCCTGAATTACTGCTGAGATCTCGCTGTCTTCTCGATCCCAACTTGACGCTCCTCCAAATGCCGGCGCATTCTCACTGTCATACCAGTCAGGATTCACTGCCAAGGTTTGCAAAACAAACAAAAAATTGCGAACGCTTCCGAGTTCGAAATTTAGCGGCTTTTCCAACCTAAACCATAATCGAACTTCCTGGAAATCGGTGTACGAAAGCGCACCTATCTCCAATCTACCAACTACATCGGTAGAAAATAATACATCATATGTCCGTCCTATACTTACACCTGATGGGTTGTGTCGGTCCATTTCCCCAAGTTTAGGATCACCACGTTCCTGCACTCGCCAAAAATGGGAACTACCTAGCGGGTCAAGTTCTCTTTCACACTCTTCATTCAAAAAATTTGCAAACACGTCAAAATCGTTAAAGAAGTCTATGTCCCGCTGACTAACAAATGGAATTGACTTTCTTGGTCGATGCGGAGTGACATGAATGGGCACAGCGGGACGCCGTCCTATTGGAGCACTGCCGCTTTTGTGGCTAACGGTCTGGGTCCCCGCTTTCGCGGGGATGACGGTGAGAAAATGGCGTAGAAGGTTTTTCATTCTGCCGCCAACTTTCTTTGCTTCTTCAGCCCGAAATCTTCGGGGAAATTTTTCAGTGCGCTCATTACTGGCATTGGCGTGAGGCCGCCCATGGCGCAGAGTGAACCATCGGTCATGGTTTGGCAGAGGTCTTCGAGGAGCTCGACATTTTCGGCACGGTTTTCGTTGGCGACGATCTTGTCGATGACTTCCATGCCTCTGGTTGAGCCGATGCGGCAGGGGGTGCACTTGCCGCAGGATTCAATGGCGCAGAATTCCATGGCGAAACGTGCTTGGGCTGCCATATCGACGGAGTTGTCGAACACCACGATACCGCCGTGACCGACCATTGCGCCATTGGCCGCGAAGGTTTCATAGTCGAGCGGCATATCGAGTTGATCGGCAGAAATATAGGAGCCGAGGGGGCCACCGACTTGGGCTGTGCGGAATTTTTTGCCGGATGCGGTGCCACCGCCGAAGTCATTGATCAGTGTACGGAGGGTTGTGCCAAATGCCTTTTCGACGAGGCCACCGTGCTTGATGTTGCCTGCAAGCTGGAAAGGGAGAGTACCGCGTGAACGGCCCATGCCGTAATCGGCGTAGGCTGTAGAGCCTTTTGCCAGAATGAAGGGAACGGCTGCAAAAGAGAGCACATTGTTGATGACAGTGGGTTTGCCGAACAGGCCTTCCAATGCCGGGATCGGTGGCTTGGCGCGGACCATGCCGCGCTTGCCTTCTATCGATTCCAACATTGCGGTTTCTTCGCCGCAAATATAGGCCCCTGCTCCACGGCGAACTTCGAGGTCGAAGGATTTGTCCGTGGACTGAATGTTTTTGCCGAGCCAGTTGGCGCTTATGAGTTTTTCAATCGCCTGCTTCATGGTGGAAATGGCATCGGGATATTCGGAGCGGATGTAGATGTAGCCCTTGGTGGCACCGACGGCGAGGCCTGCAATGGTCATGCCTTCGATCAGCATGAAGGGATCGCCTTCCATCACCATGCGATCTGCGAAGGTGCCGCTGTCGCCTTCATCGGCGTTGCAGCAGATATATTTTTGATCAGCTTTTGCATCGTGAACGGTTTTCCACTTGATGCCAGTCGGGAAGGCCGCGCCACCGCGACCGCGAAGACCGGAGTCGATGACTTCTTTCACGATGTCGGCTGTTGGAAGTGCTAGCGCGCGGCGGAGGCCTTCAAATCCTCCGTGTGCTGAATATTGTTCGATTGAAAGTGGTTCAGTGTGACCGAAGCGCTGGAATGTCAGGCGTTCCTGATTTTTGAGATAGGGGTGATCGTCGACGAGGCCAAGTGAGAGCTTGTGCTTCTTGCCTTCCAGGAAGCCTGCGGTGAAAAGGCCTTTCACATCGCTGACATCAACAGGGCCATAGCCGATGCGGCCCTTTGGGGTTTCGACTTCGACCAGGGTTTCGGCCCAGGCCATTCCACGGGTGGAGTTACGTTTGATCTGTACACTGAGCTTTTTTGACTTGGCGAGTTTTTCAATTTCGCGCGCCACGTCATCAGCGCCAACGGCTTTGGCGGAACTGTCGTTTGATATCCAGAGTGTGATCATCGCACCAACTCCGCAACAAGTGATTTCATTTTCTTTGCATCAATGCGGGCGAGTGGTTTGCCGTTGACCATCAGAGAGGGAGCAGAGGCGCAGAGACCGAGGCAATAAGTTTTTTCGATTTCAACTTTCTTGCCTTTTGTGAGTTTTTCAGCGAGTGCAATCAACTCGCGACCACCCATCGACTGGCAGGCTTCGGCGGCGCAAATCTTGATCACGTGCTTGGCGCGGGGCTTCATGTGATAGTCGTGATAGAAAGTGACGACGCCATAAACTTCCGCGCGGGAGAGGTTCAGCGCCTTGGCGATTGCGGGCAATGAAGCCTCGGGCACATGGCCAACTTCCTCCTGCAGATCGTGCAGAATTTCCAAAAGCTGATCCGGCTTTTTGTTGTAGCGCGCGCAGACGGCCAGAGCTGGGTCTGGCTTTGGCGGGGTGAATGCGATGATCGTGGTTTTGGCCATGCGCCAGCTTAGTGCGACGGCTTGGGAAATGCCAATTCACTGGGCCGATAGGGTTATTGATGGGGGCTATGACCTGGTCGTCTCACCCCCTCCCCCGCTGCGCGGGTATTCCCCCGCGCTTCGCGCAAGGGAGAGAAAGAGTGCGGAGATGAGCGGTGAAAGCGGATCGCGGTCAATAGCGACGAGGCCGACTTTGTGGCTGACGGTTGGTTCGGTTAGGGGGACGGCTGTTATGTCGTCCAGTGATCCCAGCGCGTTTTTGAAATAGTCGGGCATGATGGCGCAGAGGCCCATGGCTCTCACTGACGAAATCAGGTTCATGATCGAATTGGTTTCTAACCTTGCGGTGGGGGCGACTTTGGCTTGGGCGAAGGCGCGGTCGATGATCCGGCGGTTTTGCATGTTGGGGGTGAGAAGGCAGAGCGGTTGCTCGGCGGCTTGTGCCCAGGTGACGGATGCGTGCTTTGATAATCCGTGTACGGATGAAACGAAGAGGCAATAGTTCTCGCGGTAGAGTTCGGCCTGCATCAGACCTTCTACGGGTTCGTTGTCCAGATATGTGATGCCGGCATCGAGCGTGTAATCATTCAGTGCACGGATGATTTCCTCGGAGGAGTGCGAGAGCACGGTAAAATCAACGGAGGGGTGCTTGTCGTTCATCGCCTTGGTAAGGAGGCTTGCCTTGGGGAGCGCTGAGGGAATGACGCCCAGCACAAGGCGGCCGACGAGCTCGCCCTTTTTGCCCTTGATCGAGGCAAGCTCGGTTTGCAGGGAATGCCAATCGTCGAGAATTTTGTGCGCCCATTTCAGCACGCGCTCGCCTTCTGGCGTGAGGCCGAAGGTGCGGGCACCGCGATCCAAAAGGGGTGCGCCCAATTCCTGTTCCAGCTGGCGAATCCGCCCCGAAAGTGTTGGTTGGGTGATGTTGCAGGCTTGTGCGGCGCGGGTGAAATGCTTTTCCCGGGCGAGGGCCTGAAGATATTGAAGTTGGCGGATATCCATACTTTTTCTTTTGTCGCGCGATTAACGGTTAACCGGCGCCCACTTAACCTATCGCGCTTTTACAATAGCTTAGGCTGGCAATTTGGCTAGCGCGGAAAAAAGGATTCAGGTTTTTGAATTTTATCCTTGACACAGAACGGTGCCGGGTGTAGTTTGTTCGATAATCCACTATTGGGCCAAAAGTTAGACCGAGAGGTTTGTCGATGGGAAAGACCAGGCTCGAAGCGTTCAGCGACGGCGTTCTTGCCATCATCATTACCATCATGGTGCTTGAGCTGAAAGTACCGCATGGCGAGGATCTGGCAACGCTGTTCAAGTTGTGGCCGATCTTTCTCAGCTATGTGCTGAGCTTTCTCTACATCGGCATTTATTGGAACAACCACCACCACCTGATGCATACGGTAAAAAAAGTTTCGGCCAGCGTGTTGTGGGCCAATCTGCATTTGCTGTTCTGGCTTTCGCTGGTGCCCTTCTCAACAGGGTGGATGGGTGAAAACCATTTTGGAAAATGGCCGGTGTTTGTCTATGCGCTCAACATGATCCTGGCAGCGGTTGCCTATACCATCTTGCAGAAGTCTATCATCGCCACTGACGGCGAGAACTCACTGCTTGCAGGTGCCATTGGCGGCGACATCAAGGGCAAGGTTTCCTTGGTGGCATATGTTTTGGCGATGGGGACGAGTTTCGTCTCGCCGTTGCTTGGTGTGCTGATCACGGCAGGCGTGGCCTTGATGTGGCTGGTGCCAGATCGAAGGATCGAGAAACTCTTCGATCGGACGTGAATTCAAAGACTTAGAATTTTTTTCGCAGTCTTTCAAAATACTCCTTGACACAGAACTGTGCCGGGTGTAGTTTGTTGGACAATCCAGAAGTGGGTAGAGACGACAACTTGATTTCAGACCTTGGTTTTGCCCAAAATGACTCCTATATGAATTGATGGCAGTTTTGCCTGTGACTTTGACGAGGGGCATTTCGATCCCACTTTACGGGATCGCAATTTCCAAGTTGGGAGTAACAAATACTATGCCTAGACATTCTGCATTAGCAATCGCCAACGAATTTTTACGTCTGCGAGGAACTTCCAATGTTCCTCAGCAAATGTTGATTCAGAAACTCACGTATTTTGCTCACGGCTGGAACTTGGCAATCAATGACGAGCCATTGGTTGATGAGCTTCCTGAAGCTTGGGACAACGGTCCAGTCTACCGCTCAATTTGGGATCAAGTGAAGGATAGAGGGTATGGCCCCAAGAGTTGCACTTTCGTAAACCCGCTTTCAAAAGAAGAAATAACAGCCGACTTGACCGAGAGCGAAAAAGGGATCGTCTCACACGTTTGGAACCGTTACGGTTCGAAAGGCGCGAAAAGGCTATCCGAGTTGACACATGAGCCCGACACGCCTTGGTCGAAGGCGTATTTCGGTCGTGGGCGAAATGCTCAATTGAGCAACGAGGAAATAAAGCAACATTATATTGATCTGGCGATGGCGGGTCGTGATCAAATCAGTCAGCAGTAAAACACCCCAAGTTACAATTGAAGACATCGATAAGGCACCGGAAAATCTTCCGGTGTCTGAAGGCACAGATTTTCGTCAAAAATACGAAGAACTACAAAAGAGCTTTCGCGAAGTAGCAGACCGAGAATTCAACTTGAAGGAAGAAAACAGCAAGTTGCGCCAAAACAATGATACGGCGAAAATCTTGAACGAACTTATCAAGCCTTCTGCGGAAAAAGCATTTAAGTATATGTATTCATATAGCGCCGTTGTAGCACTTTTTTTGCTTGCTAGCGGAACTAAGGACTCGGGCTTCACATTACCTGAACAGGTTCAGAGTTTTTTGGTGGGTAGCACAGCAGTTACAGTTATCGGTTTAGTTGGCATGGTACTTACTGGAGTTTTTCTCGGAGCAAGAAAAAAGTAAGACGCAGTCGACCGCTCATTCGAATTCAGACGTAGCAGGCCCCCTGCTCCGCAATTCTAGGGAGCGGAAGTTGGGCGCTCAAATCTGCGCGATGACTTCGCGGAATATGGGGTCGGTTTGGCGGTAGCCGCGGCGGGGGGCTTTTGAGGGTTCGTCGATTTCGTGCAGGTACATGGTGTCGTCGAGTTTCAATAACTTCCAACCAGCATGATCGTGGCTTTCGCTGCCGCCGCGCACTTGCCAAACACGCATCATCTCTTCGCCCCGACGCGACGTGCCGATGGCATGCACTTCAACGACGCGGTCTTCGCCGCCGTAGTTGAGATGCACGCGCTTGCCATGGGTGAGTGCGTGTACGGCCTGGTTGATGATGGGTGAGGATTGCATAATCGGACCTCCTTGAGTGGTCCTTGAGTCTATGAATCTGCGCGATGATTCGCAGGTGAACGAGAGGGAATCAAACGATGAACGAAGATGGGAATCTGGCTCCGCAAGGAGGCTGGAGTGACATTCGCATGCGCTATGAGGCGGGTGTGGAGAAGGTTGCAGATATTGCCGAGAGCATTGGCATGTCTGGGATCGCGCTTTCGCTCAAGGCGAAAGCACTGGGATGGATGCTCCGTACACGGACTAATGTCTTGAAATCCACGGTGCAGATCAGTGCTGGCATTGGGCGCACGGAGACGACGCAGGAGACTTTGCGACGGCTGAAGGAATTGTTGCAACTGCGCATTGGCCGATTGGAAAAAGAACTCGCCGATATTGGCGAGGAGTTGGATGCAATTTCGCGCGAGCGGCAGATCCGCTCGGTCAACACGGTTGTTCGCACACTTGAGAAGGTTCTTGATCTTGAACGTAAAGACATCAACAGACGAAAGCGCCAGCGCCGGGATTTCAAGCATTTTGATGAAGCCCAGCGTGTGGCGCTTGCGGAAAAAATTGAGCGACTTGAAACGACTGGGAACAGCGCGCCTGATGGCGCAGGCGCTGGACCAGACGGAGGTGCGGGAGCTCAATCAGCAGTGGCTGTATTGGGCGAGGCCCACGCAGCAGCTTCCTGATGGCAGGCCCGTGTTTCGCAACTGGCTGGTGCTGGGTGGACGTGGTGCGGGCAAAACGCGCGCCGGTGCAGAATGGGTGCGGGCTTTGGCACTTGGGATTTTTGCGCCCGATGTGCCGCGCTGTTCACGCATTGCAATTGTCGCTGCGACTTTTGACGAAGCACGCATGGTGATGATCGAGGGATCGTCAGGCTTGTTGGCGGTGCACCACCGTGATGAGCGGCCCAAATATGAGCCTTCGAAACGCTTGATCACCTGGCCCAATGGCACAGTGGCGCAAGTGTTTTCGGCGGAAGAGCCGGAAGGGTTGCGCGGCCCGCAGTTTGATGCGGCGTGGTGTGATGAATTGGCGAAGTGGAAGAAGGCCGATGCTGCGTGGATGAATTTGCAGATGGCGTTACGTTTGGGTGATCGGCCACATGCTGTCATTACCACAACACCGCGTGCAACGAAATTGATCCGTGAACTGATGAAAGATGCGGCAACTGTTGTCACGCATTCCAGGACCTTGGATAATCGCGCCAATTTGGCCGATAGCTTTATTGACGATGTAACCGGGATTTATGGTGGCACCAATCTGGGGCGGCAGGAACTTGATGGCGAGTTGCTCGAGGATTCACCTGATGCGCTGTGGAAGCGTTCGGTGATTGAGCAGTTTCGGGTTCGTGTGTTGCCGGAGTTGAAGCGTGTTGTCATTGCGGTTGATCCGCCTGCGACGTCTGGCGAGAAGGCCAACGCGTGCGGGATTGTGTGTGCTGGTCTTGGGGCGGATGGCCGGGTTTATGTGCTGGATGATGCGAGCTGCAAACGACTGCGGCCGGCGCAGTGGGCCAAGCGTGTGGTGGATTTGTATCACACGCGAGAGGCTGATCGTGTTGTGGCTGAGGTGAACCAAGGTGGTGAAATGGTGCGCGCCGTTTTGGCGCAAGTGGACGCTGATGTTGCAGTGACGACGGTTCATGCGACGCGTGGGAAACGTGCACGGGCTGAGCCTGTGGCGGCACTATATGAGCAAGGCCGAATCTCGCACGTTGGGGCATTTGCCGAATTGGAGGACGAGATGTGTTCGGTGATTGGCGATGGCCCCTCGCCTGATCGGCTGGATGCGCTGGTGTGGGCGGTGACAGAATTGGTACTGCGCAAGCGCGGCGTGCCGCGGGTGCGGGGGATTTGAAGGCCAACGCTAAAGTGGTAGCCTTGATTCGGGACGGAGGAGCAAATGACGGTATGTGTGAGCTTGGCAGTGAACGACTGCATTGTTTTTGCTGCTGACAGCGCTTCAACACTTGTTTCCACAAATGCCGAGACTGGGCAAAGTCAGATTTTGAACGTGTACCAGCACGGCGACAAGGTTTTCAACCTTCACAAAAATCTGCCAATTGTCGCGATGACTTGCGGGATGGGCAACGTCGGAAATGAATCCATAAGTACGCTTGCTAAAGAACTTCGAAGGCGCATGACGCACGAGGTTAAAGACTGGAAAATCGACGAAGCCAATTATTCCATTAAGGATGTGGTCGACAGAGCAAGAAGGTTGATTTTTGAAGAAAAATACAAGGTAGTCAATCCACCACCGCCTGCCCCGCATTCACTAGAATTCTATATTGGCGGTTATGGATCCGACTTCAACCAAGGACATCAAGTCTGGAAGATATCAATCGAGAATGGAGTTTGTTCTGAACCTGTTGGACTAGTTGCAGCCGGAGCAACTGGTTTACACGTAGGGGGTCAAACAGCACCAATTTTTCGATTGGTCGCTGGCTACGACCCCTCGCTTGTTGATGAGCTCATCGCGAACGGAGTCACAAAAGAACTTGCAGACATATTTGTGCAACAGTTTGCAGCGAAGATTGGTTCGAGTGTTGTCACGCCTACAATGCCGGTTCAAGATGCAATTGATTTGACTACCTTTCTTGTCGAAACAACGGCGAAATACTTCAGATTTCAACCCGGCGCGGATATAGTTGGCGGACATACAGATGTTGCGGTAGTAACCAAGTATGAAGGCTTTAAGTGGATAAAGCGAAAGCACTTTTATTCGCCAGCATTGAATCCATTGGAGACGCACCATGTCTAAGAGCGAAAAGAAAGACATTACACCGGAACTGACCAATCCGGTTATGCCCCAAAAAGAGCTGCCAATGCCCAGTTACCAGTATCAGACTGCTTCAATTCGTAGTTTCTCCTTCACCCATGGGGCTGCGAGTAATTCAGTACAGAAGGAAATTCCGAAACTCTCGCTACAGAATCTAAAACCGGCCTGACATCTAAATCTGACTTTCTATTGCGGCGGTCCGAAAACGGGCCGCTTTTTTTATGGGAAAAACCATGTTTGAAAAATTGAAATCACTGCTGACGAAGTCGTCGGCCACTTCATCTATTGTAAGCCTGCACACCGCGGGGCGACCGCAGTGGACGCCGCGGAATTATGCTTCTCTCGCAAGGGAGGGGTTTGCTGGCAATGTTGTGGGTTATCGTTGTGTGCGGATGATTGCGGAGGCTGTGGCTTCCATTCCTGTGGTGACGCGGGTTGATGGGGCTGAGGTTGAGGTGCATCCGCTGAAGGCGTTGCTGGCGCGGCCCAATCCATCGCAGTCGGGGCGGGAATTTGTAGAGGCGTTAGTGGCGCATTTGATGGTGGCGGGCAATGCCTATGCAGAACTTGTGTCGCTGGATGGCGCCCCCCGCGAGCTGCATGTGTTGCGGCCAGACCGGGTGCAAGTGGTGCCATCACGTGCTGGCTGGCCTGAGGCCTATGATTATTCCGTGCACGGACAATCGGTGCGCATCGCGGCTGAGAATGTGTTGCATGTGAAACTGTTCAATCCGCTGGATGATCATTATGGCATGTCGCCATTGGAGGCTGCGGCACGTTCGATTGATACGCATAATGCAGCGTCGAGCTGGAACAAGGCGATGCTGGATAATGCGGCGCGACCATCAGGTGCGTTGGTGTTTGCGGCGAGTGAGGGTTCGCTTTCCACTGAGCAATTTGAGCGATTGAAGGGTGAGTTGCAGTCGACTTATCAGGGGGCCGCGAATGCCGGGAGACCGATGATTTGGGAAGGTGGGCTTGACTGGAAAGAGATGGGCTTTTCACCGAAAGACATGGAGTTCAACGCGGCCAAGAACATGGCGGCGCGCGAAGGGGCGCTGGCGTTTGGCGTGCCGCCGATGTTGTTGGGCATTCCTGGTGACAATACGTATGCGAATTATGCCGAGGCCAATCGCGGTTTTTGGCGGCAGACTGTGGTGCCACTTTCGCTGCGGGTTCATGATGCGTTGGCGCATTTTCTCGGTGCGGAAGGATTGGCGTTTGAGGGTGATCTGGATCAGGTCGAGGCGCTTGCTGCGGATCGCGATGCGCTGTGGAAGCGGGTTGGCGATGCGGCGTTCTTGACGGCAGAAGAGAAGCGCGAAGCGGTGGGTTATTGAGTTTCATTTTAATCGTTCTGTTAACCATTCTTAACAACTGCCTCTTAAGGCGCGTTTGAGAAAATGCTGGGCATGAGGGGTTTGTCATGCGCGTTTTGTTTTTGCTTTTGATGTTGAGTTCGACTGCTTCGGCGCAGATGGTTTCCGGGCCGGAAGACTATAATCCGCCTGGCATGGACGGTGGCGAAAGTGTCGCTGCGGAAAGTCCGGTGGCGGAATCTTCATCAGGTGGCGGCTGGGACTATGATTGGTCTGGCAGCTATTGGGGCATTGCGGGTGGCTATGCGGTTGGTGGCCAGGAAGCGCGCGATATTGCGTCGATTGTTTCGGGCGAAGAAATGGTGCGCGGACAGGTGATTGGTGCCTATGCCGGGACCAATCATCAGTTCTCGCGGATCGTGTTTGGCACCGAGATGGACATCAACAAGGGTGCGATTGCGGGTGAGTTTGTGTTGCCGGGATCGACCTGGGCGTGCGCCACTGCGGCGGCGAGTTGTTCGACCGAGATTGGCTGGCATGGATCGCTGCGGGGGCGTGCTGGCTTTGCGATGAATTCGTTTCTGCCTTATGTGACAGCGGGCGGCACGCTTGGCCAAACGACGAGCAATTTTACCGGCCTTGGCTTTTCGGAAAAAGTGAGCGGGCTTGGCTATGGCTGGGTTGCAGGCGTGGGGCTTGAGTATGCCGTGATGCGCAATCTCGTCTTGCGGGCTGAAGGATTGCACTATGAACTGTCTGATGTGGCGGAACGGTTTGGCATTGGCGAGGCTGGTGCAAAAGCGAGCTTCAACACGGTGCGCATTGGAGCTTCGCTGAAGTTCTAACCACAACGACGATATGATTTTTTGAAGGCCGGGTTTTTCCCGGCCTTTTTCTTTGACCAAAAGGCAAGTGAAAATGAACCAACGACTTTTGCGTCGCGGGGATGCCCCTGCACGCTCTCCTGTGACTTTGGTGACACCGGGTACTGGTGTTTTTGAAGGTTATGCGAGCCTGTTCGGCAAGCGTGACCAGATGGGTGACATTGTGATGCCAGGTGCTTTTGCGGGCGCAATTGCGCGCAAAAGCGCTGAGGGCATTCGCATGTTGTTCAACCATGATGCGGCCGAACCGGTCGGCACATGGATCGAATTGAAAGAGACAGAGCGCGGGCTTTTTGTGCGCGGTCGTCTCAATCGCAAGGTACAGCGCGGAGCAGAGCTTTACGCGTTGTTGGAAGGCGGCGGGCTTGATGGCCTGTCCATCGGTTTCAAAACCGTCAGTGCACGGAGGGACAATGCGTCCAAGGCCCGCCGCCTCCTCGAAATCGACTTGTGGGAAATCTCGCTCGTCACCTTCCCGATGCTGGATGGTGCGCGCGTGACGCAAGTGAAATCCCGCGCTTGGGCAAACGCGGAAAAATTCTTTTCGCCCGGAATTAACAAACCAACAGGAGAAATACCCACATGGATCTGAGCCATATGGAAACGCTGGAAACCAAGGCGCATGCCAACAACAATTTGAATGATGATCTCTTCACCGCGTTCGAGGCTTTCAAGGATGCGAATGACGAACGCCTGACGCAGATCGAAAGGCGCATGAGTGCCGACGTTGTGACTGTCGACAAGGTTGAGCGCATCAACAAGAAAATCGATGAGTTGACGCTGAAATCACGTCGCCCTGTGTTGGGTGAAAACGTGAAGATGGAGCCAACTGAACACAAGCGCGCGTTCGAAAACTATGTGCGCAAAGGCGAGGCGCACGGACTGTTTGATCTTGAAGCCAAGGCCATGTCGATCGGGTCCAATCCTGATGGTGGCTATCTGGTGCCGCAGGAAACCGAGGCCGAGATTGGCCGTTTGCTTTCGCGCGCTTCGCCCATTCGCGCGATTGCCGATGTGCGGCAGGTTTCGAGTGCGATTTACAAGAAGCCGTTCGTGACTGTTGGTGCAACTGCGGGCTGGGTCGGTGAAGCAGCGTCGCGCGTGCAAACAGGTTCGCCAACCTTGGCAGAGCTTTCGTTTCCGACGATGGAGCTTTATGCGCAGCCTGCCGCAACACAAGCACTGCTCGATGATTCAGTTGTCAATCTTGACGAGTGGATTTCGCGCGAAGTTGAAACGGTTTTTGCCGAACAGGAAACTGACGCGTTCATCAACGGTGATGGCGTCAACAAGCCGAAAGGCTTCATGACCTATCCGAAAGTTGCCAACGCTTCCTGGAGTTGGGGCAATACTGGCTACATTGCAACGGGTGTTGCGGGTGCATTTGCGGCTTCCAACCCCTCTGACAAATTGGTCGATCTCATCTATGCGGTGAAGGCCGGTTATCGCCAAAATGCGCGGTGGGTTTTGAACCGTGCAGTGCAAGGGGCCATTCGCAAGTTCAAGGACGCACAGGGCAACTACCTGTGGCAGCCTGCAGCGACCGCTGAAGGTTCGGCGACACTGCTGGGCTTTCCTGTTGTTGAAAGCGAATACATGCCTGACATTGCGACGGATGCGCATGCGATTGCCTTTGGTGATTTCAAGCGTGGCTATCTTGTTGTGGATCGAGTTGGCGTGCGCGTGTTGCGTGATCCGTATTCCACCAAGCCATATGTGTTGTTCTACACCACAAAGCGTGTGGGTGGCGGCATGCAGGACTTTGATGCGGTGAAGACGCTGAAGTTTGGTCTGACGTAAGTAAAAGCGAGCGAGTGGCTACGATGTTGGTCACTCGCCCATTCCCAAGGAAATTCCATGTCACAGATTTTGATTACTCCACCGCTTGTGGAACCGGTTACGCTTGTTGAGGCGAAGGCGCATTTGCGGGTGACGCATGCAGATGATGATGACTACATTGGCAAGTTGATTGCTGCGGCGCGCAGGCAGGTTGAAATGCGCACGGGTCTTCGTTTGATGTCGCAAGTCTGGCGTGTGTTTTTCGACGCATGGCCCGAAAATGGCGTGTTGTGTTTACCGCTGTCGCCGCTGATCAGTGTCAATGAACTCAAGATACTTGATGCCGATGATGTGTCGGTCACGGTCGACCCTGCACATTACGTTGTTGATGTTGCAACTTCGCGGCTGGCCTTGCGGCCTGGTCGCAGCGTACCTCGTGTATCGCGGACACTTGGCGGCGTTCAGCTTTTGGTGACCGCAGGGTTTGGAGCTTCGGCTGCAAATGTGCCGCAGGAGTTGAAGCAGGCCGTTTTGCTGATTGTTGGTCACTGGTTTGCGCATCGTGGTGACACGGAGATGCAATCACTGCCGTTATCAGTGCAGGATACGTTAAGAACATTCCGTGTACGGAGGATCGCATGAGCCCTGCCCTTGCCTTGGTCCAGGCCATGCGAACTGCATTGCTTGCGCATGCGCCACTTACTCAGCTTTTGGGCGGCGCACATGTTCATGACGAAACTCCACGCGGGGTACATGCGCCTTACGTGGCTTTCACCAACCTTGAGACGCGAGACTGGAGCACGAATGAAACCTCGGCGCATGAACACTTCGTGACGCTTGAGGTTGCAACAATCGAGCGCGGGCGCGGGCATGCGCAGGAGATCACTGAGGCGATTGATTTCGTACTCGACCGCACCGATCTTGTGTTGAGCGGGCACAGGCTGATCAATCTGCGCATGATTTTCTGGAATGTCTCGCGCGGAAAAGACGGTGCGTTTGGCGCAACGCTGCGGTTTCGCGCGGCAACTGAACCACTTTAAAAGGAGAATAACATGGCGGCTCAAAAAGGCCGTGACCTGCTGCTCAAACTTGATGCAGCGGGCACAAATACATTTATCACGGTGGCGGGAATGCGCGCCACCACTTTATCCTTCAACGCTGAGACTGTTGATTCAACGAGCCAGGAATCGGCTGGCGCATGGCGCGAGTTGCTTTCGGGTGCGGGATTGAAGTCAGCGAGCATTCGTGGCTCTGGATTGTTTCGCGATACCGCGAGTGATGCGAGTGTGCGGACGCTTTTCTTCAATGCGCAGATTGTGAATTGGCAGATTGTGATTCCGGATTTTGGGATTGTGCAGGGACCATTTCAAATTGCTTCGCTTGAATTTGCGGGGCGACACGATGGCGAGGTGACGTTCGACATGGCGCTTGCTTCGGCTGGTTTTCTCACATTCACGGCGATCTGATCATGGCCAACAGACATCGTGGTGAAATTGAAGCTGAGCTTGGTGGGAAGACTTACACACTTGTACTGACGCTTGGTGCGCTTGCCGAAATCGAAGATGCCTACGGTGGCGATGATCTTTTGGCGATTGCCGAACGGTTTGAGACAGGGCGGATCAGAGCGAGTGACGCAATCAAGGTGATTGGTGCCGGGCTTCGTGGTGCCGGTGAAATGATCGGTAATGCAGAGGTTGCGCAATTGTCCGTGGACGGAGGAGCGGCGGGATATTTGCGCATTGTGGCTGAACTTTTGAAGGCGACGTTTGCGCATGGGTAAATTTCCATGGAGCAATATTTTGCAGTTGGGGATCGGGCGGTTGCGCCTTTCCCCTGAACAGTTCTGGCGCAGCACATTGCGCGAGCTCGTGCTCGCGGCGGGTCTTGTCCCCTCCCCGCAAGTACCGCTGCTGCGCCAGTCCCTTTTTGAAATGATGGAGAACTATCCCGATGCCGAACGATCAAATTGATCTGCGTACGGAGCAATTGCGCAGCGAGATGGAGGGCCTGTCGCGACTGGCAGACTCTTTTGGGCAGAAGCTGGTCGCAGGCCTTGCCAGTGCAGTGACGCAAGGGCGCAAGCTGTCGGACGTCATGCGCGACATCGCACTTTCAATTGCCAATCAGGCATTGGGACAAGCGTTGAAGCCACTCGGTGATATCGCTGGAAATTTGTTGAGTGGACTTGCGGGTGGTGTGACGCCGTTCGCCGACGGTGGTGTTGTGAATTCGCCGCTGCTGTTTCCACTGAAAGGTGGAACCGGGCTTGCCGGCGAAGCGGGACCTGAGGCGATCATGCCATTGGCGCGTGGCAGCGATGGCAAGCTTGGGGTGCGCGGTGGGGGCGGTGGGGCACGGATCACTGTCAATATTTCAACGCCTGATGCCGAGAGCTTCAAACAGTCGCGCGGGCAAGTGGCGGCAATGATGAGCCGTGCGCTTTCGCGTGGTGAAAGGAATTTGTGATGCCGATTGATGATGTGAGATTTCCAACCGCAATTGCACGCGGCAGCACAGGTGGACCGGAGCGCAAGACTGATATTGTGACGACGGCTTCTGGCCGTGAGGAACGCAATGCGCGCTGGGCCAATTCGAGACGGCGTTACAATGTGGGCTTTGGCGTCAAGTCACTGGCTGACATTCAAAGTGTTGTTCGGTTTTTTGAGGAGCGACGCGGGCGGCTGCATGCGTTTCGCTTCAAGGATTTTTCTGATTTCAAGTCCTGTGCTGCAAATGCTGTGCCTGCTGCAGTTGATCAGCTTATTGGCACAGGCACGGGTGCACTTCAGACGTTTCAACTGGTGAAGACTTATGGTGCTGGCAATCGTGCCTATGTGCGCGCGGTTGTTACCCCTGTTGCTGGCACCATAGTGATTGCCGTGAATGGGGTTGTGACGACGCAGTTCACTGTGAATGTGACAACGGGACAAGTTACGTTCAATGCCGGGAATGTTCCGGCTTCTGGCGCAGTTATCACAGCGGGATATCAATTTGATGTGCCAGTGCGATTTGACACCGATCAGCTCAGCATCAACCTCTCCCATTTCGAAGCGGGTGAAGTGCCAGACATCGCACTTGTGGAGGTGTTGCCATGAGGGTGATCCCTGTCGCGTTGCAGGCGCATCTTGACAGTGGGGTCACAACACTTTGCCATTGTTGGCGGTTGGCTTTGAAGTCCGGCGAGGTGTTCGGCTTTACTGATCATGACCGCGTTTTGATTTTTGGTGGAACGAGCTTTGAGGCGCAGGCGGGATTTACCGCCAGCGAAATGGAACAGGGATTGGGGCTTTCGGTTGACAATCTGGAAGCGGAAGGTGCGCTATCGTCAAGCGTGATTGACGCGGTGCGGCTGCGACGAGGGGATTATGATCATGCCACAGTTGAAGTGTGGCGGGTGAATTGGAGTGACGTCACGCAACGTGTGTTGTTGCGCAAAGGTCATCTTGGCGAAATCATGCATGATGGTGTGAAGTTTGTTGCCGAGTTGCGCGGGCTTACACATTTGCTTGATCAGGAGCGCGGGCGATTGTTTGGCTTTGGTTGTGATGCAGCGTTGGGCGATGCACGGTGTTCGGTTGATCTCGAGCTTCCTGCTTTCAAAGGTGCTGCGACCGTGACTGCGGTTTCCGGTGCTTCGCTGGTTGTGAGCGGACTTGCGGCTTTTGCTGATGACTGGTTTACGCGAGGCACGTTGATGATTGGCGCGCGAACGCTTTCGGTGAAACGGCATCGCACTCTTGGATCAACGGCGTCGATTGCACTGTGGCAGGACGCCGGTGGTTTGATTTCTGCTGGCAATGCTGTTGTTTTGCGTGCGGGGTGTGACAAGCGCTTTGAAACGTGCCGCGCGAAATTTTCCAATGCCGTGAACTTTCGCGGCTTTCCGCATATTCCAGGCAATGACTTTGTAGCGCGCTTTGCGGCTGGTGATGCAAACAATGATGGCGGCCGGATGCGGCGCTGAAGAGATTGATCATGAAAATTGATGAACGAATTATCCTCGCAGGGCGGGGCTGGATTGGCACGCCTTATCAACACCAGCAATCAGTGCGCGGTTTAGGTTGCGATTGCCTTGGGTTGGTGCGTGGTGTGTGGCGCGACGTTTATGGTGATGAGCCGGAAATTGCACCTGCCTATTCCGCCTTGAGCATGGCAGGTGAAGGCGAGGTGTTGGCGGAGGCTGCTGGCCGACACATGACTTGTGTTGATGATTGGCGCGCTGGTGATCTTTTGCTGTTTCGCTGGAAGCCGCACTTGCCTGCCAAGCATGCGGGCATCGCCTCATCGGCGACACACATGATCCATGCCCAGGATGGCCAGCGGGTTTGCGAAATCGCGTTGAACGGCTGGTGGCGGCGGCACGTTTCGCATGCGTTTCGATTTCCAGAAAACGCCGGAAAGGCTTGATAGATGTCAACTTTGGTTTTGAGCAATGTGGGTTCGGCGATTGGCGGGGCGCTCGGAGGACCGCTGGGTGCTGCAATCGGGCGCGCCGTTGGTGCGCTTGCGGGCAATCTGATTGACCAGCGGTTGTTTGGAAAATCACGGCGCACGGTTGGTCCCCGACTTGACGATTTGCGCGTGCAAGCTTCGCAGGAAGGAGCGCCGATTCCCGTCATCTTTGGGCGCGCGCGGATTACGGGACAGGTTATCTGGGCGACGAACCTTGAGGAAATCACGGAGACTACGACGCAGAAGGCCTCGGCAAAGGGCAGTGCACCGAAGAATTCATCATCTGAGTACAAGTATTTTACAAACTTCGCCGTTGGCCTTTGCGAAGGTGAAATAAACGCAATTGGGCGGGTTTGGGCCGATGGCAAGCCGATTGACCTTGGCCGCTTCACTACGCGGTTTTATCGCGGCACCGAAACACAATTGCCGGACAGTTTGATTGCTGCTGTTGAGGGTGCGGATGCGCCTGGCTATCGCGGACTTGCCTATGTCGTGTTTGAGCGCTTGCCGCTTGCCGACTTTGGCAATCGAATCCCTCAGCTGTCGTTTGAGATCGTGCGCAATGGCAATGCGACAGCGGATAATATCCGTGCACTGACGATCATTCCAGGTGCCACCGAGTTTGGCTATGATACAGTTGCGGTGACGCGCGATGCTGGTGGTGGAGTCACTGCCAGCGAGAATGCGCATGTGGCGGAGGCGCGAACGGATTTTTCCGTGTCGATCGACCAGGCGCAAGCAGCGTGTGGCAATCTGGAAATGGCGTCGCTGGTGGTGACGTGGTTTGGCAATGATCTGCGCTGTGGCACGTGTCAGATCAGGCCCGGTGTTGAAGTTTCGGGCAAGGTGACAACCCCTGAAAGTTGGGTGGTTGGCGGTATTGTCCGCAGTGCTGCGCATCTGGTGAGCAGCGTGGATGGTGCGCCCGCGTTTGGTGGCACGCCTTCGGATGCTTCTGTGGTGCGCGCGATCCAGGACATGCATGCGCGTGGACTGCAGGTGATGTTCTATCCGTTTGTGATGATGGACGTGCCTTCAGGAAATTCGCTACCCAATCCCTATGGCGGATCCGGGCAACCTGCCTACCCATGGCGCGGGCGCATTACAGGAAGTGTTGCTCCGGGATTGGCTGGGACTGTTGACAAGACTGCGGCGGCGGCGGCGACGCAGGTGGCCGCGTTTGTTGGTGCGGCGACACCTGCGCAGTTTTCGGCCAGTGGATTGACAGTCAGTTATTCCGGGCCTGCGGAATGGAGCTATCGCCGCATGGTGTTGCACTATGCAAAGCTGTGTGCGCTAGCGGGGGGCGTTGAAGCGTTTTTGATTGGCAGCGAATTGCGTGGGCTTACCACCTTGCGGTCTGCTGCTGGTGTGTTTCCGTTTGTGAATGCGCTGGTGACGCTGGCTGCTGAAGTGAAGGCGATCTTGCCTGCGGCGAAGATTTCATATGCTGCGGATTGGAGCGAATATTTCGGCCATCAACCTGGTGATGGCACCGGGGATGTGTATTTCCATCTCGATCCGCTGTGGGCTTCTTCATCGATTGCGTTTGTGGGCATCGACAATTATCTGCCGCTTGCCGACTGGCGCGATGGTCGTCAGCACACGGATTATCTCGCGGGATGGCGGGGGCCCCATGATGTTGCGTATCTCAAGGCCAATATTGCCGGGGGCGAGAAGTTTGACTGGTTTTACGCAAGTGATGCTGCACGAGCGAGCCAGACGCGTTCTCTCATCAGCGATGGCACGTATGGCAAGCCATGGGTGTTTCGACCGAAGGATTTCAAGAGCTGGTGGTTGAACCAGCATTTCAATCGGCCGGCTGGTGTGCAAGCCGCGACGGCGACGGCTTGGGTGCCGCAGTCAAAACCAATCTGGTTTACGGAGACAGGATGCCCGGCAATCGACAAGGGTGCGAATGCGCCCAATGTGTTTTACGATGCCAATTCGTCGGAGAGTGCGTTGCCACCATTCTCAAGTGGTGCACAAGACAATCTGGGGCAGTTGCGCTTCGTGCAGGCAGTGCAGGAATACTGGCAGACGGCGGGCGCGCACAATCCGATTTCATCCGTATACGGAGCACCGATGCTGGATGCTTCGCGGATTTTTCTGTGGGCATGGGATGCACGGCCCTACTCTGCGTTTCCGCTGCTGACCGAAGTGTGGTCCGATGGTCCAAATCATGCGCGCGGGCATTGGCTGAATGGTCGCGTTGAAGCAGTCGATCTTGCTGATGTGATCAGCAAGATATGCGTGCGGCATGGGCTTTTGGCGATTGATACCACAGGTGTGCAAGCAGGGCTTTCGGGTTTTGTGATTGACCGACCGATGTCAGGTCGTGCGGCGCTTGAAGAGATTTTGGAGCTGTTCGCCATTGATGTTGTAGAGAGCGGTGGCGTGGTGACATTCCGTTCTCGCGCTTCTGCGGTTGCCTTCCCGATTACAAATGGTGTTCGGGTCGAGCCTGTTGATGAGCGACGGAGCATTGAGGAAATTTTGCGCGTGCAGGAAACTGACGTGCCACAGGCCTTGCGGGTTCTCTATGTTGAAGAAGCGCAGGATTTCAGCGCAGCAGTGGTGACACGAATCCGTGTTGGTGCGACTTCGACACGCGAAAATACAGTTGCCATTTCGGCCGTGCTGGGTGCGCATGAAGCGCAAGCACGGGCCGATGCATTGCTGGAAGAAATCTGGAATGGACGCGAGCGGCTTTCACTTTCGCTGCCACCATCGCTGTTGCGCGTCGAGCCAGGCGATGTATTGGCCCGCGACGATGGTGCGTTGTGGCATGTGCGGCGCGTGGCTGACGGTGCTGCGCGGTCCTTGGAAGCGGTGTCGTTTGATTTTGCCACTTATGATGCGCCGGTATTGGCGGGGCGTGATGGTTCATTTGGCGGAACTGAAATTGCGGGTGCGCCGTTGTTTCGCATGCTTGATCTGGCGACGACGCGCAGTGGCGGTGATGCAGGTCCTTGGATTGCCGCACATGCGGCACCCTGGCCTGGCACACTCAATCTGTTCGAGCAGAATGCCAGTGGCGTTTACGCGTTCAACCGTGCGATTGAGCAACGCGCGACGATTGGCGAGACACTATCTGTCTTGCCTGCTGGATTGATCGGCCGGTTTGATTATCGCGCGACACTTGATGTGAAGCTGTTCAATGGCGCGCTGCAAAGTGCGACTGCTGCGGCTGTGTTGAATGGGGCGAATGCGATTGCGGTTGGTACTGCAGCAACCGGTCATGAGTTGTTGCAGTTTACGACGGCTACATTGATTGGCGCATCGACTTATCGCCTCTCAGGCCTGTTGCGGGCGCAGGATGGATCACTTGCAGAGATGCTTGCTTCGCGGGCTGCGGGGCAAGACTTTGTATTGCTCAATGGTGCTGTTTTGCCTGCGCGGCTTTCGCTTGCCGAGGCCCTGATTGCGCAGAGTTGGAAATGCGGACCAGCACGGCTTGATCCGGCGCATCCGAATTATGGCACCTCAAGTTTGCCAGCAACGAGCCGTAGTTTGCGCTGCCTTGCGCCTGCACATCTTGTGGCTTGGCGTATCGGTGGTGATGTGGTGTTTCGCTGGATGAGGCGGACGCGCTCTGACGGTGACAGTTGGGACGCTGTTGAGGTGCCGCTGGGCGAAGAGAGCGAAAATTATCTGATCGAGATTCTCGACGGCGTTGCCGTGAAGCGCTCTGCGGGCATTGCCACACCGACATTCACATACACAGCGGCACAGATCGCGGCGGATTTTGGAAGTGCGCCTTCGAGCTTCACAGTTCGCGTTGCACAGTTGAGCGCCGTGACAGGTGCCGGAACATTTACACAGAGGACAATCAATGCCTGATACAAACTTTTTGGCGCTGCCGCTGATGGAAGCGGCACAGGCGCAAAAACACGTGACACATAATGAAGCGCTGGCCCTTCTTGATGGACTGGTGCAACTCGCGGTGAAGAGCCGTGTGCTTGCAACACCCCCCGCAACACCTGTTGAAGGGGATCGCTATCTCGTTCCTGCTGCGCCAACGGGTGTGTGGGTGGGGCATGGCGGGCAGATCGCTGTTTTGCTTGCAGGTGTGTGGCGATACACGACACCGCGCGAAGGCTGGACGCTGTGGGTCGATAATGAAAACCTGTTTCTCGCTTTTGATGGGAGCGCTTGGGTTTCTGTTGGTGGTGGCGGTGGAGGTAGTGGAACGCCTGGCGGTGCTGCTGCGCAAATCCAATTCAATAATGCAGGCGCGTTTGGTGGTTTCACCATGTCAGGCGATGTCAGCGTCAACACGGCGACGGGCGTTGCCACGATTGCCAATGCGGCGGTGAGCAATGCCAAGGCCGCTGCAATGGCAGCGAACACGATCAAGGGCAATAATACGGGTGCCGCTGCAAGTGCGACTGACCTGAGTGCGACACAAGTGAACGCGATGCTTCCGGTGTTTGTTGCTTCTGGAGCATCTGCGGCAAAGGGGCATGTGCCTGCGCCGCCATTGACGGCAGGTGCCACAAAGTTTTTGCGCGAGGATGCGAGCTGGGTTGATCTGCAGCTGCTTGGTTTGTTGGGCGTAAATGCAACGGCTGATGCGACCAACAAGCTGGCAGTGAATTCAAGTGCGGCACTGTTCAACAATATTGGTGCGGGCGTGCAGATCAAGGTCAACAAGAATGCTGCAACGGATAGTGCAAGTTTTCTGTTTCAGACCGGATTTTCGGGGCGCGCGGAAATTGGCACGACGGGGGATGATGATTTTCACTTCAAGGTTTCGGCGAATGGAACGGCCTATTTTGAATCGCTTTGGATTGCAGGTGCCAGCGGGTTGGTAACGGTCAAGAACGGCTTTGTGTTTGATCCTGCTGCAAGTGATCCAGTTGCGCCATCGAACGGACAAATCTGGTATAACTCTACGCTTGGAAAGTTCCGCAAGCGCGAAGCAGGTGTGACCAGCGACATCGCCACGGCATCGGGTGGTTCTGGAGATGTGGTTGGGCCTGCAAGTGCTGGTGACAGTGCGGTTGCGTTGTTCAATGGTGCGACGGGCAAGATCGTCAAGAACAGTACACTGACGATTTCTGCAGCGGGAGAGATGACTTCAACTGCAACGGCTATCTTGCCTGCTGATCCGGGGGCTGGAAAGAACATCGAAGGAAATTATGTTTTTGCCGGGCGCGTGATGAAGGGTGAGCGGGCCGCATTCGAAGCCTGGCAGCCGCAACAGAACTCCGTTTCAAGAATGCAGATTGCTTTTTGGCAACCGCAGGGGAATTCCACCGTTGTGCCAGGTGTTATGGGATTCACGGCGCCGACTGTTCTTGGCACGGCAACAGCGCGCAATATTGCGACGAACAATCGTGCCACACGCAGGCGGCGACTTGGTTATGTCTCGGCTGCGACTGTGGGTGCGTTGGCCGGGCATTATGTTGCGGCTGCGCAGTATTCGATGGGTGATGGCGCAGGCAATGGCGGGTTTTTCTATCAATGCCGCTTTGTGGTTTCGGATGTGGCTACGGTTGCGGGTGCACGCATGTTTGTGGGTTTGCGCAATGCCATTGCTGCACCAACAAATGTGGAGCCTTCGACGCTCTTGAACCAGGTGGGCGTGGCGCAACTCTCGACATCCAACAATCTGCAAATCGTGTTTGGTGGATCGACTGCGCAAGCCGCTATTGATCTCGGTGTGAATTTTCCTGCGAACACTTTGTCGTCGGATATTTATGAGTTTACGCTTTACTCGCCACCGAGTGCGGCGAATACTTTGCATTATCGTGTTGAGCGAATGGGCACTGCATTTGTTGCACAGGGGCAGTTGGGGCCGGGCACTGCGGGTGTGACCATACCGCTCGCAACAACGCTGCTCGCGCATACGGCGTGGCGTAGCAACAATGCCACTGCACTCGCTGTTGGCCTGGACATTTGCAATGTCTATTTCGAACAATTGGATTGATCATGACAAATATTGAACGTGAAGTGGGCAGCCTTGCGGCCCGCATGGAAAATGTTGAGCAGGAGCTATCGGCGATCCGCGAGGATGTGCGGCAAATTCGCGATGCGCTTGTCGGTTTGAAAGGTGGCTGGTTGGCGCTGACGGCGCTGGTGACCCTCGCCACCACAATGGGCGCGTTGATCGGGCGCTATGGGCCTGCGATTTTCAAGACAGGAATGTGAGATGAAAATGACTGACGAGGGTTTGGCCCTGATCAAGGAATTCGAAGGGTTGCGCACTCTCGCTTATCGCGATCCGGTTGGGGTGTGGACGATTGGTTATGGACACACAGCAATGGCCGGTGAGCCTGTTGTAAAGTCTGGACTTCTGGTGAGCGAGGCGGAGGCTTCCGAGATTTTGCGGCGTGATGTTGAGATGTTTTCGCGCGGTGTGCGGAAAGCGTTGACGCGTGCGGTTAGTGATCAGCAATTTTCGGCGCTGGTTTCGTTTGCTTTCAATGTGGGGCTTGGGGCGTTTGCCGGATCGAGTGTGTTGCGCGCTGTCAATGCGGGTGAGTTTGAAGCGGTGCCGCGACGGTTGAGTTTGTGGAGCAAGGCGGGCGGCCGAACTTTGCCTGGGCTTGTTCGACGCAGGGCAGCTGAAGCTGCCCTTTTTGTTTCGGGTGATGCGCAGGAGGAGCTTCGTGTTCCCGAGTTGCCTGCAGCGAAATCGCTTGTTGAGAGCAAAACGATTTGGGCTGCTGTGGCCGCCGTCGTTTTGGCGGTGCTGCAATTTGCGGTGAAGAGTGCGGCGATTGCGCTTGGCGTTGTCGTCGTTGTGGGACTTGTGACGCTGTTGATTTTCATCATGCGCGAACGTTGGTTGAAATTGAAAGAGGAGGCGCTGTGATGACACTGCCGTTGAATTTTATTGTGAACACGGTTGGCGCGTTGATGGGCGGGCCGATCAACAAGATCTTGGATTCATATGTGAAAGATGTTGAGCTTCGGCGCAAGTTGCAGGCTGAGCTTGAGGGATCACTGGTTACGCATCTCGGCAAATCGCTGGAGCTTGAGCAGGCTGTTGTTTTGGCCGAGATCAAGAGTGAGCATTGGATCACCTATGCGTGGCGGCCGATGCTGATGATGCTGTTCATGGCGTTTCTGGTGCTCGTTGGATTTGTGCTGCCGATGGCGGATTTGTTTGTGGGCAAAAGCATTGCGTATAATCCGCGCTGGGCTTCGCTGCCGGAAGGCTTCTGGCAGTTTTTGAGTGTTGGCGTGGGTGGTTATATTGGCGGGCGGTCGCTCGAAAAAATTGCAGGCCAGGTGATTGCGACTGGCGCGAAGAGGAAATAGAATTTAATATCTCTCGCGTTTAGATTGCGGGTGTACGGGTTATGCTTAGAAAGTTTCTCCAATTTTATCTTGTGCTCCAATGCTATCGCAAGTTCTTGGTGGGTGAAGCTTTGGCGGATGTGCATAATTGGCTCGCGGCAAAGCTTGAAAATTCAGTGGACCGGTCAACAGTACTTCAAATGTGTGGCGTTCCTTACGAGGAAGCCAAGAAGATTGCGCAAATGAATGATAAACTGGAACAGAAACTTAAGGAAAACGGAACCCTAGAAGAGTTACTTCGGTTCAATCCGCTCCGCCACCCCAAAGGAGGTACGTGATGGCGGCGCGGGATTGTTTCTACTGCTGGTTTGTCGGGCGCGTGGCACCGTGGGGCATGCTGGCGCTGGCGGGGCTGTTGTGGCTGCTCAATATTGACAAGAACCTCAACTATACGGCGATCTGGCTGGTGATTCTTGCGGTTTGCCTGTTGGTTGGGAGCTGGTTAATGGGTCGTTTACGATCCTGACGGCCATTCATCCACCGTTCAGCTTCGGTTTGGTAGTGGTCGAGCATCGGAAGTGGAGTGCTTGGACGGTGAACAGGATTTTGTTGGTTATTGCTTTGGTGGCGGGGCTTTTTGCTCCGGCTTTGGCGCAGCCTGTTCGCAGTGAAGTGAAGCTGCCGCGGCTTGTTCAACTTGTGCAGTCCAAGGAAGTGGCGATTTCGCCTGCCGAGGCTGCCGATATTGCTGCAAGTGCCCTTCCCGGTTTCAAGCCGATCAAAGTCAAGCTCTTGCCGTCTGGCGTTTATGCTGTCACTCTGAAGGCTGATGGTGAAGTGCAGCGAGTCATGGTTGATGCCGAAACAGGTGCTGTCCAATAAAGCTGCGCGCCCAGACTGATGAGGGCTTGATGCGCATTCTCGTTGTTGAAGACGATCCCAATCTGAACCGGCAATTGGTGCAAGCACTTGGCGATGCTGGCTATGTGGTCGACAAGGCAGAAGATGGCGAAGAAGGTCATTACCTTGGCGAGACCAATCCTTACGACGCTGTGATCCTCGATCTTGGTTTGCCCGTGATCGATGGCGTGAGCGTTCTTGAAAAATGGCGGCGTGCGGGGCGCAAAATGCCGGTGCTGATCCTCACCGCGCGTGATCGCTGGAGCGACAAGGTTGCGGGCTTTGATGCCGGCGCTGACGACTATGTGACCAAGCCTTTCAACATGGAAGAAGTGCTGGCACGCATTCGCGCATTGGTGCGGCGCACGGCGGGACATGCTTCAACGGAGTTGGTGTGTGGTCCTGTGACGCTTGATACCAAGGGTGCGCGTGTGCTGGTGAATGGCATGGCGGTGAAGCTCACGTCGCAAGAATATCGACTGCTCGAATATCTGATGATGCATGGTGGCAAGGTCGTCTCGCGCACTGAACTTGTCGAGCATCTCTACGATCAGGATTTTGATCGCGACTCCAACACGATTGAAGTTTTTGTTGGTCGCTTGCGCAAGAAACTTGGCACAGATGTGCTGCATACCATTCGCGGCATGGGTTACACCATGAGTGTCGCTGGGAGCGAAGCGGGAAGTGAAGCTGGGAAAGATGCGGGCTAAATCGCTTGCACTTCGGCTGGTGCTTTCATCGGCGGTGATCGCTTGCACTTTGCTGGTTGCGGCGGGGCTTTTGCTTGGTGCTTTATTTCAACAAGCACTCGAACGGAATTTTGATCAGCGTTTGCAGGCCGTGATGGATGGGCTTCTGGCCAATGTGACGCTCAAGGCTGATGGCACGCCGGAGCTGACTGATCCGATTGCCGATACACGTTTTGCCTTGGCGGAGTCTGGTTGGTACTGGCAGGTTGAACCGCCAGAGGAAAGCGATGCCGTGTCACTTGTGTCGCAGTCGCTTCTCAACATGGAACTCGATGTGCCAGAGAATGTTGGTGGCGGGGTCTCGCGGTTTTATTTGAAAGATAGAAAGGCGCAGCAATTGCGCGCCATTCGCCAGGAGTTCAAATTGTTTGGCAGCGAGAAGCCCTATGCGTTTGTGGTCGCCGGAAATTTTGATGAGCTGTCGAGTGAGGTTTCGAGTTTTCGCAAGGTGCTCTATTCCATTCTAGGGCTATTGGGATTGGGGCTTTTGGGGGCGATCTTGTTTCAAGTGCGCTTTGGATTGCGCCCGATGCAGGTGATGCAGCAGAAACTGAACGATATTCGCAGTGGCAAGGCTGAACGGCTTGAGGGAACTTTTCCAACCGAGATGCAACCCGTTGCCAACGAACTCAATTTGCTGATCCAATCCAACAAGGAGATCCTCGACCGGGCACGCATGCAGGTCGGCAATCTCGCGCATGCGCTGAAGACACCCATCAGTGTACTGACGAATGAGGCGCAGGCGAGCGCGTCACCTTTGGCGTTGAAACTGCGCGAACAGCTTGATGTAATGCTGGTGCAGGTTAATCTTTATCTGGATCGGGCGCGGCGGGCAGCACGTGCGCAATCTATCGGCGTGTCGTGTGAAGTTGAGCCAGTGCTCCAAGCGCTGGCACGAACGCTGCAACGCATCAATCGTGACAAGCAACTGGAGATTTTGGTCGACGCACCCAAGGATCTGAAATTTCGTGGTGAACGTCAGGATCTGGAAGAGATGGTTGGGAATCTCATGGATAATGCTGCGAAGTGGGCGGCGCGACACGTGAAGGCCAGTGCTGCGGTTTTGCCTGTGGACAACGATGGGCGGAAGTGGCTCGCCATTACGATTGAAGATGACGGGCCAGGCATTCCGCCTGAAAAGCGTGAAACCGCAATGAAGCGCGGGCAAAGACTAGATGAAAGCAAGCCGGGATCCGGTTTGGGCCTCAACATCGTGAGTGAGACTGCTGCCATGCATGGTGGGAGTCTTGATCTCCAGACAGCGCCACTTGGCGGATTGCGGGCAACTTTGCGATTGCCTGCTGTCGGGTAGTTTTGGATTCACCAATACCGAAGATTTTATTGGTTTTGACGCTAATACACGCGCTAGGTTGTAGACTTAAGATTGAGTAGCTGGTGATGTCATCATCAGTTATTTGGGATTTAAGAGATCGGCTGTGCGTGCTGTTTACTGCCCCCAGTCACAGTATGCACGGCATGGTAGGGAGCGGGCTTTTCGGAGCCCGCTCCTTTTTTATCTGGTTTTCATCTGCAAGGCGCGTTCCTTGATGGCGGCTGCGAGTAACTTGCGCTCTTCCGGCGTCAGGAGATCGATCAGTTCTTCTGAAATTTTTCCGGTGCGCGCGGGCAGGCTTTGCGGGCCTTGATTGAAGGCAGCGATCGCAGACTGCACGTCGGCCTTGTTTAGATTGTCGACACTCAAAACTTCGGCGAGCTTCAGGGCAGCATCGCGATCCGGTTGCTGATCACTGCGCAGGGCGCGCATCTTGCTGCGCACCACGCGCAAAAGTTCGCGGCGGCGTTCGGCTGGAAGTTCTGAGAAAAATTTGCGCGGCACGATTTGCATGGCCTGGCCGCGCGGCATGCGGTCGATCCCTCGCCCTCCGAAGCGGTGACCCAATGCCAAACCGCCGACAAGCAAATTTCCCATCAGCGAAAGGGCAAGCAGCCCGGTCCACCAACGTGAATTAAGGCGTGGTACATAACTGAGCCAGCGCGGTTCTGGTCTTGGCGGTTGTGTATCATCGGTCATCATGATTGTTCTTCCTCGGCGGCAAGTTCCGCCTCTTCAAATCCGGTGGCGACACTTGCGATGTCCTGATCGTCCGTGCTGACGAAGTCGGTACCGATGCCCAATGATCCCAGCGAAATACCTATCAACAACGAAGCTGCGAGCGGCACGCCGATCAGCCATGGGTTTGCACGGACAGGCTTGGTGCGCGTTGGAAATGCAATCACATTGCTCACGACGGGTTCTTCCAATCGCTTCAGCATACGCGCTTCGAAGCCTTGCGGCAGCACTGGTTTTGAAGCCTGCTTCAAGATCGCATCCAGTGCTTCATCGGTTTTCTGATCATAAATGTTTGTCATATCGTCACCTGTCACCAAGGCCTTCGCGCAGCTCTTGCCAATCGCGGGCCAAATCTTCCTTCAATGCGCGGCGCGCACGCGCGACCAGCGATTCCAGCGCGTCAACGCTGATCTCCATAATTTCCGCTGCTGCCTTTTGGCCCATGCTCTCTAATTGCGTCAATGTAATTGCAAGGCGCTGGCGATCCGGCAGGCGGGCTATCGCTTGATCGATACGCGACTGTACTTGCTGTTGTTCCAGATTTTGCACGGCGGAGTCACGATTATCGGCGAACTCATCCATCTCGACATGCGCGCTCACAGGCTGATGGCGATGGCGGTCCTTGGCGAGATTGCTCGCGACACGAATGAGCCAGCCGCGCAAAGCTCCTGCTTCACGCAACTGGCCGGGATTGTTCCACAGGCGCAAGAAGGCTTCCTGGGTGATGTCTTCAGCATCGACGTGGCCGTTCACCATGCGCCAGACGACGCGGTACACAACTGTGTAATGCCGAGACATGAGCGCTGCGAAGGCTTTTGCATCGCGCGACGTTGTTGCAGCGAGAAGGCGGGCGTCCTCATCGACACCCGCCGCGACATCCACCGGATTTGTGATGGCAAAACCGTTCACGTATCCTCCCCAGATGCCGAGTGTTGCTGTCACGGCGTGGCTGCCAAATAGATTTTGCGCCACGGCCCGACTTTGAAACCTTGTGCCTCGGTGAGGCTCAACGCCCCATCCTTGTCGGCATCTGCGCCATTGAACATGGCTTGGGCGAATTTGTCGAGTTCTTCTTGGCTGACATTGCCATCCTTGTTTTTGTCGAAGGATGCCAGCAAACGGGTGCGGCGGCGCTCGATCTGTTTTTGCAAGGCAGCATCGATTTCGGCAGACGAGACGATCTTGTCGCCGTTCTGGTCCATCGGTGCCATGCGGCGACCCGCGAGCGTTGCAAATTCCGGCCATTCGATCTTGCCATCCTTGTTGGCGTCGATGCGGCTGAATGTCTTCTCCTGCTTGGGCAAGTATGGTTCGTTGGCCAGAGCCATGCTGGCGATCACGCCAACGCTGAAAATGCCGACGATGCCCCTGATGATGTGTTTCTTCATGTTGTCTCTCCCAGATGATGATTTGTGAAGAAAACGCGCTTTCGAGAGATAAGACGCCTGAAGAACGGGATTCCGTCGGTGGATAAAGAGAATATTTTTGATCAGGGTTACAGACTCCGCCCTACCCCCTTCCGATCACCTCATCAAAGATCCTGGCTACTTCGGATTGATGACTTTGCAGTGTGGCTTCGAGTGTGTTGATGTCGGGCAGTTGTGAAGCGTTGGTGATGAGGTTGCGGAGGCCCGGAAGTGCTGTGGCGGGATCGAAGTCGGTGGTGCTGCACAGGCGGATCATCTGCGTCAGGCGCTGGTAGAGGCGAGTGGAGTCGGTGAGACTTGCGAAGTGTGTCTGCGAGACCAACTGATGGTCCGCGAGGGCTTGCAGTGCCTTCATGGTGTTTGTGTCAAGAATACTTGAGTACTGTGCTGCATGCAGAAGCTGCAAAGTTTGCGCAATGAATTCGACCTCAACGAGACCACCACGCTGGCGCTTGATATCCCAGATTGATGATGGAGCATGTTCTTTCAACATGAGGGCGCGCATGTCGGACACGTCTCTGCGTGTGGCGGCGGCTTCGCGCCTTTCGCACAGGGATGCGGTGATCACGGCTTCAATTTTTTCCGTGAGCTCTGCAGGCGCACTGACCACGCGAGCACGGGTGAGCGCTAGTTTTTCCCACGTCCAGGCGGATGATTTTTGATACTCGGTGAAGGACGCGAGGCTTACTGCTACCGGTCCCTTGCTGCCTGACGGGCGCAATCGCATGTCGACATCGTAAAGCGTGCCTTCTGCCGTGGGTGCGGAGAGTGCGGTGATCAGGCGCTGTGTGAGCCTTACGAAATATGCCGCGACGCCGAGTGGGCGTTGTCCCGATGAGGTCGCATCGAGTTCGGGAGCATCGAAGATCACGATCAAATCAAGATCAGAACCTGCCGTCATTTCGCGGCCGCCGAGCTTACCCATCGCGATGACGGCTGATGACGCGCCTGCGATTGTGCCGTGCTTTTGTTCCATGTCCCCGATGACGGCGCGGTGCAGCAGCTGGATGAGGCCATCGGCAATTGCTGAAAAACTCTGGCCTGCTTCATCGGAGGAAGCGGTGTCGGAGAGCACGCGCACGCCAACGCGGAACATGAGTTCACGGCCCAGTTCGCGCGCGAGATCCATGCTTTCTTCGAGCGATATGTCATTCGGGATTGTGGCGGCGAGAATGCGGACGACGTCTTCTTCTTGCAACATGGGGCCGAAGAATGCGGGATCGAGAAAGGCTTCAAGGGTGCGAGGTCTGGCACTCAATTGTTGCGCCAGGCGCGGTGCTGATCCCAGGATATTTGCCATCAGCGACAGCAAATGTGGGTTGGCCTTGAGCATCGACAAAAGCTGCACGCCAGATGGCAGGCCTTGCAAGAAACGGTCGAAGGCCAAGAAGGCTTGCGCTGGATCACCTGTTGCTGCCAGCGCTTTCAGAAGTTCGGGCATCAGCTCAGTGAGGATTTCACGGGCGCGGGCCGAGCGGGTTGCAGCGTAGCGACCGAAATGCCAGGCGCGGATTGTCGCCGATACCTCCGACGCATTGGCGTAACCCATATCCGTCAGTGTACGGATGGTTTCGGGATCGTCTTCGCCTCCTGTGAAGACCAGACTGCCCTGCCCTGACAGCGTTTTGCTCTCAGCAAACAGCGCATTGGAATGGCGTTGCACGGTTTCAAGTGTTGCGCGTAGTGCGAGTGAAAGTGTCTCGGTGTTTTCAAATCCTGCGAAGACGGCATATTTTGCAAACACTTCTTCAGACGATGGCACGCAATGATCCTGGTGATCTTCCATCATTTGCACGCGATGTTCGAGATGGCGCAGCGTGTTGTAAGCTGATTTGAGATCTTCGGCGACTTGCGCTGTAATCCATTTCGCTTCCGCCAGTTGATCGAGCATTGCCAGAGTGGAACGACCGCGCAAAGCTGTGTTGCGGCCGCCTGCGATCAGTTGCTGGGTCTGCACGAAGAACTCGATTTCGCGAATACCGCCGCGACCGAGTTTCAAGTTGTGACCCTTCACTGCAATTTCGCCATGGCCCTTGTGGGCATGAATTTGGCGGATCAGTGATTGCACATCTGATATTGCTGCAAAGTCGAGATATTTGCGCCAGATGAAGGGTTTCATGCGCCCAAGAAATTCTTCACCCAATGCGATGTCGCCAGCGCAGGCGCGGGCCTTGATCATCGCCGCGCGCTCCCAGTTCTGGCCCTGGTTTTCATAATAGATCGCTGCTGCCTCGATATCGATTGCAACTTGCGTGGCTCTGGGATCGGGGCGCAGACGCAGATCAACGCGAAACACGTAACCATCCGCAGTGAGATCTTGCAGCAGGCTCACAAGCTTGCGTGTGATCTTCACATAGAGTTGTTGTGGCTCGATATTATTGGGCACAGCAACACTTGTGCTGTCGAACAGAATGATGAGATCGATGTCACTGGAATAATTCAGTTCATGCGCGCCGTGCTTGCCCATGGCGATCACTGCGAGGCCGCAATTCTTGCACGGATCACTTGCATCGAGCTCAAGTTTTGCACCGAAGGAATTCAACACGTGGCCAAGGGCTGCATGAGTTGCGGCATCCGCAAAGTTGGTGAGCTGACGTGTTGTTTCAGATGTTGACCATGCTCCACTGATGTCAGCGAGAGCGGTGAGCAATGCGAATTTGGATTTCAGCTGGCGCAGGTGCCGATATGCCGTCGGCTCATCCATGCCAATGCAGGCTGGTGCTGCGGTGATGATGTCAGCCGATATTGCAGCGTAATCGCCGCCCAACACTTCTTCTGTAAATTCTGGCCACAGACGCACAAGGCCCGCCAGATAGGGCGAGCCTTGTTGAATGATGTCGATGACGGCGCGCATGCCGCCATTGTGGCGCAAACTGAACGCTTAGGGAACTACCTCGCCGTGAAGTGCGAGATCGAGGCCTTCGATTTCATTTTCACGTGAGACGCGCAGGCCTTGGGCCTTGGTGATGACCCAGAGAATGCCAGCAGTCGCAATCGCGCACCAGCCAGCGACGATCAAACAGCCCAGCGCCTGAATGCCAAGCTGTGCGGCGTTGCCTTCGAGCAGACCCGATGTGCCGCCCCAGGCTTGTGCGCCGAATACGCCGATGCCGAGTGTGCCGACAAGCCCGCCGATGCCATGAACGCCGAACACATCAAGCGAGTCGTCGTAGCCGAATTTGCGCTTGAGGCTGGTTGATGCGTAGAAACATGCAAGGCCTGCGATCAGGCCAATCGCAATCGCGCCCATCGGTGAAACAAATCCGCACGCCGGGGTGATTGCCACCATGCCGGAAACAGCGCCTGAAATTACGCCGAGCACGGATGGTTTTCCATGGCGCATCCATTCAACACCCATCCACGCAAGTGCGCCTGCTGCACCTGCAAGCTGGGTGTTCATCAATGCGAATGCTGCTGTGCCGTTGGCGGCGAGGGCCGAGCCACCGTTGAATGCGAGCCAGCCAACCCAGAGCAGCGATGCGCCGATCACTGAGAGTGTGAGATTATGAGGCACCATGGCTTCCTGCGGATAGCCCTTGCGCTTGCCAAGCATCAGGGCCGCAACAAGGCCTGCAATGCCGGAGTTGATTTCCACCACTGTGCCGCCAGCGAAATCCTTCAGGCCCATTTGCGCAAGGAACCCGCCGCCCCACACCCAATGTGCAACAGGCGCGTAGACGATCAAGAGCCAGGCCGCGAAGAACCAGAGCATTGCCGAGAATTTCATGCGATCAGCAACCGAGCCTGCGATGAGGGCTGGCGTGATGATCGCAAAGGTCATCTGAAACACCATGTACAAGGTTTCGGGAATGGTGCCCGTGAGGCTCTCTGGCCCGATGCCATTCAAGAAAAATTTTGCTGTGTCGCCAAGGTAGGCGCCCGAACCACTGAACGCGAGCGAATAGCCGAAGAACACCCAAAGGAGAGAGACAAGGCAGCAGCAGGCAAAGCTTTGCATCAGGGTGGCGAGCACGTTTTTCTTGCGCACCAAGCCGCCGTAGAAGAGTGCGAGACCAGGAATGGTCATCATCAACACCAGGCAGGTGCATGCAAAGACAAGTGCTGTGTCAGCGCCGTTCATGTGAGTATCCCCATAACGCGAATTTGGGGCTCGCTACGCAATGCCAAGCGGCTTCGCAAGAGCTACTTGCAAGAAAATTGATCACAAGTGGAAGAAAAGTAGACTCTGCTCACATATTGGGCAGAGGTGCCGGATAATCCGCCAGATCAAGAGGACTTTTTGCGATGTGATGGGTGTGAGCCCGCAGATTCGCCTGCATCGTCGGAGCCCGCGGTCGCATCGAGGCGCTCGTGGCGAACTCCGTTGAAAATGATCACCTGGGCATTGAACGATTGATCCCTTGCAGGACGTTCAGCCTGTTTTTCACGCACTGGAAACTCAACTATGACCGCCGTCATGATTCATATCTTCCCGTATCAGCCACACACACAGGCTGGTTGTAGTCATGACTAAAGGCAAAGAAAGTTAACATGAGGATAATCGGATGCTTTCGCTCACATTTTTTCAACAGTGAGGCCTGCGAGCCCGTTACGGTCTTCAATTTCGACAAGCCAGAGATCATCATCGACGCGCCTCCGCCGCTCCATCTTTTCCCGAAGTGACTCCCACGTCAAGTGATGATCGTGATCAATCACCCACAGACGATTGCCATCTTCATCGTGAGATGAACCTGGTGGAGGTGCCAGCAAAGTAAAGTTGCCATCCAAATGATTCACAGCGACATAAATTGCTCCTGCTTCATCTGATCCGCGATGCAACACAGCACCATATTTTCCTTCACCTGCACAACGGCGCAGCAAGGCATCAACCCAGATCGCGCTTTTGATGCGCATGATTTTGATTACTGATCGTTGGCAGCGGAAGAGCGGGCTGCAACAACCTGCTTCAGCAGGTTCTCGGAGAATGCACCCGTCTGCTGCATGTCGTGATCGGCTTCAAACTGGCGGATCGCAGCTCTCGTGGTCGAACTCATCTTGCCATCGCTATTGCCAGGATCGTAGCCTAGTGTTGCAAGCAGCTTCTGCAGCCGCATGATCTTGCCATCCAGTGAAACCTCGACACGGTTTTCCTTGTCGGATTTGGTTGTCACGCTTGCGGTTGAAGCTGTTGTTTCGGAAGCCTGTGCCACTTTGCGGGTATAACGAATGTGTTCCAGCAATTGTTCGTTGACTTCACCTGTTGCAGGCATGTCGTGGGTGCGCTGATAGGCTTCAACAGCTTCTTTGGTGCGCGCGCCGACAATCCCATCCACCAGTCCACGATAGTGACCTGTGGCCAGCAATTGGCGCTGGGCCTCTTCGATCTTGGCGTCATATCGAATGGTGATGGTTTTGGCGCTTGCTGCCGTTGCGCCCGACGCGACTTGTGCAGTGCCACGGGGCGTGCCTTCGCGCACCTGCCCCAAGAAGGCATTGTAGGTAATCATGACGGCCAAAACCGAAGCGGTTCCCCATTGCACCACGGCAAGCGGATTGGCAATGAAGCCTTCGTCGACAGGGGCTTTGCGTTTCTTGGTCATATTGGGCGCCAATTTGCACGCACGCTAGTTAACAGAACCTTTCCAAGTCCGCTTTTGGACAGAGAGAATTTACCAAGCGTTGAGCATAGAGTGCGTTTGAGCGAATGTAGTAAGCATCGGTGAACCACGTCTGGGCGAAGGTAGGTTTGATAATTTACAGTCGAGACCTTTGTCATGCGTTTGATCCGGACTTCAGTTTTGCTTTTGGCCGCCTTGATGCTGATTCCAAATCCGCCAACGGACAAGAATGTACCGCCTGAAGCCACGCCATCGAACTGGGCGTTGATGTCTGCCGCCTCATCGGCCTTTGATGATGTCAAAAGTTTCTGCACGCGTCAGGCCAATGTCTGTGACACGGCCGACTATCTGATCACCCGTGTCGAAGTTAAAGCGAAGTATGGTCTCAAGCTTTTGTATGAGTGGGCCAACACAGCGCAGGAAAAAGTCGAAACCGCCTTCGCGCCGATGCTGCTCGATCAGCCGGGCCGGATTATGAATCAGGAAATGGCCGACGAAATCATGACAGGCTCAACTGCACCGTTTCGTGGCACAGTGGATTAAGTTCTCCCTGCCGCATTTTGGCCTGTATTGACCGCGAAAGATTCGTGCGGGAACAAATCATGCAGCCATATAAACTCTACTGCTTCGGCGAATCTGGAAACGCCTACAAGGTCGCACTTTATCTTGAGACCAATGGGCTGAGTTGGGAGTCGGTGTTTGTCGACTTCTTCAATGGCGAAACGCGTGGTGATGCCTATCGCGAGGGTGTCAATGTCATGGGCGAAGCGCCGGTTCTGGTTTGTGGCGATCGCAAAATGACACAGTCGGGTGCCATCCTCACTTTTCTCGCTGACACACACAAGAAGTACAGTGGCAAGAGCCCGGAAGAGAGTACCGAAATCCTGCGCTGGATGCTATTTGATAATCACAAGTTGACCTCGCCAATCGCAACGCTGCGCTTCATGATCAATTTCGCCAAGACGGGTGAAACACCTGTCACCGAATGGTTGCGCGGGCGCGCCAATAGTGCGCTCAACGTGCTCGACAAGCAGCTCGCGCAAACACCGTTTGTTGCAGGACCGCGGATGACGATAGCCGACTTTTCACTGTGCGGTTATTTGTTCTACGGCGAAGAAATCCCGCTCGACATGACGAAGTTTACGCATATCAAGCCATGGCTTGATCGCATCCGCGACTTGCCGCGCTGGAAACACCCCTATGACCTGATGCCGCGCGCGACGGCGTAAACCCTTTACATTCGCCCCCGGTTTCCCCATCTCACTGTCATGTCTACCATTGCCGAACTGATTGCTGATTTTGAATTCCTGGATGATTGGGAAGAGCGCTACAAATATGTGATTGATCTTGGCAAGGCCTTGCCTGTCATGGACGCTGCACTCAAAACGCCCGCCACCAAGGTCAATGGCTGTGCGAGTCAGGTGTGGATACATTCGCGCCGCATTGACACTCCCGAAGGCTCGCGGCTTTCGTTGGTTGGTGATAGCGATGCGCTGATTGTCAAAGGTCTGATCGCCATTGCCTTCATGATATTCCAACCGCTGCCGCTTGCAGAAATCTCAAAGCTTGATGCCCAAGCCGTGTTTGCACAGCTTGGACTCAAGGATCATCTGACACCACAACGCTCCAACGGACTTGCGTCCATGGTGGCGAGGATCAAGCAGGATGCTGTCCATCACGCGGCATCCCAGTCGGCTTGAAATCCTTGCTGCCCCAAAAATATGGCGCTGCGTTTTTCGTTTCGGATTTTTCAAAACCGTAGTGACGGGCCAATCGTGTGAGCGCAATTGCCAGCACCGCCTTGCCACTGCGTTGTGGCATTTCAAGGCGGCGCTCAGCTTCTTCGAGGCCACCTGCAAGGCAGCAAACGAAATAGAGAATGCTGCCAAGTTCCGGCCCAACTGCGTCAAATGCTGCTTGAGTCTGCTGGCGAGCAGCAAGTGCTGCGTCGGTGATATTGGCCAAATGATTGTCGCTCATCTGCCAGTGTTTTGAGCCACCTGAAACACCCTCTCGATAGGAGGCCACGACGCGGGGACTGAGGCGGGCGCGTTCAAAATCACGGCGCAAAGTCTCGGCAGCCTGAAAGTGCTGGGTTGAAAGAAAGGCCCTGCCCTTGGCGTCTTTCCGCAAAAAAAGCCTGAGAATTGGGCTTTCGTTTTCGTTGAAACCGGGAATTTTCGTCGTCGTCATCAAGAACTCCTCTTCGGAACAAAAATGGAACTTTTGTTTCTGGGAGTCAAGGAAAAAATAGGAATTATTTTTTGCCTGGGGATTTCCTTGGTGTTTCTTGAGCTATTTCAGCCACCTGCAACTCTTTTCAGTCCTTGATGGCTGTCAGTGGCGGTGACGAAGTAATCGTAGCACAACACCATGTTGACACCGGACTCATCTGTACCAAGTGGCAGTTTCAGCCAATATTGCACCATGTGGTCTTTTGCCCGGCGTGGGGCCTTCACGATGCCTTGTGCTGGCAGGCCGCTTTGCACAACGCGTTTGTACGATTCGATCCAGTAATCCTGCTTGTCGCCCCAATCGAGGTCGCTGAGGACGCTTCCCGTGATTTCGCGATCATAGATTTCACGCAACCGTGTGCCGGCCAAGCGTACCGTGCTTGCCAAAAAATCGTCCGATACAATATCGATCAGGCTGATCCCTGGTAGCAATCGTGGCACAGCAAATGGCTTGATTTCAGCGCGGCTGGGATAGTTGCGGCCGTTGGAGCAAGCCAACCAGTAGTCATAGAGCTGTCGTTGTTCCGGCACGAGCAATTGTGCACGGAACGCAAGTGCGTCACCCATTTTAATAATCCCGCCCCACAAATCCTGTCAGGACAAATCACTTAATCCCCCGACATTGAGCTTATGAATCGATTTGGCTTTGATCCGCAAGAGTCCGAATTGAGAACAATTCGATTAGAGGTCAGGCGTGTCTTTGGTGCACCGGTTCAATGAACAGGCGCATATGGTCCGCTGCGGGTTGCTGCCCAATCCCAATAGGTGAGCAAAATGCGTGCCTTGTTGAAGGACAGAGTATCAAAGATCGCTGCGAGTTCTTCAATGTCGCGGTCGCGTTCAATCATGCTGAAGTCCGACGATTGCAGCATGCCGAGCAATTGCACGAGCTCGCTGCGCGGGAAGCCAATGGCTTTCAGCATGACGGCGAGGGGCTCACCGAGGTTATCATTCAAAATGCGTTCACCTGCTAAAGCACTGATGCGAACAGGTGTTGAAAGCATTTCTGCTGCTTCGGGAAGCTTGCCTGCGATCCCAAGCTGCAGAGCTTCAAGAACTTGCGCCACAACCGGATTGCCATCAGCTGGCAGTTCAGCCTGGCCTTGCGCGGCCATGGTGATCTTCAGGATCTTGTTCAATGTTTCGCTGTCGGTGAGGAAGCGATTGAGTATGTAGCGGCGCAATTGTGCCGGCGCCATCCAGAACAGCTCAAAAGCGAATGGCGCTGAAATGTCGTTACGCGTGGTCAGCGGCGCCATGATATCGTGTTCGGTCTTGGCGGCTTCGGTGAGCGCCAGGAATCCGTTATGCGAGATTTCAGCCGATGCGTTACGAACCAAAGTCAAGTGAACTGAAGCGTCGCTGATCGCGACCAGGCGATCCGAAATTGTCCGGGTCAACTTGCGGCGACGCGCGATCAGGCGCAACTTTGCGGGATTGCCTTCGTCGACGACATTGAGCAGTTCCTGATCTGCAATATGTGGACTGTTTTCGAGCAACGGTCCTGCCACTTCAATTCGTGGATCGCGGATCACCTTGCCGACGAGCAAGCCTGGTGGACTGTTCATGATCGCAAGCCGCTCGGATAACATCACCAATGGCTTTGCTGGAAGTCTATCATACAGGCGTAGCAGCGTGTCGGCAGCCAGAGCGCGTTCCTGGGGCAAGCCACCATTAGTGCTCGATGCCATCATGTCGAGGAGTGTGCGTGCAAGTTCACCCGCTTCGGCATCGCTCATCATTTGCGACGCTGAACCCGCCGGAAGTGACGACAATGGGACGACCTGGTGGGTAGCCAAAGCAGCGGGAACAGTTGGAAGCAGGCGCGTTTCGGCCGAAAGTTCCTGCGCAGTGATCGCGGGTTGAACCAGAAGTGTGGTATCGAAACTTCCTGCCAGTTCGTCGGACAAGAATGGGGTCTCAATCGCCACATCAGACTGTTCGGCATGAACAAGGATTTCTGCCGAAACTGATGGAGAAGCAAACTCATATGCTTCCTGGACAACTTCCATTGCCAATGCGGCTTGTGGCGGCGCGATTTTTTCGAATTCCAGATCGGCGGGTACTTCGGCCAAGAATTCTTCTTGTGGAAGTTCCATTTCTAACAGTGGGGGCTGTTCAGCGATATTCTGGTGCTGCCTGATTGGCGAAAGCGGGCGCGCTGAGAACTTCTCAGCTTCTTCAATCGCAGCCACTTCCTTCAGATATTGCTTACGATCCTCGACAGTTGGCTTGCTGTAAACCATGCGTGCGATCAGATCGAGTTCAGCGAAAGTAGCCTCGCGACGCTTGGCGTCGATAGCTTCAACTGCCGGGGGTATGCCGGGTGATGGCGAATATTTTGCAGGCGGCGGCACTTCTTCGGGTGCTGCAAGTTCGAGCGCAGCAACCGGTTCAACCTGTTCAGGTTCCGGTGCCACAAAATCAACTGCTGGAGCAACAACTTCAGCTATTTCAGGTGCCCAAGATTGTTCTACATTTTCTTGAGCAAATGTAAGTTCTGGAACGTGTTCTTGGGGGTGTTCTGGGGGGTGTTCTGGGGCGCGTTGCGCCATCAATTCCAGTGTTGCTGTTTCCGCGTCATCACCTTCGGTCAAGGCGAACGAAGGCACAGCTTGGGCTTCGACCGAAAATCCTGAAATTGGGCGTGATTGTGGTACTGCAGCACTGGTCACCGACGCAACACTTGGCACAGGTGCTGGAGCAAACGCGGGCTTGGTCTCAAAACTTGGCGGCGCTGGTGGCGAAAACGCGATCGTCGTCTCAGCAGGAACAATCGAAATTGATGGTATCGGTTGCAGTTCGACTGGCTGAGTGACGCCTCGCAAAGTCTCTGGGGGTTCTACAGCTGCTACTTGCGCAGGCGAAACAGCACCAGGCTTTTTCATCAGCTTGGCTGTCAGGGCGCGGAATGAATTGGCTGAAATGGAAGATGCGGCTGGCTGATGGGCTGTCCCACCTGCTGCCGTCAAGAGATTTCCACCCTGCGCTGTAGAGCTGTCGCTCATATGTCCTCTAATCCACCCACACCTGACAAATGCAGTTTTGCCTGATAACCCTTTCAGGCTTGGTTAACGCGGAGTGATTTGAAGCATTAAGAGTGTCTGCTTCCCGGCCTTCGTGCTATCTTGGTTAATGCAAGCTTAATCCCGACGCTGGCGCTTGGCGTATGAGTGTTTCGATTGTTACGGATGGCCGAAATGAAAATAGTCAAAACTGATCAGGAATGGCGCTCTCAACTTAGTGAAGAAGCCTATCGCGTTACGCGCGATCATGCGACAGAGCGACCATTTACAAGCCCCCTCAACCATGAGAAGCGCGAAGGTGTTTTTGCTTGCATTGGTTGTGGCAAGCCGGTTTTCGCCTCGGATGCGAAATTCGATTCTGGAACGGGTTGGCCCAGTTTTTGGCAACCTGTGGATGCGCAAGCGCTTGGCGAGAAGAAAGATCGGTCATTTTTCATGAGCCGCACTGAAGTACACTGCGCTGATTGCGGCGCGCATATGGGCCATGTATTTCCGGATGGTCCGAAGCCTACGAGACTTCGCTATTGTATCAACGGGGCGGCCCTCACGTTTCAGCCTAAAGAATAGGCCACAAGGACTAGAAATGCCCAAGAAGAAGCCTTCCGCACCAAGTGCAAAGAAAATCCCGGTGATCGAAACCTGGCACGGCTATGAAAAGCGCGATGACTACAAATGGCTGAAGGCCGACAACTGGCAGGAGGTGATGCATGATCCCTCGAAATTGCCGCAAGACATCCGTGACTATCTCGAAGCTGAGAACACTTATTTCGAAGCGCAGATGGATGATACGAAAAAACTCCAGGACAAACTGTTCAAGGAGTTGAAGGGCCGCATCAAGGAAGATGACTCTTCCGTGCCGGCGAGCGATGGCCCGTACATCTATTCATCGTCTTACAAAAAAGGCGGGCAGTACCCGCGCTATCATCGCAAAGCAAAGGGGGGCAAGGCCAAGGGTGGTGGCAAGAAGATCACCTTGTTTGATGGCAACAAGGAAGCCAAGGGCAAGGACTATTTTTCATTCGGTGGATTGTCACGCTCGCTTGATCATCGCCTGGGTGCGTGGAGTTTTGATGACAAGGGTTCGGAGTTTTATGAAACGCGGTTTCGCGACCTGGAATCGGGGAGAGATTTTGAGGATCGCCTTACTCACACCGCTGGCGGAGTCACTTGGGCTGCCGATGGCGAGCATGTTTTCTATACCGTTCAAGATGACAATCATCGGCCCTTGAAAACTTATGTCCACAAGCTTGGCACGGACCAGAAAGATGATCGCCTGGTGTTCGAGGAAAAAGACACTGGCATGTTCACTGGCGTTGGTTCGACGCGTTCTGATGCCTTCATCTGCATCAGTGTGCATGATCATGACACGGGCGAGCTGTGGCTGATTGATGCGAAGCACCCGCAAGATGCTCCGCGTTGTGTGGCACCGCGTGAAAAAGGCATCGAATATGATCTCGATCATCACGGTGAGCAGTTCATCATCAAGACCAACCGTGATGATGCCGAGGACTACAAGCTTGTTACTGCTCCCTTGAATGATCCTTCGCCTGCGAATTGGCGTGATCTGATTCCGCATCGCCCGGGCATTTTCATCGTCGATTTTGTGGTTTTCAAAGACTGGCTGGTGCGGATGGAGCGTGAAAACGCCCTGCCCCGCATCGTCATCCGCGACATGAATACAGGCGAAGAGCATTCGATTGAATTCGAAGAAGAGGCCTATTCGCTGGGCTTTGGCGATATGCGCGAATACGAGACCGATGTTTTGCGTTTCAGCTATTCATCGCCCACAACGCCTTCGCGCGTCTATGATTACAACATGCGCAGTCGCAAGCGGAAGCTGATGAAGGAACAGAAAATTCCTTCCGGGCATGATCCGAAAAAATATATCTCGCGCCGCGTCATGGCTCCTTCGCATGATGGCGAGTTGGTGCCAGTGACACTGCTCTACAAAAAGTCAACCAAGATCGACGGTAAGGCACCGCTGTGGCTCTACGGCTATGGCTCATACGGGATGTCGATGCCTGCTGGCTTCAACACCAACATTCTCTCGCTGGTCAATCGTGGCTTCATTTATGCAACAGCACATGTGCGCGGTGGGCAGGAAAAAGGGCGGCGCTGGTACAAGCATGGCAAGCTTGAGCACAAGCAGAATACGTTCAAGGATTTCATTGCGTGCGGCGAATTTCTGGCCCGCGAAAAACTCACCAAGCGTGGACGCATCATTGCACAAGGTGGTTCTGCTGGTGGCATGTTGATGGGGGCTGTTGTGAACATGGCACCCGATCTGTTCAAAGGCATTGTGGCCGAAGTGCCGTTTGTGGATGTGCTCACCACGATGCTTGATGACACGCTGCCCCTCACGCCGCCTGAATGGCCGGAGTGGGGCAATCCGATTGCGGAGAAATCCGCTTATGAAGCGATCGCCGCCTACGCGCCCTACGAAAACGTCCGTGCACGGAGCTATCCTGCAATCTTTGCCGAAGGTGGTCTCACCGATCCACGCGTCACCTATTGGGAACCTGCGAAATGGGTGGCAAAACTGCGCGCGCATAACACATCGAAAAACCTGATCATGCTGAAGATCAACATGGGAGCCGGGCACGGCGGTGCATCAGGGCGATTTGACCGATTGAAAGAAGTAGCGATCAACTACGCATTCGGGCTGAAAATGAGCGGGAAGTTGACGAAATAGCAGGGCGGGTATATAAAGGTAATACCTTTTGATACTGGAGTGCGTGATGGCGTTGTCTGCTGTTTCGATCAAACTTTCGGATGATGAAAAAGCCAAGTGGGCTGAACTCGCGAAAGCGACCAAGCGTTCCGCGCATTTTCACATGCGTGCTGCTCTCGCCCAGTATCTTGAGGAGCAAGATTGGCGCAGGACGTTTGTTAAAGAGGCTGAAGCAGCCTGGGTTCATTACAAGGAAACGGGCTTGCACATCACTTTGGAAGAACTTGAGGCGTGGGCAGAAAATCCGTCACAAGCGATGCCCAAGTGCCACGTTTAGTTCTTGCGGAAGAAGCGCAACAGAAAATCCTCGCAATTGGCCTATTCTATCTTGAAAAAGATGAGGCTGTGGCCAAACGTGCAATGCAGACTATTGTTCACGCATTCAAAAAACTTCTGGTGAACCCGCACATTGGCAGGCCCTATCCTGAGGTTCTGCATTTGCGAGAGCTAGTCATTCCTTTTGGAGCCCAAGGCTTTGTCGCACTCTATCGCATAGACGCGAATAATGATGTCGTTGTGCTCAACATCCGGCATCAACGCGAACAAAATTATCCTGGGTGAACGATGCTCCTCTCTGCCAAACATTCCTCTTTGCTCCTCATCGACATCCAGGATCGCCTGCTGCCTGCCATGGCGGCGGCGGATCAGGTTGTTGCCAAGTCTGCGATCCTGCTGAAGGCGGCGCGCGAACTTGCGCTGCCGATCACTGTTTCAGAACAATATCCCAAAGGCCTTGGCCACACGGTTTCTGACTTGCAGGGCAACGATGCCAAGGTGATGGAGAAGCTGCACTTTTCCTGTTGGCGCGATGAAGCAATGAAGGCGCGCTTTATCAAGTTGCACGAAACTGGTCGGCCACAAGTGATTGTCGCTGGCATCGAAGCACATGTGTGCGTGCTGCAAACTTGCATCGACTTGGCGCTCGCGGGCTTTGGCGTGTTTGCTGTTGCTGATGCGATGTCGTCGCGCAAAATTGAGTCAGCTGAACTCGCGTTTCACCGCATGCGTACTGCTGGTGTGGAAGTCGTGAATACCGAAATGGTGGTTTTCGAACTCTTGGAAAATGCAGGCACGGCACAGTTCAAGTGGTTGAGTGGGTTGATCCGGTAGGCTTGACGAAATCTTCAACACAGCTAGTCTTTCGCCGCAGTCAGGGAGCTCATCATGGTCAAGGTTATCGGATTGAATAGCGGGTCGTCGTTTGATGGCATTGATGTTGTGTTGGTTGAAATCGAGAACGGAGCGGATGGTTATCCCAAGCGCCCAACATTCATTGCGGGCAATTCTTACGACTGGCCCAAGGCCGTTGCTGACATGGTGCTCAAGTCATTTGAAAACAAGATCAGCCTGTTTGAATTGAACCGCCTCAATTATTTGGCAGGTGCTGTCTATGCCGAGTCGGCGCGGGCTTTCATGCGCGAACAAAATCTGAAGCCAGGCGATATCGAAGTCATCGGCTATGATGGCCAGACGATTTACCAGGAACCGCCCATTCATCACCTCTTGCGCAACTATGATGATGACACGGATCTCGTATCGCGTTGGCTCGATGGGCCCTATGCGTGCGGGCTTCAAATTGGTGAGCCTGCGATTGTGGCCGAGGCGTGCGAAACAGCTGTTGTTACACATTTTCGCACCATGGATCACGCGCTTGGTGGAACAGGAGCACCCCTGATGCAGTATCTCGACTATGTTGCGTTTCGCAATATCGGGCCGATCATGACGCTCAATATTGGTGGTATTGCCAATTGCCAGTTTGCGCATGCAGATCGTGCCAAGATGATGGCGTTTGATACGGGTCCCGGCAATGTGATGATCGATCATGTAGCGCGCGAGCGGTTGGGCAAGCCCTACGACAAGAATGGCGAGACGGCGCGCAAGGGCAAGGTTGATGAAAAACTCATGGCGCATTTCAAGGCGCATGATTATTTTGCGCGGCCTGTTCCACGCTCGGCATGGCGGCTGGATTTTGGTTCGTCCTATGCTGATGCATTTTTGCGGGACCATAATCATCTGTCCACGGAGGATTTGCTGGCGACGGTGACGGAATTTGCCGCTTACTCCATCGTGCGCTCGATCACCGACAATGTGAAATCACTTGGAGAAATCAGTACCATCATGGCATCGGGCGGGGGCACGCGAAACGAGTTTCTGATGGAGCGGCTGGCCGCACATATGCCGAAAGGTTTGCGGCTTACGCTTTCTGATGAATTTGGCGTGCCCGCAGCTTTCAAGGAAGCAATCAAGTTTGCGACACTTGCGCATGCGACTTTGCATGGCCTTGCCAATAATATTCCGGCGGCGTCTGGTGCCAAGCGATTTGGCATTCTAGGCAAGTTGGTTCAGCCGCCGCGTTTGGCAAAACTCTAGAGAAAGAAAAACATGGCAGACAAAGTCAACTTCAACTGGGAAGACCCGCTCGATCTTGAGAGCCACTTGACCGACGACGAACGCATGATCCGTGACTCGGCCCGTGCCTTCTGCGACGACAAGTTGGCACCGCGTGTCAAATCGGCATTTCGTGATGAACGGTTTGATCGCGAGATCATGAATGAGCTTGGTGCGATGGGTTTTCTTGGTGTGATGACGTCTGAGAAATATGGCGGATCAGCACTTGGCTATGTGGCCTATGGTCTGGTGGCGCGCGAGGTTGAACGCGTCGATTCCGGTTATCGCTCCGCCATGAGTGTGCAGAATTCACTCGTCATGCATCCCATTGAGGAATTTGGCAGCGAGGAAATAAAAAAGAAATTTCTGCCGCGCCTTGTCACAGGCGAGATTGTTGGCTGCTTTGGTTTGACTGAAGCCGATGCGGGATCTGATCCTGCTGGCATGAAAACCCGCGCTACAAAAACATCTGCTGGCTATGTTCTGAATGGTAGCAAGATGTGGATCACCAATTCACCGATTGCCGATGTAGCTGTGGTGTGGGCCAAGCTTGGTGAAGAATTGCGCGGCTTTGTAGTTGAGCGCGGGATGAAAGGTTTTTCAGCGCCTGAGATCAAGGGTAAGATTTCGCTGCGTGCTTCGATCACTGGCGAGATCGTTTTGGAGAATGTTGAAGTGCCTGAAGAGAACATGTTGCCGAAAGCCAAGGGCTTGGGCGGACCGTTCTCGTGCCTCAACAAGGCGCGCTTTGGCATTGCCTGGGGTGTCATGGGGGCGGCTGAAGATTGCTGGCATCGCGCGCGGCAATACACGCTCGATCGCAAGCAGTTTGGAAAGCCGCTGGCTGCAAATCAGCTCATTCAGAAAAAACTCGCCGACATGCAAACTGAGATCACGCTTGGCCTGCACAGTTGTCTGGCGTTGGGTCGTGGGTTGGAGCGGGGCACCGTTGCACCACCTGCGATCTCGCTGATGAAGCGTAACAATTGTGGGAAAGCGCTCGACATCGCCCGCATGGCGCGCGACATGCACGGCGGCAATGGAATCTCCGAGGAGTATCACGTGATCCGCCACATGGTGAACCTCGAAACCGTCAACACCTATGAAGGTACGCACGATGTGCACGCGCTGATCCTCGGCCGCGCGCAGACGGGAATACAGGCGTTCATGTGAGAGAATTTTTCGCCATTCTTGCATTCGTTTGCTCGACAACTTTTGCTAGGGCAGACTTGCTGCAAGATCGTTGGCCAGAAGTTGCCGATGGTGGGAAACTCGAAATCAAGATTGAAGGCGAGTTGTCAACGAGTTTGCAAAGGCTGAAGCGGGAGAACTGCTTAACTGATGAGCGCTTTGATTGGGTTTTTGAATTCTACAGTTTCGCAAACAAGAAGATCGCAGTTCTGTCCTGCAGCTATGGTGTTGCATCGAGCGCAATCGTGTTCAAACTGGTGGATGGCAGGACAGAGAAGCTGATCTTTGCGCATGGAATGCCAGGAGAAGGATTTTTGGCGACAGACACATTCTCGTCTTTGAGTGTCAATCAGCAAAACGGCGAGATCGAGGCTAATTTCTCGAGCGATTCCTGCGGGACAGTTCCTGAGATTGGTTTCCGTTACCAGCTTCAAGAAGACCGATATTTCCTATCGGAGGCGTTTGAGTGGGATTGCAACAAAAGAACCGTTGGCAAAATTTTGTGGCGGTTCAAGAAGTGAAATCTAAAGAGTTTTTCCATTGGCGAGATAACTTTTGTAACTTTGATAAACCCTTAAACTATCTATACATCGGGCATCTCGTCATCAGTGCGCTTGGTGAAGTTGTGCAGTAGAATGGGTTCGTAATTCATCGCGAATTCCTCACTGCCACAAGAGCTTTGCCGCCATTGCCAGACACACGATCACCAGCAGCGGTCTGATGATTTTTGCGCCGTTGGCTATCGCCACGCGAGCGCCGATTTGCGCGCCTGCGAATTGCGCTGCTCCCATGACAAGGCCTATGGTCCACACGATGTGTCCGCCTGCAGCAAAGACCAGGAGTGATGCAATGTTCGATGTGAAGTTCAGCAGTTTGGTGCGCGCAGTTGCTTCGATGAGCCCGATCCCAAACAAGGCTGTGAGGGTCAGCATGAAGAATGATCCGGTGCCGGGACCAAAGATGCCATCGTAAAATCCGATTGCAGGTGCGAGTGCAAAGGCGAAGGCGGCGAGAGGCAATCGCGACTTTCCTCCGTATACGGATAGTTTTGCTGAAAATGCGAAGTAGAGTGCAACCAAGATCAGTACTGGCGGAATGATCTTTTCAAGCAACTGTGTGGGTGCGACTGAAACACAGAGCACGCCCAAGGCGGCACCCACAAACACCATTGCAATCTCGGCCTTGTGTTGTGCTGGTTGGAGCAATCCCTTTTTCCAGAATGTGTGGGTGGCAGATGCTGTGCCGAATGTGCCTTGCAATTTGTTGGTGGCGAGTGCCGACACCGGATCGAGCCCCGCCAACAACAGCGACGGCAGTGCCAACAAGCCGCCGCCACCCGCAATTGAATCGACGAAGCCTGCAACCAAGCCAACGACAGCAAGCAGGGCCAACGTCTGCGGGTCAATCATGATTTCTCTGCTTTCAACCCTGCTACACCCAAGCGCACAATTTCTTCCATCGCGGTATAGCGGTCAATCTGCGGCGGAATTGCCCTGTCGGCGTTGAGCATGGCAAAGCCGTGACAGGCCGACCATATCATCATTGCTCCGTGTACGGACTTTTGGGTGCCAACAATTGCGGCGACTGCTGTCTCGATCTGTGTCCACGCTGCCATTTGCGCTGCAGCGGCGCGTGTTGTCCGCTCAACTCCGCTTTTCTGGCCGAACATCAGGCCGTAAGCGGTGCGATTGTTTTCGGCAAAGCGCAAATAGGCCCGGCCCATGGCGCGCAATCGCGCTTCTGGCGATTGATCCGTGTTCCTGTCCGCCGCTTCTGCCAGTGCTTCGACGAAACGCTCAAAACCACGCGCCGTCACATCACCAAGCAGTGCGCCAAGCGTTCCGAAGTGGTGTTTAGGGGCGGCGTGAGAGACCCCGGCGCGGCGGGCGATCTCGCGCAGGGAGAGCTTTTCCAGCGGCAACTCCTCCAACGCTGCTTCCGCTGCTGAGAGCAAAGCATCGCGCAAGTCCCCGTGATGATAGGGCTTTTTGGCCGTTTCGGTCATGAGAGTAGGTTAATTGAGTCGCGTTATCTTTACAACGTCAAAATATATTGACACTGGAAAGATATTTGACTATATGTTTCCACTGTCAATATAAAGGAGTCCCCATGACCTTCGCTGCATTATCCGTCCCACGCTTCCAAGGTCAAACCCGCACCTTAACCCTGCAGGCAGCTGTGCTGGTATTTGGGGCATCGGCCTGTCTTGTGTTGCAAGCCGTTGATCCAAGGCTGTTCAACGGCATCAACGTTTGGATCAAGCCTGCCAAGTTCTTTGCCTCGCTGGCCATCCACTTTGCCACGGTCGCCTGGGCCCTCACGCTTTTGCCTGCCGCGATACAAGCCAAACGATCGGTGCGCTAGCCGATTGTGGTCATGATGGCTGCTGGCTGGTTTGAAATTGCCTACATCGTTTTTCGTGCTGCACGCGCCGAAGCATCACACTTCAATACGGCAACACCAACGGCAGCGCTGTTCTATTCGCTCATGGGCCTCGGTGCTGTTATGCTGACGGCAGTTGCATTCACGGTTGGGGCAAGGTTGTGGATGCATCGGCGCAATAGCCTGGTGACAGAAGCCGCAAGTATCGGGTTGATGCTCGGAGCCGTCCTCGGCACGGCGGCGGGCATTTATCTCGGTGGACAGCCTGGCCACACTGTTGGCGGCGATCTCACGGATGCAAGCGGTGGATTTTTCTTCGGCTGGTCAACGACCGGTGGCGATTTGCGCATTGCCCATTTCGTCGGCTTGCATGCGATGCAGATTATTCCGCTTGCAGCGCTCAGTGGCAAACGTTCTGCCGTCTATGCAACGGCAATAGTGATCACTCTTGCCACTGTGGCTGTGTTTGCCCAAGCACTGATGGGACAACCGTTGTTGGGGCAGTAGCGGCAACGGGTTTTGCAGCACGCCTGAAATATTCGCCAAACGAAATCAGGCGGCGCTGCTCTTCATCCCACAAAGCGAGGTGGTTGGATTTCAGCGCCTGCCACAGGGTGAGAGTTGGCGCAATCGTCTGAAGTTTTTCACTGGCCGCCATGCATTCGCGCAAGCGATAGTTTGGAATGCGGCTCGACAGATGGTGAATATGGTGCAGGCCAATATCAGCAGAGAACCAGTTCAAAATGGGATGCAACTTCAAATGTGATGACCCCAGAAGGGCTGCGATTTTCACATCCCATTTGTCGGCGCCATCCCAAAGGGTTTCTTCAAACTGATGCTGCACAAAGAACAACCAGCCACCGATCCACGTGGCCATCAGCACCACAGGCAGAAGCACGGATACAATCAAACCCCAGCCGAATAACCACATCAAGCTGCCGTAAAGGGCAACAAGTGCTATGTTGTGCAAAGTGTTCGCCGGCAATTTAGTTTTGCGCTCGCGCATGTTCATGAATGGAAAGCGCTGCAAGATCAGAAAATATGTTGGCGGTCCAATGATCAGCGAAACGACGGGATGGCGTAAAATGCGGTAACGCAATTTTTGGAGACCTGACATCGCCCTGAATTCGCGCGCCGTTTTGGTTTCGATGTCGCCAATACCGCGGCGATCAAGATGGCCGGATCCTGCGTGATGCGTTGCATGCGAATTGCGCCAGTCATCATAAGGAGTAAACGTGATCAAGCTGAGCAGTTGGCCCAAACGTTCATTCGTTCGCTTTTCAGAAAAGAATGAACCGTGGCCACAGTCATGCTGAATTGCAAAAAACCGAACCAGCAAACCGCCAGCAGGAATTGCGAGCAACAGCGACGCCCAGTAAAAGGTGCCAGCTAACCAGAACATTGCAACCAACACCGCAGCAAATGGTATTGCTGTGGAAACCACCTGCCACCATGCGCGGCGATTATCTGCCTGCATGTAAGACTTACAGTGGGTGTGTAGTTCAATCGCCAACTGGCGCAGTTCAGCCGAATGCCCCGTCTTCGTCCCGCTCAAATCCACATCTCCAAATCACTTAGATGGGAAAGGTGCTTACACCAGTTCGCGACAGATCAAGCATAAACTTTGGGCTTGCGCTTGCGACAAAGTGTGAAATGATCCTGATTTGTTTCATAAAACAGTGGTAATTCAGCAATGCGCATCACCTTGCTCTTTTCTTTTCTCGTTTGCGTGATTCCAACTGCCGCATTTGGCCAGGACTGCATGAATACTTCGGTGCAAAGTGAACTCAACGTTTGCGCGCAAACGCGCTACGAATTGGCCGACAAAATTCTGAATGAAACTTTCGCTGCTATCAAGAAACGCGTCGGTGGCGATTCAGGCGTCATGAAAAAAATCGTCGTTGCGCAACGCGCCTGGATCACTTTCCGTGATGCCGAATGTGAAGTTGCTGCAGCAGGTGTTAGCGGTGGCAGTGCTGAACCGTTGGTGCGTGCCAACTGCCTTTCCGAAATGACACAAGAGCGCAACAGCAAACTGCTACGCCTTGTCAATTGTGAAGAGGGCGATCTCAGCTGCCCAACGGATTAAAGCCTTTCTTGCGGTTGTTGCCCCGACATACTAAACAGCGGTCAATAAAACTCAGGCTCAAACAATAACGGAGAATCCCGATGGCCCTTGAACTCGCCCCCTTGCCTTATGCCTATGATGCGCTTGGCCCTTATATGTCGAAGGAAACCCTGGAGTTTCACCACGACAAACATCACATGGCTTATGTGACGAATGGCAACAATCTGCTGAAAGATTCTCCTCACGCGAGCAAGTCGATCGAGGACATCTGCGTGGCGGCCTTCAACGAGAAGGCAGCGGGCCTCGTCAACAATGTTGGCCAGCATTACAATCACAATCACTTCTGGCACTGGATGAAGCCAAATGGCGGCGGCAAGAAAATGCCGGGTGCACTTGAAAAGGCAATCGAGTCGGATCTCGGTGGCTATGACAAGATGCGCGCTGATTTCGTGCAAGCGGGCCTTACGCAATTTGGTTCAGGCTGGTGCTGGATTGCTGTCAAGGGCGGCAAGCTCACCATCACAAAAACACCGAACGGTGAAAATCCGCTGATGCACGGCGCGCTGCCAATTCTTGGCTGCGATGTGTGGGAACACAGCTATTACATCGACTATCGCAATGCGCGGCAGAAATATCTCGAAGCCTTCGTCGACAATCTCGTGAACTGGGAATATGTCGAAAAGCTTCGCGCCGCCGCAGTGTGATTGAGAAGCGCATAAGACTGGATGAGGCCCTGGTGATCCGGGGCCTTTTTTCGTCGCGGGCCCGCGCGCGTGATGCGGTGTTGCGTGGATGTGTTGTTGTGAATGATGTTGTGGCCGCAAAACCTGCGCAAGGTGTTGGCGAGAGTGATGCGATCACGATTGACGATCCCGCGCAGAAATATGTGTCGCGCGCTGCTTTGAAACTTGTAGCAGCACTTGATCACTTCGGCCTGTCGCCCGCGGATAAATTCTGCCTCGATATTGGTGCGTCAACCGGTGGCTTTACGCAGGTGCTGCTGGAGCGTGGTGCGCGGCATGTTGTGGCACTGGATGTTGGTCATGATCAAATGCACGCAAGCTTGCGGGATGATCCGCGCGTGACCAATTTGGAAGGTGTGAATGCGCGTGAGCTTCCTGCATTCGGTCAAGTGCCCAGTTTCATCGTCACCGATGTCAGCTTCATATCGCTCAAACTTGCATTACCCCCTGCCCTTGCGCTTTCGCCTTCGGGCGCTGATTTGATTGCATTGATCAAACCGCAATTCGAGGTCGGGCGCGAGAATCTTGGCAAGGGTGGCATTGTGCGCAATGAGACGCTGCTGCAAATCGTCTGTGCTGATATTCTTTCTTTCCTCGATGCTCATGGCTGGTCGCCGCAACCTGTCATGCCTTCGCCCATCGGTGGTGGCGACGGCAACAGGGAATTTCTTGTCGCGGCCCGAAAGCGTTGATAGGCTGGCGCAATCACCATGACAGCAAATGATCCCCTGCTCCAGCCGTTTCAACTGAAACACCTCACGCTGAAAAACCGTATCATGATCACTTCGCATGAGCCTGCTTATCCTGAGGATGGCATGCCGAAGGACAAGTATCGCGCCTATCACGTTGAACGCGCCAAGGGTGGCATTGCGCTGACGATGACGGCGGGTTCTGCAGCTGTGTCGAAAGATTCACCGCCCGTGTTCAACAACATTCTTGCCTACAAGGATGAGGTTGTCGGCTGGCTCAAGAAGCTTACTGACGAAGTGCATGAACATGGCACAGCCGTGATGATCCAGCTCACGCATCTCGGGCGCCGCACTGGATGGAACAAGGGTGAGTGGCTTCCCGTGGTGGCACCTTCGCATCATCGCGAGGCCTCGCATCGGGCATTTCCAAAAGTGATCGAGGATTGGGATATCGCGCGCATCATCAGGGATTTTGGTGATGCGGCCGAACGCATGAAAGCCGCTGGCATGGATGGCATCGAGCTTGAGTGCTACGGCCATTTGCTTGATCAATTCATTTCACCCGCGACCAACACGCTTGATGCACCCTATGGCGGTAGTGTTGATAATCGCATGCGGTTTGTCCTCGATACGCTTCGCGAAATTCGAAGGCGCGTCGGCGAGGAATTCATCGTTGGCATTCGCTACACTGCCGATGAGCAAATGGATGGCGGCACAACGAAGGCCGAGGGCCTGCAGATTTCGCAGCGCTTTAAGGACTCCGGTCTTGTCGATTTTCTCAACATCATTCGCGGCCATATTGATACTGACGCAGCATTGACCGATGTGATCCCTGTGCAAGGCATGAAGGCCTCGCCGCATCTGGATTTTGCGGGCGAGATTCGCAGCGCCATAAAATTCCCGACTTTCCATGCCGCGCGCATTTCTGATGTGGCTACAGCACGCCATGCGATATCGTCAGGCAAGGTTGACATGATCGGCATGACGCGCGCGCATATGGCTGATCCCCATATCGTGCAGAAGATTTTGCAAAAACGCGAGCATGACATTCGCCCCTGTGTGGGTGCCACCTATTGTCTTGATCGCATCTATCAAGGTGGTGAGGCCTTTTGCATTCACAATCCTGCAACAGGCCGTGAATTGAAAATGCCGCATGTATTTGCAGCAGCGAAGAAAAAGAAAAGTGTTGTTGTCGTTGGTGCTGGCCCTGCTGGTCTGGAAGCAGCACGTGTGGCATCGGCGCGCGGGCATGCCGTCACTGTGTTTGAAGCGGCAGGCGAACCTGGTGGTCAAGTGAGGCTCACTGCACGCACCAAGCGGCGTGCCGAAATGATCGGCATCATCGATTGGCGCAAAGCCCAGTGCGATCAACAAGGAGTTAGCTTCCGTTTCAACACATGGGCCGAAATGGCTGATGTGGAGGCGCTTGAACCTGATGTGGTGATCATCGCCACGGGCGGAGTTCCGCACACGGAGGTTTTGAAATCCGGCAATGACCTTGTGTGTTCCGCATGGGATATTTTGTCAGGTGATGTGAAGCCTGGGCAAAATGTTTTGCTCTATGATGACGCTGGCGATCACACGGCGCTGCAAGCCGCAGAGGTGATTGCGAACTCAGGTGCTCGTGTTGAAATCATGACGCCGGACCGATCATTTGCGCCAGAGGTGATGGGCATGAATCTTGTTCCCTATATGCGCAACTTGCAAAAACTGGATACGACTTTCACCGTGACCTATCGGCTTATGGATGTGGTGCGCGAGGGCAATCAGTTGCGTTGCGTTGTGGGCAGTGACTATGGCGGCGTTTCGAAGGAACGCATTGTCGATCAGGTGGTTGTCAATCATGGTACGCAGCCGCTCGATGAACTTTATTTTGCACTGAAACCGCATTCGAAAAATCTTGGCGAATTGGATCACGATGCTTTCATTGCAGGCAGACCGCAGAAGATTGCGACCAACACAAATGGCCAATTTCAATTGTTCCGCATTGGCGATGCAGTATCCGCGCGCAACACCCATGCAGCGATCTATGACGCGTTGCGGCTAATGAAGGACATATAATGAACCGTGTACTGACGATTGGCGAATGCATGGTGCAGTTGCGCGAGGAAAAGCGTGGTGTGTTTCGGCAAGGCTTTGGTGGCGACAGTTTGAATACTGCGATCTATCTTGCACGCCTCGGTATCGACACCAGCTTTCTTTCAGCACTTGGCGATGATGAGTGGAGCAGCGAGATGCTCGCGCTGTGGCAGGCCGAAAAGGTCAATACATCTTTGGTGCGGCGCGTTGAAGGCCGCATGCCCGGTCTCTACATTATTCAGAACGATGATGCGGGCGAGCGGCGCTTTTCCTATTGGCGGGATCGCTCACCCGCGCGTGAAGTTTTTGATCAGGACGATCTGACGCTGGCGCAATCGATGCTGCAATTTGACTGGCTGTATTTCACAGGCATTACACTTTCACTTTATTCGCCTGAAGGACGCGCGCGCCTGTTCGATTATCTGCAACGCGCCAATGACGCGGGTGCGTGGATTGTATTTGATACTAATTTCCGCCCACGCGGCTGGCCCGATGCGCGGGAGGCCGACCGCGTCTATCGCCAAGCCATCGAAATGGCTGATATCTTGTTTGCTTCTCATGATGACATGCAAGGTGTGTTTGGTCGCAGTGCCGATGCCATGTTTGAAATCGCAAAGTGCGTCGAGAAAGTCTTGAAGTTGCCTGATGCATCGGCACGATTGGTGTGTCGCAATACTGATGAGGTGGTAGCACCACTGCCCGTCAAGAAGATTGTCGACACGACAGCCGCGGGCGACAGTTTTGCCGCGGCCTATCTCGCCGCGCGTATCAAGGGCAAGTCACCAATCATGGCGACGGCCGCAGCGCATCAGCTTGCGAATGTGATCGTGCAAAACCCGGGCGCTATCATTCCAAAAACAAAAATGCCAAAGTCGTTGTTGAAATAGGTGACACATGCTGAAAAATCTCGATCCACTTCTCAATGCTGATCTGTTGCACGCGCTGCGCTCCATGGGGCATGGCGATGATCTGGTGATTGCCGATACAAATTTTCCGGCTGATTCTGTTGCGCGGGAAACCAAATATGGAAAGCTGTTGCGCATTGATGCGGATGCCGCACGCTGTGTTCGCGCCATCCTGTCGGTGATGCCGCTTGATAGTTTTGTGAAGGCTCCCGCAAGCCGCATGCAAGTCGTCGGCAAGCCGAAAGAGATTTTACCCGTCGCCAAGGAAGTACAGGCTGAAATTGATCGCGCTGAAGGCAAGCCCTGGCCGATGGGATCAATCGAGCGCTTCAAGTTTTATGACATGGCGAAGAAGAGTTACTGCGTGGTGCAAACCAATGAGCGGCGGTTTTATGGCTGCTTCATTTTCAAGATGGGTGTGATTGCGCCTGATGTAAAGCTGGGGCGGTGAAAAGAATGCAAAGGACCTCATCCCCCCTTCGGGGACCTTCTCCACTACGTGGAGAAGGGAAGCTTGTGGCAGCTGCATTACTGATCAGCTGGGGAGGTGTCCGACCAGTCCCTTCTCCACGTAGTGGAGAAGGTGCCCAACGGGCGGATGAGGTCCCTTCATGACCCGCTCTTCCATCGCCATCATGGGCATTTATGTTGCTGATCTTGCGTTTCGTGCAGGCCGCATGCCTGTGATGGGTGAGACGATTTTGGGTTCTGCATTTGCCATGGGACCGGGCGGCAAGGGTTCAAACCAGTCCGTTGCCGCTGCGCGTGCTGGCGGCCAAGTCACGTTCATTTCACGGTTGGGACGCGATGCGTTTGGGGCCAATGCACGTGCGATGTATCAGGCCGATGGCATCACGATGCAGATCGAAGATACTGATGTGCCTACGGGAGCAGCGTTTATTTTCGTGAGTGATGAAACAGGTGACAATGCCATCATCGTGACGCCGGGTGCTGCGGGCACTTTGTCAATTAGGGATGTCGATCAGGCGCGCGGTGTGATTGAGAGTGCAGCTGTGTTCATGACACAACTTGAGCAGCCGATTGAGGTTGCGGCCTATGCGCTGGCGATGGCCAAGAAGGCTGGCACCACGACCATTCTCAATCCTGCGCCCGCAGCTTCCCTTGATGATACGATCTACAAATCTTGCGACTATGTGACACCGAATGAGAGTGAGGCTTCGATGCTCACTGGTATTTCGGTCACCGACCTTGCTTCGGCGCGGAAAGCTGGTGATCACTTCTTGAAGAAGGGTGTTGGCACGGCGCTGATCACGCTTGGTGAAAATGGCATTCTTTTGCACACGAGTGTTTCTTCCATCCATGTGCCTGCGTTCAAAGTGGGCAAGGTTGTGGATACCACGGGTGCTGGTGATGCATTCAACGGCGGCTTTGCGGCGGCTTTGGCGCGGGGAGTTTCGCCTGAAGAAGCCGCACGATTTGGCTGTGCGGTTGCAGGCATATCGGTAACGCGGCCCGGCACTGCGCCATCGATGCCCAAGCTTTCCGAAGTCGAGGCATTACTTGCCGTTTGATGCCCTGCTCGCGCACCCACAGTTTTGGGGCGCGCTTTGGCTCACGGTGTTTACAGGTGTCCTGAGCACGGCAATTGCATTGATCTGTGCACTGATGATTATCGCGGGGCGTGGTGATCGCTTGCCGAATACATCCGCGTTTCTCGCTGTGCCGCATCTTTCACTTGCGATTGGTCTGGCGATGGTGATCATGCCGACAGGTTTGATTGCGCGGTTACTCGCGGTCCCGTTCGGATGGACGTCGCCGCCAGCGTGGGTTTCGGTGCAAGATCCGCAAGGATGGTCGCTGATTGCAGCACTGGTGCTGAAGGAAACGCCGTTTCTGGTGTTTACCTTCGCGAGCATTCTCAATCGCGATGACATGCGCGCGACTCTTGCAGGGCAAGCGAAGGCGGCACGGAGTTTGGGACACAACGCCACTTCGATTTTCACGCGCATCATCGCACCACAGGTTTTGGCGCGTTCGATATGGCCTGTTATTGCCGTGTTCAGCTATGGCATGACGGTTGTTGATATGGCGCTGGTGATCGGGCCATCGCAGCCGCCAACGCTGGCGCAATTGGTGTGGGCAGATTTGAATGATGGTGATGTTGCTGCCAATGCGCGTGGGGCCGCGGGGACATTTGCGCTGTGTGGTGTGATCTTAATGCTACTTGGAGTTGTTGGGCTTTTGCTGCGCCTCGCAAGGCCCGTGACGCGAACTTTGATTTCCGGCTACCCAACTGCCAAAATATCTAGGATCGCATTCCTGAGGCATCTCTGGAGCTTCTGGAGCTTATTCTATTTGGCATCTGGGATTTTGCTCCTCGTCCAGTCTTTCGCCCAGCGCTGGCCGTTTCCTGATCTCGTGCCTGCTGCAATGTCGCCGCAATCTTGGACGCGCCTCTTTGCCGAGCCATCACCATTGATCACAAGCATGTGGCTTTCATTGGGCGCTGCTGCCGTGGCACTGGTGCTTGTCATGACATGGTTCGAGATGATGAAGTCGCAGCATGATCGCATTGCATTGTGGATGAGCGGCGTTGTGCTGGTCCTGCCAGCACTGGTGCTCGGACTTGCGGAATATCGCGTGTTGTTGCGTATTGGTTTGACGGGAACCGCATTGGGGCTTTTTCTGGTGCATCTCATTCCCACACTCGCCTATGTGTTCATCATGCTTGTTGGCCCTTACCGTGGTTTTGATCCACGCTGGCGCGCCAGTGCAGCGGGGCTTGGGGCTTCGCGAATAATGTTCCTTGTACGGATCAAATGGCCACTGTTGAAAGCCCCCCTGCTCTCGGCCTTTGCTGTGGGTGTCGCCGTGGCAATTGCGCAATATGTGCCGGCACAGCTTGCTGCAGCGGGGCGTTTTTCGACTTTGCCAATTGAAGCTGTGACACTTTCCAGCGGCGGCAATCGTGCGCTTATCGCGAGCTATGGTCTCGTGCTTGCTGCGGTGCCGCTGGTGTTTTTTGTGCTGGCGCATGTGCTCGGCCGACCGCGCTTTCAGGTGCAGTGATGCTTGAACTGCGCAACGTTTCAATTTTGCTCGGGGCCACGCAATTAATCCGCGATCTCACGCTATCAATTCCGCCTCGCGCAATTGTGACTTTGATGGGGGCGAGTGGTTCTGGCAAATCATCGCTGTTGTCATTCATTGGCGGAGATGAAATGCCTGCATTCACGGCTACGGGCGAAATATTTCTAAACGGCGAAAAGCAAAACGGCATCGCTCCGGAGCGGCGTGGTATTGCGCGCTTGTTTCAGGATGATTTTCTGTTTCCTCATATGACGGTTGGTGAAAATCTCCTGTTTGCCATTCCAAAAATGCCACAGGCCGAGCGTGTTGCGATGATGCGCTCTGCGCTTGGACGTGCAGAACTTGAAGGATTTGAAAATCGTGCGCCTCATACATTGTCCGGTGGGCAACGCGCACGGGTGGCGTTGATGCGGGCACTTCTTTCCAAGCCCAAGGCCATATTGCTTGATGAACCTTTTTCGAAACTCGATGAGGAATTGCGTGAGCAAATGCGGCGCTATGTTTTTTCACATATCGTATCGCGCGAGATCCCTGCCCTGCTCGTTACGCATGATCGCGCCGATGCACCACAAGGCGGTCGCGTTTTGAAACTTGAACATGGTGAGGTGCGCGATGTTTGATCGGCAATTGCTCGCAATCAGCAAGCCCCTTGTCGATGGCATCGCTGCCAAGATTGCTGCGCGGGGAATTTCTGCAAACCTGGTTTCGATCACAGGATTTTTTTTCGGCATGCTTGCGGCGGCGTTGATTGCCAGCGGCGAAATCATGCTCGCCATTGTGCCCCTGTTGCTCAACCGCCTTTTCGATGGGCTTGATGGTGCGGTGGCGCGATTTGGCACGCCATCGGATCGGGGCGCGTTTCTTGATATCACGCTCGACTTCTTTTTCTATGCGGCTGTGCCCCTGGCCTTTGCGTTTTGCGATCCCAACCGAAACGCACTTGCCGCGTCCGTGCTGCTTGCCAGTTTCATCGGCACCGGTGTCACGTTTTTGGCTTACGCGATCATGGCCGCAAAAAGTGGACAGTCCGCCAGTGCCGCCTATCCGTCAAAGTCATTCTACTATCTCGGTGGATTGACCGAGGGCTTCGAGACCGTGTTGTGCTTTGTGGCGATGTGTTTATGGCCACAGCATTTCCCGATGATTGCTTTTGTCTATGCCACGATGTGTGCGCTCACGACTGCAACACGCATGATCGCGGGCTGGCAGGCGTTTCGCTAACCCCAGACGCCCCAAACAGCAGCGGCGACCACGAGATAACGCGCGAGTTTTCCGGCACCGACAATCAGCAGAAACGTTGAAAGCGGTTCGCGCATCACGCCTGCGGCAACGGTGATGGCATCGCCACCGATTGGTAGCCACGCGAAGAGCAAGCTCCAGCGACCATATCGCTGGTACCAATCCTGAGCGCGGGCCAATTGGGTATCAGTCACGGGAAACCATTTGCTGCCGCGATAATGTTCCAGCCCTCGGCCCATCAGCCAATTCACGCCAGCACCCAAAGTGTTGCCGAGCGTAGCAACAGCGATGAGAATTGCTGCAGAATAGCTGCCCGAAACCAGCATTGCGCCAAAGACGATTTCCGACTGTGCCGGAAAAATTGTTGCTGCGATGAAGGCTGTGACGAAGAGGCCGAGATAGGCTGCGAGAGTTGTCATAGGCCCGCCGCTATCACGAGCGCAAAGGCGATGGTAGTGCGCGCTTTAGTTCAAGTTCAATCGTGATCGAGCAGGCGGTGCAGATGCGTGATGAAGTAGCGCATTTGAGCGTTGTCGATGGTTTCGCGGGCTTTGGCAAGCCAGGCGTTGTGGGCTGACTGATAGTCGGGGAAAAAGCCAACTACATCGAGCTTCGACAGATCCTTGAAGGTGATATGATCAACCGATTGATCGACCGATTCAAGTTCACCGCCGAACACCAGATGCACAAGCTGTTTGTCCTTGCCTGCGATTTTCTTGGTCTTTGACTTGGTTGCCATGGTCGTCCCCTATGCTGCTTTGCGCGCTGTTGCGAGGCTCAGATGGGCCTCGCGCGAGCCTGCGATGATTCCGTTTTGCGAGCCTTGTGCTTCATTGAAGCGTAGATCAGCCCCTGTAAAGTCTGTTGCCACACCGCCTGCCTCGGTGATCATCAGCACGCCGGGGGCGAGGTCCCAATCATGTTTGCGTGTTGAGGAGACGACTGCATCAATGCGGCCTTCGGCAACCTGGGCAAGCCGCAACAGGAATGGCAGGTCTTGGCGTGACACACGTTCTGCACCTGCGAAACTGGCGAGGTCAGCTTTCGATCCCATCGCACCGACTGTCCCGGAATTGCTCCGTACACTGATCTTTGTGCCGTCGCGGTACGCACCGTGACCTATTGCGGCGTGATAGAGAATGCCTTGCACCGGTAAAAACAACGCACCCGCTACACATTCACCTTCGTGCAACAGCCCCGCACCAATGCACCATTGGTCGCGGCCTTCATGATAGTGGCGTGTGCCATCAATCGGATCGGCGATCCAGCATTGCGCGCGGTGCCTTCTTTCGGTTGGATCCGTGCCTTCTTCGGAGAACCAGCCATAGCCGGGCTGGGCACCGAGCAAGGATTCGCGCAAGCTCGCATCAACGGCGAGATCGCCATTGGTGACAATCGAGCCATCTTTTTTACGTTGATGCGTCAGGCCTTTGGCGCGGGTGCGCAGTGCAACCTTGCCCGCCACTTTCACCGCATCGATCAACAATGCCAAAACATTTTCAATTTTATTTTCCGGCAATGGTCATGCCCTCGATCATCACACTTGGCGCATTGGATGAGCTGCGGAAGATCAGATCGTTTGCTGGCGTGAGCTTGGCAAACATGTCGCGCAGATTTCCAGCGATGGTGACTTCGCTCACTGGATAGGCGAGTTCACCATTCTCGATCCAGTAGCCCGAACAGCCGCGGCTGTAATCGCCTGTGACCATGTTGATGCTGGAGCCGATGAACTCGGTCACAAACAGGCCTTGCTTGATCCCCTTGATCATGTCCTCAGGCGATTGCGCGCCAGCTTCCATGTGAATATTGAACGATGTGGGCCCGCCGCGACTGCCTTGGCCTGTCGGTGCCAGCTTCAATTGCCGTGCGGATTTCAAATCAAGAATCCAACTGTGTGGAATGCCCTTGTCGAACAGTGCGCGCTTTTTCGTGGGCAGGCCCTCGCCATCAGCAGCGCGCGATGAACTGGAACGCATGCGATGCGGGTCGTCGATGATGGTGACGTGAGACCCGAAAATCTGCTTGCCCAAATCATCCTTCAAGAATGAAGTGCCACGCGCAATTGATGCTCCATTGATGGCAGAAATCGCATGGCCCATGAAACTGGTGGCCACACGCCGATCAAAAATAAGTGGTACGGATTGCGAGGAAACCTTGCGCGGATTGAGACGCTTGACCGCGCGCTCCGCCGCATTGCGCGCGATCTTCTCAGCTGGTTCAAGATCAGAATAATGCGCAGCACCATGACCATCATAATCACGCTCCATCGCCGTACCTTCGCCCGCGACAACGGAAACGCCAATGCCAAATCCGGTGTAGCGTTGCACGCGTTGGAAGCCATTCGATGTTGCGAATGCGCCTGTGTAGTCGCTTGACGATGTGCCAGCACCATTGGAGCGCGTGATGCCGGGAACCGAAAGCGCAATCGCTTCTGTCTCCTCCGCAGTCTTTCGCAGATCCTGCGCATCCGGAAATTCCGCACTGACCTGATCGAAATCCATCACTTGCGTAGACAGCAATTCTTTCTCTGCAATGCCTGCATAAGGATCGGGTGGAGCGAGTTTTGCCATCGCGCACACGCGCTCGACCAGACGATCCAGCGCATCACTATCGAGCGCCGAACCTGAAATCGACGCTGATGATTGGCCAAAAAATACCCGCAGCGAAACTTCGCGCGCTTCGGATTGTTCCAGTTTTTCAACCTTGCCGTGGTTGATCGAAATTTCAGTGGAGCGATCATCGGCGGCCACGGCATCTGCCGATGTCGCCCCTTGTTTCTTGGCGCGGGTCAGCACGTCATTGGCGAGGTCGAGCAGTGTGGTGGAGAGATTTTGAGTCATCGCACCAGTGTATCGGCGAGAAAGCCTGCCAAAAGCAAGAGTCCAAATATGCGGTTGGAACGAAACAGCTGGAGGCACTTGGCGCTGTTGGTGTGGTCAAAAACACTGACCTGCCAGGCGCCATGGGCACCAGCCGTTACCAGACCGATCCATGCCAGTGTTCCGGCGCCAACAACAAAAAGTGCGAATGCAAAACACGCGATGGCCACAGCAAAAAATCCGGCGAGCCATGGCCTGGTGTTTGCGCCAAATTTCAACGCGGTGGATTTGACGCCGATCAAAACATCGTCATCCTTATCCTGATGCGCATAGATTGTGTCGTAGGCGAGTGTCCAAAACACGCCGCCTGCATAGAGCCAAAGGGGAGCCGCAGCGAGCGATCCCGTCACCGCGCTCCATCCCACCAGCGCACCCCAGTTGAAAGCAAGGCCGAGCACCGCTTGCGGCCAATAAGTGACACGCTTCATGAATGGATAAACAGCGACAATGATCAGCGAAGAAAGTGCGAGCAGGATCGTAAAGTGGTTGAACTGCAGCAAAACGCCAAGCCCGATCAGCAACAGCACGCCGAGAAACACAAAGGCCTGCGTCACACTCACGCGACCTGAAGGCAAGGGGCGGTTTTTTGTGCGCTCTACTTGCGCATCGAAATTGCGGTCGGCAATATCATTGACCACACAGCCGGCACCGCGCATGGCAATCGCGCCGATCAGAAATAACACCGCGTACCATGGGTCAGGTTTCGCCAACACAAGACCCCACCAGCACGGCAACAACAACAACCACCACCCAATCGGGCGATCCAACCGCGCAAGCTGCGCATAGGGCAAAATTGCCGATGGCAGCATGCGCATGAACCATTGGTTCGGCAGAGCATCAGCAATTGTTGAGGTGCGGTTACTGGCAGTTGGCATGGTGGCGGTGTATCACAAGGCGCGTGGAAAATGCCACAGCGCCTTCATTCACCACCCAATCCGCTTTTTGTCCCTGAAGAAGCCACCACTCGGCCCATCGTCGGGCAGGGTTGCGAGCCAGACTGGGGTTTCGGCACCTTGTTCGGGGGCTCTTGTGGCGTTGGGGCCGCCCATTGATGTGCGCACCCAGCCGGGGCAGCAGGAATTCACTTTCACATTCGCAGGAAGTTCGTGGCTGAGGCTGAGGGTGAGGCCGTTGAGCGCTGCCTTGGACATTGAATAGGATGGCGGGCCGTTGAGGCCATCTTCGAATGATCCCCATCCCGACGAGAGATTGACGATGCGGCCGAAGCCCCGCTTCACCATGCCTGGTACCACTGCCCGGATAAGATCAATCGGTGCGAGGTAATTCACCTCGATTGAGTTTGCGAGCTTGTCCTCTGGCAGATCAAGCAAAACTCCATTGTGCAGTACACCCGCATTGTTGATGAGAATATCAATCACCGGATGCGCTTTGAGGATTGCCGCAACGTCGCGCCTTCGCGAGGCGGCAGTTGAAAGGTCGAGCGCAACTGGAGTGACGGTGCTGGACGCTGTGATACCATCAGGCTTTCGCGCGGCGGCGAGCACATGAATATCACCGCGCGCCACGAGTGCTGTAACGATGGCTGCACCGATACCGCGGTTGGCACCCGTCACGAGTGCGATGTGTTTTTCCGGCATAGCGTTTCCTTCTATAAAAATAATTTCAAAAAGCCCCCACAATATCGTCATGCCAGCGAAAGCTGGCATCCCGCTTTCTTCACTCCTTTCAACGGCTTCAGAAAGTAAGCGGGGCCCCAGCTTTCGCTGGGGTGACGGAATAGAGGCGCCAACTCTGGCACTTTGCTGGTGTCTCGTCTATCACTCGCGCCATGGCGAAATCCACTCCCAGACTTTTTGTTGATCAACCCTTGTCGAGCGCTACCGATATTCCGCTGGCGCGCGAGCAGGCGCATTATGTGCTCAATGTTTTGCGCATGAATGCTGGTGATGCGCTTTGTGTTTTCAACGCCACTGATGGCGAATGGCTGGCCTATCTCACCGATGTCAAAAAGAAAGATGCGAGCTTCCGGTGCGAACGCCGCGTGAGCGAAGCAAAGCCGCCCCCCGACATCGATTATCTGTTTGCGCCACTTAAGCACGCACGTCTCGACTACATGGTGCAAAAAGCAACCGAGCTTGGTGCGCGGCGCCTGCGCCCCGTGATCACCGCGCGCACCATTGCCGAGCGTGTGAACCTTGATCGCATGCGCGCCAACACCATTGAAGCTGCAGAGCAATGCAATCTGGTTTTTCTGCCTGAGGTCATGGAACCTGTTTCGCTGAATGCAACGATCCGCGACTGGCAACCCACACGCAAACTCATCTATTGCGATGAGACGGCTGAACAGTCCGATCCGCTGAAATCGCTCAGCACGATTAACCCACCTGCGGCCATTATCGTCGGTCCCGAGGGCGGCTTTACAGAGGAAGAGCGCGCGATGCTGAAGGCGCTTCCTTACGTGTGCGCCATCTCCCTCGGCCCCCGCATCATGCGCGCTGACACGGTGGCGATTGCCGCTTTTGCGCTGGTTCAGGCCGCAATTGGCGATTGGCGGAAAATTGATACTTGATGACTTGCCGTTTTGCTGGTGAACGCTTAGCTCAGGGAAAACGAGGACTATTGTGAGCGGACCAACACCTGACACTGCGGCGGCTAAAGCGCCTGTCGAAACGAAATCGCAACTCGTTGAATATCTTGCTTCGGGCTGCAAGGCCAAGGACGAATGGCGCATTGGCACCGAGCATGAGAAATTTCCGTTTCTCACCGACACGCTGGCACCCGTGCCCTATGAAGGCACGCGTTCGATCAAGGCGTTGCTCGAAGGCTTGCGTGATCGCTTCGGCTGGGAAGGTGTTTATGAAGGTGAGCATATCATCGCTCTCGCCGATCCCAAAAGCATGGCGAATATTTCGCTGGAACCCGGCGGGCAGTTTGAACTTTCAGGCGCACCGCTCAAGAACATTCACGACTCTTGCGAGGAAGTGCACGATCATTTGCGGCAAGTCCGTGAAATTGGCGATGCGCTTGGCATAGGATTTCTGGGCCTTGGTGCTTCCCCCACATGGACGCGGGCGGAAACACCTGTGATGCCGAAAGGTCGCTACGGCATCATGGCGCCTTACATGGACAAGGTTGGTTCCATGGGCCGCGACATGATGTTTCGCACCTGCACCGTGCAAGTGAACCTCGACTTTGCCAGCGAACAAGACATGGTGAAAAAGCTGCGCGTGTCACTGGCACTGCAGCCAGTTGCAGCGGCACTGTTTGCGAACTCGCCCTTCCTCGAAGGCAAGCCCAATGGCTATGTGTCCTTCCGTTCGCATGTGTGGACCGACACCGACAAGGCGCGCTCCGGCATGCTGCCTTTTGCGTTTGAAGATGGCATGGGCTTTGAGCGTTACGTTGACTATGCGCTCGATGTGCCGATGTATTTTGCGATGCGCAATGGCAAATACATCAACACGGCTGGTGAAAGTTTCCGCGCCTTCATGCAAGGCCGCTTGCCGCAATTGCCGGGCGAAAAGCCCACGATGAAAGATTGGGCTGATCATCTCACGACGATTTTCCCTGAAGTGCGCTTGAAGAAATATCTCGAGATGCGCGGCGCTGATGCAGGGCCATGGCGCAGACTGTGTGCGCTTTCGGCCTTCTGGACCGGATTGCTCTATGACGATACGGCTCTCAACGCGGCTTGGGATCTCGTCAAGGACTGGACAGCCGACGAGCGCCAGCACTTGCGCGATGATGTTCCAGCGCAAGGCTTGAAGGCAATCATCCGTGGACGGACGATGCAGCAACTCTCAATCGAAGTGTTGAATGTCGCGCGGGCCGGACTCGTTGCGCGCGCCGAGCAAGGCTGCAAGGGCCAGGACGAAAGCACCTTCCTCGATATCTTGCAGGAAACCGCGACGAGTGGCAAAACCGCAGCTGACACATTGCTCGAACTTTACCACGGCAACTGGAACGGCGATGTTACCCGCGTGTTCAGGGATTTTGCTTATTGATGGGGTAAGTTATGCGATTGATGGAATTTGCAGCAGTCATCTTGTTCGCCCTTGCCTTGCCTGCCCAAGCAGCGGAGCGCCGCTGTGGCTGGGTGGTCAACCCAACGCCCGGCAATTGGTGGCTCAATGATGCGTCTGGCGAATGGACCCTTTCGACCCAAGGGGGTGCGAGTGTCGACGGCATGGACCAGATGCCAGACCTTACCACGCGTGACTGGATATCAGTCAACGGCCCGTCCTATGGCTACGCGTGTGCCTGCCTCGACATGGTCAGCAAGAACGGCAAAGTCATCTCGATCAGCAAGATCAAACAGCACAAATTGAAACGCTGCCGCAGTGATCGCAAGCTCAAGGCGAACTGATCAGCCTGAGATCGTTTCAACACCGAGTGCTGAAGCGACCTGGACAAGCAGCTTGTCATTTGTCGCCAGAACCAAGCGACGGCGCAGGGCGAGCTGGGCGTAGCTGGCATCGTACACGGTCAATCTGAATTGTTGAGCCAGTGCCAAAGTATCTTTCCAAGTTTCTGGAAGTGAAGAAGCATATTCTTCAATCACAAGGTCCTGCAAAAGTGAAAGACTGAGGCGCACGTTGTCCGAAGTTATCCTTTCTTGACGTTCCGCCATGCAGAGCAAGTTGCCCACTTCGTATTTCCAAAGATCTGGCACGATGATGCCGTGCTCCCCAGCGCGCACCAGCCATTCGCGTATCAGTGGAGTGGCTTCATCTTCAAAGCACCATGCAGCAGCGAATGAGGCGTCTGTTACGAAAGCGCTCACTTGCGACCTTGATCGCGCAGTTGTCGCCAGTCTTCTTCTCCAAGGGTTTGCGATTTCGCCAGAGATGCCAGTTGTTTTGCAGCCTCTGTCCGGCGAACGGAATTGATTTGCGTGTCATGGGTCAGTCGCGCAACTGGCTTGCCGTGGCGCGTGATCAACACGTCCTCACCAGCTTCTACGCGGTCAAGAAGTTCAGAGAGTTTAGTCTTGGCCTCAAGGGCATCAACTGTGATCATGTTTCACTCCGCTGCCACGGCAAACTGTTTGGTTTGCAGACCGTCATGAATATGTGCGGCGAGGGCTTCGATCGCCGGGCTTTTGCGACCGGGCTTGAAGATGAGGCCGATGTCGAATGTGCCCAGTGATGGAAATCCTTCACGCTTGGTGAGTACGCGCATTCCGGGCCGCACGAAAGACAGTGGCATGGCGCTCACTGCCAAACCTTGCAACACGGCGGCGTTGATCGTCGCCGAATTCGGGCTGGCGTAGGCGATCCGGTATTTGCGGTTCATGTTTTCCAATGATTGCGTCATCTGTCTGCGCCAGCAACAACCCGCATGCGCTACAGCGAGCGGCAACGGGTCCTGCTCGTGAATTGTCTTGCGTTCCGATGTGACCCAGACAAGTTCTTCCTGACGCAGCACATCATTGCCGCTTACCGCACATTCATAAGTGACCGTGGCAATATCAATCTCACCGCGCGCCACGCGTTCATTCAACTGCGAACTCGGCAGGCACTCCACATCAACCGTAATCAGCGGATGGGTTTTTGCAAAGCGCGCCAAAACTACGGGCAGAAAATATTCGGCATAATCATCGGGCGTTCCAAAGCGCACCGTGCCCGTGACTTCCGGCCGCGTGAAAGCGGAAACCGCTTCATCACTCATCGCCACAATGCGCCGCGCATATTCAATCAGCCGCTCGCCATCACGGGTGAAGCGCATGCCACGCCCGTCCTTGGCAAAGAGTGGTCGGCCCAGTTGTTCTTCGAGCCGCTTCATCTGCATTGAAACGGCTGACTGAGTTTTAAAAACGTCCACTCCAGCGCGGGTGAAGTTTCCGGTGTCGGCAATGGCGAGAAAGGTTTTGAGCTGGTCGATATCGAGATGGGGCAACATGATTGATCACTCCTGCTTATGGGTGACATTAGAACCATTTGTTGGATTGATCAATCAAAATCGCCCATAGTGGCTCCATCAGAACGTCACATCACGTTGAAAACATGAAAGAAATTCTTTTTTTCATGACCAGGAGAGCCATGCCATGACCCACGATCTCGCCCATCATTATGAAGCCGCACAGCAGCAGGTCTCAGCTGCCCCGCTTCTCCGCCTCATCGACAATTGGCAGGCCCGCCGATCAGTTGCCGCACTGTTAGCGCTTGATGATCATCTGCTTGAGGACGCTGGCATGCACCGTGCCGACGTCGTCTGGGCGGCGCATTTGCCGCTCAGTGTCAATGCGAGCTTGGCATTGGAAGAACGCCTCAGCCGCGCCTCAGTGAACGCTCAACTGAGTTGAGCAGATCTTCTGCCGCAGAACCGCGTGGCGTGCCGCCGCCTGTCACATCTTCGATGGCGCGGCGGCCGCGTTCAACACCTTGGCCGGTTGGCGCCTGCTGGCCGCCGGGAAATTGCCCGCCAAAAATATCGCGCAAGATGTCACCCATCTGCTCGGGCGGCAATTGCTTGACGATGACGCGGCCATTCTGCCCGCCATTGTTGATGATGTCGTTCAGCATGTCTTCCAAGGGATTGCGCCCTGTGGTGTTGCGCTGTGGCGAAGACTGATAATCATCAGGGCCTGCTTGTGGTGTCTCTGGAATATTGAGCGGACGATTACCCTGCCCCAGTCTTGCATCAGGAAGGCCTGGCACGCCTGCGCCATCTCCGCCGCCTTGGCTACCACCGCCCATGCTGCCACCTTGGCTGCCACCTTGGCCGCCACCGAGTCCGCCACCCAGAATGTCTTTCAGAATATCACCAAAGCCACCGCCAGAGCCGCCAGCAGGAACCGAACCAGCACCGCCCATGCGCTTCGAAACTTGCCCCATCACAATCGAAGCAACAATTGGCAATAGCTTCTTCAGGATCGCTGCACCAATGCCAGTCGATCCGGAGAGTTGTTGGGCAACGCCACGGCTCACATCGGGTGAACCGAAAATCTGGCCGAGCAAATCATCGCCGCGCGGCTTGGCACGCTCGAACGCTACTGCGTCGGGATTACCCAGCGTCTCACCATAACCACCTGCAACGACGCGCTTCAATACATCTTGCAAGCCTTCAGGAGTCTGCGCCGATTTCCGAACCCCTGCGGCAACCACCGGGGCCAGCGCTTCAAACGCAGCACGGGTTTGTGCATCATCAAGTCCGAATTGACGTCCAATTTGCGAGAGATCCATTTTCATCACCTGTTTTTCAAAATTGCGTCGAATACGGAATCAAGACCGGGCCTGCGAGTCCGTCTGCGGGGTGTGCGCCGCCGCGTTGCATAACTATAACCATAACTGCGCCTGCGTCTACGTTTTGGTGCAAGCTGACGTGAAGCGCCCTGCAACAGGCCCTTGAAGATCGCTGCAAAAATCACCGCGAAAAATCCGCCGCCGGATTTCTCTTCGGGCACATCAGCTACTTGTTGGGGCTGCGATGCGGCAAGTGCCGCAAGTACCGAAGTTGCACTGATCGCGGCCAGTTTGGTGCGTGCCCCTGCAGGCAAATCGGGTGCATGTGATGAAAGTGCTCCAGCACCCTTTGCGCCATAAAGATCTTCCAGAATCTGTGCGCCATCAGACAGCGCTTCAGCACCAGTCATTGCATCAACATCATCAAGATCGGACGAGTCGCCGCCTTCTTCCAGAAGATCGAGCAACGCATCAAACGCTTCTGGATCAGCTTCGGCCTTGGCCTTCAGCTTTTCCGCAATCGCAGGCGCCATTGCGGAGATGGCCGCCTTTGCATCAGCTTCGCCGAGACCGACTGTGGCACCTGCATTTTTATAGAATGCGCCACCTTGTGCAGCAGCAAGCATTGAATTGAGTGACATTGATTATACCCCTTAAATTTCAAATCCCATGGTCATGGCCTCTTCGCGCAAACGTGCGAAGTCGCGAAAGTGGTGCGCGCGCAATCCGGCGATACGCGCTCCTTCAACATTAGATTTCTTGTCATCGATAAACCAGCATTTCGTTGGTTCCACATCGAGATGTGCGAGCAAGCGCACATAGGCGCGCGGGTCTGGCTTTTTGGTGTTGAATTCGTAAGAGCAGAATTGTTGGGCGATCACGCGGGTGGCTTCCGGCAGAAGTACCGGGAAGTTCTGTTTCACCAGCGGACCATTGTTGGTGTAGATTGCAAGATCAGCCTGCGGCTTGATGGCTTCTGCAAGTGCAATCACTTCTGCATGTGGTGTCATCGCGATGCGACGCGCCTTCAACCATTCCTCGCGGCTGATTTCCGCGCCTATGCGCCGCGAGAATTCCTGTAAATAGATTTCGCCATCGGGGTAGCCACCAGAGTCCGCCAGATCCTCAAAGCCCGAATCCCAACAAGCTGCTTTCACATCGCGCGCCGTGGTGCCTGCGATCTCAGCGAGATAACGCAACCTGCGTCCCACATCATAGTGGCACAGCACATCATCCATATCGAAGATGACAAGCTTTGGAACCTCGTCACTCATGCCGCCTGCGTGCCACCAACGGTGATGGCATCAATCCGCAATGTCGGTTGACCAACGCCTACGGGTACACCCTGGCCCTGCTTGCCGCAGGTGCCGATGCCCTTGTCGAGGGCGAGATCATTGCCCACCATGCTGATCCGTTTCAGCGCATCGGCACCTGAACCAATCAGGATTGCGCCTTTCACAGGCCTGCCCAACTTTCCGTCCTCAATCACATAAGCCTCAGTCACGGTGAACACGAATTTGCCGGAGGTGATATCAACCTGTCCGCCGCCAAAGGATTTCGCATAGAGGCCGGATTTCATCGAACCGAGAATTTCACCCGCCTCGTGCTTGCCATTGAGCATGTAAGTGTTGGTCATGCGTGGCATTGGTGCGTGCGCATAGGATTGGCGGCGGCCATTGCCTGTGGGCGAAACACCCATCAAACGCGCGTTCAAACGATCCTGCATGTAGCCAACCAGAATTCCATCCTCGATCAGCGTGGTGCAGTTCGAGGCCGTGCCTTCATCATCAATCGAAATTGAGCCGCGCCGATCAGGCAGCGTGCCATCATCAACAACGGTGATGCCGGGTGCTGCAATGCGCTGGCCCATCAAGCCCGCAAAGGCCGATGTGCCCTTGCGGTTGAAGTCGCCTTCAAGGCCGTGGCCAATTGCTTCATGCAGCAAAATGCCGGGCCAGCCGGGACCAAGCAGCACATCCATTTCACCTGCGGGTGCATCGCCAGCTTCAAGCGCCACAAGTGCCTGACGCAGCGATTCATCAACAGCACCTTTCCATTTTTCTTCGGTGAGGTAGGTTGCAAGACTGGCGCGGCCACCAAAGCCATCACTGCCGGTTCCCTGCAATTTGCCATTGTCAGTGACGACGCTGACATTGAAGCGCATCAGTGGGCGGTGATCGCGGTAGATGCGACCATCGCCACGCACGATTGTCACTGCCTGATAATCAACACCCAGTGAAACCGAAACCTGTTTCACCTTGCTATCAAGGTTGCGCGCATAGGCATCAACCTTCTGCAGCAGCGAAACCTTGTCTGAAAACTCCATCGCCTCTGCCGGATTGGTATCGGCATAGAGCTTCCGGTTGGTGGCCACAGGTGAGGCATCAACCTTCTTGGTTTGGCCATGATCGAGAATGGTCTGACAGGTTTGATCGGCACGCTTCAACGCGGAAAGCGAAAGTTCAGTCGCATGCGCATAAGCTGCTGTTTCGCCCGCAATAGCACGCAAACCAAAACCCTTGGACTCATCGTAGCTCGCCGTTTTCAATCGACCATCATCAAACACGAATGCTTCCTGCTGGCGGTGCTCAATGAAAAGCTCGCCATCATCAGCCTTGCGCAATGCCTCTTGCGTAAAGGTGGCGAGCTGCTGTTCGGTCATGTTGAAACTTGAGGCGATATTCTGGGTCACGTAGCGGTTTCCATTTCTATTTTCAAAATAGGCACTTGGGACCGAGATTAAAAGACCTATTCTTTCCCAAGCGCCCGCGCCACATCATCGCGGATGTCCATCAGGATCGCATCGGCCATCGCGGCATGACCTTCAGCTGATGGATGCATTGCGCCAATGGTTTCGGAAAACACGGTCTCTGATGCGCGCTCATCAATCTTTCCAGTGCGACCGGCAACCTTGCTGTTGATGATCATGTAGGCATCATTGAATGTGCGTACCCAGCGCTGGCGCAGCGCATAAGGGTAATTATCCGTAGACGGATGATAGGGCCGCCAGCTGCGTTCTTTTCCAGAAAAACTCCGCTGGCAATCCGAGGTGGAATTTTTCGCCTTGCCCAAGCATGGCAGGATCAATTGTTCTGCCGGATCGGTGATGCGCAAAGGGTTTTGCGCGCAGAACCCGTGGCCCCGGAAGGGCTTGTCTTCATAGGTGCGCCCGGCAAAATGCCAGCCATGATCTTCGGCGAGTTCACCCATGCGCTTGTGCAGTGCGCCCAGTTGAGCATGTGCTGCCGTGATCTTGGTGCTATCAATCGAAAGCCAGGACGCAAAGTAAGTGAGTGACTGGTTTGCTGGCAGTTCTTCGTCATCACCGCCAGTGCAAGTCGCGCCTTTTTCATCGGCGAGAATATCAGGATACGCCGTCAACACCACGCGCGTGGCATCAAAACCAGCCTCGCTTGGCACTATCGGCAAAGCAGATTCAATTGCCTTGGCGAGCTTGCCATAGGCACCGGGAAGAATGTCGCGCATGTTATCTGCAAAGCGCGAGGGCTTTACCGTTGCGCCAAAGAATTTTGCAAGTGACGACGACACGCTGGAACGCAACGTTGCCCAACCGACGAGGTTGGAAAAGCCAATGTCGTTGCCTCCAACCGAGAGCAGAAGAAAATCGATGTTGCGGCGAAACGCACGATCCGGGCATGACCAGACGCCACCCGATTTTTGCGGCTTGTTCTTGCACAACTCGCGCATCAGCCAGAAAAACTGGTTCTGCTTTTCGCTGCCATAAACAGATTTTGCCTGGACAGTGCCGTCATTGTTGTCGATGCCCACATAGTCCACCAACTCCTGCGGGCCAAGCAGACCTTCTTCCACTGCTGCACCTGAACAGGCATAGCCCATGAAAGTAACTGCACTTTGCGGGTTCTCGATTGCGATCTGCAGGGCCGCACGCAATTGGTGACCATAGAGCGAGCGGTGGCACATCGCATCCATCCACACGGCATTACCCGAAACATCATTTTTTTCGCGTTGAGGATAGAATGTCTTGTGACGCTCATCAGCCGACATTACGACGGGCCGATCTGGATTACCTTCACCAGAGGCAAAACTGTCGCCCATCCCGACGATCAGCAGGTCCTTTACTGCAATCTCGGTTGATATCGCTTGCTCGCCTGCAACGTTGACCGAGATCGTAGCCCCCTTGGGGTAAGGGATTTGGATCAATGCAGCTTCATCACATGGCACCACATTCGCAGCACCATCATCCACGTGCCACTCGCAATTCATCTCATTAAGAATTGGTGATTTCACGATCTGTCGCAGCCAGATTTTGACTTCGTGAAACTTAGGCTCGACATAGGCTTCCACACCGCCACACTTGGCGTGGGTGCGTGATTTCTGATCCCAGCAGGTATTGTCGACATGACGCGCAGCCCAGCCGCGCCAGTCATATTTGGTGCGCAGGATTTCGGTGAAGGGAATGAAGCGGTCGTTCAACACATGCTCGACACCAAGCACTGAAGTGGTACGAATAAGCCGTGACTCCGCTTCGTCATCCAAATGCCGAGCATCGACATGTTGCAAATACTGCCGCCAGGCAATTTCATGCGCGCTGAATGTCTCGGTATCAGCAAACAGTCTAAACCGATTGGTCACCTTCCATTCAATTTGAACCGAAGACGACGAAAGCGTTTGCGCGCTCAATCCGACGTGATTGAAGGCGAGAAACACGAATGTAAGAACGGGGAGAAGATGTCGCAGCATGGACCAAGACCGATAGCAGATTTGGTTTGGCAAAAATGCGGCAAATTCACCTTAGATGATTTCATCTTCATCCGGCGTTGATTCCGCAGCTTCGCGCGGTTCTGGCTTGATCCTAGCGATGTGAAACAGCGCATCGCCGCGATTGACCACAGGTAGTTGCGTGCGCCCGATGATGATGCCGTCTTCTTCCGCGACCACACTGACAGTGGCCGTGCCAAGTGGATCAGAAATCACACCTAATGGCTCGAGCTTTGCCACACGATCCCCTTCGCGGCGCACCGAATGCAAGATGCCACCTTCGGGGGCCCGCACCCAGGCGCTGGAAAATGATTTCGTGGTGACGTGACCAGCGATAACCGCTGGTGCTTGCTCAATCATGCCAAGGTGGCGCATGACGCGCAGCGTGCCTTTGACGGCTGCATCAATCGCCTTCTCATCAAAGCGCAACGCCTCGCCGCCCTCATAAAGAAGCACTTGCACGCCTTCATCAGCAGCGCATTTACGAAGCGAACCATCACGCTCGCGCGCCACCAAGATCATCGGCGGCGCAAACGCTTCGGCCAGCGCTTCCAGACTTTCATCTTTTGGCGAGACGCGAATTTGCGGCAGGTTGGAACGGTGAAGTGCGGCCGTGTGATAATCCACACCATATTTTGCGCGCAGCACCACTTCGCGGAAAAACAGATCGGCCAACAAGCTCGCAAGCGAACCTTGATCCGATCCCGGAAACGAACGGTTGAGATCGCGCCTGTCTGGCATGTAGCGCGACTGGTTGAGAAATCCGAAACTGTTGACGATGGGTACGGCCAGCAGTGTGCCCGCCAGTTTTTCAGGGGCAAGAAACTTCAACAGACGGCGGATGATTTCCACACCTTGAATCTCATCGCCGTGCACAACGCCCGATACAAAAAACACCGGACCATCTTTCGCGCCATGCACCACATGCACTGGCAAGTGCAGCCGCGTATTGTTGGCGAGTGTTGAGACTTCAAGATCAACCGTGGCGGTTTGTCCGCGCGCCACTTCGCGGCCCGCAATCTGAAAACTCATCCACGCCCCCGCGTTTTGGTTTTGCCTGGCTTGGCATGTTTCTCGATGAACGCAATCGTCAGCTTTGCAATATCAACGCCCGTTGCTTTTTCGATGCCCTCAAGGCCGGGTGATGAATTGACCTCCATCACAACGGGCCCGCGCTTGGAGCGCAGCATATCTACGCCTGCCACGTTGAGGCCCATGGATTTTGCCGCCTTGAGTGCTGTCGTTTTTTCGGCCGGAGAAAGTTTCACTTCGGCTGCTGTGCCACCGCGATGCAAGTTGGAACGGAAATCGCCCTTGGGTCCGGCGCGCTCCATCGTCGCCACGATTTTCTGGCCAATCACAAAGGCTCTGATATCGCGGCCTTCTGCTTCCTTGATGAATTCCTGCACGAGAATGTTGATGTCAACACCTTGAAACGCCTCGATTACTGATTTTGCGCCACGCCGCGTTTCACCCAGCACTACGCCGATCCCTTGTGTTCCCTCAAGCAATTTGATCACCACGGGCGCACCGCCCACCATGTTCAAAATATCATCCGATGCGCTGGTGTAATTGGCAAAAGCCGTGACCGGAAGTTCAACACCATCGCGTGACAGAATTTGCAGTGAACGCAACTTGTCGCGGCTTCGGCCAATCGCAACACTTTCGTTCAAGGGCCACACACCCATCATTTCAAATTGCCGCAAAACGGCCAAACCATAAAATGTGTGGGAAGCCGCAATGCGCGGGATCACTGCATCAAAGCCTTCGAGCTTTTCGCCTTTGAAACGCAATTCCGGATTGCGCGAGGTGATGTTCATGTAACAGCGCAGATAATCAATCGGCACAATTTCGTGGCCGCGTTCTTCCGCTGCCTTGATCAGGCGCTCATGCGAATAGAGTTTTGCGTTGCGGGTGAGGAGTGCGATTTTCATAATTCAAGCTCACCAAGGCGGGCGAGCAGAAAACTTCGCGCCGGATTGACGAGGAACAAGCCCTTGATCGTATCGCGTCCGAGAAGCATTGGATAACCCATGTCGGTTCGGTCTGTCAGTGTCACATCTGCCTTGAAGGTGATTTGCCCGATTTGCAAGGTGGCGCGAATGACGGGGCGGGTTTCGCTCTGGCCATTTGAACTTTTCACGCGCTTGTGGCCACCAAGCGGTGCGCGATAGAACCGCGCCCGCCCTTCATCCACAATGACAAAGCGCACGGTTTTGCCGTGCACTTCGATCCTGTCAGCATGAAGCGCTGCCGTACGCGCGCCCGTATCCACTTTCGCAATCACAGGCCCCAAACGCAATTTCGGAAAGACCACATGCTCCTTCCATCCGAGCAACGGCAGTATTTTTCTTTGTGTCATAGGCGCGAGCTTAGTTGGAAAGATTGCCCGAGTCGAAGGGGCGCTTTACCCCTGCCCGTAACGCTTCAGCCAAGCCGCTTCGAGCAGGCTTACCCAGCTTGCGTGTGGCTCCAGTAGCGTTGGGCCGGGGAGCGTCACGCTCCCGGGTGCCGATGCTGCGGCAAAGGCTTTCTTTTCATCGGCTGAGAGTTTCGAAACCGCAAGTACTGTTGGATCCCCCCATATCTTGATGTCGTTCTTGCGGGCCTGCGCTTCGGCGGAGAGCAGAAAGTTGGCGAGGACTTGTGCACCGGCATTGGCTTTCGCATTCGCAGGAATGGCAACGAAATGCGTGTTGCCAATGGTGCCTGCACTGTGCTGCCATGCGATTGTTGTTGCCGGCATGCGGCCAGCAGCCACAAGGTTTGCAGGCTCATTCGGATTGAAGGTGATGCCGATCAACAATTCACCATCAGCGACCATATTGGTTTGATCAGCTTGCGCTTTGGGGAACTGCTTTCCCTCGCGCCAGAAATTCTTGTGCAGGCCATCAAGCGTTGCTTCCCATGCCGCTTGCACTGAAGCGAAGGTCTTGTCGTCGGCGGGAGACGTCAGCACGCCAGAGTCGATGCCTGACTCATAAAGCGCCTGCTTGATGAACGTGGTGCCATAGAAATCGGGAGGTGCTGGATAGGTGACGCGGCCCGGATTGGCAGCTGCAAAGCCCATCAACTCTTTCATGCTGCGCGGTGGACTTGGCACCTTTGCGCCATCGGCAAAAAATGTGAGCTGTGCCATGCCCCAAGGTGCTTCGAGCCCTTCGACTTTTTCGCTGAAATCCTGCGTTACAGTTTGCTTGCCTTCGACATCGACGAGCTTATGGTTGGGCAACAACTCGCTCCAAGGGGCTGCGAGAAGCTTCTCCTGTTTCATGGCGCGAAAATTTTCGCCATTGATCCACACTAGATCAACCGAACCATCTTTCTTGCCAGCGGCCACTTCATCGCGCACGCGCTTGACCACTTCTGCGGTGTCGGTGATTTTGACATGTTCGACCTTGACGCCGTAGCGCTTTTCTACTTCGTCGCCTGCCCATTTGATGTAGGCGTTGATCGTGTCGGAGCCCGCCCACGCGTTGAAGTAAACTGTTTGGCCTTTGGCGATGGCCTCAATGTCAGCGAATCCTGCCGCGAATGCCCGCGAAGGGTTCAAGCTTGAAAATCCAAAAGCTGCGGATGAAGCAAGCATGGCGCGACGGGTGATATTCATGAAATCTCCTTGTTTGCGAAACCTATAGGCGGGTGTTCCCCACAACGGGAGTCACCTGCGATCAGTTTATTGTGAACAGATTATTAACCAAGCCTTGGCAGTGCTAGGAGCATGGGACGCGTGCAATTGCTTCGCTGGGCGAAATGGACCCTGAAAAAGCCTCTGGTGCTTGCCACCTTGGGTGCAATTGCTGTTGCGTTGGGCGGAGGCGTGCTGTTTTTAAGCAATCCCAAGCCCGCTACAGGCGAAATTACGGGATCGGTTTCGCCCGCCGATAGCCGCCAGCTCGGGCCTTCAGGACTGCCTGTGCCGCGATTCGTGACGCTGAAATCCGGCAAGGTCAATGTGCGGCGCGGTCCTTCAAGCGAGTATCCGGTTGCCTGGGTTTATCAGCGCAAGGGTTATCCCGTAGAAATCACCGCCGAGTTTGAAAACTGGCGGCGCATCCGCGATGTTGACGGCCAGGAAGGCTGGATCCTCATGCAGATGTTATCCGGCAAGCGCTTTGCCGTTGTTGCTCCGGGCAAGGCAGCGCATGCCGCGCTTTTTGACGGCAAGACTTCCGACGCCGCCATCGTCGCGAAACTTTCTGGCGGCGTTCTGAGTTCAATCGAAGAATGTGACGGCCAATGGTGCGGCTTTATCTCAGGCGATTATGAAGGCTACATCCTGCAAACCCAACTCTGGGGCGTTTACCCTGGAGAGGTGATTGACTGAATCACTTATTGACTCACTGGCCAACAAACTTTTCGTAAGCCTTCTTGTCCATCAAACCTTCAAGCTCGGCGGGATTGGCGAGCTTGATTTTCATGAACCAGGCTTTGCCTTCGGCTTCGCTGTTGACCAATGCCGGATCGCCTGAGAGATCTGCGTTTACTGCAACGACTTCGCCAGTTACTGGTGCGAATACATCACTTGCGGCTTTTACACTTTCAACGACAGCGGCAGGGCCGCCCTTGCTGACGGATTTTCCGACTGCCGGCAGATCAACGAAAACTACATCGCCCAATTGCTCTTGTGCATGATTGGTGATGCCAACTGTGGCGACATCACCATCGACAGTGATCCACTCGTGTTCTTCAGTGTATTTGACACTCATTATTTCCTCTTATCTTTTGAAGCGGTTGGGTACGAAAGGCAGTTTTTCAACACGCGCGACGATTTCCTTATCGCGCACCACGAGTTTCACCAATGTGCCGGGAGTTGCAAAATCTGGTCGCACATAGCCCATCGACATTGGTGTGCCCAAGGTTGGACCGAAGCCACCCGACGTGACGCGGCCGATTTCTGTGCCATCTGCTGAAAGGATTGCTGTTCCTTCACGCGCGGGTGCACGGGATTCGGGGCGCAGGCCGACGCGTTTGCGCGCAGGGCCAAATGAGAGTTCGCGCTGAATGCGTTTTGCGCCGGGGAAGCCTCCCTCCTCGCGGCGGCGCTTGGCAATCGACCATTGCAGGCCTGCCTCGATGGGTGAAGTCGTTGTGTCGATGTCGTGACCATAAAGACAAAGGCCCGCCTCAAGACGCAAGCTATCGCGCGCACCAAGGCCAATCGGCTTGACGCGCTCATCCTGCAACAGTGCATTCCAGATTTTCACAGCGTCAGAATTTGGCATCGACAATTCAAAACCATCTTCGCCGGTGTAACCCGAGCGCGAGACATGCACGTCCTTCACGCCCGCGATTTCAAGCAAAGCGAAATGCATGAAGGCGATGTCTTTGGTTTTTGGATCAAGAGCAGCAAGTACTGCCTCAGCTTCCGGGCCTTGCAGGGCGATGAGGGCTTTATCATCAAGCTGTTCAAGCTTCACATCGCCAGGCAGGTGCCGGGCGATATGCGCGTAGTCCGCGTCCTTGCAACCCGCATTCACAACAACGTAAAGCCTGCCATCGGCCATGCGCGAGATCATCAGATCATCAAGAATACCGCCATCATTGGCTAGCAATTGCGAATAGCGCTGCTGCTGTGGCGCCAACCCCTTGATGTCAGCAGGCACCAAAGTTTCCATGGCGTCGGCTGCGCGTTCAAAACTTGTCGCGCTGATCAAGCATTGTCCCATGTGCGAGACATCAAACAGGCCCGCATGGCTGCGCGTCCAATTATGTTCGGCGATAATGCCGTCCTTGTATTGCACCGGCATTTCATAGCCCGCGAAAGGCACCATGCGAGCGCCCAATGCAACATGTGTATCGTAAAGTGGTGTGCGTTTTACCTGGTCATCAGCCATGACTTCTCCCGACAGTTTGCGCCCCCTCTGTCAGGAACCTGAGAGTTTTGTGGATCATCGATCCAGTTTCTCCTTCGGTGAGCACCGCAAACACGCGCTGCTGCTCTCCAGATTTTAGAATTCCATGCGGTCCTTTTGCCTGAGAGTTTCCGGGGCGGTTGCTCCTTCGGCGCTGGTTTTGCGGCCAGTCTCTCCCGCGATGGAAGAATAATCTGAAGTTGAACGGATGAGTTTGCGTTGTCAAGCCTTCCCCATCGCGTTGATTTCTTCCCAATGCATCACGCTAGCGCCCTTGTTGTTGGTCAGCGCTGCATTGGCGATGGCGCGGCCTAGGGTTTCGATTGGGATGCCGCGATATTTTTTGAGTGGCCCCCAAAGCAGATGCGAAACGGTGGGCCACACAGCAAGCAGAACCGCCTGACTCATTCCATAACGATTTGACGGTGTCACGATCATTGAGGGTTGAAAGGTCGTAGCACTTTCAAAGCCGAGCGCTGCAATGGCATCGCGCAATGCGCCCTTGCTCTTGAGATAAAAGTTGCGTGAATTTGCATCCGCACCAACTGACCCGAGCAGCACGAAATGTTTCACGCCAGCATTGCGGCATGCCTTGGCAAAAGCCAGCACCGCATCATGATCGATCCTTGCGAATTCCTCGCGCGAGACTTTACTGGGTTCGCCAACACCCATGGTGCAGATCGCGGTATCATGGCCGTCAAGATAAACGGCATAGGTCGCAGGATCAGTGGTGTCGACGATGTGCTGCGCGATTGCCCGGCCCTGGGCTGCAATGTCCCGTCGTAGCAGCAATGTGAGTTGCGAAACATCCGCGTGATCAGCAAGCCGCGAAAGTGCAACGCCCCCGACTGCACCAGTTGCGCCAAGGAAAACGATTGATTTTTGAGTGGTCATCGGCAGCCTCTAGCAGCTTCCACACTTTTCACCGATACCCATTTGCGCTAGTCTCAAATCAACAGCTGGATCATCCGTTGCATGTCAGTTGGATGGATAGGGGCTTTCAAACATGATTGACTACGAGCGATACCCGATCAATGAGCAAGGAACAAAGCGAGAGGCCTTGTTAAAGACCGTTCGTGCCGACTTGGACCGGGACGGCTGTGCTGTCATCAAACAATTTCTGAAGCCCGATGGAATTGCCGCACTTAAAGTGGAGGCAGATCGCGTCGCAGACAAAGGCCACCGCAGTTTCAACCGCACCAATGTTTATTTCACCCAGGACGATCCAAGTCTTGCCGCTGACGATCCACGCAGGCAGTTCTTTGATCGCTCGAATTCATTTGTGCCTGCCGACAATTTTCCAAAGGACGGCCCGCTTCGCACCATTCACGATAGCGAAGGCTTCGACCGCTTCATCCAAGACTGTCTGCAGGAGAAAGAATTCTACCGCTACGCCGATCCATTGGCGGATGTCATCGTCAACATGGCCGAGGAAGGCAACGGCTTTCCGTGGCATTTCGACACGAATAATTTTACCGTCACCCTTGCCATTCAGAATGCCGATCAAGGTGGTGCATTCGAATACGCGCCCCACATTCGTGAGGGGGACGAAAATTTCGCTGAAGTCTCTCGCGTTCTCAACGGCACGTCAAACAAGGTGAAGGTGCTCCACCTTGAGCCAGGCGATTTGCAAATCTTTCGCGGGCGATACTCACTACACAGAGTGGCCCCCCTCAGTGGCCCGCGTCGGCGCTACGTCGCGATCTTTTCATATGTCGAAGAATCCAACATGGTCGGCACACCAGAGCGCGCAAAGCAGCTCTATGGTCGAGCGCTGCCCATCCACTATGAACGGGCGGGGCAGAGGGCGGATAAGTATTTGGATTGAGGGGGCTCTGCTCAATGCAAAATGACCGATTTTTGAGTGTTTATTGGCGCTCTCTCGCCGCTTCCGCATAGCTATAGTACTGGGTGGTGGGTCAGTTTGAATTTTCGCTTTCAGAAGCAAAGCGGTCTGACAAGGAAGGCAAATACGATGTCCGAGTATGACCCCTTGCAGACTTATGCATTGCGGCCAGGCTGCACAACGTCAAACGAGGTATGTTCGAGCATTCATTAAATTAGGCCTCGAACTTCCCAAATTCCTGGGACAACGAGTATTGGGCGCAGACTAGAACTCGTAGAGCTGGGTGCGAAGGGAAGTTTTGGGTTCTGACATCTTCTTTTCGCTAGATTTCAGGACTGCGTCTCGTGCTCGAGAGAACGAACAACTAAATAACTCGCGGGAGTTTTTTGTTTTTCCGTCCTTAATATAACTGCCTACAGCGATACAGTCAGCGAGTGCGGAGTGTGCTTGGCTTTCAACTCTCCCGGCGTTTTCAAACTGGACAAAAAACAGTTGCTCCCAGTCGTCAAAACCTCCGTATGATTCCTGAATGATAGACTTATATCGTTCTGAGAGATCGGTGGTAAATCCTACCTTTATTAGCTTTCCTTTTAGTGAACCGTAAATGTACACATAGCCGTTTGTTGTGTGGCGAGAAATGAATCCGGGGCTGGCAGGTGAACATACTAAGCAGTGATTTCCCTTGTCAAAGAGGCGATGGCCGCCCTTTTTACAAGGTGCCTTGCGGATGGCGACGTGTTGACCATTTGTCTCTAGCATACGCTGCCACTCACTGGTTGAGTACCTAGTACCATCGAATACGTCTTTAGTCGAAAAACCGTGACGTCTGAGAGCTTCGAGTTCGTCCTTGGTGAGGTTCATGATCTTGTCCTTGCTTTCATGAACTATATTCACTTAAGCCTGCCCAGCAAGAGGTCCTCTTCTGAAGCCCTAATCTTGCAATGATGGATCGGTTCCGGAAAAGGGGACGTTACCCTTTGATTAGACCGCCTATATCCTCACCGGATGCGCAGGTTGGCGGTTTCGCCTGTGCCTTTGTCTGCGGTGAAGCGCAGGCGGTTGCCTTTGGTTTGGACCAGTTGGCAGTTCCGGGGGAATATTTTGTCTCCGGCTTTCAATGTGCGGCAGAAATATCCGCCACTCCAGGTCCAGGAGCCGGTGACGTCGCGGCCGAACGCGCGGCCACCGATGGAACCCGACGGGCTGACGATCAAACTGACGCCCAGACTGGTTAAGCTTTTGCCTGATACAAGTGCAACGAAGGCCCCGCGATCAGTTACGCGGGCATAGTCTTCCGCCATCGCTGAGGATGCAAGGGTGGCGAAAATGGCAATCAGAATTAGGCGCATGTTGAACTTACGACGCAAGGCAAAGTCTGGATCGCCCTCCTCCAGCCAAGACTTGACAAATAATCGTGCTGTCCCCATCCCTCGCACATGACCAATCCACCCCTCAAAATCCTTCTCGCCGCTCCTCGTGGTTTTTGCGCTGGTGTGGTGCGGGCGATTGATATTGTGGAGCGCGCGCTCGAGCTTTATGGGGCGCCTGTCTATGTGCGCCATGAGATTGTGCACAACAAGTTTGTGGTCGATGGATTGAAGGCCAAGGGTGCAATTTTTGTGAAAGAACTCGACGAGATTCCGCCGGGAGATCATCCCGTTGTGTTCTCCGCACATGGTGTGCCCAAGGCCATTCCCCTTGATGCGCAGCGCCGCAAATTGTTTCATCTTGATGCGACGTGTCCGCTCGTCACTAAAGTGCATCTTGAAGCGCAGCGGCATTTTGATGAGGGCCGCGAGATCATTCTCATTGGCCATGCAGGCCACCCCGAAGTGATCGGCACCATGGGGCAATTGCCTCAAGGTGCAGTGACGCTGATTGAAGATGTTTCGGATGCCGAAGCGCTCAGCGTGCGCGATCAGCAAAAGCTCGCCTACATCACGCAAACCACACTGTCGGTTGATGATACTTCGGATGTGATTGATGTGCTCCGCCGCCGCTTCCCTGAAATTCGCGGGCCGATCAAGGAAGACATTTGTTACGCCACGACCAATCGTCAGGAAGCAGTAAAATCAATCGCGACGCAAATCGATTTGCTGCTGGTGGTGGGCGCGCCAAATTCTTCCAACTCCAAACGTCTTGTCGAAGTCGGCGAGAAGAACGGCTGCCCGCGCGCCTTCCTGGTGCAGCGCGCCACTGATCTTCACTGGCCTGATTTGCAAGGTCTGAACACCATTGGCCTCACGGCGGGCGCATCGGCACCAGAAATTCTCGTCAATGAAATCATTGATGCGTTCCGCGCGCATTATGAGGTTGAAGTCGAGAAGGTGACATTGCGCGAAGAAAACGTCACCTTCAAACTACCACGCGAATTGCGCGAGACTGCAGCTTGAACAAAGTCGTCATTTACACCGATGGCGCATGTTCGGGCAATCCCGGTCCCGGCGGCTGGGGAGCCGTGCTCAATTACAATGGCACGGTGAAGGAACTGCACGGCGGCCAGCGCGCCACCACCAACAACCAGATGGAATTGCGCGCCGCCATCGAAGCGCTCAACGCCCTCACGCGCGATTGCAAAGTCGAGATGCATGTCGATTCACAATATGTGAAGGACGGTATTACCAAATGGATTCACGGCTGGAAGAAAAACGGCTGGAAAACCGCCGACAAGAAGCCCGTGAAAAATGTCGAGCTATGGCAGGCGCTGGACCTCGCCATCACCCGTCATGAGATCAGCTGGCATTGGGTCAAAGGCCACGCTGGCCACCCCCAAAACGAACGCGCCGATGAACTGGCACGGATGGGGATAGCGGAGCTGCGCGCGTCTTGACCACGCCCGTCTTGACCACACACGCCTTCGCGCTTATTCCCACTTCCATGGCTCTTTCACCGAAAACATCCTTCCAAGACCTGATCCTGACGCTGCACCAATATTGGGCGGCACAGGGTTGTGTCATTCTGCAGCCCTATGACATGGAAGTGGGCGCTGGCACGTTTCATCCCGCAACGACATTGCGCTCGGTTGGATCAAAGCCCTGGTCTGCGGCCTATGTGCAGCCATCGCGCCGCCCCAAGGATGGCCGCTATGGCGAGAACCCCAATCGCTTGCAGCATTATTATCAGTATCAAGTGATCATGAAACCATCGCCGGATAATCTGCAGGAACTTTATTTGGGCTCGCTCGCGGCGATTGGCATTGATCACACATTGCATGATCTGCGCTTTGTTGAGGACGACTGGGAAAGCCCCACGCTGGGTGCCTGGGGCCTTGGCTGGGAAGTCTGGTGCGATGGCATGGAAGTCTCGCAATACACTTATTTCCAACAGATGGGCGGGATGGATTGCGCACCAGTTTCTGGCGAACTCACTTACGGACTTGAGCGTCTTGCAATGTATGTGCAGGGCGTTGATAATGTTTACGATCTCAATTTCAACGGCCTGCCCGAAGGCAAAGGCCGCATCTCTTACGGTGATGTGTTCCTGCAATCCGAACAGGAATTCTCGCGCTACAATTTCGAAGAGTCTGATACTGAAATTTTGCTGCGGCGCTTTGTTGACTGCGAGAATGAGTGCAAGCAACTTTTGGCGCGCTCGCAGGACGGCAACAAGTTTGCGCTCGCGCTTCCCGCTTATGATCAGGCGATCAAGGCGTCACATACATTTAATCTGTTGGATGCGCGCGGTGTGATTTCCGTCACCGAACGCCAAGCCTATATCGGACGCGTGCGCGAACTCGCCAAGGGTTGCTGCGAAGCGTGGAGCAAAACTGAAGGAGGACGAGGCTAACTATCTGAATTATAGTCGTATTTCGAGCTTTTGGCAATTAAGTTGAACTTAACAATTTTAATGTTTAGATTGTGTACACAGTCGAGAGGGCCGCCTTCTGCGGTTCGTTAGGTTTTTTGCCTACTCGGCTGTTTTGTTTTTGGGGCGCGGCAATGTACATCTTGTATCTTGATGATGCGGGCTCAGTCGGAAACGCATCTGATCGACACGTTGTTTTGGCTGGCGTCGCATTGTTTGAACGTCAAATTCACTTTCTGGATCAAAAGCTTTCTGAATACGCAGAAGAAATTTACCCGGACGAACCATTTAGTTTGGAGTTTCATGCAAGTCACATCCTGAGTGGCAAAGGCAAATGGCGCAAGTTCAAGGACAAGAATGAGCGCCGGAGAATGCTCGCAACCGCTCTGTCCAAAATCGACCAGCTCCAAGGCAAGCGCGCGTTGTTCGGCGCCGTTGTCGAAAAATCAGCAGTCTCCCCCCAAGACGCATTGGAGTATGCGTTTGAACAAATCTGTTCGCGCTTCGATCAGTTCCTTGAAAGAAACAACAAGAAATATGGAAAAAACGACGCTGCAAAAAAGCAACGTGGGCTTCTAGTTTTCGACAAATCCACACGCGAAACCCGTCTTCAGGATTTGACCCGTGAGTTCAAACAGAATGGACATTCATGGGGTAAGCTGAAAAATTTCGTCGACGTGCCGTTTTTCGTAGACAGTCAAGCAACGCGCGCTATCCAGTATGCCGACATGGTTGCCTATGCACTCTGGCGCAAATTCGAGAAAGATGACGATGCGTTTTTCAAGATTATTGAAACGGCATTTGATGCGCATGGCGGCGTCCGTCATGGCCTACACGTGAAATCAATTGAAGGAGGAAGATCATGAAAGCACATATCGCGGGGCGCGAGCCGATTGCCGTCAAGGTCGAAGAGGGCAAGGAATATTGGTGGTGCGCGTACGGGCATTCGAAGTCACAGCCGTTTTGTGATGGCAGCCACAAGGCTGAGGGCAAGTTCAATCCCGTCAACTGGACCGCGCCAAAATCCGGCACCAAGTTTTTCTGCGCCTGCAAGCAGACAGGCAATGCGCCTTTTTGCGATGGCACTCACGGCACCGTCTGATCATCACCACAGCGTGATGGTCTTTGAATGGACAAAAACCCGTGCAAGCCTCATTCTATGGTCATGATCAATCGTCGCCAATCTCTTGCATTGCTGCTCGGCCTGCCATTCGCGGGCGAAGCCTCTGCTGCTGAAAATCCGTGGAGGACCAAACTCCTCGTCGGGGCCTTTGATGGCGACAAATATCTGGCTGGCTTGCAGCTGAAACTCGATCCCAACTGGAAAACCTATTGGCGCGTGCCAGGTGCTGGCGGCATTCCGCCGGACTTTCAGTTCACCGGTGAAAACCTCAAATCCGCAACAACATTGATGCCGACGCCAGTGCGCCTTGATGTCAATGGCGATGAAATCATCGGCTATAAGGATGAAGTGACGTTTGTTTTCGAAGTCACACCGCAAGATAAATCAAAATCCGTTAGCCTCGCGCTCAACGCTTTTCTCGGTGTGTGCGAGACGATCTGCATTCCCGTGCCGATCAAGGACAGTCTTACACTGTCGCCAGATTCAGGCGCTGATGCGCAAGCCCTGATGTTCGCACAACAGCGCCTGCCAGAAATTCTCACCACGCCGCGCGTCACATCCGCGATGCGCGAGAATGCCGCGCTCGTTGTGAATTTCTCAGCCCCCGTGCAGGATGTTTTTGTCGAGGGCAAGTCAACTGTCTATTTCAAGAAGCCGAGCTTCAGCGCTGATGGCCTCATGGCGCGCCTGAGCATTTCGGGCAAAAATCTTGATGCCGATCTAAAAGCTGCAAACTTGCGTATCACCATGATCGATGGCGGACGCGGGCTTGAGCAAATGGTCACGCTGGTCTAACAGTCCTCGCAAAAGGAAACCAACATGACACTGAAGATTGGCGATCGCATTCCCTCCGTTGAACTCACAACACCCGGTGCAGACGGCCCGCAGAAAATCAACACCGCAGATGTGTTCAAGGGCCGCAAGGTGGTGCTGGTCGGTTTGCCCGGTGCCTTCACGCCAACCTGCTCGATGAACCACATGCCTGGTTTTATCGCTGATCACGATGCGATCAAGGCCAAGGGCGTTGACGAAATCGTCTGTGCCTCGGTCAACGATGTGCATGTGATGAAAGCCTGGGCCAAGCATCTCGGCGCTGAAGGCAAGATCCTGATGCTCGCCGATGGCAATGCAGAATTCGCCCGCGCCTGCGGTCTCGCCTTTGATCTCGCCGTTGCTGGCATGGGTGAGCGTTCACGCCGTTATTCGATGATCGTCGATGATGGCGTCGTGAAACAACTTAACGTCGAAGACAAGAGTGGTGTGAATGTTTCGGGCGCTGATACGATCCTGACGCAGTTGGGTTGAGACAGGCGCTTATTGTTTGAGAGATTAGCCCGTCATTCCCGCGAAAACGGGAACCCAGACTTTCAACAACTGAGATGCCGAAAGTCTGGGTCCCCGCATACGCGAGGATGACGGAACTGGGGAGTAGCGGAAAGCGTCCTTAAGTTCCCCTTCGCCATTTACATGTTGGCGGCATGCGTTAAAGGCTTGCGCCATCATGATCCGTATTGAATCCGTCTCCAAACAAAATGGCCACCAGATCCTCTATGTCGAGGCGTCTGCAGCTTTTAACCGTGGTGAAAAAATCGGCCTCGTCGGTCCCAATGGCTCCGGCAAAACAACTTTGTTCCGCATGGTTACGGGCCAAGAGGAGGCTGATGAAGGACAAGTCTCTGTCGAACGCGGCACGACCATTGGATATTTCAGCCAGGATGTTGGTGAAATGTCTGGCCGCAGTGCCGTTGCCGAAGTCATGGATGGTGCGGGGCCGGTGAGTGCGGTTGCCGCAGAACTTGCCTCGCTCGAACAAGCCATGGCTGATCCTGCGCGCATGGATGAGATGGACGAAATCATCACGCGCTATGGCGAGGTGCAGGCGCATTTCGAAAAGCTTGATGGCTATGCGCAAGATGCCCGCGCGCGCGAAGTGCTTTCCGGTCTCAGCTTTTCGCAAGAGATGATGGATGGTGATGTCAGCAAATTGTCCGGCGGCTGGAAAATGCGCGTGGCACTGGCGCGCATTCTGTTGATGCGGCCTGATGCGATGCTGCTCGACGAACCATCAAACCATCTCGATCTTGAAAGCCTGATCTGGCTTGAGCAATTTCTGAAAAACTACGACGGCATGTTGTTGATGACCTCGCATGATCGCGAGTTCATGAACCGCATCGTCACCAAGATCGTCGAGATCGATGGCGGTGAACTCACCACCTATTCCGGCAATTACGAATTCTATGAAGGCCAGCGCGCGCTCAACGAAAAGCAGCAGCAGGCGCAGTTCGAACGCCAGCAGGCAATGCTGGCCAAGGAAATCAAATTCATCGAACGTTTCAAAGCGCGTGCTTCGCATGCAGCCCAAGTGCAGTCGCGCGTCAAGAAGCTTGAGAAGATTGATCGCGTTGAACCGCCAAAAAAACGCGTCGCCATTGATTTTGAATTTGCATCAGCCCCGCGCTCTGGCGAAGATGTTGTGAGCCTTATCAAGGTGAACAAGGCCTATGGCGCGCGCACCATCTATGCCGATTTTGATTTTCAAATTCGCAGGCGCGAGCGCTGGTGCATCATGGGTGTCAATGGTGCGGGCAAATCCACCTTGCTGAAATTGATTGCGCGCACGACCGAGCCTGATCAAGGCCGCGTCGCCGTTGGAGCGTCGGTGAAGATGGGTTACTTCGCGCAGCACGCCATGGAATTGATCGATGGCGAGGATACGGTTTTTCAGTCGCTGGAAGGTGCGTTTCCGCAAGCCTCGCAAGGGTCGTTACGCACGCTTGCTGGCTGCTTTGGATTTTCGGGTGATGATGTTGAGAAAAAGTGCCGCGTACTTTCCGGCGGTGAGAAGGCCCGCCTCGTCATGGCGCGCATGCTCTACGATCCGCCAAATTTTCTGGTGCTCGACGAGCCGACCAACCATCTCGATCTTCTCACCAAGGAAATGCTGATCAAGGCGCTCAGCACGTATGAAGGCACCATGCTGTTCGTCAGCCATGATCGCCATTTCCTCGCCGAGCTTTCCAATCGAGTGCTCGAAATCACACCTGAAGGTGTCCATCAATACGGCGGCGGCTATACCGAATATGTGGAGCGCGTCGGCTATGAGGCCCCGGGGTTGAGGGGGCCTTAGGGTAAGAGCCTGATTCATGTCAGGCTTTGGGGAATCAACCCGCGCGGGATTGCCGCAGGGCTTGGTTGCGCGCAAACACACAATGATTACAACGATATACGCCTCGCATCCTTGGCTTGACACAATTTCGCCCCGTCCCTATGAAGGCGACGCTTCGAAGACGGCGTTTTCGGGCCCCTTTTGATTTGCCTGAAAGGTCATTTTCGACATGGTTCAGAACAAAAATGAGGGGCGCAATTCGCCAGAGCCGGAGCTCAACGATCTCTCTGATCGGCTGAAAAATTTGGGCGGGCGCATTGCGGCCGAAAAATCCGAACACTCAGCCGCCCAGAAAACGCCATCAAGCTATCAGGCAGTCCAAGGTTATTCCAAGGGCTACCGGTTGATGAGCGAGTTTGTTGGAGGGGTGTTGGTGGGTGGCCTTCTTGGTTACGCCATCGACTATGTCGCCGGAACGCTTCCCCTGTTCCTGATCATATTTTTGCTCCTCGGGTTTGGAGCGGGCATCCTGAACATGTCGCGTGCGGCAAACAGGGCCCAGCCTTCACCCGAAGAGCTTGCCAAAATGCAGCCTGCAAAGGCTGATGACGACGAAGAGGACTGAACGTGTCGAATAACCCCATCGAGCAATTCCAGATCAAGGATCTGGCTGGCCCGTTCAACGTCGGCGGTTACGATATAGCCTTCACCAATTCGGCACTGTTCATGGGCGCAACTGTTGCGACCATTGCGGGCTTCCTTTGGCTGTCTTCGCGCAAGGCCGAAATGGTACCAGGCCGCGTGCAGGCCGTTGGCGAGATGTGGTACAGCATGATCCGCAACATGGTGGACAATGTGCTGGGCGCAGATGGAAAGCCATTCTTCCCGCTGGTGTTCTCACTGTTCTCGTTCGTGCTCATGGCCAACATGCTCGGCATGTTCCCTTATTTCTTCACAGTGACGAGCCATGTGATCGTGACCATCGCCATGGCATTGTTTGTCATTCTGCTCGTTGTTGCCGTTGGCCTGTGGAAACACGGACTTGGCTGGTTCAAATTGTTTGTGCCATCGGGTGTTCCGATTGCGATTCTGCCCTTCATTTCGCTGATTGAAATCATTTCATTCTTGTCGCGCCCGATCTCGCTGGGGCTTCGGCTGTTCGGCAACATGCTCGCTGGCCACATCGTTTTGAAAGTGTTCGCAGGCTTTGTTGTCAGCCTCGGCGCTGCTGGCGGTCTTGGCCTTTTGGGTTCGATTGCACCACTCGCCATGGCTGTTGCCTTGACCGCTCTCGAATTCCTCGTCGCTTTCCTGCAAGCCTTTGTGTTTGCGATCCTTACGTGCGTCTATCTCAATGACGCATTGCATACTCACCACTAAGTTTAACCGCTCTAACATCAGGAGATTACCATGGACGCGGACGCAGCAAAATTGATTGGCGCAGGCATTGCCTGCATTGGAATGGGCGGCGCTGGCATCGGCGTTGGTCACATTTTCGGTAACTACCTTGCAGGCGCACTGCGCAATCCGGCAGCCGCTGGTGCACAGTTCACCAACGCACTGATCGGTGCAGCACTTGCAGAAGGCCTCGGCATTTTCTCGCTCGTTGTTGCCCTTCTTCTTCTCTTCGTTGCTTAAGCGCGCGACCTCCTGAACTTGAACGGGGCTGGCTTTGATGTCAGCCCCGGGATCATTTCAGACGAATTGGAAATTGAGTCATGGCTGGCGAAACCACTGAAAAAACCGAAACGCACGGCACCGAAACTGCTGCTGCAACGACTGAGCATACCGAGACTGCTGCAGAGCATGGCTCGGGCGTGTTTCCGCCGCTGGACCAATCCACATTCCCATCACAGATTTTCTGGCTCGCCATTTTCTTCGGGCTTTTGTATTTCCTGATGACGCGCATTCTGCCGCGCATTGGTGCCATTCTCGAAAGCCGCAAGGCTCGCATTGATGGTGATCTTGCCCGTGCACAAGCGTTGAAGGAAGAAACCGAAGCTGCGGTGAAGTCCTATGAAAAGGCTCTCGCAGATGCACGTTCAAAAGCTGGCGACATTGCCCGTGACACACGCGCCGCTGTAACCCGCGATATCGATGCGCGTCAGGCCGACATCAACGCAACACTTTCGAAAAAGATTGTCGAAGCCGAAGCTCGCATCTCTGCAAGCAAGGCCAGCGCCATGCGCTCGGTCAATGACATTGCAGCGGAGTCTGCCGCTGAAATTGTTTCTGCACTGGGTGGCGGCAATGCTTCGCGCGCCACCATCGAAAAGGCACTGAGGGGCTGATGATGAACACGATGTTTTTTGCAGCTGGCCTCGCCTTCGACGCAACATTCTTTGCACTCGTCGCATTGCTGTTGTTCCTCGCACTCGTCTATTACATGGGTGCGCACAAGACAGCGGGCAAAGCACTTGATGATCGCTCTGCGCAAATCTCAAAGGACCTCGCTGATGCCAAGCGTCTGCGCGAAGAGGCTGAAGCACTGCTGAACGAGTACAAGCAAAAGCGTTTGGATGCCGAGAAAGAAGCTTCTGAAATCGTATCGCGCGCCAGAGCCGATGCGACAGCCTATGGCGAAGAAGCCAAGCGCAAATTGGGCGAGTCCCTCGAGCGCCGCACCAAGCAAGCCGAACAGAAAATCGCGCAAGCAGAAGAAGCCGCCACGAAAGACGTTCGCGCCGCTGCCACCGAATTGGCGATTGCTGCTGCAACCCGCGTTCTCTCCGAAGGTGCCCGTGGTCCTGCAGGCACCAAACTGATCGAAGACTCAATTTCAGCAGTGCGCACGCAGCTCAACTGATATTCACCCAATAGAGATTTGAAGCCCGGCCATCAGCGCCGGGCTTTTATTTTTTGGTTGAAGTGTTCGCCTGTGAAGGGATTGAAAGTTTGTATCCCGCAAGTCGCAAATGGCTTTGTATCTCTCGTTGCGATACCGCAGCCAATCGATTTGCATGTCGCAGCAATCAATAAATCCACGGGTGGTGCTGGAAGTCGCTGTGCCTTGAAAGACCTCAATATCGCCAGCCACTCCATCAATGTTTCGTCGGAGATATCGAATAACTTGTTTTCAAACATTGGCATCACAATGCCGTTGTACCAATGCTGCAATTCCACCGATAGGTCGTCAGTTGCGCGCATGGCGATACCGGATTGAATTTCGACCAAACAAATCCGGCATGTCCAAATATCATCACTGTTTTGCTGGCTGACCCAGTCAGTCACGCGTTTGTTTGGCTTTGGTCTTCTCAACTCAGAAATGACATTGGTATCCAGCACCCAAATCATTTGAATTTGATTTTCCGCAATGGGCCGCTGTCCTGCGGGCGCTCTGGAATTTGAAAATCTGGCTCCGGGCACGCTTGCATAGCCCTGATCAAGTCCAAACCTGTGCCGGTTGGCTTATACTTTCCAGCAATGAGTTTCGGGGCTTGCTGAATGGCTGTGATCACCACTGTGGCCTGACCATGCACAGTTACTGTTTGCGGCCCTTCGGTTTGAGCGAGGCGCACGAGCTCGCTGAATTTCGCCTTTGCTTCCTGCAAGGCCCAGGTTCGAGAATGATGGTTCATGCTTGAACTCCAATTCTGACTAGTCAGACTAGTCAGAATTGGATTTGCCGTCAACCACGTTACTCCGCCGCTTGCGCGTAGTCCTCGACGGGTGGGCAGGTGCACACCAGATTGCGATCCCCGTGGACATTGTCGACGCGTTTGACTGTTGGCCAGTATTTCGCGGTTGTGTAGCCCTTGAGCGGGAAGCAGGCTTGATCGCGGGTGTAGGGGTAGGTCCAGTCGCCGATCACTTCGTTCATGGTGTGCGGTGCGTTTTTCAGAACATTGTTGGTGCGGTCGGCGCGGCCATGCTCCACAGCATCAATCTCGTGACGGATCGCGATCATCGCATCGCAGAAGCGATCAAGTTCGTGCTTGGGTTCGGACTCTGTGGGTTCGATCATCAGCGTATCGGCAACCGGGAAGGACATGGTGGGGGCATGGAAGCTGTAGTCGGCGAGACGCTTGGCCACGTCTTCGACCGACAGCCCGGTACGCTCCTTGAGCCAGCGGAGATCGATGATGCACTCATGCGCCACATGCCCACCAGGGCCAGTGTAGAGCACAGGGTAATGCGGCTTCAATCGTGTCGCGATATAGTTGGCGCTCAGGATTGCAATCTTTGTTGCGCGCGTCAGGCCATCGCCGCCCATCATCGCGATATACATCCAGGAGATAGGCAGGATCGAGGCAGAGCCTGCTTGTGCTGCCGAGACTGCGCCAACACTACCGGATGCCGTTTGCACAACGGCGTGGCCCGGCAAGTGTGGGGCGAGATGTTTGCGCACACCAATCGGTCCCATTCCGGGGCCGCCGCCACCGTGAGGAATGCAAAAGGTCTTGTGCAAATTCATGTGGCAAACATCAGCGCCCAATTCAGCCGGCCGCATCAATCCGACTTGCGCATTGAGGTTTGCACCGTCGAGATAAACTTGCCCGCCGAAGTCGTGAACGATTTTGCAAATGTCGATCACACCTTCCTCAAACACGCCGTGAGTTGAGGGATAGGTGATCATCAACGCGGCAAGATTTGCGGCGTGTTGTTTTGCTTTTGCTTCAAGATCGAAAATATCGACATTGCCATTGGCATCGCAGCCGACGACCACAACCTTCATGCCTGCCATCACGGCAGAAGCCGGATTGGTGCCATGCGCGGAAACGGGGATCAGGCAGATGTCGCGGTTGGCTTGGCCCTTCGATTCAAAATAGCGCTTGATCGCAAGCAGGCCCGCGTACTCGCCTTGGCTTCCGGCGTTGGGTTGTAAGGACACCGCATCAAAGCCGGTGATTTCACAGAGCATGCGCTCGAGATCGTTGAACAGCTCGGCATATCCCAGCGCCTGTTCTGATGGTGCGAAGGGGTGCATATGCGCGAAGTTGCGCCAGGTGACGGGGATCATTTCGCTCGTGGCATTCAGCTTCATCGTGCAGGAGCCGAGCGGAATCATCGCTTGATCGAGAGCGATGTCCTTTCCCTGCAGCAGCCGCAAATAGCGCAGCATTTCAGTTTCGGAATGATGCGTGTTAAAAACTGGGTGCGTGAGGAAAGACGATGTGCGCGCGAAAGTTTTCGGAATTGTTGATTCAACACTCTGCAATTTTGTCTGCGGTGCAATCACCTTGAGCAAGTTCTCAACATCGCGCACGCGTGTGCTCTCATCAAACGAAACACCGATATGATCTGCATCGATCCTGCGAATATTTATGCCAGCGTTTTTCGCGGCTTCAACAAAGTGTTCGGCCTTGCCCGGTACATTCAATGTGAGTGTATCGAAGGCTGTCGTCTTTGCACCAACGGCGACAGCGAATGCAGCGGTCAATTTGTGCACGCGATTTGCAATTGCCTTCAAACCTTCAGGTCCATGATAGCAGGCATACATCGCGGCCATGATCGAGAGCAGAACTTGTGCTGTGCAAATATTGCTTGTGGCCTTGTCGCGGCGGATGTGTTGCTCGCGCGTTTGCAATGCCATGCGCAAAGCGGGATTGCCTTTTGCATCAACCGAAACGCCGATGATGCGGCCCGGCATCACGCGCTTGTATTCGTCCTTCGTTGCGAAGAATGCTGCATGCGGTCCACCAAACCCCATCGGCACACCAAAACGCTGCGTAGATCCAATCGCAATATCAGCGCCAAATTCTCCCGGCGGCTTCAATAGTGTGAGGGCGAGCAAATCCGTTGCCATGATCGCAAGCGCGCCCGTTTGGTGGAGTTTTGCGATTTCTGTGGAGTAGTCGCGAAGCGCACCTGAAGATGAAGGGTAAGAAAACAGCGCGGCGAAAACTTTGCTCGCGTCAAGTGTCGCAGGATCGCCAATGATCACTTCGAAGCTCAGGCCTTTGGCACGCGTCTGCAGCACACCGATGGTTTGCGGATGTGTATCAGCATCGATGAAGAAGGCATTGGCTTGGGATTTTGCTACGCGCTTGGCCATGGCAATCGCTTCTGCCGCAGCAGTTGCTTCATCAAGCAGAGAAGCGTTGGCGATTTCGAGGCCCGTGAGATCGATCACCATTTGCTGATAGCTGAGCAAAGCTTCGAGGCGGCCCTGGCTCACCTCGGCCTGATAAGGCGTGTAGGCAGTGTACCAGCCGGGATTTTCCAGCACATTGCGCAAAATCACTTTCGGCGTGATGGTGCCGTAATAACCCATGCCGATCATATTGGTCATGACGATATTTTTGTCGGCGACTTTGCGAAGATGCGAAAGTGCATCGCGCTCGCTCATCGGATTTGCAAATTGTAATTTTGATTTGGCGCGGATGCGGCGCGGGATCACGCTGTCGATGAAATCATCAAGCGTTGCGGCCCCCAGAGTTTTGAGCATCGCGGCTTCGTCGCGCGCGTTGGGGCCGATGTGGCGGGGAATGAAGTCGGCTGAATCAAATTCTTCGCGCATGGACTTGGGCATGGACATAGTTCTCCTGACAGAATTTCACGCCCCATCTGTCAGGAAACCTGAGAGTTTTGCTGGCGCTATCGCCAACTTTCTCCTTCGGTGAGCGGGGCTTGCGGCCTTCGCTGCTCTCCAGATTTTAGTGTCACCTTGCGGTCCGTTTGCCTGAGAGTTTCCGGGGCGGTTGCTCCTTCGGCGCTGATATGAATCAGTCTCTCCCGCGAGGTGGGAAGTGATCAGAAGCTGGGCTGCGGCGCGCGAATTGTCAAGGCGTTGGGAGGTCTTGCGAAATACAAGTTCTATTTTTGTTCTTGACATTCAATTTGATCCGCCCTATCTTAGGAACAACTACCGGGCTGGCATGCAAGTGTTAGCCCCCGCTGATTGACATCGTGAATATCATCGCGAGCGGAAACGTTCGCGTAAGGCTCACCGGATGGAGCTGAACTCATCCCGGACAAACGGCGGCAGCTGGTGCGGGCGGCTGGAAGCGCTTTCTATCCAACCAATGTTGTCACTCTCGCACGTGTTGCGAGGGTGACAATGTTTGGGTGGGATTTTGCGTTCGATGAGAATGACGCAGCGGGCTACCCATGCCCATGCCCGTGATGCAGGTCGGGATAGTGCGGGTGTTTGTGTCGCATTGGTTTGTGTTGGTGCCAGTGGCTGTGTGGTTCTGCGATAGGATCATTGTGCTTGTGCTGATGATGCTCATCGTGGCTGTGCAGGTGATCATGCTCGAGCTTTTCATGCGCGTGTTCGTGATCATGGTTTTCCTGGAGATGCAGCCACAGGCCAATTGCCATCAACGCGCCAGCGATAGCGAGTTTCACGCTTAATGATTCACCGAGGAACACAATCGACAGGATCGCGCCGATAAAGGGGGCGAGCGAATAATAGGCTCCCGTGCGCGCCGTGCCGAGGTGACGGAGTGCGAGAATGAACATCACCAGACTGACGCCAATGCCGAAGAAGCCGACAAGGCCTGCACTTGCAGTGGTGGAGAGCGAAGGCCAGCTGGCTTGCGCAAATGTTGCGAGCGTTATGTTGACGGTGCCTGCAACCAGCCCCTTGATCGTGGCGATGGTGACGGGATCGGCAGCGGAAATTTTGCGGGTGAAGTTATTGTCCATTCCCCAGGCCACGCAAGCCGCTGCCACCAGCATGGCCCCTTGATCAATCTGCAAGCCTTGCCCGCTCCAGCTCAACAGCACGGCGCCAGCCAAAATCACGGCGGCACCGAGCAATAATTTATTGTCGACGTTTTCCTTGTAGACCAGCCAGGCAATCGCCATCGTGGCAAGGCCTTCGAGATTGAGGAGCAGCGATGCTGACGACGCTGTAGTTAGCGAGAGGCCGAACATGAGCAGCACCGGGCCTGCAATGCCGCCTGTTGCGATGGCCAAGGCAAGCCACGGCCAGTCTTTGCGCGTGAGGTTTGCTTCCTGGCTCGCGCCTCTGATCAAGCGATAGATCAACAGGCCAAGGCCAGCGCCGAAGTACAAGAGGCCCGCCAACAGAAACGGATTGACCCCACCATTCATCTTGCCGATCATCAGGCTGCTCAGGGGCGGCGTTGCGCCGAAAAGTGCTGCAGAACCCAAAGCCAGTGGCACGCCAGGCCAGAGGTGTGACCAGAGATGTGAATGGTGATGCGAATGGGCCATGATTTGACTCTACATCTCTCGCTGCTGGCACCCACCCCTGCCCCTCCCTTGCAGGGAGGGCGAAATTATCCCAGCGGCTTCAGTCTTACGATCACGTCGATGCGATCAATTTCGCGACCAGGCGGAGGTGTGGGGAGACCAGTGATTTTCAGCGTGTCAGTGGCGACGTCGTAGAGTTCGCCTTTTTCTTCATCGAAGAAATGGAAGTGGTTTGAGGTGTTGGTGTCGTAATAGCTGCGGTCGCCTTCGATGGCGACTTCGCGCAAGAGACCCGCCTGCTTGAATTGCTTCAGTGTGTTGTAGACGGTGGCGAGCGAAACCGGGAGTTTTGCTTTCTCGGCCTCAGCAAAAAGGCTTTCCGCTGAGATGTGGCGATCCATGCCGTTGAACAGGATGCGCGCGAGAGCAAGCCGCTGCCTTGTGGGGCGCAAACCTGCATGGCGCAAGCGTTCAGGAATTTCGGTCGCGGTGATCACATAGAGAGTATAGCTGGTTGACGATGGAATGCAAATCGGCGGTTTCGCTCAATTTGCCGTATCCTTTTTCCTGTTCCGCAAATAGAGGAAGCGGGGCCCCAGCTTTCGCTGGGGTGACGGTTTAGGGGGTAGCAGTAAAACTAAAGTCCCTTCGTCCATACCGCCAGTTCATAGCCGTCAGGATCGCGGAAGTGGAAGCGGCGGCCTCCGGGGAAAGAGAAGATGGGGACAGAAATTTTGCCGCCTGCACTGCGCACTTTCTGTTCAGCGGCTTCTAGATCGTCCGTGTGCAGAATAACCAACGGGCCGCCATTGGGGTTGACAGGGGCAGTTGTCGTGAAACCGCCTGTCATTGTGCCATCGTTGAATTCGCAATAGGCGGGGCCATAGTCGGTGAAAGTCCAGTCGAAGGCTTGGCCGTAGAAGGCCTTGCTCGCCGCAATGTCGAGCACATTGAATTCAATGTAGTTGAGTTTCATCGTGACAGCATTGTATCAAAGGGTGAGAAGCCACGCAAATTCTCGTTGATGTCGAGGGGGCGGTTGGCTTGAGGTGCTGCACGCTGGGAACAATTGGCGCGGTCGCAGAGGCGGCAGGTGACGCCGATCGGCATCGCGGTTTGATCTTGTGATTTTGCGTAGACGAGTTTCGCAGCATGTTTGATGTCGCAGCCGAGGCCGATCACGAATTGGTTTTCAGGTTCGCCGTAAGGTGTGCGCACGCGCTGCACGGTGCGTGCCACGGAGAACCATTTTGAGCCATCGTTCAATTCCAACACTTGGGTTTGCACGCGACCCGGGGTGGCAAAGCTGTGATGCAGGTTCCAGCGTGGGCAGGTGCCGCCAAATTTTGAAAATGGAAAGGCTCCGGATGAAAAGCGCTTCGATACATTGCCCGCCATATCAACGCGGATCATGAAAAATGGAATGCCGCGCGCTGTAGGCCGTGCCAATGTGGTGAGACGGTGCGCGACTTGTTCAAAGCTTGCAGAAAAACGCGCGGCGAGAATTTCCACATCATAGCCCACTTGCTCTGCAGCTTCGAGGAAACGCTGGTAGGGCATCATCAATGCAGCGGCGAAATAATTTGAGAGCATGATGCGGGCGAAGCGATGCGTGGTTGGTGTGTGGGGTTGAATGCGCGTCGCAATTTCGTCGATGGCCGGTGCGGCTTCGATCAAAGCCAAATGAATTGCGGCCTGAAACGTGCGGCCTGGCACTTCGAGCAGTTCCGAAATCATCACCTTGCGGCGATGCATGTCGAAACGGCGCAGCATTTGCGGCATGACGTGGGCCGGAACGATCTGGAGGCGGATGGAATGCCGCTCTTGCAGGCGGCGCGCGATCGCGGAAAAGAGATCGCCACTTTCAGCTTCGCATTCTTTAGCGATTTTTTCGGCGATGTCTTCGAGGGTCGGAAAATAATTGGATTCGGTTTGCAGAAATTCGCGGAGTGCCTCGACAGGATCTTGCGTTGACGTCGCTTCGGGATGGGCGACCTGCTCGATATCGCGAGATGCCCTATAGGCTTGATAGAGTGCGCGTATCGCTGCTGCGGTCGCAGGAGCCTGTTCAATCAGATCGCGGATTTCGCCGCGCGGCACTGGCGATTGCGCAAACAGTGGATCGGCGAAAATTTCTTCAAGCTCGGTTGAGGCGCGCTGATCGTCCTCTTGCGCGAAGGACCTGGGATCAACAGCGTAGACTTCTGAAAGGCGGATCAGCAATTGCGCCGTCACTGGCCGCTGGTTTCGTTCCACCAGATTGAGATAGCTCACGGATACGCCAAGTTCTTGCGCCATCGCCGCTTGCGACAGGCCAATTTCGGAGCGGAGCTTGCGCATCCGTCCACCCGCCATGATTTTGCGCCGCGCGAGCTGTTCCATTTGTAAATTTACTCACAACACATGTTTGTCAATAATTTACAATACGACAAACGGACCTTTCTTGTCAATTGTCCGTCTTGTGCGCTGCGGCATGCTGCGAGACACTGGCCTCAACAAGAGGATACAAACATGACAACTCTCACCTTCGACACACTCGTTCCATCAGCTCCCAAGGGCCGATTCAAGGGCATCAAGCGCCCGTATACGCCTGCGGATGTGGCAAAGTTGCGGGGATCGGTGACGGTTGAGCATACGCTGGCAACGCGTGGTGCGAATCGGTTGTGGCAGTCATTGCAGGACGAGCCGTTCATCAATGCGCTCGGTGCTGTCACCGGCAACCAGGCGATGCAAATGGTGCGCGCTGGCCTCAAGGCGATCTATCTTTCCGGCTGGCAAGTGGCAGCGGATGCGAACACGGCGGGGGCGATGTACCCCGACCAGTCTTTGTACCCTGCCAATGCGGCCCCTGAACTTTGTCGGCGGATCAACCGCACTTTGCGGCGCGCTGACGAAATCGAAACTGCCGAAGGCAGCGTCAGCCGCGACTGGTATGCCCCCATCATAGCGGATGCAGAGGCTGGCTTCGGCGGTCCACTCAACTCGTTTGAAATCATGAAGGCCTTTATCGAAGCGGGTGCCGCTGGCGTTCACTTCGAAGACCAACTCGCAAGCGAAAAGAAGTGCGGCCATCTCGGCGGCAAGGTGCTGATCCCAACAGCAGCTCATGAACGCAATCTGGTGGCCGCACGATTGGCGAGCGATGTGATGGGTGTGCCTGCGATCACGGTTGCGCGCACCGATGCGGAGTCAGCGCAACTTTTGACGAGTGACATTGATGATCGCGACAAGCCGTTCATTTCAGGCGAGCGCACACCGGAAGGTTTCTTCCGCTTGAAGGAAGGCACTGGTTTGGACCACTGCATTTCGCGCGGGCTTGCATACGCCGACATCGCAGATTTGTTGTGGTGGGAAACTTCGCATCCCGATTTGGGTGATGCGCGCAAATTTGCTGAGGCCGTGCACAAAAAACATCCCGGCAAGTTGCTCGCTTACAATTGCTCGCCGAGCTTCAATTGGAAAAAGAAACTGGATGATGCGACGATCAAGAAGTTCCAGCGTGAGCTTGGAGCGATGGGTTACAAATTCCAGTTTGTCACACTTGCTGGCTTTCATTCGCTCAACATGTCGATGTTTGATCTGGCCGATGGCTATCGTGATCGCGGGATGGATGCCTATTCCGAATTGCAGCAGCGCGAATTTGCGGCGGAGGCCCGCGGCTACACAGCGACGCGGCATCAGCGCGAAGTGGGCACTGGTTATTTCGATCAGGTAGCGATGACGATTTCAGGCGGGCGGTCTTCAACAACTGCGATGAAGGAGTCGACCGAGACTGCGCAATTCAACCCGCATGCGGTTGCGGCTGAATAGAACTTAACCTTGGAGGGACGGACCATGACGAAGTTTGAAAATGACAACATGTCGACAAGCCAGCGCTCGCAAATGGAGCAGGTGCTTTCGGATATCGAGCGCCTGAACCAGACGGTGAAGCAGGCGGTTGATGCAGGGCTGACGATTGAGTTCGTCCGCGCCGCGCGTCATCACTGTGGCGCTGGCAACTGGGGTGATGTCATGCGCCCGCAGTTTTTGGCCAAAATCTGAGGCGAGCGGCCTAAATCGGGTTGCGGTGATCGGTCCGCTTTGCGAAAGTGGGCTCATGGCAAAATCTGCGCTTCAACGTTTGCGCCAGCCTCAGGCGGTGCGCATTGTGAATGAGCTTCCGGCGGGTGCCCTGCATTGGGGACCGCCGGGAGCGACGATGGTGATATCAACGCCGCAGGAAGTTGAAGAATTTGTGAAACAGATCCCGGCGGGTACATTTGTGACGCTCACGGCGCTTCGCGAAAAAATCGCACGGCGTCACTGCACCACGATCACTTGCCCCGTCACAACAGGATTGTTCCTCAACATCGTGGCGCGCGCTGCAAGCGAGATGGAAGCACTCGGCATTGATGATCGCGCACCGTGGTGGCGCGTTGTGAAATCCGATGGCAGCCTCAACGAAAAATTCCCCGGCGGTATTGAGGCCCAACGTAAACGGCTTGAGACCGAGGGCATTCAAGTTATACCCAAGGGCAGGAAAGGATTGAAGGTCGCGCTTTACGACCCAGCAAATCCGGTCTAGCTTACCTTCCAATAATAAGGCCAATAATAACGGAGGGATTCCAATGATGACGATGCGTGTTTTGCTCTTGGGTGCGGCTGCACTCGTGATGACGACCGGGCTTTCGACTGCGCAAGAACGACTGCGGCCGATGGGTGAAATCACTTTTGAACCAGAGCCACAATCGGCCGAAAAAGGTGTGTTCAAATTGCAAGGCCGCGATCAGCGTCTGCGTTCCTTTCAGATCGAAGCAGATGAAGGCGCGGTTGAAATTCGCGATGTTCGTATTACCTATGCTGATGGTGGACGCGAGCGCGTGCGTGTGCGGCAGGCCTTGAATCAAGGCCAGGCAACAGCGGTTATCCGTTTGCAAGATGATGAACCAGTGGCATCAATTGAAGTCACGTTCATTCCGAAGGGTGCCGTAACACTTGTGCTGCAGGGCGACGCGCGCAGGCCGGAGCCACCTCCACCGCCACCGCAACCAGTTGCGAAGTGGGAAGAGCTTGGCTGTAAAACAGTAAGTTTCTTTGCAGATCGGGACAGTATTCCGGTCAACAACGGGGAGCGCTATCGCGCACTCCGTTTGAGGTCGGGTGGATTTGACATCGAGTTGAATGAGATGGGCGTTGTCTATGGCAACGGTACGCGCGATTCTTATTCCGTCAACCGCGTCATGCCTCCTGGAACGGTGACCAATGAAATTCCTTTGCGTGGTGACGCGCGGCGTATCCGGCAGATTGATCTCTTGTACCGCTCCAAGGTAATTTCCAATCGCAAGCCAACGCTGTGTGTGGACGGACTGAAGGCACGACCACCCGGCGAAAATGACGACTGAAGGTCCTTTGCCAATCGCTGATCAGGCATGCTAGACGCGAATCCAACACTAATCGGAGCGTCAAGCATGCCAATCGGCCAACCCAGTTATAATTATGAAGAGCTGATCACATGTGGTCGGGGCGAGTTGTTTGGGCCGGGCAATGCGCAGCTGCCCTTGCCGCCCATGCTGATGTTTGACCGCATCACCGAGATCAAAAAGGATGGTGGTGCCGCTGGGCTTGGGTCGGTCGTCGCTGAGCTTGATGTGAAACCGGATCTCTGGTTTTTCCCGTGCCATTTTCATGGTGACCCGGTGATGCCGGGTTGTCTCGGGCTTGATGCGCTTTGGCAGTTGACGGGATTTTTTCTGGGCTGGCTCGGTGAACCCGGCAAAGGCCGCGCCCTTGGTGTGGGCGAGGTGAAATTCACCGGCATGGTGACGCCGAAAATCAAGACCGTCACTTATGAAGTCGAAGTCACGCGCCTCATCCTGCGCAAGTTGAAGCTTGCCGTTGCCAATGGCATCATGAAGGCGGATGGCGAAGTTGTGTATCAGGTGACCGACATGAAGGTCGGCCTGTTTGCGCCAGAAGCAAAATAATCGAGGAGGCTCACATGCGCCGCGTTGTCGTCACAGGGATGGGCATTGTCTCATCGATCGGAAATAATACGCAGGAAGTCACAGCGTCTTTGCGCGAGGCAAAGTCTGGCATTGTGGCTGCCGAAAAATACAAGGAGCTTGGTTTCAGAAGCCAAGTGCATGGCCAGCCGAACTATGATCTTGAAACCGTAGATCGCCGCGTGCGGCGTTTCATGGGTGATGGTGCGGCGTGGAACTACGTAGCGATGCAGCAGGCGATTGCTGATTCCGGTCTTGAAGAAAAAGACGTGAAGAATGATCGCACTGGTCTCATCATGGGATCAGGCGGGCCATCAACGCGCATCCTTGTGGCAGCTGCTGATACGACGCGCGAGAAGGGCCCGAAGCGTGTGGGGCCGTTTGCTGTGCCGGCCACCATGTCATCCACCAACTCGGCAACACTGGCAACGCCGTTTGGCATTCGTGGTGTGAATTATTCGATCTCATCGGCCTGTGCCACATCTGCGCATTGCATTGGCAATGGGGCTGAACTCATTCAATGGGGCAAGCAGGATATCGTGTTTGCTGGCGGTGGTGAGGAATTGGATTGGACGCTGTCGGTGTTGTTTGATGCAATGGGCGCGATGTCGTCGAAGTACAATAACTCTACCGCGTCACGCGCCTATGACAAGAACCGCGACGGCTTTGTGATTGCGGGTGGTGCGGGCACTGTGGTGCTCGAAGAACTGGAACACGCGAAGGCGCGCGGTGCGAAAATTTATGGCGAGCTTGTTGGCTATGGCGCAACGAGCGATGGCTATGACATGGTCGCTCCATCTGGCGAAGGTGCGGTACGTTGCATGAAGATGGCGATGGCAACAACCAAGGGCGATATCGACTACATTAACCCGCATGGCACATCGACGCCTGTGGGAGATGCCAAGGAAATCGAAGCGATACGCGAAGTGTTTGGTTCGAAAATTCCACCGATCTCATCCACCAAGTCATTGACTGGTCATTCGCTTGGCGCTGTTGGGGTGCAAGAGGCGATTTATTCGCTACTCATGATGAACAATGGTTTCTTGTGCGAGAGTGCGCATATCGAAGAGATCGATCCTGCATTTGCCGATGTACCGATTTTACGCAAGCGCGTTGACAACGCGAAGATCGATACTGTGATGTCGAACTCGTTTGGTTTCGGTGGCACCAATGCCACGCTCGTATTTCAAAGGTATAACGGGTAGAAAAACCGGGGCTGAATTTTGAACACCTCCTATTCACGTCATGCCAGCGAAAGCTGGCAACCCACTTCCTTCCTTAATGCCGCGAAGATAGCGGGGCCCCAGCTTTCGCTGGGGTGACGATCAAAATTAGACGATTTGAAAGTGCGACAAACTGATGTCAGATAAAATAATGCACGGAAAACGCGGGCTCATCATGGGTGTTGCGAATGACCATTCGATTGCCTGGGGCATCGCCAAGGAGTTGCACAAGCATGGCGCTGAAATGGCTTTCACCTATCAGGGCGATGCGTTTGGCAAGCGGCTTGAACCATTGGCGGCAAGCGTTGGTTCGGATGTATTGATCCCCTGCGATGTTGAAGACATTGCCAGCGTTGATGCGGTGTTCGAAGCGTTGAAAGCCAAGTGGGGCAAGATTGATTTTCTGGTGCACTCCATCGGCTTTTCTGACAAGAATGAATTGAAGGGTGCCTATGCCAACACCACGCGCGAGAATTTTTCGCGCACCATGGTGATCTCGTGTTTCTCCTTCACCGAAATTGCCAAGCGCGCAGCTGCGTTGATGACCGACGGCGGATCGATGATCACGCTCACCTATGGCGGCTCGACGCGCGTGATGCCCAACTACAATGTGATGGGTGTTGCGAAGGCTGCACTTGAAGCTTCGGTTCGGTATCTCGCTTCTGATTATGGTGCGCAGAACATTCGCGTCAATGCGATTTCGGCAGGACCGATGCGCACGCTTGCTGGTGCAGGCATTGGCGATGCGCGCGCGATGTTCAAGTTCCAGGAAACCCACGCGCCGCTGCGCCGCACGGTTAGCCAAGAGGATGTTGGTGGTTCGGCTGTGTATCTATTATCGTCGCTTTCAGGTGGCGTTACGGGCGAGATTCACTATGTGGATTCTGGTTACAACATCATCTCCATGCCTAATCCCAACGATCTTGAAAAGTAATTCACGTGCCTGATCTTTCGACAACCCAGCTGCTGCTGGCGCTGTGTCTTTTCTTTGGGGCAACACTTTATACGTCTGTGGGTCACGCGGGCGCATCAGCCTATATTGCTGCGATGGCGCTGTTTGGTCTTCCCATGACGACCATGCGACCTACTGCACTGGTATTGAATATTCTGGTTGCAAGTTTCAGTTCGTATCGTTTCATCACGGCAGGTCTGTTTCGATTTCGAGGGCTATGGCCATTTCTTGTCGGTGCATTGCCCATGGCCTTTCTTGGTGGCTACATCCAGCTGCCCGGCCAGTATTATCGACCCATTGTCGGCGTTGTTCTCTTACTTGCAGCGGCACGATTGCTATGGCCCAAACCCTTGCCTGTTCTCACACAGTGGAGCGACCCACCAATCTGGGCGGCCATTCCGGCGGGTGCCGCAATCGGATTCTTGAGCGGTCTTACAGGAACAGGCGGTGGCATATTCTTGACGCCACTCATCCTGTTCATGGCATGGAGCGAAACGCGGACGGCATCAGGCATTTCCGTTGTGTTCATTCTGTGCAATTCGGTTGCAGGCCTGCTCGGCAATTACGCGTCACTGAAATCACTACCTGCCGAGTTGCCGCTCTACATGGTGGCGGTGATGGCGGGCGCTTTGGTTGGTACGCAAGTCGGGATTTACAAATATGCAAAAGAGCATCTGCTCAAGGCGCTTGGTGTTGTGTTGCTGATTGCAGGTGCGAAGTTGATCGGGGTTTATTAAGTTTACAAAATGAACTTGCTGAGATCTGCGTTCTTCGCGAGGTCGCCGATGTGTTTTTCGACGTAGGCTTTGTCGATCACGACTGTTTCGCCGGACATATCGGCGGCTTTGAAGCTGACTTCGTCGAGTACGCGCTCCATCACGGTCAGCAGGCGGCGGGCACCGATATTTTCGATTGCCGCGTTGGTTTCCGCGGCCACACGGGCAACTTCGGCAACACCGTCATCGGTCACATCAATTGTCAGGCCTTCGGTCAGCATCAGAGCCTTGTATTGCTTGATGAGACTGGCTTCAGGCTCTGTGAGGATGCGGCGGAAATCGTCCTGGTTCAGCGCTTTCAATTCAACGCGAATGGGCAAGCGGCCTTGCAATTCCGGCAACAAGTCTGAAGGCTTTGACACATGAAACGCGCCTGATGCGATGAACAGAATGTGGTCGGTTTTCACCGGGCCATGCTTGGTGGAAACCGTGGTGCCTTCGATCAGCGGCAGCAAATCGCGCTGCACGCCTTCGCGGCTGACGTCCCCGGCCCTGCCCTCACGCGCGCAGATCTTGTCCACTTCATCGAGGAACACGATGCCGTTGTTTTCGACCACGTCGATTGCTTCGGCGATGATTTTTTCCTGATCGAGCAACTTGTCGCTTTCTTCTGCGACCAACACCTCGTGCGCTGCGTCGATCTTCATCTTGCGCTTTCTGGTGCGGCTGCCAAAGGCCTTGCCCATCATCTCTGAGAGATTGATCACGCTGGCGGAGCCACCGGGCATGCCGGGAATGTCGAAGCTGGGAACGCCACCCGTGTCAGCGACTTCGATTTCAATCTCCTTGTCATCAAGTTCTGATGCGCGAAGTTTTTTGCGGAAGCTTTCGCGCGTGGCTTCACTTGATGTGGCACCGACCAGCGCATCGAGTACGCGGACTTCTGCATTCATCTGGGCTTGCGCATCAACATCCTTGCGGCGCGCAGATTTCACCATGGCGATGCCAGCTTCGAGGAGATCGCGAATGATCTGATCAACGTCGCGGCCGACGTAACCCACTTCGGTGAATTTGGTGGCTTCGACTTTCAGGAAGGGTGCATTGGCAAGGCGTGCTAAGCGACGGGCGATTTCAGTTTTGCCAACACCTGTCGGGCCGATCATCAAGATATTCTTGGGCGAGACTTCCTCGCGCATCTGGCCTTTCAATTGTTGTCTGCGCCAGCGATTGCGCAGTGCAATGGCGACGGCGCGTTTGGCGTCATGCTGGCCAATGATGTAGCGGTCGAGTTCGGAGACGATTTCGCGGGGAGAGAAGTTTGTCATTTGGATTCCTGATGCTGCATCAGTAGCACATTTTCATATTTGTCTTCGAGTGCGGGAATGCGCGCAAAACCTGCATTTTCATATGCACGTATTGCGCGGGTATTTTTCGGATCGGGATCGATGATGATTGTGTGATGATTTCTCGCGCGCAACATCTCGACAAAGGACCTGAGCACCTGTGTACCAAGCCCGCGCGACAGGTTTTCTTCGTCACCAATCGAGAGATCGACTCCTACGGTGTCCTGCGGCAACTCCAATAACCATGGGTATTCGCGGATCATCTCCGGCTCGTCGAGTTGCGGCCGCAAGTGCCAGACCTGGATGTAACCAGTCGGTTTGCCATCGATGTGGAAGATATAGGGTTCGGTGGTTTCGCGGCCTTCAATCATGTCGATGATGATTTCAAGCTCGCCATCCGGATCGCCCCACCATTCGCGCATGTGTGGACGCTGAAGCCAATTACGCAACATCGGCAGATCGGCATGGGTGACACGCGTGAATTCAATGCTCGGCATCCAATTGTTCCAGCGTCAGATTGCCGTTGGTGTAGACGCAGATTTCGGCGGCGATTTTCATGGCTTTTCTTGCGATGGCTTCGGCATCCATGTCGGTGTCGATCAGTGCGCGCGCGGCGGCCAGCGCGAAGTTTCCGCCGGAGCCAATTGCTGTCACACCATTTTCTGGTTCAAGCACGTCACCAGTGCCCGTGAGTACGAGCGATACATTCTTGTCGGCGACGATCATCATCGCTTCGAGGCGGCGCAAGTATCGATCCGTGCGCCAGTCCTTGGCCATGTCAACGCAGGCGCGGGTGAGTTGTTCGGGATATTGTTCGAGCTTGCCTTCAAGGCGTTCAAACAGTGTCATCGCATCGGCTGTTGCACCTGCAAAACCTGCGATGACTTTTCCGGTGCCAAGTGGCCGCACTTTGCGCGCGTTGCCCTTGATGATGGTCTGGCCAAGACTGACCTGGCCATCGCCTGCGATCACCACCTTATTCCCTTTGCGCACGGTGAGAATGGTTGTGCCGTGCCATTGAACGGGTTCGGACATGGTTGCTCCTTTGAAGGGAATGTAGGAGGGCGATCACCAAAAGAAAAGGCCGGGCGAACCCGGCCTTGTCATCAACTTATTGCCTCAATGGCCCGGCACCGCGCCGTGTGAGCCCCAGATGTAGACTGCGGCAAACAGGAAGAGCCAGACCACGTCGACGAAGTGCCAATACCAGGCAGCGGCTTCGAAGCCGAAATGTTGCTCTGGTGTGAAGTGGCCTTTCATTACGCGGAACAGGCAGATGATCAGGAAGATCGTGCCGATGATCACGTGGAAGCCGTGGAAACCCGTGGCCATGAAGAAGGTTGAACCGTAGATATTGCCACCGTTTTCGCGATTGAAGCTGAATGCCGCCTCTGCGTATTCGATTGCCTGTACGGCGGTGAAGACGAGGCCGAGGATGATGGTGAGAATGAGACCCCATTTCAGGCCCTTGCGGTCGTTGTTGAGGAGCGCGTGATGCGCCCAGGTCACCGTTGTGCCTGAGGTCAGCAGGATCAGTGTGTTGACCAGTGGCAAATGGAAGGGATCGAAAACATTGGTCGGTACGGCATGACCCTCAGCGTTGAGTGGTGCTGGTGGCCAGACGCCACCCGTTGCCAGTGAACGCGCTTGCTGAATGGCTTCACCTGAAAACAGCGAAGCATCGAAAAACGCCCAGAACCACGCGACGAAGAACATCACTTCGGAGGCGATGAACATCAACATGCCGTAGCGCAAGTGCAGCGAAACGACTGGCGTGTGATCGCCGTTGTGCGCTTCCTTGATCACATCACGCCACCACATGAACATGGTGTAGAGAACGCCTGCGAGGCCTGTGTACAAAACCACGCGAGACAGAAAATAATAGAACACATAGTTTTGATCTGCGGCTTGCAGATCGCTCATGCCTTGGTGACGCATAAACATGACAGCGCCAATCGCCATGACGAATGCGGCCATGGAGCCGATGAAGGGCCATGGTGATGGATCGACCAGATGATAGTCGTGGTTCTTGGCGTGACCGTCGGCCATTTATGTGCTCCTCAATTGCCTTGTGCTTGCGCCTGTTTGACAGGCACTGCTGGATAGAATGTGTATGAAAGTGTTACCTCGCGGATGCCTTTTGTATCGGCGTCCTTGAGGAATTCGGGATCGATGAAATAGCTCACCGGCATGTCAACGCGCTCGCCTGCCCTCAGGGTTTGCTGCTTGAAGCAGAAGCATTCGATCTTGGTGAAATATGCGCCAGCTTCAGCGGGTGTGACGTTGAACACAGCTGTGCCTGTCACTGTTTCCTTGCCGTTATTGACAGCTTCGTAATGCGCCAGCGTTTGCTCGCCGACTTTTACTGTTTGCGTAAGCTGCGATGGCTGGAAGCGCCAGTCGAGTTCGGATGATGTATTCGCATCGAAGCGAACGGAGATTTGAACGTCGGTTGATTCAGCAGGTGCCGCTGATGCGGTTTGAGGTGTGCCGCCAAAGCCTGTAACCTTGCAGAAGATTGCGTAGAGCGGCACTGATGCATAGGCGAGACCCACCATGCCAGCGACGAAAGCGGCAGCTGCGATGCCTACACGGCGGTTTTTCTGTTCAAGCTGGGGGGTCAATGTGGTGTCCCCATGCGGACGATTGTTGTTACATAAAACAGCACCATCAACCCGGCGAGTGCGAGCGCCATAATCAGTGCGCGCTTTTTGCGGCGAGCCATGTCTTCGGGTGAAAATGGGGCTGGCTTGTTCATCAGATCAGGCCTGCAAATTGGGTTAGGCCGAGCACGCGTTCGACGAGGATCAGTGCGAAGAGGGCAAAGAGCCAGATGATCGAGAAGCCGAAAAGTTTTTTTGCTGCCTTGTCTTCTGCTTCGCGCGTATCGGCGCGGTAAAGTGTGAAAGCATCGGCGAGGAATTTTATTGTGAGCAACACAGCGCCTGCTGCATAGAGCCAACCCACTGTGCCGGTGATCACTGGTAGTGCAATTGTGGGAACGAGTGCGAGTGAGTAGGCGATGATCTGCTTTTTGGTAGCGGGGCGGCCTGCAACATTCGGCAACATCGGCACGCCTGCTTTTTCGTAGTCACCTTCGCGGAAAAGGGCCAGCGCCCAGAAATGCGGCGGCGTCCACATGAAGATCAAAAGGAACAGCGCAATGCTACCTGGATCAATTGTGCCAGTAACGGCAGCCCACGCCACCATGGGCGGGAAGGCACCGGCGGCACCACCAATCACGATGTTCTGCGGCGTGCGGCGCTTCAGATACATGGTGTAGACGACGACGTAGAAGAAGATGGTGAAGGCAAGAAGTGCAGCTGAAGTGTAATTGACGAGCAGGCCCAGTGTGAGCACCGAGCCAATCGCAAGAGTGAGTCCAAAGCCCAGCGCTTCTTCTTTGGTCACATGGCCTGCGGGCACGGGACGCGTTGCGGTGCGCTTCATGAGCGCATCAATGTCGGCATCGTACCACATGTTGAGGGCACCAGATGCGCCAGCGCCTGCAGCGATGCAGAGGATGGCGACAAAGCCGATCCATGGATGAATGTTTCCAGGTGCAGCGAGCAAACCCACAACAGCCGTGAACACCACAAGCGACATCACGCGCGGCTTCAGCAGCGCCCAGTAATCAGCAGCCGAGCCTTGATCGTGGAGATCAAGGCTCAGTGGTTCGTTATGAAGTGTGGTGTTCGACATTTAGCTCAATGCCCGTCGCCGCCCTTGATCACGGGGAGCGTGTTGAACTGATGGAATGGTGGTGGTGAAGAGAGCGTCCACTCGAGAGTGGTTGCACCTTCGCCCCATGGATTGTCGGCGGCTTTTTCCTTCTTCGCATAGGCCGAGAACAGGCCGTAGAGGAAGATCAACAAGCCAACGCCAGAGATGTAGGAACCAATCGAGGAGACCATGTTCCAGCCAGCAAACACTTCCGGATAGTCGACATAGCGGCGTGGCATGCCAGCGAGGCCGAGGAAATGCTGCGGGAAGAACACGAGGTTTACCCCCAGAAACGTCACCCAGAAGTGGGCTTTGCCGATTGCTTCATTGTACATGTAGCCGGTCATTTTCGGGAACCAGTAATACCAGCCTGCAAAGATCGCAAACACGGCACCGAGTGACAACACGTAGTGGAAGTGGGCCACAACATAATATGTGTCGTGCAGTGAACGATCAACGCCTGCATTGGCCAGCACTACGCCTGTGACACCACCCACGGTGAACAGGAAGATAAAGCCAACAGCCCAGAGCATCGGGGTACGGAACTCAATCGAGCCGCCCCACATGGTGGCGATCCATGAGAAGATCTTAACACCCGTTGGAACTGCGATGATCATGGTTGCGGCGACGAAGTAGGCTTGCGTGTCGGCGTCCATGCCCACGGTATACATGTGGTGGGCCCAGACGATGAAGCCGACAACACCAATTGCCACCATTGCATAGGCCATGCCGAGATAACCGAACACCGGCTTCTTCGAGAAGGTCGAGATGATGTGGCTGATGATACCAAAGCCCGGCAAGATCAGAATATAGACTTCAGGGTGACCGAAGAACCAGAAGAGATGCTGAAACAAGATCGGATCGCCACCTGCCGCTGGCACAAAGAATGACGTGCCAAAGTTACGGTCAGTCAGCAACATGGTGATGGCACCAGCGAGAACCGGCAGCGACAAGAGCAGCAGGAACACGGTGACAAGCACGGCCCAGACGAACAGTGGCATGCGGTGAATAGTCATGCCGGGAGCGCGCATGTTGAAAATCGTGGTGATGAAGTTGATGGCGCCAAGGATCGAAGACGCGCCCGCAAGATGCAGTGCGAGAATTGCAAAATCCATGGCGGGGCCGGGCTGGCCCGTGGTGGAGAGTGGTGGATAAATCGTCCAGCCTCCGCCCACACCTTTCATGCCGGGCGGACCTTCAACAAACATCGAAATCAGCAGCAGACCAAAAGCAGGAATGAGCAACCAGAACGAAATGTTGTTCATGCGCGGGAAAGCCATGTCGGGCGCGCCGATCATCAGCGGCACAAACCAGTTGCCAAAACCGCCGATCATTGCGGGCATGACCATGAAGAAGATCATGATGAGCGCGTGGCCGGTGACAAAAACATTATACATGTGCTTGCCATTGTCGATGGCTGCGTCCTCTGGCGTATTATAAACCATCTGCGCGAGGCCATTGAAAATCTGGATGCCAGGCTCGGAAAGTTCAATGCGGATGGCGAGGGACAGCAGGAAGCCGATGATGCCAGCGCAAATCGCAAACCACAGATACATCATTCCGATGTCCTTGTGGTTGGTCGAGTAAACGTAGCGACGCCAACCCGATGGGTCGGCGTGGTGCCCGTGATCAACTGCATGATCGTGATGATCGTGTGCGGCGTGTTGGTTTGCCATGATTTATCTTTGCCTTACAAAATCAGTTTGCAGCGACGACTTGCGCCGCCGGCTTGATGGTCTTCAAAAACTCTTTCATCTCGTCAGGAGCAGCGCCCTTCAACATCATGTCTGACCATGACTTGAAGGCGGCATCCGAAACAACCCAGGTTTCAATCGGCATGTAGGCGTGATCTTTGCCGCAAAGCTCGGAACACTGACCGTAGTACACACCTTCTTTGGTGGCCTTGAACCAGTCTTCATTGAGACGACCGGGGATTGCGTCGATCTTCAAACCGAAGGACGGGATCGTCCATGCGTGGATCACGCTCTCTGGTCTTGACGTAATGATCAGTTTTACCGTTTTGTTTACAGGTACAACGACGGGTACATCGGTTGCGAGAAGATAAGGCACGTTTTCTTCCTTGGCCTGCTCTTCAGGTTTCAACACGGCGGTGAAAGAGACCTTGGCAGATTTTTCGGCGTCGTCATTGAGACCGAAGTCAGGATATTCATATGTCCAGTTCCAAGTATCACCGATTGCCTTCACGGTCATGTCGGGCGCTGGAATATCACGCTGCATGTAGAGCAAGCGGAACGATGGAATGGCGATTGCCAGCAGGATCAGAACCGGGATCACGGTCCAGGCGATTTCAATGCCGACGTGATGGGTGGTTTTCGAGGGAACCGGATTGGCCTTGGCGTTGAACTTGACGGCCACATAACCCAAAAGCGCAAGCACGAAGAGCGAGATTGCAACAATCAGCCAGAGCAAAAGATTGTGAAACCAGTTGATGTATTCAGCAACGGGTGTGACGGGATCCTGCAGGCCCATTTGCCATGGCTCGGGTTGACCAGCGGCGGCAAACGCCAGCGAAGGCACGGCAAGCAGTGCTGCGCTGATAAGGGCGAGTTTCTTGATCTTCATATAGGGTCCCTCGAATCCGGATTTCCGGGCAATTATCGCACGGTAAACACCATTCGCCAGCGCACTGCAATTGGGCATAGGCGCACAAGGGCGCGGCAAAACGTCATTGTGTTGCGGCCTTCTGTTTGACTCGCAGTTCTGCCGTATTTCCCCTGCATTGGCACTCGTCAGCCTTGCGCTTGTTTTCAGGACTCGCGAGGGCTAAGAGGCAATCTATCCAAAGTTTAGGGAATCAATTTACGTGCGAAACTCCACTGTTTTTGGCCAAATCCTTGCTGTCACTGCGCTTGGTTTTGCCCTGACCGCAACTGCCGTACAGGCCCAGGACGAAGCGCCGAAGGAAGAACCACCTCCGGGTGCTGCCAAAAACTTTGGCCCGCGCAAGGGCGCTGCGGCACAGGGCGGCGAGCAGGGTGGTGGCGAGCAGCAAGCGCCACAGGCTGAGATCGTTGCCAAGCATGGCAAGTGGGACGTGCAATGTGCAACACTAGAAGATGGCAAGGGTGGCAAGCTCCGCTCATGTGGCATGGTGCAAGTCGCCAAGAGCGACAAGAGCGAGCAGGTTGTGCTTTCGGTCATTGTCAGCAAGTTGAAGCAGGGCGGCAAGACGCAAACCATCATGCGGCTCTTGGCCCCGATCGGAGTTTATCTGCCAACTGGCGTTGCGGTTGAGATCGACGGTGCTGCACTTCCAAACCGCCTGCCCTTCACGCGCTGCACTCCGCGCGTGTGCGAAGCATTTGGTGAAGCATCGCCTGATACGATGAAGAAATTTTCCAAAGGCAGCAATGCCACGTTCTATCTCTATGATCGTCCTGGCAATGGTTTTCCGATGAAGATTTCACTGGAAGGTTTTGCGGCGGGACTTGGAACGCTTGATAAGCAGAAGTAGGAGACTGGTTACCTCACCACGCCTTGGCCTGAATCATCCCCAACGGAAATTCCTTCACGGGGTCTTCATGCTTGAGACGCGACAGGATCAATCGCGCCTGCTCACAATCCATTCTCATTTGCGCGATCAGTTCTTCGATTGACTTGAAACTTTTGTCTGGCCTGATCATTTCGATGAAACTGACTTCAAGCGTGCGGCCATAAAGGTCGATGTCTTGGTCGAGCAAATAGACTTCGAGAAAAGTGCGGTTGGTGTTGAAGGTGGGGCGGTCGCCAAAGTACCCTGCTCCCATCCAGCTTGGGCCACCTGCTGTGTCACGCGCCATCACGGCGTAGATGCCTCGGCTGGGTTCAGCGCCTGCTTCCAGAATGATGTTGGCGGTTGGAAAACCAATTGTGCGGCCGCGCTGGTCACCCGGCACCACCTCACCCATGATCATCCAATGATAACCAAGTTCGCGTGCAGCTTCTCGCATGTGGCCGCGACGCAATGAGGTGCGTACCGAACTTGACGAGAATGGCGAGCGCGTATCACCGTCGTCGCTGACTTGTTCAACGCTGGTGACAGCAAAACCATGTACTTGGCCCAGCTGACTGAGGCTTTCAGGATTGCCCCGGCGACCCTTGCCGAAATGGAAATCATACCCGGTCACCACATGGGCAACGCCGAGTTTTTCTACCAGTTCTGTACGTATGAAATCTTCATGATCCTGATTGGCGAGGTTGGCGTTGAAATCGAGCGTGAGCATGAAATCCGCGCCCATTTCCTCAACCAGTTTGGCTTTCTGTGCTGCTGGCGTTAAGCGGAAAACAGGTTCCTGGGGCTTGAAGAAGCTGCGGGGATGCGGTTCGAATGTCAGAATGCCCCATGCGCAATTTCTTTGCGCGGCGGCAGCTTTTGCTACCATCAGCAATTCCTGATGGCCGCGGTGCACGCCATCAAAATTGCCAATCGCCACCACGCCATTTTTGATGCGTTCGGGAACTGGATCAAGGGTCGAAAGGTTCAACATGGACCGGGAGTTGCTGGTGCGGAGTGTGATTGTCAAGACCATGTGAGTTCACGCGTGGCGTGAACGATTTCGGCATGCGGCATGCGCGTTGCGATATCCTGCAATACTTCATCGTCGCGCTTGGCTTGCAATATGCCTGCGATCAGCAACACGGCGGGGAGACCGAAATCGGCAGCGCCCTTGATGTCCGTGTCCGGGCCATCGCCAATTGCGAGGACTTCGCTGAGATCAATTTCACGCTTGGCAATTGAGCTGGCAACATCCATCGCCAGTTCATAAATCGGGCGGAAGGGTTTTCCCGCCATCAATACCTCGCCGCCCATTTTCTGATAGGCTTCGGCAAGGGCTCCTGCGCAATATTTGATGCGGTCCCCGATGCGCACGATCTTGTCGGGGTTGGCGCAAATCATCAACAGATTGCGCGTTTTCATTTCGCCGAGCATGTCTTCGTAATCAGCTGGTGTTTCAACTTCATCGTTGAAAAGGCCGGTGCAAACGACAGAGCTTGCTTCAGCGAGTTCAACAAATTGAAGTTCGAGGCCTTTGAACAGCGATTGGTCGCGGTTTGGTCCCAAACGAAAAACGCCGTGGCCGCTGTGCGATTTAATAAGCGCGCGCGTGACATCGCCTGAGGTGACGATGGCATCGTAAGCTTCGCGCGCGACACCAATTTGATCGAGCTGCAAGCTCACCCCTTCTGAGCTGCGCGGTGAATTGGTGACGAGCACGACGATGCCGCCACGATTTCGATGTTTCGTCAGTACACTGACGGTTGAACGTTCCGGCTTGTGGCCATCATGGACAACGCCCCAGACGTCGGAAAACCAAATGGGATGAGATTCAGAGAACGCCCGCATCATCCTTGATTTCCGATCAGGCTGCGGAGCGTGACGGGCGCACGGACTCCAGGGCAACGCCTTGCTTCACACGACGCGGTGCAGCAAAGGCCGGGCCTGCCACATAGCGACCAATCTTTGAAACATGCTTGGCCAGGCTGGGGTTGGTGATGTTTGTCACGATCAACATGATGCGATTGGCGCGAGCGGTCTGGGCAAACTGCAGGACATTGGGTGTTGGCCCGGTCGCACCGAGGGCGGTTGTGCTGTTGAGGCTCAAATAGCGCACATTGAGTTTGGCAAGCGAAACGAGATCGACACCCGCCATCGCCACATTGGTCAGCGCCATGTGGACCCCGTCTCGCGCCAGACGTGCGAGACCTTCAAGGCCACGTTCAGACAGTCCGGCAAGGGTGGCATGCGGAAGTTCGAACACCAGTCCTGCCGCTACGTTGCCAAATTCCTTGCGCAATTCCTGCAGGCGTTCAATGGTTTCCGCGGATTGAAGCGTTGATGCCCCAAGCGGCATGAAAATATTGAGTTGGCCATCACGCTCGCGCAAATGCCGGAGCAGACCCAATGCTTCACGCGCCGCATGCACATCAAAATGTGTCCGCAAGCCGCTGCGATCTGCGTGATGCAGCAACGTGTCGGTTGGCACCTCAGTGCCGTTCGGTTTCAACATGCTGAGGTGCAAGCGATAATGCGATGTCTTGTTGGTAAAGAGGTCGATGACCGGTTCCAGTGATGTCACCAGCTCCTCGGCTTTGGGCATGCGCGGTACACGCGGCGCTGGCTGGGCTTCGGGCAAGGGACGTGGCGGCGGTGCTGCAGCGGCTTGAGGCGGCGGCGGCGGGGCATAGACTTCATCGTCAACAATCGTCGGTTTCAAATCCTCGGGTTCGTCGAACTGCTCATCGTGTTCCTGTGCCGCATCGGATTCGCCCAGCTGCTCTGCGGGCGCTTCATAAACTGCTTCCTCGCCATAAGGCATGGCAACAGGTGACACCACTTCATGGATATCGTTTGCGGCGTTGTATTCAGGTTGAACGGGATAGGCTGCATAGCCGTAGTGAGATGCCTGTGGTTGAGCAAGACTCGAGGAAATGGCACTCACTGCTTCGCGCAACTGACCGGACATTTCTGTGTAACCCTGCCGCAATTCCTGCAGACCATTGCTCATCGCTTCATGCGATTGCTGACTGGCATGACGAACTTCGGTCATCTGCTGCTCGAGAACCTCGACGCGAGCATTGTCCGACTGGATGCGCATTTCAAAACTCGTCAGGTCACTGCGCAGCGACTCCACCAGTCTTGCGCGATCCGCACGAGCAGATTTTTCGAGATGGTAAATCGCAGCGATTGCGACAATCAATGCAACAGAGACCGCAAAGCAAAGCAGTGCAATCACCGTTCGCGCGTCCTCACCCCCGGTCAGAAGATAAGCACCAAAACCTGTCGACAGGACGGCCACTACCGCCAATCCCGTCAGGTAAGGCATGGTTCTGCCCATCACGCGCCGCCTGCTATCGAAATTCGAATCATCATCCTCAATTTACGCAAAACCCGGGGGGTTTGAAGTGGAGATTGCGGAGAAATGGTGCATTTGCACAGGTATTGGAGCCAAAACACAAATTGGCGGGATGGGTCACGTTATTTTTGCGCGCGCAATTGCATCCAGTATCATCTGGCGCGCCTCGGCGGCATCGCCCCAGCCCAGAACTTTCACCCATTTATCGCCTTCGAGGTCCTTGTAGTGGGCGAAAAAATGTTCGATCTGCTGCAGCGTGATCTGCGGCAGATCGGTGTAATTGCGCACGTGTTCGTAGCGGCGGGTGAGGCGCGGCACGGGGACGGCGATTATCTTTTCATCGCCGCCAGCTTCATCCTGCATTTTCAAAACACCTACAGGTCGCACGGCAACGATTGCGCCAGGAACGATGGTGCGTTGGTTTGCAATCAGCACATCAATCGGGTCGCCATCATCCGACAATGTATGCGGCACGAAGCCGTAATTTCCGGGATAGCGCATCGAGGTATAGAGAAAGCGGTCGACGACCAGGGTGCCCGCTTTCTTGTCCATCTCGTATTTGATCGGCTCGCCGCCGACGGGCACTTCCACCACGACATTGACCTCGTGTGGCGGATTGCGCCCGATTGCGATGGCGTCGAGGTTCATCAGAGGTTCGCCACTGCCGCCAGAACCTTGGGCAGTTTGTCGATAAAGATTTCTGCCATGTGATCTTCGGTGATGATCAGTGGTGGTGACAGTGCAATCGTGTCACCCGTGATGCGGAACAGGATACCGTGATCGTGGAAGCCCGTTTCCATGGCCTTGTAGGCGCGAAGGCCGGGCTTGCCTTCAATCGGCTTCATGTCGATTGCCGCCACAAGACCAATGGTGCGGATATCTTCGACCAACGGATGGCCCTGCAATGTGAACGCCATGTCGGCGAACTTGTCTTCAAGTTTGCGGGCACGTTCAAACAAGTTTTCATCGCGGTAGAGATCCATTGTGGCAACACCTGCTGCTGCTGCAATCGGATGGCCGGTATAAGTGTAACCATGGAACAGCTCGATCACATGATCCTGTGCATTCATGAATGTATCATAGATACCCTGGCGCGCGAGAACGCCACCCATTGGCACCGTGCCTGAAGTCACACCTTTTGCGAAAGTGAGAAGATCAGGTGTCACGCCAAAACGCTCGGCGGCATAGGCATGGCCCAAACGGCCAAAGCCGGTGATCACTTCATCGAATATCAGGAGGATGCCGTGCTTGTCGCAAATTTCCCTGAGACGCTTCAGATAGCCCTTTGGTGGTGGCAGCACACCAGTGGAGCCTGCCATCGGTTCAACAATCACGGCAGCAATCGTCGAGGCATCATGCAGTGCGACCATGCGTTCGAGATCGTCAGCAAGATGTGCACCCCAAGTTGGCTCACCCTTGGTGAAGGCCTGTTCCTTGCGGTTATAGGTGTGTGGCAGATGATCAACGCCTGCCAGCATTGCGCCAAACCATTTGCGATTGGCGACCATGCCACCAACCGAAATGCCACCGAAGTTCACACCATGATAACCACGCTCGCGACCAATCAAACGGGTGCGCGATCCTTCGCCGCGTGCGCGGTGATAGGCGAGTGCGATCTTGAGTGCCGTGTCTGCTGCTTCCGAACCGGAGTTACAAAAGAACGCGTAGTTCAAATCGCCAGGTGCCATTGTGGTGAGGCGCGAAGCAAGTTCGAACACTTTGGGATGGCCGAACTGGAAGGTTGGTGCAAAATCCAAATCCGCTGCGGATTGCTGGATCGCTTCCACGATGGGTTGGCGGCAATGGCCGGCATTGCAGCACCAGAGGCCAGCACTGCCATCAATCACGGCGCGGCCATTCATATCATAATAATGCATGTCCTTGGCGCGGGCGATCATGCGCGGGCGTTGCTTGAAGGCGCGGTTTGGGGTGAAGCCCATCCAGAACGGTTCAAGATTATTGGGTGACGGTTCCCACGTTACAGGCTTGTTCATGGCGGCGGCTCCTTGGCGCAAATCAGGTTTGAGCCATCATTAGCAGAGTGTGGGAAATCGCGAAATCGCCAGCCTTCCGCCATGCGTCCAGCCAGATTGCGTCTTGATGGCACCACAATTTCATAGGCATATATCCTCACTAATTTGGGAACAAAGGGAACGGCGAAATGCAATCACTGGCAAGAATTCTGGCAGGCGGACTTGTTGGCCTTGGCGTGGCGGCGGGCGGTTATCTCGCGGGCGAATCGCTGGTCAAAAGCCGACTTGGGTTTCGCGTCGTCACTGTGAAGGGCCTCAGCGAGCGCGAGGTGAAAGCCAATCTCGGCTTCTGGCCGATCCGCTTTGTGGTGACTGGCCCAACGCTGGAAGCCGCGCGCGCCAAGCTTGAGACATCAGAAACATCGGTGCGCGGTTTTTTGAAGGCCAACGGCTTCACGGACCAAGACATGTCTGTCCAGAATATTCAAGTTGAGGACCGCATCGCCGGATACAATGCACAAGGAACGCCGGAGGACTCGCGTTTCGTGCTGACCGAGGATTTGCTGTTGCGCTCTACCGACGTTGACAAATTGGGTGCGGCCTCGCGCATGATCGGTGATCTGTTGAAACAGGGAGTCGTGTTTTCAGCTGATGCCTACAATGCCGGGCCGTCGTTTGTTTTCACCAATGTCAATGAGCTCAAGGGCGAAATGCTGACCGAGGCAACAAAGCGCGCCAAGGAAGCGGCGGAAAAATTCGCTGTCGAGTCAGGTGCAAAGGTTGGCGATATCCAGAGCGCCAATCAAGGCGTGATCGAGATCACACCCGCCATTGAAATCCCCAATGACCGGCCGGAAAAACAGGTGAACAAGAAAGTGCGCGTGGTCACCACGATCACCTATTTCCTGAAGGGCTAGGCCTTTCGGCCAGCCCGGCGCGCGACGAAAAACTCGTCCATCTGCACGAGTTGCTTGCGAAACTTGGCCATGTTGGCTGCGCCAATGACACTCGTTAATTCAGCTTCTGCGTCAGCCATTTCCTTGGTACCGCGCCTGATCTGGCGCTGGCCAGCGATGGTGATTGCAACGCGTTTGTCGCGCTTGTTGTTGGGAACCGGTTTGAGCTCAACCAGCCCCATTTCCTGGAGGCGCTGGGCCGACATATGAACGGCCTGACGCGAAATGCTGAGATGCTTGGCGAGTTCCGAAATCCGATCATAGCCGCGCGCGACATTGACGATGACTTGCGCATCAGATGGACGCACCCTTTCATAGGGAGTGTTTTTCAGAAATTCTGAAAGGCGAATATCGAGAGACTCCGCAAGGTTCCGCAAGAGCCTGCGCAAATTGTCCAGCGGCACCAATTTGGCAAGGTCGGAATCAGGCTTGATTCTCAAATCCTCTTCGGACGTCGCTCGGCCGAGCTCCTTGTTTTTCTTTTGCAGCATTTCAATCCCCAAACGCGCTGGCGAATATTTAATTGAATAAACCTTAAGTTGGAACCCTACTAATGTCCAAGTGCAAGAATGCGTTTCCACAGCTATATTGACAATCAAGATTGACAACGCAAATCATCTCAACTATGCCGCGCATCGTCAACTTGAGTTGATTGCATACCCCAAATAGTTCGGGAATAATTGAGTTAGGCAGGGCCACACCTCTGCTAGGCTTGACCGGATTGTTAGGGTATGTCGGCAGGGAACGGGGGGCGCCCTATCCCAGCCTTAGAGGCCAGCGGGACTAATCCCTCCGCTGGCCTTTTTAATTTAAAATCAATTGGTTATTGACCTTTGTAGTGAACGTTTGCCTGCGGATTGCAACAAACTGCTGCCGCGTTCCGTGATCTCCTGCGCTGAATCACTTCATCGGTCACTGGTTTACAATATTGAATAATCTGGCACCACGGCCTCACAACATTTCAACGCGTTAGCTCGTCTGACTTCTGTCAGTTTAAATTGACGAAACTGTATGCGGCGGGTATTGATCCGTTCGTCAACTTTGATTGACAGTGCGTTCAGATCGGAACGCGCTTCGCAGCATCTGCGCCAAAAAGATCGGCGCAAATGATCCGCTGAGTTCCCGGATTGCGCAAAAAAAATCGGACAACGTTCCACCTGCACCAATGTCAATCGCCGCTTTGTGGTGATGGCAGATTGAGGTGCTGAAATTGTTCGGACGCGTTTCGAACAGGCGAGGTTATGGGGGGCCCCTGACTTCGTTCAAGGCCAGCGGATCTAATCCCTCCGCTGGCCTCAACTTCATTCGAACAGGCGAGGGACCGGGGGCACTCGACCTCGCCCTAGGGGCCAGCGGGTCTAATCCCTCCGCTGGTCCCACTTTTGGGTTGAAAAAATCATTCAGCCCACCATCTTCAAACGATGAAAACTGCTTTCTGGATTATCTTGTCTTTATGCATCGCGGTTTGGTCCGGCCTGTGTTGGCTGGCTTATCAAGTTATTGGCGTTGGCGGGCGCTACGCCGCGCGCAATGCTGATGCGCTCGGACCCGACGCAGAAGTCGTCGAACAGATTTCCAATTGGGCCTTGTGGGGCACAAGCCTCGGCGAATGGGCCGTGGTTGGCGTTTGGGGATTGGGCGTGGCGCTGGCACTTCTCTTGGGACTTGTGGCGAACAAGTTCTGGCGCGCTGCTAAAGAGCCCCCGTCCCCAACTCCTCCTCGCGCTTTGCAATGAAATCACGGAGGCCTTCTGCGATGCCTTCATCCATGTTGGGTTGCTGATAGCTGCCCAGCATTGCGCGGGCTTTTTCGCGGCCTCTGGTGTCGTGATCCTTCGCCCCTTCGGCTGACCATTGTTCATACGGGTTGAAGTCCATGACGCTTGGCATGAAGAAGGCTTTTTCGAAATGCTCCAGCGTGTGCGCGGTGCCAAGGAAATGCCCTGCGGGTCCCACTTCGCGAATTGCGGCCATTGCATCCTTGAAATCATCAAAGGGCAATCCGCCTGCATATTTGTACCAACCCACCAGCTGCTCGGCATCAGTCACGAATTTCGAATAGCCGCACGCGAGCCCCGCTTCGAGCCAGCCCGCCACGTGCCAAATGTAGTTTGCACCAGACAGGATTGCGGCATGCATCAGCATGTTGGATTCGTAACCCGCCTGCGCATCGTTGAGCTTGGACCCAACATGAAAACCTGATGTGCGCCACGGTAGATTATATTTCCGGGCGAGCTGCCCCATCACATACATCATCTGTGCGGCTTCCGGTGTGCCACCCATCGGTGCACCGGTTTTCATATCAACCGTCACCATGAACTGGCCATAGATCACGGGTGCCCCTTTGCGCACCAGCTGCGTGTAGGCGACACCTGCGAGTGCTTCGGCATTCACTTGCGCCACCGCTCCCAAAGCCGAAGCCGAAGTCGACGCGCCACACAACGCAAAGGGTGCCGCGATGATCGGTTGGTTGTGGCTGGCATAAACCCGCATCGCATCCAGCATGGTCTGATCCCACACCAAGGGTGAATTGCAATTGGTGATCGAGGCCATGACAGTATTGTCCTTCACGAACTCATCGCCAAAAACGATGCCCGCCATTTTCATCACGTCTTCAGCGCGCTCTTTTGACGTAACAATGCCCATGAAGGGCTTGTCAGTCATGGTCATTGCCGAATGCATGATGTGGAGGTGGCGCTTGGGCACCGCGATTTCCATCGGCTCGCAACAGATGGACGATGCCGAATGCAGTGCTGGCAACATCTGTGCGAGGCGATGAAAGTTGTTGAGATCATCAAGCGAGCCATAGCGGCGCTTGTTGTCGAGATCGCGCACGTAGGGTGCACCATACATCGGCACAAAAATCTGGTTTCTGCCGCCGACCTTCACCGTGCGTTCGGGATTGCGCGCATGCAATGTGAATTCCGAAGGTGCTGTTGAAATGAGTTGCATCAGCAAGGCGCGATCGATGTGAACGCGCGTGCCTCTCACGTCAGCCCCTGCTGCTTTCCATTGCGCCGGGGCCTGGTCATCGCGAAACTCGCAACCCACTTCCTCGAGGATCTTCATCGATTCCTCGTGGATCAATTCCACCGCTTCAGCAGGCAGCAACTCATAGGTCGGGATGTTGCGCACCAGTGTTGGAAATGAAATCTGCGGAGCGCTGCGCAACGCACGCCGCCCATCGCGGCCACCACTGCGGCGGGTTGGAAGTGAGGTGTTGTCGGACATTTTACTATTCCAATCTGTCCGTCATTCCCGCGAAAGCGGGAACCCAGACTTTCAACGAATGAGATGCTGAAAGCCTGGGTTCCCGCTTTCGCGGGAATGACGGAGATTTTTTGAAATCAATTTTATAGTTGAGAGAATCCTATTGCGCTGGGCGGAGCAAGTCAAACCACTCCCCATTTGCTGCAGCGCACACCCAAACTAGGCGCATTGTGCGATGCGTGTTGACGATTGTCTGAATCGATTCCACAGTGGTCTTTGGGGAAAACGTATCAGGGGCGAGGTCGGGGGCGACTGACTTCCAGAACAGTTTTTGAATTCAAGGTCTGCCATGGTCCCCTGGGCTGGCCGGGAGGGCCAGCATGGCTGATCATAAACATTTGAGTGAAGACAAAAAGATTCTTCACGGCATGGGTTACGCCCAGGAACTCAGTCGAAGCATGAGCAAGTTCTCTAACTTCGCGATTTCGTTCTCGATTATCTGCATTCTGTCCGGCGGCATCAATTCGTTCGCGCAAGCCACATCATCAATCGGTGGTGCGGGTGCTGGCATCGGCTGGCTGTTTGGCTGCCTCGTGTCTGGCATGTTCGCCCTTGCCATGGCGCAGATTGCTTCGGCCTATCCAACAGCAGGCGGACTTTATCACTGGGCTTCAATCCTTGGTGGCCGCTTCTGGGGCTGGCTTACGGCGTGGCTCAACTTCTTGGGATTGATCACGGTGCTGGGTGCCATCAATATTGGTACGGCGTTTTATTTCCAAGGCACGTTCGGTGGCAACCTCCTGGGCATGACCACCAGTCCTGGCTGGATTGTTGGATTTGTGATCTTGATTACCATTCTACAAGCCTTGTTCAATCATCTCGGCATCAAATTGACGACGATGCTGACAGACATTTCAGGCTACATCATTCTCGCCACAACGGCGGCGTTGGTTATCGCCTGTCTCGTCTATGCGCCATCGATTGATATTTCGCGCCTTTGGACCTTCACCAACTATTCAGGTGAAGCAGGTGGCAACGTGTTCCCGCAATCGGACTCGATGGGCTACCTGTTCCTGCTCTGCCTGTTGCTGCCAGTCTATACGATCACTGGCTATGATGCTTCGGCCCACACCGCTGAAGAAACCCACAATGCATCGATGTCCGTGCCACAGGGTATTGTATCATCGGTGATCTGGTCGTCGCTTGCTGGCTGGATCATGCTATGCGCCATCGTTCTCGCCATTCCTGACATGGCTGTTGGTGCCAAGCAGGGCTCTGCAGTATTCTTTGAAACCATGAACGCCATTCTTCCGTCATGGCTCAAAAACCTGCTCTATCTTGGCATCCTGATCACACAGTTCCTGTGTGGCCTTGCAACGGTAACATCTGCATCACGCATGCTTTATGCATTCTCGCGCGATGATGGCATGCCCGTTGGCTCGAAAGCACTGGCTTCGGTGTCGCCGACGTATCGCACACCCGTCAACGCAATCTGGGTCGCAACATTGCTCTGCCTTGCGTATGTGGTTGCAGTAAGCTTCATCCCGGTTGCGGGCGGAAGCGATTTCAGCCTCTACTTCATGGTTGTGAACTCGACATTGATTTTCTTGTTCCTGTCGTTCATCGTTCCGCTGGTTCTGGGTATGCTCGCCTATGGCACAGCGAAATGGCCAAAGCCCGGTCCATGGGCAATGAGCGAAGGCCTCTACAAGCTGGTGACAGTGTTGGCTTGTGTCGGCATGGCAATAATTTTCTTCATCGCCGTCCAGCCCCCTAACGACAAGGTGTTGTGGATCGTACTTGGTCTTCTCGCAGTGCTCGCTGTACTCTGGTTCGCAGTTGAAAACCGTCGCTTCAAGGGTCCTCCCATTGGCGATGAGATCAAGCGCCGCCAGGCCGAAATCGCAAAGAAAGAAGCGATCTTCGGCGAGGCGTAAGTCTCTCACATTTCCAGCAGAAGGGCGGGAGATTTTCCCGCCCTTTTTTGTTGTGTGATTAAACTGGAATCGCACTTGATATAGTGATGCTTGACGATAATGTTGCGATACGTTATTATTGAACCCCGTGATTAAGTCTTTCAAATCGAAAGAAACAGAAAGTCTGTTTCGCCTTGAACAGAGCAGGAGATGGGCGAATATCGAGCGCCCGGCCCTGCGAAAGTTGGTTCAGCTTGACTTGGCCGTGACGCTGGAAGACTTGCGCGTTCCGCCTGGAAATCGACTTGAAGCTTTGCAACGTGATCGCAAAGGGCAATGGAGCATCCGGATCAATGATCAGTTTCGGATTTGCTTTAGGTGGACAGCTGATGGACCCGAAGATGTTGAGATTGTTGACTACCACTGAATGGAGCGTGCGATGACAAAACAGATCAATCCAGTTTCCCCCGGTGAAATGCTTGAAGAGGAATTTCTGAAGCCACTTGGACTGACCAAATATCGGCTGGCAAAATCAATCGGCGTACCCGCCCAGCGCATTGGCGAGATCGTTGCCGGAACGCGCGGCATCACTGCTGATACAGATTTGCGGCTATGCCGATTTTTTGGCCTCTCTGAAGGTTGGTGGCTACGGCTTCAGGTGAGCCATGACACGGCATTGGCGCGGCGGAAACTAGCCAAGGTGCTGGACAAGATTGTGCCGCTGGAACGCGTCGCCTGAAATTGAACAACCACTTGAGCAGAACGGCAACGTGCCGCTCTGCTCCTACCATCTCTATTTACGCTGCGATCTTTTCTCGAAGTGCTTCTGCGCCTGATGCCGCGATCAGTCCTTCTGCGCCGTCGAGAGCTTCTGGCTGAAGCTCGAGACCGAGAAAGCGCGCGCGGTCAACCGGGCCTGGCAAATGCAGCGAGCGGGTGTGCTCTGTCGAAAAGCCGAAGCGACCATAGTAAGGTGCATCACCGACCAGCAACACGGCTTCATGGCCGAGCACTTGCGCAGTGTTGAGTGCGTGTTGCATCAACTTCGCACCAAGGCCAGCACCGCGCGCCCGGGGATGGACCGCAAGTGGTCCGAGCAAAAGTGCCGGACCAGCGGAACCCGCGATCACTTTCCACATTCGAACCGTGCCGATGACGCGTCCCTTCGCATCAGTTGCTGTGAAGGCCAGGCCCTCCGCCGGCAAACGGCCTTCACGCAGGCGCTCTGACGTCTTGCGGAGACGCTGTTTACCTAGGCCCATGTCCAAAAGGGCTTCGCGTGCAGCGACGTCAGAGGGCAATTCATCACGGATGGAACAAGTCATGGCGATCCTTTCTTGGCTGCCCTCTCCCCTTGCGGGAGAGGGTGCCGAGCGAATGCGAGGCGGGAGAGGGAGGTCGTGAACCGAGCTAACGGCTCAGATCACATAGGCCTTGAGCGGCGGGAAGCCGTTGAACGCGACTGCCGAATAGGTCGTGGTGTAAGCACCACAGGCCTCGATCAGCACTTCGTCACCGACTGACAATGTGATTGGCAGCGGATACGGCGTCTTTTCGTAGAGCACGTCGGCTGAGTCACATGTAGGTCCTGCGATCACGCAGGCTTCCTTGGCATCGTCGTCCTTTGCCGTGGTGATCGGATAGCGAATCGCTTCGTCCATCGTTTCAGCAAGGCCGCCGAATTTGCCGATGTCGAGATAGACCCATCGGAGATTATCGTTGGCGTGCTTCTTCGAGATGAGAACCACTTCCGCCTTCACAACACCAGCATTGCCAACCATGCCGCGGCCTGGTTCGATGATGGTTTCAGGAACGGCATTGCCGAAGTGCTTTGTGAGCGCATCGTGGATGGCGTTGGCATAGTGCGACTGGCCCGGCACCTGCTTCAGGTACTTTGTGGGAAAGCCACCACCAAGGTTCACCATCTTCAGCGTGATGCCATGACCGAGCATGGTATCGAAGATCTGCTTGGCTTCGCCAACTGCGGCATCCCATGCATCAAGGCGGGTCTGCTGCGAGCCAACGTGGAACGATACGCCATATGCATCAAGGCCAAGTTTGTGGGCGTGGAGCAAAACGCTTTCCGCCATCACAGGTTCGCAACCGAACTTCCGTGACAGTGGCCATTCAGCACCTTCGCCATTGGCCAAGATGCGGCAGAACACTTGTGCACCTGGAGCAACGCGGGCGATCTTTTCAACTTCGACTTCTGAATCGACTGCGAACAGGCGAATGCCAAGTTCGAAAGCGCGCGCGATATCGCGCTCCTTCTTGATGGTGTTGCCAAAGGAAATGCGGTCAGCGGTTGCACCAGCGGCAAGCGCCATTTCAACTTCGGCGACCGAGGCTGTGTCGAATGACGAGCCTTCGTCGGCCAGAAGCTTCAACACTTCAGGTGCAGGGTTTGCCTTCACTGCGTAGAAAATGCGGGTACCCGGCATGGTGTGTGCAAAGGCGCGATAATTGGCGCGCACAACGTCGAGGTCCACGACAAGGCATGGGCCTTCGGGCTTTTCGGTGCGCAGGAAGTCGAGGATGCGTGCAGTCGCCATGGTGATGTTCCCAACAAAAAGTGATGACAGGACTCCAGACAGCTTTCCGGTCGTGGCGCGATGGAGACGCCAAGACAGTTACGCTGACTGACTTTCGCTTCTGATTGATTGGGAAATTTGCCAACCGCACATCGAGCAGACTTGTGTTTGCCTCAGGAAACTCCGGCGATTGGACGCCACCGGAAGAGACGAGAAACCCTCACCGTCGTTGCTTAGGGCCCCTCTTCTAAGGGAAGACCTTTGCGGCACGTGCGACTTTGGACAAGGCGCATATGGTGGAATCTGTTTTCAATTTCAAGAATTATTTTGGGTTGGGGAAAAGTTTTTTGTTAACACGCGTTAAGAGTTTGAACATTACCTGACACACGACTGTCACGGCAGTTTGCAAACATGCATTCATGACATCCACAGAATCGACTCTTGTCCTCGATCGCGACGCCACGCTCGCTTCCCCTTCAACCGACTTCGGATTTTCCTACGCGCGCGAAGAGCAACCGTTCTTCATGCGCGAAACCATCCGCCTTTTCGAGCGATTGACGGGCCAACCCTATCTCGAACGGCTCTATCGCAACTGGCGTCTTTGCCGCAGCGATGATGAAAACGGGTTTGCTGCTGCCACGCGATTGCTGGAATTGCAGCTCGATTTCGATCCTGCCGCACTTGCCAATGCGCCGAAGACTGGCCCGCTACTGATCATCGCCAACCATCCATTCGGTGTCATTGACGGTCTCGCTATCGGCCATCTCGCCACGCTGATCAGGCCTGATATCAAGATCATGACGCACAGTCTCTTGTGCAAACCACCTGAGTTTTCAAACTACTTGCTGCCTGTGGATTTCGGCGGGACAGATGAAGCGCGTGCGACTTCAGTTGATACGCGAAAGCGCGCGATGAACTGGCTGGCTGACGGGCACTGCCTGGTGATATTCCCCAGCGGCAGTGTGGCTACAAGTCAGTCACCGTGGCGCGGCAAGGCGCTGGAGCCTGCCTGGCATCCGTTTGTCGGCAAGCTTGCGCGCCATGCCAAAACTGCCGTGTTGCCGCTTTATTTTTACGGCCAAAATTCGCGCGCATTCCAGATGGCAAGCCATTTCAACTACACCATGCGACTCGCACTGCTGTTTCGAGAATCACTGCGGCGCGCGCGCATGCCGCTCAAGATTAAAGTTGGGCAAGCCATCACAGCCGACCAAATTGCGCAGTTTGCTTCGCGCGCTGATACGCTGGCTTTCTTGCGCACCCAAACGCTGGCTCTCGGAGGCACAGACGCTCCCCCGCCGGAGCAGGAATTCATCTGGCCAAGACATATCCGCTTTACCTGACGGCGTCACAAGTTAAAGTATCGAGCATTCAGTTGAAATCACCTCACTCAGACGTCACCCCCAGCGAAAGCTGGGGCCCCGCTTACTTTCTTTGGCTTTCACAAGGAAAGGCAGCGGGTTGCCAGCTTTCGCTGGCATGACGGCGAGATGAGAGTGTAGTTCGAGTTAACCCTCTTCTTTCAATCCGTACTCGCCGTACTCTCAACGCTCTGCATCTTCTTCAGGAATGCGGTTGTCGGATATGAATCAGCTGGCATGCCGTATTTCGCCTGCAGCTCTTTCACCGCCGCGCGTGTGCCCTTGCCGATCTTGCCGTCGACCTTGCCGACGTCATAGCCAAGGCCCGTCAACATTTCCTGCAGCACCATTGTCTGCTCGAAGTTGAGCGAAGCCACTTGCCCACGACCCTTGCCCACTGGTGGAGCGCCAGCAATGCGGGTTGCGAGATAGGCAGCGGTTGTCGAATAGACCAGGCTCTCGTTCCACTTCAGGTAAGCCTTGGTGAAATTGTGGTAAGCGAAAAATGCCGGTCCATCCTTGCCCATCGGCAAGAGCAACGACACTGGCGTTGCATCGGCCTTGATATTCTTGCCGCTCGCCGCTTTCACACCCCACGCAGCCCATTGCGAGCGCGGAAGCTGGATCGCGATATCGGCCTGGTCCCATGGCAAGTCAGCAGGCACTTTTACCTCTTGCAGCCAGGGTTGTCCCGGCTTCCAGCCATGCGTGCGCAACAGATTGGCGGTCGAAGCAATCGCATCAGGAATCGAGTTCCGCAAATCGCGCTTGCCATCGCCATCAAAGTCAACGGCACTTTCATTGTAGTCATAGGCCATGAACTGGGTGTGGCCGATTTCACCAGCCCAGGCGCCGCGCATTTCAGATGGATCGATATCGCCTTGCGTGATCAGCTGCATGGCCGCACCAATTTGCGGGCGGAACTTCTCCGGGCGGCGGCAATCCCAGCCCAATGTCATCAGTGCGTTCAACGTGCTGTCATTACCAAGCGTGCCACCAAAATCGGTTTCAAGCGCCCAGAAGGCGGTGATCACAGGGGCAGGCACGCCATATTTCTTTTGCACGGCATCAAAGGTCGCCTTGTGGGTCACCATGATTTCAGCACCCTTCTTGATGCGGAAATTGGTAACCTTGCCGGCTTGGAAATCCAGGAAGTGTGCGGCGAAATGGTTCTGCGCGCGGTCCTTCTTGATGATCGAGGGATCGTACTGCGTGGCTGAGACAGCTTCGATGGCCGCCTCGCTCATATTGTTGCTGCGCGCTTCCTTGAGAACTGCGGCCTTGAAACTGTCAAAGCCCTTGGCTGACTTTCCGCACTTCATCGCCGCCGAAGCCGAAACCGTCATTAGAAGTGAAATTGCTGCTGTTGCTAATACTGTCTTGAACATGGCGCGCCCTAAATCGAGAGTGGAGGCCTGACGATAAGTGAGACGGGATTAGGAATGGTTAAAGTGCGCTTCACCATGTTGTGTTTTCTGAAGGGCCTCCAAAAAAATAAAGGGCCACACTTGCGTGCGGCCCTTCTCTTGGGACACCGGAATAGAGGCGCTGCAAATCTTTGCGTACCGGGGGCGATGCCGCAAAAAACCGCTGCGCGATTCCTACTTCCGTCAGGCCCAAGCTCTGCGGGCCCGAAAGCCCAAATCGTACCTGACTAATCGCCCCCGAATAGTTCCAAGGTCGTAGTTATACCAGAGAGTCCAGAAAATCAAGTCCAGATAGCAAAAAACGACGCCAAAAAATTCTTATGCGACACACTTTTCAACTTGACGGGCAAAATTTGAAAAATGTGGTTGTGCTGCAACATCTTTTCGCGCGGCCAGCACCGCGCATGACGCGAGGATAAGCCCGTCATCGAGGATTTTGAGGTGATTGGCTTTCAGGGTTGAGCCTGAGCTGGTGATGTCGACGATGAGTTCCGCCGTTCCTGCAGCTGGTGCACCTTCGGTGGCGCCTGAGCTGTCGACGATGCGATAGCCCGTCACACCCTTTGCCGCGAAAAACCGCCGCGTGAGATTTTTGTATTTGGTGGCAACCCGCAGGCGGCGACCCGTGGCGCGGTAAAACTGCTCGGCCACATCATCGAGATCGCTCATCGCAGCCACATCAAGCCAGCACTCCGGCACGGCGACGATCACATTGGCCGCACCGAATTTAAGGCGTGCCGCGATGGTGATAAAATCGTCCGTAGGCGGAACATATTCGCGCAGCAGATCTTCGCCAGTAATGCCCGCATCAATTTTTCCGGCGCGCAGGTGATGCACGATTTCGGACGCTGAGAGGAATGCGATTTCGACACCGTCGATGCCGTCGAGCTTGCCGCGATAGCCGCGTTCTGATCCAACGCGGTTGACGATGTAGCCCGCGCGCGCCAGAAGCGCTGATGCGTCTTCCATCAAGCGGCCCTTGGAGGGTATTGCCAACACGAAACTCATGATAGCACCGCGCGCAAACGTTCGGCGTGAATGGCAAAGCCCGCTGCGGGGATTGCATTTGGTGCGCCGAGGTCTTTCAACAGATCATCATAGCGCCCGCCACCTGCCACGGTGAGGGGCTGGTTGCGCGTGACAACATCGATCTGGAACACTAGGCCTGTGTAATATTCGAGCTCGCGACCAAAGCTGCCATTGAACGAGAAGCGGCGGGGGTTGAGGCCCAAATCTTCGAGTGCCTCAAGCCGCGCGTTGTATGTTTCAATCGCCTTGGTGAAATGCGCGCCACTGCCGAGCGCCTTTAATTGTGTGGCAACATCAGACGCTGAGCCTTGCAAAGCCAGATAGTCTTCGATGCGTTTGGCAGCTGACGCAGGCAAACGCGCCTCCGAACGATCCGCATGCTTTTCATCGAGCCGCGCTGCAATGTTTTCAATCGTGCGATCTGTGACGATTGGTAAACCGCGTTCCTGCAGCACCGCACTGACCACAGTGATGGCATCAACATGGCCCACGCGATCCACATTGTCTGAAATGCTTGTTCGCGATTTGGCTTGCGCCTCAACGAAAGATGAAAGCAGTGTACGAAACGCACTGGGCCGCCAGAACTGGTGTTCCAATCGCCTGCGCCAGCGCGCGGGCATGTCGGTGTCCTCCAGCAGTGCCGCAAAAAGTCCGAGATCGCCAATCGTGATCTTGAAACCTGTGAGGCCTGCAGCCTCCAGGCCACTGGTCGCAAGTTTCAACAACCGCGCTTCTTCAGCGATGGGGTTGGTGCCGCCATACCATTCACAGCCCGCCTGGTTGAATTCCTGCGGGGAAAGCGCTTCGTCGGGAAAACGAAACGCCGTGCCGAGATAGCAATAGCGCGCCTCTTTGGTTGGCGCATGCGTGAGGTGATAGCGACAGGCCGGCACGGTGAGATCAGGCCGTAAACACAGTTCATTGCCATCAGGATCGTTGAACACAAATGTCCGTGCACGGATGTCTTCGCCGGAGCGCTCAAGAAAAATATCGGCAGGCTGGATAATATCGGGTGCGATGTGATCAAAGCCCGCACGCTCAAACACCGCCATGATCGCGGCGTTCTGTTTGGCGAGAGCTTCGCGTTCGGAAGAGGAGCGCCCGGTCATGAGATGGTCACTCGGGCCGAACACCCCCTCCCCCCTTCGGGGTACTCCCCCACGCCTTCGGCGCAAGGGAGAAAAGATTTTTCTCCCTCAGCGAAGCTGGGGGAGTACGGCGGAGCCGGGAGGGGGTGTGTCAACACAATCACTGCCCCAACATTTTTTGCACTTGTGCGACGAGTTCGACTTCCGGAACCGACACCTGCGCCAGTCGCTGCGAGGCATATTCGGCGCGCGATTCAATGCCTGCAGCGAGTTCGGTGCCCAATCGCAAATCCTTGATCTGCACTTCGCCCTTCAGTTTTTCATCGCCACCTTGAATGACCACGAGCGGTGCTTTGCGCTTGTCAGCGTATTTCATCTGCGCCTTCATGCCTGCGGTTCCCATGTACATTTCAGCGCGAATACCAGCGCCGCGCAGTTGTTGCACCATGCGCCAGTAATCACCTTGGCGGTCCTTATCCATCACGAGCACAACAACGGGAGCCAGCGTTTCAGAGACTTGCGCCTTGCCGACCAATTTAAGTGCCGAATAAAGCCGCGACACGCCAATTGAAAAACCCGTGGCTGGGACTTGTGCGCCTGTGAAGCGCGCCACCAGATCATCATAGCGCCCACCCCCACCAACCGAGCCAAAGCGCACGGTGTTGCCGTCCTCGTCCTTGGTGTCCATCAGCAGTTCGCATTCGAACACGGGGCCAGTGTAGTATTCGAGACCGCGGACGATATCCTGCGTTACGCGGACACGCTTTGAACCATAACCCGCTTGCCGCAGCAGTGTGACCATTTGTTCAAGTTCTGCAATGCCTTCCAGCGCGACTGTCGAATCTTGCAATTGCTTGCGCCAGTTTTCGAGAACAGACGCGTTGTCATAGAAATAGCTTTTGCCACCGTGTTCAAACAATACTTCGTCGTCAATCGCATGCGCGGCATTGGATGTTTCCTGCCAGCAGTAAGCAACATCGCCGCCGGGATTGCTTCCATGCACGAAATCGAGAATGCGCTTGATGGCATCAGTTGGCAGTTTTGCGCCAGTTGTGAAGTCGCCAGATTCATCCTTGCGGCCATCGCCAAGAAGAGCTGCAACTCCATCGAAGCGTAAGCGATCCAGCTTGTCGATGGCGCGCAGCACCACAAGTCGTTGTTGATCTGAGGTGACACCAGCGAGTTCCAGCAACCCGTCGAGAACTTTGCGACTACCAATGTTTTGGCGATACGACCCGCGCGCAATGCCCAGCGCCTCCATTGTATCGGCGGCCATCATGCAGACTTCGGCGTCGGCTGCGGGGGATGATGTGCCGACTGTATCGGCATCAAACTGCATGAACTGGCGAAACCTGCCCGGTCCTGGCTTTTCATTGCGGAACACCCAGCCTTGGCGATAGCTGCGATAGGGTGTTGGCAATTGGCCCTGATTATTCTCGGCGACGAAGCGCGCCAATGGTGCCGTCAGATCATAACGAAGCGACAGCCACTGCTCGTCCTCATCCTGAAATGAAAACACGCCTGCATTGGGGCGATCCTGATCGGGTAGAAACTTGCCGAGCGCATCGGTGTATTCGACAAACGGCTGTTCCACTGGCTCAAAACCATAGCTCTCATAGACCCGCTGGATCGTCGCCAGCATGGCGCGCGTGCCCCGGATTTCATCGGCATCAATGTCACGAAACCCCTTGGCCACACGGGCCTTGGGGCGGAAGGTCTTTTTGCTGTCAGCGTTCATGAGCGGGCTTCTAGTCGAGGAATTCGAATTAGGGAAGCGACCAGTCTTCCCAGCGCAATCCCGGCACGCGCTCAAACTCCCGCACGTTGGCGGTGACCAGCGTTGCATCAAGCCGAAGCGCCTGTGATGCGATTTGGAGGTCATAAAGGCCTATCATCTGCCCGACCGGCTGCAACTGCCCTCTGATCTCAGCTGCTATTTTTGCGTCGTCCATTGTGAAGTCCACAGGTGCATTAAGCATCGATAGGAACAGGTTTACGCGCTCTTCCTGTTGGGCACGATAGGCACTGTTGACTACCCCAAACCAGAGTTCAAAAATTGCAATCGATGAAATTGCGATGTCGTGTCCGTCTTCAAGTGCCTTGTCCAGCCGCTGCTTGACAGCAGGTTTTCGTCGACTGATGGCATGGCTTGCGGCGTTGGTGTCGAGAAAATACCTCATCTATGTGAGTTAATCTTCATCGTCGAAGTTTACCCGACTCTCTGGCATGGGCGGTTGATCACGTCCTTCTTCCATAAATGGCAAGTCTGCGTATGAATCCAGCAACTTCGACCACTCCTTAACGCTCAATTTCGGTTTGACGGGCTCGATCAACAACCCATCACCTTGGCGCGTAATTTTCACTTCTGACCCAGGCATACGGAACTCCTTCGGCAGCCGGATCGCCTGACTGCGCCCTGTCATGAAAATCTTGCCGCTGCCAGAAGCTTTCGGATCGTGAACGTTCATGGTTTTTCCAGTCGGTACATATCAATGGTATATACCAATTTTGCCAAAAGTCAACGATCCCGCTTTACCACCTGGCGCTGCGTGCCGAGGCCTTCGACGCCGACGGTCATCACGTCGCCCTCCTTGAGGAATCGTTGTGGCTTCATGCCCATGCCGACACCGGGGGGTGTGCCTGTGGTGATGATGTCGCCCGGCATCAGTGTGAAGAACTGGCTGAGATAGGCGACGATGAAAGCAACGCTGTAAACCATGGTTGACGTTGAGCCGTTCTGCACGCGCTTGCCGTTAAGCTCGAGCCAGAGGCCCAGCGCCTGCGGATCCTTCACTTCATCGCGCGTCACCAGCCACGGGCCAACCGGGCCGAACGTGTCGTAGCTCTTGCCCTTGGTCCACTGGCCTGAACGTTCAGCCTGGAACTCGCGCTCCGACAGATCGTTGATCGTGCAATAGCCGGCGACGTGCTTCATCGCGTCGGCTTCCTTGATGTTCTTCGCGCGCCTGCCGATGATCACACCAAGCTCCACTTCCCAGTCCCCCTTCTGGGATTTGGGTGGCAGCATCACGGTGTCGTTCGGACCAGAAAGGCACGACACCTGCTTGGTGAAAACAACTGGCTCTGGCGGGATCTGCATGCCGGATTCAGCGGCGTGATCGGCATAGTTCAAACCAATCGCGATGAACTTTTGCGGGTTGGCGATGCATGATCCAATGCGCGGTTTGCCCGGCACCAATGGAAGCTTTGCGATGTTGGCTTTCTTGATTTTCGCCAGGCCTGCAGGGGTCACCGCATCACAATCAATATCGCCAACGATCTTGGCCAGCGAGCGGAGCTTGCCATCCTTATCGAGAATGCCAGGTTTTTCCTTGCCCTTTGGGCCGTAGCGCAGAAGCTTCATTGTTGTTCCCCTAATTGCGATTGCTTTTTGGTTTTGGAATTTCAAACGGTGCCGTTGGCATCAACAATGCCTCGCGCGTGATTTCGCTGACATTGCGAAGGCCCGCAAGCGCCATGGTAATGTCGAGTTCTTTTTGCAAGATGTTGAGCGCATGTGTGACGCCAGCTTCACCGCCGGCACCCAAGCCATAAACATAGGCGCGGCCGATCATCGTGGCCTTTGCGCCAAGTGCAAGGGCCTTGAAAATATCCATGCCGGTGCGAATGCCACTATCGAACCACACATCGGTCTTGTGGCCGACAGCATCAACAATCGGCCCCAACATGTCGATGGTTGCGGGTGCGCCATCCAATTGTCGGCCGCCGTGATTTGAGACAATGATCGCATCAGCGCCGAGGCTTGCCGCCGTCACCGCGTCGTCAACATCATTGATGCCCTTGAGGATCAGCTTGCCGTCCCATTCCTTGCGAATGAACTCGACCGAAGACCAATCCAGCGTTTGGTCAAATTGCGTGTTGGCCCAGTGCGAGAGATCGGCGAGATTGCTCACATCTTTGACATGCCCCATGATGTTGCCGAACTGGCGGTTTTTGGTGCCGAGCATTTTCATGCACCAGGACGGCTTGGTCATCATGTTGATGATGTTGGGAATGGTCAGCTTCGGTGGTGTGGAGAGACCGTTGCGAATATCCTTGTGGCGCTGCCCCAAAATCTGCAGATCGAGCGTCAACACAAGTGCCGAACATTTCGCATCCTTGGCGCGCTGCACAAGACGGCGCACATAATCGCGGTCGCGCATCACATAGAGCTGAAACCAGAATGGCTTTGTTGTGTGTTTCGCCACTTCCTCCAGCGAGCAGACGCTCATGGTTGAAAGTGTAAAAGGCAAGTTGAATTTTTCGGCGGCACGGGCTGCCAGAATTTCACCATCGGCATGTTGCATGCCGGTTGAACCCACAGGTGCGAGTGCGACAGGCATCGCCCATTCCTTGCCGAGCATCGTCGACTTCAACGAGCGCCCATCAATGTTGCGCGCCACACGCTGGCGGATCTTGAACTTCTTGAAGGCTTCCGTGTTGTCGACAAACGTCGACGCCGTGTAACTCCCGGTCTCGCAATAATCATAAAACATGCGCGGCACCCGCGCACGATAAAGGTCACGAAGATCGTCGATGGAGGGCGCTTGCTTGGGTGTCATGGTGACTTGATGGATAGCGGCGCGCGAAGAACGGCGCAAGGTGGGTTAGTCTTCCAAAAGTGACTGTGGCAAGCGAACGAGATCAAGCGCAAAAGTTGGTGTAGGCGACTTTAGCCTTTCAAATCCATTGTGCAGATAAAAGGCTTCTGCGCTTGCGGAGATCGCGTGCACAACTATAAGCCGCCCGGCAATTTCCTTGGCCACGCGATGAGATCTCACAATTGCATCACGTAGCAACAAGGCTCCAAGGCCGTTCCCTTGAAAGGACTGGTCTACTGCAAGTCTTCCTAAAACAACCGCTGGAATTATTTGAGGCATATTCCGGCGGACTCGTGCCGTGACATCAGTCGAAATGACTTGACCCATTGCAAGCGCGTAGAAACCCGCAACGTTTACTTTTTCCTCTGGACATACAACATAGGTGGTACTTGCAAGATTGGTCAGGTTGTCAAAAGCCCGAAGGCGCAGCCAGTCGTCCAACTGGCTTTCACCACAGGCGAAATGTCCAACGTCATGAAGATCGCCAAGTAGTTCGGGGCTGGAAAACTTCACTTGGGTTTTGAGCTTGATTTAGGCTGAACCCAGTTCGGCTTTCTTGACATGAGTTTTTCAATTTTTTGTGCCTGTTCAGGACTTGGCCCTTTGTCCATCCAAACCAAAACCTCCTTGAAAGCTTTTGCGTCCAATTTTATTTCGGTCTGATCCAGCACGAGGTTTTTTGCCTCATTGATTGCTGACCTCAGCATAAATTGGGATCGATTTGTGCCCGCAATTTCCGCCGCCATGTCAATCAAATCACGATCCGCCTCGCGCGCCCGCAAGTTGATGTTGACTTCAGCTGTATCGGATTCATGTTTCATAGATCGCAAAATACCATTTGTGTGGACATTGTCAACACAATTACTCCCCCTCCCCCAACACACGCCATGCCACGAGGCTCATGATCGCCAGTCCTACACATGCCACGAGACAGCTCGTTGCGTAGCCATTGGCAAAGGCGTCGCGGGCGGGGGCTAGCCATGCAGGTGCGGTGTCGCCTGCGAGATCGACCGCATCACCCAATGTGGCTTTGGCTTTGGTGGGGGCATCCACTGCGGCCATTTGGGCGCGGTAGATGAAAGTGGCCAAGCTTCCCAACAATGCCACCCCCAATGCGCCGCCGAACTCTGCTGATGTTTCGGAGATCGCCGAGGCCGAGCCCGCGCGTTCGGGCGGTGCGGCACTCACCACCATGTTTGTTGTGGTGAGGATCACCGGCACAAAACCAACGGCCATCAACATGCTTGATCCCAGAATGCCATAGAGGCTGTGGCCCCACGCCGATAGCGCCATCAGCCCTGATGCGAGAGCAAAAATCGCAAGTCCCCAGATCACGGATTTCTCCGGCCCGATGCGCGTGGTGATGACGTAGGATTTCAGCGAGAGGATACAGAAGACCAGCGACGGCAAGACAGACCACAGACCTGCCTCCAGCGGTTTCAATCCCAGCACCAATTGGAAAAAGAAATTCTGGAACATGAAAATCGCGAAGATGAAAAATATGCCGCCCAAGTTTGCAAACAGTGCCACGTTGAAACGCGCCACCTTGAACAATTCGAAATCCACGAGCGGATGCGCAATGGTTTTCTGGCGACGATAGAACAGCCAGCCAAACATCACGCCTGCGAGCAACTCCAACGCCACTTCATTTTGCCAACCATAGGCCGCAACAATTTTGAGCCCATAGACAATCGGCAGCACGGTTGCGAGCGACAGTGCCACGCTCGCGAGATCAATTTCGCCACCATGTTCGCTTTTGTATTCCGGCAAAATGCGCGGACCAATCACGATGAGCGCCAACATGATCGGCACGTTGATCAGGAACACCGAACCCCAATGAAACCAGTGGAGCAGCACACCACCGACTACAGGGCCCACCGTTCCACCGAGCGCAAACGCCGTGCCCCAAATGCCCATCGCCCTCGCACGTTCGTCCTCGCGCTTGAACATGCTGAACAGCAGCGACAGTGTCGACGGTGCAATCGTGGCGCCCGCAATCCCCAGCAACGCGCGCGCTGCGATCAGCAACTTTGCATCACTCGCAAAGGCACAGAGCAGTGAGGCCGCGCCAAATGCTGCAGCGCCCACCAACAGAATCTTGCGCCGCCCATAGAGATCGCCGAGCGTTCCCATGGTGACGAGAAATCCTGCGACCATGAAGCCGTAGACATCATTGATCCACAACAGCTGTGTGGGTGAAGGCTGCAATTCGCGGATGATCGAGGGCATCGCGAGGAACAGCACGGACAAGTCCATCGAATAGAGCAGACAGGCAATCGAAAGGACAAACAAACCCGTCCATTCCCGCGCCGTGGCAGCGGGAATTTCCGTTTCGTCAGTCGATTGAAGTGCCAAATCCATTCCAATTCCTTTCGGAACAAATATAGAACTTTATCGTCGGCAAGTCAAGCGAAAAATTCGCTAATAGGAATCAATGGCTTGAGCTTAAAACACCACAACCGAGCGGATCGATTTGCCTTCATGCATCAAGTCAAACGCCTTGTTGATGTCCTCAAGTGGCATTGTGTGCGTGATCATCGGATCGATTTCGATCTTGCCTTGCATGTACCAATCAACAATTTTTGGCACATCAGTGCGGCCGCGCGCACCGCCAAAGGCAGTGCCCTTCCAGGTGCGGCCCGTGACCAATTGGAATGGCCGTGTCGAAATTTCCTGGCCCGATCCCGCAACACCAATGATCACCGAAACGCCCCAGCCCTTGTGCGCACATTCCAGCGCCTGGCGCATCACCTTCACATTGCCGATGCATTCGAAAGAATAATCCGCACCACCGCCCGTGAGTTCCACCAGATGCGAAACCACATCGCCGGAAATTTTCGACGGGTTGACAAAATGCGTCATGCCGAATTTCTGGCCCCAGCTTGCGCGATCATCGTTGAGGTCCACACCGACGATCATCGAAGCGCCCGCCAATCGCAAACCCTGGATGACATTCAAACCAATGCCGCCAAGCCCGAACACCACGGCCTTTGAACCCACTTCAGCTTTTGCCGTGTTGATCACAGCGCCAATGCCGGTGGTCACACCGCAACCGATGTAACAGATCTTGTCGAAGGGCGCGTCCTTCCGGACTTTTGCAAGTGCGATTTCTGGCAGCACGGTGTAATTCGAAAATGTCGAGCAGCCCATGTAATGATGGATCGCTTGGCCCTTGTAGGAAAACCGCGAGGTGCCATCAGGCATCAGGCCCTTGCCTTGCGTGGTGCGAATTTTCTGGCAGAGATTGGTTTTGGGATTGAGGCAATACTCGCACTCGCGGCATTCCGGCGTGTAGAGCGGGATCACGTGATCACCAACGGCAAGCGAGGTCACACCTTTGCCGACCTCAACAACTACCCCTGCCCCTTCATGCCCCATGATCGCCGGAAAAATTCCTTCGGGATCAGCTCCTGAAATTGTGAATTCATCAGTGTGGCAAATGCCCGTCGCCTTGATCTCGACGAGCACCTCACCCTCACGCGGGCCCTCAAGATCAACCTCGACGATTTCAAGTGGTTTACCGGATTGGAAAGCAACAGCAGCGCGCGATTTCATGACAGAGGTTCCTTGTGTGGAACCTGTTTGTCATAGGGCGGGCTTGCGCGTCAATCGATCAACACACGCCTGACCACTTCAGGCTCCTTAGCGATGATTTGCAAAAGTGCGGCAGCGGGGCCGCTGATGTTGCGCTTGCCCTGCTCCCATTTGCGATAGCCAGAAACGCTCATGCCCATCAGAGGAGCCATCTGTGCTTGGGTGAGCTTTGCTTTTTTTCTCACTTCGCAGGGATCAAGGGGCGCGTGAACGATTGCGTGGCCTTTCCCCCTCGCATGGGCCAAGGCTTCGCCAAGCGACTGAATGAGATCATTTCCAAAAGTGCTCATGACTTTTTCCTCGTAGCTTTAAGTGCAGCGACCAATGTGGATGCTGCACGCTTGTCGTCTTGCGTAAGATCAACTTTTGCGTTCTTTGGATAAACCAGCAACGCATAAAGCGGCAAGCTGTCATCCAGATAGTAATAGATCAACCGCGCGCCTCCTCGCTTGCCTCTTCCCGAAGCTGCAAAGCGCACTTTGCGAACGCCTCCCGTGCCTGGAACTAAATCGCCCGAAAGCGGATTCTGCGAAAGGAAGGTAATAAGCTCTTGCTTTTCTTCGTCGTCAAACAGAGCTTCGGCTTGCTTTGTAAAAGTCGGTGTTTCAGCAACCGTCAGCATCGAAGGCAGATATAACCCATTGGGTTACTTGTGTCAACCACTTCAGAACGTGCCTACGATGTTCACGAACACACCGGCATCGTCATGCGAGAGATCGCGCAGATCGTCGGAGAAGCGGCCAAAGTTGTAGCCGATGCCGAATTTCAGATTGTCGTTGAGGTGCTTGTAGACCGCGACGAGGAAACCATATTCAGCCTGATCGGTTGTGGGTGACCACAGCAAACGGCTTTCGACTACTGCATCCCATTCGTTGACCACGTGCCAATCGGCGCGGACGATACCGAGATGCGCTTGTGACGACGTCCACTGTGCGCCCGCTGTGCGCTCCTTGATGTCGCCAATGCGGAAACCATACTTCGCGCCAAGTGTCACTTTCGGTGTGATGTCGTAGCTCACATCGGCGTTGAAAATGTGCGAGCGTTGCGATGCTGCATCAAGCGTTTGATCAATCGTCACTTGGCCTGAGCCAGGATTGTCGAAGAGATAGGTATATTTGACGAGTGCATTCAGCTTGTCGCTGTTCACAGGGCGATAGGCAAAACCGAATGTGCCTTCTACAAGCTGGCCTTCGCGGGCTGCTTCATCGGCATCGGTGTAGACGATGTCGAACGAACCCAACATGCGCCAATCGTCGGATGCCTTGGTGCTGATTGCGGATTGCAGCAACCAGCTATCCAAATCCTTGTTGGCTTGCGCAGATTCATCCTTGCGATATTCAACCTTGTACTTGGCTTCGGTTTTTTCGTCGCGGTAGGTGATGCCACCCGAAACCGCAAAGCGCTCCACATCATTGACAGGCGAAATGCTGTCATAGACATTGCCGAATTCAAGCGCACCGGAATGGGTCCACAAATCATTTGGCGTGTAGGTGACACCGTAAGCTTGGGTGAGTGAGCGGCGATGACCGAAGAAGTCAGCAGTGTCTTCGCCGAACATTGTCCACTGGTCGTTCAACTTGATGTTGCTGCCCGCAACAACCGAGCCCATGTCACGACCGACAAGTGCAAAAGGCCAGGAGCCCGAACCACCACGATCCGATTCCAGGCGATAGCCGAGATAGTATTTGCTTTCGGCTGTTGGTTCATAAGTGAAGAGCGAGTCTGCGGCAAAACCCAATGAGCCGTGCGAGACTTCGCCTTCGAAGCCCAAACGATCAGTGATCTGCTTTTTGAAACCAACGCCAGCGCGGTGATCCTTGCCGAGCGTACCCGTATGCAAAGCTGTGCCCTGACCGAACACCCAAGCTTCGTTGTCCTCATCCCATTTGTATTTGAGACGTGCCCCTGCATCGAGGCGTTTACCTTGCTTCTCGGTTGATGCCCTGCGCTTCAATTGTTCAAAGCGGGCATAAGGCTCGATTGCAACATGCTCGTTTAATGCAATTTCGGTTTTCACTTCGCCTGCGCGATCAATGCGGGCGGCACCTGTTTTCGAGTCGGAATAGGTTGCAGCAACTTTTACGCGCTCGGAAACTTTTGCGTCAGCTTCAACGCCCCAGGAAAATTTCTGTTCGGTTGCTTGCGTATCGAGTGATGAAAAGCCCTTTTGGTATTTTTCAACGCGTGCAACGACCTTGCCTTCGGCTTGGCCTTGAGTCACATCGGCCAAATCAACCTGCGCTTCTGCGCGATAGGCATTGGCACCTTTGCCAGCGACACCAGCGGTTGGATTATTCTGCGTGGTCAGGCCACCATCAGGTGAATAAGTCAGGCCACCATCAGGTGAATAAGTATTGCCAAAACCTGGACCTTTTGAACGCGCCACTTCAACTTCGACATAGGTGTTGGGTGTCGCCTCGACATGCAGATCCGCACCGACCAATTTCTGGTCAGCACCGGCGGTCTTTTCTTTTTGAGCTGTCGCACCAACACGAATGTGATCGCCAACCCACTGCTGCACGCGCGCACCCGTTGCGTAACCATCGACATTGGTTGCCGCTGGCGTGTATTCGTAGTTCACCACGAGAAACTGTTGGCGGCCTGCACCATCGGTTGAAGCGAGTGGTTGGCGCAGAATAATCACGCCTTGCGAATTGTCAAAAGAGTAGTGCTCACCAAATTTGTATGTCTCTGTTGAAACGACCCAACCCGTTGTGGGATTGCGGCGCTCGACTGTGACGGTTTCCGAACCTTGCGTGATATCGCGACGCTTCAGGAAATACGCCGAGCCACCTGTTGCGCGCAAAATGTCGCGTTGTGGAATAGTGCCGGGCAAAGCAGCGTAAGCATCAACTTGCGTCTTTGCTTCGCCATTGGGCGCTGTGCCGCGTGAACGGAACACACCTTGTGCTCCATAGAGTGCGCGTTCGCTGCGCAGAAATTTTGTGCCGGTGATTGAGGATTTGAAATTGCCCCACATCACATGACTTGGACCACGCTCAAGACGGACATAGAATTTGCCTTGCGTTGGCGCATCGTCAACAGATGTCGAGTCATCGCCATAGACCGGATAGTATTCTTGCGGATCGATGCGGCGAAGGAATCCGCGCGGGTCTTTTTCATCAAGGCCACGGAAAATCTGTTTCAGTTTTTGGTCTGACGTATCAGCAGAAGCCGTGAGGATGTATTGCCCCTTGATCTTGCCTTTCAGATAGAAGGCCAGACGACCACGTGACCAGGTGCGATCATATTCATCAGGGCGCACGGCCTTGATTTCATCGTTCAGGCGCAGACCCGCAGTAAGATCAGCGAGGCCCACATAGAACCATTCGTTTTCAGGGATCGTCACATCGCGCGTGAAGTCGAGGCCTTCGCCATCCTTCTTGATGCCCACGTTCACGGCTTGCGCACCTGGTGGCAAAATCCGCTGCAGCACAAATGCACCTGCACCATCAGTTGGCACGGGTTCACCCATCACGCGGACATCGTGATCGGCAGGAACATTTTTTCCATAGATTGTGACTGCACCACCGGACACATCGATGTTGCGAATTGCTGTGAAGTCTTCACCTGTTCCTGGCGAGGGAGCCGCAGAGCGCTCGCTTTTTTCCAGCAAGGTCTTTAAAATCGTGCGGGCGCGCGTTTCATCATAGCGACCATCGAAATCGTAAACCCGCAATACATAGTCGAGTTCATCGGCACTATCGTTGGTGACGATCCAGTTTGCGGTGCCATCACTGCCAACTGGAATTATGGTGACAATTTTATTGGTGCCCGACTCATAAATCCGTACTTCGGCCCTGTCGATGTAGCTCGGATAGTTTGTTGACAAGAGGAACTTGACGTCATCGCCTGCCGCATAGCTTGCTTGAGGCGGTAGCGTCGAAACATTTAACGTCGGGCCAACACCGAGGCCATCGTACTTCACTTGAATGTCGAGCTTGCCTTGTGTCTCACTCGAAGCCTCGGCAGAACTTGCACCTGCTCCAACGGCTGGTGGCAGGTTCGTACCCTCGACACGTTCGCCATCAACAGAAATTTCAAACGGCAGACCATTGGCCATGGCAACAGGGCTGAGCAGTGTTGCTGCCAGTGCCGCTGTTGCCACAAGTCTGGTGACGCGTTTCATCATTTGCCGCACTCGACCCTGCTATTGATCTTGAGCTTGTGGGGAGAGCCCTCCTCTTCCCACTTTGCTTTAATCGCTTCTTCGAGAGCTTCGAGGCGCTGGTCGGCGATCGGCGCGTAAACGCCGCAACGGTAAACGATGTCGAGATTGCCTTTGCTCTTCTTGAGAATTGTTACGAGACGGTCGAGGCCAGTCACCCACTTTGGTGCAAGACCAATACCATTGCCAATGAAGGCGTCTTTCCGGATATCAAGCTGCACATTGCGTGTACCTTGCGCACCGAAGTTCAGCTTCACGACCTTGCCCGGTGTGACACGCACCATGCGCGGGTTCTCAGTTGTCAGCTGATAGCCAGCAGGCAGTGACTTCGGATCAAGTTTCAGGATGTAGTTGGCACCAATATTGTCCTTCGGAACATCAGCACACGGAACACTGAAGCGGCCCTTGTCGTCGGTCGTGATGATGCGGCCATTGACAGTGACGAGGCGAACACCCGGCAAGCCCGGCTCGCCATCATCAGCGTAGCCATTGCCATTCAAGTCATCGAACACGCGGCCAATGATGTCGCTGCAATCAAAGACGTGCTCTTCCTTGATCGTGACAGTTGCTTCAGCACGACCAGCTACGTTTCCGGAATTGGTGTCGATGATTTCAGCCTTGTTGACGAACTTGCCCGTCTTCGAAGTGACAGCTGCGATCAGCTTCAACTTGATTTCGATCGAGGAAGTTTTTTCATCGCGCGTCAGTGGATTGAAAGTCAGCGTCTGACCTGAGATCGCTGGTGTGATCGCAACGCCGTTTGCTCTGGCACTGCCAGTTACATATTGGAAGCCCGGCGGCATGATGTCACGAATGTAGAAAGTGTCGCCCTGCACATTGGTGGCACGGATCGTATACGGCACGATATCGCCACGCGAAACCTGGCTGCGCAGAGCGGTCTTCGTCAGGTTCGGTGGGGTGAGCACCACGTTGATGATAGTTGCATCATTCTCGGTGAGGCTGTTGTCGTCAGAATCATCCCTGACGGCAACGCTGGTTGGTGACAAGCCGGAGACTTCCGCCTGGTTTGAAACGAGGCCCGCTGTTCCTTCTGCCACGGTGATATTGTGCGTAGCCGTGAAGGCGGTGCTGTTCGATTCACCAGCTGCGAGTGGTTCAAGTAATTGACCTGCCATGACTGCGTTTTTGTCAGTCACAACGATTTTGGAAATCGAAACGTTACCTGTGTTGGTGACAGTGAAGGCGTAGTTGATGATATCGCCAACGTCATGGATTCCGTTGCCATTCTCATCAGTCACGTCCTTGATTGTCTTGACCAGGGCAATGCGCGGCGTGGCAACGATTGCCAGGCTGGTTACATCGTTCTCGGCCAGCGCGCCATCATCTGAGAGATCGGTGACGGGTGCGGTTTGGGTGGTTGCCGTTGCTGACACCGTGGCCTGGTTTTCGTATTTGCCAGCGTCAATATCAGCTTGCGTCAGCACATGGCGTGCTGTGAAGGTCGTGACATTGACTGCGCCAATTTTGAGTTCTTCAATTGGTCCGCCAGCGACGACTGCCTTGGTGTCAGCAATTGTTACATTGAACAGTGGAACGTTGCCAAGGTTGTGAACTGCGAAGGCATAATTTATGACGTCGCCTGCATCAACTAAGCGATTGCTGTTGACATCCGTTGGTTTTGTTCCGGCGACTGTTTTGATCAGTGCGATGCGAGGCGCTGCGACGAGCGCCATATCGGTCGGATCATTTTCACTGACCGAGCTGTCATCTGAGAGATCGGTGACTGGCGCTGTCTGGGTTGGTGAAGTTGCAGATACTGTCGCCTGGTTTTCATATCTGCCTGCTTCAACATCAGCCAGGGTCAGCACATGGCTTGCTGTGAATGCAGTGCTGTCAACCGCGCCTACTGCAAGTGTGTTGATTGGCCCGCCAATGACAACAGCCTTGGTATCAGAAATTGTGACGTTGGACAGTGGAACGTTGCCGGTGTTGTGGACTGCAAAGGCGTAGTTGATCACGTCGCCAACATCGCTGAGACCATTGCCGTTGACATCCGTCGGTGTGCCAACGACGGTTTTGACGAGTGCGATGCGAGGAACTGGAACGAGTGCCAGGTTTGTCGGATCGTTTCCAGTGATTGAGTTATCATCTGAGATATCGGTGACAGGCGATGGCTGGGTTGGTGAAGTTGCTGAAACCGTGGCCTGGTTTTCATACATGCGAGCGTCAATATCAGCCTGCGTAAGGACATGGCTCGCTGTGAAGGCGGTGTTGTTAACTGTGCCTACTGCAAGTGTGTTGATTGGCCCGCCGACGACAACAGCCTTCGTGTCGGCAATTGTGACGTTGGACAGCGGGACGTTGCCAGTGTTGTGGACCGCAAAGGCGTAGTTGATGATATCGCCTGCATCGGTGAAGCCGTTGCCATTGATATCGGTTGGCGTGCCCGCGACGGTTTTGACCAGCGCAATTCGCGGAACTGCAACAATTGTCAGGCTGGTTACGCCGTTTTCAGTGAGCGAGTTATCATCTGAAAGATCGGTGACCGGCGAGATCTGGGTGGTTGCGGTTGCTGAAACCGTGGCCTGGTTTTCATATCTGCCTGCTTCAACTTCAGCTTGGGTCAGCACATGGCTCGCCGTGAAGGCTGTTGTGTTTACCGCGCCTACTGCAAGCAGATTGATCGGTGCACCCACAACAACAGCTTTGGTGTCCGTGACTGTGAGATTGAGCAGTGGGACGTTGCCAGTGTTGTGGACTGCAAAAGCGTAGTTGATGATGTCGCCTGCGTCAGTGAAGCCATTGCCGTTTACATCCGCGGGTGGGCCGACGACAGTTTTGAGCAGCGCCACGGTTGCGCGGTTATTGATAGTGGTGACGGTCGGTTCATTCTCGGTCGGTGAGGTGTCGTCAGACAAATCTGTGACTGCCTGGTTTCCTGGCGCAAGGGCCTGGGCACGAACTTGGTTGTCCACACGGCCAGCGTCCACATCAGCTTGCTTGATTGTGTAAGTCGCCGTGAATGTTGTGGAGTCGGACGCATTCACCAACAGCGACGGAATTGTACCCCCACTCAGCACAGCGTCAGGGAGAAGTTCAGTCAGAGTGACATTCGACAAGTTGGCATCGCCAGTGTTGGTGACGGTAATGGCGTAAGTGATGATGTCACCTTCATCCAGTGCACCGCTGCCATTGCTGCTTGGAACCGTGCGGCCACTGCCGGGTGTGTCAGTAATCGACACAACTGTTTTGACAACGGCAATGCCTGGGTTCGTCGCAACTTCGGTTACCGTTGGCGCATCGCCGTTCGGGTCAATTGAGTCAGAGGCATCTGATACTGCACCAGCGCGCAAGGAATCGCCTGTAACTGTTGCCTGGTTCACAACTTGACCCACAGCCACATCGCTTGTCACGATCACATGTCTACCCGTGTAGTTGGTTGTGTTCGAAGCGCCAGGCGCAAGTGTGATTGGACCGCCGCTGATAACGGCGTTGTTGTCGGACAAGACGACATTGTTGAGTGTGACATTGCCCGTATTGGTGATGGTGAAGGCATAGTTGATGATGTCGCCGAGATCGTTGAGACCGCTATTGTTCACGTCGGTTACCGACGAAACTGTCTTGACCAAGGAAATGGCAGGCTGCTGCGGAACCTCGGTTACGGTTTCGCCATCTGCCTTTGGATCAGTTGGATGTGAAAGGTCAGTGACTGGAGGACCTGTCGGCGGGTTGCCTTCAACTGTTGCCTGATTACGGATTTCACCTGCATCGAGCATCGGCTGATCGATAGCGACAGTTGCTGTGAATGTTGTTGAGTCCACCGCAGCTGGTGTAAGCGTGATTGGTCCGCCTGTGACTGTGGCGATTGGATCGATGACTGTAACATTGCTCAGCGACACGTTGCCCGTATTGGTGACTGTGAAGTTGAATGTTGCGGTATCGGCAAGATCGGTGATGCCGTTGCCGTTCAAATCATTGAAGCTGACGAAATTCTTGGTGATCGCGATGCCCGGTGTTTGCGCGATGGCGACAACAGTCGGATCGCTGCCAGCAGTATCATTGTCATCTGATACGTCCGTGACGGCAGCACCTGCTGGCGGCGTGCCCGAGACTGTTGCCTGATTTTCAAAACGGGCCGCATCGATGTCGGCCTGCGTCAGTGTGTAAGTCGCAGAGAACGTGGTGAGATCAACAGCCTGAGGTGCCAGCGATGTGAGCGTGCCTATGACAGCAACTTTCGGATCGTTGATCGTGACGCTATTCAGCGTGACGTTGCCGCTGTTCTCAACCGTGAAGGCATAGGTAATCGTGTCACCCACATTGGCAATACCATCGGCACCCAGGTTTGGCGTTGCGACCTTGACCAGCGTGATCGATGGTTGTGCAGGCAATGGTGTTGTGGCGCTGTCGGTATTGGAGACGTCGCCATTGTGGCCTGTTCCAAGTGCCGTTGCCGTGTTGTCGAGCACGCCCGCATCAATGTTGGCTTGCGTCAATACGTGGGTGGCAGTGAAGGTGAATGTCTGGCCCGGTGCAAGCGTTGGCGCATTCGAAGGCGTGATCGCAGCTGTTGCGATCTCGTCGAAGCTTGCGATGTCGGCGAGCAGGATCGGATCCTGTAGATCCACTGTGATCGTCTCATTGCGCGAGCGTGCGGTGACGCGTGCTGGTGTCATGATCTTGCCGGATGCTGCTTCTTCAGCCGTCAACACATGCAGCAACAGGATGCTGCCGACATCAGTCTGGTTGTTGGCGAGCACATCAAGCTTTTCAGCAAACACCTTCGTGCCAGCTTGCTCAGCAGTGATCGTTGTCAGTGGTGCTTCGCCTGCATTGCTGATGCGGAAGACGATGCCCACTTCATCGCCAGCCTTGGGTGCGTTGGAGTCACCCTTCATCAAAACCGGATCCCGCTCAACATGCAAAGCAGCTGCAACTGACGGAGCCGATCGCGACGGCGTGAAACTCATTTGCGGGAATTCATAGCGTAGTGCTTTGACTGCCTGGTCAACTGGCGCAACTGTTGCAGTGGTGATCGGGTCGACGCCAGTTTGCGCAAGCGCCAGATTGGTCATCGCCTGTGGGCTAGATGTGATGTTCGACGCAGACAGCAGCGGGTCGTCAATGCGGACATTGCGAAGTGTGGTGACACCTGTGTTGGTCACATTGAATGTGTAGGTCACCGTTTCGCCGACATTGGCAATGCCATCAGGTCCGGCATTCAGAACTGCGGTCTTGTCGAGGGTGAGCGAGGAACTGACAGTGTATGCCGCAGTTTCATCGTCGCTTGCAGTTACAGTGTTGCCGCCCGGTGTGCGACCATTGACCGTTGCCGTGTTGATAAAACGACCTGCGTCAATATCGGCTTGCGTGAGAGTGTGTCGCGCGGTGAAGCTGGTTGCATCAGATGCATCGGGGGCGAGCGAGATTGGCCCGCCTGATACCGTGGCGGATGGATCGGCCAATACGATGTTGCTCACCGTCACCGAACCTTTGTTGGTGACGAGGAACTGGTAGTCAATACGGTCACCCTCATCGATGGTGCCGTTATTGTCGACGTCAACTGCTGGCCCAGCCAATGCTTTCACAAGCGTCAGTTCTGCATAGGGTTCTACGGTGACGCGTGTTGGGCCATCGGAAGTGATGCCGGTTGGGTGCGAGATGTCGGCGACAGGGCCGTTTGCCAGCGTTGTGCCACCAACATCAGCCTGGTTGTCGAAGAAGCCTGCATCGGCATCGGCGACCGTTAGGACATAGGTTGATGTGTAAGCCGTTGTGTTGGTTTCGCCGGGCGCGAGGGTGGCGATTGGAGCGCCCGAAAGTGTGACTTGCGAGTTGTTCACCGTGACTGCAGTGAGTGGGATGTTGCCAGTGTTGGTGATTGAGTAGCCGTAAATGACAGTGTCGCCTGCGTCCTGACGACCGTTGCCATTGTTGTCGACGACATCCACCACATTCATCAACATCGCAACCTTTGGCACCGGAAGCGCGACAATGGTTCGATCGTTGCCGATATTGTCATCGTCGTCGGAAAGATCTTCCACTGGACCTGTTGGCGAAGAGGCGTTGGCGGTTGCCTGGTTGCTGAAGGTTCCAGTATCAATCTCAGCCTGGGTCAGCGTGTGCGTTGCCGTGAAGGTCGATGAATCGGATGCGCCCGGCAATAGGGTTGCGAGCGGACCGCTAGAAACAGTTGCACCCGTATCATAAATTGAAATGTTTGTGAGTGTGGTGTTGCCGATGTTGGCAACTGTGAATTGATAAGAAATGGTGTCGCCCGCATTAGCAATGCCAGATGCGCCGAAGTTAGGCGTTGCTGTCTTGATCAGCGCGATGCCTGAGGTTCGCGTAATCAGTGTCGTTTCAATATCGGTATCGGTGATTGTGGCGTTGGAAGGCGTTGTCGCATCGACTTGTGCGGTGTTGACGTACTGGCCCGCATCAACATCTTCCTGTGTCAGTATATGGGTGCCAGAGTAGGCGGTGTTGTTGCTGATGCCGGGGGCGAGAATGGCAATTGGCGAGCCAATCAGTGTGATCGAAGGATCGGTCACCGTCAGGTTGGTAAGGGCAGCCGCACCGCTGTTGGTGACGTTGAAGGTGTAATTGATCTGGTCGCCTGCATCGGTGATGCCGTTACCGTTGACGTCAGTGATCGAAGCGGACTTGTCGAGCGTAACCTCAGACGGCGGGATCAGGGAAACGCGGGTTGGTCCATCGCTTGTTGTGCTGAGCGGATCGGAAAAATCTGAAACCGCGCCACCAACTGTTGGCGTGCCTGTTACGGTTGCGGTATTTTCATAAAAGCCAGCGAACATATTTGCTGCTTCGATAACGTATATCGCTGTCAGATTTGCTGTAGTGCCGGGCAACATGGTTGCGATGGGCGAACCTGAAACGGTCACATCGGAATCGTTATCGGTGACTGTCACATTGTTAAGAGAGACATTGCCGGTGTTGGTGACAACGAGGTTGTAGGTGATCGTGTCGCCCGCATCCTGATAGCCATTTGTGTTGGTATCGACGATCTGATCAAAGTTTTTGACAATTGCGATTGACGGAGACTGTGGCGTTAAGGGAACAGCAACTACACTTGTGTTAGATGTGACTTGTCCCGAGGTATCCGTACCTGTGGCAGTGGCTGAGTTGGTAATATCTGCGTTTGCCGATGTTGCGAGAAGCCATGACATAGCAAAAACGAAAACGCCAAAAACCAGGCTCGAAAGAGGCCTGGCGTTTGTGTTGGGCTTTTGCCCTATGGTGCGTTTTCTGATCAGCTGCGTATTCTGTTCATGAGATCACCCCACCCGCGAGAGGCTCGCGGGCAGGGAGATGTTTTCCGTTACTGGTTGTTGAATTCCGTGATGTTGACGACGTGCTGATAGGTCATGACGACCGTTGCACCCTCGGCAAGAGTGCTCCAGATGCCGTTGTTGGCTGTCGCGTCGGTTGATGCTGCCAGGCCCAACGGACCAGCATTAGCCAGCGTGACAGTTTCCGCCCGCACACCACCGGCACCAAGTGCCACTGCTGCGAGTTCGTGTGTGTCGTTGGTTTGAACGTTGGTAAGCGGACGTGTGCCTACGTTTGAAATCGTATAGGTGTAAGTGATGGTTTCACCGACGTCGGCCGTACCCGTTCCGCCGCCTGCAACGTCAGCCAGAGACGATGTCTTGACCATCACCAATTCTGAGAAGCCTGTGATTGCAGTTTGTGCAACGTTGGAAACTGGCGATGTATAGGAGCCGCCACTTGCCGGTGTCGCTGTTGCGGTGAATGTGTTGGTCACACCGTTGACAACGTCAGCCGCGCGATAAACGTCGAGAGTTGAAAGTGTGTACACACCAGAGAATGCGGCGCTGGCACCAGGTGCCAGCGAGACTGGCGTAAATGCAGGGAAAGAATTTGTGCCGTTGATGCCTGCAAATTGTGGTGACGGATCAACTGGCAATACGTTGTTCATGGTCACGTTGCCAGTGTTTGTGATGATGTAACCAAATGTGATGGTGTCGCCAGCATCGGTCTGGGTTGTGTTGGGGCCATTTGCAACGGTCGGGCCAGCGCTCACGCTTTTGGCGACTGAAAGAGCGGGACCAGCTGGTGTAACAGGAACGGCTTCTGCGTCATTGTTCGACGTTACTGTACCAGCACCATAGGTACCTGTTGCATTCGCCGTGTTGTCGATGGCGGCCTGTGCAGCTGTTGGCATCAACGCGATAACGGCGCTGAGCGCTGCCATCGGGATGTATTTCAGCCGTTGAGTCGGGGTTGTCATTTTCGGTCTCCAGTAAAATTGAGTTGTCAGAGTGTTGGATTTCAAAGGCGAGTCATGTTCTTTCAAGGAGGCGAGCCCCCTTCCCTTTTTCGACGCCTGTGAATCGGATCGCTCCGAAGTGCCTGTCGGTTTTTGTTTTTTGACAGGCTTGTTTTTGGGCCAGTGATGGCCATGCCTACAGTTGCCCCCGCACGGATCAGGTTACGACCGCGACTATGCTGCGACTGGAGATCTGAGAATTTGAAGCTGATGAATTGGATGTGGCGATGGGATGCGCGAAATGTCAGCGCGCCGCTTCTGCGGGACAAAACTTGCTGATGGCCACACACATGTGCGGCTCGCGATACAAAATTAAACAGGATGTCCACCCAAAATCAGAATTGCGCAAAGAACGAAAAACGCTGGCGATCACTGACAGCCCAAGCCGGGGAACAGAACTTCCGGCAACGCGGGCACCCCGATCGCTTCAGCGCGGCTTTGCAACACCGCGCACATGGGACCAAAGACTGGGTGAGCGGAACCCTAGGTTTTTACGATTAATGAATGGTTAATTGGCGAAGTGCCGCGTAGTAATATTCGGAATCTGTGGCCGGATTAACAACACGAAAGTGGTTAACGGCGGTTAACCAAGTTGGCGTTGATCAGTCTTCGAGCGACCAGCGCCCGGTCTCCAGCATCGCTTCCAAAACAGCTAAATCCTGCAAGGAATCGAGATTGTGGCTACGTTCTGCGGGCATCTCATAGGCAAGGGTTTGCGCCGGCAGGAATGATTTTCCACGTAAAAGCTCTGCAATCGAAACTGCATAAAATGCACCGTTATAAGCGTAGGGTTGTGGAAGAAGTTGGCGGGGCCCTTCGTATTTCTGACCGAGATAAGGTTTCAGCAATCCATTTTCGATTCTCTGAAGCTTCTCAGGACGTGGTTCATCGTGGGCTACAATGCTGACTGCTGCTTCGCATTCCGAACTGCCGTACACATCCAGAAATTGGCTGAGATCGGCGCGGGTGCGCAGTGGTGATGTGACCTGCAACAGCACGATATGGCCTTCGGTGATAGCGCATTGCGCGAGAAGATCAATCACCACATCAACGGTCTTCGCACGGTCAGTTGCCAGATGGGTTGGGCGCAGTGTAGGTGCGGCCACGCCATAGGATTGGGCAATGCCGTGCATTTCCGCACTGTCGGTTGAAACAATTGTACGGTCAATGAGCGGGTTCGACTTTGCCAATCGAATGGCGCGTTCGAGCAAATTATATTTGCCATAACGCCAGAGGTTCTTGCCAGGAATGCCTTTGGATCCTGCACGGGCTGGAACAATTGCTGTAAGAGGAGCGCCGTTCAGCATCTAGTAGGTCAATGTTTTTTCGATGCTCAAGGGGGCTGACGCCAACACCTCAGCAATTATTTTTCCCGCATCGCCATCACCATAGATCGTATCGCGCAGACGGACTTTCTGGTTCCACATCGTTTCGATTGCAGCGGCAATGGCTTGTGTATCGTGCGAGACGTCGATCACATTGCGACCACGATCACGGCGGGTCTGGCGCGTGCCAATATTGACGGCGGGAACACCAAGGTATGAACACTCGCGAATAGCCACAGACGAGTTCCCGACAATGCCCTGAGAATTGATCAGCAGGCTGAGGAAATCCTTGGGCCGCATGTTTTTATAAAAGTGGATGTCAGCTTCAGGGTGGATTTCGCGGAAAGTGCGGATTGCCTTTGATGCACCATCGGAGCCCGCGTCGACATTGGGCCAGAACCAGAAAGTCTTTTTGCCAGTCAGGCGAACCGCTTCCAGTGTTGCTTCCATCTGCATGACGGCACTTTGATACTCCGTGGTGACGGGATGCTGCAACACAACGATATAGGGCATGGCATAGTCGGCGGGTGCGCCCACACCTGTGTAAGTTGCGGCTAGCTTGGCGAGATCGCGCGGCTCCTCAGCCAGTGCTTCTCGCGCAAGATCAATCGACGGGCAGCCCGTGACGAAAACGCTTGATGGTTCCTCTCCCATCTTGATCACACGCTCTCGTGCGGGCGCGCAAGACACCAAATGCAAATCGGCAAGTTTGGTATTGGCATGGCGAGTTTTTTCATCGATGGACCCGGTGACTTCGCCACCTTGCACATGGACCAACGGAATATTCATGTAGGCCGCAGCAATCGAGGTTGCGATGGTTTCGTAGCGATCCGCTATCGAGATCACGGCATCAGGCTTCAAATCATTGAAAACAGTGGCTAATTCGGAAAGTCCAAGGCCTGTTGACTTGGCCGACGTGACCAGATTTTCGCCTTCGAGGATCATGTGCACTGTGCGGTCGATCTTGAAGCCTTCCTGCTCAATCACTTTCACGGCGCTACCATAGCGATCCAGCAAGGCGGAAGCCGCGACAACGAGTTGCAGCTCCAGCGCTTCATGATCGCGGATTGCTGTCAAGGCTGTCTTGATGCGCGCGTAGCTCGGGCGGGCGGTGATGACGACGCAAATTTTTCTTTTTTGTTTCACTGCAAGTCTTCAGGTTGGAGGGGAATGTCTTTTTTGACTGATCGCGCCAGAGTGCGACCGATGACCGAAGCATACTGAGCAGCGGGAATGCCAGTGCCAGGTTTTTTCAGACCGAGATCGGACTCTCTGAGCGTGGCACCTTGCGCGAGATCCGTGAGAGGTACGACGCTTTTGAAAAAAATCTGCCGCATGGGTGCCGTGCGCGGATCGATTTCCTGTTTGCCAATCGGATGGGCTGACATTTTTTCGATGAAGCGCACGCCCTCAACCAGTTGCTTGAGTTCCGCTGGTGTGACGGATGCCACCACATCGGGGCCGAACATGTCGCGCGAAAGTGTGAGATGCACTTCGATTACTTGCGCCTTGTGCGCGGCAACGGCGGCAAGCGAAGGATATATCGTGCCGGAGTGATCGGACAGGCCGACCGCGCATTGATGGCGCGCGCGCAGTTCATCGAGAATGTTGAGACCGATTGCTTCAGGTGGTGAAGGGTATTGCGTGGTGCATTGGAAAATCGCGAAGTCTACTTTCGCATCGCGCACCACTTTAACCGCTGCATCAATCTCATCATGCGGGCTCATGCCGGTTGAGAGCATGATCGGGCGTTTATCCTTGGTCATGTGCGCGATGAGCGGCAGATTGGTGAGTTCGCCTGAGGCCACTTTCCACGCGCTGATTTTGAGGGCGCGCAACAAGTCGACAGCGGCTAGCGAGAACGGGGAGGACAGGAATATCAGGCCTTTTTCCCTAGCGTGATCTTTCAGCCCCACCCATTGTTCGGGTGCGAATTCCATGCGCTTCCAGTAATCGAAACGCGTCTCATCCTGCTTTGAAAATTTGACACGCCACGGCTCGGAAGCCGTGCTTTCTTCAGCTGCAATATGCGTCTGGAATTTTACCGCATCAACGCCAGCACTCGCAGCTGCATCAATAAACGCATGTGCCATGCCCAAGCTGCCATCATGCGCCTGTGCTACCTCGGCGATGATGGTGCAAGGTGCCTCAGAAACAGGATTTACCAACCAATGATTTGCTGAATTAGTCATGTTGCACCGAGCTTTAAGCCAGCGCGACACGGCTCACAAGTGCTCTTAAACCAGCGCGCTGTTCAATATTGTTGTTCCATCGCTGGCAAACAGATGACAGGCTTCGGGGGGGAAGGTGAGGTTTAGTTTTTCGCCCGCTGTGGCTTTGGCGAGGCCATCGGCTTTTACTGAAATGTCGGTGCCGTCGGCCAGCGTGGCGTAGAACATCGATTCAGAACCGAGATATTCGGCGAGGCGGACGTTTGCCGGGATCGGGCCGGAGAGCCTGATGTGTTCGGGGCGAATGCCGAGGGTGACGTCCTCGCCACTGGTTTTTTGGGCGCGCGATGCGGGGATTGATACTTCGCTGCCATTGGAGAAGCTAACGTTGATGACGCTGCCGGAAAGTCTGGCCTTGGCCTTGATGAAGTTCATCTTGGGCGAGCCAATGAAGCCTGCAACAAAGAGATTGGCAGGCTTGTGATAGAGATCAAGCGGTGAGCCCACCTGTTCGATGCGGCCTGCACTCAGCACCACGATCTTGTCAGCCATGGTCATGGCTTCGACTTGGTCATGCGTCACATAGATCATCGTCGATTGCAGATCCTGGTGCAGCTTGCCGATTTCAACGCGCATCTGCACGCGCAGTGATGCATCGAGATTGGAGAGCGGTTCGTCGAACAGGAAAACTTCCGGTTCGCGCACAATTGCGCGGCCAATCGCCACGCGCTGGCGCTGGCCACCGGAGAGTTGTGAGGGTTTACGGTCGAGCATGGTGCCGAGTTGCAGCATGTCGGCGGCACGCTTCAGTTTCGGTTCGATGTCGGCTGCGGAATGGCCCGTCATCCGGAGGCCAAAGGTGATATTGTCCTTCACCGTCATGTGCGGATAGAGCGCGTAGGACTGGAACACCATGGCGACACCGCGATCAGCGGATTCGACAGATGCCATTTCCTTGCCGCCAATCGCGAGCGAGCCCGAGGTGAATTCTTCGAGGCCTGCAATCATCCGGAGCAGCGTTGACTTGCCACAGCCTGAGGGACCGACGAACACGCAAAATTCGCCATCGGCAATATCGAGATCGACGCCCTTGATGATTTCAGCAGAGCCAAAAGATTTGCGTGCGTTGCGTAGTGAAACAGTTGCCATGATTAGCCCTTGGTGGCGCCAAGCGTGAGCCCGGCGATGAAATGTTTTTGCATGAGGAAGAACATGGCAACTGGTGGCAGTGCTGCGATGATCGAAGCGGCAGAGATCAATTCCCACGCGACTTTCCACTGGCCTTTGAGTTCGTTCATGCCTGCGGTTACGGGCCTGACATCAGCCGATTGCGCCATGACGGTGGCCCAGAAATAATCATTCCAGATGAAGGTGAAGATCAGCACCGAGAGTGCGGCAATGGCTGGCCGCATCAACGGCATGACGATGTGCCAGAAGATGCGCCATTCGCTTACCCCTTCCACACGTGCCGACTCGATCAGTGCGAAGGGCAACCCCTTGATGAAGTTGCGCATGAACAAAGTGCAAAAGCCCGTTTGGAATGCGACGTGGAACATCACGAGGCCCATTGTCGTGTTGTACATGCCCATTTTCAATGTGAGATCGCGCACGGGGATTGCGAGAATTTGGAACGGCACGAAATTGCCTGCGATGAACATGAAGAAAACGATCAGGTTCGATTTGAATCTGTAGACCGCGAGCGCATAGCCCGTGAGGCAGGAGAGGCCGACAGCGCCGATCACCGTCGGGATCGTCACCTTGAACGAGTTCAGAATATACCAGCCGATTTTGCTGTTCTGGAAAACAGCGGAATAGTTTTTCACGAAATCAAAGCCAGAGGGCCAGCCAAAATAATTACCCGAGGCAAGATCAGATGAAGGCCGGATTGATGTAACGGCGATGCCAATCAGCGGCAAGAGCCAGAGGATGAGCGCCACAGGCAAAAGCCATTTATAGGCGATCTGCATCCATGGAGACGTGCGCGCGATTGGGGTTGGGAACATCAGCTGTTTCTTTCCTGGCTTAGCATGCGCACGATGAAGATGGTGATGAACACCAGCATGATCGCAAACAGCACAACGGCAATCGCAGCGCCATAGCCCATGGCCACGCCATATTCGGACAGCGCTTGTTCATACATGAAATAAGACAGCACGCGGGTGGAGCCATAGGGGCCGCCCACGGTCATGATTGAAATCAAATCGAATGAGCGCAGCGCGCCGATCACCGTCACCACGAGAGCGATGAAGGTTGCGGGGCGCAATTGCGGGATAATGATGTGCCACAGCATTGACCAACCCTTGGCGTGATCCATGCGCGCGGCTTCGACTTGTTCCGAGCTGATGTTGTTGAGGCCCGTGAGATAGAGGATCATGCAATACGCAATCTGAGGCCAGAGGCCCGCCGCGATCACGCCATAAGTTGCAAAGCGATCATCGGCGAGCACGGCTGTTTCGGTGCCCGTGAAAAAGCCGATGATCTTCGGCAACAGGCCAAAATCCGGCGCGTAGAACCACGAGAAAATCAGGCCGACGACAACCTGACTGATGACGAAGGGAAAGAAGAAGAGTGATTTATAAAACCGGATGCCTGTCACGGTTTGATTGAGGAACAATGCGACTGCGAGGCCTGCGGGCACTGCGAGCAGATAGAGCACCAACCAGATGATATTGTTTTTCAGTGATGTGTAAAATGAGTCGTCGTCAGCAAGGTCGCGATAATTTTGTAAGCCGATCCAGGTCTTTTCACCAAGGCCATCCCACTCATGGAAGCTGATGAAGATCGACTGGCAAATTGGATAAATGACGTAGAGCAGGAAAATCAAAACACCGGGGGCGAGAAACAGCCATGGTGCGAGTGTGCGCTGGTTCCATCGCTTGGAAGAATTCGTCGTCATACGCCTATCCTGACAGAAACTTTTTTTAGAGCAACAGGCCACAATACCATTCATCACCGTCACCCCAGCTTTCGCTGGCATGACGGCAATGAGTGGCTTTATTTCTTACTTATAGACCTTGTCGGCGACTTTCTGGAGGCGTTCCAGAATGGCGTCGATGTTTTCTGGCTTTGCCATGAACTCCTGGAAGCCTTCCATGCCGGCCTTTGCCATGTCGGCAGGCGCGTCACGGTCGAAGAATTGCGCCAGCGCGTAGGCTGATGACAGTTCTTCGAAGCCAGCCTTGATGAACGGATCGTCGCCCACCGTGGCCTTGTTGTTCACAGGCAACTGACCCAGTGTTGCGTTCATCTTGGTCTGTGCTTCAGCAGAGGCGACGTAGGCCAAGAACTTCTTGGCATCGGCCTTGTTCTTGGCTCCTGACGGAATGTGGAATGTATCCGTTGGAGCTTCTTCAGCACGTGGTACGCCAGGTGTGATTTCCGGGAACACCAGGAAGCCAAGCGTGTCATTGGTCATGCCGCCATCCTTGAAGGTGGCGACGGCAAAGTTGCCCATGACGTAGTTTGCGGCCTTGCCTTGCGACAGGAGTGCAGCTGCGTCCTGCCAGTCAATCGCGGCTGCGTTGGCTGACATGTATGGTACAACCTTGGCCCACTCGGCGAATGTTGCTTTTACCTTCGGGTCCGTCCACTTCACGCGGCCAGCTGTGAGATCCATATGGAACTCATAACCATTGGTGCGCATGTTGATGTAGTCGAAAATGCCAGCGCCAGGCCACAGAGCCTTGGTGCCGGTGGTCAGGCAGTCGATGCCAGCAGCCTTGAATTTTTCGCAGTTGGCGATAAATTCAGCCCAGTTCTTTGGCTCGGTTGCGCCGACTTTGGCATAAACGGTTTTGTTGTAGTAGATGCCCCACTGATAGTAGGTGTAGGGAACGCCCCACTTCTTGCCATCAATCACCATCGATGCAGCAGCCGACTTCAGCTGGTCGTTGAGGCCATTGGCTTCCCAGACGTCATCTACTGGCTCGAACAAGCCAGCTTTGACAAATGGCGCCATGCGGTTGCCAGCGTACCAGGCCGCAACGTCTGGCGCGTCAGCGGTGAGGAAGTTGCGGATGGCAGCTTTGTAACCTTCATGGTCAAAGTTGTTCCACTTGACCTTGATGTCAGGATTGGCGGCTTCAAAGCCGGCAATCAATTCTTCCATTGCCTTCTTTGGCGCTGGATCCGACTGGTCCGAGTTGAGGACCAGTTCTCCAGCCAATGCCGATGTTGCTGAAAGTGCGAGGGCAAAGCCCAAGCCCATCAGGCTCTTCACTATTTTCATTACTCTTCTCCCTTGGGTCACGATTGACACGTGACGCAGATTTTTAGGATGGCGAAATAGCCACCTGACTTATAATTAATCAGCTTGTGATCCTTACGACAAGCCATTGACAGACGCAGCTAACAATACCGGAACCTAATCTGAGGAATCCGGATTGCTGGATTTCACCAGTCGAGTCATCTTCAACGCTACGCGTTTCCGACTCTTTACCCGGCTGGAACGGCGTCACGATAATAATTGGACCTTAGGGAGGACCTTCGATGAAGAAATTTACAACTCTGGCCGCTGGCGTTTTGGCGCTTGGCGTGTCGGCTTCTGCGGCTTATGCCCAGATGGCGGCACCTGCCATGGCGCCGGATGCACCGAGCTTTGATGCGCAAGGCAAAGTCAACTTTGTCGGCATCGGCGATATTCTCGAATACAAGGCACTGCCCGAATATCACGAACCAGATTTCGTTGCCGAAATCGTCAAGGCGGGCAAATTGCCAGCCGTTAAAGATCGCCTGCCGAAAGAGCCGATGGTCTATAAGACCGGCAACATGAAAGACGGCATCGGCGTTTATGGCGATGTGATGCGCCACGTCATTGGTGGCCGTCCTGAAGGTTGGAACTACTGGGCTGGTCAATCCCAAGGCTGGGGCGGCATTGACATTGGTCTGCAAGAGTGCCTGACGCGCACCGGACCACTGTTCCAAGTGAAGGCTGAAGAGTTGGCCCCACTGCCAAACGTTGCCAAGTCCTGGGAATGGTCGGCTGACGGCAAGCAACTGACGATGAAATTGATCGAAGGTGCGAAGTGGTCGGATGGCGATGCGTTTGATGCTGACGACATCATGTATCATTGGGAATACAACGTCCTCGATCCGGAAGTGAACCCGCTGGGTGGCGAAACCCAGGAAACCTTTGGTGCTGGCACAACGCTTGAAAAAGTTGACGCCAACACGATCCGCTGGACCTTCAAGGATGCGTTCCCGACGCAGGTTCTCTATTCGATGGCCTATATGAATTTCTGCCCTGGCCCATCGCATATCCTCGCTCCACAGCATCCGAAGAATTCCAAAAACACCTATGAGCAATACAAGAATGCGTTTGGTCCGTCCTACATGGGCATGCCAACGCTTGGTGCATGGGTCGTCGTTGAGCATCGCCCCGATGACATCGTGGTGTTGCGCCGCAATCCTTACTACTGGAAAGTGGATGAAGCCGGAAACCAGCTGCCTTACATGAATGAAATGCATTATCGCCTTTCGACATGGGGTGATCGCGACGTGCAGGCTGTTGCAGGTACGGGCGACTTCTCCAATCTTGAGCAAGCTGAAAACTATGTTGAAGCTTTGAAGAAAGCTGCTGGTGCTGATGCGCCTGCCCGTCTTGAGTTTGGTCAACGCACCATTGGTTATGTGTTGCACTTCAACCTGAGCGGCAATGGCTGGGGCGAACCAGATGCACGTTCGAAGGCCGTACGTGAACTCAATCGCAATCTGAACTTCCGCAAGGCTGTGACCTCGATGCTGGATCGTCAGCGTCTGGGTGAGTCACTTGTGAAGGGTCCATTCACTGCGATCTATCCTGGTGGCATCTATTCCGGCACCAGCTATTACGACAAGGCATCGACGGTTTATTATCCGTTCAATCTTGATGCTGCCAAAGCAGAACTTGCTGCGGCTGGCCTCAAGGATACGGATGGTGATGGCATTCTGAATTTCCCCGATGGCATGGGCGATGGCAAGAATGTTGAAATCACGCTGCTCGGCAATGCTGACTATGCTTCCGACAAGTCACTTGTTGAAGGTGTGGTGGCCATGGCTGAACAGGCTGGACTTCGCGTCATTCCAAACCTGATGGCTGGTAATGATCGCGATAACGCCCGGAAAGCAGGCAAGTTCGATTGGCACGTCTGGCGTGCTGGCACCGAGCTTGTGACTGTTGTGCAAAACACAACACGCCTTGCTCCTGTTGGACCCGCAACCAGCGAGTTCCATCAATCGGCTGACGGCAAGGGCGAAGTTGATCTCCTCGACTTTGAAAAGCAGCTGGTGGAAATCGTCAATGCGTTTATCTCGTCAAACGATCCTGCCGAGCGTATTGATCTGATGAAGCGCTACCAGAAAATCGCGACTGAGAATGTCTATACGGCTGGTCTCACCCAGTATCCGGGCGCTCTCATCATGAACAAGCGCTTTGCCAATATTGCGCCTGGTGCTCCGATCTTCATGTACAACTGGGCTGAAGACAACATCATCCGTGAGCGCGTTTACGTGCCTGCGGACAAGCAGCAGAACTTCGAGCTGCATCCCGGCAAGCTGCCAGGTGCACCGGGCGGTTCGGGCTTGATGTAAGACAAGAAAGGACCTCATCCCCGCTTCGCGGACCTTCTCCACTTCGTGGAGAAGGGACTGGTCGGGCACCTCCAATGGTGTTCGAAAGTGGTGATGCCCCAAGCTTCCCTTCTCCACGAAAGTGGAGAAGGTGGCCGAAGGCCGGATGAGGTCCCTTAATCCCCATGCTCCGCTTCCTCGCCATTCGCATTCTCTCTGCGATTCCTGTGCTCTTCATCATGAGCATCATCACCTATGGGATCATCCAGGCGCCGCCTGGAGATTATGCCGACTATATTGAGGGCATGCTGCTTTATAACAATGCGTCACAAGAAGTGGCGCGTGCTGCAGCTGAAGCGTTTCGCGCCGAGCACAATCTCAACGACCCGCTCATCCTCCAGTATTTCCGCTGGATCAAAGGTTTCTTTGTTGGCGATTTCGGCCACAGCTTCTTTTACAATCGCCCCGTCTCTGAAGTCGTTTGGCAGCGCCTGCCCGCAACACTCGGTATTGCGCTTACCTGTCACATTCTTGCTTCACTGATCGGCATCAGCCTCGGCATTCTCGCGGCATCGCGCCAATATGGCTGGACCGACATTGTGCTTTCGATCTTTGCATTTCTTGGCACCACAATCCCGCGCTTTTTGATGGCGCTGATCATCCTCTACATTCTCGCGTTCAAACTGAATGTGCAGGAGTTGGGTTCATTCTATTCAACCAAATTTGGTGGCCAGCCCATGTCATGGGCGAAGTTCATGGATTTGATTGCGCATATCTGGCCCGTCATCGCCGTCGCAACAATCGGCGGACTTGCCTACAACATGCGAGTCATGCGCGGCAATTTGCTCGATACTCTGAACGCGCAATATGTTGAATCGGCGCGCGCCAAGGGCATGAGCGAAAGTGCTGTCATCCTCAAACACGCCGTGCCCAACGCACTGCATCCGCTCGTTGCCTATCAAGGCACGGTGCTTCCTTACATGCTGACGGGAGAAATTGAAGTTGCGATTATCTTTGCATTGCCGACGATTGGCCCTGCGATTGTGGGCTCGATGGGGCGTGGTGATGTGCTTGTCACTGCCACGTTGATGCTGATCCTGGGTGCAACACTGATCGTCGGTAATATCATCGCCGATCTGTTGCTCGCCTGGCTCGATCCCCGTGTGCGGTTGGGGAACAACTGATGGCGTTTGATCACTTCGCGCCTTACGTGAAGCAGGAAGATGCATCGTACTCTGACGCACCTCCGGCTTCCTCGCGCTTTGCGAAAAATGAAGGCTATGCCACGCTGGTGTGGCGCAAATTGCGGCGCTCGATCACCGGCATGCTTGGACTGGCGTTGGTTGCGCTGCTGCTGCTGTCGTCGATCTTTGCCGATTTCATGGCACCAGTTGAACCCAAGACACCCTACATTGCTTACTCACCGCCCGATGTTGTGAGCTTTTTCACCAAGGACGGATTCTCGCTGCGGCCGATGACGTTTCCGACCACCGAAGGGACCGAGCTTGATCCCGTCACATACCAGCCGATCATCGGGCCTGATTATGATAATCCCCGTCCCATCAAGTTTTTTGTAGAGGGCTATCCTTATCGGCTGCTTGGCCTGATCCCATCGCACACGCATTTGTTTGGCACGGAAGACGGAAAGCCCATTCACCTTCTCGGCACCGACAAGTTTGGCCGCGATATTCTTTCGCGCGGCTTTGTGGGTTCGCGGATTTCGCTTTCGCTGGCGCTTGTGACGATTGCGCTGATCACCATCATCGGAACCTTGGTAGGCATTGCCTCTGGCTATCTCGGTGGCAGGTTTGATGCGTGGACACAACGCGTTGTCGAAATCATTTTGGCGTTTCCGCAATTGCCTTTGTATCTGACGTTGACAACCTTGATCCCGGTTACCGCCCCCACATCTGTATTTCTTACCTTCGTGGTATGCGTGATGGTGGCATTGGGCTGGGCGCAATTGTCGCGTGAAGTGCGTGGCAAAACCCTGTCACTTGCGCGCATTGAATATGTGCGCGCGGCACAGGCCGTGGGTGCCACGGATAGTCGTATCGTCACACGGCACATTCTGCCGAATGTGCTCTCACATATCATCGTGTCGATCACGCTCGGCATCCCCGCGATCATCCTGCTTGAATCGTTTTTAGGCTTTCTCGGTTTTGCGGTGAAAGCGCCGCTGATTTCGTGGGGCTTGATGTTGCAGGATACGGGCACGTTTTCGGTGATCGGTTCGTATCCGTGGATTCTCTCGCCTGTTGGTTTTGTGCTGCTTGCAGTTTTTGCCTTCAATGCGCTCGGTGACGGATTGCGTGATGCGGTGGATCCTTACTGATGGAGCCACAAGACATCATTCTCGAAGCGCGCAATGTTGCCGTCAGCTTCAAAGTCGAAGGCGGCACCGTTGAAGCCGTCAAGAACATGAACTTTGCATTGCGCAAGGGCGAGACGATTGCGATTGTTGGCGAGTCCGGTTCGGGGAAATCGGTGACGGCGCGCGCCGTGATGCGATTGTTGTCGAAGCGTGCGACAGTAGCCAAAGGTGCTTCGATCATCCTCAATGGTCAGGATGTTTTGAAATTGCCGGAACGCGAGATGCGCAAGTTGCGCGGCGATCAGGTGTCGATGATTTTTCAGGAGCCGATGACATCGCTCAATCCCGTCTACACTGTAGGCGCGCAGATTGTGGAAGTCATTCGCCTGCATAACAAGATCAGCCGCGCCGAGGCCTATGCACGCGCGCTTGAGCTTTTGAAAGAAGTGCAAATCCCTGACCCGGAAGCCCGCCTCAAGCAATTTCCGCATCAGCTTTCGGGGGGCCAACGTCAGCGCGTAATGATTGCGATTGCACTTGCCAATCGGCCCGACATCCTGATTGCTGACGAACCGACAACCGCACTTGACGTTACTGTGCAGGCGCAGATTTTGAATCTGATCAAGGATCTCAAGGACCGCTACGGCATGGCTGTCATCCTGATCACGCATGATCTGACCGTGGTCAAACAATTCGCTGATCGTGTCTATGTTATGCAGCATGGCGAAGTGAAGGAGCACAACACGGCTGCTGCGCTCTTTGCCAATCCACAGCACCCCTACACCAAACGCTTGCTCGCCTCTGATCCCAAAGGGGTGGCGCAACCGCTTGTCGGTGAATTGCCAACGATCCTCGAAGGCAAAGATGTGCGCGTCACTTACGTTCTCAAGAAAGGTGGCCTGTTCAACGCGACCTATCACGATCTGCACGCTGTTGATCGTTTGAGCCTTGATGTGAAGCGCGGCGAAACGCTGGGGCTTGTTGGCGAATCCGGTTCTGGAAAAACCACATTCGGCCAGGCGCTCATTCGCCTGCTTGATCCGCAGGAAGGCGAGATCACATTTGCTGGCAATCGCATTGATGGGTTGCAGCGTGATGCACTTCGTCCATTTCGCGCGCGCATGCAGATCGTGTTTCAAGATCCATTCTCGTCAATGAACCCGCGCATGAACATCAGGCAGATCATTGAGGAAGGTTTGATCGTCAACAAGATCGGTTCGTCCAATGCTGATCGCTTGGAACGGGTTCAAAAAGCGCTGGAAGATTCCGGCATGCCTACAAATATTCTCGCCCGTTTCCCGCATGAATTTTCCGGCGGCCAGCGCCAGCGCCTTGCAATCGCTCGCGCCATTGCGATGGAACCAGAATTCATTCTGCTCGATGAGCCAACGTCAGCGCTTGATCTTTCGGTGCAAGCACAGATCATCGAATTGCTGCGCAAATTGCAGCGCGAACGTGGACTTTCGTATTTGTTCATTTCGCATGATTTGAAAGTCGTGCGCGCGCTCTGCCACCGTGTCATCGTCATGCAGAATGGCAAGATCGTGGAGCAAGGCCCCGTGGCCGACGTGCTCACAAATCCGCAAACCGATTATACAAAGAGATTGGTGCGCGCCGCGTTCGAGATCGCCGCATGAACCGCTATGTGATTGTGGGTGGCGGCACAGCAGGCTGGCTTGCCGCGTTGATGCTGCAAGATGCTCTGAAGCGGCAGCACAGCGATGCAACAATCACCGTTGTCGAGTCATCGAAAATTCCAACCATTGGTGTTGGTGAAGGGACGACGGCTGTCTTCCGCCAGATGTTGAAATATTTTGGCCTCGATGAATTTGCATTCCTGAGAGAAACCGAAGCGACGATCAAGTTTGGCATTCGCCACAAGGATTGGCGGCGCGTTGGCCATCACTATGACGGGCCGATTGACGATCCGCATCTCGTGCTCGAACAAGGTGGCACACCACAGAGTTATCTCGATATTTTCTCGGTGGCTGCTGGCCGTGCTGTGAAGGACACGCATCTGTTTGCTTATCTCCTCGACCAGAACCGCGCGCCATTTGCGCGGAAGGCTGATGGCGCGCAAGTGGCGATGGCACCGTTTCACCACGCCTATCATTTCGATCAGGCGCTTGCGGGCAAATGGTTGCGCAAGCATGCCAAGGGCGTTGCAACGATTGACGCGCAAGTTCTATCGGCGCGGCGCAATGCTGAGAGCGGCGATATTGAAGCGCTGATCACCGATGCGGGCGAAATCGAAGGCGATTTCTTCATCGATTGCACCGGCTTTCGGAAACAACTGATCGGCAAGGAGCTTGGTGGGCAGTGGGTGAGCTATCGCGACATGCTGCCCGTCAATCGCGCGATGCCGTTTTGGCTTGACCACAAACACGGCGCAGAAATTCCGCCTTACACGTTGGCTTGGGCGCAAGGGTCAGGATGGATGTGGTCGATCCCCACGCAGTCGCGCTACGGGATGGGTTATGTTTATTCCGATGAATTCCTGTCGCCAGATCAGGCGCAAGCGGAAATCGAAACCACACTTGGTCACAAAATTGAGCCGCGCAATGATCTGCGTTTTGATATTGGCCGCCAGAAAGATGCGTGGATCAACAATTGCTTATCGCTTGGATTGGCGTCGAGTTTTCTTGAACCTTTGGAAGCCACATCGATCCACGGAACGATTGTACAAATGCTGGTGTTCACCTCGTTCCACCTCAAGCGCGATGCGAATGACCGCGCGGCTTATAATATTTTTGCAGCGCGGCAGGTCGATGACTTCCGCGATTTCATCAATCTGCATTATGTGAGTGAGCGCCGCGACACACCGTTCTGGCGCAGCGTTGCGACGTGCAATATTGGTGAACCAACGTGCGCGCGCATTGCGGCATGGCAAAACAAGATGCCTGCCTACGGTGATTTTACGCCGCTGCCGGGCCGCTTCGCTCACACTGAGCAACAACTTTATTATCCCGTGCTCGATGGACTTGGATTGCTCAAGCGTGATGTTGCACAGAAGCACATGGAAGCGCATCCTGAGCAAAAGCGCCGCGCCAAAAAAGCGGCGGATGAACTCACGGCAGAGTATCGCGCCGCTGCTCCCCGTGCGATGGGGCACCGCGAATTTCTGCAAGGTTTGTAGGAGACGAATATGACAATCAAGATCGCCATCATTGGTGCAGGTTCTATTGGTTTCACCAAGAAGCTTGTGTGTGATCTGTTGAAAGTGCCGGAATTCGCAGATGTCGAATTTGCACTCACCGATATCAGCGAGAAAAATCTCGAAATGTCGCGGCAGATTGTGGAGCGTATTGTAACGACCAACAAGCTGCCGACGAAAGTGACAGCGACCACTGATCGTCGCCGTGCTTTTGATGGCGCGAAATACATCATGAATTGTGTGCGCATCGGCGGGCTTGAGGCCTATGCTCACGACGTCAACATTCCGCTGAAATATGGCATTGACCAATGTGTTGGCGATACGATTTGTGCTGGCGGGATCATGTATGGGCAACGCACCGTGAATGCTATGCTGGATTTTTGCAAAGACATGCGCGAGCTTGCGCATTCAGATTTGCTGCATCTCAACTACGCGAACCCAATGGCAATGAACACCTGGGCGTGCCTCGATCAAGGCAAGGTCAATACGGTTGGCCTCTGCCATGGCGTGCAAAATGGCTGGCGGCAAATTGCGCAGGCCCTTGGCATTGCTGATCACACCGAGCTCGACATTATCTGCTCCGGCATCAATCACCAGACCTGGTACATTGGCCTCAATCACAAAGGCCGCAAGATCAGCCGCGATGAATTGGTTGCTGCGTTTGAACGGCACCCGGTTTTTTCTGAGCAGGAAAAAGTGCGCATCGATGTGCTGAAGCGCTTTGGCTTTTACTCCACCGAGTCCAACGGTCACCTGTCGGAGTATCTGCCGTGGTACCGCAAGCGCGCCAACGAAATCACCAACTGGATTTCACTGACTGATTGGATCCATGGCGAAACCGGTGGTTATCTTCGTTATTGCACTGAAAATCGCAACTGGTTTGAGCAGGACTTCCCGCATTTTCTATCGCTCGCCGAAAAACCCTTGGCCGATTATCAGCGCACGGACGAACATGCGTCATGGATCATCGAAGCGCTCGAGACGGGCCGCAGCTATCGCGGGCATTTCAATGTGAGGAATGGCGGGACGATCAAGAATCTTCCGCAAGATTGCATCATTGAGAGTCCGGGGCTTGTTGATCGCTTCGGCATCAACATGCTTGAAGGGATCGAGCTTTCGCTTCCTTGTGCCGCAACTTGCATGAGTTCAATCAATGTACAGCGCATGAGTGTTGAAGCCGCCGTTACTGGCGACGTTGAATTGCTGAAACTTGCCGTGCTGCACGATCCACTGGTTGGCGCGATCTGCACACCTGAGGAAGTCTGGCAGATGGTCGATGAAATGCTTGTGGCGCAAGCCGAATGGCTGCCGCAATACGCCGATCACATTCCGGCAGCAAAAGAGCGCTTGCGCAATCCCAAAGTCAAAACCCGTGAATGGGCCGGAGCTGCGCGGCAAAAAGTGCGCGATGTTGAGGAGATGCGCGCTTCCAAGCCCAAAGTCACTGTCAATGCTGGGCATGCTTTGGGCACGCGCATCCAGTAGACATATTAATTTTATTTGCTAAAAAGCGCCATGACAAAAAAAGACGAAAAACTGTTGCGCGTTGGTGTGTTGGGTGCCGGACAAATTGCGCAAGCCGCGCATTTTGAAAGCTGCAACAAAGCGCGTAACGCTGAACTTTCAGCGATCTGCGACGTGGCGGATGATTTGCGCGAGCGCATGGTCATTTCGCATGGCGCGCAAAAAAGTTACAACGACTACGACAAGATGCTCGCTGATCCCGCAATTGATGCTGTGATCATTGCAACATCTGATGCATTTCATGTGCCAGCGTCATTGCGCGCGCTTGAGGCGGGCAAACATGTGTTGTGCGAAAAGCCATTGGCGCTGAATGTTGAGGAAGCGGAAGCGCTCGGTGCGGCTGCGCGCAAGTCGGGCAAGGTATTTCAAGTCGGTCACATGAAGCGATTTGATCCAGGCATCGAAGCGGCGAAAGATTTTGTCGACAACGAGATTGGGCAGATCGTTGCACTTAAGGCGTGGTATTGCGATTCAACGCATCGTTATCCGGTCACTGATGCGGTGCAGCCGTTGATCGTTGCCAGTGCGAATGCACGGAAGCCCAAGGATAATCCCAAGGCTGACATGCGGCGCTATTTGATGTTGGCGCATGGTTGCCACTTGATCGACACCGCTCGCTTTCTTGCGGGCGACATTGTCTCGGTGCGTGCAAAGCTCTCGGAACGAGCTGGCATGCGCTGCTGGTTTGTCGATGTGAATTTCGCCAATGGCTCTCTTGGGCATTTGGATTTGACTGTTGCCGTGCGCATGGACTGGCATGAGGGTTTTCAGCTTTATGGCGAACATGGCAGCGTGATCGCGAAGACCTTTAACCCTTGGTATTACAAGTCAAGCGAGGTTGACATTTTCCGCGAAAGGGATGGCGGCAGTTTCCGCGTACTGGGAGCTGATGCGCATTTCTATCGCAGGCAACTTGAAGGTTTTGCTGATGTCATTCTCAAGGGTGCCAAACAAAAAGGTGCCACTGCTGATGACGGCATTGCCTCGGTGCGCGCCATGGTAGCGATTGCGCGATCAGCGGAAAGCAACAAGGAAGTCGCTCTCGCAGATGTTTCCGGCGGGCTGTGATGCAGCTTGGCATTTTCGCAAAGACGTTTCCGGGTAAAGATCCACTGACAGTTTTGCGCGCAGCCAAAAATGCCGGGTACGATTGCGTGCAATACAACATGGCGTGCTCCGGCATTGCATCAATGCCCAATGAAGTATCTGACGAAACAGTTTCTGCCATTCGTGATGCGGTTTCGGAGACGGGTGTTACGATTGTCGCGCTCTCGGCAACTTACAACATGATCCATGACGATATTGCTGCGCGTGAAAATGGGTTGCGCAGTCTTGGTGTGTTGACGTACGTTGCGAGGGCGCTCGATATTCCATTGCTGACATTGTGCACGGGCACACGAGATCCGCAGGATCAATGGCGGTTTCATCCCGCTAACGCTACACCCGAGGCATGGCGCGATCTTTGCATTGAAATGGAGAAGGTTTTGCGCGTGGCCGACGGTGTGGCATTGGGCATAGAGCCAGAGCATGCCAATGTTGTGAGCAATGCCGCAAAGGCAGAGCAATTGTTGCAGGCGTTTCCTGGCGCGCCGTTGAAAATAGTTTTTGATCCTGCCAATCTTTTTGAAGTTGAACCCATCGGACAACAGCGCGCGATTATTTCCGCTGCGTTGGAAAAGCTCGGCCCGCATATCGCCCTTGCCCATGCCAAGGATCGCAACTCATCAGGGGCATTTGTGGCGGCAGGTACTGGTGTTCTAGACTATCCACATTTTGTTGGCGCGCTCACAGCTTCTGGTTTTTCTGGTCCCTTGATCACGCACGGCCTTGAAGCGCATGCAGCGGCGCATGTGGCGCAATTTTTGAAGGGAATGACACGTGACAGCTGAATGGATTTCGAACCTGCCGCGCAACCGATTGATTGCCGAGTACTCGGTGTGGTCGGCGAATTTATTGCGTATTGAAGATGATCTCGCGCGCATCGCGGGTCATGCTGATATTCTGCACATTGACGTGGCTGACGGGCATTTTGCTCCGGCGATGTTATTCTTCCCCGATCTGGTTGCCGGTATTCGCAAAGCTTCGAAAATTCCTATTCATATTCATTTGATGATTGCCGATGCCGTGCTGCTTTCGCAATGCGAGCAGTTCATCGAGGCTGGAGCCGATCTTGTCAGTGTGCATGCTGAAAACAAGAATGCAGCGGAAGCGATTGCCTTGATCAAGAGCAAAGGAAAGGAAGCTGGCATTGTTTTGCGTGTTGAGACACCTGCTTCAGCAGCAAAGCCGTTTATCCCAGATGTCTCGTTCTTCACCCTGCTTGGCACAGCGATTGGTGTGAAGGGTCAAGGCTTGAGCGATACGGCTTGCGGCCGACTCGGAGAAGCAAAGGCGATGATCGCAACTGCGAAGCACCGCGTTGTTCTTGCCGCTGACGGTGGTATTCGCGAACACACGGTTCCGGAATTGCGCAAGGCTGGTGCTGAAACAGTGGTGCTGGGTTCGCTTGCTTTTGGTGCGCCTGATCTGGCTGCGCGCATGAAATGGTTGAAAGAACTGTGAGGCCAATGTGAGCAGGATCGCCATTGCGCTTGATCTTGGCGGCACACAACTGCGTGTCGCTGCTGTAGATGAAACAGGAGCGATTGTTCGTCGCGAAGCAGTTTCAACGCAGGCGCAAGCCGGGCCTGACATTGTGATCGAGCAAATGGCGGAACTTGCGCGGCGAACCATTGCGGCAATTCCCGTTGCCGAAATCATCGGTGTTGGTGTCTGCTCGCCAGGGCCCCTTGATGCCAACGAGGGCGTCATCATGGCCATCGCTACAATCAGCAATTTCGAAAATGTGCCCATCGTAAAAATTCTCGAAGATAAGTTGAAGAGCACCGTACGGCTTGCGAATGATGCTGTTGCGGCGGCTATTGGAGAGTGGAAATTCGGTTCCGGACAGGGTCTCGGCAATCTCGTCTACATCACGGTGAGTACAGGAATTGGCGGCGGTGTCATCAGCGATGGTCGTGTGCTGCGCGGACGGCGTGGATTTGCCGGGCATATCGGGCACATGTCAATTGTTGCAAATGGAAAGCGCTGCGGTTGCGGCTGCCGCGGATGCTGGGAAGCCTATGCCTCAGGCACGGCGTTTACAGATAGGGCACGGCAGAAATTCGGCAGTGAAGTAAGGGCCGCGCAAGTTTTTGAGCTGGCTGCGCAAGGTAATGAAACGGCTCAGTCCCTCGTCGACGAGCAGGCAGAATTTCTTGGTATCGGCATCATTAACATGCTTCATCTTTACAGCCCCGAGCGCGTAGTTTTGGGTGGTGGTGTTTCCAACGGTTTCGATCAACTTTTGCCGGGCATCCAAGCGCGCATTCAATCCGATGCGATGCTGTCGTTCCGAGGAGTAGAGATCGTGCGCGCATCCCTTGGTGACAATTCTGGATTGCTCGGTGTGGCCAGTTTGGTTTTTAGCAACTGAACTCAACTGCGATGCGAAGGCGTCCACGGCTTGAAGTGTTTGGAAAGTTTCAGGCCTTGCTTTTGATAATTGGAGCCGACTTCACCGTAAACACGATCTGGTTTTTCGGTGAGAGGTTCGTAGACGAGGCGGCCGATGATCTGCCCATCTTCGAGAATGAATGGCACTTCGTGGCTTCTGACTTCGAGCACAGCGCGTGCGCCTTCGCCGTGGCCTGATGAGTGGCCAAAACCGGGATCGAAGAAACCTGCGTAGTGTACGCGGAATTCACCAACAAGCGGATTGAACGGCACCATTTCGGCGGCATGCGTTGGTGGCACTCGCACGGCTTCCTTCGACGCTAGAATATAAAACTGATCAGGATCGAGGATCAGCGAATGTTTCTGCCAGATCGGTTCCCAATAATCGAGCACATCGAGTGCGCCCTTCTTGTCGACATCGACCAAGGCCGAGTGACGCTTGGCGCGAAAACCGACGGGACCAACTTTCGCCATGCCGATCAGATCGACGGTGAGTGCGATGCCGCCGTCAATGTTCACATCTCCTTGCGCGATCAGGGGTTCACTCGCATGCAGAGCGTGGATCAATGCATCGCTGGCCATCGACGGGCCAGAGCGGAAACGGATTTGTGACAAGCGCGAACCTTGGCGCGCGAGAATGGGAAAAGTGCGCGGGGAAATTTCGGCATAGAGCGGGCCTTCGTAACCATCCGGCACCTTGTCGAATTCCTGCGCGCGATCGGCGATGACTCGCGTGAATATATCAAGTCGCCCAGTTGAACTCTTCGGGTTCGCAGCAGCGGACACGCCGGATGGCAGGGAAAGGTGTTCCATCAAGGGCACGATATAGACGCAGCCTGTTTCGAGCACGGCCCCATCACTCAAGTCGATCCGATGCAGGACGACCTGTTTCAGTTTTTCTTCGACGGTGAGTTTCGGGCCCGGCAAAAACGAGGCGCGCACCCGGTAGGCCCATGCGCCCAGCCGCAGGTCCAGGCTTGCGGGCTGGATTTGGTCGGCATCAGCGGGGCGGTCCAGCACGATGTGACCGCGTTCACAAAAGTCCGCAATGCCGCGCGCGGGTAAAATACCTTGTTTCAGAATGGTTTGTTGTTTCGCCATAGGCCCTTTTGGCCTTGGCAGCGCTGCAAACGCAAGCCGAAACGGAATTGTTTTTTGTCAGTGGAAAACCAGAAAACTTGTACTATATTAGGGGGCATGTACGTGAAAGTGACCAGAGATATCCGCGTTGCCGTTGAACCTGAGTTTGTGGAACAGCAGTCCCACCCCTCGGATGGCAAGTTTGTGTGGGCTTACCGGGTTCAGATTCAGAATCAAGGGCACGATACCGTGCAGTTGCTGACACGGCACTGGATCATTTCGGATGCCAATGGCAATATCCAGGAAGTGAACGGCGATGGCGTTGTAGGCCGTCAACCCACCCTGCCGCCCGGTGCCACGTTTGAATATCAATCGGGCTGCCCGCTGACGACACCATCGGGCATAATGATGGGCAAATACATGATGGCCGCACCCAACGGCGAAAGCTTCGCGGTTGAAATTCCCGCCTTCTCGCTCGACAGCCCGCATGATGCGCGCGTTCTGAACTAAGCGATGTCCTTCACGTCTGAAGAAATGCTGGCGCGGCTTGTGGCGTTTGATACGACGAGCCGGGACAGCAACATTCCGCTGATCGCTTTTGTTGAAGATTATTTATCGGCACTTGGCGTGCCGCATTTGCGCGTGGACTATGAGCCGGGCAAAACCAATCTCTATGCGACGATCGGGCCTGACGTGGATGGCGGCGTTGTCTTGTCTGGTCACACAGATGTGGTGCCTGTTGATGGTCAGGCATGGACAAGCGATCCGTTTCAGTTGATCGAGCGCGACGGCAAATTATTTGGGCGTGGCTCTGCCGACATGAAGGGATTTATCGCTGTTGCACTGGCCATGGTGCCCGCGTTTCAGCAGATGAAATTGAAGCGCCCCGTACATCTGGTTTTGTCGTGTGATGAAGAAGTTGGATGCCGTGGTGTAAAGCCGATGGTGCAGCACATGAAGGATCATTTGCGCAAACCTTCTGCGGTCATCGTTGGCGAACCAACGTCAATGCAGGTTGTCAATGCGCATAAATCGGCGGTGCGGTTTCAGACCGAAGTGACGGGGCATGAGTCGCATTCGGCCCTGAATGACAAGGGCGTGAATGCGATCATGATCGCAGGCGAACTCATTCACGAAATCAATCTGGTGCGCGATGAGCTGGAAGAACTCGGCGATTCCACGGGACGATTTGATCCACCGCATTCGACTGTGCATATCGGCATGATTTCTGGTGGCACGGCGCAAAATATTGTGCCGCTCAAATGTGCATTTGGTTGGGAAACACGTTTGCTGCCGGGGGCTGATCCCGAATTTGCGATGAAGCGGGTGGAGCTTGCTGCCAAGCGCCTGGAGCCTGCGATGAAGGCGGTTTCCGCCAATGCAGGTATTGCAACGGTGAAGGCCAATGAGGCACCGGGGCTTGCTGCTGAAGATCAATCGCCTGCGGAATTATTGGCATTGCAATGCTCGCACACCAATTCATCGCACACGGTTTCATATTGCACCGAGGCCGGATGGTTTCAGTCGATTGGGATTCCAACAGTTGTTTGTGGGCCGGGCTCGATTGAACAGGCGCACAAGCCGGATGAGTTCATCGCGATTTCCGAACTGCGGAAATGCGAGCAGTTCATGACGCGGCTTGGTGCGCGGCTGGAGAAATAATTTTCAATCCCCCTTGAACTTCCGGGAATTGATACCCATCTAAGGGTTCATGAAAGGAAGTGCGTTATGTCGATGTTGATGTTTTTGCTGAATGTTTTGTGGTTCGTGACGGGTGGATTCATTGCTGGTCTCGCCTGGTTACTGGCTGGCGTGATCATGGCGATCACCATTGTTGGCCTGCCATGGGCGCGCTCGGCCTTCATGCTGGCGCGGTTTTCGTTCTGGCCGTTCGGTTATGACATTGCGGCCCGCGACATGGTGAATGGTCGCAGTGATCTTGGCACGGGTGCGCTTGGCACCGTTGGCAATGTCGTGTGGTTTGTGCTGGCGGGCTGGTGGCTTGCAGTTGGTCACATCGTTGCGGCTGTCGGCCTTGCGGTAACCATCATCGGCATTCCGTTTGCGTGGCAGCATGTGAAGCTTGCGATGGCCTCGCTGTTTCCGGTTGGCAAAACCGTGGTTGAGACATCGCGCATATTCACGCCTTTGCGCCAGTTGACGCACAATCAGAATCCCGCCACATCGGGCACATGAAACAGCGCTCCCTCATCATTTCCCCCTCCATTCTTTCGGCCGATTTTTCCAATCTTGGCCGCGATGTGGAGGGGCTTGACCAGGCGGGAGCTGACTGGATTCACATTGATGTGATGGACGGGAATTTCGTGCCCAACATTTCGTTTGGACTGCCCGTGATTGAATCAATCCGTACACGGACGAAAAAAACATTCGATGTGCATTTGATGATTTCAAAGCCCGATGAATTTGTGGGCGCTTTCGCCAAGGCGGGGGCTGATATCATCACGGTTCATGCCGAGGCGACGCAGCATCTTGATCGGACATTGCAGAGCATTCGTGCGCTTGGCAAAAAGGCTGGCGTAGCGCTTAACCCTGCAACGCCTGTTTCAGTGATTGAGCATGTGCTGGATCGGCTCGATCTGGTTTTGGTGATGACAGTGAACCCCGGTTTTGGCGGGCAGAGTTTCATTCTGGCAATGCTGGACAAGATCGCGCGGGTGAAGTCTTTGATTGACGGCCGCGCCATTGATATTGAAGTTGACGGTGGCATCACAGCTGACAATGCAGGGGCTGTCTATCGTGCCGGGGCGAATGCGCTGGTTGCAGGATCGGCCGTGTTCAAGGGTGGCAAGCTGAAAGAGAATGTCGCTGCTATTCGCGGCGCTTGTACGGGCGTGATGGTTTAGTTTCTTACTCGCTGATACACCCCCTCCCCCGCTTTGCGGGTACTCCCCCAGCGTCGCTGAGGGAGAAAGGTGGTGTTACTTCGTCTTGAGCGGGTTCAAGATCATGATGACCTGACGGCCTTCGGGTTTTGGTTCGAGCTCGACTTTGCAAACGTCAGCGAGATCGGCCTTCACCTTGATCAACAATTTGTAGCCGAGATCCTGGTGGTCCATTTCGCGGCCTCTAAAGCGCAGCGTGAACTTGACCTTGTCGCCTTCTTCAAAGAAGCGGCGCGCGGCCCTGATCTTCACATCGTAATCGTGATCATCAATCATTGGGCGGAGCTTCAGCTCCTTGATCTCGACGATCTTCTGTTTCTTGCGCGCTTCGGCGAGGCGCTTTTGTTCCTGGAACTTGAACTTGCCGTAGTCGAGAATCTTGGCAACCGGCGGCACGGCATCCGGTGAAATTTCAACGAGATCGAGGCCTGCTTCCTCAGCCATGGCAATTGCCTGGCGGGTCGGCACGACACCGACATTGGCACCATCGGCGCCAATCAGGCGCACATCGCGGCTATCGATACGGTGGTTGATCTTGTGCCCCTCTTCCTTCGGCTGGGGCTGGGCGCTGCGGTTAAACGAAGGTTTGCGTGGTGGTATGCTCAAGCGGTCAAAGTCTCCAAATATTAATCGCCTGATGGGCATGTTGCGAATCCGGCATAGTCTCGATAGCAAGCTTTTGCGCGGAAATGAAGGGCGAACTTGGGATGGCACGGGTTGAGTTTGACGAAAAGTTAAGAGGCCAGCGCCTGGCCTATATGCGCGATGGCAGCCTGGACGAGCTGGGTGATACCGGGTTCTTCTGGCTGGGCGGTTTCAAATCCGACATGACGGGGTCGAAAGCCGAGGCATTGGCGGCACTGGCGCAGGCGAGCAGGCGCACGTTTTTGCGCTTTGACTATTCAGGGCACGGACAATCTTCTGGTGGATTTGAGGATGGCACGATCAGCGATTGGCTGGAGCAATCAACGCATATGTTTCTCACCCATACGCGCAACAAGCGGATCATTGTGGGATCGTCAATGGGTGGATGGCTTGCGCTTTTGTTGGCCCGAAAACTGCGCGAAGAAGATCCATCAGCGTTTCGGCGGATTGGTGGCATCGTGTTGATCGCCCCTGCGACTGACATGACGCATGACCTGATGTGGGAGTTGTTCACGCCTGAGCAGCGGCGCGAGCTTGCGACACAGGAATACACGTTGATGCCGTCAGGCTATGGCGAGCCCTATGTGATCACGATGCGGCTGATTGAAGATGGCTACAAGCACATGCTGTTCAAGGATGGTTTGAGCCTGCCGTTTCCGCTGCGCATCCTGCAGGGCACGCGCGATGAATCCGTTCCAACCGAACATGCGGTGCGGACGTTTGAGACTGTGCAGTCGCAAGACTCCACGCTGACGTTTTTGAAAGGCGGCGATCATCGGCTGTCCACTCCGGCACAGCTTGCGATCATCCGTGAGACCGTGTTGCAACTTGCTGAGCGGGCCGACGGGATTGAGATTTAAGCTGCTGTCGACGTGGCCATTGGCTCTGTGAGGATGGCGTAGAGACCTTCCGCTGTCTCGGTGCCGCGCAATTTTGCAACGGTCATTGGATCGCGCAGGATGCGGGAGATGCGGGCGAGTGCGGTGAGGTGATCGGCACCTGCGTGTTCGGGCGCGAGAAGCACGAAAACGAGATCGACGGGATTGCCATCAACACTGTCAAAAGCGATGGGTGCAGCAAGGCGTGCAAACAATCCGTAAACGCGATTGAGTCCGGCCATGCGACCATGCGGGATGGCGATGCCCTGCCCCAGGCCCGTTGATCCCAACTTCTCGCGGGTCAGCAATGTTTCGAAAATAATGCGCTGATCGACAGCAACAATCTTTGCCATGGATTGTGCGAGGTCTTGCAGCAAGGCTTTCTTCGACTGTGCCTTGACATGAGGGAGCACAGCACGGGCATCAATGATGTCAGTCAAGTTCATGGGCGCTTACTTTTGAGGTCCGTGATGGTGTTGTGTTCGAGAAATAATCTACGACAATCCTTTGAGTCGTGCGATTGCTTTTTCAGTTTCGCGCCAGCTCGCATGAGCGATCTCGGGCGCGATATCGGGTGGCAGGTAAGCGCCCCATCTGGCAATGTCAAGACCAGCTATATTTTCAGTTTTGAAGCTGTTCGCGCCAGGTTTTCAATCTCCTGCCACTGACCCGCAGCGACCAACGCCTTGGGTGCCATCCACGAGCCGCCTATCGTTATCACATTGGAAAGCTTGAGATATTTGGGGGCAAGCTCTGGCGTGATGCCGCCTGTGGGGCAGAACTGGATTTGTGGCAAGGGGGACGCGAGCGAGGACAAGTAGGCACTGCCGCCTGCGGGCTCGGCTGGGAAGAATTTCTGGATTGTGTAACCCCATTCCAACAGCGCCATGCATTCGCTTGCGGTGACGGCACCAGGCAAGAGCGGCACATCGTAGTCTTCAGCGGCACCCAGAAGTTTTCCGGTGGAGCCGGGAGACACGGCAAATGCGAGTTTGAGTTTTTCACAATCGCGGAGCTGCTGTGGCGTGATCACCGTCCCTGCGCCAACAATTGCACCTTCAACCTCGCCGATGATCGCCTTGATGCAATCGAGTGCTGCTTCAGTGCGCAGGGTGATTTCAAGAACGGGGAGTCCACCTGCCACGAGTGCCCGCGCCAGAGGGACGGCGTGTTTCACATCTTCAATCACCATCACAGGCACAACAGGTGCCTGGCGCAATGCGGCCTCAAGACCCTTTTGCAGATTTCTTTTTGTCATCATGCCACCTCGAAGATTGATGCGCCCTGATCGGCGCGGCCCGCGTTTTTGCGGAACAGGTTGAACAACTCGCGGCCCACGCCAAAATCATTTTTTGCAAGATCAATGACGACGGCTTCGCGCGCTGCAAATTCCTTTGCGTCAACCAACACTTCAAGTGTGCCTGATGTGGCGTCGAGCCTGATCATGTCGCCATCCCTGATCTTGGCAATGGCACCACCATCGATCGCTTCTGGTGTCACATGAATTGCAGCTGGCACCTTGCCTGATGCGCCGGACATGCGGCCATCGGTGACGAGGGCCACCTTGAGGCCGCGTTCCTGCAGCACCGCAAGAGGCGGCGTCATGCGGTGAAGCTCAGGCATGCCGTTGGCCTTTGGTCCCTGGAAGCGCACCACGGCCACCACATCGCGATTGAGTTCGCCTGCCTTGAAGGCGGCTGCGAGTTCTTCCTGTGAATGGAATACGCGGGCGGGCGCTTCAATCACATGCCGCTCCGGCTTGATTGCCGATGTCTTGATCACCGATGTGCCAATGTTTCCGGTGAGCACTTGCAGGCCGCCCGTTTCCTGAAATGGATTTGCAACACCGCGCAGAACCTTGTCGTCCTGGGTTGTAGTGGCTGCTTCTTTCCATGCGAGACCTTCGGCACCGAGCTTTGGTTCAACAAGATAGCCATCAAGCCCTGTGCCCATGATGGTGCGCACGTCCTTGTGCAGCAGGCCTGCTTGCAACAACTCGCGGATCATCAGCCCCATGCCACCAGCTGCGTGGAAGTGGTTCACATCAGCCGAGCCATTGGGATAGATGCGACAGAGCAGCGGCACTTTTTTCGAAAGCGCAGAGAGATCATCCCAGGTGACGACGATGCCAGCGGCGGCGGCCATCGCGATTACATGCATGGTGTGATTGGTGGAACCACCTGTTGCAAGCAAGCCGACAATGCCATTCACCACGGCGCGCTCATCATAGATCTGGCCGATTGGTGTGTAGTTGTTACCGAGTGCGGTGATCTGCATCGCCTGTTTTGCTGAGGCTTTGGTGATCTCATCACGCAGGGTGCTGCCGGGATTGACAAAAGTGGTGCCCGGCAGATGGAGGCCCATGATTTCCATCATCATCTGGTTGGAATTTGCCGTGCCATAGAATGTGCAGGTGCCGGGGCCGTGATAGGATTGCGCCTCGGCTTCGAGCAGCTGATCGCGGCCTACTTTTCCTTCGGCATAAAGCTGGCGGATTTTTGCCTTCTCATCATTCGGAAGCCCTGATGTCATGGGACCTGCCGGAATGAACACGGCGGGCAAATGGCCAAAGGTCAGAGCACCAATGATCAGGCCCGGCACGATCTTGTCGCACACGCCCAAATAAACTGCTGCATCAAACATCTGGTGCGAGAGGGCGACTGCTGTCGACATCGCAATCACATCCCTGGAGAATAGCGAAAGTTCCATGCCGGTTTCGCCTTGGGTGACACCATCACACATCGCGGGCACACCACCTGCAACTTGTGCCGAACCGCCCGCTTCACGCGCGGCCTTTCGGATCAATTCCGGGTAATGCTCGAACGGCTGATGCGCCGAGAGCATGTCATTGTACGAAGTGACGATGCCAAGGTTTGGGCCATCGCCATTGCGCAGCATGTCCTTGTCGGCAGGTCCACAGGCCGCAAAGCCGTGCGCAAGCGAGGCACAGCCCAGTGATTTGCGCTTGGGCTGATTGGCGCGTGCGGTTTCGATCTTGTCGAGGTAGCGACTGCGGGAAACCTTGCTGCGGGCAATGATTTTTTCAGTCACAGCAGAAATAGTGGAATGGACGGACATGTCAGTGGTCCTTTGGGTTATGGGCACCAATATAGTTCAACAGGTTCTCGTGCCGCCAGTATGGCGCGCACTGGCATTTGCATCTGGTCATCGCCTGCAAGCGCATCTTGTAGCACGCGGGCTTTTTCTTCGCCTTCAATGTGAAGTGCCAGAAAGCGTGCGGCCAGCAGGCGTTGCAAGGTAAAGGTCAGGCGTGGCTCACCAGCACCGGGCGCGTTCATTGTGATGAGGGACTCGCGTGACGAAAGATCAAGCGCTGCGGCCAGTCTGTCGCCACCCGGAAAAAACGAAGCGGTGTGGCCATCATTGCCCATGCCCAAAACTACAGCGTCGAATGCACTGACCTTTGCTGCATCGGGATTATTGTAAAGCGGTAAAAACTGCGCACGGCTTGCATGGTTTGTCATCAATGCAGCTTTTACCAAACGTGCATTGGAACGCTCATTGGCTTCTGGCACATCGCGCTCGTCAACCAGTGTTACTATAACCTTGTCCCAGCTGATTTCTGTTTTGGAGAGATGGTCGAAAAACAATTTTGGTGTCGTACCGCCAGATACTGCAAGCACTGCACTGCCCCGGCGTGTCACTGCTGCTGACAAGGCCTGGGCCACGCGAAGTGCAAGGCTTCTTGCCAATGCATCTCGATTGACAAAATCATGCCGCTTGCTGATCATGAGTTACTGTCAACCCAGCTGCGGCCATCGCGTTCAATCAATGCAACCGATGCCGATGGTCCCCATGTGCCCGACGTATAAGGTTTGGGTTCATCACCCGAGTTGCGCCAGTGTTCAAGAATAGGATCAATCCATTTCCAAGCAGCCGCAACTTCGTCGCGACGCATGAACAGTGTTTGATTGCCGCGGACCACATCCATCAACAAGCGCTCATAGGCGTCGGCATTGCGGGTGCCAAAGGCTTCGGCAAAACTCATGTCGAGAGGCACATGTTGAAGGCGCATGCCACCAGGGCCCGGATCCTTGATCATCAGCCAGAGCTTCACACCCTCATCGGGTTGCAATCGCATGACCAGGCGGTTGGTGTTGATGACACCTGCCGACTTGTCGAAGATGGAATGCGGTACTGGCTTAAACTGCACAACAATTTCCGAAACGCGCGATGACAGGCGCTTTCCTGTGCGCAAGTAAAATGGCACGCCGCTCCAGCGCCAGTTGGCGATTTCTGCCTTCAGCGCAACAAAGGTTTCGGTATGGGAGTCATTGCCAAGCTCTTCATCATAGCCCGTCACAGCGCCATTTGCTGAAGCCCCTGCCTGATACTGACCGCGTACGATCAACTGGTCGATGCGCTCAGGTGGAATCGGCTTCAGGCTTTTCAGCACCTTTAGTTTTTCATCACGCAACGCGTCAGCATCAAGCGATGTTGGTGCTTCCATCGCAACCAGACACAAGAGCTGGAGAATATGATTCTGCACCATGTCGCGCAACGCGCCAGATGTATCGTAATATCCGGCGCGCCCCTCGACCCCAAGAGTTTCGGCAACCGTGATCTGCACGTGATCGATATGGCTTGAGTTCCACAGTGGCTCGAACAGCGCGTTGGCAAAACGCAGCGCCATCAGGTTCTGGACGGTTTCCTTGCCGAGATAATGATCGATGCGATAGATTGCGGGTTCTGCGAATACGCTGCCGATTTGATCGTTGACGGCCTCGGCTGATGCACCACTTTTACCCAAGGGCTTTTCAACAACCACGCGCGATTTTGGCGTGACCATGCGATGGCGACCGAGGCGCTGGCAGATCGGGCCAAAAAGATCAGGCCCAACCGCGAGATAAAATACGCGGACGCGCGTTTCATTTGTTGCCAGCAATTTGCCAAGCTCCGGCCAGCCTTCATCTTTGCCAGGTTCTGCTGCGATGTAGCTGAAGCGCGCCAGAAAACGCTCCATGACATCAGCCTTGCGCAGTGCTTCGGGCACATGTGCTTCGAGCGAAGTTTTTGCGAAGGTACGATATTCTTCATCACTCATGGCGCGGCGAGAAGTGCCAATGATACGGGCACCTTGGGGCAGTTGTCCCTGCTCATCGCGCAGGAAAAGTGCTGGGATCAGTTTGCGTTGGGCCAAATCGCCCGTTGCGCCAAACACGATAAGGTCAAACAAATCGACGGGAATGATGCGGGTTGTCATGAATCACTGTTTTTTCTGAGGAGCGCTGATCAACGGCACTTTACAGGGCGCATACACGCTGCCAAATCACATGGCAATGATAAGAAACCTTGAGGGAGTACGCGGATGATTCTGTGTTGCGGTGAAGCGCTGATCGATTTTCTGCCGCGCAAAGGGGAGAATGGTGCGGCTGTGTTCCAGCCCTTCAATGGAGGGTCGGTATTCAACACTGCAATTGCGCTGGGGCGGCAGGGTGAACAGGTCGGTCTGTTCTGCGGCATGTCGAAAGATTTCTTTGGCGACCAATTGGTTGATGGCTTGAAGGCGAGCCACGTTGAAACACGCTATCTCAAATACAAGGACAAGCACACAACCCTGGCATTCGTGAAACTGGTGGATGGTCATGCGCGCTATTCATTTATCGATGAAGCGTCAGCTGGGCGTAATCTGGTGAAAGCTGATCTGCCAAAACTGCCTGCCAGTTTGAAGGCACTGCATTTCGGATCGATCTCGCTGATCCCTGATCCTGAGGGTGCGACTTATGAAGCACTGGCCAAGCGTGAAGCCAAGGCCCGCGTGATTTCGCTTGATCCCAACATACGCGCCTCTCTGATCAAGGATAAAAAGAAACATGTTGCGCGGTTGATGCGCATGGTGGCGCTCGCCGATATTGTGAAAACTTCGGATGAAGATATCGCCTATATGTATGGCAAGAAGTCGGCCGCGACTGTTGCCAAGGACTGGTTGAAGCGTGGTGCCAAGGTGGTTGCCGTCACTGCAGGTGGCGAAGGTGTCACACTCTATACCAAGCGCACATCTTTCCACGTGCCGTCGGTGAAAGTGAAAGTGGCTGACACGGTTGGTGCTGGCGATACGTTCACGGCGGGCTTTCTCACACATCTCTCACGGGCTAAATTGTTGAACAAAAAATCGATTGCCGTGATTGGTGAAGCTGATTTGCGCGGCGCTGCCGAATTTGCAGCACGCGCTGCAGCTATTACCTGCTCGCGCCCCGGTGCTGATCCGCCTTGGAAAAAGGAAATGGCGTGAGCGACGTTCGCAAAATACTGATCTGCGATCTCGTCGGATTGAAATTCGACAAGCGTGGCCAGCCTGATCCATCGGAAGTGCGTGATCATATCATCGCGCGTGGTGGACAGTTTCATTTGGGGCCGATCAAGAAGAAATCCTATCCGCCGGGCATTCATTTTTTCTACCAGCCGGATTTATCAACCGAAGCGGAAATTCTGCCGCAGACAATAGATGGCCAATATGACGCTGTGATCGCAGCGGCGACGTTTTTGCCAAAGGCTGCACGTTTCCAGTTCGGCGGCGTGCGGATTGGTGCGGGTACTGGCAACATGCAATGCGAATGCTGGGGTGGTCCCAATGGTGTTGGTGGCTCTGCACCACTGATGAACACACCGGGCTTCAACAGCCGAGTTACTGCACAAATGGCGATCAAGGCGCTGCTACGTGTGTCGCCGGAAATTGATGTGGAACTTTTACACAAGATGAGTGTCTCGGGGAAATTCGACACTGGAAAACATCTGAGACTTTTTCCGTCTGTAAAGCTTGAAGGCCAGACCTTGGCGGTGATTGGTTTTGGCAATATCGGGCGCGAAGTTGCGCGCCTTGCCAAGGCGTTTCACATGAACGTCAAAGTTTTTGCGCGTGAACATCATCGTGCACGGATCGAGGCTGAAGGGTTCATCCATGCGCCGACGATCATCGATGCTGCGCGCGGTGCTGATGTGCTTTCAACTCACACAGGTCTTGGCGCGTTTGATAGCAAAACCTATGCCAATGCCGGGCTGATCAACAAGCCTGTGCTCGCTGCCCTGAACAAGCGCGCGGTGTTGATCAACTATGATCGCGGCGAATGTGTTGATGTGAAAGCGCTGGATTGGGCGCTCAGCACAGGTCGCGTGCGCCATGCCGCGATTGATGCTGATGTGTTTCTGCAAGGCAAAAAGATCACGGGCCCAATAGCACCCTATTTACCGCTGGCGAAAAAATATGGCGCGCGCGTTCATCTTCTTCCGCATGCCGCTGCCGATACAGATCACCCCACGCGCGTTGCTGGTGCCAAGCAGGCCGTCGATCAAATCCTCGCCGTCATTCGCGACAAGCGTGTTGTTAATTTGAAGGGCGATATTCCCGCAGGATATGCGGATGGCGGGCGGTTTTCGCCGCTTTAGGTCATCATTCGAGCGCCCTCTTGACAACGTTGTCATTTGGAGTCATCCTCAATGACAACGTTGTCAAAGAATGACGGTTTGGGAGGTTGATTGGCTACTCTCCGCGAGGTCGCGAAGCGCGCAGGCGTTTCGATCAAAACGGTTTCACGCATCGTCAATGGCGATGCTGGGGTAACTGCGAAGACGCGCGAGTCTGTCCAACGCCATATCACCACATTGAACTACGTGCCCAACCATGCTGCCCGGCAGATGCGCAGCGGCACATCATCCGTGTACGGATTAATGACTGACGCTGTGGCCACTACACCATACTCAGTTGATATCGTGCGCGGGGCGCAGGCCGCTCTTACCGAAAAGCACCAGACATTGCTGATCGCCAGCACCGATGGCGATCCTGAACGCGAGCAAGAAATGTGGCAAATGTTTCGCGCGCACCGCGTGGCGGGTGTTGTCTATGCATCGATGTTCCATCGCCCGCATGATGTGGGCAAGCCTGCATTCAACGATTCAATCGTGCTGGCTAATTGCTTTGCCTCTGGCGGTGATCGGCCTTCGATCATTCCGGATGACGAGGTTGGTGGTTACACCCAAGCGAAACATATTTTGCAGTTGGGCCATCGCAGTATTGGCGTCATCACACTGATCCCTGACATTGAAGCGACGCGTTTGCGTGCCAAAGGCATGCGCCGCGCCTTCAACGAAGCAGGTGTCGCGCTTGACGAAATCCGTGAAATTTCGGGCTACACAGGTCCAGTTGGCGCGGAAGTCAGTCGCGTGATTGCGGTTGCCACGGAAATGCTTTCCGCCAAGGATCGCCCCACCGCGATCATCTGCGGCAATGATACTGTTGCGATGCAGGTCTATGCCGCTGCCGCCGCTCTCGGTTTGCATGTGCCGCAAGATTTGTCAGTCATTGGATTTGATGATCTCAAACTGATTTCTGAAACGCTTTATCCGCAGCTCACCACTGTCGCACTTCCCTATTTCGAGATCGGCCGCAAGGCGATCGAGATTTCCTATTCTGCCCGCGAACAAGGCAACGACTGGGCCCCGCGCCTGCTCATTCCCTGTCCGCTGGTTGAACGGCATTCCTGCAGGCCGCTCATATAGCTGCAGGAAACTGGCCCGGCAGTCCGGGAGTAAAAAAGTCTGTTCTTTTCTGGGAGGAATTCATGAAGAAGATCATTTTCAGCGGCGCGCTGCTTGCAGGCCTGCTCACCTCAACAATGGCATTTGCCGCAACCGAACTCAGCATGTGGTATCACGGCGCTGGCAACGAAGTTGAAAACAAGATCCTCACCGGGATCATTGAAGATTTCAACAAGTCGCAAGCCGACTACACGGTCAAGATCGAGAAGTTCCCACAAGCTTCTTACAATGACTCAGTCACCGCCGCCGCTGCATCGGGCAAGCTCCCCGACATCATCGACGTTGACGGACCTGTGATGCCAGGCTGGGCATGGGCTGGTTACATGGCCCCGCTCACGGTTGATCCTGCGAAATATGCAGGCTTCCTGCCGGGTGCCATTGGCTCTTACAATGGCAAGGTCTATTCAGTTGGCCTCTGGGATGCCGCTGTAGCGATGGTCAGTCGCAAGTCGGTGCTGGATGCAAACGGAATTCGCATTCCTACCCTCGACAAGCCATGGACCATGGAAGAATTCGACGCAGCTCTCGTGACACTCCAGAAATCTGGAAAATTCGAGTTCCCGCTTGATCTCGGCATGGCGTGGAAAGGCGAATGGTATCCATACGCTTTCGGTCCGATGATGATTTCAGCCGGTGGCGATATCATTAATCGCGAAGGTTATCAGACCGCAGAAGGCACCATGAACGGCGAGGGTGCCGTGAAGTTTGGCAAGTGGTGGCAGTCCGTGTTCGCACGCAAACTGGCTCCCGGCACATCGCAAGATGGCGCTGACCGCGACACAGGTTTTGGTTCGGGCAAGTATGCCATTTCGTGGAATGGCAACTGGGCCGCACTGGGTGCCGTTGAAAAGTTCAAGGACGACGTATTGTTCTTGCCAGCACCAGACTTTGGCAAGGGTTCAAAGATCGGTGCTGCGTCGTGGCAGTTCGGTGTTGCAGCAACTTCCAAAAACCAGGAAGGTGCCAACAAGTTCATCGAATTCGCCCTGCAGGACAAGTACCTCACAGCGTTCTCGGATGGCATTGGTCTGATCCCGCCAACGCCGGGATCTGCCGCTGTCTCCAAAAACTACAAGCCAGGTGGACCGATGGAAGTGTTTTACGCACTTTCCGCCAAGCAAGCTGTTTTGCGTCCGGTTTATCCAGGCTACGCCGTTGGTGCGAAAGTGTTTGAAAAGGCACTCTCGGATATCGCCAATGGTGCTGATGTTCAGGCAACTCTTGATGCCGCAGCGGATGAAGTCACCGCTGACGTCAAGAAGAACAACGGCTACGCTGCGAAGTAAGAGGCAACCACGCTTCTTGCCTCACTCTTAAACCGTCATCCCGGCGCAGGCCGGGACCCAGCTTTCTTTCGATGCAAATCGCCAAGAGTTTAGCTGGGCCCCGGCCTTCGCCGGGGTGACGGCAAGAGAGTATAAAAAACGAAACCACGGGCGTTTGACGATGCAATCACAGTCTTCAAAAATGGCGACCAACAGGCTTTTGAATTCACCATCGACAGGCTGGGCCTTTGCGCTGCCTGCGAGCTTCCTGATGTTTCTGTTTATCGTCGTGCCCTTCTGTCTTGCGTTCTGGTTCTCTTTCACCAACCAGCGCTTTGTTTCACCTAATGCGGCCGAATTCACTGGCCTTGAAAATTACCGTCAGCTGCTTGATGTCGACATGCTCACCCTGCAGCCCGAGCGCGATCCAGCGACCAATGAAGTGATCAGAGGTGCTGATGGCCAGCTGCAATATCCGTCACTCAGAACACTCACGCGTAACAATCCGGATCGTCCGGAACTCAATGGCATGCGCGAATGGTTCTCGTGGGGATCAGGCGAAAACCGAAAAATTGTTCTGGCGCGCGATGTCGTGTTCATGAAGGCGCTCGCCAATACGATACTGTTCGTGCTGATCGTAGCGCCGTTGCAAGGGGCAATCGCGCTTGGCCTTGCGATGATGATCAATCAGAAACTGCGGGGCATCAACATTTTCCGCACGATCTATTTCATGCCCGTTGTCATATCGATGGTGGTCGTCGCATTGCTGTGGCGGTTTATCTATGACGGGCAAAACGGGCTGCTCAACACACTGTTGAATTACGCCACACTTGGCTGGTTTCAACCCGTCGATTGGCTTGGCAATACCGCAACCGCTTTCCCTGCACTGATCGCCATGTCGATCTGGCAGTCCGTTGGTTTTCACATGGTGATCTGGCTATCAGGTTTGCAGACGATTCCGGCGTCACTTTATGAGGCAGGTGATATTGAAGGTGTGACGGCGTGGCAGCGCTTTCGTTTCATCACCTGGCCTGGCCTTCGCAATACAGCCATTCTGGTGTTGATCGTGATCACCATGCAAGCCTTCTCGCTCTTCGTGCAGGTTGCGGTGATGACGCAAGGTGGGCCACTTGATTCAACGCAATCAGTTGTGTTCCAGGCGATCCAACGCGGCTATGGCAAGCAGGATATTTCTGGCGGCTCCGCGATTTCCGTTTTGCTGTTCCTGCTGGTGCTCTCCATTTCATTGCTGCAACGCTATCTCACGCGGGAGAAGGTCTGATGCAATCCACATTGAAATCCCCAAGAGGTGCATGGTGGCGTTATGCGCTGCTGATCGCGGTTGCATTCATTTTCTGCTTCCCGCTTGTCTTCATGGTGATGTCATCACTGAAGCCTGACCTGCAATTGTTGACCGATACTGAATCAATCCGCGCGTTTCTTCCCGTCGGTGAAATTTCCTTCAACAATTATTTTGCCGCGTTCAAGCGCGCACCCGTGGCGCTGTTCGTTTTCAATTCTGCCATGGTGACAGGGGTTACAGTTGCGCTGTCGCTGTTCATCTGTTCGCTTGCAGCTTTCTCTTTTGTATTTCTAGAATGGAAATGGAAGAGTGTCATTCTCTCGGCGATCATCGCATCACTGATCATCCCATTTGAAACCATTGCCATTCCCATGTTGATGTTGGTGAACAACTTGCCGTGGATTGGTTCGAAGGGTTTCGAGATTGGCTGGCTCAATTCCTACCACGTGCAAATCGTGCCGTTCATTGCCGATGGCCTGACCATCTATTTGTTCGTGCAATACTTCAAAGACTTGCCGCGCGAATTGATCGAAGCGGCGCGCATCGAAGGTGCTTCGTGGTGGCAGATCTATCGCAAGGTCATCATGCCGCTAGCCGGGCCTGTGATTGCGACGGCGGCCATTCTGAAATTCCTCGCGATGTACAATCAGTTCCTCTGGCCACTGATCACCATTCAGGCTGAGCAATATCGCCCGGTGATGGTTGGTCTTCAATATTTCTTCCAGCTCAACATTGCCTGGGGCGAGATCATGGCCTACCTCACACTCATCACCTTGCCTGTGCTTGCATTCTATTTGGCGCTGCAACGGGCATTCATCGCTTCCATCGCATCAACCGGCATCAAGGGGTAATCGTGACGCTTTCACTTCAAGACAAATGGATTTGGGATTTCTGGCTGGTTGATGACAAGACCTCTGATGATGGCAAGTGGCATATCTATTTCCTGCAGGCTGACAACACGCTGCCGTATCCCGATGACCGCCACCGCAATGTGACGCAAGGCCATGCCGTGTCGGATGATCTCATCAACTGGACGCATCGCGGCACATGTTTTGCGCCGTCGAAAACCAGGGCGTGGGATGATTGGACGACGTGGACGGGTTCCGTCGTCAAGGATGACACTGGGCTTTGGCATTTGTTTTATACGGGCACCGAACGTGATCGTGCCGGCATGCATCAGCGCATTGGCCATGCCACTTCAAGCGACATGCATAGTTGGCAACGCGTGGGTGATGGGCTCTGCCTTGATCTCGCCGGACCCAATGCAAAATATTACGAGGAGTTCACACCGGGCCATTGGCATGACCGCGCGATGCGCGATCCGTGGGTGATCAAGAACCCTGATGGTGATGGCTGGATCATGTATTTCACCGCGCGTGTGCCAGGCCGCAAGGAACCCAATGCGGGTGGTGCGATTGGGTTTGCCACTTCGCTTGATCTCAACACATGGGAATTGCAAAAGCCTGTTTATGATGGTGGTGCGTTTGGCCAACTCGAAGTGCCGCAAGTCTTCAAGCATGGCAAGCATTGGTACATGACGTTTTGCACTTCGGAGCACCACTGGTCGGAGGCGTATCGCGCTTTCAATCCTGAAAAGCCTGTGACTGGTTCAAGCTATCTGATGGCGGACAGCCATTTGGGGCCGTGGCATGCACCAAAGCCATTTCTTGATGGAGCAAGCCCGTGCAAACGTTATTCCGGCAAACTTGTGAACCGCGATGGCAAGCTTTCCATCATGGGTTTTCTGGATGCAGGCCCTGACGGAAAATTTGTGGGCAAGGTCAGCGATCCGGTTCCGGTGCGCGTCAATGCTGATGGTACGTTAACAGTCGAGGAATAATCATGGCAGATGTCCTGCTCAATCAGGTGCGCAAGAGTTTCGGCGCTGTTGAAATCATCAAGGGCGTTGATCTTGATATCAAGCATGGTGAGTTCATCGTGTTTGTCGGCCCATCGGGCTGTGGCAAGTCGACGTTGTTGCGGCTGATCTCTGGGTTGGAGGACATCACGGGCGGCGAGATTTCAATCGCCAATCGCGTGGTCAATGACCTGCCGCCGAAAGACCGCTCGATTGCCATGGTGTTTCAATCCTACGCGCTGTTTCCCCACATGACCGTGCGTGAAAATGTTGCGTTTGGTTTGACGATTGCTGGCACGCCGAAACCGGAGATGGAAGCGAAAGTCGCCGAAGCAGCACGCATGTTGAAGCTGGAGCCGTTACTTGATCGCAAGCCCTCGCAACTTTCCGGCGGGCAGCGCCAACGCGTGGCGATTGGCCGTGCCATTGTGCGCAGGCCCGATGTGTTTCTGTTTGACGAGCCCTTGTCCAATCTTGATGCCGCATTGCGCGTTGGCACGCGTGCTGAAATCGCCAAGCTTCACCGCGAACTTGATGCCACGATGATCTATGTCACGCATGATCAGGTCGAAGCGATGACACTGGCGGATCGCATTGTTGTGCTGGATCATGGCAAGGTCATGCAGTTTGGCTCACCATTGGAACTTTATCACCTGCCACAGAACCAGTTTGTTGCGGGCTTCATCGGTTCACCGAAAATGAACTTCATCCAAGCTCAAGTGCGCAGTGCCGGATCAACGCAAGTGAGCCTCGACTCCGCTGGTCTTGCTCCACTCACCGTCCCTGTGAATGGCAGCGAGCTGCAAGCAGGCGAAGAGGTAACCTTTGGCATTCGGCCCGAACATGTCACCGTGTCCGACACGCGCCCGCTTGCAAAAGGCAAGATCACCCTTGTTGAAATGCTCGGGCATCAGTCGTTCCTTGAAGTCGAACTCGAGAGCGGCAGCAGCCTGTCGGCGCTTGTGCAAGGTGATCGATCCTTCACGCTCGGGCAAGATTTGGGACTGAGCTTCAACGCCAGCGACTGCCACGTGTTCAACGCTGCAGGCCAAGCCGCGCGACGGTTACAAGCGCCCGCGTTTGTAAACTGATCAGGTCTGCCTTTTCACGCTTCTTGGCGCTCGGCGCGGCGAGACTTTTCCTTGAGTGCTTCCGAACGGGACTCTTCGCGACGCTTCAGCACTTCGTAGGTAATTGCACCCAGCAGCGAAATGCCAACGATGACAACTGCAAGGGCAGAAAGCACGGGCGTTGTGCCCTGACGCACTTCGCCTGCGAGTACTGTCACCAGTGTTTTGTCAGCGAGAATGGCAAAGGTCGTGGTGTTGTAGTTCTCGAAGCTTGATAGAAACCCAATCACCGCAGCTGAGAAAAGTGCGGGTGCCAGAAATGGCAAGAGAATGTGCCAGAAGACTTGCGGATAACTGGCACCCAGATCGAGTGCTGCCTCTTCTTGTGAGCGATCAAAGCGCTGCAGGCGCGCCTGAATGATCAGCATGCAATAGGCCGAAATAAAACTGACCTGCCCCAGTACTGAGAGGATTATGCCCTTGTAAAAAAGCGATTTGGTAATTTCGGATACGCCGAAAACATCTTTCCAGAAAATCACTGTTGAAATTCCGATGATCACGCCCGGTGTCAGCATTGGCGAGATGGTGACCAGATAGAACAGGCCACGCGCGCGGCTGTAAATCTGGTTCATCATGATTGAAGCCGCAAGCGCTATTGGAACTGCGAGTGCCACGACTGCCAGACCGATGATGATCGAGTTCTGCAGTCCTTCCATCATCTGGCGGTGGTTCCAGAGTTTTGAAAACCAATCCAAAGTGAAGCCCTCAAACGGCATGACTTGCGGATAGTTTGGCGTGTTGAAAGCGGTAACACCCATCAAAAAGAGTGGCCCAAGCAGATAGGTCAAGAACAACAGAACGTAAAAGCCAATCATGGCTTTCATGACGAATTTTGAGCTCATCTTATGGCCTCACCAAGCGAGACCTTGAACAGGCGAAGCATCAGCATCACAAAAGCAATGCAAGCTGCAAGCAGGATGAAAGCGTAGGCCGAGCCGCGCGGCCAGTTGAAGGCCTGGAAAAAGAAGTCGTAGACTATGGATGTGAACCACAGTGTGCTGGGTCCGCCGAGGAATTGTGGTGCTGCAAGCGAACCTGCAGCCAACATGAAGACCATGACGCAGCCTGACGCGATGCCGGGCTTGGCATAGGGGATCACGACATCACGATGAATTTTCCACCACGGTGCACCAAGATCTCGCGCGGCTTCGATCTGGTTCTTGTCGAGGCTTTCAATGGCATTGTAGAGCGGGAAAATCATGACAAGCAGATAGGCGTAGGACAGTCCGGCGTAGAGGCCAACATTGATACCGAGGAAATCAATCGGCGCATCAATCATGCCGGTCCACAACAGGAACTGGTTGATCACACCCTTTGAGGCCAGCATGATACGCATGGCAAAGGCGCGCAGAATTTCATTGACCCAATAGGGCACAACAAGCGCCAGCATCAACAGGCGGACTTTTTGCGCGCTGCCGGCTTGCGCCATGTAATAGGCAATCGGGTAACAGATCGCGAAATTGAATAGCGTCACCGCAACAGAGGCCAAAATGGAATTTCTGAACCCCCGCATATGGTTGCTGTTCCAAGTATTGTCCGAGGGCGTTACGAAAAATGATTTGTATTGTTCAAGTGTGAGCAGATCTTCAGGCCCGCCGCGTTTGGCGAGCGGCAGTTTGGGATGGAAGCTTTCCACCACCATGTAGAGATAGGGGAAAATCACAAGAAACAGCAGCCAAAACGTGACAAGTGCAATGAACACGATGCCAAGGCCAGTACCGTTACGTTCGAGGAAGGATTTGTGAGTTGGATCATGAGCGAGACGGCCTTCGTAACGCGCCAACAAATAGAAGCCCGCAATGACCAGGGTTGGAATGAAAAATACGAATGACCTACTCACGTGCCATGGTTCCCTGTGAGAGAACGGTTGCGTGGACCGGATCATAGTTGACCGAAATCTTTGAGCCGACTTCCGGCACCGTGGTGCCACCATGACGCGGCAAGGTCAGCACCATGTTTTTGTGCGTGGCCCCCTTGAGGAAGAGATGCGTGGCATTGCCTTCAAAGGCAACATTTTGCACTTCGGTTGCAAGCGTTGCATCAGAACTGCTTTTGCCAAGACGCAAAAGTTCAGGCCTGACGAACAGTGTTGCCGCATCACCAGCTTTGACACCGGACATGTTGCGGCCGCGCAGCTGGCCAAACGCTGTATCAACCACGGCACCTGTCGCATCAGCGCGCGTTACCTTGCCAGAGAAGGGATTGTTCTCGCCCACAAATGAAGCAACGAAGGCAGATGATGGATCGTCATAAACGGCTTTGCCATCGCCAATCTGCTCAATCACACCAGCATTCATGACGGCGATACGATCCGACATGGTGAGCGCTTCGCCCTGATCATGCGTGATGTAGATAAAGGTGATACCCACCTGTTTCTGGATGGCGCGCAATTCGTTGCGCATGTGTTGGCGCAGTTTCAGATCGAGTGCGGAAAGCGGTTCGTCGAGCAGGAGCACCTTGGGCTGGACGGCGAGTGCGCGGGCAATGGCAACGCGCTGCTTCTGGCCGCCAGAGAGTTCACTGACCAGCTTTTGTCCCTGCCCTTGCAGTGCAATCAACTCAAGAAGCTCGTCAGCCTTCTTCATGCGTTGTGATTTAGACAGCCCACGAATGCGCAGGCCGTATGTGATATTTTCCGCTACGGTCATGAGCGGAAAAAGTGCCAGGTTCTGGAAGATCAGTGCGGTTGGGCGCTTGTTGGGGCCAATCCCCACCATGTCCTGTCCGCCAATGCGGACATAGCCTTGCGACGGTTCAAGAAAGCCCGAAACGGTGCGAAGGATCGTTGTCTTGCCGCAACCCGATGGGCCGAGGAACGAGAAAAATTCGCCACTTTCAATTGCCAGCGAAACATCATCGACAGCTTTGAAGTTTCCGAACTTGACCGTGATATGGTCAAGATCAACGCCAGCACTCATGAAGAAAAATCCAATTTGGTTCAAACAAACTTCATCCCGCCTGGCCGAGGGCCAAGCGGGATGTCGCATTCAGTTCAGAGATCAAGCGGCCTTGAGCTTGTCTGCGTATTGCGTACGCAGTTCGGCAAACCATGATTCTTCCGGAGGGCGATGCCACAGGCCCTTCAGTGCGTCGGCCGAGTAAGCATCGTTGAAGTTCTTCTTGAATGCATCTGATGTCTTGGCATCAGCGCCCGTTACAACCGGGTTGTAGCCAGAACCATCAGCGACCAATGCCGAGACTTCTGGGGTGTGCAGGTAGTTCAAGAAGGCATAGGCTTGGTCAACGTTCTTTGCTGCCTTGATCAGCGAAATGCCGTCAAGCCAGGTGATCGCACCTTCTTTTGGTGCAACATAGTTGACTGGCTTGCCGTCTTTCTTGAGCGACATAACCGGACCATCCCAGGTCTGGCCAATCCAGACATCGTTTTCCAACAAGCCTGACTTGGTGTTGTCAGCTGAATCCCACCACTGCTTGATCCAGGCCTTCTTTTCGAGGGCGACCGGCATGATCTGATCATAGATGCGCTTCATGTCTTCTGGCGACTTGAATGCATCGAGCATGCGGTTGGATGGCAATTTGCCGTTGGCATCCATCCACAGACCAATGCCGAGCAGCATTGAGTGTGGGCGTGCCTGAACGTGGCCCTTGTTGCCTTCTTCCCAAAGCGAACCGAACGAGATGGCCGCTGGATCGCCCTTGTAGAGGTCGGTGCGATAAGAAATCGCTTCGGTGCCCCATACGTGCGGCGTGTGATAGAGACCACCTTCCCACGTCCATACCGACGATGAACCTTCGAGCATCGACGGCATCACGTTGCCGATGTTGGTGAGCTTTGCCATGTCGAATGGCGCAAGCACTGCGAGGTCCTTGAACTGCGGTGCGCGGTCACGTGTTGGCTGGCAAAGGTCGAAGCCATCGCCACCAGTGGCCTGGAGCTTGTTGATCTGTTCTTCGTTTTGCGAAAACGGCGTCTGGTTGACCTTGATGCCGGATGCTTTTTCAAATCCTGGAATCACGTCGCCGGGGAATTCATCCGACCACATGAGCAAGTTGAGCTCGCCCGAAGACGAGAGTGCGGAGCGCGAGACGATTGCCGGAGCGGCAAGTCCTACGCCAATTGCCGCTGCGGTTTTCAGCGCAGATCGGCGGTTCAGTGTGTTTTTCACGTTTGTAGTCTCCCTAGGTTTCGACAGGCCTTACCGGTTTTTGCCGGAGGTCTGGATGGAGTCTAGCATAGTCAGCGATTACGACAAGTCCGCGACACAGTTGTACCATAGTAGTGAGTCCAGACGGTGACACTCACCCTAGATGCACGACCTGCAAACCTTTGGGCGCACGCAATTTGCGGTCATTGGTCATGAATATTTCAGCATTTGACGCAACCGCACTTGCTATATGGATGGCGTCCGGCGTTTTGAGGTTGAATTCCGCCCGGTACAGGCTCGCCCGAATGTAGATTTCACGAGTGGTGGGGACCAGCCTCACGGCGTTCGACTCCTCGAGAAACTGGCGATACACGGTGAGGATGTCGGTCCGCCCACTTTTGAAAGCCGGGACCAAAGCCTCGCACAGTGTCAACTCACTGGTACAGAAACTTGCTTCATTCTTCTCAAGAAGCTTTTGTATGTCCTAAAGTTCGCGTTTGAGGCTTGGATAACCTTCGAGCAGATAGATGATGATATTAGTATCGAAATAGACATTCTTGCCTTTGAGGATTGCCCTCATTTCCATTTCGCGCGTTCAGACTGGATGAATGCATTTGCATCTTTCGGGGTTTCGAACAGTCCTTTGCCAGCGCCAATCCAGCGACTGATATCCACGCTTTTTTGTTTTTTCTTGCCACTGGGTCTTCGCGAAATCACATCAACAGGTTTCAGAATAATTACGCCTTGCGAAACAGCAACTTCAAACATGTCGCCGTTCTCAGCTGCAATTTCCTCGCGGATACTCGCCGGAATGGTGACCTGACCCTTGTCTTTCAACTTCACGAGTTCCATCTGGCTTCTCCCATAGTTTGAAAGTTGGAATTTACGACAAAACATGTCAGACGTCAAATCTTCCTCAGAAACACACTTCTGACTCTATGGTCGGAGCCTTTTCTCAGTACCAGATCAGCCCTTGGCCTTGTGGGCAGGATGTTTTCCTTGAGGTTGACCAGGTTCACCGTTTCCCAGATGCGGCGGGCGAAGATTTTTGCTTCCTTGTCGTTCATTGCGGCGTAGCGGTGGAAGTAGCTTTTGGGATCCTTGAACGCGCCGTTCTTCAGCGAGAAAAAGCGCTCGATATACCACTGCTTCAAGTCCTTCTCGTCAGCATCGATGTAGATCGAGAAATCAAAAAAGTCCGAGGTGTTGGGAATGCCGCGACCATCTCTTGGCGGGCGGCCCGTTTGCAGTACGTTGATGCCTTCGACGATCAGGATATCGGGCTGGTCAACCAGCTGCGTCTTGTCCTTCAGCACGTCATATTCGAGATGCGAATAAAGTGGCGCTTCAACATCGCGCTCGCCAGATTTGATATCGGCCATGAAGCGCAGGATGCGCGGCAAGTCGTAGCTTTCGGGAAAGCCTTTCCGGTTCATCAGGCCTTCGCGTTCGAGCATGGCATTGGGCATGAGGAAACCATCGGTCGTCACGAGATCGACTTTCGGATGCGATGGCCAACGTGACAGCAAGCGCCGCAAGATACGCGCCGATGTGCTTTTGCCGCCCGCAACCGAGCCCGCAATGCCAATCACATATGGCACCTTGAGTTCAGCACGATGCAAGAATACGGTCGAGGCCTGAAACAATTTCTGGCTGGCCTGCACATATAAATTGAGGAGGCGCGAGAGCGGCAAATAAATCATCTCGACTTCGTTGAGATCAATCTTGTCGTTCAGTGAGCGGACCTCATCAAGATCGGCTGCCGTCAGCGTCATGGCTGTGTCTTCGCGAAGGGCCGCCCATTCGTCGCGCGCAAAGCGGCGAAAGGGAGAGACCTCGCGGGCAAAGTCCTCTTGAGGTTCAACCATGTGGGCGCGCGGCCTTTTCGACAAGACCGCTCACGCCTTCGCGGCGCGCGAGTTCCGCCATCACATCTTCGGGCGCGATGTTCGATGCTTTGAGCAGCACCAGCAAGTGATAGAGCACGTCGGCAGCTTCCTTGGTTGTCTCCTCGCGCTTGGCCTGCACTGCTGCAAGAGCAAGCTCCACGGCTTCCTCGCCAAATTTCTTGGCGCATTTTTCCACGCCCTGCGAAATGAGCTTTGCTGTGTAGGACGAGTCCGGTGATGCGGAAGCCTTATTGGATATGTCCGTGTACAGACGATCTAGTTGGGTGAAACGACTCATGTATGAAGGCTTCCGATTTGAAATTGGCTGTACCCACACGACCCGTCATGGCCCGCTTCAGGCGGGCCACCCACCGACCCCACATGGGTGGCCCGCCTGAAGCGGGCCATGACGACTTGAAGGAATGACTCAATGGTATTCACATCATCCTCACAGGAATTCCAGCTTGTGCCATGGCCTGCTTGGTCTGGGCAATCGTGAAAGTTCCAAAATGGAAAATCGAGGCGGCGAGCACGGCTGTGGCGTGACCATCGCGGATGCCTTCGACCATGTGCTGCAATGTGCCTACACCACCTGAGGCGATGACCGGAATGGAAACGCTATCGGCAATTGTTCGCGTGAAGGCGAGATTGTAGCCCTCGCCCGTGCCGTCCCGATCCATCGAGGTGAGCATCAATTCGCCTGCCCCCAAAGCTTCGGCGCGTTTGGCAAATTCCACGGCATCAATACCTGTTTCCTTGCGCCCACCATGGGTGAAGATTTCAAATTTTCCGGGGGCTGTTTCCTTGCCGTCAATGGAGACAACGATGCACTGCGAGCCGAATTTTTCCGCTGCAAGTTTGATGATGTCGGGATTGGCGACGGCGGCTGAGTTGATCGAAACCTTGTCCGCACCCGCCAACAACAGTGCCCGAATATCATCCAGTGTGCGCACGCCACCGCCAACGGTCAATGGCATGAAGCATTGTTCAGCGGTGCGGCGCACTACATCAAGCATGGTGCCACGACCTTCATGGGTTGCGGCGATATCGAGAAAGCAAAGCTCATCCGCACCAGCCGCATCATAGGCTTTCGCCGCTTCCACCGGATCGCCAGCATCGCGCAAATTGACGAAGTTCACACCTTTGACCACGCGGCCATCTTTGACATCAAGACAGGGAATGACACGGGCTTTCAGCATCAGCTGTTCCTCAGAATGGCGAGCGCCTCGGCGGCGTTAATGCGGCCATCATAGAGGGCGCGACCTGTTATGGCACCTTCAAGTTTTCTGGCGTCTGGCTTGGTCATGCGGCGGATGTCATCTAGCGAGGCAAGGCCACCTGAGGCGATCACCGGGATTGTAACTGCTTCTGCCAACGCAATCGTTGAGGACCAGTTGATACCAGCGAGAATACCGTCGCGATCAATGTCGGTATAGATGATGGCCGATACGCCTGCGCCTTCAAATTTGCGCGCGAGTTCGATGACGCCGAGAGACGATGCTTCCGCCCAGCCTTCAACTGCAACCTTGCCGCCCTTGGCATCAATGCCGACAGCAACTTTGCCGGGGAAGAGTTTGCAGGCTTGTTTCACAAGCTCCGGATCGCGCACGGCGACTGTACCGAGGATCACGCGCGTGAGGCCTTTTTCGATCCAGCTTTCAATGTGAGCAATCGTGCGAATGCCGCCGCCCAATTGCACAGGATTTTTCGTGGCTTTCAGGATCGCCTCAACCGCAGCACCATTCACGGACTGGCCCTCGAACGCACCGTTCAAATCAACCACATGCAGCCACTCAAAACCTTGTTGCTCGAAAGCCAGCGCTTGTGCCGCAGGATCGTCATTGTAGACGGTAGCCTGCGCCATATCGCCAAGCTTGAGGCGCACGCATTGCCCGTCCTTGAGATCGATGGCGGGGAAGAGGATCAAGACTGTGCACTCCACCACGAAGGGACCTCTCCCGCCCTTTGGGCACCCTCCCCAGAGGGGAGGGACTGGTTGCACGTGCTCCCCAAACGACCAACTTGGGAGCTGGCCGAACGAGTCCCTCCCCCATGGGGAGGGTCCGCGAAGCGGGGGAGAGGTCCCTTGGTGGGACAAACAAGATGCATATTGGGCTTGCTCATGCGGCAGCTCGCCTTCCAAGTGACTGGCAGATGCGCAATAAGTATCCATCAGGGTCTTGAACAAGGAATTGGGACTGCCCCACTTCTTCATTGTTCATGCGATACCATTTTGTTTCAGGCTTCATGTAAAGATCATATCTCGCATCCCGCAATCTCTGAAGCGATGCATCAAAATCAGAAACTGAAATTTGAAAATTGACGCCACGACCAAATGGCTTGGAGAGCTCGCCCGTTATCCAGTTCCTGCCTTCGCCAATTTGCTCAAGCATGATTTCTGCGCCTTCCAGCGCGAGGAAAACAAATTTATCTTCTGGTCTTTCGTACTTGATGCTGAAACCAATGAGATCGCGCCAAAACGTCATACTCGCATTGATGTCGGTTACTAGAAGTTCCGGAACCACGTTCATGACGAAGGGACCTCATCCGGCCTTCGGCCACCTTCTCCACTGCGTGGAGTAGGGCAGCTTGTGGCAGTGCCCTCGACAATCAACCGGGGAGCTGGCCGTCCAATCCCTTCTCCACGCAGTGGAGAAGGTGCGCAAAGCGCGGATGAGGTCCCTTTACTCACGGCTTCCACCTCAGGAAATTCGCAATCAGCCGTAAGCCCAGTGCCTGGCTTTTCTCCGGGTGAAACTGTGTGCCGATCATGTTCTCATAGCCTACCACCGCAGTGATCGCGCCACCATAGTCGGCGGTGGCGAGCACATCTTCGGGCAGTGTGGGTTCGAGGTGATAGGAGTGCACGAAATAGGCGTGGGCGTCGGGGTCGATGCCGTTCAGCACGGCATGTGATCCGTGTACGGACAATGTATTCCAGCCCATGTGCGGAATTTTCAGCGCGGCATCTGTTGGCTCGATGCGTTTCACATCGCCTGCGATCCAACCGAGGCCTGATGTTACATCATGCTCAAGCCCGCGCGTGGCCATCAGTTGCATGCCAACGCAAATCCCCAAAAATGGAAAGCCACCGGTGATGACGCGCTGCTGCAGAGTCTCGCGCATGCCCTCAACGGCATTCAGACCTTGCGCACAATCCTTGAACGCACCAACACCGGGCAGCACGATGCGATCAGCCTTGGCCACATCTTCTGTGCGCGATGACACGATGATGCTGCCCTTGATGTTTGCATCCTTGGCCGCGCGCTCAAAAGCCTTGTGGGCCGAATGCAAATTGCCCGACCCGTAATCGATGATGACCGTTTTCATCTTAACCGCTCAGCGAACCTTTGGTCGACGGGATGCGATCCTTCTGGCGTGGATCGATCTCAATGGCATCACGCAATGCACGTGCCAGAGCCTTGAAACTCGACTCCGCGATGTGATGCGCGTTGACGCCATAGGCATTTTCGAGATGCAGTGTGATGCCGGCATTCATCGCAAAGGCCTGAAACCATTCGCGCACGAGATCAGTATCAAAGGTGCCAATCTTCGGTCTTGCATAGTCGCAGCGGAACACCAGAAAGGGGCGGCCCGAAACATCTATTGCGCAGCGTGTCAGCGTTTCATCCATCGGCAAATCGCATGATGCATAACGACGAATGCCCTTGCGATCGCCAAGTGCTTTTGCAATCGCCTGGCCTAACGCGATGCCGGAATCCTCAACCGTGTGGTGATCATCGATGTGCAGATCGCCCTTGGCCTTGAGCGTGATGTCGATCAGCGAATGGCGCGCCAGTTGTTCCATCATGTGGTCGAAGAAACCAACGCCTGTGGAAATGTCATATTTCCCCGTGCCGTCGAGATTGACCTCGCAGGCGACTTTGGTCTCTGTGGTTTCGCGGGCGACGCTGGCTTTGCGCATGGGAGCTCCTGTTGAAGATGGCTGTAGCAGAGGCATTCGTCACTGCAAAGCCGTGCTCGCATTTAGTGTATTGTATGTTACGAACAACTATGAGTAAGCTATTGACGAATCAACTACGCATGTACATTAAACGTTCCATGAACATTCTTGGTTTTCCCCTCCAGTTCGCCCGCCCCCAATTGCCTAGCTTTGGGTTTGCAGATGCTAGCGCTGATCCAGACGTCCAATTCTGGTATTGGCGCGGGGCCTCAGGCCGCAAATATATTCATTCGGTCTATGCGCCGGATGATTGCCCGCCGTTGCCCGGAGCAGTTTATGTTGCTGTTGCTCGTGAAGGGACCAACCGTCACGTGCTGGCGGTAGGGCGCTTTTCCAATGTGCTCGACAAGCCTCATGTCGTTGCCAACCGCCTGCAACTGCTGCGTCTCGGTGCCACCGAAATCCACGTACATCTTTTGGCCAAGTCGCTTGAACAGGCGGAATTTGTGGAAAAAGATTTGTCGCTCGCTCTGGTGATGGCGGAGCAGGCCGCAAACGCTGCTTGATTATTTCTTCAATATGCCACGCCGGATCAGCGGAAAGTAAAGTGCGTAGGGCAAGATACGTAGAAATTTCAGGATCGCAACAAATGGTGTGGGATAGGCGACTTCGAACTTTCCTTTGACCAAACCCTTGATCGTGGCGCGGGCTGCGTCTTCAACTTCCATCAAGAACGGCATGTCGAAATCATTCACCTCAGTCATCGGTGTTTTGACAAAGCCCGGATTGATGACGCTGACTTTTACACCCTTCAAATCCAGTTCAGGCTTTAGGCATTCTGCGAGATTGATGAGTGCTGCCTTGGTCGGGCCATAGGCCGAAGCCTTGGGCAGGCCGCGATAACCAGATACTGAGGCAATCCACGAGAGGTGACCGCGCGCTTCCTTGGTGTATGTCGGCAACATGGCCGCGAGCACATGGATGACACCCATGTAGTTGACATCCAACATACGCTTGAATTCATCTACATTGAGTTTGAGATCTTCTTGCGGCGTGTAAGTGCCAGCGCCTGCCACCACCAAATCAATCGGGCCTAGATCGCGCTCGATCAAACGCGCCGATGCGGCGACGGCTGTTGCATCGGTCACATCAAGCGGGTAAGGTTTAATTTTGTCATTGAACGAATGTAGCGCGCCCAGCTTTTCAACTGAGCGCGCCGAAACAGCCACGACCACACCCGCGACTGCCAGTTGCCTTGCCATTTCGGCACCGATGCCGGTGCTGGCACCCGTGATCCACACGACGCGCCAAGGCAGTTTCATTCCAATCAAATTCCCACGAAGGGCTGCGCAAGCCTGGCCCAGACGGATTTGAATTTCGCAGGCGCATCAATCGCAATCAGGCAAATGCAGGGCTCATCCGAATCAATCACTGGCGTATGCTCGGTTTCTTCATCGAGATCGGCCACATCGCCTGCCGCATAGCGCCCGGTATGATCGCTGTAGGAGCCGCGCAAAATATAAGTAAGCTCTTCACCGCCATGACCGTGTTCTGGCATTTCCTTGCCAGGAGCAATCGACAGCAATTTCAGTTTGCCACGCGCATCGGCAGGCAGCGGAATGTCAAAGACTGAAATACCGGGTGCTTTCTTTTTCCATGCCAGTTGATCGAGAGATTTGCCGTCCAAAAGTTCGGCGAGCACCTCTGGCATGTGAGCCGTTGACCGGACAGCAGGTCGCGGCTGCTCAAGACGGATACCATCAAGGCTTGCCATGGTTGCTTCACGGCAGCTTGCGGACACAGCAGTTTCGGCCTGCGAGGCAAGTGTCGAGCCGCCAATCGCTTCCATCTCGCGCAGCGTTGCGCGGCATGACGCACACACTGACAGATGCGATGCAGCCACAGTGGCATGGGCCTGCCCCAGGGTTCCTGCCGCAAAGGCCATTACGGTTGCCTCATCAAGGTGGCGCGTCGTCGTCACGTTACATTCTCCAAAAGTTTGCGCAGGCGGCGGTAGCCCAGCCGCATGCGGGATTTGACTGTGCCGAGCGGAATGTTCAGCCGCGCGGCAATTTCACTTTGTGGAACGTCATCCACATAAGAAAGGATCAACAACTCGCGCTGCTCTTCCGGAATTTCAGCAAGCGCCTTGGCCACCAGACCATCTTCCTCAAAACGCCCCAATGCATCGTCGGCGGGCACGTCGTCAGACGGCGCATCAAAATCGTCAATGTCGGTGAAATAGACAGACTTCTCGCGGCGCAGCCGATCGATGCGCAAGTTCCGCGAAATCGTGAATATCCACGTCGAGGCAGACCCACGATCGCGCGTATAGAGCTGGGCCTTGCCCCAAACCGTAATCATCGTCTCCTGCACCAGATCTTCAGCTTGCTCGGCATTGGCACCTTTGCGCATCATGAAACTTTTGACGCGCGGGGCAAAATGATCGAACAATTCCGCAAAAGCCGAACGGTCGCGATGTAGCGCAATCCGTTCCAACAAGTCGGCATGCCGATTGACTTCGAGATCACGACCACTCATGCGGGGCATCTCAAAAGCAAGCAATGACATGATCGGACGATTCCAACATTGTTGGACTGGGTACGCTTGCGCATTCTGACTGGATCACTGCAGCAGACGCTTGATCGTCTCATTGAATTCCTTGGTAAACACCAGTTTTTTGCCTTCGAAGGCTTCGACCTTGCCCCAGACAATCCAATCTGTCGCCGTGGCGGAAAGCCGCCCATGGGTTTCGGTGCGAATGTCCCAGCGTCCACGTTTGCGGGTCTCCGTCCAATGGGTCTCCATGACAGCCGACAGGGGATCGTCCGGATGGATGGTGTAGGTCTCGCGGCCTGAACCACCAATCGTCAGCTTAAGGGGCTTGATTTCCTGCAAGCCAAAATCGTCGACAATCTCGAGCGTCATCTTGCCAGTTTTCTTGTCAAACGTGACCTCGCGCTTATGCCAGTCAGGTACGATATGTTTGAGGTCAGCTGGTGGTGCCGCCTCTGGCTCTGCCCACACCACAGGCTTTTCATCAACGAGTTTTTTGCGGATCGGTATGTCGAGTTCGGATGCACCTGCATAGATCGTCAATGTGACAGGTTTTGGCGCGGGCCACATCAACGGGAAATAAGTGGGCGAGATTGATATGCGCAATTTGTGACCTTTGGGCACGCGCCATGCAATGTCATCGAACTTGATTTTCATCTGATAACGCTTGCCCGGCTCCAGGGCCGTCGGTGTTTCGCGCGAGTCCCGCATGCAGAGATTTTGCAAATGATAGGTGATGCGTGACACCGATCCATCCGGCCACACATCATTCAGGCGCACGGCAATATTCGCGACAGGTTGATCAACGGCGTAATTCAAAAGGATCGAAGGCTGGCCGACGATATCGATGTCCTCCCCCAGCACCGGAGAATCGAAAGTGATTGACCCGGCATCGTCCTTGGCCTGATCGCCGGGAAATTCCTCGCCAAGCCAGATGATGCAATATTCGCCACCATCGGCACCCACGGTCTGTTTGGAATTGAGGGCGTAATTTGTTTCAGGCGCTGCAGCCCCTGCAATGCCCTTTGATGTGAGGTACCAAGTCTTGGTCTGAATGTTGCCGTAGCCCCAGTAATGTTCGCCGACCCAACGGCCTGGAATGTGCTCGGGGAATTTGTCCGTCTTGTAGGCGTCCATGATGTAGACGCGGTAATCAGGCTCATCCATCACCTTGGTGTTGACGCCTTTCAAGTGATGATCCCACCAGCGCAACATTTCCTGCAGAAAACCAATGCGCGGGCCAGGTACTGCAAAATGCGGATACTTGTGCGCCCATGGCCCGATGATGGCTTTCCGAGGACAGCGCAACCCCTTCATCAAGCGCGGCACGGCGTTGGAGTAAGCATCGTTCCAGCCGCCCACAACAAGTGTTGCTGCTTCAACGCTTGCATAATTTTCACAGACCGAACCATGCTTCCAGTAGTCATCGCGGTGGGGGTGTTTGAGCCAGTCGATCAACAGGAAAGGTTCATTCTCCAAACGCTCCATCCACATTTTGCGCCAGTTCTTGCCGACGATTTCTGGATCAGGCGGGCGCGAAGAATAGGCCAGCATGGTTGCTGCCCAGCCGAGATTTTCGTTGAGCAGAGTTCCGCCCTTATAATGAATGTCATCTTCATAGCGATCATCGGTCGAGCAGATGGTGACGATGGCTTTCAAGGCTTCAGGTTTTCGTGCGGCCACTTGCAGCGAATTAAAGCCGCCCCAGGAAATGCCAAACATCCCTACTTTGCCTGTGCACCACTTTTGTTGTGCGATCCATGCGATGACTTCGAGCGCGTCGTCCTGTTCCTGCTTTTCATATTCATCGCGCATCAGGCCGTCGCTGTCGCCATTGCCTCGCATGTCAACGCGCAAACAGGCATAGCCATGGCCTGCGAGATAAGGATGCGTGAGCGCATCGCGCACATGCGTGCCATCGGTCTTGCGATAGGGCAGAAATTCCAAAAGTCCTGGCACCGGATTCTTTGCCGCGTCCGTCGGCAGCCACAGGCGCGCGGCCAACTTGGTGCCATCCTTGAGCGGGATGAAGATGTTGGGAGTTTCCTTCACTTTGCGCGGGAAAGAGGTGACGGTCTTCAGTGGAGCGAGTTTCATTCCCCGGTTATGACAAAGGAAAGGGGTTTAGAGAAGCCCCTTCGCCTTGGCATGGGCTGCCAAATTCACTGATGGTCTTGGTCCCACATGACTGATCACTTCGGCTGCTGCGAGACTGCCAAGCTCGGCAGAACGGCCGAGCGACAGGCCTTGGGTGTAGCCGTGCAGGAAGCCTGAAGCATAGAGATCGCCTGCCCCCGTTACGTCGACAACTTTGGCCACAGGGGCTGCTTTGACTTCGATTGTCTCATCACCCTTGATCACAACACTGCCCTTGGCCGAGCGCGTCAATACAGCGAACTGGCAATCGCGGCGGATCGCTGCCGCTGCGCCATCAAAGCTTTGGGTTTGATAGAGCGACATGATCTCGTGCTCATTGGCGAAGACGATGTCGATGCTGTTCTTGATCAGCTCCAAGAAATCATCGCGGTGGCGTTCAACACAGAAAGAATCTGAAAGCGTGATCGAAGTGAGTTGCCCTGCAGCTTGCGACAATTTCGCTGCTTCACGAAATGCCGCCTTGGCCTCAGGCTTGTCGAAGAGATAGCCTTCCATGTATGTGACGCGCGCTTTCGTGACGACTGCTGGATCAATGTCTGCCGTGGTCAAGTGCACGCATGCGCCGAGATAGGTGTTCATGGTGCGCTCGCCATCAGGGGTCACCATGATGAAGGAACGCGCCGTTGCTGGACCATCCTTCAACGGCTTGGAATCAAATCCAACGCCAATGCCGCGCATGTCGTTGCGATATATTTCACCGAGAGCGTCTTCACTGACCTTGCCGATGTAGGCTGCTCGTCCACCAAAAGACGCAACACCAGCTGCTGTATTTCCAGCCGAACCGCCGGAGCGCTCCACGGTGTTATTCATCTTGGCCGAAAGTTCTTCAGCGCGCGGCTCCTCGATCAGGTTCATCGAACCTTTCACCAGTTTTTCCTGCGCAACAAAGGCTTCATCGACTTGTGCCAGAACATCAACGATGGCGTTGCCGATTGTGAGAACGTCAAATTGTGTGGTCATGTTGTCTCAACGTTTGAAAAAGAATCACCAACCCAACAACCGTCACCCCAGCGAAAGCTGGGGCCTCGCTTTCTTCACAACCGAAGGAAGGAAGCGGGGTGCCAGCTTTCGCTGGCATGACGGCTTAAGGGTAAACTGTTGCAAGCCCACTACCTGAGTGCCCTTGCAGAAACAAGTGAGGCTCCCTATTTGTTCGACCATGATTGACGCTGCATTCAAGGCCTTGGGCGATTTGCTCTCACCGGAATTTCGCTCCGTATTGTGGAAGGCAATTGGCCTGACGCTTGGATTGTTTGTGGCGATCTTCGCTGGTGTGCAGTCGCTGTTTTATTTTCTCACCTTCTTCACCACGCCATGGATTGAAACACTTGCAGCGATTGGCGCATCACTTGGTCTTCTCGCCGCATTTTTCTTTTTGATGGCCCCGGTAACCTCGGTGTTTGCAGGCTTGTTTCTCGATCAAATCGCCGAGAAGGTGGAGTTAAAGCACTACCCGAAGGACAAGCCGGGAACTCCGCTCACCACGGTGCGCGCGATGATGGTCGCCTTGCAGTTTGGTGCTGTTGTGCTTGTTGCCAATATTTTTGCACTGCCACTCGTGTTCACGGGTGTTGGAATTTTCGTTCTGCTTTTCATCAACGCCTATTTGCTGAGCCGAGAATATTTTGAAATGGCTGCAATGCGGCACATGTCGGTTGAAGAAGCCAAAGCGCTGCGCAAGAGTAATGCAAGTGACGTGCTTTTTGCAGGTTTCATTCCAGCCGCCTTGGCGCTGGTGCCGATCCTCAATCTCACCGTGCCACTGTTTTCCACCAGCTACTTCGTCCACCTCTTCAAGAAGGTGCAGAAGTCTTCGGTGTGAACGGGCAAAGGTCGGCAACCGCACAGCGCCAGCATTCGGGCTTTCGCGCTTTACACACGTAGCGCCCATGCAGGATCAGCCAGTGATGTGCGTGGCGGAGGTATTCCTGGGGGATGCGTTTCAGCAATTTTTTTTCAACCTCTAGCACGTTCTTGCCGGGTGCGAGACCAAGCCGATTGCCCAGACGAAACAGATGCGTATCCACAGCAATTGTGGATTCACCGAAAACATTATTCAGCACGACGTTTGCAGTTTTGCGGCCAACACCGGGCAACGCTTCCAAAGCTTCTCGATCATGCGGCACTTGGCTTTGATGTTCGTGGATCAGGATTTCCGAGAGGGCAAACACATTCTTCGCCTTGGCGCGAAACAGTCCGATGGTCTTGATGAAGTCGCGTATCCTGTCTTCACCAAGTGCCCGCATTTTTTCTGGCGTATCGGCAATCGCAAACAAGGGCCCTGTAGCGCGGTTCACGCCTTCATCGGTCGCTTGCGCCGAAAGCACTACCGCCACCAGAAATGTAAACGGATTGACTGAGTGAAGCTCGCCCTTCGGTTCCGGGTTCATTTCCCGAAAACGATGAAACATGGCTGCGATGGCTTCGGGTTTGAGGAGTTTGGGCATGGACATTCTGTCGCTGGTCTAAAAAGCGTTCCTATGCGTAAATCGCTTCATGAGCAATCCGGATTGGAGCATCACCCTTACGCCGCACCGCTCGCTGTCGCGCGAGGGGTTTATTGCTGTCATGGTGCTCATCGCACTGATCAATCTGATTGGCGGCTTCATGTTTTTTGTTCTGGGAGCCTGGCCCATTGCGGGCTTCATGGGGCTTGATGTGCTGGCGATCTGGTGGGCGTTTCGCCAGAATTACAAGGATCAGAACGAGGCTGAACGGATCGTCACTGAAGGTGATGATGTGAGGCTGCAACGCTTTTTGAAAGACGGTTCAACGCGTGAGGCAAAGTTCAACCGACGCTGGCTTCGCGTCGAGCTTGAGTATGATGCCGAGCGCGAATTGGTGGGCCGCCTGCATTTGTGCAGTAAAAATGAGCGCCACGAAATCGCGTCTTTCCTCGGGGCCGACGAACGGCAGTCGCTGGCCAAAGCCTTGTGCGCAAAAATTTAGCGGCAGCGGAAAACGGGTGGAAATGCGGGGCCGCTTGCCGCATGTTGTAGCGATGGAAACGCATCAATCAGACTATGCCAAGGTGCAAGATCTTCTCGCCCATCTCACCACCAATTGGCGCGAGCAGCCTTCGCTTGAGGCGCTTTCTTCGCACATGCGCATGGATGAGCAGGCGTTGCAGCGGCTGTTTTTGCGTTGGGCTGGTTTGACGCCGAAAGACTTTCTACAGGTGCTCACGCTCAATCATGCGCGCGCCATGCTGGCGGATTCGGCTTCTGTTTTTGATGCAGCACTTGATTCAGGATTGTCTGGACCATCGCGATTGCATGATTTGTTTGTGACGCATGAGGCAATGCCGCCTGGTATTTGGAAAGCCAAGGGCGAAGGCCTTACAATTTATTATGGCTGGCATGACTCCCCCTTCGGACAAGCCTTGGTGATGGTCACCGAATATGGACTGTGTGGGCTCGCTTTCGCTGATGCAGGTGAAGAGGTGCCGGGTTTTGAGGATATGCGGCGGCGCTGGCCCAATGCTCAGTACACGGAGGATCAGTCACGCACCGCGCCTTTTGCCAATCGTATTTTTTCGAACGAGCGCTGGAAAGCCAATGATCGTTTGCGCGTCACGCTGATCGGCACCGATTTTGAAATCCGCGTGTGGGAAGGTTTGCTTAAGATACCGATGGGCAAGGCCACGACCTACGGCTCGCTCGCTACTCACATCGGCAAACCCAAGGCTGCGCGCGCTGTGGGTGCAGCCGTGGGCAAGAACCCGATTTCATTCGTGGTGCCGTGTCACCGCGTGATCGGAAAATCAGGCGAGCTTACCGGCTATCACTGGGGTCTCAATAGGAAACGCGCCATGCTGGGTTGGGAGGCGGGAAGGGTCTCAGCCTGACCCAGCACCCCATATAGGTGTTTAATGCCATTATAAGGTATCACCAGTTCGTTCTTTTAATGTTCCGGCCACCACCCTACCAGACAGGGAATAAAATCGCTGTGCGAAGCTACCAGGGGCCTTCTCGGGCATTTCCACCTATGCGAGCATCGACGATGGAAACGACTTGACAGTCATGGTCTGTTTTAGCTAAATAGCTACATGTCAAAGACTGTTCTCACTGTATCCGAAGTCAATCAGGATTTCACCAAGGCGCAACGCGCGGTGAAAGATGGCCCTGTCGTGATCACCCATCGTGGCGAGCCGTCGCTCGTTCTTATGACCTACAAGGCCTATATCGCCAAAACCAGCCAAGGTCCAAGTTTGCGTGAAAGACTGCACGTGCCTGGCGTCGAAGACATAGCGTTTGATCCGCAGCCCCTGCCCGATGGCATGATCACTCCAGCAAAATTTGTCGAAACATTTTGATTAATGTTTCTGCTCGACACAAATGTGCTTTCAGAACTCCGCAAAGGCAAACGCGCTGAACCCAAAGTGATCGCGTGGTTTGACGCAACACCAGCTGAACTCATGTTTGTCTCGCCCATTGTGATCGCCGAACTTGAAATAGGTGTTCTGCTGATTGAGCGAAAGGATGAAGTGCAAGGATTGCTTTTGCGAAAATGGGTTGATGGCATTGCTTCTGAATTTCGCGAACGTTGCCTGGACATCAATCTCGAAATTGCGCGCGCCTTTGCAAGATTGCACGCGCCTGACAAGCGACCTGAGCGCGATGCGTGGATTGCAGCAACTGCAATTTATACCGGGCTCATCGTTGTTACACGCAATGTCTCAGACTTTGAACCGATGAAGGTTCCACTCCTCGATCCATGGGCGATCAGTTAAGCTTTTTTACGCCACTGGTTGGCGCGTTCGTTGGTTGTGGCTTTTTCGACAGTTTCCTTGATGCGCGCGGCACGTGTTTCTTCGCGCTTGGCTTGGGCTATCCATTCGAGGATGGCACGGCGGGCTGATTTCGGGAAGGTTTCGAAATTCTTGAGGGCTGTTTTGTTTTTGCCGAATGCTTTGGCGAGATCATCGGGCAGAACACCTGCGTCAGACTTTTCCAATGCATCCCACGTGCCGGATGTTTTTGCGAGGTCGATCATCTTCTGGCCCGCTAACGTCATCAAACCATCGGCGATTAATCGTTCGACCTTGGCCTTGTTGATGCCGGACCATGCGCTTTTCGGATTGCGCGGCGAAAGTCTGAGTAGCGAGCGCCTGTCATCGAGTTTGCGCGGTTGTGAATCGATCCAACCAAAGCACAGGACTTCGTCGACAATCTCTGGCCACGGCACATGTCGGGCATAGCCCTTTTTGTAGCGCACCAGCCAGACAGAATCTTTCCGCTGGTGATTGCGCTGCAGCCAGTGCCGCAGTTCTCTACGGTTTTCAACATCGACGATTTCGAGATCGTCTAGGGCCATGGCTTACGCCGATAAAATCTCAACCGATGACGGGCGCGAATTGGCCTTGAGCTTGTAGAAAACTGGCACGCCGGTTTCCAATTCACGCTTCAGGATTTGCTCTGGCGTCAAGCCTTCAATTGCCATGATCAGTGAACGGAGCGAATTGCCGTGTGCAGCGACGAGCACTGATTTTCCTTCGAGCACATGTGGTTGAATGTGGTGCATGTAATAGGGCAGCGACCTTGCGAGCGTGTCCTTCAGGCTTTCGCCACCGGGAGGTGGCACATCGTATGACCGACGCCAGATCAGCACTTGTTCCTCGCCCCATTTCTTGCGGGCATCGTCCTTGTTGAGGCCGGTGAGCTCACCATAGTCGCGCTCGTTCAAGGCTTGATCGCGGGTTTCTGGAAGTCCTGTTTGGCCGAGTTCCTCGAGGATCAGTTTCAGCGTGTGCTGGGCGCGCGTGAGGGCTGATGTGAAGCACATGTCAAACTTCAAGCCCTTGGCTTTGAGACGCTGGCCCGCACCGCGCGCTTCGGCGATGCCTTGCGGTGTCAGATCAGGATCCTTCCAGCCTGTGAACAGGTTTTTCAAATTCCAATCGGATTGACCGTGGCGGACAAGGACGAGTGTTCCAGACATTACTTCAACTCCAATACATCTTGCATATCATAAAGGCCGGGCTTTTGATCCTTGACCCAAAGCGCTGCACGTAACGCACCTCTCGCAAACATCTCACGGCTTTGGGCCTTGTGGGTGAGTTCGATGCGTTCGGCATCGCTTGAGAACATCACGGTGTGATCGCCGATCACGGCACCACCGCGCAATGTGGCAAAACCGATATCGCCCGCTTTGCGCGCACCTGTGTGACCATCGCGCGAGCGCACGGATTTTTCTTTCAAATTGACGGCACGACCATCAGCTGCAGCTTGGCCAAGCATCAGCGCAGTTCCCGAAGGCGCATCGATCTTGTGCTTGTGATGCATTTCCAAAACTTCGATATCGAAATCTTCGCCGAGAAGGGCTGCGGTTTTTTTGACTAAGCCTTGCAAAATATTGACGCCCAGACTGTAGTTGCCAGACTTCACGATGCGCGTTTGTGTGGCCGCTTCCCTGATCGCAGCTTCACCTGCGGCATCCAGACCTGTGGTGCCGATGATGTGAATTTTCTTGAGGGCTGCAGTTCGCTTCACCATCGCAAGCGTTGCCGCTGGCACAGTGAAATCAATAATGCCATCGACTTCGTTCAGCACCTGATCAGCATCAGCAGAAATTTTGACGCCTGAAGCAGCAAGTCCGATCAGCGCACCGTAATCTGCACCAAGGTGTGGTGAACCTGCAACTTCAATGCCGCCCGCAAGCGCGCAGCCCGGAGTTTCCGCAACAATCTTTCCAAGCTCGCGGCCCATGCGGCCAGCTGCTCCAACAATGGCAAGTTTCAGTGTCATGGCCGAGCGCATAGCAAGGTGCGCGGAAGAAAGGAAGGACCTCATCCGGCCTTCGGCCACCTTCTCCAACTCCGTTGGAGAAGGGAAGCTGAAAACAATTCCCTTCTCCACGCAGTGGAGAAGGTGGCCCAACGGGCCGGATGAGGTCCCTTCTTTTCTTTTCTCGCGGGCGCGCGTAGCTTGGCCTGATGCTGCACAGATATTTCGGTTCCTATCGTCCCAAACATGCCCTCATCCTTGGCTCCTCTTTGGGGGCGCTGGCGGAGGCTGTTGAGCGGCCTGTGGTCACGTCTTATTCGGAGCTTCCGGGTTTTCCGGTGCTGAAAATTTCCGGCCATGCGGGCAAGCTTGTGGTGGGAAAGTTGGGAGGTGTTGATGTGGCCGTGCTGGCTGGGCGCGCGCATCCCTATGAGAGTGGCAACGCCGCTGTGATGCGCCCTGCCCTTGAGGCCTTGAAAAATTCTGGCATTGAAACCTTGATCCTCACCAATGCAGCAGGCTCGCTGAAAGCGGCGATGAAACCGGGATCACTGATGCTGATCACCGATCACATCAATTGTGCTGGCATGAATCCGTTGATCGGCCAGCACGGTGATGAAAATTTTGTATCGATGACCAATGCCTATGATCCGGCTTTGCGCAAAGCGATGCTGGTTGCAGCGAAGAAAGAAAAAATCCCGCTGAAGCAAGGGGTCTATTGCTGGTACTCCGGGCCGTCATTTGAAACGCCTGCCGAAATCAAGATGATGCAGATCATCGGCGGCACGGCTGTTGGGATGTCGACGGCACCTGAAACAATTCTGGCGCGGCGTTTGGGGATGCAAGTGCTTGCGGTTTCAACCATCACCAATCTTGCAGCGGGCATTAAGGGTGCTTCGCCTTCGCATGAAGAGACCAAGCGCGAGGGCGCGAAAGCGGCTGGCCTTTTGCAAAAACTGTTTGTGCGCTTCTTTCGGGAAATGAAATGATGCTGCCGCAAGAAGTCATTCGCAGGAAGCGTGATGGCGCTGCGCTTTCCACTGGGGAAGTGCAAGAGTTTATTGCGGGCCTCACCAAGGGCACAGTGTCCGAAGGCCAGGTTGCGGCGTTTGCGATGGCGGTGTTTTTCAAGGGCATGGCCCGCGCGGAAGCGGTGGGCCTCACACTCGCCATGCGCGATTCCGGCAACGTGCTCACATGGGATTTGCCGGGACCCGTGGTCGACAAGCATTCTTCGGGTGGCATAGGTGACAATGTGTCGTTGATGCTGGCACCGATGCTAGCGGCGTGCGGGCTTTTTGTGCCGATGATTTCGGGCCGCGGACTTGGCCACACAGGCGGCACGCTCGACAAGCTTGATGCAATCCCCGGCTATCAATCGCAGCCGGGGCTTGAACTTTTCCGCAAGGTGACGCGCCAGGCAGGCTGTGCGGTGATTGGTCAAACCGCTGATCTCGCACCAGCTGACAAGCGGCTCTATGGCGTACGTGATGTTACGGCGACGGTTGAAAGTGTGCCGCTGATCACCGCGTCGATCCTGTCGAAAAAACTTGCGGCAGGTTTGCAGCATCTGGTGCTTGATGTGAAGTGTGGGTCGGGTGCTTTCATGGCAACGCTTGCCGAGGCAAAAGCATTGGCAACGTCGCTTGTGGAAGTGGCCAATGGTGCTGGCTTGAAAACCACAGCCCTTATCACTGACATGGATGAGCCGCTGGCGTCCTGCGCAGGCAATGCCATCGAAGTGCAGAATGCGGTTGATTATTTGTCGGGTACGCATCGTGATGCGCGTTTGCATGATGTGACACTTGCCCTTGGCGCTGAGCTTTTGCTGAGCACGGGCACTTGTGAAACTCGCGCTGATGCGCGCGCTAAACTGCAGGCAACACTTGACGATGGTCGAGCTTCGGAAAATTTCAATCGCATGGTGGCAGGCCTTGGCGGGCCTGATGACTTCATCAAGATGGCCAGGCGTATCTTGCCGAAAGCGCCTGTGACGCGTTCGGTGTTTGCGGAGACAACTGGAAAAATCGCAAGCATCAAAACGCGTGAGCTTGGAATTGCGGTCATCGAACTTGGTGGTGGCCGACGTGTTTCAAGTGACAAGATTGATCATGCGGTCGGGCTCACGGCACTCTTGGGCAAAGGCGCTGAGACCAGCAGGCACAGGCCGCTTGCAATCATTCATGCGCGCGACGAAGCAGCGTGTGATCGCGCCGAGCAGATCGTGCGCGCGGCATATGAGATTGGTGATGCGCCACCGCCCACACCCAACATCATTCAGTGGATCGGTCCACAGGAAAAGGTCAACTGATGGCGCGTGTGTTCCTTTTCATCCTCGACAGTTTCGGCATTGGCCATGCGCCTGATGCGGCGAAGTTCGGAGATGAGGGAGCTAACACGCTTTTGCACATTTGTGATCACAGCCCGCGCCTTCAAGTGCCGCAAATGGCATCGCTTGGTTTGGGGCGTGCTGCGAAAGCTGCAGGGGGCCGTGACCCTCTCCGTGGCGCAAAGATACTGGGAAAGTGGGGCCATGCGCGTGAGGTGAGCGAGGGCAAGGATACAATCACGGGACACTGGGAAATCGCTGGCGTGCCGGTGCCGTTCAAGTGGCACTATTATCCAAAGACGGCACAAAGTTTTCCGCAAGCGCTACTCGACGAGATTTGCAGCCGCGCGAAATTGCCAGGATTTTTGTGTGGCACGCACGCGTCTGGCACAGAAGTGATCGAACAGTTTGGTGAACAGCATGTGCGTGAGGGCAAGCCGATCATTTACACATCGGCTGATAGTGTCATTCAGATTGCTGCACATGAAGAACATTTTGGGCTGCAGCGGCTTTATGATGTGTGCCAGATCGCGCGCGATCTCACCTACGATCTGAAAGTGGGGCGCGTGATTGCGCGGCCGTTTTTGGGTGAGAGCGCACAGACATTTGCGCGCACAGGAAATCGCAAGGACTATGCCGTGAAGCCGCCCTCCCCCACTCTGTTGCAAGTTGCTTCTGATGCGGGGCGGCACGTGATTTCGGTCGGCAAGATCGGTGATATCTATGGCCATGTCGGAACGGGCGAAGAGGTGAAAGTTTCCGGCAATGCGGCGATGATGGAAAAAGTGAAAGCGCTGATGCCAACTCTGCGCGATGGCGGATTATTGATGACCAACTTTGTCGACTTCGATACGAATTTTGGTCATCGCCGCGATCCGATTGGCTATGGCAAATTGCTGGAAGAGTTTGATCTCGCACTACTCGGCGTTTTCATGAAAATGCGAATGGGCGATCGCCTGATCCTCACGGCTGATCACGGCAATGATCCAACCTGGCGCGGCACCGACCACACGCGCGAGCAAGTGCCGATCATGATTTTTGGGCCCGATCTGCGCGCAGGTGAAATTGGCGCGCGCGAAAGTTTTGCCGATATCGGTCAGTCGATTGCGGGGTATCTCGAACTTCCGGATTTAGGCCATGGTACGGCGTTTGAGTTACTTTAAATTTTCCGGTCCGAAAGATGCGGGCAATAATTCGTCCAGTGTAAAAGTTCGAATGAGTTTGCCCGTCTCGGTGCAGCAATGAATTTTCACATCGCCGTTCGCGAACTCGCGGATTTTTTGGCGGCAGCCACCGCATGGTGTGCAGAGGTCGTCACCATTTCCCATCACAACGACTTCGGTGATGCGCTTGCCGCCGCTCATGATGAGATGTGAAATCGCTGAAGGCTCGGCACACCAGCCTTGCGGGTATGAAGCGTTTTCGATGTTGCATCCCGCATGGATACGGCCTTGTTCATCGCGCATTGCTGCACCGACATAGAATTTCGAATAAGGTGCGTGGGCTTTTGCGCGTGCTGCAATCGCAGCTGTAACGAGATCTTGCATCAGCGATCCTTCGAATAGGGAATGCCTGAGGCTTTTGGCGGAATGGATTTACCAATAAAGCCAGCAAGCAAAACAACCGTCATCACATAAGGCAACATGTTGATGAATTGCACGGGGATTTCAAATCCGAGAACCGGAATGCCTTGCAACCTGGTGCCCATCGCGTTCAAATAACCAAACAACAAACACGCCCACAGCGCTGGCCACGCGCGCCAATTGGCGAAGATCAATGCGGCGAGCGCCATGAAGCCGCGACCCGCCGTCATGTCGCGCACAAAACTTGCTGATAGCGAAATCGAAATGAACGCACCCGCAATGCCGCAAAAAATGCCTGCGATGATCACGGCCTGATAGCGGAGCTTCGCTACTGATATGCCTGCTGTATCGACAGCGTGGGGGTTTTCTCCAACGGCGCGCAGACGAAGGCCAAAGCGGGTCTTGGTGAGCGCCCAAGCGGTGAGCGGCACTAGCGCCAAGGCAACATAAGTCAGGATCGAATGGCCGGAAACAATCCGCGTGACAAAACCTATCACCGGCACTTCATGCAGTGATGAAAGCAATGGCAGATCAATCGGCATGAAGCGCGCGACGTCTTTCAAGGGTGGTGTTCGCCCACCTTCCTTGAACCACTCATTGCCGAGCACCACGGCAAGACCGGCGGCCAGCATGTTGATCGCAACGCCTGATACGACTTGATTGCCGCGTTGATTGATCGAGGCGTAGCCATGCACCAGCGCAAAGGCGACAGAGACCGTGATCGCCACAAGCAAAGCCAACCACGGATTGCCGAAATAAACCGCAGAGGCAGCAGCAGCAAAAGCCGCGGCGAGCATTTTGCCTTCAAGGCCAATATCAACAATGCCGGAGCGCTCCGACCACAGGCCTGCAAGACACGCCAAGACGAGCGGCACTGATAAACGCAGCGTTGATGACAGGGTTTCAGCACCGAAGAAAAGTTCAAGCATGCTCTTCTTCCAGTTTGAAGAACAGCATTTGCAAGTAAGGACGGAATGCCTGCTCGAGTGCGCCCATGAACAGGATCACGAGCCCTTGGATCACCACGATCATGTCGCGGTTGATTTCGGGTTTTGCGAATGTGAGCTCGGTTCCGCCCTGATACAAAAGGCCAAACAACAGTGCCGCAAGCACAATGCCAACGGGATGATTGCGACCCATCAATGCGACTGCGATGCCGACAAAGCCCGCACCTTGCACATACTCCAGCACGAGGCGATGTTGAGCACCCAGCACTTCGTTGATCGCCATCAAGCCTGCGAGCCCGCCCGAGATTGCCATTGCTATCATGATGATGCGTTGCGGTTTGATGCCAGCGTAGATCGACGCATCGGTGTTGGCACCCACTGCGCGAAGTTCATAACCAAGTCTGGTGCGCCACAAGAAATACCAGGTGGCCCAGGCGGTAAGGAGCGCGAGAAAGATCGTCGGGTTCAGTGGTGATGACGGCAAACGATAATCGAAAAACTGTTTGGCGATTTCGCGAAAGCTCATGATGTAGGCGCCAGTGACTTCGCGGCTTTCGACTGCCATCTTGCCGACAGGCCGGAACCAGTAGTTGATCAGATAGACCATCAGGCTTGAGGCGATGAAGTTGAACATGATCGTGGTGATGACGATGTGGCTGCCGCGTTTGGCCTGCAAATATCCGGGGATGAATCCCCAGAGTGCGCCCATCAAGGCTGCAGCAATCGCAGCAAGTGGGATCACCAAAAACCACGGCAGAAAATCGAGTGACAACCCAACAGCAGCAGCACCCAGCCCTGCAAAATAAGCCTGGCCTTCGCCGCCAATGTTGAAAAGCCCGGCATGAAATGCAACAGCGACAGCAAGTCCTGTGAAAATGAAATTGGTGGCGTAGTAGAGCAGATAGCTCCAGCCCTTGACCGACCCCACCGCTCCCTTGAGCATGATCCACATCGCCTCAAGCGGGTTCTCACCGATGATCAACACTACAACGCCAGAAACCAGAAGGGCAACCGCAAGATTGATCAGGGGAATCAACCCCACATCCACCCAGCGCGGCAATTCAGCCTGCGCACTCATCGCGTCACCTTCCCTTTTCGAGGAGTTTTGTGGGGAAAAACTGCTGAGGTCAAGTCGCGGATTATCTGGGCTGATAACGCGCGATGGCCGAGCGCTCAAGGGCAGCTGTGGTGAGCTTGTCGAGGCCCAAGCCATCGCGCAGGATGGCGAGGAAGCGGAGTTCTTCTTTGCCGACAAGCAAATCTGAGGCAGCAATTTCGACAGCGAGTGCGTAGGCAGTTTCGCGCAGACGTGCAGGCAGTTGGCCCTTCACCAGTTCGATGACGGTTTGCATCCCCTCTTTTTCCTGAAGGATGTCGCCACATTGCTCGGCGATCATGATCAGGCGCGTGGCATCGAAGCGTTCAAACACGGGCAGGCTGCGGACCAAGGCTTCGATCTGTGCCAGTTCATCCGGCTTCACTTTGCCTTCCACCCCGGACATCATCACCATGACATAGATAAGCGCTTGTTCATTGCTGATGGTTCCGGGCATTCAACTCTCCTGTTTTGCAGTGAAGCTTGCCACAGCAGCGATGGCATCAACAAGCCCCCATCAAGAAGCGGTAACTGGAGCTGTAGTAATGTTTCCGGTTGCCATGTCCTTCGTTTTGATTTTTGGTTTCTTTACCTCAGCGCCAACACGCAAGGCCGAAACGTGGATTGGCGCGCCTGCGTTTGCTGGCAGATATTCGACGCGAAGCTTGTCGCCGCGGGCAAAGGCGGCCATGACGAGGCTGCCCAACACTGTAGACCGTGTGTGGAACACGCGGCTCTCATCCTTTCTGCTCTTACCGGAAAGTTCAAAATTGATATCCGTTGAATCGTTGCTTGCATGGATCGCAACAACCTTGCCCATCGTCTTGTTTTGCCCTGAGCTGTTTTTCTTCTTCGACATTTCTGTTCCTCCTTTAGGTTTGACAAGGGCACGCTAACGTGGGTTCATGCAACTGTCACATAGTTCGACTATCGATGAACTATGAGGTTTGCTGAAATTTCATCGACGCTTGAAGCACTTGGCCATCCATCACGGCTGGCAATCGTTGCTTGCCTTGCCAATGAAAAGACGGGTCTCTCGGCTGGTGAGATTTCTTCCAGGCTTGAAATTGCCAAGAGCACCTTGTCAGGCCAGCTGAAAATTCTCATGAAAAGCAACATCCTGATGAGCGACCGCCAAGGGCGCCACATCATCTACGCGTTTGACGTGGACGGTTTCTCTCTTGCGCTTTCAAAATTTCTCAGTGTTGTTGGACCGCAAGTTACGTCACGCATTTGTCACTAAATCAGGATCAGATTGCCATCAAATTGGAATAGCCATAAAATGTCCGGCGTAAACGTGCGTGAGTTTGCTTGTAGACAAAAAGTGTGAGACTTCCAACTTTGAAAAGCCGCGTTTTGCCCCCACGCGGCTTTTCCTTTCACTGCGCAAAATCTAAGGACCATGTTTTGTGGTGAAGCTTGCCACAGCGGCGATGGCGTCAACAAGCCCCATGCGTTCGATCTTGACGCCCTCGGGGAATGCGGTTGAAAAACGTGACGCCAAGCGGGGATCAAGGATCACAAAACACCCGCGATCATTTTCGCTGCGGATCAATCGCCCGAACGCCTGACGCAGTCGCAGGCGCACCACCATGTCGGGGTAAGTCTTGGGGCCGAAGGCTTCCTTACGGGCAGTTTCCAAAATTGTAGGCGTGGCCCAGGGTACGCGGTCCATGACAATGAGTCTGAGTGAATCACCCGGCACATCAACCCCATCACGCACCGCATCAGTGCCGAGCAAACACGCATCGCGTTCGGCCCGAAACAAATCAACAAGCGTTGCTGTATCCATCGGGTCCACATGCTGGGCATAAAGTGTCATGCCCTTTTCCGAGAGTGGCTTGGCGAGGCGGCGCTGCACGGCGCGCAGTCTGGAGATCGCGGTGAACAATCCCAACGCGCCACCTTGTGAGGCGAAAAATAACTCACGATACGCAGCAGCGAGTTGATCCATGCTGTCGCGGCTCACATCATTCACCGCAATGACGCGCGCCATGGTGGGATAATCAAATGGCGAGGCGAAATTTTCGCGCCGCACCGGGTAAGGCAAATGCACAGCACCCGTGCGCATTTCAGCATTCTGCCAATCATCAGGTAAATCTGGCGGGCGATCTTTCAACGTGGCTGAGGTGATGATCACGCCATCAGCAGGGCGCAACACCGAGAGCGCGAGAGGTTCCGTTGGATCAAGCCAATGCGAATGCATGCCAACATCAAACTGATCGAGCGCAAACCATTCGACGAGCAGTGCGTTCTGTTCACCGGACAATCGCGCCAACATCGAGAGCCATCCACCCACCATCAACTCACCGCGCCGTTTCAATGAGCGCGATAGCGCCTCGATGCGACCGCGCTCACTTGAGTTAAGTTCAGCTGCTTCATCATCCAATTTTGCAGCGAGAATATTGGTGAGCTTGTTCATCGGAATGCGCAGCGCCTTCAGCCGTGCGCCAAGTTCGGCTGCTGCCTCTGCAATGCCTTCAATCATCGGCAGGCATTTGGTCTCGCGGCCAAAACCGTAATCATCTTCCTCATCGCGCGCCAACACCTGCTGGCGAAGCAGTGTGAAGAATTGTTCTGCTGCTCCTTGCGGGCGTCCTTCTTCGATGCGGCGGAGATAACCAGCTGCAGGCAACACATTGGCGGCGCGCAAAATGGCTTCCAGCATTTCCTCGGCATCTTCTTCGCCGGAGAGAAGTTCGCCCAAACGATCCGCAAGCCCACGACCACGGCGGCGCTCGGTTTCAGGCCCACGCAACCAACGCCTGAGTTCGGCAGTTTCATTGGCGGTCAAGTGTGCCGAGAATGCGCCATCGGCTGCATCAAACAAATGATGGCCTTCATCAAATACGATGCGCTTCAGGCCGCCGGGGGCTGCTTCTTCTTCAGCCGTTGTGGCGACACCCAATGCATGATCAACGGCAGCCTGATGTAAAACCAATGCGTGATTGGCGATCACCAATGATGCGTGGCGTGCGGCGCGCTGGCCTTTTTCGATGAAGCATTTCCGGTAGTGCTGACATGCCACATAGATGCACTCGCCGCGACGGTCAGTGAGGCCGAGTGATTGCGGCGACGGAAATTTTACACCGCCATCAAAGCCCGGCTCTGGGAACAGCGCAAAAATCCAGCTGGGAAAATCACCGCCAACGAGATCGCCGTCGCGGGTATTTTTCGCCCAGCGCGCGAGCAAGGCTGCAAGCAAGCTGCCGCGCGCGCCTGCTGACTGCAATCGCCCCATCGTCTCTTGCATGTTCAAGAGGCACAGATAATTCTCACGGCCTTTGCGCACCACAATCTTGCCGCGCCGTTCTTCCGGATCGAGCACGATGCGCGCAGTTTCCTGATCCAACTGCCGCTGTAGATTCTTTGTATAGGTCGATAGCCACACAGGCCGCTTGTTCTTGTTGGCCCACACCCAGGCTGGCGACACATAGCCCAATGTTTTGCCCAGACCCGTGCCCGCTTCGGCAATCAGAATATTGTTGAAAGCAGGTGAGGTGCGCGGTGCAAAGCCGTGGATTGCAGCCTTGGCATACTCACGCTGCGAAGGCCGCGCCTCGCCTTCGCCACTCAATGCATCGCGCAAGACTTGCAAGGCTTCTTCAGGTTCAACATCCTGATGATCGCCCTTGGGAGGTGGCGCCTGCTCCTCCCAATCTTCAAGCCGATCCCACACGTTGAGGCCCGATGCAAAGGTGCCAACATTGAGTGCGGGGTTCGCCGTCATCAGTGCCTGCATCACATCCTTGGCCCAGGGCCAGTTGGCACGCGCGAGGAAAGTTGCTTGCTCAGCCGTCTCGCGTAAATGTGGCTGCTTCGGATTGGCGAGACGGCGCAGCAATTCTGTCGCCACCAACTCCAAGGCATCATCTGCGTTTTTTGCCGACACTCCAACAGCGCGCGCCAGCCCTAGTGGCGTTGGCACCGCACTTTGCGCAGGGCATGTGAATGCAAACAGCTCAGCGATATCGAGATGTTTTTGTTCCCACGCCTGCGGTGCTTTTTTCTCCGCTGCCTGTTCAAGCCGTGCAATCAAAAATCCCTGATGACAACACAAATGCGCCGCCACACCCAGCTGGCGCAAAGCTGCAAACGCCGACAAGGGCGCGCCATTGATGGCTGCACCCTGACCCATCTGGTAAATCTTGGGGAGTTCCCGAAACATTGTATCCCTTTGGCCACGCCTTTGCCTGATTCAGGGTGAAAGTGAAACAACTGGATCACAAGGAGAAACTCATGGACCAGAAGTTCATTACGCTTTTTGATCGTTACACACATGGCGGCATGTCGCGGCGCGAGTTTTTGGACAAGCTCAGCCTGATGGCGGGATCGGCTGCAGCGGCATCGGTCATTTTGCCGGTGCTTGAAAACAACTATGCTGAAGCCGCCATGGTGCCTGAAAACGATCCGCGCCTTGTGATTGCCGAGGGCGAGATTGCGCCCGGCATCAAGGGTCTGCTCGCCATTCCGAAAGATGCTGCGGGGAAGCTTCCTGGAGTGCTTGTCATTCATGAAAATCGCGGCCTCAATCCGCATATCAAAGATGTGACGCGGCGGATGGCGCTCGAAGGCTTTGTTGCGTTTGGGGCGGATTATCTGGCCCCACAAGGGGGCACACCTGCCGATGAAGAAAAAGCCCGCGAGATGATCGGCACCATCAAGCCTGATGCGCAAGTCGCCTATTCGCAAGCTGCGTTGAAAGCGCTGATAGCGCATGCGCAAGGGACGGGCAAAGCTGGTGCCATGGGATTTTGTTGGGGTGGTGGAGCAGTGAACGCACTCGCCGTTGCAGAACCTGCATTGGCGGCTGGTGTTGCCTATTATGGCAGGCAAGCGGCCGCCGCCGATGTGCCGAAGATCACAGCGCCCTTGATGCTGCACTACGCCTCGCTTGATGAGCGCATCAATGCAGGGATCGGCGAATTCGAAGCCGCACTGAAGGCCGCAAACAAATCATATGAGCTTCACATGTATGAAGGTGCCAACCACGCCTTCAACAATGACAGCAACGCCGCGCGCTACAACAAGGAAGCCGCCGACCTCGCCTGGGGCCGTACGGTAGCGTTTCTGAAGAAACATGCGGGTGGTTCATCTTAAAAGCGATTTTGGCGTGACCATCACTTCAAGATAGATTAGCGTTAGACGATACGGGGGGCACGCGTGCGCGCAGTTCTGGCACTTTCACTGATGATGGTACTTGTCACTTCCGCCAAGGCTGAAACAGTCGAAGCGGACACCAAAACCGTGCTTGCCTGCCTGTTCAAGAAAGGCGCATCAAAGGCCGCGCTGAACCTCCCTGTAGGATGCCAGGGCATGGTGAGTGGCCCGTGCTTGCCGGAAGCGCCCAACACAGGCGAAACACTGGATTGCATCGCGCGCGAGTCCGTCGCCTGGACCAGCATCATGGACAAGGCGCTGAAAGATGCGCAGGCCAAGATGTCGAAAGAGAAATACTCCAAGCTGAAAAAGCGTCAGCAAACCTGGCAAAAGCAAATCCCATCGCGCTGCAGGGTCGAAGACGAGGGATCATTGGGTCTCATCGAAGAACAGTTCTGCCATCTCAACCTCACCGCCAAACGCGCCACGGTGCTTTACGAGGTGGCGGAGAAGGCGAAGAAGTAGCAATCGTTAACCAGTCTTGAAAACACAACGTTAGACCTGCGTGTGTAGTTTGTTCCAATCTTTGATTGGTCAGGGGAGTTGCTGCAATGAGCGTTGATCGGATTTTGAACGGATTTCGCGTTTTATGCATTGGCACTGCTGCCATCACTGCCGGGACCAGTACGGCACTTGCTGACACTCGAGAAGATATTCGCGCTGCCTATTTGGAAATGACTGAGGGGCTGTAGCAATGACCGAGTCGCAAAAGACCCGGATGAAAACCCGAATGGCAGCTGGTAAGTTCCTACAGCCCTGTGATTTGGCAGTTCAGCGGAGAGATTTCGCGGTTGCAGAAAGTTATTGTCGTTGCCGCACCAAAGAGTGAGGACAGCGACAAGGTCAATGCTGGTGTTGTGGGGATTGAAAAAGGAAAGATCGAATTCATCAATGGGCGGAACTGCATTGTCTCTTTTCATGACCCAAAATCAAATGAGGGTTTGATTGCCAGGGCCATGATCCGAAAGTTGGCTGACCGCGAACCTGACGCGATGTTTGGGCTGTACCACATCAGTGCTGCCAGAGTTCCATCTGGCGAAGGGGCCAATAATCCCGGCGCAAGCCCAAAGCAGAATTGGGCCTCATTGGATGCAATTGGCGAGAAGCGTTATACGATCAATGCATCGGGAAAGCTCGAACATATCCCTCCTGGCTCCCAGCCCTATAAAGGAAACAGGGATTTGGGACTTTATCAATATAGGACTGGCATTGCGGATATCAACTTGGACGAGGTCGTTACGCCGGTGAAGGCTGAACGCTATGCTGTCCTGCCCGGCCTTGCAGGTCTCTGGCAGCTACGTGGAGAAGGCAAGCTCGAGGCAACGCAAGACGGCTGGAGAGTTTTGGGACCAGCGCGATACCCAGCTGGGCTTTACGGTGGATTCAGCACTACATTTTTCTTGTCAAAGGGAGTCGCTGTTCCCGAGGGAAATCCTGGACATAGTCGTGTATTCGACGAAGCTACGGCAAAATTCGTGGGCGAAAATTAGTACCACCAGACCTCTCAGTCCTGATAATTCTCGGCGCGCAAACTCGTAATTCTGGGTGCTTTTCCATTCAGCGGATTATCGGGGTTCCAATTGAGCTTTGCTTCGAAAAACCGCGCCGCCAAGGCATCATACATCAGGATGCGGCCTGCAAGACTTTCACCAATTTCCAAAAGCTCCTTGATCACTTCCATCGCCTGCATTGATCCGAGAATCCCGGGAAGCGCACCGATTACGCCGGCCTCTTCACAAGCAGGAAAAAGTCCACGCGATGGCAACTCTCCCATGAAGCAGCGATAAGTTGGAAAGGCAATGCCATCAGGACCCGTCTCATGCGGCTTGAAAGTTGATATCTGTCCATCAAACTGGCCAACCGCTGCAGACACAAGTGTCTTCTTCGCAAAGAAACACGCATCACTCACCAGATAGCGGGTTGGAAAATTATCGCAGCCATCAGCAACAATGTCGTAATGCGCGATCAATGAAAGCGCATTCTCTGCGGTCAGGCGAATGCCATGCGTTTCGATTTCAACATGCGGATTGATGGCGCGCATTTGCGCCGCTGCACTCTCGACTTTCGCAAGACCAATGCGGTCTGTTGTGTGAATGACCTGGCGTTGCAAATTCGATAGCGAGACATGGTCATGATCAACGATGCCAATCCGCCCCACACCTGCTGCAGCAAGGTAAAGCAACAAGGGCGCACCAAGCCCCCCTGCACCCACCACAAGTACTGAAGATTTCTTCAGACGGTTCTGCCCCGGTCCACCCATTTCAGGCAGCACGATATGGCGCGCATAACGCTCGATTTCTGATTCAGTAAGAGACATTTGTGCCACTCTGACAACAACATTGGCGCGTCGTCAATTCCTGATGATCATCAGCTCCATCGAAACAACCATGCCTACCCTGAGCACCGTGTAACAATCTTTCAAGACTTGATACCGCGCAGCTTTTCTGAACGGCGGCGGAGCAATTCCACTGTTGTCAACAGACCTACAGAAATGAACACCAATATGGTGGCTACCGCAAGGATCGCCGGGCTGATTGCCTCGCGGATGCCGTTCCACATCTGACGCGGAATGGTCTGTTGGTCGTTGCTTGCGACATAGAGCACGGCCACCACTTCGTCGAATGACGTGACAAATGCAAAGAGTGCACCTGAGATAATGCCGGGCAGGATGAGCGGCATGATCACCTTGAAGAAGGTTTTCGAAGGCGAAGCGCCCAGTGAGGCCGAGGCACGGATCAAGGATTGATCAAAGCCTGCAAGGGTTGCTGTCACCGTGATAATGACAAACGGAATACCCAAAAGAGCGTGGGCGAGAATGACGCCGAGATAGCTGTTTGCCAAACAACCCTTGTGCGAAAGCACTGGCGCCAGCACGCCGCCGATTACTGAGTCAGTCGGAATACACGCTGCTGAGTAGGCAAAGAACATGCCGGTTGCGATAATGATGATGGGAACGATCATTGGCGAAATCAGGATCGCCATGATAACACGCCGATATGGCATTTCGGGCCGTGAAAGGCCAAGCGCTGCAATGGTTCCCAAAACGGTGGCGAGGATCGTTGCCCATAGGCCAACCCATACGGAACTCTTTGCCGCACGCACCCATGTGGCCTCGCGCCAGACTTGGCTCCACCAATTGCCATCGCGCATCGCTTCATCGGTCGCATTGAGGCCGAAGGTGAGCAGCAGATCATACCAGCGCATTGAATAGCCCGTGGGATCAAGTGCCAGCATTTTCTGTGTGAAGCTGAAATAGGGTTCCACGTTGAACGAAAGCGGGATCACGATCAGGATCGGCGCGATCAGGAAGGTGAACACTCCAACACATATGGCCTTGTAGGCATAATGCCAGATGCGTTCGAGAGGGGTTGCGTAGGCTGGAAGCGCCATGATGTCATCCGAGCTTCAGGCGGTCGATGCCGACCAGACGATCATAAAGCCAATAGAGGACCAGCACTACCGCGAGCAGAATGGCTGAAAGAGCTGCTGCCATCGACCAGTTGGACTTCGACATGTGGAAGGCGATGAAGTTCGAAATCAGCTGCCCGTCGGCACCGCCCACAAGGGCTGGCGTGATGTAGTAGCCGACGGCCAGAATGAACACGAGAAGCGACCCTGCGGCAATGCCCGGCAATGTTTGCGGCAGGTAGATGCGGCGGAAGGTGGTCCAGCTGGTTGCACCCAGTGAACGCGCTGCACGGGCGTAGCTTGGCGGGATCACCTTCATCACGGAATAGAGCGGCAGCACCATGAAGGGCAACAGGATGTGCGTCATCACGATGATTGTGCCGGTCTGATTGTAGATCATCGCCTTGCGGCTTTCTTCGGCAATGATACCTGTCGTGACCAGCGCATCATTGACCACACCTTGCTGCTGCAGAAGTGCGATCCAGGCGGTCGTTCTCACCAACAGTGAGGTCCAGAACGGCAGCAGTACCAGGATCATCAGCAGGTTGGATTTTGACATCGGCAGCGTGGCGAGGAGATGTGCGATGGGGAAAGCCAACAGCAGGCAAATCGCTGTAATCACGCCGGAGAGAATGAATGTCTTGACGAAGAGGTAGATGTAGATCCGCTGTTCGGGGGCTGTCTGTTCAACACCGCCATCAGCCGAGCGCTTCATATCTGCTGAGACCATGAAGAAATCCGTTGTCCATGGCGAAGATGCCGTTCTCAGCGAAGCCCATAGGCGCGCGTCTCCCCACAATGGATTAAGCGCCACCAGCTTTTCCTTATAGGGTGGCTGCATTTTTTCGGCCTCGCGGGCACCAGCCTTGAAGAGAGAAACAGTACCGGGAAAAGTGAAATTGACGCGCAGGCCAGCTTCGCCTGATGTTTTCGCCTTTTGCATCGCGACAAGATCGGTGACGAGTGCGGCGTATGCAGTCTCATCAATTCCTTCACTTTGGGGATGAGTGTTGAACCATTGCGCAAGGGCAGGCGCGTTCTTTGAAAACATGTCGTTGTAGGCCGACCGCTCCAGCATCTGGAAAATCGGCACGATGAAGCTCAGCACAACAAAGGCGAGCAACGGAAAAACCAACAGAAACGCGCGGATTTTTGACCGCCTCTGCGCACGTGAAAGTGCTTCCTTGAGTGGTGTACCGTCTGCAGTTTGCAGGGGCGCTTCTTGGTTCACTGATGTTGCTCTCAAAATTATGAAAATCCGGGCGCAAGGTTTCCCCGCGCCCGGATGATTGTCTTAGTTGGCGGCGAGCCAGGCGTTGAAGCGCTCGTTGAGCTCAGCGTCGCGGTCTACCCAGAATTGGAAGTCCGAGAGCAGTGAGTTCTTGAGGTTGGCTTCAGCCGTTGGCAGATGCGGTGCCATCTCGGTCTTGCCGTCCTTGAACACAAGCTTTTCCTTCATGGAAGACTTCCTGGCGGGACCATAGGAAATGTGCTGGGCTTGGGCGCGCAGGCCTTCGGTTGATGTTGCGAACTGAATGAACTCAAGGGCCTTGTCCTTGTTTGGTGCGCCCTTCGGTATCACATACATTTCGTTTTCATAGACCTGGCCGTCCCAAACGATCTGGAATGGCTTTCCTTCGGAAATGGCAGCGTTGAAGAGGCGACCATTATAGGCCGTGGTCATCACCACTTCACCGTCAGCAAGCAGCTGTGGTGGCTGAGCACCAGCTTCCCACCACACCACGTCCTTCTTGATGGTGTCCATTTTCTTGAGGGCGCGATCAACGCCTTCTGGCGTCGAAAGCACTTTGTACACATCCGCAGCAGCTACACCGTCAGCCATCAAAGCGAACTCGAGGTTGCCCTTTGCACCCTTGCGCAGGCCGCGCTTTCCGGGGAACTTTGTGAGGTCATAGAAATCCGCCGCTGTGGTCGGGACAGTGCCCGTCAACTTCGTTGAGTCATAACCATAGACGTTGGCCCAGATATCGGTCGAGACGCCGCAATCCGTTACGGCACCTGGCAGGAAGTCATCCTTGGCAGCCGTGCCATCACTGCCTGCTGGCAATGCTGCGACATCAAGCTTTTCGAGGACACCTTCATCACAAAGGCGGATGGCGTCAGCGTATTCAAGTGAAGCAACATCAACAGTTACGTTGCCCGCTTCAACTTGTGCCTTGACGGGTTGAGCAGGATTGTCACTGTCCACCATCTTGGCGGCAAAGCCTGACTTTGCAGCCCAGGGCTTGACATGAGCTTCAGTCTGGGCGCCGCCATAGGCACCACCCCAGGACATTACAGTCAGTTCTGCAGCATTGGCCTGGATGGATAATCCCACCAGAGCTGTTGTCACGATAAGTAATCTCTTCATTTGTCTTTCTCCCTTTTATTGGTTCGCTTTAGTCAATTCTCAAGGAACAAGCGCTCTGGCATCTTGCGGATGCCAGCCGACCTTGATTTTCTCACCCGGACGAAGTGGAGCTTCGCCCTGGGCATTGCGGCTCTTCATGACGAAGTCATCTGTTCCCGCCACGCGCAAACGGGTGCGGAACACATCACCCATATAGATGAATTCCAGTACTTCTGCATCGATGACATGTGAACTTGCCGCCTTGGCAGTCTGGCGTTCGACGCGCTCGGGACGGATCGACACGAGAGTTTTCTGGCCCTTCTGTGTGACATTCACAGGGGTTGCGTCGATGAGTTCTCCATCAGCCAAGCGGACTGTGCAACGATCACCCGAAATCGTTTCGATAACACCCGGCAGCCTGTTGTTCTCGCCGATGAAGCTGGCAACAAAACCATTGCCCGGACGCTCATAAAGGTCAGACGGTGTGGCCAATTGCTGAATGATACCGTCATTAAAAACAGCAATGCGGTCCGACATGGTGAGAGCCTCGCCCTGATCATGGGTCACATAGACCACCGTCACACCCAGGCTGTCATGCAGCCGCTTGATTTCAAACTGCATGTGCTCGCGCAATTGCTTGTCGAGGGCACCGAGTGGTTCGTCCATCAGCACAAGTTTGGGATCAAAGACCAAGGCGCGCGCCAGTGCAATGCGCTGTTGTTGACCACCAGAAAGTTGTGCGGGCCTGCGGTTGGTAAAGGCGCCCATCTGCACCATGTCGAGCGCACGCTTGATCTTCACATCCCGATCAGGCTTTGCCATCCCGCGCACTTCCAGTGGGAAGGAAAGATTCTCACCCACCGTCATGTGCGGAAAAAGCGCATAGTTCTGGAACACCATGCCGATGCCACGCTTGTGGGGTGCCACCAGATTAATGGACTGGCCGTCGAGGCTGATTTCACCATGGGTCGCAGTTTCAAAGCCTGCCAGCATCATGAGTGTCGTGGTCTTGCCCGATCCTGACGGACCAAGCATGGTTACAAATTCACCCCTGGCAATATCCAGATTCAGGTTTTTGACGACGAGAGTTTCGCCGTCATAGCTCTTCTGGACGTTCTCAAACCTCACCATCGGCTGTTGATCAGCCATGCCCTACCTGCCTTGCATTATTTTTGCCCACAGTGGAGCAACTTGGGCCATGCATCAACAGAAAAGGTTATTTCTTGATGATCATCTTTTCTGGACCGTAAGGATGATGCGTGATGTTCCGGTTGCCGTCTTCGGTGATCACGAGAATGTCGTGCTCGCGGTAGCCGCCAGCGCCAGCAATGTGATTGGGGATGGTGATCATCGGCTCCATTGAGACAACCATGCCGGGCTCTAGTACTGTGTGGCAATCTTCACGGAGTTCAAGGCCAGCCTCGCGGCCATAATAATGGCAGAGCACACCAAAGCTGTGGCCATAACCGAATGAGCGATACTTCAGAAGTTGATAGCTTTCGTAAATGTCGTTCAGTTCCTTGGCAACTTCCGAACATTTCTTGCCGGGCTTCAACAGTTCGATGCCGCGCTCATGCACTTCGATGTTGATGTTCCACAGGCGAATGTTTTCATCCGTTGCTGTTTCGCAGAACAGCGTGCGCTCCAGCGCCACATAATAGCCAGCAACCATCGGGAAGCAGTTGAGGCTGAGGATATCGCCGCGTTCCAGTTTGCGTGAGGTCACGGGGTTATGCGCGCCATCGGTATTAATGCCGGACTGGAACCAGGTCCAGGTATCCATCAATTCGCCATGCGGCCAGATACGCGCGATTTCCTTCACCATGGTTGATGTGGAATGCAGCGCCACTTCATGTTCGCCAACACCCACTTGGCTGGCTTCGCAGCACGCAGCACCACCGATATCGGCGATGCGCGTCATCTTGGTGATGTGTTCAATTTCTTCTGCCGACTTGATCATGCGCTGGCGCATGGCAGGCTGCGCGATGTCGACAAATTCCATGTCGGGGAATTCTGATTTCAGCAGTTCCATCGTGTCGAGATTGATATGATCGAATTCAATGCCCAAGCGCTTCACGCCCTTGGTGAGGCCGCGCACGGCATGGAAATAATTGTCCTTCTGCCAGTCAGTGTAAGTAACATTCTTGCCACCAAAAGTGCGGCGCCATGGTTGGCCGCCATCAATGCCTGCCGAAATCGAAGTGCAACCCTTGTGGTCAATTACAAGACCATAGCGACGACCGAAATAGCAGAACATGAAATCAGAGTAGTAGCCGATGCAATGATAGGACGTGAACAGTGCGGCGTCGATCTTATGTTCGGTCATGTGCCTGCGGATATTGTCCTGGCGGCGCTTCATTTCCTTATCGGAAAATGTCGGCTTCACGCGATCGCCATTGCCTTGATAATCCTGCAGCCGTTCTCTGGTCATGCTCATCTTTTTTGCTCCCTGGTGTGATTGCCGCTCATGCGGCCTTGATTGAAAATTCGTCGCGCAATGCTTTCACGATGCCATCAGTGCAGACCGATAGCATGAGATCACCCTTCTCGCGTGTGGCCTGTTTGGGCGAGGAAAGCGTGCCACTGGCAGGCGTCCATTCTGGTTTCACTGGATAGACATCGTAGGGTGGGAAAGTCGCTGGCGGATGATCAATGGCGCGCTCAAGCTGAACAAAGTCAGGATAGAGCGAAAGCATCAGCGATGTTTCAAGTACACCACCATGTTCGACAGCCCAGCCGGGAAAGCCATCGGGGTAAATCTTGTCGATCGTCTCCTGATTGACGAAATCCCAATAGGACAGAACAACGACCTTCACATTTTTGATATCATCCCACCGGAGTTCACGAAGTGCGAGATCAACTGCTTCCGTGATGAACCACGAATTCTCGTAGTGACCATTGACGATGGCGAAGTTCCGTCCGCCATGCCTGGCAAATTCCTTGATCACATCGCGCAATTGATGAACCAGTGTTTGGCCTTCGAGGCTGACAGTGCCTGGAATGTGATTGCCGCCGCCGCATTTCTGTTGCGACTTATATCCATAAACGAATGACGGTGCGACCAAGCCGCCAACTTGCTCAGCAACGCGGCGCGCAAACTCTGTTGGCAGCAACACATCAACATGCAGCGGCATGTGGTGACCGTGCTGCTCCATTGAACCGAGCGGAATCAGAATGGGCGTTTTGCCGTCCTTCACCCTGGCGTGAAAGTCAGGCCAAGGCATCTCGGCTGCAAAGGGCCGCTGTCCCGTCATCGTTTCCTCCTGCTTTTCTTTGTTGACGCCAAGAAATATGGGGCTAGCGTGGATATGGGAAATTCATTTAAGTTATTGTCCCATAAGTTTCACTTAGGAGTTGGTCATGGCGGCCGTCAATCTGCCTACAGATGTGCTGCGCACCTTTCTTGCAGTCATTGATCTCGGCAGTTTCACCAAGGCCGGGCAATTGTTGGGCCGCACCCAACCTGCCATTAGCCTGCAAATCCGCAAACTTGAAGAACTGGTTGGCCTCAAGTTGATGGATACATCAGGCCGAACGATCTTGCTTACCCGGGAAGGACAGGACCTCGCGCGTTATGCACGCCAATTGCTTGTCATGAATGACGAGATTGTTGCGCGGTTGCAAAAGAAGGAGTCGACCGGGAGCCTACGCGTCGGCCTTCCAACCGATTACGCGATAGGCTTCTTTCAAAAAGCACTGGGCAATTTTGTTCGGGCTCACCCGGAAGTACAAATCTCGATCCACTGCGAAATCAGCGATGCACTTTTGCCGATGTTCGCGCAGGATGATCTTGATGTTGCAGTCGCCATGTTCAACGGCAAGCCGCCACCGGGTTTGATCTACACATGGGCCGAGCGTCCGTTGTGGGTTGTCGGGTTGGGCTCGGATGCTTTTGCGCGAGCGCCCGTTCCCATTGCAGCCCATCCGGAGGGGTGTCACTATCGCAACAGGATGGTCGAAGGACTGGACCAGATCGGAAAACCCTGGCGCATCGTCTTTTGCAGTCCCGGCATTACTGGCATTCAGGAAGCCGTTCAGTCGGGCTTTGGTGTTACCGCGTTGACGCAACGCACGTTACTGCGGGGGATGCGCGTCTTGACGGAAAGTGACGGCTTCCCACCCTTGTCGGATATTCATGTGGGCATGTTTTTCAAAAATACTGGCGCATCGACGGCGGCTCTTTTGCTGGTGAACTACATCATGCAAACCCTTCGCGATTCAGGACAGACAGATTTTTTGCGCCTTGAACGTGCGGAAGGCAGCATAAGAGAATCTCATAGATCGATTTGAAGGATCAATTTTTGCCAATGCAAAACTTGTGATTACTCTACCGTCTGCGCGGCAAAAACCTGCAGGATAACAGCCGTGCAAGGGAGAAACGTTCATGAGCTCCAAAAGCCTTCTTAAACCCAATCGTCGCGATGTATTGCGCTATGGTTCGGCAGCCGCCTTATCGATGCCATTCGTCAGCCGCGCCTGGGCACAAACTGTCGAACTCAACATGCTGGCCTGGTATGGCCACGGTGAGCCCGATGTGGTCGCCGAATTCGAAGCCGCCAACAATGTGAAGTTCAAGCCGAAGTATTATGCTGGCGGCGACAACATGCTGGCACTCATCGCCCAGTCTCCTCCCGGCACTTACGATGTCATCCTCTCCGACGCTGAATTTGTGCAAGCCCTGAATGAAACGGGCTATGTCGAAGAACTGAATGCCGCAGATTATCCGTTTGATGATTTCATCTTCGACGAGTGGAAGCAGTTCCCTGGTCACTGGAAAGACGGCAAGCTTTTTTCCGCCATGGTGCGCTGTGGCCATCTCGGCGTGTCCTACAACACGACAGCTGTTTCAGCTGAAGAAGCCAAGAGCTACAAGTGCTTCTGGAAGCCTGAGATCAAAGGCAAGGTCGGCCACTTCGATTGGCATCTGCCAACGCTTGGCCAGATGAGCCTGCTCAATGGCAATGCAAGTCCGTTTGATATCGACACCGCAGCCTTTGACAAGGTGAAAGAAACAACCAAGTCGCTGCGTCCGCAAGTTGGCGGCTTCTTCGATTACGGTGGCACCTTCAACGGTCTGAAGAACGGCGAAATGCTGGCCATGGTTGGCATTGGTGACTGGATCACCGGTGTTCTCGAACGTGATGGTGCGAAAGTGGCATCGGTTGTTCCAAACGAAGGCGGCATCCAGTGGACCGAATCCTGGTCAATCGGCAAGGGCACCAAGAACGCCGACATCGCCAAGAAGTTCATCCAGTACATGCTCTCGGCTGATGGCCAGGCGAAGTCTGCACAAATGGCTGCTTATCCCGGCTTTGCCGTGACCAAGGCAGGCCGCAAGGCACTGAACGACAAGAACCCGAAAGAAGCAGCCCGCACCGGTCAGGTCGAAGGTGCAGCCAACGATCCGATCACGCTGATCAAAGAGGGCCGTATCAAGTATCGCGGCGTTCCCAAGCAGCAGAGCCTTGAAGTCTGGAACGACTTCTGGTCAGAATATAAGGGATCGTAATCACGCAGGCACTGGCGCTCTCCGATAATTCGGGGAGCGTTTTAGCGCAGAGGGGAACAGAATGGCCGAGTCCAAACGCATAGATACATATGCATGGTTTTGGCGCGCTCCTTTGCTGATCTGGCAAACGCTGTTCTTCGTTGTGCCACTCGGCTTCATGTTTGTGATGAGTTTCTGGCTCGTCAAAAACTACCGGATGACACCCGCCTTCGCATTCGACAATTGGGCGAAGATGCTGGGCTGGAACATTTTCTGGAATTCCTACGCTTACACAATGGCGCTGGCGATTGCAGCGACAGTGCTCGCCTCGCTCCTGGCATTTCCTGCATCCTACGGCCTTGCCTTCAAACTCAATGACAAAGCCAGGCGCTGGGCGCTGTTCTTTCTTATCATTCCATTTTTTACAAGTTACCTCGTGCGCATTTATGCATGGCAAGTGGTCCTCGCTGGCAATGGCGTGATCAGCGCCTTTCTTGCCTGGTTTGGCTTGGGGCCAATTTCACTGCTCAACACGCCAGCAGGCACCATCATCGGCTACCTCACCCTGGCGTTTCCACTTGTCGTGATCCTGCAGACGATCTCGCTTTCCAGCATCGACAAGACACTCATTGAAGCGTCCAACAATCTGGGATGCAGCCCGATCCGAACGATATTCGCTGTCATCATTCCGGCGGCAAAAGTCGGCCTGATCGTGGCCGCTCTTTTCTGTTTCATTCTCTCCTTTGGTGATTTTGTCAGTCCCTATTATCTCGGCGGCTCCAAGCCACCGACGCTTTCGATCATGATTGTTGATTCAACCAAGTCTGGCCAGCAGTGGCCGAGAGCCGCCGTGATTGCCGTTGTCATGATCTTGTCCTTGCTCGCGGTCGCCTTCGCCGCTGTCACTGCGGCTTATCGGAGGCGCGGATGAACGCTGATAAAACCGTGAAGTGGGCGCTTTACGTTTACATCGCACTCGCCTTTGCCTTCATCTTCACGCCGATCATCGCGAGTCTGGTTTTTTCTTTCAACTCTGATCGTTTCCCGAGCTTGCCCTTGGGCAGCTTCTCGACGAAGTGGTATGAGACAGTGCTCAATCGGCCAGAAGTGATCGAAGCGGCTTGGACCAGCCTGTTCGTTGCTGTGTGTTCCTCGCTGCTCTCAACGTTCATTGGCTTCTGCACGGCCTATACGGATTACCGCTACAATTTCCTCGGGAAGCAAGCCTATCTGGCGCTCGCGATGTTGCCGCCCACCATTCCCCTGATCATCATGGCGCTCGCCATGTTGTCGTGGCTTGCGCAAATTGGCCTTTCTGGAAAAGTGATTTCCATCATCATTGCCCACACTGTGTTGGGCGCACCCTTTGCCATGGCTGTCATTCGTTTGCGCCTCAACGACATGGATCCCAATCTCGAAGCGGCTTCTTGGAATTTGGGTGCATCGGAATGGCGCGCCATGCGCGAAGTTGTCGTGCCCTTTACCATGCCATCGATCATCGCAGCCCTGTGCCTGACCGCCGCTGTGTCCTTCGACGAGTTTGCCGTGGCATGGTTTGTGTCCGGTCTCAACAAGACAGTTCCCGTCGTCATTCTTGAAATTCTGCAAGGCAATGTCGATCCGCAGATCAATGCCATCGGCACATTTGTGTTCGTCATTTCCATTGCGCTGATTGTCATTGCCCAAACACTCATGCTGTCCAAGGGTAACAAAGAGGAACCTGCATAATGGCCCAGCCCCTTGTTGTCTTCGATAGGGTTGAGAAGCGCTTCGACAATTTCGTTGCCGTCAAGCCGACAAGCTTTGACATTGGTGCGGGCGAATTCCTTGCCATCATGGGCCCCTCCGGCTGCGGCAAGACCACAACACTGCGCATGCTTGCCGGTCTCGAAGCACCAACATCAGGCGAGATCCGTTTCGATGGCCGCGTCATGAATGATGTGAAGCCGCATGAGCGCGACACGCCCATGGTCTGGCAGTCGCTGGCCCTTTTTCCATTTCTCAACGCGCGCGAAAATGTCGAGTTTGGCCTCAAGATGCGGGGCATGGATGCGTCAACACGCAAGAAGAAGGCACTCGATTGGCTGGAGCGCCTGGGCATCGGACAATTTGCCGAACGCAATGTTGCAAAACTTTCCGGCGGCCAGAGGCAACGCGTCGCCTTGGCGCGCTCACTCGTAACCGAACCCAAAATCCTGTTGCTCGATGAACCACTCTCAGCGCTTGATGCGCACTTGGTTATCCGCATGCAAAGTGTTCTCACCAAATTGCAAAAAGAACTCGGCATCACGTTTGTTTACGTCACCCACAGCCAGTCTGAGGCCTTCGCGATGGCAGATCGTGTGATCATCATGGCGCAAGGCGAGATCGCGCAGATCGGCAAAGCGAAGGATATCTACCGCGCGCCCCAAAACAAGTTCGTTGCCGAGTTTGTAGGCCGCAACAACATCTTTGAAGGCAAGGTCTCGGCAAAAGCAAGAGACACAGTCAGTGTTGAAACCAAACTCGGCACCTTCACTGTTCCCGCCGCCGCAGCCCCCAACGCCCAAACCGGAAATCCCCTGAGCTTCGTCGTCGCTGCCGACCTCGTGCAACTCTCCACCAGAAAACCAACAGCCGACAACACTGTGGAATGCCAGCTGATCTCTGAACAATTCACGGGCACGACGGTCACACTTTTCCTCGAAGCCGCTGACGGTAGTGAAATCAAAGTGCAAATCGGTCAGCGCGAACTGGAAACCCTCGACCTCGCCCATGGCGGCAAGGTTTACGCAAGCTGGCCATCGTCACGTGCCCACGTGCTTGAGGGTATTTCAGCATGAACGACACGTCGAGCTAGGCCCAATAAGGTCCAATATGGATTCTTGAAAAATGGTGCGCCCGAAGGGATTGATTGATGCGGATGAAAACAGAGGTTTAATGTGTCCAACCGCAAATTAATGACTGCGGTGTTTGAACGACCGCTCAAACGCGCTCGGCTACAGCAAGGAGTCAGCGCAACTATTTGCAGTGAATTTGTGCAGTGGCAAATGGAATTGGCGATTTATTGTGCACTACTTGATGATGATTAATTTTTAGGCTTCAATAAAGTCATTTAATATCATACTGATAGATGAATTTACCATCTGGCACGCCCGTTGCAAACTCTACTGCAGTGCACAAAGCACGTCATGGAGAGCGCAATGTACAACAGACGGAATTTTTTGAAATCGGCCGTGGCGATGGGAGCAGTGATGGCTGCTGTCGCCCTACCACAATATGCATTTGCCGCAGGTGAAACGATCAAGGTCGGTGTCTTGCACTCGTTGTCAGGCACCATGGCCATCAGCGAGACCACACTGAAAGATGTGATGCTGATGTTGATCGAGCAACAAAACGCCAAGGGCGGTTTGCTCGGCAAAAAACTCGAAGCCGTCGTTGTTGATCCGGCCTCCGATTGGCCGCTGTTTGCTGAAAAAGCCCGTGGTCTCATTTCCGCTGACAAATGTGCTGCCGTTTTCGGTTGCTGGACATCTGTGTCACGCAAATCCGTTTTGCCCGTGTTTGAAGAATTGAACGGCCTGCTGTTCTACCCCGTGCAATACGAAGGTGAAGAAAGTTCAAAGAACGTGTTCTACACAGGCGCTGCTCCAAACCAGCAAGCCATTCCCGCGGTTGACTATCTCGCCAAGGAAGGTGTGACACGTTGGGTTCTTGCTGGCACCGACTATGTTTATCCACGCACGACAAACAAAATTCTCGAAACATATCTCAAGGATGTTCTGAAGGTTGCACCCGAAGACATCATGATCAACTACACGCCGTTTGGTCATGCCGATTGGCAATCGATTGTGGCTGATATCAAGAAGTTTGGTTCTGCTGGCAAGAAGACGGCTGTTGTCTCCACCATCAATGGTGATGCCAATGTGCCGTTCTACAAGGAACTCGGCCAACAAGGCGTTGCTGCAACAGACATTCCGGTCGTGGCGTTCTCGGTGGGTGAAGAAGAACTCGCAGGTATCGACAAGGCACCACTCGTGGGACATCTCGCGGCGTGGAACTATTTCATGTCTATCGACAATCCGACCAATGCTGAATTCATCAAAGGCTGGAAGGCCTTCACCAAGGATGACAAGCGCGTCACCAACGATCCAATGGAAGCCCATTTCATTGGCTTCAACATGTGGGTTGAGGCGGTGAAAAAAGCGGGAACCACTGATACTGATCCGGTTGCTGAAGCCATCATCGGCGTGGCCGTGCCAAATCTTTCCGGCGGTCTTTCCACCATGATGCCGAACCATCACATCACCAAGCCCGTGCTCATTGGCGAAATCCAGGAGAGCGGCCAATTTGAAATCGTCTGGCAAACCTCGGGTCTTGTCGTTGGAGATGAGTGGTCTGACTTCCTGCCAGATTCGAAAGACCTGATCTCGGATTGGCGAAAGCCCATGGCTTGCGGCAATTTCAATGTCGCCACGGCTAAATGTGGTGGTGGTGCCAGCACATTGTAAGCGGTTCCTCCGCTGAACTGGTGGCCGTTCGGACTCCTCCTCCCCCGGGCGGTCACCTCTTTTCTTTTTCGGCATTGGCAAAAGTGATGCGCACGCTGCTCATATTGTTTTTTGTTTTGATGTGCCACGCAGCAGCTTGGGCGCAGGATGCGGCAACACTTGTCAATGCCTTGGCGCAGGGCGACTTCAAACAGCGCGAAGTTGCGATTACGGCCCTTGTTGCATCAGGCAATGAAGCCGCCGTTCCTGTGCTGGAGGCGCTTGTCGCTGGCAATTTGCACATGCGCAAATCAGATCAGAAAGTTTTCATCACCAAGGCCAAGGGTGAAGCCCTTGCGCTTATCGATCCCATGAATTTATCGGCAACAGCCGAAGCACCCAAGGTCGAGTTTGATAAAATCAAAGTCAACAACGCCCTGAGGCGCGCCATTCAAAATACCCTTGGTGGATTGACCCTTTTCAGCCCCAACGCTGAAGTGCGACGCAAAGCTGCGTTGAACGTTTTAAAGTCTGGCGACCCCTCAGCTTTACCTGCGCTGGAAAAAGCAATTGCTGTTGAGAAAGACCCAGAACTTTCACAGCTGCTTTCCTTCGCTGCTGCCGCTGCAACGCTGAAGAGCGAAAAGCCGGACACCGAAAAACGCGCCGCTATTGATCTCTTGAAGACTCGCTCAGATCGGGAAACATCGTCACTGCTCACAGCATTTGCAGCCACTGCCGATGGCGACCTGAAAACAGCAGCTATCGCCGCCGCAGGAGCCATTGAAAGCGGGCAGGCAAAATGGGCCACAGCACAAAACATCTGGTACGGGCTTTCCCTGGGATCAGTGCTGCTACTTGCGGCCATTGGTCTTGCCATCACCTTTGGCGTGATGGGTGTGATCAACATGGCCCATGGCGAAATGGTGATGCTTGGGGCCTATGCGACCTATGTGACGCAAGGCATAATCGCTGCATCATTTCCCGGCCTGATGAATTGGTCCCTGCTGTTTGCCATTCCCGCAGCGTTTCTGGTTTCGGGCGGTGTTGGCGTTGCCATTGAACGCGGCATTATCCGCTTTCTCTATGGTCGCCCGCTTGAAACACTGCTGGCCACATGGGGCATCTCACTGATTCTGCAACAGGCCGTCAGAAGCATTTTTGGCCCCACCAACAAGGAAGTGATCCAGCCTGCGTGGATGAATGGCTCATTTGAAATTGCCGGTGGCTTTGCCCTCACACTCAATCGCGTGGCCATTCTGTTGTTTGCATTATCGGTGTTTTTTGGGCTGATGATGCTGATGAAAAAATCTTCGATTGGTTTGCAAATGCGCGCCGTCACGCAGAACCGACCGATGGCCAATGCCATGGGCATCCGTTCGCGTTGGGTTGATGCAATGACGTTTGGTCTGGGGTCTGGCATTGCGGGTCTTGCTGGCGTGGCACTCACACAAATCGACAATGTCAGCCCCAATCTCGGCCAAGGCTATATCATCGATTCATTTCTTGTTGTGGTGTTTGGTGGCGTGGGAAATTTATGGGGCACGCTCGCTGGTGCTGTCACTTTGGGAGTTGCCAATAAATTTCTCGAGCCCTTTGCAGGTGCCGTACTGGCCAAAATTTTCATTCTGGTTGCGGTTATTCTGTTTATCCAAAAACGCCCGCGTGGCCTGTTTGCCTTGAAGGGACGCTGGGTAGACGCATGATCAATCTCGCTCCAACTCCATTGCTGGGCATCAGCGGAAAAGTCTTCCTCGGCCTTGTGCTTGCGACAGGTTTGATTGTGCCGGCACTCAATCTGCTATTGCCAGTCAACTCATCACTTCATGTGCCTGATCACATGGTGACATTGGTGGGCAAGTATCTTTGCTATGCGCTGCTGGCGCTGTCAGTGGATTTGGTCTGGGGCTACTGCGGAATTCTGAGCTTGGGTCATGGCGCGTTTTTTGCTTTGGGTGGCTATGCCATGGGCATGTATCTGATGCGGCAGATTGGTACGCGCGGCGTTTATGGCAATCCAGACCTGCCTGATTTCATGGTGTTCCTGAACTGGAAGGAAATGCCATGGTATTGGTCTGGGTTTGAGTATTTCCCTTTTGCACTTTTCATGACACTGTTAGTGCCGGGGTTGTTGGCCTTTGTTTTTGGTGGGCTGGCGTTCCGCTCGCGCGTCACCGGGGTTTATCTTTCCATCATCACGCAAGCCATGACCTTCGCTTTGCTTCTTGCCTTCTTCCGCAATGACATGGGCTTTGGCGGCAACAATGGTCTCACCGACTTCAAGGATATTTTAGGTTACGCTGTTCAATCCCCATCAACACGCGCGGTTTTGTTTTTCTTGTCTGCTCTTGGCTTGGCTGCAGGTTTCATCATCGCGCGCTGGATCGTCTCTTCAAAATTCGGGCGTGTGCTAGTGAGCATCCGCGATGCAGAAGCGCGCACGCGTTTTCTTGGCTATCGCGTGGAACACTACAAGCTGTTTGTATTCACCGTATCCGCCATGATGGCAGGCGTTGCAGGTGCGCTCTACGTACCGCAAGTCGGCATCATCAACCCTTCGGAATTCTCGCCGGAGAATTCCATCGAAGCCGTGATCTGGACAGCATTTGGCGGGCGCGGAACCCTTTGGGGGGCTGCCTTGGGTGCCATTGCCATCAACGCTGCCAAAAGTTGGTTCACAGGCGCCATGCCTGATGCGTGGTTGTTCATGCTCGGTGGCTTGTTTATCGTCGTCACACTGTTCATGCCGAAGGGACTTGCTGGCCTGTTCTCCGGCTGGCGACAACATGTGCCAACAAAAGCCAAACCTTCACCTCTCCCCCAGGCCGCCGAATGACCGCATTGCCCAAACACGAGTTTGCCGAAACGCTGTTATTCCTTGAGGGAGTGAGTGTGTCCTTCGACGGCTTCAAGGCGCTCAACGATCTGGGCCTTGCTGTGGCGCGCGGAGAAATGCGGGCCATCATCGGTCCCAATGGCGCTGGCAAAACCACGATGATGGATGTGATTACCGGCAAGACGAGGCCGGATGAGGGCCGCGTGGTATTCAACAACGCCGATCTGACACGGCTTGACGAGGCCGAGATTGCCAATCTCGGCATTGGTCGCAAATTTCAAAAGCCGACGGTGTTTGAAAATCACACGGTGTGGGACAATCTCGAATTAGCGCTGAAAGCCAATCGTTCGCCTTGGTCGTCGCTGCGTTGGAGACTCAGAGAAGATGACAAGTCGAGAATTGTCGAAACCCTATCTCGCATCAATCTGAAATCCGCTTTTGCAACACCCGCAGGCGGACTTTCGCACGGCCAGAAGCAATGGCTCGAAATTGGCATGTTGCTGATGCAGGATCCGGAGCTTCTGCTGGTCGATGAACCTGTGGCAGGGATGACGGATTCAGAAACCGAGAAAACTGCCGACATGCTGCGCGACATTGCCAAAACCAGAAGTGTTGTCGTCGTAGAACACGACATGAGCTTCATTCGGGCGCTCAATGTGCGTGTGACCGTGCTGCATGAAGGATCTGTGCTTGCTGAAGGCAGCCTTGATGCTGTGCAAAATAATCAGAAAGTCATTGATGTCTATCTGGGGCGCTGAATCATGCTGAAGGCAACAGGCATTGAACTTTACTATGGCGCTAGCCAAGCCCTGCACAGAGTATCGCTGGAAGCAAAGCAAGGCGAGGTCACCTGTATTCTCGGGCGCAATGGTGTGGGCAAAACCAGCTTGATCCGCGCCGTTTCTGGCTTAACCCCCATCAAGTCTGGAACGCTGATGCTGGGCGATACTGACATCACGACAATGACAACGGCAGATCGCGCCAAGCATGGCATTGCGTTGGTGCCGCAGGGCCGCGAAATTTTTGCTCAGCTCACTGTCGAAGAAAATCTGAAAACCGGATTTGCAGTTTTGCCGCGCAAGGATCGGAATATCCCAGAAGAAATTTATGACCTCTTCCCTGTTTTGAAATCCATGTTGCAACGGCGTGGCGGTGACTTGTCGGGCGGGCAACAGCAGCAGCTTGCCATTGCGCGTGCCCTTATCATGCGGCCCAAGCTGTTGTTGCTGGATGAACCGACGGAAGGCATTCAACCCTCCATCATCAAGGATATTGAGCGGGTGATTGCCCTGCTGCGCGGCCGTGGCAGCATGGCCATTGTGTTGGTGGAGCAGTATTTTGATTTTGCCAAGCGGCTTGCCGACAACTTCATCGTGCTGGATCGTGGTCGCACGGTTTTGGCGGGAGACCGCAACGTGCTCGAAACCACCGATGTGCGTTCGCACTTGACGGTTTGACTTGTGACAGCCCTTGTTTAGTCTGACATGATGACAGCAACAGCAAGACTCCTGGAGCAGCGCAGTGTTGGCCATGTGCACGTGCGCATGGAGCAAAGCGGCATTGCCGTGATGCGCGAATCTGGTTCCGCCAAGTGCCGTTGCCCGCGTGGTGGTCATGAAGCGATTTTGATCAACACCAGCGGCGGACTTGCAGGCGGTGACGCGGTTCACATTAAAGCTGAAGTCGGCAGTGGTGCAGCCCTAACACTAACATCGCAAGCCGCCGAGCGCATTTACCGAACACTTGGTCCACCAGCTGATGTGCGCGTACAATTAACAGCCGCCGCTGATGCAACGCTGATGTGGGTGCCGCAAGAAAGCATATTTTTTGAAGACGGTGCCTTGACGCGCTACTTGGATGTTGACCTTGCCGAAGGGGCGAGTTTTCTGGCGGTCGAGCCCATGGTTTTTGGCCGCACCGAAATGGGCGAACGGGTTTCACGCGTCTCCGTTGTCGACCGTTGGAACATCAGACGTGAGGGGCGGTTGATCCATGCTGAAGCCTTCGCCTTGGGTCCAAGCTGGCCGACCTCGCAAGCAAGTTTTGCCGAAAACTGTGCCGCTGCAACGCTATTGTTGGTTTCGACGAGAGCTGAAATGTTGCTTGATAAATTGCGCGCCGTTCTGGGCCCGCAAGATGGTGCATCCGTTTGGAATGGCAAGCTGGTTGCAAGGCTTTTGGCGAAAGACGGCTTTCATTTGCGCAAAACCCTGTTTCAGGCCCTTTGCGTTTGTGCGGGCCGTGAGGCTCTGCCTAAATGTTGGACATATTGAGGAAAAACCATGCAGTTGACGCCGCGCGAAAAAGACAAATTGCTCGTCGCCATGGCGGCCATCGTGGCGCGGGGCCGTAAGGAACGTGGTGTAAAACTCAATCACCCTGAAGCCATCGCGCTCATCACGGAATATGTTGTCGAAGGTGCCCGCGATGGACGCAGTGTTGCCGATCTCATGGAGGCTGCTGCCCATGTCGTCACGAAAGCCGATTGCATGACGGGCGTGCCCGACATGATCCACGATGTGCAAGTGGAAGCCACATTTCCCGACGGCACAAAACTTGTCACTGTTCATCATCCCATTCGTTGAGGCGCAACATGATCCCAGGTGAAATCATTCCAAAGGCTGGCGACATTGAACTCAATGTCGGCGCAACTCGCGTCACACTGGAAGTCGCCAACACCGGCGACCGCCCCATTCAAGTGGGCTCGCATTATCATTTCTTTGAAACCAATGACGCGTTGAACTTTGAACGCACACGAGCGCGCGGTATGCGGCTGGATATTGCGGCGGGAACCGCTGTCCGTTTTGAACCCGGTCAGCGCCGTGAGGTGACACTGGTTCCACTCGGGGGCCTTCGCAAGGTCTTCGGATTTCAACAAAAGATCATGGGAGAACTCTGATGGCAAAAATCTCCCGTGCAACTTATGCCCAGATGTATGGCCCGACTGTCGGCGACAAGGTGCGACTGGCGGATACTGATCTCATCATTGAGGTTGAAAAAGATTTCACTCTCTATGGCGAGGAAGTGAAATTTGGTGGGGGCAAGGTTATTCGCGATGGCATGGGACAATCACAAGCCACGCGCGCTGAAGGGGCGATGGACACCGTGATCACCAACGCGCTGATCCTTGATCATTCCGGAATTTACAAGGCCGACATAGGCCTCAAGGAAGGTCGCATTGCCGCGATTGGCAAGGCCGGCAATCCTGATACGCAAAATGCTGTGACGATCATCATTGGTCCGTCTACGGAGATTATTGCAGGCGAAGGCAAGATCATTACGGCGGGCGGTGTCGATAGTCACATCCACTTCATCGCGCCCCAGCAATTGGAGGAAGCGCTTTACTCCGGCGTTACCACCATGTTGGGCGGCGGCACTGGCCCCGCCCACGGCACACTCGCCACAACCTGCACCGGTGCATGGCACATCGAACGCATGATCGAAAGCTTCGACGGCTTTCCGATGAACCTCGGTTTGATGGGCAAGGGCAATGCGTCACTGCCTGCCGCGTTGGAAGAAATGGTTTTGGCCGGTGCCTGTGGTTTGAAGCTGCATGAAGACTGGGGCACAACACCTGCGGCAATTGATTGCTGCCTATCTGTGGCTGATGCCATGGACGTGCAGGTCGCCATCCACACCGACACGCTGAATGAGTCCGGTTTTGTCGAAGCGACCATTGCCGCCTTCAAAGGCCGCACCATCCACACCTTCCATACCGAGGGTGCTGGCGGTGGCCATGCGCCTGACATCATCAAAGTGGCATCACTCCCCAATGTGTTGCCATCGTCCACCAACCCAACGCGGCCCTTCACCATCAACACAGTGGCGGAACACTTGGACATGCTGATGGTGTGCCACCACCTCAGCCCACGCATCCCCGAGGACATTGCCTTTGCTGAAAGCCGCATTCGCAAAGAGACAATTGCCGCCGAAGACATTCTGCATGATCTTGGTGCTTTCTCGATGATCTCTTCGGACTCGCAAGCCATGGGGCGGGTGGGTGAGGTCATCATTCGCTGCTGGCAGACTGCACACAAAATGAAGCAACAGCGTGGAGCGCTTGCGGGCGACAGCGGCAACGACAATTTCCGTGCCAAACGTTACGTCGCAAAATACACGATCAACCCCGCCATCGCCCATGGCATCGCGCACGAAGTGGGCTCCATCGAAATCGGCAAGCGCGCTGACATCGTGATCTGGAACCCCGCCTTCTTCGGCGTAAAGCCTGAGATGGTGTTGCTCGGCGGCTCCATTGCGGCAGCACCGATGGGCGATCCCAATGCATCGATCCCCACGCCACAGCCTGTGCATTATCGGCCCATGTTTGCCAGTTTCGGAAAATTGCGCACCAATTCATCTGTGACATTTGTCTCGCAAGCCGCACACGCATCAGGCCTCCGCAATCGGCTGGGCGTCGACAAACAAATGGTCGCTGTCAAAAACACCCGCAGTGGCATCGGCAAGAAAGACATGATTCACAACAACACCATCCTCAATATCGAAGTTGATCCCGAAACCTATGAAGTGCGCGGAGATGGTGAATTGCTGATCTGTGAACCCGCAACCACCCTGCCGATGGCGCAAAGATACTTCCTGTTCTGATGACTCTTCGCGCCACCAGTTTTGTCCGTGCACAATACCTCCTCGAAACGCCGTGGGAAATTGTGGTGATGGAATCGTCAGCGCGGCATTTGCGTCGCAAGCTGATTACATTGCAGCATGGTGACGAAGTTTTGGTGGACCTTGAAAAAACCACCAAGTTTGAAGATCGTGATTGCCTGATCCTTGAAGATGGCCGTCTGGTGCAAATCATCGCGTCCGATGAAGAACTTCTGGAAATCACGGCAAGAGATTCCACCCATCTCACGCAACTTGCATGGCACATTGGCAACCGTCACTTGGAAGCGCAAATCGAAACCACTCGCATTCTGATCCGGCGCGACCATGTGATTGCTGCGATGCTCAAACAACTCGGCGCAACGGTTACAGACGTGCGCGAGACCTTTACGCCGGAACATGGCGCCTATGCCCATGGACACTGATACGGCCTCATTTTTGATGCTGCTCAACTGGATGTCCCCAACATTTCCAATTGGCAGCTTCGCCTATAGCCACGGACTGGAACAAGCCATTGCTGATGGCCGACTTTCGACACAAGAAGACGTCGAGGGCTGGATCAGTAACCTTCTGCAACATGGTTCTGGTTGGAATGATGCTGTGATTTTCGCCCAGTGTTGGTATGGCAACCCCAATGAATTGGCACTGGCGCTGGCTGGATCGGCAGAGCGTTACGCCGAAACCACGCAACTTGGACGGAACTTCAACATCGCAGCTTCGGTCTGGACGGGTGAGGAACAACACGCCGACATCATGGCCTATCCGGTTGCGGCGGGCCTTGCTTGCAAGCGCGTGAACATTCCGCAAGAGCAGGCGCTCTCAGCCTTCTTGCAAGGGTTTTGTTCAACGCTTGTGTCTGTGGCGGTGCGCCTAGTGCCTCTCGGCCAAACCAGCGGACTTAAAATTTTGCGCAATCTCGCACCACAGATTTCCGCCACTGCACAACGCGCTGTCACCGCAACAATCGACGACCTTGGCAGCCACTGTATCGCCGCTGACGTTGCGTCCATGCAGCATGAAACTCTCGTTACAAGGATATTCAGAACATGAGCAAGCATGGTCCGTTACGTGTTGGGATTGGCGGGCCCGTAGGCTCTGGCAAAACCACGCTCACCGAAAAACTCTGTAAGGCCATGCGCGACAAATACTCCCTCGCGGTCATAACGAATGACATTTACACCAAGGAAGATGCGCTGATCCTCAATCGTTTGCAGGCCTTGCCGGAAGACCGTATCATGGGGGTCGAAACTGGGGGCTGCCCGCATACGGCCATTCGCGAAGACGCCTCCATTAATCTGGCCGCCATCGATGAAATGGCCAAACGTCATCCTGATCTCGATGTGATTTTCATCGAATCGGGTGGTGACAATCTCGCTGCAACATTTTCCCCCGAACTCGCCGATGTCACGCTTTATGTCATCTCCGTTTGCCAAGGTGAAAAAATCCCGCGCAAAGGCGGCCCCGCGATCACGCGTTCAGACTTGCTGATTATCAATAAGTCAGATTTGGCACCCTATGTCATGGCTGACCTAGCCGTCATGGATATCGATACACGCAAGGTGAGAGGCGAGCGTCCTTTTGTCTTTACAGATCTTCTGCGACAGAAAGGCTTGCCAGAGATTGTTGCCTTTTTGGAAAAGCATGGTGGCATCCAGCGGCAAGTTTACGAATAGTTGGCTCCTCTTGTGGGCCAAATCTCTCAGTACCGACGGTGAAAAAATCCATCCTTGCGCATGTTTTAGACAGGTAAATTCGCTGTAGTTTGTAATTTCTGCCAATGAGTTTCTGGAAATTCCTCAGTACACAGATCATTGAATTGCCGCATTGTTCTGTCCACGGCTTGCGCAAGGCCTGTGCAACACGGCTTGCGAATGCTGCATGCACGCCCGAGCAGATCAAATCCATCACTGCTCATAAATGCTGAGCGAAGTTGCACGCTACACCAAGGCAACTGATCAAAAGCGCAACGCCAAGCAAGCGATGACGAATCTCTTGCGGTCAGAAAGTGAACAACCGCGTCCAACTTCTGGAGGGAGTTGGACAAAAACTGGAAATAATCCAGTACAAACAACACAATTTCTGAAAGATGGCGCGCCCGAAAGGATTCGAACCTCTGACCCCTAGATTCGTAGTCTTTTGTTAGTGCATTCTGCTGAAATCATTTGAACCCCGCTGCATTGAGGAATACAAGAAAAACCAAGCAAATTTGGCTTTCAGACGATTGCAGGACCTTTCATCAAGTTTCGCACGGTTGGAACCCCACTGGAACCCCGACTATGAGCGACACAAAAATAAGTCACGGCACAAAGGCGATAAGTTGGACTGACCGTGGCCTTGCCGCCATCAAAGTTAAAGTCCGCACAGATTTCACAGACACAATTGAAAAGGGGCTGGTGTTGCGTGTGACCCCGAACGGCACCAAAACTTGGGCGCTGGTTTACCGCCGCAAGTCAGACGGAAAAAAGGGGCGCGTCACCATTGGTGGGTTTGGAGAAGCGATAGGGCAATTCAAACTCAAGCCCGCCCGTGACCGTGCCATAACGCTTAGAGGTGAAGTTGTTGCCGGACGCGACCCCGGCCTAGTGGCTTCTAAAATCCGCAAAGCCGAAACACTGTCAGAGTTGCTTGACGACTTTCTGGCCAATCACCCCAAGCCGACTGCTCTCTGGACAATTGAAAGTGGCCGCAAATTTGAAAAGGACGTAAAGCCGCTCATCGGTCACGTCAAGTTGCCAGACCTCAACCGCCAACATATCAGGGCTGTGTTGAAGCGTGTGGCAGACCGCAACGCCAAGGCCACAGTCAATCGTACCCTTGCAGCCGTGCGCCGTGCGCTGTCATGGGCCGTGCAAGAGGATTTGCTTCTGGTCAATCCCGCCGCTGGCATCGTCACCAACATCGCAGAGACGCCAAAAGACCGCGCCTTGTCTCAAGATGAAATTCGCCGGTTCTGGCAAGGCTTGGATGACGCGCCGATGGGTGTGAGGTCTCGCATTGCCTTGCGGCTTGTGTTGGTCACTGGTCAAAGGCCGGGGGAAGTGTGCGGCATGCTCAAAGCCGAATTGGACCTTGAAGCCAAAACGTGGACCCTCCCCAAAGGCCGCACCAAAAACGGCAAAGCCCACACCGTGCCATTGCATCCGCTGGCCATTGAACTGATTCAGGAAGCAATGGCGCTGGACCCTGACGAACCATTTCTATTCTGCACAAAGGGCCGCACAGGTGAGACGATTGCCAAAGTGAAGGCAATGGATGGCCATGCTTTGAGTCACGCTATGCGGGGCAGCTTAGAGGCGCTGGGCTTATTGGAAAATCCGGCAACACCACACGACTTGCGCCGCACCGCCGCAACCCACATGGCCCGCCTTGGCTTCACAGACCATATTGTGGGCAAGGTGCTCAATCACGGCACTGAACTACGCCGCACCATCACCGCCCGCGTTTATATCCAACACGAATTTCTAACGGAAAAGCGGGCCGCACTTGATGCATGGGGCAATGAAATTGAGCGGATCATTGGAAGGCGTGAAACAGTCAACAATGTTGTGAATTTGAGGGGCTGATAGTGGAATTGGACAAAGAAATTTCAGAATATGAAACTAGAGATACGCTTGTAGCGGACTGGTGGTCTGGGAAGCTCACTACGATGGAAGCGGAAAAAATTGTCTCACTCAAAAAGTGGGAAGAGCTTTGGCTTCATACCCCTAAGTCGCTATTTGATCCTTACCTTTTTCCAACTTGGACACTGTACGAAAGCATTGCGTGGTTGGTTTGGCGCACACGGGATATGGTCATAGAATTTGATCCTGACTATCGCAAACAAAATGAAATTGTTTTGCTTGCCGTGCCCAAGGAATTTGGGCCTAGACCGATTATTGAGACTATGGCTCAGCCGACTATCAGCTTGTTGATGAGCTACATTGGATTTACCTGTGACAGAGATCAATCTGAAATAATCGCATTGCCACGATACGGCAACATAACTGAAGCATTGGAAGCAATTCGGGTAAAATGCATTCAGGGAGACATAACTGCTTTGGGCTTTAACGGGCAAAAGCAAGTTGAAATTCCGCAAAGCGAATGGGAGCATATCGCCTTTCAATACGGTGGTGCGAATAGGCCGGAAGGCGACATTGCCTGCTATCAACAGGGCCACATTACGATCAAGTATCAAGATTTGCGCCTTGATTGGAAACAGGTTCAGGACTGCTGGCCCGACCCTAGTCAGCCTCAAAAGGCAAAGAGAAAAGCCCAATCTGTCGCAACCGTTTCAATGGAGACGTTTACGCGGGACGCTAAAAATGCACTTGCTCAAAATGAGCTTACAGGAACTACGCAACAAGCAATCTCTGCGTGGGCCAAATTGAAATATGGAAGTAGATTTACAGATGCGATGGTCCGCGATTTAAACAGGGATTTTGTCGCCGCGCGCGGCGAAAACAAGCGCGGGAAAAAACCGATTAGTTGAATTTGCGGTACGCCGTAAATGCCGTGAATGCCGAAAAATTGAACGACATATCCCAATGGGCGATGTTTTCTGTGCGCCATGAAAACCGGTGCGCACAGGAGAATATTCAGATGCCAAAACTAATCCCTTTCGAAAAAGTCCAAGAGCTTGTTGGCGGCATGTCACAGCCAACTATTTGGCGTATGCGCCGCAATGGCACCTTTCCGCAGCCCGTTGCAATTTCACCAAATCGCATTGCTTGGCGAGAAGCTGATGTAGTCGCTTGGGTAGAAACCCGTACCGCCGCCGCACCGCAACCAATCGCCGCTTAAACCTATTTCCCCAAATAAAAAGGCTGGCCCGCATGTCACTGCAAAGCCAGCCAGAAAGAATATTTGCAATGAAGCCAATACCCCCAAACCGCCCGCGCCGCAAGCGCCTTCCCAAATTCGAAGCCGAAAATCTTATCTTGTTCGGTGATCATGTTTTTATTCGGCGCTGGACCGTCGATGCACAATGTAACGTCTCAATTTTGGAGGTGTTGCGTCATGCGTAAGCGCACAGACCCCATGGAACGCTTTCACAAACTCACCAACAAAACCACTTCCGGCTGCTGGGATTGGCTGGGCAGGCGTGATCGGAACGGTTACGGCGTTTTCTATCTGCCGATGCCCAATTCACAAGGCAATGTGAGACGACAACACGGTGCGCACCGAGCAGCGCACGCACTATTCAAGGGGCCGATTGAAAAGGGCCTTTGCGTTGATCACCTTTGCCGAAATCCAGCTTGCGTAAATCCAGCGCACCTTGAAGCGGTAACTCACAAAGAAAACACCTTGCGCGGCATATCCTTTTCCGCCGTCAACAGCCGCAAGACAACCTGCATTCATGGCCATCCACTTGAAGGGCGGAATGTGTACCGCCAAGGCGGGAAGCGCCGCCAATGCCGTAAGTGTAACTCAGCAGCGGTTGCGCGATATCAAGCACGCATCAAGGCCAAGGCCGAGCAACCAAAATTGAGCGAGGTTGCCCGCCGAGCTGGTCTTGTGGAAGGCAGTGAACAATGAAGCGCCGCACAGACAAGCGTGGCCGCAACAAAGGAAGTCTTGGCAGCTTTGTTGCGGTTGAGCGATACATCATGCAGACGATTGCATGGCGGTCGCTCACGCCCAATGCGCGGGCTTCATATCTCGAAGTTTACTATGGCTATGACGGCGCAAACAACGGCCGCATTCTGTTAAGCAGTCAAATGCTTGGCGACCGTATCAACCGCGACAAAAGCACCGCCGCCCGTGCCTTGAAAGAACTTGAGAAACTTGGCTTCATTGAATGCCAGTCGAAGGGCGGCTTCAACTGCAAACTTCCCCATGCAAGCGAATGGCGTGTGACCGCCCTCAAATGCGATGTAACCAACACATTGCCGTCCAAACGTTTCATGCAATGGAAGCCGCAAAATTCAGAACGCGGTGGCACAGGTGAATTGACCAGTGGCACGGGTGCAACCGAAAGCCTAAATGCGACACGAATTTCACCTTCTCAGTGGCACAGGCGCAACCGTGAAAGCAGTTTTGAGGGTGTTGGCGGTGGCACAGGTGCGACACCTTTATATTCTAACCATACTGCCGTCACCACACACACCGCTCTCAATGCGCAGGCGGGTGCGGCCAACCAAAGGGCCAGCATCCCGTCAAGCCTGCACACTCTCAACCCCGATACTTTCCAACCCATAGGAGGGCTTGCCCTGCAAAGCCTTGCGCATCTCGATGCAACTTTGCCCACACACTTCAAAAGTTGGGAAACGTCACCGCATGAAAAACTTCAAAATTCGGAGCCGGTATTGCAATGAATGAACAACCAAAATCGAAATCAGACAAAGCGCTGGCAAAGCAAAATGAGGCAACAACAATTCAGATGAAAAAAGATGAAACTGAGGGGCAAACCTTTGCCCGTGCCTATGCTGGCCCTTTTGTTACCTCTGGCCATGCCTTGCAGCTTATTCAAAAGCCGATTGGAAACAGCGAGGCGTCACATGCCGACTATGTAGGTGCAATGGCCAGAGCAAGTGACAAAGTAAATGTAGGCGATATGAAAGACGTGGAAGCCTTTCTGGTCTCTCAGGCGATGGTGTTAAATGGCTGGTTTTGTGAACTTTCGAGACGCGCTACAACCAACCTCAATATCCCAGAATACTTTGAAGGTGCTCAGACGTTGTTCAAAATGGCAATGAAAGCGCAGAACCAAGCGCGAATGACATTGGAGACTTTGAGCAATATCAAAAACCCGCCCGTGGTCTATGCCAAGCAAGCCAATATCTCGAATGGCCCGCAACAAGTGAACAACACCCTTCACGCGCATGCGAGCGAAAAACAAAACACGCCAAGCAAACTTTTAGAGGCAACACATGAAACGCCAATGGACACCGGAGCAAAGGGCGGCGCATGCGCGAAAGATTCACCACTGGAAGCCGTGGCAGAAATCAACTGGCCCGAAAACCAATGAAGGGAAAGCCATTGTTGCGCGCAATGGCTTCAAAGGTGGCCAGCGCATTCAATTGCGAGAAGAAACGCGGCAATTCAAAGCCGTGTTGAAAGGCCATGTTGAGTTCGTGGAGTTGTTGAGCTTTTTGTGAACGGCCAGCTATTGCAGCGTCTTGGTAACTTCATTCAAACAGCTTGAGAACCCATCCAAAGTTTTTCTTGATCGGTAACGATTGCCTTTTGAGTCAGTGCCGATAACTCCAAAATCAATACTCAACAACATATCAGATTCAGCCATGCCTTGATTGAAGGCAATTCCAATTTTCTCTTCAAGTAACATCTCAGTAGCAAATTGAATGCCGCGAACCGCATCAAAAACCACAAACACACTTCCGGGTGTGTCGCCTTCAAATGTATTGACTGTAGCTTCAACTGAAGTTGTGAGGTCTTTAGAAACTAAATAGGCGCGGCTAGGTCTTTTCGGAGTTAGATAGTATCCATTCCCTGCTTCTCCAATTTTGTTCACAACGACCTTTAGATTTGAACCAATTCCATTCTCAGCCGACAGGAAGCCAAAATTGCCTTCTATCTTGAGGTATGTTCCCAATTCGTATTTGTAGTCAGCAATAATGGCAGTAAAAACCATAGTGCAGCCATTCAATTTGCCATTCGACAAAAGGGGTTCAAACTGAGTGGAAATGGTACCAAGCATAGGACTGATTTGAACGTCGAGGGGCGATTGAGCAAGACTTTGACCCCCCAATGTAGTCGAAACAATCGAACAAAAAACGCAGGTGCTTTTAGCGATGTTCATTTAATCCCCCTTGCGCAACTTTTAGCAAATCGACCCAGCGCCTTTTTGTACTACTTTCTGCCAATCAGGCCCTAAGACTTGTCTCGCGTCAACCGCACTGGCCCCTTGTGGATCATTGGCCTGAAACATTCTCACGGCTAGTTTTTGGTCGTGTGACCCGCCTATGATGGGTTGCCCGCCTGACACGTAAGTGTTGGCGGTCCCTGAATAGGTTGCCCGATTGCCATAGGCATTGATTGTGCCGTTTTGATAGGTGTTGGCAATGACAGGCGTGTGCCCAACAACGCCAACGTTGTTATCAGCTTGAGCGCCAAGAATGATGTAACTGTCATAGCCACGGCGCAAGGTCTCGATTGCTGCGGTTTTGGCGGCAACCCGTTGCGCACCTTGAGCGCCGCATGCAGGGGCGGCTGATGTGCTGATCTCGACAGTGTTGGCGTCCAATTGCATCACGCTGCTTGAGGCGCATCCTGACAACAGCAAACTGATTATCAACAAAGACTTTGCCATCGACATTTGGTGCCCTCAACAACCTAAAGGCTAACAGCCGATAGATTTGTGTCAAGGCCAAGAAAATCAGCACCGATGGAACCCCATTGGAACCCCAGCGCGACAACTCACCGCAACAATTCTACTAAGTCATTGAAAAGAATGGCGCGCCCGAAAGGATTCGAACCTCTGACCCCTAGATTCGTAGTCTAGTGCTCTGATCCAGCTGAGCTACGGGCGCTTTATTTGGAATGAGGGAGCCTTAGACAAGTCGGTCGTCAAACGCAAGCGCATTTCCTCGACAATAGTTAAGCCATGCGATCAGGGATAATGAAGCGGAAAACCGTGCCTTCTGGCCCGGTGCTGGTTACTTCAATTTCACCACCATGGGCTTGCACAAGCTCGGCTGAAATCGCAAGGCCAAGGCCTGTGCCACCTTGTGAATCCGCTGACTGGAACGGTTGAAACAGTTTCTCGCGGATGGCGTGAGGAATGCCAGGGCCATTGTCACTGACAATGACTTCACACAATTTGCCATGCCGTTGCGCCGCAATGACGATCCTCGGCGCGCGTCCCATGTCGTGACCGTTCTGCTCCAATACTTTTGACGCATTGCGTACAAGGTTTGTAAGAATGCGTGACAGCTGCTCGCGGTCAGCATCAACCACCACGCGCTCATCGATCTGCTGTTCGAATGTGATCGCTTCATTTTGCAACTCCGCATGTTCAATCACTTCCGCAACGATATCGCGCAGCCGGAGTTTCTCGCGCCGTGGTGCTGGTTCTTGTGCCTTGCCATAGCGGATTGTCTGATTCAGAAACGAAATCGCCCGATCAAGTGAGGTGATGAGCTTCGGGGCAAAGCGCTGCACTGTTGGGTCTTTCACCGAACTCAAGCGATCCGAAATCAATTGTGCTGACGTCAGCATGTTGCGGAGATCGTGGCTGACCTTGCTTGCCGCAAGTCCAAGTGCAGCAAGATGGGCTTTCTGATTGAGTGAGCCTTGCAACAGGCTTTGCATGGACTGCAACTCGCGCTCAGCCATACCGATTTCGTCGTCGCGCGCCGACGGTGTGATAATGCGCTGGGGATCTTCGGGATTGTCGCCAAAGCTCACCATGTTAGCTGAAAGCCTTCGCATGGGCCTGACCAGTGCAAAGTAGAGCGCACTGAAAACCAACCCTGCCACGATCAGGGAAAGTACGATCGAAAGACCCAGAATGTTGAGCGCGTATTGGCGCATCGCCGCACGCAATGGTGCTTCGTGGAGCGCCACTTCGATTGTATCACCAGACATGTTGGGCGGCAGGTCAATCACACTCACCACGCGGTCGCCAGTATTAATCAGTGTTGCGACAGCTTTTGGAATTGTGCCGTAATACATGCCGCCGCGCAGATCGAAACTTTCGCTGATCTCGGTATTCTCGGCGTTGCGCAACATCAACTGTCGCGACCCCTCGCGCGTCAGCGAAACCGCATTGACGCCTGCCCCTTTCAGGATTTCGGTACGCAATTCTTCATCGACGATCTGGCCTGGAGCAGCCTCAGCCGCAAGCGCTGCGATCTCGGCCTGCGCAATCCGCGATTTCAGCCATTGGATGCGAAAGTTGGCAATCGACGGCAGGAAGATCAGCATTTCGCCGAGCAGCACAAAGACAATCGTCAGCCCGAGCACCTTCCCCGAAAGGCCGCGCAGAAGGCTCCAAAGGCCATTTCCATTTCCAGGTGATTCCGCCATGTCCTCCCCTTGCTAGCTGATTGGCAGCAAAAGGGGAATCACATGAACGCGATCTCGTTATTCGGCAGCAATCCGGGCATGGCTTGCGCTCTCAAATCGCCTCAGAACCTCGGCAAAGAGATCAACCAATGACTTGGCTTGGGCATCATAGGCCGCTTTGTCAGCCCAGGTTGATCGTGGATCGAGAATGTTTGTGTCAATTCCAGGTAACGCGACGGGGACTGCAAAACCAAAATTGGGATCGGTGCGCTTTTCAGCCTTTGCCACTTCGCCAGAAAGCGAGTGGGCAACAATTGCGCGCGTCACGGTAAGTGGCATGCGTTGTCCGGTACCGTAGGCACCACCTGTCCAGCCTGTGTTGATGAGATAGCACTTCGCTCCACTTTCATGAATCAGGGTGCGCAACATTGCTCCGTATACGGATGGATGGCGAGGCAGAAAGGGTGCGCCAAAACAGGCAGAGAATGTCGCCGTTGGTTCCTTTACACCGCATTCGGTGCCAGCAACTTTTGCCGTATAGCCCGCGATAAAATGATCCATTGCCTGTTCCGCCGTCAGTTCAGCCACGGGCGGCAGCACGCCAAAGGCATCAGCCGTCAACATGATGATGGTTTTCGGAATTCCAGCCCGGCCAGATGTGCGCGCATTGGCAATCGCGGTGAGCGAATAAGCGGCGCGCGTATTTTCAGTCAGGCTCGTGTCGAAAAAATTTGGTGTGCCATCCTTGTCCAACACGACATTTTCGAGAACTGTTCCAGGTGCCGTGGCAGCACGGAAAATTTCGAGCTCTGCCGCAGCTGTGAGATTGATCGCCTTGGCGTAGCAGCCGCCTTCGATGTTGAAAACTCCGTCGCTGGCCCAGCCATGTTCATCATCGCCAATCAATTCGCGCTCGGGATCAGCTGACAAGGTCGTCTTGCCGGTTCCCGAAAGGCCGAAAAAAATTGCTGTGTCGCCCTCTTGTCCGACATTCGCCGAGCAATGCATAGGCAGAACCCCACGTGCTGGCAGAAGGTAATTGAGCACGCTGAACACGGCCTTCTTCATTTCGCCGGCATAGGCGGTGCCACCGATGAGAACGAGACCACTTGCCAGATCAATCGCAATCACGGTTTCGCTGCGTGTGCCATGACGTTCGGGATCGGCCTTGAAGCTCGGCAAGTTGATGATCGTGAGTTCAGGTACGAAGTTTTCGATTTCGAATGGCTCGATCAGCAAATGGCGCATGAACAATCCGTGCCAGGCTTGTTCGGTCACAATGCGTGTCGGCAATTCATAAAGCGGATTGGCACCGGCAAGCAGGTCCTGCACATAAAGCGGTTTCAGCCGCGCATGCGCCATGAAGTCAGTCTTGAGCTGTTCAAACTGCTGCGGTGAAAGTGCTCCGGTATTTTGCCACCAGACTGAATTTTCCGTCGAGCCATCGCGGACGATGAATTTGTCCTTGGGGCTACGGCCTGTGTGCTGACCGGTGTGGGCCACAAAGCCACCATGACGGGTTGCCTGTCCTTCCTTATTGTGGAGCGCTTCGGCCTGAAGTTCTTCAGCAGTTGCATTCCACGACAAGGGGCCGATCCAGCGCAGGCCAAGCTTGGCGAGTTCAGCGCGTAGCGGGGCAGTGTGAATTTCTGTCATCTGGTTCATTGGGGCGTCCTCCTGTCAACTCAATGCAGGAGTAATTGAATGATGTAAAGATATTATTACATCATTAAATGATGTAACCGACAATCAATATATGATGTAAAATATTCTGCGCCTTGCAGATCAGGGGAATTGGGTTATTCTGACCTCCTGTTTTCTGCTTGATGGAATGATGCAATGAACGATCTCTCACCTGCCGGCCTACCTAAGACACCAGCAATGTTGCGGCTTCATGCAACAGATAATGTGCTGGTCGCAACGCGCATCGTTAATGCCGGGGATGTTGCGGCTGAAAAAATTCCGGCCAAGGTTCGCATCATGCGCGGCCACAAGATGGCATCTGCTGCCATTGCCAAGGGTGAGTCCATTCGCAAATTTGGCCAGATCATCGGCTTTGCAAAATCTGACATTGCGCCTGGCGATTGGGTGCATGAGCATAATGTCGAGATGGGTGAGCTTGCGCATGATTATGCTTTTGCACAAGCGGCCAAACCCGAACCTGTTTTACCTGAAAATGAGCGCGCGACGTTTCAGGGCTTTCGCCGCAAATCTGGCAAGGTCGGCACGCGCAATTACATCGGCATCATGACATCGGTGAATTGCTCGGCGACGGTTGCCTCGCACATCGCGCGCGAAGCCGAGCGTCAGGGCTTGCTCAATGATTATCCCAATGTCGATGGCATCGTGGCACTTACGCAAGACAATGGCTGTGTCATCGATTATCGCGGCGTGATCTTTGACACATTCAAGCGCACGGCATGGGGCTATGCGACGAACCCCAACATGGGCGGTGTGATGATGGTGGGATTGGGCTGCGAGGGCTTCCAGATTCCGCGCTTCAAGGAAGCCTACAAAGTCGAAGAGAATGAATTGTTCCGTACAATGACGATTCAAGAAACTGGCGGCACGAGAAAGACCGTGGAAAAGGGGCTTGAGTTCGTCAGGGAAATGCTCGCCTCGGTGAATGCGGCCAAGCGCGAGACGTGCCTTGCATCTGATCTGGTGCTGGCGTTGCAATGCGGCGGCTCTGATGGATACTCCGGCATTACGGCGAACCCGGCACTGGGTGCAGCGGTTGATATTCTGGTGCGCCATGGCGGTACTGCCATTCTGTCCGAGACGCCCGAAATTTATGGCGCTGAACATTTGCTCACACGGCGCGCGGCCAATCGTGAAGTCGGCGAAAAGCTTGTCGGCATCATCAAGTGGTGGGAGGACTACACAAGCCGCAATAACATGGAGATGAACAACAATCCGTCCCCTGGTAACAAGCAGGGTGGACTTACGACCATTCTGGAAAAATCATTGGGAGCGGCGGCCAAGGGCGGCACCACCACCATGCAGGCGGTTTACAATTATGCCGAGCCTGTCACATCCAAGGGCTTCGTGTTCATGGACACGCCGGGCTATGATCCCGTGGGCGCTACTGGACAGGTGGCAGGCGGTGCCAATGTGATGTGCTTCACCACGGGGCGAGGGTCCGCCTATGGCAACAAGCCCTGCCCTTCAATCAAGCTCGCGACAAATTCCGCAGTCTATGAGCAGATGATCGAAGACATGGACATCAATTGCGGGGATGTGATCGAAGGCGTCTCACTTGAAGACAAGGGTCAGCAGATATTCGATCTCGTGCTGAAAACTGCATCTGGGGAAAAGACCAAGTCAGAAGCCTTGGGCTATGGCGAGAATGAATATGTGCCGTGGTACATTGGCGCGGTCATGTAAGCAGTCCCGCAATCGCTGCTCGCAACTCTGCCATTCCGGTTTGCTTGTCAGATGATGTAGCGTGGACGATGGGGAAGGCTGCGGCGCGTTTTGCGGCAATGGCTTCCGTCTCGGCAAACACTTCAACCAATTCTGCAGGTTTGATCTTGTCGATTTTGGTCAGCACCAGCTGATAAGTGACAGCCGCTACATCAAGCATCTCGAACATTTCGAGGTCTTCTTTTTTGACGCCATGTCTTGAATCAATCAGCACAAAGCAACGTGTCAGGCCTTGCCGCCCGCGCAAATATCCGCGCAACACTTCCTGCCAGGCCTTCACTTCTTTTTTCGGCGCTTCGGCATAGCCATAGCCCGGCATGTCTACCAGAGCGATGCGTTCAGCCACATTGAAGAAATTCAGTTCGCGTGTGCGACCCGGGGTGTTGGAGGCGCGTGCCAATCCGTTCACACCTGTCAGCGCGTTGATCAGCGATGATTTGCCCACATTGCTGCGACCTGCAAAAGCAATCTCCACACCACTGATCGGCGGCAACTGCTCCAGCTGTGCAACACCCAACATGAAACGGCTCGGGGCGGAAAACAGTTTCCGCCCCGCTGCCAGCTGGTCATCCGTGTACTGAACATTCATGCTGCTGGCTTTTTCTTGAGGAAGGGCAACGAGTCGCGGATGTTGCCCAGAATATCCACATCAACGCCATTGCGCTTCATGATGTAACTCTGCTGGATGATCGAAAGAAGGTTGCTCCACGCCCAATAGATCACAAGGCCAGCAGGGAAGCCTGCAAGCGTGAAAGTGAAAATCAACGGCATCCAGTTGAAGATTGCGGCCTGCACGGGATCAGCTGGGGCTGGATTGAGCCGCATCTGGATCCACATGGTGATGCCCATTAACAACGGGAACACGCCGATCAGCATGAACGCGGGTACGCTGAATGGCAAAAGCCCAAACAGGTTGAAAATGCTGGTTGGATCGGGAGCAGAAAGATCCTTGATCCAGCCAAAGAACGGCGCATGGCGCAAATCAATTGTGGTGTAGATCACCTTGTAGAGTGCAAAGAAAATCGGAATCTGGATCACCACGGGCAAGCAGCCGGAAAGTGGTGAGACTTTTTCCTTCTTGTAGAGTTCCATCATCTCCTGCTGCATGCCCATCCGGTCATCACCGTGCTTGGTCTTGAGCGCTTCAACAGCGGGCTGCAGCTTCTTCATCTTGCTCATTGACGCGTAGGACTTGTTGGCAAGTGGGAACAGCACTGCCTTGACCAGCACCGTGACGCACAGGATGGCCAGACCGAAATTGCCCAACAGTCCCTTGAAAAAATCAAGAAGCCAGAACATCGGCTTGGTGAGGAAAGGGAACCAGCCCCAGTCGATCATGCGGTCGAACTTGTCGATGCCATATTTGTCGCCAACCGCATTGATCTCTTTCACCACCTTGGCACCGGCAAAAATATGATCAGCGCTCGTGATGCTGGCACCGGGTGCCACGCTCAAAGCCTGCTTGGTGCGGTAGTCAACCTGATAGCCATCACGGGCTCCCAGTTTGATGTGCTGGTAGGTCGTGAGAATTTCAGCCTTCTGATCAGGGATCAAAGCCGTTGCCCAATAATTGTCGGTAAATCCGGCCCAGCCACCAATGCTGCCGTTCTCAACCTTGCCATCTTCGGCGACATCGCTGTAGCCAATTTCGTTGAGCTTGCCATCCTGCACACCGAGCAGACCTTCAAAGAACACCCAGATGCCCTGGATCTTTGGCGTGTCCTGGCGCTGCAGACGGCCATAGGGAATGACGTCAACAGCCGTTGTGCCCTTGTTCGTCACTTTCTGTTCGATGCCAACTACATACTTGTCGGTAAGCGAGAAAGTTTTTGAGAATTCAAGACCAACACCATTGTCGTAAGTGATCGTCACAGGCGTTGACGGCGTGAGTTTCGCATCGACAGGCGCCGTCCAAACCGATTTTGCATCCGGCACTTTCACGCCACTGTTGCCACCAATAAATCCATGCTCGGCGAAATACGCATTTGCCACACCCGATGGCGTGAGCAGTGTGATGGTCGGGCTCGCTGGATCAAATTTTTCGCGATAGCCAAGCAAATGCAAATCGTCGAGCGAACCACCCGTGAGATTGATCGAGCCTTGCAATTCCGGCGTTTCAATCGGAACACGCGGACCTGCCTGAAGTGCAGCTTCGCGCGTGATCGGCTGATCAGCCACGGCCTGACCGGGAACGGTGGCCGATGTTGTCTGCTGTTGTTGTTGGACGGCACGATTTTTCAACGGGTCGCCAAATATGTACTGCCAGCCCGTGATGATCACCATCGACAGGACCATCGCGAGAATCAGGTTTTTGGAATCAGGCGTAAAAGGCTTGTTGTTCTGGTTCATCATGTCCGGCTTGGTTGGGCATTTGTTTGAGCATCCTGAGCATGGACGCGATTGAGCGCTGATATAATGTCTTTCTTCAAATCTTCAAACCCCCGGTTTTCGGTCGCCGCGCGTCCGATCAGCACATAGTCAAATCCGGGCTTGAGATAGGGTTCGGAGGCCAAGCGCGCTGCTTCCTTCAGGCGACGGCGAATGCGGTTGCGCGTTACTGCGTTGCCAAGCTTTTTCGTGCAGGTGAAACCCATGCGAGGCGGCGCTTCATCGCCACGATTGCGGGCTTGTACCACAACACCTGAGACCGCCTGCGAATAACCTTTCGCGGCGGCCAAAAAGTCTTTTCGAATAAGCAGTCGCGCGATCAGGTGGATCAGGCAGACAGGCGCTTGCGGGCCTTGGCGCGGCGACGGGTGATGACGCGGCGGCCACCCACAGTTGACATCCGGGAGCGGAAGCCATGGCGGCGTTTGCGAACAAGTCGGGAAGGCTGGTAGGTGCGCTTTTGCGGCATAGTATCGATCCAAATTTTTCATTAAGCCATTGGAAGAACTGTTACATTTTCCGAAATGGCGGGCAGTACCTGGCTAGGTCTTGCTTGAATGTGGCGCTTATGGGCGAAACAATGGGCAAAGTCAACGCAAGGCATCTTAATTCGTTCACTTAGCTTTCTGGAACGTTTTCCCTCGTTCGCTCTTGCGAAGCCGGGGTGGGAATGGCGAAACAGCTGCATCGATAAAAGCCAAAGAGGCCCCCATGTCCGCCAATCCCCGCATTGCCTTCATTGGCGCCGGTTCAACCGTTTTCATGAAAAACATCATTGGTGACGTTTTGCAGCGACCGGCACTTTCGGGTGCCACTGTGGCGCTGATGGACATCAACAAGGAGCGCTTGGCGGAATCTGAAACGGTGGCGCGCAAGATCGTTTCCACACTTGATGTAAAAGCCAAGATCGAGACCTACAGCAACCAACGCAAAGCCCTTGAGGGTGCCAACTTCGTGGTCGTTGCTTTCCAGATTGGTGGCTTTGAACCTTGCACCGTCACTGATTTCGAAGTGCCCAAGAAATACAAATTGCGCCAGACCATTGCCGACACACTTGGCGTTGGTGGCATTATGCGCGGGCTTCGCACCGTGCCGCATCTCTGGAAAATTTGTGAAGACATGATGCAGGTCTGCCCCGATGCGATCATGCTGCAATATGTGAACCCGATGGCCATCAACACCTGGGCGATCTCGGCGAAGTTTCCGAAGATCAAACAAGTGGGTCTCTGCCATTCCGTGCAGGGGACAGCTTTTGAACTGGCGCGCGATCTTGATATTCCGTTGGAGGAAATTCGCTACCGCGCCGCTGGCATCAACCACATGGCATTTTATCTGCAGTTCGAGCACAAGCAAAAGGACGGTAGCCACAAGTCGCTCTATCCCGCACTGCTCAAAGGCTACGAAGAGGGGCGATTCCCCAAGCCTTCGCACTGGAATCTGCGCTGCCCCAACAAGGTGCGCTATGAAATGCTGAAGCGGCTTGGCTATTTCGTCACCGAAAGCTCTGAGCATTTTGCAGAATACACGCCTTACTTCATCAAGGAGGGGCGCGAGGACATCATTGAAAAGTTTGGCATTCCGCTTGATGAATATCCCAAGCGCTGCGTTGAACAGATTGCGCGCTGGAAAAAAGAATCGCACGCCATGGCCAATGAACCAATGGAAATAAAGCCAACGCATGAGTATGCGTCGTCCATCGTCAACTCCGTGTGGACGGGTGAGCCTTCAGTGATCTACGGCAACCAGCGCAACAATGGCTGCATCACTTCGCTGCCCGTTGACTGTGCCGCTGAAGTGCCGTGCCTCGTAGATGATCGTGGCATTCAGCCAACATACATTGGCGAATTGCCACCGCAGCTCACGGCCCTGATGCGCACTAACATCAATGTGCAGGAACTGACCGTCCGTGCACTGATGACCGAGAATCGCGAGCACATCTATCACGCCGCGATGATGGACCCGCACACGGCTGCAGAACTGGATCTCCAGCAGATATGGGATCTCACAGATGATCTCTTGGCCGCCCACGGCGACTGGCTCCCGGAATTTGCGCGCGTGCATCGGCCACTGCGCGCGGCGGAGTAGATCAAAAGCCCTCCAGCACGATCTTTCCCTTGGCGCGGCCCGTTTCGACAAACTCATGCGCACGCTTGAGGTTGGCCGCATTGATGGTTCCGAAATTCTCGGCAAGTGTTGTTTTGATCTTGCCGGCGTCGACTAGCTTTGACACTTCATTGAGCAGATTGTGTTGCTCAATCATGTCTTCAGTCCCGAACATGGAACGGGTAAACATCAGTTCCCAATGGGTTGAAACGGCCTTGCGCTTCAGTTTTCTGATGTCGATGACATCAGGATCGTCAATCAATCCGAAGCGTCCTTGTGGTGCGATGAGTTCGGCAATCTGATCAAAATGCTTGTCCGACTGGTTTGTTGAAAACACAAAACCGGGTGCACCAATGCCGAGGGCAGCGACTTCTGCTGCCAATGGTTTGCTGTGGTCGACGACGTAATCCGCGCCCAATGTCTTTACCCATGCAATTGTATCAGGCCGCGAAGCTGTTGCGATGACCCTCACTTTGGTCAGCGCCTTTACCAATTGAATCGCAATCGAACCAACGCCACCTGCACCACCGATGATCAGAATAGCATTGGCAGAACCGGGCACTGCTTTGCGAATGTCGAGACGGTCGAACAACATTTCCCAAGCTGTGATTGCCGTTAAAGGCAATGCGGCGGCTTCCGCAAATCCTACGCTCTGAGGCTTCAGCCCGGCAATGCGCTCATCAACGAGATGAAACTCGCTGTTGGTTCCGGGTCGCGTGATTGAACCTGCATACCAAACAGCATCTCCCTTTTTGAAAAGCTTTACGTCGGGACCCATTTCCACAACGATGCCGGATGCATCCCAACCCAGCACCTTATGTTCATCACTGGCAGGTTTTCCGCTTGCTCGGATTTTAACGTCAACCGGATTGACCGAGACGGCCTTTACTTCAACCAGTATGTCGCGACCTTTGGGTGATGGCCTTGGCGCTATAAAGTCAACAAAGGACTGTGGTGCGGTGATCGGGCCAGGTGTCTTGTATCCTACGGATTTCATTTTCGACTTTCCTTATGATGATCAATTGATGGATGTTGCGATTTTTGAGGGGGCCTTTTGCTCGGCGGCCAAAGCGACGATCAAGCCTACGACGGGAACGATTGCAGCCAAGAATGGCACCATGCCTGCACCAACCGATGGGTGATCGACGGCATACCCACCGATGATGCCACCCAGGGCGTTGGCAATATTGAAGGCTGATATGTTGGCCGTTGCTGCGAGCTCTGGTGCCTTGCCACTGTGGCGCATCACCCGCATTTGCATGGGCGGCACGTTCGCGAACGACGCAACGCCAAACAAGATTGCGGCGGCAATGTAGACCCACGTGTTGACCGTGGCAAAGCCAACGATCACCAGTGAGATGACCATGGCGAGGATTCCGCCGATCAAGGCGCGATTGAGATTGGTGTCTGCGGCACGACCGCCGAGATTATTGCCGACCACCAGGCCCGCACCGACAACAACCAACAACATGGTGACGGCATTAACTGAGAGACCAACGACATCCTGCGAAACTGGCGAGATATAGCCATAGAAGGTCATGAAGCCGGTCCAGCCAAATATGGTGATCAACAGACTCAATATGAGTTGCGAATTGCGGAACGCACCTATCTGCTCGCGGATCGAAACTGGTTTTGCATCAATTGCAACGCGCGGCACAAAATAGGCAATCGCTCCAATGGCGATCACGCCGAGAATGGCAACGGCCCAAAATGTGGTGCTCCATCCAAATGCGTTGCCAATCCATGCACCCGCTGGAACGCCCAAAACGTTTGCCAGTGTGAGACCCGCAAACATTTGTCCTACAGCGCGGCCCGCCATTTTTTCGGAAACCAATCCGGCTGCCATAACAGCACCAATGCCGTAGAACGGTCCTTGCGTCAGTCCGGTGATGACACGACTGATCAGCAACACTGTGTAGTTGCTTGTCGTTGCAGAAATTATATTGCCAATGACAAAGAGTACCATCAGGCCGAGGAGCACGGTCTTTCGCTCAAAACGTGCAAGGCCAATGGTCAACAACGGTCCGCCGATAACAATGGCCAGCGCGTAGGCTGTGATGAGGTTCCCGGCTTGCCCATCGCTGATGCCAAGTGAATCCGCGACTTGCGTGAGAATGCCAGCAATCACGAACTCGGCCGTGCCGATGGCAAAGGCTGAAAGTGTCAAAACCCAAACAGCAAGGGGCATCCGTTGAGAAGTTTCGATGGCCATGACTATGTCCTCCTGCGGTAGGGAAAAATGAGAATATGGAGCACCGCTTTCGATCACGCGATGCTCCGGTTTTGTGCGTTCAGTTACCGGCCAAATGGTATCGTGATCGTTGCGCTTCCAAGGCTGTTCACGTTGGTCATGAATCCAACCATTGCGGCGCTGACATTGGCATCAAGATCCAGCTTCTCGACCTTGAGTGCGGTTACCTTGAATTTGTAATTGTGTGGTTTGCCAGGAGGTGGACATGCACCACCGTAACCCGGTGCGCCGAAGTCAGTCCGACTTTGGATTGCACCCTCTGGAAGGCCGTTGCCACTTCCAGCATCGGCTTTCAGTTCGTTAGCGGAAGCGGGAATGTTGAACACGACCCAATGCCACCAACCCGAACCGGTATCGGCATCTGGGTCATAAGCGGTAACAACAAAGCTCTTGGTTCCTTCCGGCGCATTCGCCCATGAAATCTGTGGTGAAATGTTTCCCCCTTCACACCCAAATCCTTTGAGAACGTGCTTCTCGGCCAGCATTTTTCCTTCCGATAAATCTGCGCTTGAAATTGAAAAATCGGCAACCTGTGCCATGGTAGCCGAAAACATCAAAGCTCCGGCGGCGAAGATCGACTTGTACATAACAGTGTTTTCCTTGAATCAACTCTTGGGAAACCATTTCCCCGATTTAAGTTCTGCATTACGTTCTGCGGCCTGGTTACGGAGGACGCTGCCCTTGCGGAATAGCGTCCCCCGACCCCAGTCTCGGCGGGTTTTCGCCCGCCTGCGCAAATGGGTAGCATTTTCTCAATTGCCGTATAATATAGCCAAATTCACATTCTATATTCGGAAAAAACATATAATGCTGTTGTCCAATCTCGCCCTCTTTGTTCGTATCGCTGAGAAACAAGGCCTTGCCACTGCTGGCCGTGACTTCGGCATGTCACCTGCAACAGTGTCAGAGCGACTTGCTGCTCTGGAGGCGCACTATGGTGCAAAACTGGTCAACCGCACCACGCGCGCAATCAGCCTAACAGACGAAGGTCGATTGCTGGTGGAAGGCGCGCGGCGCCTGCTTGCTGAATCAGAAGAACTGGAAGCGCAAGTCCGCAACGGTATCGAAAAACTGTCGGGGCCCATCCGCATCAGTGCGCCATTTGACATCGGTCGCACTCGCATTGCCCCCTTGCTTAACGCATTCATGCTGCAACATCCTGACGTCAGGCTCGATTTGTCCTTGACTGATGGCTATGTTGACCTTGTGGGCCAAGGTATTGATGTTGCTGTCCGTTTCGGAGCACTCAAGGACAGTCAATTGCACGCCCGCAAGATTGGTGAAAACCACCGTATCGTTTGCGCTTCGCCTTCATATCTGGAGCAACATGGAAAGCCGCAGCAGCCTGCAGAACTGGAACATCACAATTGTCTGCTCATGCGGTTCGGCGAGACGGTTGACAATGAATGGTCGTTTCGCGCGGCTGGAAAGGACATGACGGTATTGGTCAAAGGCAATCGCATCACCAACGATGGTGCACTTGTGCGCAGCTGGTGCTTGCAAGGCTATGGCATAGCGCTCAAATCAATCTGGGATGTTGAGCATCATCTTCTCAAAGGAGAGCTCGTGCACTTGCTTGCCGATTTTGCGCCACCGCCATCAACATTGCAGATCGTGTTCCACGGCAGGCAAGGCATGCCGCGGCGCATCCGCTTGCTCATTGATCATCTTGCGGAGTGTCTTTCACCGCATCCTGCAAGGTAAGTGGTTTGCAACTTGTGGCGTGAAGGCGTAACTTGCCCCAAAAGGAGTAGCCCATGCGCCTTCTTGCTTTTCTTGCTGCCATCTTGTTGTCCACGCAGGCAAACGCGCAAGCCGTGCCGAGCCAGTGCCTGGCCATTGCGCAAGCGGCGCGGGTTCATCTTGCTGCGGCAACGCCGCTTGCGGAAGATCAGGTCTCTCTCAAATTCATCGGTCATTCCACTTTTTTGATTGAAACGCCTGGCGGTATTCGTGCGGCGACGGATTACAACGGCATGGTGATTGATCCCCTGCCGCAGGTCGTCACCATGAATCACGCGCATGGCACGCATTACACCGACTTTCCCGATCCCGGCATTCAGCATGTGTTGAAAGGCTGGGGGGAAGGTGATCAGCCGGCCAAGCATGATGTGACTGTGGGTGACCTGCGCATTCGCAATGTCACCACGGATATTCGCAACAATTTTGAAACGCGTATCACCGATGGCAATTCAATTTTCATTTTTGAAGCCGGTGGCCTGTGCATAGGTCATCTGGGTCATTTGCATCATGAATTGACACCGGGTCACATCGGCTGGATTGGCAGGCTTGATGTTGTGATGGTACCTGTCGATGGCCGCATGACCATGCCGCATGCCAACATGATGGCTGTGCTCAAGGAACTGAATGTGCGTGTGATTTTGCCGATGCATATTTTTGGCCCCGGCACACTTGCAGAATTTCTCACCGAAGCGCGCAAGAATTTCAAGGTCGAATATCGCGACAGTTCAGAGATGATCGTTTCAGCAAAAAATCTTCCATCCGAGCCCACGGTTTACGTCTGGCCGGGCTACTAGATGCGCGCGCTGGTTTTGGCGCTTTGGTTTTTTGCAACAGCGGCACGGGCTGAGCCTGTTGACCTCGAGCTTGTATTACTGGCCGATGCCTCAGGCTCAATTGATCAGGGTGAAATCCGCTTTCAGCGCGAGGGCTATGCTGAAGCACTTGCCAGCGATGATGTGCAATTAGCCATTCGTGATGGTCTGCACGCCAAGATCGCTGTTACCTATGTCGAATGGGCGGATCGCTTTTCGCAGCATGTTGTAGTTCCCTGGACTGTGATCGATTCTGTGGAAGATGCACAAGCCTTTGGCCAAAAGCTTCGGGCAGCACCGCGTGAGGCGCGCGGCCGCAATGCGATTGGCAGTGCGATCAATGCAGGCGAAAAACTGATCACCGCCAATGAGCATGAAGGCATTCGCAAGGTCATCGATTTTTCTGCCGACAGCGCCAACAACTGGAATGGCATGACGATAGAGGAGGCACGCGCATCAGCCATCGCCAAGGGCATCACCATCAACGGCCTTGCAATCCTGTGCCGCAATTGTGCAACAGGACGTGCCGCCGACTACGATCTCGAAAAGGCGTTCGAGGAAAAAATCATCGGCGGGCAGAATGCATTCGTTGTCACCGCTGATGGGCCGGAGCAGTTCCGCATGGCCGTTAAACGAAAACTGGTGCTGGAGATTTCCGAGAGTGTATCGCCACCTGCCTACAGACTTTAGGGCAGTTCAACCGCCATCTCTTTGCCACCATAACCTTCCACCTTGTCGTGCGCACGTATCACAATTTTCTTTATACTATCCGGAACGGCTACGCCTTCAAGCGAGCGCGTGAATGGTTGCTCATCAACATGCGGATGTGCGAGCACGCGTGTGCCTAGCACCTTGCCATCAGGCGACACCACATCCCATTTGTCAGCATATTTGTCCCAGCCAGTTTCATCGGACCTGATTGTGACATCAAAACTGTAAGTACCTGCACCTTGGCGCGTAACCTTCACATCAACTACATCAGCCTTGCCCGCGAAAGCTGCGGTGGTGAGGAGCATGGATGCAGCGATGATGATGTTCTTCATCCGCCGAGTGTTTACCTGCAATGTATTCGCTGTCATCTCACATGTGAGTGACAAAAAAGCCCGGATGTTTCCATCCGGGCCTGATGTATCAAACTGTAAGAGAAATTAGCGACGCGTCAGCGCGTTGCGGATTTCTTCGAGCAGCACTTCCGACTTCGGAGGTGCGGCTGGTGGTGCTGGAGGAGTAGCCTTCTTCATCTTGTTCGACATCTTCACGAGCTGCAGCAAAATGAATGCGAGGATCAGGAAGTTGATGAGTATGGTGAGGAAGTTGCCATAGGCAAACGTCGCACCGGCTTCCTTGGCTGCAACCAAAGTTGGAGCAGCGGCACCTGCAAGCTGAACGAACTTCTGCGAGAAGTCGACACCGCCGGTGAGAAGGCCAACGATTGGCATGATGAGGTCGCCGACCATCGAATCAACGATCTTGCCGAACGCGCCGCCCATGATCACGCCGATCGCGAGATCGAATGCATTTCCCTTGAATGCGAAGTCTTTAAATTCTGTCCACATAGACATGTGTCGTATTCCCCTTGGTTTGCATCAATGCGCCCCGGGCTGAACCCCGAAGTGAGAGCGCTTTTAACCGAGTTTGGCTGCAACCCCAAGAAAAATTACTGATTCATTTGCACCCTGCCCCAAAACGGGATTGAATGAAATCAGCACCTTAGTCCATCACTGCCGCTACATCGCCGCAAAATCACCATGTAATGGCCTTTCACTGGCTGCTTTGTCGCCCTGTTCAACAGGCACTTTAGTCGGACCAAAACAGCATCTGAGATGATCCTTTAAGGCTCCTGTCGCCGTCCCGAGCCTTCAAGGATCTGGGGTCCGCTTCCCAAAAGGAAACGGGCCCCTTTCTTTTTGGGTTCCGACTCAATCAGATTTGTTCTATGTTTGATCTATGGAACCTTTGTCTCTCGAAACGTTGATCTTCCGCATTGGCAATATTGGCATAACCCTTGGTCATCTGTTGTTGCTTGCAGGACTGTTGCTGGCAGGGCTGATTTTGCTGTTTGCAATTTCATCTGCAAGGGCCAGCGCCCGTCGGCGCGAGGAGCGCGAGGAAGCCGAAGAGCGGGCGCGCGATCTCGAAACACGATTGGCTGAACTTGCAGGCTCGCTGCAGGGCTTTGCCATGCAGACCTCCAACCAGCAGGCGCATATGCATCAGCTGCTCGATGAGCGCCTGGACCAGGTCGGCCAGCGTGTGGGCCATGGCCTCACCGAACAATCCGAGCGCACCACTGAACAGCTCACGCAATTGCATGAGCGGCTTGCGGTGATTGATGCAGCACAGGCCAACATCACTTCGCTCTCCGGTGAAATGGTGACGCTGAAAGACATTCTCGCCAACAAGCAAACCCGCGGTGCCTTTGGTCAGGGCCGCATGGAAGCGATCATCCGCGATGGTCTGCATTCACGCGCGTTTGAATTTCAGGCGACGCTGTCCAATGGCACCAGACCCGATTGCCTGATCACGCTTCCTGAGTCGCGCCTGAAGTTGGTTGTTGATGCGAAATTTCCGCTTGAAGCTTACAACGCGATGCGCAGTGCGGGCGATGAACTTTCAACGAAAGCCGCCGAAGCGCAGTTGCGTGTCGATGTGACGAAACATGTGAAAGACATTTCGGAGAAATATCTGATCGCTGGCGAGACCAATGATACGGCGATCATGTTCATCCCATCGGAATCTATCTACTCGGAATTGCATGAGCGCTTTGAAGATGTGGTGCAGAAGGCACATCGTTTGCGCATTATTTTTGCTTCCCCCAATGTGTTGATGTTGCTGGTGCAGACGCTGCAATCGATGGTGAAAGACGCCTCAATGCGCGAGCAGGCGCATCTGATCAAGATCGAAGTCACCAAGCTTTTGGAAGACGTGGTGCGCATCAATGACCGCGTTGGTGATCTGCGTCGACATTTTGATCAGGCGAGCGGTGACATCGACAAGATCCAGACATCGGCGAAAAACATTGGTCGCAGGGGTGAGCGCATTGAGAGCCTCGATCTAGGTGAAGAGATGAAAGCTGTTGAAACACCAAGACCGAAGCTGATTGCGACTGGGTAATCTCGCGTGCTGCCATTTGAAATCATAGTTCAGTACTTCACTTCTTCTCCTAGTTCCGTCATCCCGGCGAAGGCCGGGATCCCGCTTACTTTCAGTGTTGCCAAGCTAGGCCCCGGCCTTCGCCGGGGTGACGACACGGAAAGGGGAACGGTCCCTGTGGATCGTCTTTCGTTCTGGTGACCCCCACCCTTCCACCCGTCATCGCAAACTGGTTCAGCGCGCGCGGATGGAAACCACGCGCGCATCAGTTGGCCATGCTGGAACAGGCGCGCGCCGGAAATTCCGCACTGCTGATTTCACCAACGGGTGGTGGCAAGACACTCGCCGGATTCCTGCCCACACTTTGTGATTTGCATGAGGCCCATACGCATGAAGGCATTCACACACTTTACATCTCGCCGCTGAAGGCACTCGCTGTAGATATTGCGCGCAACCTTGAAGCGCCCATTTCAGAAATGCAGCTGCCGATCACGCTGGAAACACGCACTGGCGACACGCCGCAATCGCGCCGCATCCGCATTCGCACCCACCCGCCGGACATCTTGATCACGACACCTGAGCAAGTCTCACTGATGGTGGCTGATCCTGAGGCGGCGCATTTGTTGCGTAATTTGAAATGCCTGATCATCGATGAGCTGCATTCGATCGTGCATTCAAAACGCGGAGTACTTTTGTCATTGGCCCTTACGCGCCTGCGCACGCATGCACCACTTGTGCGCTTCACGGGACTTTCTGCAACGGTTGCCGATCCCGATGCACTGCGGGCGTGGCTGGCACCTTCGCATGATCAGCCAGTTTCTTTGGTGACTGGTGCAGCAGGTGCCACGCCAAAAATCAAAATTCTGGAATCGGAAGAGCGCGTGCCGTGGTCCGGTCACTCCTCGCGCTATGCCGTGCAAGATATTTATGCCGCCATCAAGCAAGCCAAGATGACTTTGGTGTTCGTCAACACACGAAGCCAAGCCGAAATCATCTTCAAGGAATTGTGGGATGCCAATGAGGATGGCTTGGCGATAGCGCTTCACCACGGCTCGCTTGATGTGAGCCAGCGCCGCAAGGTCGAAGCCGCGATGGCGGCCAACAAATTGAAAGCTGTCGTGTGCACGTCAACGCTCGATCTCGGCATTGACTGGGGCGACGTTGATTTGGTCATTCACGTGGGCGCACCAAAAGGCTCATCGCGTTTGTTGCAGAGGATTGGCCGCGCCAATCATCGCCTTGATGAAGCAAGCAACGCCATACTGGTGCCATCTAATCGGTTTGAGGTGTTGGAATGTCACGCGGCAGTCGAGGCTGCGCGCGAGAATGCACAAGACTCGGAATATCCATCCGTGATGAAACTTGATGTGCTCGCCCAACATGTGATGGGTCGTGCCTGTGCCGGGCCGTTTCATCCCGATCAGTTGTTTGACGAAGTGACTACAGCCTTCACCTATCGCAGATTGACACGGGACCTTTTCGATCAGGTCGTCGATTATGTTGCAACTGGTGGCTACGCGCTCAAATCCTACGAGCGTTATGCGAAGTTGAAGCTTCAGGCCGATGGTACATTGCGGGTGACACACCCCAAGTTCGTCCAGAGCTACAAAATGAATTTCGGCACCATTGTTGAAGATGAAATGCTGAAGGTGCGCATCGCCAAGATCCGCCGTGTCATGGGAAAGCGCGTGGCCACAGGCGGCTTTGTAATTGGTGAATTGGAAGAATGGTTTTTGAGCCAGCTAGCAATAGGCGACACGTTTTTGTTTGGTGGCGAAGTCTTGCGTTTTGAAGGTCTTGATGAATTTGGCGCACTGGCCACACGAAGCCCAGGGCGCGAACCCAAAATTCCATCCTATCAAGGTGGCAAGTTTCCGCTGTCCACGTACCTCGCTGATCGTGTGCGTGGCATTCTCGGCGACCCCAAGCAGTGGAAAAATCTTCCGGACCAAGTCGGTGACTGGTTATCAACCCAGCGCTTTGTTTCGGTGCTGCCACAGGCGCATGAAATGCTGGTCGAAACTTTCCCACGCTCCGACAAGCATTATCTCGTGTGCTATCCCTTTGAAGGACGCCTTGCACAACAAACCCTTGGCATGTTGCTCACACGCAGGCTGGAGCGCTGGGGTGCCAAACCACTTGGCTTTGTCGCGTCAGAATATGCGCTCGTGATCTGGATGGTTGGTGATATCGCCGCGATGATCGACCAAAATCGTATTTCGCTCGATCAGTTGTTTGACGAGGACATGCTTGGAGATGATCTGGAAGCGTGGCTGGCGGAATCCAATTTGATGAAGCGCACATTTCGCTATGTCGCAATCATCGCAGGGCTTGTGGAGCGGCGTTTTCCCGGCAAGGAAAAAACTGGACGGCAAGTCACCGTCAACACCGATCTCGTCTATGATGCGCTGCGCACGCATCAGCCCGATCATGTATTGTTGCGCGCGGCCTGGGATGATGCATCAGAAGGCCTGATTGATGTGCATCGCCTCGGTGCCATGTTGAAGCGCATCAAGAACCAGATCGTGCATCGCGCCCTTGATCGGGTGTCACCACTCGCTGTTCCCGTGCTGTTGGAAATCGGCCGCGAATCTGTGAAGGGTTCTGCCCATGATGCCCTTCTCGCCGAAGCAGAAGCCGAACTTGTCGCCGAGGCCACTCGCCTTGTCTAGGCAACATGCGATCACGCTCGCTGGAATCAAATTTCATCCGCACATGAGTGGCGCGCTGTATGCGGCTGATCTGAAGACACTCTTGATCGCCGATCTGCATCTTGAACACGGGGCCAGTCTTGCACGGCGCGGGCTGCATGTGCCGCCATTTGATACAGCGACAACACTGATGATGCTGGGCGATGTGATTGAAGAGCTTGCGCCGCAGAAACTAATTTTGCTCGGTGACAGTTTTCATGATGAGCGATCAGTTGAAGCGATCAGTGATCAACATCGCCGCATTCTCGAACAGCTCTGCGGTGCTCAAGAAACAATCTGGCTCTCCGGCAATCATGATCCCTATATGGAAAACTCAAGTCATCAACTTGGCGCGATCAGCTTGCGCCACGAACCATCACCCGATTTTCAAGGCTTCGAAATCGCAGGTCACTTGCATCCCGGCTGCACCGTCATTCAGCGTGGCGTGCATTTGCGCGGCAAGTGTTTTGTCAGCGATGAGCGCCGCATCATCCTGCCAGCTTTTGGTGCCTACACAGGTGCGTTCGATGTTTCGCAACCTGCATTCAACAACATGTTCAATATGAAAACTGCCCGCGCGCACATGATCGGGCGGCAGGCTGTTCACAATTTTCCACTGGCGCGATTGTGTCGTTAAGCGGAAAGCTCTTGTATTGGTATGACCTCAATGCGCGTGACTTGCCGTGGCGCGTGAAAGGCGCGCGCCAGGCCCCTTATCGTGTCTGGCTATCTGAAATCATGTTGCAACAAACAACCGTTGCCGCCGTGAAGGATTACTTCACATATTTCATTGCGCGCTGGCCAACAGTGCAGGCTTTGGCCAATGCACCGCGCGAAGATGTGCTGAAGGCCTGGGCGGGACTTGGTTATTATGCGCGCGCACGTAACCTGCATGCCTGCGCGCAGAAAGTGGCGAACGAGCTTGACGGTCTATTTCCGCACACGGTCAATGGGCTGGAGGCGCTTCCGGGCATTGGTCCATACACTGCTGCTGCAATTGCGGCGATTGCTCATGATACTCCGGTTGCAGCAGTTGATGGCAATGTTGATCGGGTGATTTCCCGGCTCTATGCGATCACCACGCCTTTGCCACAGTCCAAACCTGACATTCGCGACTACGCACAAGCTCTAGTGCCAAAACAGAGAGCTGGTGATTTTGCTCAGGCCATGATGGATCTGGGTGCCACGATTTGCACACCGAAATCTCCCAACTGCCGGATTTGTCCGTTCACGGATGATTGTGAAGCCCGCAAGCTTGGTATTGCCGCGACACTGCCGCGCAAGATGCCAAAGCCAGAAATTCCCACCCGCCATGCGTATGCTTATTGGCTGAGGGTCGAGGACACGGTCTTGCTGCGCACCCGCCCCGACAAGGGGCTGCTTGGCGGCATGACGGAAGTTCCAACAAGTCCTTGGCTTGCCAAACTGCCGCGTGATTTTGCCCTTTCATCTCCGGTTGAAGCCAAATGGCAGAAGCTCCCGGGCAAGGTCTTCCACACCTTCACGCATTTCCATTTTGAGGTCATCGTTCTGTCGGCCAACCTGCCGCGGCTCAAACTGCCCGACGAAACTTTCAGGCTTTGTGCAGTGAATGACTTCGAAGGCGAGGCGCTTCCAACTGTCATGCGCAAGATCGCGCGCCATGCAATGAAGTGAAACCTTGCAATTGGGTTGAAAAAGGCTCATTTCCCCCAAAGCCTAAACACAGGAGATTTAATGGCAAAGGAAGAACTGCTCGAATTTGAAGGCACGGTCAGCGAATTGCTGCCGAACGCCATGTTTCGCGTAAAGCTGGACCATAATGCCCACGAAATCGTCGCTCACACTTCGGGCAAGATGCGCAAGAACCGCATTCGCGTGCTCGCTGGTGATCGCGTCATGGTGGAAATGACGCCCTATGACCTGACCAAGGGTCGCATCAATTATCGTTTCAAATAATCCCCAAACAAACCAAGTTTCAAGCCATGGAAAAACGCGCCAAACTGATCCTCGCCAGCGCTTCACCGCGTCGCCTGGCGCTATTGGAACGTGTTGGCCTGAGGCCCGACATGCTCAATCCGGCTGATGTCGATGAGACGCCACTGCGCGGAGAAACGCCGCGCCGTCTGGCCATTCGCCTTGCCGAAGCCAAGGCTGCAAAGGCCAAGGGTTCACCGCAGGTGAAGGAGAATGAGCCTGGATGTTTTGTTCTGGCGGCGGATACAGTTGTAGGCGTTGGTCGCCGGGTTCTGCCCAAGGCTACGACGCGCGAAGAGGCTGACGATTGTCTTGCGCTGCTCTCGGGTCGTGCGCATTGGGTCTATTCCGCTGTCACCTTGATCGGGCCAGATGGCAAAGCCACAACACGCTGCAATGAAACCAAAGTGCGGTTCAAGCGCTTGTCGCGCGAAGATATACAAACCTATCTCGACTGCGAAGAATGGCGCGGCAAGGCTGGCGGCTATGCCATCCAGGGTCGCGCAGAGGCCTTTGTGCGTTATCTCTCGGGATCGCATTCCGGCGTCATCGGTCTACCGTTGCATGAAACCATCCAGCTGCTCCAAGGTGCAGGCTATCCTGTCTATCACACATGGAGTTCGCTCGGCATTTCGGGTGTCTAGGGATGCCGGACAATGTGGAACGGCTTCGTCCCCGCCGCCCCTGCCCGATTTGCAAGCGGCCATCGCTGCAGAAATTTCATCCCTTCTGCTCCAACCGCTGCGCACAGATTGACCTCGGGCGCTGGTTTGGCGAAAAATATGCCGTGCCAGTTGAGGATGACAATCCGCCTTCTTCAGATACCGATGGAGAATAGTGAATCCGTGAGAGCAGAATCCTTGTCTTGCAGCGCCTCGATCACATCGAAGTGATGGCGACCACTCTCTTCGACCAGACGCGTTTGTGCACCAAGCCCTGTCCACACATTCGCCAAAAGTCTTGACTGCCGAATGAACTCCGGCCGCTCGCCTGCCCCCACCCAGCAAATGAGCCTGGTTGCAGCGCGCGGCGCCAACAGTGATGGGCTCTGCAATTCAGCTTCACGCACAGACAGGCGCAAGGTCTCATTCATCTGTGTACGGAGCAATGGCCTCAGGTCATGTAGCCCACTGATCGAAACGACGAGCTGGATGCGTTCCAGTATCCGTGGCACCACTGTTGAGTCTTCACACACCGCACGCGTAACGAGATGACCGCCAGCAGAGTGCCCTGCAAGGATGATCGGTCCTGCAACTTCGCTCGCAGCAGCGGCAATCGCCTGTTCCACCTCGGTGACAATTCCGGTGATCGTGGCAAATGGAGTGAGAGAATAGGAAGGCATGGCGACGGCAAATCCACGGGCCAACGCACCAGCTGCAAGATGTGACCAGTCTTTGCGGTCAAAGCGCATCCAGTAGCCACCATGTACAAACACCAAAAGGCCCTTGGGATTTGCAGGACGGAACAGATCAAACTTGCAACGCTGCCCCGTGCCGTACGTCAGATCCAACTGCGCGCTGACTCCGGGAGGTAAAGTGCTGCGAAAATCCTCAGCACGCATTTGCCACTTCGCAGGGTAAGACCCACCATCTGGAATATATTTTACGTTGGTATAAGCATCGTCCCAGTTTTCAATTCCGTGGAAGTTCATCTCAGTCCTCTGCCTCTTCCATTCCTGATAGATCGCCCTGCACATTGCGCCGCTGATTGCGATAGTCCTCTGGCATGTCAAAACTTCCCTGCCAGATGCCAATTCGCTTCATCTTGGCCTCACGTTCTTGCGCGACGTACGCTTGGGAATGTCTGCGATAGGCAACCGCCCAACCCCGCCTGACCATCTCTGCATTGAGGTCGACAGTTTCGTTTCTGCAGACTGATACAGATCTTCGATAACGGTCGCGATCACGTTCGGTGCAAGTAATCTTCTGTCCACGGATCAATGTGCGCAGCGCATTTGCCGCCTCTTTGCCGCAGTCAAATATTTCGCCGCCCGCTTTCTCACAGGTTTGGCGATATTCGGGTGCATCGATGCCATAGAGGCGAATGATTTTGCTGCGCAATACGAAACTGTCGCCGTCCTTGACCTTGCCTACTCCAGGTGCCAGCTCGCGGGGCTGCACTCCCTGCGATCCATAGGCGGCAACTGCTATGAGCACCGCTACCAGAAGCGCCTCAAACAGGCGGCGCTGGGTACTGCGTGCGATCATCGGTTGCGCCATCGATCTACCGCTGCATCGTCAGTTGATTTGGCATCGACCCAATTCGTACCACCCTTGCCTTCTTCAAGTTTCCAGAATGGGGCCTTGGTCTTGAGCCAGTCCATCAAGAACTGACAACTTTCAAATGCAGCCTCGCGATGTGCTGAAAGAGCGATGACGAGCACAATGTCTTCGCCAGCAAGAAGCTTGCCATGGCGATGAATGACAAGGCTGTCGATCAGCGGCCAGCGCGCGCGCGCCTCAGCCTCGATTTCTTCAAGCGCCTTTTCAGTCATGCCGGGATAATGTTCAAGCGTCATTGCCGCCACATCGCGACCTTCTGACAGATCACGCACTGTGCCAACGAATATTGCAATACCGCCAACGTCGGTGCGGTTTTTGCGGAGCGCCGCCAGTTCGGCTGCGATGTCGAAGGGTTCTGATTGAACACGGATCATGGCAATGAAATGCGCTCAATCTTCTCGTGATTCAAGCCCGCGCGAGAGCAGAAAAACCGGGATCAATCCTGCAGCGACAATGGCCAGTGCAGGGAGTGCCGCATCTTCAAGTTGGCCGAGTGAAGCCAAGGCAAAAAGATGCGTTGCAAGTGTTTCAAAATCAAACGGCCGCAACAACAGCGTTGCGGGCAGTTCTTTCATGGCGTCAACGAACACCAGGATCAGCGCCGTTGCGATTGATGGTCTCAGAATTGGCAGATGTATGTCGATGAAGCGCCGCCACGCGCCACGTCCCATGGTGCGAGCGGCGGCATCCAGATTGGGCGTGAGGCGAGCCATGCCGGTTTCCAATGTGCGGAAGGAAAGCGTTAGAAATCGCACCAGATAAGCAAAGATGATTGCAAACATCGTACCGGAAAACAACAGCCCCGGCTTTACGCCAAACACCATATCGCTGGTGCGGTTGAGGATTTGATCAAGCTGCCCAAAGGGAATGAGTACGCCAAGCGCCAGCACGGTTCCCGGCACTGCATAGCCAAGGCTCGCGATGACTTCGATCAACTTGAATTTTCGGCCATGAAAGATGCGCGATGCGTATGCCAACAAGATACCTGCCAGCAATGTCACCAGACTGGCAATCCCAGCTAAGCCCAAAGTTCGCCCGAGAGCTGCCAGGAATGCCGGATCGGCCAGACCGCCAATGCGACGCAAGGCAGACAATAAAAGTACGGTGGATGGCCAGACAAATCCAATCCAAATCGGAAAGAGCATGGCAAGTGTCGCTAGCCAGCGCCGGGTGCCAGTAAGGCTTTGCCGCTGCAGTGGTTTTGGTTTTGCATCGCCATGAAAACGTGTGTCGCGCGCTTGTGCTGAGCGTTCGCAGATCATCAGTACGCTGACAGATAAAAGCGTGATCAGGGCAAGCTGTGCGGCACCAGCGAGGTTACCCTGGTCCAGCCACAGGCTGTAGACACCAGCCGTGACGGTCTGCACTCCAAAGAATGTTGCAGCACCAATATCGTTCAAGACTTCCAGCATGACAAGGATCACGCCAACCAAAATTGCGGGTGCTGCCTGCGGTAGCGCAATTGACAACATTGCCTGTGCGCGCGTCTTGCCGAGTGAACGTGCGACATCAAGCTGTGCTGGTGACTGTTTCACAAACGCAGCGCGCGCCGTTGCGTAGACGTAAGGGTAAAGAACAAAAGCCAGGACGACGCCGGCCCCGATGGGAGAACGTATTTCGGGGAAGGCGTAGTCTGATGGGAACTGATAACCGAACATGGTGCGCCACCATTGCTGGAGAGGACCCGCAAACGACAGCTGCTCGGTCATGATAAAGGCGATGATGTAGCCGGGCATTGCCAATGGCAGATAGGCAAGGGCTTGCAGCAACGGTCGACCTGGAAAGTTGAAAAAGCTCACAAGCCACGCCATCGCCGATCCAATTATTCCAGCAAGCACGCCTGCAACCACCAAAACCAGAGCCGTTACCGGCACTGTATTGGCAATCTGCACGGTGAAAATGCGCTGCAGGGTTTGCGTGCCGCCACCCAATGCCAAAACCAGAACTGCAATGAGAGGCAACACGACCAGCGCACCAAGTATCAATGCGGCCCATTTCAAAAGCTGCACCCGCCGCGAACGCACATTGCGCCGGGCTGCAGTCGAAAGCTCAGTCAGCGAGAACACGTGTGGTCGGGAATGTTATAGTGGCGCGCGTTCCCTTGTCAGTTTCGCTTTCAAGATTGAATTGCGCGCGATTTGCCTTGACTAATGCCTGGGTCAAAGGAAGGCCTAACCCCGTTCCCTTAACTTCGCGATCGTCAATACGCCCTTCGAGAGAATTGCGACCAAATGGCTCCAGTGCCACGACTACTTCGTGCTCATCCATGCCAATGCCAGTATCAGTGACAGAGAAAACCATTTCACCAGCGGCATTGATGCCTGCGGAAACCACAACCTCTCCACCAGTGTTGGTATATTTCACGGCGTTGGAGATCAAGTTCATGAAAATCTGGCGCATGGCACGCAGGTCTGCCACGACGTGTGGACTGCTCTCCGCGATTTCCTTGCGCAAGGTGACAGATCCTTTGCGCGCATCTTCGGCCAGCATGCGCATGCAATAGTCCACGACTTCACCAAGATCGACAGCAGTAAAATTGAGCTCCAGCTTGCCAGCTTCGATGCGCGAAAGTTCCAGAAGATCATTGACGATGGAAAGCAGATAGTTGCCACTATCGCGAATATCTTTTACGTAAGACTGGTATTTCGAATTGCCGAGAGGGCCGAGGCGCTCTTGCTGCATGACCTCCGAAAAACCAAGGATTGCATTCAAGGGCGTGCGCAGTTCATGGTTCACACGAGCCAGAAAATCCGTACTGGTCTGCCTGGTTTCTGCAGCATGAATGTTGGCATCTTCGAGTTTGTCCTCAAGTGCACGACGGGTAGATACATCGCGCAGAACGAGCCCGAAACGCTTTCCTGCCGCATCATCCTTCAATTGGCAAAGCACTGCGATCATTGGGATCTGACGCTGATCCTGTGTTGTGCATTGGAGATCGAAGCCGTCAATCTGTTTTGCGGGGCCTTCAACCACGCCAAATTGCTGCATCCGCTCTCGCAAAACGCGTCGACTTTCCGGCGTCAACAATTCTTGCAAGGTATCCACTGCTCCAAACAACTTTGAAGCACCAAGTGAACTATCGAGCACATTGCCATTTTCATCCAGCACGAAGCTGCTGTCGGAAGCCATGTTGAGCAAGTGTCGAATGTCAGATTCGGAAAGTGTGTCGAGAAATCCTTTTTCGATTGGTTCGTTTTCTCTTGGCCCAGCAGCTGGCAGCGGCAACAACGGCACGGGCGGAAATTCGATTTTTTCAGCCTTAGAAAACGTTATGACATAGTTTGGACTTGCGCTGGCCTGGGCACTCAATTTGAAAGTAAACTGATCTGCTGGCCCAGCAAGCCACGGTACGGACTTTCGCACCACCTCAAAAACTTGCCCGCCAAAAGCCATCTGACTTGCGACTGCATCTGCTGCAAAGCCAGCCACGAACTTGGCATCGCTGCAGATTTCGCCCAGCGAACGCGCCTTCAATAGCGCCAAGAGTTTTGTATTTGCGAAATGCGGTTTACCGTCCTGCACAATCAGCAAGGCGTCTGGCGCATTGTCCAAGCTTGTCCTTACTGCATTTGGAACTGGAACAGTATTGTTTCCACTGTCTTTTTTCGATTTCAATCCCGCATCCAGATTTTTTGACGTCGCAATTGAAGCAGTAAGCTGTTTGCCAATTTCAACGAAGGCTGTCGCTCGCGCCTCACCTTGGGCTGGCGCGGGCAAAGGCAACTCGCCGGGCGCGAATTCTTCCAAAGGCAAAAGCCTGATGTGTGTGGTTTTTTGGATGGGCGCAGCTGAGGTCGTCACTGTTACTGGCGGCAGGGTCCGTTCAATCAGCCGTCGCTCGGTCACATCTTCAAGTGTTATGACTGCATAGGCCTTGCTGTCGCCTGGCAAGCGTCGAAGTGTCAGGCGAACCTCACGCAATCCATGCCGACCATTGATGCGCTCAACGGAACTCACAAGCTCAGAGTTTTGCAGCCGCTGCAACAGCAGGGTTGCGCGCGTCGGCTCAGCGAGCAGGTTTCGGAAATCGCCAAGTGTCGAAGCTGCCACAAGTTCCGCAACGAGCGCATTGGTGTGGAGGATGTTTCCAGGTTCGGCAATAACTGCAACGGGAACAGGCAAGTAGTCGTAGGCTGTATAGTCCGTCGTTTGAGTTACCGAAGGCTGCTGGGAAAGCGATTCATCACCCTCAAACACGAGAACACCGACACGGCCATCGGCGAGGGGATGAAGCCTTGCCACACACTGGAATGGCTTGACGCGCCCTGTTGATGGGAAACTGAGTTCAAGTGGCAGCGCCTCATCAGACTTGAGCCGGGCTGCAATGGCCGAGACGCGCGCAACGCCCTCCTCGCGCAAATCAAACGGGCGATCAATCAGGTCAAACAGCGACTGGCATTCAAACGCGGCAACACCTGCCGCATTCGCCCAGACAACACGTCCACGCGCTGCATCCCACAACCATGCGGGTTCAGCGCGCGCGCGCAATTGATCAAGGGATTGGGAAGCAGAAATGGTCACAACTGACAGATTAATCAAATCTGAGTGGTTCCGTCCATCTTTTGTTAAGAATTTCAACGCTCTTCGTGCGGCGACCGATTTGACGCGGGAATGGGGTTGAAATCCCGCGCCCAAGCAGATAGGGGAAGCGCAAGGTTGCCGCCTTAGCTCAGTTGGTTAGAGCGCTAGATTGTGGATCTAGAGGTCCCCGGTTCGAGCCCGGGAGGTGGTACCATTCCTTTGCAAGGTCTCAGACCGCTTCGGCGACCAGTTCGGTCGCTTCCTCGAGATTGACTGACACCAACTGCGATACGCCGCGTTCCATCATCGTCACACCGAACAGCCGGTGCATGCGCGCCATCGTCAGCGGGTGATGCGTGATGATCAGGAAGCGCGTTTCAGTCTTCAGCAACATTGCGTCGAGCAGATTGCAGAAGCGTTCCACATTGTGATCATCAAGTGGTGCGTCAACTTCGTCGAGCACGCAGATCGGTGATGGGTTGGTCAGGAACACCGCAAAGATCAGTGCCATGGCGGTGAGGGTTTGTTCACCACCTGAAAGCAGCGACAGCGTGGTCGGCTTTTTGCCTGGTGGATTGGCCATGATTTCAAGGCCAGCTTCCAAGGGATCATCCGACTCGATCAATTGCAGTTCTGCCGTGCCACCGCCAAACAGCGTGGTGAACAGTTCGGTGAACTTGGCATTCACAGTGCCGAACGCATCAAGCAAACGCTGGCGTCCCTCGCGGTTCAAACTGGAAATCGCACCGCGCAATTTGTTGATAGCCTGGATGAGCTCATCTTTTTCAGTGCGCATTTTTGTGAGCTGCGTGTCAATTGCCTGCGCTTCTTCATCTGCACGCAAATTGACCGCACCAAGGCGCTCGCGATCATCACGCAGCTTCACGAGCTTCCGCTCAATTTCGTCCGCAGGTGGAAGTTCGGCGACTTCAATGCCGGCCTCCTCCAGAATGCGATCCGGTGGCACTTGCAGTGTTTCAGAAATACGTTGCAGGCAATGATCCTGCCGCGACTTCGACGCCTCAAGACGTGCACCAAGCCGCGCATTCTCTTCGCGTGAATCGCCTGCCTGCTCCTGCACACGGCGCAAATGTTTGTCTGCCTCACGCAGAGCATTCTCGGCAACCTGCAAAGCATCAGCAGCAAGTTTTTTGTCGCGCTCTGATTCTGACAGGAGGTTCATCAGCTTCAAGCGCTTGTCAGCCAGTTGTTGCGGCATCGACTGAAGTTCAGTCATTGCCGTTTCGGCTTCGGTCAGGCGCGTCGACAAGTGTTCAATCTGGCTGCGCGCTTTGGCAGAACGATCAACCCATTGTTGTTGCTCTGTGGCAATCGCAGCAAGTCGATTGGCACGCATCTTTGCTTCACGTTCGAGACCATCGTGGCGGGCGCGAAGCTCACCATAGCTTGCGCGCTCGCGGGCCAGCACATCACGCAATGAACCGGCATTCGCTTGCAAACCATCAATGGCGGGCAGTGCTGCAAACTCGGTTTCAGACAGCGACAACGCGCCATTAAATTCATTCTGGCTTGCCACAGTGCGGCGCAGCGCTTCATCGAGTGCTGATGTTTGTTGCGCCTGCTCGGCGAGCTTGCGCTCATGTGATTGCAGAACACGGCGCGCCACTTCAAGCGCAGCGTTTGCCGCACGCCAGGCTTCACGTTTTTCCCGTTCAGCACCTACACCTGCTTCCACAGCAGCGCGCGCTTCATCGAATGATTGCTTCAACTGCTCGGCCTTGCCAGCAGCCTCGCCCATGTCGCGCTCAAGGCCTTCAAGGCGATTGCGTTCGGCCAAGCGTTTTGCAGCGGCACTTGGTGCATCGGCAGCAGCCACATAACCATCCCAGCGCCATTGATCACCTTCGCGCGAGACAAGCTTTTGACCCGGACGCAATTGCGGCTGCAGCGCCATGCCAACGTCGCGCGACACCAAGCCAATATGCGAGAGCACGCGTGACAATGCACCCGGCACATTCACATGATTGGACATGGGCTCAACGCCTTCCGGCAGAGGAGCGACATCCGACAAGGGCGGAAGCCCGCGCCAATGCGCAGGTGCACCCTCATCGGCAGATGATTCAATGTCATCGCCAAGGGCTGCCGCAAGGGCACGCTCGAAGCCTGGTTCAACCTTGAGCGCATCGACAATCGGTGGCCAAAGCTCGCCCGCAGGAGCCTTCAGCAAATTCGTCAGTGTACGGACTTCTGTTTGCAGGCGTTCAGCAGCACGGCGCGCCTCGTCGTAAGCCTGACGGCGTTCGGCTTCAGTGGCGCGCGCGCCCTGCAAGGAACCTTCTGTTTCGCGAGAGGCGGTTTCAGAGGACGTTGCAAGCGCAAGTGCAGCTTCCACAGCCTGCACCAATGTAGCACCATCGCCTGCATCACCCAATTGGGCGAGCAAACCAGCCCGACGTGCCGCGAGTTGCTCATGCTCGGCATTCAACTTGGCGATCTTGGTTTTCTGATCGGCAATCACGCGCTCGATTGCGCCGCGTTGTGCGGCAAGTTCGGAAAGCCGCGTTGCTGCCTGATCCGATTCTTCCTGCGCACGCGCGAGCGAATCGGCGGCGGCCTGCAAGGCCTGTGCAGCTTCAGCGCGCAAAGTTGCATCCGAAGTCGAAGCTTGTTCCAGTTCTTCAGCCTCTGTCGTCAAACGCGAAACAGCACCATCGGTATCGGCGAGCAAGCCTTCCTCGCGCGCGATATCCTGCGTCGTTTGATGCTTGCGCCCACGCAATTCAGCCAAGCGGTTATCAACACGCTTTTCTTCATCATCGAGGGCCGCACGCTCCAGCGTCATCCGCTGTAAAACAGCACTGCGGATTGCTTCCTGCTCACGAAGGCCCGGCAGAAGATCACCCTTTTCATCACGCGCCCGCAGCGCCTCTGAAGCCGCGAGCGTATGTTCGGCAAGGGTGCGCGTCGATTGATCAAGTGCTGTCAAATCCGCTTCAGCCGCCGCCGTGGCATCACGCCACGCCACGAATAATCCCGCCGCTTCGAGCTTCCTGATTTCCGATGATACCTGCTTGTATTTAAGCGCCTGCCGTGCCTGCCGCCTCAGGCTCGACAATTGCGCATCAAGTTGCGCCATCACATCATCAACGCGTGACAGGTTCAATTCCGCTGCCTTCAGCTTCAACTCAGCTTCGTGGCGGCGCGTATGCAGGCCCGTGATGCCAGCGGCTTCTTCGAGAATCAAACGCCGTGCCTGTGGCTTGGCGTTGATGATTTCGGAAATCTGCCCCTGCTTCACTAGGGCAGGCGAGCGAGCACCGGTTGATACGTCAGCAAAGAACAGCTGCACATCACGCGCGCGCACTTCCTTGGAATTGACGCGGTAGGTTGAACCCTTCTCGCGTTCAATGGCGCGCGAGATTTCAATCGCATCCGTTTCGTTGTAACCCATCGGAGCAGAGCGGTCTTCGTTCTCCAGCGTCAGCATGACTTCAGCAAGATTGCGCGACGGACGCTGCGTGGTGCCGGAGAAGATCACGTCTTCCATGCCGGAAGCGCGCATCGACTTGTATGAGCTTTCACCCATGACCCAACGCAAAGCTTCAAGCAGGTTCGACTTGCCGCAACCATTCGGCCCGACAACGCCTGTCAGGCCATGTTGAATATGGAGTTCCGTTGGTTCAACGAATGATTTGAATCCGCTGAGCCGCAGTTTTGAAAACTTCATGCCGTCCCCTTACACGAGTAACTAGATTTGAACCGCATCAACCCGCAAGTAGCGGATCGATCTTGGCTTTCACGGCTTCCATCTTGCGGTCGCCATCATATTTTTCGCCATTGATATAAATCGTTGGAATGCCATCAACGCCAAGTTCATCGCCGCCCTTGCGCACGTCAAGAATGCCTTTGGCTACAGCCTCGTTCTTCAGGCAGGCATCAAACTGCTCTTCGGTCATGCCGGCCTGCTTGGCAATGTTTTTCAATTCATTGGCCGGATCGGCAAGCCACTTATCCTGGGTTTCAAACAGCACGTCGACAATCGGGAAATACTTTTCCTTTGGTGCACAGCGCGCTACCATGAAGCCTGCAAGTCCTGCGTCATTGTGCGGGAATTCGCGCAGGATAAACCGCACCTTGCCTGTGTCGATATAGTCCTTCTTCAGAGGCACATAGACATCCTTGAAAAACGCGGCGCAATGCGGGCAGGACGACGAGGCGTATTCAATGATCGTCACCTTGGCCGTATCGAGACCCACAACCATTTCGCCAATGGCCGATGGCGCATTGAGTTTGGCGGGATCTGGTTTTGATTTGTCCTGTGCAAAAGCTGGCGCAAATGCAGGCGTTGCAAAAAGCATAGCCGCTGATGCACTGAGGAGAAGGTCACGGCGATTCATCTGGGTCATAATTCAGTTCCTAAAGGAGTCAGGGTGAGAAAAAAACGGCATTCTTAGCGCTGTGGAGAACGCTTGAGACTTTGACTTAGTCTGGCGAGCGCCGCCTTCAGTTCAGGATCGGAAATATTGGAAAGATCAGCCAAAATTGTGTCATCGACGCGGGAGTTTTGCGGCGGCACGGGTACAGTTTTGGAAAGGTCGTGGCCCTGCACCACCTTGATTGCAGTAATCGCCTCATAACCGAAAAACTGATTCACCCGTTCTTTCAGGGCGGGAATGGCATATTGAACATCAAGTGCGCGGCCTTGTGTTGCTTGCAAAATCATTGTTCCACCGCGTTGCTCGCCAGCACGCGGCCATTTGATGCGCTCGGGCTTGCACAGCCCGGCCAGGCGATCGCCTGCAATCGCGTTCCACTGGCTCAGAATATCAGCCTGCGCAAAACCATGCGACCCCATGGCGGCCTTGGTCAGAACACGAAAATGTTTGGACAACGTTTCCATGATGCCGAAACTAGCACACCCCTCCCGTGTTCTTTAAACAGGTTTTTAATGCCGCTTTAGAGGGCGCGGAACCGGTATGGCATTTTATTTTGCGGGCTATTTTGCGGGTTATTGTGCCGGGAATGGCTTGGGCGCGTCCGAAAGTGTAGCGAGATAGGCGAGAATGTCGGCGCGCTTTTCGTCGTTCTTGATGCCTCCAAAGCTCATCTTCGTGCCCTTGATGTAAGCCTTGGGTGCCTTGATGAATTCGTTGAGCGCTTCGTAAGTCCACTTTTCAGACGATTTTGCGGCGAGGCCTTCGGAATAGGCAAACCCCGCAGATGCCGCCATGTTACGATCAACAATATCCCACATGGCAGGTCCGGTCTTGTTAGCACCACCTTTTTCAAGATTGTGGCAGGCAAGGCAGGCCTTTGCTCCAGCTTGGCCCTTGGCCGCATCTGCCTTGGCGAGGAGTGCCGGGAGCGGAACAGCAGCAGCGGCTTCTCCGCCGCCTGCAGCAGCTTCGGCTGCGGCTACTTCGATTTTGAAGCCCGGGCCCGGTGGATCCTTTGGAGCGTGACTGGTGAAAATGCCACTGGAAATTTCATTGAGGCCAAATACCAGAAGGGCCGTGCCCAAAACGGCGCCGGCAATCTTGTTGAATTCAAAGCTATTCATGGTGTGAGGCGGTCCCTTGGTTCTGCCGAAAATCGACCGTCCAACTAATGGTTTGCGATGCGCGCTGCAATACCTATAAGGCCAAAAGCAACAATATGCCGCGCCTACCTTAGTTCAACCCAAGATGACAAACGAAAATAGAACCATCATCGTGATCCCGGCCCGCATGGCTGCTACCCGGCTTCCGGGTAAGCCCTTGGCCAATATCAATGGCAAACCGATGATTGTGCACGTCTGGCAGCGCGCCATGGATGCAGGCCTCGGAGATGTTCTCGTAGCCGCAGCTGAAACTTCGATTGCCCAGGCGATATGGGATGCAGGTGGCGATGCCATCATCACGCCGCCGGGTCTGCCTTCGGGATCAGACCGCGTCATGGCCGCCCTCAAACTGCGCGATACCGCCGGAAATTATGATCGCATTATCAACCTGCAGGGTGACTTGCCGACAATAGCTCCGGAAGACATCGCTATCTGTCTTGCGGGCCTTGACCACAAGCGCGCCGAGATCGCTACACTGGCAACCCGAATTTATGACGAGGCCGATATTCACAACCAGAATATCGTCAAGGTGATTGCTCCTCTCGAAAAAGAAGGTGATGTGGTTTTGGCGCGCGACTTCGTGCGCAAGACCCACCAGTTTCATGAGCCGCCGTTCTGGCATCACATCGGCATCTATGCTTATACGCGCACGGCTCTTGAAAAATTTGTGTCGCTGGCCCCGTCCAAGCGCGAGCTTGAACGCAAGCTCGAACAAATGCGCGCCATGGACAGTTACATGAACATCGTGGTGAGCAAGGTCAACAGCGTGCCGCTTGGTATTGATACGCGTGAGGATCTGGAAATGGCACGTGCGTTACTGAAGGACAAGAAATGAAAAAGAAGATTTCCTATCAGGGCGAGCCTGGGGCCAACTCTCATATCGCGTGTCTCGAGGTTCTGCCCGATTACGAGCCCCTGCCCTGTCGCACTTTTGAAGACGCTTTTCAGGCGGTTACGGAGGGCCAGGCGCAGCTTGCGATGATCCCTATCGATAACTCGGTTGCCGGCCGCGTGGCTGACATTCACCACTTGCTACCGGACTCGAAACTCTCGATCATTGGTGAACATTTTTTGCCAATCCATCATCAGCTTCTGGTTTTGCCGGGGGCGTCATTGGACGATGTCAAAGTGGTGCATAGCCACGTGCATGCGCTTGGCCAATGCCGTAAACTGATCCGTGAACTTGGGTTGAAAGCAGTCGTTGCGGCTGATACCGCAGGCTCCGCACGCGAACTTTCGGAAGCGAAAGACAAATCTCGCGCTTCAATCGCATCGGCGCTGGCGGCGAAGATTTATGGACTTGATATTGCGCGAGCCAATATCGAGGATGAAGACCACAACACGACGCGCTTTGTCATCCTCTCGCCAACGCCAGTCAAGAAACGCGCAGACAGCGAAATGGTCACAAGTTTTATCTTCCGTGTACGGAACGTTCCGGCTGCCCTCTACAAGGCGATGGGTGGGTTTGCCACCAATGGCGTCAATATGACCAAGCTCGAATCCTATCAACTTGAGGGGCAGTTTTCAGCCACACAGTTTTATGCAGAGATTGACGGCCACCCGGAAGACAAGGCCGTTGCGAATGCTTTTGAGGAATTGGCATTCTTCACCAATTTCGTGCACATTCTAGGTTCATACCCTGCAAGTCCTTACCGCCGTGATGTGGCGGCACAGCGGGGCTAACCCTAAACCACAAACCACCCGGCTCCTGCAGTGAAGACTGATCCGGTCTGGATGGTGATGGTCAGTTCGGCGTCGGCATCTGCGTCGGTGTTGAAGCTTGCGGTGTAGCCTCCGGCGATGGCGTCGAGCCTATATTGGCCTGCTGTGGTGAAGGCCGTGCCTGAGGCCACGAGCGTGGTGAAGGCGTCGTTCACACCAGCTGTCGCTGCGTTGGCGTCAATCCCCGAGACGTTGATCACATCGAGTGTTGCGCGGTTGAAGTCCATCACCTTGTCGATGCCGTCGAGCGCATTGGAGTCGCTCAGCTGGTTGAAGCGGAAGGTATCTGCACCCAGTCCGCCAATCAGCGTGTCAATGCCGATGTTGCCATCAAGCGTGTCATTGCCCGATCCGCCGTCGAGCGTGTTGGCACCGCCTGCGCCATTCAGCACATTGTTGAGGCCATTGCCTGTGCCAGAGCCATTGCTCAGGCCTTGCAGGATCAGATATTCAATTCCCGCAAAGTCGTTCAAGTTGCGCGAGACCTGGCTTGCGATTGTGTCAAAGCCGCCTGCATCGACAATTGCATCAACAGCAGCTCCGGTTGAGGCGTTGAGATAGAACACGTCATTGCCAAGCCCGCCGTCCAGCGTGTCGACCACACTGTCGGTGCCACCGTTCAGCGTATCATCGCCATCGCCGCCCGAAAGCGTGTTGATCGCAGTGTTACCAGTCATCACATTGTTGAGGCTGTTGCCCGTGCCAGAAATCGCTCCCGTGCCGAGCAGCACCATGTTCTCGACATTGGCGGCAAGGCTTGATTGCGTCACCGAAGTGCGCACCACATCCGTACCGGCATTCAGGTTTTCGATGATCGTGTCGGCTGTCGCATCGGAGATCGAATAGGTGTCATCGCCAAGACCACCTTGCAGAATGTCAGCCGCCGGACCGCCAACCAAAAGGTCATTGCCGTCACCCCCGAGCAACGTATCCACACCACCAAAGCCGTAGAGCTGATCACCACCCGCTGCACCATCCAGCGTGTTGGCCCCAGAATTGCCATTGAACAGGTTGCCATTGGCGTTGCCGGTGAGATTGGCGTTGCCTGTGCCGGTGATCGTGGCGTTCTCGATCATGCCCAGCGCGGATATCGAGCGCGTGATCGCAGTCTCCAAAGTATCAGTGCCACCGATATCGATAATCGTGTCGGCGACCGAGTTTGCGCCAAACACAAACACATCATCACCAAGCCCACCATCAAGCACATCAACCGCGCCATCAACTCCACCGTCCAGACGGTCGTTGCCGTCGAGGCCGGAGAGGGTGTTGATGCCTTTGTTTCCGCCAATTGAATTACTGAGCGCATTGCCAGTTCCATTGATTGTTTCAATCCCCAATAGTCGCATGTTGAGACTATCGCGAGTCAGCGTGGATGACACATTCGTTTCGATTGTCGAGCCATCAACAATGTCAAACTTAAAGTTGGTTACGGCATAAGTAAAACTTGCGCCGAGTGAACCTGTGAGGCCGCCGGAAGAAAAAACGATTTCAACGGTCGCGGGTGATGCGAGTGTTGCTTTTAAAGTATAAGCACCTGCCACTTGCGTTGTCGTTGATGCGAGCTCAGTTGCGCCGTTGAACAGTTGCACGGTACGTCCACTGGCTGCTTCACCAATGGAATAGAAGTCGTCATTCAAAACGGTATCGTCATAACTGACGCCACCAATCTGAATGCCTGTTTTCGTTTCTGTAAATTTGAATGTCGTCAACATGCCATTAAACAAGACGGCAGTTGGCACTCCATTGACCACAGCCTGCCTAATTGTTGTATCAACATCTGCACCTATTCCGATTTCCCGATACAAAGGATCCAACAGATTTGCACGATGGCCTTCACTGAAAAACAATGAGACGTGTTGGCTCAATACGTTTGCATTCGCATCATAGACATTTGGGGAGTTAACCCCGCTCCATGACAGGTTCTCTCCGGCAATTCCTGTTCTCACATACCCTGTCGCGTCGATCCTTGTGAAAGGTGTCCCGTTAACATTATGAGCAAATTGATTGTTGTCATTGAGCCAGATCGAATGGCCAATTGCAGCGTCGGAAAGCAGGCTATTCCAGGTCAGGATTTGCTTTGGCGCCGCACTAATCGTATTTGCGGGCAATTCCTGGTTGAGATCCGTCAGTGGCAGAGGTTCGTTTGTTGGCTTCAACGGATTGACTCGCGCCATTTCCCCAACGGGATCCATTCTGGCACGATTGATTAACTCGAGGAAAAGCGTTTCGCGTGCGTCTAATTCTGCCATTTCAGTCCCCGTTGGCCCCCACAGTTGCGTTTGTTGGGTTGAAGCTACTCGTAGTTTTGCAAAATTTGCGAAAGCATTTCACTAAACTTGGAGCGACTTCAGTTAAAGTTTCGCTGCGCTTCGCTAACATTTAATTAAGGAACAATTGTGAAGCGCCATACGTTTTCGGAGCAATTGAACTCAATCTTATCTAATATGTTCTATGGCTTTACCGGGATTAACTGGCGTTACGGGCGATGAGCAAGACAAACAAGATTAAAAAGGCTGTGTTTCCGGTCGCGGGATTGGGAACACGGTTCTTACCTGCAACCAAGGCGATGCCTAAGGAAATGTTGACGGTGGTTGACCGCCCGCTGATCCAGATCGTTGTGGATGAAGCGCGCGAGGCCGGCATTGAGCATCTGATTTTCGTCACGGGTCGCAACAAGAACGTGATCGAGGATCATTTCGACAAGCAGTATGAACTTGAATCGACATTGCGCAAGCGCGGAAAATCAATTGAGCTGGATTTGCTGGAAGAAGATTTGCCCGCTGCAGGCCAGGTCAGCTACACCCGCCAGCAAGAGCCATTGGGATTGGGCCATGCTGTTTGGTGCGCGCGCCATCTCGTGGGCAATGAACCTTTCGCCGTCATCTTGCCGGATATGATCATCAAGGCAAAGACGGGTTGCCTGAAGCAGATGACCGATGTCTATGCTGACGTTGGCGGCAACATGATTGCAGTCGAAGAAGTGCCGATGGAGCACGTGCACCGTTATGGCGTGGTGAAGCCGGGGAAATGGCAGGGCAATCATTTCAAGATCGAAGGTATGGTTGAAAAACCCAAGCGCGAAGACGCGCCATCAAACCTGATCATCTCGGGTCGCTACATCTTGCAGCCGGAGATTTTCGACATTATCGAAAAGCTGCCGCGCGGTGCCGTGGGTGAAATCCAGATCACTGATGCCATGATCACGCTTGCGAAATCACAAGGCTTTCACGGCGTGAAGTTTGAGGGCACGACATATGATTGCGGCGACAAGATCGGCTACCTCTCGGCCAATGTCGCTTATGCGTTGGAGCGGCCCGATCTTTCTGATGCCGCACGTGTTGCCCTGAGCCAAGTCATCGAGGCGCATGGAGGAACGCTTTCGTGGAAAAGCTGATGCGTCCTTGAACAGTGACATGAAACTGTTTAGCCTTCCTGAAAAATAACCGGGAGGGCGTTTTGTCGCCTGTCATTTCTGCACATGATTTGAGCTTGACGTTTCAGTCAGGCGATGGTCCAGTCTATGCGCTTTCCAAAGTCAATCTGACGGTTGATGAAGGGGACTTTGTGTCCTTCATCGGTCCTTCGGGCTGCGGCAAGACAACGTTGCTACGCGTTATTGCTGATCTTGAGCAGGCAACCGATGGCACAATCTCAGTCAATGGCATGAGTTCGCACGAGGCGCGATTGGCCCGGGCTTACGGCTATGTGTTTCAGGCACCGGGATTGTTTCCATGGCGCAATGTTGAGCGCAATGTCGCCCTGCCGCTTGAAATCATGGGGGCAAGCGATGCAGCTGAGCGGGTCAAACGCAATATTGAACTGGTCAACCTCAATGGCTTTGAGAAAAAGTTTCCGTGGCAATTGTCGGGCGGCATGCAGCAACGTGTTTCGATTGCGCGTGCGCTTGCGTTTGATCCCAAGTTGTTGCTGATGGATGAACCGTTTGGTGCACTCGACGAAATTGTGCGCGACAAGCTGAACCAGCAATTGCTGGAATTGTGGGATCGCACCAAAAAGACGGTGGTGTTCGTGACGCACTCAATTCCAGAAGCGGTGTTTCTCTCCACCAAGATTGTTGTAATGTCACCGCGCCCGGGTCGCATTATCGACGTGATCGATACGGGTTTCCCGCGCAATCGCACACTCGAAATCCGCGAGACACCAGAATTCTTGAAAGTCGCACAACGCGTGCGCGAAGGCCTGAAGGCGGGGCATAGTTATGAAGATTGATGCGGCATTACGACCGGCGCGAACCCAGGACATGGCGGCCTGCGCTGCCATCCTGAATGCATGGATCGATGAAACCGAGTGGATGCCGCGCATCCATCCGCATGATGATGTGGTGCGGCACTACAAAACGGTTGTCGCCAATGAGCGCAAGGTTTTTGTGGTTGCTGCGGAGAACAAGATTGCAGGCTTCACGGCATTTGGGACCGATCATCTGGTGACGGCACTTTACGTCGACCGGAACTATCGGCGACAAGGTGTGGGTCGGTTGCTGCTCAATTGTGCCAAACGCTACTGCGACAGTGATGTTTCGCTGTGGACGTTTCAGAAAAACCAGAGCGCCATTGATTTCTATGGGCACGAGGGTTTTGTTGAAATCAACCGCACGGATGGTGACAACGAAGAGGGATTGCCAGATCTGTTGATGGAGTGGCGGGCGTAATGATTGAAAGAATAAGGGACCTCATCCCCCCTTCGGGGACCTTCTCCACTTCGTGGAGAAGGGAAGCTTCCGGCATCTCCCTTATCGACCAGCTGAGGTGCTGGCTGACCCATCCCTTCTCCACGCAAGTGGAGAAGGTGCCCCAACGGGGCGGATGAGGTCCCTTGATGCGCCGCCATTTCCCTGTCCTCATCATCTGCCTGATCCTCTTGGTGATCTGGTACATCGCCTGCATTCCGATGAATGCGGTTGTTGCTGAGACCAAGATCAATGCGGCGGGTGGCGGGTTTGCAGCCACACTGCGCGAGAGCTGGAACCACACGCGGCCAGTAATCCCCGCACCACACCAGATTGCCGTTGAACTATGGAATACGGTTTTCACCATTGCGCCGTGGAAAGTGAAATCACTGCTGTATCATTGCTGGGTCACACTTTCATCAACACTGCTGGGCTTTGTACTTGGAACGCTACTCGGTATGGGGCTCGCCATTCTGATTGTGCGCTCCCAGCTCTTGTCGCGCGCGTTGATGCCGTGGATCATCGCATCACAAACAGTACCTATCCTTGCGATTGCGCCGATGATCATTGTGGTGCTGGGTGCGATTGGTCTCACGGGACTTTTGCCGAAGGCGCTGATCTCGATGTACCTCTGCTTTTTCCCCGTGACGATTGGCATGGTGAAGGGGCTCACTTCGCCTGATGTCATTCACCGCGATCTCATGCGAACTTACAACGCATCGGAAAATGAAACGCTGTGGAAGCTCAGATTCCCAGCTGCCGTGCCTTATCTCTTCACATCGCTCAAAATTGCAATTGCGATTGCGCTGACGGGTGCGATTGTTGGTGAACTCCCAACTGGTGCTGTGGCTGGCCTTGGTGCCCGTTTGCTTGTCGGCTCCTATAATGGCCTCACGCTGATGATCTGGTCGGCCCTTGTTGCAGCCGCAGTGATGGCGGGATTACTGGTGTGGCTTGTGGGCTTTGCCGAGCGCAAATTTGATGTCTATACGAGGAAGTAAGATCGCAATCCTAGTGGAAATAGTTACAATTCAGGAGTGAAGGCGTTGACTAAAATCCGAATTTTGTCCTTTCTTTTTTTTCTCAGTCTAATCGCTCCTCTTTCAAATGCGGAAGAATACGCCAATCTCCCCCTAGTAGTATCGAAACCTGAAGAAGTAGCTATAAGTACCGATAGCACTTTGGAAGTAAAGGGCACCCGATCATTGGCAAGTGCGTGGCTTCAATTGTTGCGCCAGCCTAATGAAAACAACTATGGCGTTCCCGAAGAAGCCATACTCGAAGTTTGGGCTAGCGATCCAAACTTTGCGCGGACTTTCGATGGGCTAAATTCTAGCAATGGAGACTTGAAGACCATCGTAGATTCAGGCTTTTCTCCAAAGACATTTGATTGGAAATTGGTTGCTCCCAAGATTGTGCAAGGAACTTGGGCCAAGTCAAATGAAGTTTACCCTGTGGTTGATGAAAAGACGGGCAAGGTTATTGTTAATGGCATTTCGATCATTGGAATGTCAAAGCGGGATATGATCGATTTCAAAAATCCCTACGTTATTGATAAGGAGGGGCTGAAGACAAAATATTTTCCCATAAAATCTCAATTTACCGCTGATATGCTCAAGGCTGCAATTGGCACTGACAACATTACAAAAGCTATTAATAGTGCTGGTGTGAATGTAGCTAGTTCGGACTTCCCTGTCGCAGATCTAGAAAATCAAACTTACACAACTGGCTCTGCATCGTTTGGAATGCCAAAGCTCCAGAACGCAAAGGAAGCTGGTTTCAAACTCGATAGTCGCACCACCCAAAACTATGACGTTTACTTGCTTGAGTTTTCTGTGACAATCCGAGAATTGAGTACAGAATACGCAGAAGAAATTTCGTTCAGATTCGATTGCGGAAACGATTGTGTTGCTCTGGAAATGGCACCCATCAAAGTTGTCAAAAATGACATCGTTGAGCAGAAAATTCAAACGCCCGCAGTCAAGATCAAGGGTGTAGAAGTTGGAGAAATGTTCAGTAGGAAAATCACCTTCGAAGTGCTGCGGCCCCAAATCAAGGCTTTCGGCAGGGACGAGAATAGATTTTCATGGTCCCTAACTGACGAAGCGATTGAAACGGGTACGCATGTTTTTCTAGCTGCTCTTGGAGTTCCTCGAAATTCTAAAAAAATTGAACTCACTCGGTCTGTAGCAATAAAGTCGAACGAAGAATATTTTGAACCAAGTAAGTGGGCATCGACTCAGCCACTACAGACAGTCATTAGCCTGAAGTAATTTAAATGTTGATTGCATTTATGCGACGAGTATTAGCATTTATCACCGCACCTGCGCTATTTGGCATTGCCATGCTGGCGATTTGGGAAGTTGCTTGCCGACTGATTCCAATCTCGCCCATCTTGTTGCCCGCACCTTCTGTCATTGCAGCGAAGTTTGGCCACGAGCTTTCAACTCTCGGGTTCGATTTTTACAAGACCGTAATCCAGGCTGTGGTCCCCGGCTGGATCATTGGCAATCTCGCTGGCTTCTTGGTCGCATTGGCGTGTGACCGTTTTGATTTTTTGAAGCGTGGGCTTTTGCCACTCGGCAATTTCTTTTCGGTGTTGCCGCTCGTTGGTGTCGCCCCCATCATGGTGATGTGGTTTGGCACCAATGTTGCCCCCAACATTGCTGTTGTTGTCATCATGACATTTTTTCCGATGCTGGTGAACGCCATTGCAGGGCTGTCAGCATCATCACATTTGGAGCGCGATTTGATGCGCTCTTATAATGCATCGTGGTGGCAATCGCTCACCAGCCTTCGCTTGCCCGCAGCCATGCCGTTCGTTTTTAACGCGCTCAAGATCAATTCGACATTGGCGATGATCGGTGCCATCGTGGCTGAGTTTTTCGGAACCCGCATTGCGGGCATGGGGTTTCGGATGCAGACTGGTTTTGGCTCAATGAGTCTCGATCTCGTTTGGGCCGAGATTGCGGTGGCGGCGCTTGCCGGATCGTTATTCTACGCAGCGCTTGTTGCAATCGAGCGTGCGGTAACGTTCTGGCATCCGTCCTATCGTGCCTAAGGAGGCAAATGAGGGGGGAGGATAAAAGATGACGTCAAAAAAAGGAGAAACAAAAATGAAAAAAATTCTGATGAGTGCCGCAGCCGCAATGGCGTTGCTGGCATCAACCGCTGCAGCCAATGCTGAAGCTGTCACGATCCAGTTGAAGTGGGTGACACAGGCGCAGTTTGCAGGTTATCTCGTGGCGCAGGCCAAGGGCTTTTACAAGGAAGCTGGCCTTGAAGTAACGATCAAGCCAGGCGGACCAGACATTAACCCGCAGCAAGTTCTTGCTGGTGGTGGTGCTGATGTGGTTGTCGACTGGATGCCATCGGCTCTCGCCACGCGCGAAAAGGGCCAGAACGTTGTCAACATCGCCCAGCCCTTCAAGAAGTCCGGCATGATGCTGACCTGTCGGGCTGAAACCGGCATCAAGGCACCTGCTGATTTCAAGGGCAAGAAGCTTGGCGTGTGGTTCTTCGGCAATGAATATCCGTTCCTCTCGTGGATGAGCCAGCTCGGCCTTGGCACCAATGGCGGCGCTGATGGTGTTGAAGTGATCAAGCAGGGTTTCAACGTTGACCCGCTGATCCAGAAGCAAGCCGACTGCGTGTCGACCATGACCTACAATGAATATTGGCAGGTGATTGATGCGGGCATTCCTGCGGATCAACTCGTTACCTTCAAATATGAAGACCAGGGTGTGGCCACACTCGAAGACGGTCTTTACGTGATGGAAGACAAATTGAAGGACGCAGCCTTCGTTGATACGATGGCGAAGTTTGTGAAAGCCTCGATGAAGGGCTGGGACTATGCCCGCGCCAACAACGACGAAGCCGCACAGATCGTGGTTGATGCCGATGCCACAGGTGCCGCGTCAATCGATCACCAAAAGCGCATGATGGGTGAGATTTCCAAGCTCACCGAAGGCTCTGATGGCTCGCTTGATGTGGCCGCTGCAGAACGCACGGTCGCAACCCTCATGAAGGGCGGCTCCGATCCCGTGATCACCAAGGCACCCGCAGGTGCGTGGAGCGATGTCGTGATGAAGAAAGCGATGATGCAGTAAGGCATTGCACCATTGGAAAATATGCAACCTCATCCTGTCAGGCAGGGTGGGGTTGTTTTTTGCCTTGATTTGTGTAAAGTAGTGAAATCACTACTTTAGGGAAATGCCCATGCGCATGATCACCGCCACCGAGGCAAACCGGGAATTCTCCAAGCTGCTAGAGCAGGTAGAGAACGGCGATACAGTGAACATCACCAAGCACGGCAAAATCGTTGCATCAATTGTGCCTGCCAAGAAGACAATTGAGGAAATGGAAAGGGCAAAGCAGAAGCATCTGGCAAAGTTGCGATTGAACAAGCCCATTCCAGGTTTAACGCGCGGAACCCGAGACGAACTCTATGATGACGTCATTTGATGAAGATCGCTCTCGACAGTAATGTCATGATCTATGCGGAGGGGCTGATTGATGATGAGCGCAACTACATCGCACAAGGAATTATCGCTCGGATAGAGCCGCAAGATTTGATCATCCCGTCACAATCCCTTGTTGAAACATATTATTGGCTTGTGAAGCGTGCAAAACAACCAGCTGCAGCTGCCACTGAAGCTATTCAACAATGGCTCATGGGCTACAACTTCAAAACTGCAGATGAAGAAGTGTTTGGCCAAGCTTTCGAGCTTGTAACGAAACATCGTTTGCAGGTATTCGATGCGATCATACTTGCTAGTGCTGCAGAGGCAGGTGCAATTTTCTTGTTGTCAGAAGACATGCATGAAGGATTCGGCTGGCACGGAGTGACTGTTACCAATCCTTTCGGTCAGCCACACCCGCTTGTGAAACAGCTGCTCACTGCTTCTTGAACAGCACCTTGCCGCGCTGGCTGACAAAGAGTTTCTCGCCAGACGCAGGGTGGAAATAGCCTTCAACGAATGTGCCATCGGGCATGTTGCCGTAGACTTCCCAGCAGCCGCCATCCTTTTTCATGCGCTTCACTTTCCAACCGTCTGCTGCAAGTTTGGCGGTGAGTTGGCGTTCGGTCAGCCATTGATCGGCGGCAACGGGCTCGCAGGTGTAGCGGCCTGTGGCTTGCGCTGCAGGCAAGGTGGCGATGAGGAATGCAAATGCGATCAATGTACGTCTCATGTCAGTATCTCCTGTTTGGGTTTGGGATTGAAATTGCGCCAGATGCGATAGGTCTCAAGTGCTGCAAGCGGAACGAAATGAACAAGAGCGGGACCAAGATCATTGTCGATAAAGATCCAGTGCACCAGCGTTGCAACGGCTGCGACATAAACGAAGCGTTGCAGGGTTTTCCATGTGGACCCCAGTGCTTTCACTGACCAGTCGTTGGAAGTGAAGCCAAGTGGCAGAAAAACAAGCATGGCAAGCCAACCCGTCCAGATACCAAGGGCAGTAAGTTCAGCGAGCATGGCCTGCAGGGTGCCCATTTCGATCATGTAAGCTACCGTGTGAAAGGCGGCATAAAAAAACGCCGCAACACCAAAGGCACGGCGGTTGGCAACAAGCCAGCGTGTTAAGGAAGCGCGTGGAAACAGCATGCGCAGTGGCGTAGCAATCATCGCAATGATCATGAATCGCGCTGAAAATTCACCGGTCGGATGCAACAAGCCGCCAGCGTCACCGCCTTGAAGCAGGGAATACAACATGGGCAAAACGGGCAGGGCCAAAATGGTCCACAAAAGATAGCGGTATTTCTGCATCGGCGAATCCTTTGCCCTTAAGACGCAAATCAGGCAGAAATCCGTCGCTGTAAATTCACTTTATTTTGTTCAGCCCTTGTTCTTGTAATAAACATCAAGGAACACAGCGAGCATCAGCACCACGCCCTTGATCACTTGCTGCCAGTCGATGCCGATGCCCATGATGCCCATGCCGTTGTTCATGACACCCATGATGAAGGCGCCGATAACAACGCCTGTGATCTTGCCGACACCACCAGTCACCGCACAGCCGCCGATGAAGCAAGCCGCGATCACGTCGAGCTCAAGTCCTGCACCTGCCTTGGGTTGGGCGGAGTTCAATCGCGCGGCGTAGACGAGCCCAGCAAAGGCCGAGAGTGCGCCCATGATGGCGAAGATGTAGATCGTCACACGTTCGGTATTGATGCCGGAAAGGCGTGCTGCTTTTTCGTTACCGCCAAGCGCATAGACGCGGCGCCCAAATGTGGTTCGTGTTGTAATAAACATGAACAGTGCCACAAGCGCAAACATGGTGACGAGCACATTGGGTAAGCCCTTGTGATTGGCCATGATCCACGAGAAGCCGAGAAACGCAGCGGCGATCAGCGCATTGCGGCCGTAGAACAGAGCCAGCGGTTCTTCCGCCATGCCATGCGCCTGTTCCAATTGCCGCGCGCGCCAGTTGGACCAGAGAATGAGGGCAGTCACCACTGCACCCACGACAAGCGCAAAGAGATTGATTTTTCCGGGCGCCATGAACGCGAGATAATCCGGTACATAGCCGTTTGAGATCGCCTGGAACGATGTGGGGAATGGGCCGAGGTTACGGCCCGAGAGCATGGCAATCATCAGTCCACGGAAGATTAACATCGCTGCAAGCGTCACGATGAAGGCGGGAATTTTGAAGCGCGCAACGAACCAGCCTTGCAATGCGCCAATCGCCGTGCCTGCGAACAAACACAGCATGATGGCGGGGGCAGTGCCCAATCGCCATTCCGCTGGCCAATAGGGATTGTTGACCATCACAACGCCAGCAATAGCGCCGATGAAACCGGAGAGAAATCCAACCGAGAGATCGATGTGGCCCGCCACGATGACCAGCAACATGCCGAGTGCCATGATGACGATATAGGAGTTCTGCAGAATGATATTGGTCATGTTCAGTGGCGTGAACAGAATGCCATTTCGAAATACTTCAATGGGACTCGTGACAATTAAGCCAAGGGCATCCAGTAAATTGCTTTTCTGCAGAAGGGTCGAAGTTGCAGTTTGAAAAAAGACCATGATTACTAACAGCGATAAAAGCAACGCATAGTCACGGATGTTGCCTTTGATAAATTTTACCAAGTTCGGTTTGGCGACATCTGCGCTCATGCTACGTTTTCCTTTTGCGCTTCCCACGATTTCATGATCGCGCGCATTATTTTTTCCTGTGTCGCTTCTTCCGCTGGCATCTCGGCCACGAAGCGTCCTTCATTCATCACATAGATGCGATCAGAGATTCCGAGAAGTTCCGGCATTTCAGATGAGATCACGATGACAGCCTTGCCCTCTTCAGCGAGCCTGTTGATGATTCCGTAAATTTCGTATTTGGCACCGACATCAATGCCGCGTGTGGGTTCATCAAGGATCAACACATCTGGTCCTGAGAACAGCCATTTCGACAGGACGACTTTTTGCTGGTTGCCGCCTGACAGATTGACCGTGGTCTGAAAAATGCTGGAGGAACGAATGCCAAGGTCTTTTCGGTATTTTGACGCCACACCGATTTCAATTTGCTCATCCACAACACCGCGCGCCGAAACCTTGTCGAGCTTGGCGAGCGACACATTGTTTTTGATGTGGTCAATCAGCACGAGGCCGTAGGTTTTTCGATCTTCGGTGACATAGGCAATTCCGGCTTCCATGGCTTTCGGAATGGTTGAGACATCAACAGGCTGGCCTCGCATCAACACCTCGCCAGAAATCCGCTTGCCGTAAGCGCGGCCAAAAACTGACATGGCAAATTCAGTGCGGCCAGCGCCCATCAATCCGGCAATGCCAACAACTTCGCCCGCGCGCACATTGAGATCAACATTCTTGATCATCTGGCGATCGGCGTGAATGGGATGAAACACATTCCAGTTCTTGACCTCGAGCATCGTGTCGCCGATCACCGCATTGCGCGGCGGATAACGCTCGGACAGGTCGCGCCCCACCATCGCCTTGATGATGCGGTCTTCGGTCACCTCACCGCGATTGACATCCATCGTGTCAATGGTCTTGCCATCCCGAATAACTGTGATGCGATCAGCGACCTTCATCACTTCATTCAGCTTGTGGGTGATGAGAATGGAGGCAATGCCTTGCGCCTTGAAGCCGCGCAATAGATCAAGCAGCGCATTGGAGTCGCGCTCGTTGAGACTTGATGTTGGCTCATCGAGAATCAGCAGCTTCACTTTCTTATTCAGCGCTTTGGCGATTTCAACCAGCTGCTGCTTGCCCGTGCCGATATTGGTGATGAGCGTGTTGGGGTGCTCGCTCAAACCCACCTTGGCGAGAAGTTCACGCGTGCGCGAAAACGCTTCATACCAGTTGATCACGCCGTTCTTCGCAGTTTCGTGACCGAGAAAAATGTTTTCAGCAATCGACAGAAGCGGCACCAAAGCCAGCTCCTGGTGAATGATGATGATGCCGGATTTTTCGCTCTCGGCAATCGATTTGAAATGGCGCTCTTCGCCTTCAAAAGTGATCTCGCCATCAAAAGTGCCGGAAGGGTAAACCCCTGACAGCACCTTCATGAGCGTAGACTTGCCAGCGCCATTCTCGCCGACCACGCCATGAATCTCGGCGGGCATCACAGACAAATTGACATCGGTCAGCGCCTTCACACCCGGGAAGGTCTTGGTGATCGATTTCATTTCGAGGATGGGGTTCATGGTCACCTTTTTTCTCCCTTGCGCTCGAAGAGCGTGGGGGAGTGGCCCGCAGGGCCGAGGGGGTGTTCGACATCGAGCTCTATGCCCAACACCCCCTCCCCCGCTTTGCGGGTACTCCCCCAGACTTCGTCTGAGGGAGAGAGTTTTACTTCAGATCCTCAGCCTTGATGTAGCCTGAGCCAACCAGCAGCTTTTCGATATCGCCTGTGCCAACATCATGTGGCGTGAGCAAATACGACGAAACTACTTTCACACCATTGTTGTAGGTCTTGGTGTCGTTGATTTCGGGTTCCTTGCCACCGAGAACAGCGTCAACCATCTTGGCAGTGACCTTGGCGAGTTCGCGCGTGTCCTTGAACACGGTTGAGTACTGTTCGCCAGCCATCATCGCCTTGACCGATGCAACTTCCGCATCTTGTCCGGTGACGATCGGCATTTCAGCGCCTGGTGCATAACCCACACCCTTGAGCGACGAAATGATGCCGCGTGACAGGCCGTCATAAGGGGCCAGCGCGCCGTGCAGCTTTTTGTCGGTATAGTTGGCTGAGAGCAAATTATCCATGCGGGCTTGGGCAACCGCACCATCCCAACGCAGCGTGCCAACCTTGTCCATGCCCATCTGGCCTGATGGAATGACAATGTCGCCAGCCTTGATCATTGGATCGAGAACCGACATTGCACCATCATAGAAATAGAAGGCGTTGGTATCGTCTGGCGAACCGCCGAACAGTTCAACGTTCCATGGCTTCACCGAACCGAAGCGCTCTTTCAAGCCCTTGACCAGCGAGTTCGCCTGCAACACACCGACGCCGAAATTGTCGAACGTTGTGTAGTAGTCAACATCAGGGGTCTTGGTGATCAGACGGTCATAGGCAACCACCTTGGCACCGCCCGTGTGGGCTTTGGCCAGAATGTCCGACAGGGTCGAACCATCAACAGCAGCGATGATCAGAACCTTGGCACCCTTGGTGACGAGGTTTTCGATCTGGGCGAGCTGGCTTGGAATATCATCTTCTGCGTATTGCAAGTCGGTTTCGTAACCCATTGCGGTGAATTCCTTCACCATCGACTCACCATCTGAAATCCAGCGGGTTGACGACTTGTTTGGCATGGAAATGCCAACAAGGCCACCAGCGGCCAAGGCAGGTACGCCAGTGGCAAGTGCAACAGCACCAGCAACGGTCGCAGTCATAAGTGTACGACGATTAAGCATTGTTTTTATCCTCCAGGGCAGGTTGTTTTATGTCTGCCATGGCAGTTCAATATGGCCTTGGCGGAACCTTCGCAAGGGGGATCAAACTTTACGCGGTAGCCATTTCATCAGATGCGTGGCAACGGCACAAAGTTCACCTTTCTGGTTGTGAATGGTAATGTCGGCTGAGGTGCGCGACTTCGTTTCATCGGCAGCGGTAATCACATAGCGCATGGCGATTGTATCGCTGATTTTGACGGCTTCCAGAAAGCGGATGCGATCATAGCCCAACGATACAGGGAGAAACATGTCCCGGATTTCGCCGCACTTTTCCACAATGTCGGTCGAAACGCCGGACATATAGCCGACCAGCAATGCGCCGTGGGCTATCCGGCCACCATACTGGGTCTTCCGCATGGCCTCTTCATCGACATGATTGGGCGAAAGATCGCCTGTAATGCCAGCAAAAAGATAGACATCACTTTCCGAAACGGTCTTGCGAAAAATCGTCTCGCGTCCAATGAGTTGTGCGAAGGTCATGAGAGATACTTGTCACAGTGCCTTGCATCATGGCAACTGGCGAAATGGAAAAACCAGACCTTTTGAAAGCGATGTTTGCAGCAGCGGTTGATGCAGCCCTGCCGGACAAGGTGATGCGACGCTTCATGCCGATGCGTCCCAAGGGGCGAACTTTGGTGATTGGCGCGGGCAAGGCATCCGCCGCAATGGCGCGCGCATTTGAACAAAACTGGGATGGACCGTTGGAGGGGCTGGTTGTCACGCGGCAGGGCCATGCCGTGCCTTGCGAAAAAATCGAGATCGTCGAAGCCAGTCACCCCGTGCCCGATGCGCGCGGATTGAACGCGGCTGAACGTATTTTGCAGATGGTGCAGGGATTGACACGCGACGATCTGGTTGTGGCACTGATATCCGGCGGGGGCTCGGCCTTGCTCAGCCTTCCTGTTGAAGGTGTAACACCTGAGGAAAAACGTGCCGTCAATAAAGCTCTGCTGGCCAGTGGAGCACCGATTGGTGAAATGAACATCGTGCGCAAACACCTCTCGCGCATCAAGGGGGGAAGGCTTGCTGTTGCAGCATCACCTGCGCGCGTGGTAACCATGGCTATATCCGATGTGCCTGGCGACGATCTTGCCAGCGTGGCTTCCGGCCCAACAGTGCCTGATCCCAGCACATTTGCCGAGGCGCTGGCAATCATCGCAAAGTACGATCTGCAACTGCCGCAATCCGTGATGCGTCATCTCATGGCGGCGCGCGATGAAACGCCAAAGCCTGGTGATGTCGGGTTTGCGCAAAACGAAGTGCACTGCATCGCCTCGCCGCAAATCTCCCTGATGGCCGCAGCAGAAGTCGCGCGCCAAAATGGTTATGCGCCATTGATCCTCGGCGATGCACTGGAGGGCGAAGCGCGCGAAGTGGGCACCGTGCTTGCAGGGATCGCCTTGCAAGCCGTTCGTTTTGGCCAGCCCGCCAGCCCGCCTTGTGCAATTATTTCTGGCGGTGAAACAACAGTGACCGTGCGAGGTTCTGGAGTTGGTGGCCGCAATGTGGAACTATTATTATCGATGGCACTCAAACTGCAAGGCACTGAAAATATCCACGCGCTTGCAGCCGACACAGATGGCATCGACGGTGGCGCAGAGGTCGCCGGAGCATTGATCAATCCCTCCACACTCCCCCGCGCGCGAAGCTTTGGGTTGGACCCCGCCGCCATATTAGCGAGCAATGATGCGCATACATTTTTTGCAAAGCTCGGAGACCAGCTGATCACTGGCCCGACACTCACCAATGTGAACGATTTTCGCGTAATGCTCATCGGATGATCTCAATCGTGAAATTGCTCGTAACCGAGCCATGACATCGCCCATCATCATGTGGTTCCGCCAGGATTTGCGCCTGTCGGATCATCCCGCACTTGTCGCTGCAGCAGCGGCAGGTGCGATCATCCCCGTTTATATTCTTGATGATGAAACGCCGGGCGAGTGGCGCTGGGGCGGGGCATCGCGCTGGTGGCTGCACAAGAGCATTGCGGCAATGGAATTGCCTTTCGTGTTGCGCAAGGGTCGCGCGGATGTTGAACTCGAAAAATTGATTACCGAAAGTGGCGCGTCGGCGATTTATTTCACGCGCGATTATGCACCGTGGTCTGGTGCGCTTGAGGCACGCGTAAAAACCATGTGTGATGCCAAGGGTGTCGCTTGTCATCGCTACGGCGGGTATTTGTTGCACGAGCCCGAAGATGTGCGCACGGGTGTTGGCACATATTTCAAAGTCTACACGCCATTTTCACGCGCAGCCTTTGCGAAAGGTGAACCACGTGCCCTGAAGCCAAAGCCCGCATTGCAATTCGCCAAACACAAATTGCAAAGCCATCGTCTTGAAGACTGGAAACTGCTGCCGACCAGACCTGACTGGTCCAAAACCATCGCGGCCAACTGGACTGTGGGTGAAGAGGCAGCCGTCGCGCGCCTGCAGGAATTTCTAGGTGACGGCTTTGCGCACTATGCTGATGGCCGCGACCGCACCGATCAGGATAACACCTCGCGCCTCTCACCCTATCTGCATTGGGGCAACATCAGCCCGCATCAAGCGTGGACCGCAACGCGCCATGCCATGGCAAAGGCCGAAGGCAAACACGATCGCAACGGCGAGAAGTTCCTGAAGGAAATTCTCTGGCGCGAGTTTTCGTATCATCTCTTGCATCACAATCCAACACTGCCATCAAAACCATTCCGCGCCGAGTTTGGAGACTTTCCGTGGACGGATGATTTTGCAAAGCTTGACGCTTGGCAGAAGGGCAAGACGGGCTATCCGATTGTCGACGCAGGCATTCGTGAACTCTGGGCGACTGGAACAATGCACAATCGCGTGCGCATGATTACGGCATCGTTTCTGATCAAGCACCTGCTCCAGCCCTGGCAAAAGGGTGAGGCTTGGTTCTGGGACACGCTGCTTGATGCTGACATCGCCAGCAATTCCGCAAGTTGGCAATGGGTGGCAGGTTGCGGAGCTGATGCGTCGCCCTATTTCCGCATCTTCAATCCGATTTTGCAGGGCGAGAAGTTTGATCCTGAAGGAGTCTATGTCAAAAAGTGGGTGCCGGAGTTGCGTTTTGTGCCGAACAAATTCATCCATCAGCCATGGGAAATGGAAGTGCCGCCCGCAAACTATCCTTCCCCCATTGTGAATCATGATAAGGCGAGGCAATTGGCGCTTGAGGCATTTGCAAAATTGAAAGCGGGACAGACATCGTGAAGCTATTGGGGATCAGCGGTTCATTGCGCAAGGCGTCAACCAACACAGGGCTGCTGCGCACCCTGTCCGATGTGGCGCCAGATGACGTGAAGATCGAAATTGCAACTCTGCACGGCATTCCGGTTTACGATGGTGATGACGAGAAAGCGTCGGGCAAGCCGGAAGTGGTCAAACTGCTGGACCAGAAAATTCGCGCCGCTGATGGTGTAATCATCGCAACGCCTGAATACAATTTCTCCATTCCAGGCGGCCTCAAGAATGCCTCCGACTGGCTGTCACGCGGTGGCTCGCCCTTCAAGTGGAAGCGCGTCGGCGTAATTGGTGCAGCCGATGGACCGCTTGGCACAGGCCGCGCGCAATATCAGTTGCGGCAAAACTTGCAGGCGCTGGAAGCAATCACCATGCCCAAGCCTGAAATTTTTGTGGGCAACGCTTCAACCAAATGTGATGCACAAGGCAATGTCACCGATGAGGATACCCGCAAAAGGCTCGCCGCATGGCTCGAAGCTTTTTCAATATGGGTGCGCGACAAGCCATGAAGCTCAACCGTGAATGCTTGTAAAGTTTCTGCCTCTGCACTATCTGGGTTGCAGAATTGTCTGGGAGAGCCTGTTTCGTGTTTGCTGAATTTTTTACGTCTGAAGCGCTGATCGCACTGGGTCAGGTGATCATGATTGATCTGGTGCTCGCTGGAGACAATGCAATCGTCATCGGCCTGGCCGCTGCAGGTCTGCCCAAAGACCAGCGTAACAAGGCCATTCTGGTGGGCATTATCGCCGCCACGTTCCTCCGTATCATTTTTGCACTCGCTACCACGTGGCTCTTGGCGTTGGGTGGTGCATTGTTGGTCGGTGGCGGTTTGCTGTTGTTGTGGGTCTGCTGGAAAATGTGGCGCGAGCTGAGTGATGCAGGCGGCCACAATGAAGGTGCCGAGGCGATTACAGGTGAAGACCTCGACAAGGATGGTGCTGTAGCAGATGACGCTCCGCGCAAGACTTTCGCCCAGGCTGCAGGACAGATTCTGGTTGCTGACGTTTCAATGTCACTGGACAATGTGCTCGCGGTCGCGGGTGCTGCCAAGGAGCATCCTTCTGTCCTGATTTTTGGTCTCGCCCTGTCAATCGCGCTGATGGGTCTTGCAGCTTCTGCCGTGGCCCGGCTGCTCAATACATATCGCTGGATTGCCTATATTGGTTTGCTTATCATATTGTATGTTGCGATCATCATGACATGGGAAGGCGGACACATGCTACGTCCCGACTTGGTTTCAGCACCATTTTCACTGTCATCATTGGTCTTTGGTGGCGGTCACTAAAACTTTTCCTGGAGTTTCGAAACACCATGCCTGGTCTTGCGCCAGTGAAATGGTGATCTTACAAGATCGTAGAGTGCCAGCCATGCTGCAAAGTGGCTGAGCAACCAATAGAGCGGGAAAGTCAAAAGTGTTCCCGCCCACCACGCGCCATAAGTGCGCTTGAGCCAAAGCTGCCCGAGTATGGCATAGACAAAATAGTCGATGAGCAAGCACACAATTCCAACCGAGCTGATCAGGGCTTGCAGAAAAGTCTGCGTGCCTGAAATGCTCCACAGGCACCAACTCAACAGAATGGGATGAAGGAATGCATTGAGCCAAGCGCCTAGGCTTAATGCTGTAGTCACCCATAGAGCCATGCAACCTATAGATTTTCCTGTCTTGAAGGGTTGGCGCATGTGGACGAGCCAGGTGATCATCAAGCCTTTGAGCCAGCGAGAACGCTGTTTCATCCATGAAGGCAGGCTGGTCACCGCTTCCTCAAGCGTGTCCGATGCAAACATTTCAGCGTGAAAGCCCAGCCTCGCAAAACGCAAGCCAAGATCAGCATCCTCAGTCACATTATAGGGATCCCAGGCGCCAGCTTTCCTTAGCGAGGCAACACGGAAATGGTTCGACGTGCCCCCAAGCAACAATGGCAGCTGCGCTCTTGCAATGGTGGGAAGCAAGGCACCAAAGTGAACCGCATATTCCAAGGCAAACTGCCGCGTCAGCCAGTTTTCGTTGGCATTGAAAAAGGAGAGACGCGCTTGCAGGCAGACAGTTTTGTCGGTTCGGGTACGAAACAGGCGCACTGATTCCTTGAGCTGTTGCGGTCGTGGAATATCTTCGCCATCATAAATCGTCAAAAACTCGCCACGAGCCCAGAATAGCCCATAGTTCAGAGCTCGCGGTTTGGTCTGCGGCTCTCCTTTTGGCACCACCAGCACTTCGCAATGAGCTGGAAGTGACAGCGCCAACAAGGCATCTTGAGTTTTGATGTCAATTTCCTCAACCAGAAATTTGATGTCGAGTTTATCAAGCGGGTACGAAAGCGCGCTGAGGCCTTCAACCATTTGGCCAACGACTTCTGCTTCATCAAAAATCGGAATAAGAATTGTATAGACTGGCCATTCCTTGACAATCAATTCGGGAGGTGCCCGCGATGCACTCGCCGGATTGACCAGTGTCCACAAACGAAGTGCTGAAGAAGTGAGAAACAGCGCGGCGAGTAGATAGGCAACCATGACGCCAAAAACTGGTGATAGCGAAATCCCAATTGCCAGAGACCCAACTACGAAAGTTAACAGGATGCTCAGTGCAGCTGAATTCAACGACCGCGCGGAAAGGACAGGTTTTTCCTCAAACAGTTTGTCGGTGGCAATTGATCGCAAGGCGTCGCGATGCGTCTGAGAAATTTCAACTTGCCATGAATGTCGTGACCGTCCTTGGATGGCTTCGTCCCATGCACAATAGTCTTCAAGCAGCTTGTCCAGCAAGAATCTCGTGTTTCTTTCTTGACCACTAGCTTTTGAATCGATTTTGAATGGATGGCAGCGTGCGCGCCCTTTTGTCTCTACGCCCACACTCATTCCTCCGGATGAACAAAGTCTTCCCACGTCAGTGATTTTTTTAGATGAGCATAGCCTTGCCATCTTGGCAATTGCGGCTTTGGTCTCTACGCTGCTTGAAATGATACGTTCTCGAAAACTCACTTTGCGTCTCTTGGGTACGCTTGCGGTTGCGGGATTTTGCAACTTTTGTCTTGCTGCCCCAGTCTCAGCGCAGGATGCCAAGATTGTCTGGCCGCGTTTGCGACATTTTGATCCAGAAGCAAAGCCTCCGGAACTTGTGTCACAAAAGCCGCTGCGCCTGCTGGTATCGGATGATTTTGCGCCCTTCAATTTCAGAACCGAAGCAGGGCAGTGGGCCGGGGCGTCCGTGGAATTGGCGCTGGCCGCTTGCGCAGAATTGAAATTCGTCTGTGAACTGACGGAAAAGCCATTTGCTGATTTGCTGCCGGCATTGGCCAAAGGCGAAGGCGATCTGGTTGTCACAGGCCACCGCATGACCAAGGGCGTAGCGCTGCAATCGACAGCGACGCGGCCATACTACATGTCGCTTGGCCGATTTCTGATCAGATCAGGATCGCCACTGGAGAGCGCCGACATTCGCACACTAGCAGGTAAACGCGTGGGCTTTGTGCAGGACACGTTATATGGCAGGTTCATCGAGACAAATTACAAAGCTTCACTGCTGGTGCCCTTCCCCACAGAAGTGCAACTGCTTGATGGTTTGCGAACGGGTTCCGTCGATGCGGCATTCACAGATGCAATGCGTGCTGGGTTCTGGATAAAGGGCGCTCATTCAAAGGACTGTTGCCAGACTGTGGGATCGTCCTATGTTGATCGCACCACATTTTCAACCGGGCTGACGTTCTTGGTTCCCAAAGACCAACGCCAATTGAAAACCGCTTTCGACTATGCGCTGGATCGTCTGGAAGAATCCGGCAAGACAGCCGAAATTTTTTCACGCTATGCGCCTGCTTCGCTCTGGTGAGCGATTTTCTCGGCATCAATTCCAATTATCTCTGAGAGGTTGGAAACACTCTCGCGCTGCATTCGCATGACGAGCCCCTCAGCAATCTCGGCCGCAAGACCTGGCCCTTTATAAACCAGTGCCGAGTATATTTGCACCAGAGCTGCGCCTGCCCGCAATTTCTGCCAGGCGGTTTCAGCATCTGAAATACCACCGACACCGACAAGCGGGATCGCCGCTTTCGTCAGTACACGGAACTTTGCCAAAATGCGCGTTGATTTTTGGAAAAGGGGCGCGCCCGAAAGCCCGCCTGCCTGAACCTTGTGTTGCGATTGAAGCCCGTCGCGCGCTAGAGTCGTGTTTGAAATGATCACGCCTTCGACAAATTGCGGCGCCACCATTGCGATGTCGTTGAGCTCCTCATCATTGAGATCGGGAGCGATCTTGAGGAGCATTGGAATACGGCTGCGAAGTGCAGTGCGCGCCGCAGAAAGCCGCGACAGCAAATGTTCAAGTTCGCCGCGCGATTGCAAACCGCGTAGTCCTGGCGTGTTGGGTGAAGAGATGTTGATGGTGATATAATCCGCATACGGATGAAATCGCTGCAAGCCGAGCACGTAGTCCGAAATGCGGTCACTTGCGTCCTTGTTGGCGCCCACGTTCACGCCGATGATTCCGGGCCGCTTGCCGGAAAGCCGGGCAAGTGCCGCATCGTGGCCTTCATTGTTGAAGCCCATGCGATTGATGACGGCCTGGTCTTCAGTCAACCGGAAAAGTCTGGGCTTGGGATTTCCCGCTTGCGGGCGCGGCGTGATGGTGCCCACTTCGACAAAACCAAAACCGAAACCCAACATCTGATTGGGCACTTCTGCATTCTTGTCAAAGCCAGCGGCAAGACCAACAGGCGAGGGGAAATCCAGTCCGAAAAGTTTCTGTTGCAGCGCCGGATGATGCGCGCGGCAGGAAGTTGCGGGCAAGGCTTTCAGCGCTTTGATCGAGAGACTATGCGCCGTCTCTGGATCAAGCTGATGGATCAGCGGGCGAAGTGCGTTGAAGGCAAAGGAAGCAAGTTTCATCCGCGCCATCCCTCGGGGAAATCATGTGTCGTGCCGTTCCACGGCAGCGGCTTATGCCACACCACAAGCGCGGGGTCCAAAATTCCAAAGAGATGCGGGAACAACGCCCCACCGCGCGAGACCTCCCAGCGCAGCGCCGCGCCGAGGTGATGCGGGTCGATTGCCACAAGCATCAGATCGTTCTGGCCTGCAAAATGTTTGCGCGCAGTTTCTTCGGCCTGATCAGCAGTCGAAAAGTGGATGTAGCCATCGTTCAGGTCGATGGTGGCACCTTCAAATCGCCCATTGGCCACTGCGGCGCGCCATGTTTTTTCAGATACGATCTTGTAAATAAGCGTCATGGTCAGTCGCTTTGAACGCCAAAACGGATCAAATCAAGCATTCGTGATCGTAGGAAAAAAGCTTCAGATTTCACTTGATTTTGGAGGCATCACTTCCTAGGTTAGAAAGCATAGATTCGGAGAGGTTCCCCCATGTTTCAACACAAGCAAGTCTGGAGCGCGATTGATACAATCGCCGACCGTTATGGATTTTCACCATCTGGCCTGGCCAAGAAGTCTGGCCTTGATCCGACCTCGTTCAATCCATCGAAGCGCCATGGTCCCGATGGCCGTCCACGCTGGCCGACGATGGAATCGATTGCGCGTGTGCTCAACGCTTCGGGCGCATCCGTGGAAGAATTCATGGATTTGCTCACCGGCAAAAAAGGTGCACCACCGCGCCGCAAGGTGATCCCGATGCTGGGTTTTGCCAAGGCTGGCAAGGGCGGCTTTTTTGACGACAGCGGTTTTCCTGATGGCGATGGCTGGGAAGAAATCGAAGTGCCGGGTGTCACCGATTTGCAGGCCTATGCGCTGGAAGTGACGGGCGACTCGATGCAACCGCTGTATCGCGAAGGTGATACGATCATCGTTTCTCCTGGTGCTACAATTCGCAAAGGTGACCGCATTGTGCTGCGTCATGCCGATGGTCAGGTGATGGCAAAAATCCTGCACCGCCAGACCGCAAAAACCGTGGAAGTTTCGTCGCTCAACGCCGCGCATGAGAACAAGGTTTACGACTTGAAGGATGTTGACTGGATGGCGCGCATCATCTGGGCCAGCCAGTAAGTATGCCGGACAAATCCTCACAGCTTGTGCGGGATTTGGGACGAAACTGGCAAAGACTGGCGATAGGAATATCAGCCCGACTGTGAGACAATGCCTTCGATGAATGAAGGAGTTGTCATGAACGGTTCGGGGAACGGCGCGCTACTGATCGACGAAAGCAAGGCTGGACCTGAAATCCAGCCTTTGCAATTTCTGTCCTTGCTGCGCGCATGTGCAGCAGTTGCAGCGGCGTTTCTGGCGATGCTGATTTTCGAACACCCGCCCGGAAGCGTGGTGGCGCTGGTTTATGCGCTGCCACTGGGTGTTTTGGCCTGGCAGCAAAGTCAAAAGGGCTGGACCCGAAATCCAGCCTTGTTTTTCGCGCTCGCTGCGTTGGCCGTTCTGGCGATCTTCATCGAGCCAAGCTTTGTGAACATGCTCACGGGATTTGGCTTTGTGGCTGCGGCTGCAATGGCGGCGCGTGGTGCTGATACGGATGATGGTTTGGGCATGGTACGGCAGCTTTTCCTGGATGCCGTGAAAGTCCCGCTTCGGATTGTGGTTGATGCGCTTTCCGGTTTGCCGCAACTGATCGGCATCAAACGCAGCAATGTTGTGGCTGCACTTCTTGTGCCTGTCGTTGCCGCTTGCGTGTTTGGCTTCATGCTGCTTTCGGCAAATCCCCTGTTGGAAAACATCGTCGCCAATTTCATCGATCACTCACTTGCGAGCCTGTTCACATGGCGCCTGCTTATCGTGTTTCCGTTGACGCTGGCGTTGTGCTGGATGGTGCTGCGAGAGGGCGATGAAATGCGCGGTGTTGCACATGGTCCTGTTGATGCACGCTGGCACCTGAGATTTTTCAGTACTGCCTCGGTTATTGCAACGCTGGTGCTGCTCAACGGATTTTTCCTGGTTGAAAACCTGCTCGATCTCAATCATGTGTGGCTTGACGGCAAATTGCCTGCGGGATTTTCTCACGCGCAATATGTGCACCGTGGAGCCTACACGCTGATCATCACGGTGATCATGGCGGCGGGCTTCATCATGCTGGCGCTGCGGCCGGGGTCAGCGACGAACGACTCGAAGCTGGTGCGCACACTTGTCTATTTTTTCGCCGCGCAGAATTTTGCGCTTGTGGCGTCTTCGATGAAACGCACGCTCTCATATATTGACGACTTCGGCATGACGGAATGGCGGTTTGCCGGGCTGATCTGGATGGGCCTCGTTGCGTTCGGTCTTGGCCTCACCGTGCAACGGATCTTGCAGAACCGCGATAATCACTGGCTGATCAATGCCAATCTGCAAACTTCAGCATTGCTGATGCTGTTCCTGGCCTTTGCCGATTTCAGACCGTTCATCGCCAATTGGAATGTGGAAGTAGCCATTGCATCAGGGAATGGCGGAAAGCTTGATGCAGACTACAACAAGGAACTTGGTCTCGGTGCTCTGCCAGCTTTGCAAAGATTTACGGCACACAAGTTTGTGAATACTCCGTGGTATGCCTCAAATGTCATCGACGCAGATAACGCATGTCGCAACATTCGCCATGAGGTGAGCCAGGTCCAATCCAATTGGCAAAGCTGGACGTTGCGCTATTCACTGTTTGATCAGTTGAATGCCAATCCCCCTGATGGTTGCATTGTTGCGAGTGCTGTGAAATGAAATACGCATGGGGAAATCTGACACTGCAGCACAACGCATTCGGGAAGAATTGGCACGAAAACGCATGTCGCGTGCGAGGCTAGCGGATGCTGCCAAGGTCAGTCTTTCATCGATTGAAAAGGGGCTTTCCGGCAGGCGGGTTTTTACTGATGCCGCACTGACACGGATTGGTGATGTGCTGGAACTTTCATTTGTTGAGGACGTCGCAACACCAAGCACTGCACAAAATGCAAGTGATGAACTTGGTGGCTATGCGCGCGCCACTGTGAGTTGGCTCGAGGGCAATTATCTCACCATTCGTCCTTCATCCAAGCGCAAGGATGATCTTGTCACTTACATCACTGACGTGACGTGGGATAAGGAACATGGGCATCTCGTGTTCAAGGAATTGGCGCGCATCGACAAGGCCTATGCGCAGTTCGGATCAGTCGCCGTGCCACATCAAACGGGACACATTTATTTCAACACCAACCGTCATGGCCAGCAGCGCTTGATGGTGGTAAAACGCGATGTGATGGCCAAGGGTGCGATGTATGGCCTGCTATTAACGCTGCAACAGGAACGCGGCGCGCGGCTGATGCCTGTTGCGATGCCGGTGGCGCTGGTGCCAGTGAAGCATCTGGGTGCGCCACCTGTGCTGGGCGCGATCACACCTTTAAACAAGATGCATGAAGAGTATCGGCAAATCCTCGCGCGGGTGACGGTGGAAGGATTTGCAGCGGTGCTGGGGTGAGGCTTTCCCACCTGCGCCAAAAGGAGTAAGTTGTTCGAGACTGGGGCGTTACCACCTAATCTAGGAAGGAACGCAAAATGTCATATTACCTTTATCAAATCAGCTATTCCAAAGATGCCATCAAGGCGATGGTCGCCAACCCGTCTGATCGCGAGGCTGCGGCGCGCAAGCTCATCGAGGCCCTCGGCGGAAAACTCCATCACCTGTTTTTTGCCTTTGGCCAATATGATGTCGTCTGCCTCATTGAAGTGCCTGACGACAAAACCATGATGGCAGGTGCAGTAGCCGTTGCATCAGCGGGCACGGTCACATCATCGTCGACGACCAAGCTGATGACAGCAGCAGACGCGATGGTCGCAATGTCCATGGCTGGCAAAGTGACTGGCGCGTACAAACCACCGCACGGCTGAACGCAATATGCGCGGCGGGATGTTGTTCCGCCGCGCCCTGTTGCTCGCCCTAACCGGGACTTACTTCACCAACTCGCCACGCATCGCTTTTTCGATCAGCGCACGGGTGTTTGAGATGCCGTAGAGTGCCGTGAAGCTGCCAAAGCGGGGACCACGCTCTTCGCCGAGCAACACCTGATAGAGCATGTTGAACCAGCTCTGTGCCACGCCGATGGAGCCATCTTTTTGGGTTGTGGTGTAGGGTTCGCGACGGCCGATATCATAGACGCGTTTTTGAATGTCTTCGCCTGATGTGCCCTCAGGCAACGCAGCGAGGGCGGCGGCAAGATCGGTCAATGCCGTCTTCTCATCATCCGTAGGCTGACGATATTGTTTGGCGGGCTTCACGAAATCCTGGAAATAGCGGATGGCATAACCAACCTGCTTGTCGAGGCGCGGATGAGTTTCAGGCGTCAGCTCCGGCATGTAGCGATTGAGGAAGGCCCACATCACGGATTTGTCTTCAGTGTTGGCAACGGTTGCGAGATTGAGCAACAGCGCGAATGTGACGCCACCTGATTCAGGCGCAGGCGGATTGCCCTGATGAATATGCCACACAGGATTCATCAGTTGGTCTTTTTCAGCCGTCTGCTTTGGATAGGCGGCGAGGAACTGCGCATATTCATCAACCGCGCGCGGGATCACATCAAAATACAGGCGCTTGGCTTCGCGCGGCTTGTTGAACATGTAGAGTGCGAGCGATTCCGTGTCGGCATAAGTCAGCCACTCATCAATGGTGAGACCATTGCCCTTGGACTTCGAAATCTTCTGGCCCTTGTCGTCAAGAAAAAGCTCGTAGACATAATGCTCCGGCGCCTTGCCACCGAGGATTTCGCAAATCTTGTCATAGACGGGCGCGTTGGTTTGATGGTCCTTGCCGAACATTTCAAAATCAACATCGAGTGCTGCCCAGCGCATGCCGAAGTCGGGCTTCCATTGCAATTTGGTGCGGCCACCGCGCACATCCATCGTGACATCGGTTCCGTCTTCATCGGCGAATGTAATCGTACCTTTCTTCGCGTCGATTGATTTCATCGGCACATAAAGCACGCGGCCTGAGATCGGCGAGATCGGCAGAAAGGGCGAGTAGGTGGCCTGACGCTCTTCACCAAGCGTTGGCAGCATCACATCCATGATCGCCTGATATTTTTCGAGTGCGTGGATCAGCACATCATCAAACTTGCCCGCCTTGTAATAATCAGTCGCCGAAGCAAATTCATAATCGAACTTGTAGGTATCGAGAAAGCGCCGGAGCATTGCATTGTTGTGATGCCCGAAGCTTTCATAACCACCACCAAACGGATTGGGCACGACGGTGAGTGGCTTATGGAGATGTGGTTCAAGGAACGAACGATCCGGCACATTTTCGGGGATCTTGCGCATGCCGTCCATGTCATCGGAGAAACACAGGAGACGCGTGGGCAGATCGCTCATCAATGAGAAGGCCTTGCGCACCATCGTGGTGCGTGCGACTTCACCAAAGGTTCCAATATGTGGCAGGCCCGATGGGCCATAACCGGTTTCAAACAGCACCGATTTCTTGCCCGACTTCTCAACGCGCTTCAAAATCTTGCGCGCTTCCTCAAAAGGCCAGGCACGGGATTCAAGAGCTGCAGCACGAAGGGCGGGAGAAGTGGGCATTGTTGAGCTTTCTGTTGGTCTGTGGCTCTTTAGATAGCGCCTGTCTTGCGGTCAACGTGTCTTGCGGTCAACGTGTCTTGCGGTCAACGTGTCTTGCGGTCAACTTGAACAGTCTGATAGGACTGCGCGATGGATTGGAAAGACATCGAAGCCTGGGCCTTTGGCTTTTTTGCTGTAGGCGTCATTTATGGCGGGATGTATTTGATTGGGCGCCTGTTTGGAAAGGCCAAACAAACGGCACCCTTGCAGCAAGTGATCAAACGAACAGTGGCCGTCGTCAATCCGCCAGCGGTCTTCCCTTTTGAATATATTGAGATACCCGGCACTGAGGCAGCCGCCGCCTTTGAGCGCGCCAAGACCGAAGGCAAAGGTATTCCGCTGTTGATCGGCGGCGGAGCGGACATGCGCCAAGGCCTTGCCGACATGATGAAGTACCGGAAGCCAAGTGCGCAAGATTATCTCCGCATGGCGAGTGAGAAGCCCAACCCATTTGCCTCCAAAGCAAAGCCACAGGCTGAAGGCACGGTGCCGACACATGGTCCTTTGACGGAGCCGCCCTTCCTCGTGCGTGAACAGCCTGAAGGTTTCAAGCCAATCGTCACATTGGCCTATATCCCCGCTGCATCATCAGCCGACATTCCGGCCTTCCTGAAACTCGGCGGCTGGAACGGCATTGTTGAAGCTGAAGTGTTTGTGGCGCTGTTTCGCAAATGGCAGCGCGACTATGGCGCAGAGCTTGTCGCAATCTCAATGGACGCCATGGACATCCGCATCACCCGCACGCCGGATACGAAAACCGAAGCGATGGCACTGGCGCGTGAACATCAGAAATTCTGCCATACAAACGAAGCAACCCTTGCCGAAATCGCCGATGGCCTCATGCACATCAAATGGTGGCACTTCTATTGGGATTGAAAAATACGTGACCATATTGACACGTGACTAAAAAGTCACTAATATGAGGTCATGGATGAGATTTTTCGCGCCCTGGCCGACCCGACCCGCCGACTTCTGCTTGACCGACTGAAGGATACTGATGGTCAAACCCTGACGGCCCTTGAACAACGGCTGACGATGACGCGCTTTGGAGTGATGAAACACTTGAAGGTGCTGGAAGAGGCGCATCTTGTGGTCACCCGCAAAGTGGGTCGCGAGAAATTTCATTATCTCAATGTGGTGCCGCTTCAAGAAATGGCGGATCGCTGGATTGAACCGATGACCCGCAAACCCATGGCGCGCGCCGTGCTCAACCTCAAATCAAAACTGGAAGGAAATGATGACATGAAACAACAACCCGACTTCGTGCTCGAAACATTTATCCGGACAACACCAGAAGCGCTGTGGAACGCTTTGACCTCCGCAGAACTCACGCAAAAATTCAACATTTCAAACGCGACCTTCCATGGCCGCGTGGTGACGGGTGAGAACTATGAATATCGGCGGCCCGATGGCAGCATCATGCTGTCTGGTCAGATACTGCAGGCCGAACCATTCTCGCATCTCGAAATGACGTTTGTTCCCGGATGGATTGATGCGCAGCCGGTTACGTCGCGCAATGTCTATGAGATCGTGCAACAAGGGCAGCTCACGAAACTCACTGTTCTGCACTACGGCATCACGGAAGCAACTCATGGCGTGAAAGAGGGTTGGGCACGGGTAATTGCCAGTCTCAAGAGTCTGCTTGAAACAGGCGAAGCCCTCGACTTTTCGGAAGGGGTTGCAGCATGACCACGGAATTATTCTGTCTCATGCTCACGGCACTCTTGGCGAGCTCGCTTTGGATACCCTACATCATCGGCGTCAACACGACGACGTTTGAAGGCCAGGATGATAGCTTTTCGCGGCCGCCCGATCATCGCAAGATGTTGCCGTGGATTCATCGCGCCTATCGCGCTCATCAAAACCTGCTTGAACAATCAATGCCATTCGCTGTCATTGTACTGATTGGTCACAGCCTTGGTGTTTCAACGTCAATTACACAATGGTGCGCGATCCTGTTCCTGATCCTGCGGGTGCTGCATGCAGTCGGCATGATTTCAGGCATTGCGAAGTTTCCATTACGACCCACAATTTTCACACTCGGTTGGGTGACGACACTTGTCTTTGCCTGGCAGGTTTTTGCACACGCGCCATCATGAAAAACTTTTTACCAGCTTACAAAGACTACCTCGATCCCATTTTGCTCGACATTGTGAATGTGCGGCCGGGCCTGATGTTTGGTTGTCCCGGCTATTACACATCAGGCGGTCTTGCTGTTTGTCACTACAACGACAATTTCTTTGTGAAACTTCCTGCCGAAAAAGTGTCCGAACTTTTGGCGAGCGATCGCAACGCATCAGCAACCGGACCGATGGCCCCCAAACGCCCGATGGGCAAAAACTGGGTGTTTCTGCATGTGAAAGATTTGGGGGCACTCAAAGCGTACACGCCGCTGTTTCTGCAATCCGTAGCTTTCGTCGAAAAGGAACCGCGCAAAGCGAAAACAAAACCCAAGAAGAAGCTGTCCGACTTGCGAGGTTGAATCAGATAGTGCCCGCTTTGCAGTGGATAAAGTGGACCGTTGCATTTGTCGCATACTTGTAGGTTCGGGTGTCAGCTATGCTAGTCGCAAGGTCCCACAGAAATCGGGGTTCCATCTTGCAAAGATTGTTTTTCAGTTTTCTGGTGAGCGCTTCCAGTTTCCTCTGCGCATCTTCCGCCCATGCCCATGTGAAATGGTTTGCGCCTTATATTGTTGAAGCCAAGCCCCGACCGATCACGGCAACTCTCACTGATCCCTGGTTCTGGATCGCTATAGCACTCGTGCTGTTCTTTCTGGTGGCAACACGCTTTGTGGAAGACACAAAGGTGGGCGCGCGCCTGACTGAATTGATGGACCGCGCCACTGATCCCTTGTGGAACCGGCTCGATGATTTTATTCGCGCCATCATAGCGATGTTTTTCGTCGCCATCTTTGCTGTCGGTGGAGTCTATCTGACGCCCGATCTGAAAACCCCTGCGAACTGGGTTTCCTGGTCGCAACTCGCCATTGCTGTCGGTATCTTTTCAAAACGAACCATGCCCTTGTCGGCGGCAGGCATCATCGGTTTGTGGCTTTTGGCGCTTCGCGATTATCAGTTCTTTCACTTGCTCGATTACCTCGCACTTGGGGTTGGGGTTGCGGCCTATCTGGTGCTGGCCTCGTCACAGCGCGAGGCATGGCGCAAGCACCGCTTTGAAGTGCTGCGCTGGGCGGTGGCCATTGCGCTGATGTGGTCGAGCCTGGAAAAATTCGCTTACCCAAATTGGTTTGCACCTTTGGTCGAAGAACGCCCGTTTCTGACGTTTGGTTTGCCGCGCGATGTGTTCATTCCGATGGCGGGTGTTGCGGAATTCACGCTGGGTTTTGGATTGTTGGCAACACCCCTGATGCGGCGGCTCTCTGCGCTGGCCTTGCTGGTGATTTTCACGGCAGCCGTTTTCCCCTTCGGGCGTGTTGACCTTATCGGCCATGCACTGATCATGATGATCATCGTGGCGATTGCGGTTGATCACACGCGCGAGCTCAACTTCATGACAGCGATCCGGCGCAATATTTCCCTGCTGCCGATTTCACTGGCCGGATTCCTCGCGGCCTTTGTTGTCGGTTATTGGGGCTTGCACGCCGTCATCTTTGGCGTCGAAGGCGGTGCGCCAATTGGCCAAACAACCACCCACGCTGAAGATCCCGAAAACCCGCACAATTGATTTGGGAGGCGGAGATCAATTCTTTCTTCAAGATGTTGCTCCCGCCTTTGAAATCTCCCCAGGCAACACCCATCTCTTGCGGGTTGAGAAAGGAGGCTATTTTGGCCAACATTTTGAGACTTCCGGTTCCGCGCAGTGTAGCAGCTCGGCATAGCCCCTCGGAAAACAGGTTGTAGGACCAAAGTGGGTTTGTGTGTTGCGACACATTGTGGATGGCTCTCCGGAGCAGCTTAAGAAACATAAATATCAGCCAGCTGGCAACATAAGCTAACTGGCACTAGAGCGAAATGCCGCTTCATGGAATCGGCATGTCGCTCTAGCTCTTTGGTTTGTCGCGGCATTTTCGCAGAAAACCGGGTCCACTTTTCTGCATGCCGCTCTAATCGTCGGCTCGTGCATTTCCTACAGAGTGGTACGTAAACTTAAATGCCCCCACCAAACAATGGGGGTTTTTCTTTGAGCGGTCATCGACACGAGCGCTTTATGTTTTGAGCCTGCCTGATGGAGCGCCGCGCTCACTTCTTCGCCCGTGCCGCCACCTCGTAAAGCACAGTGGCGCGTTTGGCGGTTAGGTTGAGCGCCGCTGTAGGCAGCGATTCCCTTGAGGTAATCCAGTACAGATTCAAAATTATCCCTCACATTCGCTTGAAGCCCCTGATCACCCCTCCTATATGAGCCACGAACGCTGGTGGGATTTGGTCGTCTTGGCCTGATTTTGCTGGATATTTTTTTAACAGGTGGCGGGGTCCGGAAGGGTTCAGCCGGGTTGCTTTCCTAAAAGAGCCCGGTTCCTGCCAGCCAGAGGAGGCACATATGTCTAAAGTCATTGGTATCGATCTTGGAACGACAAACTCTTGCGTCGCCGTCATGGAAGGCAAGAATCCCAAGGTAATCGAGAACGCCGAGGGCGCGCGCACCACGCCATCGATCGTTGCATTCACCGCTGATGGTGAGCAGCTGGTCGGCCAGCCTGCCAAGCGCCAGGGCGTGACCAATCCGGAAAACACGTTCTTTGCGATCAAGCGCCTGATTGGCCGCCGCATGGATGACCCGATGGTCGCCAAGGACAAGAAGCTGGTGCCATACTCCATCGTCAAGGCTGACAATGGTGATGCCTGGGTTGATAGCCGCGGCACCAAATATGCACCGTCGCAAATTTCCGCCTTCACACTGATCAAGATGAAGGAAACCGCTGAACGCTATCTCGGCCAGCCAGTGACGCAAGCTGTGATCACGGTGCCTGCCTATTTCAACGACTCGCAGCGCCAAGCCACCAAAGACGCTGGCCGCATCGCTGGTCTTGAAGTGTTGCGCATCATCAACGAACCAACCGCTGCTGCCCTGGCCTATGGTCTCGACAAGCGCGAAGCAGGCACCATTGCTGTTTACGATCTCGGTGGCGGCACGTTCGACGTGTCGGTGCTTGAAATCGGTGACGGTGTGTTTGAAGTGAAATCAACCAATGGCGATACGTTCCTTGGTGGTGAAGATTTCGACATGCGCATCGTCGATTATCTTGCAGACGAGTTCAAGAAAGAACAGGCGATTGATTTGCGCAAGGACAAGCTTGCTTTGCAGCGTCTGCGTGAAGCAGCTGAAAAGGCCAAGATCGAATTGTCGTCCTCGATGCAGACCGAAGTGAACCTGCCGTTCATCACGGCTGATGCATCAGGTCCAAAGCATTTGGCCTTGAAGTTGACGCGTGCCAAGCTCGAAGCGCTGGTTGATGATCTCATCCAGAAGACGGTTGAGCCATGCCGCCAGGCCTTGAAGGATGCTGGTGTCACCGCTGGCCAGATCGATGAAGTTGTTCTCGTCGGCGGCATGACGCGCATGCCAAAGGTCATCGAAGTCGTAAAGCAGTTCTTCGGCAAGGAGCCACACAAGGGTGTGAACCCTGATGAAGTCGTGGCGATTGGTGCAGCCATTCAGGGCGGTGTCTTGAAGGGCGAAGTGAAGGACGTGTTGCTGCTCGACGTGACACCATTGTCACTCGGTATTGAAACATTGGGCGGCGTGTTCACGCGCCTCATCGATCGCAACACCACGATCCCGACGAAGAAATCCCAAGTGTTCTCAACCGCTGATGACAATCAGACGGCTGTGACCATCCGCGTGTTCCAGGGTGAGCGCGAAATGGCGCAGGACAACAAGTCACTCGGTCAGTTTGACTTGATGGGTATTCCAACGGCACCGCGCGGCATTCCACAAATCGAAGTGACGTTTGATATCGACGCCAACGGCATTGTGAATGTGTCGGCGAAGGACAAGGCGACCAACAAGGAACAGCAGATCCGCATTCAGGCCTCGGGTGGTTTGTCGGATTCCGAGATCGACAAAATGGTCAAGGATGCTGAAGCCAACGCCGAGGCCGACAAGAAGAAGAAGGATATGGTTGAAGCCAAGAACCAGGCTGAAGGCATGATCCATTCGACGCAGAAGATGTTGCATGAAAATGCCGACAAGTTCCCTGAGCATGACAAGAAGGTTGCTGAAGATGCGATTGCCGAATTGAAGGCAGCCATTGAAGCAGGCGATCCGGATGCGATCCAGGCGAAGTCGACGGCCCTTGCGCAAACGTCGATGAAGCTCGGTGAGCAGCTCTATCGCGGTGCCAACAAGAGTGGCGGCGGCGATGACGAGCCACGCGGCACCGTTGACGATGACATCGAACGCGATGAACTCGACGATGTGATGGATGCCGAGTTCGAAGAAGTGAAAGACGACGACAAGAAGGTTTGATCGTTCTAAATTTTAAATCACCCTCCCCGCCTTGGGGAGGGTGTACTCATTTCAATGCCTCGGGGCACCATGACCAAACGCGACTATTATGAAATTCTGGGTGTCGGCAAAACTGCTGATGAAAAGGCGTTGAAGTCGGCCTATCGCGTGCAGGCGAAAAAATATCACCCTGATGCAAATCCCGGCAACAAGGAAGCTGAAGCCAAATTCAAGGAAGCGGGCGAGGCCTACGAGGTTCTGAAGGACCCGCAGAAAAAAGCTGCCTATGACCGCTTTGGCCACAAGGCTTTCGAGAACGGTACGGGCAGCGGAGCAGGTCGCGGCGGTGCGGGCTTTGGCCCTGATTTCAATTCCTCGATGTCGGATATTTTTGAGGACCTCTTCGGCGACTTCATGGGAGGGCGCCAACGTGGTCCGGGTGGCGGTCAACGTGGTCGCGGTGGCGCACAGCGCGGCTCCGACATGCGCTTCAATCTCGAGGTTTCCCTCACCGATGCCTTCAATGGCAAGACAGCACAGGTGCGTGTTCCTTCGTCTGTCAATTGTGAAAAGTGCAATGGTTCAGGCGCCAAGCCCGGCACGCAACCCAAGACCTGCGGCACATGTGGAGGTGCTGGGGCAGTGCGTTCGCAATCCGGTTTCTTCACGGTGGAGCGCGCTTGCCCGACATGTGGTGGACGTGGCCAGGTGATTGCTGATCCATGCATGGCCTGCGGCGGACAAGGCCGTGTCACCAAGGAACGCAATCTCTCAGTTCAAATTCCACCTGGCGTGGAAGATGGCACGCGCATTCGTCTCGCCAATGAGGGCGAAGCGGGATCACGCGGCGGACCATCAGGCGATCTTTATATTTTTGTGTCGATCCGGCCGCATGAATTTTTCCAGCGCGATGGTGCTGATCTTTTCTGCAAGGTGCCGATTTCGATGCCAGTGGCTGCCATGGGTGGCGAAATTGAAGTGCCGACGATTGATGGCAAGAAGGCGCGCGTGTCGATTCCCGAAGGCGCACAAAATGGCCGCCAGCTGCGTTTGAAGGGCAAGGGCATGCCGGTGCTGCGCTCCACGACAACGGGCGACATGTATATCCAGCTTGCTGTGGAAACTCCGGTCAATCTCACCCGCCGCCAGCGCGAATTGCTGCGTGAGTTCGAAGGTGAAGCCCGCAACAACTCACCAGAGTCCGAAGGCTTCTTTGCCAAGGCCAAGGCGTTCTGGGATGGCTTTGGCGGCTGAGGCCGACATGCCTTGCACCTTTGGGGATTGTGCTGATCACGCCTGATATCATCTGGCGATTGGCGCTTCGGTGGCCGCTCGGCTTTATGGCAGGCAGTGTACCGTGATCCAGCGTTGCGGAGATTGATTTTACAGACCTGACGCACTGGAAAACTTTTGGGGCTTTATCCAATGAGACTGCTGAGGGCATCGGGGATCGATTTTGGTGATGTGACGTGCACGGCTTGTAAGCCGTAGTGTCTTGCGCCTTCGACGTTTTCGAGGCTGTCGTCGAAGAACATCATGCGGGCCGCGGGAATGCCTGTTTCTTTTGTGATGTGGGCGAAGGCTTCTGGCTCTGGTTTGCGAAGCCCGATGGTGGAAGAGACGAAGATGTGGCGAAAGTGGCCGAGCGTTTTTTCGTAGCGCTTTGACCAATAGGTTTCATGGGCGGGATTGGAATTGGTGAAGGCGTAGAGCGGACGGGCTTTTGCGGCCTGTTCGAGTAACGCTGCAATGCCGGGCACTTCATCGAGAAAGATTGCATTCCAACCATCGAGGAAAGCTTCGTCTGATATGTCGATGCCGAGTGAGTTGCGCAGGCTTTCGAAGTATTCTGCTGCTGAAATCTCTCCGACTTCATGGCGTTTGTAGAACGGGTCGGCGCTGAATTTATATCGCGTGCGCAATTCTGCCTCGTCGGTGCCGGCGTGTTTGGCCCAGGTTGCGATGATCCGGTTGACGTCAAGATCGATGATTACGCCGCCCAGATCAAACAGAAGTGCATCGATTGATTTCATGGCGTGAGCGTATCAGCTTCTTTTGGTTTTGAAAGCGCTTGACTCTGTTCTTATGTTGTTCTAGAACAAAAAATGAACAATAATTACGCCTCCGATTCAAAGCTTGAGCCCCTCATGCGCCACCACATGCTCGATCATTTGCGCAAAAGTCTGGATGCGCTTGGACCGCAAGGCACGCGGGACAAGGGGCGGGTGTTTTCGTTTGGCGCGGCTGAAGTAGATGCTGTGCTGGATGGTGGCTTGCGGCGGGGAGCTTTGCATGAGTTTGCGGCGGCGTCTCCGGTGGATGCGGCGGCCCCTTTGGGATTGGTGCTGGGGCTTTCGCAGCGCGCGGCCTTGGGGCGGCCGGTGTTGCTCATTCGCCAGCGCTATCTCGATTTTGAATATGGTCATGTGCATGGGCCGGGCCTTGTGGAGATGGGGCTTGATCCCCGGCATTTCATTTTGCTCCGTACACAGACGGTTGATGAAGCCTTGCGGGCTGCAACTGATGCGGCGCGCTGTGCCGGACTTGGCGCTGTTGTCATCATGCTGGCGCGCAAGCACGCGCGCGACTGGCTCGGCCTCAGCCGCAAGTTTCAGCTGTTTGCCAAGGAGTCTGGTGTTGTCGTGCTGCTCCTGGATCAATTGGCGCGGGTTGAGGCGAGTGCCGCGATGACGCGCTGGCAAATCGGGGCAGCGCCTTCGCGCGCCCTCGAGGGTCATGCGCCTGGATATTTTCGGTGTGTCGCCAAACTGACGCGCGACCGTGCCGGAGTGGCACCGCGGCTTTGGCATTTGGAGTGGAATCGTGAACAGCTTGCCTTCAACCTCTGCACCCGTACTGCACCGGCGATACCTCGCCCTGTGGTTACCGCTGCTGGCATCGGAACGGGTGAAGGCGACTTGCGCAAGGCGGGGTGAGCCCCTCGTCATTACGGAAAAGCAAAAGAGTGCCATTCGTATTTCTGCCTTGAGTACTGAGGCGCGTGCGGCTGGCTTGATCATTGGCATGACGCTTTCTGATGCGCGCGCACGGGTGCCGGAGCTTTGGGTGGAGGAGGCTGATTCTGCAGCTGATCTTCGTTTGCTGCAGCAGATTACCGCTGCGTGTGGCCGCTTCAGTCCGCTTGTCGAAATGCGGGCACCCGATGGCGTGCTGATTGACATCACGGGCTGCACGCATCTGTTTGGTGATGAGGTGGGTTTGCTTTCGAAAATCCAGGTTCGACTTTCCACACTCAATCAACCGTCATTCCCGCGAAAGCGGGAACCCAGACTTTCAACACGCGAGGAAGCTGACAGTCTGGGTCCCCGCTTTCGCGGGGATGACGGAATGGGGTGGTTGACGGTTAAAGCAAGCATCGCCGATACGCCGGAAGCGGCCAACGCATTTGCAAGGTTTTCTCATCTGCGCGTCATTTCTACAAATAAAACAAAGGCTTACGCGGCGAAACTTCCGGTGCAGGCACTTCAAGCAAGTTCTGAAGTGACGACGGCGCTGATCCGCGCGGGTCTCAAGACGCTTGGTGATCTTTTGAACAGACCGAGCCACATGTTGAGTGCGCGCTTTGGTGAGGCGCTGACGCGAAAGCTTATGGCGATTGCCGGTGAGTTGCAACTTCATCTCACGCCTGAACGTGCCGCGCCACCTGTCATGGCCGAACAGGTTTTTGCCGAGCCCCTGTTACATCAGCAGGCGATTGATGGTTGCCTTTCATTTTTGCTCACACATGTGGCGCATCAATTGACCACGCGCGCCCAAGGCGGCCGGATTTTTGCGGCACAGTTTTTTCGCGTTGATGGACGTGTGGTGACGTTGCGTGTGGAGACGTCAAAGCCGACGCGTGACGTGGCACTTCTCATGCGCTTGTTTGCCGAGAAATTTGCAAGCCTTGCTGATCCGCTCGATCCCGGTTTTGGTTTTGATGCGATGCGCGTGCATGTGCCGCTCGGCGAGGCTTTGTTGCCATCACAGATGCGCGGCGATCTTGCTGGCGATGCGAGCGCTGATACATCTGATGTGGATGCGCTGGTTGATACGCTCGCCATTCGCTTTGGCCAAACTGAAGTGCAGCGCTTTGCCAGTGAAGATCGCCACGATCCGATAAAGGCTGCGCGCATGCTCGATCACGGCTTTGCCGAACCTGCAACGCCTTGGCCCGCGCCGTCGCCCGGTGAACCAGCACTTCGCCCGTTGCAGATGTTTGATCCACCACAGCCGATTGAAACTTTGGCCGAAGTGCCCGATGGTCCGCCCATTCGCTTTCGCTGGCGGCGTGTGTTGCATGAGGTGGCGCGCGCTGAAGGGCCTGAACGATTTGCCAGTGAATGGTGGACCAAGGGCGCATCGCCACTGCGCGATTATTATCGCATCGAGGACGAGCAGGGTCTTCGTTTCTGGGTGTTTCGCGAAGGGGCCTATGGTGCAGATGTTGCGCCGCGCTGGTTTATGCAGGGGCTGTTTGCGTGACCCGCCGCTACACCGAGTTGGCCGCCGCCAGCAATTACTCCTTCTTGCGGGGGGCATCGCAACCGCGCGAGTTGGTGTTGCGTGCGCTGGCGCTTGGTCATGCGGGACTTGGGCTTGCAGATCGCAATTCGGTGGCGGGCGTGGTGCGCGCCTATAGCGTGCTCAAGGATTTGCGCGAGACAGGTGAAGCCGAGACTTTCAAACTCGCGAGCGGTGCACGATTATGTTTCAGCGATGGTGCGCCTGAGATTATTGTCTATCCAGAAAATATCGCGGGCTGGGGGCGCTTGTGCCAGTTGCTCACCACAGGCAATCGCCGCACCATCAAGGGCGAGTGTATTTTGACGCTTGATGATTTGCTCGCCGACACGCGCGATCTTTTGTTGATCGTGATGCCGCCGCGTCTCACACAATCACTCACCGCTGCTCTCACGCGCATTGCCGATGCCGCACCGAGCCGCACATGGTTGGCTGCAGCGATGCATCGGCGTGGGGATGATCGGCGGCGTTTGGCGAAACTCTCCGCGATGGCGAAAGAGGCGCAACTGCCGCTGCTTGCCGTCAATGATGTGCTTTATGCCAGCCCCGATCAGCGCGATCTGCAAGATGTGATCTCTTGCATTCGTGAAGGTGTCACCATTCATGCCGCTGGCCGCAAGCTTGAAGTGAATGGCGAGCGGCACTTGAAAGACATTGCCGAAATGCATCGCCTCTTCGCCGATTGCCCGCAGGCGCTTGCCGCACAAGAGGATGTGATCGCGCGCATCAGTTTCTCGCTTGATCAACTCAAGTATCAATATCCCGATGAGCCTGTGCCTGAGGGCTGGGATGCGCAGGCGTGGCTTGCGGAATTGACCGAGCGCTGTCTGCCGAAGCGTTATCCCAATGGCGCGCCTGAGAAAGTGAAGAAGCTCATTGCGCAGGAACTCGATCTGATCGCGCAATTGGAATACGCGCGTTACTTTTTGACGATCCACGACATCGTGCAATTCGCTGACAGTCGCGGGATTTTATGTCAGGGCCGTGGCTCAGCCGCAAACTCCGCCATTTGTTATGTGCTCGGCATCACCTCGGTTGATCCTGCCGTTCATAATCTTTTGTTCGCGCGTTTCATTTCGACAGAGCGGCGCGAGCCACCGGATATCGACGTCGATTTTGAACATGAGCGGCGCGAGGAGGTGATCCAGTATATCTACGAAAAATACGGCCGCCATCGTGCTGGCATTGCGGCAACGGTGATCAGCTATCGCCCCCGCAGTGCGATCCGCGATGTGGGCAAAGCGCTTGGCCTCACTGAAGACATCACGCAGCGGCTTTCCTCAACGCAATGGGGCAGCTGGGGGCATGACATCACTGATCAACAAATCCGCCAGGCAGGGCTTGATCCCGCCAATCCGATGATCCGCCAGGCGACATCTTTTGCGCTGCGCATCTTGGGATTTCCGCGCCATCTCTCGCAACATGTGGGTGGGTTCATTCTGGCGCGCGAGCGGCTTGATGCGCTGGTGCCGATTGCCAATGCCGCGATGGCGGATCGCACCTTCATCGAGTGGGACAAGGACGACATTGATGCCCTCGGCCTGATGAAAGTTGATGTGCTGGCACTCGGCATGCTGACCTGTATCAGGAAGGCGCTTGACCTGATGCGCTGGCACAAGGGCATTGATTATGGCCTTGCCGATGTGCCGCGCGAAGTGCCTGCGGTTTACGACATGCTGTGCAAGGGCGATTCCATTGGCGTGTTCCAGGTTGAAAGCCGTGCGCAAATCAACATGCTGCCGCGGCTTCGTCCGCGTGAATTTTATGATCTCGTGATCCAAGTCGCAATTGTCAGGCCCGGCCCCATTCAGGGCAATATGGTGCATCCCTATTTGCGGCGGCGTTCTGGATTGGAGGAGGTGACGTTTCCTGCTCCTTCGCCTGAACACGGTGAGCCTGACGAATTGCTGCAGGTGTTGGGCAAGACCAAGGGTGTGCCGCTGTTTCAAGAGCAAGCGATGAGCCTTGCGATGGTGGCTGCGAAATTTACCGGTGCCGAGGCCAATCGCCTGCGCCGCGCCATGGCCACGTTTCGGCACAATGGCGGCATTCACATGTTTGAGGACATGATGGTGGAGCGGATGGTGGCGCGGGGTTATGCGCGCGAATTTGCGCAGAATTGTTTCGAGCAGATCAAGGGTTTTGGCTCTTATGGATTTCCCGAAAGCCATGCCGCGAGTTTTGCCAAGCTTGTGTACATCTCGTCATGGATCAAATGTTTCGAGCCTGCGGTTTTTGCCTGTGCGCTTTTGAACGCGCAGCCCATGGGATTTTATGCGCCTGCGCAAATCGTTAGGGATGCGAAGGAGCACGGCGTTGAAATTCGTGCGATCGATATCAATCACAGTGAATGGGACAATACGCTGGAGCGCGATCACCGTGGTGCGCTTGCCCTGCGTTTGGGTTTTCGCCAATTGGATGGTCTGCATGAAGAGATGATGCGGCGCGTGAGTGTGGTGCGGGGTGAGGGATTTAAAACGGTTGAGGCTCTGGCGCGGCGTGCGGAGTTGAATGCACTGCACATGCGCAAACTCGCTGATGGTGATTGCTTCCGCTCGATTGGGTTGGATCGGCGTCAGGCCCTGTGGGCCGTGCGGCGCTTGCCGGATGATGATCCTTTACCGCTGTTTGCCTTTGCGCGTGCGGCAGAACTTGGGGCGGAAGAAGATGCCGCCTTGCCCGCGATGAGCTTGGGTGAACATGTGGCGACGGACTATCAGACCATGCGGCTGTCCCTCAAATCGCACCCCATGGCAATCTTGCGCGAGCACTTTACACAAGAGAAAATCTTGTCCTGTGCAGTGGCAACCGCAAAAACTGATGGCGCGTGGATACGTGTGGCTGGTGTTGTGTTGGTCCGCCAGCGCCCCGGCAAGGGCAATGCAATTTTTATCACCATTGAAGATGAAACGGGTGTGGCCAATCTCGTATTATGGACACGGCAGTTCGAACAGTTTCGGGGCGCGGTGATGGGGGCGCGATTGATGTTCGTTGAGGGACGCCTGCAAAAAAGTCCTGAAGGTGTGGTGCATGTGATGGTGCAGCGTGTCAACGATCGCAGTGCTGATTTGCTCAAGCTTTCCGAAACCGACGAAACCAAAATAGAACTGACACGCGCCGATGAATTCCTGCATCCCCGCGTGTCACGCGGCTCACATCCCAGAGACGTGCGCGTGTTGCCGAAGTCACGCGATTTTCATTGAGGAATTGGAGCGGGCGAAGGGAATCGAACCCTCGTATGCAGCTTGGGAAGCTGCCGTTCTGCCATTGAACTACGCCCGCGCCTGATCAGAGTAGCGCAAGGTTTTGTCTCAGACAATGCCGGAGGATGAGCCAGCGACTGCTGGACGTTCCTTGGCTTTGGCAGTGCGGTAGCCGGAGGCACGGTAGCACGACCATGGGTGAAGTGCCCCACCTTGGCGCAGGCGCGCTTCGCAAAGAATGGGTGTGACATCGATGTTGTAGGCACCTTTCAAGTGGCGGTGCGCGCCCATCACATCGTTGGCGTCTTGCAGGGCTTTCATTTCATCGCGATTGACGAGTGAGGCCTTGACGTAAGAACGGAGAATTTCCTGGGCCGAGCCAATCAGGCTTTCAATTGGGTCAGTGACGTTATGTGATTGGTCGATCATGTAAGCGGGATTGAAGCCCGGCGCTTTACGATGCTCGGCATCGACCAACTCATCAAACACCAGAAACAGGCGAAACGGATCAATGGCTCCTGAGTCGAGATCGTCATCACCATATTTGGAATCGTTGAAGTGAAAGCCTGCAAGCTTGTTTGCATGAATGAGGCGCGCAACGATCTGCTCGATGTTTGTGTTGGGCGCGTGATGGCCGAGATCGACGAGGCACTTGGCCTTGTCGCCGAGATGTTGGGCCGCCATCAGGCTTGAACCCCAATCCGAAATCACGGTTGAATAAAACGCAGGTTCATACATTTTATGTTCGAGAAACATCAGCCAGTCTTTTGGCAAGCCAGCGTAGATCTTTTCGCAGGCGCTGAGATAATTTTCGAACATGCGGGTGAGCGATTGTTGACCCGGGAAGTTGGTTCCATCGGCAATCCACACCGTGAGTGCGGTTGAGCCGAGCTTCTGGCCAATTTCGATGCATTCGAGATTGTGTTCGACGGCTTGCTGGCGCGTTGATTTGTCGGCATGTGCAAGCGAGCCATATTTGTAGGTGTGTTGCTGGTCTTTCTGGTCCTGAAACGTGTTGGAGTTCACCGCATCAAATCCGATGCCATATTGCGCAGCTTCCTGACGGAGCGCGTTATAGTCGGAGACCTTGTCCCATGGAAAGTGCGGAGAGACTGTGCCTGTGTGGCGCGTCAGCTGATTGATGACGCCGCAGTCTTCCAGCTTGTCGTGAATGTTGCGTGGTTCGCCTGGTCCCGGAAAACGGGCAAAGCGCGTGCCGCCCGTTCCAACGCCCCAGGTGGGAACGGCGACCTGATAGCTGATCGCACGCTTCACCAGGGCTTCAATGTCGAACTTCTTGCGCTCAAGTTGGCGCTTGAGATGCGCATAGTCTTCGCTGTGCGCTTGCTGGTACTTGGCGTTGTGAGTGGCGATGAAATCGGGGGAGATGGAGAATGTCATTTGCGAAGCCTAACCGAAGTTCGTCCCGCGATAAAGACCCTTACAGTTTCACCGCACCCTTGCCATCGTTCTTTTCGCAGGCATCGAGTACGCGTTGCAGGTCGGCTGCACGGCGGAAATCCGGTGAGCCGTTTTTGCCCGCAACAATCGCGTTGATGAATTTCCGATAATTGGTTTCAACGGGTTCAGGCTTGATCGTCTGCCATGCCTGGCTGTGGATGTTCTTGCCGATGCAGCAGCGCACTTCATTCCAGCCTTCACGGTGGATGACTTCAACAGCACCCTTGGTGCCGAAAATCTTGAGATCGAGCACATTGTCGTAGCCTGTCATGAAGCGGGTGGCCTGCACCATCAATTGTGCGCCACCTTTAAGCTCGCCCATCATCATGGCCGTGTCGTTAGCATCGAGCACATACTCGCCGATCTTGCCATTCTTGGCCTTGTCGAAGGTCTTGAGGCGCGCTGAAATGTTGACGGGCATTTCGCCTGTCGCAAATGTTGCGTAATCAAGAATGTGAATGCCGACATCGCCGAGTACGCCTTTGGAGCCGTGCTTTGAAGAGAGCCGCCACAGCCACATGTGATGATCGGCCCAATGGCCCCAATGATCGCCGACGAGCCAGCTTTGGCGGTAGGTCGCTTCGACGTGGCGAAGAGTGCCGATCTCGCCCTTGTCGACGAGCGCCTTGGCAGCATGAAGGGCAGCGTCGTTGCGATAGGTCAGGTTCACCATGTTGATGAGCTTGGCCTTGTCGGCGGTGCGCGCCATTTCATCGGCGAGCTTGAAATTCTCGGCGAGTGGCTTTTCGCACAGCACGTGCTTTTTCGCCTTCAGCAATTTCATCGTGGTGGGGTGATGGATCGCATCCGGTGTCACATTGGTGGCTGCGTCAAACTCGCCCCATTTGATTGCCTTGTCGAGGTCTTCGAAGCTCTGCTTCATGCCAAATGTCTTGGCGAATTCCTTGGCGCGGCCCGGCACCACATCACAGGCACCAACCATTTCAACGCGTGGATCCTGGCCAAAATGCATGGCGTGGGCTTTCGCCATGCCGCCTGTACCGAGTATGAGAAGACGAATGGGTTTTTGCATTATATGAATCCCTCTTCGCCATCCTCATGCAGGCGTTCGCCCTTGATCTCAAGTGGATACGGCGCCTTGTCAGCGGGGACGTTGGGTGAAGGGTGAATGCCCGTCCATGGTTTTGCCGGGTTATAGGCCCAGCGCGTGGCGTTCTTGATGACGCGTAAAACGTCCGGATTGTGATAGGCGCGGTAGGCTTCGTGGCCGGGGCGGAAATAGAAAATCTTGCCCGCACCACGTTGATAGGTAACGCCGGAGCGGAACACTTCGCCACCTTCGAAATGCGAGATCATTACGGTTTCAAGTGGTTCTGGAATCGAGAAGGGCTCACCATACATTTCTTCTTGCTCGATCTTGATGCACTCGGGCAGACCTTGGGCAATCGGATGATTGGGATTGATGATCCACACGAGTTCCTGTTCGCCGGCCTCGCGCCATTTCAGCGAGCAAGGGGTTCCCATCAGGCGCTTGAAGATTTTCGAATAGTGACCAGAATGCAAAACGATGAGGCCCATGCCTTCGTGCACGCGCTTTGCTACACGCTCGACAATCTCATCCTTCACATCGCCGTGTGCGGCATGGCCCCACCACAGCAACACATCTGTCTTGTCGAGGCGCTTTTGCGACAGGCCATGCTCGGCATCATCGTCAAGCAATGCGTGTTCAACCACAAATTCCTTGTCGCCCTTGTAGGCGTTTTTCAGCGCGCCATGCATGCCTTCGGGATAGAGTCTTGCAACCAGCTTGTTGGTTTGCTCGTGGCGGTGTTCGTGCCAGATCAGAACATTAACAGTCATTTTCAAATTCTCTTTCCAGCTTCATCGAAGCGGTGAATGTTTTGCGGCTGCAGGGCGAGCCTTACCTTCGTGCCCTTCAGAATGCCAGTCTTGCCGAACTCGCGCGCGGTCACGAGGCCGTAGTCAGTCTTCACATAAATGTATGAATCAGCGCCAAGATTTTCGGTGAAATCAACTTCGCCTTCGAGCGCGCCAGTGGTTCCGATTTCAAGATGTTCCGGGCGAATGCCGAGATGTTTGCAATTGTGCTTTTCGGCTATGGCACCTTCGAGGAAGTTCATTTTGGGTGAGCCGATAAAGCCCGCAACGAACATGTTGGCGGGGCGCTCATAAAGTTCCATCGGTGTTCCGACCTGTTCAATGAGGCCATGGTCAAGCACGCAAATGCGATCAGCGAGTGTCATCGCTTCAACCTGGTCATGCGTCACATAGATCATTGTGGTGCCGTGCATGTTTTCATGGAGCTTGGCGATTTCGATGCGTGTTGCCACGCGCAATGCCGCATCAAGGTTGGACAATGGTTCATCAAACAGGAACACGCGCGGATCGCGCACGATGGCCCGGCCAATCGCCACGCGTTGGCGCTGACCACCGGAGAGTTGCTTTGGCAATCGGTGCAACAATGGTGTGAGCTGCAACATCTCGGCCGCTTTGTGCACGCGCGCCTTGGTTTCTTCCGGTGTGGCCTTCGCCAACTGCATGCCAAACGCCATGTTGTCGTAGACATTCATGTGCGGATAGAGCGCGTAGGATTGAAACACCATCGCAATGCCGCGCTTTGAGGGCGCAAGGTTGTTCACAACCTCGCCATCAAAACTCATCTCGCCTGATGTGATATCTTCAAGGCCGGAAATGAGCCGCAACAGTGTTGACTTGCCACAGCCCGATGGGCCGACGAACACCAGAAATTCACCCGACTCCACTTCAAGATCAACGCCCTTGATGATCTCGACTGCGCCGAAGGACTTCCGGATATTTTTGAGAGTGATCTGAGCCATGATTTAACCTTTGACGCCGCCAGCCGTGAGGCCCGAAATGATTTTGCGCTGGAAGATCAGCACCAGAATGATGAGAGGCAATGTAACAACGACTGACGCGGCCATGATCGGGCCCCAGGGCACTTCATGTTGCGATGAACCGGAGAGCATGCCGATGGCGACTGGCACGGTTCGCTGCGCGTTTGACGAGGTGAACGTGAGTGCGAAAAGAAACTCGTTCCATGCCGCGATGAAGGCAAGAAGGCCCGTTGTCACCAAGGCTGGCCACATCAAGGGCATGAATACTTTGCGGATGATGATCCATGGTGTGGCACCATCGATGATCGCTGCTTCTTCGATCTCAATCGGCAACTCGCGCATGAATGTGGTGAGGATCCACACGGTGAATGGCAATGTGAAAATCGTGTAGGAGAAAATCAGCGCCCACAATGTGTTGTGCAGACCCGTGGCGCGCACCAGTTCAAACAATCCGGCAAGAACCGCGATCTGCGGAAACATCGAAACACCGAGAATTGTCATCAACAACAGGCCACGTCCGCGGAAATTGAAGCGTGACAATGCGTAGGCTGCAGTGACGCCAAGTGCCAAGGCCAGAACAACAACGGCGCTTGCAACAATGACCGAGTTCAGGAGATTCTGCGGGAATGAACCACGCAGGGCTGCGTAGTAATTGGTCATATTGAAATCGTAAGGCAGATAGTTCACTTCGAAGAGGGCGGTGCCAACTTCGAGTGACGTGAGAACGGCATAGTAAAACGGAAACACCGCAATAAAAACAATCAGGCAGACAAGCGCGTAGAAGGCTGTGCTCTTGACGTAGTCCCAGATCATGAGCGGCCTCCTTCGAAATTCACCTTGCCAAGCCAGATGTAGAGGAGCGTCATGCCTGTCAGCATCACGAAGAGAACTGTGGCTTGTGCTGATCCCAGTGCAAACTTGTCAAATTCAATGAGGTTCTCGCGCGACAACACCGAGATGGTTTTTGTGGATGAGCTGTTCGGCGTGAGAATATAAATGAGATCGAATACGCGCATCGCATCGAGCATGCGGAAGATGACGGCGACCATGAGGGCGGGCTTCACCAGTGGCAATGTCACCTTGAAAAAGGTCTTCACGGGATGAACGCCATCAACCTTCGCAGCTTCATAGATATCCTGAGGGATCATTTGTAAACCAGCGAGGATCAACAGCGCCATGAAGGGTGTTGTCTTCCACACGTCGACAATCAATACGGCGATCATGGCGGTGTCGGCACTGGCGGTCCATGCAACGCGCTCGGTTATGAGACCGAGCGTCAACAGCGCATCATTGATGATGCCGAACTGGTCCTGAAACATCCAGCCCCACATGCGCGCAGAGACAATTGTGGGAATCGCCCACGGCACGAGGATCGCCGCACGCACGATGCCGCGGCCCTTGAAATTGGCGTTGAGCACGAGGGCAACAATCATGCCCAGAATTGTTTCGAGTGTTACTGAAATGAGTGAAAAGCGCACAGTGTTGTAAACTGCATTCCACCAGGTGGGATCAGCAAGCAATCCGCCATAAAGCACCTTGCCGCTCTTCAGCGTGGTCATCTTGAAATAGTTGTTAAAGCCGACGAACTTCGCGTTGTAGAGATCGGTGAGTGAGGCGTTGGTCATCGAAAAATAAATCGTGCGCATCAGCGGCCAACCAGCCACGAGCAGCAGTGCGAGCAACATGGGCAGCAAGAACCATTTTGCAGCGCGTAGCTGCTCGGCTCTCAGTTCGGACATTTGTGCGCGTGCCATTGTGTTTGCCTAACGAAAATTATTCGGGGGTTATTTCTGACGTTCAATTATACACTCGGTTTCGTCATCCCGGCGAAGGCCGGGGCCCCGCTTTCCCACAATCGAAGCCGCCGGAAGGAAGCGGGGTCCCGGCCTTCGCCGGGATGACGGCTTGATTTGCGTATAGTGATCTAAAAAAACAGGCGGGTCGCCCCAGACCCGCCTGCCTTGATATTGGGACCCACGAAGAGCGCCCCCGCGAATGCGGGTCCCAATGGGGTTAGCCTGAGGAGGAAGTTACCAGGCGTCGCCCTTGAGTTCAGTGAGCTTGGCTTCAAGCGCTTCGAGGTTTTCCTTCGAAGTACCCTTGCCCGACAGCGTGTCATGGACAGCCGACCAGAACAGTGAAGACACTTCGTTGTACTTCACCTTGGTTGGCGCCGATGGACGTGGCACGGCATTGAGGAACACATCTTTCCAACGTGGAATGATCGGCTGGGCAGCTGCCACATCAGCATCGTCATAGAGTGACATGATGGTCGGAAGGTTCGAGCTCTTTACAGCACGGATCTTCTGAGCTTCAGCAGAACCGAGGAACATTGCAAGTTCAATTGCAGCGTCCGGGTTCTTCGAGTGCTTCGACACGGCAACGTTCCAGCCGCCGAGTGTTGCAGCCGACTTCGTATCACCGCCAGCCGAAGGAAGTGTTGTCACGTCGAACAGGCCCTTGACCTTTGAGTCATCGCCATTGCCCAAGCCATAGGCATATGGCCAGTTGCGCATGAACACGGCATTGCCAGTCTGCCATACGCCGCGCGAGTCTTCTTCGCCGTAGCCAAGAACACCAGCTGGAGCAATCGTGCCAACGAAGCCCTTGATTGTATCAAGTGCGGCGGCGGCCTTGTCGTTGTTGATCGAGATCGTGCCATCTGGCTCAACGATCTGACCACCACCTGAGGACTTTACCCACTCAAGTGCATCGCAGGTCAGGCCTTCATAGGCGTTGGCCTGGAACACAAAGCCCTGCAGATCCTTGTTGCCGCCAGCACGTTCTGCGTCAACGATGGCCTTGGCGGTTTCGCCAAGTTCAGCCCAGGTCTTTGGAACAGCCTTGCCGTGCTTTTCCAGAAGGTCCTTGCGGTAATAGAGAGCAGGCGCATCGGTAAAGATTGGCAGTGCAACGAGCTTGCCGTTCACGGTCTGCGATTCAATGATTGAAGGGAAGTGATCTTTCACAACGCCAGCAGCAGCTGCGGTGAGATCAAGGAACTGGTCGGCGAGCTGTGGTGCCCAGATCACGTCGGTCTGATAGACGTCGATGTCGGAGTTGCCGGCAGCGAGCCACAGGCGATATTGGCCAAACTGGTCGGTGGTTGAGGCGGGCATCGGCACAACGGTAACCTTGTGGCCGGACTTTGCTTCAAATGGCTTCAGGAATTCCTGAAGGACTTCGATGTCCTTGCCAACGGCACCAGAAACCATCGACAGATTGGCAGCGAGTGCCGCGTTGGACACAAGCATGGCGCAGCCGGCGGCTGCGCAGAGCAGAAACTTTCTCATTGGACTTCCTCCCTGGAATTCACATTTTCGACCAAGCGCCTGTTATCCGGCAATTTTTCGCTTTCCTCAAAGCGCTTTGGGTATCTTTACATAACCTTAAGGTCTGTGGCTGTCAATCCAAAGTTCATTTTGCACTGCGAAAACACAGGGTTAAACTCTAATTCGCAATCGCAACATTTGTGCAGCCGCACACTCATTTGTAACTTGACATGCGATTCATCTTGAAAGCGCTTTGACAATGTGGAAACCATTAAAGTCATGAATTTGCGCGACCTTTCACAGCTGCTGAAACTTTCTCAAACCACGGTCAGCCGCGCTTTGAACGGCTTTCCGGAGGTAAACGAAGAAACCCGCGCACGCGTCAAGGCCGCAGCCGACATGCATGGCTATCGCCCTTCGGCAGCAGCGCGGCGATTGGCGACGGGGCAATCAGGAACGCTTGGCGTGGTTTTTCCGCGCGAACGAAATCCACTTGGTGATCTCTTGTTTACGGAATTCCTTGAGGGTTGTCTCGAGACGGCGGCCGAGCTCGGCTATGACGTGACCCTTGCCATGGCAAGTGGTGCGCAAAGCGAAGAAGCTGTCTATCGCCGCGCGGTGCGCTCGGCGCGTGTTGATGGAATGATTCTTTCTTCACCCTTAGTCTCTGATCCACGCATTGATCTGTTAGCCTCGCTCAACATGCCATATGTCCTGCATGGCCGAACCAAAGTAGCGACAGCCTATCCGCATCTCGACATCGACAACGAAGGTGCATTTTTTGCGGCGGCACAGTTGTTGACCAATCTGGGGCACCAGCGCATCGCACTTCTCAATGGCGAGACAAGGTTGAACTATGCCGTTGATCGTGAGAATGGCTATCGCCGTGCACTGGCACAGCATGGTCTTACCGCCAATGAGCAGCTCATCTCAAACAATTTGATGCTGGAAAGCCATGGCATCACTGCAGCAGAAGATATGCTGGCGCGACCCGACAACGAACGTCCTACTGCCTTTCTGTGTTCGAGCCTGTCGCAAGCGGCTGGTGTTCAAAAAGTTGCGAAGTCAAAAGGTGTAAGGATTGGTCGTGACATTTCACTTATCGCCCATGACGACCGCGTGCAAAGCTTTCGATCTGAACATTTCGACCCGCCGCTAACCGCAACTCAATCATCGATTGGGGATGCTGGCCGAAGAATCGTCGAACTCTTGATCGAAAGAATAAAGAATCCGGAGACGCCCCCCGCCAAAGAAGTCTGGCCGGTCGATCTTGTGTTGCGGCAATCAACTGGGCCTGTTTAGAGAACGTGAACACACATTCGTTCGCCGCCGACGTATCATGTTTGAGCGAGAGATGGCACGCTTCGCTCGAACAGTATGTTCAGCGAACTTTTCTGCTCCCCGAAACTTCCTCCTTGAAATTTGTCGGCTTGTGTTTTTTTGATTTTCACCTCTATGGTGCCAGTGAGAAAACGGGTGGCACAAATGGCGTCGGTCGAAGTTGAAAGTGCACGGAAGTCTTACGGCAGCCAGGAGGTGATCCATGGTGTCGACGTCGCAATTGCGGATGGCGAATTTGTTGTGCTTGTCGGGCCTTCGGGCTGCGGCAAGTCTACCTTGCTGCGGATGATTGCGGGGCTAGAACCGATCACTGCTGGCAACATCAAGATCGGCGACAATATCGTCAATGATCTGCCGCCGAAAGACCGGGACATCGCCATGGTGTTCCAGACCTATGCGCTTTATCCGCACAAGACGGTGGCGCAGAACATGGGCTTTGCGCTGCAGATGCGCAACACGCCGAAATCCGAAATTGATGAGCGTGTGAAGCGTGCCGCAGAGGTGCTCGATCTCGTGCCTTATCTCGGGCGTTATCCCCGCCAGCTTTCTGGTGGCCAACGCCAGCGTGTTGCCATGGGCCGCGCCATTGTGCGGAACCCGGCTGTTTTTTTGTTCGACGAGCCACTGTCCAATCTCGATGCAAAACTCCGGGTGCAGATGCGCGCTGAAATCAAGGAGCTGCATCAGCGTCTCAAGGTGACGACAGTTTACGTGACGCATGATCAGGTTGAAGCCATGACCATGGCGGATCGCATTGTTGTGATGAATGCAGGGGTCGTTGAGCAGATCGGCACACCGCTCGAGCTCTATGACAATCCGGCGAATGTGTTTGTCGCAAGCTTCATCGGATCGCCTTCGATGAACTTGATCAAGGGCAAGGTGAGTGCAGGTGCGCGACCAAGTTTCATGACGAGTGATGGCATTATTTTACCGCTGAGTTCAGCACCCCATTCCGCTGATGGCAAAGACGCCGTCTACGGCATCAGGCCGGAGCATCTGGAGATCAGCAGCAAGGGCGCAAGTGCTGAGGTGACAGTTGTTGAGCCACTTGGTTCAGAAACGCAGCTGTTTGCCAAGCTCGGCCAGCAGCGCATTGTTGGATTGTTCAGGGAGCGCCTCACTGCGCGACCGGGCCAAGCGATTGCGCTTCTGCCCAACCCAAATCTGGCTCATCTTTTTGACGGTGCAACGGGACTGAGACTGCAATGAGCCAGCAAACCAAGACGCTGATGTCCTTACCCATGGGTAAAGTCTGAACCGTTGACAGAACTCCAACGCCCTGCATAGTCTGCCTATAGCTGCACGGTCCAAACTGTCCCCAAAAATCAAATGCCCGGTGCAGTAAAATTGGGAGGAAAACCAAGATGAAAGTCAATCTCTACAATGCAATGATCAGCCGTCGCAGTGTGCTGAAGGGCTCAACCGCCCTCGCAACCGTGGCGGCAACAGGTGGGCTTGCTGGACTTTCCAGCATGGCACTTGCGCAAGCGGAACTTCGCTCTGCAATTCTGCAAATCCCTGGCGTTGGCAAAGGTCAGCCAACCGATGCTGACTGGCAAAAGGTCGGCGCGATGTGCCTCGAGCCAACCAAGGCCAACGTCAAGGAAGGCGAATTCGCCGGCGTTGAACTGAGCTTCATGGGTCTCAACAACCAGAACGTCCACAACGTGCTGTTCCGCGGCCTCTCCAAGGCCTGGGCGGATTACACTGGCGCCAAGATCAACTGGATCGATCTTGCACAGGCTGACTACAATGCCCGTCTGCAGCAATCGATTGCGACAGGCACGGTTGACTTCGACGTCATCGAAATGGGTGCACCATTTGAAGGCGACGTTTGTGGCAAAGGCCTTGCCTCGGAAATGCCGGATTGGGTCAAGACCCAGATCGACATGGACGACTATGTTGGATACCTCAAGGCACCCGTCGGCACATGGGGCGGCAAGACCTACCGCATTTCCTGTGATGGCGACTGCCATAACTTCAATTATCGTTCCGACGTGTTCGCCGACAAGGGCCTCGCTGATGAGTGGAAAAAGGCTGGCGGTGCTGGCGAGTGGGGTGTTCCGAAAACCTGGCAACAGGTCAATGCAGCTACGAAGTTCCTCAAGGGCAAGAAGCTCGATGGCCAGGATCTCTATGGCTATCTCGATCCAACCAAGGGCTGGGGCGGTTTTGCATTCTACTTCCTCGGCTCGCGCGCCACGGCCTATGCCAAGCATCCGGACGACAAGGCCTTCCTGTTTGATGCTGACACCATGAAGCCACGCGTCAACAATCCAGCCTGGGTCCGTGCCATCCAGGACGTTGTTGACTCGCTGCCATTTGAACCTGCCGACCAGCTCAATGCCGATCCAGGTACAACCGGCTTTCAGCAGTTCCTCGCTGGCACTGGCACAATGCTGTCGTGGTGGGGTGACATTGGTTCGAACGTCAACACGAATGACTCTTCTGTCATTCAGGGCAAAACAGCGTTTGATATCCTTCCGGGTTCGGATGATGTTTACAACGCGAAGACGGGTGCGTGGGACAAGCTCGCATCAGGTGCAAACTATGCGCCAAACATGGCTTACATCGGCTGGGGCATTTACGTGATGGCCCGCGTTGATGCAGACGAGAAGAAGAAGAAAGCAGCCTGGTCACTTGCAGCCCATCTCGGCGGCAAGGATATCTCGCTGTGGATGGCGGCCTATCCATCAGGCTTCCAGCCCTATCGTCAGAGCCATTTCGACGTGAAGGAATGGGTGACCGCTGGATACGATGAAGGTTTCATCAAGTCGTATCTCGACAGCCAAGCCAATTCCTACAACCATCCAAATGCGGCGATTGAACCGCGCATTCCTGGCATCTTCCAATATTACTCGGTTGCGGAAGATGAATTGGCGAAGATCTATGCCGGTCAGGCCACACCACAAGCAGGCGCAGACGCCATTGCTGCGGCTTGGGACAAATTGACCGACCAGTTGGGTCGCGACAACCAGATCAAGCTCTACAAAGCTTCACTTGGCATGTAACAAACTTGGGGGCGGCGGAGCGATCCGCCGCCCTTTTGATTGCAATGAACACAACAACAGCATCAACAGGCAGAGACGCCGTTACAGCATCAGTATCGGACCAGCGACAGCAACGGGGAAGTTGGCTGGTGCGCGGCTCGACGATTGCGCTTGGTCTCTTGTTTCTCATTCAAATTCTCCACAAAGCCCAGCTCATCCCTTTCGGGTTTGAGACCTGGCAACCCGTTCTTCTCGGCTATTGCGCCTGGAGCGCAGCACTCTGCGTTGGCAACATCATGCGTCATGGCGAAGCTGGTTGGCGCGCGCTTTTCGTTTTGCCCGCCATTCTCTTCACTTTGGCCTTTGCGATTTTTCCCACACTCTTCGGGGTCTACATCGCGCTGACTGATTGGAACCTGCAATCTGCGACGGGCCGCACCTTCAATGGTCTTGCGAATTTCTGGCAGCTGATGGGCGATGCCTATTTCTGGAACGCACTTGGCAACATGGTATTCTACACCGCGACGGTTCTGGTGCAGTATGTGATAGCGTTTGGACTTGCACTCCTTCTCAATGCTGACATCAGGGGCCAGAAGTTTTTCCGCGTCGCGTTTCTCCTGCCCTTCATGCTCTCGCCTGTTGCCGTGGGTTGGATGATCGGAAAGTCGATGCTGGAATTCCGCTTTGGTCCGGTCACCAAACTGCTGCGTTTTCTCGGTTGGGAAAATCCGTCGCTGCTCACATCGCCTTGGCTTGCGAAAACAACCATCGCCATCATGGATGCATGGATGTGGATTCCCTTCATGATGATCCTGTTGCTTGCAGGCCTTCAGGCCATGTCGAAGGAAGTGCAGGAAGCTGCGAAAGTGGATGGCGCAACAGGTTGGCAGGGTTTCTGGCAAGTCACATTCCCGTTGATGCTCCCAGTCAGCATCACGGCAATTGTTCTGCGCATCATTTTCCAGCTGAAGCTTGCCGACATCGTGATCACCACGACATCGGGTGGGCCAGGTGGTGCAACGGATACGGTTTCCAGTTTCATCTTCCGCGAATACAAGGATCGCTCCAACGTCGGCTATGGCACGATGATTGCCGAAGTTTATCTGATCATCATCATCGTATTCCTGGCGTTGCTCTTGTGGTTCACCAGCAAATACATGCAGAGATATCGCGATGCCTAGAAACTTCAGTAAGGTCTTGATCTATGGCGCGCTGATCCTGTGGACTGTGATCGCACTGTTCCCGATCTTCTGGACCTTCTCCACCACGTTCAAGGTGGCGAAAGATGTGCAGCTTGGTCACATCATTCCGTGGGTAGAATATACGCCGAATTGGCTTGGTCTTCGCGCCATTGGCCTGTCGCCTGATACGATCTTCACCGAGTCAACGCCGCGCGCTGAATTTCTGAAGCGCTTCTGGAATTCGATCCAGGTCTCGCTTGGTGGTGCTTCGCTTGCGCTCGTGCTTGGTGCGATGGCGGCTTACGGCCTCAGCCGTTTTCAGTATCGCTGGCGGATATGGAAGAACAGTGACATCTCCTTCTTCTTTATCTCGCAGCTCATTTTGCCACCTGTCGTTCTCGCCATGCCATTCCTCGTGCTCTACAAGGAACTCGCACTGCTCGACTCGATGATCGGTCTCATTCTGGTTTATGCGCTGAGCGTTTTACCTATCGTGATCTGGATCATGAAAGATCAGTTTGACGGTATCCCCTCCGAACTTGAACAAGCTGCCCTCGTTGACGGCTGTTCATCCTGGGGCGCATTCCTGCGCATCATTCTGCCCATCGCATTGCCCGGCATGGTAGCGGCGTTCATTCTCGCATTTGTGTTGTGCTGGAATGAATATTTCTTTGCCGCACTGCTCACAAGCACCAATGCCAAAACGCTTCCTGCGATGGTCGCAAGTCAAACAGGTTCGCAAGGTATCAACTGGTGGGCGATGGCTGCGCTGTCGTCGGCAGCCATATTGCCACTGATCCTCATTGGAATTTTCCTCGAGCGTTACATCGTGAAAGGTTTGACGGCGGGTGCTGTCAAGTAAGCGTGAAACATGCCGCAATGGACCAAACGTTTTTCTCTTGAGGGTAGGCGCGCACTTGTGACCGGGGCCACCAAAGGCATCGGCTTTGAGACCTGCCGTGTTCTTGCCGATGCAGGTGCAGACATCGCAGCCGTTGGCCGCGACGAAAAAGGCCTTGCTGACATCAAGAGGCAAGTTGCAGCATTGGGCCGCAAGTGCGTTGCGATTTCAGCAGACCTCGCAACAGTCGAAGGCCCTCAGCACGCAGCACGCGAAGCGCTGAAGGCATTTGGTACTATCGATATTCTCGTGAACAATGCTGGCGTCACCACCATCAAATCGATCATCGACACGCCCGTTGATGATTGGGACTGGGTCAACAACGTCAATCTGCGAGCCCCCTATCTGCTGGCGCAAGCACTTGTACCCAACATGATCAAACAACGCATGGGCAAGATCATCAACATCTCTTCGCAATCAGGTGTTGTCGCTCTCGATGATCACGGTGCCTATGGCGCGTCAAAGGGCGGTCTTAACATGCTGACCAAAGTGATGACGGTGGAATGGGCAAAGCACAACATTCAGTCCAACACAGTATGTCCGACGGTCATCCTCACGCCGATGGGTGAGATGGTTTGGGGCGATCCCAGCAAGGGTGATCCGATGAAAGCGAAAATTCCAGCTGGCCGCTTTGGCCGCACAACTGAAGTTGCCGATCTCATTCTTTTCCTCGCATCACCTGCATCTGACATGATCACGGGACAAGACATTCTCATTGATGGTGGTTTCACCGCGCAATGAACAAGTTCGATGTCATTGTTTGCGGCAGCTTGCACCTCGACATTGTCGTGAAGGCACCAGCCCTGCCGCGTATTGATGAGACTGCTGTTGGCAGTTCATGGGCAAAGGTCTGTGGCGGCAAGGGCGGCAATCAGGCAGTGCAAGCCGCACGCGCTGGCGCTCGCACGGCAATGATTGGCCGCATTGGTGATGATGATTTCGGCCAGACTTTGCTCAAGAATTTGACCACGGCGAAAGTCGATGTTTCAGCCATCACGACAGACCAGAAACAAGGCTCTGGCATGAGTGTTGCGATCCTGCAGGTCGACGGCGACTATGGGGCGGTTATTGTATCAGGTTCCAACACGACTATTGATCCCCGTTCACTTGCTGATCAATGGTCTGCACTTGGTGGCGCAAAAGTGCTTGTGCTGCAAAATGAAGTGCCACACGAGGTCAACCTCGCGGCCGCTCGCGCCGCAAAGGCAGCGGGCGCTGATGTAGTTTTCAACGCTGCGCCTGCGCGCGCCAGAACGGATGAGTTGGCAGGGTTGATTGATGTGTTCATCGTCAATCGCATCGAAGCCGAAGCGATGTGCGGTCAAACCGTGCAAAGCCGATCAGACGCGCGGCGCGCGATCAGCGCAATGACCAAAACATTTCGAGCCGTTGTTATCACATTGGGTGGTGAAGGACTGGTCCTCTCCAATGAAACGCAAGCCATCCACGAGATCGAACCCATCTTGGTAGAAGTCGTCTCGACACATGGTGCCGGCGATTGTTTCGTCGGCACCCTGTCTGCTGAACTTGCCAACGGAGGGTCGCTCTTGTCGGCCTGCCAGCGGGCCAACCAGCGCGCGGCGACCTTTGTCTCACAAGCCAACAAGGAAACCATCTGATGCTCCGTCATGTTGACCCGATTATTTCAGCTGAGCTTCTCTATGTGCTGATGCAGATGGGGCATGGCGATGATCTGGTAATCTGCGATGTCAATCATCCCGCGGTCACTATCGCGAAGGAAACCACCTTCCGAAAGCTCATCAATCTCTCCGGCTGCACCATTCCAGAAGCGGCCAAGGCCATTCTTGCTTTGATGCCGCTCGATACATTCGTCGACCAACCCGTCATGCGTATGCGTGTGGTAGGCGATCCGGATGGCACTGTGCCGATCTTTGCCAAGATGCAGGACACGGTTGATGCGGCTGAGAGGCGTCGGATCAATATCGGCGCATATGATCGTTTTGATTTCTACGCCGCAGCCAAGAAATCCTTTGCGATCGTCCGTACGTCCGATCCTGGTCCCTATGGCTGTTTCATCCTCCGCAAGGGCGTGATCATGGCGCCATGACCCAAACTGCAAACTACTCCCGCCGCTTTGTTCAGATCGACATTCGCCTCCAACTTACCATCGCGCAAGAACGTGGCAACTGAGGCGACACCTCCCAGGTTAGGAAACGGAACAGGTGAGCGCCCGGAGTTTTTGTTGCGCTCAAGCTTTTGCTGTGTCTGCTGTCAGCCCTCCATAGAGCGCCTCTCGAACGACAGTGTTGCTGGTCACAGCATCTTGTCCGGCAATGGCCGTCCTCAGGCGGTTGTCTGCTTGCAGTTTTCTGACGACGCTCCGCATGGCCTCAACGGTTGCAATGTTGGCTGAACACTCAGCTACCGGATCCATACCCGTCGTATCGGGGAAAGTGTCGAAGTAGATCGGGCGGTCGTATTTTATTTCTTCAAGCACATAGAGAAGCTCCATGGTCTGGACTGGATGAACCGTGCCCACCATCAGGCCGTCATCGCGCTTGGCATAACCATCGTTGAGATGAACGCCGAAAAGTCTGGATGAACGCGCCGCGAGCGCCACCGCATAAGCCGGCATTTCATCCGCATACAGAACATGTGCGAAATCAATCGTGACGCCGATATTCTTTCTGTTCATCTCACGAATGGCGAGCAGTGTCTTACCGATGTCTGGCATCAAGGCAAAACTGCGCGGCTCATTTGGTTTGTATTCAATGCTGACTTCAGCAGTCGGCACATGGTCGGCCACTTCCGAAATGGCTTCCAGCGTCTGATCCCAGAGCCGTGCGTAGTCGGCCTGGAAAGAGTAATCGAAACCATCCTGCCCCATCCACAGTGTCATCAGCGACCCGCCAAGCTCAAGCATTTGGTCAATGCCGCGTTTGGTCTGGTCAATTGCAAGTCGGCGAAGCTTTGGATCGGGATTGGTGAAAGCGCCAATCTTGAATCCGGGATCGCTGTAGTAACGCATGGCAAAGCCGTTGACTGAAAGGCCAAGTCCGAGGAGGTGACGGCGCATCTCGTTTAGATCAACACCACTGAGGTGATCAGGAAAATTGAGGTCAACTGCGTTTAAGCCTGGCACCTTGGCCGCGCGCGACAACAGCCCAAACACACCACGTTGTGCTGAGGATGCGTCACCTGCCTCGCCATTTTTGAACGAGTTCAGCCGGGCTGCATATTTGTAAGTAGTGGGCATTGGAACGATCAAATTAAATCAATGCCTGATGCTTCACATTTTTTCACAATCCCGTAAAGCTGATTCAATGTAAGGCGAAGAAATTGGTTATGGTTCATTCAACCAATCACAAAAAAAATCGCCAATTGCTCCATTTGCAGAGTATCCACTCAATCACAACCGCTCGATACGCGCGCGCATGTAACATTACTTCATGAACTTCAGAATTTCTGTGGAAAGTCACGCAGTTGAAACTTTGAGCGGTGATGGTTTCGCGAACTGGGGCTCCGAGCAAATGGTCTAGTTTGGCAGCGTGTCAGCTGCCTTGAATAACTCTTCAAAGAGAATTGCAACGGCTTCAGCGCCTGGATCGTTGTGGCCTGCGAGGTGACTTTCGGACACATAGCTTGCGCGGCCAGCCTTGGCACGCAACATCCTTCCCGTCGAGTCTGCTCCCTGCCGGGCGGCTGTTGCTGCCGACTTAAGGCTAGTCGATAGTGCATCAAGGGCTGGCGACAATGCATCGATCATCGTGCGGTCGCCAACTTGTGCGCCACCAACTTCCTGGATGCGCGCCAATCCCGCTTTCAATGCCTTGACGCTATCCATGCCATTGGCCGAGGCATCGCCTGCTGCCGTGAAGAAGATGGCGAGCAAGACGCCCGAAGAGCCGCCCATTGTTTGACTGAGTTCAAGCCCAATGGCTCGGTACAATTGTGTCCAATCAGCAAGCGGCAAACGATCAAGGGCTTTCACCAGCGCACGCGATGCTGTGGTAAGCGTCGAGCCTGTGTCGCCATCGCCTGACTTTGCATCGAGCGCATTCAATTTGCCTTCGGCTGCAATCAGAATTTCACAACATCCGCGAATGATGTTCTCGGCCTTCCTGTTTTTGGATGGCATGGGCTGAATGGGTGTCAGACCATCCGGCAGCGGAACAAGTTTGACATCGGAAACCGAATGGCATCCCGTCCAAGCTGAAAGTGAAACATTGGTTTGCAGAGCTTCGAGCATGCCGGGTTGCAATGGCAGGAGAGAAAGTGAGAAGCCGTGCATGTCGAGCGACGTCATCATGAGGGCCGGTCCAATGACATGCGTGATCTGCTTGCCGATTTTTGACTTGAGCAGTTCCTTTGACAGGACAGCCATTTCCAGCGGCGTTGCACCTCCCAGATTATTGATCAATGCCACGTGTGGTCCAGACTTCATTCCAGGCAGCAAACGGTCAACCATCATTGCGATGGCATCCTTGGCGCCCTTGAAGCCTACCTGCTCCACGCCCGCCTCACCATGTATGCCCAATCCCAGTTCTGCCTGCCCTTCCGGAATGCGGTGCTCCTTGGGTGAACCTGGTACGGTACACGTATCCAGTGATATCCCAATTGACATTGCACCTGCGATGACTTGCGATGCAATCTCTGTCACTTCGTCAAGTTTGGCACCCTGTTCTGCTCGCGCTCCGGCGATCTTGTGAACAAACAACGTTCCAGCAACACCACGCGCATGTGGCAGATGTGGGAGAGCAACGTCATCATCGACCACAACCATACTGACTTTCAAACCAAAGGTTCGCGCCCTAGCAGCAGCGAGACCAAAGTTCAGGCGGTCGCCGGTGTAGTTCTTCACAATCAACAGGCATCCAGCTTTTCCTGTAACGGCAAGAATTGCCGCAAGTACAGCATCAACCGATGGCGATGCGAAGACTTCGCCACAAACCGCTGCAGTCAACATGCCTTTGCCCACGAATCCAGCGTGAGCTGGCTCGTGACCTGAACCGCCGCCAGAAATGATCGCTACTTTTGAACGGTCCCAATCCGTACGGATGACGACCTTGATATGCGGGTAGCCATCGAGGCGCGCAAGATTGCTGCCTGCCGTTAGCAATATACCGTCAATGGCGTCGGTGACCAAAGTTTCCTTGGCGTTGATGAATTGTGCCATGTCACATGCCCTCAAGTTATCCGGTTGCCGTTCTGGTCGAAGTAAAGTGGTTTCGCGAATGCGATGGAAATATTGTCGCCCGCCTCAAGATCAGAATTGGGCTCGGCGAGCGTCACCAACGCCTGATCTCGCCAGGTGATATGGACGCGGGCTTGATCGCCAAGCCGTTCAATCCAGTCGATCCTGGCGTCGCCTTTGGCGGTTTTTGTGAGCTTCATGTGCTCGGTGCGTGCGCCAACCATGTGGACGCGATCAACACCAGCGAGTGCACCAGGAATGATATTGATATGCGGCTGGCCCAGTTTCTGTGCGACGTAAATCGAATTCGGATTTTCAAAAATCTCACGCGGTGTACCGATCTGTACAAGCCTGCCCTCGTTGAGAACGCCAATGCGGTTGGCCATCGTCATCGCTTCAATCTGGTCGTGCGTGACGTAGAGCAGCGTTGAACCCAGATCCTGCTGAATGCGTTTCAACTCGATACGAAGCTCACCGCGTAGTTTGGCATCAAGCGAGGACAGTGGCTCATCCATGAGAAAGATCGATGGCTGCCGCACCAGTGCCCGGCCGATCGCAACGCGCTGCATCTCACCTCCCGAAAGCTGGGTTGATTTGTTCTGTAGCTTGTGTGGAATGCGCAAGAGTTCTGCAACGCGTTCAACACGGGTTTTGATTTCATCCTCAGCAACACGGCGCGCAGGCGCCCGCAGCGGAAACGCCAGATTGTCGTAAACCGAAAGATGCGGATACAGTGAAAACGCCTGGAACACGAACGCCACATTGCGCGACGCCGGTGTCAGACCAGCCATCGGTTGCCCACCAATCGAAACACTGCCGTGATCGGGCCGTTCGAGACCGGCAATCAAACGGAGTGTCGTCGTTTTGCCAGCACCCGTTGGTCCAAGCAGCACAACGAATTCGCCATCAGCAATTTCGAGCGAAAGATTGTTGACGGCTTCAGTCTTGCCGAAGCGCTTCCAGATATCATGAAGGTTTACCTGTGCCATCTCAGCCCCGCATGTTCACTGAGGCACCAGAGGCGCGATCAAATACAGAAAGCTTGTTGGCAGCCAGCGCAACGCCCACGTTTTCACCTGATCGCACGTGATCGCTGCTTGAAAGCCGCGCTTTCACCGGACCTTGTGGCAGATTGACGGTGACGATCTGAGTTGTTCCGAGATATTCAGTTGCAGCGACTTCACCGCGCAGCTTCGATGTATCATCAAAGCGCACATGTTCAGGCCGCGCACCGAGCACCAGCTGACCATCAGCAACAGCTTGTTTGGTTTGCAGAACCGCAAAACTTTGTCCTGCAACGTTGATCTTCTCTGCACCAGCATCAAGTGAACCCGGCACATCAATGAAGTTCATCGAAGGGGAACCAACAAACTGCGCCACATACATGGTTGCGGGATTGTCATAGATGTCTTGCGGCTTGCCAATCTGCTCAACCACTCCGTGGTTCATGATCGCAATATAATCAGCCATCGACATGGCTTCGAGCTGATCATGCGTGACATAGACAGTTGTCGCATTGATGCGATCATGGAGCCTGCGCAATTCGTGGCACATCACTTCGCGGAACTCGGCATCCAGTGTGCCCAAGGGTTCATCCATCAGGAAAGCCAAGGGCCTCCGCACGATCGCGCGACCAAGTGCAACGCGCTGACGATCTCCACCCGCAAGACCCGAAACAGATTTGTCGAGCAGATGATCAATGCGCAGAAGTTTTGCCGTTTCTTCCACCCGTGATTTCACTTCAGAAGAAGGCACGCCTTGGCACAGAAGGGGAAAGCCGATGTTCTTTCGCACATTCATGTGAGGGTAAAGTGCAAAGAGCTGGAACACGAAGGCGATGTCGCGCTCCGACGCGCGTTTGAATGCCACATCCTCACCACCCAGAAAAATGCTTCCCGATGTTGGCAATTCCAGACCTGCGATCATCCGCAGTGTTGTGGTCTTGCCGCAGCCCGATGGACCAAGCAGGCAGAAGAAACTGCCGTCGGGGATGGTGAAGCTGGAATTCTTCACGGCGACAAAGTCCCCGAAATTCTTTTGCAGATTTTCAACGCGTATTTCAGCCATGACTATTCCGGAAACTTCGAGACGATGATGAACATCACGGTGCCAACAAGCGTGGTGATGAATGAATAGGTGTAGAGCGACATTGAAATCGGCTGCATCAGCATCAGAACGCCAAGTGCTATCAAGGCCGTCGCCAGGTTCTCCCAGGGTCCTCGGCGAAAGCGCAGCAGCCCGTTAAAGAAGTCTGTCATTTGCGCACCGCACCGAAGGTGATGCCGCGCAACAGATGTTTGCGGAGCAACACGGTGAAAACCAGAATTGGGATCAGGAAGATGGTTGTGCCCGAACCCACAGCAGGCCAGTCCATACCACCCTCACCAATGATAGTTGGAATGAAAGGTGGTGCTGTCTGCGCTGTCCCTGAAGTGAGGAGTACCGAAAAGGCATATTCGTTCCAGGCAAAGATGATGCAGAAGATCGCCGTTGCAGCAATACCTGTTGCAGCTTGTGGCAAGACAACTTTGAAGAAGGCTTGCAGCCGCGTGTAGCCATCGATCATCGCCGCTTCTTCGTATTCGCGTGGGATCTCGTCCATGAAACCTTTGAGCAGCCATACTGCCAGCGACACGTTCACGGCTGTATAGAGCAAGATCATGCCAAGCTTCGTGTCGGACAATCCAAGCTCGCGATACATGAGATAGATCGGGATCGCGACGGCAATGGGCGGCATCATGCGCGTTGATAAAATGAAAAACAGCAGGTCATCCGCGAGCGGAATCTTGAACCGTGAAAATGCATAGGCAGAGAGAGTCCCCAACACCACAGCTAGAAACGTCGAGCCAAATGCAATGATCACCGAGTTCCAGAAACGCGGCATGTAATTGGATGTTCCCGCAATCACCATTTCGCGGCGCCGCGTCACCTCATCACAAGTGCCCTTGGGTGGCCCAAGCGTGTCGATGTACTCTTGCGTCTGACGTGTGCGCGTTGTGAAGAGATTACAATAGCCTTCGAGCGAGGGTTCAAACGCCATGATCTTTGGCGGATATGAAATTGAATCCGGCGGCGTCTTCATGCCCGTCGTCAAAATCCAGTAAAGCGGGATCATGGTGATCACGGCATAGAGGATCACCGTGAACATCGCGATGCGCTTGGCCCATGGCGATGGCTCGACAACGGAATGAGCGGTTGAAAGATGGTTGCTGCTCATCGCTGTTTCACCTGGTTCAGTGCTTTGACGTAGATGTTTGCCAAGCCAAACACCGCAACGAACAAAATGATCGCAAATGCGGACGAGTAACCCGTGCGCCACTTCTCGAACGCTTCGCGCTTCAACGTGATCGAGGCAACTTCAGTCGTTGAACCCGGCCCGCCGCCTGTCAGCAGGTTCACCATGTCGAACATCTTGAAATTCTCGATGCCACGGAACAGCACGGCCAGCATGATGAAGGGAAGCGCCATCGGCAATGTGATCGACCAGAACTGTCGCCACTTTGAAGCGCGGTCAACTTCTGCCGCTTCGTAGATATAGCCGGGAATGGATCGCAAGCCCGCCAGACAGATCAGCATCACATAAGGCGTCCACATCCATGTATCGACAATGATGATCGCCCACGGCGCGAGGTTCACTGAACCCAGCATTTCAAAAGATGATGGTTCAATCCCGGTGAAAAACGAAACGATGTAATTGAACAGGCCGATTTGTGGCTGATAGAGGAACTTCCAGAAATTACCGACAACAGCTGGCGACAACATCATCGGGATGAGAATGATCGTCGTCCAAAAGGCATGGCCACGGAATTTCCGGTCAATCAGATAGGCAAGCGAAAAGCCGATCACGATTTGCAGCAGGATTGTCCAGAACACAAAATGCGCAGTGGCCTGCATCGCGATCCAGATGTCAGGATCGTTGAGGATGCTGGTGTAATTGTCGAGACCGACATTCTTGATCGGCGCGTTCGGGCGATTGGCACGGTAATTGGTGAACGACAGACGTATCGTCCAGATCAACGGAAAAATGTTGATTGCCAGCAGCAGCACAATCGTTGGCGCTATGAAGAGCGTGGCAATCCAGCGGTCAGACAGGCCGCGAATGGTCTGCGCCATGCCTGCGGGCGTGGCCTGCACAGCTCTCTCAGCAAGTGAGGGCTTGTCGGTCATCTTGATAATTCCAAGGAGCAGGGTGCCCCTTGCAGCCGGAGCTGCAAGGGGCCGTCCCAGGGAGGAGAAATTTTAGAGCTTGCCTTCTTCCTTGAAGACTTCAGTCCAATCGGTGATCAGACCATCAAGCGCTTCCTGTGCCGTGCCCTTGTCGGCCACAACAAAGTCATGCAGGCGCTTTTGCATTGCCTGCAGAAGAGAAGCGTAAGCTGGTTCCTGCCAGAAATCCTGCACACCGCCCATGGCTTCAAGGAACTGCGCAGCAAATGGCTGCGAGGTTTTGAAGCTCGGATCGTTCAGCACCGAGTTGTGGCAAGCATAGCCGCCGAGCGACCACCACTTCTTCTGGACGTCAGGCTGCGCAAACCACTTGATGTAAGCAAGTGCGCCGTCCTTGTTGTCGGTGTTGGCAACAACCGAGATGCCCTGGCCGCCGAGTGTTGAGGCGTTGACTTTTTCACCAGGGTTCACAAAAAAGCCCGTGACCTTGCCAACTTTTTCATCCTTGGCCATGCCGGGCATGAACGCAAACCAGTTCATCATCATTGCAACCTGGCCAGATTTGAACGCATCGAGACCTTCACCCATGTAGCTGTCGGTATAGCCCGGTGGAGTGCAGCACTTGTAGAGGTCCTTGTAAGCTTCAAGGCCCTTCACCGCATCAGCGGAGTTGACAGCACCAGCCATGTCATACTTGCCTGGCGTGTTTTCATACTTGAAGCCATAAGAGTAGAGTGCCGATGTGGCGCCCATGGTGATGCCTTCAGACGCACGCTCGGTGAAAATCGCAGCGCCATAAACCTTCTGGCCATTGACTTCACGACCCTGGAAGAAGGACGCAATATCCTTCAGCTCAGTCCATGTCTTTGGTGGAACGAGATCGCGATTGTACTTGGCCTTGAATTCGCCAGCGATCTTTGGATCTTCAAACCAGTCCTTGCGATAGAACCAACCATTGGCATCGCCCATGGCAGGCAGCGCGTAATAATTTGGCGTGCCCTTCGGCCAGGTGGAATAGGCATAGACGGTCGCCGGAGCGAAATCGTCCATCTTGATGCCTTCCTTGTCGAAGAACTCATTGAGCTTCACATAATGACCGTTCTCAGCCGAGCCACCGATCCATTGTGAGTCACCGATCAGAAGATCGCAAAGCTTGCCGCCAGAATTCAACTCGTTGAGCATGCGATCCGCAAAGTTCGGCCAAGGCACAAACTCGAACTTCATCTTCGTGCCAGATTGTGCTTCGAAATCTTTCGACAATTCAACAAGCGCGTTGGCTGGGTCCCATGCGGCCCAGCAGAGTGTAAGTTCGCCAGCTGCCTGAGCGTTCGATGCAGCGAGGCTCATCGATGTAAACGCGGCAGCGGCGAGCAATGATTTCATTTTCATTTCCGTTTCTCCCATTTTTATGAGGCACTTTTTGGATGTGGTGGTGCCGTTATTTGTCGACGAGATATTGCTATAGACGCACGTATCTCACGTCAAGCGATTATTTAGGTACGTACCTCTTTAAGTCTGACAGTTCAACAGGATTGTTATTTTTGTCAGAAAATTCAGATGGTTAATGTTTGTTTTGGGTCAACATCGAGGGTATGAACCTTCACTCAGACCGTTACCAAGTTCTCGTTCATGACAATTTCGATGCGGATTTTTTCTTGTGAATCCACAATCGAAGAGCGATCAACATAGGCCCGCAAAACACGGATCGAACTGCGGACCAGATGACCAACATTTTGCATGATGACAGCATCCACCTCACCTGCCTCCAAGGCAGAACGAGTAGTGGCAGTAAGCTCGTGCATGATCAAAGTGCAACTGCCTATGCGTCCGGTGGCGCGCATTGCATCGAGTATCGCGGCATTGCCTGCACCAAGTGCATACACACCACTGACATCCTTATGCAGCGACATCACCTGCTTGATAATTCCGATCAGGCGTTGATTGTCATCGCCAGATTCCACCGTGGGCAACACCTCGATTTTGGGAAACCGCTCTGAGATGATACTGTCAAATCCAAAACGTCGCTCAATGCTGTCGCGCGAGGCAAGTGAGCCCGAGACGACCAATACTTTGCTTTCAGTTGCTCCAATGAAACGACCCATCAGTGCGCCCGCCGTACGACCGGCCGCAACATTGTCAACGCCAACGAAATGATCTCGTGCTGAACTCGGCAAATCAGAAACCAATGCGACAACAGCAAGACCTGCGTGCTTTAATCGCGTCACAGCATCCCGCACTTGTGGGGTTTCAGGACACATTACGGCAACGCCGTCATATCTTGCATCTGCAAGACCAGACAAAATCCCCGCTACGGCATTTGGATCGTCAATTGGAGCGAGAAGAGTTTCAACAAAAATGCGGTCGGGTCCCGGCATTTGACGCAATGTAACAAGTGTCGAGCGAATGGTTTCCACAAACTGACTGGCGCTATCGGGAATTACAAATGCAAATCGATATACTTTTCGCTTGGCCAGATTTGCAGCCGAAACATCGCGGACATAACCCAGTTTCTCAACGGCGTCTTGTACCAGCTTGATGCTTGATTCCCGGACCCGAGGACGACCGTTTAACACGCGATCCACGGTGGCGAGGCTCACGCCTGCCTCGCGCGCAATATCATGGACCGTTGGCCGTACCATTTGATGAACCTACCACTTTCAGAACTCGTCTTGAGGTACGTAGATCAGCAAGCCCCGGCATTTCAAGTTCTTTAAACTCAACTCCCCTCGTTGATCCACACCCGCAGCGCGTTCTGGCCGCGATTGTTCCAGGCGTAATAGGGAATGGCGGTGATAGTGGCGGGTGCAGTTGAAGGCGGGTGGCCGAGATAGAGCTCCCCCGACTTGTGTAGCATGACTTTGCCCTTGGACTTTAATGTCACGATGCCACCCAGTTGCGAAGTTAGCAAATGTGATACCTTCGCCTTGCGCGGCAGCACCAGTGAAGTGACTGGTGTCTTGCCATTGTCTTTCTGCTCGATGCAGTAGACCAACGGGCCTCGCGCCAGTGCGACCTTGCCTTGATCGGCCTTGACCAATGGGTTTGCATAGATGCGGCGCACATTCATCGGCAGATCAAGACGGATGACGTCGCCCTTTTGCCACTCTCGTTTGATGGTGAGGTAACCCTTTTGCAAATTGCGCGATACTTGCACGGCCTTGCCATTGACCGAGGCCTTGGCTTTTTTCTCGGCCCATGCAGGAATGCGCAGCTTGATTGTGAACGTGGCTGGCTTTACCGGCGAAACCTTGATCCTGATCTTGCCATCCCACGGGTAGTTGCTTTTTTCAGTAAGGGCGACTTTGGTTTCGCCAAGCTGGAACTCCGCTGCGGCACCGCCGTAGAGGTGAATCGCAATCAGATCCTCTCCGGTCGAATAGTAGTAGCTACCAATCGAGGCGATGAGGCGTGAGACATTCATGGTGCAGCACGGGCAGTGATGCCAGGCCCAACGCTGGTCCTTGCCACTGCTTTCCAGCTTGTTTTCATAAAAATAATGGGTGCCATCGCGCGACAGGCCGGAAAGCCCGCCATTGTAAAGTCCCAGTTCCATAATGTCAGCATACTGACGATCAAGATCGAGGTTGAGCATGCGCTGGGCAAAGAAGATCATCGCGACGGTGGCACAGGTTTCGGCATAGGCCGTGTCATTCGGCAGATCGTAGTCGGAGGTGAAGCCTTCATTGAAAGCCGAAGGGCCAAAGCCGCCCGTCACATACATCTTGGTTGTGACCGCATCACGCCACAAAACTTCGCAGGCTTTCTTCAGCCCGGCGTCACTCATCTCTGCCGCAAGATCGGCCATCGCTGTGAGCATATAGAATGCGCGCACGGCATGGCCTGTGACTTTGGTTTGCTCACGCACCGGCTTGTGGGACTGGTTGTATTCATAGGTCTTGGCCCAGAATGATGTGGGGTCAGTGCCGCGTGCGCGCGTTTCCTGATCGAAGTAATGTGGCTGCTGCCCGCGTTGATTGATGAAGTAGGCACAGAGATCGAGCCAGCGTTTTTCATCGGTCAGCCGATAGAGTTTAAAAAGGGCAATCTCGATTTCCTGGTGGCCACAATAGCCGGGTTTTTGCCCAGCGCGTGGCCCAAAGGTTTTCGCCACATGATCCATGTATTTTTCCATGAGGCCGAGGAGCTTGCGTTTTCCTGTCGACTGGAAATAGGCAATGGCCCCTTCCAGCAGATGGCCAGCATTATAGAGCTCGTGATTGTCGCGCATGTTGCTCCAGCGCTTGTCGATCTCGCGGCCAATGTACCAGGTGTTGAGATAGCCATCCGGCGGTTGCGCCTTCTCAAGCAGGTTCGTGATGTGGTCGATCTTCGTTTCGATTTCTGCGTCAGGCCCGTGCGCCAGTGCGTAACTTGCGGCCTCGATCCATTTGCCAATGTCGGAGTCCCAGAAAATCTGCGTGGTGAAATCATGGGTGTTGCGCGGGATCGTGAGCGGTGGCGGCGGCTGTTTGACCTTCAACGCCTCGATCATGTTGTATTCAACGAGCTTGTCATATTGGCTGGGAATGGTTTTCGAAAGAACTGTGTCCAGTCGCTCCGCCCAGAATTTTCCGGTGAGCTTCACATCCTTGAAGTTCACTGATGTCAGCATCAGATGATATTTCCATCACTTCCAAAAACGTGAGCAGCCTTCGCATCTGCTGCGAGCCCCACATTGCTTCCCGGCGCGATCGGGGTTGTACCCTCGGCTTCGACGATCATCTGGCCCTGCTGGGTCGCCACATAAACATAAGTCGTATTTCCCAAGCGCTCGACCACTTCGGCGACACCTGAAAAGACAGCAGATGAGTCATCTGGGTTGACGAGCTTGAAGTGTTCGGGGCGAATGCCGATTTCAAGTTGGTTCGAACCTGACGCGCTGTTCTTGTTGCGTGTTGAAAGTGTCAGGCGCTTGCCATCGGCAAAGTTTGCTTGCAGCCTTCCGCCTTCAAGTGCTGTGCCCGTTGCGCTGATGAAGTTCATCGCGGGCGAGCCGATGAATGATGCCACAAAGCGATTAGCCGGAAAGTTGTAGAGGTCCAAGGGCGTGCCAGCTTGCGCAATCTTGCCCTTGTCGAGAACCACGATCTTGTCGGCCAATGTCATCGCCTCAACCTGATCATGCGTCACATAGATCATCGTTGTCTTGAGGTTCTGATGGAGCTTGGCCAATTCCAATCTCATCTGTACACGGAGCAACGCATCAAGATTTGACAGCGGCTCGTCGAACAGAAACACCTTGGGATCGCGCACCAGCGCCCGACCAATCGCAACGCGCTGCCGTTGACCGCCTGAGAGTTGGGCCGGTCTGCGATCCATCAACGGTTCAAGCTGCAACATTTTCGCGACTTGATCTGCACGCTCATTCTGTGCGGCTAGCGGCATGCCAGCAAGCGACATGCTGAAACAGATATTCTTGCGTACCGTGAGATGCGGGTAAAGCGCATAGGATTGGAAAACCATGGCAACGCCACGCTCGGCCGCCGGTCTGTACGAAACATCATTCTCGCCGATTTGGATGCGGCCTTCGGTTTGCTGTTCGAGGCCTGCGATCATGCGCAGCAAGGTTGACTTGCCGCAACCCGATGGACCGAGCAACGCACAGAACGAGCCATCTTCAATCTTCAGGTCAAGATCGTGAATGACCTTCACACTGCCAAAACTCTTGCTGATATTTTTGAGTTCCACCGATGCCATGATTAACCCTTGATGCCAGCTGTCAGCATGATCGCCTGCGTCACACGCCGCTGGAAGATGAGGTAAAGTCCAGCGACTGGCAATGCGGCCAGAATGGCTGTCGCGAGTTGGCGCGCATATTTGACGCCGAATGCATCGGTGACTTGCGTGATACCGACTGTGACATTCATCATGTCTTCTGATGTCGTGACAAGGAAGGGCCACAGAAACTGGTTCCACGCGCCGATGAATGCGATGATAGCCAACGCTGTTGTGATACCCCAGTTCATCGGCAGATAGAGCCGGAACAGCAGCTGCATTTCAGTTGCGCCATCGATGAGAGCCGCTTCACGAAAATCCTTCGGCACAGAGTCAAAAAACTGTTTGTAGATCATCACGGTCACAGGTGCGATCAGTTGCGGGAGAATGACACCCGCCCAAGTGTTGATCAGTTTGAACTGGCTCATCAATACGAAGTGATTGACGATCAATGCAGGGATCGGGACCATGAAACTGGCGAGGATCATCCACCACAAAAGCTTTCGACCCGGAAACTCAAGTTGCGAAATCGCATAACCTGCTGCGGCACTCATGGTGATCACAAGAAATGTCACGGCAAGCGAGGTGACGATGGAATTCAAATACCAAAGCCCGATCTTGGTTTGAAACAGTGTGAAACTGTAGGATTCAAGGGTAAAACGCTTCGGCCACAGTTCAATTCCGGGGCGCACCACATCCTGCTCCGGCTTGAACGACGTGATCAACGCCCAATAAAGCGGAAACGCCCAAAACACCGCTGCAAGTACCGTGAAAATTGTTATGGCCAGGCCTATCCGATCAAGCCTTTTGACGCGGTTCCAATTGGTGTCGACGGCAATAGCGTTGTCAAAAGCTTCAGCAGTCATTTTTCATTCCTTGCCCGCAGCAACTGATACTGCAGAACCGAAACAATGACGATGATTGCAAACAAGACCAGAGCTACTGTCGCACCGTAGCCGCCCTGGTTTCTCTGGAATGCAGAGCGATAAATCATTTGAACCATTGCCATTGTTGGATCATTGCGCCCACCAATGGCGAACAGATAAATCTGGTCGAAGATTTTCAGTTGCAAGATCAGCTGAATGGTCGCCACGAGAACGGTGATCGGCCAAATGAGTGGCCAGGTGATGCGCGTGAATTGTTGCCAGCGGGTTGCGCCATCAAGTTCTGATGCCTCGTAAATTTCGCTCGAAATATTGCGAAGTCCGGCAATAAACAACAGCACATTGAAGCCAACGAGCCACCACACCGTCACCCATGCAACCGTTGGCATGAACAGCGGTAGAGTGCGGAAGATCGGAATATTCTGGCCTGTGAAATAGGCAATTGGATATTGGAACAATCCAAATTGTGAATCGAGCAGCCAATTCCAGATGCGATAGACAACGGAGACTGGCAGAATGTAGGGAAGAAAAAATGCGGCGAGAACTGCGCTTTGCATCCAGCCTTTCAGTCGATTGACAGCGAGTGCAATAAGCAGCCCCAATAGCGTACTGGGGATGACGGACAGCAGGACAAAATAAAAGGTGTTCCATATCGCCACGCTAAACAGGCGATCAGAAAACAGCCGATAGTAATTCTTGAGGCCAACCCAATTGCCGGCACCAATCAGTGGCGCGTCAGTGAAAGTCATCGCGATCATTTTGACTGTCGGGTAAATGAACAGTACGGCGTAAACGATCACGAAGGGCGCGATCAGGATCAGCGCCGTCATTTTCTGCGATCGCCTGTTGTCGATCATTGCCGAGACACTTCCCACTGATCAATAAGCGGCCAGCACGTTTGTAACATGCTGGCCAATTGCGTCAATCAGTTCGCGTCACTTGACCTGGCCTTGCAGGTCATCACGCATGCCTTCCATGGCAGCTTTCGCTTCCATTTCACCATTGATGGCGGGCATCAGGAAGTTGCCTGCGGCATCATACACGGGCGAGGCAACACCTGCGAGAACCGAGCTCGGATCGAACACAGCCGTATCAGCCAACTTGGCATAAGCAGCATTCGGTTGCATTTTCTTGAACTCATCATTGTCGCGCGCTGCGTTGTATGCGGGCAAATGTCCGGCAGTGGCCCAGAAGGTGGAATGCTTGTTCATCCAGGCAATCACTTCCAGCACGGCCTTCTTCTTTTCGGGCGTCATTGCCTTGCCGACGTTGTTGGGAATGGCAAACGCATGTGAGTCAGCCCATGTGCCGGGATGCGCAAAGAAGGTTGGCAGTGGCACTGCACCCCATTCGAACAATTCGCCCTTGGCCTTGAGATCGGTCATGGTTGGAACTTCCCACACACCATTGATGTGCATGGCAGCTTTTCCACCCGTGAACAGCGCGATTGATGCAGGGTACTCAACTGATGGAGGCGTAAAACCACCCTTGACCCAAGACTGGATAACTTCCGTTGCCTTGATGGCCTTGTCGAGATTGTCGCCGTCCAGGAACTTGCCATCCTTCAGGAAACTGCCGTCTTGTTGGCCCATCAGTGAATAGAAAATGCGCCACATACTGTCGCCAGCGCCTGAGTGAATGGACACGCCATATTGTGTTCCGCCCTCTTGAAGCTTCTTCAAGGCAGCGGTGAAATTTTCAGGGCCGTCGAGTCCCTTGGGCAACCCGTCGTCGCCGAGAAGACCAGCTTTTTCAAAAGGTCCTTGTTGTAGTAGAGGACAACTGCGTGAATATCGAACGGCACGGCGTAAGTCTTGCCGTCGACTTGCGCTGCACCAAAATTGGCACTCGCATAATCCTTGCCAGACAGGCCAACGCTGGCAAGATCATCATTCGAAATTTCGCTGAGAGCGCCGGTTGTCACGCCGAGGGGCAGCCGCGACAAATGATAGGTCATCAAGTCGGGCCCTTCGCCAACTGCTGCAGACGTTTGAACCTTGGTGTAGAAGGGAACGCCCCACTCCAATGTCGTTGGCGTGATCTCAATCTTGTCAGCCATCTCCTTGTTGAAGTCGGTGATCAGCTGCTTCATGCGCACGCCGTCACCGCCGCCGAGGAAGTCCCACCAGACAACTGTTTCCTTGGCGAATGCATTTGTAGCGAACAGTGCAGAAGAGAGCAGAGCCGCTGCTAGAATTTTCTTAAACATGTCGTTCCTCCCAATTGGGCTTCGAGGCCCTTGCGCAGGTCAGCTTATCAAAGGACTGCACACTGTCAACAGGATCAGCGATATGTATCTGGAAAACGGGTATGTTAGATTTTCAATCCCGCTGCGGTTGCTACAAGCGCATCAAACAGCGTTGCGGCCACGGGATCTTCGCCTGCAGGATCTTGCAACAGCCTGAACGTCGTAGCGACGAGTCCGCCATCGCCCACGCGCCTTGAGCCGATCGTCACCGCTGGCTTGTGCACCCAGCCCACGACGAGACCTGCGCAAACCGAGCCACCAAACTCCCACGGCCTGAAGCCTGTCATCACGTGGTAAGGCACGACACGATCGAACGAGAGATCAAGCAATGGGCCACCGGGGATCGTAGCAAAGGCACCATCGCGCCTGATCCAGGAGAAATTCGCAATCCAGTCGCCGCGCCAGAGTGTACCCTGCCGCTGATGCAACAGGATGTTTGGAAGAAGCGTGTCCGGGATTGGAAGATTGCCCGGCGTGTCATCGACGATGGGCATGAAGGGTTGTTCGCGCGGTGCCTTGTCGGTGCGTAAATTGTTGGTGATCGCGCCATGGCCATCCGCAAGAACAAGATAGCGCGCGCCATCCTGCATCGTTGTTATGTCAGATGCATCCAGGCCACGGGCAAGAACCACGTCAGCTTTCGGTTTGACTTCATAGCCAAGCGCACTAGCATATTTGGCCAGCGCAGCATCACTCGTCGCAATCGTCGGCAGGTCTTTGGTGTTGCGCTTGGCGTAGTGGCCGATTTCAAAATGATTGCTGGCAACATCCTCGCCATTGACTACGAGGCGCATGACAAATCGGGCCATGCGATTTTCATCCGTGTGCGGAAGATCAATCGTTATCGCGCCAAGTTCCAACACAGACAAACCTTGGGCAGCAGCCACATTGCGCGTGGCGATCTCAACGCCATCAATCGTCACGATCAAAATTGCAGCGCTTGAAATGTTTGCGCCACCAGTCGCGATTGCAACATCAAAGTTAAAAGCACTGCCACTCCAGCCGGAATAGCGCTTCACCTTGGGAACGATCACCACATCGGAATTGATCGCAGGAAATGCGTCATGAAATGCGCGGGGATTCCGGTTCATGTCGAGGAGGCCGTTCGACTCCCAATGGACATCGGTGAACTCGGTGATGACGTAGCCTTGGATCGACTCGCGCGCCCGCATCGATTCAATCTGATATTTGAGATTGGCAAATTGCCACCACTGCACCTTCGCAATGAAATTGTCGAAACTGCCAAACACACTATCAAGCCCATAGGTGGCATAGCGAATTTGAATGCCATGCGGAGTGGCCGCACCATCGCCCCAGCCGACACCGGTCTCCATCCACCACGGCTCAAGACCTTCAGCGTCCTTTACATGATCAGGATGCGGCAAGCCCCACACGCCAAATTCTGATACGACAAGCGGCTCATCACCACGCCATTCGGCATCGCCATGTTTGGAATAGGTCCAATCCGCAGCCATCGCGAATTCTTCTGTCAGCTTGTCCCACTCGGCGCGGCGTTCCGGCACTGAGCGGTAATAGTGATAGTCATTGATATCAGACTTCACATGGAAATTGCTGTGACACGCCGAATTGTCAACGACAAGCCGCGTCGGATCAAGTGCCTTCAACCAATCATACGTATCTTTCAGCCATTGGCGGTGGCTTGCATCTTCAATCACACGCGTGCCCCAATCCTCATTGATCAATGTCCAGATGACGATCGAGGGATGGTTGAAATCACGGCGCAGAATTCCTTCCATCGTGTCGCGCATGCGCTGCGCAGATTTTTCGGTGAAGGTGGCGACGTTTGGTATCTCTGTCCAGATCAACATGCCCAGACGATCCGCCACCTCGCAATAACGCGGGTCGGGAACCTTGATGTGACAGCGCAAGAGATTGAGCCCAAGCGCCTTGGCTTTACCCAACTGGTCCTCAAGAAACGCGAGTGAAGGTGGCGTGCAAATACCTTCGGGGTAATAGTCCTGATCGAGTGCACCGCGCATGTAAAATGGCTGATCATTCAGCCAGAATTTTCCGTCGCGCGTTTCGAACTTTCGAAAACCAAAGCTGTGAGTTGTGGCGTCCGCATCGCCAATGTTGACTTCAACTAAATAGAGATTGGGCTGATCCGGCGACCACAATTGCGGGTCATTAACGCGCAGATTGAAAACCTGTTCCAGCGCTTCGATTTTGCTGTTCAGAGTTGCCGCAACAGCACCATGTCCGTCGCGGACTTTCAATTCAACTGATGCGCCAATGGCAGTTGCCGAAAATTCGGTCACTAATTTTACTTCGCCAGAAATATCAGCGTTGATTTGAACATGCTCAAGATGGCGCGCATCCCTTGCTTCCAAGACAACAGATTGCCAGATGCCGCCAATCGGGCCGTACCAGCTTTGCTTGCCGTGCGGAATTTCGGCGAAGGGAAATTCAGGTGTCACTTCACTGTTGCCATCCGGCAGCACGACCGAAACCTCCAACTCATTGTCATCGCGCAATTGATCCGTGGGCAGAACAAATTCAAACGGCAAATAGCCGCCTTCATGCGCGCCGAGTACCACGCCGTTGAGCTTCACTTCGCACCAGTAACTTACTGCGCCAAACTGTAATGCAATTTCTCGCCCGCGCCACGCCTTCGGCAAACTAAAAGTGCGTTTGTAAACGGCACGGCCGGAGTGTTGGCGGAGATCAGCGAATTCGGCTTGCCAAGGCTGTGGCACCTGTGCAGTTCGCCACCTGACATCGCGCGCGTGGCGAAAGGCCCAAGCACCATCCAGTGAAACCGTTTCGCGCATTTGTATCATGATAGTGGATATCTATGCGGCAAAGCCCGCATTTCGACAAGTGCGCGCTTGAATGAACCCGATTGTGCGATATAGAGCTGCGAACATATTCAACATTTGGAAGTTGATCCATGAGCCGCGAATTTCTTGTCATTGATCCCGAAGACAATATCGAGGTGCTGAAGGCGCTGGCATCAGAGGCCCGCATCAAGGTGCTCAAACTTTTGCACTTGAAGGGCGGCATGAATGTCAACGACATCGCGGCAGCGCTCGACCTTCCGCAGTCGACCATTTCCTCCAACATTCAGGTGCTCGAGGATGCAGGCCTCATTCGCACGCAGTCGCAGCGCGCCAAGAAGGGCAATCAGAAAATCTGTCACTCCACTTTTGACCAGGTGTTGGTGATGTTCAAGGAGGACACTGAAAACCTCCGCGCTGATGCCATTGAAGTGGCGATGCCTCTCGGGCTTTATACATCATGCGAAGTGGCGGGGCCGTGTGGCCTGTGCTCGCCGCAAGGCATCATCGGGCTTCTCGATGTGCCAAACGCGTTTCTCGATCCCGACCGCATGCATGCCGGCCTCATCTGGTTCACGAGAGGTTTTCTCGAGTATCAATTTCCCAACAACGCCAAGCTCGGTAGCCGCAAGATCGACGGTTTGGAATTTGCCATCGAGCTTTCGTCGGAAGTTCCCGGCACATCAACCGACTGGCCGTCCGACATCACACTCTCGGTCAATAACATCGAGATCGGCACATGGACATCACCTGGCGATTTCGGCGACAAGCGCGGCGTCTACACACCCGCCTGGTGGAAACTCAAAGGCAGTCAATATGGCATGCTGAAATCCTGGCGCGTGATGGCGGATGGCACTTACGTCGACGGCACAAAAATCTCGCCCGTGTCACTGAAAGAACTCGACCTCGACAACCACCGTTCGATCCGCCTGCGCATCGAAGTTCGGGAAGATGCGAAACACCGCGGCGGCATCAACATCTTCGGCCGCGGTTTCGGCAATTACGACCAGGACATCGTCATGCGCCTGCATGCGGCGCGGGGGTGAAACATGCAAGAAAGTGAAGCAGATCAAATTGCAGAACCCCGGAGCAGACGTGGGAATTGTTGAGCTTGCGCTCGATCAACGAGACAGTGCATCTTTCTCCCTCAGCGAAAGCTGGGGGAGTACGCCGTGGGCGGGAGGGGGTGTTCGGCGTCGACATAAATCTTCGACCACTAGTTCCGTCACGGGCACCCCCTCCCCCTTCGGGTACTCCCCCGCGCGTTCCGCGCAAGGGAGAAAATAATATCTTGACACGCTGATTTGTGTGTTCCACTTTAGTTCCCGATGGTTTGGAGAGGAGTGAAACAGTGTTGACCGCGTATCTCATCATCTGACTTTTCTTTTTCTCGAGATGCGTGTTGGCTTCAGCGCAGGCAGAGTCGCGTCCTGATAAACGATCTCGCCTTTACATACCGTAATTCCGGATATAAACCCGAAAATAAGAACTATAAAAACCGCTCCGGGAGTCCGTCATGAAAGCCACCATGAAAGCCAGTGTCACCGCCCACAAGGATTACACCATCGCCAAGATCGATGACCGTGTCTATGGCGCGTTCCTCGAACACTTGGGCCGCGCGGTTTACACTGGCATTCATGAACCCGATCACAAAACCGCTGACAAGGATGGCATGCGCGGCGATGTGGCGGAACTCGTCCGTGCACTGAATGTCCCTTGCGTGCGTTATCCCGGTGGCAATTTTGTTTCAGCCTATAATTGGGAAGATGGCATTGGCCCTGTGGCTGACCGCCCAGTGCGGCTTGATCTGGCCTGGCACACATCCGAGAGCAACAAGGTTGGCATTCACGAATTTGCGAAGTGGTGCAAAACGGTCAAAACCGAAATGGTGCTGGCGATCAACCTCGGATCACGCGGCCTCGATGAGGCGCGCAACTTCGTTGAATATGTGAATGGACCGACTGGTTCCTATTGGGGCGATCTGCGCAAGAAGAATGGCCATGCCGATCCCTTCAATGTGAAGATGTGGTGCCTCGGCAATGAAATGGACGGGCCTTGGCAAGTCGGCCACAAGACGGCGGAAGAATATGGCCGCCTTGCCAATGAAACCGCAAAGACGCTCCGTGCCTTTGACAAGTCGCTGGAGCTGATCGTCTGCGGCTCATCGAACTCTGACATGAAGACCTATCCGGAGTGGGAGCGTATCGTGCTCGAACACACCTATGATGCTGTTGATCACATTTCGCTGCACATGTATTTCACCAATCGCGCCAAGAACACGCAGAATTATCTCGCCCTCAATCACAAGCTCGATACTTACATCGCCACGATCGCCAGCACCATCAATCTGGTGAAGGCGAACAAGCGCTCGAAGCACAAGGTCACCATTTCATTTGATGAATGGAATGTGTGGTATCATTCCAATGTGCAGGATCGCGACATTCTGGGCGGCAACAAGGGCTGGCCCCATGCGCCGCGCCTCCTCGAAGACATCTATAATTTTGAAGACGTGCTGCAGGTCGGCTGCATCCTCAACACCTTCATCCGCCGCAGCGATGTTGTGAAGATTGCCTGCATCGCGCAGCTGGTGAATGTCATCGCACCGATCATGACCGAACCCGGTGGCGATGCCTGGGCGCAGACGATCTATTATCCCTATTACTTTGCTTCGATCTACGGTCGTGGCACAGCACTACAACTGTCAGTCAATTGCGCAGGCTACGACGCCGATGTCGCCGACAATGTGCCATGGCTTGACGTGGCGGGTGTGCACAATGATGGTGAAGACGCGATCACTTTCTTCGTCGTCAACCGCCACGCTACAGAAACGCTTGATCTCTCCGTCAGCCTCGAAGGTTTCGGCAAGGCCTCGGTGCTGGATCACCAGGTGATCCGCCACGACAATCTGGAAGCTGTGAATGATCTCAAAAACCAGAGAGCCGTCGTGCCACAAAAAGGCAGGGGTGCGAAAGTCGAGGGCAACACCCTGCAAGCCGCAATCGGCCCTCACAGCTATCACATGTTGCGTGTGAAGGTGTAATTTGTGGGAAAAATGGTGCTGCCAGAGAGAATCGGACTCTCGACCTCTCCCTTACCAAGGGAGTGCTCTACCACTGAGCTACGGCAGCGCTGTGCTTTGCGATTTGGCGCTCATGCCATAGGTTTGAACGCGATGCAATGTTCCATAGCAGCGAGCCATTGACATCGGGTAAATTCCGCCCAATTTGTTAGAAATGGCAAAAGAGCTGCAACAACGCACCCAAATCAGGCTGAAACGCCAGGCTAAAGCGTTGCGGGCCAATTTGCGACGGCGCAAGGAGGCATCAACTGAATCGGAAAAGACACTCGAAAAACTTGCAATAGTGCCTGCTGAGTCGAAAAAATTCATCAAGAGCGATTGAATTTATGACTTCCGCCGCATTCCAGCCATTTATGCTTGTACACTGGCCCGAAATTTGCTTTGTGCACTGCAACATTCACGACTTTCTCACCATTTCAGCAGACGCGGGGATTTGAACATGGATCGCATCCGGATTCGCGGCGGTAACAAGATGAACGGCTCGATCGATATTTCGGGAGCCAAGAACGCAGCCTTGCCGCTGATGATTGTTTCGTTATTGACGCCCGACACCTTGACCTTGCGCAATGTGCCGCGCCTTGCCGATGTGCGGGCCCTTCACCGCATTCTTGGCAATCACGGTGTTGATATCGCCACATCAGGAAAGCGCGCTGGCCAGGTTGGCATGGCGGGAGAAACCGTTCGCCTCACCGCAAAAACGATTGTCGATACAACGGCCCCCTACGAACTCGTGTCCACGATGCGCGCTTCTTTCTGGGTGCTTGGACCGCTGCTTGCGCGCATGGGCGAAGCAAAAGTTTCCCTGCCGGGTGGCTGTGCGATTGGCACGCGACCTGTCGACATGCATCTGCTCGCCTTTGAAAAGCTGGGTGCCACTTGCGACATTGAAAATGGCTATGTGATTGCCAAGGCCAAGAACGGCCTCAAGGGTGCGCATATTTCATTTGCGAAAGTTTCAGTTGGCGCAACCCATGCCGCATTGATGGCGGCAGTGCTTGCCAAGGGTGACACGATCATTGAGAACGCCGCAACTGAGCCTGAGATTGGCGACGTCGCGGAGTGCCTGGTAAAGATGGGCGCAAAGATCGAAGGCATCCACACGCGCACTTTGAAAATTACTGGTGTCACGTCTTTACATGGCGCTGATCACACCGTGATTGCGGATCGCATCGAAACCGGAACCTATGCGATGGCTGCGGCAATGGCAGGCGGCGATGTAACGCTGCGTGGTGCGCGCCCTGATACGCTTGAAAATGTTTTGCTCACACTGCAGCGCACGGGTGTGACCGTTGAAACTGGAAACGATACGATCCGTATCAAGCGCAATGGCTCTGCGTTGTTGCCAGTTGACGTGACGACCGATCCGTTCCCAGGTTTTCCGACCGACATGCAAGCCCAATTCATGGGACTGATGACCAAGGCCAAGGGCACCAGCCACATCCGTGAAACGATTTTTGAAAACCGCTTCATGCATGTGCAGGAACTGGCACGTCTTGGTGCTGACATTCATCTGCATGGCGACATGGCTGAAGTGCGTGGCGTTTCGAAACTTACCGGCGCTGATGTGATGGCCACAGATTTGCGCGCCTCTGTGTCGCTTGTCATTGCAGGTCTTGCAGCTGAGGGTGATACGATGCTGCACCGGGTCTATCATCTCGACCGCGGCTTTGAATCACTCGAAGACAAGTTGCGCGGTGTTGGTGCGGATGTTGAACGGTTGACGGGCTGATCCAATTGCTGCGGCTCAAGGCACAGGATGCAGACGATCTTGCGATAATTTCTGCTCATATGCAGGATGCAATCATCCGTTTCGCCGATATTGATTTTTCACAGAAGCGACGCCGCTTTGCATGCGTGGCAAACCGGTTTGCCTGGGAACACGCTCCTCAAAAAGAACGGCGGCGGACGGGACTTCACTTTGAGAACGTGACGCGTGTGCGTCGCAAAGGTTTTGCGACTGCCAATGGTGAAACCGTCTTGTCGCTTCTTGCCATCACATGGCGCACAAGTGCAGACCCTTCAGGCGAGGTCGAACTCACCTTCGCGGGTGGTCACACAATCTTGCTGGACCTCGAGTATCTCGACGCGATCATGGGTGATATCGGACCGGCATGGAGCACGCAAACAATGCCGTCGCATGAGAACTGATGATGGCCAATGATCGACTAGTGTCTGTCGAGCTTGATGCATCCTTGGGCAAAGCGCCTTCAGCGGAGGCAGAGCACGAGCGGCAAATCGCCATTCACGATTTGATCGAAACGAACCATTTCAAATTGTTGAACGGAATCGTAGGTCCTTACCGCCTGCACCTCACGGCAATAGATGGCAAACTGGTTTTCAACATCCAGACAGAAGAGCGCGTCCAGGTTTATGCCATCATCCTTTCGCTGGCACCCTTTCGCCGTATTGTGAAAGACTATTTTCAGATCTGCGACAGCTATAACGTGGCCATCCTGAATTCTTCTCCTTCACAGGTCGAAACCATCGACATGGCAAGGCGCGGAATTCACAATGAAGGTAGCACGCTGCTGCAGGACCGTCTTGCCGGAAAAGCCGAGTTTGACTTTGATACGGCACGGCGATTGTTCACGCTGGTCTGTGCCTTGATGTGGCGGAACTGATAATGACGCGCCAAAATTCCAGCCAGCTGCCATCAGCGATACTTTTTGTCTGCACGCAAAACGCCATTCGCTCGCCCATGGCAGCAGCGATCATGCACAAGTTGTCTGGTCACCGTGTTTATGTTGCATCAGCCGGTGTCAACGCTGGCGATCCTGATCCTTTTGTTGGCGTTGTCATGGATGAGGTTGGGCTTGATCTCACCAGGCACCGACCGCACGCCTTTGAGGATTTGGAAGATTCCACTTTCGATTTGGTTGTTACACTTTCACCTGAAGCAAAACAGCGTGCGGAAGAACTCACACGGACTTCAGCCATACAGTTGGAACATTGGACCATTGCTGACCCTTCGACAGCAGCGGGCAGCCGCGAACAGATCCTCGATGCTTATCGCGAAGTGCGGGACCAGTTAAAAAAACTGATTTCGGAACGTTTCCCAATTAACAGTTAACGGCACTGACACGCAAAACGTTTACCGTTTTGAGCTATAGACAAATGATGCTCGCGCGCTCCACATCGCTCTTCACAACCCGTATCCTTGATCGGGCAGAACTCACAACGATTGTGCCTGAGTGGCAAGCACTGTGTGAGCGGGCGATTGAACCCAATGTCTATTTCGCACCACATTACATGTTGCCGCTGCTGCAGCATGTCGAACCAAAATCTGATGTGCGAGTGATATCGGTATGGAACGAAAACAGGCTTGTCGCATTTTTCCCGGTGATCAATTCCGTTGGGGTCCCCGGCCTTCGCCCCTCAGGCAAGGCATGGCAGAGCGATTATTCATTTACGGCAACACCATTGATTGACGGCGCGTACCTCGAAGAATGCGCCCTACACATCGTTGCCGCCATGAAGTCCTTGTCCAGAGGCGAATGGCTGTTGCCCACGATCCAGCACCATGGCGCAGTGATCAAGGCAATGTGCAGCGAACTTGATCGCAACACACATCCCTATCGCCTGCTCAATCAATTCCAGCGCGCAGCCCTTTCATCCGGGCAGGACTTCGATACGCACATGGCGCAGCATGTCGGCACAAGCCACAAGAAGAATCTGGCTAAGCGTCGCAAGAAACTCGAAGAAAAAGCCAAGGTTGAATATCGCCATTGTCAGTCAGCTGCAGAGCTGCAAGAGGCGATTGATGCATTCCTGATGCTTGAAGGCAAGGGTTGGAAGGGTGCGCGCGGGACAGCACTTGTGAATGATCCAGGTTCAAAAGCATTTGGCATCGATGCGTTTGGTGCAAAAGCTGAAGGCCGTGGACGCGCAGATATGTTGTTGGCAAATGGCAAACCGATTGCCGTCATCTTGACCGCGATTTGTGGCAAAACGGGTTTTACGGTCAAGAATACATATGACGAGGATTTCGCCGATGTCAGCGCCGGATTGCTTCTCGAAGTGGAATTTCTGAAAAACTTTTTCTCAACCCAATGGGTTGACCAACTTGATTCCGGAACCAACGGTGAGCATGTGATCGACCGGTTTTGGCCTGGGCGACTGGCCATGGCCGATCTGCTTGTTTCGTTTGCGCCTGCATTTGCAAACCAGCGCCTGAACATACTCGAAAGGCGCAATGCCTTGATTGCCCAAGTGAAGCCGAAGCTCAAGAAGCTACTCAAACGCGACTAAGTGTTTTTCTTGAAAATGATCGCGCAAACATCATGCATTACGCCGTCGAATGGCTGAGCGGCGTTGACGATGTGGCTATTGGCGCGGCCCTTGACGAGCGCGCGATAGAGTTCAATCTGGCGAGCTGTTTCTTCGACTGGAACTTCTTTTTTGCGCGCCTGCAAGATTTCAGCAGGGCCAGCAAGCAGCACGATGGCATCAGGTTTTGGCATGACCCATTGAATGAGTTTCAGCGCCCAAGTTGGTCCACCATAGCGATAGCGCACGGGATCAACGAGAATGTCTATGAAGTGGCGATCGTTCACGATCAGGGCATTTTGTGCTTTCATCCATCGCAGTGTTATGCGCGACAACAGATTATAGACAAACCAGAAGCCAGCGCGCAGGAGCGAGACAGGATATGACCGTGCCTTGCGGGCATGCGGGGTCGATGTATTGACCGGCCCTTTCTGCCAAAGCTTGAACAAGGGAGGCGCAAAGCCAAGTACGGGGACCGACGAGAATGCGCCGTCCATGCGTTGCTCCAGACGATCTACGACAGATGACTTGCCTGCTCCATCAGGCCCCAGCATGACAATGTGAAAGCCCGGCGGATTAAGCATATGCTGGATCTTGCGGATGAGCTTCTGGTGTATCGGCATTTCTACCGCAGGAGCGCGCGTTGACAGATATCTCGTCAGCGCCATTTGGTTTTTGGCAAGTGCTGGTTGTCCCGGCATCAGAGCTCCGATACCCTGATCACCCCAGATTGCCCTTATGATTTTTCCTGACCCACGATCAGCCAGAGCATGGATCAGAGCCTTACGGGGCTCAGAGAGCTTGTTGCGAGAGACACCGCGCGCAAGCAGCCAGGCGAGTTCCAATTCCGGTTCAGGCAGACTTATGCCGTCAATGTTTCTCCGTGATTTCAAAACCTCTTCGCCCGATGCAAAAACTCGTCCTGCGATTTCAAGGTCACGAATGATATCGAGACACAGTACATGTGGGCCATGCGCCAACTCCTTGGCGAGGAAAACCAAGGTGTTGTCATTGCGCCGCATGAGACGAGCATCGACATGCGTTTCACGGGTCAGAAGTTGCGCGATCTCTTCAATTGACACGAGGCGATCAATGATGATGTCAACATCCTGGCCCATCGCGTTCGGCATGCTTTCACGCCCATGTGGAAGCACATATTTGATTCCATGCCTGTCAAACGCAGCAAACATTGATTGCAAAACGAGCCAGCGTGGGTCGGTCATGAGGTTTTAAACTTTCGGAAAAACAGCAAGTAACTGCGCACGACAAAGCTGAAAGCTTCCGTTGCAGCAAAAGCGAGACCTGCACCAATTATTCCATAGGCGAAAATCAGAATGGCAGATGCTGCAATGGCAAATCCCAAGTTGAGAAGGCCCACAAAAGCGAGTTCAGGCCCGCGTTCCTCACTTTGAAGTGATACTGTTAGTGGAGCGCCCGCTCCGCCAATCAAGTTACCGACGGCCAACAGGTTCATCAGTGTCAGCAACTGATAGTTTGCGCCAGATTGCGAGTAGATCAAGTTGAACAGCGGTCCACCCGCCAAGTAAATCAACAGCACAAACAGCGCCATGAGTATGGTTATGCCGATCATGTCAAAACGCGTTTGTTTCAGAAGTGAGCTGCGGCCTTCACGGTGAAGCTTGCGCACTGACTTGGGCATCAGGATGTTGAGCAAGCCATAGATGAAGGGATTGGCAAGTGCGACAATGCTCATGGCCTCGCCATAGGTGCCGGTAATCGCAGTGCCGAGCAGAACCAGGATCAGCCAGTGATTGGAGTAGCCTTGCAGCTGCATGGCAATTTGGCCAATTGTAAACCACTTTCCAAGTGACCAGTTCTGGATCGCGGTTTGACGCAAAGACTTGCGATTGAAAACAAAGTCCTTGCGATGGCGTATCCACCACAAAACCACCGAAACTGCTGATCCGAACCCGAGTGAAAGAAGTGCGGCCTCGGCGCCTAATTGTTCAGTCCGGGCAAGCGCGAAAAGCAGCAACAAGGTGATCATGGATGTCACAAGATCAAGTTTGAGCGCGCGTTCTGATACATAGGCTGAGAAAGAATGTCGCCTTGCAAACTCTCGCAAGAGAATGGCGATGGCGGCAATTCCAAACGACATCGGAAAGGTGAAATGGGCATAATCGGCAGCGAACATAATATTGAGAGCGCCAACGACTATCGCTGCACCTGCAACAATCACTGACATTGCGAGGGTGAGTGCAAGTGCGCTTCCTGCGTGCTGGCTGATCGAGCCGGCTGGTTTCAGCAATTGGACAGCATATGGCCTGGTGATCATCGCATCCTGCAGCGCAATCAATATGAACAGCACGGACATCGCGAGGACAAAGAGACCAACCTGGTCCAGCGCGGAATTGCGAGCAACGATGACCATGGCAATGAAGTTCATGGCGCTGACGACGGCCTGGTCGAGGAAGCCGAGGATCTGGTTACGTGAATCCGGCGTCGAGAGCTTGCGCTTCAACCTTCCAAGAAAACCGACATGTGTCGATTGATCCAGCAATCGTTTACCCCATCTTGCGAATATGCATCTAACGCCACCCTAGCCATGCTAGTGTAGCATTGCGCTGGTTAATTCTCATTAAGGTTGCCAAGGATACGTATTGCTGAATGGTAAATCTACGGACGAGCGATGCTAGTCCCCATGTACTTGTCATGGGCGATGACATGCGGATTTTCCTTGCCGTGACGCGTGCCTTGGGGCGGGCTGGCAAAATTGTGCATGCCGCTCCTTTTGACAACAAGGCACCCGCGCTGAAGTCGCGCTATGTAGCACATGTTCACACCCTGCCGGATTATGCGACGGACAAGCAGGCGTGGCTCGCCTCCTTTCGACAACTCGTCTCAACGCAGAACATTGATCTTGTCATTCCGTGCACCGATCCCAGGATCATCATGCTACATGAGCAGCGCGAACATTTGCGCGATGTCAGGTTGGCCATTCCTTCGGCTGCTTCCATGGATTGGTTGTTCGACAAGAAAATGACACATGACTTGTGTGACCTGTTGGGCGTCAAGGTTGCTCCTGCGGCACAGCTTGCTCCAAGTGACACGGCAGCGAATTTAATTGCCCGCTTTTCCCTTCCCTTTGTGATCAAGCCGCGCCGCTCGTACTGGAACGATCAACTCCAGTCAGCTGACAAGGTTCACATCATCAAGGACAAGACCCAACTCGACGCCCTTCTGCCCGAACTTGAAAAGCCGGAACGCTGGCTTGTGGAAGGTTACTTTGAGGGTGCCGGCATTGGCATCTCGGTACTCTCGCATGAGGGCCGCATCATTCAGGCTTTCCAGCATCGCCGCTTGCGCGAAGGATTTGGTGGCAGCAGCTCATACCGGATTTCCGAAGCCCTGCATCAAGGCATGCTGGAAGACTGCAAGAAGATCTGTGAGCATATGAAGCACACGGGCGTGTGCATGTTCGAGTTTCGCATCAATGACAAAACTGGCGAGTGGATCTTGCTTGAAACCAACGCACGCTTCTGGGGATCAATGGGGCTCGCAGTACACCTCGGCATGGATTATCCCAATGCCTTGCATGCACTGATGGTCGAGGGACAGGAGTTGCCGCAGCCCAAATATGTTACTGGTGTCAGAAGTCGAAATTTCCTGCTGGACGGTTTGAATATATTACGCGCCTTCAAACGAAACAAAAGCGCATCTGGCTTGGCAAAAGACACTGCCGATTTTTTGGTTCAACCATTCCGCTGGATTACCAAACGCGAAACCTCAGACAGTTTCGTGCTGGACGATACGCGCCCCGCAATATCCGAAATTTTCGCCGTAGCGCGTCGAAAGGCCTGAACTGCCAAAAAGCCCAGCGTCAAAGCCCCATGGCTACCAGCATTTCGGCGGTGCCAGTGGGCTTTACGCTAACATTTGCGATTTGCTTGCCTACCGTTACGATGACAAACTTCGCTTCCTTGGCTGACCGCAGGGCGTTGATGACTGCCTTGTCGGCGATGAAGCGACTGGAACATCCCAGAGGTACACAGCTTACATAAGGTGACTGGCTCTTGGATTTACCAATTTCCATCTTTACGCCCGGCGAAATCAGGACACCCGACGGTGTGACCACTTCCATTAAGGGTGTGCCCTTGCTGCCAAAGCCCACAACCCAAGTGAGGAGCGGCAGTTTTTTCTTGGGTTCAATCATCTGCAACTGGGCCGAACAATTACCTGCCTGACCAGTGTTGGGTCCACACGTCACTGTCCAGCTGCCAAAGTTCTGGACCGTGCCCTTCTGGCCTTTGGAAGGCTTTGCGGCTTTTTTCTGAATTGGTTTTTGGACAGGCTGTGCAGCAGGCTTCTTGGCAGGTGCTTCTGCTGCAGGCTCTTCAGCCTGCTCTTGCGCGATGGCAAGTGAGCTGGCACTCAACGCGAAACCTAAAATACCAAGCTGCAAGAAATTCCGCATCAGACTTTCACCCATTTTCCATTTTTCTTTGACGATGAAACGCAAGCTTCAATAAACGCCATGCCTGCAACGCCGTCTTCGATTCCAGGGAACTGTACATCTTTGTCGGGTTTCTTGCCAGCACGCGCTGCTTTGATGGCGCGGGCGGTTTCGGTGTAAATATTGGCGAACCCTTCGAGGTAGCCTTCGGGGTGGCCCGATGGAATGCGCGTCACGCGACCGGAAGCTGCGCCTGCACCTGCACCACCCCTGGTGATCAGGCGCTTTGGTTCGCCAAAAGGTGTGTACCACAGATAATTGGGATCAGCTTGCGTCCACTCAATGCCGCCCTTGGTGCCATAGATGCGGATCTTCAAACCATTCTCATGGCCAGGTGCGACTTGGCTGGCCCAGATCATGCCTTTGGCCGTAACGCCGTCACGTGGTTTGAAACGCAACATCACATGCACATTGTCGTCAAGTGCTCGGCCTTTCACAAAACTGGTGAGATCAGCGGAGAGCTCGTTCAATTTGAGGCCAGAGACATTGCACAGGAGCTGATAGGTGTGTGTGCCGATATCGCCAACGCAACCGCCTGCCCCTGAGCGCTTGGGATCAGTGCGCCATGCGGCTTGCTTCTGGCCGGATTTTTCCAGTGCAGTCGTCAACCAGTCTTGCGGATATTCACCTTGCACCAGACGAAGTTCGCCGAGGTCGCCGTTCTCGATCATCGCCTTGGCTTGGCGGATCATCGGATAGCCGGAATAATTATGTGTGAGTGCGAAAACAAAATTCTTCTTGCGCGCGAGTTGAGTCTGAAGCGCCTTGGCTTCTTTCAAGTTCAGTGTCACTGGCTTGTCGCAGATCACATGAATGCCAGCATCGATGAACACCTTGGCCACAGGATAATGCATGTGATTGGGGGTGACGATCGCAACTGCTTCAATGCCATCAGCGCGCTTGGCCTCGGCTTTGGCCATCGCCTTGTAGTCGGAATAAATGCGATCCGCCGCAAGCCCAAGATCGCGGCCCGAGGCTCGTGATTTTTTTTCATCGGAAGAGAGTGCACCCGCGACGAATTCATATTCATCATCCATGCGCGCAGCGAGCCGATGCACAGCACCAATGAAGGCACCCTGTCCACCGCCCACCATGCCAAGACGGATCTTGCCCGATTTTTTTTCTGCTGTTCCTGTGATGGCCATCTTATATCCCCAGCATCCTTCTTGCCTTACCCGTATCAACCGATCCCGCAGCGAAATCATCAAATGCTTTTGCTGTTGTCTTGATGATATGGCTCGCGATGAAGGGCGCACCTTCTGCTGCACCTTGTTCAGAATCCTTCAGGCAGCATTCCCACTCGAGCACGGCCCAGCCTTTGTAGTTGTGCTGCGCCATCGCTGAGAAAATCGCGGAGAAATCAACCTGGCCATCACCCAATGAGCGGAAACGGCCTGCGCGATTGGTCCAGTTCTGGAAACCTGAGTAAACACCTTGGCGACCGTTCGGATTGAACTCCGCATCCTTCACATGGAAAGCGAAAATCCGCTCGTGATAGATGTGGATGAACTCGACATAGTCGAGTTGTTGCAACACGAAATGCGAGGGATCGTAATTGATGCCGCAGCTTGGATGATTGCCAGTCTGCTCGAGAAACATCTCGAAGGTCGTGCCATCGAATGTATCTTCACCGGGGTGAAGTTCAAAGCCTACCTTGACGCCATTGTCGGCCATCGCATTGAGCAGCGGTGTCCAGCGCTTGCCCAACTCCTTGAAGGCTTCTTCAATGAGGCCCGGTGGGCGCGGTGGCCACGGATAAAGATAAGGCCAGGCCAGCGCACCGGTGAACGAGACGTGCGACGTGAGACCGAGGTTCTGCGATGCCTTGGCCGCGAGCTTCACTTGCTCACACGCCCATTCCTGTCGCGCTTTCGGATTGCCGTGCGTACTCGCTGGTGCAAAACCATCAACTGCTTCATCGTATGTGGGATGAATGGCGACGAGATGGCCTTGCAAATGGGTCGAGAGCTCAGTGATCTCAACGCCATTCTTTTTCGCAGTACCTTTGAGCTCGTCGCAATAGGTTTTGCTTTCGGCCGCTTTTTTCAGATCAATGAAACGGCCATCCCAACTTGGAACTTGCACGCCCTTGTAGCCGTGCTTTCCAGCCCATTTGGTGATCGCATCGAACGAATTGAATGGTGCGGCATCGCCTGCAAACTGCGCCAGAAAAATGCCGGGTCCCTTGATGTCAGTCGCCATGATGCCTCACTCCTTATTTTGGTTTTAAGGCATCTACCCACATGAGCGACTGATTTTCAAGGCGTGCGAGATGCTATCGCTTGGACTTCTTCTTTGCGATCTTCTTTGTCACCTTCTTGGCGACTGGCTTGTTGCCAACTTTCTTCACAGTCTTCTTTACTGTGGTCTTGATTGTTGTTTTCTTGCTGACCGCTTTCTTAGCGGCAACTTTTTTAACAGTTTTCTTCACGGCCTTTTTCGTCGCAACTTTCTTGGCTTTTGTTTTGACAATCTTCACCGCTGTTTTTGCAGGTGCCGATACAGTCCTGACGACTGGCTGCGCGGCGACAGGTTGAACCACACGTGTTGCCACAGGTGCGGATGACACGGCACCAGCGCGTACCGGAGCCAAAAGCCGCGAGTTCTCTACAACCCGTGGAGCAGACGTGATGATGCGAGAAGTTGCGGGAACAGCGGCAACGCGTGGAGCTGCTGCAACAGACTTGGTACCCGCTGTTTTCATCATGCTGGCAAACTTTGTGAAGAACTGTTCTGCCAATGAGCGGGCTGTTCCATCGATCAGGCGCGAACCGAGCATCGCAAGCTTGCCGCCGATCTGTGCATCAACTTCGTATTCCATTTGCGTTTCATTGGGGCCAAGCGATGTGAGCTTCACGAATGCGCCACCTGTTGCAAAACCTGCAAGGCCGCCTTGGCCTGTGCCTGAAATACGATAGCTTTCCGGTGCGTTGATCTCACTCAGTTTCACTTCACCTTGAAATTTAGCCCTGACCGGACCAACTTTGGCAACCACGGTGGCGCTCATGTCGGTTGGCGATGATTGCACGATTGACTCACAGCCTGGAATGCAAGCCTTGAGGACTTGCGGATCGTTGAGACCATTCCAAACAACTTCGCGTGGGGCCTGGATCACTTGGCTGTCAGTCAGTTTCATTTTTATCTCCGTCGTTTGCATTTTGGGCGCTTCTAAAGCCAAGTACCAACACTTGCAATTGCCGAAAGGGCTTGCATGTAAGGCCTGGATTTGGGATTGCCCAGCGACCATGAACCTTGATCAGCTTTTGGACCTCGCGCATCGTAGCTTGCTGCTTTACCATCTTCCACCCGCAACCAGTCTGCGCATGATCAATCTGTCCGAGAATGCGACGTTCAAACTCGAATGTGATGATGGATCGACGTTTGCGTTACGCATTCATCGCGAGGGCTATCACACACGTGATGCAATTGCTTCAGAGCTTGCATGGCTGATCGATCTCCGGGCCAAGGGTGTTGCGATCACACCTGTGCCGATTGCCGGGCGCAATGATGAGATCATCCAGCTGTTGGGACGGCACATTGTTTTGTTTCAGTGGGAAGCAGGCGACGAGCCGGCTATCACAGGCGACCTTTCGCGGCCTTTTGAAATTCTCGGCGAGACTGCAGCGCGCATGCATCTCCACGCGAAGCAATGGAAACGGCCTGACTGGTTCACCCGTCATGTGTGGAATTTTGAAACAGCACTTGGCGAGAAGGCCCCGCATTGGGGGCGCTGGCGCGAGGGGCTTGGCGTTGATGCTGCCATGGCTGAACTGTTTGCGCGGACTGCAGCGCTGATCGGACGACGGCTTTCGGCTTATGGCGAGACGCGTGAAAATTTTGGCCTGGTGCACGCCGATATCCGCCTTGCCAATTTGCTGCTGGATGGCGACCAGGTAAAAGTTCTCGATTTCGACGATTCAGGTTTCAGCTGGTTCATGTATGACGCGGCCACTACTGTTTCATTTTACGAGCACGAACCGCAAGTGCCTGATCTCATTGAAAGCTGGAAGCAGGGCTATCGGCGCGTCACTGAATTGAGCGCACACGATGAGGCAGAGATTCCAACCTTCCTGATGCTGCGCCGCTTGTTGCTGGTTGCGTGGATCGGCACGCGCCGCGAAACCGATCTCGCAAAATCCATGGGGATTTCATATTCGCAATCAACTGTTGGATTATGCGAAGAGTATCTCACACGGTTTGGCTCGTCCGCTTCTTGAGTAAATTGCTGAGCCAATCCGGATCCATTTCCGGAACTGAGGACAACAACAATTCCGTATAGGCTGGATAGGGCGGATTGAGCACTTCGGATTTGAGGCCTTGCTGCACCACCTTGCCCTTGTGCATCACTACGATCTCATCAGCAATCGCGCGTACGGTTGCGATGTCATGGGTGATGAACATGTAAGAGACGTTGGTGTCTTTCTGCAATTTCATCAGAAGCTGCAGGATTTCTTCTTGCACGATCTGGTCAAGTGCCGATGTGACTTCATCGCAAATGATCAGATCAGGTTCTGCTGCAAGCGCGCGCGCAATCGAGATGCGCTGCTTTTGCCCACCAGAAAGTTCACCGGGGTATCGATCAATGTAGCTGACGTCGAGTTCGATATCATCGAGCAGCTTGACGATGCGCTGTTCTTTGGCCTGGCCGGTGAGACCGAGATAAAACTCCAACGGCCGCCCGATAATGTCACGCACTTTTTGGCGCGGATTAAGGGCTGTATCTGCCGATTGATAAATCATCTGGATGCGGCGCAATGTATCGTGATCACGGTCGTTGAGGTGAGGCCGCAATTCTTTCCCGTTGAAACTGATGCGGCCTTTGCTCGGTGGCAAAAGCCCGGTGACAGCGCGCGCCAGCGTTGATTTTCCAGAACCTGATTCACCCACAACGGCAACAGTACGGCCGCGGGGGACACGCACCGTGACATTGTCGAGCACCTTTACCGCATTGCTGTAGGACGCATCCACATTCTGAATAGAAAGTGCGATGTCGTCGCTTTTGCTTTCAGGTTTTTGCAAGGAGCGCACCGCCCAGAGCGACTTTGTATACACTTCGCGTGGTGCCTTCAGCATGGCACGGGTGTCAGCTTCTTCAACCAGATTGCCATGGCGCAGCACCATGATGCGATGCGCCATTTGTGCGACCACTGCGAGATCATGCGTGATGTAGATTGCAGCAGTGTTGAACTCTTCAACAATCCTTCGCATTGACGCCAGCACTTCGACTTGCGTTGTTACGTCAAGAGCGGTTGTCGGTTCATCGAACACAATCAGATCGGGGCGGCACGACATCGCCATCGCGGTCATCGCGCGCTGCAACTGGCCACCAGAGACTTGATGCGGATAGCGCGATCCAATTGTCTCGGGGTTTGGCAATTGCAAACGGCGGAACAGGTCAACTGTATCGTTTTGAGCGGCATCGCGTGCCATCACGCCGTGATTTACTGCCGCTTCGACGACCTGGTCCATCAATCTGTGGGCGGGATTAAACGAAGCCGCGGCACTTTGCGCGACATAAGAAATCCGAGCGCCCCACATGTTGCGCAAGTCTTCGGCCGATGCTGTGGTTAGTTCCCTGCCGTCAAACTGGATGGTGCCTTCGGTGATACGGCAACCCGGTTTGGTGTAGCCCATGCAGGCGAGCCCCAAAGTCGATTTGCCCGCTCCTGATTCACCGATGAGGCCGAGTACTTCGCCCCGCTTCAAATCAAGGTTGATACCTTTGATGATCGGATGCCAAATCTCATTCGAATAGCCTTCGATCTTGAGTCCGCGCACTTGAACGAGGGTTGATCCCTTGAGGCGTTTTGGATCACTTGCCATCCCACTACTTTCCATCTTTGAGACCTGAGGTGATGTAGAGGAACCAGTCGACCACAAAATTGACAGCGACAGTGAGTAGCGCAATTGCAGCAGCTGGAATGAGCGGTTGCGGACGACCGAAGGTGATCAGTGTTTTGCTTTCGGCCACCATCGACCCCCAATCGGCTGTAGGTGGTTGAATGCCAACACCTAAGAAAGACAGTGCAGAGATTGTCAGAAATACGAACGAAAAGCGTAATCCGAATTCTGCAATGAGCGGGGGCAGGATGTTGGGCACTATTTCGCGGAACACGATCCATGGCAGCTTTTCGCCGCGCAATTTTGCGGCTTCAACGAAGTCCTGGACTGCAACGCTGAGCGCAGTGTTACGCGCAAGCCGAAACACCCGCGTTGAATCGAGCAGCGCCAGAATGAAAATCAAGTTCCACACGGATTTGCCGGCCATGGCGAGCAGCATGAGTGCGAAAATCAAAACCGGAATCGACATCAAAATATCAACAATGCGGCTCAGGATCTGATCGAGCCAGCCACGCGTGACAGCAGCGTAAATGCCTAGCGTGCCGCCAATGGCGAAAGAAATCAGGACAGTCAGGAGGGCGATGCCAATGGTGTTGCGCGCGCCATAAAGCACGCGAGAAAATGTATCGCGACCTATTTGATCAAGGCCAAACCAGTTTTGCGATGTGGCGGAGCCGTAAGCCTTGCCGACAATTTCTGACTCGCTGTAGGGTGCGAGCCACGGCGCAAACAATGCGCAAAACAAATAGAAGGTGATTACCGCCATTCCAAATTTTGCACTGATGGGTGCGGACGCAATGAGCTTCATTACGTCCTGCAATTTGTTGCGTTGGCTGTGCATGTCTTGGTGTTTTGTGCTCATTTCGGATGCAGCAATCTGGGATTGGTAATGATGGCGACGATGTCAGCAAGCAGATTGAGAAGAATGTAGGTTGCGGCGAATATCAGCGCGCATGCTTGTGCCACGGGCATATCGCGCGAACTGACGGAATCGACCATCAACTGACCAATGCCGGGGTAGGTGAACACCACTTCAACAACCACAACACCAACGACAAGATAGGCGAGGTTGAAAGCGATGACGGTGGCAATCGGAGCCCAGGCATTGGGAAGCGCGTGCTTGGTGATCACGTCCCAGGGCTTCAGGCCTTTGAGGCGCGCCATTTCGATGTAGGGGCTGGACAAGAGATTGATGATCGAAGCCCTGGTCATCCGCATCATGTGGGCGATAATCACCAGGGTCAGCGTGGTTGCTGGCAGAATGATTTTCCACACGTGATCGCCAAATGCGGTGTTTGATGAAACGGTGGCAAGCGTTGCAAAATCGGGAATCCAATCAACGAAAGGTTTGACTGCAGCACCCCAGCCTGTTGGCAAAACTTCCTTGAAACCATTTTTGTTGCCAACAGCGATGAACATCAAGACATAGGCCACAAAAAACTCAGGCGATGCAATTGTCGTAAGTGTTGAGGCGTTGGCTACGCGGTCAAACCAGCTGTTGCGATAGAGAGCGCAAAGAAGTCCGAGGATCAATGCAAGCGGTACTGCAACGAGTGCCGTAATGCCTGCGAGGAAGAAAGTATTATAAAGACGAGGGCCAATGATATCACTGACGTAGCGCACATTTTCAGCGCGCCAACCGCCAGCACCTGCAAACGATTTTCCGAAATCACCGCGCAGCGCGCCAAACAGCCACTCGAAATAACGCGTCAACGCGGGACGATCGAGCCCGAGCGATTTATTGAATGCGGCAACAGTTTCAGGCGTTGCGCCCTGCCCCAAAATGGCTTCAGCAAAGCCACCGGGCAAAAATTCCAAAGTTGAAAAGATGATTGCCGACACTGCGACCAGTGTCAGTAAGCCCAAACCCAATCTTTGCAGCACGGTACGCAGAACCGGATGCATCACAAAACCCACTTCCCCAGTAAAATTTCTTTTCTTTTGAAGCTAGCAGAGTTGCGAGCCGGTGCCAGCGATATTTTTATCTCGCTGATTCAATTGGAAAATCATGGAACTTTCGTTCTCAGGAAAATAAGGCTTGACACAGAACGGTTAAACCGCTAGTTTGTTCGACAATCCAGAACTGCATCGGCACTTCCGGCCTGCCCCACAATAGTTTTGAGCCTATCTGGAAAACGACGTGGGACGGCGACGGTACTTGCACGGTCTCCGGCCTTCCGTGGCTCACTTAAGTCAATTTTTACCATACCAGCCTAATCGCCAAGTGTTGCAGTTGGATTTTTTGCAGTGTGTGTAGTTAGTTTCAAATGAAATGCCGTTTCTTTAATCCCATTTTTTTGTGCTGGCAGCCCCGGGCTTTGCGGGTTTGGTCATGGCTGGTACTTCAAGCCTTGATGTCGGTGCTGTTTGCTGTTCAGGCGGAAGCTGCCGTCACTGTCACGAACACAACCAATGTAACCACCTTGGCCAATGCGATTGCGACGGGCAACAGCGGCATCACCTTGACAGGCACACCCGTACGCACCGGTCCAGGTACCAGCTCGACTGCCACCTTTACGACGACGGGTTCAAATATGGGGATTACGAGTGGCATTGTGTTGAGCACAGGCAATGCCTCGCAAATCCCAGGCACGACCCCGACTGCGACGTTGCTGGATACTGTTCATTCCAACACAGCCACTGGCAATGAATATGACATTGCCACGTTTACGTTTTCATTTATTCCAGTTCCTGGCGTTTACCGCATGTCGGTCGCAAGTGTTTTCATGTCTGAAGAGTATCTTGATTATGTTGGTCAGGGGTACAGTGACAATTTCTCAATGGTGCTGAGCGGCGGTACTTATACGAACAACAATATTGCCACGATTCCGGGAACAACAACCGGAACTGATATCGACACTGTCAACAACATCAATAACGCGGGATTTTATCGCAATAATCCAACTGTTGGGGCTGCGATTCCAGACATCAACATGGATGGGGCGACACGGGTATTCATCAACGCGTTTGATGTTGTGCCAGGAACGACATACACGATCACCATTCGGATCGCGGACGTGTTGGACGCCCGATATGATTCAGCGGTTTTCGTCGCAACATCAACTATTCTCAACAATCCACCAGCACTCGATCTCTCACTTGGACTGGCCGATACTGGCTATGCAACGGTTTATGATCCTGCAGGTGCTGCAGTCTCAATTGCTGGCACTGATGACAAGATTTCGGACGAAGGTACGACAATTTCGTCTGCCACGATTACGCTCACCAACAGGCAAGCTGGTGACCTTCTGACAGCAGGCACCTTGCCTGCAGGGATCACGGCTTCTGCCTACAATGCAGCAACTGGCGTCATCACCCTGTCCGGCGTTTCAACGCTGGCCAATTACCAGGCCGCTATTCGCGCGATCACCTTCAGTACGACTGGCGTGCTCACTCCGGCGCGCACCATTAGCGTTGTGGTCAATGATGGTGTCGACAACTCGAATACTGCGGTGACAACGATTACCATTGCCAACACTGGGATGACGCTCACGAAAACTGCCAGCGCGCCAACTGTCAACCAGGGAGCCAACACTGCGATTACGGACGGAAACGACCGGATTACATTTACTTATGTTGTGAGAAACACTGGCGCCGTCACCTTGAACAATGTTGTACCTGTTGATCCTGGGCCGCTGTTTAACGGCATTCCTGGATCGGGTACCATGGGCGCGTTCTCACCGACATCTGCCACGCTTGCGGCAGGGGCATCGCAGACCTTTACAGCGACCTACACGATGACCATCAGCGATGTTAACAATGCAGCAGGCATCACCAATGGTGTGAGCAATACGGCGCGGACCATCGGCGTCAATGCCTTGGGAAATTCCGTCACATCAGCGTTTTCGACTGCCCGAACTTCCATTCTGACGGTCGCCTCAATCAGCCTCACCAAAACGGCGGCGGCACCCACCGTTGCCTTGGGCAGCAATGCCGCAATCACCGACGCTGGCGACACAATCACGTTTACCTACGTGATCAGGAATACTGGCAGCGTTAACCTGACGGCGGCATTTCCCTCAGATGTTGGACCACGTTTCAATGGGGTGAATGGAACCAACACGCTTGGCGCATTCTCGCCAGCAGCTGGCGTAAATTTGGCAGTAGGAGCGCAAGCCACCTTTACGGCCACTTACACACTCTCGGCTTTGGATGTTTATCGCAGTGCCGGGATTGTGAATGGTGTTACCAATTCTGCAAATGCAACGGCACGAAACGGGACGGTGACAATCAATGCGGTTGCGTCTTCTGCAATGACGACAATTGCTGCTGTGCCTGCGCTCAACATACAAAAGTCTTACGTGCTTACGGATATTCCAGGCGGTACCGCGACAAGGGCTGATCTGAACGAGATCATCACTTACACCTATGTTGTGACGAACACAGGCAATGTGGCCCTGACCAATGTGAATGTCACAGACATGCACGGAACACCTGGCCTGCAGCTTCCGCTTGGCGCGGGCGGAATTGCCAATGAAACACTCACGCCAGGTCCGCTCGGTGCTTTTGCTTCAACTCCTGACGCTACCAACAGCGACGGAATATGGTCGACCCTTGCCCCCGGTGCATCGGCAACTTTCACTTACAGCCACACAGTCACCCAGGCTGAAATGGATAATGGCTGAGCCTATTGCCTGAAGCCTGAAGCCTGAAGCCTGAAGCGCGGTGACTCGCACCTCAAAAAACAAAAGCGCGATCCCGGGATCGCGCTTTCCTTTTGCGGTTTGGCTGCCATTACATCCGTGGTCAGCTTGTTCCGCTTTGTAGCTCTACAGCTTGCTAGCTTGGCGCAGCGTAAGCCGCGCGCACTATTTAAGCGGCTGGAGCGAGCTTGTCGGCTGACGATTTGCCTGTGCGGCGATCAGCAACGATTTCGTAAGAAATCTTCTGGCCTTCATTGAGGCTCTTCATGCCGGCACGTTCAACTGCGCTGATGTGAACGAACACATCAGGACCACCAGCTGCTGGCTGAATGAAGCCGAAGCCCTTGGTTGCGTTGAACCACTTTACTGTACCAGTCTGCATTTCATATCCTTTTCCAAATGCTAGTTTAAGTACTCACGCGCGAATTTGCACGCAAGTCCCCCTATCGATATCTGGATTGAGAAGAATGAGGTCGTGGCAACACACAAAGTGATGTGGAACCGCAGCTTGGTAGGCCGAGAAGTCGATAAACGGCTATATAGGGTAAGAAGCGAACTAATTCAAGTCGGGATCGAATCTTTCTTTTTGCCTTCCGCCACGAGGGCTTTTGTCTCGATTTCGATGGCCGTTTCCAGACGCTTCTGGAATTCGCGGCGCGGCAATCCGGCAGGGATCGCTGGCAGGAAGGAAATGATGATGGTTCCGGGATGGCGGAGGAACTTGCGGCGTGGCCAATAGAGACCTGCATTGAGGGCAAAGGGGGTGCAAGGTGTGTTGAGCGCGGTGTAGAGAGCTGCCGCACCTGGTTTGTAGTCAGGGGGATCGTCAGGAGCGCGGCGGGTCCCTTCCGGTAAAATAACGATCTGGCGGTTTTCGGCCAAGGCACGTTTTGCGTCGTCCACCATTTTGCGCAGCGCTGCTGAACCAGCTGACCGCTCGACTGCAATCATACGGGCTTTGAGGTTCATCCAGCCGTAGCCAGGGATCAGGGTGAGTTCCTTTTTCAGGACCATGGCGGGATCATCGAGCAGTGGCAGGATGGCGAAGGTCTCCCACAGGGACTGGTGCTTGCCAGCAACCAGACTTGCGCCGTGCGGGATGTTTTCGTGGCCGCGCACTTCCATTTTGGTGCCGCAAACAACACGAAGCAGCCAGATACCGTAGCTGCCTGACAGTTGCATGAAGCGGATCATCCATTTGCGGGGTGCCAGCAACAACACCGTGCCGATCAGCACGACGATGAGGAAGCTTGCATAGAAAAGGATGTTGAAAATTAGTGAGCGAAATGCGGTCATGCAGAATTGCTCAGCATACGGATCAATGTGAGGCGCGAGGTAACCAGCGCAATCAGTGTGGCGATGACCGGAAGGGCGAGGAGCGATGCATAGAGCGTGTAGTTGGGACCGCCTGGCAAATTGACCAGATCAAGTGCGGCATCGGCTACAGCAGATGTGCGGCTGAGGCCGAGTGCGAGGAATGTGAGAACGCCAAGACCAGTGCCAATCAATCCGGCAAAAAGTCCGGTTGCGATAAAGCGGCGGTCAATCTGGCGGGCGATAAAACCATTGCTGGCCCCCACCAAGCGCAGCACATCGACGATGTGCTTGTTGGCGGAAAGGGCGGCACGTGTGGCAAACACCACCATGGCAATGGCCGAGAGTGTGATCAGCGCCAAAACAAGGGTTGAAAGCCGCGACAAAGAACGCGCCATTTCGGTGAGCTGGTCGACCCAGCGCTCATGCGTGTCGAGCGAGGCACCCCTGATGGCCTGCGTGAGTGTGACGGAAAGTGCACCAAAATCAGGCTGTGCTTTTGGATCAATCCGTACACGGATCAAACGTGGCACAGGGAGATCGGCGAGATCATTTTTGCCAAGCCATGGTTCGAGAAGCTTGATGCCAGCTTCACGGTCGAGGATTTCGACAGAGGTGACACCGGGAGATGTGGAGAGAATTTCCTCGGCGCGTTTGAGATCTGCTTCCATGTCGGCACCGCGCGTCTCGCGGATCTGTACGGTGACTTCGCCCGTGAGGCCATTGGTCCAGGTGTTGACGGCGCGGTTGACGAGGAACAACGCACCAATGGCAAGACAAGCAAGATAACACATCACAGCCATGGTGACCGTGAGGGCGCGCAAAGGTGCTGCCTGTTTTTGAATGATTGCTGTTGCCATCAGGAAAGCCTGCCTTCAGCGAGGCGAAACACGGGCTTTCGCGCTTGTGCAATCAGGCCTTCGTCATGCGAGGCGATGAACACCGTGGTGCCGGAGCGATTGAGCTCCAGGAAGAGGTGCAACAGGCGATGCGCAAGTGCTGGATCGACGTTGCCTGTTGGCTCATCGGCGATGATGAGTTCAGGCTTGGTGACAACGGCACGGGCAATGGCCACACGCTGTTGCTCACCCCCGGAAAGAACCGGTGGCAGAGATTTGGCGTGACGCTTGAGACCGACCCAATCGATGAGGTCTTCGACGTCCTTGCGGTAGGACTTCTCCGGCATGCCTTGTACGCGCAAAGGCAGCGCCACGTTCTCAAATACACTCAGGTGATCAATCAGACGAAAATCCTGGAATACCACGCCGATGCGCCTGCGGATCTTAGGGATGTCGGCGGGCGAAAGGCCGCTGGTATTTTTGCCAAACAGCGAGATCAGGCCACGCGATGGTTTCAGCGCCATGAACATCAGCCGCAGCAGCGAGGATTTCCCTGCTCCTGATGGGCCTGTGAGGAAGTGAAAGCTTTGCGGGGCAAGCGCAAAACTCACGTCTTTCAGGATTTCCGGGCCACCCCCATAGGAGAGCCCCACTTTGTCCATGCTCAACACGCTATTCTGAATGCCCGTTTAACTGGCCCTTAACCATGACGGCTTTTAGTGGAATTCCGCAGCCGCAGTCCGGTCTCGAATCAAGATTGATGTTTATTGCCCAATGATAGTCACCTGCCCATCCTGTGCAAGCCGCTATGAATTCTCCAACGCCCTGCAAGCACCGGGCGATGTCAAGATCACCTGTCGCGCCTGTGGCAATCGCTGGATCGAGCTTGAAGTCGCCGATGTCATTGATGTGCAGCCGTTTCGCAGAACGCAAATCCGCGAGGAAATGGATGAACCATCAGATGCCGAGTTTGAACGGCTGATGCGGGTTGGCCGTGAGGCCAAGGAAGAATTCGACGCCAGGCGTGCTGCACGCCGTCGCACCGCTCTAGGTTGGGCGGGCTATGGCCTGTTCACCGCGATGCCACTTGCCATGGCGATGGCTGCCCCTGAAATCATGGTTGCGAGTGCACCTGTAACCTACAAGGCCTATCAGGCCGTTGGTTATGATGTGAATATCTATGGTCTTGAAATCCGCCGGGTGGCGCAGGATCACAAGATCGTCAAGGGCGAGCGCGTGCTCACCGTGAAGGGTGACCTGATCAACATCACCGAAGACATGCGCCGCATTCCATCGCTTCGCTTTTCGCTTCGTGATGGTGAGGGCAAGGAAGTTTACAGCTGGATCCTGGATACAGCGGCGCGGCCTTTGCGTCCTGGTGAAATCACCGGCTTTGTGACGCGCGTGCAAGACCCGCCAGCAGGTGCCAAGGATTTGCAGATTCGTTTTGCCAAGGCAGAAGAACTGGTCACGGCATCCACAAGTCCAATCCAGTAGTGACTCTTCGTTTCCATTTCGCTAGGAAGCCGGAATCATGAGCTCCATCAAAATTGACGGGCATCGCATTGATGTCCTGTTTTCCGCTGCCGACATTCAACACCGCATCGACAAGCTGGCGGGCGAAATTGCTGCGACCAAACCGCATCGCCTGCTGGTGGTGCCTGTGCTGAAGGGCAGTTTCATTTTTGCGGCCGATCTCATTCGCGCCATGCATCATGCTGGCTTGTCGCCAGAAGTTGATTTCATGATCCTGGCGAGTTATCGCAAATCGACAAAATCCTCCGGCACTGTTGAAGTGTTGCGGGATATCGAGACCGAAGTGCGTGATCGCGACGTGTTGTTGATTGATGATATTCTTGAATCAGGACGCACGCTGGCCTTCGCGAAAGACTTGCTGATGGCGCGCGGTGCTCGGGCCACAAAGTCATGCGTACTGCTGCACAAGCCCGGTCATCTCGCGGCTAATATCAAGCCTGACTATCAGGGCTTTGATTGTCCCGACAAATTTGTTGTGGGTTTTGGCATGGACATGGCGCATCAGTTCCGCGAACTGCCTTTTGTCGGGCATGTGGTACCGGATTGAGCGTTGAGCTTCTTTTATCAGTCCAACTTTATTCCGTCATTCCCGCGAACGCGGGAACCCAGACTTTCAAACATGTGAGCAGCTGAAAGTCTGGGTCCCCACGTTCGTGGGGATGACGGACTTAGTTTTAAATGTGATTGATGAAATACCTCAATACCCACGCGCGCGATCTACAAGATTGCGCAAGGGCTCGGCCCTCTCGAAGCGGGCGATTTCGCCTGCTACGTATTGGCAGATCGCTGGTGGCTCTGAATCCGCTGCGTTGTGCGGCGTGATCGTGACCTTGGGATGTGTCCAGAGTTTTGAGTCCCTGGGCAGTGGTTCGGTGAGGAAGACATCGAGCGTTGCGGCGTGGAGTTCGCCGGCATCGAGTGCCGCGATAATATCATCATCGACTTGCTGGCGGCCACGCCCGGCATTGATCAACACGGGTGCGCCAAGCGGGCCTTTGCGGGAGAGCTTCTGGATCAGCGTTCGGTTGATGATGCCATCGGTTTCTGGCGTTGCCGGGAGAAGCGAAACGAGGATATCGGTCGCTTCTAAAAACTGATCACGCTCATTTTCGCCAGCGTAGCATTTGATGCCGGGCAGGTTCTTCTGTGTGCGGCTCCAACCGACAACTCGGAAACCCATCATTGAAAGTTTTTTCGCGGCATCCTGTCCGAGTACGCCAAGGCCCATCACACCAACTGTCATCGCGTTTGCGGCGTGTTGTGAAAATTGATGCCAGTTCTTGTCGCGCTGTTGTGCATCAATGCGGCGTTGCTGGCGGTGATGCATCAGGCTGTGCAGCACGATATATTCCGACATGCGGTTGGTGAGATCCGCATCGTTCACGCGCACGACGGGGATATTCTTTGGCAAGGTCGTATCGCCGAGAATGGCATCAACCCCTGCCCCTAGCGAATAGATGACTTTCAGATTGGGCAGGCTTGCGACGACATTGGGTGGAGGAAGCCATGCGGCGACGTAGTGCACATCCTTGGGATCGCCGACATCGGGCCACACCCGCATTTCGAGATGTGGTGCAGCTTTGGCCATTTCCTTGGCCCAGGCCTTGCCATCCCATGTGGGTGTGACAAACAAAAACGCGCTCACTGCTTTACCGCACCATCAATGGCCTTCAGGTTGAAGGCCGCTGCAATCAGCGCCTTGGTATAATCCGTGGACGGACGATCAAAAATCGCCTCGGTCTCACCATGCTCGACAATCTTGCCATTGCGCATCACGATCACCTTGTTGGCAAGCGCGCGCACCACCTTGAGATCGTGGCTCACGAACATGTAGGCGATATTGTGCCTGGCCTGAATGGTGCGCAGAAGCTCAACCACTTGCGCCTGCACTGACATATCCAGCGCTGAGGTTGGCTCATCCAGCAGGATGAATTTTGGCTCCAGTGCAAGGGCACGTGCAATCGCAATGCGCTGGCGCTGACCGCCGGAAAATTCATGCGGGTAACGATCCATGGTTTCGGGATCAAGGCCCACTTCGGAAAGTGCGGTTGATACGCGCTGGCGCCGCTCATCAGCCTTCATGCCGGGGTTCTGGATGACGAGGCCTTCTTCAACAATCTGCATCACCGACATGCGGGGGCTGAGCGAACCATAGGGATCCTGAAACACCACTTGCATGTCTTTTCGCAAAGGGCGCATTTCCTTCGACTTCAAACCATCAATGCGCTGGCCGCGAAAACGGAGATCGCCCTGCGATGAGATCAGCCGCAATGTGGCAAGGCCGAGTGTGGTTTTGCCTGAGCCCGACTCGCCGACCACGCCAAGCGTTTCACCTGCACGAATGGTAAAGTCGATGCCGTCGGCTGCCTTGATATGGCCAACCGTGCGGCGCAAAAATCCGCGCCGGATTGGAAACCAAACTCTGACATTGTCGCCTTCGACAATCATTTCGGCATCGGGCTTCACGGGTGCCGCACGGCCCTTGGGTTCGGCGGCGAGAAGCATCTGCGTGTATTCATGCTGCGGATTGGCGAAGAGCTCCTTGGCATTTCCGGCCTCGACGATCTTGCCTTTTTTCATGACGCAAACCGTGTCGGCCATGTTGCGCACCACGCCGAGATCATGGGTGATCAGCAACAGCGCCATGCCGGTTTCGGCTTGCAGGTCTTTCAGAAGTTTCAGGATTTGTGCCTGCACTGTGACATCAAGTGCTGTTGTCGGTTCATCGGCAATCAACAGATCGGGATTGTTGGCAAGCGCCATTGCGATCATCACGCGTTGGCGCTGACCGCCGGAGAGCTGATGCGGGAAATCCTTGAGGCGGGTTTCGGGATCGCGAATGCCGACTTTGGTCAGCATCTCCACTATGCGGGCGCGTTGCTTGTCACCACGCAAATCGGTGTGGAGTTCGAGGACTTCGCCAATTTGCTGCTCGACTGTGTGCAGTGGGTTGAGCGAGGTCATCGGCTCCTGGAAAATCATGGTGATGTCGTTGCCGCGCACGCGCCGAAGATCAGCCTCGTTGGCGTCGAGCAGGTTTTCTCCCTTGAAGAAAATTTCGCCTGAAGGGTGAGATGCAGCGGGATAGGCGAGGAGTTTCAGAATTGAATTTGCGGAAACCGATTTGCCCGAACCTGACTCACCCACAAGTGCCAGGGTTTCGCCCTTGTTGATCGAGAAGGAGACGCGATCAACCGCAAGGGTTTCCTTGCCGCCCTGCTTGAACAGCACGGAAAGGTCTTTCACCTCGAGAAGTTTGCCCTCGCTCATGCCCCCGGTCATGCGAGTGTCTTTCGCGGATCAAGCGCATCACGCACGGCTTCACCGATGAAGACAAGAAGTGTGAGCATGGTCGACATGGTGAAGAAGGCGGTCATCGCAAGCCAAGGGGCCTGAATGTTGGCCTTGCCCTGATAGACAAGTTCGCCAAGCGAGGCTGAGCCTGGAGGCAATCCGAAGCCGAGATAATCAAGTGCGGTCAGTGTTGTCACCGAGCCTGAGAGAATGAAGGGCATGAAGGTGATGGTTGATACCAGCGCGTTCGGCAGAAGATGCTTCCACATGATTTGCCAATCGGTGAGGCCGAGCGCGCGGGCGGCGCGGACATATTCAAAGTTCCGTGCACGGAGGAATTCAGCACGCACCACACCAACCAGATTGGTCCATGAGAAGAGCACGAGAATGAACAGCAAAAGCCAGAAGGTCGGCGTGATGAAGGCCGCGAGAATGATCAGCAAATAAAGTGTCGGGAGCGAGGCCCAGATATCGATGAAGCGCTGGAACAGAAGATCGACCCAGCCACCGAAGTAACCCTGCACGGCACCCGCCAGCATGCCGATGATCGACGCAAAGAGTGTGAGGATCAGTCCGAAAGCAACTGATAGTCGGAAGCCATAGATCAGGCGTGCCACAACATCGCGGCCCTGATCATCGGTGCCAAGCCAATTCATGTTGCCCGCAATGCAGGCAGGGTCCGCATTGCCTTGCGGATAGCGGCCACACTTTTCATTGGCGGACAAGCGCCACACGGGCGGTGAAGGGGCGGGCCGCGGCACGTCCCTGTTCACTGAAGCATGGGAATAGCGAATGGGTGGCCAGATCATCCAGCCATTGGCGTTGATCTCGTCGGCGTTCACCTGATCGCGGAAATCCGTAACGGCTAGAAAGCCGCCGAATTTGGTTTCGGGATAGTCAATCAGTGTGGGGAACAGCAATTCACCTTTGTAAGAGGCGAGGACTGGCCGATCATTGGCAATGATTGGCGCAAACAGCGAAACGAAAAACAGTGCCAGGAAAATCCACAGCGACCAGAATCCGCGCTTGTTCTTTTTGAACAATTCCCAGCGGCGTTGGTTGAGGCCTTTGAAGTTGAAGAGCTTCATCCCTCAAACCTCACGCGATTCAAAATCGATGCGGGGATCAATCCACGTGTAGGTGAGATCGGAAACCAGTGCCACCAACAGGCCAAGCAAAGTGAAGATGTAGAGATTGGCGAGCACCACAGGATAGTCGCGGTCCAGCGCTGACTTGTAAGTGAGATAGCCGAGGCCATCGAGCGAGAAAACCTGTTCGATCAGCAGCGAGCCTGCAAAAAAGGCACTCAGAAATGCGCCGGGAAATCCTGAAATCACCAGCATCATCGCATTGCGAAACACATGACCGTAGAGAATGCGGCCTTCGGTCAGGCCCTTTGCACGAGCAGTTGTCACATATTGCTTGCGGATTTCATCGAGAAAGGAGTTCTTGGTGAGCAGCGTCATCGTCGCGAAGGATGAGATGCCAAGTGCGAACAATGGAAGTGCCAGATGCCAGGCGTAGTCCTTGAGTTTGCCGAAGGTGCTCAGCTGTTCGAAATTGTCGGATGTGAGACCCCGTAGCGGGAACCAGTTCCAGAAACTTCCGCCAGCAAACAACATGATCAGGAAGATTGCGAGAATGAAGCTCGGGATCGCATAGCCCACGATGATGACGGCAGATGTCCAGATATCAAAACGCGAGCCATCGCTTACGGCCTTCTTGATGCCAAGCGGAATGGACACGAGATAGGTGATCAGTGTCAGCCACAGGCCCAGTGAAATCGACACGGGCATTTTATCGGCAATCAGCGAAATGACGGACTGGTCCTTGTAATAGGAATTGCCGAAATTGAAGGTGGCGTAGTCTTTCACCATTTTGAGGAAACGCTCATGCACAGGCTTGTCAAAACCGAACTGCTTTTCGAGTGACTTGATGAATTCGGGATCGAGGCCTTGCGCACCGCGATATTTGCCACCAGCTTGACCACCTTCACCGCCAGCTTCACTGCCACCGCCGGATATGCGACCAGTACTTTCCGCACTGTCGCTATCGAGTTTGGAAATGATCTGTTCAACAGGGCCACCCGGCACGAATTGAATGACGGCGAATGTCAGCAGCATGACGCCCAGCAATGTGGGGATCATCAGCAGCAAGCGTTTGATGAGATAGTTGAGCATGAACGGCTATTGAGCCTTCGGCATTTTGCTGTCGTCCGCCCACCAGGTTGACGAAAAACCGATGGAGTGATCAGGCACTTTGTTTGGCCTGCCTAAGCGGTTCCAATAGGCAATGCGATCAGCGTCGGAGAACCACATCGGGATCATGTAATGATTGTGCATGACGGCGCGATCCAGCGCGCGCGCGGCGGTGATCTGGGCATCGCGGCCTTCGGCAAAAATCAACTTGTCGATCAATGCGTCAATCGCCTTGTTCTTGATGCCTGCGGCATTGCGGCCGCCCTTTTTGTCAGCGGCTTCGCTGCCCCAGTAATCGCGCTGTTCATTGCCGGGCGAAAGTGACTGCCCCCAGATGCCACTTACAACATCATAATCATAGTCCTCGGTGCGGCGTTCGTATTGCGCGGGATCAACGGTGCGGATGGTGACGGCGACACCAAGGCTTTCGAGTTCCTGGCTGTATGGCAAGGCAATCCGTTCAAACAGTGGCGAGTCGAGCAGGAACTCGATCGCAAGAGTTTCGCCCTTGGCATTCTTGCGCAAGCTCTTTGCACCAACTTGCGTCACCTTCCACCCAGCTTCTTCCAGCAGGCGCGAAGCCTCTCGCAAATTCTTGCGGCGGTTCTGTGTGGAGTCGTTGACCGGGTTCACATATTCGGTGGTGAATACATCGGGTGGCAAGTCGGCGCGCAGCGGTTCGAGCAGTGCCAGCTCTTCTGGTGATGGCAGGCCCTTGGCCTCTAGTATGGAATTGTTGAAAATCGAACGGCAGCGCGCATAGATCCCGTAGAACAAGTTCTTGTTGGTCCATTCGAAATCAAACGCCAGATCAAGCGCCTGACGTACACGGACATCCCCGAATTTTTCGCGCCGCAAATTCAAAACCCAAACCTGGCATGGCTCGACATTCTTGAGCTTGATCGCTTCTCGCGTGACGCGGCCATCCTTCATCGCCGGAAAATCATAGCCCGTCGCCCATTGCTTCGAGCTGTTCTCCCAGCGGAAATCATAGGCATCAGCCTTGAAGCCTTCAAAGGCCACAACGCCATCCTTGAAAAACAGGAATTCCACTTCATCAAAATTGTGACGACCTATATTAACGGGCAGATCCTTGCCCCAATAGTCTTTGACGCGCTCCATGCGCACGAATTGCCCGGCCTTGAAATCCTTGATGCGATAGGGACCTGATCCCAGCGGCGGTTCCAAAGTGTTTGCCGCGATGTCGCGTTGCTTGCCATTGGCATCCTTGCCCGTCCACCAATGCTTGGGCAACACTGATATCTGACCCACGATCAATGGCAGTTCGCGGTTGCCCTTGCTGTCGAAGGTGAATGTGACTTCGCGCGCGCCAGTCTGCTCAAGCTTCACCACGTTTTTGTAATAAGCCTGTATGCCCGGCAAGTTCTTGCGGAGCTGTTCAAAGGTCCAGATCACATCTTCTGGCGTGACTTGTTTGCCATCGTGAAAGCGTGCCGACGGGTTCAGGCGAAACACGGTTGATGAGTAATCGGCGGGATGCCAGACGCCATCGGCAATCAGGCCATAATTTGTTGCGGGCTCATCATATGGCGCTGACATCAAGGTTTCTTCCGCACCATTGACGGAGGCTTCGGCTTGCGCCGAAACAAAGGGATCGCCTTTGATCGAGTTGGTGTTGAACGTATCGAAGGAACCTAAAAAGCCAAGCCGCAATTTTCCGCCTTTGGGAGCTTGCGGATTGACATAGTCAAAATGCTTGAAGCCACTTGCGTATTTGAGCTGGCCAAAGGTGCTGAGGCCGTGGACGAATGTCTTGTCCTGGGCGAAGGCCTGTATGCTGACGAGTTGGGCTGTAGGTGCGAGTGTTGCGGCTTTGAGAAGCGTGCGACGGTTCAGCTTCAGCAAGTTCATTGGCTACCCCTTGATTCGGCGTTGTTTTACGCTGTCCGGGGCGAAAAGGAAAACGCCCTTCAGCCGAAGATTTTGAGGAGGCGGATGGCGTTTCGGATGAGCGGCTTTTCGGTAACCCCTGCATAATAGGTCATGGCGGCGCGTTTTCCGGTCTCGCCGAGGGTTGGATATGGCAAGACAAGATTGGCAATCGCAGAAACCTTGAGTTTGCGGTTGACGGCAAGCGCCCACATGGCAATCAGGTCGCCGGCATTGGGGCCAACGATTGATGCGCCCAAGATGCGTCCATTCTTTGCGGTGATGAGCTTCACCATGCCAGTGCCCTTGCCTTCCGCGAGAGCGCGATCATTGCCGTCAAAGCCAAAGCGCAACACCTTGATCGCATCACCATGCTGGGTGCGGGCCTCTTTTTCGCTGAGGCCAACGTGTGCCAATTCCGGATCGGTGTAGGTGACCCAGGGGATGAAGTCGGTGCGGTTTTTGATCGGCAGTTTGAACAGCGCGTTCCTGATGATCAGGCCTGCGTGATAGCCAGCGACATGGGTGAATTGCAGGCCGCCTGCAACATCACCAGCGGCATAAACCTTACGGTTGGAGATACTGCGCAAGCCTTGATCGACTGAAATGCCGCGCTTGTCATAAGTCACGCCGCCTGCTTCGAGGTTGAGGCCTTGCGTATTGGGGATGCGGCCTGCAGCGACGAGGATATGTGAGCCTTGCAATGTGCTGCCATCAGCGAAGGTGATTTCAGCGCCCGTTGCAGTCTTACCGATACTGGCGATTTTGGCTTCGGCGCGAATGTCGATTTCTTCAGATCGTAACGCATCCAAAACGAATTTGGTGAGCTCGGGATCGTCCTTGGCCAAGGGCTGGAAGGCTTCGAGGACCGTGACTTTTGAACCCAAGCGGCGATGCGCCTGCGCCATTTCCATGCCGATGGGGCCGCCACCGATCACGATCAAATGCTTCGGCAATACGCGGTTTTTGAAGATTGTTTCGTTGGTGAAATGAGGCGTTTCGGCAAGCCCCGGAATGGGTGGCACGCCAGCGCGCGAGCCTGTGGCGATGACGATCTTGCGAGCCTGATACCGCTTGCCATTGGCTTCCAGCGTGTCGGCATTCACAAATTGTGCTGGGGCTTGCACGACCGTGACACCAAGGCCTTCGAAGCGCTCAACGGAGTCATGTGGTGCGATTTTTGCAATCACGCTTTCCACATGTGCCATCGCTTTGGCGAAATCAATCATGGGCTCATCAGCGGCGACACCAAACTTCCCCGAGCTGCGATGCGCCTGTGCGGCTTTCGCAGCAGCCAGCAATGCTTTCGATGGGACACAGCCCGAGTTCAGGCAATCACCACCCATTTCGCCCTTTTCGAAAAGCACGACCTTCTCACCAAACTGTGCTGCAGCTGCCGCAACTGAAAGTCCGGCTGAACCGCCACCGATTACCGCGAGATCATATAGCATTTTGGCCTTTCCATTTCTTGATCAGCACCGGGATGACGGCAACAACGCCAAGGGCAACGAGTGCATAAATGATCTCGCGCGTCACCAGCGATGAAAGCTCGATATTGAACGGGCAGTTGGCCGCACCTTTTTCAGTAACGCATGTGGCATGCGCTGCGGATTGCGCATCGAGCACTGAGCCCAGACCTTCGCCGACAAAGCTGAAGGCGAAAGTGCCGGGGATGATGCCGAGGAATGTCGCCAACGAAAACGTCCGTAGACTGACGTTTGACAGGGCAGGCGCAATGTTTACCAGCCAGAAGGGGAATGCGGGCACCAGACGAAGGAAGAGGAGATAGTTGAAAGCGTCGGTTTCAAATCCGCTTTTCAGCTTTGCCAGAAACGGCCCAGCCCGCTTGGCAAGGCTTGCGCCCAAGGCCGAACGCGCGATCTGGAAAATGATTGATGCACCGGCTGTTGCGGCAAATACCGTGAGCGCTCCACCCCATAGCCAACCAAACAGAAAGCCACCGAGAATGGTCAGAATTACTGCACCCGGAAACGACAGGGCTACAACTGCGACATAGATGAGAAAGTAGATGAAACTGGCTAGCAAACCATTGTCGCGCGTGAAGTTTTCGAGGCTGGCACGGTTTTCTGCTATGGCTTGAAAGGTGAAATACTTGTGCACGCCAAACGCATAGCCGATCGCCATCGCAGCCAGAATAATGGCTGGAAGTACAAGCCTGCGAAACTGGAATGGTTGTGCCATGCTCTTCACATGGAGCAAATACGTTGACTTGAACAGGGGCCTTCACCGCCTCGTGAGAAAGGTTCAGGCGCGGTGTTGCTCACGTGAGTTAACCACGCAGCAACGACTTCAACTGAAAACCCGTATCGGCAAGGGATTTTGGATCGGGTTTTGCACCCTTGGCGATCAGCATTTCAGCGAGTTTGATGTCGCGGCCGATTGTGTTGCCGACACCAATGCCGCTCGCACCCATCAGTGCGCCATCGTCGCCGAGGAAAAATTCTACGACGGTGTTTTCTGATGTGCGGCGTTCGATGCGGGTTTTGCCCATGTCGGTCATGCCGGTGACTTGCAGGGAGAGATCATATTGATCTGACCAGAACCAGGGGATACCCTCGGCGCGGCGCGCTTTGCCGAGCATGTTTTCGGCTGCGATCATGCCGTGGTCTTGCGCATTGCGCCAGGCTTCGAGGCGGATGCGGCGATTGCCGAATTTCTGGTGGATGAAGGAGCAGCAATCGCCGCCTGCAAAAATATCAACGTCACTCGTTTGCAGTTCGGCATTGCAGGCGATGCCATTGTCGATGGCGAGGCCCGCTGCTTCGGCAAGCGCCACATCTGGTGCGGCACCGATACCTGCGATGATGGTATCAGCGGAAATCACGCGGCCATCAGCCAAGTGTACGGCGTCTTTTTCGAGAGATGAAAGACCTGTGCCACACAGCATGGTGACACCTTGCGCCACATGTTCATCGTGCACGATCTTGGCCACAGCTTCAGTGACGCCGCGCATCAGGATGCGGGGTTGGGCTTCAATAACTGTCACATCGCAGCCGCGTTTGCGCGCCGATGATGCGAGTTCAAGCCCGATGAAGCCACCACCAATCACGACGATCTTTTTGCCGGGCTGGAATTTTTCGCGCAGCAACAACGCATCTTCGAAATTGCGCAGAAGCAACGCATGCTCACCACCGGGCAAGCGGAGGGCACGGGGTTTTGCACCCGTTGCGATCAGCAGTTTTTCGTAAGCGAGGGATGAGCCATCACTGAGGCGCACGCGTTTTGCGTCGCGGTCGATTGCTTCAGCCTTCACACTGCGGCGCACATCAGCCTTCAGTGATTTCGCGATGTCTTCATCGAGAAGCCATACGGGCGATGGCGCTGCTTCTTCGGTGATAGCCGCTTTCGAAAGTGGCGGGCGGTCATAGGGCAAATGCGCTTCTTCGCCGATCAGCGTAATGTCACCCTGATAGTCAGCGCCGCGCAGGCCGATCACAGCACGTGCACCAGCCATGCCAGCGCCAATGATCACCATTCCTGTCATCAGGTAACGTCGATGTAAATATCGCCGCCTTCAACCTTGACCGCGTAAGTCTTCAGGTTGACGCAGACGGGAGCCCCCATGGCAGCGCCATTGGTGTAATCAAAGCGGCCATTGTGCTTGGGGCATTCGATGATGTTGTCCATGACCAGGCCGTCGCAGAGATGAATTTTCTCATGCGTACAAAGGCCGTCGGTGGCGTAATATTTGTCATCCGGCGAGCGGTAGATCGCATAGGTTTTTCCGGCGTGATCGAAGCGCGCGACATCTTCATTGGCGACATCTTCGGCACCGAGTGCTCTTATCCAGTTGGACATGTATGCTGATCCTTATTCTGCGGCGGCTTTAGCGGTTTCGACCTGGCCATGCAAATCGGGCCTGTAGGGTTTGGCTGTTGCGGGCAATGCGCGATCCAGGAAATAATCCTCGCCACGCATCTGCCTCACCCATGCAGGGAACATCTCCATGTAGCAGGCCCAGATCGATGGGGTTGGTGCAGGGAGATCGTGCTTGATCATCTCATGCAATTTCGGCAGCGCATGATACGGCACCATCGGGAACATGTGGTGCTCGACGTGATAGTTCATGTTCCAATAAATGAAGCGCGAGATCGGGTTCATGTAAACCGTGCGCGAATTCATGCGATGGTCGAGCACATTGTCGGCGAGACCACCATGTTGCATCAATCCGGTGAGCACGTGATGCCATGCGCCATAAAGGCGGGGCAGTCCCACCAGCACAATCGGCAGCCATGAGCCTAGATAAAGTGCCGTCGCAATGGTTGCCGCATAAATCACCATCCACACGCGCGCCACCTTGATGACGCGTGGCCATTCCATTTCGGGGATGAAGGTTTTTTCTTCGGCAGCGATGACGCCGAAGCTGTTGATCACCATGCTCTTCATTGCGTCCCAGGCATCGAAAACGCCGATATAGGCCATGGCTGTGCGAAAGGCATTGGGTGGCCGCATGACTGCGATTTCAGGATCGAGGCCCACAATATAAGTATCAGTGTGGTGGCGCGTATGGCTCCAGCGCCAGCGGGCCGGGTTGCGCATGATCATGAAGCAGGCGATCTGGTACACCCAGTCATTCATCCATAGTGTCTTGAACGCCGTGCCATGGCCGCATTCATGCCAGCGCGAGTCCGTCGCTGATCCGTAAAGTACGCCATAGGCCAGAAGCGGCAGCACGGCCCACCATGATGGCCAGAGATAAATCGCGAGTGCAGCAAACACCAGCATCGCGCCAAGCCAGATGATGGTATCGCGGATGGCAGGCTGGTCAGAGCGCTTCATCAGCTCCTTGATGTCTTTGCGGGAAATTTCCGTGTGATACCACTGCGCTGACTTCAAGCCAGCAGCCTCGGCCAGTTTGGCATCCGGGCCAAGCATGCCGTAATCGCGCATGGGGTACGGGGGATTTAAGGTGGTGCTCATAGTCTTTATCTACGGAGCGGCGCGCTGATCGGCAATTCGGCGGGGTAGCGCACCCTGCAATTTCTGTCATTTCGTATCAGAACATTGCAGCGCGGAACGAACTTCCGCGTTCATCGAACTGTTACAGATGCGTGCTGAGATCATTCGTATATGATACCTGCAGCGCCAAGTGACAGGTCTCTGACCCGCCCCCGACGAGATTGATCACTGTGCGCTGAAGTGCCGGAGGGCTTTGACGATTGCGTCGAAGCCCTCTTTGGCTTTTTGGGAATGGTTGCGGGCGCGCATGTAGGAATGCGCCAGTGTGGGTTCCGTGCGCAAGGTCGATGGCACACCTGCCTTGAGGAGACGCTCATGAAAGATCGAGGCATCGTCGAATAGCGGATCGTGCCAGGCTGCAGTGATGAAGGCGGGCGGAAGTCCTGTAAGATCGCTGGCCAAAAGGGGAAGGGCTTTTTCATTGCGCCAGCTGGCATGATCATCGGGGCCAAGGAAACTTCGCCAGTAGTAGAGCATCTCATCGCGCGAGAGGCTTTTGCTGTCGGCATTGCGCTTATAGGAGGCGGAAGAAAAATCGGCACTCAGACAGGGATAGATCAGCACCATTGCCTTGAGTTGCGGAAGCCTTGCCGCGCGCAAGTGAAGTGCCAGCGCTGCCGACATTTGTCCACCCGCACTATCGCCAGCTGCAATCAGATGGTCAGGGTTGATGCCGTATTCGCTGCCGTGCGCGCGCATCCAGTTGTAAATGGTGATTGAATCCTCAAGCTGTGCCGGGAAGGGATGCTCGGGTGCTTTACGGTAGTTGAAGAGCGCAACCGCCGCATTCGCACCTGCCGCCATTTCGGCGCACATGTCGTCATGGGTTTCAGGCGATCCCAAAACAAATCCGCCACCGTGACCGTAAATCACGCCTGCAACTGGGTCTGTTGTGTTGGGGCGGAACAGGCGTGTGGGCACGCCGTTGATATCAATATCCTGAACTGTGATGGTGCTCGGTCTTGGCGCGCGGAATGAACGACATAGCGCATCCCATTGGGCGCGCTGCTGGACGAGGGGGAATTTTTCGAAGCCCGGCGGTAAAGCTTCGGAGACAGCTTTCGAAAATGCCGCCATTCCTTCATCAAGTGGGACGGCGTCGAAGGGGGCTTGGGTCATGCCGACACCAATTGCGTTGCTACACCCCCTCCCGGCTTCGCCGTACTCCCCCGCCTGCGGCGAGGGAGAAAATTCTCCCTCAGCTTGTTTGGCAGCGAAGCTGGGGGAGTACCCGAAGGGGGAGGGGGTGTTTCAGCCAAGGAGAAATCAACTTGCGCGCTTCATCCGGCGTTCTTGCGCTGGTTGATAGGCAATGCGGGCGTGGTATTCGCAATAAGGTGAGCTTTCACGCGGACCATGGCCGCAGAAACAGAACTCTTCCGTGCCAGGATCGCCAATCGGCCAGCGGCAGGTTTTATCCGAGAGATGCAAAATCGTGAGGCGTCCATCCTTGGAGAAATCCACCAGACGCAGTGGCTTTGGTTCCGGCAAGGGCAATGGACGTGCAATTGTCTCTGCCCGCAACATCGGCTTCAGTGCGCTTGAACCAGCCGTTGGCATTGAAGGTGCGTGTGGACGGTTAGGACGACCTTCACGTGGCGCACGGGGTGCTGCATTGCGCGGCTGTGTGGCGCGGCCTGCAAGATTGAGGCGATGCACTTTGCCAATGACGGCATTGCGCGTCACACCCATGCCGAGGCGTGCTGCGATCTGGCTGGCAGAAAGTCCATCAGCCCAAAGCTTCTTCAGGGTTTCGACACGATCCGGCGTCCATGGCATTTTCTCTACGCCTGCACCAATCGCACTATTCACTTGCTCAGTCATGCTTTCAGAATCCTTCAGCAATGACGGAATCCCGCATAGGATGATCCGCCCCGATTTGTTTTACGCAATCTACTTGAAACGCCACATCTCGTGGCTGCTTGGGAGATGTCCTACAATGGACAGAGTGGCAGCCACAAGAAACACAAGTCGTAATGAGGGGTGTTTTCCCCAGCTTTGATCATTTCGAGCTTGGTTAACAAAAACTAAAGCCCTTCAGTGACTCCACGTCCATGCGCTCTTTTGACTCACCCCGCAATTGACCGGTGGATAAGTGACGTTTATATCGAAGGTGTTGCAAAAAGGCGCCGGTCGTGAGGCTGGCGCTTTTGATTTTTGTAAAATTGGACATTCAAACGATGATCGCCTCCGTTCTGCCGACCTATAATCGCATGCCCGTCTCCTTTGTGAGAGGTGAAGGGGCGCGCGTTTTCACGGAAGATGGAACTGAATACCTCGATTTTGGCGCTGGTGTGGCGGTGACAAGCTGCGGCCATGCACACCCTGCCTTGGTGAAAGCGCTCACTGATCAGGCGCAGAAAATCTGGCACACTTCAAACATCTATCAAATGCCGGGGCAAGAAAAGCTTGCCGGGCAATTGATTGCGAAAACTTTTGCCGACACGGTGTTCTTTACGAACTCTGGCGCTGAAGCACTTGAATGTTCGATCAAGATGGCGCGCAAATATCATCATGCGAAGGGCGATACGAAACGTGTGAATGTGATTACCTTCGAAGGCGCCTTTCACGGCCGCACCATCGCAACGATTGCTGCTGGTGGTCAGGCGAAATATCTTGAGGGCTTTGGCCCGAAGGCACCAGGCTTCATCCAATTGCCATTTGGCGATCATGATGCATTGGAGCGCGCCATTGATGATGAGACGGCAGCAATCCTGATAGAGCCTGTGCAAGGCGAAGGCGGCATTCGCCCGGTGCCACATCAGTGCCTGCGCGGGCTTCGTGCGCTGTGCAACAAGCATGGCATTCTGCTGGTCTTTGACGAAGTGCAATGTGGTGTGGGCCGCACTGGAAAATTTTTCGCACATGAGTGGGCTGGCATCACACCTGATATCATGGCGGTGGCCAAGGGCATTGGTGGTGGGTTTCCATTGGGTGCGTGTCTTGCGACTGAGAGCGCAGCGCAAGGCATGGTCGCTGGCACACATGGGTCGACTTATGGCGGCAATCCATTAGCCACTGCTGTGGGTTCGGCTGTCGTTGATGTTGTCACTGCTGACGGGTTTTTTGACAATGTGTTGGAACAAGCGCGCTCGCTCAAACAAAGACTGGCGCGTCTCAAAGATGAATATCCTGATGTGATCGAGGATATTCGCGGTGAAGGCCTGATGCTCGGTATCAAGTGCAAGGTGTTGAACACAGACTTCCAGAAAGCCGCATTGGCTGAACGACTTTTGGTGATTGGCGCTGGCGATAATGTGGTGCGGTTGTTGCCGCCACTCATTGTTACCGAGAAGGATGTTGCTGATGCCACGCAACGCCTTGAAGCCGTGTGCCGTTCGTTTAAATCCAAAGCTGCTTGAGTTAGATTGCATCATGTCAAAACACTTTCTCGATCTCAATCATTTCAGCAAAGCACAGTTGCGGAGCATTTTGAAAAATGCTGCTGCGATGAAAAAAGCGCGGGGCCGCAAACCGAAAGGTACGCCCGACAAGGCCCAGCCCTTGAAGGGCAAGGTGCTGGCGATGGTATTTGAAAAGCCATCAACGCGCACGCGCATTTCTTTCGAGATGGCGATGCGGCAGTTGGGCGGTGAAGCCATTGTATTGAGTGCCGCTGAAATGCAGCTTGGCCAAAGCGAAACCATTGCCGATACCGCACGCGTGTTGTCGCGCTATGTCGATGGCATCATGATCCGCACCTATGGTCATGACAAGCTTTTGGAAATGGCTGATCATGCGACGATCCCGGTGATCAATGGTCTTACTAACTTGACGCATCCTTGCCAGATCATGGCTGACCTCTTGACGCTCGAAGAACGCAAGGGTCCTGTGTCCAAGCAGCGCGTTGCGTGGGTTGGCGATGGCAATAATGTCGCGGCATCCTGGGTGCATGCGGTTGGCGTGCTCGGTGGATCACTTCGCGTGGGTTCGCCTGAGGGCTACACTCTGCCGCGCGACGTAATGGAATATGCGCGCGCCTCTGGTGCCGACATTTCGTTTCACACTTCGCCTGAAGTCGCCGTGACGGATGCTGATTGCGTGATCACTGATACGTGGGTTTCGATGCATGACAAGGATGGCGAGCGCCGTCACAACATCTTCAAACCGTATCAGGTGAATGCAGCCTTGATGGCGCAGGCGAAAAAAGATGCAATTTTCATGCATTGCCTGCCAGCACACCGCAATGAAGAAGTGACCGATGAAGTGATGGATGGTCCACATTCAGTTGTGTTCGATGAAGCCGAAAATCGCCTGCATGCGCAGAAAGCAATCCTTGTGCATTGCTTAGGCAAGTAATGGGCATGGGTAATTGATGGCAGACGATTCCGTTCTTCCCTTTGAGGTCAAACCCCTTGGCGTGCGTGGCCGCGTCATTCGGCTGGGGCCTGTCATTGATGACATTCTCGCGCGGCATGATTATCCGGCGGCAGTTTCGGCGCTACTGGCGCAGGCAATTGGCCTTGCCGCACTCTTGGGATCAACCTTGAAGTTTGAGGGGAAGTTCATTCTGCAGACGAAGACTGATGGACCGATTTCCATGCTGGTCGCAGATTTCGCGAGCCCCAATGGCACGCGCGGTGTCGCACGCTTTGATGCAGCACGCGTTGCTGCCCTTGGTCCCAATCCAACGGAAGCGCAGCTTTTGGGCGAGGGTTATCTCGCCATGACGGTTGATCAAGGGGCTGACATGGAGCGCTATCAGGGCATTGTGTCCCTGGGTGCCAATTCGCTGGCTGATGCCGCGCACACTTATTTTCAACAGTCCGAACAAATCCCCACACGCCTTCGCCTTGCCGCAGGGCCAATGCAAGTTCGTGGCGACAAGGCTGCGCATTGGCGATGTGGTGCAATATTAGTGCAGCATTTGCCGCGTGAAGGTGGCAAGCCCGTTGACCTTCCTCCAGGTGATGCCCCCGAAGGAACTGAAGAGCTGGAAGAACCAGATGATTGGGTGAAGGCCAAAATCCTCCTGGATACGGCAGAGGATCACGAGTTGCTCGATCCAACGCTGTCGTCAGAAGATTTGCTGTACCGACTTTATCACGAAGATGGGGTTACGGTTTATCCCGCATCAACATTGACGCGCCATTGCAACTGCTCACGCGAAACTGTCGAAGCCATGCTGCAAAACTTCAAGCCGCAAGACCGTGCCGACATGGTGAAAGATGGCGAGATCGAAGTTGTCTGTGAATTTTGTTCGACGCCTTACAGGTTTGCACCCGACGCATTCTAAAAAATGACCTCCAAGCTTGTTGGCTTGGAGGCCCGTAATCATAAAAGTCTGCTAAAGGATTTAGGCGATCAACTTGCCGAAATGCACGGCGGTGTCGCTCATGCGGTTCGAGAAACCCCACTCGTTGTCGTACCAGGTCAGAATGCGCACGAGTGTTCCTTCAACAACCTTGGTCTGATCCATGTGGAAATTCGACGAGGCCGGATTGTGGTTGAAGTCGATCGATACATTTGGATCGAGCGTGTAGCTGAGAATGCCCTTGAGCGGGCCTTCATCAGCAGCAGCCTTGATGGCAGCGTTGATCTCTTCCATCGTTGTGGCCTTTTTGGCTACAAACTTGAAATCAACAACCGAGACATTTGGCACAGGCACGCGGATCGATGTGCCGTCGAGCTTGCCCTTCATTTCAGGAATGACAAGGCCAATGGCCTTTGCTGCACCCGTTGAAGTCGGGATCATCGACATCGCTGCAGCGCGGGCGCGATAGAGATCCTTGTGCATTGTGTCGAGTGTTGGCTGGTCGCCTGTATAGGCGTGAATGGTGGTCATGAAACCATGGCTGATGCCAACCGAGTCATTCAACACCTTGACCACAGGGGCGAGGCAGTTGGTCGTGCACGACGCATTCGAAATGACCATGTGGTCTTTCGTGAGCGTGTTGTGATTGACACCATAAACAATGGTGTTGTCGGCGGCATCGCACGGAGCAGACACGATCACGCGCTTGGCACCAGCGGTCAAATGCGCCGAGGCCTTTTCTTTCGACGTGAAAATGCCGGTGCATTCCAGAACGATGTCAACGCCCATGTCCTTGTGCGGGAGTTGTGCCGGGTCCTTGATCGCGGTCACCTTGAATGTGTCCGAACCAATCGAGATCGAGTCACCCTTTACCGTGACGGCGTGCGGGAAACGGCCATGCACGGAATCATAACGCAGCAAATGTGCATTGGTTTCAACAGGGCCAAGATCGTTGACGGCTACGACGTCAATGTCCTTGCGGCCTGATTCATAAATGGCGCGCACAATGTTGCGACCGATGCGGCCAAAACCATTGATGGCAACGCGGACTTTCTTGGTCATCGACTATCTCCTCAGGTGAATTGGATTTGGCGTGTGCCTTATCGGGTTTTAACCTGATGGCAAAGCAAAAAATGAGGGGCGCACCTCAGAAAGAGATGGCAGCCATGCACCATTGTTTGCGACACGTTAATCTGCGAGTGGTTAGCATTGTCGGCCTCAGCCAACGGAGACCCCATGACCGAATCCTGCAACATCGGCGAGCTCGCCAAGCCTAGCAGGCAAGGTAAAGGCAATCCACAATGCAGACCAATCTAAAAAATCGAAAAGGCTGAGACCATGAAAAAACTGATCTACCCATTCTTGCTTGTGCTTCTGGTGGTCGCTGTTGGTGCTGGCTACTACTATCATCACGTCACCAGTTTTCGTTACGCCCAAAAGCAGGAACGCGCCGAAGGGCCGTTCTTCAAACTTGATGTGAAGCTCGACTACAAGGGAAAGTCCCACGACATTTCCTTTGTCGTGGCCTGCTATGCGCGCATCACCAACTACGCTGACAAAAGCACGACGCGCGAAGTTGGCATGACGCCTTATCTCTATGGCCACCGCATGGACGATGGCCAGGCCGTGGTGGTGCGGGCACCGCGCGCCTGCTCTGGCGAAACCACAGAAAACAAGTGGGTGCCGGAAACCTTCATGCCGTTGATCATCGTCTATGAAGATGCCACCACCTTGGCCTTCGGGCGGGCTTATTGGGGTGATGATGCCTATGCCAGCCCGATTTCGGAATTGAAGTTTCACAGTGCCACGATCACCGCTGCAACACGCGCGGACTTTGATCAGTTTGTGAAGACTGCACCCAAGAATGTGGTGACGCGAGAGAGGCTGTTTTCTCCGGATGGTGTTAAGGAAAATGCCCGTAAAGGAGTCACGAAAACCAATTTGCCTACAATGGGCACTAGCTGCTCAATTGCCGACCGTTGGATAATGTCCGAAGAAAAAAGTGCATATTTGCGCAAACTGCCATCATATCGACCTGGCGAAAGCTGGATTGAAAACAACTATGAAAATATTCGCGGCTGGTTCAGCACCCCCGGTCACTTCACCAATGAAACGGATGACATGAAGAGTGAACATCCTGGCGGCGGTAGAGACTATAATTATGGCCTGATGCGCACCAACCGTGACACGCAAATTGGCAACCCGCAGTTTCGCCACCTTAAGAAAAGGGAAGCATTGTCAACGAAGTATCCAGTTATTCAACTGTTGGATACTGACATTCTCACATTAGAAGAAACTGCGTTTAAAAACAGTTTGCTCGCGAAAAATGCGTTTGTTTCGGCAAATGTAATTATCAGACCAGAGTTACGGGGTTTTGGGTATTGCCAAGGCAGTAACTACAAATTCGAAGGGGTTAAGATGTGGGAGAGCGGCGGAAAAAACTTATCGGCCGAAAACGGCAATCTGATTTCAAACTACATTGGAAACAACTACACTAACGGAATCTCTTACTTCCACGGTGACGTCTATTACATATCAGCTGGCGGTGGCGAAATAAGAGTTCATGGGGGAGACGTGTTATGATTGACAGCGCAAGTTGATATGGCGCGCCAACTTGTAATGGTTTGATTTCAGCCTTTGCATCCCTCCAACGCTTCGCTAAAAGGCTGGCCAAATCGCTCTTCTTGAAACGGGTTCATCTTGGCAAACAACTCAAACCGTCTCGTTACCGTCATTGGCGGCTCTGGCTTTATTGGCCGCCATGTTGTGCGCGCGCTTGCAAAACGGGGCTACCGGGTCCGTGTCGCAAGTCGCAGGCCCGATCTTTCCGGCCACACACAAATGGCAGGTGGCCCTGGCCAAGTCGTTCCCGTGCAAGCCAATGTGCGCTTTCCAGCCTCGATCGCTGCGGCTTGCGAAGGCGCTTACGCCGTTGTGAATGCAGTTGGCACTGATGTTTCATCGGGCGCGCAGACATTTGATGCCGTGTTGCGGTTTGGCTCCGAAGCCATTGCCACTGCCGCCAAGGCCACGGGCGCAAAAGTATTGATCACAGTCTCAGGCATCGGCACCAATCTCGATACATCTTCATTGGCGGTACAGGCAAAATCGGAAGCGGAAAAAATCGCCGCCGAAATTTTCCCTGGCGCCATGGTCGTCAAACCTTCCGTGGTGTTCGGGCCTGATGATCGCTTTTTCAACAAGCTCGCCTCGATGGCGCGCTTTGCCCCTGCCCTGCCCTTGATCGGCGGCGGTGAAACCAAAATCCAGCCAGTGTTTGTTGGCGATATTGCAGAAGCAATTGCAACGCTGGTTGATCGTGGTGTGGCTGATGGAAAATCTTACGAACTCGGTGGCCCGCGTGTGGCCACGATGAAAGAGCTCACGCAATTCACCCTCACAACGATTGGCAGAAAGCGCATCCTGTTACCGCTGCCTTGGAATGTGTCGCGCTTGCTCGGATTGATCCTTGGCATGTTGCCGGGCTCTGCACTGACAGCCGATCAAGTCGAGCTTTTGAAGTTCGATAATGTCGTGGGTGCTGATGCGAAGGCCAAAGGCCTCACCCTTGAAGGCCTCGGCATCACGCCGCACACCATTGAGTCAGTCGTACCGGAATATCTCTACCGCTACCGCAAGGCCGGACAGTTCACCCAGGCTCAAGCTTAAGCCGTACGCTTGCTTACCATCACGGCTGTGGCCAAATCTTCCAATGCTGTGCCGCAGGATTTGAAGAGGGTGATTTCCTTGCCGGATTGGCGGCCGCGGACCTTGCCTTGCGTGAGATCGAAGAGATCGCCTTTGATGTTTGCAAAATCAAATTTGCCCTCATCGCGGGCGTGGATGAGGTCGCCTGCTTCGGCAAGTGCGCCTTCGCGGGTATCGACATAGACCGATGCGCGCGCGATTGTTTCGGCATCGGTTTCGCGCATGGACGGTTTGAACGCGCCAGCAAGATCAACGTGGGTTCCGGGCTTCAACCATGCGCCTTTGATCAGGGGTTCTGACGCATTGGTGATGCCGCTCACAATGTCGGCTTGGCGAATGGCTGGTTCGAGATTTGCGATCTCACATTCAAATCCATCACCGCGCAATTGATCGCGCAAAGCTTCGGCTTTGGCTTGCGAGCGATTGCAGATGAACACACGACTGATCGGGCGTACCGATTTATGCGCATGGGCAAAATGGCGTGCAAGAGCCCCTGCCCCAACGAGCACAAGTGTGGAAGCGGTGGGGCTTGCCAGATAATCGGCAGCAAGGGCAGATGCAGCAGCTGTGCGACGGCGCGTGAGTTCAGTGCCATCCATCGCAATCACGGGTGTGCCGCTGGCGTTATCGATCAAGAGATAGTTGGCTTGCACGGTCGGAAAACCGAGGGCTGCATTGTCGGTCTTTACAGTGACTGTCTTGAGGCCTGTCCAGTCTTTCGACCACGCGGGCATCAACAACAGTGTTGTGTTCGAATTGGTTTCATGATGATGGCGCACCGGCGTTGTGACATCGCTGCGAAAGCCCTCGCGCAGCGCCTCAACACAATCGCGATAAGGTGCAAGTCGCGCCAGTTCCTCAGCTGAAATGAATTTCACGTCCAGCCCGTTCCGAGCGGTACGATTTCGGTTTCGTTTGAAGGTGTGGTGGAGGAAGCGAGGGCATCACGCTCGGCAGTAAGCTTCTTGATGGTGACGTCTTGCTCACGCGCCCGCTTACGCCATTTGCCTTGCGCCAGCCAACAGCCAAACCAGCCTGCGCATACGCCCACAATCATGCCGATGAAAAACAGCAGCCAGATGGGCAACGGCATCGAGGCGAAGGGATCGTCCTGCGAAAACGGATCAAAGGAAATGTTTATGATCTTGCGATTAGCAACCGCAAACGCAATTGCTGCAATAAGCAGTGGCACACCAATGAACCAGCGCAGGATGCGTTTCAAAATTCAGCCCGCCCCATTCAAGTCGCGTCATTCATACGTTGGCGGAGTTCCTTGCCAGTCTTGAAGAACGGCACTTTCTTCGGCTCGACTTCAACACTTTCACCCGTGCGCGGATTACGGCCCGTGCGACCTTTACGGGACTTCACCGAGAAGGCGCCAAAGCCACGGAGTTCAACGCGCGCATCGCTTTTCATGGCAAACACAATATCGTCGAGCACCTTGTTGACGATGCGCTCAATGTCACGGTGATAGAGATGCGGGTTCTTGTCTGCGATTTTCTGGACAAGTTCAGACTTGATCATGGGTGGCCTCCCGAACCGGATTCATTGCAGTCAAATCAATGCGTTACAGTGAAGGGTGCCAAAGCACAAGAAGTCCGTCAAGCTTTGCTTTTTCGACCGCCATACTGGTTTCGGTGATAGTCGCTTCAATACCAAGTGCGCGCGACAGCCAACCTGCTGTCACGCCAAACGGTGTGAGCGACAGGGGCGCTGGTTTACGCCAAGCATAGACCGGGAGCTTTACCTCAAGTTTTTTCTCTTTTTCGAGCCACGCGATGGCTTGTTCTTCGCCGCCAATCTCGTCAATCAGACCTTCTGTCCTGGCTTGGCGACCTGTGTAAACGCGGCCATCTGACAGAACACGGGCGCGCGCGTCATTCATCTTGCGGCGTTCGGATACAAGGCCAACAAACCATGTGAATGAATCCTGCACCATCGCCATCGAAACAGCGCGCGCCTTTTCGCTTGCTGGTTTGTAAGGGTTAGGTTCGGCTTTCAATTCACCGGATTTGATTTCCTCCATCTTGACGCCAATGGTGTCGAGAAGTTTGGAAACTTCCGGATAAGAAAAGATTACACCAATCGATCCCGTGATCGTGTTGCCGCGTGCGACGATGTGATCAGCGGCAAGGGCAGTGATGTATCCGCCCGAAGCAGCGACTGTATCCATCACGGCAACGATGGGTTTGTCCTTGCCGAGTTTTCTGAGTTCCTCATAGATCGCTTCGGAGCCCGCCGTGGTGCCACCGGGGCTGTCGATCCGGACGATCAGCGCTTTGGCTTCTTCGCTCTCAGCGATATCACGAATGAGTTTCAGCGTCGCGTCGTCGCCCGTGATCATGCCATCGATGTTCAGGCGCGCGATGTGTGCCTCATGGGATTTGGGATCATCGGGCCTTGCAAAAAACCAGGCGAGTGCTGCAACAAGTGCGAGTGCACCAAACACGCGCCAGCGCAAAAGCGAGCGATTGATTTTTCCGCGTTCGAGATAGTGTTCAATATCGTTGGCCATCATGCGCCTTTCGTGAAAACTTCATCAGCTGCAAATGCATAGATACGCCCAAAGCCGCCGATGGCGTAGATTTTTGTGACATGCAATGTCCAGAAACTGAAATCACCGAAATTTGCGTAGACTTCAGCGTAAGGGTGTTCGGCGACATAGCGCGCGGCAACATCAGCTGATTTGATCTCGCGCATTTCACCAGCGAGAGTGACACGCAAACCTGTGAGCGGATCACCTTCAACGGGAATGGGTCCGGTGATCGCAAGGCTGGCTTTTGGATTGATGCGCAGCGCCTTGGTGTGGCGCGCAAGTTCTGAGATCAGCAAGACAGGTTGTGCATCCTGGTTGTGGCCGACATTGACCAGTGCCCCATAGGGTGCGCCTTCGGTATCGACCACGCAAAGCGTTCCTGTCCGCGCCGTGCGAATGAGATCGAGCGCCAGGGCGGCGTCAGTTTCCCGTTGATTATCAGTCATAAGTCCTTGCCACAATTTGTTCCAGTTTTATACCTAGACGTTTCTTCCCGTTATAAAAGGACGTTCATAGATGCCCACAATCGCCCTCGTAGATGATGACCGCAACATTCTGACTTCGGTTGGAATGGTATTGGAAACCGAAGGCTATACGGTTGTCAAATATAATGACGGCGCTGCGGCCTTGCAGGGTTTGCAGGACTCGCCTGTTGATCTTGCGATTTTCGATATCAAGATGCCGCGCATGGACGGGATGGAACTTCTGCGCCGGGTGCGCCAGAAGATGAGCCTGCCCGTGATTTTCCTCACTTCGAAAGATGATGAGATTGATGAATTGTTTGGCCTCAAGATGGGTGCGGATGACTTCATCAAGAAACCGTTCTCGCAGCGTTTATTGGTGGAACGGGTGAAAGCTGTGCTGCGCCGTGGTGGGGCCAAGGATGCGCCGGAAATGCCAACCGACGCCAACAAGATCATCGAGCGCGGCAAGCTTGCGATGGACACGGATCGCCATTCCTGCACATGGGATGGAAAGCCCGTGACATTGACCGTCACCGAGTTTTTGATATTGCAAGCGCTGGCCCAGCGCCCCGGTATTGTAAAAAGCCGTGATGCGCTGATGGATGCTGCTTACGACGATCAAGTATACGTTGATGATCGTACCATCGACAGCCACATCAAACGCCTGCGCAAGAAATTCAACCAGGTTGACGAAGCGTTTGACGGCATCGAAACTTTGTATGGTGTTGGCTATCGGTTCAAGGAACAATAGGTTTCAAGCGCGCTCGTTTTTGGGCTAGAACTTGTGAGTGATGCAAGACCGCCCTTCCGAGCGAGAACCTGAAATCCTCGAGCCCGAAAAGCTTGAGCAGGACGATGCTGCGGAATCGTCAGCTAGGTCACCTCCAGAAACAAGCAGTGGTTCGTGGCTGTCTCGGCTCTCGCCCGGGAGCCTCACCGCACGCATTGCGCTGATCAACCTCTTGGGTCTGGCGATCCTCACATCGGGCATTCTTTATTCCAACCAGTTCCGGCAAGGACTGATCGAGGCACGTATTTTGAGCTTGCGCACACAGGCGCAAATCATTTCTGCAGCGATTGCAGGTTCGGCCACAGTTGATACCAGCACCATCACCATCAACCCTGACAATCTGGTAGACCCGAGTGAATCCGGTATTGAGGATGACCAGTTTGGCGGGTTGGATTTTCCGATCTCGCCTGAAAGTGCAGGCCCGGTGTTGCGGCGGCTGCTGGCCAACACAACCATCCGTGCACGGATTATTGACCAGGAAGGCAATCTCGTCGTCGACAGCCGGACACTTTATGGTGGCAGCGATATTGAATCGGCCTCGCTTGGCGAACAGCCTGCGCCACGCGGCAACAGGGTCTTGCGCTGGTGGAACCGCGCGATGGATTGGGTGTTTGCATCGGATTATCCGGCCTATGTCGAATATGGGCTCGACGGCAATCAGGAATTTCCCGAAGTGCGCGCCTCACTGAATGGTGCATCAGTCTCGCTGGTCAGGCTCAATGAAGCGCGTGAAGTGGTGATCATGGTCTCGGTGCCGGTGCAGCGTTTTCGAGCGGTGCTGGGATCGCTTGTGCTTTCCACACAGGGTGGTGAAATTGATCGTCTCGTGCGCGCCGACCGCAATGCCGTGCTGCTAACCTTTCTGGTTTCGGCGCTGGTCACGTTGCTGTTGTCAGCCTTGCTCGCTGGCATGATTGCAAGCCCGATCCGCAGGCTTTCTGCTGCAGCAGACCGGGTGCGCCGCGGTATTTCCAAGCGCGTTGAAATTCCGGATTTTGGTTCGCGCAAGGACGAGATCGGCAATCTCTCTGGCTCGCTGCGTGAGATGACTTCAGCCCTTTATAATCGCATCGACGCAATTGAGGCGTTTGCCGCTGATGTGGCGCATGAACTGAAAAATCCGCTCACGTCTCTCAGGAGTGCGGTTGAAACCCTGGGCTATGTCAAAACCGACGAGCAGCGCAAAAAGCTGATTGACGTCGTGGTCCAGGATGTAAAGCGCATGGACCGCCTGATCACCGATATTTCTGATGCCTCGCGGCTTGATGCGGAACTTGCAAGGTCCGATGCAGCCCCTGTTGATGTGGCACAGCTGCTCTCGGCCATTGTCGATATGGCAAATGCAACGGCCAAGGAAGGCCAGGCCGAAGTGTCGCTGCATCAGGCACCATTGGGTGGTTCGGCGCGGCAGCGGCAAAGCTATGTGATCAGCGGACAGGACTCGCGACTTGGGCAAGTGTTCCGCAACCTGATCGACAATGCGCGTTCCTTCACGGCGCCAAACACGAAGATCACCATTCGCTTGCGCCGTGTGGGCAGCGAAGTTGATATCCGGGTGGAAGATGCAGGCCCCGGCATCAATCCCGAAAATCTCGAACGGGTGTTTGAACGGTTTTATACAGATCGGCCAGAGCAGAGTTTCGGCAATAACTCGGGTCTGGGTCTCGCCATCAGCCGCCAGATTGTTGAAGCGCATAATGGTCGGATTTGGGCCGAGAACCGCGTGGGCAAGGAACAGGGTGATGGCACGCGCGAAGTGCTGGGCGCGCGCTTCATCGTCAGGCTTCCCACGATTGATGCCCATGGTTGAAACATGACAATACCGACAGTGCATGGCACTGCGATTGCGTTTGGTGACATTGGTGTTTTGCTGCGTGGGCCCTCCGGCAGCGGCAAATCAAGTCTCGCCTTGCAAATGATTGACCAGCGCGGCTTTGGACTTGGTGGCAAGGTATTGCAGGCAAAACTTGTGGCCGATGATCAGGTTGAATTGGGTCGCGTCGGGGACTTCATCACCATGGCAGCACCTTATGTGATCAAGAACCGAATCGAAGTGCGCGGCCTCGGAATTTTGCCTGTGACGTCGGTGGCAGCAGCGCGCTTGCATCTCGTGGTTGACCTTGTCCATTCCGCGGACATTGTGCGTCTGCCGGAAGAGAGCAGCAAATTCACCGATATTCTTGGGGTTTTGGTGCGACGGATCGAGCTTGATGGGAAGGATACGTCAGCCCCTGCGAGGCTTCGAGCGGCCCTTCATCTCCTTGTTGCGAAACACGACCGGGAGGCGTAGACAGCGCCTTTACTGGAAGCAAGATTTTGGCCGGGGGCAGCCACATGATACAGAAAGAACACTTGGACTGATGATTGGTCTCGTCATCGTCACACATGGGCGTCTTGCAGACGAATTCATCCTCGCCGTGCAACATGTCGTCGGCAAGCAGGAGCAGATCGCAAGCGTCTGCATCGGGCCTGACGACAAGCTCGATTCACGCCGCAAGGATATTGCCAAGGCTGTGGAAACAGTTGACAGCGGCAAAGGCGTGATCATTCTCACCGACATGTTTGGTGGAACGCCTTCCAATCTCGCAATCTCGCTGCTCGAAGAGGGTCACATCGAAGTGGTGGCGGGATTGAACCTGCCGATGCTGGTGAAGCTCTGCCGGGTGCGTGGCGATTGCACCTTGAACAAGGCGGCCCTTGCCGCACAGGATGCAGGGCGCAAATATATCCACGTCGCAAGCCAGGTTCTTGGGGATTAGATGGTGGGGGATCGATGGCATCGCTGACGCGCGAACTCGCGATCACCAATCAACGCGGTTTACATGCACGGGCTTCTGCGAAGTTTGTGAAATGTGCTGAAGGATTTGACGCTGCAATCACCGTGAGCAAGGATGGGCAAACTGTGCCAGGCACTTCGATCATGGGTCTGATGATGCTCGCCGCCAGCATCGGCACATCCGTCACAGTCGAGGCCTCCGGTCCGCAGGCTGAAGCAGCGATGCTCGCCATCACCACACTCGTCGAGGCGAAATTCGACGAGGATTGAAAACAAGAACGGGCCCCTTCCGAGGCCCGTTTGATCGTTGGTTCATTTCTTTAGAGAATAAAGTCGCTGGCTGTAATCGTCGGCACCAACGGAGTGATGATTTCGATAGACAAGTCCGCAACGCCGTCACTATTGGTGTGCGCTTCGATCTTTTGATACGTGCCATTCACGTTTGTAACGCGAACTTCGCCTGCGGCGAAAATGCCGTCGGTATCGAATACAAAGGCCTGGTTGCCAGCGAGCACCGCATCCGCGTCGATGACAGAAAGGTCAATCATGTCCAGCGCATCAAAGTTGGTGATTGTATCCTTGGAAAGCCCAACGCTATCACTCAAGTTATTGTAGACAAACGTGTCAGCACCGTTTCCACCAATCAGATAGTCAGCACCACCGCCACCAACATAAGTGTCATTGCCGTCGAGGCCTTCCAGTTGGTTGGCAGCAGAGTTGCCGACCAAAACATTGTTCAGCGCATTGCCCTTGCCGTTGATTGCTGCGGTACCCGAAAGCGTCAGGTTTTCTACTTCCTGTGTGCTGGACAAGGTGTGGCCAGAACCCACCATGACCGTATCCGTGCCGGCGCCTGCAATCTCGTAAATGTTATCTATGAATGAATCGATGATATAAGTATCGTTGCCCAAACCACCGTGCAGGTAGTCTGTTGGATCACCGACTCCACCACCGGCAGCACCGTCGAGGATGTTGTTTCCGGCATTGCCGCGCAACAAGTTGATCTGGGAATTTCCGGTGGCGTTAATGTTGCCCGTCCCGATCAATTCGAGTTCTTCGACATTTGCTGCAATCGTTGAGCTGATGCTTGAGCGCATAACGTCGTAGCCTAAATCGGCTGCCAGCTCGGTCACAACGTCGCCGATGTTTTCGACATAGTACGTGTCTGAACCAATGCCACCGGTCATCTTGTCCGCGCCTGTGCCGCCAGAAAGAATGTCGTTGCCGCCGAGACCGTTCAATACATTTGCACCGGTGTTGCCGTTGATTACGTTATCACGAGCATTTCCCGTACCAGCTACACCAGATGTCCCGGTCAAAGTCAGGTGTTCCAGGTTATCGCCTAGAGTCCAAGCGATCGTTGACTTGACAGTGTCGGTGCCTTCGTTTGCAAGCTCTGTCACAATGTCGAGGGCAGCGCCTACAATATAGATGTCGTTGCCAACACCACCAACCATCGTATCATTGCCTGAACCGCCATCAAGCGTGTCGTTGCCTCCGAGTCCATACAGCGTATTTGCTACGGAGTTTCCGATGATAACATTGTCGACAGCGTTGCCCGTGCCGACAAGAGCGGCGGTCGCCGTCAACGTCAGGTTTTCAAGATTAATGTCGCTCAGGGTGTGGGAGAAGGCAACGTTTACCGTGTCGATACCTTCGTTTAGATTTTCCACGACAGTGTCAGTTACGACATTCAGGTGATAGATATCGTTGCCGGTGCCACCATGCATGATGTCGTTACCGGTGCCACCGTTCAGCGTATCATTACCTGCAAATCCGTAAAGCGTATTTGCGCCAGCGTTACCCGTAATGAGGTTGTTCAGTTCATTGCCCGATGCTGTGAGCGCCGCTGCTCCTGCCAGGGTCAGATTCTCAACATGAGCGCTTAGAGTATAGGACGCGCTGCTATTGACGAGATCCGTACCCCCACCCAGGGCTTCTGTTACAATATCGCCTGCAACATCGACCGAATAGATGTCATTGCCAACACCACCAATCATGGTATCGACGCCTGCGCCACCTGTCAGCGTGTCATTGCCCTCAAGACCAATAAGGGTGTTGCTGGCAGCGTTGCCAACAATGACGTTGTTCGAGATATTGCCAGTCCCGTTGATCGCGATCGCGCCCGTCAAAGTCAGGTTCTCAACGTTGGCGCTCAAGGTGTAGGTCGCTGAACTTGACACAAGGTCGGTCCCTAACTCAGCCAATTCGACCACAATATCTTGCGTTGAATTTACAGTGTAGGAGTCGTTGCCGAGGCCACCGGTCATGGTATCATTACCCAGGCCGCCATCAATAATGTCATTGCCAGCAAAACCAGAGAGCGTGTTGTTGCCCGCATTGCCGATCAGCTTGTTGGCCAAAAGATTTCCGCTACCCGTGAGGTTAGCTGCACCTGTCAGAGTCAGATTCTCGAGGTTTAGATCGACCAAAGCGTAATCAAAGATTGAAACAACTGTGTCAGCCGTGCCTGCAGCCGCGCCTTCCACGATAACATCACCAGCATCGTCGATGTAGTAGGTATCGTTGCCCAACCCACCAATCATGGTATCTGCACCAGCGCCACCATTCAGGACGTTTGCCCCGCTATTACCAGTGATCGTGTTGTTCAGCCCATTGCCAGTACCGTTGAAACCACCAGTGCCGGTGAGGACCAAATTTTCGGAGTTTGCGCCGAGCGTGTAAGTGAAGCCAGCATGAACAGTGTCAATGCCTTCGTTCAACTCTTCGTAGACCGCATCGGTCAAGTATTTCAGATGATAAGTGTCATTGCCGCCCAAGCCACGGAACCAATTGGTTACTGACGAACCAACGAATGTGTTGTCGGCAGCCGTGCCCTCAAATTCAATTGTGTCGCCACCTCTGGTCCAGCCATTGAAGACAAAACCTGATGCATCAAAATTTGTGACGCCGGAAATCTTGATCCTTTGCAGCGCAGACGTTGCATTGAAGATGAAATTAAGTGGCAGCTGACCTGCGGTTGAACCAAACTGACTGGCGAGAAACTCAACGCGGCTTTCGCCTGAGATACTTGAGAAAGTCATTGCTTCATAGTTGAGCAAAGAAACGAGCCGCAGATCGAGTGCTGTGACCGAGAAGGCGGAACTTAGAAGCAGCGGATCAACCGTATACGGAACGATGATGGTATCAATTCCATCACCGCCGTTGAACACATCTCCGACGTTGAGTTGGCCCATGGCCGAAATTGTCAGAGTATCAGCCCCAATTGTCTGTGTGACGGTGTCAATTGCAGTTGTTGCGTTGTTGTCCAAGGTCTACCCCTTATGAATGAATCTACAAATTTCTATGCAACCAGTATTATGGGAAAAACTTTAAAGTAGTCCAAAACGGATAGGTTGGATTTTATGGTTTCTTGCTGCCAATCGGTCGCTGGACCGCAATTTGTGTCAAACTCAGCCAGTCCAGCATCGGTCTGTTAACTCTGGATAATGAATTTCCACGCAGCACTGAACCAAGCTGAAGTGTGAGGGATTGTGCCAATTCATACGGCCTTCTGCTTGTGGGACATGTCACACTCGTTTAAAGCGCATCCCATCATGACAAAACAAAATCGCCCCTCAGGTCGCGCGCCTGATCAAATTCGTGCCGTTTCTCTTACTCGCGGCTTCACCAAACATGCTGAAGGCTCATGCCTGGTCAAATTCGGTGACACCCATGTGCTCGTCACGGCATCGCTTGATGAAAAGGTGCCACCTTGGCTCAAGGGCAAAGGCAAGGGCTGGGTAACGGCAGAGTATGGCATGTTGCCGCGCGCCACGCATGAACGCACCCGTCGCGAAGCTGCATCCGGCAAGCAATCGGGCCGCACCCAGGAAATCCAGCGCCTGATTGGCCGTGCACTGCGCGCGGTTGTTGATCTCTCAGCCCTTGGCGAAGTTCAGATCACACTCGATTGCGATGTATTGCAAGCAGATGGTGGCACACGCACGGCTGCAATCACTGGTGCCTGGGTAGCGCTGCATGATTGCATTGAAGTGATGTTGAAGCGCGGGCAGATCAAGAAAACACCGATCAAGGATCACATCGCAGCAATTTCATGTGGCATCTCAAATGGTGTTGCGGTTGCCGATCTCGATTATATCGAGGACTCATCTGCAGGCACTGACGCTAACTTCGTGATGACGGGATCTGGCGGCATTGTTGAAATTCAAGGCACTGCCGAAGGTGAGCCCTTCAGCGAAGCTGATCTCGCCGCACTGATGACCCTTGCCAAAAAGGGCGTTGGCGAATTGGTCGAAATGCAAAAGCAGGCGATTGCATGAACCGGAAATTGCGCGGAGAAAAAATCCTGATTGCCACGCACAACGCTGGCAAGCTGGAGGAATTCCGCGAAATTTTTGCGCCCCACGGCATTGAAGTCACCAGTGCAGGTGAAATGAAACTGGCTGAACCGCCAGAGACTGAGGATACATTTGTCGGCAATGCGCGCATCAAGGCCAAGGCTGCTGTTGATGCCACAGGCCTTGTGACAATCGCCGATGATTCAGGTCTTTGTGTTGATGCGCTTGCTGGTGCACCCGGCGTCTACACCGCTGACTGGGCTGGTCCCAATCGCGATTGGATGATGGCGATGCGCACTGTTGAGGAAAAACTGCAGGCAGCAGGTGCACACGAAAAAGTAAAGCGCGGCGCATCGTTCAATTGCACTTTGATTGTGCTGTGGCCGGATGGTCATGAACGGATTTACGTGGGCCAGGCACCGGGGCATTTGGCATGGCCACCCAAGGGCGCGTTTGGCCACGGCTATGATCCCGTGTTCGTGCCGGAAGGCTTCGATATTTCCTTTGGCGAGATGAGCCACGAACAAAAGAACGGTATTTCGCACCGTGCCCGCGCTTTGGCGCTGCTGATGCAGGATCTGTTTTGAGCGATTTTGCAGTCTATGTGCATTGGCCTTTCTGCAAGGCGAAGTGTCCCTATTGTGATTTCAACAGCCACGTGCGCCATCAGCCAGTGGATAGCATGGCATTTGCAAATGCTCTGTGTACGGAGCTTTCACACATGCGCGCCCGCACCGGCCAGCGCAATGTGACGAGCATCTTTTTCGGTGGTGGCACACCGTCGCTGATGCCGCCACAAGCAGTGGCACAAGTAATCGATCACATCGCACAAAGTTGGCAGATCGCCAGGGATGCCGAGATCACGCTCGAAGCAAACCCCACCAGTGTCGAAGCGACAAACTTCCGGGGCTATCGCAGTGCAGGCGTCAATCGTGTGTCCGTTGGTGTTCAGTCGCTTGTGGAAGAAGACCTGAAAGCGTTGGGACGCCAACACACACCGGAAGAAGCGCTTGAAGCGTTTCGCCTCGCCGCAAAAATTTTCCCGCGTGTCTCCTTCGACATGATCTACGCTAGACCGCGCCAAACCTTGGCAAGCTGGCGCGAAGAATTGACGCGCGCACTTTCCGAGCAGCAGGGCCACATGTCGCTCTACCAACTGACAATCGAGCCTGAAACACGCTACGCCGATCTCTATGCATCGGGTCAATTGCGCATTCCGGAAGAAGATGATGCGGCTGATCTTTATGAACTCACGCAAGAGCTCACGGAGAAGGCAGGCCTTCCCGCCTACGAAGTTTCAAACCACGCCAAGCCCGGTCACGAAAGTCTGCACAATCTCACCTATTGGCGTTACGGCGAATATGCGGGTGCTGGTCCAGGGGCTCATGGCCGCATCAATGATGATGGTCAGGTGATCGCAACGATCACCGAGAAACACCCAGAGACGTGGCGCAAGCATGTCGATGCGCGGGGTCATGCGTTGACCAGCGAAGAAATCATCACGTCAGAAAATCAGGCGCGCGAAATGCTGCTGATGGGATTGCGCATCAGCGAGGGCATTGATCTCCAGCGCTATGAAAGGCTTGCAGGCGAACCAATCTCGAAGTCAAAGCTTGATGAAATGATCAGCCTTGGTTTCATCGCCGTCGGCAACAACCAAATGAAAGCCACACCCGCAGGCCGCCGCATTCTCAATGCCGTGATTGCAGCTCTTGCTGCTTAAGGCGCGCAAGCTCAACCAATCGCGCCACCAGCATTACAATCGTCTCATCTGATGTATCGATCAGTATCGCATCATGTGCCTGTAAGGTGCGATGCGCATCGCGGGCATCTCTCGCCGTCACATCAGCAAACACCGCATCATAAGTAGCCGCAGGCAATTCCTTGTGACGCCGCTTCGCCCGCACTTCTGGCTGGGCCGTCACAAAAAACTTCAAGTCCGCATCGGGGCAGATGACTGTGCCAATATCGCGCCCGTCGAGAACCGCACCGGGCGAACGCTTGGCAAAGTCACGTTGAAATTTGAGGAGGGCCCCACGCACCTCAGGAATCTGCGCCACTTGCGAAGCCATGCTGGCGACTTGCTCATTGCGCAACTCGTGATCTGCAAATGCGTCGAGATCAAGCGATGCAGCAATCGATGCAGCACTGCTTGTGTCACTCGCATCGCGCCCCGCCCGCAACATGGCCAAGCCCACCATGCGATAAAGCGTTCCCGTATCGAGATAGTGATAGCCCAACGCCTTTGCGAGCGCGCGCGCCAGTGTGCCCTTGCCGGAAGCGGATGGGCCATCAACGGCAATGATCATGGGAAGGTTCCTCGGATATGGGATAGTTGGCCTCGCGTTAGAGGAAGCGTGCCTTCTTGCCAAGACATACGCGTGGCCTTAGTGAAACGGCCCATGAAAAAGCTCACGATCATTCCACCTGCTCACCCTCTCAAGGGCCAAGTCAGTCCGCCGGGATCGAAGTCGATTACCAATCGTGTGCTGCTTCTGGCGGGTCTGGCCAAGGGGCAAAGTCGGCTGACGGGTGCGCTCAAAAGTGATGATACGCGTTACATGGCCGACGCGTTGCGGGCGATGGGGGTGACGATCCTCGAACCCGACGCTACAACATTTGTTGTCCAAAGCTCTGGCAGGCTTGATGCGCCCAGCCATCCCTTGTTTCTCGGCAATGCGGGCACGGCCACACGGTTTCTGACTGCAGCACTTGCATTGGGCTACGGCCGGTATGTCGTCGATGGTGATGCGCATATGCAAAAGCGCCCGATTCAGCCTCTCGTCGATGCGCTGCGCGCACTGGGCGTCGATATCACTGCGCCAACGGGCTGCCCGCCCGTCACGATCAACGCCGCTGGGCGCTTCTCGAAGCCGCACGTGGTTATCGATGCAGGCCTCTCCAGCCAATATGTCTCGGCGCTGCTGATGGCTGCGCCTTTGGCAGGAGAACCCTTCGTCATCGAACTTGCAGGCGATGCAATCGGTGCACGCGGTTACATCGATCTGACGTTAGCCTCGATGCGCGCCTTTGGGGCTGAGGTAACACAAGCTTCTTCTTCGCAATGGCGCGTAAAACCTACGGGCTACCAGGCCGCAGACTTCCACATCGAACCTGATGCGTCTGCCGCCACTTATCTGTGGGCGGCCGAAGCGCTGACCAGCGGTGCCATTGATCTTGGCGTGGAACACTTCACCCAACCCGATGCCAAGGCCAAAGACCTGATCGCAAATTTTCCAAACATGCCCGCTGAAATTGAAGGCTCGCAAATGCAGGATGCCGTACCCACCCTTGCCGTGCTCGCCGCCTTCAACAATAAGCCCGTGCGCTTTGTCGGCATTGCCAATCTGCGCGTAAAAGAATGTGATCGCGTTCGCGCCCTGTCGCTCGGTCTCAACGCCATTCGCGAAGGTCTGGCGCGCGAGGATGGCGATGACCTCATCGTCAACAGCGATCCTTCACTTTCGGGCCAGACTCTGCCTGCAGAGATCGACACTTTCGCTGATCACCGCATCGCCATGAGCTTTGCGCTTGCCGGGTTGAAGATCAGCGGCATCACTATTCGCGATCCTGATTGTGTGGCCAAAACCTATCCCACCTATTGGGACGCGCTGGGCCATTTGGGTGTTCGAACTAAGACACTTTGACAAAGGGGGCAGGATTTGGCATGAGCCGCTCATCCCGTCCATTTGCCCAGATTTCTGAAAGGAACAAAGCGTGGTTAAGCCAGAGCTTGGAACCAAGCGTACATGCCCGAATTGCGCGGCACGCTTTTATGACTTGTTGAAAGACCCGATCACCTGCCCGAAGTGCTCAACAAGCTTCGTATCAATGGCGATCTTGCCATCGAAGACCGACTTCCCGTCTGCTGCTGCAATGCCAGCGCCAGTGCCAAAGCCACGTGAGGCTGAGGAACAAGAGGAAGAATTGGCAGATGTCGAACTCGTGAGCCTCGAAGAAGTCGAAGAAGCCGAAAAGGCTGACGACGAAACCGCAGGCATCGAAGATGTTGATCTGGGTGAAGACGCACCTGCTGATGCCGATGACGAAGAGGATGATACATTCCTCGTCGAAGAAGAAGAGGAGGGCGGCAACATGTCCGACCTCATCGAAGGTGGCTCCGGCAAGGACGAAGAAGAAACCTGATTTATCATACACCTCAATTCGCCCTTGATCTTGCATCAAGGGCGAACTAGGAAGCGCGCATTACCCGCGTCCCCAAGACGCGAAGTGGTTGGTCAAAGGGGTCATAGCTCAGTTGGGAGAGCGCTTGCATGGCATGCAAGAGGTCGGCGGTTCGATTCCGCCTGGCTCCACCATCCAGTTTCATACGATAATCGTAAAGTCCTACGTTCCGTTATTTTATATCCTCATTTCCGTGGCTTAGACTGTAGGAAATCAATCATTTCGGTCTCTACTGAGACACTTACGGTCAATAAGCCAGCGGACTAAAGGCAAAGTCTCAGCCCTCCAAAATCTTTTTCCCCAAATGATTATCAAGTACTTGGGCGAGACGGGTCCTTAAGTGCGATGATGCGGCCAGTGGAGAACTTGTTGGCCTTGCTGATATTGCCGTGTGGAACCGCGACAAGCCGATCACGACGCACCATTCAAAGCGGCCTTTGGCAGAAAAGGAATCGCAGAAGTGGTTGAATGGAGCAAGGCGTGCGAGCGAGGTGTTGTCAAAGGCCTCGCGCATCACAGTCCATATTGCGGCGAACCCGGGACGTCCTGCCAGAGAGGCACGGTTGGTGTTGCGTTTTGGCCCGGTCAGCATCAAGCCCCGGAGCGCGGCATGCCTACGGCTGATCTCAAACAACTGCCGGAAACAGTCGACCTTCATCTGGTTGATATCCGTGAGGTCGATGCGCCGAAGGGTACGGAACCGATCCACTGGCTTTTACTCACCAGCCATGTGATCGAGGAATTTGGGCAAGCGCGGATGATGCTGGATTTTTACCACAAGCGATGGATCATCGAAGAGTTTTTCCGAACGCTGAAGTCGGCAGGCTTCAGGATTGAAGACGCCAAAATGAATGACCCGACCGCCTTCATGAACTTTGCCGCTCTTGCAGCCATTGCTGCCGTCACAGTCACGCAGATGGTGCGGGCGCGTGACAATTCTTCAGGCCAGCTTCTTGGCGACGCCTTTGACCCGGATGACAGGCATCTGCTGATGGCAATCTGCAAAGACTATGAAGGCGAAACGCCAACCGAGCGCCAGAAAAACTCGCACCCGCCCGATACATTGGCCTTTGCAACATGGGTCATCGCAAGGCTTGGCGCATGGACAGGCTATTACAGCAAGCCAGGCCCAGCAACCTTGGCCCGAGGCCTACAAAAATATTACGCCGTCAAATATGGAGCGCAAATGGCAGGCGGAATTGTGTGAATCAGATAGCAGCAATCCCGGGGCGGTTCAGAAGTGGATGGAAACGGTAAGTGGAACGCCCGGCGGAAAGTGTGTGCGGGAAAAATGCGTCTGCAAAAGTGAGAGGCTTAAACACCGGAAAGACAAATTCTGCGGTCAAGCAGTAGCACGGGATTACAAAATCTCTTAGGCTAACACTGTAACTGCTGTTCCGGAGAATTCCTTCATGACCTTACGCCGCTGCGTCACCAGTCTTTTGGCCTTGTTATTCTCCGTACTTGTGATGACCACATTTCAGGCTCGAGCACAGGACAATCAAACCGATCTTCAAATTTTGCGCATCACACCGGACGGCGAAGATGTTGCCGCTGAAAAACAGATCGTCATTACTTTTAATCGTGACGTTGTTCCTGTTGGCCGTATGGACCGGACGAGCGCTGAGTTGCCCATTACAATTTCGCCAGCGTTGCAATGTGATTGGCGTTGGATCAACACGGCATCACTCGCATGCAACTTACCCGATGCGGCACCTTTGCGCCGGGCGACGCGTTATACGCTCGAAATTGCAGCGAGCTTCAAAGCCGAAGATGGCGCTGGACTGTCGGTGCCTTACCGCCACACATTTCTTACTGAACGCGCCAGTATCGTTGATTACCGCTTCAATTCATGGCGCTCGCCATCGCTTCCCATCATACGGCTTGCGTTCAACCAACTGGTTACGCAGCGCTCATTGGCGGCTCATCTTTATTTCAGCGAAACCGAAAAGGCTGGAAGCCGCATCGCCGTCAAGTTATGGCCCGATCCCCAGGATACTGTACCTGCCCCGCGCACGAGCGACGGCGATGAAGCGCGCAGCGTTTGGTTCGTCGAACCGGTGAACGAGCTTCCTGCGGATGCAAACATCACGCTGAAAACAGAAGCGGGACTGGTTTCTACCGAAGGTCCCGAGGCCACCGTCGTCGCCACGGATGTCGTACAATTCAACACCTTTCCTCCCTTCGAATTTCTTGGCGTGAGCTGCATCGGCAATGCTGATGAAGTCGTGAACTTCGCGCCTGGTGCGCCCGCATCAGGCAAATGCAATCCGATGCAGCCTGTGTACTTGTCTTTCAGTGCGCCTGTCGAACGCGAAACACTAGAAGGCGCATTGATCTTCAGTCCGCAAATTGGCGGATGGAAGCCTGTTTCTACAGATAGTCAGGAAGAGGCATCCCAGGAGACCCCTGGACCCGCAGCCCAACTTGGCATCGCCTATCAACAGGCCCATGAGAAAGGCCGCGTTTACACAGTCTGGCTGCCGAGTCCGCTGAAGGCGGCACAAACCTACACTGTGAGTTCCAGTGTAATTCCAGCGAAAGATGTGTTCGGTCGCACCTTGATCAATCCTATTGCGCTCAGCTTTACGCTTGATAACCGCAAACCGAACTTCGTGCTCGATTACTCTGATGCCGTGCTCGAGAAGAATGTTGAAAGTGAAGTGCCGCTTTATGTCAACAATCTGCAAAACTTCAGCTTCGATTACCGTCGACTGACCCCAACTGGCAGTGATGCGGGGCGCAGCGTCAGCAAGACTGTTCCAACGATACCCAATGTGCAATTTGCCGTACCGCTTGGAGTGCGCGAAATGTTGGATGGCGGCACAGGCGCTGTTTATGGCGCGTTGAAGACCACGCCTGGCGTCAACCCCGAATATCCGCCCAGGCTTTTTGCACAAGTCACACCTTTCCAGGTTCATCTGAAGCTCGGGCATTTCAATACGCTGGCTTGGGTGACGGATATGGCCACAGGGGCACCTGTGGCCGGTGCCAAGATCAGCCTTTTCAAAGACACATTCCTAACTCTTCACACTGCAACAGACGAAACGGCTGCAACGGTCACAGACGAATACGGATTGGCCACACTGCCCGGCACGGCAACGCTCGATCCTGATCTCGCGTTGCTCAACGCCTATGGTGAAGACAAGATGCGTCTCTTCTTGCGGGTCGACAAGGATGGTGACATGGCGCTGTTGCCGGTTTCACCATCTTTCGCGATTGACAACTACCGCTCAACGGGAAGTGAGAGCATCTATCCAACCAATCGCGAGCGTTATGGCCACATGCGGGTCTGGGGCACAACGGCACAAGGCATTTACCGTGCAGGCGATCTCATTCAGTACAAGATCTTCGTTCGCGACCAGGACAACAACGCCTTCACACCACCGCCGACAAAGGGTTACCGGCTTAAAGTCATCGACCCCATGGGCAAGGTCGTGCACGATGTGAACGATGTCGAACTTACGGCTTTCGGCGGCCTCAGCGGCGAATTCATGGCACCCAAGGAAGGTGCTGTTGGCTGGTACAAATTCAAACTCATCGCCAAGTTCGCAATGGCCTCGCCCTATGAGTATTCAGACGAAGAACAAGAGGTGCCGAACGAAGCCACCGATGAAAGCAGTGTGGCACCTGCCCAAACTGTTGATGACAGCAAGGGCAAAAAGTCATGGACTGCAATGCGGGTGTTGGTGAGTGATTTCACGCCTGCTCCTTTCAAGGTTTCGAACCAGTTGAATGGTGATCTGTTCCGCAGTGGCGATCAGGTCGAAGTGACAACACGCGCCGAACTGTTTTCGGGCGGCGCCTATTCCGATGCCGCCACACGTATCACTGCGATACTCGATGCTGCAACTTTTTCATCTGCCAATCCGCTTGCCAAAGATTTCACCTTCGATAGCTATCAGGGCGAAACCAGTTCACAGCAGCTTTTCCAGAAGGCTGACATCGTCAACAACAAGGGTGAACTCGCGCTGAGTTTTGCAACAGGCACGCCGAAGATTGTCTACGGAAAACTGATGGTCGAAAGTGCCGTTGCCGATGACCGGGGCAAGTTCGTCACGTCGCAGGCATCTGCCGATTTTCTGGGCGTAGACCGTCTGGTCGGGCTTTACAGCAAGGAATGGGTATTGACGGCGGGCAAGCCTGCTGAAATTCAATATGTCGTCGTCGATGAGCGCGGCAAGCCTGCAGTAGGCACAGTTGTTTCCATCAAGCTTGAACACGAGGTCACGAAATCTGCGCGCGTCAAGGGCGCAGGCAATGCCTATCTCACTGAGTATTCCAACGAATGGCAGGCTGCAGGGTCATGCAACGGTGTTTCAACGGCAGAGGCACTCACCTGCACATTCACGCCAGAAAAAGCTGGCAGCTACCGCGCCGTGGCTTCTATCAAAGACACCAAAGGTGCTGATCACGCGACTACGCTTTACACCTATGCCGTTGGCAGTGATTTTGTGATGTGGGACAATGGCAGCGACTCGAGCCTCGCCGTCATTCCGCAAAGCACTGAGTATAAAGTTGGCGACACGGCGCGCTATCTCGTCAAGAACCCTTATCCCGGTGCCAAGGCGCTGATCACTATCGAACGTTTTGGTGTCATCGACCGCTTTGTGCAAACGCTCGACAGCTCAACGCCCATCGTGGAGTTCAAGGTAAAGCCGGACTACGTGCCGGGCTTCTATCTCTCTGTCGTCATTGTTTCGCCCCGCGTTGAACAGCCGCTGGGCGAAGGCCAGGTAGATCTTGGCAAGCCCACCTATCGCATGGGCTATGTCACGGTTCCTGTCAGCGATCCCTACAAGGAGATGCTGATCACCGCGAAAGCCGACAAGGAAGTTTACAAGCCGCGCGACATTGTCACTGTGAGCTTACATGCAGAGCCGCGCTTCAAGGATAAAAATGAACCGATCGAGCTCACTGTCGTTGCACTTGATGAATCAGTTCTGGCGCTCGTCACCGGTGGTGAGAAATACTTCGACGCCTATCAGGGCTTCTACAAGCTCGACAGTCTGGACTTGCAGAACTACAGCCTGCTCACACGGCTTGTGGGAAGGCAGCGCTTTGAAAAGAAGGGCGCAAACCAAGGCGGCGATGGCGGTGTCGACGTCAGCATGCGGTCGCTATTCAAATTTGTTGGCTACTGGAACACCGGCCTCAAGACGGATGAAAATGGCGACGCCACGATCTCATTCGAGGCGCCGGACAATCTCACAGGCTGGCGCATGCTGATCATCGCTTCAACGCCGACGGATCGCTTTGGTCTTGGCAGCTCGTCTTTCAAAGTAAACCGGCCCACGGAAATCCGCCCTGTCATGCCGAACCAGGTTTCTGAAGGTGATACATTCGACGCGGGCTTTAGCGTGATGAACCGAACAGACAGGCCACGCAGCATTGAGGTGAACATCGAGGCCGAAGGCAATATCGAGAAAGCCAAGGCCCCCGTGTTCAGCACGATCGTACAGCTTGATCCCTACAAGCGCACAACTATTTACATGCCAATCAACGCCACCGCACCGGGCCTGAATCGTCTGCGCGGGGGCGAAGTGAAGTTTAAGGTGACAGCGGGTGACGAGAGTGATCGCGATGGGTTGGCATTCCAACTTCCCGTCAACAAGCGACAGGCATTCGAGCTTGCTGCGACCTATGGCACGTCAACGGAAGCATCAGTTGAAGTTCCCATCTCCTTCCCCAAGGACATGGTGCAAGGTGTTGGTGCCGTCAGTGTGGTCACTGCACCAACTGTCGTCGGCAATATTTCTGGTGCCTTCAACTATATGCAGTTCTACCCCTATGGTTGCTGGGAACAGCGCTTGAGCAAAGCCGTGATGGCGGCGCGGTTCAAAGAGCTGAAATCATACTTGCCCGCCAGCCAAAAATGGCCAGACAGTGAAGCACTGCCGCAAGAGACATTGAACATTGCCGCGTCTTTCCAGGCGCCCAATGGCGGCATGAGTTACTTCCGCGCCCAAGATGACTATGCCGATCCTTACCTGAGCGCATTCACAGCACTGTCCTTTAACTCGTTGCGAAGCAGCGGCTACCGCGTACCCGAACAGGTGGAAGCCAAGCTTGACGCTTATCTCGTGAACTTGCTCAAGAACGAAGCCGCACCCAGCTTCTATTCGCAAGGCATGACAGCAACGGTGCGCGCTGTTGCACTCGCGGCTTTGGCCGAGCGCGGCAAGGCAAGTCTCGAAGATCTTGAGCGTTTCGCACCATTTGCAAAAAGCATGTCGCTGTTCGGCAAGGCGCATTTCCTCATGGCGGCGCTCAAGATTACGGGCGGCGAAAAATATGCCCCCGAAGTCGCCAAAATGATCTTGGCCTCTTCGAACCAGGCAGGTGAAAAATTCATCTTCAACGAAGTCTATGACAATGGTTATGACCGTATCTTGGCTTCGCCGTTGCGCGAGAACTGCGCAGTGCTTGACGCTTTTTCAACTTACGCGCAGCGTGAAACCGGAAAAACTCTTGTGGGCGATGTGCCCTTTAAACTGGTCAAGACCATCACGCAAGATCGCAAGAACCGCGACTATTGGCAGAATACGCAGGAGAACATGTTTTGCGGCAATGCGCTTGCAAGCTTCGCCCGCATCTACGAAGCAGACAAGGTGAAGCTGGCCGTCACTGCGGCGATCGATGGAAAAAACATCGGCAAGGCGAACTTCACAAGTCAACGTAGCCCAGCCAAAACATTGCAACAGCCCAACACGGACGTTGTTCCCGGCAAAAAGACCACTGTCAAGATCACGCGCCAGGGAACAGGGCGCTTCTATTATGCAACGCGCATGACCTATGCGCTTCCCTTGCAGCAGAGCAAACCAGCAAATGCAGGGATCGAAGTGCTGCGTGAATATAGCGTTGAGCGCGATGGAAAATGGGTATTGCTCACAGGCCCAGCTGCAATCAAGCGTGGCGAGTTGGTGCGTGTCGATCTTTTTGTCTCAGCACCAGCGGAGCGCAATTATGTCGTCGTGGATGATCCTGTCCCGGGCGGACTTGAACCCGTGAACCGCGATCTGGCCACCGCATCGGAAATCGATGCGCGCAAAGCTGAGTTCGCACCGCCCGTTGGTTCAACCTGGTTCAAGCACAATGATTGGAACGATTACAATGCGGGTCGCTGGAGCTTCTATCATCAGGAACTCCGTAATGACTCCGTGCGTTTTTATGCCGACTATTTGGCACCCGGAAACTATCGTCTGTCTTATGTGGCACAAGCGATTGCCAGCGGCGCTTTCAGCGTCATGCCAACAACTGCGCAAGAAATGTATGACCCCGACGTGTTCGGCAAAACCGAAGGCCGGGTTCTGAATGTGGATGCGGCAGCACCGCTGCCCATGTCACAACCGTAAGTGCGAAATCATGCCGCGTGGCCACAAGTTTACGATTGGGACGCTGATCGCGCTTTTATGTCTTTGTGCTGCTACGGCCTGGGAGGTGAAAACGCCAAGTCTTGCCATTGCAGGAGCTGCGGGAAAGGAAGGGCGCTTTGCCGTACTCGATCGGCAGGGCCAGCCGCTTGGCATCACTTATCAAAACCGTTTTAACATTTCGGATTTGCGCGCGCTGCACGAAGTTCCCGAAACATTGCGGAACGCCATCATTACAGCGGAAGACCGCAGGTTTTTAACGCACAAGGGCATGGACTGGCGCGCCCGCGCTGGCGCTTTGTGGCAAAGCCTTCGTGCAGGCCGAACCGTGCGTGGAGCCAGCACTATCACCGAACAGGTCGTGCGCATTGTGCATCCGCGGAGGCGAAATCTCTGGTCGCGTTGGATTGAAGGTTTCGAAGCCATGTTGCTGGAACGCAAAGCCAGCAAAGGTGAAATTCTGGAGTTCTATCTCAATCAGGTTCCTTACGCCTCGAACCGGCGCGGTGTCGCACAGGCGGCACGCTTCTATTTTGGCCGCGACCTTCAAACCTTGACCAAAAAAGAAATGCTCGCACTTGCGGTTTTTCCGCGCGCGCCCTCCGCCCTTGATCCTCGCAAGAAACCGCAGGCCATTAATGTGAGAGTGCAACGTCTGGCGCGCGCCATGGCAGTGCGTGGTGAACTTAACAGCAGCGAACTTCAAAGCTTGCAATCTATGCCGCTTAGTCTGGCAGAAGCAGTGCCATTTCTGAACGCCGGGCATTTCATTTCTTATGTGCGTGAAACCGTGCCGTATCGTTTGAGTGCGCAGGGTACACTTAAAACCTCGCTCGACGGCGCATTGCAGCAGCAGGTGCAAAACCTGTTGGATGAACGGGTCAAGACCTTGCAACGCAAGAATGTTCACAATGGTGCCGCTCTTGTGGTTGATCATCAGACTGGTGAAATCCTCGCCTGGGTAGTGGCAGGTGCTGTTGCCAGGACCCCGAGCCCTGGCAGTGCCATTGATGCGGTGCGCACGCCGCGCCAACCCGGTTCCTCAATGAAACCATTTCTCTACGCTCTCGCACTTGAATCCGGCTGGTCACCCGCAACTGAACTTGATGACGCACCGATGGCAGAATCGATTGGCGGTGGCCTGCATGACTTTCAAAACTACAGCCGCACTTTTTATGGCAAAATATCGCTGCGCGAAGCCTTGGGCAATTCGTTGAACATCCCTGCACTGCAGACGGTGGGCTTCGTCACCCCGCAGCGTTATCTCGACAAGCTGCATGCGCTTGGCTTTGCGAGCCTGTCGCAGCCTGCCGAATTCTACAAGGATGGACTGGCGCTCGGCAATGGCGAGGTCACACTTTTTGAAATGGTGCAAGGTTTCAGCACCCTCGCCAATCGCGGTATTTTCCGTAGCCTGACACCACTGGCGCAAACCTCCTTTGCGCGTGAAAGCCGCAGCGTCTTTTCAGCAGAAGCGGCCTCGCTCATCGGCAACATCCTGTCAGATCCCTTTGCGCGCCGCCGCGAATTTGGCGCAGGCAGCGTTTTGAACCTGCCGACGCAGACGGCGGTAAAGACCGGCACCTCGACCGACTATCGTGACGCGTGGGTTCTGGGTTACAATGCGCGTTATACGGTGGGCGTATGGCTCGGCAATCTCGATCAAATGCCGATGGATGGAGTCACCGGTTCAACCGGACCAGCCCTTGTATTGCGCAGTATTTTCGCAGACCTTGAAGCGCGCCAGCAGCCGCAACCCCTGTGGCTATCGCCGCGCCTTGAGCAGCGGGAGATCTGCAGCGATTACATTGATCCCGGCAATTGCTTCCCGCGCACCGAATATTTCATGCCAGACACGACGACCCCGCCGCCGCGCGCAACAGTACCAACAGCCTTCGATGTCGTCAGACCCACAGAAGGCCTGCAACTCGCCTATGATCCGCGCATCCCACGTGACGTCCAGGCATTCGAATTTGTCGCCAATGGCCTGTCACCGGGAAGCCGCGTCGCATGGCTCTTGAATGCTCAATCCATTGCCACCACAACAAGCGGCCGTTTCATGTGGCCAGTGAAGCGCGGCAGCTACACACTGGTAGCGCAAGAACTTGGCCAGACCGGAAATGTGCTTTCGGCAGAGACTGTGCATTTCGTCGTGAAATGATCGATTAATTAATCGCTCCATTTATTGTTTTTCACGACATGCAAATCGGCTATCAAATTGACCATTACCATTAATATCGCGATAGACTGTTCCACTGACACCAGTAACGCTGAGGCCGACAGGAATTGCGGTCGTTGGATCAATCGTCAAGGTGATGGCTGTAGGGGCAAATGCGATGCCATTCGGTGTATCATTTTCAAAGATTTTCAACACATTGCCTTGGCCGACAACACCATCAATACCTGTGACCGTGTCGTTGGCTGCAATTATTTGCGAAGCTACCGCAGGTGCAATGGTCACCGTCTCCACCGTGTTGGCACAGTTGGTGGGGTTCGCGGTCTCGCAGATCGCATAGGCCACCGTGTAGATGCCAGCTGGCGTGTTGGCTGCCACCGTAATCAGTCCGGTTGCCGGATCGAGTGAGAGGGCTGTCGACGGATTGTTTGCTGGATCGGGCACCGCCCCCGGCGCAACCGTCACCTTGGTATCACCGCAGGTGCAATAAAGCACCCATCCAGCACGATCCTGATCTTCTCTTCAGCCGAATACTGCTTCCTGGTGGCGCGTCTAATGTTTTTGACAACCTGTTCCGACGATGTGCTTTGAGTGACGGATTTCTGTCTCATTATCGTTCTCCATAAGAGTACGATGAACCAGAAATCCTCCGTTGTTCAAGTCAGGCAAACTGTCCAATAAGTGCTGATGTCGGACACACTTTCAAAGCGCGTCCTTGTCCTGTCAGAAGTTGACGGCAACCAAACTGAAGTAATGTCAGTGGCTTGCCTCGCGCAAACACAAAACTGACGGTACTGGTTTAATCCTGCTTTCCCTTCCCTCACTGATCCGTATACTGAGAGACTCCCGGAAGTTCACTTGGATGTGAATATTTCACTTGCCATGCATCGCAAAGAAACAAACCAATGTTTGAATTTTAAATCCTGAAAATCCCGTGACGCTCGCGATATTTCATACTGCACAGAGGAGAATTCTACTCCAAATGAGGCGATTTTCTTTCAGCCCGGTGATACATTTACGTGCTTCTACACTGTAAAATGAACATGGCAGTAACAATCAAAACTACTGCCGAAACTCATTGCCGATTTGTGGTGTTGCCCAACAGGGATCACCAGCTGAAAGCTTTGTGTCGCCCGTCGTGCGCACAATAATCTCGCCGACGTTTGCTGAATTCAAATGCAAAATCGCATCGGCACCCAAGCGCTCTATGTGCTTTACGACGCAGCTCCATTGACCTTTATTGTCAGAAATTTCGATGTGCTCCGGCCTGATGCCGTAAACTTTGCAGCCCATGCTGGCCGCAATGTCGCCCTCATAGATATTCATCTTCGGACTGCCGATGAACCCCGCAACAAAGGCTGTGGCTGGCTTGTTGTAGAGGTCCATGGGGCTGCCCACTTGTTCGATGCGGCCTTCGTTGAGCACCACGATTTTATCGGCCATGGTCATGGCTTCAACTTGATCGTGGGTGACGTAGATCATTGTCGCACCAAGCTTCTTGTGCAGGTCGGTCAACTCCATGCGCATTTGCGCGCGTAAGGCTGCATCGAGGTTTGACAGTGGTTCGTCGAACAGAAACACTTTGGGTTCGCGCACGATGGCGCGGCCAATGGCAACGCGTTGGCGCTGACCACCAGAGAGCGCCTTTGGTTTGCGGTCCATCAGATGTTCAAGTTTCAACGAGGCCGCTGCGGCATCAACACGTTGCTTGATTTCGTCCTTCGGGCGGCGGGCGAGGCTCAAGCCAAAGCCAATGTTTTCGCGCACTGTGAGGTGGGGGTAGAGCGCATAATTCTGAAACACCATGGCAATGCCGCGCTCTACGGGTTCAGCGTTAGACACGTCCTTACCGTCAATTTCGAGGGTCCCCGATGTTTCCTGTTCGAGGCCGGAGATAATGCGCAGCAACGTGGATTTTCCGCAGCCGGAGGGACCGACGAAAACGCAGAAAGAACCATCTTCGATTTCAAGATTGATGCCTTTCAGCACTTCAACGCTGCCGAAATTCTTGGTGATGTTTTTGAGAACAACGCTTGCCATGGCCTAACCTTTGACGGCTCCAGTTGTCATGCCCGCCACAATTTGTCGGTTGAAGAAGATGAACAGGATGAGGGGTGGAATGGTAATCAGGAGAATGTTCATGAACAGCAAATTGAACTGCGACTGAAACTGGGTTTGAAAATTATACAACGTCAATTGTACCGTGACATTTTGTTTGCCCGGCAGATAATAGAGGGGATTGGTGAAGTCGTTGAAGATGCCGACAGACTGCACCACGATGTTGGTGAGGGTCACGGGTTTCAAAAGTGGCAATATGACTTTGAAGAAGACTTGCCATGGTTTGGCACCATCGATGATTGCTGCCTCATCAAGTTCACGCGGGATCGAAGCGATAAAAGCGCGGTAAAGCAACACCGAAAAGGCAAGACCATACGCCACTTGAATGAGCACCATGCCTGATATGGTTTTGAACAAGCCCAGACTTTGCAGCACCCAGATGGTGGGTACCACTGCGGGTGGGATCATGAGGCCCGCCAGCACGAAACCATAGATCAAGTTGCTTGTGCGCGATGGGCGGCGCTGCAGCACATAACCGACCATGGCGCCGAAGAATACGAGAAGTGAGACTGCACCGACTGTGATCAAAATCGAGTTCATATAGGCCGTGAGCAACATGTAATCTCGGGCTTGAATGACGGCCCAAAAATTGTCCCAAAGTAGAACTTTGGCAGGGAGCGAGAAGGACATGAAGGAAGCTTCGGGCTTTGATTTCACGGCCATCAGACCGATGAAAACGAAGGGCAACACGAAGATGATCAAGCAGAGAAAGAGTCCAATGCTGCCTTCAATATACTGCCGCCGCTTCATTGCTCTACCTCACGACGATTGAAATAAAGAGTGAGCGGAATGATGATGCAGGCGATGAGCAGAAACAGAATGACGTTGCCTGCTGTCGATAGACCATAGAATCCTGCCTGGTATTGTTTGTAAACGACGCTGGCCAGCACATCCGACGCAAAGCCGGGCCCACCGCGTGTTGTGGACCAGATCAAGTCGAAAGACCTGAGGCCACCGATCAACGAAAGTGTGATGACTGTGATAGTTGCTGGTTGCACCAAGGGCACCGTGACGCGCCAGAACATTTGTTGGCGTGTGCCGCCATCGATGCGCGCGGCTTCGTAATACTCCGGGCTGATGGTGGAGAGACCAGCGATGTAAATCAACGTGGCAAGGCCAATGCCTTTCCACACATCGATGAGTGCGATGGAATAGAGCGCCAGATCTTGGGATACGAGCCAGCCCGGACCCGTTATGCCGAGGGCTGCAAGCCCCACATTGATCATGCCGCGTGTGGGATGCATGAGGGCTGAAAATGTCAGGCCTACGCCAATGGTCGAGACAAGAACCGGAAAAAATATTAGGTTGCGTTGCAAGCCCTGGGCAAAGACATTGCTGGTGAGATAGACAGCTAACAAAAGTCCCAACACAGTTTTCAAACCCGAAGTCAGGAGCGCATAAATCAACGTGTTAAAAAGCCCTTGCGTGAGAAAAGGCTCAGAGAAAAACTGGCGATAATTATCGAGGCCGATGAAAGTTGCTGTGGTCAAATCCCAACGCGTGAGGGAAAACCAGAACGAGGCAAGAGTCGGCAAAATATAGAGCACGCCAAATACAACGGCGGCTGGAAAAACAAACCAGTAGGGATAATGTGTGCGGCGCTTCATGTGCGTTTCAAAATAATGGCCCTCGTCCATAGTGTGAACGAGGGCCAAAACAACTTCAATTCAATATTACCAGTTTGGCAGGCCAAGTTGCTTGGCTTGCTTCTCGACGTCTTGGTCATAAAGCGCTGCAGCTTCGGCGGCTGGGCGAATGCCCGAGCCCACTTCAACGGTTAGCTGCTCAAGATTTGGGCCCTTGATCGGGGACAGGAATTCCAACGCGGGAGCAGTGAGGCCTGCTTGGAAATAGGGCATCATGTCGGCCACTGATGGTGGCACATCGGCAGGCAAGGCGCAGTTCTTGATGAGGTAAGGGCCTGTTGCGCCATTGGTGTCCACCATGATTTTGCAGCCTTCAGGAGATGCTACAAATTTCAGGAACTTCTTTGCCGCGTCTTGTTTGTCGCTCTTTGCAGAGAGATAAAGACCGGATGGCATCCATACCGTGAAGCCGTTCTTTGCAGCATCATCACCGGGCTGGGCGAAGAAGCCAACATCGTTGAGCTTGTCGGGGAAGTTCTGTTTGATGTTGCCAATGGCAAACGTCAACATGGGGTAGTGTGCTGCTTCGCCGTTGGCCACCATGCGCACGCCATCATCAAAGGTCGCTGCACCATAGTCAGCATTCAAGTATCCGGCCTTGTTTACAGCAGCGAGATAATCAAAGCCTTTCTGGGCAGCTGGGGTGTTGGCATACTTGGCCTTGTTGGCTGTGTAGTCAGCCGCGAAGGTTGGGTTTGCGGCCTGCACGTTGTAATAGTCAGCAAGCACAAAAAGCTGAGACGACCAGGTGTCTTTGTAAGTTTGCGCCACAGCCACTTTGCCAGCAGCTTTGATCTTTTCGTTGTTTGCCATGAAGTCGGCCCATGTTTTGGGCACGCTCAAACCAAGTTCGGCATAGATTTTCTTATTGTAATAGATGCCGCCGCCCATGGCCGCACCAAATGGCACGCCGCGAATTTTGCCATCTGTTGATGTGACGACAGCATTATAGCTTTCGATCACATCGCCTTGGATATCTCCGAGATCAGAAAGGCTTTGTGTTGGGTTCAAGGCTTGAAACAGCGAGCCTGAATTATATTGGAAAATGTCAGACATCTCGCCAGTGGCAAGGCGCGTCTTTACGAGGTTGTCGCCTTCAGCGCCGCCGGGACGTGTTTCGAGTTCAAATTTGATATCGGCGTTTGCAGCTGTGAATGCCTTGGTCAAAGCATCGAGCGCTTTGGTGGTTTCTTCATTGCTGTCTGACGAAATTGTCAGAACGGTTTCAGCGAATGATGGCGAGGCGAGCGCCAAAGCCATCGCAGCCGTTGTTGCAGCCGCCATAGATATGCGGCGCGTAAAGTTGCTTTTCATGTTGTCTTCCTCCCTTTGGGTTTTGGTTTTTCCGATTGTATGCGGAACGTGATCTCGTGCTTACCCGCGGTCAATTTCAGACTGCCTTTGACAGTTTTGCCATTGAGGTGAGTTGCACGATTGTTGGACGAAGCGGGCACAACTGCCGTGCAGCCGTCAGGAATGCTGAGTTTGTAAAGTGCAGTATCGCCGTCAAGTTTCCACTGGGCTTCAATGCGGCCGTGGCGCGTCTCATGCCACATCTTCACGGGCGAGAGTTGTTTCAAGAACTGCGGCGCGATGACAACGCGAGCAAAGCCTGGCGCTTTGGGATCAGGCGCTACCCCCCCAACAGATTCAAACAACCATTGGCACACCGAGCCATAGGCGTAATGATTGTAGCTGTTCATATCTGGATCGTAGATCGAACCATCAGGCGCTTGCGCATCCCAGCGTTCCCAGATCGTGGTGGCTCCGCGCTCCACTTGATAAAGCCAGCCTGGTACTTCGCGATTGAGAAGAACTTTTTCCGCCACATCCGCCATGCCAAGTTTTGTTAACGCGGGAAGAAGGGCTGGCGTTCCGATGAAGCCGGTGCCGATTTTGTAGTGAGCATCTTTGATAATTTCGCGGAAGTATTCTTTTGCAGCTGCGGCATATTTTGCTGGCACGAGATCATAAAGGAAAGCGAGCGCATAGGACGTCTGGTCATTATGGGCGAGGCGGCCAGCGGGACTAAAAAATTCCCTTTCAAATGCAGTTCTGATTTTGGCGAAACGCCCTTTCAAAGCCGTTGCCTGCTTCTTGTTGCCAATGATAGTGGCAATATTGGCCGCAAGCTGGGTTGAAATTGCGTGATAGAGTGTTGCCGCACACTCATCGCTGATGGTGGGCCTGGGTTTGCGATTGTCACCTACGGGTTGAATCCAGTCGCCAAAGGTAAAACCCTTGGCACCCCAAGTAGAAGGCGGGCGCACGAGGGGACCACCGGAAATATTCCACACATAGTCCAACCACTTCAGCATGGCCGGGAAGTTTTCTTTCAACACGGCTGCATCGCCGTAATGCAAATAGAGCTGCCACGGGATAACTACGATAGCGTCACCCCAACCGGTGGAGCCTGCCCAATCGCCGCGTTTGTCGATCGGGTGTATTCTCGTGGGGTCGGGCGAGAAGTGAGGGACTGCGCCATCCTTGCGCTGATCAGCACGCACATCACGCAAATATTTGCCGAGGAATGATTCACAATCGGCCAGCCAGCAGGCCGTACCGGCGAACACTTGTGCATCGCCCGTCCAGCCCAGTCGTTCATCTCGTTGCGGGCAGTCGGTGGGCACTTCGATGAAGTTGGCACGTTGCGACCACACGGTGTTGAGCACTAAGCGGTTGACGGCTTTATCGCCACATTCAAAACCGCCTTTGCGTTCAGGTACTGAGGTGATGGGCACAAATTCAATCGAAGTAATTTTGGCGCGGCCTTCAAGTTTTGCCCGGGCGTAGCGGAAGCCAAAGAAGGTGAAGGTTGGTTCATAGGTCTCAGGCCCGCCACCTTTCAACGTGTAGTGCAGCTGTGCCCGAGCACTGCGATAATTGCGATTGTCGAAATGCTTGTTGGGCCCCAGAATTTCTGAGTGATCAAAAATGACCTTGGCACCCGCTTCACCTTCAACAGTGAAGCGTATGAACCCCGCCGTGTTCTGGCCAAAGTCATAGACCGTTCTGCCATCTGATTCCGCCCAGCTTTCGCGTGGTGCAATAGCGGAGAGAGCAACGACGGGTTTAGTTTCATGCGGCACCAATAATTTGGCATCAAAATCGAGAGCTTCAACGCCCGCACCCGGTTTTGCTGCAATGCGCGCATCAAAATCTTCACCGTAATAGATGCCGGATTGCGTGATGGGTAGAAGTCCGCTCGACCAGCTTTCATTGGTTGCCAGCAACACATCTTCGCCTGATCGCAATTCCGCAAAAGCGGCAATCTTGTCGCCCCAGCAATTGAAAATCGGATTGAGCGCCCAAAGCATCTGTGAGCGCCACCAACCATCGCCAAGCCAGATTGAAATTTCGTTTTCACCGGTGTGCAAATGACTGGTTACATCATAAGTCTGAAATGCAATGCGGTCATCGTAACAGGTCCAGCCCGGCGTCAACAGGTCTTGGCCAACACGCTTGCCGTTAATGAAGCAACGATAAAGGCCTTGGGCCGAGATCAATAATTTTGTGCCCGGTGCTACATTCTCTAAATCGAATTTTTTAGATACAAAACTTGCAGGTCCGCCCTGGCCGCGATCGGCCAATGGCGCGATCATTTGCGCCGCCCAAGATGACTTGCGTTTCGCAATTTTGCGTGCGGGCATTCGGTCCAAGACGTTTCCCCATTCTTTTTGTAGAACGTTATACAAAAAGGATGCTATGAATTTTAAGCCTTGGCAAGTGGAATCTGATAGGCGGAAGCAATGGACGCAAAGGTCGACGAACAAAGAGCCACGATCAAAACAGTTGCGGCACAGGCGGGCGTATCTGTGGCCGCCGTCTCGAAAGTTTTGCGCAACGCCTATGGCGTCAGTGATGAGCTCCGTCGTAAAGTCGAAGCGGCGATTGCCAGCCTGGGTTATCGTCCCAACACCTCAGCACGTGCCATGCGCGGCAAAACCTATACCATCGGCATATTGTTGGTCGACGTGTCGAACCCGTTTTTCCCGCAAATCCTCGATGGCGTGAATGAGGTGCTCGACGCATCCAACTATCGCGCACTTCTGGGTGTGGGCCAATCTGAGCGTACACTTGAAGCTTCACTTATTGAGTCCATGATCTCCCATCAAATGGACGGTCTCATTCTCGTAGCGCCGCAAATGCATGGCAAGGAATTGGCGCAATTTGCCAAACAAATTCCCATGGTGGTGCTTGGCCACCACGAGGCCACGGCCACAACCTTCGACACCGTAAACAGTGACGACCAGGAGGGTGCCGCAATGGCCGTGCGCGCATTCACAGAACGCGGCATCACTGACATCGCAATGCTCAGTATCGGGCGGGATGATCCCGATCAGCATAATGTCGAAACGCAGCGTGAGATCGGCTTTCAAAAAGCCATGCGCAAGGTTGGTCTCAAAGCGGAGGTGTGGCGTGGCACTGGTGATATCAAAACCAGCGCTGCAGAAATCTTCCGCTTGCTGCAAAACAGAGAGCGACCTCGCGGCCTTTTCTGCTGGTCAGATCTCGATGCCTTGCACGTTATTGATGCCTGCGCCAAACTCGGCATTCGCGTCCCAGAAGACATCGCCATCATTGGCTACGACAATTCCAGCGTATCAGCCCTTTCCATGGTCAATCTCGCCAGCATTGATCAGTCTGGTCGTCGTCTGGGCACTCTCGTTGCAGAAACGCTGCTGTCGCGGATGGGCAGGCGAACTGCTTCAACGCACTTGCTGATCGAACCTAATCTGGTGGTGCGGAAAAGTCTTACCAAGTGACGCTTTCAAATCTCAAGCGCTTCTCATCCATTGCGGCAATTTGATTTCCTATCGCCTCGTTGACAGCCCTCACAGGGTCGGCTGCGAGGTGCGAGTATTTCTCGGTTGTGGAGCTAACACTTGTGGGCAGCAGATTGATCTGCTGCCCACTGTATCGAAAATAGACGATGGTCCGTTACCTACAGACCTAAGCCTAGTTGGCTTGCGTCAGATTTTGATGACCGCGGATCATAAGATCGAAGTCATCGTTTCCAGCGTTACCATGCAGTACAGTGAATTCCTCACCATTGATCGTTTCGAAGGAGATGCTGAGTTGACCTTGCGATGGCGTTCCATTGACCAGCGAAACGCTCGTTCCCATGAAGGCGCTCACGTCGACCCGGTCACCGGGTTCAAAGTTCAGGATCGTATCGCCGTCAGCATGATCGGCAGACAAGAACTTGAACACATCATTTCCCGCGCCGCCATCCATCACATTGCTTGAGAGAGAGGCGACAATGACATCATCGCCTGCACCCGTTACAATGTTCTCAATGCCGAGCAACGTATCCCTGACGCTTTCGGTCGTGGCATAACCCTTGCCATTGCGACCATTGCCGAGATCAGCTTCGATGCGTGTGGCGATCGCTGACATGTCGAGCGTGTCAGCTCCGGAGCCGCCGATATATGTATCGCGCCCATCCCCTTCCGCAGCGTGGAAAGTGTCATCGCCCGCATTGCCATAGACAACGTCTCTTCCCGCACCTCCCCAAGCGTGGTCATTGCCGCTGCCAAGGTAGATGCGGTCATTGTCATCGCCGCCGACGACGCGATCATCACCTGATCCGGTGTTGATCACATCGCGGCCACTGCCACCATTGACGCTGTCATTGCCAGCACTGGAGGAAATGAAGTCCCTGCCCCCCTTGCCGTCTATGATGTCATCACGTTGGGTGCCGGACAGTCTGTTGTCGCCGTCATCACCTACGAGGGTTGCTGCACCTGCAATCGGCGCTGTTGACCCGGCACGCAACACAATGTCCTGCTGCCTTACATCACCAACAACGGTGTCAGCACCCGTACCAGCGTTAAAGACGATGCGATGCGGCGAGCTCAGGCCGGAAATATCGACCTGATCGTCGCCCGAACTGCCGTTGATGGTGATCGTGTTGAGCGCCAGGCTTGTGCCCGAGAAGTCACCCACGATCTGCACAATGTCAGCACCTTGGTTGCCGGTGTTGCCACCGCCAGTAGAGACAGCCTGGTTGTTGATCGTGATTTCCTCAATGTTGCTGAGTTCAGCAACGATCGACGTGTTATTACCTTGCGTCCGCACCACGAGGATGTCGGATGCAGGATCAAGAACGTAACCAAGCGTATCGAGAAGAGTCGTGATTTCCAAATCATTGGTTGGATCAGTGATCGCCAGGATGCGGAATGTTTCAGACTGGTTGCTGCCGTTCAATATGAAGCGGTCGCCAGCGGCCAAGTTTGCACCACCATCGATAATGTCGGTTCCATCTCCGCCGCCGCCGCCACCTCCACCACCGCCAGCGGTGTAAGTGAAGGTGTCATTGCCGAGACCACCGACAAGCGTGTCATCACCGGTGCCACCTTGCAGATTATCATCGCCGGCACCGCCAAAGACAGCGTCATCGCCTCCGCCAGCAAGGACAATGTCATTGCCATCATTGGCGTTGATCGTCGAAGCGTTTCCATTACCGATGATGATGTCGGCCAAGTTGGTTCCGTCAAGGGCACCCACTGTGTCTTGCGAGACGGTGACGGTTGTCGAAAGTGTTGTCGTTGCAGAATTGGCAACCGTGTATTGGAACGTGCCACCTGCAGGCGTTGCGTCACGAAGTGTCACATTGCCGCCTGCATGCGCAAGGTTGGTGAGACCCGCTGCATTGAGCGCATTGGCAACCAAAGCACCATCAGGATCAGTGTCATTCGCAACCAAAGCCCAATCCGGAACAGTGATGTTGAACTGGTTGGTCGTTCCAGTGCCAATATTTGTGATGACGCGATCGGCAGCAAGCGCTGTTGCGAAATTGTCCACACCCGTCACCGTCACGATTGTGGTCGCAACCGCACTGTTCTTGAAACCATCGTTGACGGTTACAGCAATTTCACGCGTGGTGTTGGTGCCGAAGTCCGTCGGGTTTTGCGATGTGCTGGAGTAGGTGATCGCCTGGATCGCCGCTTGATACTGCGCATGTGTTGCAACACCCGTCAGGTTCACGATGGTCTGTGAACCGGACATTGTCGTGGTAGCAATAATACCTGCGGGCAACGTACCAACACTCAACAGGTCACCAGCAACGCCGTTGCGAAGCGTTATCGTGGCCGAGACAAGCGTGGTATCCCCAACATCCGGATCGGTGACACGGGGGGTACTTGAAATCGCAACTCCTGCACCAAGCTCGGTATAGGAAACTGCGTTGTTGTTGCCAGCAAAGGCATCGGTCACGGGACCTGGTGTGGTCACTGTCAAGTTGTCAAAGGTTGCGGTATGTGCACCGCCGCCATTAACAGTGGCAACAGTGTTTGCAACGAGCTTGATCGCTGCATTTGGTGAGAAGCCTCCCCCTGGTGCGACGACATTGAATGTGTGCGTTCCACCATTATTTGTTGCTGCATTGACCACTTCCAGTGTGACGAAGTTGACGCCATCAGCAGCAAACTGCACCTGCACGGTTTCACCTGCCGCAAAGTTGGCTTCGGTGATCGAGTAGCTGATCGTCGCATTTGGTTTGCCCGCGAGATCGAGCGTGCGCACAAGTTCTGCGCCATCACCACCACCCACACGCAAAGCCTGATTGCCTCCACCACCGCCGCCGCCGCCAGCATTGACGACCTGAATTTGGCCTGTCGTTGCAGTGTTGGCACCGTCATTGGTTTCAACCCAGTTGCCATTCCAGCCGATGCCGCGGGCAAAACCATTGCCACCGCCAGTAAAGGCATCGGACGCAAGCGTCAGCGTTGAGGTCACGGCCTGATAGCGAAGATCGATATTCGGGGCCTGATCGAAGTAGCCGCGTACACTGATCAATTGATCAGCGAACTTGAGGTTCTCAACACCGATCAGTAGATCACTGCCATCGCCGGAAACAGTGGTCATGACACCGTCATTATTGATGTCACGCGTTACGAGCGAGTCAACGACGCGCACTGCAGCTACTGCATTCCAGTTGATATAGGGATCAACAACGACTGCACCTTGGGCGTTATAGGCGACTAAGCTGTATTCGCTGAGATTGCCTGTGAACCGCGCAACGTCAGCCGTTCCATCAACGCCGCCGTCGCCAAGAACAACATCCTTGAACATGCGTGAGCGCAGCATTTCGGCAAAATGGATTTCATAATCATTCGCTGTGCCAGCAATCGTCGCGTTGACGCCTGCAAGCAAGCCACCTGAAAGATCGCCAAGTGCCTGGTTTGAAGCGCCCGTATAGGCGTCTTCAACATTGTTGCCGTAGCCAGTACCTCCGGCAACCGTCGCCATGGCTTGCGTAAGCCAGGCTGCACTGCCCAAGGCAAGGTTGCCATTATCAGCACCATCATACTGGCCAATCAGAGCATCGAGACGGATTGAGCCACCGACCAATACGTCATTGCCTGCACTGCCAGTCAGCGTGTCATTGCCGGAGCCGCCGACCAGCCAATTGTCTTCTTCAACAATGGCGGTTGTGGCATCAGCAACAATTTCGCCGCTGAGCGTGTCGTTGTTCTTCGAGCCGATAATGCCTTCGATCTGTGCCATGGCAGGCACAGGGGTTGTGCCATCAATCGCAATCAACGGATTGGTCTGGTTGAGGAGCGAGAATGTGACGGGCGCGCCTGTGGCAAAATCGCTGTAGTCCACAAGGTCAAAGCCTGTGTTGGAGAAGCCATCGTCACCGAGGACTTCGTCGGGCCCGCCATTGATTGCTTGCGAAGGTGCACCTGGGCGCAGAATGTCGTCGCCTTGACCACCCTGGATCAGGTCCTGGTCGTTTCCGCCGACGAGATAATCGTCGCCCTCCTCACCATAGAGAAGATCGCCAGAGGCACCGCCATCAATATAGTCATTGCCGTCGCCACCATGGGTAAACGGATCGGTATTGCCCATTTCAGGATTGGTCAGGCCATCACCAAAGATAATGTCGTCGCCCGAGCCGCCTGAAAGCTTGTCGATGCCTTCGCCACCGATGACGAGGTCATTGCCGGAGCCGCCAACCAGCTGGTCAAAGCCGCCAACTTCTGAGCCCGAACCACGGCCATAGATGATGTCCTTGCCAGCACCACCGTCGGCAAGGTCAGGGCCTTCGCCCGTGTCGATCAGGTCATTGCCCGCACCGCCGTACAGACGGTCCACGCCACCATCACCGTAGATGTAGTCATCACCACCTTCACCGTAAATCGTGTCGTCACCGCCACGGCCATGGATGAAGTCGCGGTTCTCTGTGGCAACAATCACCTCGTGCGAATTGGCACCCGATGTAGGGGTTCCTTCAACAGTATGAACCTGCGTTGGATCATCTTCCACACGCGCGTCCTTGATCAGGTTCAGCGTCACATCAGCGCGCACGCCATCTGATGCGACGACCGACATGGCTGTGCCGTTCAGCGCGTTGCTTGCGCCGCCATCCGAGAATACGCCGTTGGTTGCGACAAGATCAGCATAGAGATGGTTGGTGTGATCGCCATTGGTATCGGTCAATGTGCCATCAGCGCCACGATTGAAATCATAATACTTGTCAGCATAGGCAAAGATCGAACCGTTGAGATGCGACAGACCGGTGTTGCGTTCAACGATATCCTTGAACTGGCCGTTGTTGACTTCTTCATGGATGTTGGTGCCGAACAGGCGGTAGAGATAGTAGAAGCGGTCGCCGTCCATGAGAGACTGGATTTGCGCAACAAACACCGCATCGAAAGTTTCGCCCAAAAGGCCACCGGGCACATGCGCTTCGGCAAGTCCACCGATCCACGAGTCGATGTGGTCGAAGCCATCTGCACCAGCGACAGGTGGAACACCTGTGTTGTTCATGAAGTTCGAGTCAAGCATCGCGGCTTCGGCAAGTGCGATATCACCATTGAAGGAATAGGCGGCGATGAAATTCGCCAGCGATTCCGGATGGATCATGTTGGCGCCAAAATCGGCCCAGCTTGTATAGCGGGCAAGACTGATGGCGGCACGGAAGTCGTTCAATGTGGGAATGCCCAGATCACGGCCACGTGCGATGTTGATCGCAGCAAGATCAAGCGGAAGCCCGAGCAGGCCTTGGTTCAACGCAGGCGTGATGAACTCATCGACTTCGCTCATTTGCTGGCGGGAAAGGCCAAGCGTGATTGCAGCAACACCTTCCTCGGCAAAGCTTTGGGGAGCAAGGAATGCCTTTTCCAAAGCGTAACGCGTGACGTTGCCGAGCATCCAGCCAGCAGGATCAATCGTGTCGATGGTTTCGCGAATGGTCGAGTGTCCAAAGCGGAAGGCAACTTGCGAATATTCCAGTGAGATAGTTGCGTCTACACCGGTTGAATAGCCAACAAATTCCTGAATGCGAGGTGTGATCGTGCGCGCATATTGGTCAACCGCAGCATGCTGATATTCCATTTCAACAACAAGCTTCGTTGCATTGAACATCTTGTCGGCATCCCAGGCGACTGTGCCATCGCCATTGAGGTAATTGCCGTTGGCATCTGTTGTGCCAGTGTTGATCTGCCACTGGTGCAGATCGGCATGATCGACTGGTGAGTTGGCATTGTCGTTCTTGTAAATCCAGCTCTTGAGGTTTTCGACCTGGTAATTGTGCTCTTCATGGAACACATGGTGGATTGATGTCAGGCCGAAGTTTTCGTTCACGCGGCCATCACCAGCGATGTAGTGATCGCCAACCGAGTCAAGCATGACATCATTCAGCGCATCTTGAACGGCCTGTGGAATGGAACCTCCACCGGCATAAGACGGGAAGTTTGCGTTGATCAGATTGGTGGAGGGATTAATCAGTCCAAGTCCGATCAATCCACCGAATGAAAGGTTCGCTGCCGTGAACGTCGGTAATGCTGCATTGGCGAGTGCAGTGTTCAATGCTTCAAGATGTTCTGCTGAAACATGTGCGGCATCAAAATGCGGGTTCATGTCCAGGATCAGCGCATGACCTGAATTGGACGTTTGCACACCAGCCGTATTGACGTCGGCATCGGCAAGTTGGCCATTGCCATCGCGATTGCGATAGTCAAGCACATCGGCCCAGTTGAGCGCTGCACGCCCCGTATCAATCACATGCTGACGCAATTCGTTGAGCGTAGGTAATGTATCATGGACTTCAGCTGTCGTGCCATCGGGCCAGCGACGCTCCCACGTATCTACCAGCGTGGTGCCGTCGAACAATTCGAGACCTGCATGATAGCTGGTGCCGCCATCACTCGACACCCATTCGCGCAGCAGATTGGTGATTTGCTCGCTCGAGCCATAGGTTTGGCTTTGGTCGATGAAGGGCGAGGTGTGGTTGACATAGTTGGGATCGCCATTGGCATCTGTGCCGGCAATTGAGGCGCGCGTGATGACCATGCGAGTAACTGGAAACCCATCAGGGCCAATGGTTCCATAAAGAGGGTCGGATGGATCGAGCGCAATCGTGACGCGTCCGTTGCCGCCCTTGCCGATGAGATCAAGGCCATGGTCGAAGAACTGGCCAAAAATGGCAAACCAGCTGTTGACCGGAGCAACGCCAGGATTTTCCGAGCCGATGAAAATTTCGCCCGAAGTCGGATTCTGGAAGTCGACATGGCCCAAGGTTTCGAGAAGGCCATAGCCGCTTTGTGATGATGTCGTTGTTATCGGAGTGCCATCAATTGGCAAGCCTGTGCTGAAGTCAACATTGGCGTCGATCAGCGGCTTATAAGCGAGAACACTTGGCTGAAATGTTTGGCCGGTATTAACCATAGCGCCACCTGGGATCGGTCGATAGTAGATCGCTTCGCCGTCTTCAAGCGTGCCACCTGTCGAATCCTTGAGGCCGCCATAGCTGGAAGCCGCGAGCACGCCAAGCGTCGTGGTATAGATGACGCTGGCCTGATAGCTGGCGAGGCTCCAGAACAGTGGCGCGCCATTGCCGTCGAGCACAACTGTGGTGGTATTGGCGGGTGCGACGATTTTTGCACCTTCGACAAGTTGCCCAATGTTGACGCCAGAGGCATCAACGAGAGCCGCATAAGCAGCATCAGTTGCATAACGTGCTGCATCCCAGTTCACATAATGACCTGATGCATCGGTGAGCAAATTGACGCCAGCCGTGGTGATGGTGCGCGAGATGATGCGCGGCATATAGTCAACGACGGAGTGGCCTGGCGTATAATCTGCGCCTGGCGTGGTCACATAATTTGTAAAGTCAGCCGGAACATCGCGGCGGAATGGCACATCCACAGCACCCCAGAATGCTTGGTCGCCAAACAGGTTGTTGTGCAAGCCCGTCACATCACGAATGCCGATGGGTGCTGAAACCTGTGGGAAGCCATGGCCCAGAAGTGCCACGTTGGCAGCTGTGAGAGCAGTACCCTGATAGGTGCCGGACTGGCTCGCGGCACTCCACACCAGATTGCCACGGGCATCCCAGGCATCCATGGTCACAAAATCAAAATTGACAATGCCGTTGCTGTTGGCCGGACCTTCAAACAAGGGCACGAAATTCACTTGCTGCAAAAGGTAAAGCAGATCGTTGGTGTTGAGGGTAAATGGCTTGAGATCATATGGCATGGGAATACGTCCTTCCGGTCTCGAAAGTCGACAGACTCCGAGTCAAAAATTCAAAATGATCCGGTATCGCCGCCCCCAGCGGCCGGTACGGCGCTGCAACAATGACTGCCACCCTGACATCATTGCGCGAGCGTATGCTTGGAAAGCTACGGCGGGCCTTACGGGCCAGCTGATCAGCTCCCCACATCAATAGGTGACAGCTTTTGCCCCGCTGCCGCGCGCCAGGTATTGTTTCGGGCTACGCAATCCATCTCTGGATAGGTTAAATGTGACTCAAATAAATACTTTAGTCAATAACTTTAGTTCATTAAAAATTAACGAAGTTAATATTCAAGATGATTCACATCATTCCAATTAAAACTGATATGTTTTGACACTTGATAACCAAAGCATACTGCTTTAGAATATCAGGAAAGCGAGCCTTGAACCGAATGCTCAAATGGTGGTCTAACTTAAGTTTAGCGAAACAATTCGCAATGCTCGCGATCGCCGTACTTTTGCCTTGCAGCGCCCTTGCTGGTACTTGGCTGGCGCACCAGACACATGAAACGGTCATTCGCAACACAGCTGCGTCTGCAGCCCTTTACATGGACGGTCTGGTCGAACCGCTGGTTGGCGAAATTGTAGCCTCCGGCGAGGTGTCGTTTGCTTCGCGCGCAAAGCTTGATGCGCTGCTGCAAAATTCTACTGCTGAATATAAAATCGTCTCGATGAAAATCTGGAAGCTGGATGGCACGATCATCTACAGTACATTTCCCGAGATGATCGGGAGGCAATTTCCACCGAGCGACAGTTTCATCAAGGCAACGCGCGGCGAGCTTGGCGCTGAATTTGAAAATGAACCGCACGATGAAGACAAGCGTGAACGCGAAACCGGAATAGCACTTCTGGAAATTTATGCCCCTGTGCGCGACGTGCAAAATCATGCCGTCGTGGCAGTGTCCGAATTCTATGCCAATGGTGATCAGCTGGAGAAGGATCTGGGCAAGGCTTCGCTTTCAGGATGGGCCGCCGTTGCCGCCGCAGCTGCTATGGTTGTTACCTTGCTTTCATCCATCGTCGCGCGCGGTAGCCATACGATAAACCAGCAACGCGCGCAGCTTTCAATGCAAGTTCAAGATCTTGAAGTGTTGCGCGACAATCTGAAGTCCGCCAACGAAAATGTTGCCAATAGCAATGAACGGATTCTGCAGCGCATCGGTGCTGACCTTCACGATGGTCCAGCACAGCAACTGGCTTATGCGTTGTTGCGCCTGTCCAAGATCCGCAGCCAACTGGAAGATGCCAAACAAGACGGTGCACCTGTCGACGCGCTTCGTCTTGTTCTTGCCGATGCGTTGAAAGATGTGCGCAATCTTTCTTCACGCCTGCAAATGCCTGAGCTGTCTGAACTCAGTGTTGCCGAAGTTGCCGCACTGGCCATCCGCATTCACAGGGACTATACTGCGAGTGAAGTTAAACTCATTGTGCAAGACTATCCCGCTCAAGCGACTGCCGACGTCAAGGCCTGCGTCTATCGCTATGTCCAGGAAGCGCTGACCAACAGCTACAAGCATGGTGGCGCTACAAGTCCGTGTGTGACCGTGATGGGCGATCAAAGGCTTGTGATCAGCGTAACCGATACAGGCAAGGGGTTCAGTTCCGCAGAGGCTGATCACGTCTTGCCCAACCGCGAAGCTGGCCTTGGCTTGCGTGGCATGAAGGCCCGCATCGAAGCCCTTGGCGGTGAACTCAAAATTTCAAATCTAGAAACGGGAGGGGCGTGCCTTGTAGCTTCCTTCGAACCCAACAAGGAATACGCACATGACTTCAAACACTGAAGCCATACGGATTGGCGTTGTTGACGACCATGCGATGATGCGCACTGGCATTATCCAGACGCTGCAAGAATACGATGGACTTGTCGTCGTTGGTGAGGGTGGGTCTGCTGCAGATGCACTTCGTATCGCGCATGAACAGAAGCCAGAAATTATGCTTTTGGATATCAACATGCCAGGCGGAGGACTCAACGCGCTGGATGACATCGTTGCAGCGGGACTACCTGTAAAGGTCGTCATGCTCACAGTTTTTGACAGCCATTCTAACGTGCAGCGTGCGATGCAAAATGGCGCTGCTGGCTTTGTGCCGAAAGGCATTGAAGGCGATGAACTCGCCAAGATCGTTCGAGATGTGAGTAGCGGACGGGGTTATGTCAACGCCGAGTTGGCCGCGCGCTTGTTTCGCGAAGAGCGAAGTACTGTGCAGGAAGATACAAACGCAACGCGCAAGGATTTTCGTCTCAGTACATTGACTGATCGGGAAAGCAGCATCCTGGCGCTTATCGCCAAAGGAAATTCAAATGCGGAGATCGCGTCAAGTTTGGGACTAACAGAGGCGACCGTGAAGCAATATTCGTCGTTCATGTTCAAGAAGCTCAAAGTGAAAAACCGAACCGAAGCAGCCCTGCTCGCATCGCAAAGCCAAGGCTTTTGAAACCAGTGCTTTTCCGACAGGTCCTAATATATGTCCTTTAATCGGCACGTTGTATGCGGGTCGGTGAAGGCCATGCGCGCCGTCTTGCCACGCATCAGCTGGTCAACAACAACAAGATCAAGGGCATTTCGCCGCCAGCCTTTCTGCTAGTTAGAATTGACGGCGAGCTCGTGCAACATATGCCCTATGCCAAGTGCTACAGTGCCGATGTTAAAGAACTCGCCAACTGGGGCTTCTTCACACAGATGCATGTCATTCGGTTATCGTTTCCAAGCCTCGCCAATGAAGTCCGGATTTGAGAATACAATATAAGTGTTGAAACAGGCGCCCTGGACTGGTGAGTTCGGTCCGTTGCCCAGACGCACGTAGCCTGCGGAAAACGGTTGTGATTCTCGAGCCTCTCAGGGCTCTTGAGACACTCCTATTCTTCACGGAACGCACGCGTCATGCTGTCGACGATGGGTTTGCTCAGGTATTCCATGAACGTCCTCTCAGCAGACTGCACCATCACCTCGACTGGCATCCCAGGCGTTGGAGTGAAGCCTGCAACACGATGCAATTCGGCCTGGGACACATCAATGCGGGCGAGATAGAATTCTTGTGCGGTACTGCCGGATTTTGCATCGACGATCGAGTCTGCGGAAACATAGGTGACCTTGCCCGTGAGTATCGGTGTCGTGCGTTGGTTGAGCGCAGTGAGGCGGACTGAGGCAGTCTTTCCGACATCCACGACATCGATGTTGCTGCGCGGGATATTTGTTTCGACAATCAACGGAACATCTGTCGGCAATATTTCCAGAATATTCTTGCCGCTTTCGATGACGCCGCCCGGCGTATGGTAATGCATGCGCACCACCACACCGGAAACTGGCGCATCTATCGTGGCTCGTTTCAACACATTGGCGGCTGTGCGTTGCTCCTCGCGTACACCGTCCAGCTCGGCGGAAATCTTTTGCATTTCATCAAGTGCGGCTTGGCTATAGGCGGCACGTGTCTGTGAAATTTGCCGTTCAAATTTTTTGACTTCCGCCTCAGTTTCGGAGACTTCGGCACCGAGACGGCCGATCTGCCCTTCGGCGTCGGCAATGGCCCGCGACAATGCATTGTATTCATTGCGGCGGACAAGGCCTTGTTTGACGAGGTCTGTTTTGGATTTGAATTCTTCTTCGAGGAGTGCAAGCTGCCGTTCCATTGACTCACGTTGGCTCGTATAGCCCTCGGCGCGGAACTTGAGCGCCTCAATGTTTGAATTGAGCATTTGCAGATCGCTCTCCAGCTTCAGGCGTGAGCCCTTGAAGTTCAGACGCTGGCTGTCAAGAATGGTGGCAACTTCCGTGTCTTCTTGAAGTCTCACCAGCAAGTCCGGAAATGCAATCTCGTCGCTTCCAGCCTGTTCGGCGTCAAGACGGGCATTGATCGCTTCGAGACGGGCGAGGCGCAGAACGAGCTGGCGGTCATTGGTTCTGGCAGCGGTGGCGTCTAGTGCAATCAACGGCTGTCCGGCTTTCACACTGTCACCCTCCTTGACGAGGATCGACTTGATGAAGCCACCTTCATAATGCTGCACAACCTTGTTCTGTCCGGTGGCAACAAAGCTGCCTTGTGTAATCACTGCGGCTGCAAGAGGGGCGCGGAAGGCCCAGACACCGAACCCGCCAAAACAGACGAACATCAGCGCCAGACCCGACACCGCGTGAACGCGGATCGAGCGCGGTACGTCAGAGTGCCATTCTTGCTCTTGCCTTCTCCATCGCTTCAGCATGGTTAGTCCCTACCTCACTTGTGCAAATTGCGCGTTGCCAATGCCACGCTGGTTACCCAATGCAGCCAGTACCTCAGCCCTTTGTCCGAACAGCGAAATAGTACCGTTGGTGAGCAGCATGATCTTGTCCACCTGTTTCAGAATTGAAGGTTTTTGTGTGATAGTAATCATTGTGATCCTGGATTCCTTGGCGTGAGCCAGTGCGCGTGCCAGCGCTTCATCGCCCGCGCCGTCCAGGTTGGAATTGGGTTCGTCAAGAACCAAAAGCTTCGGGTCGCCGAAGAACGCGCGCGCTAGTCCGATACGCTGCTTCTGGCCACCGGAAAGTGGCGCGCCGTCTGAAGCGATTAAGGTTTCATAACCTTGTGAAAGCGACGAAATCATCTCGTGTACGTCGGCGAGTTCAGCTGCTCTGAAGATGTCATCATCTGTCGCATCAGCACGCATGCGTGCAATGTTTTCCTTGATGGTTCCGGGAAACAGCTGCACATCTTGCGGCAGGTAGCCGATGCTTTCACCAAACTGTCGTGGATCCCAGTTGCGCAGATCCATGAAATCGAGCCGGACGTTGCCTGAAGTCGGGAGAATGGAACCGACAAGCATTTTGCCAAGCGTTGTTTTGCCAGCGCCGGAGTTGCCAATGATGGCAAGGGAATCTCCAGCTGACAGTGAGAAGCTGATGCCATTGAGAACGACGCGTTTGGTCCCGCCCGGCACATAAAGCAGGCGTTCGACATCAAGCCGCCCTTCTGGTTTCGGCAGCCTCAACCGCTCGAAATTGAGAGGCGATGTACTGAGCAAATTCTGAATTCGCTCATAGGCGTTGCGTGACAGGAGAAATTGGTTCCATCCTTCAATGGCGCCTTCGACAGGTGCCAATGCACGCCCCGCCACGATCGACGCAGCAATCACCATGCCGCCCGTAATCGCTCCCTCAAGCGCGAGATAGGCGCCCCAGCCGAGTATGCCGACTTGTGTGAGAAGGCGAACCGCCTTGGAGAGCGATGCCATGGCAATGTTGCGATCCTGAGCCCTGATCTGTGCCCGCAAGGAAGCGGCAGTATCTTTGCCCCAGATCTGTACGGCTTCCGGGATCATGGCGAGAGCATTGATGATCTGCGAATTTCGGGACATCGAGTCGAGATGAAGATTGGCCTTGCTCATATGCTTGTTGGCTTCACCGAATGGTTTCGATGTGATGCGCTGATTGAGCATGGCGATCACCAGCAGAAGCAATGCAGTGCCGCTGACAATTACTCCGAGATGTGGATGGATCAGAAAAATCACCCCAATGAAAATCGGCACGAACGGCCCGTCGAGGAAAGCCAATAACGTTGCCGAAACAAGAAAGGATCGAAGTTGCTGGAGATCAGCAAGAATTTGATACTCTCGACCGTTGCTGTGCAGTGATGCGCGTGCTGCAGCGCTGAGAATTGGAGATCCCAGCCGCACGGCGAGTTCTACCGCTGTGCGCATGAGAATGAAGCGACGCAGCGCATCAAGAACGGCCTGCAGCAAAACTGCACCGACAATCACGACGGTGAGCATGACAAGCGTATCAATCGAGCGGCTGGTAAGAACACGGTCGGAAATCTGGAAGAGGTAGAGTGGAATTGCCAGAATCAAAAAGTTGCTTGCTATCGTGAAGATCATCACAACGCTGAGATTGTTGCGAATGGCACTGCGCGCTTTGTCCAGCATCTTGGGGAAATCGATTGGGTCCAGACGCTTGTGGAACTTCCCTGATGCTCCGCCGTGTTCTTTCTTCCTGAACGATTCAGTGTTTTCGTTGGCAGCCTTTATTGGTCCGGTATCCGCTTCAATGATCGTCAGGATCGCCGACCTGTGAGCTTTACTGTCTGATCGTGCGCGAGGCGGAGGAGTCACTTCCACTTCCGGCTCTGAATTCTCTGCGAAGTGCCTTGTGGGTTCTTCTGCAAATTCCTTGTCGGTCCTCCGCCCAAGCAATCGATCCATCCATCTATTCTTGGACTTCGGGGTTCGCGAAACAGGTGCTCCTTCAGCTCGACCATTGGCGCGAGGTGATTTTTGCTGTGGTGGAAAACCGGATCTCTGATTGTTCATTTTTCTCAGCCCGTCATTGTTTGCATCACGTCTGGGGAAGCGCTGTTCTGATTATCGATTGTTGAGCTCATGCCGTCGTCGGCCTGTGACGTTGGCTCCAGTATGTCGCCGGCAAGAAAGACCACTGCCTCGCTCGCCAAATCATTGCTGGCCGACATTCTCAAAGCTTCATCTGATGGCACCAACTCTGCCTGATAAAGCAGTTCGTCCGAGTAAATTTCCCCTCCGACATATATGGTGCTATCGGGGCGCCCATCGGTAATTGAGGCGATGTTGGCCAGAGTGTTAGCTCCAGTTTGCACTGTCCAGTCGCCAGTCAGCGTTGCCTGAGCCTGTTCCGCAGCGACGACAACCTGGTCGGCATCGCCGAGCACATTGGTTTGTTCGATGTACTGCAGGTCAAAAATGCTGCCTTTGACATACAGAATGCGCAAGTTGCTGAGGCCTGCGAACTCTAAATCGCTCAGTAGTGCATTGATGCCGGATTCATCGTTTTGGGCCAACATCTGCAGTGCCGTTTCGTAATCCTGCGGCAAGGCTTCGGTGTTGATCGCACCTGTGACATTGATAGAGGCCTGGTTCCACAAAAGATTGCCGTTGCCAGAGACAGAACCGTTGCCGCTCATCGACGTGCCGTCCTCGATAGAGAAGTCGTCATCATCAAGCAGGATGTTCTTCTGCAGGATTACATTTGCGTTGTAGAACTGGCCATCGATGAGGATCAGATCGAAGTACTGCCCGAGGCCGAGCAGCGACAGACTATTGACCGACAGATTTCCTCCCATCTCGATGTAGGAGCTTGATCCGGAATTGCTCAATACGGCGATGTCCTGATCCATTGCAAAGTTGATCTGCTCGATCCAATTCAGGAATATCAGGTTGCCAGTGATCGTCGTCACGTTCCACGACTGCGGGAAGCTGGCAGCGCTGTCCTCCGTCACAGGCGTTGAAGCCAGCGGTTGAGTGAAACGCGCTATGTTGAAAGCCAGCGTCGGTTCGTTTCCGTCCTGAGACCAGCTCGCGAATTCTGCATGAAGGTTGTCTGTGTCATGCCAGACGTTGACCTGACTGATGAGATTGATCGAGATGTAGTCGCCCTGCACGGCAACGACAGGAGAAACAGTCCAGCTGCTTCCAATCAATGCTTCGTTGATGAGAGTGTTGCTGCCCGCATTGTATTCAGTCGACACTTCAACAATGATAGTACCAACACCTTGTACTTCCGACTGCGGTTCCGCTTCAGGCTCCGGCTCGCTATCCGGATCAAGGTAGTCATTCAGATCCGGCATGACGGTGGCAGCTTCACCATTGACATGTATGCCCAGGCTTTCATTGCCTTCAAATATGTAAGCATCCATATCTTCGAACTCAGCGGGATCGAAGCTATTCACTTTGTTGGCCAGGGTTTCGATGACTGTGCCGAGTGCTGCTTCATCTGACGGATGATCAGCAGCCTTGAACCGCTGCAGTGTCTCGGCCTGGGCGATAAGCAGATCAAGCCTGTCGTTGGCTTCGTCGAACGACTTGGTGGCGACTTCGCGATCCACCATGGTCAGATAATCATTGTCCTCAAGATGGGTGTATTGCGAAACAACGACTGCAGTCGAACCCGGAGGAAGCAGCCGATATTCGGGCGTTTGGGAAAAATCGTAGTCGCCACCAAACGGATTGATATCAAACCAAGGGGCGGGACGTTCATCGAAGCCGGGTGGCCACGAAGGTTCGGGAGCCGTGGCGATTGTCGCGCCACTTTTGGCCGGGATGGCCTCGACATTGTCGGGATGAGATTTGAAAATTACGCCGGGTTCAAAATCCATAAACTCATAAGGTGCAGTCAGCTTGACATCAATGTGCTGCAGTTCGGGCTGAGGATTATCCGCGCTCTGGGTTTTGAATGCATCGTATTGGTCGCGATGCCGGGCTTCTTCCGCACTGAGATGGAAGTATCCTATGAAATGAGCAATGGCTTCTGTTACGGGGTCGAATTTCATGGCTAGGGTTCACTTTCATCGACAACGTGCCCCCACGGCATGCTCTCTCGTTGCGAAGGCTGCGCGGGGGTTCCCGCGCAGCCCTCAATCATAATGATCAAGCAGAATCGTCGCCTGTCAGCGTCGAGGTGTAATCTCCACCAACGACTGTCATGTCGACGGTGTTGCCGAGTATGTTTGCACCCATGACGATGGACTGGTTGAATGCGGTGGTCTCAATGACCGCATCGGCCGTTGCCTGTGACAGGCCTTCAATGAACGAATCATCGCCATTGTTTGAGCCCCACATGCCGCCGTCGCCGCCGTTTCCGCCGGCACCGGCCAAAGTCGAGCCGCCATTGCCGCCGTTACCACCGTTTGCGCCAGTCGCAGCACCGCCGATGGACTCGCCGCCCCAGGCTTCTCCGCCCATGGACTGGCCGCCCATGGTATCGCCACCAGCACCGCCAGCACCGCCTATGCCGGAGCCTTCGCCAGTTCCGTCGCCTTGGCCATTGCCCTCGCCCATACCATTTCCACCTTGGGACAAGCCACCAGCGCCACCCAGGCCGCCGGTGCCCAAGCCGCCCGAGCCACCTGTGCCCGCACCTCCACTTGCACCGTTACCAGCGTTGCCAACGGCACCGCCGACAGCATCAGCTGCGGCGTCAGCGGCGGCTTCTGCTGAGGTTGTTGCGTCACCGTCGAGTTCAGTGTTGGAAGCCGTGACGACTGGTGAACTCGAACTGGTCGCTGTAGCCGTTGCGTCGCCACCATCGCCTGCTTCGCCGCCTGCGCCACCGTCTCCACCTTCGCCAAAGTCACCACTACCTCCAGAACCCGAGCCGCCGACTCCGCCAGCTCCGCCCTCTGCGCTGTCGCCTCCAGCTCCAAGACCAATGCCGAGGCCGCCCATACCTAGACCCATGCCACTACCTGATCCGCCACTGGCACCTGCGCCACCGGTAGCTGCGCCACCGGCAGACATTCCGCCGTCGCCACTGTAGGTCTTGGCAAATCCGCCCTTCACAGAGCCACCGTCGCCACCGTACCCACCATCAGCGTCGCCAGCTTCACCGCCAATACCACCAGCGCCACCAGCATCGATACCATTGCCGGATGTGGCATTGCCACCATAGGCATCGCCGTTCTGATTGAATTCAGAGTTATTGGTAACGTCTGGATCGTACAATGTGTCGTTGTCGTTCAGCTGGGCGACTTGCGAGAAGACGGAAGCGTTGTCGTTGCCTTCACCATTGAGAGAATCATTGAGGATATCATCCAGGCTGACATCGTCGCCTGGATTGTAGTTGACCTCACCATCATGGTTGACGAGCAGCTTATCAACACTCCCACTACCTGACAGATCGATGTCGGCAAAATCGTCGTCGGTCGGCATGTAACCTTCCAACCCAACATCCACAGTTACGTTCACATCGGTGGTCGAATTATTGGTGTTAGTGTTTGTACTCGTACTTGTGTTTGTGTTTGCATTTTCATTGGTACTTGCATTTGCATTTGCGTTTGCATTCGCGTTTTCATTTGCATTCGCGTTTTCATTGCCATTTTGGTTGGCATTGTCATTGCCGTTCGCATTTGCGTTCCCGTTTTCATTGCCATTGGCGTTTTCATTACCATTGGCGTTTTCGTTGCCATTGGCGTTGGCGTTTTCATTGCCATTTTCGCTCAGGTTTTCATTGTAGCTTTCGCTATATTGTTCCTGATTCTGGCCTTGTTCCTGGTACCCATTTTGGTCTTGGGATTGCTCTTGGTTTGAGTCATCCCAATGTGGCATCACAAAATTCATGGCGTTGTTTCTGTTAGACATGATGAGTTCCTCACTGTTGTACAAACAGCTCCACCACCATTCATCTGCAAGGTGGCATTCGGCTGAGTGCGGTTGAAAAAGGCGGCAAATCCTGAACACGGCTCCGCTGGGCCAAAATCATGCGATCCCGACCGTTGGCCTTGCCATTGATTCCTGAAATGTCGTCATCCTTGTACGGACAATATGAAGCTAACCTCGATACCGACGCCTAGACAGTATGCAATTCTCTCTAAGCTGAACGGTTACTGACCAGACACGTGAGTTCGAAACGCATGCACTCAAGGAAACGTGATTGAGCGCGTCTAACAAGTATTTACAACTCGGGTCATAATCGACATAATGATCATCAATCAAAAGTGTTGCTTGGTTGATTTGGATCAGCGACTCAGATGAACAATTTATACAAGCAAAGATCGCCTTACACGCGCCGCTTCTTGAGTGCTTGGCCTGCGAGTTTCGCCTGATGTCGTAAAACTGCTAGCAGTGTAGCCCGCGATCTCGCAGGCGTGCAGGATATTGGAAGTCTCTGATGCAATTCTTAAGCGAAAGATTCCGAGTGCCTTGACAAAAGTTTAGCAAATGCTAAATTTTTTGCGTAGACCGAAAGATAGTTTGATGAATTTCAAAGTTCATCAAAAAACATTGAAACGGCGCATCATGGGACTGCAACTAGTTGGTGCGTAAAATTGGTGGGGTGTTGCGTAGTGTGGAGATGTAACGATGCGTCCGATCATCAATTCAGACACAAGGCAGTCTATTGAATCAAGCTTTCACCAAGGTGTACTTTTCCTCGTTGGCCCCAGCTTCAAATTCTGCAGGAGCCTCATTCGTTCGATAGAAAGCGAAGTTGAAGACCTGAGCGTCGCTCATGTTGAGAAGCTCGATACGCTCCTTGAAAGTCCGGAGGCTCTACCACTTGTGCGAGTCGTTCTCATTGACAGCAGATTGGCAGAAGAAGCAGAGGATCAGCATGAAGAACTGCGCGCACATTTCCCCCAAGCCATAATTGCGTTATCATATGAAGAAGGGAATGGCTTGCCAGCCCATCTGATGCAACTTCTCAATGAAGGATTGTTCACCAGCGCGGTACCTTTCAATCTGCAGTTTGATCGCTGGCTCTCCGCGATAAGGCTAATGCTGACCGGCGAAGATTATTTGCCAAGCAATCTGCTTCGCAGTTTGACAGTTGGTGTAGCGAACGGCTCAGGGCAGGGCGCGCTACCGAATGGCCATAAGCCAACACAACCTTCGCCGAGCATCAGGACAGAGGATCTGACGCCGCGCCAGATTGATATCATCAAACTGGTCGCGGAAGGACACCAGAACAAGGAGATCGCCGCTCAATTGGGGCTCTCTGAACACACGGTAAAGCTTCACATCCATCACATCTTTACCAGGCTCGGTGCTCACAACCGTACCCAGGCCGTGAAGCTTTTGTTTGGCTGATCCTACGGAGGCAAAATGAGCCTAGTCCATGCACCAGCCCGCACAAATTCCGATTCTTCGCCTGTCCTGCAGAGTATTCTCTTGTTGGTCGGCCAACTTAACTACGCATGGACAAATACAGAAAGTCTGCTCATCCATCTGATTGCCGGTCTTTCGCGAGTCGAAAAGGAAACGGCAATCATCATCTTCCTTACACTCAACACGACGCGCGCTCGACTTGATTTGGTCGAACGACTCGCCAAAATGGACCGCATCAGTTCCGCATGCCGGGACGAAGTATTGGCAGTAGTTGCTGCAATGTCGAAAGAGTCGCGTCTGCGAAACAAATACAATCACTGCATCTACAGCTTCGACGAAGAGGGCCGGAATGCCAAGACCATCTTGATGCGAATTGTCGATGGCAAGGAAAACATGAAATACGGCAAGGCCGAACGCATAGACAGCCGCGAGATGGCGAGGCTGAGGGCCTCCAAGATGGCCATCGAGGACACCAACCGTCGCATCTGGAAGATTGTAAAGGACTTTGGTTTTCCGACGTGATCGAGAATTGATTTCGGTCAAGGCAAGATGTGCCGAGACATCTAGACTGAACTGGACACCGTTGGAGATTTTCTTTGCTCCTTCACCAAGCCATGACACACGCTCATCCATCAAGAATGAAAGTCGCATCGGCATCTCCTGTGCTCGACCCTGTTTGCGGGATGCCAGTAGATCCTGCAGTGACGCAGCACCACGCAGACTACAAGGGCAAGACTTATGCCTTTTGCAGTGCGGGCTGCCGCAGCAAGTTCATTGCTGCACCACTTACATATCTTGAACCGCAGACACTGATCGAAAGGACCGTGCCGCAGGGCACGGTCTTCACCTGCCCCATGCATCCCGAGGTAAGGCAGGTCGGACCGGGTTCATGTCCGATCTGTGGCATGGCGTTGGAGCCATTGATCGCGTCAGTCGAAGCCGAACCCAATGAAGAGCTGCGCGACATGACGCGCCGCTTCTGGATCGGCTTCTCCCTCGCATTGCCTGTGTTCATTCTGGAAATGGGTGGACATGTCACGGGACTTACGATGGCGCTCGGGCAGCAGAATTCGAATTGGTTGCAGATGGTTCTGGCAACGCCCGTTGTGATCTGGGCAGGCTGGCCGTTTTTTGTGAAGGCGTGGCAATCATTGCGGACGCGACACCTCAACATGTTCACGCTGATTGCCATGGGCACAGGCATCGCCTGGATCTACAGCATGATTGCGACGCTTGCTCCGCAGGTTTTTCCTGCTGCATTCCGCACGGTGCATGGCGCGGTTGCGGTTTATTTCGAAGCCGCAGCGGTCATCACTGTATTGGTGTTGCTTGGTCAAGTCCTCGAGTTGCGTGCTCGCGCGCAAACTTCCGGTGCCATTCGCGCGCTGCTCGGGCTTTCTCCCAAAACAGCGCGGCGTGTTTCGCTAAACGGAACAGAAGAAGACGTTGACATGGCCATGATCCAGGTCGGCGATATCTTGCGCGTGCGACCCGGTGAGAAAGTGCCAGTAGATGGTGTCTTGCTGGAGGGCGATGCCACCATCGATGAATCCATGGTCACGGGTGAATCCTTGCCTGTGTCCAAAGAAAAAAACGCCAAGCTGATTGGAGGCACCGTCAACGCCACAGGCAGCTTTCTCATGCGCGCCGAAAAAGTTGGAAGCGATACGATGCTGGCGCGTATCGTGCACATGGTGGCGGAAGCACAACGGAGCCGTGCGCCCATTCAACGGCTCGCTGATGTTGTCGCGGGCTGGTTCGTACCGCTTGTCATCGCCGTGGCAATTGCAGCTTTTGCAGCTTGGACAATCTGGGGGCCAGAACCACGCTTCACTTATGGAATGATCGCCGCCGTTGCCGTGCTGATCATCGCGTGCCCATGTGCGCTCGGCCTTGCAACGCCGATGTCCATCATGGTGGGTGTGGGGCGTGGCGCGCGGACTGGCGTTCTCATCAAGAATGCAGAAGCGCTGGAGCGCATGGAGAAGGTTGACACGCTTGTCGTCGACAAGACGGGCACACTCACCGAGGGCAAGCCAGCTGTGACCGTCATCAAGGTGACAGGAGATATTGACGAAGCAGAACTGTTGCGTCTGGCGGCTAGCGTTGAGCAAGCCAGTGAACACCCACTCGCAACAGCGATTGTGGCAGAAGCCAAGAAGCGCGGGATCATTCTTGCAAAGGTCATGGGTTTTGACTCGCCCACGGGTAAAGGTGCCATCGGCGTGGTGGACCAGAAGCACCTGGCGATTGGCAATGTGCGTTTTCTATCCGAACTGTCGATTGCCACTGACAATTTGCAAGTTGAGGCAGAAGCCTTGAGGCAGCTGGGAGCAACCGCGATCTTTGTCGCCATCAACGGCAAAGCTTCCGGATTGATTGGCATTGCCGACCCCATCAAGGCAAGCACGCCTTCGGCCCTCGCCGCATTGAAACAACAAGGCATTCGCATCGTCATGTTGACGGGTGACAACCGCACCACGGCACTGGCCATCGGTGCGCAACTGGGCATCACCGACATTGAGGCCGATGTATTGCCCGATGCCAAGGCAGAGATCGTTGCGGGATTGCAAAGTGAGGGGCATGTGGTCGCCATGGCGGGCGATGGAGTCAATGATGCCCCTGCCCTTGCTGCCGCCGATGTTGGCATCGCCATGGGCAACGGCACCGATGTCGCCATGGAAAGCGCTGGCGTGACGCTGCTCAAAGGAGATCTCAACGGCATAGCGAAAGCCCGCAACCTGTCGCGCGCAACAATGTCGAACATCCGGCAGAACCTGTTCTTCGCGTTTATCTATAATGCAATTGGTGTTCCCGTTGCAGCTGGAGTTTTATATCCGCATTTCGGTTTGCTGTTGTCGCCCATGCTCGCAGCTGCCGCCATGGCTTTGTCTTCGATCAGCGTGATCGGCAATGCCATGCGCTTGAGAAATCTGAGAGTTTGAATTTATGGAAGACCTTCAACACTTACCACGCGAAAAGTCTGCAGTTCATCATCATCCCTGATGGAGATGTATTCACCGCGCCGAAACGCGTGAGCTGCGAAACGAAAACCAGTCTCGTCATCTTCTCCATCGCTTTTGAGGTCGTAGTGAAATGCCCAGGCACCTCCAGGCTTTCTGATCAGATGCCCGACATCATCATCCTCGCCTGGACGAAACCGGCGGACCCGGCAACGGTTCTTGTGCTTTTGCCATTGCTCCAGGTTGATATGACCTTGCCCATCCAAAGGTGCAACAAAGTCATAGCCAATGCCGCTGTCACCCGCAGGATGATCCGGTGTTCGCGCCAACTCGAGTCTGATTTTGCTCAGCATTTTAGTGGCTCATCAGGATCGGGCGATCGAGCTTTTGGATCACGTCGCGCGTTGCTCCGCCAAAGATAAATTCGCTAAAGCGGCTGTGTCCATAGGCACCCATCACGACCAATCCAGCTCCTTGATCGTTGGCATAGCGGAGCAGAGTTTCGCCCGTACCCAATCCATTTGAGTTCAGGATCGTCGTCTTTGCATTGACGCCATGCCGCGCCAGCGCCTCCGCAATGGATGCACCTGGCACATTCCCGCGCGGTGGCTCGTCAACAGTAGCAATGCTCACGTGCTTCGACGTCACGAAAAAAGGCATGGCATCAAATGCCGCGCGCGAAGATTCGCGACTGTCGTTCCAGCCCAAGACAACTTCGTCCATGCTTGGCATTGCTTCTCCTTTGAATGGCAACACCAGGACTGGCCGCCCAGATGCAATCACGAGACTCTCGACAAAGTCCTCTTCCACACCAAGACCGTCGTCCTTGTTTTTTGCTGACACAACGATCAGATCAACTGCACGTGCTTCTTCGGCGACATCGCGTGAGATGTCGGGAGATAACGAGTCCACTTCATGGAAATCAAAACTCAAGCCATCCTTGATCATCGCCGCTTCAAAATCCGAGCGCACCTTTTCAAGCCTGTCTTGATAGAAGCGGCGATTTACATCGTCGAAACTCGGCGTCGCTGCATAGGCTCCAATGGGATAAATCACGGCACCAGGAATGACATAGAGACCAGTGACGTGGGCATCGAATTTTGTGCCGAGCTGGCGCGCGGCCGAAATAAGCTGGGAAAGCCTGCCCATTTCGTTAAGGCATACCAAGATTGTTTTGTAAGTCATTTTCATCTCCATCGTTGCAAGGGCAAGATGCAACGCTAATTGGAGGAGCGAATTGATCTGGATCATGTCTCGTATGGTGGCCCGGTGATCATCTGCATCCATGCAAGAGTTTCACGGACTGACATCGCAAGAGGCTGCCCGGCGCCTGCTCGCCTATGGTTCAAACCAGACGAGGGAGCCGATGCCGCCCCCTGTCATGCTCCGCTTTCTGCAGCAGTTTGCGAGCCCGCTACTCTATGTATTGCTGTTTGCGTTGGCCTTCGATCTCTATGGCTGGATTGCAGACGGTGCGGTTGGCATTCCGATAGAGTCCATCGCCATAGCTGTCATCCTTCTGATCAATGGAGCGCTCGGTGCCTATCAGGAGCACAAGGCCGATGAAGCGCTGGCAAAGGCAAAAAAGCTCGGCGCCAACCAGAGCTGGGTCATCCGCGATGGCAAGATGCTGCAGCTTCCCAGTGCGGCTGTTGTGCCAGGCGATGTTCTGCGCATTGAAGCGGGTGACCGGATCCCGGTGGATGCAATCGTCCTCAAGTCGAACGCACTTTCAGTTGATGAGTCCATGCTGACGGGCGAGTCTCTTCCCATCGACAAGGAGGAAGGAGATGAAATTCCGGCGGGAGCACTGGCTGTTCGTGGCGTGGCCTATGTCGAAGCCATGCGCACTGGAGCCAGCAGTGCGATTGGTAGAATGGCCGAAACCTTGTCAACGGTTCGGCAGGACGCAACTCCATTGGAGAAAAAGCTCAAGAGCTTTGCAGGTCTGATCGCACTGACCATTTTCGGCCTGGCATTTGCGTTGCTGATTGGCGGTATCTATGCAGAAGGCTGGAACAGGCTGCACCATGTTGTGATGTTTTCGGTTGCTCTTGCAGTTGCCGCAATTCCCGAAGGCCTGCCCGCCATTCTAACCGTCGCACTGGCGATTGGCGTGCAACGCATGGCGCAGAGAAAGGCGCTTGTCCGAAAATTGAATGCGGTTGAAACCCTTGGCTCTGTGACAGTGATTGCAACTGACAAGACCGGCACACTCACGGAGAACCGGATGATGGTGCAAGAGATTGACTCACCCGATCCCGAGCGCACCTTTGCGGCCATGGTGATTGCCAATGATTCAGAAGAGGACGCAGGAGCTGGCGATGCTGTCGATCTGGCTTTGCTGGACTTTGCGCGAAAGAATGGCGCGGATACCGCACGCATCGCGCGCGAACATCGCCGCACCCATTCGCGACCGTTCGACAGTGCCTATAAGTACATGAGTGTTACGGTGAATGATGGGCAACAAGACGTCACCTATCTCAAAGGTGCGCCTGAGGTTTTGCTTGAGCGTAGTCGCATGTCCAAACATGAGCACTACGAATGGGAAACAAAGATGCACAGCATTGCTGGTAACGGCATGCGCGTCCTTGGCGTTGCGTGGAAGCAAGGTGGCGGTGACGATAACATCCAGTTTCTGGGCCTGATTTCAATTTGGGATCCGCCACGGCCGGAGGTGCCAGCAGCGATTGAGGCCGCCCAAAATGCAGGCATACGCGTCGCCATGATCACGGGAGATCACCCTGATACAGCATCTTTCATAGCAACGCAGATCGGCATTGATGGAGGGTCGGTTGCAACCGGACAGGAAATCATGAGTTCCGATGATGAGGAGTTGCGTGCGAAATTGCAGAACACATCGGTATTTGCCCGCGTACTCCCTGAACACAAGCTTCGCCTGGTCGAAGCCTTCAAGGCGATGGGACATGTGGTGGCTGTGACGGGTGATGGCGTCAATGACGCACTTGCAGTTAAACGTGCAGATGTCGGCATTGCCATGGGCAAACGCGGCAGCGATGTGACACGCGAAGTCGCTGACATTGTTCTGCTGGATGACAACTTCACATCGATTGTGGACGCCGTCGCTGAAGGTCGGAGCATTTACGAAAACATCATCAAGTTTGTCGGCTTCTTTCTCTCTACTGATCTTGCTCTTGCATTGCTGGTTGTTGGTGGACTTGGGGCATCATACTTCATGGGTTTTAGGGATGTGGGTGGAGATATTCTGTTGCCACTCACGGCTTTGCAATTGTTGTGGATCAATGTCATCGCCGATGGACCTGTAGCGCTGGCGCTGACATTTGACCGTAATCCTGGTCTCATGCGACTTCCTCCACGTGCACCAGGCAGTTCCTTGCTGTCGCGAGAGCTCGTGGCATTCGTCCTGATTTCGGGTCTCACCAAAGCTGCAATCGGGCTCATGCTTTTCACCCTGTTACCGCGCTACGGGTACACGGTGCCGGAAGCGTTAGCTGCAGTTTTTCTCTATGAGGCATCAGCGCAATTGGTTTTTGCATACCCCGTCCGACACTTGCATGTTGAGCCCATGCGCAATTGGTGGGTTCATGTTTCAGTAGCAGGTGGCGTGGCGTTGCAGATAATAATGGTATCCTGGTTGCCTGCTGCGAAAATTCTTGGATTGAAAACACTCGAGGTTGATCAGCTCATTCATGTGGTCGTCGCCGTTGCCATGACGTGGGCAATTGCCGAAGTGATTGCCAGCGTGGTGAGAGCGAGAAATCGCGTTGCAAGATCATCGCTGTTTCATATCGGCACCAGGTCACAGCCAACTTGAAAATGAATACTCGACCGAACATGCTTTCGCAGTATCATTGACGCAGTCAGGTTCAAATGAAATGCCGCCCAAGAACTTTCAACGTGGCCTAATTTTCGATGACCAGGTGCAATTGGCGCAAGCTGCATTCATGCCCAGATTTCGGCAAAGCAGATATTTTGCGTTTGCTGGACTTGTAGTTTTTGCTTTGAGTTTGTGGTTGGCTTTTTTCGCGCGGCTTCAGCCTGAGAATGTTCCGATTTTCTGGCCGCCAGCTGGCGTCATGCTTGCATTGCTGGTGGGTATATCACCGCGGCACTTTTGGACCACGTTCATTGGGTTAATGGCTCTGACGTTTCTCGGCAAAGCGAGCGTTGGCCTGCCGCCCAGCCTCAATCTGTTATTGACGCTCAACGAGGGAGCGGTCGGATTGCTGGGCACCTGGGCCTACCGCACTTGGATAAGCGCGCATCCCGCTTCGACAATCAAAGCCCTCGGTCGGTTTCTGGTGATCGCAGTTGTGCTGGCCGTGCTTTCTGCTTCGGTCGGTTCTCTCATCGTTAACCAGGTACAAGGCACCGCCATTGCATCGATATGGCATCATTGGCTTGGTGCACTGGTCCACGGATTTCTCATTGCAACACCCCTCCTGGTTCTGCTGAGCGATAATCCCGAGAATTACCCTCATATCCGGTTCGATCAGGAACTCACGTTTGTGATTGTTGCAGCGGTCGTGCTTCTTGTTGTTGCACACGCGCCATTGCTGTTTTCAACTCCCTTGCGTCTGGCAGCTGTTATTCTGATCATCCCGCTGTTGCTATGGACCGCCGTCAGACGGTCCGCATTTGAGACCTCGCTGTTTCTTTCGATTGCATCAATGACGAAGATTACAGCTCTCGCAAAAGGCTGGGGCACGTTTGAAGTTTCATCGATCCCTGAAGGTACTTCGTGGTTGATGGCGGTCTTCGCCATCCAAAGTGGCGTCGTATTGTTACTGTCAGCAAATCGCTCGGAGCAGCAAAAAAGCGACCGTCAACGGAGCGTTCAAACCGCAAGGCTCATGTCAGCGATTGATGCGTCGAATGACGGTATCGTTTCAATTGATGTCAACGGAAACATCGAAACTTTCAGCGCATCAGCTGAACGATTGTTTGGCTACACGTCAGATGAAGTTGTGGGACAAAATGTCAAAATCCTGATGCCTGACAATTATGCGGTTGAACATGACGGCTATATGGATCGCTATCTGCATACGGGCGAAAAGCGGATTATCGGCATCGGTCGACTGGTGACGGGAAAGCGCAAGGACGGTTCCGAATTTCCAATGGAGCTTTCCGTAGGTGAAGCCTTCAGCGGTCCTTATCATGTCTTCACAGGCTTTATTCGTGATGTCAGCGAACGCCAGGAAACCGAACAGCGCTTGCACGAGTTGCAAGGTGAGTTACTTCATGTTTCGCGATTGAGTGCGATGGGCGAGCTTGCATCAGCGCTGGCCCATGAACTCAATCAGCCCCTGACTGCGATCAAGAATTACGCCCAGACTGCAAGTATCCTGCTCAAGTCTAACTCCGCCGAGAAGTTGCCGGAGATCATGACAAAGACGGCGGAGCAGGCTGGGCGCGCAGGCGACATCATCAAGCGCATGCGGACGTTTGTTACTGCAAAACAGGTGGAGAAAGCACCGCAGAAAGTCAGCCAACTGATCGAAGAAGCATGTGCCCTGGCACTGGTTGGGGCGCGCGAAGAAGGAATCAAGTCACGCATCCTGCATGGCACGAACTTGCCCGATGTCAGTGTTGACCGCATTCAGATACAGCAGATATTGATCAATCTGATCCGCAATGCTGTCGACGCGGTGCGCAACGGCCCGTCGCGCGAAGTCACCATCAGATCAAGCCTGGAAGAGCAGCATATTGTGATTGAGGTAATCGACACTGGACCAGGTGTGAGTGAACAAGGCGAAAAGAGTCTGTTCAAGCCCTTCATGACGACCAAGCCAGGTGGCATGGGGATTGGGCTTTCGTTAAGCCGCAGCATTGCAGAAGCACATGGTGGCACGCTAACCTATGCGCACAGTCCAGCTGGAGGTGCCATCTTCACACTGGCTTTGCCTTGCGGAACTGATGAGAATGAAAAACAACCCAATAGCAGGAAGTAGCGTTCACATTGTCGATGACGATGCGGCCTTGCGGGACTCCTTGGTCATGCTCTTCAATGCCCATGGAATTTCAACCAGAGAACACGAGAGTGCCGAGAAATTTCTGACCGTCATTGACATCGCTGAGCGGGGTTGCGCCTTGATTGATGTCAATATGCCAGGCATGTCCGGCATTGAACTGCTGGCAGTGTTGAAGGCGAAGGGCTCACTGCTTTCTTGCATCGTCATGACTGGCTCCGGGCAAGTGCCGATAGCGGTAAAAGCCATGAAAGCAGGCGCTGTGGATTTCGTCGAAAAGCCGTTCGAGCAAGATGTGTTGATCGAATCTGTCAAGCATTTCCTGGAAAACACCGTAGATGAGGGGGTCAACGAAAAGCTGGCACGGCTTACACCGCGTGAGCGTGATGTCATGATCGGCATCGCCAATGGCAAGCAGAACAAGGTGATCGCACTTGACCTTGGCATTAGTCCACGCACTGTTGAAATCCACCGTGCTCATGTCTTGGCTAAACTGGAAGCTGAAGGTGTTGCCGACGTCGTCAAATTTTCGTTGGCAGCGGGCCTTTCAGTTACCTCATGAGATCTGTTGATCAGCATCAATCGCCGAGGAGACGTCACGAGTAAAATGTAGAATGTTACAAACGCTGCCATGATCGCATGCCACACCTTGATAGCCATATTTTTATTGTAGATGATGACGAAGCCGTTCGGGACTCTCTTTGTATCATGCTTGGGACGACCTATCCCAATGTCACGGGTTTTGCGACAGGTCATGAGTTTTTGATGGGGCACCGGAGAAAGTCGCGCAACTGTCTCGTCATTGACATTCACATGCCTGGCATGACGGGACTTGATGTCGTAGACGAACTTGCAGAACGCAATGCGAAGATGCCCGCGATACTCATGACTGGCCGTGTTGATTCCGTACTTCGCGCCAGGGCAATTGAATCCGGCGCTTACACGCTGCTCGACAAGCCGATTGATTATGACGAATTGACCGCCGCCATCGACAAGGTGCTGGCGAGTGCCTGGTTGCACTGAGGCCTTTTGATACTTCCCGCAATACGTAGTTCTACTTAAGTAAAGACCCGAACTATCCTGCCGCTTCGAAGTGGGGTCTTACCATAGAGATGGCGTCGCTGGAAAACCAGCAACCCAAGTGGAGGATCAGATCATGCTTCAGGAACACAGACACAATCGGGACAATGCAGTTGTTTCGTTCGGTTCGCGGCAGATGGTGCAAAACCCCGTCAGCGTGCATTTGGCGATTACACCGGAAGACATCGAAGGCCTGGCCCATGGTCGATGCCTGGTTCGAAAAATCGCTCCAGGTGCTACTGTTCTCGAGCAAGGCGCGCATAGTGACAGTGTCTATGTCCTGCTGGATGGGTGGGCATTCTGTTACAAGGTCCTTGAAGATGGCCGTCGGCAAATCCTTGATCTGGTCTTGCCCGGAAGCATTCTCGGGTTCACGATTGGGGAGCAAATGCATCATGGCGTGGAAGCGAAGACCGCGTGTCGCATCGCTGTGTTCAATCGCAAGACCTTCAATACCGAACTGTTGAAGCGCCCCGGACTCTGTCTCAAATGCGCGAGTCTTTTTGCGAATGCCGAGTCGCGGGCCTTGGAGCGTCTCTCACGCGTTGGAAGGTTGAGTGCCCTTGAGCGCGTTGCTGGTCTGTTGGCTGAGATGGCGAAGCGGCTGCATGCCATCGGCGATTCACGTCAAGGCGTGTTGAACCTGCTGTTGACGCAGTGCGAAATTGCCGAGATGTTGGGGCTCGCCAAGGAAACAGTCTGTCGTGCGTTGAAGCAACTGAAGCAGCAAGGATTGGTCGATCTTCATGCTGGCTTGCTCGTCATTCATGACTTCGACGGTTTGCTCAATGCATCAGGCGATGACACTGAGAGTTTTTTTGAAGACTGTAATGGTCAACCCGTCCAATTGATTGCCAGCTGATCGTGATGGCGCGCCTTGATCCGGATCAATGCAAGGACCTCGTCACAGGCATACGCTGCGGCCCTAATCACAAGGAGGTCCCTATGGAAATAAAATCACTTCTCCCATCCATTTTTACAGGCAAGACCGAGCTCGATCCCTTCCGCGCGCTGCAAAAACAGATCGACAATGTCTTCAGCGATTTTTCCCGTGACCTTCCGGTTGTCGGGTGGCCTCGCAATGGCGCATTCAGTCTTGCGGTTGATGTTGTTGAAACCGACAAGACTATTGAGATCGCTGCCGATCTTCCTGGAGTGGAAGAAAAGGACATCAGCGTGACACTCGCAGGCGATGTGTTCTCGATCAAGGCTGAAAAGAAATCGCAGAAGGAAGAGAAGGGCAAGGACTACCATCTTTCAGAGCGAAGCTACGGTGTGTTTGAGCGGAGCATGACGCTTCCTTTCCGACCCGAGTCATCAAAAGTTGATGCCAAGTTTGAAAAGGGCGTGCTGAAGGTCACAATCAACAAGCCAGCCGATGTACAGGCCTTGACCCAGAAAATTCCGATCAAGGCAGCTGCCTGACTGACGACAATCGCGATTGGCAAAGCCTCGCCCCCGGCCTGGCCAACCTGCGGTCAAAGGTGGATGCCTTCATTTTGGCATCCACCTCCACTTCATGAGGAGCACTCAAATGAAACCCTTGAGAACATGGATTGTTGTAGCTGACGGTGCCCGTGCGAAATTCCTCCACTTTGCTGGTCGCAAGATCGGTGCAAGGACTATTGCTGGTCAGACTTTCTCAAGGCACGCAAAGCCGACGCGTGAACTTGGGACAGACAAGCCAGGGCGCACTTTCGAATCGAAAGGGCAGGGAAGGCACGCCGTCGAACCCCGCGTGGATATGCATGAGCGAGAAGAAGAGGCATTCTTGTCTGACGTGATACGGAGACTTGAAGAAGCCTTCGAGGCAGGAGCCTTTGGGAATTTGATACTGATTGCACCACCAAGAGCGCTGGGGATCTTGCGCAGGATTTTACCAAAGCGCATCAGGCCTCATGTCAGTTTCGAGATTGACAGCGATTACACCCATTATTCCGACGATGAGATCACGCGCGCCGTCATTGAGCAAATTGACGGCCTTCATCTGAAGTCGGCCTAGGTGCGCCATGCCAACCCGCCGCACATTACTTGTTGGAGCCGGGGCACTGGCCGCCACAAGTGCGACAGGATTTTATGTTGATCGACAACTCCAACAAAGCCTGCGCTTTCACCGCGAACGAATTTCCAGGGGCAGTTTGCTTTTCAATTCCAAGGTGGGCCAAATCGAGTATGCTGTTGTAGGCGAGGGTTCACCCGTCTTGTTTGTGCACGGCGCAGGTGGCGGTTTTGATCAAGCCGCAAACAATTCCGGTGCACTCGTCGAGGCCGGTCTCTCTGTGATTTGCCCTTCACGCTTTGGCTATCTGCGTTCAGCAAATCCGGTTTCAGCGACGCCTGAAATGCAGGCAAAATGTTTTGCTGAACTTTTGGATCATCTGAAAATTGATCGTGTGCCAATTGTTGGTATTTCCGCCGGAGCAGTATCGGCTGTGCAATTTGCGGCACGCCATCCTGAAAGGTGCTCGGCGATGGTACTTGTTGTGCCCGCAGCAACAGCAGCCGGACCCGAAATGGCCGCACAAGGGCCCGCACCCCAAGGCGGCCCGTTCGCGCGTGCACTCGTTCAGTATGCAGTCGGATCCGATCTGATGTTTTGGCTGGGTTGCAGCTACATGCCTCGCCAGATGTTTGCTTCAGTGCTGGCGACGAATGCCGACCTGATCGATGCGGCGAGCCCGCAAGAACGCAACCGTGCGGAAAACCTGATGTGGAACATCATGCCGATCAGCGCGCGTGTTGAAGGGCTGGTCAATGATGTACGCTTCACAAGCACACCCATGCAAGTCGATCTGAGCGCGATCAAAGTTCCAACACTGACGATTTCTCTCGAAGACGATCTCTATGGAACTGCGGCAGCAGCGCGGCACATTGCAGCCAATGTGCCTGGTGCACGCGCTATCATCTATCCAACTGGGGGGCACATCTTCATCGGTCGCGAAGCTGAAGTCTTTGGCGAGACCCTGTCATTCATCCGCTCGCACTCCAGCTGACAAGATCATCGCCCCGAACTTTTTCAATAGTTCGGGGCGGCTATTGGTCTAGTGGACTTGAATACGATCCTCGACCGCAGTGACGCCTGGTGCCGACCACGCCGTACGCTCTGCAAGATCGCGCTCGAACCAGGCCTTCACCTTGCCATCAAGTGTCACCCGACCGTTGGTTACAGCAACCCGGATCGAGTCCGCCTCGATTTCTGCATTGCGCTTCAACGCTTGCTCGATCTTCAGCTTGATGTCGCCAGCTTGTGGCTTCTGTTTGATTTTGATGTCGTTCAGCACCGCCTTGACGCCGGAAAGTTTCCGGACTGCTGCCTCGGCGTCGTCTTTCTGAAAGAACCAGTCAACTTCGCCCATCAAAGTCACAATGCCGTGCTGCACCTTGACCAGTACACCACTTTTCGGAATCGTAGATGCCCATTGGATAACGTCAAGGGCCCGCTTGGCAATTTGGTCATCTGCAGTCTGCTTGTCGCCATGAACCCGAACTTCGATTTCTTCTGCGATGCCGCGTACACCCTTGATACGACGCACCGCCGTTTCGACAGAAATCTTTTCAGCATAGCTTTGAACATGACCCGAAAGAGTCACGATGCCACCATCAACGGCAACGCCAATGTGTTCAGCATCAATGCTTGGTTCCCATTCCAGTTCGTCAAGAATGGCCTTTCTCAAATTCATGTCATTCATCTCAGTGCTCCTTATATTTACCCGAAAACGGGGGTGACCCATTATGGCCCATGCCAACGCCTTGGCATTGACCCCAATCAATTTCTTGCTGTTCGCAAACTAAGCTGGCGAAGTGACTGGCGAATCCTCGTGCACCAGAGCGCGTGCGGCACGGAGCATGATGCTACCCAGTCCGAGGAATACAACAGCGAGATTGATCAACCAGCCGATGACGGGAATGAAGTTTATCAAGGCAAGAATGATGAAACCGAAGACAAGAGCCAACAGCTTGGTTCCTGTTGAACGGGGTTGCTGCGAGAATCCTTCCAGCATGCGCGTGGCAAGCGCATACGCCCCGACGATGTAGCCAAGCACCCAGAACATGATAGCCGCCAAGGCCGCGATGGGGATCAGCGGAATTCCGATCAGGGTTACGGCGCTGACAGGAACCAGTCCGACCAGCATGCTCAGCCCAAGTACGCCAAGTGTCATTGTTCTCACTGGAGCACCGACAGCCTCTGCCTTGAGCCTTTCCATTCTCTCCGGCATGAACGCCAGGAGTGCTGCCGAAAAAGCAAGGAGGAAAGCAATGGAGACGGCAAACGCAAGGATTGCACCTCCCGCTGTCCACCACACAGCCGGAACCGTGTCCCTCACTGTATCCCGCGCTTTTTCAGTAACTTCGCGCGAAGCGAGTTGTTGATACGTCACACGCGAGGGATCAATTACAGAAGCGGGAATGACAGTTGGATTGGCTGCAGAATATTTGAGGCGGCCATTGATCTTGGCGTTTGGCCCGAATGTCATGGTGCCCACGACAAGCTGGGCATCACCAGTTACAGTGCCATTCAGTGCGAGTGTCCCGGTTGTTGCCACGAGACTCCCCGCAATAGGCGCATCAATCGTGACAGTTCCTGCAAAAAGGCGTGCGTTGCCGCCGATTACGGCGCTCTGTTTAACGTGAATGTTGAAACCCGCAGCTGTGAGATCTTCGGACACTGGCTGAGCGACATCAATCGAGAAGCCACTGAGATAAGCATCGCCGCCGACGGGAGCGCTGACATCAACATCAAACCCAGCGGCACCTATATCTTTCTCGACTTTTTGGGCGATGTCGACGGAGAAGCCAGTTAAAAAGGCGTCCCGCCCCGCAGCCGAATTCAACGTGGCATTTGTGCCGGACACATAAGTGTCGCCCCCGACGATCACGGGCTCGTTTGCTCGCACGTTTCCGGCGAAATTCAACATCAGGAATAGCGACCAAACGATGGAACTGGGCAATTTGATATTGAGCATTTGAAAGTCTCCTTGCCAGTCCAGACTGCGCCGTTTCATATCGATGACATTGATCACAGTCATAAGTGGCCGATTTCACGACTATTGGAGACTGTTGAGATAATCGATGATCTCCATGATTTCCTCAGGCTCAAAAATGAACTCGGGCATATCGCTGTGGGCAATCCCGATGCCTTCGCCCAAGGCTTCAATCAGATCCTCAGGTGGATACTTCTTCACAACCTCGCGGAACGGCGGCGATTTCGGGTTTGGGCTGTCTCCCGCTCTTCCAACAGAATGGCAATTGCTGCACTCACGCTGCACAATTTCTGCTCCAGACGACACTTCCTCGGCCATCGCAATCTGCGAACTTGAAGTGGAAATGAGAAGCGTGAATGCAATGATCAATTTTGTGTACATCGGCCAAGCTTACGAGAGCACGTCAGGCGGACTCATTGATCTGAATTAATACTGCCGTCAAAAATGCACCGAGACAAAGATTGACTTCAGTCAATTCACCCTTGTCGACGCAATCGTAGAATTCGAAGCGATGGTTGAAAATAGCCAGACACGAAATGAGGTGTTGAGATGAAACCCAAATCAAGATTTGTACTGGTCGCGCTTGCACTGACGTTTTTGATCATTCCCGGAATATCTCCCGCTGTTTCTCAAGATAACGATGACTGGGGATGGCAATTTTGGGGATGGACAAATGGGCCCAACATGATGCCAGGTCGCGGCATGATGGGTCATATGGCAAACATCGACTCTGATGGCGACGGCCTGATTGGGGATGGCGAAGCGGCAGCCATGGCTGAAGCAGCCTTTTCATTCATGGACGGCGATGGTGATGGTCAGTTGAGTGATGAAGAGTTCTTGAATGGTCACATGGGCTGGAGGTGGGGTCGAGCGCTCAATCGCGAGCGACAAAAGGTGATGCAGGATTTCAGAAAGACGCGGTTCATCGAGATGGATGCTGACAAGAACAGCAAGGTCAGCCAGGCGGAATTCATGGCATCTGCAAAGTTACGTTTCCAAGCTGCGGATTCCGACAAAGACGGCAAGGTCACGCCATGGGAATTCCACGCTCAGCGGTGGCATTGAATTTGGCGAAATAGATTTGGATACCATCAGCCGCATTGTCCCAAGGTCGGTGCGGCTCTTCCTAAGATGTTGTCACAAGCTGACGACCCCATGGAAACAAGACCGTCAGGACTCCATCGCAATCCGCAACAGCTTTCTTGATGACGTCGCGGTCATTCGTGTGGCCGGGAAGAATAGTGATGAGTTGCTTGAAGGCGTAGAGCTTCGATACACTCTTGGCGCGACAAACAGCAATGACTTCGTGGTGCCGATCCAACGCATGCTTGACCATGTATCGCCCAAGCTTTCCAGACGCGCCAATGATGCATATTTTCATGATCGCGCTCCATCACTGCACGAGATGACCGAAAGATAGTGTAACCTACTGCAATGGCATTGACCTGGATCAAAGACGATCTATCCGGAGGTAACTCGGAGAGTTGGCGTCAGCCAGTCTGTCAAGGCTCATGAATTTCAAGGCGCGCTGGTTCGCCCTATCGGCGTTTCGACGACTTCCCTTTCTTCAACTCTTACTTGGTCAGCAACGAAGTCGCTTGGATGAACGACGACGACGTCCTTGTCGCTAATGCCAGCGAGTACTTCAGCTGTCTTTTCATTCATGTGGCCGATCTTGATCTCGGCGAGAGAAGATTTGCCGTCGACAACGCGATGGATGGCCCAGGAATCTCCTTTGCGGACCAATGCGCTGATTGGAATTTGCAAGGCATCGTTTGAACCCCATGTAACGATCTCGGCCACAACGCGGAACTGGTGACCGAGCTGTACAGTGGTATTGGTCAGACTTAGCAGCACTTTTACACGCTGCTCCTCTATTCCGAGTGCCGAAATCTTGGTGAACGCCGAAGGTTCAACCTTGGTAACGCGCGCCGGCAATGTTTCAGTGCCACCCCATTCCTTGATGCGTGCAGGTGTACCGGGTTTCAGACTGACAGCATCTGTCGAGAGCAGATCGACGGCGATCTCGGATTCCCTAGGGTTGCCAATTTCCATGATTGGAGCGCCGGCCTGAATGACGCGCTCACTCTCAGCGAGTTTCACCAGTATGGTTCCAGTGACGGGGGCTCGAATTGAGAAGCAGCAAGAGGACACCTCAGTATTGTCCTCTGAGCTGCTCTCCAGGCGGGCCAGCGCCAATTCGAGTTCATGTTCCCTCATCTTCAGCTGCGCTCTTGCAGCAAGGAGTGCTTTTTCTGAGACGTCCTCCTCGAACAATTTTTGATCCAGCAGGGACAATGAGAGACCTCTCTTGCCTGCGAGCTCTTGCGCTTTCTTCAATTCAGATCGCGCGAAAATCTGCTCGCGCTCAGCTTTTGCCACCTGCAATTCAGCAACTTCGCGCGCGTCCCGGGCACCTTCAGCGGCGGCAGTAAGCTCGCGTTGGGTTCTCGCATCGAGCATGGTTGGATCAACTGCTGCTATTGTTGCTACGACTGTTTGACCAGCAACGACTTGATCGCCTGTCTCAACGCCAGGCCGCAGGAGCTTTCCCGTTGCTGGTGCTGATACAACATAAACATGCCGGATGCGATTGATCCCTTCTTCGTTGATGGTTGTCTCCATGGGACCGCGCTGCGCCCTGGCGACATCGACCGCCACTGGAACAGGCCATAAAAGCCAGGCAAACAACGCAACCAAAGCGGCCAGAGTTGCTGCAATCACCCCGCGCTTGAACCATGTTTTCAACACGTCGTCAGTCCCTCGTTTTCAACACACGCACAAGATCGAGCCGCCGCACTCGTCGGATCACGATAAGTGCGGAGCCGGTTACGGCGATGATCACGATCAAGGCGGAAAAGGCATAGGCCGACGTTTCAATGACAAACGGGATCCGGTAGAGGTCGCTTTCAAACCCTCGCACCAACGCCAGAGCAAGCAGGTAGCCAACCGCCCAGCCAATTGGAACTGCGATGATCGTCAACAGTGCGTACTCCAGCAGCAATACTCCAGACACTTCTGTGTTGGTGAAGCCGAATACTCTCAAGCTTGCCAGTTCACGGGCACGTTCGGAAAATTGGATGCGCGCGCTATTGTAAACGATCCCGAAGGCAATGATGGTGGCAAGGCTGAGATAGACAGCAATCTGATAGTTGATGTTTTGGGCGATCGTTTCGCGAAATCGCGCAAGTGAAATGCGTTGCAAAGAAAGCGCTGCCAGAGATGGCGTTGCCTTCACCTGCTTCAAGAAGGCATCTGAGCTTGCCGGATCGAGTAAAAAATGAACTCCGCTGATACGAGAGCCTTCGCCCAGTTCGCGGTTGAGCGTGTCGAGCCGCATCACCGCAAGCAAACCAACATAAGTTTGAACAATTCCTGTCACCGGAAGTCTGCTGAACTTTCGTTTCGAACCCAGAAATTCGACTTGCACAGTGTCGCCGACGCGAAGGTCGAGGCTCTTGGCCAACGCCTCACTGATCAGCAGTCCGGTCGCCGGAACGGAAACTTGTTTCATTGAACCATCTAGAATGCGACTGACATCGGCGGTCTCTGGCTTTCCGAGAATAGATGTTTTCTTTTTGCGATTGCCATTCGAGAGTTCCACAGCCACAGCGCGGAATGGCTCAGTTGCCATTACGCCAGGAAGGCGTTGCGCTTCAAATCGCGCATCTATTGGCTTGGTATCGCCAAACGAGACTGTTGCATCTTGACGATCTGTCCTGTCGAACACAGCGTCAATCATGAAATTCACTGAGCCTAGCGAAAAAAGCGATGAAACCAGCAGGCTGATGGATAGCGCAATTCCACAGGTGGTGATGGCCGAACGCAATGGCCACCGCAAAATGTTGCGCAGTGTCATGATTGTGAGTTGCGACAAGAGTTGCGACAAGAAAATCCAGTCAGGGAGAATTCGTTTGTAGCTCGGTGGTGCAGGTGGGCTCATGGCAACGGCAGGAGAAACGTCGGCAGATTCAATGATGGACTTCGCAGATCCTGCAAATGCTGCGAACAGGGCAATTGCTGCTGCTGCGGCGTAGAGCCAGCCGGAGAAGACGTGAATCTCAAACGGGAAATGGAAGAACTGTGCATAGAGCTTCGTCAACAGAATGTTCAACCATGAACCTGCTGCAAACCCGATTGCCACTCCTCCAACGCTGATCAAAACGACAAGCTTGAGATAGTGCAGCGCGACTTCGCCGGATGCATAGCCAAGCGCTTTCAACAGGCCGATCTGCTCACGTTCAAGCGCAATGAGACGAGAGAGTACCATATTGACCAGAAATGCTGTGACGATGAGAAACACCGGAGGCAAAATCCGGCTCATGGCCCAGAGTTGTTTGAGTTCAGAGTCCAGAAACGAATGAGAAATTTGTGACTCGCGCAAGTACGCCTTGCTGCCGCCATAGCGTTCAAGCAATTGGTCAAGTTGATCGGCAACTGCTTGTTGTCTGGTACCACCCGCCAGTTTGAGAACAACACTGTTAAACGCGCCCTTCATGTTTGTTGCTGCGGCAAGGGCTGGTTCCCGGATCCAGATCACTGCGAAGCGACGGTCATCAGGCATCATGTCACCCGGACCAATCGCGTAGATGTATTCGGGTGAGAGGGCCACGCCTGCAATCCGGAAACTGCGCTTGAAGCCCTTGAGTATGGCCTTGAACTCCGAACCGACAGTGAAGCCGTGCGCTTTGGCAAATCCTTCAGAGACCACAACTTCACGCGTAGACCCCGGTTCGGGCATGCGCCCAATCTTGAATGTGAGCCGATTAATCTGGTTATCAACATTTGGTGGCAGGGAAATGAAGACGCCCGTTGCGGGCATCGCGAAGCCCTCAATGTCGACGATTGCGGATTGCATGATGCGGCCTTCGACCTGGGCCACACCGCCAATCTCAGCGATCCGGCGAAGCAAAGGCCTCGGTGCGCGCGTGACGTTTGCAAACATGTCGGCAAAGTTTGCCTGCTCATAGTAAATGCGCCGCGTCTCAAAGAGCGAGTAATAGGCCCCCAGGCCGATCAGCAATGTTGCGATACCCGCTGCCATCACACTGGCAACAGCGAGTGATTGCGGCCACAGACGGCGGAGATCTCGAAGCAGTTTTTTATCAAGCGCTCGCATGTGTTCACCACGTAATTTCTGAAGGCTTTGCGCGCTTCTCGTTGATATGTGTTGCAACGATTTTTCCGTCACCAAACTGAAACACACGGTGGGCCATTTCGCGGATCGAAACATTGTGGGTGATGATTGCAGTTGTGGTGCCGAGTTCACGATTGACCAATTCAAGCGCTTCGAGCACGAGCACACCAATCTTGCTGTCGAGTGCTCCCGTTGGCTCATCGCAGAGAAGCACATCGGGCCGCTTTGAAATGGCGCGGGCGATGGCAACGCGCTGCTGTTCACCACCTGACAGTTGAGCAGGGAAATGGTCCATGCGTTCCTTCAATCCAACCAGCGCAAGGGCCTCATCGGCTTTCATGGGTTGTCTGGAAATCTCGGTGACGAGATCAACATTTTCCCGCGCGGTGAGACTTGGAATGAGATTGTAGAATTGAAATACAAAGCCAACATGATCACGTCGGTATTGCGTCAATTCACGCTCACTGGCGTTTGTCAGATCATGGTCGAGAAATGTGACAGTGCCATTCGTTGGTCGATCGAGGCCGCCAAGTATGTTGAGCAGAGTCGACTTTCCTGAACCGGAAGGTCCGAGGAGAACCGAGATTTCACCTGCAAACAAGTCAATGTCAGCGCCGCGCAGAGCATGCACTTCGACTTCTGCAGTCCTGTAGACCTTCGACAGGTCGCGGGCACGAAAGACAATATCAGCCATTCCCGCAAGGTAGTCGCTTGAGCTACAGTCAAATTGATCTTTGTCAACTTTCGTGAAAATGAAGGCGGGACAAGATTCACTGAACTTCTGCTTTGTTGAATGTCACGCGCGTGACTTTGAATGTTCCATAAGTAAATGGCCCAGTGCCGCGATGAAAGATTGCTTCTCCTTTGCCAGGCACGCGGCGGCCTTCAAACTCGCGGAAGTCGGAAAGTGGTGTTGACCAGGGAAGTACCTTGAGTGATCCGTATTTTTGCAACTCACTCCGATCTTTGGATATGAAATCGACAAGATCGCCGTCACTGTTGAAAGTCAACGTCGCCGAAACCGTGTAGGCACCGTTCGTGAAAGACACATCAGCGTGACTGTCATCAATGGGTTTCCACTTGAATTTCGGCCCGATCAAAGCTGATGGCGCAAAAGCCACCAGATCGTTCAGCACAGTCACCGTTTCCCCTTTCGACATTTCGGGGCCACTGACATTTGCAACGTCGAACAGGCGAGCAATGCGGACGCGCATGGTTGCCCGGTCGCCATCATAGTCGTGCAATACCTTTACAGGCAGTCCATACATTCGCGTTTCCATGAAAAACAGTCGGCGTGGCGGATTGATCACATCTATTTGGTGCGAAGGTCCGGACATCCCGGCGTCACCAGGTTCCCGGTACAGGGTGGTGTCGAATTCAACGTGTACGGAAGAAATGGGTGGCTTTCCGACTGTGCCTGATCGGTGCATGTAGCGCTGCACGGGAGCGGGGAGGTGTGCAATGTCCTGTTCTGTTACGGGTCTGTCATTCATCACCGGATTGAGGGACAGCCTTCTGCGATTGTACTCAGCGCGAAGATCCGATCCTGGTTGCATCATGGCCGCAACGATTACGACGATACCAACAAGTGCAACAACGAGTGCGACAGCCAGTAAAAGTTTCATGGATTATCCTTTCGATTGAACAAGCCATCGCATTCAGTGCGAAAGCAGCACTGGCATGCGAAGGTTCTCCAAAACGTCCTTGGTGGCACCTCCGAGAACAAAGTCACGGAGGCGAGAGTGGCCGAAACCACCCATGGCCAAGAGTTGTGCTCCTGCTTCCAGTGCTGAGCTCTGCAATGCATCAGAAACGCTGCGCGCTCCGAGAGCGATGTCACGGTGATCAACGTTGTAGCCTTGCTTGATCAGTGTCGAAGCAAGTGAGTTGGCAAGGTCGGGCACCCTGAGGGGTTTGTCGTCGCGAATAGTCAACACAGTGGCGCGACCATTTTCAGGAAGCAAGGCGAGCGCATCCCATAACGCGCGTGCTGCAACGCGGCTCTCGTCCCAGGCGATGGCGATGTGGTCAAGTTTTGAAGGGATCGCAACTGGTGGGATCAGAATTGTCGGGCGACTTGATCCGAAGACGACGGCCTCCGCCAATTCCCGTGCCGAGAGCGAATTGGCCCACCAAGGTAGAATCACGCATTCGTAGGTGCGTGCTTCTAGTGCCGCAGCATCAAGCATGCCGCCCAGCACAACTTTACGGTTTTCAAATTCCAGTTTGAGCGACTTGCCTGCCACTGCCTTTTGTACAAGCCCCTGAAGGCGAACGCATTCGGCTTTGCTTTTGACTTCAGTCGTTTGAATGAGTCCGGGAACATCGACAAGCAAGTCTCCAAAAGGCGAGCTGACATGCGGAATGCTGACAGAAAAACTTGTCACATGAAGCGCATCAGCAACCAGGCCTGCAAAGCCGACAGCTGCCAGAACTGCGTCATCGGATGGCGCTTCCGGGTACGTGGATAATGGGAGATATGCTGTTGCGGGCATCTGTCAGATCCTCCGGACAAGTATTCCAAACATCGTCGCGAGGCGGTGTTGCATTGCGTTTCTCCTTCTGACTTTGTGAAATTGCGGCAGGAGAAATTCGCATTCATTGATTTAAATCAAAGCTCTGGTGTTTTGTTGGGCGCAGTCTCCACGCGAAGTCGAAAGGAGACTCATCATGGTCCGCAATGTCCTCTCTGGAGCCTTCACTGGCCGCCGCAACTTCCTGAAGGCTGCATCGGTTGCAGGTCTTGGAACTCTTATCGTGCCGCCCTTGGCGAATATCACAACACCTGTGCAAGCTGCGACCACGACGGTTGATCCCAGCAAGCTGCAGCGCGTAAAGCAAGAACTGGTCGCCCCACCATTTGTGCCATCCCACGAGCAAGTGGCTGGCCCAGATCCAAAGATCATCGAAGTGACACTTGATATCGTCGAGAAGAAAATGGTGATTGACGATGAAGGTACAGAAGTGTGGGCGCTCACCTTTGGTGGCTCAGTGCCGGGGCCACTGATTGTCGCGCATGAAGGTGATTATGTGGAAGTGACTTTACGCAATCTTCCGACAAACACCATGGAGCACAATATCGATTTCCACTCTTCAACGGGTGCGTTGGGTGGCGGCGCGCTGACTCATGTGTTGCCGGGTGAACAGGCGGTGTTGCGTTGGAAGGCGATCAAGCCAGGCGTTTTTGTTTATCACTGTGCACCGGACGGGATCATGATTCCTTATCATGTCGTCCACGGCATGAACGGTGCTGTGATGGTTTTGCCGCGCGATGGCTTGAAGGACCACAAGGGCAACCCCTATGCCTATGACAAGGTCTTCTATGTCGGCGAGCAGGACTACTACATCCCGCGCGATGAGAAGGGCGCCTTCAAGAAATACGAAATGCCGGGCGAGAACATGGATGAGGCACTCGCCGTCATGCGCACACTCACGCCAACTCATGTGGTGTTCAATGGAGCCAAGGGCTCGATGACGGGCGACAAGGCATTGAAGGCGAAAGTGGGTGAGAAGGTTCTCTTCATTCACGCTCAGGCCAACCGCGACTCGCGTCCCCATCTGATCGGTGGCCATGGAGATCTGGTGTGGGAAACGGGATCCTTCACCGACATGCCATGGACCGGGCTTGAGACGTGGCTGATCCGCGGTGGCTCAGCGGGTTGCATGGCCTATGAATTCCGCCAGCCCGGTGTCTACGCCTACGTCAACCACAACCTCATCGAAGCGGTGTTGCTGGGAGCAACGGCGCATGTGGTTGTCGACGGCGAGTGGAATGATGACCTGATGATGCAGGTTGCCAAGCCTTCAGCCTTCGCGATGTAGACGGAAAACTTACCATGGTCGGTTTTCGAAGTTCCCTTTTTATGGTCCTCGCAGGCGTGGTGGTGCTCATGTTCCTCCCTGCTCAGCCACAGCCAAAGTTGGACCTTGAACTTGTGAAAACTGATCATGGGCTTTCTGTCATGCGTCACGAGGTGACCATCACACAGTGGCGCGCCTGTGTATCGGGTGGCGGTTGTGAGTATCAGCCATTGCCTGGCCCTGGGGCTTCAGCGGGCAATTTTCCAGTGACGGGTATTGGCGCAGTGGATGCGCACCAGTTTGTTGCCTGGGCACAAAAGAATGTTGATCCCGCCTTGCGCCTGCCCACTTTGGCAGAATGGTATCAGGTCTCTGGCATTCCACCTTATAGCCCCACCAGGATATTCACTGATCCCCGTTTGGCATGGTCCGCCACCTATGGCGCCGAAGGCAAAGTTGATCCGACACTGAAAGCTTCTGGCGGTTTTGGAACCAATGCCAATGGTCTCGCTGACATGACTGGCAATGTTTGGGAATGGACATCAAGCTGCGTCACAGAGCAGTATGCTGATCGATGCCCCGCATTCTTTGCAGCGGGCAAACACGAAGCGCGCATCCCCATCTTCGTTCGTGATCCTTCAGGCGGTGGCTGCGCCACAGGCACACCACCGGCGCACTTGGGCCTCAGACTGGTCAAGTAGATTTGGTCAGCATACATCTATTTCTTGCAGTACCGATCGATGCACTCAGGTGATCGAGATAGGACACATGCTCGGGATCGTTCTTCTGCTCCATGAATATTTGCAGTTCGGTTTCGTGGTGGTTTTTGCTTAATCCACTGACCAAGCTCAGTAAGGTCGATATTTCGTTGACATGACAGGCCTGCGACGGGCGAGCTATTGGCAGCCACGAGTTACGACGTTGACGGAGCGGGTGCGAAATCCGTCCGTACACTGACCTACGATCTCGAAAACCGCGTCATCGCTGTCGTGCGTGGTGGGGTCACAACCAGCTTCGCCTATGGCCCCGATGGCGAGCGCGTCTCGAAATCCTCCGGCACCGCGACAACCCTCTACATCGGAGGCGATGCTGAAATCAGCGCGGCGGATGGCTTCCGTAGTTTTGTCGGCCAATCGCGGACTGTCGCCTTGGTTTTTTCGAGTTTATCTCGGTGGGATCAATCACCGAATACCACCTGTGCAATCACTACTCACTCCACCTTCAGGCCATCGGCCTGGCAGATGTCGATGTTGGTGAGGGTTTGGGATTTGGCTGTGCCGAAAGAGAGTGTCAGATCGTAGACACAATCGCCGCCGGATGCACCCGTCTGGGTGACTTGCACGCTGCCTGCACCACCTGCAGCAAGGCTGCCGGACAAGACCGTGGTCGCCATCGTGCCGTCGCGCGACTTTGCTGACAGTGCAGTGAGTGGCAGTGCTGATGCGTTGCTGAGCTTCAGCGTGATCACATCAGCTTCAGCATTTCCGGCCACGAACAGGATTGCTATTGCCAGCATCAATGATTTTTTCATCGCCACGTCTCCCATTATCCGCTCCAACCCTAGATCAAAAACATCGCCTCTTGCAACCGTTACGATTCCATGCGTAGTCTCTGAAAAATTTGGCTGTGGGAGAATTGCACATGACGCGCGTGTGGGGAACTCTATTGGTCTGGGTGGCGATGGCTACCGCTGCAATCGCACAGCAGGCAACGCCGAGTGCGCCCAAGCCTGCGGAAAAATTCACGCCGTGGAATGGCTCATTCTCCCACCAGATCGATATCGAGGTGCCGGACTTCCGCAATCTCGAGCCTGATCTCAACCTCACTTATGACTCGAGCCGCAAGGTTTCGAACTATGGCCAGCCGGGTGGCGAGCTTGGCGTCGGCTGGTCGCTGTCGGGCTTGTCGGTGATCGAGCGCGTCTCGGGCACCTTCAAACTTGCAAACGTCGACAAGCCAGCAAGTGCACGCGGACTTCCCGCCTATGGGCTCGTCGGCATGCCAGCGGACTCCTTCACGCTGGATGGACAGGAGTTGATCCCGTGTGCTGATATCCAGACGCCCGCCTTAACGCCTTCATGTGCTGTGCCAGTCGTCGCAGGCGAAACCGCCTACACCACGCGCGTTGAAAGCTTCCTGCGCATCCGCCGCATTGGCGACACATGGAAAGTCACCAATACGCGGGGCTACGTCTCAGAGTATTCCGCCGCCGCGACTGAAACCAATCCGCACCGCGCCGTGATCAAGTCAACCCAAGACCCGCGCGGCAACAAGGTGGTTTATAACTGGAGCTGCTCCACCTTTCATTGCAGCATCGATACGATCCAGTACTTGAACCTGGGCACCACAACACCCCCCGTCGGCGAGATCAAGTTCAACTACGAAACTCGCCTCGACACATACACCTACGCCTCAGGCAAGGACCTGCGCGACGTCACCAACCGCATGAGTTCAATCGAAGTGCGCAGCGCCGGCATACGCCGCCATGTCTACAAGCTCACCTACGAAGTTAGCGTCTCCACCGGCCTCTCCCGCCTCATCAGCGTGGAACAGTTCGGAAAAGTCGACACCACAAGCCTGCCCGCGACGGTGCTGGGGTATAGCAATTTTGCTGTGCCAACTGGCAATTTTCAGACAGTTGCGGGTAACGCTTTTGGGCATGTTTCCTATGGGGCTGACTTTAATGGTGATGGATTTGATGGGGACTACATCAACAGCTGTGTTTTGACCCTCGATCAGCCAGGGTTAGCTGCATCGACAACCCAATCGTCGCCGTGCAATCCGTCTCAGTATTTGAGTTCATTGGGAAGCTCGCTGGACTTTGACGGCGATTTCCGATCCGATTTTGTCGAAACGGCTGGAGCAAGCCGAAGTGCATACCGCAACAGTGCTACCTATAACATTACATCCGTACCGGCCGTTCCCAGTTCAGCCGCATTGAACGCTGGAACGTTCCTTTGGGGAGATGTTACAGGTGACGGCCTCACTGACCTGCTCTTCAACACTAATGGATTAACCTGGGTCAGCCTTGGCACCAGCTTCCGCGCTGAAAACTGGAATGTTTCAGGATCATCGCTACCTGCGTCTTTCTTCGCGCACGCGAGCGTTACTGCAACTCCAAATGCATATTCCCGCGTGGACAGCGGCGATTTCAATGGCGATCGACGCACGGACTTCATGCGTCATTGGTTTGAAGCCGGGTTTTGGAAGAGTGAAATTGCCTTGTCGAAAGGTAATGGCTTTGCGTTGCAACCAGTACAAAGCGTTGCAGCAACGGGCTTGCACTTTGACAACTCAGGCTGGTTAGTGGTCGATGCTAACGGCGATGGTTTAACGGACGTGGTCCGCGTGCTGATGGAAAACACCACAAGCTACAGAATCACTCCACTTCTTTCACTCGGCAATCAATTTGACATTGCCAACATGACATCGCGCGAGCGCGTTCTTGGGGGGTTTGCGCATGCCACGGGAACCAAGTTCTATTTCGCTGTAGACAATACAACAACCGTTGATCCCAAGGTTAGGGCAGGAAATTTCGACGGTGATGCAAACCTGGATCTGGCGTTTCGTGATGACATCTACAGCACGACGACCCGCATCGTCAGAAATGCCCTTGCCTCTGCTCCTATTTATCAAGGGACAGTGTATACTAATACCGGGAGAGGTCGTTATAATGTCATCAAGGATTATTCCGGTGACGGGCTGGACGATGTTTTCCTGGCACAGCTGACTTCTTCGACGTCCTATCTCAACCAAGGCCCCATCCCCGATCTCCTCACCTCGATCAAGTCGCCACTTGGTGGGTCCACCACCGTCTCCTATCGTTCATCTGCAGGCCTTCCCGATACGCGGCTTCCTTTCATCATGCAGGTGGTGAACTCGATCACCACGAGTGACGGCGTCAACCCTTCTGCCACCACCAACTTCGCCTATGCGGGGGGTGCGTGGAACCAGGCCGAGCGCCAGTTCATGGGTTTCCGCACCGTTACCGCAACGCTTGCCGCCAACATAAATCCCTTGACGAATCTGGCCGAAACGCGGCCACAGGTCATGTCCACCTACCAGCAGTCAGCGGCCTGCCTCGGCAAGATATCGATGGTCGAGGAGACGGATGGCGCTGGCACAACACTCCGTACACGGAAGGATAATTCTGGCCTCGACACCGTCGTGCCCTTCACCTGTCACAGCACCTCCGATGAGGAATGGCTGCACGAAGGTGCCGCCATCAAGAAAACCCGCCGCGAGCGTCAGTTTGATCTCTACGGCAACATGACAAACGAAATTGATCGTGGTGTTTATGAAACAGGCGCCGCCAACGTTCTGGGTGACGAAACATCGACGTGGAATTATTTCTACCCCAACCCAACAGCCTATCTGATGTCTTGCCCGGCCCGCACGCTGACCAATGGCGCCGTAGATGGAGTCACAACCACACTGGCGGACAGGCTTCACTATTTTGACAACGCGCCATATGGCACACCGCCAATGCACTGTGAAATCACCTATATGCGCGAATACTCGGCGGCAGGCGTAAACAGCCTCTCGCTTTTCACCTACGACGCTTACGGCAATGTCGCGACCACAACCGATCCTGTGGGCAACGTCACCACCACGACCTATGACGCCACCACCAATCTCTACCCCGTCAAGGTGCAGTCGCCTATCGTTGCCCTCAAGACCGAAACTGCATGGGACCCCGTCTGCGGCGTTCCTCTGAAGCAGTCGGGCTACAACGGCAACCTCACCCAAACCCCAGCCACAGGTGAAGTCACCACATTCACCTATGACACGTTTTGCCGCGAGACCCGCCGCGACATGCCGGGCGGGGCATTCCAGGCCAAGGGATATATTGGTTTTGGTTTGCCGAATTCGCAGTATGTCCAAGTGCAGCGCAACCCTGCCGGAGGTCAAACCGCCACTCAACTCGACTACAATTATTTTGACGGTTTTGGCCGCACTGTCCAAACTCTCGCGCGCGGCAATGCCGCTCAGCCGTATAGCTACACGCAAATCCGCTACAATCAGCGTGGCCAGGTCAAAAGCCAGTCGGCACCCTATTTGACTGGCGAAACCCCAATCTACACCACAACAACTTACGACGCGCTCGATCGGCCGATCACGGTCACCCACCCCGATGCGGCCACCGTCACCATGGCCTATACGCTTGCCCCTGCCGCAGCGCTCGACATGTTGGTCGTCACCACGACGGATGAAACCACCCGCGTCACCAAACAAGCCTTCAATGCCAATGGCCAGCTCACAAAACGCATCAAGCTGGAGGGTGCCACCGAACGAACAACCGAATACCGCCGCGATCTTCTGGGCCGCGTTGTCACTGTCATCGATCCCGCGCTCAACACCTGGGGCTACAGCTTCGACATGCTGGGCCGCAGGACGCAAGTGAAGGACCCTGATCTGGGAACATGGAACTACACTTACGATGCAGCGAGCCGTCTCGTCACGCAGACCGATGCGAAAGCGCAACTGACGTCCCTGACCTACGATGCCATGAGCCGCGTACTCACCAAGACCGTGTCGGTTACAGGCCGCGCCTCCGAGCTCACGACCTTCACCTATGACCAGGCGCGGGCCACCTACGCCAATGCGGGCCAGCTTACGCATGCGGGCCGCGTGGTTGCCGCACAGACTGTTGCAACCGTTCCGATCCCTGCCGTTGATGTGGGGGTTGCGCATGACTACGACATCGCAGGCCGCAACGTGTTGCAGAGCCATCGCTTTGGCGCGGTTGCTGCCGTGGGCACGATCACCAAAACCATTGGCACTGACTATTGGCCCGATGGCTCCCTGAAACGCAAACTCCTTGCCGACAATACGTGGACGGGCAATTACGCCTACGATCTGGCAGGCCGCTTGGCGTCGATTGACAATGCGGCAGTTGCTTCAGCAAGCGAGCCCGACTCTTCATCTCAGCCATCGCCTATAATGCGCGGGGCTCTGCCACATCTGTCACTTACGGCAATGGCGCGGTCGCGACCTACGCCTACAACACCAATCGCGGCTGGATGGAAAGTGTCTCGGCTGTCAATCTTGGTCTCACCCAGCTGCAGCAGTCCTACACGCGCAATGCCAAGGGCATGATCACCAGCATCACCTCGCCCACCACAGGCATGAGCTGGGCCTACGCTTACGATGGTCTGGATCGTCTGGTGACGGCAGATAATATCAACACCAACAGCGAGGATCGCAGCTACCTCTACGACGCCGCCGATAACATGCTGCGGAACTCCGGGCTGAACGCGACGGCCTGCCCCGGCATCACAGCGAACAACATGGTGTTTCCAGTGCAGGGCGTGAACGTGGTTCGCCCGCACGCGCCCACATCGATCTGCGGGGCGGCTGTCACCTACGACCTCAACGGCAACACCACGAGTTACGACGTTGACGGATCGGGTCCGCTCACGAAACCCGTCCGTACACTGACATATGATCTGGAGAACCGCGTCATCGCAGTATCGCGCGGCGGTGTGGTGACCACCTTCGCCTACGGCCCCGATGGCGAGCGCGTCTCGAAAACTTTCGGCAGCGCAAAAACCCTCTACATCGGAAACGACGCCGAGATCAGCTACACATCAGCCAATCCATCAGGCGAACTGACAAGCTACCTCCACCCCGACGTGCGGCGCGTCGGCTCCGCCACGGACTACATGATCAAAGACCACCTCGCGAGCAACCGCCTGGTGATCCGCCACAGCACCGGAAGCGTCACCCACCACGCCTACGGCCCCTACGGCGAACCCCGCCTCACCGGAACAACCCAAGTTCCAACAAGCAAAGGCTATGTCAACGAGCGGTATGATGCGGAGACGCAACTGGCGTATCATCACTTCCGCTACTACGGCGCAGACGGAGCAAGATTCCTCTCACCCGACACGTGGGATCCAATTGAGGATGGCGTGGACTTCAACCGTTACGCCTACGCCGCCAACGATCCGATCAACATGAGCGATCCGAATGGGCATTACGTCGATCAGATGGGGAACTGGAATGGTGATCCAAACGATCCAGCGCCGCCGGGCTTCGAATACAATCCTGTTATGAACCCTGGTCCAATTGTCACACTTGGTACGGGCATGGGAGTAATAGCAGCCGCGCCCGTTGTTGGAGGCGTTATAGTGAGGCAAGTAGTTCGCCATAGCTTGCGTATGTCCGATTTGAACCCGGCGCAGCAAAGCAACGTTAAACGGGCGCTGGACAGAACGCCAAAAATTGATCGCTCAAGTCTGCAAATAGTTAGATTGAAAGATGGGGGCATCAAAATCACCATTCGCGTAGCAGGAAAAGTGCCTGGGTCTTCTGCAACCTATGTTAAGATTATTGATCGCAACGGAAAAACGGTTGGCCCCGTGAAAAAGATTACAAGGGCACCGGATGGAAAAATCGTTCACATAAAAGAAAAAGGCGGCCACTCGCCTACAAAACCTAAGCCAGCTGGTACTGGTGGATCCGGCTCTGGTGGTTCTGGCGGCTCTGGAGGAGGTTCTGGTGGAAATTCTGGCGGTGGAGGCCTTTTGGGCTTAATAAAGACCTTGCTTGGTTTATAGGAAGTTGCATGTCTAATAACTCCATTGATTCAAACAGAGTTTTGCATGTTGCGGAACTAGTAGAACTCACTACGCCTATTGAAGATGCGCTCGAGAAACTTTCGGCATATCGGTATGACTTCGAGGGGGACCCATTTAAATTGGGATCGCGGCATGTTAGGCGCCTCGTTGAGCAATATCTGGCTGGAAAAATTAGCGACCAATCTGCACAAGCTTGGGCTAACCGAGTGGAGTTGTTTGATGATATTTTAGTTTTGACCGACAGCGAGCAAGAAACTCAGCTTGTCATTAAATCCATATTTGCTTTGGCAAACCCGGAGTTGTGTGGGGCCGATTTTCATTCAATAGCCAAACAAATACATGCGGATTTGGAGAGATACATGGATAGCGGTGACGCTCCATTCTACTCGTAGTACCATCCGTACACTGATGATTGTCCGAATACGGTGATGTGGGAGATACGGTGACAGTGCATATATCTCATATTCCATCCGTACACTGACAATCCTCTCCCCACCAAACACACCGTGCCGTCGAGCGCATCGCCACACTTTCTGCTGAAGCGAAGTCCGGTCAAGGGTGAAGCCGCGAAGCGGTGCCATCGGCACCCTTGACGGGGCTTTGGTTCAGCAGCACACTCTCGCCATGCGTTTGTCGGTCTGCCCCATAACTCATCCGCACACGGAGCAATGCCGTTACGCGCCCGTTCCAGCGCGCCGCCATGCCGTTTCCCACGCCCAACGTCGTTTTCGTGATCGGTTCAAAACTATTGTTGGAAAGCGCAGAAGGCCATCGGTTTCTTGCGAGGCGCAGCTCTGGATTATCGAACAAACTATACTACTCACCGTTCTGTGTCAAGGACTAAATTCTAAACATTCGGTAATGTTGCCCTGTGGCCGTCTCGTCACGCAGACCGATGCGAAGTCGCAAGTCACATCGCTCACCTATGACAAGCTGGGCCGCGTGCTGACCAAGACCGTGTCTGCAACAGGTCGCGCCTCCGAGATCACGACCTTCACCTATGATCAGGCGCGGGGCACTTACGCCAATGCGGGCCAGCTTACGCATGCGGGCCGCGTGGTTGCCGCACAGACTGTTGCAACCGTTCCGATCCCTGCCGTTGATGTGGGGGTTGCGCATGACTACGACCTCGCGGGCCGCAATGTTTTGCAGAGCCATCGCTTTGGCGCGGTGGGGGCTGCTGGTACCATCACCAAAACCATCGGTACTGACTATTGGCCCGATGGCTCCCTGAAACGCAAACTCCTTGCCGACAATACATGGACCGGCAACTACACTTACGATCTGGCGGGCCGGCTTGCGTCGATTGACAATGCGGCAGTTGCTTCAGCAAGCGAGCCTGACTTCTTCATCTCAGCCATCGCCTATAATGCGCGGGGCTCTGCCACATCTGTCACTTACGGCAATGGCGCGGTCGCGACCTACGCCTACAACCACCAGCGCGGCTGGATGGAAAGTGTCTCGGCTGTCAATCTTGGTCTCACCCAGCTGCAGCAGTCCTACACGCGCAATGCCAAGGGCATGATCACGGGCATCACCTCGCCCACCACAGGCATGAGCTGGGCCTACGCTTACGATGGGCTGGATCGTCTGGTGACGGCAGATAATATCAACACCAACAGCGAGGATCGCAGCTACCTCTACAATGCCGCCGACAACATGGTGCGCAATTCCGGCCTCAATTCTACGGCTTGCCCCGGCACGGCGGCGAACAACATGGTGTATCCGCTGCAAGGCCCAGCATCCGTGCGCCCGCATGCGCCCACGCAAATCTGTGGCTCACCCGTCACCTACGATAACAACGGCAACACGCTCGCTTACGATGTTGATGGCCCAAGTCTCACGAGCAAGGCCCCTCGCGATCTCGTCTACGATCTCGAAAACCGCGTCATCGCGGTGGAGCGCGGCGGTGTGACGACCAGTTTCGCCTACGGCCCCGATGGCGAGCGCGTCTCGAAAACTTTCGGCAGCAACACAACGCTCTACCTCGGAAACGACGCCGAGATCAGCTTCTCCCCAGCCAACCCCGCAGGTGAGTTGACATCTTACCTGCACGCTGACGTGCGCCGCGTGGGCAGCGCCACCGAATACATGATCAAGGACCACCTAGCGTCCAATCGCCTGGTGATCCGCCACGGCGGCAGCGTCACATCCCACGCCTACGGCCCCTACGGCGAACCAAGACTAACCGGAACAACCCAGGTTCCAACAAGCAAAGGCTACGTGAACGAGCGCTACGACGCGGAGACGCAACTCGCCTACCATCACTTCCGCTACTACGGCCCAGACGGCGCAAGATTCCTCTCACCGGATACGTGGGACCCGATCCAAGATGGCGTGGATGTGAATCGGTACGCCTATGCCGGAAATGATCCGATCAACAATAGTGACCGCAACGGTCATCAGATTGTTTGTGCGTCCTGCGAGTTTGCAATTTGGGCAGGCAAGAATCCTGAACAAGCATTGACGGTAGCGATTGTAGCTTTGGTCGTTGCAGATATAGCCGCTGGCGGGCCGTCAGGCGAAGGTATCGTCCCAGCAACAATTTTGCGTGGAGTTCAGAAATCAGCAGCGATTGGACGTCAAGGTGAAAAGATTGCCGAGACTTGGCTGAAGGGCCAAAAAAATCTTGAAGTGATTAGTCGAAGGCAAACAGCAGTTACAAAAAGCGGAGAAAGGCGGGTATTTGATTTTCTTGTAAGGGACAAAAAGTCTGGCAAATTGTACAATGTCGAAGTAAAGACTGACGGGGGCAGAGTTACGAGTGCCCAACTAAGAAAAGATGCCGACATAGCTAAAACAGGCGGAACCCTTAAAGGGGATCGAGCCGGCCCATTGAAAGGGCAGACCAGAAAGATTGACACTCTCGACGTAAAAGTTGATTCGTCGAAGGGATGCGTAACTTCATGCACCCCACGTTCTGGATCGGGCGGACCTTCGACTAACTCCAGCGGCGGAGGTGGAAGTAGACCCGGAACCGGTGGAGGTTTTTTGACTCGACTTTTCAACGCGCTTTTTGGCAACTAGTGATTGAAAAATGTCAAGTTTGAAGAAAGAGTTTTTGAGATTTGCAGATAAACTTGGGCTGAGATTAGAAGGCCTTGGGTTCTCATCAAAAATAATCAAGAGCACCAATTTCTATCACAAAAAAACACCGTATGGACTTGTTGGCATACATCTCAATCCGGGATTCTATCCGACCGAAGGGATGTCGGTAAACGTCAGTTGCGCTGTTTCAATCTCCAGCGTGCAAAAGATTTTGGTTAATACTGAACTCTACGAATGGGACGGTGGCGTGACCTGGACATTTGGGATTGATCTCAGCGAACTGCGGAACGAGGGGAGAGTTACCCCTCAAATCCCCGTGGTGCAAGGCGACAACGGTGAGCTTACTTCAAAATTATCTGATGTTTTGAGCCATCTGGAGCAGTACGGCTCAAGTGGTTACGATTTAGACCTGAATAACACACCACAAGAACTGGAAGATTTTGCAGATCGGATATGGATTGACATTCAAAAATATGGATGGCCCTTCTTACAAAGATATGGATCGGCAACAGGCGCGCTTGAACTCACGATGCGCGACGACGACGTTTCTAATCTTTGCTTCTTGAATCCACAGAAGGCATTAACAGCTTTAATATTGGCGAGGGAACTCGGCAGAGATGACATTGTCCCCGAGATTGTTCACTCTGCCATGCGCAAATTTAACTCTTACGAAGAGAACGGGAACGCCGAACCGAAAGATACTTTTCAGAAATTGGTAGTGGAGCTAGGTTTAGTGAACAAAGAATTGGAGTGACGCTCCGGATAACGGTGAAACTGGTTAACGGTGCCCGGAAGACTCGGTGACAGTGCATTTAAGACTCGGTGACAGTGCATTTATCTCACATTTCCATCCGTACACTGACAATCCTCTCCCATTAAGACTCGGTGACAGTGCATTTATCTCACATTTCCATCCGTACACTGACAATCCTCTCCCACGCCAACACACCACCCCGTCGAGCGCATCGCCACACTCTCTGCTGAACCAAAGTCCGGTCAAGGGCGAAGCCGCGAAGCGGTGCTGCAAGCACCCTTGACGGGGCTTTGGTTCAGCAGCACACTCCAAGCATGCGTTTGTCGGCCCAGCTCATAACCCGTCCGTACACGGAGCAAATCCGTTACGTCAGAACTCCACGACGAAGGGACCTCTCCCACCCTGTCGTGGGAAATATTGGGGACGTTACCCTTTGTTTGCTCCGTTCACTGATCATTTTCGGCTAAACACACGGTACCGTCGAGCGCATCGCCACACTCTCTGCCGACGCAAAGTCCGGTCATCACTCTTCGGGGGCGAAGCCGCGTAAGCGGTGCGCTCGGGACCCTTGACGGGGCTTTGGTTCAGCAGCACACTCTCGTCATGCGTTTGTCGGCCCGCCCCAAACATCATCCGCACACGGAGCATCTTCAGCGCCGCATCATCTCCCTTGCGACAGGCACCCGCCCCGTCTCGCTGCGCGATCCACCCCGCCCTTGCAGGGCTGGGAAGAGAATAACGCGCGCCCGTCGTTCTTCCACCCCCTACGGCCGCCTCACCTCGATTGACAATGCAGCTGTCACATCAGCAAGCGAGCCTGACAAGTTCATCTCGTCAATCGCCTATAACGCGCGGGGACAGGCCACCGCTGTCACCTACGGCAATGGCGCAACGGCGGCCTACACCTACAATGCGCAACGCGGCTGGATGATGGGGGTCAGCGCTGTCAACCTTGGTCTCACACAACTCTCCCAGACTTACGCGCGCAATCAGAAGGGCATGATCACGGGCATCACCTCGCCCACCACTGGCATGAGCTGGGCCTACGCCTATGACGGCTTGGATCGTCTGATCACGGCGGACAATATCAACACCAACAGCGAAGACCGCAGTTACCTCTATGACGAGGCTGACAACATGCTGCGGAACTCCGGCCTCAATGCAACGGCTTGCCCCGGCACGGCGGCGAACAACATGGTGTATCCGCTGCAAGGCCCAGCATCAGTGCGCCCGCATGCGCCCACGCAAATCTGTGGCTCACCCGTCACCTACGATAACAACGGCAACACGCTCGCTTACGATGTTGATGGCCCAAGTCCTTCCGGCCCGAAATCCGTCCGTACACTGACATATGATCTCGAGAACCGCGTCATCGCTGTCGTGCGCGGTGGCATCGTCACGAGCTTTGCCTACGGCCCCGATGGCGAGCGCGTCTCGAAATCCTTCGGCAGCAACACAACGCTCTACCTCGGCAACGACGCCGAGATCAGCTACACCTCAGCCAACCCCACAGGCGAGCTGACATCATACCTGCACCCGGATGTGCGGCGCGTGGGCAGCGCCACCGAATACATGATCAAGGACCACCTCGCATCCAACCGCCTGGTGATCCGCCACGGCGGCAGCGTCACATCCCACGCCTACGGCCCCTACGGCGAGCCGAGGCTCACCAACGCAAGCACCAAACCGTCAAGCAAAGGCTACGTCAACGAGCGCTACGACCAGGAAACCGAGCTGGCGTATCATCACTTCCGCTACCTCGATCCAGGATTAAGTCGCTTCCTCTCCCCCGACACCTATCACCCCGGGAAACCAGGCGTCGGCACCAACCGCTACGCCTACGCGATGAACGACCCGATCAACCGGAGCGACCGGAATGGGCATCTCAGCGAATATGCACAATCTTTCCTCGGACTGAGTAGCGGCACCACTTACTCCGGCAACTGGGTGGGCGCGCCGAACTCTACGTCAGGCGGAGCCGGTTCTGGCGGCGGTTGGACCAAACACACTTATTCAAATCCAATTGGCGGCACGTGGTCAGTCTGGAAGGACGGAAACGGAAACAGGATTGAAAACAGTTCAACTTTTGGAACGGGACTGCGAACGCCTGATGGAAAGTGGACCAGTCTTGGCGGTGGCGGACTTCTTAGTCAGGGTTATGGGAGCATTTATGGGAACGTTCGAAATCGTGTGGTTGCAGCTGGATTCTGTTGTAACGTAAAAACATTTGTACTCAACAAACTTGCCGCTGAGTTATATAAACTTGGTCAACGACTCGGAGTTGAAACAGCAGCTGCGCTTTACAGAACTCTGAGTGGCTCTTGGGGTTACGGAAACATAGTAACTTCAGGACTATACGGGGCGGTCGATCCAAACTTTGCAATAAACAACCTACCCAGCGGTGGAATTTACGATTCTGTTGCGCATTTCCATCCAGGCGAAGAATGGAATCGATATGGTCGGGAAAGCCCAGTTATGCAATACTTGGATAAATTGGTGGGCGGTGGACCCTATGTGATTTCCGGTGGAGACAAGGGTTGGGCTGATGACAACACCACAACCATACACATGGTTGACCCAGATGGGAATCTTCATACCTACCCCTAGAGACGCCAATACACCGATTGATCTAAGCTGGAGAGACAAGCAATGTACAAGAGCAAACTGCTGATTGCAGTCATTGTCGCAATGAATTTGGCTTCTGCTGGTTCTCCGGAATTAGCCGCGCAGCAAACAAGCAATCCTGGGAACAATACGAAGCCAATCGACCTGAATACTGCGAAGGAAGTCGACCTGAGTATAGATGAAGCCCGCGCGGTCCAGATCGCCTTCAACGGTTTTTTTGAGAATGGATATAAAGTCAGTGAGTTTGGCGAAATATCAATAGAAGCATTTGGTGACAGAGTCTATCGGGTGACCTTTCTCAACAAGACTGACACGGGGCTTTTGGGTTCACCCCCAAACTTTCCTGATTGGGAATTTTATGTTGATGTGGTTGTTGGCAAGGTGCTTTATGTTCACCAATCCATGTAGAGAAACAAAGGGGACGTTACCCCTTGATTTGTCAATTTTCATCCGTACACGGATCAAACACACCGCGCCGTCGAGCGCATCGCCACACTCTCTACTGGAAATATTGTGGCGGTATTGGGGACGTTACCCTTTGTTTGATCCGCAGGATAACGGTGACACTCCACTCTATTCAAAGTTCATCCGTACTCGGGATACGGTGACAGTGCATATATTTCATATGCCATCCACGAAAATTCGAAAATTTAAGTATTGGGGACGTTACCCTTGGGGAAATATTGGGGACGTTTCCCTTTGTTTGCTCTGTACACTGATCATTTCCCGCCAGACACACCGCGCCGTCACGCGCATCGACGCACTCTCTGCTGAACCGAAGCGCAGTCGAGGACGCAGTAACGATGCGCTTATTGATGTGCCTGACTTACAAACGCGTCTCTGCGCACTTCGGGACCCGTCTCGCCCAATGTCGCCCATGGCTGAACTTACCACGTCAAATACTGTACCTGCCTGGCGAAATAGTAACATTCCAGTGATTTGGCTGGTCATCACTAGAATTGGACCACGAATTCAACGTATCAAGCGGCCAATCGAATCGCTGGGCGGAGTCGCATTGTCTTGATCAGAAAACTTCTCATGCAAGTTTGCCTTGCCGTTCCAACCCTATGGCTATCTTTGGGATCAAATGATCCGGCCATGGCGCAAAGCAAGTTCCAATCGCCTGATGTGTTCATACTTGGCGACTCACAACTCAGCTTTGGCGCGGGCGTTGCCTTCATCGAATTCCTTGAGAAAAATGGCAAGGCCTGCGGGCTCAGTCCCAACTGGTCGGTGGGCGTTCTTGGTGTTCGGTCCAGCTCGCTTCGCGCCTGGACTGCGAAGGATGGCGCAGGCAAGAAAGCCATCTGTGATGTTGACCCAAAGTGGAAAGTGAATGCTGGCTCATTTGGTGTCATCAACAAGACCGGTAACAAGTATGTGCAGATTGGGCAAAGTGACGCTTATCGATTCTGTGAAAGTGGACAGTCGCCCTTCCAGTCCATGTTTGCTGGTGGATACTATAGTCCGAAGATTTTCGTCATGGCTTTCCTAGGCAACGCCACGGAGCGCTGGGCGAACAGCGAGAGCGATGCATTGGATGACGTGAAGCGCACCATGCAGGATATACCGGCTGATCTCCCTTGTATTTTCATGACAACTGCGCCGGGTTACACCGCTAAAATCAACGGCGAGCGGCAGCGCGCGCAGGACAATATCGAGAAAGCCTTCAAGACATCGGGCAAGCGCTGCACGTTTGTCCAAGGGTATACACCGGCCACCATTGCCGCCAATCAGGGCAATGCGAGCAAGTTCCGCTTAAAGCCTGATGGTACTGTGAAAGATCCCTATCATCCGACAGAGAATTCCGCGCGTGAATTCTTGTCGTTGATCAAGGGTTCGCTTTGCAATGCCTTCAAGTCGGAACTGGCGGGTTAGAACCATCACAAACGATCACAAGCACGCGAGCTCACGGACACGTCAATTCCGCAACTGTGAATGTGCTGTAAGTGGAAGGACCTCGAAAGGATAAACACATGCTCAAACGCTCGCTGCTCTCCCTCGTCTTCCTCGCCGGACTGGCTGGAAGTGTCTTTGCCGGCCCACAGTATATTGACGCCACAGGCTACGCCATTTCCGGCTACGACGCTGTTGCCTATTTCAATGGTGGTCCGCAGGCCGGTAAAAAGGAATTCACAACGACCTACAATGGCGCGAAGTTTGCCTTCTCATCGGCTGCCAACCTCGCAACGTTTCTAGCCAATCCTGGCAAATATGCGCCCGCCTATGATGGGCATTGTGCTTTCGGCGTTGCCCAGGGCGGCAAGGTTCCCGGCAATCCGAAGCTTTGGAAAATTGTTGGTGGCAAACTTTACTTGAACATCACACAGTCAGTGCAGGAAGACTGGCAAGCTGACATTCCAGGCAATCTGAAAAAATCATCGCGCAATTGGAAAAAGCTGGCGTCCAAAGGCGCATCGAAGCGACCGATTCCCGCTTTCAGCTCAAAGGCCCCGAATTGAGTTCTAACGGAAACGCAAAAATGCGATGGCAAGGCGGAGAACAAGATTCTCCGCCTTTATTCATGACTCAACCGCAAATGCCACTGGGCTCACTGACTTCCGGTTACATGTCGCCTGTCTTCAATTCTGTTCACAGCCACGTGTTCTCACGTGGAGTTGAGCACACGGAAAATTTCCTGCTGCTATTGGAGATGTGCATTTCAGGTTTTTGCGGGCCGTGTTTTGCTCGAGATACAAACAAGTAATGGGCGACATGCAACAAACTGACCTTAGTGGACTACCGACCAGCCTTCCTGAAAGCCACATCGCTTTGTGGAACGGAATTATACTGGGCATCCTCAGTCACAGCGCAACACCCGGCCCCGACCTTCTCAAGCTGCTTGCTGAGCAACCAGATTTTGCCTTGGGCCATGCCATTCGAGGTTTTGCCTGCAAGCTCCTGGCGCGCTCCGAAATGGATGCGATCGCGGCAACTTCGCTCGCAAGCGCGAAGGCCTGCCCACCTGGCACGACACGGGAAAACAATTTCGTGCTGGCGCTGGAAGACTGGATCAAAGGTGCTCCAACACGCGCCGCAGCTCGCCTGCAATTGATCCTTCACGCAGAGCCACGCGATGCATTGGCCATGAAACTCGTCCAAGGCATCCACTTCATGATGGGTCGCCCGCAAGAGATGCGCGCTTCCGTCGAAGGTGTCATTGGAAAGTGGGACGACCATCCTGCGAAGGGATATCTCCTGGGCTGTCACGCCTTCACACTTGAAGAAACAGGCGAATACGAGCGTGCGGAGTTGATGGGCCGCAAAGGTATTGAATTGGCACCTGATGATGCCTGGGGTCTGCATGCTGTAGCCCATGTTTATGATATGACAGCACGGGCCGGCGAGGGCTTGAAATGGCTTGAGGGCCGCGAAGCGTCCTGGGCCCACTGCAATAATTTCCGTTACCATGTATGGTGGCACAAGGCACTGATGCATCTCGACATGGGCAACTATGCAGAAGCCCTCGAGTTATACGACCGTGACATTCGCTCTGACAAAACTGATGACTATCGTGACATTGCGAATGCAGCTTCGCTCCTGTCTCGGCTTGATCTTGAGGGCATAGATGTTGGGCAGCGCTGGGTCGAGCTTGCAGATCTTTCCGAAAAGCGGGCCACTGACGGATGCCTGGCATTTGCTGACCTGCATTACATGCTTTCCCTTTGCGGTGGTGAGCGACAGGAGGCGGCCATCGGCCTGATCAGCCGCATGTCGAAAGCGAAGTCTGAACTTTGTGAAACACAACGCATCATCGCGCACCCCGGCCTACGCTTGGCCAAGGGGATGCATGCCTTTGCCTCAGGTGAATATGCCAATGCCTGGCTCAATCTGCGCGACGCCCGGGGTGACCTGCAAGCCATTGGCGGCAGCCATGCGCAACGTGATGTATTCCAACGCGTGTGTATCGAGGCTGCCATCCGTGGTGGTTATCTCGATGCTGCCGAAGGATTGCTTTGCGAACGTTCGGTGCAACGCAACTCCACAATGGATGGCTATGCCTCACGGCGAATGGATTTGATCCAGCGTGCAAAACAATCTGTTGTCTGATTCTGGTACTGGTATAGGCTGATGATGACTTTAGCGTCCTCTCAAGAACCAATCAAAAAGCAGCGTGATGTCCGCCTCGATTTCTTCCGTGGTCTGGGCATGTTCATCATCCTCATCGCCCACATCACCAATAATCCGTGGACGCTTTACATTCCAGCCCGCTTTGGTTTTTCAGATGCCACAGAAATGTTCATCTTCTGCTCCGGTATGGCTTCTGCCATTGCCTTTGGCGCGGTGTTTGCGCGTGCAGGTTTTTTCATGGGTCTGTTTCGCGTTGTCTTTCGCATCTGGGAAATCTACTGGGTCCATATCGCCACCTTCATGCTGACATTGGCGGCGATGTTTATCGTCAACAGGACCGGACTTTTTTCGCGTGATGAAGTGAGCACACTGAATCTCGTGCCTTTTCTCAAGTCGTCAGGCAATCAGGTCATTGGACTTTTCACGCTGACTTATGTGCCCAACTATTTTGACATTCTGCCGATGTACATCGTCATACTCGCGTTGTTGCCGGTGATGATGTTGCTGGCCCGCATCAATGTTTATTTGGCATTGGTTGCGAGCGCGCTGCTCTGGCTTGTGGCAACCACGACCAACCTCAATCTGCCTGCAGAGTACTGGTTCTCCAACAACTCAACGCGGCAATGGTTCTTCAACCCTTTCGCCTGGCAACTGGTGTTCTTTACCGGCTTTGCTTTCATGTCCGGCTGGATGCCCGCACCGCCACGTAGCCGTGGCCTTGCCATCGCAGCTGCAGTGTTCTTGCTCATTTCACTGCCATTCGCATGGCACATCACCATTGGTGAGTTTGAGGCCATCAAAACGTGGCGCAAAGACTGGCGGGTTCTGATTGATAAGACTGACTTTGGACTATTGCGCTATTTGCATTTTCTGGCGTTGGCATATCTGGCATGGCTTGGCGTTGGCACTGCAGGAGAAAATCTGACCCGCACGCCATTCATGCAAGGCCTTTCCCGCATCCTTACTCGTGTCGGTCAGCAATCTCTTGCGGTCTTTGCTTCATCGATTGTACTCGCCCGCGTTCTGGGTGCTGTACTTAACGAGCTTGGTTCAGGTTTCTGGGCCTCGTTGTTCGTCAATGTGCTTGGTTTTTTCTGCATCTATGCCGTCGCGAATATCGCAGCTTTTTCAAAATCCGAACCCTGGAAAAAAACGCCAGCCAAACAACAACTGTCGGGAGATGCAGAAGACTTGCAACGACCTCCCAAGCTGGTGGTTGTGAAATAGTATGTTGAAGAGGGTTCAACGCGAGCAGTTCTCGTTTGAAATTCTGCCCATGCCTGATCAGAATCTCGACGGGCCGTTTGTGGATGAAGTTGCACCCGGCTTGAACCGCCGACATGTTCCAAGAGCCATGCGCAGTGTGTTACTTGGATTGCCACTCATATTTTCAGGTGTGGTTGCGACTATTCTTGCAATGGCATTTCAGAAAGACGGCCAACTCACGGCGGCTGAGGCAGTCTTGGCCGCGCTTATGGCGTTGCTCGCGGGCTGGGAGGCCATAACAAGTGCAAACGCGATAATCGGCTTTTTCGCTCCAAAATCCCATCAACAACCCGAGTCGAAAACAAGTCTGACAGTCGCGATCCTCGCAACGATCCGGGATGAAAATGTCAAAGAGGTCATTGCCGGAAAATTAGATCTGTTAAGTTCTCTATTACACAATTCACGTCACGGTTTTGTACTGCACATACTCTCGGACAGTTCGTTGCCCGCCCACATCGAAGAGGAGCAGCGGACGGTTTTGGCAGCGCGTCCTCTCCCTGTTTTCCATCACCACAGACCACTCAACAGGGATTTCAAATCTGGAAATATCCGCAACTGGGTAGGCCGACATGGTGCAGCATATGATTCATTCATCATTCTCGATGCCGATAGCGAACTTGATCATGGTACGGCCCTTGCTCTTGCAGATGCCCTTGCGGCTGATCCAGCCTGCGGCTTGATTCAGACAGTTCCCCTCATCTTGCCTGGCCGCACCTATTGGCAGCGAGTACAATCTGTCGCCTCCCGCTATTATGGTGATTTGCAGGGATTGGGGCTTTCTGCATGGATGGGCGACGAAGCCAATTACTTTGGCCACAATGCCATCATCCGCACCAAGGCTTTCGCGGCCTGCGCGGGGCTGCCACCTCTCAAGGGCCGTGGCTTGTGGAATGGCACCATTCTCAGTCATGACTTTGTGGAAGCGGCGTTGTTGCGAAGGGCGGGTTGGGCTGTCAGGCTTTTGCCGACCAGGCCTGGCAGTTTTGAACAAGCGCCCACAGATGTTATTGCGCACCTCAAGCGCGATGCCCGGTGGTGTTTTGGGAATTTTCAACATAGTCGCATTCTGCTGACCACTGGACTACACTCTGTCTCGCGATTTCATTTGTTTAGCGGTATTCTCACGTATCTATCGAGTGCGGTATGGCTGATCTCACTTGCGCTCTGGGCGACGCTTGACAGCACTCAGACAGGGACTGGTGGTGTTCTGGCAGCATCAGCGTTTGTGATGATTGCCGCAAATTTATTTCTACCACGCGCACTTGGCATTCAACATGCGGTGCGGCGCGGACCATCTGCGCGATGGACAATCAACAAGGCTGCAATTTCCGAGACAATTTTTTCAACACTGATCGCGCCGTCGATGATGCTGCAGCGTGTGAGGATTGTCGGCAGCGTGCTCACAAACCAAAAAATGGATTGGGCCCCCTTGGAAGAATCAAACCGCAGCTTTGTGGACTATTGTTCGTTTCACGGGATTGAAGTACTTTTGGGGCTCGGCTTAATCGCGTCCATCGAGCGCGGCTACCTGACATTCTGGTTTTTACCACTGGCGGTTTGTTTTGCGTTCACGCCGCTGCTTTCATGGGTTGCTGGAAGGCCCATGCCACCGCGTCCACACGAAGAGTTGAATGAAGCAACACTCTTGTGATGATGCATTCGGCTGGTGCTGCGATACCTTCGATTGACAACTTAGGGGTTTACATATGATTTCTCGCCGTTCTGCCTTACTTGCTGTTTTGGCTTCAACTCTTTTTTCTTTGCCCGCATTGGCCCGCGAATCTTTTTCTGATGATGCATTCAAATCTGCAGCTGCCTCGGGCAAGCCTGTTCTTGTGGAATTTCATGCCGATTGGTGCCCCACATGCCGCGCACAAGACAAGGTCATCAACTCGTTCAGTGACAATCCGGAATACAAAGGTCTGATCATTCTGCGCGTTGACTTTGATGGCGAGAAGGAACTGCTTCAACGCTTTGGTGTTCGTCGCCAGAGCACGCTGATCGTATTCAAAAGTGGGGAAGAGGTCGCACGTGCCGTTGGAGAATCGAGTCCGGACGGCATCAAAAATCTTTTGAACAAAGCATTCTGAGGGCAAGCTGTGAAACGGTTCAAACTTTTAGGAATTTTGGTGCTTGGCTGTGTGTCACTTGCGGCCTCGGCCGAAGCCGCATGCTTTGATGGACCTGGGGCATGTAAAATTGCTGGTGGCAGCTATCATGTGGCCTGGCCTCCGGGTGTGCCACGCGACAAGACAGTGCCTGCTGTTGTGGCATTGCACAGTTACAAGGGTTCGGGCCTTGGTCTGATCAGGAGCGGCAAGATGGTGAAAACCATTCTGGCGCGCGGCTATGCTGTCATCACGCCAGAAGGCATCAGCGGTAGCTGGCAGTTTCGTGGTGGTGGACGCGATGACGTCGCTTTCATTCGTGCTGTGGCTGATGATGCAGCCAAACGCGGGAATATCGCACGTGGGCGAATGATGCTCGCAGGCTTTTCCGTCGGTGGTTCCATGGTGGCATATGTTGCGTGCCGCAGCCCCGGTGCTTTCAAAGCCTATGCACCAGTATCTGGAAGCTTCTGGAAACCGGAACCGCAGACGTGCGCTGGGCCGGTAAACTATCTCCACACACACGGCGCTGACGATTCCACCATGCCGATTGCAGGTCGCGCCGTCGGCAAGGGATTGCGACAAGCCAACTTGCTGGAGTCATTGGCAACGCTGGCGCGCGCCAGTGGGTGTGATGACGCGGACCAGAAATTTGCAACGACCCGCAAATGGAAGGGTTGCAATAGCAGTTTGCGGCTTGTGATGCATCCCGGTGGCCATTCGGTTCCCCGCGCCTGGGCTGGAACAGTATTGGACTGGTTCGCAGGACTCTGATGCTGGCAACACTTTTCTTTGCCTTTGTTGCCGGCACACTCACAGTGTTGTCGCCCTGTGTCCTCCCTGTCTTGCCGATGGTGTTGGGCGCTGCATCTTCCAATGGTCGCTCGGGCCCGGTGTTTCTCGCGTTGGGCCTTACGCTTTCATTCGTGGTCATCGGCATGTTTGTTGCCTTGTTTGGTTTTGCCATTGGGTTGGACGAAGGTGTCTTCCGCCAATTCGCTGCCCTGTTGATGGTGTCTGTCGGCCTTGTACTTGTGATGCCGGTTCTGCAAACGCGTCTCGCCACAGCTGGTGGGCCGGTGAGCAGCTGGATCAATGACCGCTTCACAGGTGATCGTGAAATTGGAAACGGTGGACCCTTCGGCCTTGGGCTGTTGATGGGCGCCATTTGGGCACCCTGCGTTGGGCCAACGTTGGGCGCTGCATCCGTCATGGCCGCACAAGGTGCCAACCTTTTTCAGGTGACACTGACCATGATCCTCTTTGGCATCGGCTCTGCCCTTCCGCTTTTGCTGCTCGGTCTCTTGTCACGCGAAGTGTTGATGCGGTGGCGGGGCAAGATGCTGTCTTTGGGCGGTGGCATGAAGTCCCTGTTGGGTTTGCTGCTGCTCACGAGCGGCATTCTTGTGCTCAGCGGATATGACAAACAGGCAGAAGCCTATCTGGTTGAACAATCACCGGATTGGCTGACGGAACTCACAACGCGATTTTGAGGGCAAGACATGACCATCACCCGCCGAAATTCCTTGCTGTTGCCCCTGCTGTGACTGTTCCGGTTTTGCAGGTGCGAGCTGCTGAATATTTGACAGCCCGCGAAGCATTTGCAAAGGCATCGAACTGATTTTCAGACTGCCATATTGCTGTATCGGTGAACTCGTTGAAGCCGTAATTTCCGAGCGTCAAACAGCTTCAGTTACCCCAAGCAATTGCTGGAGATGGCGCGAAAGCAATCAGCTCGACTGGTACTGATCATGGAAACGGGAATGAGGTGCGCAGGGTTGGTTTGAGGGGGTATGGCTCCTGCAATCGGGCACCGGAAGCATCGCCAGCTCAAGGGGTAGAGGCGCCTCCATTACTTCAGGCTGCAATCTGTCTATAATTATCTGATGACGGACAGCCAAGCTTGAAGCTCGTACTCCGCCAAGTGGCCCCAATCGCCAACTGGAAGAGGTCGGAGGTCCGCGACCCGTCACGCCTGTTCCTGCGGGTACGCGTGATCAGCCCTAGCGCCTCCAGCTTCTGCAACCAGTCGCGCGTCGCTCGTTCCCCGAGTTCTGCTTCCCTCGCAATCGTTGTTTGCGAGGGCCAGCACTCGCCCTTCTCGTTTGCGTAGTTGGCAAGGCAAATGAGCAGCGCCTTGCCTGTTGGCGATCCTACGCGTTGTGAAATCGCCCATGCCACCGCCTGTATGCTCATGACGTCAAACCCGTCAAAATAGGCGGCACTTTTGACGTTATGTGTACAATCTCCGTACCTCGCGCGATTTTGCGCGGAACACGAAAATTAAAACACAACAATTTCAATGATTTATTGGCGCACCCGACAGGGTCACATCAGCTCTCAAATATCAACAGCATAAGTTGTCCAACCGATTTCCTTGAACCATTCAATTCATTGAGGGAAATTGGTTTATGTCCAACCAGAATAGTGAACTTCAGTTTGTGATTTCAAAAGAAACAATCACTGATCAAGAAAAGAACCTTTGACCCATCCCCAAGTGCCGCCTGCTTTAATGCGACACCACACATAGGGTTTTTGCATTGGCCCATCGATGGCAGGCACCGGTGCGTTGTTGGTGATTTTCTTGCAGCGCTGAATGTTGACCCAGGTTCCATCAGGCAACCACTGCAAAAGTTGCGATGACGGTGCGGGCCATTTTCGATGTGCGAGATCCTCCGTTGGGCTGTCGACCCAGCCTGCGTGGGCAGGCACAGCAGATAACGTTGCGACCAATACTGCACAGCTAAAAACCAAATACTTCATTTTGAATTTCCTTTCATTTTTTTGGTTACGAATAGTTCAATCGCAGGGTACTTCTTTGCCCTCACGGTCCAGACACAGCTTACCTGGTCCTGCCGGATTTTCAGGTGCTGGATCAGCATCTTTTAATTTAACGCGGACACAGAGTGGCCCAACTTTGCGTGTTCCCGGCGGACAGTCTTTGCCACGTGGTTCGTCCAGCTTGATACGAATGCAAAGGTCACCTTTGCGCACGGTACCCTCAGGGCAATCGGCGCGCTCAACCACGCAACCTTTGCCGGCCACGAATGTTGAGCCTCTGCGGCAGGCACATTCTGTTTCAGACACAGGACGCATGCCACGGAATTTGCACACACAGGCACTGCCTTTGGTAACGGTGGTATCCCGATCACATTTCAACACAGGAGCAGGCACGCGGCACTTGCCTTTGATCAATTCAGTGCCATCGGGGCAACCACAGGCCGTTGGTGACACTGGAACAGCACCCTGTATCTTGCACACACATTTGCCATTCGAAGGAACAGCTGATCGTGTGTCGCACTTCAATTCAGGTGGCGGAACGCGGCACTTGCCTTTGATCAGCTCAGTGCCATCGGGGCAGCCACAGGCCGTTTTAGACACAGGCTCTGCACCGGGCACTTTGCAAACGCACTTGCCGTCCTGCAACTCTGCCGAACGCGTATCGCATTTTGGCGCGGGTGGCGGAGGTGTTGGAATATCACGGCACTGGCCATTGCGCACTTCCTGACCTTTCAGGCACCGGCATTCGGTTTTGGACCAGGGCTTCATGCCGCGAATTGTGCACAGGCATTGGCCATCCACCAATTTTGTCGTTTCGCGATCACATTTTGGTGGTGATGCTGGAGACTGAGTACAACGCCCTCCCTTCACGCGTTGACCGGTTGGGCATGCGCACTCAGTCTTCGAAATTTGGACCATTCCCGACAGTTTGCATTGGCAGTTGCCACCCGAAGAATCGGCCAACAAGTTTCCACATTTGACACTCGTGGCCTCGCCAGTTCCAGAAACTGAAAGATTTAACGGTGGATTCAGGTCGGTATTCAATAGAGAACACGATCGATTGGAATACATCGGAGGTGTTAACGGCGTTCCGCTGATATCTGTCCCAAAGGCGTTTGCGCAATTATTCCGATAATACCAAGAACCCCAGTCTGCAGTTTGGTACCAAGGGGTGTGCACGACGATAGCCAGCGTAGACGTCCCTCCAACTGCAGCAAATTCTGCACCGGTTAGAGTGCAGCTTGCGGGAGAATGTTGTACAGTTGGTAATCCTTGGCAAATCCAATTTTCAGACGATTGTATGGACTGCACGCCTTGTGCGGTATCTAGCCAGCCATCGAGTGCTTCAACTAGGTTGACTTGTGGTGGATACGGCGCACTTCCTGTTACGGTGACAGTACAACTAATTGCGGCAAAAAGTGAACCTGGTTGATAGTTTGGTTGAGAACAAATCTTGTAAACAGCCAAGCTTCCATCTGCAAGAGTTGGCGGGTTCAACAGCACACAAACTTCAGACGGCGTGCTTGCGGCCACAACTCCATATGAACTACTCGCACCACTGACACAGTTCTGCACTTCACCAAGCATACCTACATCTGCAAAGTGCATTGTCACGTTAATTGTGGACTCGCCGCTGGATGGCAAATCAGACCCGTTCAGGACAATCTGGCCATTCACTTCGCTGTTCAACGGCAGGCTTGGGAAGGTCCACGGCTGTGTCGATGTTAGCGACGTGATCTGGGCTGCGCCCGGATTCATTGCGATCAGCTCATCCAATTTTTCGGTCAGCGTGATCACGTCGGGCGCTGGCCCGCCAGTTACATTTGCTGTGATGGTGCAAGAAACATCAACACCACCGCCCACCGCTGGTGTTGCAGGGGCGCAGGTTTTGGTGACCGTTAAAGCGCCAGTCGGTTGAATGATTGGCGTACATTTCAAGGTGTTGAGAATCTTGACCTGAACGCCTCCTGCAGTCGGTGTCACTGTCTGCGAAGGCGGCGTGTAGATGGTTGACCAGCTAGCCGTTTGTCCTGGAGGGCAGATGTTGGCCGTCGGTGGTGCTTGTTCTTGCACAAAGCAGCTGGCGTTGGTCGCAAGACCATTCAAAATCCAAGGCGTATTGACTGAAATCGTGCCGGTTTGTTGGTTGCCGCCGCAATTTACGGTTACTGGAAAATTGACCGCAGTGATGTTGACGCCTTGCGGAACGTCGACAACCTTCTTGACCTGCAAACGGCCCGCTGGCGTGCAGATCAGTTTGTTGGTGATGATTGCCGTCACACCGCCAATTGTCGGCGCCACAGACTGGGTCGGAGGTGAAACTGACCAGCTGGCAGTCTGGCCTTGCGGACAGATTCCAGTTGTGGGGAGTGTACTCACATTCTCAGTTACAGTGCAGGCTGCTGTGGTTGAAAGACCACTCAACGACCATGATGTGTTGACCGAGATGTTGCCGTTCTGCGCTGTGCCGCAATTGACGGTAACAGGGAAGTTCGTTGAAGCCGGAACCACAACACCTTGCGGTGCAACGACAACTTTCTTCACTGTCAGGCGACCGTTCAACTGCACAACAATGGGTACGCAGTTCAGCGTGTTTTTGACCGTCACGGTTTGCATCGTTGTGCCGACTGTTATGGGCGAAGAAGGTGAAATGACGGTTGTCCAAGCGGGTGTTGCAAGCGGACCGCAAGCAGTTGTTGCCGGATATGCACCTTCGCTAATGGTACAACTGTCATTCAGCACGGACCCATAAATCACACCCGAGTTGCCGCCGAGCATGTTGGTGGTCAAAACATTGGAGTTGGGGCGGTTCGGACAGGAGACTGTGATTGGGAACACCAATCCCGCCACTGAACCCGGCGCATTGTTGACCACCACTTTTTTGACCACGAAGGGATAAATTGGTGGCTCTGAAGGTGTGCAGGTCAAAGTATTCAACACCGTAACCGTTTGCTCTGGGTTTTGCGCGGTGAATGGCTGAAGAGTCGCTGGAGAATAAGTTGTGCTCCAGCTCGCTGTTTGACCAACGGGGCAGACGCCTGTCAGTGGAGGCTGGTTTTCGACTACGGTGCAGCTTGTGCCAAACGGAATGCTGGTCACAAGGCCAACGCCACCATCATTCTGCACGTCGACATTGGTGACTGTCGAACCGCAAGTGACTGTAAACGGGAAGTCCTGTTGAGGTATGTTTTGACCATTCAGAGTGGCTTGTTTGATAATGGCAAGTCTGCCTTCCGTAGGTGCTGGCGGCCCGATGGGCACACAGATTTCACCTGAGGAGGTAGGTGGTGTGCTGTTGCCCGCAACTGTCACGCAATTCTGCGTGAGGCCGGGGGTGACCGATGAATTGTAGGTCATGTAAGCATGCAGGACTGATGTTCCACTGGCCGGGAAACTTGATCCAGGGATGGTACAATTGATTGGCGTGTTCGGGCCAACAGGTGTGCCTGATGGTGGGCATGTCCACGCATCGGTCGAGCCAACGCCCAAGAGGTTCATAAAGGACCCGGCATTCGTTGCCGTGCTCTGCAGGTTTTCAGTCAGTGTAATGACTGGTGGGAATGGACTGCCATTTGCTGTGACTGTAATCGTGCAGTCCAAAATAGACATTGAGTCCGACAATTGTTGATAGACAACGCATGACTTTGTTGCACCGAGATCAAAAGGTGTTGGCGCGACGGCCACAAAGCCGTGACAATCCGTATTCCAATTCACATTGCCCGTACTCAAGCGCACACAGTTTTTGGCGTTGTTGGCTGTGGTGGCATTCGGGAATGTGACACTGAAAGTCACGTCCCAGGTATTCGACACGGGGTTGACGACGCCGCTATAGGTGCAGTTCATCGTGGTGCTGTTGGGCACCGTTGCAGGAACACAGGCCCAGCCAGCCGGCGTCGAGCTGACAAAGCTGGTGCTGCCTGTGGCGAACAGGTTTTCAGTGAAGGAGATTGGTGTTTGCACGGGACCCGATGTAGTGACGGTTACTGTGCAGGTGCTGCCATAGGCATTGGCTGAGTTGGGTGCTGGCAGAAGCGTTGCGTCCGTGCAGGTTTTCTGGATGTCGGCCTTCACCGGTGGAACTTCTACCGGCGTTAGGAATGGGCAAGATTTGTCCAGCAATGGTGTTTGCGGCAACTGCGACAAGCCAATGGGCTGAGGACTCCAATAAAGCTTGGCACAGTTTTTGACACCTTGAGTGCCCTGCGGGAACGACAGGTCTACGTTGATCGTGTCGTTCGTGAAGCCCGCTGCCGGGCGGTGGCAAATAACTTGAAAATTCGTCCCTACCACAGCAGGTGGAATTGTTGCGGGGTTACAAGTCCAGCCAGACTGCGTCAGTGCATCAATCTGTGCAGTACCTCCTGAGGCCGACATATGTTCTACAATAGTGATGGTACCATTGCTGTAGCCAGACGCAGAAACAGTGATCGTGCAATTGGTCTTGAAGCGCTGTGTTGCAGCATCCCAAACAACTGGATCGCATCTCTTTTCGGTGTCAGCACGAGGCTCTGGTGGAATGACAATGTTTTCGCAATAGCGATCAGTCTGCAACTGGTTGACCACTGTTGCCGCACAGTTTTGTAGCCCGGTTGTCCCAGGAACCACTGACATGGTGAGGTTGATCGTGGACGGACCAGTCAAATTACTGGCAGAACAAGACATCGCATTCGGCGTCGTGATCGGCGTATTTGGTGTGCAGGTCCATATTCCGGGATTGACGGTGGTGATGGTGGCGCTGCCGGAAGTCAAGCTCATCACGTCGTTGAGAATAACTGATCCCGTGATTGGTCCGGTTGGTGTTACGGTGATTGTGCAGTTGACCAACCAATTACCCGTGCCTTGCGATTGGTAAGGCGCTGCACAAGATTTTTCAACCTTTGGAGTGGTGTTGACAATAATATCGCCACAGCTCGTATCCAGTCTGTCGTCGTTAAGAGCAAGTGTTGCGCAGTTTTGTACGCGATCCTCACCTAAAGGTACGGACACTGTGGCAGTAATCGTCGATTGACCATTGCTGTCGCTATAGGTCGGGTACAAGGCGCCCGGCATGGTGCAGGTGAATGGTGTGCCCGCAGTAATAGGCGCAGTTGTTGAAGGCGTAGGATTGCAGGTCCAGCCAGCGCCCGTCAGCGACGTTATGAGTGCTGAGCTGTTGGGCACCGAGGTGAACGTGTCGGAGACGGATAGAAGTCCAATGACCGGACCGGGTGTTGCTGTTACCGTGATAACACATTCGGCGGAATTGCTGGTAACATTACCCATTTCTGGCACAAAGACGATGCTCGACCGCACTTCGCCACAGACTTTTTCGATGTCATATTTGTTTTCATCCTTGGCGATGACAAAACCTTCGCAATCCTCGCCCACACCTTCACCGTTGATGGTGGCTATGGCACAATTCTTGGAATTCAAGACGTCTTCTTCCCCCCTGAAAGTGACAATGAAATGGTGGGAAGCTTGGTTTGGGCCTCCAGCCTGCTGGGTGCCACCGGTGAATGCGCAATCAATGACGCCGGGTGCTGGTGTGGAGGTCGGAGTGCAGCCCCATGTCATGGTCGATGGCGTGCTGATGGTTGCCAAATAATCGACTTGGCCATTGCCCCCGAAGTTTTCTTGAACAGAATATCCAGCCGGGAATTCACCTGAAGTCCAAACAATGATTTCGCAGTTGGCGACATAGCTTTCGCCGTTAGGTGCGAGGATGGCTGGCGTGCAGATTTTTTCCGTGCGGAATTCTGGTTGCGGTGGATCAACGGGAACTGGCGGGCAATCTTTACCAACCACATGGGGCTGCTGCAGGGCTGATGGCAGGCCGGGCAGACCATAGCAGTTTTCTACGATGCCGTTGTTTTGGCCGCCGAGTGAAACTGTCATGCTGCCCGACAGGCCGCCGCTGATTGCAGGCTCATAGCCTACAGCAGAGAAGCCATAGGGTGTGGTGCCAGCGGGAACGCTGGTTTCGGTAAAGGTACAGACAGCACCTACGGGCAATTCAACTGGCAGCGTAACGCTTATGGCCGTACTGCCAGATGGAATGGTGGCGTTTGCAATGGTGGCATAGGACCAATTGAGCGATGGGTAGCCCGGCAACGTGCAACTCACACTGATCGGGAATGGTCCCAAGGGGAATGGCTGCGGAGACATATTGACGACTTGTTTGGTAATCGTCACGGGTTCCTTGTCGAAGATGCCGTAGTTGAAGTCATGCACCTTGTCGGAGCCTTGGTCATACCAATTGCCGGGAGGTGGCGTGAAGTTGCCGTCGACGTGGTTGGTGTCCACTTGCGGCGTTGGCGGATTGGCCTTGGCATCGAAGGTTACGGTGCCGACCTCTCCGGCTGCGAGTGTGCCAAAGACCACCGAAATATTTTGGCCACTGATGGGGGCGTTGACCAGCGGTGGATTGCATAGTGGGCAATTGAGATTACCTGTTGGCGTGAGATTGTTGGGAACCGTGTCAGTCAGCGTTGCTCCCGTGATCGGGTCATCACCTTCGTTTTGCAGTGTCAACGTGACCGTTACTGTTTCGCCCGGTTCCGCAATCATCGGATCGATGGTTTTGCCTGTCTCGATTTGATGGCAGAGTGGCAGTCCGGCTTCGGTTGTTGCATAGGATTCGGGCAGGCCAACAGGAGAACTTGGAGGTGGCGTGCCGGCAATCGGATCGTAATTGGTGTTGAAATAATAGCTCGCATCCATCAGCGCATGGTTGACAAGTTTTGGTTCACCCGCACCTTGGCAATAGGGGTTGGCGGACGTGGGCTGCTGGAGAATGACCTTGAAGTCGCAGATAATTTTGGACTTTGGCGGGAAGATAATCGGCGTACCGGGGTTAAGCTGTTTGAGCAATTTTGTGCCTTGGCCGGGAAGGCTATTGTAACTCACAAGAATGGCATCACCCAAACCAGCGTTTGCAGCAGGTGTGTTGGTGGGTAGTAGATTGAGCGGCGCGTTAGGGAACCACGGCAACGGAATGCCATTCTGTTCGTAGGCGCAGCCATAGGTATAAAAGCCGGAGACGCCCGGCGATGCATAGACGTTGGAGGACAGAGAGATGGCGTCAATCAAAGTTCCCACTTCGATTGGTTCGGAGCCGTAATTTTCATAGGTGACTTGGTATTCGATTGACGAACCAAATGTGACCACACTTGGGTCCTGCGTTTTTTCTGTCTTGAGTGTGCAAGCTGGCACTTTTTCATGATCGGTGATGATCGATTGCGATCCGCCGCTATGTTCAAAAACCATACCGTACTTGCCAGTGATCGAGTAAAAATAGTTGGCAACATTTGCAGTCTGCCTTGGTCCATCAGTATTGTAGGACATGCAAGAGCGCGGCTTGAAAATCAGTTCAACAACGATCTCAACTGTTTCACCTGGTCCAAGGTTGTTGATAGTGGCCGAAGCCATTGGCGGTGTCGACGCATAGTAAGTTAAAAGTGTGGCCGTCGGAGATGGTGGCGGATAGTTAATGGTACACGTCGCTGTGCCCGGCACGGTGAGACAAGAGGCCGACTGACCTGTGACGTCGACGACTGGCATTCCTGGCAGCATTGTGACGACATCGCTCACTGAAATGTTGTTGATGTAGCCACCAAAGATATCGGCTGGCGTGGATGTATTTGTAACCGAGATTATATACGTGACAGGAGCTCCCCAAGCGACCTCTCCCAATGGAGACTTTTGTATTTTCTTGATCTCAATCTTGTTGGTTTCTTCGACACATTCGTCAAGCACGCCGTGGTCGGTGATCTCAAGGTCAACAAAGCTGGTGTTGTCATTCGGATTTGTGTCGCTGAATGAAATCTGGCCCGTAGCAAAGCGGATATAAGCCGTGTTGCGCACGCCATTTATTGTGTTGGGCCATACGCACTTCACTGTTTGGTCAAGTGTGTATTCGACTTGGAAACTGAGGGTGTAGCTTGATCCAGGTGCCATCACGCCGGGATCATTCTGTGCATAAGTCCAAACACCCAAAATGGAACCTGTTGACGCGTTTGTTGTCGCACCGGAAGCACTTTGCGTTTGATTGTCAGGGCAGGAGATATTGCCTGTGCCCAAACTGGCAAACGAATCGCAGCCAGTGAACGTCACGGGCGATACTGTGTAGTTGAAACCCAGGCTGCTGCCCAACAGCGCTGATGCATTGTCTACAAGTTCAAAAATCGAACTGTTGATGAGCGGATCAGGATTCGTATCCCCCACAGTCACACTGTTTACGCCCGTGTTTGTAACGGTAATCGTATAATTGACGACCACTGAGCCCCCGCTGATGCTGGCGCTTGTCACATCGGCAGTTTTCTCAATTTTCAAATTTCCGCTCGGGGGCGTTGGTGTACCTGCGAATGTATCAATCGTTGGGGAGTAGACTTTCTCACCAGCAAGTGGAGTGACGACCGCTGTATTTTCGTGATTGCCACCTTCTGTGAAGTAGCCAGGCACAACGATATAGATGGTATTGCCGCTTCCCGTCATGGCTACAGAGGAGAGGTTTGGCGCGGTACCCGTGCCTCCGCTGCAGCCGATGCAGAAGGCAGGCGGTGCGGAGAGTTGGCTGAATCCAGCTGGAAGACTGTCCGATACACTGATGGTTTGCCCGGTTGGGCTGATATCAACGACCGAAATCACATAGTAAAACAGCGAGTTCTGGCTCACGCTCAAGATGTTGGCGCAGTCGTTCAGCAAAGTTGCAGCATTCGCATTGATTGAAACGTTTGCAGGCAGGAGGCTGGCTGCACACGCTTTTTTGTTGACGACTAGCGTGGTGTTTTGCGCCTGAGCTGCGGGAGTAAAGTGAAGCGCCAACATGATCATAAAAAGGAATGCAGCAAATGACCGGAGGAGATTCGCTAAGTGTGAGTTTGATCGGGTACGTTTCATTTCAGGCTCCTGGCCTTTGGTATCTCTGTTGCAAGACAGGTTATGCAAATTTGCAATGGTCATGATCTGTCTCGCTTGCTTCTTCATGTTCAGTTGATAGGTTCAAAATATTTGGCACGGGCGTAGGCGATGATGTCGCCCTCTATGATGACTTCACACCACACGTTTGGACTGCTGCGCGGTTTGGATGTTGGCTTGCCTGTGACAGCATTGAAACACGCGTTTGCATCAAGCGGAACGCGGTCACCCTTGCGCAGCCGCGCAATGACTGGCGCAGTGGTCTTGGGTTTTGTGCGTATGTTGAGAAGGCTCCCAGTCGATAAATGGGCGACAGCGAAAATGGTACGGTTCGCTGAGATTTCTTCTCCAGCGTTGACTGAACTGCTGAGTGCTCCCGTCATCGCGAACAAAACAGTTCCCATAAACTGATGCTTAGCGATCAAGGTTGATTTCACTTCAAAACCTTCACCATAACGCAACTGTCACCCAAAAAAGCAGCTGCCGAAACCAATTCACTTGCAGTTTTCATGTCGTCCGCTGTCCCCTAAAAATCATTTCCGTCGTGCTGTGTGTCCGCCTTTAAAATGATCCCGTCACCTTGGACAAATCGTCTATGGGCGTTTCTTCCCGCGCGATTTTAAAGCTAGGTGGCAGTATGAATTCTTGCACATGCGTGCAAAATTCCACATCACATCAAAGACAGCTGCCCCCAGCAAATGGATAGGTTGTAATTTCTTTTGTGATGATGCTATCCTCCAAATGGGGGATACGGGGGGGGGATATTGTGCTGGGGCACATCAGGTTTGGCGACCATTTGTGTCGCTGTGATTTTTGTGGGTTGGGTTGAGCTATGACGAGCTCTGACGATGCCCAAACGATAGACGCTGCAACCACCGCAGATGAAGCGCATCTCGTGATGTTTAGTCCCGCCGTGATGGTGGCTGGCCAAAGCATGTATCTGCTCACAACGCTCGCCATTTACCTCTTTTATCGCGGCGTCGTTCCGCCCTCTGACATGCGGACTTGGGTTTCCATTGCAGTGGTGGGACTTGGTTTATCGGCGCTGTTTTGCCTTGCATTCGTCATCCGCAGACCAAACCCTGCCGAAACCCTCCGCTTCTGGCGCAAAATCGACAAACGATTGACGCATGTTTTTGACGCCATTGCCGTTGCGGCCATTTTCCTGCTCTTCCCACATGGAACAGAAGCCCACCGCCTTGTTGCACTGGCTTATTGTGTGGGATACGGCCCTGCGCAACTGATCACCGATCCGGAAAATCTCTGGGCCAACCGCATTAGTGTGGCAACAATTCTGGGTGCGTTTTCCCTGCAACTGTTTCGTATGGAGCATGAAGCCGCCATCATCCTGAGTGTCCTGTTTGTGCTCTATGGCGGACTGTTGATTTTTGCGGCAGGCATGTTTCATCAGGCGTTCACCTCAACGGTTGAACAGAAACGTGAAAGCCAACGGGCCGAAACGAAAGTAAGACTGGCACTTGCAGAAGTCTCATCGTCCCGCGATGCAAAAACCCGCTTTATTGCCAGCGCGTCACATGACCTTGGTCAGCCGCTGCAGGCGGCCAGCTTGTTTTTGCAGAATGTCAAAGCGGCTCCAAGGAGTGCGCCAGACGGCAGGTCAATCAATGCTCTTGGCGAGGCCATTGCAACAGCCCAGTCGATGATTGCTCATATGTTGCACTACCTGCGCCTCGAAGCCGACGCGGTGAAGCCGAGCCTTTCAAATGTGGCAATCGGTGATGTCATATCCGCAGTTGCCGCACAGCGTCTGCCACAGGCCGAAAAAAGTGGTGTTGCAATCTCAATCGTTGGCAGCACGTGGCACGCCCTCGTAGATCAAGCTTTGCTGTTCCGCGCAATAGACAACCTTGTTGGCAATGCATTGCAACATGCTGAAACCAATCGCTTACTCCTTGGTGTAAAATCTTCCGGACATGACAAGAAACGTATTTGGGTCATTGATTGCGGGCGCGGAGTGCCGTTGGACGAACAGCAAAAAGTGTTTGAAGATTTTGCTCAAAGTTCAAACACAACAACTGGTGGCTTTGGTCTCGGCCTTGCCTCGGTTCGGCGTATTGCAAGTCTTCTTGGTGGCAAGGCTGGCATCGACCAGCGTTGGTTAAATGGGTGTGCCGCATACATTGAGCTGGACGCCCCATGACACCACGCATTTTAATCGCTGACGACCATGCCCTGATGCGCGAAGCATTGGCCATGACGCTGCATCGCTGCTGGCCCGGTGCCACAGTCGTGCAGGCAAAGGATTTTCCTTCAGTTTGGGCGGAAGCGGCCCGTGGGTTTGATCTCTGTATTTGTGATCTCACGATGCCTGGCGCAACAGCGCTTGATGGCATGCGTCAGCTTCTCTCCATTCAACCCACATTGCGCATTATTGCGATTACGGGAAGTGCCGAAGACGTTACTGTGCGAAAGATTTTGACCCTGAATATTGCAGGCCTAATTCCCAAGGTGACCGAAGGGAGCATTGTAGAAGCGGCGATACGGTTGGTGCTCGCAGGTGGAACATATTTGCCTGATAGCAAACTGTTCTTCAATGACCCAAAAAATCTGACGTCCTCGCAAACCCGCGTATTGCAGTTGATGTGCAAGGGGCAAACCAACAAGGAAATTGCTAAAACTTTGGAAATTGCCCCGTCCACTGTTAAAACCCACGTAGACAATATTCTGGACCGACTTGGCGCACGTAACAGAACTGATGCATGTCAGAAGTTTTCCGAATCACAATAATCCTGCATCCCCCATCTGGACGATTGTCCCCCCCCCCCCCCCCGCAAGTTATGATTACGCGCGAAAGTCTGCGCTACGGATGAAACGTCCATGAACATTCCTCCAAATGTTCCAGTGGCAATTCTTTCATTAAGAAATTTGAAACGGCGGCGCAGTGCTGGCGTAATCACGGTAAAGGATGTTCGTCTATGAAACCCACTTCAATCCTCTTTGCACTTATCATGTCAGCACCATTGGTTTTGGGCGCGGCAAACGCTGCCTCGTTACCGGCGGTAAAAAATTCTCCACCTGAATTCACACAGATCGCAGAAAAAGCACCGAGCAAAGCGGAGGCGGCGAAACTAAAGCGTCAAGCTGAAAGCAATCTGCGCGAAGCCGCCAAGCGGCTTGAGAACAACAAAAGATTTCGCGAAGCGGTGAAGGCAAAAGACGAACGTAGTGTAGTCAATATGCTGCGAAAGGAATCCGGCCATACGGGTGAATTAAATGTAGTATTCAACGGTGGCGGTGGGTCGGGTCCCGGTGAAATTACATGGCGCATCAAATGCACAATCACATATCCTCCGTTTGGCATCAGCTGCGACATAAACGTTTCTATTTGAACGCCGCGATGATGCGTTACTTCTAACTAACCTTTCTTTTTCTTCTTCAACCATTCCTCCAAGCTGGCGGCATCGACTTTGCCGGCGGCTTGGACAGGTGAATAGGTGGCCAAAGTTGTGCTGAAAATCATGGCTGCGAGCAGTACCAAAGTCATTTTTTTCATCACAAATCACTCCACTGGGTTTCAACTCTTCTGAAGTAATTTGAAACCGCTGAGCGACCTTTAGCTGTAATTGATATTTCATGCGGGCTGGTGGACCACGCTTCCGTCAACGCAAATCCTTCAATCCACCCCGCTTCCGTCAGCAGTGGCAAAAGCCAATTGCGCAGCGAGCGCTGCATGGATTCTTCACGTGGCCGGTCAAGCACACGGGCCAATTTGCGAATGGAAAAGCTTTCCGCCTCGCCTTCCATTGCTTCCAGCGACAACACCAACATGACAACACGCACCTGATCGCGGTTGATTTGAACTTGGACTTGTTTCAGTCGGGCGGGGCTCAGGCTTGGAAAAATCTCCAGCACATCTGTATCGCTCAACGCCCAAGCAGCAATATCACTCAGCAACCGAAGCGCCACGTTCGGCAATGCTTGGGCACAGGTTCTGGGCACCAGCGTCGGCCGTTCGATATCATATGTTTCATTGCGTAACATGGTTGTTGTCTCACGTTGAATTTGCCGTGAGCACAACCTGGCAGCGATCAACTGAATGGCAGATGAACCACAACAAATTAGTCCCGCCCTCCCCCAATCGGGGGATGTTTTCGCTTTGGTCTTGCTTGTGCTGATACAAAAGTGTCCGCCTCCAGAGAGAAATTTGACTGTTTCCTTGCAGTATTTCTGACTGAAAACCTGTCATTTTGCATCCCGGGAGCGCATGAAAGACCGCCAATTTTCTCCGCAATTGAACGCGTGACCCATCACAATCCGAGATGATTGCAAATGCGTTGTCAGACGCTTTTCATTTAAATTTGAGCGCCGTGAAATGAGCAACGGTGGCAATGTGACATACTGTGAGCGTTCGGAGGCGACCGCCATTTGTGAACTTCCGGTAATTCTTCAGTACACAGATTATTGAGGGAGAGGAAAGCAGGATGAAAGCAATGTGTACAGGTTGGGTCTAAGTACATGATATTGTTTGTGCGAGGTGTCCACATTTTGTGAGGGTGACTGCGAGTGTGACGTCGACATGCCAGCAACGCGTTGATATAACTCGTAACGCATGACGCCATCTTGCAAGTACAGAAATACTCCACACATCAGCTGACGGGACGCGATGTTGGGAGAGTATTGTCATGTCAGATGAGTTTGATTTCGAACCGCGCCTCGGAAAGATTGGTCACAGGAAGTCTGCCACGCCAAAACCCTTTGTCCGTCAGGTGCTGGATGTCGCTTACAAGAGCGGTTTCAAGACAAGGCGGACGTCGTCGTTCACGGGACAACGAATTGGACGGGGTGCAGCTTGGGGTACGCTGGCTTCAGCAGGGCTCATGCGCACGGGTGGACGCCGGGCCGTCGTTAAGGTTCGGATTGCCAAATTGCGTTCTGGCAACATGGCGGCACCCCGCGCGCATCTTCGCTACATCCAACGCGATGGCGTTGATCGGAATGGTGAGCCGGGGAAACTCTACGGACCAGAGCTGGATGACGTCGATGGCAGTGCATTCACCGACACGTGCAATGGTGACAGGCACCAGTTTCGGACCATCGTGTCACCAGATGACGGAGAGCAGCTTGCCGCGCTAAAGCCCTTCGTCCGAGACTTGATGGAGCAGATGGAGCGGGACCTTGAGACCAAGCTCAATTGGGTCGCGGTTGATCACTACAACACAGGCCATCCCCACACCCACATTGTCATTAGTGGCAAGGCTGACGATGGCAAGGACCTGATCATGGCCCGGGACTATGTGACCCATGGCATAAGGCAGCGGGCAGGTCAGCTTCTGACAATGGAACTTGGCCCAGAGATCGAGTTTGACAAGCAGCTGAAACTGGCACGGGAGGTCAACGCCGAGCGCTTTACCAACCTCGATAGATCAATCCTTAAACATGTGGACCAAGGCATTCTTACAGTCAGTGCCATGCCGCCAACGGAGCCGTATGTGCATAACTCTCACATGCGGAGACTGAAGCATCTCTCCAACTTTGGCTTGGCAACTGAACTGCAAACCGGTGTTTGGGCGATTGATCCAGACATCGAACGCAAGCTGAGGAGTCTGGGCAAACACAACGACATCATTGCGACCATGCACCGGGCCATGCGGGATGCAAAGATTGACCGCCCCGGCGTCAGCTTTGCAGTCTTTGATAGTGAATCTGCAACAAAGCCTGTCATTGGCCGTGTAGCTGCCTTAGGTCTCACGGATGAGATCAATGATCGCCACTTCGTTGTTGTCGATAGTATCGACGGTAAGGTTCACTATGCTGATATCGGGCGCATCAGGCCAGAAGCGCTACCGAGCAGGGGCATGATCGTGTCGCTTGAAGGGCCGTCACAAGAAGCGGCAACGGCAGGCACCCAAGACAAACAGCGTGCCCGCATCCGGGTGCTCTCCTATCTCAATCTCGAACGGCTCGCAGGCACCGAAGGCTTGACATGGCTGGATCGGGAACTGGCCAGTAAGTCCCCTTCATTCGTGAGCGATCAGGGCTTTGGCAAAGACGTAAAGTCCGCGCTTCGCAATCGTTTGCAATGGCTGTCAGAGCGCGGGATGGTTGAGCCAACACAGGATGGCGGCTTTCGCCCCACCACGGCTGCCATGAAAGCGCTTGCCAACCGTGAACTGGACCAAGCTGCTGACAGGTTTGCTAATGCCTCAGGTCTTCACGCAGCCCGGCTCATGGACGGTGAACGCTTTGAAGGAACCTACCGCCAACCTATCTCGCTCGCATGCGGCAAGTTTGCTGTTTTTGAAAACAGCAAAGAGTTCACGCTTGTTCCATGGCGGCCAAGTTTCGAAGACATGCGCGGCAAGGAGGTGATCGGAAAAGTCAACGGATCAACCATTGCCTGGGAATTGGCGGGGCGCAGTCGGGGCTTGGGCATCTGAGCCACAACACCGACATCACGAACATTGCTCGCGAGGTGGGCGGTCGCTTCCTCCTAGGCCCGCTGCGGCGGGCCGCAACTGCGCAAGCGCTTCATGAGGCCAATGTACAAAAAACAAGCATTCGCGCAGTCCTTCGCGATGCTACGGCCCACGGTGCGGCTCGCCTCCATCAGCGGGCCTCTCCGTCGCTCTTGCCGCCCACCCCGCTCGCTGGGTTCAGTTGCGGGAAGGAAGTGCAAATGTTTGAAACGCGAAAACATGACCATGAAACGCAGGAGGTCCAATTCGGCGCACCAACTCTTCCCTGCTTTTCCCGCCTTTCCTAATTGGCGTTTTGCCCGTTCGATCTCAAATTGGAAATCATCAGCAGCCTGTGCTTCGTGAACAGTGATGACCCGATGAATCCCAAATCTCTCATCCAGCAGCGCAACGTCTCCCGCATCGTCAAAGGAGCCATCGCAGGTGGCTTCCATGTCGCCACAGTGAAGGTTGACAGGGATGGCTCAATTGTTTTGTATTCAACACATCCAGAACGCGAAGAACGTGAAGAACCCCGTCTGCCACTCAAAGCCAATGAATGGGATGAGGTACTCAAAAAATGATCGCCAGAGCGTTACCCAAGTATTGTTCATGGAACACCGACCGTCACGGACGCAGACGTGTCCGCTTCCGCAAAGGGTTTTACTCGACTTATCTTTCGGGTGTTCCCTATTCGGAAGATTTTATGCGTTGCTATCATGCGGCATTGGATGGCAACGCACGACATCTCGCAGAACTGAAGGAAGACCATGTCGAACCCGGTACAGTTGATGCCGTCATTGTCAATTTCTATCGCTCGACGGATTTCCTGAAACTCAAACACACCACGCAGCGGGTGCGTAAGAACGTATTGGAAAAGTTCCGCGAAGCGCATGGCAAGAAGCGCGTTTCCTTGCTGACGGCAGCACACCTGAAAGCCATCATCGGCGACATGGCTGACAGGCCTGGTGCCGCCAATAATTTGTTGAAAGTCCTGCGCGTGCTTTTGCGACACGCCATCGACATGGGGTTGATCCAAGACAATCCTGCCCGCAATGTGCGCAAGTTCGCCGTCAGTTCCGAAGGTTTCCACTCATGGTCTGAAAGTGACGTCGCAGCCTTCGAAGCAAAACACAACCCCGGTTCAAGAGCGCACCTTGCTTTGTCGCTTTTGCTCTACACAGGTCAACGCCGCAGCGACGTGGTACGTATGGGTTGGCAGCACATCGACGGCAATCTTCTCAATGTCGTGCAGGACAAGACAGGCGAGTTCCTCAAAATCCCGTTCCACCCCAAACTCGCAGCCGCAATCGGTAAAAGACCGCTCAACAACATGACCTTCCTGTTGACCGAACTTGGCGCACCGTTCACCGCCGCTGGCTTTGGCAATTGGTTCAGGGATCGCTGCAATGAAGCGGGCTTGCCGCATTGCTCAGCCCACGGTCTGCGCAAAGCCTGCGCTGCCCGCCTCGCCAACGCAGGGTGCACGTCAGAGCAAATCAAGGCCATCACGGGCCACAAAACATTGAGCGAAGTCGCCCGCTACACCAAGGCCGCCGACCAAGAGCGCAACGCCAAGCAAGCGCTTGCCAATCTCTTGCGGTCAGAAAGTGAACAAAGCCGTCCAACCTCGGACCCCATGTTGGACAAAACGGGAGAAAAATGATTGCAAAACAACATCATAATTTGGAGGTGGCGCACCCGACAGGATTCGAACCTGTGACCTCTGCCTTCGGAGCAATTTAACCTCGCTTTCGCCACTCTGCGACATGGCACGTTATTTCACTCTATCTTACTGATTCAACTGAAATATATTGCATTTCAATAGCTCCAGAGATACGCTGGAGTATCCCGTAATTTCTCTCCAACTGCTTACGTGGTGCTTACGCGAATGGAGGGTGTTTGGTTGGAGGGTGCAATGCCAAAACTCAACAAACGGCTCGTCGATGCTAGCGAAATTCGCGAGAAGGATTACGTCATTTGGGATGACGAAATACTCGGTTTTGGGCTTCGTGTCTTCGCTACCGGCAAGCGGAGTTACGTCATCCAATATCGGTCTGCTGGCCTGTCGCGTCGCTACACTATCGGCATGCATGGCGTTTGGACACCGGAACGCGCCCGTCAAGAAGCGAAAGCGCAGCTCGGGAGAGTAGCGCAAGGTGCCAATCCTGCCGAGGAACGCCAACTCGACCACAAGGCGATCACGGTCAAGGAGCTCTGCAATCTCTATCTCAATGATCTGAAAGCTGGTCTCATTCTCGGCAAGGGCGGACGCCCCAAGAAGCCAACGACGATCATAAGTGACACCGGGCGTATACATCGACATATCGTGCCGCTCATTGGCGTGCGCCGCGTGAAAGACCTGACAAAGGCCGACATCAACAAGGTCCTGAAAGATATCATGGCGGGAAAAACTCGCGTGACGGTCAAGACCCAGAATCTGCGCGGCAAGTCCATTGTTCGTGGTGGCGTCGGAACAGCGACGCGTACTGTCGGGTTGCTCGGCGGCATTCTAACCTATGCCATTGAAGCCGGAATCATTAGCGCAAACCCTGCGCACGGCATTCGGAAGCCCAAAGACAATGTGATGGATCGTCGGTTGACAGAAGCCGAGTACCGCACACTGGGCAGCATTCTGACTGAGGCCGCAAAGGATGAGAGATATCAAACAACCGTCAATATCGTTCGATTGATAGCACTCACTGGGTGCCGCCGATCGGAAGTAATCACGCTGAAGTGGACCGAAGCTGACACAGAAGCAAGTTGCCTGCGTCTGTTGGATAGCAAGGAAGGTGCCTCAACCCGGCCAATCGGACTTCCTGTCGTGGAATTTCTTGAGAGCCATCGGCCACCAAATGCGGGCACCCACGTATTTCCTGGACAAGGTGACGACAACGCCTTCGGCAGCTTCCCCAATCAATGGGAGAAGTTGTTTAAAGGCACGCCTCTTGCGGACATCACGCCGCACGTTCTCCGCCATAGCTTCGCGAGCATAGCAAATGACCTTGGCTTCACAGAGGTTACAATCGCTGCGCTAGTCGGCCATTCGAAGGGCACAGTGACCAGCAAGTATATTCACTCGCTCGACACTGCACTGATTATGGCTGCAGACACGATCTCGGGCTATATAAACGGTCTTCTCAACGGCACTGAATTCAAGCAAACGTCCTACGCGCTTGATAGAGATTCTCGGAAAGCAGCACTTGCTCGATTCCTTAGTGAGGCAACTAGCGATCAAAGCGACCAGCTTTCCGTCGCGGCTTAGCAGTGAGCCGACAAGTTATGCTGCTCATCGCGTACTCAGCGGTTTTCCCGCGTGCCTGACACCACGCGCTGGCACAGTTTCATATGGGCCCACTTTCGACACTGTCTCTAAAACACGTCTGACTTCATTGACTCTGCACGCGCAACCAGATGCAATTGCTATCAAACGCGACACCGCCACCGTCGCCGCAATTGCACTGACAAAGGGTGCCGCCACACTCGCCCCGGCGATCTCGGCAGCACCGCAGGGCCCAACTTCCGCTTGGAGTTGTTGATAGGCGTTGCCGTCGGGTATCGGGTTTGCTTCGGTCTGGTCCGACTGGCCTTCAAAATGTTTGTCGATTGGTCGGGAGACATCAAAAACTGTTACGCGGTAACGATTGAAGTCAGAAGCCTTGCGACCGAGCCCAGTATCCACGATGCAGTCGAAGCCGGTATTTGCAAGGAACTTGCGCGATTCAACATTGTCCACACCGCACAGGACCATTCGCGGGTCGTCGTCATCTAGGCGGTCACCTTTGAGTAGGCGTCGATCCACACGGCGGACAAAGAAGCCCTTTGCCCTTGCCCACGTCTCAGACACTTTGGTCTTGAGGTCGCCATAAGTTTCTGACTTGATGAGCACCGACGTAGACCAGTTCTCCTCGCTGATCTTATCTTGGTCCTGAAGCACGAGTGAAACAGCAGTAGGATCGACATAGGGCAAAGCTGCGAGCGCCCAAAGGAATGCCTGGCCAAGATTGCCAAGGCCGAGAACCCAAATGCTGCCCGGCAGAAACACTTCCGCGAACGGTGGTGCTTTTTGGTCATGAGTAGTTGGCCATAAATCGACCTCAGTCGAATGCACTACTAGGCGTCCTCTCGCTAGATCAAAAGCAGCGCCCACTGCAAGCGCACCGCCTGCAATGCCAACGAGAGGATTTTCGTTTGCATCGCCGATCACTTCGGCACTCATTGAAACGAATGCGCGCCAGTCTTTCCACCCGACAGAAATTGCTTTGGCATGGACCGCTTTGGGCGCGGTCCCGATCAATATCTGTTGGGCAGTTTGACCTTCAAATTGCGACGCTCCAACTTCGATTGCGGCGTCTGAAAGTGTTTGTGCGATGAGCGGGAGCGCCGAGTTCAGTGGCTGATTGACAGCACCAGTTAAGCGGACCCCGCCGACGAACATGCGGCTGCCTACTGATACTGCTGTGATTAGGCGTGCAAAATTGACCCACTAGGCACGGGAATAGGCATCCAAAAATGACCCACCGTGCTGTTGCTAGACTGCCTGCTTTTGGATTGAGCAGGTGGTGTTGGGATGAAGAGTGTGGACACAATTGCACGGGTTCGACGGGAACATTTTATCAGGCATCGGTCGATCCGAGAGATCAGCCGTGATTTGAATGTATCGCGCAATACGGTGCGCAAGATTTTGCGCAGTGGTGCGACAGAGTTCCAGTACGAACGTGAGATCCAGCCCCTGCCAACAATTGGGCCTTGGCGAGAGCAGCTGGATCGCCTTCTGATGGCGAATGAGGGTAAGGCCACACGGGAACGCCTGACCCTGATCCGATTGTTTGAGGAGCTGCGTGAGGCAGGCTTCAAGGGCAGTTATGATGCGGTGAGGCGCTATGCGAAGGCTTGGGGCAAAGAGCGCGGTTCGGTCACGGCGGATGCCTATGTGCCTTTGTCCTTCGCCGCAGGTGAAGCCTATCAGTTTGACTGGAGCCATGAAGTCGTTCGTATTAACAACGCGACGGTTGTCTTGAAGGTTGCCCATGTCCGCCTGTGCCACAGCCGGATGTTTTTTGCGCGCGCCTATCCCCGCGAGACCCAGGAGATGGTGTTTGACGCTCACGATAAGGCTTTTGCTTTCTTCAGGGGCACCTGCACGCGCGGCATCTATGATAATATGAAGACCGCGGTGGATGCCATCTTCGTTGGCAAAGACCGGATGTATAATCGTCGCTTTTTGCAAATGTGCAGCCACTACCTCATTGAGCCCACGGCTTGCACGCCAGCATCCGGTTGGGAGAAAGGCCAGGTGGAGAACCAGGTCGGCCTGGTTCGTGAGCGGTTCTTCACACCCATCCTGCGGGTCAAGAGCCTTGAAGAGTTGAATGGCCTGCTGCTCGATAAATCAATTGCTTACGCCAAAGCCCACAAGCATCCGGAGATAACGGACCAAACGATCTGGCAGATGTTTGAAGCCGAAAGGCCGCATCTGGTTGCAAGTTCTGGCTGCTTCAATGGCTTCCATGCCAGCACGGCAGCGGTATCGAAGACCTGTCTTGTGCGCTTCGACAACGTCAGATACTCCGTCACTTCGCGTGCCGTGGGGCGGCCTGTGGAGGTACAGGCCTATGCTGATCGCATCATCATCCGTCAGGATGGTGCGATTGTCGCTGAACATGCCCGTTCCTTTACGCGCGGCGAGACCGTCTATGATCCCTGGCATTATGTGCCGGTTCTGGCGCGCAAACCGGGGGCCTGGCGCAATGGTGCGCCGTTCAAGAACTGGGTTCTGCCTTCCGGATTGGAACGTGTGCGACGTAAACTGAAGGGGTCAAATGACGGCGACCGCCAGATGGTTACGATTCTTGCCGCTGTTCTGACTGATGGTCTTTCAACCGTTGAAGCTGCCTGTGCCGAAGCGCTCGAGCAAGGCACCCATTCAGCCGATGTGATCCTCAATATCCTGAGCCGCAAACGTGACACGCCGCCACCCATGACCATCATGACGCCAGATGCTTTGCGCCTTCGCCACGTCCCGATTGCCGATTGCACCCGCTATGACAGCCTGAGGAGGATAGATTGATGGAAAGAACCCAAGTGCTCAACCTGATGGGCGAGTTGAAGCTCTATGGCATGAGGCTCGCCTATGATGAGGTCATGGACCTTGGCATCAAACGCCAGCATGAGCCGCCCCACATTGTGGGTGATCTGCTCAAGGCAGAGATTGCAGAGAAACAGGCCCGTTCCATCCGTTATCAGTTCAAGATCGCCAAACTCCCATTGGCCAAGGATATTGACGACTTCACCTTTGATGATACACCGATCAACGAGACCTTGGTCAGGGATCTGGCCACGGGCAGCTTCATTGCCAATCAGCGTAATGCCGTGCTGATTGGTGGCACGGGTACGGGCAAGACCCATTTGGCCATCGCCATTGCACGCTCCTGCATCAGGGCTGGCCTGCGGGGCCGGTTCTTCAATGTGGTCGATCTGGTCAATCGGCTGGAAAGCGAGACGCGTGTCGGCAAGCAGGGCCGCATCGCCGATTACATGACCCGTCTTGATTTTGTGCTGTTGGACGAACTTGGCTATCTGCCCTTTGCACAAGCCGGTGGACAGCTATTGTTCCATCTCGTCAGCAAGCTCTACGAACGCACATCAATCATCGTCACCACCAATCTCACCTTCGGCGAATGGCCTTCGGTCTTCGGTGATGCCAAGATGACAACGGCACTTCTTGACCGCCTCACTCACCATTGTGACATTGTTGAAACCGGCAACGAAAGCTGGCGCTTCAAAAACCGCGCCTGATCCCCCCAATCAATCAAGACCTCCAAGGCGCCCTCCGGCGATGCTGCTGCGCTGCGCATTCGCTACGCGCATCGCTCTCCAGGCGCTCAACAACCAACCTTCATAGTGGGTCAATATTGGACGCCGATAGAGGGTCAATGTTCAATGCTTATTGACAGTCATTCGCAAATTGTCCGATCATCATCGGTGAGCGGAACTCCAGCAAGTGATTTCAGCTTTCTTCGAAAATTTGTGCGTTATAGCGGTTCCGGGTTAGTTTGAATGATACACCAAACCCCGTCATTCCCGCGTTCGCGGGGATGACGAGGTGAAAATGTAAAGACGATTCTGACAAAACCGGAACCGCTCTAGGTGTCGCAATGCGGACCTTGCGCGAAGCTCTCAAATTATGCGTTCATGACCTTGAGCAGAACTCGTATTTATTAGCAGAAATGCAGTTGAGGATTTTCGCTGCTTGATTTTATACGAATACTGATATATTTCTCCTTGATATGAAACGCATATTCTTCCTTGGTGACACGCTGGAACAGATTCGCTCATTTCCAGTGAAGGCCCGCAGTGATGCCGGTTCAGAACTGCGTCGTGTTCAAATGGGTCTGGACCCAATGGATTGGAAACCAATGAAAACCATTGGTGCTGGCGTGCGTTAGATCAGGGTGCGGGATGTAGCAGGCGCGTTTCGTGTTGTGATGTGTTGCACAGAGCAGATGCCATTTATGTACTGAATGCATTTCACAAGAAAACACAGAAGACACCCAAGCATGAATTGGAACTGGCGGCGCGGCGCCTGAAATTGATCTGATGGAGAAGGAATGATGGAAAGGAAAATCAAGGTTGAAAGCTTTGCCAATGTCTGGGACGCCATCATGGACACGCCCGAAGAGGCGGCAGCCATGACCATGCGTTCAGACTTGCTCATCACTCTCACCGAACATGTCAAAGCCTGGAAACTCACCCAAGCCGCCGCAGCAAAACGCCTCGACATCACCCAGCCGCGCCTCAACGACCTGCTCCGTGGGCGGATCAATAATTTCAGCATTGATGCGTTGATCAGCTTGGCCCGAAAAGCGGGTCTGACAGTCGAACTCAAGATCAAGAAGGCGGCTTAGACTTCAAGAGGGCAAAGCGATTCCCTTAAGTCAAAAAGGGAAGCGTCCCCTATTCTCCATTAAAAGAGGGAAGCGTCCCCTATTCCCCCCGCTGTTTTCTCCTCCTGAAAAATCCGAAAGGGACATTCTCATTTTGCGCTAACAGCTTTGTAGACGGCGTTGTCATCGCAGCGAAATCATGTTAGCATCTTTATGTCCAATAGTGCTGTTTCCCTTGTTTCCCATGGGAGTCGTAAAATGCGCAGATTGTTGATTTTCATTTTTCTTGCCTTTGCCCAAGTTCCGAATGCAAACTCAGCAGCCATTCATGAGGCCGCCAAAAAAGGCGACCTCGCCGCACTTACTGCGGCTTTGAACGCCAGAACCGATGTCAACGAGGTCGATGGCGGTGCAACGCCGCTTTATTTTGCGGCGGTAAGGGGGCGCCTGGAAGCGGCAAAGCTTCTCATTGCGCGCGGTGCCGACGTCAACGCGAAGACGAAAATCGGTTCGCCCCTGATGGCGGCTGCGGCGAAAGGCGGGCCCGAGCTAGTAAAATTGTTGTTGGCCAACGGCGCAAATCCAAACGCGGAGCCAGAAAGCCAGACAGCGCTTCATCTTGCTGCGGAGCACGGCTGCCTCGCATGTGTCAAGGCACTGGTCGAAGCGGGCGCAAATGTGAATGCGCAACACAAGTATACCCCCCGACAAGAAACGCTGGTCACAACCCCCCTCCATCTCGCCATCACTTACAGTCATGGTGACGTTGCGGACTATCTCATCTCGCACGGCGTCATCTTTCCAAAACCCGCCCCGATTGGGGCCAAACTTACCTCAGCTGATTCCGGCAAAGGGTGGAAGTTCTTTGAAAAAGAATGTCAATCTTGCCATACCTTCAGTCGGGTACACGGCGACAACTATGGTCCTGGCCTATGGAATGTTGTCGGTCGCAACAAGGCGTCTCTCAACTATAGGGGATACTCCAAGACGCTGCGGGCATTGGACGGTGATTGGACTTACGAGGATTTGAATATTTTTCTTTCTGGACCAACCGTCACCACGCCCGGCGTGAACATGCAAATGCAAGGTGCACCCAACGAGGATGATCGTGTGAATGTGATCGCCTATCTGCGCTCGCTCAGCGACAATCCTGTTCCGCTGCCGTAATCCAAACAAGGAGAAGCGCCATGAACTTCAAGCTGGTGCTGTTTTCTGCGATCCTCTTTTTTGGTCCAGCGGTTTCCCGTGCCGCCGAAATTCATGAGGCCGCCAAAATAGGTGATCTCGCCACACTGACTGCGACCTTGAACGCTGGAGCCGATGTCAACAAGTTGGCTGGCGGCGCAACGCCACTCTATTTTGCGGCGATCAGGGGGCAACTCAAAGCGGCGAAGCTTCTCATCGCGCACGGCGCCGATCTCAATGCCAAGGCGAACTACGGTTCACCCCTGATGGGTGCTGCGGCAAGAGACACGCCGGAGCTGGTCAATTTGTTGCTGGCCAATGGCGCTGATCCAAATGCAGACCTGGACGGCAAGACCGCGCTTCATGTTGCGGCTGAGCGTGGCTGCCTCGGCTGCGTCAAGGCACTGGTCGATGCGGGCGCAAATGTGAATGCGCAACACAGGAAAGTCGGCGGACAGTACATTCTGGTTACGACCCCCCTTCACCTCGCCATCTTTTACGAACATGGCGATGTCGCTGACTACCTTGTCGCGCACGGTGTCATTTTGCCGACGCCCGACCCGATCGCTGCCAAACTTGCCTCCGCCGATCCCGGCAAAGGGCGTGAATTTTTTGAAAGTGAATGCGGCAAGTGCCACTCTATCATTTTGGGACTAGATGATACGCTCGGCCCCAACCTTTGGAATATTGTCGGGCGCGACAAGGCGTCTCTCGACTTTGCTGAATATTCCAAGACTTTGCTGGCATTGAAGGGGGACTGGACTTACGAGGATCTCAATACGTTTCTCTCGGGACCAGCCATCACTACGCCCGGCGTAGACATGCAAACGGAAGGTGCGCCCAACGAGGATGATCGTGTGAACGTGATCGCCTATCTCCGCACCCTCAGCAAAAATCCTGTTCCGCTGCCGTGATCCAAACAAGGAGAAGCGCCATGAATTTCAAGCTGGTTGTGCTTTCTGCGATCCTCTTCTTTGGTCCAGCGGTTTCTCATGCCGCCGAAATTCATGAGGCCGCCAAAAAAGGCGACGTCGCTGCGCTGACTGCGGCCTTGAACGCTGGAACCGATATCAACGCGATGGATGGCGGCGCAACGCCGCTATTCCTTGCGACGGCGCGGGGCCACTTGGAAGCGGTGAAACTTCTCATCGCACGCGCCGCCGATGTCAATGCATTGACGAAAATGGGTTCGCCCCTGATGGCCGCTGCGAAAAGAGACACTCCCGAGCTGGTGGTCTTGCTGTTGGCCAAAGGCGCAGATCCAAACGCCGACTTGAAAAGCAAGACGGCGCTTCATGTCGCTGCCGAACGTGGCTGCCTCGGCTGCGTCGTGGCATTGGTCGAGGCTGGCGCAAATGTAAATGGGCAACACAGGGATACCGAGGTCTACGGCGGGCAATATGTGCGGATGACGACCCCTCTTCATCTGGCCATCCTTTTCGATCATGAGGATGTCGCGGCTTACCTCAAGGCGCACGGCGTCATCATACCGAAGCCCGCGCCCATCACAGCCAAGCTAGCCTTCGCCGATCTCGACAAAGGAAAAACAGTTCTCGAAAACAAATGCCGCCATTGCCATATCGTCATTCCGGAAGAGGGCGCAGATTCGACCGTCAATAAGGAAGGTTGGGGCCCTAGCCTATGGAATGTTGTCGGGCGCGACAAGGCGTCTGCCGACTACAAAGGGTATTCCCCGACCATGAAGGCATCGGAAGGCACTTGGACATACGAAGATTTGAATACGTATGTTGCGGGACCGGCCGTCACCACACCAGGCACCTACATGCAAATGGAAGGCGTGCCCGACGAAACTGATCGCGTCAATCTGATCGCCTATTTGCGCACACTCAGCGACAGTTCTGTTCCGCTGCCGTAATCCAACTAGCCATGATCCGCTTTCCGACTATTTCTTGACAGGTACTGATGGCGGAAGTGGTGGTGGGTTGTCACTCATGGTGCGCATGTAAGCGATGAGGTCGGCCCGGGTTGCTGGGTCCTTCAATCCAACGAAACGCATCTTTGTGCCTGGCACATAATCCAAAGGCGAGGAGATGAATGCGTTGAACTCAGACAGTGTCCATTGGCCGTGCAGACCGGAAAACGCCTTGGAATAGCCGACACCTTCAACGCCTGCTTTATTCTGCCCAAGAATGCCCCAAAGATTGATTTTGGTGCTGCTCAAACCGCCTTTATCAACGCTGTGACAATAGTTGCAGGACACCTTGAATATCCTCTCCCCTGCGGTCGGCGAGGCAGATGTGAGGAGGCCCGTGACCGGTTTCACAATTGGGCCGCGAGCACCGTACGCCCTGAGCAGATCGACAATGTGATTTTGGTTGTTAAAAGCGGCTGAATGAATTGCCGGGTAACCGGGGTAACCGGGAAATTCAAGTTTTTCCCCAGTATCTGCGCTGCGCGTGTTCACGTCGGCACCATTTGCGACGAGGAGATCTACGACACCCGCATGGCCACCTTCGGCAGCAGCGTGTAAAGGGGTTGTTCCATCGTTCCAACGGGCACCCACATCAGCGCCATGGGCAATGAACACGGCAACAATGCTTTCATTGCCTTTTCGGGCCGCCAGGTAAAGCGGTGTGCCCAATATTTTGTGGGCGGCGTTGACGTTGGCTCCGTTGGCGATCAACAATTCGGCCAACGCCTTGTTTCCCGACAAACTCGCCTGATGCAGCGGCGTACCGAGCGATCTTTGGTTCTGGTTGATGTCCGCGCCACTGGCAATCAGTTGCTTCACCTTTTCAATGTCGCTACCCTTGACCGCATCATGAAGTGGACCTGCATTGGACTGTGAAACCAGCGCTATCAAAACACCGACGAATAACAGGAGCTTGCCCATATTCCCTCCGTTCAAAGACGCAGCCCGCGCAAGGAAGAATTCCAAATGGCTCCCGCTACGCGGCTAAAATCTTGTCACGTGGCAGCCTCAATCAACACATGCAAAATCGCGAGCTTCATTTCAGCATAGTATGTGGGTCGAGCCGTTGCAACAACACCCCATTCCGCACCGCAGAGTCCAGAAGCGTCGCCTTTCCACCCTCATCCGTCAACCCGTCGACGCGGCCCATGGGAAAACCGGAACCTTCCCTTTTCACGTATAGTCCTAAGCAGCCTTCTTGATCTTGATCGCAACTGATAATCCGGCCTTGGCCGCAATTGTCATCAGGGCATCGCGGCTGAGTTTGTTGATGTACTCCCGCAGCAGGTCATTGAGCTTCGGTAGGGTGACGACTGGCCGCTTGGCGGCGGTGACTTGACTGATACGAAATGATTTTACGATTTGCACGAGGGCCATCATCACGTGAATGCGGGCCATCATGTTTGCCGCCACCACTGGATTGGCCTCAATGGCATCCCTCACACTTTCAAACTGTTCATATTTCAACTTGTTCGTTGCCTCACCAAGCACCCAGGAGGCCGACCACATCAACCCGCCAACTGCAAACGCGCTTGCGCAAGATCGAATGATGTCTGCATTCTCATCAACGTATCAGCGCTGATCTTGAACTGCCGTTCAAAGCGCAACGCCATGTCAGCGCTCAGGCTCGCATGGCCGTTCAGTACTGTACTCAGCGCTTGCCGCGATACACCCATCTCTGCAGCCACGTCGGTGATGCTGCGGCCGCTCGGTCGATGATTTCACTCATAAGCCACCGCCCCGCATGAACGGAGATTGAGGGGTGAATTTTAAGAGCCATGATAATCCTCCAAATTCATATCAGCCACTGCGCCCGTTCGGGTCACAGTGAAAGTAAGACGCCAGTTGCGCGTTACGGTCATTGACCAGGTTCCAGCTCGATGGCCTGTGAGTCGGTGCAAACCATAGTTCGGCGGTCTCACCCAAATCATCGAGTGAAGCAGCGGCGGCAATCAAGGCGAGCATTGCGCGAAGCCTCTCAACATCGCCCGTAAGTCCTTTTGAGTTTCCAGTTAAAAAGAACCGCTTTAGAGCTTTGTGTGAAATGCTCTCGATTTCCATCCGTCAAGTGATACTTGACATTGGCAAATGTATCAAGTGCAACACGACGGAATGATTGGAAGCATAGTCCCCCTCTGCTGCACAAGTGCAGCGTTTTACAAAAGAACCAAACGCAATCAACGCCAAGAGTTTGGTCGTTGCTAAAATCCGTTGCAGTTCAGCAAGCATGTCAGCTTCTGGCCCATCTCGGAATGCGCCTGACCAATTGAGATGTCCTGTACAAGGAAAGGAGCGGACTTCAATCCACTTCTGTGATGTCGGGAAATTTTATGAGCTGGAAGTGCTGTCTGCCACGTCTTCCGAAATCTCATGCAGCAGCTTCGGCCCCTTGGCCAAGCGGCGCCCGAGCGCTGCAACAAACGCATCATAACGTTCGCCTGCCTGAGCCCGTGCCGCTGCTTGCGAAGGCTCTGGCAGCGGGGGATTGGTGGTCAACCAGAAGCGGACAAAAACGGCCGGCATTCTATTGATACTCGAGATCGCGCTCCATCCGCGTCATGCGCCGGTCAAATTGGTCAAGGCGCTTGGTGCTGCAGCTTCCTGCCGTCTGCCGCATCGGAGAAAGGAAGGATGCAATGGCTGCTTCGGTGACGAGCGAGAGTGAATCGTCGCGCCGTGCCGCATATTCAGCGAGTGACTTCAGGATCGCGGGTTCTACATAGATTGAGAGGCGCTGCTTTTTGGAGGGTTTCATGTAATGCGCCTCACAGGTCCATGCCGTCGTTCGGATCGAGTGAGACTGGCGCGCAACGCCTTGCACAATTTGAATCATGCGTCGTGCGCGCGTTGCGTCATCGTCGGCGTCGTCTGAAAACTCATCCACGAATTCGTTGGTGGTGTTTGCTTTTCCTCTGCCACCTAGGGCCGGATGATTTCAGGTTGCCTTCGCTTTTCCGGATCCAGTAGGGTCTCATTGTCTTTCAGAGTTTCCGTAATTGGGAACAGGTGATCCGGGTGGACTGGCGGGTGGCGGCAATACACTCCAGTCGTCACGGTTGGCCGAGTCGCATGGGCTGGTTCGGGTGGTGGCAGAACCCGTTCCAAAAACCGGCGATCCTCAAAGTAGCGGACCTTCTTCGCACGGATCGGCGGTGTACCCGAGACCATCACAATTTAGGAGGAGGCAATTGCATGACCTCGCCAGGCGTCAGCAACGGTCGCGCGGTTTCCACCGCGAGACCATCAGATGACCAAGCCAGGGGCTGAGACGATGGCCCGCATAGTTTTTCATGGCCCGCATTTCGGTTTCCATGCCGAGCGCATCGGAGACGCGCTTGGCCGTGCGTTCGTCATTGGTGGCAAAGCTGACACGCACGTGGCAGTTGTCGAGGATCGAATTGTTCGGCCCATAGGCCTTTTCGATCTGATTGAGCGACTGCGCGATTAGGCAAGTCTTGAGCCCATATCCCGCCGATGAAAGCGAGTGCTGACTTAAAAAAAAAGTCGAGTTGCCCCAGTGCCGGGAACTCATCGAGCATCAGGAGCAAACGATGGCGCTTCCCCTTCGCGTTCAGGTCTTCGGTCAAGCGCCGCCCGATCTGATTGAGGATGAGGCGGATGAGCGGCTTGGTCCGGACGATATCCGATGGCGGCACGACCAGATAAAGCGTCGACGGTTGATTGCCGCTGACCAACTCGCCGATGCGCCAGTCACAGCGCCGCGTCACCTCGGCGACAACGGGATCGCGGTAGAGGCCCAAGAAAGACATGGCGGTCGAGAGAACGCCGGAGCGCTCATTGTCCGACTTGTTGAGGAGTTCGCGCGCGGCACTGGCAATCACGGGATGGGGGCCGGCCTCGCCTAGGTGTGAACCGCCCCGCGGTTTGCTGGAGACCTTCAACCTGACTAAGGAGGGGCTATGGAAAAAAGTAAGACATCAAATCGTTATTCACCTGAGATGCGGGCGCGCGCCGTTCCGCATGGTGCTGGAGCATCAAGGCTCCTATGAAACGCAAACCGCGGCAGTTGCTGCGATTGCGCCTAAGATTGGCTGTATCCCGGAGCATTGAGGGTCTGGGTTCGTCAGGCGGAAAATGACAGCGGCCGGGATGGTGCGACCAGTGCCGAACGTGACCGGATCAAAGAGTTTGAGCGCGAGGTTCGTCAACTCCGACAGGCCAACGAGATCTTGCGCAAGGCGTCAGCGTATTTTGCGCAGGCGGAACTCGACGGCCCATTCAAGCCATGATCGCCTTTATCGACGATCAATGGGCAGTTGGGGGTCGAACCGATTTGCAGAACCCTGCCGATTGCCCCATCCGCCTATTATCCTCTCCTCGCTGCGGGCCGATCCGGCAAAGCCTCCCGCGTCATCAGAGAGACGCCGGCTTGCGACCCAAAATCCAGAAAGTCTGGAACGATAATTGGCAGGTTTACGGGGTCCGCAAAACCTGTCGACAGTTGCCCGTGAAGGTGAAGCTGCTGCGCGTTGCACCGTGGCTCGCCTTATGATGGCATGGGATTGCGGGCCATTGTTCGCGGAAAGGCCATGAAAACAACGATCCCCGATACTTCAGTGCCGTGTCCACGCGACAAGGTGAACCGAAATTCTGAGCGCCAGCGCCAAATATGTGGTGGGTCAGCGACTTCACCTACGTCTCAACATGGCAGGCAATTGTTTACGTCGCATTCGTGATCGACACTTTCGCCAACCGCATCGTCGGTTGGAAAGCGTCGCGGTTTGCCAAGAACGACTTCGTTCTAGGTGCACTTGAGCAGGCGCTTTATGCCCGCCGTCCAGCCCATCAGGGCGGGCTGATCCACCACAGCGACCGCGGCGGCCAATACGTCTCGATCCGATACACCGAACGTTGGCAAGCGGGCATCGAACCATCCGTTGGCAGCGTCGGTGACGCCTATGACAATGCTTTGGCCGAAACCATAAACGGCCTCTACAAAACCGAGGTCATCCGGCGGCGTAGTTCATGGAAAACCATGAGGAGGTAGAGCTGGAAACCCTAAAAGGGGTCGACTGGTTCAAAAACGTCGCCTGCTTGAGCCATCGGAAACATACCACCGGCTGAGGCAGAGGAGGCCTTCTATGCAAACATGAACATACTGCGATATGGTCGCGTGACAAGGACTAATTGGTCTCCGGTGAAACCGGGGCGGTTCACGCCCTTCTTCTTCGCCGTCTTTTCAAAATCCCATTCATGGAAGCGGTCGCCGCGTGGCATGACCTCCACACGGGTCCAGCCTTGGGCCAGAAGTTCATCGCGCTTTGCTGCAATGGCCTTGTCCTGCAAGGCCCAGAAGCTGTCGGGATTGGCGAAATAACTCTCCTCGCCAAACAGGTCTGACACGATCTCACCTTGATAGGTGGCAAGGTCAAACAGGGCAGTCTTTGTCGAAATGTTCTGCCCGCCAAGCAACCAGCGCTTCAAGCCTTGGCCCATGGGGGCTTGCTGTTCCTCGTCCTCATAGAGGGCAAGCCAGTCCTTTTGCTGCTGCTTTGAGGCCATGGTCAAAGCCCGCAAGGTCTCGGCGTCGATGTCCTCGCTGCGATACAGTTGCCTGATCTTCGGTGCCAGATTGGCAATGGCCAGGCGGCGCTTCACCGTCAATTCTGTCACACCAAAGACATTGGCGATATCTTCAATGCTGCGGCCTTCCTTCAACAGCCGCTGGAAGGCTTCGAACTGGTCCATGTCGTCCATGGGCAGATGGGCGACATTCTCAATCAATGACGCTTCAACCGCTGCCGCGTCATCGCCTTTGGCCATGATGGCACAAGGCACGGCCTCGACTTCAAGCCCTTCCTTTTCGAGGGAACAGGCAGCAAGAAAGCGCCTTCGTCCGGCAATGATTTCATAGCCGCGTCCGTTCTTCGAACCAGAAGCGGTTGCAGATGCCGCGTTCCTTGATCGAGGGAATGAGGTCTTTATAGTCAGCCTTCTTCACGCCATGGCGGACATTGACCTTGGCGATGGCGAGTTCTGACAAAGGGATATGCATAAGTTCCATGATAATTACTCCGTGGGTTGGGGTTGGGAATTGGCGCTGAACAGGTCCAACTGTTTCCGTGCCACATCGTCAAACAGACCGATGTCACAGGG
>CAWBWK010000002.1:0-132500 GCA_963792525.1 uncultured Alphaproteobacteria bacterium
CAAAAAGGAAAACCCGCCATCTCATTGAGATAGCGGGTTTTATTTTGGTTGCGGGAGCCAGATTTGAACTGACGACCTTCAGGTTATGAGCCTGACGAGCTACCGGGCTGCTCCATCCCGCGTCAAACGGTAGGCGTGCTCTAGGGCCTCGCCGCTGCGAACGCAACACATTTAAAATGTCATGCGTGCATGGCGGCATTGCGCACACTTTATGTCCGGTTTCGGCACAGTTGGGCGGTCCTGAGGCAGCGCGCTAAGGCCAAATTTACCATTGAGGCCGTTTTGCGAAACTGTTTCGAAACTACATCGCGCTATCCTCTGTTCATGACACGCGTTCCTCTCAAATGGGGAGATGTCAGGGGACATTCGGGATTAGGTACTGCGTACCCGGATACCAGTAAATGAGGGCTCTTCCTGTTGGGAGAGCCCTTTTTCATGATGCAAACGCTGTGATACGAAATGCAACGAACTGCATCATCCCGGCTTTCCGCGCGCACAGCCTGTGCTAATCGCGGTCCACAAAAAGCGGGGAGTCGTGCGATGGCCAAGAAACGTCCAACAGTAGCTGATGTGCGTGCCAACAAGGGCAAATACCAGTACACGATGATGCGCACCGAAACATGGGAAGAACTGGCCGCCGCACAAGCCGCAAGCATCGACATGGTTTCCGTGCCGCCCGAAATGCTGGTGCAAAAACATTTCCGCGATGTGGCCCCTACCCTTTTTGCTATTCCCGGCATGCCGCTTTATGGTGCACCCGCTTCACAGGATGCCTATTTGCAATGGGCGTATGACATGATGCAAGCAGGCGCTGATGCGGTTTACTGTGCAGCCTCATTCGATACGGTTGAACGGATGGCAAAAGACTATATCCCCGTCATCGGTCATGTCGGCCTCGTTCCGCATTATTGCACCTGGACGGGCGGCTTCAAAGGTGTGGGCAAAACTGCGCAATCCGCCATGGACGTTTTCGAGCGCTGCAAACGTTATGAAGCAGCAGGCGCCTTCGGTGTTGAGATTGAAGTGGTGCCGCCGGAAGTCACACAGGAAATTGCCAAGCTCACCAATTTGTTTCTGGTTTCGATGGGTGGCGGCAAGGGCGGCGATTGCCAATATCTGTTTGCGTGTGACGTGCTCGGCTACAACACCGGCCACGTGCCGCGCCATTCCAAGAAATATGCTGACCTCGCCAGCGAATACGCCAAGATTCAAGATATTCGCATTGGCGCATTCAAAAGCTTTGTTGATGAAGTACAGTCGGGCGCTTGGCCCGACGCCCCTTACATCGTACACGCCCCCAAAGAAGAAATGGACGCCTTCAAAAAACTGATGGCCAAACAGAAATAGAGCTTTCAGAGATTGTTGAGCCAACACACCCAATACACCGTCATGGCCCGCTTTAAGCGGGCCACCCACTGGCGGGCACTCGCGATGCCGAACGATGGGTCCTCCGCTTAAAGCGGAGGATGACGGAGATTGGGACTGGTTCTATCGAAATTGGAAACGTCATTATCAAGAGTAATCAGGAGAATAACATGATCAGATTTGGTGTCATCGGCGCTGGCCGTATTGGCAAGGTACACGCAGCAACCATCGCTGCAAACCCCAAGGCAAAGCTCGCGTATATCGCCGACGCGATGCCAAAAGCCGCGGAAGAACTCGCCGCAAAATATGGCGCGAAGGTTGCAAGCGTTGATGAGATCATGAAGGCGAAAGATGTTGACGCTGTTCTCATCGGCTCGCCCACGGGTTTTCACGCCGAGCAGATTCAGGCCGCATCGAACAATGGCAAGGCGATCATGTGCGAAAAGCCAGTGTCACTTGATGTTGCTAATATTCACGCCACGCTGAAAGTGGTTGAGAAGAACAAGTCAACACTGATGATCGGCTTCAACCGCCGTTTCGATCCCAACTTCGCCGAACTTGAACGCCGCGTGCGTGCAGGCGCTGTCGGCGAAATTGAAATCGTGACCGTGATTTCGCGCGATCCTAATCCACCCCCACCATCCTATGTCGCAGGCTCAGGCGGCCTGTTTCGTGACATGATGATCCACGACTTCGACATGGCGCGCTTTTTAATGGGCGAAGAATTTGTCGTGGTGCAGGCACTCGGCTCGTCACTCGTTGACAAGGGCATCGGCGAGGCAGGCGATGTTGATACCGCAGCTGTGCAAATGCAAACGAAGTCCGGCCGCATCGCCGTCATCACCAATTCGCGCCGCGCCACTTATGGTTATGACCAGCGCATGGAGGTGCATGGCTCAAAGGGCATGCTCTCCGCTGCCAATGTGCATAACACAACAGTGCAATTGCACAGCGCTCACGGCACGCAAGCCGACCCTGTGCAAAACTTCTTCCTCGAGCGTTATTTCCAGGCCTACACCAACGAGCTCAACACCTTCATCAATGCCGTTGAAGCAGGCGACCGCAATCCAAGCCCATCAGGCTTTGATGGCTTGCAAGCCGGCGTACTCGCCGATGCAGCGACGGAAAGCTGGAAGACAGGCAAGCCCGTCAAGGTTTGACTTTTATGGTCGGTCTTTCCAGGCTGACCACTTCAACTTGTCAGGATCTCTTCCGCCATTTGCGTAATAGATCACCATGCGGATCACATAGAGATAATTCTTGCTGGTCTTGTGGTGATCGGCGGTGTTGACGAATGCCAACCGCGCAAAAATTTCTTCAGCATCGGCGGCACGTAGTTCCTCAACTTTAGTGACGCCGATGCGCGCGAAATCCTTTTCAAAGGTTTTGCCAATGCCTGGAATGCTTGTAAGCTTGGTCATGGCGACAGGCTATGCCATGGACTGTTGATCAGGCAAGTGGGTCACTCGGAGAATTGGCATGTGGCGGTTTATGGTTGCACTTCGCACGGCGGCACTGGTCCTCGGTGTCGCCGCACTTGCAACACTGATCAACAAATTGGTGGCCAATTCCGGTTTGCGGGAATGGCTGCTGTTGAACCAACTCTCGGTGCCGGGTGCGCTCTACGCCGTCGAAGCAGTTGCCACTTTCACCTATGGCCTTGCTGCCTTGCTGATTTCCTACTTCGTGGCACGCAGCTATTGGCGCGACATGTTTCCCGAAGTGCTCAGTTGGAAATTGCTTGTCGGTTGCTTGCTCGGCGGCGGACTTTTTGCGATGTTCCTCAACCACCCCATGCATGTGTTTCTGTTTGAGGTGTTTTTCGGCAAGCAGACATTCACGGGCGGTGCCGTTTCCGATGCGCTGGTCGGCGGCGTGTTCAGTGGTTTGCGCCCTGGTGAATTCAAACTTTCGATGCCGTTCGTTGCAACGGCGCTCGTCACACCTTTCATCGAGGAACTGACAGATCGCGGCATCCTGTTCAAGGAATGCCAGCCACTCGCGCCATGGCAACGGGCAATCCTGTCCTTCCTTGTCTTTTGTCTCTCGCATTACGCGATTGGCGGCATGGCAAAATCGCTCGCCGTTGTGCCAGCCGCAGTTCTGTTCATCGCAATTCGCATGTGGACGGGAAGCTTCGTCTACTCTGCAGCCGCACATACAGGACTGAACACCGCAGCATTGTTGAAGCTTCAGGTGTTGTGACGAAACAAGATGTTATGCACAGATATTTGCCCGCGCTTATCAACGGTAACGGCACCGACATCACTCCGTACGCGGATGAATTCAGCCGCAGCATCGCGTCCCATGACCATAAAAGCTGTTGCTAATGCGTCAGCTTCGGCTCCCGTTTGCGCATAAACAGTGACGCTGGCAAGCTCGATCGGTGAATGACCAGTAACAGGATCAATAATGTGGTGTTCGGAAAAATCCGCCTTGAAATAGGTCATGTAATCTCCACTGGTTGCGAGAAAGCCGGTCGTCGCAGAAACATGCCCAAGGGTGTGTAGGGGGTCGCGCGGGTTAGAAATGGCAAACAACTTTTCATCACTACCCGAAATTCCAGTTTCACCAGTGTCTACTACGGCACTAATGGCACCAGTGTTTCGCATTGCCTCAAGCGCAAGATCAGCCGCATAGCCTTGGGCAATCCCGTTAAAGCTGATGGCCATTTCGGGTTGCGCAAACGAAATTTCTTCATCGCGCCAAATCACATTCTGCCAACCACGCTGTTGCCCCTCAACCGTTGGATCAAACGCGCCTTTGCTTGTCTCCCAATAATAATTGCAATGCTCCATAAGCACTCGCATCAAATTTGATGGCGCGCGTAAATAACCTAACCTGTTGAGAACTGATAGTTCGCTCTTGGCATCGTAAAGGCTGAAAGCCCTTTCGATACGACGGATTTCAGCGAATCCTGCATCGATGGATCCGTTTGCAACGAGCTCGTTTGCGGCCGTGGCGGTAATGCGTACGGTTGTGCCGAACGCAGTGCCAGGTCTTGTCAATGTTACGTCTGAGGCAAGCGATGATATTGCGCCTGTTGCTAGCGCACCGAATCCCAATAGCATGTTGCGACGGTTGGTCATGCTGGTGCACCAATCAGGGTTCGTACATTTTTGCGCTTGGCCTTTTGCACTTCAGGCACACAGGTTAGCGGATTGCCGATGATCTCGACGCAATCGAGGCATTGGAAACACTCATCGTAATTGATCGCACCCGACTTTTCGATGGCACCGTAACGGCATTTGACCTTGCACAGCTGGCAGGGTGAACCGCATTCCACACGGCGCGGAATCCAGTTTTGCATGCGAAGCTTTCCGCCAATCGCCATCATGGCACCGAGCGGACACAAATAGCGACAGAACGCCTTGTAGACGAACAGATTGATCACGATCAGTCCAATCGCATAGACAACAAATGGCCAATGCCGCACGAAGAGAAGTGTAATTGATGTCTTGAATGGTTCAACCTCAGCCAGTTTTTCTGCAGCCGACGATGGATGAAATGCGGCGAGCAGAATGACGGCGAGCGAGACATATTTGAGATAGCGCATTTTTCCGTCAAGCCCATCCGAGATGCGCCATTGCGGGATGCGCAAACGACGGCTGATTTCGCCTGCAAATTCCTGGATCGCTCCAAACGGGCACAACCAACCACAAAACACACCGCGCCCCCAGGCGATAAATGTCGCAATCGTAAAACCCCAGAGCAACAGGCTCGGCGGATCCCACAAAAGGAAATTGAAGTCGCGCGTGGACACTGCAGCCTTCACCACACCAATGAGTGTCACGATGGAAAGTTGTGCCTGCGCATACCAGCCTATGAAGCCCAATGTGAACGCGAGAAACGCAAAGCGGAAAGCTGCAAACACTGCAGCATTGCGTGTCAACTTTTCCTGATAGATGAGTGCAATCGTGAGCAGTGCCAAGGCCGCAGAAATAATCGCAAGGTCAACCTTGCGCGCCAGCCACACCGCACGCCAACCTTCAACTTCTGCTTCGGCAGTTTGAATGTTGTAATAGGCGGCAGGAAACTGCACAGACCTCGGAAGATCAACAGATACAAGTTCGGGATAAATGATGCCCTTGGCGCGCGTGATATGCGCTTCCACATCAAACGGTGACGCAGGATCAAAGCCAGCCGTTGCCGGAATTTTCAGGATAATCACTTCTTGCGAAGGCACACCTTCAAGCGGCAATGTCTTGCTGAAGGCCATGTCACGCACAACGATGGGAAAACCAGACTGTTTGATGACCAGCCGATCCGGCACAGATCCTGGTGTCCAGTCCTCGCCTTGCACACTCCAGCGGCCTGCCGAAATCAGCATCAAGGCAGGTTGGCCATCGGGAAGATCTGACAGAAGTTTGGTGTAAGCCGCTTCTCCCATGAGTGCGCGGCCCGTTGAGGGCACCATCGGATCGGCCACATAGATATCGGCGAAATTACCCTTAGGATCGGCGAGAGCATCTGCGTCCTGGCCTTCAACGATGGTGCCGGAAAATGCCTTTTCAACTTCGTCGTTGGCAAGCGTGATGCGCTTTACCAAACCCTTTTGCAGCAATTGGTCCCAGCTGAGTTTCTCAAAACGTTCTTTGTTCACGGTCGCAGGATTGGCGTTGCTCGATGCGCCAGCAATGCCCAACTTGGCCTTCGCCACCTTGATCGCAGATGCCAGCACTGTCTGGTTGATGATCAAAACCGACGCCGTGGCCTTCAAGATACCGTCAATATAGACAGCACCACTCGAAGATTTTTCAGCGCTGTTGATATTGGAACCAACCTTGATCGGCTTGCCCAGCGCCTTGCCGCGATATTGCTCGACATATTTGAACAGCGGCTCTTCGCCCAGGCCATCGAGAAAGATTGGTTCGTGATGCGAGATGATGCGCACGTCCTGAAAAGTGCCATCAGGCGTCAGCAAGACAAGAAGATTGGGTGGCGTTCCGGAAAAGCCAGGGATCGGCGCAAGCTCGGTTGTCTCAAATGCCCAGCCCGCAAGGTCAGTCGCACCACCATTGAAAATTGGCCAGACCGGAAACGCTGCATCCTTCTCACCAACAACCATGGGGGCCGGAAAAATTTCTGCGAGTTTCTCGCGTGTAAGTTCGCCTGCTTGCGCCGAACAGATCATCAGTAGACTGACGAAAATGCCGAGCAGCCAGCGCATCACTCACTCTTCCTTTGGGGGTGGTGGCGGATTGTAGGTCAATCCATGTTTTTCAAAGATCGCCTTCATGCGCCCATCGGCCACGGCGTCGGCCAAGGCCTGTTCCACTGCGTAGTAAAGATCACGGTAATTCATCCGTACGGCAAAGCCATAGGTCCATGTGCCTTGAGCCAAACCTGCAGGAACGGTTTGACCCACACCGAAATTCTGTTTGCGGTCGCCAAGCTTTGTCAGCGCATGTTCGATTTGCGCCATTGGCCCCATGGCTCCCGCAGCTTCGCCTGTGATCAACAGTTCCATGGCGTTGGCCATGTTGGGTTGATGCAGCATGTTCTTGACGATGCCGCCGCCTGCAATGCCACCCAGATAAAAGTCCGCAATTGAGTCGTTCTCAACTGCGATCTTGTATTCGGTGAAGTCCGTCATCGTCGGAATATCACCAAGCTGCGTCTTCGACCAGGTCAGCACGGTTTTTTCGGAGGCATAGCCACCACCCATGACGACCATCTCGTTGCGCAAAGCAAGTTCCCGATCAATCGGCATATGCAACATGACGTTTACGACCTTGCCTTGATCGGCAAGCGGCCCCCGCCACACATGGCTGCGCATGTCAGCATCGACACTTTCATCCGCCCCGCGCAATTCCAATTCAGCTTTGACACCTAGCGCCTTTGCAATCAGCGCGGCGATATCAACATCCGTGCCCGCGGGTTTGCCATCTACCAGATATGAGTAGGGCGCATAGTCTTCGTAGACACCAATCTTGATCGAGCCACGCGCCACGATTTCATCCAGCGTGTCGCCGGGTGAGCCTGTTTCAACTTGCGCAAAAGCAGGCCCAGCGCCAAATGCTGCAAGCCCCGCCAATATCGTGCGACGCGATAGTTCCATTCTTGGGCTCAATCCTGTGGACGAGATTCGATATAGGTTCGGATCGCCCACATTGCCTCCTGGGTGAAGATGCCTTCAAACTTCGGCATCTTGGTGGTGCCGTTTTGCGTGTACCCGCCACGAACACGTTCCAGGAACCATTCATCACCAAACTTGCCTTCTTCCAAATAGCGAAGATCAGGCGCCAAGCCACCTGAAATCACTTCCAGACCATGGCACCTCGCGCAATTTTGATTGTAGCCGGAATCGCCTATCTTGAGTGCCAGATCTTTCATGGCAGGATCATTGCGATAGGGATTTTCCTTGAGCCATTCGGTGCCAACAGGCTTCAGACCGCCGGTATCAACCGCGACAACATCAGTTCCGCTTGCCGCAAAAACCGAAGCTGTGAGCAAAACCGCTCCGGCGACACATGCTGGAAGGAAGGTCCAACGCATATTCATCTCTCTCAATTCTCCACTTATTTCGGAACAGATTCGACATAGGAGCGCATGGCCCACATGGCTTCCTGCGATACAATGCCTTCATACTTTGGCATTTTGCTCACGCCATTTTGCGTGTAGCCATGGCGGGTGCGTTCCATCCACACTTCATCGCCGAACTTGCCATCCTCAAGCGCGCGCAAATCAGGAGCTACGCCACCCGACCTTGCTGCAAGCCCGTGGCAAGCGGCACAATTGTTCAAATACCCTACATCGCCAATCTTGATGGCGATCTCAAGCTGGGAAGGATCGTTGCGGTAGGGATTCTCAGAAAGCCAGTCGGCCCCCAAGGGCTTGAGCCCCGTTGTATCCACGACTTGTGGGGTGACATTGCCATGGCCGACAGCGAATGATGCAATACCAAATAAAGCTGCAAGGCCAAGGCCTGCGTGCAACAAGAATTTCATTCAAAGACCTCCCAGCCCCTTGCAGTAACACCGCGGGCAAAACCCATACCACTGCACTTTGGTACACCCTTGCGTCACAAGCCCGGGCTGATAGTTTAAGACTATGGTACGATTATGTTATTCAGCTTTATGGTTGCTTTTGGCGGCAGATTTGGCTTGGGCAGACCCCCAAACCATCCGCATTCTTTATGCCGAACAACAGATTGAGCGCCCAGCAGTACTTTCTGGTCTCAATCCGGTGCCACAAGACTTGGGGATGAGAGGAGCGACTTTCGCAACCGAGCAGAACCAAACCGCCGGAAGATTCACGGATAAAAACTATAGTCTCGATCGGCTGGTGGCCCCGCCAGACCAAAGCCTTGCCGATGCGCTTATCAAGCAAGCAAATCCTCCCGATGTCATTATCATCAATGCGCCAGCCGCAGAGCTTTTGAAAATTGCCGACCTTCCTGCGATGCAGGAAAAACTTCTGTTCAATGTTGTCGCGCGCGATGAGGCGTTACGCGAAGAAGACTGCCGCGCCAATCTTTTGCACACCATTCCCACGCGTGCAATGTTGACCGATGCGCTTGCGCAATACCTCCGCCAAAAGCGTTGGGAAAACTGGTTGCTGCTGCCGGGGCCAACGCCAGCTGATCAGGCTTTCAACGCAGCACTGAAAAAATCTGCCGAGAAATTTGGTTTTGCGATTGCCGCTGAAAAGCCCTGGGCGCTGGAAGGTGACATGCGCGAAAGTGCTGGCACGGAAATTCCACTGATCACCCAAGGCCAGGATTATGATGTGGTGCTTGTCTCAGATGAGAACGATGATTTTGGATCGCTCATTGCCTACAACACCGATCTGCCGCGCCCGGTTGCGGGCACGCATGGATTGGTTCCCACGGGCTGGTCCAATGTCATCGAACCTTGGGGTGCCGTGCAATTGCAGAATGATTTTCTCACCCACGCCAAGCGCCCGATGCGCGAAGTTGATTTCGCCGCCTACATCGCAACCCGCGCCATTGGTGAGGCAAGCTTGCGCATTGATGCAACCAATTCAAAGGCGCTCCGGGATTTCATCATGAGTGAGGATTTGAATTTGTCAGCCTACAAGGGCCGCGGGGTTACGTTTCGCCGTTGGAACGGCCAGCTCCGCCAGCCGATCCATCTCGTCACCAAGGAAACCCAAGTGGCCGCTGCACCCTTCGAAGAGTTCCTGCACGAATACAATGATCTCGATACGCTGGGGCTTGATCGCCCCGAAACCAAGTGCACAAAATTTCCAGAGGCCGAACAATGAAATTTCATTTCCTCGCGCTCGTATTGTTGTCAACGAGCGCCCACGCACACGACGTCTACGTCTCCAATGAAAAAGACAACACCATCACCGTCTTCGACTCCAACACATATGAAGTGAAAAAGACCTTGAAGGTCGGCAAGCGCCCGCGCGGCATCACCTTTTCGAAAGACCACAAGCTGCTCTATGTCTGCGCCTCGGACTCTGATGCCGTGCAGATCATGGACGTGGCAACGGGTGAAATCATCGACAATCTACCCTCTGGCGAAGACCCCGAACAATTCGCATTGTCACCCGATAACCGCACACTGTTCATCGCGAATGAGGACAATGCGGTAACAACAGTTGTCGACACAGTCGAAAAGAAAGTGCTGGCGCAGATCGATGTTGGCGTGGAGCCAGAAGGCATGGCGATCAGCCCGGACGGCAAGATGGCAATCACCACATCGGAAACCTCCAACATGGTGCACTGGATCGATACCGCAGCGCTCAAACAAACGGCAACCACGCTGGTGGGCCAGCGCCCGCGCTCGGCTTATTTCACGGCTGACAGCAAACTTTTGTGGGTGTCAGCAGAGATTGGCGGCACGGTGCATGTGCTCGACACGGCAACCAAGCAGGAGCTGAAGCAGATCAAGTTCAAGATCAAAGGCGTGGCGCGAGACAAGATCCAACCTGTTGGAATCACGCTCAGCAAGGATGGCAAATACGCGTTTGTGGCCTTGGGCCCCGCCAATCATGTTGCCGTCATTGATCCGAAAACCTACGAGGTGATCAAATATATCCTCGTCGGAAAACGCGTCTGGCAACTGGCCTTCACGCCGGAGGAAGACAAGCTGTTCACGACCAACGGCGTGTCAGGCGATGTGACTGTGATTGATATCGCAACTCTGGAAGCCGTGCACTCAGTGAAAGTCGGGCGCTATCCCTGGGGCGTGGAGGTGCTGCCTACTCAATAACCAGCTCAGGCAACCACTGCCCATCTGCCGCTGTTGCATTAATGTCGGCTGGACTGATCGGGCGCAACTCACCGGGCTTTGGTGGACTGGCGAGAATGTCCATGTCAACTTCGTGCAGCGTTCCAGAAATTCGTCCGTCTACGGATGATTGCATCTTGTAATAGATGCCGTGCCAAAGATTGATGCCATAGGCCGTTGGCTCTTTTTGCACAAAGAGCAAGGCATATTCGAGATCGCCCAGGTCAGTTGCGGTGACTGTGCCCTTCCATTCATAGGGATAGGGCAAGTGGCAGTAGAACTTGGGGCCCTCAATGCACTTGAATGGCCGCATCGACAGAAAGTGATCTTTGTAAAGTTCATCCTTCATCGTGACACTGATCGTGCGGGTGGCACCTGTTCCGGAAAACTCGACGTTGCCAATCACAATGGTTTCGGTTGCCGATTTCAGGGCAATGGTTTTACTGCCCGTCGGCAATTCGGCCAAAGCAGGGGTTGCAAACAGCAGGCTGGCGATGAACAGATATCTCATGCGAACACTATAGAACGAAGCCTCTCGCAATGTTAACCCACACTCATGTCTGATAACCAGAATTTGATCGTCGAGCGGCTGACCTATAGTTTTGGGGCGCGTGCCGTGTTGAACGATGTTTCTTTCAACGTGCTTCCAGGGCGGGTGACACTTCTGCTCGGTCCCAATGGTGCGGGCAAGACAACGCTGTTCTCACTGATTTCAGGCCTGCTCGCCCCGCAGGCTGGAAGCATCCGATTGCCGGATACGGGAAAGCCTGGCTTGTCGATTGTCTTTCAACAACCAGCGCTTGATCTTGATCTCACGGTTGCCCAGAACCTTGCCTATCATGCAGGCCTTTTTGGGCTTGATACTCAAGAAAGAGAAAAGCACCTTGCCCCCCTGCTTGCGCGGATGGAACTCACCACCCGGATGGGTGACAAGTTGCGCAATCTTAACGGCGGACACAGGAGGCGCGTTGAAATCGTCCGTGCACTGATGACTAATCCGCGACTTTTGCTGCTTGATGAACCAACCGCAGGTCTTGATCCGCCAACGCGTGCATCGCTCGTCACTTTCCTGCATGACATGGCGAGAGAAAGAAACATCGCCGTGCTTTGGGCCACGCATCTCACCGATGAATCGCTCGTTGATGACGATGTGATTGTGCTGTGCAATGGGATGCTCATCGCCAGCGGTTCCCAAGCGAATATCCTCAAACAATCACGTGCAACTTCACTCGATCAAGCCTTCCACTTACTCACCTCAAAGGAAGAAGCATGACACTCATTCACGCCTCACGCGCACTCCTCGCCATTATCAAGCGGGAACTTTGGCGCTTTGTGCAACAGCGTGGACGCTTCATCTCTGCACTCGTGCGCCCGCTGATCTGGCTGATTGTTTTTGCTGCGGGCTTTCGTTCGGTGCTTGGTGTTTCGATCATCGCGCCCTACACCACTTATGTGACTTACGAAGTCTATGTGGTGCCAGGTCTTCTCGGGATGGTGCTGTTGTTTGCCGGCATGCAATCATCGCTGTCGATGGTTTATGACCGCGAAGTGGGATCAATGCGCGTGCTGCTTACCTCGCCCCTGCCGCGCTGGTTTTCGCTGATGGCGAAACTTCTCGCTGGTACATTGGTGGCCGTGTTGCAGGCCTATGCGTTTTTGCTGATTGCGCGTCTTTACGGCGTGAAAATTCCGTGGACGGGTTTCATCACAGTGTTGCCCGCGTTTGTTCTCGTCGGCATGGCGCTTGGTGCAATTGGCTTGTTGCTCTCGTCGCTCATCCAGCAATTGGAAAACTTCGCAGGGGTCATGAACTTCGTGATCTTTCCCTTGTTCTTTCTCTCATCGGCACTTTATCCGTTGTGGCGCATGAAGGAGGCGAGTCTTTGGCTTTATTGGTTATGCGCACTGAACCCGTTCACCCATGGTGTGGAACTCATCCGCTTTGCACTGTATCAAAAGTTCAATCCGTTGGCGCTCGCTGTCACGTTCACGACTTTGGTGGTTTTTGCCATTGCGTCCGTGATCAGCTATGATCCGCACACTGCACTCGTGAAAAGGCAAGTCGCATGATCCGTTTCCTCGCCATACTGCTTCTGTCGTCCGCTCCAGCATTTGCTGAAGTTGGCGATCTCCTTGTTGATGATGGTGAAGTGAACCCGGAAGAACAAACGCTCAAATATTTCACTGAGAAATATGATTTCAAAAACGGCAAGTCGACGGCTTGCGTCTATGGCTATTGGGCGACAAAATCTGGCAACCACGAAGCGGCAAAAAAGATTTTCGACAAATGCGTCATCGCAGGCGTTGATGCTGTCTATCCATGGCAATCCTACATGAGCCAGAATGGCTATGCGACCACGCAGTCGCTCGAAGATGCAGCCGCCTGGGATCAGAAATCAGCCGAGCGCGGCTACAAGGTCGGTCAGTTCAACCACGGCCTTAATTTGCTCCGCGGCTTTGGTGTGCCCAAGGACGAAGCCCAAGGTCGCGCGATGATCGACGCCGCAGCCGCACAAGGCTTCGAAGCCGCAAAGGACGTCGTCAAGGCTGGCTACGACCCCGATGTTGCGATCCCGGATGCAGATGAAAAGCGGATTTACTAAGCTTGCCCAAGCGCTTCTATTTATCATACAATGAAAACATTGTTGACGAGGTGCTGCGATGGGCAAGACGATGATATCTGCGCGGATTCCGGATGAGATGGATCGTGATCTGGACAAACTCGCTGCTTCGACCAACCGCTCCAAGTCGATTTTGGTGGAAGTGGCCCTTGAGGTTTGTTTCGAATCGAAACCATTAGAGGCTTTGGGCGACCTGGCGACCAGACCGACGTGAGAATAGTTCAGCCTGCTGGGCCCCCGTACCTGCTTCCCTATCGGGCGGTGGATGAAGATGTTGAAATCATTTGCGTTTATGACTTGCGCCGCAAGCGGCCATCAACATGGTGAAACGCCCGCGCAATTTCCTCCACGGCTGGCTTGTTCTTGATAAGCCGCTTGGTATCTCTTCGACACAAGCACTGGGCAAGGTGCGCTGGTTGTTGAATGCCGATAAGGCCGGACACGGGGGCACGCTCGATCCTTTGGCGTCTGGCATTTTGCCGCTGGCCTTTGGCGAGGCGACGAAGACGGTGCAATGGGCCATGGATGGTCGCAAGACCTATCGCTTCACGGCGAAATGGGGGGCGGAGACTGCTACAGACGATCTGGAAGGCCCGGTCACTCAGTCGTCCAATCATGTTGCAGCGCAGCAAAGTATTGAGGCGATACTTCATGAATTTGTCGGCGACATTCAGCAAACACCGCCAATTTACTCGGCCATCAAGGTCGATGGCGAGCGCGCCTATGATCTGGCAAGGGCTGGCGAGGCCGTGGAACTCAATTCCCGCATAGTTAGTATCGAATCGCTAGTGATAGAAAATCATCAACCCGATACCGAGACCACCTTTGTTGTCACCTGCGGCAAGGGAACCTATGTGCGCGCCATTGCCCGCGATATCGGCCGCAAGCTTGGCTGCTTTGGCCATGTCACCTATCTACGCCGCCTTGCCGTTGGGCCATTCACAGAAAAAGATTCGATTTCGCTGGAAATGCTTGAACAACTGTGCCAATCCCCGCCTAGCGAAAACAGCCTCTCTGGCCTCCTTCGCCCCATTGAGACCGTGCTGGACGGCATCCCGGCACTGGCCGTAATGGAAGCGGAGGCCAAGCGTCTTCAACAAGGCCAAAAGGTTTTGTTGCCCGAAAGCGAAAAGCTTTCTGAGGCGGAGGCGGTTTTGGTCACCCTCGACGGAGCGCCCATCGGCATTTTCCGCCTCGAAAACCGGGTGCTCAAGACTATTCGCGTGTTTAATCTGGATGCACGGAGTTAAAAACAATGACGATTACAGCTGTGCGCAAGCAAGAGCTCATCAAGGAAAATGCAACAACCGCAAACGACACGGGCTCGCCCGAAGTGCAGGTTGCCATTCTCACCCACCGCATCAATGCGCTCACCGAGCACTTCAAGATGCACAAGAAGGACAATCACTCGCGTCGTGGCCTTCTCAAGATGGTTGCGGCCCGCCGCAGTCTTCTCGACTATTTGAAGCGCAAGGAAGAAGGCCGCTACCTGGCCCTCATCAAGAAGCTCGAAATCCGCAGGTAACCAAACAAGCCTCGTGCATCATGCGCGAGGCTTTCTTGTATGAGCGGGCGGACCACCGAAGCGCCGCCCGCGTCCCCTTAGTTCATTCTGGCAATAGGGCCGGAATAAATTGTCCAATGGGGATGTCGTCCAATGATCGGTGTGCAAAGTGGCGACGAAGGACAATAAGGAATATGATACATGTTCAACATTGACGTTGAAGAACTCGAATGGGCAGGAAAGCCACTTCGCATTGAAACCGGCCGCATGGCGCGCCAAGCAGATGGCGCCGTACTCGTCACCATCGGTGAAACCACCATCCTCGCAACAGCTGTTGCAGCACGGGCCGAAAAGCCTGGCATTGATTTCTTCCCGCTCACAGTCAACTATCAGGAAAAGACCTATGCCGCCGGCAAGATCCCTGGTGGTTACTTCAAGCGCGAGGGACGCCCGACAGAACGCGAAACACTGATCTCGCGCCTGATCGATCGCCCGATCCGCCCATTGTTCCCCGAAGGCTTCCGCATTGAAACGCAAGTCATCGCGACAACACTCTCCTACGATCTTGAAAACGATACTGACATTGCAGCGCTTGTTGCATCGTCAGCAGCCCTCACACTCTCTGGCATCCCATTCATGGGTCCGGTTGGTGCTGCGCGCGTTGGCATCATCGATGGTGTGATGGTGTTGAACCCGACAATTGATCAGCAAAAACTTTCAACGCTTGATCTCGTTGTTGCTGGCACACAAGACGCCGTGCTGATGGTTGAATCAGAAGCACAACAGCTTTCGGAAGACGTGATGCTTGAAGCGGTGATGTTTGGTCATCGTGGCTTCCAGCCAGTGATCGAAGCGATCATCCGCCTGGCTGAACGTTCCGCCCGTCAACCACGCGACTTCAAGCCGAAGGATAATTCTTCGATCTATGCAGCCGTGAAGAAGAACGCCGAAAGCGCGCTTCGCAAGGCCTACACGATTGCAAAGAAGGAAGAGCGTCAGGACGCTGTTGCCGCCGCCAAGGATGCAGCCAAAGCCGCACTCACCAACAAGGAAGATGCAGCGGCTCCAACCGAGCAGGCTGTGGGCGAACAGTTCAAGAAGATCGAAGCGGGCATCGTTCGCAACAACATTCTTGATACCGGCAAGCGCATCGATGGTCGCGATACCAAGACCGTGCGTCAGATCATTGCCGAAGCCTCAGTGTTACCACGCACGCACGGCTCTGCGCTGTTCACGCGCGGCGAAACCCAAGCCCTTGTGGTCACCACATTGGGCACGGGCGAAGACGAGCAATATATCGACTCGCTCGATGGCCTCACCAAGGGCAAGTTCATGCTGCACTATAACTTCCCTCCCTTCTCGGTCGGTGAAGTTGGCCGCATGGGGGCCACAGGTCGCCGCGAAATCGGTCACGGCAAACTCGCCTGGCGTTCGATCAAGCCATTGCTGCCATCGTCGGAAGAATTCCCGTACACAGTGCGCGTGGTTTCGGAAATCACCGAATCCAACGGCTCATCATCAATGGCCACGGTCTGCGGTGCATCGCTTGCGCTGATGGATGCAGGTGTTCCAATGCGCGCACCATGCGCTGGTATTGCCATGGGCCTGATCAAGGAAGGCGAGCGCTTTGCCGTGCTCTCCGACATCCTGGGTGATGAAGATCACTTGGGCGACATGGACTTCAAGGTTGCTGGCACATCAGAAGGTGTGACGGCGCTGCAGATGGACATCAAGATCACCGGCATCACCGAAGAGATCATGCGTGTCGCATTGTTCCAGGCCAAGGAAGGCCGCCTGCAAATTCTTGAGAAGATGGCCGAAGCTTTGGAAAAGGCACGTCCGGGTCTCGGCGAACATGCACCACGCATCGAGCAGATCAAAGTTCCAGTCGACAAGATCCGCGAAATCATCGGCACAGGTGGCAAGGTGATCCGCGAGATCGTCGAAAAGACCGGTGCCAAGATCGACATCCAGGACGACGGCACAGTGAAAGTGGCGTCCGCCAATGGCGAGTCGATCCGTGCTGCGTTGAAGTGGATCAAGTCGATTGTCTCGGAACCTGAAGTCAACGAAATCTACGAAGGCAAGATCGTCAAGATCATGGAATTCGGCGCGTTCGTAAACTTCTTCGGCGCACGCGATGGCTTGGTGCACGTGTCGGAGCTTGCTCCCCAGCGCGTGCAGAAGGTTTCTGATGTTGTCAGCGAAGGTCAAATGGTCAAGGTGAAATTCTTGGGCATGGACAACCGCGGCAAGATCCGCCTCTCGATGAAAGTCGTCGACCAGGAAACCGGCGAAGACCTCACATCAAAGCAAGAAGCCGCAGCGCCAGCTGACGCTGAGTAAAACTCCGCTCGCTCCACGAGTCCCTCCCTCTGGGGAGGGTCCGCGAAGCGGGGGAGAGGTCCATTCGACCACACTCCATCCGTACACGGATGAAATCAAAACGCGAGATCAGAAACGGTCTCGCGTTTTTTGTTTGTCGCTCACCGCACATGCTCAAACAAAATCTCAACCACAAACTCCGTCATGGCCCGCTTCAGGCGGGCCACCCACGTTGCCGTCAGAGATGGGTGGCCCGCGTGAAGCGGGCCATGACGATCGTTTGGAGTTTGTTCAATTCCATCCGTACACGGACGAAATCAAAACGCGGGATCGGAAATGGTCCCGCGTTTTTTTGCGCATCGTACCCCCAATTCTTGTCGCCCTCGCACTTATTGCGAGGGTCCATCGTCGCGGCAAGAGGAATGTCGCATCCAAGCGCGCTTTGCGCGCGGTCTGGCATCACCCCGGTTGAACCATGGACCCTCGCAACAAGTGCGAGGGTGACTTTTATTGGGGGAAAAGAAGTTCAAGGAATGCGAATATGGGACTTCATCTCGCTAACCGGAGAGTGTGAAACGAAAAGAAGAAGCACCAACAAATCCCCTCCATCGGCGCACCTGATGCGCCGACCCAGACTTGTTGCACTGTTACGCGCTGAAAGTCTGGTTCGGCGGGTCAAGCCACGCCGATGGAGTACTATTTGGATCAGAATTACGCCGAGAGACCCCCTTGTTCTCCCCTCCCTGCAAGAGAGGGGCAGGAGTGGGTGCCAGCCACGATACAATCCGCTACCAATCTCGCGGGACTGAAAACTCCACCAAAAGAGAAACCTCCGCTTTGAGTTGACAAATCTTTTCTTGCGAAAACGCACCAACACCCCCAAATACTCAACCAAATGGCGAAGATCGTGGCGCGATATATCAAAGACGAAGATAGTTTCAAAGCGTGGCTTGAGACAAGGCCTGAAGTCACACGTGCCGCAGAGGCGGTATCCTTGGCCCACCGCGCTGCGATGAGAGTTGTGCCGTACCTTAGTCGACTTAACATATTGGGAGGTGCCTATTCGGACTTGTTGAACTCAGTTTTCAGGGCGAGCATCTCGTCACGTGTTGCCGTTAAATTTCCAACGAGCGAAACCGCCGTCGCCTCTGCCAACACCTCCGACGTGCATCTTTCCGAGTCCAGCTTCGACGATGCTGACCCATCTCCCAGATCTGCCAATGCCGTGTTCTCCGCAGCCGTATCAGCGTCAGCTTACGCCTCCAACCTAAACGGACTCCCAAACGCGAACTTCTACGAATACGCTTATGCTACTGTCGATGTCGCTGCTCGTGCAGCTGTCGTGCAAGACGAACTATGGATAGAAATACGTTATGATGCAGATAGACTTTCAAGCGGTGTGTCCACATCAAAACTAATCACCGCACCTCTGTGGACCGATAAAAAGAAATGGCTTTTCCGTCAGGAAAGCGCGCTTTACTCCAACTTGGATAAAGTTGGCGATGGCTTGTCGATCTGGATTGATTGGTACAAAAGCATCTCTGCTGGCGGTCCTGCATGGGGCCTTCCAGAAAAAATTGCCGACGAACTAGAACTGCGCATCGCCCTAGGGGGAAGCACCGAAAAGTACGATGGATCTTTTTGGGATCGTGAACCCAAAGTTATCAATGCTGAAATTGCGGCGTGGCTGAAAGAGGCGCGGGCGATTGCTACAGTGCCCGTGCAACAGGGAAACGGATTGCGGTTTGAGCCGCGTGCGGGTCGTGTCTCTATTTCCAAATACTTCGGCCTTACATCGCTTCGTGATGATCGCATTCGGATTGAATCTAACTTGCCGCAGCTTGCGGAACTTGCTTCGCTTTTAAAAGCTGAATTGACCAAGCGAGATGCGCCATATCCAGACTTGTTGCATGTCATGTTGAACAAGTTTCAAGAACTTGTGAATCGGCCAGCAACCGACATTGAGCCTGACATGCTATTTGCAGCAAGTTCCTTGCTGAGAGGTCAAGTCGACAGCGCAATGAGGCAATCCGGCATGAGCAACGCGCCGCCTATCGAAGGTGGTGAACTTGCGTTGGCCCGCAGCATAACAATGATTTCTGATCTTGTCGTGATGGGAACCGAGCGCGGCAAAGAATTGTTTAGAGATGCTGATCAGGTCGAACGTGACGCGGGAGTGGACGAACAATTCAACGCCAAAATGAAAGAAGTATTCGAAATGGTTCGCGTGCACGGCGAAATCATGCAGAAGGAAGCTGTAGATATTGTAATCGATCTCTTAACCCATGGTCACTTGTCACCGCACCCAAGGCGCGCCGTTGTTTTTGCACATGGGTCAGCTAGAAATGCATTGCAGATCATTGGATTGTTAGCACTGTTATCGTGGTTGGGTGGCAACGCAACTAGCGTTGCTGGATTTTTCGTCGACAAAGTTGTTGACGTGAGTATCATTTATTCACTTTCGTCAGAAGCGCGAGAAGCGATCAATGACTTTATGCGAAAGAACGCGGCAAAGTTACGAGAAGTGTCGCGTGAAGTTCCTTCACTCAAGTGGATAAATGACCTCTTGGACGTACTAGACAAAAAGGACAGGAACAGAGATTAGCTTCTTTAAAAATAATTCCCCTTTATCTCTTGACATAGTTCTACTATTGTTCCATATCAGTCTCGTTCTCACCCGTAAGGGGTTTGGGTCATGACAATGACCTCGAATGGGTGGGGATGGCAGGACCTCCTGGACGCGCTAATGTGGCGTGGATCACGGGGAGCCTTCGTGTCCGACATCCTCGGCAACTACGTGCCGGGCTGCTATTGTAAGGCGCTCTGAATGGTCAGGCCCATTCATCGCGGACTGACGGTCGGCAAGATGCAACAAACCTGTCTCGCGTGGGGAAACCCGACGCTATCTAACGGCACTTTAAACACAGTGCCATCTCGCGACGGGTTTTCCCACGCGACTCCCTTTTCTTCCATTCGGACTTTCCGGGTGAACTAGGGCGAACCCGCGCCCTCATTGCTATTGCGCGCAATGCTGCTAGCCTCTTAACCTCCTGCACAGGGGCGTGATTGAGGAACAAAGGCCGCGCCCATACGAGTCTGCGAATTCGAACCGGCCTTGCGACGTGCCATTGGCGCCAGTTCAAACACGACACTCAAATAAAATTTCAAACAGAGAGTACTCAACCGATGAACAAATTCAAATCACTGCTGCTCGCGGCAGCAGCTCTTGCGGCTGTCAGCTCAACTGCACAGGCCGACCTCGTATTCGGCACCGATGCTGCACCTTATCCGCCGTTCAGCGCGCAAAATGCGGCTGGTGAATGGGAGGGCTGGGAATATGAATTGATGGTCGCCATTTGCGCCGAGATGAAAGAAAAATGCACGATGGTTCCGATTGCGTGGGACGGCATTATTCCAGCCCTCCTCGAAAAGAAGTTCGATGGCATTTTCGGCTCGATGGCGATGAACGATGAGCGCAAGAAGCAGATCAACTTCTCGGACATGTATTATGATTCAATGACTGTGCTCATTGGGCCAAAAGCTGCCGACAAAAAATTCTCGCCTGAAACATTCAAGGGCAAGACCATTGGCGTACAGGCAGCAAGCTCCAACGCCAACTACGCCGAAAAATATTATGTGCCAGCGGGTGCCACGCTCAAAGCCTACAAGGGACAAGACGAAGTCAACGCTGATATGGCTGCAGGCCGCATCGACTACATCGTTGCTGATGGCGTGAGCTTGATGTCGTTCTTGGCAACGACCGAAGGCGGATGCTGCGAAGTTTATGGTCCGGTACCGCTCGACGTTGCGGTTCTTGGCAATGGTGTCGGTGTTGGTCTCCGCAAGGAAGACACAGCGCTTCGTGACAAGCTCAACGCTGCCTTCAAGGCCTTCGCTGCCAAGGGTGGATTTGAAGTCCTGAATGCCAAGTATAAGCTCGAAGGTCTGATGGCCGTACCGCCGAAGGGCTGATAGCCAAGAATGGCGGTCACCCGAGGTTTGGCAAATCGGGTGGTCGCCTTCGTCTAAATTCAAATTTTCTTGTCGAGATCCCGAGACACTTCCGGGCTGCGCAGGATGTCGTCAATATGGCTCGCATAATTCAGCGACGTATCTGCACGGAACCTGAGTTGCGGCATGTATTTCATTTCGACCCGTGGCGCGATCAGGCCGCGCAAATAACGCTGGTTCTTGGTGCAGGCAAAGAGCACGCGCTTGTCCTCGCCCGCAACGAGGGGCCGCACAAAAACGGTTGCGATCTTGAGATCAGGTGACATTTGCACCTCGACCACGCTGAACTTCAACCGCTCTAGTTCGGGATCACCCGTATCACCGCGCAAAAAAGCCTGGGCAAGCGCATGGCGAATGAGTTCACCTGAGCGAAGCATGCGTTGCGAAGGGGCATTACTTTTAGACATGGACTGCCTCTAGAACAATTCTGCAGAAAGGTGAAGGCCTACTCCGCCAGCTTGGGCTTCTTGATCAAAACCCGCAACACTTGCGCAAGGTCAGCCCCACGCTTCAGGATCAGACCACCCTGGGCAATTACAGTATAAATACCCTGCTTACGGGCGAGCGACGGATCCTTCACGATCTTGTAGAGAGGCTGCTCCGAGGCGCGACGAAAAATCGCAAACACAGCCTTTTCACGCCCAAAATCCATGCCATAGTCGCGCCACTCACCACTGGCAACATTGCGGCCATAGAGATCCAGAATGGTCGTGAGTTCTTTCCGGTCAAAAGCCACAAGGGGCTGTTTTTTGACTGGAAAAGCGACCAAATTGCCATCGTCGCGCGACTCTGGAGCTTCTGCCCTTGCGACCCCGAATTGATCGACACTTTCACCCATTCCAAAAGATTGGACCCAGTTTCCCAATTTGGCAAGAGGCAAGGTTTGCCACCAGGTGAAAATACCTTGGTTCCGCCATAATTAGATCAAGCCTTGGCCAGATTGCGGGACGATCCTCGAATTGTTGCCTCGACAGCCCGGTTGGCATCAAACGTTTCGGATCAAGCTCCCCCAGCCCTCCGGACCGCCAACCGGGCCCCCCAATTCAGAACTGTCCCCGTTCTGATTGAACTCGTAAGTGAGTGTGTGAGGAAGAGTTGGAGTTGTTGTTCCATTGCGGCCAGCCAGTTGTGCTGGCCGTCTTTTTTTGGGCTTGAAGTTCCTCTTTGAACTTGAAGTCGGGGGCCGGCTCACCATATCAGGCACTCGCGCAAGGGGTTATCAGATGGCAACAACAACCAAGAAAAAACCAGCATCGACAACTTCAGTTGAAACCGGAAAGCCGCAAGCCTTCCAAGCCGAGGTGGCAAAGCTCCTGCAGCTCATGGTGCATTCGGTATATTCCGACCGTGACGTGTTCCTGCGCGAACTTTTGTCCAATGCGTCTGATGCACTCGACAAACTCCGGTATGAAGCCATCGCAACGCCTGCCCTGCTCGAGCAGGATACAAGTTTCGCGATCACGATTGCGGCCGACAAAACTGCCAAAACATTGACCATCACAGACAATGGCATTGGCATGACGGCAGACGAACTCGCCGACAATCTTGGCACCATCGCACGCTCCGGCACGCAAGCCTTCATGAAAGATGCCAAGGACGCGCCAGAATTGATTGGGCAATTTGGGGTTGGCTTTTATGCAGCTTTCATGGTCGCTGAAAAAGTTGAAGTGATCTCGCGCAAGGCCGGCGCCAAGAAAACTCATATTTGGGTTTCGGATGGTCTTGGCACATTCACCGTGGAAGAAACAACCGCCGACAATCGCGGCACACGCGTGGTGTTACATCTCAAGAATGACGCCGTAGAATTTCTCGATGACATGGCCATTGAGCGCGTAGTCAAGGCCTACTCCGACCACATCGCACACCCGATCATGTTATTGGGCGATGAACAACGCCAGATCAATTCTGCCAGCGCCATTTGGTCACGCGCAAAATCTGAAGTGACTGCAGAGCAGCACAAAGAGTTTTTCCAATCGCTGTTCTTCAGCAACGACGAGCCAGCCCTCACTATTCACTATCGCGCCGAGGGCAAGCAGGAATATTCCGTGCTGCTCTATGTTCCGAAAGAACGCCCCTTCGATCTTTACGACCCCGAACGCAAGGGCAAGCAAAAGCTCTATGTGCGCCGCGTCTATATTGCTGATGATGCAAATCTGCTTCCCTCCTATTTGCGTTTCATGCGTGGCGTGATTGATTCATCCGACATGCCCCTGAACCTGTCGCGCGAGATGCTGCAGAACAATCCTGATGTTGCAGCAATCCGCAAGGCCGTAACCAACCGCGTTTTGACCGAGCTCAAGAAATTCGCCGAGAAAGATGCAGATGGCTTTACGAAATTCTGGGAGGTGTTCGGAAATGTCTTCAAGGAAGGCCTCTATGAAGACCTGGAGCGCCGCGACCAGTTGTTTGAACTCAGCCGCTTTGCTTCCACTGCTGGCCCTTCGCGCACCCTTCGCGAATACGTCAGTGTACTGAAGGAAAATCAGACTGCGATTTATTATCTGACTGGAGAAGATGCCAAGAAGGCCGCAGGCTCACCTCAGCTTGAAGGCTACAAGGCGCGCGGCATTGAAGTGTTGTTGCTCACCGATCCGATTGACGCCTTCTGGGTGCGCACAGCACTTGGTTATGATGGCAAACCCTTTACGTCAGTGGCTCAAGGCATAGGCGATCTCGAGAAGATCAAACCAGCAGATGCAAAAGATGATGCACCACAAGTTGATGCCGCGACCTTGAAACTGATTGAAGCCATGAAGCAGGCCTTGGGGACCCGCGTATCCGATGTCCGCGCATCAAAGCGCCTGACCGAAAGTGCAGCATGTCTGGTGAATGACGGTCACATGGACCGCACATTGGAAAAGCTGTTGTCGCGCCAGAAGGATTCAGGTGTCGCCGTGTCTGCACCCGCACTCGAAATCAATCCCGGTCATGCATTGATCAGGGCCCTTGCCGCGTCGGCTCAAACCAAAGGCGACAGCGCAATTGCGGACGCAGCGCACTTGTTGCTCGATCAAGCCCATGTGCTGGAGGGTGAGCAAGTAACCGACCCCGCTGCTTTCGCGCAAAGGCTAGGAGCAATGATGGCGAAGGCGTTTGGCTAGAAGTTTCAGGCTGCAGATCTTCTATATTTTTGCACTTTGATAGACTTGGCGAACTTCCGCGTTCGCGCAATGTCGAATTGCAACTGCATCTTGAGAAGCAGCTCCATGGAAATACCAAAGGCCTTTTCGAACCGCAATGCCATCTCAGGAGAGAGACTCGCACGGCCATTTAACACCGCACTCAACGCAGGACGCCCAACGCCAAGGATTTGTGCTGCCTTGGCCACCGTCAGTTGTGCCTCAACGAGGACATCTTCCTTTAGAACTTCGCCAGGATGAACAGGTTCAAACATTCTCAAAACTCGCTAATGATAATCGACAAGATCAAGGTCATTTGCAACGCCGTCTTGCCAATGAAAAATCAATCTCCAATTGCCCGAAACCGACAAACTCCAAAACCCATCAAGATCACCAGACAATTGATGCAACCGCCAGCCAGGCACTGTGTGCAACAATGCCAAGTCGTCAGCAGCATTAAGGGCGGAAACCTGACGTCGCAGACGAGCAATCAGATCAGGTGAAAGCCCTCGAGTTTCTCCAGTGTCAACAAACCGCTTCAAAGCTTTGTGACGAACTGTCCCGATCATCCTCAATGTGTATCTTGACGCGCGACACACGTCAAGTGGCTAAAGTGCCTGCTCGATGTCCGCAATCAGATCATGCACATTCTCAATCCCGATAGAAAAGCGCACCAGATTATCGGCAACCGGGCTCGTCGGCCCCTCGACTGATTTGCGATGTTCGGCGAGGCTCTCGACACCACCGAGTGACGTCGCGGGCACGATCAGCTTCAGTCGTGTGACGAATTTTTTCGCGGCTTCGAAATCACCCTTGACCAACAGCGAAAGCATGCCGCCAAAACCACCCGTCATTTCACGCCTCGCCACAGCGTGGCCAGGATCGGACGCAAGACCGGGATAAAGCACACGCTCCACCTTCGCATGCTTTTCAAAATGCCGCGCGATGGCGAGCGCATTTTCCGAAGCGCGCTCATACCGCACAAACAGCGTGCGCATGCCGCGCATCAACAGCCAGGCATCAAAGGGCGCAATGGGATTGCCCATCTTGGTGCGCAGGAATTTCACTTCATCCCAACGCTTGGAAGCCTCACGCGCGACAAGCGCACCTCCCAGCACATCAGTATGGCCATTCAGATATTTGGTGACCGAATGAAAAACGAAATCTGCACCAAGCGACAAGGGCTGCATCGCAACGGCACCGAGCATCGTTGCATCAACGGCAAGTACTGCACCAACACCATGCGCAATGCGGGCAGCCTCGGCAACGCTCGTCACGATCCAGTTTGGGTTCGATGGCGTTTCGATCCACACGAGATCAGTATCAGGCTTCACCGCTGCCTTGAGCGCATCAACGTCACCCGCCTTGAACAGCGTCAGTCGAATGCGACCTTTCGCTTCGAGCCGCTGCAACCATTCCCGCGTGTTGTAATACATCTGCTCTTGTGCGGCGACATGAGCCCCATGCGGGATGGTTTCGAACAGCGTGGTGATACCAGCCATGCCGGATGAAAACATCTGCGTTTCAAACCCGCCCTCGAGCAGGTTTAAGACCTTCTCAGCCTGCGCCAGCGTGGAATTACCCGCGCGCAAATAATCCGGCGTCGAGCGATGCGCATAATTTTCATCGCGTGCATGCGTGGTCGAGAGATGAAGCGGCGGCACAACTGCGCCAGTCTTCTCATCAATCACATGCGCGGCCTGGGCGGCAATGGTCTGAGGTGAGAGGTTACTTGGCATGAGAGAGTTTTAATCTCGTTCCTTGAGTTGACCCGTCACATATTTGTGGAGGATCGAACTGATTAACGTTTGGTAGGGCAGCCCCTCCAAACGTGCCTTATGCCGAAGTTGTCCGACAACCCGCGATGACACACGCAAACTCAGCGGCAATTTGCGCTCCGTGTTTTCGAGCGCTTGCTTCCACTCCAACGCACGTGTTTGCAAATCGGGAGCAGGGCGATAAAAACCAGCGGACAGCGCATCCTCAATTTCCTGCTCATCGGGATCGAGAACCTGTTTTGAGATCAGCACTTCGAGTTCTGCAGGCGTCATCTCGGTTGCAAGCTTAGCCATTTTTTGCTCCATAAATCTTATCGAGATCACGGCTGAAATACATGGTTTTCAAGAACCTGACCTTGCCCTCTGTCACATAAGGCACCGCAACGCATTTTCCGCCGATTTGAAAAATCAGAATTCTTTGATTTTCTCTCTGGGGATGCTGAAAATCATCGATGATTTGGTCTTCAGAAATCGCCTCTTCAACCATCAAAAAACTGAGGCCGCGATTTTCCTTGAGCCAAGCATCTTTCTCGACATTCCATCGGATCTCATCGGACATGCTCAAACATGTCGCAAAATACATGCAAAGTCAATACAACGTACTTACGGATAAAGCTTCGCCTTGCTCCATGCCCCCTCAGGCACCTCGCGCCGAAACACCACGCGATCATGCAGGCGAAACGGGCGATCATGCCAGAACTCAATCGATACGGGCTTGATGCGAAAGCCCGACCAATGCGGTGGGCGCGGAATAGTGCCAATGCCGAAGCGAGCTGTCGTCATCGCCACTTGCGTTTCCAGTTCAAACGGTGCCGCAAGAGGACGTGATTGCGCGCTCGCCCACGCACCGATCTGGCTTTGTCGGGGGCGAGATACGAAATATGCATCAGCCTCTTCTGTGGTCACCACTTCAGTAAAGCCACGCACCCGCACCTGGCGGCGCAGTGATTTCCAATGCATCACAAACGAAGCCTTGCCTGCGCTCAAGACTTCCTGGCCCTTTTGACTTTCGAAATTTGTGTAGAACACAAAGCCGCGCTCATCCCACTCCTTCAAAAGCACCATGCGCACATTGGGAAGACCTGCATCATCAACGGTGGCCAGCGCCATCGCATTGGGATCATTGGGCTCGGACTTCTCCGCTTCGGCAAGCCACTCCTTGAACAAGCCAAAGGGATCGTTGCGTTCGGTAAAGCCGGGGGATGCAGTGAGTGTCGGGAGATCGCTGAGTTTCATGATCTCACTATACGCAGGCAAATCAATACAGACCAGTGCGGCCTATGGACCAGTCATGCGTTTTGTGCGAGACAGCCCCAACAATTCCCGAATACTTTCGAGGTACAAGAAAATGAGCGATTCCAAGGGTAACTTGATGGCAGGTAAGCGCGGCCTGATCATGGGCGTAGCCAACAACCGATCCATCGCCTGGGGCATCGCCAAGGCCTGCGCCGATCAAGGGGCAGAACTCGCCTTCACCTATCAGGGCGATGCGTTGAAGAAGCGCGTGGAACCTCTCGCCGCAGAAGTCGGCTCCACCATTGTTGTGCCCTGCGATGTCACCGATGCCGCTTCAATCGATGCCACCTTCGACGCCATCAAGGAAAAGTGGGGTAAGGTCGATTTCGTCGTCCATGCGATTGCCTTCTCCGACAAGAACGAACTTGAAGGCCGCTATGTTGACACGAGCGAGGGCAACTTCGACAAGTCGCTGAACATCTCCTGCTACAGCTTTACAGCTGTTGCCCAGCGCGCCGAAAAAATCATGCCCGATGGTGGATCGCTCCTCACCCTCACCTATTACGGCGCTGAAAAATGGATGCCGCATTACAACGTGATGGGCGTGGCCAAGGCCGCCCTCGAAGCATCCGTGCGCTACATGGCAGCAGATCTTGGCGTGAAAAACATCCGCGTCAATGCTATCTCCGCTGGGCCCATCAAAACACTCGCTGCTTCGGGCATTGGCGACTTCCGCTACATCTTGAAATGGAACGAATACAATTCGCCACTGCGCCGCACGGTGACTACAGAAGAAGTGGGTGATGCCGGCATGTTCATGTGCTCACATCTCTCACGTGCCATCACCGGCGAAATCCTGCACGTCGATTCCGGCTACCACGTCGTCGGCATGAAAGTGCCAACCGCTCCAGACATGACACTCGCCAAAGATGAAGCCTGATCTACAGATCATCTACATTCGCCACGGCGAAACTGATTGGAACCTGAACGGCCTCATTCAGGGTTCAATCGATACTGACTTGAACGAAAAGGGTCGCCAGCAGGCCCGCGCGCTTGCTGCCCTCATGGCGCTGGAACAAAGCCGCTGGCAGGATTTTGATATCGTCGTCTCGCCACAAAAGCGCGCGCAGCAAACCTTGTCATATGTGCTGCAAGCGATTGGCCGTGATGACTTCCGCATCGATGATCGCGTGCGTGAATTGGGTTTTGGTGTGTGGGAAGCAAAACCCTTCTGGGAACTCAAAGCCTCACCCGTCTATCCTGCCCACCCGGAGGACCGCTTTCACTGGCGCCCCGAAGGCGGTGAAAGTTACAACGATGGCATTGCCCGCGTGAATTCATGGCGATCAGAACTCACCCGCCCGACCATCGTCGTCTCACACGGTGCTGTTGGCCGTTGCCTCATGGGCACAGTCACAGGATTAGGCCCCCGCGAAATCATCGAACTCAAAACCCCGCAAGGAGCTTACTGTGATCTCTACAACGGCTCTATGCGATGGGTTGATGCGATGGAGCGCGCGCATTTGTAATAGGACTTGCAGGCAGATTGCGCCCGCTTTAGGTGTTTCCCATGTCCTATAATTCTTTCGGTCACATGTTTCGCGTCACAACCTTTGGCGAGAGCCACGGTGTTGGCATTGGTTGCGTGGTGGATGGCTGCCCGCCCGGCCTTGCGCTCACTGCGGCAGAAATTCAGAGCTTTCTCGATAAACGCAAGCCTGGAACGTCAAAATTCGTGACGCAACGCCGCGAACCTGACGAAGTGAAAATCATTTCCGGCGTGTTCGAAGATGATCGTACCAACGGACAAGTTACAACAGGCACGCCGATCATGTTATTGATCGAAAACGTCGACCAGCGCTCCAAGGACTATTCCGACATTCGCGACAAATATCGCCCCGGGCATGCTGATCTTACTTACGATGCAAAATATGGCGTGCGCGATTATCGCGGTGGCGGCAGGTCCAGTGCCCGCGAAACCGCAGCCCGCGTTGCGGCAGGAGCAGTCGCGCGCAAGGTGATCCCGCATATCACCATCCGTGGTGCCATGGTGCAAATGGGTGATCGCGTGATCAACCGCAACAACTGGGATTGGAACGAGGTCAACAATAACCCTTTTTTCTGCCCAGACCCCCAAGCCGCCAAGGAATGGGAAATCTATCTCGACGCCATTCGCAAGGATGGCTCATCTGTTGGAGCAGTGATTGAGGTCGTGGCCTCAGGTGTTCCTGCTGGCTGGGGTGCACCCTTATATGCCAAACTCGATAGCGAATTGGCTTCAGCGATGATGAGCATCAATGCGGTCAAAGGCGTTGAGATCGGCGATGGCTTTGCTGCAGCAGCGTTGCGCGGTGAAGACAACGACGACGAAATCCGCATGCGCGGTGATGTGAGAGAATTCCAATCCAATCATGCTGGCGGAATCCTTGGCGGTATTTCGACGGGCCAGGACATCATCTGCCGTTTTGCCGTGAAGCCAACCTCGTCAATCCTCAACCCGCGCAAGACCATCACGGCACAAGGCGAAGATACCGATATCGTAACGAGGGGCCGTCACGATCCGTGCGTCGGCATCCGCGCCGTACCCGTAGGCGAAGCCATGATGGCTTGCGTATTGGCCGATCAGTTCCTGCGCCACAGGGGACAAATCGGATCATGATCACCCACAGCGTGTTTTTCCGCCTGCATCACGAAGCGGGTTCGGCAGCCGAAGCCAAATTCTTCGCTGCATCAGCGCCATTGGCTTCACTGCCCACGGTAAAAAATTTCCAGCGCCTCAAACAGACCAGCACCAAAAACAATTTCACCCATGGCTTTTCGATGCAGTTCGAAAACCAGAAGGCTTACGAAGCCTATGACAGCGATCCCATTCATGCCGCATATGTCAGGGATATCTGGATTCCCCAAGTCGCCGATTTCATGGAAATCGACCACGTTACTGTGTGAATGCAAGGGCACGTGTAGTCGTCCACTGCAACATGCTAACAGTGATAGATGCGAGAAAGCCGGTTGCTTTGACCTCACCATCGGGAAGTGCTTAGCTCCCTCCAACACCCGTCAACGGATTGTCGAATTTAGGGAGAAAAATCATGAGAAAACAAAAAATGTTTGCCGTAGCTTTGCTGCTGGGCACCATGCTGGCAGGGGTTTCCGCTGAGGCGAAGTCGCTGGTCTATTGCTCAGAAGGATCACCGGAAAATTTCACGCCTGCGATGAACACGACAGGCACCAGCCTCGATGCAGCACGTCCCGTTTTCAACAAGCTGGTGCAATTCACACCGGGCACCACAACGGTGGAACCAGGCCTCGCCGAGAAATATGAAATCTCCGCTGACGGCAAGATGATCACCTTCAAATTGCGCAAAGGTGTGAAGTTCCATTCTGGTGTGAACGGCTATACGCCAACGCGTGACCTTACCGCCGAGGATGTGATCTGGTCGTTCGCGCGCCAGTCCGATCCCAATCATCCATTCGCCAAGGTTTCCGGTGGGGCTTATGACTATTTCAACGACATGGGCATGCCGGACCTCATCGCTTCAATTGCAAAAGGTGCGGATGATCTCACCGTTGTGATGACACTCAACAAGCCCAATGCGCCGATCCTCGCCAATCTTGCGATGGATTTCGCCACGATCAGTTCCGCCGAATATGCCGACTTCCTGATGAAGAAGGGAACACCTGAACAGTTTGACCAAATCCCGGTTGGCACAGGCTCGTTCCAGTTTGTCGATTATCAGAAAGATGCCGTCATTCGCTTCAAGGCGTTTGATGGCTGGGCCGGAAAACCAAAGATCGATGATCTGATTTATGCAATCACGACGGACGCCACGTCGCGCTATGCCAAACTCAAGGCCAATGAGTGCCAAGTCATGGCCTATCCCAATCCGGCTGATCTTGCTGACATTGGCAAAAATCCGGATGTGCAATTGATCCAGCAAGCGGGCCTCAACATTGGCTATCTCGCGATGAATGCGCAAAAGCCACCGTTTGACAAACCAGAAGTGCGCAAGGCCATTGCCATGGCGATTGACCGCGATGCGATCCTGAAAGAAGTTTATCAGGGGGCAGGCCAAAAGGCGAAGAACCCGATTCCGCCCACCATGTGGTCTTATGATGAGTCGACGGTCGACTTTGCTTATGATCCGACCAAGGCCAAGGAAATGCTGGCCGCAGCAGGTGTGACTGATCTGAAAACTGATCTGTGGTGGATGCCGGTGCAACGCCCTTACAATCCGAATGCAAAGCGCATGGCCGAAATGATGCAGGCTGATTTGAAAAAGGTCGGCATCGATGCAACATTGGTCTCTTACGAGTGGGGCGAGTACCGAAAGCGCCTGCAAGCCGGCGAACACCAGATGGGCCTTCTCGGCTGGACTGGCGACAATGGCGATCCGGATAATTTTCTTGCCGTGCTCCTGGGTTGCGACAAGGACGGCAAACCCAATGGCAACAACATTCCAAAATGGTGTGATGCCAAATTCCAGGAAGTTGTTGGCAAGGCTGTCGAGGTGACCGACCCTGCGATGCGCACGTCGCTCTATCAGGAAGCACAAAAGATCGTGGCGGCCCAGGTGCCATGGGTCAACATCGCACATTCAACCGTGTTCGAACCGATCCGCAAGGAAGTAATTGGCTACAAGGTCAGCCCGTTGGGTTCGCATGAATTCCAGAATGTTGATATTGCGGAATAATTTGTGACAACACGATTGGCCCTCATCGCAAAAGCGGTGAGGGCACTTTTCACATGATCAAATATCTTCTCAAGCGCGCAGCCCTCACACTCCCGACATTTGTCGCGCTGATGTTCGTCACCTTCACGATGATCCGTCTGGTGCCTGGTGATCCCATTGAGGTACGCAGGGGTGAGCGTGGCATTTCGCCGGAGCGACTTTCCGAATTGCGCCACGAGATGGGCCTCGACCAGCCGATCTGGAAACAGTTTCTCGATTATGTCTGGGCGTTGCTGCACGGCGATTTCGGCACCTCAATTGTATCGAAGTCGCCAGTTGCTACTGAATTTTTTACGCTGTTTCCTGCAACAGTTGAGCTCACGATGTGTGCCATGTTTTTTGCCGTCTTGATCGGCGTGCCAGCAGGCGTGATCGCAGCGGCAAAGCGCGGTAGCTTTTATGATCAGGCTATCATGGGAGTTGCCTTGGTTGGCTATTCAATGCCGCTGTTCTGGTGGGGACTGATGTTGATCTTGTTGATGTCGAACACACTCGGTCTCACACCCGTTTCAGGCCGCATTGATGTGATCAAATATTTCTACCCATCGGTGACAGGATTCTTTTTGATCGACTCCATACTCTCCGGCCAAAAGGGCGCGTTCGGCGATGTTGTGCGCCATCTGATTTTGCCGACGATTGTGCTGGGCACTATTCCTTTAGGGGCTATTGCGCGCATGACGAGATCATCAATGCTCGAAGTTCTCGAAGAAGACTATGTGCGTACCGCGCGCGCCAAGGGGCTTTCGCTGTTTCGCGTGGTTGGCCTGCATGCGTTGCGCAATGCGTTAATCCCGGTTGTCACAATGATTGGCGTGCAATTAAGTTTCCTTCTTGCAGGTGCAGTTCTCACCGAAACGATTTTCTCCTGGCCAGGTGTTGGCAACTGGTTAATCCACGCGATTGAGCGTCGCGATTATCCGTCGCTGCAAGGCGGCATCATGTTGATCGCTTGCATGGTGATCATTCTCAACTTCCTGATGGATGTGCTTTTCAGTCTGATCAATCCGAGAATTCGCCATGGCCGCTGAAGCACTATCATCTGCACCACCGGGTGCGTTCAGAGCGTTCTGGTATGCCTTTCGGGAAAACCGCGGTGCTGTGATTGGGGCCGCTATCGTGACGCTGATTGTGCTATGTGCCGTATTTGCCAATGTGTTGGCACCTTACGATCCGCTAGAGCAATTCCGCGACTTTACCAAGCTGCCGCCAGTTTGGGTCGAGGGTGGTAGCTGGAAGTATCCGCTGGGCACTGATCCTTTGGGCCGCGATATGCTGTCGCGCATACTTTATGGTTCGCGCACATCGTTGTTCATTGGTCTCTCGATCATGATTGTGTGCACCTTCATCGGCACTTGCCTTGCACTGCTCACAGCGCATGTCGGCGGTTTTCTCGATACGATCATCATGCGATTGATGGACTTGATCCTTGCAATCCCCGATCTGGTGCTCGCCATTCTGATCATTGCTGTCATTGGTCCCAATTTGTTCAACACGATCGTCGCAATCACCATTGTCTATTTGCCGCGCTTTGTGATTTTGGTGCGCGCCACAGCGTTGAGTGAGTTAAGCAAGGACTATGTGACGGCGGCGAAAGTTGCAGGTGTTGGTCCCATGCGCCTGATGTTTACAAGCGTGTTACCAAATTGTGTGGCACCACTCATTGTGCAGGCTGCACTGGGAATTTCAGACGCGATATTGGAGGCTGCCGCCTTGGGTTTTTTGGGATTGGGTGCCCAACCACCAACACCCGAATGGGGATCGATGCTTGCCGATACGCGCGATCTCATCACCTCGAACCCGTGGGTGATGGCACTGCCGGGACTTGCGATATTGATCACTGTCCTTGCGATCAATCTGATGGGCGACGGTTTGCGCGATGCGCTTGATCCACGACTGCGGAGAAGCTGATGGCGCTTCTCCAAATTGAAAGCCTGTCGGTTGATTTCAAAACTTCAAATGGACAGTTTCGTGCTGTCGATAATGTTTCAATGCATGTCGATGCGGGCGAGGTTCTGGCCGTTGTTGGTGAGTCAGGGTCAGGAAAATCGGTTGCGATGCTTGCTGTCATGGGCCTTCTGCCATGGACTGCAACAGTGACCGCAGATCGCATCGATTTCAATGGACTCGACCTCCTCAGGATCACTGCCGATGAACGTCGCAAGATCACTGGCAAGGACATGGCGATGATTTTCCAGGAACCGATGACGAGCTTGAACCCTTGCTTCACCGTTGGTTTTCAGCTTGTGGAAGCGATGAGAACCCATCTCGCGATTGACAAGGCAGAGGCCCGCAAACGCGCGATCACATTGCTGGAGGAAGTCGGCATCCCCGCGCCTGAAACGCGGCTCACTTCTTTTCCGCACCAACTTTCGGGCGGCATGAGCCAGCGCGTGATGATCGCGATGGCGCTTGCGTGCAATCCCAAACTGCTGATCGCCGATGAACCGACAACCGCACTTGACGTTACCATTCAAGCGCAAATTCTCGATCTCTTGGTGCGCCTGCAAAAGGACAAGGGCATGGGCCTCGTGCTGATCACGCACTCCATGGGAGTCGTTGCTGAAACAGCTAACCGGGTAAGTGTCCAATATGCCGGACAGAAAGTTGAAGAGCAGGCCGTTGCAAATCTTTTTGCACATCCGCGCCATCCCTATACGGCAGCCTTGTTGGCGGCCCTGCCCGAGCGCGCAACAGGCAGATGGCTCCCTTCAATTCCAGGTGTCGTGCCCGGATTATTCGATCGTCCGAAAGGGTGTCTGTTTGCACCGCGCTGCACATTCGCAACTGATCTCTGTCGCACGACCCAACCCACGATGAATAACGGCGCACTGTGCCACTATCCTTTGGGTGATGCGCGATGAGCCAGATTCTGAAGGCAGAAAACCTCACGCGCCACTATCCGGTTTCGCGCGGCCTCTTCAGCGGGAAGCAAATTTTAAAAGCCGTCGATGGCGCAAGCTTCACCCTCGCGCGCGGCAAAACACTTGCGGTCGTCGGTGAATCCGGTTGCGGAAAATCCACCCTCGCCCGCATGGTGACGATGATCGAGCCGCCAACATCAGGTGCGCTGCACATCGCGGGCAAGGATATTGTGGGTGCCACTGCAGAAACCTTGCGCGGCCTTCGTCCAAAAGTGCAAATCGTTTTTCAAAATCCGTATGGATCGCTGAATCCGCGCCAACAAATCGGTGCCATTCTGGAAGAACCACTGCTGGTCAACACCTCGCTCGGAAAATCTGAGCGCACGATTCGCGCCCGCGCCATGATGGTGAGCGTCGGTCTCAGGCCCGAGCATTATCACCGCTACCCCCACATGTTTTCCGGTGGACAGCGCCAGCGCATTGCGATTGCGCGCGCCCTCATGCTTGATCCCGAAGTGCTGGTGCTCGATGAGCCCGTTTCAGCGCTTGATATTTCGATCCAGGCGCAAGTGCTGAATCTGCTCGCTGATCTGCAGGAAAAACACAATCTCGCTTATCTCTTCATCAGTCATGATCTGTCGGTGGTGAAACACATCGCCGATGAGGTGATGGTGATGTATCTCGGCCGCGTGGTTGAGCATGGGCCGCGCGACCAGATTTTCACAAACCCGCAGCACCCCTACACCAAGGCGCTGCTCTCGGCGACCCCTGCCCCCGATCCCACAAAAAAGCGCGAGCGCATCATCCTCACGGGCGAATTGCCCTCGCCCCTCAATCCGCCGACGGGCTGCACGTTCCATCCGCGCTGCCCGATTGCGTTTGAAAAATGCAAAAGCGAAAGCCCGGCCTTCAAACACCACGGCGACACCAGAGCGGCGTGCCACGCGCTCGACTGATTATTTTTCCTATAGTCCTTATTCTGGACATAATCGTTCACTAAATGTTCAAATCAAGCCGCGCCCCTCAAGGGCAAGGCAAGCTGCCCCCTCCCCCCGCGATCCCTTGGGATCGTCGGGAACCGGGAGGGGTTTGACATCGTGAATATCAACGCAACGCCACCGTTTGCGTGAGGCCCATCACGCCGGGCCGAAAGCCGCGAACCCCACAGGAGGCCTCCTGAACCAAGGGGGGAGGTGTGTGAGGGAATGGCAAACACCGACCGTGCATCACCAGTCTGCATCGACTGGTTTTTGAAACAAATAGAGGATTGGGTCGTGCCTTCTGAGAAGGCCGACGACCGTGTGGCGGAGTAGTATCTGCGCGGGTACTCCCGCGTCGGAGTTGGGATACAGTGGTGGGATACAGGGTATGGGTGTGTGTCGGGATGGGGTATCCACTTTCATGTCTGATGAAACTCAGATGTTTAAGTGCTAACCAGTTGAAGTATTGTTCAAGGTTTGGTCTAAGTTACTCAAGCAAATCACGCCACCTAGCTCGCTGGGGCAAACGGATGCAGTTTTGAGGTAACAAAAATGGCGACAAAAAAACCAACAGAAATAGACCTACAAAGGGCGGAAGAGGCAATCTCTGCTGTGTCCCGACAAGTCAAATTCTCAATCGCAGAATATCCGGTTTCGCTTTATGTCAGTCGTTTCAAAGACGACATTAACGATCGATATTTTGTACCTGAGTATCAACGAAACCTCGCTTGGAATGATGAACAAAAATCGCTGTTCATTGAGTCTTTAATTGTCGGGCTGCCGATACCATTTTTGTTTTTTTACCAAACCCCGGGTGGAAAAATGGAAATTGTGGATGGTTCGCAACGGATGCGGGCCATGCGGTCATTTTTAAAAGACGGACTAAAACTCCGAGAACTTGTTCTTGTGCCAGAACTGAACGGTTTTAGTTTCGACGATCTGCCACGTGATCGACGAAACAAACTTGAAGACGTGACTATAAGAACAATTGTCTTAAGTACCGAAACTGATCCTGCAACACGAGCTGAAATGTTCGCACGAATTAACCGATCAGGCACAACCGCAAACGAAGCTGAAATCCGTCGCGGATCATTGCCCGGGCCTGTGACGACTCTTATAAAGGAGCTTGCTGAGTCAGCGGCGTTCGTGAGCCTTACGCCAATTTCGCATGCGAGGGTGTTAGAGCGTGAGAGAGAAGAGTTGGTCACGCGGTTTTTTGCTTATGTTGAGACATCAAACGGGCCTGGCGGCCGATTCAAAGGATATCGCGATCGACCAAAAAAATTCTTATACGATTACTTGAAAGCAGCGAACGAGAAGGCTGAAGGTGATCCCAAAGTTATTGAGCGGTTGAAATCTGAATTTTTTAAAATGCTGGAATTTGTGGCCGAAACCTTCAAACACGGGTTCAGAAAAAACAGCAAAGAGAAAGCGGTGCCACGCGTCAGGTTCGAAGCTATTGCTGTTGGATCAGCATTGGCTTTACGTGAAATGCCAAACCTTAGGTTAGACAGTGATGAAATCGAAAGACGGATGGCTGATGCTGGATTCAGCGCAATCGTGGTTTCAGATGGCGCAAATGTTCGGTCGAAACTCGAAGGAAGAATAGACTTAGTCAAGTCGATCTTACTTGCACCATGACCATTCTCTTGAACTCGCTTTCAGAACGTAGGGAAGAATTTGATTCTCACTATTCACTTGCTCTTGCTTTACAAGATCGACTTCTAGCTGGCGACGTTTCAATTGGTGAAACAGAACTTTCTACACGTCACTTATTAACTTTGAAATCTGGGTTGTTGGTACACATCTACAATATTGTGGAAGCAACTATGACCAGCATCACTAACTTAGTTGGAGATGCGATAGGCTCCGTTTCGCCACGAAATTGCGCTGAAAACTCATTGAAGGAGTGGCTCAGGGAGTCCGTGGTGAACCGTTCTGATAACGGAGAGGACAATCGGTTGATTACTATTCACGCCGCAACACAGCAGCTGTTGAAGAATATCCCTCTAGGGTCACAGAAATTCAAAAAACCTTCGGGTACTTGGTCAGATAAATTGATTCACACTTTTGCGGAACGACTTGGAGTAGACTTTAAACTTCCGGAAGAAATGTGGAGAAGGATTTCTCCGCGCACTGAATTTCGAGACGAGAGCCCTCTTCAGTTTTTGGCAGAAAGAAGAAATGCAATCGCCCATGGGCGTCGAACCTTTGAAGAAGGTGCCAATGACTTGACCATTGAAGCTATCAGAGAGATCGCCGATGTCACGCTTGACTATCTGGAGCTTGCGATTTCGGCGTTTCAAAACCACATTGCCAACAATAAACACTTGGTAGCTGTGTAATGGTGAAGGTACCAAAAATTGCTGCCGTAGATTTGTTCTGCGGGGTGGGCGGACTAACCCATGGTCTTGAAAAGTCAGGCATCGCTGTCAACCTTGGAATTGATATCGATCCGTCCTGTGCTCATCCAATTGCAACAAATACTAATGCAAGGTTCCTTCGCGCAGATATTGTCAATTTGGATTCGAATTTAATTAGCCAAGCATTTGCGGATGCGGAAGTAAGTCTTTTGGCAGGGTGCGCGCCCTGTCAGCCTTTTTCTACTTACTCTCAGAGTTCAAAACGACCAGATCGAAAATCAAAGGGGCGTGAAGATTGGAGATTAGTTGAGCGTTTTGGAGAGTTAGTTAGCCAATCGCTGCCTGACCTAGTTACAATGGAAAATGTACCTCCACTACTAGCCCATCGCTCATTCGCCAAACTCTTAGAGCACTTGTCTGGTTATGAAGTTGACTACAGGGTAGTTGATTGTCAGTCGATTGGTTTGCCACAAACACGGAAACGACTTGTTTTGGTAGCATCAAAATTTGGCCCAATTAAAATACCGGAGTTTGACCTAAAACGTAACACGGTAAGGCGGGCAATCGGTGCTCTTCCTAAAATCGAGGCTGGAGAAGCAAGCAAACAAGATAGACTTCATAGAGCCAGCTCTTTGAGTGCAACTAACCTTGCTCGCATTCGTGCATCGAAGGCAGGCGGAACGTGGCGCGACTGGCCAAAAAGACTTCGCGCAAACTGCCATAGAAAACCTTCAGGTGCGACTTACCCTTCTGTATATGGTCGAATGAGTTGGGATGCTCCTTCACCTACGATAACGACGCAATGTTTCGGATTTGGTAACGGTCGATTTGGCCACCCCGAACAAGATCGGGCGATAAGCCTTAGAGAAGCTGCGATGCTACAGGGATTTCCAAAAAGCTATTCTTTCGTGCCAGACTCAGAGGCCGTTAGTTTCACCAAGCTTGGTCGTTTAATTGGCAATGCAGTTCCAGTGACGCTCGGACAAATTATTGGAGAGCTTCTTGTAAAGCACGTTCAAGCCCACGTTTGATCCAAAAAAATTGGGCTGGCCCCTTGTCGACAGGAGCCAGCCCGCCTCCGATCACTCGGAACCTGTATGTATTTTCTAGCTGAGGAAGCTAACAGGGATATGCAATCTTGGCGAGGGGGTCGGCTGATCGATGATGGTCTGTCACATATACCCCATCACCTGCTTCGCAGGTACTCCCCCACGAAGGCCGAGAACGACCTGTCGTTCCGGCGACGCGAGGGAGAAAGCCTCGTCCCGGCCTTCGCCGGGATGACGGGCGGGGGTGGCCGGGATGACGGCCGGGTGAGGGCCGGGTGAGGGTATGGGTGAGATGCATGGGGTGCTGAAAAAATTGGCGGAGAGGGGGAGATTCGAACTCCCGGTACGCTTGCGCGTACTTCGCATTTCGAGTGCGACGCGATCGACCACTCTGCCACCTCTCCGCTGAAAGACGTGTTCGTGTCTTGGTCGATGTTCGTGCTCTTAGCCAATCGCCTCGCCGCTGCCAACCCCTTAGTTGACAGTCCATTGCAAGCTGCTAAACCCCGCAAAATGTTCAAAACGGCCACTAAGTCCAAAAAATTCTGAACCTTCCCTTTGGGCTTTCCCCCTGCCAGTAAGCTAAAGTGGGGGTGAGGCACTGAGTTTTGCCGGAGCGTGGCCAAGTGGCCTCCGGGGGCGGTCACGAAGGTTCTGAGGAGATTTCCATGGGTTACAAGATCGCAGTCGTAGGGGCCACGGGCAATGTGGGCCGCGAGATGCTCAACATTCTGGCCGAGCGCGAATTCCCCGCCGATGAAGTGCACGCCATCGCGTCGCGGAAATCGCTTGGTGTGGAAGTAAGCTATGGCGACAAGATCCTGAAGTGCAAGGACCTCGAAACTTTCGATTTTTCCAAGATGGATTTCTGCGTGATGTCGGCGGGCTCGGCGATCTCGAAGGAATGGTCGCCGAAGATTGGCGCCATGGGCTGCATCGTCATCGATAATTCCTCGCAATGGCGCTACGATCCGGAAGTGCCGCTGATCGTGCCAGAGGTCAATGCCAATGTGCTCACCGAATACATGGCGCGCAACACCCGAAAGAACATCATCGCCAATCCGAATTGCTCGACGGCACAAATGGTTGTCGCGTTGAAGCCTTTGCATGATGTAGCGCGGATCAAGCGCGTTGTCGTCTCGACCTATCAATCGGTTTCAGGTGCCGGCAAGGAAGGCCTTGATGAATTGTGGAACCAGACCAAGGGCATCTTTGTGACCGACTCGCCCTCGCCTGTAAAGTTTACCAAGCAGATCGCCTTCAACGTCATCCCGCATATTGATGTGTTCCTCGATTCCGGTGACACCAAGGAAGAGTGGAAGATGATGGCGGAGACCAAGAAGATTTTGGATCCCAAGATCAAGGTAACGGCAACCTGCGTGCGCGTTCCCGTGTTTGTCGGCCACTCGGAAGCGATCAACATCGAGTTCGAACAGGAAATGACCGCTGATCAGGCGCGCGATATTCTGCGCGAGGCACCGGGCTGCATGGTGATCGACAAGCGCGAAGACGGTGGCTACATGACACCCGTTGAATGTGTTGGTGATTATGCGACGTTCATCTCCCGCATCCGCGAGGACCAGACGATCGAGAATGGCCTGAACATCTGGGTGGTCTCGGATAATCTGCGCAAAGGGGCAGCGCTGAACGCCGTGCAAATCGCCGAAGCGCTGATCAATCGCGGGCTTTTGACCAAGGCAGCGTGACACTTAACTTTTCGGACATGTTCGGCGCATAATACTTCAGATGATGAATCGATTTCTGATGGCTGGTATTGTGTTGGCGTGTGTTCCTTCCTTGGCGCACGCTCACCCCCACGTGTTTGTCGAAATGGCAACGACGATTGTGCTCGCCGATGATGGCAAGATTAGAGGTGTGAAGCTCAACTGGGCCTTTGACGATGCCTATGCGCAAGTCGCCCTTGAAGGCATGGATACCAATGGCGACGGCACATACAGCCCCGAAGAACTGTCGCAGCTCACCAAGGAAAATCTGGAATCAATTGCCGACTATGGCTATTTCACCGTAATGCGCCAGAGCAACAAGAAGCTCGAGATCGCAGGCCCTGGGGCTTCGACGCAAACCTACACGGACAATAAACTCCGGCTTGAATATGAACTGCTGCTCAAGGATCCGGTTGATCCCAAGGCTGGCGAGTTTGAGGTGAAGGTTTATGACAGCGAATTTTATATCGCCTTTGACTACAGCACGACCAACCCGGCCCAAGTTGAGGGAAACTTGCAGGCAGGCTGCGCCATGGAATTGAAACCAGCAGCTTCAGGACAGGAAATCGAAGCCAAGCGCGAGTTTCTGGCCAGCAAACCCGTGGACTGGAAGCCGGCACCGGGTGAAGAAGAAGATTTCGGCGCAGTGTTTGCGCAAGCTCTGGTGCTCAAATGCGGTTGATGATCGGTGTGTTCATGCTGCTGATGCTGTTGGTGGGCGGCATGACGCAGCATTTTGCAGCACCTGCATTTGCGCAAGAAACTGTTGAGCAAAAACCGCTCGACAAGCGAAAGCTTCTGGTGCCGCAGCGTAATGCTGATGGCTCAATTGTCACGACCCCTTTTTTGGAAGATCCCGTGCAGTGGATGGCCGACAAGCAGCGCGCTTTTTCTGGCGCAATGACCACAGCCCTGCGCGACATGGTGACAGGCGGCACAACGCGCGCAACATGGTGGCTGCTCGGCATCAGTTTTCTCTACGGGATATTTCATGCAGCAGGCCCCGGCCACGGCAAGGCGATTGTCACGTCCTGGATATTGGCAACCGACAATGATCTGAAACGCGGTCTTGTCATTGCGGCATTGAGCGCGTTGATCCAGGCCCTGACGGCGATCATCATTGTGTCGCTGTTGTTGTTTGTCTTCAAGGCGGGTGCGGTGGCAGCACGCAGTGCCGCAAGCTGGCTCGAACAGGCAAGCTACGCAATGATTGCAGCGATGGGGCTTTATTTGATCTGGACGGCCTTTCGCCCCCATGGCCATGCTGCGCACGATCATGAACATCATCACCATGATCATACGCATCATGATCATCATCACGATGAGCATCACGGCCATGCCCATGCCCCTGAACCACAAGCACTGCGCGGGGACTGGTCGTTGACCAAAGCCTTTTCGCTGGCCTTTGCTGTGGGCATCAGGCCTTGCACAGGGGCAATACTTGTCCTGATCGGTGCCAACCTCGCTGGTATTTATTGGGCAGGCATTCTGTCGACCTTGGCCATGGGGCTCGGCGTGTTTCTGACCATTGCGGCAATTGCTGCGATCTCAGTCTATGCCAAGTCGCTCGCCATGAAGCTCGCCGAACACGACAGCAAGCGTCTCGCACAGGCTTCTTTTGCCTTGCGTGTGCTGGGTGGCCTGGTGATCGCGTCCCTCGGTGCCCTAATGTTCCTCGGCGCACTCAAGAACGGCGTCATTAGCTAGCCGAACAGTTTTTTGTCACCAATTGATTTATGACAACCATAAGGCGGGGTTGGTCTTGATATTGTAAGTTTCGCTGCTCTATAAGCGCACAAGAATTGATGGGATTACGATTCATGTTGGAAAGACGCAGGTTTTTACAGGTTTTGCTGGGCGGTGTGGCCGCTGTTGCAGCAACGGCCTTACCTTTCATCGAAGAGGCGGATGCAGCCATTCGTCGGCGTCGGCGGCGCAAAAAAATTACCCGCGTTGTCTCCAGGAAAAAGCCCAGGAAGAAAATCGCCAAGCGCAGGCGCTCTTACTACAAGGTGCCATCTGTTGTTGAATTCGCCTCAAGCGAAAAGCCCGGAACGATTATTGTCCGCACCAATGAGCGTGCCCTTTATCAAGTGCTCGGGCGCGGCCAGGCCCGCCGCTATACAGTGGCTGTTGGCAAGCAGGGTTTCTCATGGTCGGGCGTTGCCCGTGTCGCCTTCAAACGCACCGATCCAACTTGGACACCACCACCTGAAATGATTGAACGCTCACCGCGTTTTGCAGAGTGGGCCGATGGCATGCCCGGTGGCATTCCAGAAAATCCACTGGGTGCCGCAGCGCTCTATCTTTATAAAGGCAAGCGCGATACGCAGATGCGCATTCACGGTACCAATGCGCCGGGTTCAATCGGAACGGCAGCCTCGTCTGGCTGCATCCGCATGATGAACCACGAAGTACTGGAGCTGATGCGTTCTACTCGCAACGGCACCAAGGTGATCGTGCTCTGATTGGGCACAGCCAGTTAAGGCACCATTAACCAACCAGTCATATCCCAAAAGTACAACTGGGGTTTGGATGATGCGTTTTCCATTTACCAAGCGTGAACTGTGGTTGAGCCTGCCAATTGCGTTGGTCGGCTGCACCTTGGCAGGCGTGCTGCATGGCATGACCCTATCCAACTTGGAACGCGCCTTTGAGCGCCATGTCGAGAGTGCAAGCAGCAACGCTCGCACTGTGCAAAAGAGCGTCGAGGCGAGCCTCGACCACATCTACACCAACTTGCGTACACTGGCGCATTTACCGGGCGTCAAGAAGATCGACCGCCACGCAACAAACATTGACGCTGATACAAAAACCACGTTCCAGCAAGTCTACAACAACCTCGCAACTTCGATTGATGTTTCCGAGGTGTATATCATTTCGGCCGACTTCAATCCGGATCGCCTCGATCCGGTCACACTGAAAAAAGAAGAGCCAATCCTGATGTTCGATGAGCTGATCATCGACGGAGGTGCGCAGCGAGCTTCGGTTCTGGGGGCTACTGATAACTCCGGCGCTAAAACGAGTGCCGCCCTGCAAGAAGAAGTCGAGACCTTCGAATATCATCAGTATGCGGAGGTTCTCGCCTGGTACAAGCAGAACTATCCAACGCTCGACAAGATCAAGGGGCTTTCCTATCCCATTCGTAGCGGTTAATCGATCATCACCTGCGATAATCGCTATTTCAACGATACAAAGAAGGATGAAGATCGCAAAGGCATGACTTTTTCGGTGCCGTTTTATCGCACTGATGGAACACTTGGTGGAATAGTTTCTGCCATCATTCTCAATCGCGCGCTTGCAGGCCTGGTTCCGTCACAAGATTATGCGCTGGTCAACACTGGCTATGATTTCGCAACAATTGCGGGTGGCAACGGTCAGTCCAATCAGTCGGCAGCCTGGGTGCGCAAGGCCATACCGGACACAAGCCTCAACTATTCGCAAGTTGTGCCAGTGCCATTTCCAGATTCATTCGCGCAGTGGAAGCTCTGGGCAGGCGAGCCCAATCAACGCTTCCTGAGCAGTGCCGAAGTGAGCGGCATCAAGTCGACACGCAACATGGGTTTTCCGGCTATCGCCCTGATCACCCTCGCCGCCATGATTTCCATGCTTATGGTTGAGCGAAATCGAAGATTGGCTCAAACACTTGAACAGCAAAAACTCGATACATTTTCGAAACTCACTGCAAAGTTCAGTCACGAAATTCGCAATCCACTTGGTTCAATCAACAATGCGGTTTTCATCATACGGCGCGTCGCGGGAAGCGATGAGAAGTTGCTGCGCCAAACCTCACGCGCTGAAGACGCGATCAAACGTTGCGACAGGCTGATTGCGGACATGCTGGCCTTTGGTCATCCACAGCCACCCATTTTGCGCAAAGGCAACTTTGCTGATTGGCTTGCCGAAACAATTGGTGCCTATGATTTCCCACCCGAGACATCCGTACGCCTCGAGTTCCGCGATGAACCATTGGTGACCGAATTCGACGAAAAGCAAATGACGCGCGCGCTGGTTTGTCTGCTCGAAAACGCCATTCAAGCGGTTCCCGCAGGTACTGCAGCAGAACTCAGTATTGCATGTGGCATTACCAGTGGCCAAATTGAACTGGTCATTGCCGACAACGGCCAAGGCATCACAGAGGAAGCTTCGCAACAAGCCTTCGAGCCCTTGTTCTCAACAAAGAACTTTGGCGCTGGTCTTGGCCTTCCGATTGCGCGCGAAATTGTAAAAAATCACAAGGGCGCACTCAATCTCGAAAACATGCCCCAGGGTGGCGCAAAAGCCAGATTGCTGCTGCCACTGGCCAAGTCGGCCGACGTTCTCAAACTGCGCAAGTCCGCTTAAAGAAGTTCCATCACAAATTCTGCAAACAACGCGTTGGCCCAGGCAAACCATGGCCGCGTGAAGCGAGCGGGATCATCCTTGTGAAAGCTCTCATGCATCAGGCCCGTGTTGGCATCAGTGCGTAACAGGGCATCGAGCAATTCAAGTTTTTCAACCCGGTTTTGCGACGTGAGTCCTTGCATGCAAAGCGCAATCGGCCAGATGTAGTCTTTTGGCGTGTGCGGACTGCCAATGCCTGCCGCTGCTGTGCCGCGATAGAAATAGGGATTATCCTCACTCAAGACAAAGGCACGGGTGTTGCGATATGTGGGATCATCAGCACTGCAATATCCCATGTAAGGGGCGGCAAGCAGGCTTGGAACATTGGCATCATCCATCAGGTTGAAATGACCAAGCCCATCAGTTTCATAGGCGTAGATTTCGCCATGTCGCGGATGCTTGACCTTGCCAAAATTCTCGATGCCCTCGCGGATTTCTGCGGCGAGCGCTTTCGCATCCAGTTTCACGGTCTGATCGATTGGCAGCTGCGCCAAGCCCTGCAACCCAACGACAGCCATCATGTTTGATGGCACGAGATAATGATAGAGGCAGGCATCGTCACTGGGGCGAAAACCCGACCAGCTCATGCCGGTAAAACCAACTTTACTCCCCTGCCCGGCATTGCTCAGCGTATCGCTCGCCGGACCTTCGAGACGCTCAAACCGATAGGAAGAATTTTCATGGCGTTGTTCGAGCCGCATGATTGCAACGATCAACCGTGCGGCTTTGACAAAGTCCGTATCGAGGTGCGTGGTGCGGCCCGTAGCCTGCCACAGGTCATGTGCCAGTTTCAGCGGCGCGCACAGTGAATCAAGCTCATATTTGCGCTCCCAGATCCAAGCACTCATGTCTGTTTTGTCGCGGTTGTGGCAGTTGCCATTGGCTGCGTCATTGAAGGCATTGGCGTAAGGGTCATGCAGCACATAACCAACCTGCCGCTTCACCACACCTGCGACGAGATCGGCAAATGCTGCATCTTCTTTTGCCAGCAGAAGATAAGGCTTCACCTGTGCCGCAGAATCGCGAAGCCACATCGCGGGGATATCGCCTGTGATGACGAACACGCTGCCATCAGCCTGCGGGCGCAAAGTCGTCGTCAGTGTATTGCTCAGCGTGTCAGCAAAAATTTGCGGCAAACGTGGATGATCGGGAAAGCGTTCGGCAACTTTTGCGCACAAGCGTTGCATCGAAGCTGGAAGACCGTTGCTCATTTCATTTCCTCAGCGGCAACTCTGCCAGCGCCCCATGTCGACATGAAAGTGATCGGCGTGGGCCGCGTTGTAATCGGGACTTAATGTAACATTGAACCAGTCACACAACCCCTCGCGCGCAACATAGAGCAATTCGGCTTCCTTGCTGGACTTGCCCCAATCACGCAAAACCGAAATTGTCTTCCCGCTTTTGGTTTTGAAACCACCAATGTCAAAGGCGTTGGCTGTTGCATGCTGGCTCATTGAACGCCCTCCCCTGATCTTGCGGCAGCTATAAGCGCCCATATGAATGACCTCGACAATCGGTTCTCCGAGAATGCGCATGGCAGCTGGCTGCAGCACATGACGCTCCCACGCGTAAAGTCTCGCCGCAAGCGCACAGCGCATCTGAACAGGCCGGACACGCGCACGCGCGAACACATTGACGTCAATTGCTGTACGCACCATGCAGCCCGGTCGCTCGATCCGCGCAGCTTCAACAACCCGGGGACTGCCAGCCAGTGCAAAAGCATCGAGGCAATTCCGCACCGAGGCATCCACCAGCTTCATTTGCCATCCCGTGATGATGCCTGGTTTTTTGGCAAGATCTGGAATAGCCAGCGGATCATACTCGCGCGGCCAGTCAAACAGACCAAGTCGAGCCGCCGGATAGGCCAACATCACAAAGGCTGCGATAATTAGTCCAAGCCAAAGGGCAATCCGCCGCTGCGGCTTTTGCATAATATACATCGGAGACATCAATACGTTACGATCATTGCCTTGTCACGGTGCAGGCGCTAGATGAAGCGCATCTTATGGAAGAATGAAAATGGCTGATTCAAGACCAGTTGCGCGTCCCCTTTCGCCGCACTTGCAAATCTACAAACCCATGTTGTCGATGATGATGTCGATCATGCACCGGATCACCGGGGCGGCACTTTTCTTTGGCACGGTGCTGTTTGTGTGGTGGCTGTTTGCGGCATCTCATTCCGATCAATACTTCGAAATGGTGCAGGGCTTCTGGAACCATTGGTTCGGGCGGCTTGTGTTGTTTGGGTTTACGTTTGCGTTGATCCATCATGCGCTCGGCGGCATTCGCCATTTCATCTGGGATACAGGGCGCGGTTTTGATCTGGCCTTTGTGGAAAAAATGGTGAAGGCGCATCTGGCAGGATCAATCGTTCTCACGGTGTTGCTGTGGGTCGTGGGTTATGGGGTGATGTCATGAGCAACATGAAAACACCGCTCAAGAATGCGCGGGGGTTAGGTTCAGCCAAATCCGGCACCGAACATTTCTGGCAACAGCGTTTGACCGCGATTTTCAACCTGCCGCTGATGTTGTTTTTCGTCTGGTTCATCGTGGCGCATCTTGGGGCCAACCGCTCTGATGTGGTGGCAAGTTTGCATAATCCGCTGATCGCAATTGCACTCCTTGCAACACTCGCGAGCGTGTTCTGGCACATGCGCCTGGGCATGCAAGTAATCATCGAGGACTATGTGCATGGCGCTGGCAAGTTCGCAGCATTGATTTCAAACACTGTTTTTGTCGCCGCACTGTTTCTGATCGCGGTCTACTCCATTCTGAAAATGAGTTTTGCCTGATGCCCTCTGAAATAAAAAGTGACGTAAAAAAAGCACCAAAGTCTGTTGAAGTTGGCGGCCGCGCCTATCCGATTACCGATCACACATTTGATGTCGTTGTCGTTGGTGCTGGTGGCTCTGGTCTGCGTGCCGCTCTCGGCGCATCACAAGCTGGTTTGAAAACCGCATGCATCACGAAAGTCTTCCCCACGCGCTCACACACCGTCGCCGCACAAGGTGGCATTGCTGCATCACTCGCCAACATGGGTGCTGATGATTGGCGCTGGCACATGTATGACACGGTGAAAGGTGCCGATTGGCTAGGTGACCAGGACGCGATTGAATATCTCTGCCGCAACGCGCCCACGGCGGTTTACGAGCTTGAACATTTCGGCATGCCGTTTTCGCGCACCGAAGAAGGCAAGATCTACCAGCGCCCCTTCGGCGGCCACATGATGAACATGGGTGCAGGCCCACCCGTGCAGCGTACCTGTGCTGCGGCGGATCGTACAGGCCACGCGATGTTGCATACCTTGTATGGACAGTCGCTCAGATACGACACGGCATTTTTCATCGAATATTTTGCACTTGATCTGATCATGGAAAATGGCGCGTGCCGTGGGTTGATCGCGATGAACATGGAAGATGGCTCGATCCACCGCTTCCGTTCGCATCAGACAGTTCTCGCTACTGGTGGCTATGGCCGCGCCTATTTTTCGGCGACTTCTGCGCACACCTGTACGGGCGATGGCACGGCCATGGCGCTGCGCGCAGGCCTGCCAGCCCAAGACATGGAATTCGTGCAGTTCCATCCCACGGGCATTTATGGTGCGGGCTGCCTGATCACCGAAGGCGCACGCGGTGAAGGTGGCTATCTCACCAACTCTGAAGGCGAGCGTTTTATGGAACGCTATGCGCCATCAGCAAAAGACTTGGCTTCGCGCGATGTCGTCTCACGTTCGATGACACTGGAAATCCGCGATGGCCGTGGCGTTGGCAAGGCGAAGGATCACATTCATCTGCATCTCGAACATCTCGATCCGAAAGTGCTGCATGAACGCCTACCCGGCATTTCAGAGAGTGCCAAGATTTTTGCGGGCGTTGACGTCACCAAGGAACCAATCCCGATCCTGCCAACCGTGCATTACAACATGGGCGGCATTCCAACCAACTATCACGGCGAAGTGCTGGCTGGTGATCCCCGTGATCATGAGAAGACTGTGACTGGCCTGTTGGCTGTCGGCGAGGCGGCTTGTGTATCCGTACACGGAGCAAATCGCCTTGGATCGAACTCGCTGATTGATCTCGTGGTGTTTGGCCGCGCGGCGGGCCTCCGCTGTGCTGAACTTGTCGGCAAACAATCATCTCACGCTGATTTGCCGATTGATGCAGGCGAAGCAGCAATCGCAAGGCTTGACCATTTCCGCTTTGCCAATGGCAGCACACCAACATCAACCTTGCGTGCCCAGATGCAACGCGCCATGCAGGACGACGCCGCCGTGTTCAGAACAGGCGAAACCTTGCAGGCAGGCTCGGACAAGATCAACGCGATCTGGCGCGGTGTCGACGACATCTCCGTCACCGATCGTTCACTCGTGTGGAACAGCGATCTCATCGAAACGCTGGAGTTCGACAATCTGATTGTGCAAGCCGCAACCACAGTTGATTCAGCCCTCGCCCGCAAAGAAAGCCGCGGCGCCCATGCAAGAGAAGACTATCCCAACCGCGACGACGCAAACTGGATGAAACACTCGTTGGCATGGACTGACGGTGCCGCCAAAAAAGTGCGCTTGGGCACAAGGCCCGTGCACGAGTTCACAATGAGCAAAGACATCGACTACATCAAGCCAAAGGCACGGGTGTATTGATGATTCCAAAAGATGCAAAAGTGGCAATCACATACCTTGCTATAGTAGCTTTCCTTTGGAAATTGGTGTTCAACTTTCTGCCTGAGACAGGCGACGGCCTTCGCCAATCCCTAATCTCAGCAAGTCTCTGGGTGTGGTTCGTTTTTTCCGTTGTCGGCGGTTTGCTTGCTCGACGCTTCAGTTGGTTCGGATTTTTTGGAATTGCTGCCGTGGTGACAACCACTGTAGGTTTGTTGGTGGCATTTAACGAAGCAATTGATCCCGGAGATTCGGGCCCTTTTCTTGGAACTTTCTGGGAAAGCACATTGGTGCTAATGTCCGTCGGTTCCTGTGGAGTTGTTGGATTTTGGATTTCAAGGCTTCTTGGAAACTATCTTGGCCGCAAAACTGAGGATCTGAGCAATGTCTGAATATCCAAGAATCACACGGAATCCTAAAGTCATGGGAGGCAAACCTTGTATTCGTGGCATGCGCGTAACAGTCGGCATGATTACGGGTCAACTGTCGACAGGAACTTCGATTGAAGAACTGTTGGAGCACTTTCCATATCTTGAACGCGAAGACATCCTTGACGCTATTGGTTATGCTGGAGCATCTGCCTCTACCTCTGAGTATGATCTCGCGGGGGCAAATTGAAAATCATTGTGGATGTCAATCTGTCTCCGACTTGGGCTGCATACTTGCGGGAACGCGGTCACGATGCCGCGCATTGGTCTGGCATTGGCGCGCATAATTCGGATGATCTCGAAATCATGGCGCATGCTGCTGAGACGGATGCAGTGATCCTGACAGGCGACATGGACTTTGCAGAAATTCACGCGTTTGAGAACACAATCAAACCAAGCATCATTCAAATTCGGGCAAAGGATTTGCTACCTCAAGCGCAAGGGGCGCTAGTAATTCGTGCGCTGACCATTGGGGCATCTAATCTCAAGATCGGAGCAGTAATTACAATCAAAGCCTCGCGGATGCGGGTAGCAAAATTACCAATTGGAACAGCGGAACCTCGGTAACAGATATGGCCACATTCTCCCTCCCCACCAATTCGAAAATCCAGCCCGGCAAGGTTCACCCCATGCCTGCTGGCACCAACATCCGCGCGTTCAAGATCTATCGCTGGAACCAGGATGACGGCAAAAATCCGCAGGTCGATACCTATCATCTCGACATGGATGAATGCGGGCCGATGGTGCTGGATGCGCTGATCAAGATCAAGAACGAGCAGGATTCCACGCTCACGTTCCGGCGCTCATGCCGCGAAGGGATTTGTGGATCGTGCGCGATGAACATTGATGGCACCAACACGCTCGCCTGTCTCAAATCCTGCGATGATGTAAAGGGCGATGTAAAAATCTATCCGCTGCCACACATGCCTGTGGTGAAAGACCTCGTTCCCGACATGACGCGCTTTTACGCGCAGCACCGCTCGATTGAACCCTGGCTCAAGACCACCACGCCAACGCCGCAAACCGAGTGGAAGCAATCGAAAGAAGAGCGCGAATTGCTCGACGGGCTTTATGAGTGCATCCTCTGCGCCTGTTGTTCAACCTCGTGTCCCTCGTATTGGTGGAACGGTGACCGCTATCTCGGCCCTGCCGTGTTGCTGCAGGCCTATCGCTGGCTTATTGACAGCCGCGATGAGGCAACCGGCGACCGCCTCGACAATCTCGAAGACCCCTTCCGCCTCTATCGCTGCCACACCATCATGAACTGCGCCAAAGCCTGCCCCAAGGGACTATCCCCTGCAAAGGCCATCGCCGAGATCAAGAAGATGATGGTGGAAAGACGGGTGTAGCGTGTCAGGCTTGCGAACGCCGCCCACGCTCGATCAGCGACAGCAGAAACATCACCAGGCCAAAGAACAGCGACATCAGCACGAATGAGTTGAGCATGCGGGTGGCATCGCGCGGGGCGTTGTCGAGTGCGAGATAGTTGAGCAGCGTCATGCCCGCGCCAAACAGAAGGCCGGTCGCGAGGCAGCGCTCAAAGATTGATGACAGTGGCTGTTCGGCGAATTTGGTTTTCGGGAAATAATCATGCACGCCGCGGCTCGCCATCATGAACAGGCCGAGCAGCGCACCAAGTGCGATCAGTTTTTCGGGTGCCACGTCAGCACCAAAAACCTTGAGTGCTGCAGGCACCAGTGCGGCAGGCAGGAGTTGAACCAGCCAATTAGACCAAAAGCCATTTTCCATTTTCATCTTCCCAAAAGTCTCGTCGCCGCATCGGGTGTTAGCCTATTGCACCAGAAATTTTTGTCAATTTTGCCAGTCATGGGAAAATCTGGGATAGTCGAAACAACATGAAAATCCACACTCCCTATGATGGCTCGGCCAAACCTTTCACCATTGGCATCAGGCCGATTGAGCTGATCGACTGGATCGACATCGATCAGCACTTTGAAACCTATCTTGCCGAAAAGCACAGGCTCTACCGCGAAGAAAGAGCGAATGTCCTTGTGGCTGAAGCGGGCACTGAGGCGGCGCAGACAGAAGTGCTCGATCTCATCCGAACGCATCTCGCAAATCACTTTCCAAACTTGTCCGGTAAAGCTGATACCAAACTTGGCAATCTCGCCGAAGCAGCGCTGCTCGTGCAGGATGATCTCGTTCTGATGGGGAAATCACCTGAAGGCTGGCGGCTGGTTGCGGCCTCACTTTGTTTTCCCTCGGCGTGGAACTTGCGCGAAAAATTTGGCAAGCCCTTGCATGAAGTGCACGGGCCGGTGCCGGGTTTCAATACGGGTACGCGCAATGCTGAAATGATCGAGCGCATGTTCGACAATCTGCGCGCAGATCAACCTGTGCTGCGCTGGAATTGGTCACTTTATGGCGATGCCAAACTCTATCACCCTGCATCAGATCACGGGATGAAGCGGCGCTTTGGCGAGGGAGATATCGCAGGCCGCGTCAGTATGCGGCTGGAGCGCCAGACCTTGCGCAAGCTGCCGCGTTCTGGCGATATCCTGTTTGCGATCCGCATCTATATTGATCCGCTGGAAGTCCTTGAAACCCATCCCGATGGCACTGCACTTGCGCGCGCAATTGCAGACCAGCTCGCCGCAATGACCGACGCGGAGATCAATTACAAAGGTCTCGCCGATGAGCGCGAGCGATTGATAGATCGGCTTGTTCTGCTCGCTGGGGAGCGGTTAGTCTAATTTAGTGCCCAAAGCTCACCTCTGCCGTTCGCGCCAAGCTGGATTGATCCAGGGTTCGAGATTGCTTGCGGGCATTGGGTCGCGGCCCAGGATGTGATCTGAGGCTTTTTCGCCTATCATCAATGTAGGGCCGTTGAGATTGCCGTTGGTGACTTGCGGCATGATCGAGCTGTCGGCCACGCGCAGGTTCTCGATGCCGATCACGCGGCACTCGTGATCAACAACCGCGTTTGCGTCATCCCGCGCACCCATCTTGCAGGTGCCTGTGGGATGATAAGCACTTTCGCAGTGTTCGCGGATGAAGCTGTCGATCTCTGCATCGGATTGCACATTTGCACCCGGCTGGATTTCTTCTGCTGCAAATGGTTCAAGGGCGCGCTGGTTCATGATCTCGCGCGTCAGGCGCACACAGGCGCGGAATTCCTGCCAGTCATCGGGATGTGACATGTAGTTGAACAGGATGCGCGGGGCTTCTGCCGGATCATTGCTCCGTATACGGACGAAACCTCTTGATTTGGTGCGCATTGGGCCAACGTGCACTTGAAAGCCGTGGCCTGCGAACGCGGCCTTGCCATCATAGCGCACAGCAGCTGGCAGGAAGTGATATTGAATATCGGGATATTCGATGCCGGCGCGCGAGCGAATGAAGCCGCAGGATTCAAAATGATTGGTGGAACCAAGGCCTGATTGGAACAGCATCCACTCCGCACCGATCATGCCCTTCGACAGCACATTCAGTTTACCATTTAAAGTGATCGGCTGCTTGCACTTCACCTGAAAATAAATCTCGAGGTGATCATGCAGGTTTTCGCCAACGCCCGGTAGATCATGAACCACGGGAATGCCGTTGTCTTTCAGCAATTGAGCAGGGCCAATGCCGGAGAGCTGAAGAATTTTCGGTGAGTTGATTGGAGATGCCGCAACGATCACTTCGCGCCGGGCACGCGCCTTATGGACTGTGTTGCCTCTTGCATATTCAACGCCAACAGCGCGCTTGCCTTCCAGAATGATCCGACGTGCCATGACGCGTGACAGAAGTTTGACGCGACCAGTCTTTCGCGCAGGGCGCAAGTAAGCATTCGCCGCTGACCAGCGAAAACCGCGATGCACGGTCATTTCCATCGCGCCGAAACCTTCTTGCTGTTCACCGTTATAATCCTCGGTGACGGGATAGCCCGCCTGGTGGCCTGCCTCGATGAAGGCTTGATAGAGCGGGTTCAGCCGATCACCACGCTTGACGCGCATCGGGCCATCGACACCGCGCCAGCCTTCCTGGCCACCTTTCGAAGTTTCCATGCGTTTGAAATAGGGGAGCACATGACGATAGCCCCAGCCCTTGGCGCCCATCTGCTCCCATGTATCAAAATCGCGCGCGTGGCCGCGCACATAGACCATGCCGTTGATCGAGGACGACCCGCCAATCACCTTGCCGCGCGGGGTTGCAAGCTTGCGACCATTGAGGTGTGGCTCTGGTTCGGTTTCAAAACCCCAGTTGTATTGCTGCATGTTCATCGGGATCGAAAGTGCCGATGGCATCTGGATCAAGGGCCCACGATCCGTGCCGCCATACTCGAGCACCAGCACAGAGTAGCCAGCCTCGGCTAGGCGATAGGTCATCACTGAGCCAGCCGAGCCTGAGCCAATGACGATATAGTCAAATTCAAGATCCATCATTTTGTCTTGCCATGGCGCTTCCTCACTCACAAGTGAAGGCGCGACATGGCCCGCTTCATGCGCGGCAGCTGGTTTTGACAGTTGGCCTTGCTTCTGGAATGATGCCTGAAACGAACGGGGTGTCATGACTTCAATTCTAAAGCTGGGCGAAATGCAGTCAGCACAGTTGATCAACGAAACTGGACCTTCACCCTTCCTCCTGATTTGTGAGCATGCCTCCAACGCGGTGCCTGCGTCGCTCGGTTCACTCGGATTACAGGCTTCAGATTTTGAGCGCCACATCGCCTATGACATTGGCACGGCTGGTGTGACCATGGCACTTGCGAAGATGCTGGATTGTGCTGGTATCATGCAGCGCTATTCGCGGCTGGTCTATGATTGCAATCGTGCGCCGGAAAGTGCGGGCGCGATGCCAGAGAAGAGCGAGGTCTTCGATATTCCTGGCAACATGGGATTGTCTCCAGAGCAGAAGCTGGCGCGGGTGCGCGAGATTTATCGCCCTTTCATGCGCGCCATCGACGATGTGATCGATCAGCGCACCTGCCGTGGGCAACAGACCATTGTGATTTCGATCCATTCCTTCACGCCGGTTTATTTTGGCAAACAGCGCAGCGTTGAAGTGGGCTTGTTGTTTGAACATCACGACGCGTTGGCGCGCAAACTTCTGTCGGCGTTTCCCGGATTTGAGACGCAAGCGAACGAGCCCTATGGTCCGCAACATGGCGTGATGCATCTGATGAACCAGATCGCTGCACCGCGTGGGCTGCCGCATCTCATGCTCGAAATTCGCAACGACCTGATCAGCACGACTGATCAGCAACAACAATGGGCCGAACGGCTCGCGGCAGCACTCGTTGCTGCAAACACCTAGGGAGAAACGAAATGGCCACAGGCATGCTCACATTGGAGCAATTGAAAAAGGAAGTCGCTGACGGGGCGATTGATACTGTTGTGGTTGCCATGGTCGATCTGCAGGGACGCCTGATTGGCAAGCGTTTTCATGCCGAGTTTTTTGTGAATGGCGGCTGGGAAGAAACCCATGGCTGCAATTATTTGTTGGGCGTTGATATCGAAATGGAACCCGTGCCCGGCTATAAGGCGACGGGCTGGGACAAGGGCTATGGCGATTTCACCATGAAGCCTGATATGGCGACGTTGCGCAAAACACCTTGGCTCGAGAAGACAGCACTCGTGCTCTGCGATGTACTCGATCATCACACGCATGAAGATGTGCCGCACTCCCCACGCGCCATTCTGAAAAAGCAAATCGCACGATTGGATGCGATGGGCCTCAAGGCTTACATGGCATCGGAGCTTGAGTTCTTCCTGTTCGATGACTCTTTCGAGACGTGCAATACCAAGGGGTATCGCAACATGAAAACGGCTGGTTATTACATCGAGGATTATCACATCCTGCAAACCACGAAGGAAGAGGTTTACATGCGCGCCCTGCGCAATGGTTTGAATGGTGCTGGCATTCCGGTTGAAAATTCCAAGGGCGAATGGGGACCGGGCCAGGAAGAAATCAACGTGCGCTATGCCGATGCGCTCACCATGGCCGACAATCACGCGATCATCAAAAATGGCGCGAAGGAAATCGCCTACATGGTCGGAAAGGCGATCACTTTCATGGCGAAGTGGGACTATGGCATGGCGGGCAATTCCTCGCACATCCATCAATCGCTGTGGTCCGCCGATGGCAAGACGCCACACTTCTTCGACAAGGAAAAAGGCCACCATGGCATGTCGAAGATGATGCAGCATTATCTTGCAGGCCAACTTACGCATGCGCGCGAGCTCACCTATTTCCTCGCACCCTATATCAACTCTTACAAGCGCTTCATGGTCGGCACTTTTGCACCTACGAAAGCTGTATGGAGTTTCGACAATCGCACGGCGGGTTTTCGTTTGTGTGGCGCTGATACCAAAGCCATCCGCGTTGAATGCCGCATCGGTGGTGCTGATCTCAATCCCTATCTCGCCTTTGCAGCGCTGTTGGCTGCGGGCCTTGATGGCATTGAAAAGAAAATGGAGCTTGAGCCAGTGTTCTCCGGCGACGCCTATTCCGCGGCACAGCAACTTCGCGAAATTCCAAAGACCTTGCGCGAAGCCCTTGAGCTTCTCGACAATTCCAAATTCCTGCGCGGCGCGCTGGGTGATGATGTGATTGATCACTATGTGCACACGGGCAAGTGGGAGCAGTTCGAGTTTGATCGGCGCATCACTGATCTGGAACTCAAGCGCGGCTTTGAGCGGTATTGAAATGTCGGGAGAGACCAACCTCGCCATCTTGTTGCGGTCGATGACACCCGTGCTGCACGACGAACCTTATGGCTTTTGCGTTACGACAGACGAAGTTTCTCCTGAGGTAGCGGTCAAAGCATTCGCCGTTATTCGAGAACAAGAAGGTACAATTCTTGTAGCCACAAAAAGCCAACTGGCCAAAGCGGGTTATAATGAAAATGACAGCTGGGCGCGCATTTCGCTCGAGATACATTCTTCGCTCAGTGCGGTCGGGCTGACGGCGGCTTTTGCAACAAAGCTCGGCGAAAAAAACATTAGCGCCAACGTCATCGCGGGCTATTACCACGACCATATTTTTGTGCAGTGGGACAAGCGCCATGCTGCGCTTGCAGCGCTGCAAGAATTTTCCCAACAAACATAAAACTTTGAGGCAACGATGATCCCCAATCGCAACATCAACTATCCCAACCCGATCAAGTTTGGTGCAGGCCGCATCAGGGAATTGGCTGACCACTGCAAGGCCAATGGCATCATGAAGCCATTGTTTGTGACTGATCCAGGCCTTGCAAAATCCGCGATGGTGCAAAGCATTCTTGTCGATTTGAAAAAATCTGGCCTCAGCGTTGGCACCTTCTTTGATCTTCGCCCGAACCCGACCGAAGAAAATGTGCTGGCGGGCTGCAAGGTGTTCCGCAGCGGTGGCCATGATGGTGTTGTGTGTTTTGGTGGTGGCTCCGGGCTTGATACAGGCAAGATGATTGCGCTGATGCATGGCCAGAAGATTTCGATTTTCGATCTCGAAGATGTTGATGACTGGTGGACGCGGGCTGATGCCACGAAAATCGCACCCACGATCTGTATTCCAACAACGGCGGGCACGGGTTCTGAAGTGGGGCGTGCAGGTGTGATCACGCATCCTGTTACGCATGAGAAGAAGATCATCTTCCATCCCGCGATCATGCCGAAGGTCGCGATCCTTGATCCTGAATTGACGGTTGGTCTGCCTGCAAAGCTCACGGCGGCCACGGGCTTTGATGCTCTGGCCCATTGCCTCGAAAGTTATTGCTGCCCGAATTATCATCCGCTGTCGGATGGCGTGGCACTCGAAGGCATGCGGCTGATCAAAGAAAATCTGGTGAAGGCCGTGAAGAAGCCAAAGGATATCGATGCGCGTGGCAATATGCTGGTGGCGTCTGCGATGGGAGCCACCGCTTTTCAAAAAGGCATGGGCGCCATTCACGCGCTGTCGCATCCGTTTGGTGGCTTGTATGATGCGCATCACGGCATGCTCAATGGCATCATCATGCCTTACGTGCTGAAGGCCAATCGCAAGAAGGTTGAAGTGAAGATCGAGCGCGCTGCGGCCTATCTCGGCATCAAGGGCGGCTTCAATGGATTCATGAAGTGGATTTTGCAACTGCGCAAGGACACGGGCATCCCCCACACGCTCGCGCATATTGGCATTGACACCAAGCGTCTCGATGAAGTGGCCGAAGTCGCCAAGCGCGATCCCAATGACGGTGGCAATCCGGTTGTGCTCTCGGTCAAGCAATACAAGGCCTTGGCGAAGAACTGTGTGACGGGTAAACTGTAGCGTATGAGCATGCGCAAACCCCTCGTCGGTCTTCCGGCTGACACCTATGAAAAGTCCGGCTTCCTGTTTCATTCGCTGGGCGACAAATATGCGCGCGCACTTGCTGAGGTTGCTGATGTTGTGCCCGTGCTCATTCCATCGATGAGTGATGTGCTGGAGCTTGATCCGGTGCTCGATCACTTCGACGGCATCTTGATGACTGGGGCAGTCTCTAACGTGCATCCCCCGCACTATGGCGAGGCAGCGTCAGAGGATCATGAACCTTATGATCATGATCGTGATGCGATGACGTTGAAACTCATTCGCGCCGTACTAGATCGTGGCATGCCACTCTTCTGCATCTGCCGGGGCTTTCAAGAATTGAATGTGGCGATGGGCGGCACGCTCGAAACCGAATTGCAGCGGGGCGAAGGAAGGCTTGATCATCGCGCACCCGATCATCCCGACACAGATGTGCGTTATGCGCCAGTCCATGCGATAAGCATCACCAAGGGCGGCATGCTGCATCGCATATTGGGCAAGTCGGAAACACGGATCAATTCAATCCACCGCCAAGGCATCAAGCGCTTGGGTAGAGCCCTCACTGTGGAAGCCACCGCACCCGATGGCATCATCGAGGCGATTTCCGTTGATGGCGCAAAGTCATTCGCATTCGGCACGCAGTGGCACCCTGAATACAAGGCGCGCAGCAATCCGGATTCAGTGAAACTGTTTGAAGCTTTCGGCGATGCGACCCGCGCCTATGCGCGGCGCACGCATGAGCCGCACTTCACGCGGCATATTGCTTAGCACAGTGCTGAATATCTGTCCGCTATCTCAATAGTGAGTAGAAAAATTCTGATTATAAATTAGCCGTCATCCCGGCGAAGGCCGGGATCCAGCTTTACTTTCAACAGGTTGAGCCGCCCAAAGCTGGGCCCCGGCCTTCGCCGGGGTGACGGATGTAGGAGTGGAGTTGAGTTTTTCAACCGCCTGTCAAACCAGCTGCGGCAATTCCATCAGTGTACTGATGGTTCGCGCGGGCTTTCCCGGAATGTTGTCATTGCGTGATGGTTTTCGTGCGATGCGTATCGACTGAAACCCGAATGTGGCAGCTCCTTGCGCATCCCAGGCATTAGCTGACACAAACGCAACCGATGGTGCATCCTGCAAATGGAAGCGCTGCATCGCCAAACGATAAACCCGGCGGCTTGGCTTGTAGACACCGACATCTTCAACCGACAACACATGCTCGAAAGTCTTGTCCAGCCCTGCGTGATGAATGACGGCATCAAGCATGGAAGGCGAACCGTTGGAGAGAATGGCAAGGCGCTTGCCTTTCTCACGCAATGCCTTCAGCGCAGGGGCAGTGTCCTCATAGGCATCAAGCTTCAGATAAAGCGCCATCAGCTCATCCGCCAAACCTTCTTCATTGACTTCAAGCTCAGCCAGCGTCCAGTCGAGCGCTTCGCGGGTGACATGCCAGAAATCGCTGTGCACACCCATCAGACTTCTGAGCCACGTGTATTCCAGTTGCTTCTGGCGCCATAGTTTTGCCAGTGCATCGGCCTTGTTGCCTATGGTTGCGGCGTGCTGGGCCACGGGCGAGGCCACATCAAACAAAGTCCCATAGGCGTCGAAAACGACAACGCCAATTCCCTCCAGCCTTTCAAGCTTCTCCGCCATTCACGCACCCATTAGTCCCCAAAAGACCACGCTATTCAATCGGCAGGGAATTTCAAGTGCGTTCAACCAATTGCCCCAAGGCTGGGGAAAGTTTCGAGAAGCCAATATGAAAACGTTTGTATCGCGCCGGTGAGGAACAATACGCCAGCAAGCACCAATAGCACTCCCATCACCCGCTCAACATTGCGCATCTGATGCTTGAAGCGTGCAAAGAATTTCAGGAACTGCGAAACACTCGCTGCGGCCAGCAAAAACGGTATGCCAAGGCCCAACGAATAAACCGCCAGCAATCCCATGCCGCGCGTGACATCTTGTTCGCTGGCAGCAACCGAAAGAATGGCTGCAAGCACAGGCCCGATGCACGGCGTCCAGCCAAACGCGAAAGCCAACCCCACGCCATAAGCGCCAAGCAGGCTCGCAGGTTTGGATTGGGTCTGGTAGCGCGCTTCACGCTGCAGCAGACCGATCTTGAACAGTCCAAGAAAATGCAGACCCATGATGATGATGAATACGCCTGCAAGTTTTGCAAGCAGCGGCAGGTACTGGCGCAGCACTTGTCCGGCAGCTGAAGCCGTTGCACCCAGCAACACAAACACGGTTGTAAAGCCGAGCACAAACACCAGTGCTGTGATCAACACGCGGCGCGCATTGAACGAGGATTCGGTTTCCATCTCCTCGAGTGACACACCACTGATGTAAACCAGGTAAGGCGGCACCAGTGGCAAAACGCAAGGGCTCAGGAAACTGATCGCACCAGCGAGTGCTGCTGCACCTATGGAAATATCGATGGCCATGTCCTTTCCAATACTCGGGTTTTTTATTGGCAGGAAAGCCGTAAGACGGCAAATGCCGATTGGTCACAGTGTGGTGAAACCTCCATCAGACTGTGATAAGAAGTTCAAAAGCTGAAGGTTAACGCCATGCGCCAAAAACTCTTTGCCCTTGCTTTTCTGTTCATGTTGAACGCGCCAGCATTGGCGCTGGAGCTTGATATGCCGCTTGCCTGCACCATCGGAACCGATTGCTGGGTGCAGCAATATCCCGATCACGACCAAGGGCCGGGCTCGACCGATTATACCTGCGGCACGGCGAGTTATGACAAGCATGACGGAACCGACATCCGCGTGCGCGATACGCAAAGCCAGGTGCAGGTGATTGCGGCAGCCGAAGGCGTGGTCAAAGGCATTCGCAACAATATGGAAGACCAATTGATCGATGCCGCCACACTCAGCACAGTAAAAAATGTGGAATGTGGCAATGGAGTCGTGTTGGCGCATCCCGGCGGATTTGAAACGCAATACTGCCACATGCGCAAAGGCAGTGTGAAGGTTCGTGCAGGCCAGAAGATAAAACGTGGCGAGGGCTTGGGCCTGGTTGGATATTCAGGTGCTGCACAATTCCCGCATGTGCATCTCAGCGTACGAAAGGCAGGCCAGAAGATTGACCCATTCAGTGGCGTGCTCGGGCAGGACTGCGCGGCAGCAGATCAATCCATGTGGAGCAGCAAGGCGCAAGATGCACTCACTTACCAGCCGATGGCACTCCTTGATTTTGGCTGGAGCAATGCAAAAGTTGAGAGTGCAGACCTGGAAACGGGTGCATTCAAGCGCGAGCCTCCTGCCAGGGACTGGCCAGCCCTCGTCGCTTATGCATGGCTGATCAATCTACAAAAGGGCGATGAAATTAAATTGACGATGACTGCGGCAACTGGCGAACCCGCCGTCAACACTGTCATCCTTGATCGCAGCAAAGCGCAGTATGTTTTGTTCGCTGGTAAAAAACGCACAGCTGATTGGTCTGGTCCCTATTCAGCCGAGCTCGTGATCAGCAACAGCGGCAAGGAAAAAATCCGTCGCAAGATCGAAGTGAAGGTCGAATAGGTTAGGCTTTTTCCACGATCAGTTTGAGACCGTTAACTCCAGAAATGCGCACGACTTGGCCTGCAGCCGCATCTGGGCCTTCAATATCCCAAAGCGTGTCGTCGATCTTCAGTTTGCCGCGACCATTGGCCATGGGTTCAGCCAGTGTGTAGCGCTTGCCGATCATGGCCTGCATGGGATTATTGAGATTGGGTGAATCAGATGCAACATTGCCCATGCCAAGCTTGAATTTCCACGACAGAAAAACACTGAGTGCGGAAAGAATGGCAAAGGCCACAAGTTCGCCTTTCCAACCCAGATTGAAAATCAGATCGATCACAGCTGTTGCCGCTGCTGCAACACCAAGCCACAGCAGGAAAATCCCCGGCATCAGCAATTCACCGATCAACAAAAGGCCTGCTGCGATCCACCACGCCCACTGTCCAATGACTGGCCAGAACTCACTCATCGACCCGCTCCTTATGCCCTTGGTGGCGTGCGTGGCATACCCGTACTGCTCGTGTTGCTGCGCGTCGGCGCGCCATTGCCAAACGCTTCCTTGGCAATTTCGGCAACACCCGCAATTGAGCCGAGGATGGATGTTGTATCAACCGGCATCATCAGCACTTTCTGGTTGGGCGACATCGCCAGCGCCTTCAACGCATCGACATAGTTGTTGGCGACAAAGTAATTGATCGCCTGCACATTGCCATTGGAAATCGCTTCACTCACTACCATGGTGGCGCGCGCTTCAGCTTCGGCGGAACGCTCACGTGCTTCTGCATAACGGAAGGCAGCTTCCTTGCGACCCTCGGCTTCGAGCATGACAGATTGCTTTTCGCCTTCAGCGCGCAGGATCGCGGCACTCCTTGCACCTTCAGCTTCGAGGATCGAGGCACGCTTGTCACGCTCGGCCTTCATCTGGCGCGCCATTGATTCCACAAGATCGCGCGGCGGATTGATATCCTTGATTTCAATGCGGGTCATTTTCACGCCCCAGGTCTGTGCGGCTTGATCGACAACGCCGAGCAGGCGCTGGTTGATTTCCTCACGCTGTGACAGAAGTGAATCAAGATCCATCGAACCCATGACGTTACGAATGTTGGTCATCGTCATGTTCATGATCGCATTCTCAAGGCCCTGCACCTCATAAGCCGCACGCGCGGCATCCATCACTTGATAGAATGCAATACCATCCACCGTTACCATGGCGTTGTCGCGGGTGATCACTTCTTGTGACGGCACCTGCAACACGCGCTCCATCATGTTCAGTTTCTGGCCAACACGGTCGATAAAGGGAACGATAATGCCAAGACCCGGTTGCAAGGTGCGAATGTAGCGGCCAAACCGCTCGACCGTATAGGCATGGCCCTGCGGCACCATGCGGATCGCGCGCAACAGATAGAAAATAACGACGGCGGCCAGCACCATCGCAAAAATTCCGGCACCTTCAATGAAACCTGGCATCCCAACCTCCCGACGCCGGACCATTCCGACAAGCACATAGGTAGGAACTAATTCTAGAAATTCAAGGGCTATTATTACTGAGTAAATCCAATGAGTTGCTCGCGGATGAGCTGGCTTAGCAAGGAAATCGAGCGCTCCGAATCATTGAGACAGGGCACTACGGCAAAATTTTCACCGCCCTTTTCCTTGAAGGTTTCGTGAAGCCCCATCGCCAATTCTTCCAGCGTTTCCACGCAGTCCGAAGCAAAGCCAGGTGAGATCATCAAAAGGTTTTTGACCCCTTGCTTTGGCAATTCCTCAACCGTGTCTTGCGCATATGGCTTCAGCCATTCGCGCGGTCCAAAACGGGATTGAAACACGATGGGCATGAAGTCTTTTGAAAAGCCAAGCCTCTCACGAATGAGCCTTGCCGATTTTTGACAATGGCAATGATAGGGGTCGCCCTTGTCGAGATATTCGCGCGGCAATCCGTGAAACGCCATCAGAATGCGATCTGGTTTCCACGAAAGGCCGCGCATGTATTCTGTGAGGCTTTCCACGATGGCTTCAATGTAAGCGGGATGATCAAAATACGGGGGCACCGTGCGCACCGCTGGCTGCCAGCGCATTTTGCCTAACTTCTCGTAGGCCTTGTCCAAGGCAGTTGCTGTCGTTGCTGCCGAATATTGCGGATAGAGCGGAAACAGCAGAATGCGATCACAACCCTTGTCCTTCAGCGCCTGGATGCGTTCACCGACAGGCGGCAAGCCATAACGCATGCCCCAATCAATTTCGACGTCCTTGAGATCCGACAAGGCTTTGCGCACTTGCTCGGTCTGCGCGCGGGTAAATGTTTTTAGCGGTGACTCATTCAGCGCCTTGTTCCAGATGCCTGCATAGGCATGACCGCTTTTAGTCGGTCGAAATGTCAGGATGATCAGATTGAGGATAGGCCACCAGATAAGCGGACTAGCTTCAATCACCCGGCGGTCGGAGAGAAACTCTTTCAGATAACGCCGCATCGGCCAATAGCTTGTGGCTTCAGGGGTCCCGAGATTGATGAGCAGGATTCCGGTTTTGGGTTTCAAGACGGGCGGGTGCCCCGGCGGCAGATGTGTGTTGTCCATGGTTGAGTAACGCTTTGCCTGAGACTGTGGATCAGAATCAACAGTGATCTCAATAAGCTGGCAATGCTGACCAAGGTCGCTTTACGCAGAATCCAAAAACCGCCATTGCTTTCACAAGACATCTTGATCTGATTCGGGGTTAATTGTGGACGTTGACAATTTGCAGGAAACAGAAGGTCTGAGAGCATTTCCGTCAAATCAAGGAGGCGGATTCATTGCCTCAGAGTCCCTGAAGGTCGACCTCAACACCAATACGCTGAAAAATCGGCCGCTCACACAATCTGAACAGGACTGGATTCGCCAACAACAAGCCGCCCAATCACTCTCCGCCATCCCCATTCACGGTGTTTTTGTCCTGTGTTCATTGCTGGCAATCGGAGCTTTGGTTACTCCCTACGTCAACCTTCAAGCCGTCCGTATCTGGCAGGTCATGGCAATCGTCCCTGTATTTCTTTTTGCCGGGCTGATTATTCGTGCCAAACGCAAACCATCCCTCTTGCCCAGTCAGATCATCCACTATCTGGAAGCGGTCGCGTTGATGGAAGGACTGATTTTCCTCATTCCTGCAGCAGTCTTGATACCCGACCTTCCAGAGTCACAAAAAGTGGCGCTTTATGGTGCGACCTTGCTTCTTGCCGCCATCGCTGCTGTGTCTCTTGTTCGCATTCCGATCGCTGCAATTGTTGTTTCGACGCTGCTCGTCGGTGGATGTTTTGTTTCGATGCTGCTGGTGCTGTCAAATTTGGGCATCGTCCACGCCTTGACGGCATTGGCCTTCGGTCTCATTCTCAACGGTATAATAATCAATCTGCATTGGGAGTTCATCAATCGCACCAATGCGGAGGTTGAAATAAACCGCCAGAAACAACTGGTGTCACTGTTACTCAACGATTTTGAACGCGGGTCAACTGATTGGCTTTGGGAAACTGACAAGGAAAGCAGGCTGGTCTATTTCTCGCCGCGCATGGCCACGGCATTCGGAAAAAGCGAAGATGAAATTCGTGGCAAGCGGTTTTCGGATCTTGTGCCAGAGGCTTCGAAAGTTGAGGGATGGGCAGCCTTTGAGGGGGCATTGTCGCGCCGCGCCAATGTCCCGGGAATCGTGTTGCCTTATTTCAGGGAAAGTGGTGCGCAGTATTGGCACGTAACAGCGCGCATTCTGCGAGGTCTGGACGGCGAATTTGCCGGCTTCCGTGGCGTAGGCCGTGACATCACCGAAAAGTGGCGCACCGACATGGCTGATCGTGCGGCCAGAGACTCTGCGTTGCACGCCAGCGCACGAAAAAATAACTTCATTTCAGTTGTCAGCCATGAAATTCGCACCCCCATCAATGCGATTGTTGGTTACAGCGAACTCCTGGCTTCCAGCAATGATGCCCACGCGAGTACCGAGCGCCGCAAGGAATACCTCGCAAATGTGATCACCAGTGCACGCCAATTGCAGGGACTGGTTGCTGATGTTTTGGATTCAACCATGCTTGAAAGAGGTGGTATCATGCTGAAAGATCAGGACGTCGACGGCGCTGAGCTCATAGAAACTGCAATCAATGCCATCGCGACAAACATCGAGGCGCAAAATATTTCCGTTGTTGCAAACCTCCTGGATGGTGTTGCTCTTTCCGGAGATGCAGAACGCCTGCGCCAGATCATCGGAAATCTTCTCGACAATGCGGTAAAATTTTCCACCGCGGGCGGAATCGTCCATGTCGAAATCCAGAAAGGGCGCGGCGCAGAATTCGTGCTTTCAATCCGTGATGCAGGTATTGGCATGAGCGAGGCAGAAATTGCCCGCGTGTTCGAAAGCTTCGTCCAAGCGGATCAAAGCACGACACGGCGCTTTGGTGGCCTGGGGCTCGGACTTTCAATTGCGCGAAGACTTGCAGTGCTGCATGGCGGCGATCTCGTACTGAAGAGTACGCCTGGTGTGGGCACAGAAGCGCGCTTCATTCTGCCGCCATCACGGGTGCGCTGGCCACATACAATCGAACGCGCAGCATAAAAAAACCCAAGAAAAAACCCGGAGCATTTCTGCTCCGGGTCCAATTACTTCATCAGTGTACTGATTATTCGTCGCTGCCGAGGATGCCGAAGATCTGCAGCAGGTTGGCGAAGGTCGATACGAAGCTGCCGTAAAGCAGGAAGGCACCGAACACCGACTTCCTCGTGGCAAGTTCGCCAGAGTCATTCACATCATAGCTTTCCTTGATGTGCTGGGTTTCCCAAGCCGTGAAGATCGCATTGATCACCACGAAGGCAGCAGACAGGAAGAAGCTGAACCAGATGCCGCCAGGAGCAGAACCCGTGAACATGCCGATCACGATGTTGACCAAGGCTGCGGCGATGAGACCGAAGGCCACCATGGCAGCCGTACGGGCCATGCCAGAAAGGTCAGACTTTGTGGTATAACCCCAGATTGAGGTGAAGCCGAATGTCAGCGCTGCTGACAGGAAGGCCTTCATCACCATCGATGGGTCAATGCCGAGGTAACGCTGCACCAGCGGTGCAATCGCAACACCCCACATCGCCACGTAACCCCAATAAAACATCTGGGCGCGACCGACGCTGCCGCTGTAGATCATCCGCGGGCCAAACCAGCCAAGCGCCAAAAGCGCCAGCATGGCAGGAAACGCGAGCACTTTGGTGATGGCACCAAAGGCAGGAATTGTGAATGCTGCAAAACAGATGGCGGCTGCAACGGCAAGGCCAAGGCCCATGTAGTTGTAGACGCCGAGCATGTAAGAGCGAAGACCAGCATCATACTCGGCAACCGAGCCAGTGCGAGTTTGATAGCGAACTTGAGACATTAGTGTTCCTCCGAAAGGGTCCCCGTGGACCCACGTGTTGCGAATATGGGTATAGTTCACCGAAACGTCAAGAGTGTGAAGCGTTAACAAACCTTACGAAAATGTCATCCATGGCCTTGGCGAGCCTGAGGTCCAAGTCTGTCACTTTGCCAGCCGAATGCGTAGTAAGTATGACATTAACCTTTCGGTAAACATTGAACCATTCAGGATGGTGGTCCATGGCCTCGGCCACAAGGGCGGCCTGAGTCATGAAGGCGAAGGCCTCGCGAAAATCGGCAAAGACAAACTCGCGCTGGATCGCTTTGCGACCCTCAACGTTTTTCCAGGTTGGGATTGCATCAAGCGAGACTGTCACGATACCAACTCCTGCAAGCCATAGGTTTGTTCAACGGCGTAAGGGCCTCCACCGCGCAAGGGCCTCGATGAGAAAAGCGCGAAGGACACCACAAGCATAGGCGCACTGCGATAAAGATTGTGGGTTTCGATCCAGCGCTGCAGGGCGCGTGGATCCGGCAGGTTCAGCCGCGCCAAGGTCACATGCGGTGTAAACTTGCGCCCCTCAGAAGGCAGACCCAAATTCCGAAACTTGCGCTCGTGAATATCGTGCAGTTTTCGGAGCTCTGCACTTTCCTCCACGCCAACAAAAAGCGAGTGCGGCTTGTTGCCACCAAAAATGCCGACACCTTTCAGCCCAACCTCAAAAGGCCGCATCATGATGTCGGACAATTCACGATCAATCTCGCGCGCCAGCCCGCCATCGATGTCACCAATAAAACGAACGGTGAGATGAAAGTTTGCACTATCCATCCATTTGGCACCGGGAATGCCGCCTTGCATCATTTGCAAATCGAGCATCACGTCGTCCGGGATTTCCAGACCTGTAAAAAGTCGCGGCATGGGCGGCTCCTTGTCACTCGGATTTCTGGCTCGAATCACTGCGTCAGCAGCTTCTCCGCAAAAGGAAGCATACGTGTGACAATCACGTCAACGCCTGCAGCGGTCGGGTGGATGCCATCGCCCTGATTGAGTTTTGCATCAGCCACGACACCATCAAGGAAAAACGGATAAAAGACAATTCCAGGGCGCGCTGCCAATCGTTGGTACATGCCTTCAAATTCATTGACATATTCCGGGCCGAGATTGGGTGGTGCGCGCATGCCAGCCAGCAGCACAGGAAGATTTTTCTTCTGCAACTTATCAAGAATGGTTGTGAGTGCCGCTTCTGCCTGTGCAGGTGGAAGTCCACGCAGCGCATCATTGGCACCAAGCTCTACAATTGCTGCATCCACTTCATCGGTGAGCGCCCAATCCAACCGCGCCTCACCTTGCGCGGCAGTGTCGCCTGATACTCCGGCATTGATAATCGTCACATCATGGCCCTTGGCGCGCAGTGCGGCCTCCAGCTTTGCCGGAAAAGCCTGTGCCTGTTCAACGCCAAGCCCTGCCGTCAAGCTATCGCCCAATGCCAGAATGGTTTTGGTCTCGGCCCGCACCGCAACGCTGCCCAAAGCCAAGACCAAAAAGGCAAAAAATATTTGTCTCATCACCACACTTCTACCACATCAAAACTGAAAAAGCCCGGCATCGCTGCCGGGCCAATTCTGACACTATCATCCCTCTGCAGGTTTCGGCGCGCCTCGTTCACCCATGAAACGATCAAACTCGTCCTGGTCCTTGGCGCGGCGCAATTTCTCCAGATATTCGCCAAAGGCTTTTTGCTCTTCATCGAGCTTGCGGCGCTCGGCCTCCAGTCGCTCCAATTGTTCCTTCTTGTAGGCATCAAAGGCAGCGTTGCCAGAACCCTGTCGTGCGGTTGTGGTTTGCGACCATTGCGGAGGAGCAAAGCCTTTGAAGCTGTCGGGGTTCTTGTCTTTCCAGCTCTTGTAAGCCGACCAGGGTGGCACACCCTCTGATGCGCCCGTCCACATTTCGCCGCGGAACAATTTCAGTCCGAGCGCTGCAAGACCTATAGGCCAGAATACGATAAAGCCGCCGACCATCGTGCCGATTTCGGCTGCCGACCAACGCTTCTTCTCACCTTTCGCGCACCCGTGGCGATAGGTGCCATCGGGGCCTGCGTGTAAGGTTTCTGCTGAGGCTGACGATGCAGTATTCATGATTGACCTCCAGTTTCATTGACTCCGGAAACATGGCCATGAAATTTTGGAATTCAAGAGGTGAAATATATTTGTTTGGCGACTACTCTAAATCGAAACCGCTTCGTAGAAAAAACAAAACAGGAATTCATTTTGACCCTCGCCATTGATTTGCAAAATGTTCACCTCACTCTTTCTTCGCGAGCAGGTGACGTAAATATTCTGCGCGGCGTATCACTTGCTGCAAAACCGGGCGAGGCTTTGGGCATTGTCGGTCCATCAGGCTCTGGCAAAACGTCGCTGCTGATGGTGATCGCTGGACTTGAACAAGTCACATCGGGAAACATCAGCGTTGTCGGCGAAACACTGCATGACAAGAACGAGGATGCGCTGGCGCGTTTTCGGCGTGATACGATCGGCATCGTGTTTCAATCATTCCATCTGATCCCGACTTTGACGGCGATAGAAAATGTCGCCATTCCGCTCGAGTTCAAAGGCGTTGCCAATTCGAACGAAGCGGCAATTGATGCGCTTTCCCGGGTTGGTCTCTCGCATCGCCTGACACATTATCCAAGCCAACTTTCGGGCGGTGAACAGCAACGGGTTGCAATTGCGCGCGCACTTGCAGCTGGTGCCAAAGTTTTGCTCGCCGACGAACCAACGGGCAATCTCGATCAGGAGACTGGCAAAGCGATCATCGATCTTTTGTTCGATTTAAAGCGCCGCGATAACGCAACGCTGCTGCTGGTGACGCATGACAAGGCACTTGCGGCAAGATGTGACCGCATTGTTGATGTGCGTGATGGCCTCCTGAGCGAGGCGCACGCGTGAATATTTTTCTCTGGTTCAAATTCGCTCTGAAAAATCTGCGCTCCGGCCTCAAGGGCTTTTGGATTTTTCTGTCCTGCCTCACACTCGGTGTCGCAGCAATTGCCATCATCGGTTCCCTCGGCGCAAGCTTGGACCGGGGTATGAAAGAACAGGGCCAGCCCTTGCTTGGCGGCGATCTTGAATATTCCATCATCCACCGCGAAGCCAGCGCCGAGGAATTGGCTTTCATCAAAACCCAGGGTGAGTTGAGCCGTGTTGCAACCTTGCGCGCGATGGCAACAGCCAATGGCAGTTCCACGCTGGTAGAAATCAAGGCGGCTGACACCGCTTACCCGATGTATGGCGCACTTGAACTTGATGGTGCATCGCCACGCGAAGCTTTTTTGCACAAGAAGAATGATACGTTTCAGATCTTCGCCGACCCGTTGTTGAAAGGCCGCCTCGGTCTTGCTGCAGGTGACACACTGAAAATCGGCACGTTGCAACTGGTGCTCGCCGATACAATCAAGACCGAGCCTGATCGTCTGGCAGATGGCATTGTTTTGGGACCACGCTTGTTGATGTCGCATGAAGCGCTGCAAGCCTCAGGTCTCGTGCAGCCGGGAAGCCTTGTGACCTGGCGCTACCGTGTGAAGCTGAAAGGCGATACCAGTCTCACCGCAGCGCGCGCTGCAATGAAAGCGGCGGAAGAAAAATACCCCAACGCAGGATGGCGTATCAGAACGCGCGACAACGCCGCCCAAGGGGCGGACCGCTTTGTTGAACGGCTTTCCTATTTCATGACGCTCGTATCAATCGCGGCACTGGTGATTGGTGGAGCGGGCATTGCCAATGCAGTTGCAGCATTCGTCAATCGCAGGCTTGGCACCATCGCCACATTGAAATGCCTCGGTATTGCCAATCGCGATATCGTCGGATCGTTCCTGGTGGAAATCATTCTGGTTGGGTTGGGTGGCATTGCCATCGCACTGGCTGCAGGGGCGGCAGCACCTTGGGTCATTGCAAACCTGTTTGGAAAAATTCTGCCGCTGCCGATTGCCAGCAGTGTTGAATGGTGGCCGCTTGCATTTGCGGGCGTGCTTGGCGTGCTGGTAACTTTGGCGTTTGCACTTTGGCCTCTGGCGCGGATTGCGCAAGTGCAAGGTGCTGCCCTGTTTCGGGCCCAACTTGTTGAAACATCAGGTTGGCCCAAGCTCAGCTACATCGCCACGTCTGTTGGTCTGCTTGTGCTGGCGGCCTTGCTGATTGTTTTGAATTTTGAGCAAAGGCGCGTGACGCTCCAGTATTTGGGCGGTTTGTTTGGTGGCTTTATCGGCCTTGCGATTTTGGCCTTCCTGATGGTGCGGTTGATCAAGGCCTTGCCTGCTCCGAAGAATGTGCTGCTGCGTCATGCCATACAAAGCCTCTATCGTCCCGGCTCCAACGCCATTGCAGTGATCATGGCATTGGGATTGGGCCTCTCACTCTTTGTGACACTGGCACTGACCGACCAGACCATCAGCCGTGAGTTGCGTGCTGGCATTCCCGACAAGGCCCCGGCGTTTTTCTTTCTCGATGTGCGCAACGACGAGCTCGCGACTTTCAAAGACAGTCTTCGCCGGGATGCAAAAGTGGGTGCTGTTGACAACGCGCCAATGCTCCGTGGACGGATCATTTCGGTGAAGGGCATTGCAACAGCCGATATCAAGTCAAAGCCTGAAGCCTCGTGGGCACTTCGCGGCGACCGTGGCCTGACCTATGCCGAAGAGCTTCCGACAGGTTCAAAACTTGTTGAAGGACTTTGGTGGGCAAAGGATTATTCCGGACCACCGCTCGTATCGATGGTGAAGGAAATTGCCGACGGCATTGGTATCAAGATTGGCGACAAGATTTCGGTCAATGTGCTCGGCCGCGATATCGAGGCGACGGTACATAATCTTCGCGAAGTGAACTGGCGCAGCATGGGCATCAATTTTGTCATGGTGTTTTCACCCAACACCCTGCGCGCCGCCCCACATAGCCATCTGGTCACTGTGCAAATGGAGGATGGCGATGAGGCCGCACTCCTCAATCGGATGGCGCAAACCTACCCGTCGGTCACGGCTGTTCGTGTCAAGGACGCGCTTGCCACGGTCAGCGACCTTCTGAACAAGATGCTCACAGCGGTGCGGGGCGCCAATGTCATAACACTGCTCACCGGCATTCTGGTTCTGGCGGGTGCCCTTGCGGCAGGACTTTCTACCCGCTCCTATGAAGCCGTGGTGCTCAAGACCTATGGCGCCAGCCGCCGCCAGCTGATGCAGGCATTCGCACTGGAATATGGTGTGCTGGGATTGGTTGCGGCCTTCTTTGGTTGCGTTGTTGGCAGCATTGCCGCCTGGGCCCTGGCCCGCTTTATTCTGGAGATGCCGTTTGAGATGTCGGCGACGACAGCAATTGCGACTGCCCTTTTGGCCATGGTGCTGACAATCATCGCAGGATTGGCTGTAACGTGGCGGGCACTTTCAGCAAAACCCGTGGATTATCTCAGAAACGACTGATTTTGTTGCGCTGCACATCAAATATGACGTTTTGATATGCAAAAATCTGGAATTATCGAACTCAATTCGCCACATGATTGTAACAATTCTGTCGACTTCACCAATAAATCCCGCGTTTTCAACGCAATACAAATCGTTAACGCTCGTTAACATGTTGATTTTACGTCGTGAAGATCAGCCATGCGTTTTTTGCACTACTCATTTTTGTGCACTGCAGCTATATTCGGTTTGTAGAAAAAACGATCAAAGCAAAGACGAAACTGATCATCTTGAAAGGAGATCAATATGTTTGAAGTTCTTAAGTCGCGCATCTCCAACTGGAAGCGTTACAACCGTACAGTCACAGAGCTGCAAGCTCTCAGCAACCGCGAGCTCAATGATTTGGGCATCAATCGCCACGACATTCAGCGCGTTGCCCGCGAGGCAGCACGCGCCAACTAAATCACGAAAAACGGGTTCCTCCCCCGTGAAAGGCCCGCGGCCCACGAAAGTGGCGCGGGCTTTTCTCTTTTGGGGATCACTGCAAGGCGGAAAGCTTGATTTCAGCCAATGACACCAGTGTCTGCAGCCGCGTTACAGAGGCGATTTTGTCGGGTGCACCTGGCAAAGGCCAAGCGGCATAGAGTTTATCGAGAATGCCGTTCAAGGATGCGAATGCTTCCGGATCTTTTGCCTGCAAGGCGGGACCGATAATCGTCATCATCGCCTGAACCTCGCGCACGAACATCGCTCCATCGTGGAATTCGACCATGTTCTTGATCTTCTTGCCGTCAAACGCTTCATGGTATTCGACCACTGCGGTTCGGAGCATCACGGCAGCCACTTCGGCCAGAACTGCAGGCGCATTCTTGTCCTTGATGGCTTCCTGCTCAAGCTTGAGAAGCATGGTCGTGGCGCGGTCAATAGCCGCGATGCTTTCGGCGTTGTCATGCTTCTTAACGGCGTCTTGCGCCGCCAACAAGGCGCTTTTCAGTTCTTCCGCCTTTATCGGGTCCATCGAATTGTGCAGACCATCCCAGATTTCTTCCATGGGATGTTCAACATGCGAATGGGCGTCATTTTGGTTCCCGGCATTCACGTTGAGTGCAGATGCAGCAAGATGAGACCGCTTCATCTTGATGCGGGTCAGGTAGCTGACCACAGGAGCAGCCTCACCGAGATAGCGCTGAATCGCTTCATCGTTGAAAATCTGATCCATTTTCGTGTCAGCAAAGCTCAAAGACGGCGCTGCCAAAATGAGAGCAGTGCCAAGAACCAGTGCTGCAGACTTACTGCGTTGCGCCAACCAATAGGCCTTCATGGGAAGTTCCTTTCGTTACAAATTCGGTTTGAGTATAGATGTCACGCAAGAAAAACGGGGCGAGGTCGGCCATCGGCATGGGCCTGGCATAGAGGAAGCCTTGCACCTGGTCGCAGCCAAGTTCGACAAGCGCCAGCTCCTGACTCATGGTTTCAACGCCTTCTGCTGTAACGCGCATTTTCAATTTCTTGGCGAGGTGCACCATGATTTCAACAATGCCAGCAACATCAGGATTGGCCGTCATCGCCGCAACAAACTCACGATCGATCTTCAGCTTGCTGAAGGGGTAACGCCACAGATAGCTCAGGCTGGAATAGCCAGCACCAAAATCATCAAGCACAATAGCACAGCCCAGCGCTTTCAGGCGTTTGATCTTGTCCTGGGTTTCAGGACTGTCCTTCAGTAACAGGCTTTCGGTGATTTCAAGTTCCAGGCGCCGGGGATCAATCTTGCTGGCGGCGATGGCCTTGGTTATGGTGCCCACAATGTCGCCACGCTGGAACTGCACTGGCGAAAGATTGAGTGCGAGAGACATCGGCTTGGGCAGCAGAGCGAGCGCACGGCAGGCCTCGTAAACCACCCATTCACCGATCTCATCGATCAAGCCTGCCTCTTCGGCAATGGGGATGAATTCACCTGGCGAGATGTGACCAATTTCCGGATCGTTGAGACGCAACAGGGCCTCGACACTCTCTATTTTTTTGCTGGCCAGATTGAAAAGTGGCTGGAATGCAAGGGTAAAGCCTTTACTGGCCATGGCTTGGCGCAACTTGGTTTCAACCAACCTGCGGCGAACCATCTTGGCATCATGCTCTGGCTTGAAGGCGCAATACATGCCACGGCCCTGGCTTTTCGACACATACAAGGCCGTATCAGCGCATTTCAGGAGTTCAGACGTTGTGCTAGCATTGTCGGGATAGCTGGCAAAACCGACACTCGCTCCACATTCAATTTCATTTCCACCAACCACCATCGGGCGTTTCAGTGCTGCAATCACTTGCGCAGCAAGTGTTTCGGCTTGACCAGCGCGCTTCACGCCAGGTTGTACAATAACAAATTCATCGCCCCCAAGCCGACCGACATCCGCACTCATGTTGCAGATGTGGCGAAGCCTGACGGCCACCTCCTTCAGAAGCGCATCGCCTGCTTCATGGCCAAGCGTATCATTGATGCTCTTGAAGTGATCAAGGTCGATCATGTGCACAACGCATTGCGCGCCGTCATTGGCGGCACCATTGCTCTCAAGTGCACGATTTAAGACCCGGTTGATGGCTGCACGGTTTTTGAGACCGGTCAAATCATCATGAAACGCCAGATAGGCCAATTGATCTTCAGCTTTTTCCTTTTTCTGGGCACTGAGCAGATAGGCCGCAGCCGGACCGCCAAAGCCAATCAGGAGTATGGCCAACAGGGAAAGCGCCAAATGCGAAATCGTGCCCTTGTTTTCAGCGGCACGTTTGCTTTCGTCCACTTCGAGATGGAGATAACCGATCATTTCACCTTGCTGCATGACGCGAACAATCGAGTCGGTGATCAGCTTTGGCTCATATTCCTCTTTGCCGTCGCGCGTACGAATGGCGAGGCCGGTATCCTCTACAAGCTGCCGAACGTTGAAATTCAGGCTGTCCAAGGTATCTGTAAAGCGATGCGTCCGGCCGAGCTGGCTTGAGACCAGAACAAGTTTGCCTTCCTTGTTGTAAAGCTTGTATTCCCAGATGTCGCCAATGGTGCGGGCCTGCTCCATGAACAAGATCGAATCTTCAGACGGCTGCTCACCCTCGATAATTTCTTTGATATCAGGAACTTGAGTGAGCATGGACTCAGCCCATGCATCAGTACGAAAGCGCGATTCAGACTGAATCAGCCGATCTGCCGAAGTGACAACTGTGAGATAGCCAAAGGCAAGCAGTCCCACCGCAAGAGCAGAAAACAAGGCAATTCTTCGTATCAGCTTTAACATTTCACACGCAAATCCCCGTGGCATTGTGAAGCCCAAGGCGTTAAGGTTGTGTGAAATTTGTATTAAAACCTTTTAATGCGGCTCCTATGGTTAAGCCCCTTTTGCTGCAGCGCAAACCCGGCTATAGCCCGTGCGAAATTTCCAATCATTATCGATAGGTAACCGCTCATGTCCCCGCACACCTCTATTGACAGCTTCAAAGCCCGCAAGACCCTCAAGGTGGGTGCCAAATCCTATGTGTATTACAGTTTGATCGTAGCGGAGAAGAACGGGCTCAAGGGCGTGTCCGCATTGCCTTATTCCATGAAGGTGTTGCTCGAAAACCTGCTGCGCAATGAAGATGGGCGCACCGTGACGAAGAAGGACATCGAAGGATTTGTGGCGTGGCTTTCCAATCGTGGGCGTGGCGAGGCTGAGATCGGCTTTCGCCCGGCGCGCGTCTTGATGCAGGATTTTACCGGCGTTCCTGCGGTTGTCGATCTCGCCGCCATGCGCGATGGCATGAAGTCGCTGAAGGGCGATGCACAGAAAATCAATCCGCTTGTGCCCGTTGATCTCGTTATCGATCACTCGGTTGTTGTCGATTATTTTGGCAATACAAAAGCATTCGCCGCCAATGTGAAGCGCGAGTACGAACAAAACCTCGAGCGCTACAAGTTCCTGAAATGGGGCCAGGGGGCGTTTGAAAATTTCCGCGTGGTGCCACCGGGCACTGGAATTTGCCATCAGGTCAATCTTGAATATCTCGCACAGACCGTGTGGACAAAAACCGAAACAGTGGTGAAGGGCAAGACGAAGACCAAGGTTACCACGGCGTATCCTGATACGCTTGTCGGCACCGATTCACACACCACAATGGTGAACGGCCTTGGCGTTTTGGGCTGGGGTGTGGGTGGGATTGAAGCTGAGGCCGCAATGCTTGGCCAGCCGCAGTCAATGCTGTTGCCGGAAGTCATCGGCTTCAAGATGACAGGCAAATTGCGCGAAGGTGTAACAGCAACGGATCTTGTTTTGCTCGTCACGCAGATGTTGCGCAAGAAGGGTGTGGTCAACAAGTTCGTCGAATTTTTCGGACCAGGTCTTCACTATCTCACACTTGCTGATCGCGCGACGATTGCCAACATGGCACCGGAATATGGCGCAACCTGCGGCTTCTTCCCGGTTGATAGCGTAACACTTGATTACCTCAAGCTCTCAGGTCGCAAGGCGGATCGTGTGGCACTCGTTGAAAAATACCAAAAGGCGCAAGGCATGTTCAACAGCAAGAACGCTGCTGAGCCTGTGTTCACTGATACGCTTGAACTTGATCTCTCGTCAGTCGTGCCAGCGATGGCCGGTCCCAACCGTCCCGAAAAATTTGTGCCCCTCAACGAAATCAAGCAGGGCTTCCGGTCCGCACTCGATGCGCCGAAAGACAAAGCCGGATTTGCCAAGCCGGGTGAGCAGGCACGCCGCGTCAAGGTCGAAGGCAAGAACTATGACATCGGTCATGGTGATGTGGTGATCGCCGCGATCACCTCCTGCACCAACACATCAAATCCATCAGTGCTGATTGGCGCTGGTCTTCTTGCAAAGAAAGCGGCCGCCCTTGGCCTCACCTCAAAGCCATGGGTTAAGACATCTTTTGCGCCGGGCTCACAAGTCGTGTCCGAATACATGAACAAGGCCGGCTTGCAGAAAGAGCTCGACAAGGTGGGCTTCAATCTCGTGGGCTACGGCTGCACGACGTGCATCGGTAATTCGGGTCCGCTTGATCCGGCGATTTCAAAAGCAATCAACGACAATGGCATTGTTGCCTCTGCCGTGATCTCCGGCAATCGCAATTTCGAAGGCCGCGTTTCACCAGATGTACAGGCAGCCTATCTCGCTTCACCGCCGCTCGTTGTGGCCTATGCACTCGCAGGGTCAACCCAGATTGACATTACGACAGAACCCTTGGGCCACGACAAGAAGGGTAAGCCCGTTTATCTTCGCGATATCTGGCCGACCAACAAGGAAATCGAAACTTTCGTTCGCAAAAACATTTCGGCGAAAATGTTCAAGTCGCGTTATGGCGATGTGTTCAAGGGCGACAAGAACTGGCGCGGTGTTTCGACCTCCAAAGGCGAAACCTATGCCTGGGACAACACCTCCACTTACGTGCAGAACCCACCCTACTTTGATGGCATTACGATGACACCACGCGCCGTGAAAGACATCACATCAGCACGCATTTTGGGATTGTTCGGCGACAAGATCACCACAGATCACATCTCGCCTGCAGGCTCGATCAAGGCAGCTTCGCCTGCTGGCAAATATCTCACGGCCAATGGTGTTGCCGCGATGGACTTCAATCAGTATGGCACACGCCGCGGCAATCACGAGGTGATGATGCGCGGCACCTTCGCCAACATCCGCATCAAGAACCACATGGTTAAAGGTGCCGATGGCGCGGTGAAAGAAGGTGGCCTCACCATTCACCAGACCAGCAACACCGAAATGCCGATCTATGATGCCGCGATGAAATACCAGGCCGAAGGAATTCCGCTCGTGGTGTTTGCAGGCGTTGAATATGGCAACGGCTCATCGCGCGATTGGGCCGCAAAGGGCACCAATCTCCTGGGCGTGCGCGCCGTCATCGCACAAAGCTTCGAGCGCATTCACCGCTCCAACCTTGTCGGCATGGGCATCTTGCCACTGCAGTTCAAGGACGGTGACAGCTGGCAAAAACTCGGCCTCACGGGCAACGAACAGATCACCATCAACGGTCTCGCCGATGGCCTGCGCCCCCGCGAAAACATGCAAGTGCAAATCACCCGCGCCGACGGCAGCAAGACCACAGTCGAGGTCCTCTGCCGCATCGATACGCTCGATGAAATCGACTACTACAAAAACGGTGGCATCCTGCACTTCGTCCTGCGAAATATCGCAAAGGCGGCGTGAGGCCAATCTCTCCAGGCGATTTTTACTTGCGCATTTTTTGGTCCATAGCTATGCCAACTCTCCAACATTCAAGGAGAAGCGATCATGAATTGTATTTTGCGCTTCCCGGGCCTTCGCTAACCAAACGCGACTGATGCCTGGGATTTAAGCCGGGTTCCTTTCATCCAATCAATTTTTTGCGCCCAGTTCTCAACTGTGGTGCTTGATGAGTCTTGTCATGATTTCTTCTTCCTCCGCTGTGGCTGCGCCACAGTTTGCGGCGCGCGAACGCATGCATGGGGCACGCATATCGCGGGCCTTGCAAAACTATCCGATGAAACATCGTAGCGCAGTGATGCATGCCGCGTCCGACGACATGCGTCTTGCCGATCTCGCGTTGAGCTTTCCCGCAATCTTGTTTGTGATCGCCGTGCCTCACAAATCAATTGATCAACTGGCGCTTGCCAATGCGGTGAAAGTCGGGGCTTCACTGAAGTTCATTGCCCAACACTTTGGACTGCCATTTTGGTTACGCAAGTTACCGCCCCAAGCATTCGAAGAACCCTTGGGCAAGCTGCCACAAGGTCCCTTCATTTCGCGGCAAATCGGCAATCACCTTCCTTTAAAAATGCGGCATGCGGCGCGCTGGCTCAAATCTGTCAGTCTTGCTGCACGGGCAGGCAATGAACCGTTTGCGCTTTGGATTGCGGCGCTCTCGCCAGATGAAAGGGAACGGCTGTCGTGGCGCGATCTGGATACGCTCGGGCTGTGGGCTTGGTCATCGGCGCAGAAGGACGGCCAGCTCGGCAGACTGTGCCGCAAGCCCTGGCATATGAAAATGAAACTCAAACAGGCTGTCGACGCATGCAGGAATTGGGTTGAAGCAGTCAACACACACTTGCTTTTGCAAGTGAGGCGGCAGCCTGCAGCATTTGCGCCAGCCACATTGGAGGGTATTGAATTTGTTCATCTTGCAACTGCGGAAATGATTGCCGAAGAGGCCGACCGCATGCGGCACTGCATCCTTTCGTATGGTCAAGACATTGCCTACTACGCCACTGAACTTTGGAGCATGCGAAAGGAAGGTGTATCTATTGCAACGCTAAGTGTTGCACCAAGCTATCGTGACGGCCTCGCAGACATTACGGAAATCAAGGGATCCGACAACAAAAAAGTTGGGAAAGATGTAGCTCTTGTTGCGCGTCGTTGGGCGCAATCGCATGATGTCTCATCGATTGACCTCGTCTGCACTGAGGCGCAGCGCGATGATTGTCGCAAGGCGTGGATCGCATTGTTCAAGCCGTACTGGATCGAAAAACGCCGTATTTCAGAATGGCCAAAATTGCACCCTCATGAATTTAGGCTTTTCGCGCCGTATCTCAGGAAACGCAAAAGAGTTGTCTGAGCTAGTATCAGGATGGCACTTGTGGCTAATATCAATCATGACCCAGATCTCTGGCCAGGCTGATACCCGCTTCACACATCTCAAGGACGCCTTTGCGTCCTCGTTCGCTGATGGGCTTGAGCTTGGCGGCGGTGTTGCTGTCATGCTTGACGGCAAGATGGTGGCGGAGCTTTGGGGCGGGCATGCCGATGCGGCGAAATCAAAACCGTGGGCGCGGGATACACTGGTCAATGTGTGGTCGTGCACCAAGGGTGTTCTTGCAACGGCGATAGCGATAGCGGCAGAACGTGGATTACTGCGTTATGATGTGCCGATCGCCAACTACTGGCCGGAGTTTGCGGCTGAAGGCAAAGACAAGATCACGCTTGATCTCGTGATGTCGCATCGCGCAGGCCTCAATGGCTGGACGGCTCCACTTTCTGAAGACACGTTGCATGATTGGGAAAAGACATGTGCATTGCTCGCCGCACAAAAACCGATTTCTGAACCGGGCAGCGTGTGTGCCTATCACGCGTTGACCTACGGTCATCTTGCGGGTGCCGTGTTGCAGCGGGTAACCGGCCAAACGCCAGGTGCCTTTATCCGTAGCGAGATTGCTCAGCGATTAGGCGCTGATTTTCATGTTGGTGTTCCTGAAAGTGAAGATCATCGCTGTGCAGAAATGATTGGCGGACGCGGTGTTTCCGACTGGATTGATGCCATGCAGAAAACCGCTTTTCCGCACAGCACGCGAAATCCAACGCCGCAAGCAACCGCTCCCAACAACAGGCGCTTTCGTGCGGCTGAAATTCCGGGTGGCAATGGTCATGGCACGGCTGCTGGCCTCGCCGCGATCTATGGCGATCTGATGAGAGATGCATCGCAGTTGATGAGCAAAGAGACATTGGCGCTTGCAAGTCGCATGCGGTTCAAAGGTACGGATGAAAGCTTTGACAGTCCCGCCTGCTGGGCTGCAGGTTTTGCGCTTCTAGATATCGCGCGCGCATCACCTTCAACCATTGGCCATGGAGGCTGGGGTGGTGCGATGGGGTTCGGCGATCCCGAAGCGCGCCTCGGCTTTGCCTATGTCACCAATCACATGTTGGGCTTTGATGACGGCATTGATCCAAGGCGCCAGCGCCTGATCGATGCGGTTTACGACGCGCTGTGACGCCTGCCTCTTTCAACGCCTTCTGCAAATCCCTGCCGCACACGCATTATGTGTGCCAATGGGGTGGCGCACATGTTTGGAAAGTAGGTGGCGAAAAAGGCAAGATGTTTGCCATCGCGTGGTTTGATGGCGGCACGGACAATGGCATCACTTTCAAATGCTCAGACATGTCGTATGAAATGTTAAAAGACGCTGAGGGATGCAGGCCAGCACCCTACCTGGCTTCGCGCGGCATGAAATGGATCCAGCGCACCAACACCACCACGCTCAGTGATGCCGATCTCAAAACCTATATCAGAGAAAGCCACAAACTCGCCGCGATGAACCTGACGAAAAAGCTGCGCTCCGAATTAGCGCTGTAGGCCTAGAGCGGGCCATCCTTCTCGCGGCAAGAGATGTAGGAATATTTTACGCCAGCTTTCGGCTTCAATCCAGAATTCTCCAGTGAGCCCTTCCAGTAGTCTTCGCCTTCCTTGCGGCACTGATTGGCTTTCACGAAACCCTCGAGTCCGGCCGTATCGCCGCTCTCCTCGATCACCATACCAATGCCGACATTGACACAGCAGCCGATCCACTCAACCAGATATTCCTCTTCGATCAGAAGAACTGAATGGCCAAGAAACTTCATCGGCTTTTTCAGTGCTCGATAATCAACATAGTCAGCCCGCTGAAACGGCTTGCGCTTGAGAAACCCGGACTTGATGAGAACACCAATGGCCTCCCCCGACCCTACTTCACGGGCATAGGGATCGCGCGACCGTAACATCATCGCGCCCTGCAAAACCTTTTCCTCGTTGGAGATTTCAGCGGCCATCGGCGATGCAGACATCAAGAGCAGGGCCATTGCAGCAATGAGCAACTGTTGTAATTTTGTTTTCATGTCCAACAACATCGAACGAAATTCTGGCTGCGTCAAGTTTGTGAGGTGCGTGAGCGCTGGTCTTGAGACTTCTTACAGTGAAGCGTAGGCTATGTTTGCAGAATGGAGTGCGCAGACATGGCCTACATTGATTATTTCGTCATCCCCGTTCCGAAAAAGAAGCTCGTGGCCTACAAGGCGCATTGTAAAAAGTGGGCGCGCTATTGGAAGAAGGCGGGGCTTGTAGCCTACACCGAAAGCGTTGCTGATGATGTGAAGCCCGGGAAGCTCACTTCGTTTCCACAAAGCCTATTACTCAAGAAGGGTGAAGTCGTCGTCGTCGGCATGATGATTTTCAAAACCCGCGCGCACCGTGACAAGGTCTGGAAAAAAGCCATGGCATCACCTGAAATGTCCGCCAGCATGAACGTGAAAGACATGCCGTTTGATGGCATGCGCATGTATTGGGGTGGCTTCAAGCCAATCGTATCATTTTGACCAAGGTGAATGGTTTCACCCCAACGTGATTTTCATGTGAAGCGGGTTTGTGCCATTGTTGGATCATGGAAAACCAGCTCGCCTTGTCCCGCCGTTCTGCCCTTGGTCTAGCAGCCTCGGCAATCACCTTGCCATTTTTCGGCGGGGCAGCGCGTGCAGCAACACCACCTGTGCTAGTTGAACTTTTTACATCACAAGGCTGTTCATCATGCCCGCCTGCCGACAAGCTAGCCGGCAAACTCGCACAGCGTGATGATGTGATCGTCACTTCGCTCAATGTTGATTACTGGGATTATCTCGGCTGGCGCGACACACTTGCCAAGCCTGAATATACGCAGCGCCAATATGATTATGCGCGCGCCCGTGGTGATGGTCAGGTCTACACGCCGCAAATGGTGGTGAACGGATCGCTGCATGCAGTGGGCAGCAATGTTGCTGCCGTTTCAAGTGCCATCGAAAAAGCGCGTGCGCTTTCATCGCGTATTCCGCTGAATATTGTTGTAGGCACAGATGAAGTTTCAATCAGTATCGCAGCCAATTCGGAATTGGGCGGTGGCGATGTCTGGCTAATGGCGATCAAGGCGAAAGTGCCTGTCGAAATAAAGCGTGGTGAAAATTCAGGCTCAGAAGTGATCTATCACAATGTCGTGCACAAACTCTCTCCCGCTGGCATGTGGAAGGGCGCTGAAAAAACCCTGGTCATGCCACGGAAAGCCGTAGTCCCTGCTGGCTGCTCCATGTGCCTTGCTGTTCTACAAAAGCCCAATGGCGGTGAAGTGATGGGCATTGCGAAATTCGCACTCACGTCTTCGTGATGTTTGTTACGAAAGTGTAAGCAACTTTTTTCAACTTCCTCTCGTTGATCCAAATATGAGCACCAGTTGGGTGCTCGATCATTGATCAAGAGGAAACTACCATGAACAAGTTTGCTACAGCCCTTTTACTAACAGCACTCTCAACCGCCGCACTTGCGGGCTCCAACCCGATGGTTGGCGGTGCCGAGATGTTTGCTGAAAAGAACATCGTTGAAAATGCGATGAACTCGAAAGATCACACTACACTGGTTGCCGCTGTTTCGGCTGCTGGTCTTGTCGATACGCTGAAAAGTCAGGGGCCATTCACGGTGTTTGCCCCCGTCAACGCAGCCTTTGATGCGCTGCCTGCTGGCACTGTGCAAAAGCTGCTCGAGCCAGGCATGAAGGACCAGCTCACCAAGGTCCTCACCTGTCACGTTGTACCAGCAGCTGCCTTTGCAGCCGATGTACAGAAGATGGTTGCTGATGATGGTGGCATGCACAAGATCAAGACCGTTGGTGGCTGCGAACTCACCGCCAAGGTTGAAGGCGGCATGGTCAAGATCATGGACGAAAATGGTGGTGTTGCGACAGTCACTATTGCCGATGTGAAGCAATCCAATGGCGTCATTCACGTGATCGACAAGGTACTGCTGCCAAAGTCGTAATCACTTCGAGGAGTGTTTCTCGCCGATGTGTAAAAGCCGTTCAATCAAACGGCCGCGCTCATCGGCGATTAATCTCGTCGACCCTCCAAGAAAAGGGGGCATTTCCTAAATCACCGGGTAGTGCTACCCACCCCTTCATGAGCAAATCTTTTATCGCGCTGGACTGGGGAACGACTTCGTTTCGGGCTTATCATGTTGGTATTGATGGCATCGTGCAAAACGAAATATCGGCACCGATGGGCATTCTCTCTGTTGAGGGCGGTCGGTTCGGTGAGGCGCTAGAGACGCAGATCGGCACATGGGACAAGGCGCTGCCGATCATCGCATCCGGCATGATCACTTCGAAGCAAGGGTGGATCGAACGGCCTTATGTCGATTGCCCGGCTGGTGTTGCCGAGCTTGCGCAGAGTGCGCATCTGCATACAACACCTTCAGGCCGCACCATTTATTTCATCACAGGTCTACACTTGAAGGGCGGATCGCTCGGCCATGATGTGATGCGCAGTGAGGAGACTCAAGTTTTTGGGGCGCTGGGTGAATCAACGCATTTCATCACACCAGGCACGCATTCCAAGTGGATCGATGTTGAGGGAGAGCGCATCACACACTTTGCGACCTATGTGACGGGCGAGACTTTTGCCACCTTGCGCCAGCATTCGATTTTGGGCCGCTTGATGACATCGGACGAGCCGGATGAAAAAGCCTTCACCCGCGGTGTCGAAAAATCGCTCGCTGATCCGGCAGGCCTCCTCCACAATCTGTTTTCAGTGCGCAGCTTGGGTCTTTACCAAGAAATCGATGGGCAGGCGCTTTCCTCTTATCTTTCTGGCATTGTGATCGGCAGCGAAGTGGCGCACGCCCTTGCTACACGCAAAAAAGACGCAGGATACACAATCCTCGCTTCACCAAAAATCGGTGGACATTATGCAAAGGCTTTGGAAATCGCTGGTGTGGCAGCGCTCTATGGCGACCCACTCGCGATCGTGAATGGACTTCGAAAAGTAGGAAAGGCAGCAGGGATTCTATGAAGGTTGCAATGGTTACAGGAGCGGGCACTGGCATTGGCCGGGCATGCGCGATCGCTTTGGGTGAAGCGGGATATGCAGTTGTGCTAACGGGCCGCACCGAAGCAAAGCTCATGGAAACAGCAAAGCTTATGCTGGGCGAAACGCTGGTTGTCACAGCTGATGTTGCCGATCCAAAATCCGTCGCTGACTTGTTCTTCGCAACCGATCAGAAGTTCGGTCGTCTCGATGTGTTGTTCAACAACGCAGGCACAGGCGCACCTGGCACCGTCATGCTTGAAGACCTGAGCTTTGAGCAATGGACCAACGTGGTGAACACCAATCTCACCGGGCCTTTCCTGTGCACGCAGCAGGCGTTCAAGATGATGAAACTGCAGCACCCCAGGGGTGGCCGCATCATCAATAATGGATCGATATCGGCACATGCACCACGGCCAAACTCCGCACCCTACACATCGACAAAACATGCAATCACTGGACTTACCAAGGTAACCTCGCTTGACGGGCGCAAATACAATATCGCCTGCGGGCAAATCGACATTGGCAATGCGGCGACTGACATGACCACCCAAATGCAATCGGGTGTGCCGCAGGCGGATGGTTCGACTCGCATCGAACCCACCATGGATGTGACGGAAGTGGCACGTGCCGTTGTGCACATGGCCTCGCTGCCGCTTTCCGCCAATGTCCTGTTCATGACTGTCATGGCTACCAAAATGCCATTCGTTGGCCGGGGCTGATGCTGACAACGCCGCGCGCCACGATCTTCCTCGTCTTCGTGGCATTTGGCGCGATTGTCGGCAGCCAGGTCGGCGCACTTCCGGTGATTGTGAAATCAGCTGGTGTCGACAATGAATTTTTCGGCCGCACACAATCCTTCGCCATGCTGGCGGCATTGTTTGCAATGCTCGCAGGCGGTTATGTCAGCCGCCATTTCAATCATCGCACAGTGATGCTTGTGTCCCTGCCTGTTTGCCTTGCAGCTCTGGTTTACGCCCTCACCGTGGGATCGCCTGCGACTTACCTGATTTCCAATCTGATGCTGGCGATATCGCTGTCCTTTCTCGATCTCAACATGAATGCTGAAGGTTCGGAAGTTGAAGAGGAGTTGAAGAAACCTGTTTTCAATTCTTATCATGCAGGAGTTTCGTTGGGCTTTGCCGCTGCTGCAATTGCTTCAAGCTTTCTCAGCGTGAAAATTTCCGTGATGGCACCTGCTGTTCTGTCGACCGTGCTGATGCTCTGGGCTTTCTACGAAGTCTGGCGCAACATTCCCGATCGCGTACCGCATATGCCAGCAGCCGACGACTCAAATATCGGCCTTCCAAAATTCAAGCTCACGTTGATTGGCCTCACCATCGGCCTTAGCAACGCCGCCGAAATCACGGCGATGTTGTGGGCCGGGCAATTGCTCGCTTCGCTGAAGCCGGAGCTCCTGGCCTATTCCGGATTGGGTGCTGCATTCTTTGGGATTTGCGGCGGGGCGATGCGGCTGTGGGGCGATTATCTGCGACAGCGTTTTGGCGATGAGCGCGTCGTCACAGCAGGCTTGGGCATGGCAACTCTCGGCTTTGCAGTGATAGGCTTGGCACCCGGATTTGCGATTTCAGTTTTGGCCTTTGCCTGCGTGGGCGGTGGCCTTGGCTTTGTGTTCCCCTATCTTTTTGCCCTGGCTGGCAAGCAGGCCCCTGAACGCCGCGCCGCCGCCATGGGCTTTGCCTCGGCGATTTCAGGTGGGCCACGTTTCGTCATTCCTTGGCTTTTGGGATTGATGGCAAGCTGGTACTCGATCAGTGCAGTATTTGCACTTGCTGCAACCTTGACACTCGCCACATTGCTGATGATCCGCATTGCGCTTTCACCAGAAAGAATGAGCGCCGGTGTTTCCACCGACGCCCCTTCATGATCGTCAGTCTACGGATCAAGCAGCCCGGTTAAGCAGCCTTGTGCTCAAGCACCCTGGCTGAATCTTTGCTAATCGCGATCTGGCGAGGTTTCATCGCTTCGGGGATTTCCCGGACCAGCGAAATCTGCAAGAGGCCATTCACGAGATCTGCTGACTGCACCTCAACATGATCGGCAGTCTGGAAGCGCCGCTCGAAATCACGCGCGGCAATGCCCTGATGCAGAACTTCGATCTTGGGATCGGCCTTCTGGGTCTTCTTGCCAGAAATCAAAAGTGCATTGCCTTCCTGGATGATCGAAAGCTCGTCCATGCCAAAACCGGCAACCGCCATGGTGATGCGGTAAGCATTCTCGCTGAGGCGTTCGATATTGTAGGGCGGATAGGTCTGTGTCTCGACATTGGCGGCCTCATCCAGCAAGCGGAAGAGACGGTCAAAGCCAACGCTTGAACGATAGAAGGGGGTGTAGTCAAACATGTCACATTCTCCTGAAGCTATGTGATTTGGGTTAAAGTGGACCCCGAAGGCATCCACAGCGCTCAGGTAGGAAGCAGTTTTTTGATTTCAAGGGGCCAAGACAGCGATCCCGCCACGAAATGACCTTGCCGATGAATGGAAGATGAACGTGGCCTTGGGGTTCCGTTCAACTGACCCCTGCTAGAAAGGGTCCAACGATGACCGATCAAGGCCATCTTAGGTGAAACACTTCAAGGAGAGACACCATGATTATCAAGACCCTCATTGCCGCTGCCGCTGTTGCCGCCACCGTTGGTGCTGCTGCTCCTGCTGCTGAAGCCAAGACCAACTGGGACATCCAGGTACAACTCGGCGCTCCAGTCTATCCAGTCTACGAAGACTATGGCTACGATGTTCAACCAGTGCGCCCGCATCACCCACGCCGTCCGCGCCATGTTGAAGTCGATCTCGATGACAGCTTTGGCATCTCGTGCGGCGAAGGCCGTCGCATGGTGCGCCGCGCAGGCTTCCGCAATGTCTCTGCCTTTGATTGTGATGGCCGCTCATACGGCTACACCGCTTGGCGCCGTGGTGAAATGTACCGCGTCAAGGTTGACGCAGCTTATGGCCGCATCATCGGCGTGCGCCCAACCTACAACTACTAAGCCATACCGCTCCGGACGAAAGTCCGGCTAGGACGGCGGACCGGGCAGTGTCTTGCGAAAGCAACACTGCCCGGTATTTTATCGACCAAATGTAAGGTGGCATTTTTCCGCCACGATCTTTTGGCAAAAGTGAACGACTATCGAGGGGACTACGATGTTGAAAGCGTTACTGGCAGCTACACTTGTTTCAGCCGCAACACTGCTGGCGGTTGCAGGCGATGCAAATGCTGAGCATCGCTTTCGCCGCTTTGATCCTTTCCAGCTCTTCGTTGATGACAATGATTTTGAAGCCGAATACGATGATCGTGAAGAAGACGAAATCATCGTGCCGCGTCGCCGGTCAAATAATCGCAAAGACTGGGTCTACGATGAAGAGGCCGATGAGTTTTACTATCGCCCGCAGATGAAGAAGCAGAAGTCCAAAAAGAAAATTGCCAAGGCAAAACCTGCAAGGCCCGCATTGGCAACGCGTCGCACATTGACTGACGCTGAGAAGCGTCAGGTTGCGGCAATCACGGGCAAGCCACGGGTGGTCACACCAAAACTCGCAAATCCACAGGTTCAAAAAACGTCTGTGTCCAAGCCCGTTGTCGCCAAACCAGCGGCACCAAAGCCGATGGTGAAAATTGCAACGCCAGGAAAACCTTTCGTTCCGGCACCTGCTGTAAAAACACCAATTGTCAAAACACCAATTGTCAAAACTCCAGCGCGTTTGGTGCTGCCACCCGAACCTGCGCAAATGCCATCACTGACTCCGAAAAGTTCGCGCCTGACTCCCATCGCGCCACAGCAGAACGCAATTTCCTGCGACAAGGCGGCTGGCATCGTTTCAGGCTTTGGCTTTACCGCCGTGAGCCCGCAACTTTGTGTTGGCAAGACCTATGCTTTCAAGGCGATGCGGGATGGCAAGCAGTTTGAAGTACGGATTTCTTCGGCCAGTGGTGAGCTGACCGAGGTCCGCAAGCTCTAGCTTGACTTGAGCGACCGCATGCAACACAGAATTGCGGCATGCAGCAGATTTTTCCACGCACAGACAATCCCGCACCCGACAGCACGATCGTTCACAATGTGCTGACGGCAGACGGCGTTGAATTGCGTGCCATGACAGCAATGGTTGCAGAGCCGCGCGGTACGGTCATATTCCTGAATGGACGCGCGGAATTTATCGAGCGCTATTTCGAAACCATGCGCGACGCACAAGCGCGTGGATTCGCGGTGGCGAGTCTCGACTGGCGCGGTCAAGGCGGATCACAGCGCCTGCTCAATGACCGCATGCGTGGCTACGTCAGGCGCTTCTCGGACTATGATGAAGATCTGCGCAGCTTCATGAATCAGGTTGTACTGAAACACTGTCCCAAACCCTATTACGTCGTTGCCCACTCAACTGGTGGTCAGATTGCATTGCGCGCCTTGCGCCATCGCACCGCGTTCACAAAAGTCATCATGACTTCGCCTCTCATTGATCTTCGTTACGGCTGGTGGCCAAAGCCTGTCATTCGCCTGATCAATATTCTCACGCAGATATTGCAACTCACATGGCTCTATATCCCCGGCTATGCGAGCGGACCGCTCAAGCAGGGCGATTTTGAGAAAAACCTGCTCACCTCAGAACGCAAGCGTTTTGAGCGAGACATCAAAACCATTGAAGAACATCGCGAACTTGCAATCGGTGGCGTGACTTATGGTTGGTTGATTGCCGCGATGGCAAGTATCAACGAACTGAAACGCTGGCCCAAAGGTCAACCCGTCTCCTGCCCCACATTGATCATCGCAGCTGGACGCGAGGCTGTGGTCGATGCACGTGCCGCACGTTTCTTTTCGCAACGCGTTCAAGGTATTTCCTTCATGCAGATTGAAGGTGCAAAACATGAAATACTGATGGAGCAAGACATGTTGCGCAAACCATTCTGGGGCGCGTTTGATGCATTCGTCGGGCGCTGAAAAACCAGTCTCCGGCCTTTGTTGCATTGCAATAACCGCCGTGCTATGCGGCCTTCAATTCCTGACAATTCTTTGAAAGAGAGTGCGCCCACATGGATATGCGCAACATTGCCATTATTGCCCACGTTGACCACGGCAAGACAACACTGATCGACCGCCTGCTCACCCAGTCCGGCACGTTCCGCGACAACCAGAAGGTTGGCGAGCGTGTGATGGACTCGAATGATCTCGAACGCGAACGCGGCATTACCATTCTCGCCAAGGTGACATCGTTGCAATGGCATGACACCCGCATCAATATTGTCGATACCCCTGGCCACGCCGATTTCGGTGGCGAAGTTGAGCGTATCTTGAACATGGTCGATGGTTGCGTGTTGCTTGTCGACGCCGCTGAAGGCCCAATGCCGCAGACAAAGTTCGTTCTGCAAAAGGCTTTGAAGATTGGTCTTCGTCCAATCGTTTGCATCAACAAGATCGACCGTCCTGATGAGCGCCATCTTGAAGTGGTGAACGAAGTGTTTGACCTCTTCGCCAATCTCGATGCGTCAGAAGAGCAGCTCGATTTTCCGATCATCTATGGTTCAGCCAAGCATGGCTGGATGGCTGACAAACCTGATGGCGAACAAAAGGACATGGCTCCGCTGTTTGATCTCGTGGTCAAGCATTTCAACCCGCCTGTGGTTGAAGAAGGCCCGTTCCGCATGCTGGCGACCACACTGGAAGCCAATCCGTTTCTGGGCCGCGTGCTCACCGGCCGCATTCGTTCCGGTTCGGTAAAGGCCAACCAGGTTGTCAAAGTATTGTCCGTGGACGGATCAGTTGTCGAAACTGGTCGCGTTTCAAAGGTGCTCTCGTTCCGTGGCATCGACCGCGTGCCAGTCGAAAGCGCCGACGCTGGCGACATCATCCAGATTTCTGGTCTCGTAAAAGCCACCGTGTCAGATACATTCTGCGATCCATCGGTCACTGAACCAATTCAAGCCACCAAGATCGATCCACCAACCCTCGCCATGGCGTTCCGCATCAATGACGGACCACTCGCAGGCAAGGAAGGCGACAAGGTGCAAAGCCGCGTCATTCGTGAACGCCTGATGCGTGAAGCGGAAGGCAACATCGCCTTGCGTGTCACCATGTCGGAATCCGAAACCGATGCGTTTGAAGTCGCAGGCCGTGGTGAATTGCAGCTTGGCATTCTGATTGAAACCATGCGCCGCGAAGGTTTTGAACTCACCGTGGGGCGTCCACGCGTTGTGTTCCAGACCAATGAAGCTGGTGAAAAAACCGAACCCCTGGAAGAAGTCATCATCGACGTTGATGAAGACTACACAGGCGTTGTGGTGCAGAAGGTTTCTGAACGCAAAGGTGAACTTCGCGACATGCGCCCTTCAGGCGTTGGCCGCCAACGCTTGATATTCCACGCGCCAACGCGCGGCCTCATCGGCTATCAGTCAGAGCTTTTGTCGGATACACGCGGTACGGCAATCATGAACCGCCTGTTCCACTCCTACGTGCCACATGTCGGTGCCATTCCGATGCGCCACACGGGTGCACTGATTTCAAACGGCGAAGGCGAAGCTGTTGCCTATGCGATCTTCTATCTGCAGGATCGCGGACCGATGTTCATCGAAGCTGGCACCAAGGTTTATGCCGGCATGATCATTGGCGAGCACACGCGCGGCAATGATCTCGAGCTCAATGTTCTGAAGGAAAAGAAGCTCTCGAACGTGCGTTCATCCGGCAAGGATGAAGCAATGATCCTCACACCTCCAATCAAGATGTCGCTGGAAAAGGCACTCGCCTACGTCGGCGAAGATGAATACGTCGAGATCACGCCAAAATCGATCCGTTTGCGCAAGGCCGTGCTTGATCCAAACGAAAGAAAGCGCATCAGCCGCCAGAAGGAAGCAGCTGCGTAAGGTGCGTTGATGAACTTCGGATCTGACAATCAGTACGGTGTAGATCAGAGAATTATGGCGGCGATGGTGGAAGCCAACGCGCGCCTCACCGATGTTTCCTATTGCCATGACGATGGCGCCAAGGAAGCTGAAGCGCGCCTCTCCGAAGTTTTCGAAAAGCCAGTGCGGGCCTTTCTGGTTACCAACGGCACTTCTGCCAACAGCCTCGCATTGGCTGCGATGTGCCCGCCGCATGGTGGTATTTTTTGTCATGAGGCAGCCCATATCAACACCGATGAATGTAACGCGCCGGAACTGTTCACGGGTGGTGCAAAGCTCATTACGCTGAGAGGCGACGGCGCTAAGATCTCAGCCGAAACGATTGCGAACAAGCTGAAGCATTTCGTGCATGGCGAACATGGCGCAAAGCCCTCAGCAATCTCGATCACCAATGCGACCGAACTTGGAAACATTTATCGACCCGCAGAAATTGCTGCGATTTCAGCCGTCGCCAAATCCAACAAATTGCGCCTGCACATGGATGGCGCTCGCTTTGCCAATGCGCTTGTTTCAGCCAAATGCACACCAGCAGAACTCACCTGGAAATCAGGTGTGGATGCCCTTTCATTCGGTGGCACCAAAAATGGCGGCATGATTTTGGAAGCGGTCGTGTTTTTCGATCACGCACTCGCCGAAGATTTTCTCTGGCGCAGAAAGCGCGTCGGCCAGTTGATGTCGAAGGGGCGCTTCCTCTCCGCACAGATGAACGCCTATCTTGATCCTGCAGTCTGGCTCGCCAACGCAACCCGCGCCAACGCGTTGGCCACAACCCTCGCAGATGGTCTCCGCCAATCCAACACCGTCCGCATTTCCCAACCCGTCGAGGCCAACGAAGTCTTCGCCTTCATGCCACGCGCGCTGCACGAAGCGCTCGAAGCCAAAGGTGCACATTTCTATGAATGGCCTGACGATGCGTGTGCTGAGGGCGAAACCCATGTGCGTTTCGTGCTGAGCTTTGCAACGCCCGAGGAACACGTGAGACAATTCCTCGAACTTGCGCGCACTATAAAATTCTGAGCACCACACCGAGGCTGGGCGTTGTTGCCGGATCACCTGGCATGGAGACATAGGGCTCCGTCACTTCTGCAATTTCAACCACGCGCGCTTGCACCAGTTCATCAACACGCGCCGAAAATCCGCCATCCCAAAGTGTGCCTTTCACCGTGAGCACGACCGCTCCTCCGGGGCTGCAAATTCGCAACAACTCATCCAGGCCCTCAACGCCTACATGACCTGACGTGAACACGCCTGATGAAATCACGCCAGCATAAGCACCGTCTTCAAAGGGCAATCGTCCACCCAACGCGAGCTGATGGTAAGCACTATAGAGATTTTTCTTTCGCGCGACCTCGAGCATGCCAGCAGAAATATCCAAGGCTTCAACGTCGGGATATCCCAATGTCTGCAGCCATTGCCCGATCAGACCTGTTCCCGCACCTGCATCCAAGATCGGTGCACTGCCGCGCATCACGTGGCGGGCAAACAATGCGACACAAGACTGCGGGTGGCGATAGCCCGCTTCAGCCATTTCGGCATCATAGGTTTTCGCCCACGCATCATAAATCGTCTTGATTTCGTCGGCACTCTTGGCGTCGTATACTTTTCCGAGGTGGCCTTCATGCTGCGCCATTTTATACTTCCAAGATTTCAATGCCGTGATAATTTGAACCTATCATGTTCGCGCACGAAGAAAAACAAGTCCGCGCCATTATTGGGCGCATTCCCGCCATCGCATCCTATCGTGGTCCCATTGCAAGATTGGGGGGTCTCACCAATCAGGTATTTCGCATCGACCATATGGTGCTGCGCATTCCGGGCAAGGGTACTGAGGAATATATCAACCGTGGTAATGAAGTTGCCGCAGCCCGTGCGGCGGCGATGGCGGGCGTTGCACCCGATGTGATTTTCGCAGATGCCACCAGCGGCTTCATGGTGACACGCCTCGTGCCAGATGCTGTGACCATGACGCCTGAAGGCTTCAAGCAGCGCATGGCGTCGCCAGCACGGGCCGGTGTTGCGCTCAACAAATTGCACACATCAAATGGCATATTTCCGTTTCGCTTCGAACTCTTTGCGATGATCGATGATTATCTGAAAGTGCTCGCGACCAAGGATGTGGAATTGCCGTTAGGCTATCATGACGTGGTTCGAGAAGCTGAAACCATTCGTGCCGTGCTCGCCAAAAATCCTGCCCCCCTCGCGCCCTGCCACTGCGATCCCCTGTGCGAAAATTTCCTCGACGATGGCAAGCGCATGTGGATCGTCGACTGGGAATATGCCGGCATGAACGACCCGATGTGGGACCTCGGTGATCTTTCCGTTGAAGGCGGCTTCAGCGATGAACAGGATATCGAAATGCTCTCGGCCTATTTCGGTGGCGAGCCATCAGCTGACAACTACGGTCGCATGGTGATCTACAAGGCGATGTGCGATCTCCTCTGGACCCTCTGGGGCCTCATCCAGCACGCCAACAAAAACCCCGCCGACGACTTCAACGCCTACGCCCTCAACCGCTTCAACAGATGCAAAAAACTGATGGCCGCAAGCGACTTCGCACGCCACGTACGGGCGGTGGGTTAGGCACTGAATGAGACTGGACAAACACGCAATACAGTTGTATATACATTATGTAGGTCATGCCAATGCTTGGTGACTGGCAGTTGATCGAATTTGAGTTCGAATATTTTGAATGGGATCAAGAAAAATATGCGTCCAATTGGCAAAAACACGGGGTCTGGTTCGACCACGCGACAGAAATCTTTGAAGGTCCCGTCGTTGCGCAAATCCAGGACTGGCACGACGAAGAACGATGGCTCGCCATCGGGATTTCAGGAAGAGCCATCCTCGTTGTTGTATTCGCCGAAAGCTCAAAACACTTTGACATCTGCCGAATTATCTCTGCGCGCAAAGCTACTCAGGCCGAACAAAGATGGTATCGTTCGCATCTCCAAAGACAATCTTGAGCGGCTGCCAAAACCGCCATTTGATCACTATGCATTTGATGCGATTTCGGATCGGGACATAAAACGCGCAGTCGCCAAGGATCCCGATGCAGCTCCAATCGATATGGATTGGTCGAACGCACGCATGGCTGATCCCGTGAGAAAAATCGCGCTGAGTATTCGCGTAGATGCAGATGTGTATAATTTCTTCAAATCGATGGGCAAAAACTATCAAACTAGAATGAATGCCGTGCTGCGATCATTTGTGGATCATGAATTGAGGAAGAAATAGCGTTGGCAGTTACAGACAGAATTGAAAGGTTTGCCTGTAACTTACACCCACCGCACCGCATAAACCTGCGGCAAGGTGCCAGACACCTGCACCCATGCATCGCCGCTATTCTCACTCACCCACACATTGCCCGTGGTTGATCCCATCGCAAGTTTCTTGCCACTGTCATCAATCGCAAGCCCATGGCGGAACACCACATCATAGGCATGTTTTTGCGGCAGACCTTTTTTCAAACTCTTGAACGTCTTGCCGCCGTCCTTGGTGCGCGTCACTACCAATGCGCCATCAACCGGAATGCGTTTTTCATCCTTGATGCCGGGCACAAACCATGCGGTGTCCGGATCCTTGGGATGCACCACAACACCAAATCCAAACGAAGATGGCTTGGCCTTGACCTCGGTCCACTTCACACCGTCATTCACTGATTTGAAAATGCCGCAGTGATGCTGCACCCAAAGTTTGCTGGGATCGCCAGCGCATTGCACCATCATATGCGGGTCTTGCGCGTCTGGATTAAAGCGCTCTTCTTTGGGACCCTGATCATAGGACATTCCGTGTGCGGATTGTTTCCACGTCGCACCATCATCCTTTGTTACCCACATTCCACCACACGAAACTGCAACCCGCACGGTACGGTGATCGCGGGGGTCAACGCAGATCGAATGAACACCGGGAATGTCTGCCCCACCACCCATCCACTTGTTGCGATCGGGATGGCGCCACAGGCTGTCCATCATCTCCCATGTGTCACCGCGATCACGCGAGCGGAACAGCCCGCCCGGCATCGTGCCTGCCCAAATGGTCCCCTTGTCTTTCGGCCCGCCGCCAATTTCCAACGCCCAGATCAATTGCGTCGCCCATTTCACATCCCTGCCCCAACCATCCTTGTCTTCAAGACCCTCAGGTTTTTCTGGATACTTCGGTGTTGCAACTTCGATCCACTTCTTCTTGCCCTTAAGTCGCCGATGCAACTTGATGCCGAAGTGGCCATGATTGAGTGCCGCATAATCCGTGCCGTCTCTTGGATCGTGCAAGGTAAGCGTCACATTGTCCCCCACGAAATGCTGGTCGACGATGGCCCATGCAGCACCCTTCTTGCGCGCTTCGAACAGTCCTTTACGTGTTGAGATCATCACGGTTTTCATGTCACCCTCCCGATAAAGCCTGCATCACCCACACTTCGCTTGTGGGGCGCACGGCGTCAGATTGTTTTTCAAGATCCTTGATCGCAAGGCCATCCACCAGAATGCGCATGTGCTTGCGCAAATGTCCCTGATCATCCAACACATAAGTGCCAAGCCTGGGGTGTTCCGCAAACACCTGATCCAACAACGCCCGCACCGTTGCACCCTGGGCTGCCATCGACGGGCAATCCACATGGCGGCGTAAATTAGAGGTGAAATGAACCTTTGCCATGTGCCTAACGCTATCACGTCTTGCACTTTTGACAACGGGGGGTAAGGACACCATATTTGCTAAACACAACCGGAGCCCGAAATGAAAGCAAAAGTCACCTGGATCAATGGCCGCGCCTTTTTGGGTGAAAGTGGTTCTGGCCATGCGGTTGTGATGGATGGCGCACCCGAGGCTGGCGGCCGCAACATTGGTGTTCGGCCCATGGAAATGCTGCTGCTGGGCCTTGGCGGCTGTACCGCTTTCGACGTTGTGATGATCCTCGAAAAAGGCCGTGAGAAAATCACTGATGTCGAAGTTGAACTCGAAGCTGAGCGCGCATCCGAAGATCCAAAAGTCTTCACCAAGGTGAAGCTTATCTACAATTTCAAGGGCAAGGACCTGAAGCAGGCAGCCATCGAGCGCGCCGTCAAACTATCGGCAGAAAAATATTGCTCCGCCTCAAAAATGTTCGAAAAGACCGCCACACTCGAACATGAAATTCGCATTCTCGAGGGATGAGCATGATCAAACAGTGTTTGAGCGCAGCAGGTTTAATGTTTTTGGCCACAGCAGCGATGGCCCAATCAGCGCCACCACCCTCAGCACTCCCCTGGATGACCGACGCCCAGATCACCGCCTTCGTCAAAGGCGTGGAGATCGCAGGCGAATATGCCGATGGCTCACTCTTCACCGAAACCTACAAGATCGATGGCGAAGCAGACTATTTCGATAATCGTTATGGCCGGGTGATCGGCGTGTGGTCCGTGGTCAACCAGCACTTCTGCACACTCTACGAACATGAAATGCGAGGTGCGTGTTTCCGCGGCGTCCAGCGCGGATCAAACTGCTTCGAGTTCTACGCCTCCACGGCAACTCCAGCCGAAACCGCCAATCCGCAAGGCCAACCCACCTGGACCGCGAGGGCCTGGCGTAAAGACAAGCCGAACACTTGCACTGTTGAGGCCGTTTGATCTATTGCGCTGACCAGCCACCATCAATCGGAATGATCGCACCAGTGATCGAGCCAGCAGCGTCACTGGCAAGAAACATCGCAAGCGCACCAATCTCTTCTACCGTGACAAAACGCTTGGTTGGCTGGTTGGCCAGCATCACATCGTTGATCACCTGATCTTCCGTGATGCCACGCGTGCGCGCCTGATCGGGGATCTGCTTTTGCACAAGCGGCGTCAAGACGTAACCGGGGCAAATCGCATTACACGTTACACCGAACTTTGCCCCTTCGAGCGCGACCGTCTTGGTCAATCCGGCAACGCCATGTTTGGCCGCCACATAGGCTGACTTGAAGGGCGATGCGACCAGCGCATGTGCCGAAGCAAGCTGGATGATGCGTCCAAACTTTCGCTCCTTCATGCCGCCCATCACATGACGTATGGTGTGGAATGACGACACAAGATTGACCGCGATGATCTGATCAAATTTTTCTGGCGGAAAATCTTCGATCGCATCAACATGCTGGACACCAGCGTTGTTGACCAGCACATCAACATGACCAAAGCGCTCTTCAGCTGCATCGATCATCGCCGCAATGTCTTCTGGCTCAGTCATGTCAGCATCATGATGCATGACCTGAACACCTGCGTCGGCGGCAAGTGACTTTACCAGCGCATCAATTTCGGTTCGTTCACCAAAACCGTTGAGCACAATGTTGTGGCCAGTCTTGGCAAGCGCACGCGCCATGCCAAGGCCAATGCCGCTGGTCGATCCGGTGATAAGGGCGGTGCGTTGGGTCATGGTTCGGTTTTAGCAACTTGATCGAATGATTTCCACAACTGTAAGGCCGTGATATGAGAACCGTCGGGAGACCTATCATGGAATGGATCGTGCCAGTGGCACTGGGTTTGGGGTTAGCTGCAGCCACGGGGTTTCGCGTGTTCGTGCCACTGCTGTTTGCGGGCCTCGCCGCCAAGACCGGATACATGCCTGTGGTGAGCGATGGATTTTCCTGGCTCACATCTGTGCCCGCCCTGATGATGCTTGCCGTTGCATCAGTTGCTGAGATTGCGGCCTACTATCTTCCTGGCATCGACAACATGTTGGATGCACTCGCAGCCCCGGCGGCTGTCATGGCGGGCATAGGTGTTTCGGCCGCAGCCATGACGGGCTTTGACCCCATGGTGAAATGGACGCTCGCGATCATCGCAGGCGGTGGTGCGGCGGGCCTCACGGCTGGAGCGACGGCATTGGCGCGCGGCAAGTCAACCGTCTTCACCGCTGGCATGGGCAACAACGTCATTGCAACAGGCGAAATTGTTGCAGCTCTCGTCACCAGCGTGCTTGCGATCTTCGCACCCGTCCTCGCACTGCTCGCCGCCATCATCTTCGGTTGGTTCGCCTTGAAACTTATCCGCCGCGTCATGCGCGAAAAGACAGCAGAAGGCTAATGACCGAAAAAACACTTCCGATTCTTCTCGTCACCGCACCGGGACTTGAAGCAATGCTCGCTGCCGAGGCGCGAGAGAAAAACTTTCATGTCACTGGCGAAATTGCTGGTGGTGTTGAACTGACAGGCACATGGCAAGATGTGTGGCGCGCCAATCTGGAATTGCGCGGTGCCGCCCGCGTGCTGGCGCGCATTGGATCATTTCACGCCGCACATCTCGCGCAACTGGATAAACGTGCGCGCGCTTTTCCATGGCGCGAATATTTGCGCGCCGACATTTCAGTCAATGTCGAAGCGACGTGCAGAAAATCCCGCATCTACCATTCAGGTGCTGCGGCCCAACGTGTGGCAACGGCCATCACGGAAGAACTTGGTACTGAAGTGCGCGAAGATGCGGATCTCACCGTGATGGCACGCATTGAGAACGATCTCGTCACCTTGAGTGTTGATACATCTGGCGAGCTTTTGCACAAGCGCGGATCAAAGCAGGCCATGGCCAAAGCCCCGATGCGCGAGAACATGGCATCACTGTTTTTGCGCATGGCAGGCTTTGACGGCACAGAAACGATCTACGATCCGATGTGTGGCTCCGGTACATTTGTGATTGAAGCAGCTGAGTGGGCGCATGGCCTTAAGCCCGGTCGCAACCGCAATTTCGCATTCGAAAAACTCAAGACATTCGACGCGGGCAAATGGGCCAAACTGAAACAAGTCGAAGTCTCACCATCGACAATTTCATTTCACGGTAGTGACCGCGATCAAGGTGCGGTGAAGGCCAGCATCGCCAATGCGGAACGTGCGAATGTTTCTGCATCAACACAGTTCAGCAAAAAATCAATCAGCGAAATCACACCACCAGAGGGACCGCCTGGCCTCGTCATCATCAACGCACCCTATGGCACTCGCATTGGCGAGGAGAAAAAGCTGCTCCCGCTTTACGCTTCGCTGGGTCGGGTTTTGCAGGAGCGTTTCAAAGGCTGGCGTATCGGCATCATCACCAGCAACAAGACTTTGGCCAACGCGACAGGCCTGAAATTTTCTTCAACCTCGAAACCTGTGCTACATGGTGGCCTGCGCATCTATCTTTTCCAAACCCAGAAACTGTCATGAGCTTTACTCTCTCAGTCAATACAAACCCGTTGGTCAATCGCTTTGCTGAGCCAGAAGAATTTGTTGGTGTGCTGGTACAGGATATCGGCATTGGCCACATCCAGCTCGTCCATGAATTCATCAATCCGTCGTGGGATGGCGCAACCATCAAGCGCCTCACTGATCGCATGGCGAAGTCACTCTCCGCGCACAACGCGAAAATCACTTCGGCAATGACTGGGCCTTATGGCAGGCTCAATCACTTCGGTCATCCTGATGAAGGTGTTCGCAAATATTATGTGCAGTGGTTCAAGACCTTTGCTGATATCGCAAGCGATCTTGGCTGCCCGGCGATTGGTACACAGTTTGCAATCCTCACCTATCGCGACCAGGACGATCCCGCGCGCTACAAGGAAATCATGAACACCGCGCTTGAATGCTGGCGGGAAGTTGCGACACACGCAAAATCGCGCGGACTTGAATATCTGTTCTGGGAGCCGATGTCAGTGGCCCGCGAACTTGGCCACACATTGGAAGCAACACAAAAACTGCAAGACTGGATCAACGCAAGTGAACTCCCCCTGCCCCTCATCCCGATGGTTGATATTGATCATGGCGATGTGACTTCGAAAAATCCGCGCGACACCGATCCTTACACCTGGGCCAGGGATTTTGCCACACAATCACCGATCATTCACATCAAGCAAAGTTCGATGAACAAGGGGGGCCACTGGCCTTTCACGGAACAATACAATGCCGATGGCAAAATCACGCCGGAGAAATTGCTCGCAGCAATTCGCGAAGGTGGCGGCACATCAAATGAACTCTGCCTCGAACTTGCATTCCGGGAACGCGAACCAATGGATCGTAACGTCATCGCGGCACTTCGCGAGTCCGTCGCCTATTGGGCACCACACACCAAGACGGGATTCAACTGATGAAGAAATTGTGGATCGGCACCTCGTGGAAAATGAACAAGCTGCGCGCTGATGCAGTTGCATTTGCTCAAGCGCTGAAAGCCTCACCTGTCGCTCAAGCCACAAAAGTGCAGCCCTTCGTCATTCCGCCCTTCCCTTACATTGCGGAAGTCGCGAACCTGCTGAAGGACACGCGCGTCAAGATCGGCGCGCAGAACATGCACTGGCAGGACAGTGGCGCATGGACAGGTGAAGTATCGCCCCTCATGGTGAAAGACTGCGGCGCAACGCTGGTCGAGATCGGTCACAGCGAACGCCGCACGCATTTCGGCGAGACTGATGAGACAGTGGCACTCAAAACCCAAGCCGCACTGCGCAATGGCCTCACGGCACTCGTTTGCATTGGCGACACGCGCGAAGAGTATGATCAGGGCCACACGGCTCAAGCACTCGAAAAGCAAGTCCGCGCTTTGCTGAGTCTGGTTGCCCACGATGCAAAGGATAAAGTCATCATTGCCTATGAGCCTGTCTGGTCCATCGGCGGAGGCGGAACTCCTGCGACACCGGAATTCGCCAACGAGCAACACGCGCGCATTGACAAGCTCGTAAGGTCGATCACGGGTGCACCTTTGCCCATCCTCTATGGTGGCAGCGTCAATCCAGGAAACTGCGTGGCACTCTCAAGCCAACCGAACATTGATGGACTGTTCATTGGCCGGTCAGCATGGGATGCGGAAGGCTATATTGGAATTGTCGAAGCGGTGACGGCTGCAAACTAGACCTTCTTCTCTTCCAGCAGCAGCACACCAACGCCACATGTGATGATCATCGCAATCCCGACAAGACTCAGCGTGTTGGGAAATTCGCTGAAGAATGCAGCGCCCGATATCGCAGCAAAAACCGTAAGCGCATAGTAAAACGGCGCAACCGCACGCGCTGTCGCATAGCGAAAGGCGAGGAAGATCATGAGATGCGCAAGCATTACGAAGATACCTGCTGCCGCCGCATAAAAATAATGCGCCGGTTTGATTGCTACCCAGGTTTCAAACAAGCCCGTACCAATGACGCCTGCAGCAAGTACCGTCACCACAACAGTGAGCGTTGAAACAGGCCCTGGCAAATCAGCGGGCACTTTGCGCGTCAGAATATCCCGGAGTGCCGAAGCAAAAGCAGTAATGAATGACAGGAGCACGAAGGGAGATGTTTTTTCGCCGCCTGGCTGCGCCACCACGAGTGCGCCTGCAAAACCAAGCGCAATCAACAACCAGCGCGCCCAGCCCACTTTTTCACCGAACAGAAAACTTGCAACAACAAGCACAATCAGCGGCGCGATCTGGTAGATCGCAGTCACATCAGCGATCGGCGCATGGGCAAGCGCAAAAATGAAAGCTGATACCGAGACAACTTCGGCAAGTGCCCGCAAAAATGTCCACAGTCCAAAAGTGCGGTGGATGTCCTTGCCCAAACCCATCGCAAAGACCAGCGCAAGTCCTGAGAGCGATGCAGCAATTCCACGCAATACAAGCGTTTGCATCGGAGGCAGATCAGCGAGCAACAACTTCAGGAAGCTATCGCACGCAACAAACAACAGGCAAGCCAGCACGATGCAAATGATGCCGCGCAGATTGGGTGACAACTTCATCAAAGTACTTTCACTTGTCCTATCTTGAAGCGCGGCTTTTCAAATCTGATGGGATTGCGCAACGGCGCACCAAAACCCGGTGCTGAAATTTCAAATACATCGCCGTGTTCTGGCTTCACGCCATCAACAAAGGAAAGTGTTGCGGTTCCGAAATAGTGAATGTGGATATCGCCGGGCACACGAAACGCCTCATACTTGAAATGATGATATTCAAGATTGGCAAGGGTGTGGGACATGTTGGCCTCGCCAGTGAGAAATGGTTTTTGCCAGATGATCCTGCCCTTGCGCATAATGCGACTGGTGCCTTCAATGGCAGATGGAATTTTTCCAACGACCATTTCGGGACCAATCGCACTGTGGCGAAGCTTTGAATGCGCGAGCAACAAATAGTTTTGCCGCTCAGTCACATGATCAGAATATTCATTGCCAAGCGCAAAACCAAGTCGCAACGGTTTGCCATTGCCATCAATCAAATAGAGGCCTGCAAGTTCCGGCTCTTCGCCACCATCAAGTGCGAAAGACGGCCGGGGAAGAGGGGCTTCAGGCGATACGATCCAACGGCCATCGCCCTTGTAAAACCATTCCGGTTGAACGCCTGCTTTGCCCTTCGCAGGCTTGCCACCTTCAAGTCCTTGCTTGAACATCTTGAGGGAGTCGGTGAGGGCGACATCACCACCATCCAATTTCTTGTGCATGGAATCGCGAGCAGCTGCAGAGCCCAAATGCGTGAGGCCCGTACCTGTCACGATACAATGCGCAGGGTCTTCGTGTGTGACGGGTGCCAGCACGCGTTTCTCCTTGAGCAGTGCTGCAATCGGCGCCACTGGCTTTCCGGCAAGACTGATGGCGAGGGACTTCAAAGATTTACGCTGCTGCAACGCCATTTGCGCCAAGCCAACCGTCGAATTGGCGCGCGAAACCGCATGCACAATGTCTTCATTCACAACGCCGACGCGCGGCTTGTCTTTTTCATCCGTATACTGAACAATATTCATCACTATTACCCCGCAAAGCTGTTTTTCACAAATCCTCGAATACCTGGATCAAAGCAGAATACGCCGCCACTCAGTGGATGTTTTGAAATCTCGCCACCATCGAGATGGGCGCGTGATGACGTAACGTAAACTACATCAAGCTTCGACCCACCAAACACGACGCAGGTTGGCCGCTTGGCTGGAATTTCGACGACGCGATCAACGCGCCCCTTGGGATCAATGCGCAAAACACAAGCTGCATCCCAACGTGCACTCCAGATGTAACCTTGGGCATCAACCGTTGCACCATCGGGATAACCAAATTCGGTGGAATGATGCAGCACGCGCTTGTTCGTGATCGAACCCTCGCCAGCATCAAAATCAAAAGCGTAAATGGTCTGCGCCGATGAATCTGAAAAATAAAACACCTTATCGTCAGGCGACCAGCACGGCCCGTTCGAAACGCCGATACCGTCGAGCATTTTTTCAGGACGCCCCTGCGCATCAATGCGGTGCAAAATTCCTGTTGATCGATTGACGCCGGTATCCTCGCCTGCAGGCCCAATATTGTTCTGCATTGATCCCAACCAGAAGCGGCCATGGCTATCGCACGCGCCATCATTGAAGCGATTACCTTCAACTTCGACGGGCGCGCAGAACGGCGTAATCGCTCCTGTTAAAGAATCGAAAGTATAAACTCCATCCTCAGCACCCAGCACAAAAGTGCCATCACCGCGCCTGGCAATGGCAGTCAAAAGCAAATCTGAATACCACATGCGATGATCGCCACTGGCAACATGCAAACGGTGAATGCGCGAGGGGCGTGCGATATCAAGCCACCACAGGGACTGGCTTTCGGCTTCCCACAGGCAACCTTCGCCGAGACTGTCATTGCTCTTGGCCACGCATGTGATCGGCGACTTCCTCATGCTGCAAGCCTTAAGGCGGAAGCGGCGGCCTGCCAAGATCAACATGACAATTATTTAATGTGGGCCGCACTTGAAACTTCAAGCCTGCGCCACAATCTCCAAAATACAGGTACCGGGCCCCTCTGACATGGGAAATCTCATGTGATGTCGGAACTTCTGTTCAACAACAATCGAGGCCCGGCATGGAATTTCTGGCAACACTCTTCACGGCTGATTTTTTGGGCACACCAGCCTATTTCTGGTGGGCGTTCATTTCCATCGTAGTGGCTTTGCTGGTGTTTGATCTGGGCGTCTTGCACAAGGACAATCACGAAATATCAGCGCGCGAAAGTTTCATCCTCTATGCAGGTTATGTCTGTGTTGCGATTGCCTTCGGCGCATGGGTGTGGTGGTCACGCGGGGCTACTGCAGGCTTGGAATTCTACACAGGTTATGTGATCGAACAGTCGCTGGCCATGGACAATATCTTCGTCATCGCCACGATCTTCAGCTACTTCGCAATCCCCAGGGCTTACCAGCACCGCGTGTTGTTCTGGGGCATCCTGGGTGCGATCATCATGCGCGCCATCATGATCGGCCTTGGTGCAGCACTGGTGCTGCAGTTCAACTGGATACTCTATGTATTCGGCGCATTCCTGGTTTTCACCGGCTACAAAATGCTGACAGCGGGTGACAACAAGGGGGATTTCGAAAACAACGTCGCACTCAAATGGCTGCGCAATCATTTCCCGATCACCAAGGAATTGCATGGCCAGAATTTCTTCGTGAAACTCCCCGATCCCAAGACGGGTAAGATCGTGACCTGGCTCACGCCGCTATTTGTGGCGCTGGTGCTGGTTGAATTCGTCGATTTGATTTTTGCGGTAGATTCCGTGCCCGCAATTTTTGCCGTCACCACTGATCCGTTCATCGTCTACACCTCGAACATCTTCGCAATCCTTGGCTTGCGCTCGCTCTATTTTGCCTTGGCCGCTGCGATGCATCGCTTCGTCTATCTGAAGTATTCGCTTGCGACTATTTTGGTGCTCGTAGGTATCAAGATCTTCCTCGTGCCGATGGGTGTAAAGATCGACACTGCCTTGTCGCTTGTTGCCACGCTTGGAATTCTGGCCAGCGGGATCGGGTACTCCCTGTGGAAGACCCGGGCTACTTGAATGCACAGTTGAACAGATGGATTTCATTGGCTATTCATTTCGCCAACTCAGGGATTGGGAGCTCACAATGAAGTCCATCGAAAATCTGATTGAACGCCTGATTCTGGCCTCGCGCTGGATTCTTGTAGTCTTCTATTTGGGCCTTGCCGTTGGGCTTGGGCTTTATGCCGTGACTTTCTTCAAAAAGCTTTGGTACTATGCATCACATCTTGGCGACATTGATGAGAACCAGGCGATCTTGAAAATCCTTGCGCTTATTGATGCAAGCCTCGTGGCATCGCTTGTGGTGATGGTGATCATTGCAGGCTATGAAAATTTCGTCAGCAAACTTGAAGAGAATGATGGCAGCAAGGAACTCTCCTGGCTGGGTACGATTGATGCAAGCTCGCTGAAAATCAAGGTGGCCTCGACCATCGTTGCAATTTCATCAATCCATCTGTTGCAAGTGTTCTTGAACGTCAATGAGTTTGCAGATTCGAAGATCATGTGGATGACAATCATGCACATGGCCTTCATCTTCTCAGCCTTGTTGCTCGCATATGTCGACAAGGTAGCCCACTCTTATGGGCACAGCGCAACTCCGGCGGCGGGAAACAGTCATGGTCACGCCAATGGCGGCGGCGACCACAAATAAACAGGTAAGGGCCGGATCCACGATCCGGCCCTCAATACCTATACCGTGCGCAAGTACCATTCGAAGTCGCGCGCAAATGGTTCTTGATGGAAGCGATCAGCTTCCACTTCTTTCAGAGTACAGAACGTATCAACAAACGGCTTGCCGAAATATTCTTTCAGGATCGAGGCGCGCCAGAACGCATCAATCGCCTCATACCAATTTCCGGGAATGTGCTTTGATCGCTTTTCATAGCCATTGCCAACAATCGGCGCGCCAGGATCAAGCTTTTCCGAAATCCCGTAGTGCATGCCAGCCAAAATCGCTGCCATGACAAGATAAGGATTGGCATCAGCACCTGATGGGCGATGTTCGATATGACAGCTCGCTGCAGCCCCTGCAGGCACACGCAATGACACAGTGCGATTGTTGATGCCCCAATTCGCCGCAACCGGCGCATAGGAATTGCGGCGGAAGCGGCGATAAGAATTTGCATTGGGTGCAAAGATCAACATCGATTCCGCCATCGCCGCCTTGAGGCCGCCAATCGCCTGCAACAACAATTCATTCTGCATCGGGTCTTCAGCGGCAAAAAGATTGTTGCCCTGCTCATCACCAAGGCTGACATGCACATGCATGCCGGAGCCCGTCCATTCGGCATAAGGCTTTGCCATAAACGTCGCGATGAAGCCGTGCTTTTCAGCAGTCGCCTTGATCACGCGCTTCAGCATGACAGCCTCGTCGCAAGCACGCAGAACATCTGATCGATGTCGCAAGACGATTTCCATTTGTCCCGGCGCATATTCCGAGATCAGGGTTTTCGCAGGCAGATCTTGGGCATCACAAAACGCATAGAGATCTTTGAAGAACGGCGCAAAATCATCCACATCTTGCAAGTGATACGGCTGATAATGCATTTGCCGTGATTGGTTCACCGGAGAAATTGGAGCGACTGGCTTTCCTTCGAGCGCCGACTTCCGGTCCATCAAAAAGAACTCAAGTTCAACCGCCCCAACCGGCGTCATCTTGAGTTCGCTTTTGAAACGCCCGATCATCATTTCAAGTGCGTTGCGCGGATCGGCATAGTGCGGCACGCCGTCAAGGTCATGCATCTTCGCCACATATTGTGCAGACGGCACACCCATCCACGGCACGCGCCGCAATGATCCTTCAACAGGCCACATCAGCAAATCACGGTCACCTTCGTCGAATACAAGACCCGTTTCAGAAACATCCTGTCCAGTCGTATCGAGAACCAGTGCTGAAATTGGCAGAAAGCGACCATCTTTCCAGGCAGGCACAACTTCATCGCGGCGCAAGACCTTGCCGCGCACAACACCACACAGATCGGTCCACAGGATGTGGACGGCCTCAATGTCGGGATTTTTTTCAAGGAAGGCCTGGGCTTCAGCGCCTTTGCGCGGTGTGATGAATGGGTTCATGTTGGTTCAGCTTTCAATTCGGTAATGCAATGATCGAGTGTTGTGATGAGTTGGTTGATGTGTGCTTCGCGCGTGGCAGGGCAAACCAGCATCATGTTGTGAAAGGGTGTGATCACAATGCCTCGGCTGAGCATGTAATGGTGAATGGCTTCATCAATCGGCCGATGAATATGTTGCGAAGCTTCATAGCCGTTGCGCGGTCGAATGGGCACGCACATGAATTCAACCCGCGCGCCAACGCGTGTGACGTGCCACGGCACTTGATGTTTGCTGATGACAGCAGCAACACCCTGCTCCAGCTTTTCTGCAAGTGCAATGAGTGGCGCAAAACATGCGCGCGTAAAAAAGCTCTCCAATACAGTCTTGATCAGGGCGAGTTGAATTTTCGATCCTGCCAAGGTGGTGCCAATGCCGGAGCGACCTTCACCGCGTGTTTGCAAAAACGCCACGATGCGTTTGGCGACCTCTGCAGAAAATCCATAGGCTGCCGCCGGAATGCCGCCAGCTATTGGTTTTCCAAACACCAGACCATCCGGCAAAATGCCATGCGCGCGGGCATAGCCACCGGGTCCGGTTGAAAGAGTGTGTGTCTCATCCAATATCAAAAAGGTGCCATGGCGTTTTGTGACTTCACGTAGATGTTCGAGAAATCCTGGAACAGGCAGAACCATGCCAACATTGGTCATCACGGGTTCGGCGAGTACACAGGCCACATCGCCATGTGCGAGCGCTGCATCAAGGGCGGCAAAATCATTGAACTCGATGACTCGCGTATGTGACGTGAGATCGCGCGGCTCGCCTACGAGGCCATCGACCATTTTCACTTTGCCATCATCAGCGGTAACAAACGTATCGTCGACACAGCCATGGTAGCAGTGGTTAAAAATCAAAATCTTGTCACGTCGTGTGATCGCCCGCGCCCACCGAATGACCGCACGATTGGCATCGGACGCCGTAGCTGTGATCTGCCAAACTGGCAATCCAAAACGATCTTCCAGCAGCGCGCCAACTTCGGCAGCTTCAACCGATGGCAACATGGTGGAAAATCCGCTCGCTGCCTCGCGTTTCAACGTCTCAACAATGGCTGGAGGCGAATGCCCAAACATGGCACCCGTGTCACCCAAACAAAAATCGACATAGTGATTGTCGTCAGCATCGACCAAATCAACGCCTTGCGCCGATTTCACAAACAGCGGATGCGGTGTGCCCCAATCCACCATCCAGTGCATGGGAACGCCGCGCAGCCAATTCTTTGAAGCCGTGTCTGAGAGAGCCTTCGATTTCGGGGTGCGCGTGATGAAGTGGCTCTTTTCGCGCTTGAGCATGGCCGCAATAGCCATGTCCGAGATTGATGAATTCAAGATAAAACCGAAGTTGTTGACATTGACGGGCATAGTAGCTGGGGCTAGGAGGCAAAGCCACCCCCGAAGTTTGCACTGCAGCAAAGGATCAGCCGATGGCCCGCATTACCTACGTCAATGGTGAGTATGTTCCAGAGAATGAGGCGAAGGTCTCGATCTTTGATCGCGGCTTCCTGTTTGCTGACGGCGTTTATGAAGTAACGCCAGTGGTCAATGGCAAACTCGTCGATTACGATGCGCATGCCGAACGGCTTGATCGCTCATTGAACGAACTCAAAATGGCCTGGCCCTGCAGCAAGGTTGAACTGCGCGCCATGCATGAAGAACTCGTGAAGCGCAACAAGTTGAACGAGGGCATCATCTATATGCAGGTGACTCGTGGTGCTGCAGATCGCCAGTTCAATTTTCCGAAGGATACAAAATCATCGCTGGTGGCTTTCACGCAAACGATGTTGCTCGTGGAAAATCCCAACGCCACCAAAGGCGTGAGCGTTGTGACAACACCGGACATTCGCTGGCTCCGTCGCGATATCAAATCTGTAATGCTGCTCGCCCCCGTGCTCGGCAAGCAGGAAGCTTACGAGAAGGGCGCCAACGAAGCCTGGATGGTGGAAGATGGTTTTGTGACTGAAGGCACATCGTCCAATGCGTATATTGTCAAAGACGACAAGGTCATCACGCGTCCCCTGTCCAACCGCATTCTCGCTGGTTGCACACGTCGCGCCCTGATGCGTTTGTCAAAAGAGCATGGCATCAAAATCGAAGAACGCCTGTTCACGCCAGAAGAAGCCTATGCCGCCGACGAGGCCTTCCTCACCTCAGCGTCGCAATTCGTGATGCCGATCACCGAGATAGACGGCAAGCGCATCGGCGGCGGGCAACCAGGGCCTGTGTCGCGCAAGCTTCGTGAACTGTTCCTGGAAGAAGCAACCGCAGCTTGACCAAACTCCGGCTCGACCATTTCGCACCGGCCTTGTTCGTGGTGTTGTGGAGCACCGGATTTGTTTTGGCACGACTTGTCGTGGGTCATATCGAACCGATTTCATTTCTCGCAATCAGGTTCACCATTGCAGCGGTACTTATGGCCGGAATCGCCAAGGCCTTTGGTCAAACTCTTGGTACAACTGAAGACAGGCTCCACGCAGCCACAGCGGGATTTTTTCTTCACGCAGGCTATCTCGCCCCGATATATTGGGCCGTAGCGCATGGTCTTCCCGGAGGCGTCAGCGCATTGATCGTTGGCTTGCAACCATTGATGACAGTATTTCTGGCGCAGAGATTTTTGGGCGAAATGCCCAACGCAAAACACTGGCTCGCGATGCTCGCAGGCCTGATCGGCGTGGCCATGGTGCTGTCGCCAAAATTCTCATGGGAAACAATCGGTGGCATCACGCCGCTGACTGCTGGCTTGGGATTTCTCGGCGCTGTGTCCGTGACCATAGGCACCGTTTATCAAAAGAGATTTGCATCAAGACTGCCGCTCCTTGCTTCTGTTTGCTGGCAATATGTTGGCGCAGCTGCAGTTGTCGTGGTGCTGGCCTTCTTCCTTGAGGACTTTGGTTTTGATGCAAGTATGGAGGCATGGCTCGGCCTTGCCTGGTCGGTGCTTGTGCTCTCGGTGTTGTCGATCATTCTGTTGTTGCGCCTGATCCGCGACGGCGCAGTTTCGCGGGTCTCAGCGCTCATCTTTCTGGTGCCTGGCTGTTCGGCGCTGATGACTTATTTTCTTTTCAACGAAATCCTCACGCCAATTCAAATTGTCGGCATGTGCGTCACAGCTGCCGCCGTGATGATTGCCAATCGAAGCTAGACCATCGCCAGCACTATCGACTATTCACATTCCCATGCACATGATTCCTCAAGGCTGGGACCAGGATGCGCATTCACTTTGGGTGAAGGGCGAAGGCGAACCTGCTATCGTCTGGGTCGTAGGGAAACTAAACGCGACGAACCCCATGCCTCGGGCACTTTTCGCGCAGGTTGGCTATTACACCTATCTCATTGGCAATTATTTCGAGAGTGCAAGATTTCTTGAACTCTCTGTACAGGTCAATGGTCCTGACTCTGAAATTCAAAAAAATCTGGCCAACGCACTTTTGAAACTGAAGCGCTACGACGAAGCACTGGCGAGTCTATTTGCATCCTGCGCAGAACCAGAGAATGATCCAAATGTCTGCGATCTCGCTTGTGCGATTTATGCCGCAAAAGGCGACACTGAAAATGCGCGCAAATTCGGCTCATGGAGCCTGGTTGCAAAAGACCGCAATGCCAAAATACCCAAAGACCTGAAACTGTCAGCGCGCACAGCGGCACAATCGCAAGGTGCTGACGTTGTGGCCTTTTCATTGTGGGGAAAAAATCCCCGTTATCTCCGCGGGGCCTTGCGCAATGCCATGTTGATGGGTGACATATATCCAGCATGGCAGATGCGCGTTTACGCTGGCAATGACGTCCCAGAGGATCTCGTCGCCGCGTTGCGTTCATTAGGCGCTGAAGTACTCGCGCGTGATGAGAAGGCACCAACTCTGGCGCGCTTGGGCTGGCGCTTTGAAGTGGCCAATGATCCCGCTGTAAAGCGTTTTCTGGTTCGCGATATTGATAGTGCTGTCAATGTGCGCGAAGCACAGGCCGTTCATGAATGGCTTTCCTCTGGCAAAGCATTTCATGTGATGCGCGACTGGTGGAGCCACACCGATACGATGCTCGCTGGCATGTGGGGCGGGCAAGCAGGTCTGCTGCCTGACATGCAACTGGCAATGCAGGATTACAAACCAGCTTTCGTCGAAACGCCAAACATCGATCAATGGTTTTTGAAAGACCAGATCTGGCCGCTGATCCGCGACTACACGTTGGTGCATGATCGATGTTTCAACGTACTCGGTGCAAAACCATTTCCCGGACCATCTCTGCCGTTTCTCGGTGGCCATGTCGGTCAAGATGAAATCGCCGTGCGCAAAGACTATCAAGACACCATCTTGTCACCTTGGATTGAGAAGTTGCCATCACTTCGCGTCAGCTGAACACGAAAGTCATCCATTTGGGTGATGACCGCGCAACAGCTTTCGCCTAGTCTTGATTCCAGGGGCGTCTGTTCGGCCACTGCGTCGGACCAAGCGGAGTGAACTGCCATGATTGGCATTCCTGAAACTTGGGGGCAAAAACAGAACTATTGTTTGAGCACGAGAAGCAGGCCGCGCCTTATTTTCTATCAAACTCGAGTAACCCATCTGAGAGCAGGGTGATATCATGTCACTGCTCGAAGTTGAACGTGCACCTCTGGTGGCGCGCAGTGTTCCTCGTTTTTCCGCTCGGCACAGAAAAACAATTCAGGCCGTTTATGCGTTTCTGTTGTTGGTTGCGTGCGGCTCCCTCTGGGGTTTGATGCCAAGTCTGTCAAAGCTCGCAGGCCAAGCCCATGCCAAGCCCTTGAGCCTGGCGCTGATGGTGAACGCAATTGGCGCAACTGCCTTGCTTGGACTGTGTTTGATACGCGACCGCAAAATCATTTGGCCCAGCTGGTCGCAGACACGTTTTTACATGGTCTGGGCGGTTCTCTACTCGCTGTTGAATCAAGTCGCCGTCTACTGGCTCAGTGCACAAACGCCTGCGTCATTCGTTTCACTTGTTACTGTGCTTGAGGGATTTGTCGTGTTCGCGTGTGCTGCATCCATGGGCCTCGAGAAGGCCAGCTTGAAACGGTGCGGCGGGTTGCTGCTTGGGCTTTTCGGCATGGCGTTTGTAATTCTGCCCCAGCTTGGAAGTGACGGAGGCATTACAATGTTCTCGTTGCTGGTCGCAGGAATCATCCCGATCACCTACGCACTTGAAACGGTCCTGATTGCATACCGAAGACCAACAAAGGTCTGTACTTTGAACTGCGTTACATTTGTCATGCTCGCGTCAGTTCTGATCTTGTTTCCCTTCACCCTGGCGGTCGAAGGCGCGGATAGCCTTTTCAACAGTCTATCCAGCTTCGGGGGCTTTGCGGCATTGATAACGCTTGCAACGGTCGCGGCCAATTTCTGCTTCATCCAGCTGATCCGCGTTGCCGGAGCAGTCTATGCCAGCCAATATTGCTATGTCTTGACGCTCACAGGCCTCGGCTGGAGTGCGCTGATGAACGGCGAAGCACTGAGTCCATTGATCCTGCTTGCCGCTGTTTTCGTGATTCTGGGTCTATGGATTGTCAGTGATCATCAGTCTTCAAACCGCCATCGTATAGCTGTCAACAACCGTATCTCCGCCGGCGAGTGAATGGAATTCGAATGTCGCAACATCATCGGTGACACTGACCAGCATCACGCCATTGTCGGCGTTGTAACGTGCTTCACTACCAGCGACAGGTGTTGCAAGGAATGGCAAGGGCTCCACCGTACCAAATCCGTTGACGAAGAACGGCAGCTTGACCCCATCGCCATTGGCATCACGCAGGATGCGTTCGTACAAATGATCTTCGCCGGATAGCACCACGTCAGCGCCCCATTGTTCGTATGGCCATTGCACTTCGGGAGTGGAGCCAACACCATACACTCCATAGTCGCCGGAGCTGTAGGGCGGCGCTGGCGACACAACAATTTTCAGGTCAGCTGTTGAAGCTGCAAGGCTGTTTTTCAACCAGCTGGCTTGGGCTGATGTGGCAAGCCTGCCATCGGGTTCGTTGACTTCAGTGTTCAGCATGAAAAATTCCATTGTGCCGAACTTGAATGAATAATAACGCTCATTGCCTGAACTTGCTGTGGGCAAGGTGAAATAGTTCAAATAATTTGGCAGACCTGCAATCGAATAATCATTGTCGCTGAGAGTTGGGAAGAATTTGTTGGTGGCACTTCCTGCTCCAAACACACCTTGATAGTTGCCAATGTAGTCGGAAAAATATTTGCCTACAGCTTGATCCAGTGTCACTCCAGCGCGGTGCACATTGTCACCTGTCGTCACAATGAAATCCGGCGTCAATGATTTGACCAGATTTGCGAGCCTGAGTTCCGTGGCATCATCTGTGCCATAGTCACCAATCACTGCAAACCGCGTCGCAGGTTTGGGCGGCGTCGTTGCCATGGTAAATTCGACATGCAACTGCGGCGCAAGTGCTGCACCACTCTCAAAGCTTTCCGCCGTGCGATGACCAGTGCCACTGATCGAAAAAGCAATGGCATTATCAGGCGACCATGCAGTTTGCCCCACCACTCGTTGCACCAGATTTGTGAGATCAGGTGTGCGCTGATTGACGCCAGCCTCACCAATGGTGTTCCACGCGGGAGGTGCCCATTGAACACTGACCGATGTCAGAGGGCGACCCGAAACATTGTTTGTGGCATTTGTAAAACTTGCTGCATCAGCAGACAACTGTGCGCGAATGGCGAGGTTGGTGACATCGGCCTGCGCCTCATCCGCTGTGAACTGTATCCAGGCTCTGGTGATCGTGGCACCCAATGGAATGTTGAGATTGTCAAAACGCAGGCCAACACTTTGCGCGCCCCAATCGGCAGGATCGCTTCCAAGTTCCAGATCCGAACTTGTGAGATACATTTCACCCGTGATCGCTTGCTGCTCGCCATCATCAGCACTCGATGCAACTCGCACATCGCGCATGAAAGTTTGCGGAGGTGTCGGTGTTGTCTCAATCAGGACTGAAAGCTGCAGTGATGCCGGACTTGTGTTGCCAGCAGCATCGGTTGCAGTTGCGGTGAGAATATGCGGTCCTGGGTTCAAGGCCGCCGTTCGAAATGACCACGTGCTGTTTGCGGTAGCAACCGTCTGACCGAGCAACGTCGCACCATCAAATATGCGCACGGTCGATCCCGCTTCAGCAGCACCGATCAGCAAAGGCGTGGTGACGGTGGTCTTGTTATCGGTATTCGACGCGCCGTCATCGGAAGCGGCATCAAGATCAATCGAAGGACTGGCAGGTGGCGTAGTGTCAGGCGGTGTCACGTTGCCTGATTTCAGGCCAACAATATCAGCCGCTGACAGGGTTTCGATTGTTGAAAACATCAGCGCGAAATCCGCAACTGCATCGCCATTAACGTCGATGTACAAATAAGATCGGGTTCCTGTAACAGCAGCCCACGCCGCATTGGCTGAAGCCGATGCACCATTCCAGCTGATCTCGCGCGCTGCAGCGGCAACGAGACCGGTCAAATCAATTTTGTCACGTTCGGTCGTGACGGTCGTATCGGCAGTGCTGGTGAAATCCCCGATGAAATCACCTTTGGCATTATCAAATGCTCCATTCGTGGCTGCCGATTCTGATGCCGGGCCAAACACAAAAACATCGGATCCTGCTCCACCGAATAGATCATCAAGTGAGGCGCCACCGTTCAAGCGGTCATTGCCAGCCCCACCCTCGAGGCGGTCATAGCCAGCCCCACCAAGGATTTCGTCGTTTCCGGCTTCACCATAGAGAAAGTCATTTCCTTGACCGCCATCGATGATATCATCGCCGGCGCCAGCGCGCACCGTATCTGCACCCGTGGTCGTTCCCGCAGCTGCGACCAGCACCCATTGATTGCCGTCCCAGTAATAGGTGCCCTGGGCGTTGATGCGTTCGCGGCGGGTCGTTCCAGTGATATTGGCCATCAGTACTCAGCTCTTGAATGTGTCAAAGAGGGACCTTGCAGCCCTGCCTCTTGCGGGCTCGCAATTTGGATGCCGCGATAATCGGGAAAAACCAGCCTTGATTTACGAAATTTTATTTCGATTTACATGCCCGCCCGATTCTTTACTTGCTCGAAAACCCGTTTTATGGCATTAATAGGTCAGTTTTACTGTCCTATTTTGGGTGTTCCGGCATCCGAGGAGTGTTGTCATGGCCAATTACATGTTCCATCCCGAAGGCGTGCCACAAGCGCATGGTCTTTATGATCCGAAGAACGAGCATGATGCCTGCGGCATTGGCCTTTATGCCAATATCCACAACATCAAAAGCCATGACGTTGTCTCCAAGGGTCTGCAGATCCTGAAGAACCTTGATCACCGGGGTGCTGTTGGCGCTGATCCAAAGGCAGGCGATGGCGCTGGCATCATGGTGCAATTGCCGCATGATCTCTTCGTGGCCGAAGCCAAGAAGAACGGCTTTGAGCTTCCGGCGTCCGGCCAATATGGTGTCGGACAGCTGTTCATGCCGCGTGAGCCCTTCTTTCGCCAGGAGATTGAACGGATTTGGTGGGAAGCCGCACGCGAAGAAGGCCTCAAAGTATTGGGCTGGCGTGACATGCCGGTGGACTCCTCCGTTCTCGGCTATTCGGTCAAGGACACTGAGCCATTCCATCGCCAGGTTTTCCTCGGCCGTGGCCCAACCATCAAATCAGAGGCGCATTTTGAGCGGAAGCTCTATGTCTGCCGCAAAGTGGTGTCGAACCGCATCCATGATGTACTCGGCGAAAAGGCGCGCACCTATTATCCAGTTTCAGTGTCGTGCCGTACCATTGTCTACAAGGGCCTGATCCTGGGTGCCGAGCTTGCGAGCTATTATCTCGATCTTGGCAATGAAGCTGTGCAATCAGCCTTCGCGCTGGTGCATCAGCGCTTCTCCACCAACACATTTCCAAGCTGGCCCTTGGCGCATCCCTATCGCTTCATTTGCCACAATGGCGAAATCAACACGGTGCGCGGCAACTATAACTGGATGGCAGCCCGCCAGGCCAACATGAAGTCGGAAGTGCTGGGCGAAGATCTGGAAAAGCTCTGGCCGATTTCTTACGAAGGCCAGTCTGACACGGCAATTTTTGATAACGCGCTCGAACTTCTCAACATGGGCGGATACTCGCTGCCCCATGCGATGATGATGATGATTCCGGAAGCCTGGGCCGGCAATCCCTTGATGGATGAAGATCGCCGCTCCTTCTACGAACATCATGCGTCATTGATGGAACCATGGGATGGCCCCGCCGCCATGGTGTTCACCGATGGCAAGGTGATTGGCGCAACACTCGATCGCAACGGGCTTCGTCCGTCGCGTTATCTCGTGACCAAGGACGGCCACGTGATGCTCGCCTCCGAAATGGGTTGTCTTGAATTTGACGAAGCTGAAGTCAGCCACAAGTGGCGGCTGCAACCTGGCAAGATGTTGCTCATTGATCTCGACAAGAAGAAGATCATTTCGGATGAAGACCTGAAGAAGGAACTCTCGAATGCGCATCCCTACAAGGATTGGCTGAAGCGCACGCAAGTAGTGCTGCGCGATTTGCCAAAGGCAAAAACCGCACGCCCCAAGATTGCTGTTCCCTTGCTTGATCGCCAACAGGCGTTTGGCTACACGCAGGAAGATCTGAAAATCCTGATGTCGCCCATGGCCACAACCGGACAGGAAGCCATTGGCTCGATGGGCAATGACGCGCCAGTGTCAGCGCTGTCGGATCGCCCCAAAATGCTTGATACGTATTTCAAGCAGAACTTCGCGCAAGTCACGAACCCGCCGATTGATCCGATCCGTGAAGAGCTTGTGATGTCGCTCGTGTCCTTCATCGGACCGCGTCCAAATCTCCTCGATCTCAAGGGCACGTCAAAGCACATGCGCCTTGAAGTGTCGCAACCCATTCTCACCAATGAGGAGCTGGAGCGCATTCGCAACATCGGTTCGGTGCGCGACAATCCGTTTCGTACCGTAACCCTTGATGTGACTTACGACGCGGCGAATGGCGCCGACTATATGGCAGCAGCGCTCGATAGCGTGATGGCGCAGGCCGAGCGCGCGGTACGCGATGGTTACAACATTATCATCCTGTCGGATCGTGCGGTCTCTGCTGAGCGAGCACCAATCCCTGCACTGCTCGCAACATCGGCAACGCATCATCACTTGATCCGGAAAGGTCTGCGCACGCTTGTGGGCCTCGTGGTTGAATCAGGTGAACCACGCGAAGTACATCAGTTCTGCGTGCTCGCAGGCTATGGCGCCGAGGCGATCAACCCTTACCTCGCGTTCGAAACGCTGGAAGCATTGTTGCCGACGCTCGATGAAAAAGTCTCAGCCTATGAAGCCGTGAAGCGTTACATCAAGGCCATCGACAAGGGCATTCTCAAGGTCATGTCGAAGATGGGTATTTCGACGTACCAATCCTATTGTGGTGCGCAAATTTTTGATGCGATTGGTCTCTCGACCGAATTCGTGAAGAAGTATTTCACCGGCACCGCAACACAAGTTGAAGGTGTTGGCCTTGCCGAAATCGCTGAAGAAGCTTTCACGCGCCATGAAGACGCGTTTGGCCTTTCGCCAGTTCTCGAAACGCAACTTGATGTCGGTGGCGATTACGCCCAGCGCATTCGCGGCGAAGCCCATGTATGGACATCAGAAACGGTTTCATCACTGCAGCACGCCGTGCGTGGCAACTCACAAGACAAGTATCGTGAATATGCAAAGCTCATCAACGAGCAGAATGAAAAGCTGAAGACGCTTCGGGGCCTGTTCCGCATTAAGACGGCAGAAGAAATGGGCAAGAAGCCCGTCTCAATTGATGAAGTTGAAACCGCAAAAGATATCGTCAAGCGCTTTGCCACAGGTGCAATGAGCTTTGGCTCGATCTCGCGCGAAGCCCACACCACACTCGCCATTGCGATGAACCGCATCGGCGGCAAATCAAACACCGGCGAGGGTGGCGAAGAAGCTGATCGTTTTGTGACAATGCCAAATGGCGATTCCATGCGTTCAGCGATCAAGCAGGTCGCCTCCGGTCGCTTTGGTGTGACGACGGAATATCTCGTCAACTCCGACATGATGCAAATCAAGATGGCGCAAGGGGCAAAGCCCGGCGAAGGCGGTCAGCTGCCCGGCCACAAGGTTGACTCGGTCATCGCGCGCGTGCGCCATTCAACACCCGGTGTCGGCCTCATCTCGCCACCACCACATCACGACATCTATTCCATCGAAGATCTCGCACAGCTGATTTACGATCTGAAAAACGTGAACCCTGCTGCACAGGTTTCGGTGAAGCTTGTTTCGGAAGTCGGCGTGGGAACAGTTGCGGCTGGCGTTTCAAAAGCCCATGCCGATCACGTCACAATCTCAGGCTATGAAGGGGGTACTGGCGCATCGCCTTTGACATCGATCAAACACGCAGGGTCGCCTTGGGAAATTGGTCTGGCTGAAACCCAGCAAACACTCGTCACCAATGATCTTCGCGGTCGCATCTGGGTGCAGGCTGATGGCGGTATTCGCACGGGCCGCGATGTGTTGATTGCAGCACTCTTGGGCGCTGATGAAATCGGTTTTGCTACGGCACCATTGATCGCTGCGGGCTGCATCATGATGCGGAAGTGTCACTTGAATACGTGCCCCGTTGGTGTGGCAACGCAAGATCCGGAACTCCGGAAGCGCTTCAAGGGCCAACCTGAACACGTGATCAACTTCTTCTTCTTTGTGGCCGAAGAATTGCGTGGCCTCATGGCTGAACTTGGCATCACCAAATACGAAGAGCTGATTGGAGAGACACAATGGCTTGATACGAAAAAGGCTGTCACACATTGGAAGGCCAAGGGCCTCGACTTCAACAAGCTCTTTGCCAAGGCCGATGTGACAGGCCCCATCGCCACGCGCCGCGTGATGGCGCAGGACCACGGCCTCGAAAAAATTCTGGATCGCGAATTGATCGCCAAGGCAATGCCAGCACTTGAAGGTAAGTCGCCTGTGGTGATTGATGCGAAGATCAGGAACAACAACCGCACGGCGGGTGCCATGCTCTCTGGCGAAGTCGCCAAGCGCTATGGCCATGCAGGTCTTCCCGAAGACACGATCCATGTGAAGTTCAAAGGTGTCACAGGCCAAAGCTTCGGTGCTTGGGCCGCCCACGGCGTTACATTGGAAGTGACGGGCGAAGGCAATGACTATGTCGGCAAGGGACTTTCCGGCGGCAAGCTGATCATCAAGCCGAATGAAGGTGTGGGCTTCAAGCCAGAGGAATCGATCATCGTTGGCAACACCGTGCTTTATGGCGCAATCACTGGGGAAGCCTATTTCCGCGGCGTTGCGGGCGAGCGTTTTGCCGTGCGCAACTCCGGTGCGATAGCCGTTGTCGAAGGCACTGGCGATCACGGTTGCGAATACATGACAGGCGGCTGCGTCGTGGTGATCGGCCAGACTGGTCGCAACTTCGCGGCAGGCATGTCCGGTGGTGTGGCTTACGTCCTCGATGAAGACAAGTCATTCGAGCAGCGTTGCAACCTCGCCATGGTCGATCTGCAACCCGTGCCCGAGGAAGAAGAGCTGCTCGAGAAACATTCGCACCACGGTGGCGATCTTGAAACCCACGGCCTTGTCGATCTCACATCAGGCATGGACAAGCATGATGCAGCGCGCCTTCAGGAATTGCTGAACCGCCACGTGAAATACACAGGCTCAACCAAGGCCAAAATGATCCTCGACAATTGGGCAACCTATTTGCCGAAGTTCGTGAAGGTCATGCCGGTCGAATATGCGCGCGCCTTGAAGGAACTCGAGAAGGCCCAGGAAACATCAGACGGCATGACCGTTGGCGTGAAGAAGCGGGCGTAAATTGAGCGATCATTCTACGATAAACGGATTACGAATGGTCACGCCCCCAAAGCGCTGGCCATGGCTCAAATCTTCCGTGTACAGAATATCGCAGCCGGAAAGTTCTGCTGCGGCGATGATGCATGCATCGTATATTCCGAAGTTAGTTGCACCAAATATTTCGTATGCGAGTTCATGGGTTTCAAGAGTAACTGAAACCAATTCACAAACTTGCTTCAGTGGGTCAAGCGATCCAGCAATTGCAACCGTGGACATTTTGTATTTTTTGCTGGCTACGTTTACAAATTCGTTGAGGACTTGCGCACTAATTACGGCGCTGCCACCTTTGACGAGAGCCAAGGCGCGCTCTGCCTTGGGACTATCGGAGCGCACCGCATACAATAATATATTTGAGTCGAGAAAGTACCTATCGGCCACGGCTATTTGCTTCATCGCGATCAAACTTGAAGTCCTCAGGCACTTTTACGGTTTTTCTAATCTCTTCAAAACGCTCCCACATTTCTTCGAGCGTTTTTTCGCGCTTCAGAACAACCTGCTTCTCCTCGGCAAAGCCGGGCTGCTCAACAAGCTCGTCACCTTCCTTAAGGCCAAGTTTCTCAACCATTTCGGCAGGCAGCCTGATTGCCAGGCTGTTGCCCCATTTCGAAACTTTCATCACAATCACCACGGATATACATTTTCGCCGACGTATATCATAAATCACTAGAGGTGTCTACATGGGCAAGATCACAGGCTTTCTTGAAATCGACCGGCAGGACCGCAAATATGCGCCCGCAGCGGATCGCGTACGCAATTACAATGAATTTACGATCCCGCTCGGCGATGACGGTACCAAGAAGCAGGCGGCGCGCTGCATGGATTGCGGCATCCCCTATTGTCACAACGGCTGCCCGGTCAACAACCAGATCCCCGATTGGAACGATCTCGTCTACAACGACAACTGGGAAGAAGCCGCGCGCAATTTGCACAGCACAAACAATTTCCCGGAATTCACCGGCCGCATTTGCCCAGCCCCTTGCGAGGCATCGTGCACGCTGAACCTTGAAGACAACCCCGTCACCATCAAGACAATCGAATGCGCCATTGTCGACAAGGCATGGGAAAATGGCTGGGTGAAGCCGTTGCCAGCAACGGAAAAGACCGGCAAGAAAATCGCTGTGGTCGGCTCAGGTCCATCGGGTCTTGCCGCTGCCCAACAGCTGGCGCGCGCTGGTCATGCGGTTCACGTGTTCGAAAAAAATGCCAAGGCCGGCGGCCTCATGCGTTACGGCATTCCTGATTTCAAAATGGAAAAGCATCTGATCGATCGCCGCATCGCGCAAATGGAAGCTGAAGGTGTGGTGTTTCACTACGGCGCGCATATCGGTGTCACGCAAGATGCCAAGCAATTGATGGACTCGTTTGATGCCGTGCTGATTTGCGCAGGCTCGGAAAAATCACGCGATCTTCCCGTGCCCGGTCGCGATCTTGCAGGTGTGCATTACGCGATGGATTTCCTGCCACAGCAGAACCGCCGTGTGGGCAAGGAGCCACCGACCAATAATCATCCAATCACAGCTGAGGGAAAGCACGTTGTGGTGATTGGCGGCGGTGATACGGGTTCGGACTGCATTGGCACGTCCATTCGCCAGGGCGCATTGTCGGTCACGCAAATTGAAATCATGCCAAAGCCACCTGAGAAAGAGAACAAGGAACTCGTCTGGCCCAACTGGCCAATGAAAATGCGCACGTCCTCATCGCAAGCCGAAGGTGCCGAACGTGACTTCGCCGTCGCCACCAATGCCTTCAAGGGCAAGGATGGAAAAGTCGTGGCACTCGAATGCGCGCGCTCAGGCCCTGATTTCAAAGCCATCGCCGGAACCGAGTTTGATCTGAAAGCTGATCTCGTTTTGCTCGCCATGGGCTTTGTGCATCCCGTGCATGATGGCATGGTGAAGTCCCTCGGTGTGAAGCTTGATCCGCGCGGCAATATCGAAGCCAATGTGAAAGACTACAAGACATCACTGCCGAAACTCTTTGCGGCAGGTGACGCACGCCGTGGCCAGTCGCTTGTCGTCTGGGCGATCCGCGAAGGCCGCCAGGCCGCAAGAGCCGTTGACGAATTTTTGATGGGATCAACAACACTTCCGCGCTAAAGTAATGCGATGGATTTGAGCCGCCGCAGATTTTTGACAACTGCCTTGCTTGCCTTGCCCCTGGCCTCGCAGGCTCTCGCTGATCGGCGCATCAAGGAACCTTACCCGGTGTTCCGCAGCGATGTGGAAGCAGTACCCTATCGCTATCGCAAGCGCATGGTTCCCTTCAAGACAGCAGAAAAGCCAGGCACCATCATCATCGATACGCCGAACCGCTATCTCTATTTCGTCATCGGTGGCGGCAAGGCGATGCGTTATGGCGTCGGCGTTGGCAAGGAAGGTTTCCAATGGTCAGGCGAAGCCATCGTTGGCCGCAAGGCGAAATGGCCGCGCTGGACCCCGACGCCAGAACAGATCGCGCGCATTCCAACCTATGAGCAATATGCCAAGGGCATGCCCCCCGGCCACCAGCGTAATCCGATGGGTGCGCGCGGCATCTATCTCTATCAGAACGGCAAGGACACGCTCTACCGCATCCACGGCACCAGCGAGCCATCAACCATTGGCTCGAAAGTTTCCTCAGGCTGTTTGCGCATGATCAATGTCGAGATCATGGATCTCTATGAACGCGTGAACGAAGGTACGCGCGTCATCGTATCAGATACCCCTGTGCAATAACTACGGCTGCACAAAACCTGCATCATCAAAGCGACCGACTTGCGTTGGTGCAGGTTCGCCTGTCGTCATCATCCGTTCTGACATGCTGCCTTTTTTCGCAACCAGTGCCGCACCAACTTCAATGGCCTTGTTTTTTTCCAACCCAAGATCCTTGTTGAGTTCAGCAACCGCGACTTGAATGTCCTTGGCTTCGGTCACCACAATTTGTCCGTCTGCATCCTGACCAAGTGTCGGGCCAGCAACTGGAACAGGAGGCACCGCAGGAGCGGCACTTCCAGCGTCAACGAACGCTTTGTCAACCGTACTTGCTGTTATGGCCTTCAACACAAATGTGGCCATCTTGGTATTGCCGGCCTTGAAAAATGTGACGCCATCACGCGCGCGCAATTTACGCTCAACGCCTGCCTCATCCAATCCGCGATCCGTATAGCTGCCATCGGGGTTGAGAAAGTCGGCGCGAATATCAACATAGATCGCACCGAGCGCACTGGTGCGTTCCTTGGCGATGGAATTCATCATCTGGACATCGGCATCATAGGCGGGATCCGCCATCGGCGGCAGGCCAACCCAATAGACATTGATCTTGCGCGCTTTCAACACGTTGATCAGGCCATCAATCTGCGCGGCATAGGCCTGCTTCCACTCCGGCGTATTGAAGGCAAAGCGCCCCGCAAGCGAACGAAATTCGCGGCGGTCATTTGCACCGATCATCACGACAGCAGTATCGAAGTTGCGGCCTTCGGTGATCTTCACCAGTGCTTGCGGCCAATCATAAAAGTCAGGCCGCGCAAGGCCTGAAACTTCGTTGAACCGATTGGTGACGACAACGGGTTTTCCAGTTTCACCAAGCCGCGAAAGGCCAGCTCCAAGCCCGCCTGCCAGGTTATCTCCGACGACAAGGATTTGATAGACTTGCCCAGGCTGTGCCGCAGGTGGAGGGCTGGTTTGTTCAGGTGTTTCAGCTTCCGACCCGAGCAGAGGTTCTTCAGCTGCCGAAGCAGCTGGCTGCTGCTGGGCAAATGCAACACTTGCAGTCAAAAACAGCACGCCAATAACATTCCAAAACTTCAACATCAATTTAGCCTGTGATCATTTTCCATTTCCCGTCGCCCCAGCGAAAGCTGGAGCCCCGCTTTCTTTCAGCAGCTTAAACAAAGGCAAGGAAGCGGGATGCCAGCTTTCGCCGACAGGACGACACTAAGGGAAGTAAATCGTATTGGCTATCCAGACTTTTCGCCTAACCGCCTGCACGCAAACGCTCCAGCAGTTTGAGCGACGGCTTGCCATCAAGCGCCAACCCCTTGGCTTTTTGAAAACCAAGCACAGCCTCAAAAGTCCGCGCACCAAATCGCCCGTCGGCAGCACCACCAGTTTCAAAGCCCTTGGCCGACAACAGACGTTGCAGTTCCTTGCGCTGCTCGAATGACAGATCGTAACTCACAGTTGGCCAATCGCCCTGAATGGGCGCACCACCGCGAATGCGATCACCCAAATGCCCAACCGCAAGTGCATAGGAATGCGAGAGATTGTAATCCATGATCGCAAGGAAATTATCAGTGACCAGAAACGCTGGTCCACCAACGCCTTGCGGCACCATCACAAAGGCACGGCCATTCATGTTGCTGAACTGGTCAACCACGGCAGGCCTTATACCAAGCTTCACCCAATCCTTGACAGGCCGCCAGTGCTTGCGCCCAATCAGCGCCTTGTTGAATCCTGAAGGCAGGTTCACTTCCCAGCCCCACGGCCGATCAGATTTCCACCCAGCCTTCGCCAGATAATTGGCCGTGGACGCCAGCGCATCCTGATAGCTGCCCCAGATGTCGCGTTTGCCATCGCCAGTCCAGTCAACGGAATAAGCCAGATACGAAGATGGAATGAACTGCGTGTGCCCCATTGCGGCAGCCCATGAACCTTTGAAATTGTCGGGGCTGCGATAGCCCTTCTGCAACATCTTGAAAGCGGCCACCATTTGCTCGCGTGCAAAGTCTTTCTTGCGTCCCGCATATAGCAGCGTGGCAAGCGAACGCATGACGCTCATCGAACCGAGATCCTTGCCGAAGTTCGACTCCATGCCCCAGATGCCAAGCACCACATGGCGATCAACACCATATTTCTTTTCAATCGCCGAAAGCAGCGACTGTAATTCCTGCGCCTTGGCCTGTCCTGTTTCCAGGCGAATGGGTGTTATGGCCTTGGCCAGATATTCCGACGTGGTTGAGTTGAACTCGGGTTGCGTGCTTGCCAATTTCAGCACTGACTGATCGGGCTCGGAAATACCTGCAAAAGCCTGGTCAAACAGATCGCGCGAAATCCCTTGCGCCTTGATCATCGGCCACAGGCTTTGCACAAAGCCTTCAAATTTTGCATCTGCCGCAGCAGGACCTGCAAGTACAGCAAGTAACGCAACAACTGAAGGCAACAGCTTAATCCGCATCTCTATTCTCCCACACTCGAATCGGTTTCGCACCAAGACATACAGGCCCGGACAGAACACGCAAAATGCGGCGGCTTTCGGGAAATGTTATACCAGTTTCACCAACTGCCCGACGACGATCTGACGGATAAATTCCAGGCCGATCAGCACCACAATGGGTGAAATATCGATGCCGCCAAGATCGGGCAGGAGGCGCCGGATCGGGGCCAGCACAGGTTCGGTAATACGGCGCAGAAAATAGTTGATCTGGCGCACATAAGGGTTGCGACCATCGACAATGCCAAAATGCATCAGCCAGCTGATGATGATCGTCGCCAGCATGATCCAGAAGAAGAGTTGCACAACAGTATTGATGAGCCAGATAAATGGAAGCATTGAAATCCTCGTGAAGTGCCGCAGTATGTAGAGCCAGATTGACCTTGGTTCAAGGTCGATTGCTTGACGCGAAGTTTCACCATGCATACAGTCCAGCACGGGAGAAATAGCGATGAAAATTCTGGTAATTGGTGCAGCAGGCATGCTGGGCGCAAAACTTGTATCGGCGTTGTGCCAACAGGGTGAAGTGATGGGCCGCACGATTTCCGAAATCATTCGCTTTGACTGGGTACTCGCCCCACCACCACCTTCAACATCAATCAACATTCAGACCCACATGGGTGATCTTGCCGACGCAGGCCAAGCTGAAAAATTGATCGCGTCGAAACCCGATCTCATTTTCCATCTCGCTGCAATTGTCTCCGGTGAAGCCGAAGCAGACTTCGAAAAGGGCTACCGGATCAATCTCGATGCAACGCGCGTTTTGTTCGAGGCCATTCGCAAGACCGGAGGTGGCTATGCACCGCGCGTTGTGTTCACATCGTCGATTGCGGTATTTGGTGCACCTTTTCCAGAAGCCATCGGCGATGAATTTCTGACAGCACCGCTGACGAGTTACGGCACGCAGAAGGCGATCTCGGAATTGCTGGTCAGTGACTATTCGAGGCGGGGTATCTTTGATGGCATGGCTTTGCGCATGCCAACAATCTGCGTGCGCCCCGGCAAGGCCAACAAGGCGGCCTCCAGCTTTTTCTCCAACATCATACGCGAACCACTTGCTGGGAAAGAGGCTGAACTCCCCGTGGATGATAATTTGCGTCACTGGCACGCCTCGCCGCGCGCCGCCGTAAAATTCCTTGTACAAGCCGCCGAACTGGGAGGCGCTCCACTTGGCTCACGCCGCGCCCTCACTCTACCCGGCGTGTCCTGCACAGTGAAAGAACAGCTCGAAGCACTGGAACGTGTTGCGGGTGCAAGTGTCGTCAAGCTCGTAAAGCGCACGCAGGATCCGATCGTCGAAAAAATTGTCTCCGGCTGGCCGCGCAATTTCAACGCGGCGCGCGCTCAGTCGCTGGGTTTTGTCGCCGAGAAAAACTTTGACGAAATCATTCGCGTTCACATCGAGGACGAACGCAGCGGCAAGATTGCGTCTTAAAGCACAATGTCGCGCGCCGAACGATTATTAAACCTGATCGAAGAATTCCGCCGCCATCGCCACGCTGTGTCGGGGCACAATCTTGCAGAAACCTTGGGCGTTTCGATGCGGACACTCTATCGTGACATTGCTTCCCTGCGCGCAACCGGTGCCAATATCGCAGGCGAGCCGGGTGTTGGCTATGTTTTGCGAGATGGTTTTCTTCTGCCAACAGTGATGTTCACCGCCGAGGAAGTTAACGCCCTCATTGTTGGATCGCGCTGGGTTACAGACCGCGCCGACAAGTCACTGGCCGAAGCCGCGCAAAAAGCCATTGCGCGGTTGAAATCGGTGATGCCGAATGAACTCGCTGGTCAGGTTGATGCGCAATATCTTGCGGTGGGTTCCCGCGAGACGACAACGCAAGAGACAATAGACATGACAGAGGTGAGGCTCGCCATTCACCTCGAACAGAAATTGCACATTCGCTATCAAGATGCAGCGGGTGAAAAAACCAAGCGCGTGATCTGGCCATTTTTTCTGAACTACTACGAGGGCGGACGTTTGATTTCAGCCTGGTGCGAATTGCGCGGAGACATCAGGCATTTTCGTTCGGATCGTATTGCCTCACTCACATCCCTGAAACAACGCTACCCCCGTCGCCGCCATGATTTGATCAAGCACTGGCAAGAGGTTGACGGCTGCCGCATCACGTGACCACTGCCGTTTTCTGACATGCGTGGCGGATAGCGTGCCTCTGTAACCGGAGGATACGCCCATGAAACTTCAAACACTGATCTGCCTCGCAGTCCTGCTGCTCGGCACCGCACCCATTCACGCAGAGGAAAGCCACACCATGGATCACGCCCAAATTCAATCCACCATCGACACCAATAATGCAGCTGTCGGCAGAGGCGACATCGAAGGCGCGCTCGCAAGCTTCGAGGCCAATGCTGTGATGGTCGCCCAGCCCGGCATGCATGCGAGCGGCACAGCAGCACTGCGTGAAGCGTTCAAGCAATTCATGGCAATCAACCCGAAAATTACGGTGACAGCGCAAGAGGTGATCCAAGCAGGCGACATCGCGCTTCACTCCTATACATGGACGATGGCAGCCAAAGCGCCCGATGGTAGTGCGATCAATCAAATCGGCTTCTCAACCGTGGTGCTGCGCAAGCAGAAGGATGGGAAGTGGCTGATGGTGATCGACAACCCATTCGGCGATGCGCTGTTGAAGAAGTGATTTTAACACGGTGATGCGCAGGCGCGCCTACGCCTGCGCAATCATCGAAACGCATCGTCGAAAAAGAAAATTTGCGATGTGCACGTCACGGTGGATGCAAAAAAATGGAGGAAAAGCCCCAGCCAAACTACCCACCACACACTATACCGGGCCTCGATCGAGGAGCCGCGGTTAGACATCCATGACACAAGGCTGGTATTTCACTTCTAAGAACAGCATGGGTTTCCACAAGATGGAGGCCATGCCCAGTGAGGCCCATTTGACACAATCTGAACCAACTGGCTCCATTTGCCGCCGTGGCACTGATAGCATTGGGCGCAACGTCGCTTTTTCAAATTTCGAAAGTCCGCCAGAGTTTGATTGTGAACGCCACCGTTGCGAACCGAGATCGAATCATTGAATGCTTGGCCTAGCCAATAACGTAACACCACGTAAGCATGATCATTATTTCGTGAGCCGTGATGAGCGGCAGTGAAGATGACCGGACTGATGGGACAGGCAAGATGGTTGGGAAATTTCTTTCCTGGCTTATCTATGCCGAAGGCAAGGCGGCTGTCGGCAAGAAAGATGACTGACGGCTCGGTCGTTGTTGGCACACGTTGGAACACAAGCGATGACACGTTTTGCTCGGTCAACCACAATGAGAAGAAGAGGTTTAGGCTGTTATCTTCTTGCCTAATCTTATTGACTTCAACAGAGTTGAGAGGACGGAGGATCCCTCGATCACCGCCTGATGGAGCGTGCCCTTTTTCGAACTGTGAGAAGTCAAACCATCTCACCGGAATACCATTTGCAGCAGCAATCTCTGCTATTCGTCTGATGGTCTCTGCTGTTTTGACGACGGATAGGGCCAAAGCCCTGGCCAGGTGGAAACTCTGGGCGGACCAATGATTAAAAATCAATTGGGGTGATGGCCATTGTGAATGCACATTGGTAAGCGGATGCCGCCATTGCGATGCGTCGTCAAGATTACGCTGAACTATTTCTAACGTCCGCGGATCAAGCCCAAGGGACAATGCCGTTCTTTTGTGTCGGTCCGGTTCTTCTGCTTCAGATCCATCTTTTCCTTCGCCATCGTCCGCGATTACAGGTTCTTGTAACGCGGACATTGCTTCCTCGCATATTGCCTGCTCAACAGATTCGAACCTGGTTAGACTTGGGTCCTTCGCTATTGATGTATTGCTTCGGACCACCTCACCTCGCGCTTCCTTAACAGAGTCTCTGTTTTCCCTGTTGACAATTTGGATAGCTGCAATCGACGCCCCTTCTTCCAGAAGGGAGACAATACGATATGGGTTGGAAAGAATTGCGGGAAGCGCGGCAGACCACCGTGCTGGCAGCCAGAGTTCGCCTATTTCTCCGCCTTGGCTGATCCACGTTTCAAGGAGATCAGGAAATCCACCAGCATGATCCTTGTCGCTATGGCTACAGACGGCAATGTCAATGCGCTTTTCCAAGTTAGGGCAATGCTTGCGTATAAGAGCGTACTGCTCGTTCGTCGTCGGTCCGATGCCTTTTTTCTGCCCTCCATCATAAAGGATGACCCACTGTTTGCCGCAATGTTCCGTCTCAAGAACAAAGGATTCGCCTGTCGAAAGGGGAAGCGCTGTAAACCTTGAAGTCATATTGCCGCCTCTGGTTTGCGATGACGACGCGGAGAGTTGGAAACCATATCGACAGGAAGGAAGTCAAATCCGCAACTACGTACACCACCTTTACAATGCCAAAGCATTCAGGCCAACTAAACCCCGATGCATAACCCTTAAGAATGCCCAGCATTTGCGACATAATTGTTGGGTCTGCCTCAACATCAACTTGGGCCAAGACCGCAACAGCAACAGTTGCCAATCGGGTTGGGCTCTATAAAATTCTGCTCCATCTCCGCCTGTCAAACGCCTCTACCGAGGGTAATTGATGAGCGCTACATTCTCGTCCAGTTTCTCGTGGTTTTCTGCGCATATTCTTTGGCGGTCCTCAAAATGTCCACGACCTCCTTTGCTGATGAGTTAGACGTAAGCGCGCCCTCCAGATTGCCATGCTTGCCCAGTAACTTCATCATTGGAATATATAAATTATCATTGTCAAGGATCGCAAGTACGAGAAAATGACCGAACGAATTCTTGGCATTATTTTCAGTTTCCGGATTTTCACCGTTCAAAACTAAAACGTCTTGATCTGGAAAATTGCGCAAATAGATATCGCCTAGTTCGACATAGCTGCAATTCATGGCGCTATTTAATATTTCTAGACGCTTCATTCGGTCTTTGAATTGCCGCTGTGTTTCCCGAAAGCGAAAGAAAAAGAAAGCAAATAAACAAAAAATAACAACCAAAATGGTGCTTACCGCCATTCATTGACCTCGCTTAGTTTTTTCCGCCCGAACTACTTGGTATATTTTTTGATACTGCTCGACTTAAGTCTTGGGACGTATCACGGAAATCTTGTCTGCACAATAATTGGTTGTAGAAGTTTGGGGCAAGGTCAGATCGATCCGCCACCGATCAAAAATTGTAGTCATTTGCTTGGCCCCGATTCACCAGAAACATTGAGGTCTCGACGTGAACTTCCCATAAATCGCAAAGTCTTCATAAAAAGCATATATATCGTTGTTGATATAGACGTGTTAACAAAAAACCCGCCGGAACATTTCTGTCCTGGCGGGCTTTTATAACTCTGTGAATGAATATCTCTGTTTTTCGCAGGCCTGGCAGCGACCTACTCTTCCGCGTCTTAGGACGAAGTACCATTGGCGCTGGAGTGATTTACGGCCGAGTTCGGGATGGGATCGGGTATGGACACTCCGCCAAAGCCACCAGGCCGGCGAAAAACAGAAATTGGTTCGCCTCTTTGCATTAAGCAAAGAGGCATTCGAGCGTTATTCCAACTGATCTTGTCTCTCATGAAAATCAATAATGAGAGTGACAAGCCTATCGAACGATTAGTACCGGTAAGCTACAGACATTACTGCCCTTCCACACCCGGCCTATCAACGAGGTAGTCTTCCTCGGTTCTCAAGGGAATTCTTGTTTTGAGGTGGGTTTCCCGCTTAGATGCCTTCAGCGGTTATCCCGTCCACACATAGCTACCCTGCACTGCCGCTGGCGCGACAACAGGTCCACCGGAGGTGTGTTCAACCCGGTCCTCTCGTACTAAGGTCAAATCCTCTCAAAATTCCTACAATCACGGCAGATAGGGACCAAACTGTCTCACGACGTTTTGAACCCAGCTCACGTACCACTTTAATCGGCGAACAGCCGAACCCTTGGGACCTTCTCCAGCCCCAGGATGTGATGAGCCGACATCGAGGTGCCAAACGATTCCGTCGATATGGACTCTTGGGAATCATCAGCCTGTTATCCCCGGCGTACCTTTTATCCGTTGAGCGATGGCCCTCCTCACGTAGAACCACCGGATCACTATGACCGTCTTTCGACTCTGCTCGACTTGTCAGTCTCGCAGTCAGGCAAGCTTATGCCATTGCACTCGAGGGCTGATTTCCGACCAGCCTGAGCTTACCATCGCGCGCCTCCGTTACTCTTTGGGAGGCGACCGCCCCAGTCAAACTACCCACCATACACTGTCCCGGGCCTCGA
>CAWBWK010000002.1:137500-707343 GCA_963792525.1 uncultured Alphaproteobacteria bacterium
TTCGGGTCTGATAGTGTGCCATCGCGTTCTTTGCGCGAGTTTGTATCGTAACCTGAAATTCTAGCGCGAACCAAAATGAAAAAACCGCAACGGCCAGTGACCTTCAGGTCAATTCGGGTTGACAACCCCGGCAGCCCAGCGCAAACCTCAGCGCCAGGTGCAGCTGTTGCTGCACCCGTAGCACAAGCAGTGCGTCGCGTCCGTCAGGTCACCTCGGTCGAACGTATTGTAAGTCCGGGGAGTGCGACAGTGAACGAACGTGGCGAAAAAGCAGGCGGACCAGCGCCTTCGACCACACATGCGAGTGCCGTCCCGGCTTCGCGTGTTTATTCGTCGAAGATTCCTGCCAACACCAATCAGCCTCCCGCGTCAAATTCAGCTCCGATTGCCCGCAGTGCATCGTCGAGCAACCAGTTTCAGTCCCAGCAGCCTTATCAACCCCCGCAACCCTATCAGCCGCTTCCGCAGTCCCAAGCTCCTGTGGCCCAGCGTCAGGTCAAGCCCATCAAGCTTGAAACAGCATACCTCGACGAACCTCATCACCATCGTTGGCTGATGACGACGTGTATTGCGGGCGTCGTGGCGAGCTTGCTGTTCGGCGGCATCGCACTTGGTCTTTTTGGTCACAATGCGGCACCACCTGAAGCCCACGCAGCTGTTAACCCGGCTGAGATTGCCGAGCCTGTCAAACGTGTCACGGATCCGGTGACGACAGCAGCAATCCCGAACGAAAAGCAGCCGGCGGTGAAGTCGGCCGAAATCATTCCGGAACGTGATCTCGAAAACGAATTCTCCTATCCCGAAATCACGGAATCGCAACTTCCCTATGATGGTGAAGCCAACAGCCCTGTACTCGACACGGAAATTTCTGCCGTTGATGGCGAAGACGAGGACGAGAACAGCACCGTCATTGCCAAAACACCACCAGCCGAACCAGTCGACGAGCAATTCCGCGTGACTTCGGGCCGCACTTTGCGCCAGGAGCTCATCAACCGCGGCGTCACCAAATCAGCCGCTGATGCATTGATCGCCTCGATCAATCCCATCATGCCAACAAAGCTGATCAAGCCCGGCACCAATTTCGAAGTGACTCTCGACAAGCAAATCGACTTTTACGGTCGCGAAGTGATTTTCCCGGTTGAGCTTTCCTTCAAGCCCGGCCCCAAGGAAACCATCATCGTTGAAGCCAACGAAGACGGCGCATTTGATGCCCGCGTTGAAGGCAAGCGCGAAGGCCAGAAATCTCAATATGCGCAGGTCAACCAGTTGCGCGCGCGCGCGCGCGTCGGCTCAAGCCTTTATGCGACGGCGAAGGACAACAGTATTCCCGATTACATCGTTTCGGAATTCACTCGTGTGTTCTCCTATGACGTCGATTTCCAGCGCCAGATCGGTGCAACCGATTCTTTCGAATTGTTCTTTGGCTCGCCACTCACCGGGACATCAAGCAAGCGCAAGGTTTTGCACTATGCCGAACTTAACTTTGATGGCCGCACCAAAGGCTATTATCGCTTCACAACAGAAGATGGGCAGACAGATTACTTTGACGAAAACGGCCGCAGCGCCTCGCGCGCCCTGTTGAAGACGCCAATTTCAGGTGCCCGTCTCACATCGGGCTTCGGCATGCGCCGTCATCCGCTGCTTGGCTATTCACGCATGCATACCGGCACCGATTTCGGCGCACCGTCGGGCACGCCAATTCGTGCCGCAGGTTCCGGCGTAATTGATCTTGCAGGCCGTCACGGTGCCTATGGCAACACGATCGTCATCAAGCACACAGTAAAACACAAGACCCTCTACGCCCACATGAGCCGCTTTGCAGCAGGCATACGTTCGGGCCAGCGCGTCAACCAGGGCCAGGTCATTGGTTATGTCGGCACAACTGGTCGTTCATCTGGTCCGCATTTGCATTATGAAGTCCGCGTCAGCGACCGTCCGGTGAACCCGACAGCAATCAAGGCAGCAGGCGGCAAGCAACTCGCAGGCAGCGATATGCAGCGCTTCCGCCAGACCAAGACAAAAGTGCTCGCCCTGATGCAGCAAGCGCCAAGCTCCACCCAGGTGGCACAAGCCGCACAGTGAACTGAAAACACTGATCACCTGACTGCATCTTTGCTGCCCTTCATCCCCGCCGCCGTGCCCGACGGTTCAAGATATATTGGCTCGTCGCCTTGTCGGCGCTGCGCAATGCACCTTCGAGGTAGCCTTGTAATTCGCCGCTGCTGGCTTCACCGATCGTCGACCATTGTGGGCTACCCTCGTGAATGTCGAGATGGGCAACTTCGCCCGGCCTGAGAGCACCAGAGTAACTCATGGGAGCATCGGTGCGCTCAACACCCACATAGAATTCACTCAATCCTGGTGAAATAAGATCGAGCATCTTCAGCACATGCCCTGCGTGTTCAACAGCAGTGGCGCGGCCCGGGGGCAAGGGCCCGGTCAAGACTGTCAACAAGCCAGCGCCACCTTGACCTGTGCTCGATGTCCAAATCTGTTCGCCAGTATCAGTGAGCAAGATCCCCGAAAAGTTAAAGTGCCGATGAAACCCTTCCAGAAATTTGAGATGGAGTTTCGATCCCCGCGCATAGGTCGCACGCCGGGCGTGGTCGAGTGTTGAGGGCGAAAGCCCCGGCACATCGACCTTGATCTTCTGCAGGCTGTGCAAAGGAGCGGCAAAGAACACATGCTCTGCCGTGAACATCTTTTCGATTTTGTTGCCATTGCGCGCCAGCACGCGGATGTTGCCGTTGATGCCATCAATATGAGTGACACGGTGACCATAGTGAACCTGCGGGCGAACCTGGGCTTCCATACGGTTGGTGATCTGCACCATGCCACTGGGCACCGTATAGGCCTCATCCACATTGGGAATCAGCCTGAAGCAGGGACCGGTCAGATCAAGTTCCAGATAATCAAAGAGGACATGGAGGTTGAGATCCTGCAAGTCCTGGCCGTATTCACTCCAGAAAAATGATTTGAGTGCCGCTTGCAGCACCGGGCCAGCACGAAGCTCTGTGAGGTAATCCGCGATGCTTTGTGCTATAAAGCGAGATTGGATGTCGCGGGTTTCATCTTGTCGCCACTCCTCCTGGTCATGCAGCATGACATTGATGGCCGAGCGGCTTTCCGCAAAGATCAGGGCATCAAATTCAGCCTGACTGTAGAGCGTGCCACCGATCACGTAATTCATGCTGTCCGCCATCAGTTTCAGGCGGCGCACATAGGTGATGCCGAACTGGTCCATCAGGCGGATGGCGAGAGAATCCGTCGAGTTGATGAGGTTTGCTCCCTCATCCAGCGTCAATCCGAGATGTGAATGCCGTTCCTGGCGCGACAGCACGCGGCCACCCGAATGGTCTTCCGCTTCCAAGACCAGAAACCGGATATTGGCCTGTTGCAATCGGTAGGCCGCAAAAAGCCCTGCGGCCCCAGCCCCTATGATGATTGCATCAACGTCGAAGTTCTTTGCGCCATGGTGTTCCATGACTTGTCAGACTGTCGCGACAATGGATCGAACTCAAGACACTTCCGATCACCTCTCGAAGAGCGTTCGTGATCGATCTCGTCAAATTCCGGCATATCATTCATAGCCGCGATCAGCCCAATAGCCATCGCACACTATCACGCGATCTCAGTGCTCCGCTTCCGTGCCGCCAGTGTGCGCAGGCGCAATGCATTCAAGCGGATAAACCCTGCTGCATCTTTCTGGTCATAGGCACCGCGATCGTCTTCAAACGTCACGAGATCATTCTTGTAGAGAGACTTCGGCGAACGGCGGCCAACCACAATCACATTGCCCTTGTAGAGCTTGAGGCGCACATCACCTTCGACATGCTCCTGGGACTTGTCGATCATCACCTGTAGCATCTCACGCTCCGGCGCAAACCAGAAGCCGTAATAGATGAGCTCGGCATAACGCGGCATCACCGAATCTTTCAGATGCGCTGCTTCGCGGTCCAACGTGAGTGATTCCATCGCGCGGTGTGCGGTGTGCAAGATCGTTCCACCCGGTGTTTCATAAACCCCGCGCGATTTCATGCCAACAAAACGATTCTCGACGAGATCAAGCCGCCCGATGCCATTGTCATGACCGAGACGATTAAGTTCGGTGAACAGCACATGCGGCGCCATCGCCTTGCCATCAATCGCAACAGGATCACCATGCTTGAAACTGATCTCGACGTAAGTTGGTTTGTCCGGCGCATCCTCAGGCGCAATGGTGCGCTGGTAGACATAAGGTGGCGGCTCTTCCCATGGATCCTCCAGCACCTTGCCCTCGGATGAGGAGTGCAAGAGATTGGCATCAACAGAGAATGGTGCCTCGCCGAGCTTGTCTTTTGAAACTTGAATTTGGTGCTCTTCGGCAAACGCAATCAGATCGGTCCGCGACTTGAATTGCCACTCACGCCACGGTGCAATGATTTTGATGTCAGGGTTGAGTGCATAGGCCGTGAGTTCAAACCGCACCTGGTCATTGCCCTTGCCGGTCGCACCATGTGAAATCGCATCGGCACCAGTTTTTTCAGCAATCTCGATCAAGCGCTTGGCAATCAAGGGCCGCGCAATCGACGTGCCCAACAGATAAACGCCTTCATACAAGGCATTGGCGCGAAACATCGGGAAGACAAAGTCACGAATGAATTCTTCACGCACGTCTTCGATAAAGATTTCCTTGATGCCGAGTAGCTCGGCCTTCTTGCGCGCAGGTTCAATCTCGCCCCCCTGCCCCAGATCGGCCGTGAAGGTCACGACCTCAGCCTGGTATTCGGTCTGCAACCACTTCAGGATGATCGAGGTATCAAGCCCGCCCGAATAGGCGAGGACGACTTTTTTGATTTTCTGTTTGGACATGACTTGCTCTCGAGTGCGTTCGTGTGGTGGCTCTACCACTATTCCCGCACAAGCCACAAGTTCGGGCCTTCAGAGTATCTTCAGCCGCAATAACACCGATCAATATAGCCCGCGTAGAAGTCGATCAATATAGCCGCGTTCTGTATCGCTGAGGGTGCCTTCATTGGCGCGGTTTCTCAGCATCTCGAGAATTTCGCGCGCCCGCCGCATGGCGAGTTCAGACGGCACGATGTCTTTCTCGGGGCCATCAATATCAGGATTGCGGGTGGCGCGGGGACGACCGAGCGGATCGTCGGTATCGCGGCCTGCACCTTCACCATCACGATTGCCATCGCGGCCATTCTGGCCTTGGCCACGCCGCGCCTGTTCGCGCATTTTCTTGCCGAGTTCGCCCGCACCTTCGCGCAGGTTTTTCATGGCCTCGCCCTGGTTTTGAAGGGCACCTTCGCGGTCGCCTTCACCCAGATCCTGTTCAGCGCCACCCATGCCCTTGCGCGCATCGCCAAATTTACCGGGCGCATCGCGGCCCAGTTCCTTCATCATCTTGTCGAGCATCTGGCCAAGCTCACCCTGCTCTTGCGCCATACCCTGACGACTGCGACCACGCTTGCCACCCGGCTGTTGGCCACCTTCGCCCATCTGGCCCTCACCCTGCTGGCCCGGTTGCTGACCTGGTTGCTGGCCTTCGCCCTGCTCACCTTGATCTCCGGGCTGTTCACCCTGACCAGACTGGGAATTGGGCATCTTCTGGGTTTCATCCATCAGCTGCTGCTGCTTCTTCATCATCTCACCGAGCTGATCCATCAGCTGCTGCATCTGGCCGCCATCGCCACCCTGCTGCTGGTCACCCATCTCGAGATTTTGCAAAATCCGATCAAGCTCATCGAGAAGCGCTTGCGCCTGTTCCTGTGCACCTTGCTTGGAAAGCTCTTCAATCGCATCCAGCATTTTCTGCAGGTCTTCCTGCGTGATCGGCTTTGATTGCCCGGCCTGCTGCTGCTCTTGCGGGCCACCTTCCTTCTGGCGGCGCTCACGCTCGGCTTGCATCTGCTCCATTAGCTTGTTCATCGCCTCTTTCATGCGGCGCGAAAGCTCGGCGATTTTTTCAGGTGGTGCCCCTTCGCGAATGGCGCGTTCCAATTCTTCTTTCAGTGCCTTCAACTCGGCACGCGCATCGGCCAAGGAGCCATCATCAATATCAACAGCAAGTTGCCAGAGATCGGTGATGGCCTCTTTCACATCATCATAGTCACCAGAATTTTCGAGATGCGAAGAGATCGCGGCAAGCCGCACCAGATAGGCCGAGCGCTCGGTAAGCCCGCGTGGATAGGACAGGATCATGTTGAACAGCGCTGCCACTTCTGGCGCCTTGTCCGGCACCAAGATCAATACTCTACGTTGCTCAATCAGCGCCTTCGATAATGGCCGCAGGAATGGCCGCTCGGGTAATGTGACAACAATCGGCTTGGCAAGCGTAGCCTGACCTACCGCATCGGTGGCTGTCAGCTGCATTTCAACACGAAAACCTGCCCAGGGATGAGCGGTCAGATCCTGCGTTGTCTTTCCCTTTTCATCACGCGCATTGGGGCGCTTCATCCGCACTTCGAACTTTGGCGGATCCCACAGGAACACACCATTGCCCTCAAAGCCAAGGCCACCTTCCTGCTCGTCGGTCAGTGAAATTTCCGACGTGATGTTCTTCACGCCATAGTCGTCCTTTGCTTCCCAATGCACAGTGAGGCCACCACGTGCGGCAACCTCAGGCGCTTTGGGAATAGTGATCACGGGTGGCGCATCGGCAATCGTGTTGAAGGCAAAACTCTCAGCCACCTTGCCATCAGCAACCACATCCATCTTCAATGATTTCGAAAGTGTCACTTCAGCCGTTGCACCATTGTCGGTCTTGGCCTGCTTGTGCGGCACATCAACGGCAGCGCCATCAGCGCCGAGCAATTTCACATCAACCAGTTCAGCATTGTTGACGCGCAGCGAAATCACCGAACCTGCTGGCACATCAATATTTGGATTGGCCTCGCGCTTGGCTCGCATCGCGGGGCTGGTCAAAAGCACTGGGGGCTTTCCGGTATAGGCGGGCGGTCTCACCCAGGCATCAACCGCAACCGGATTAAGCGCAACAGGGGGCGGCGGATTAACCGCACCGACAAGATTTTTCGAAAATTCACCAGAGCCCAGCAAAGCAGCAGCCACCAGACCAAGGGCCACAGGCACGCGAAGGGCACGCGGATCAAAATCACGCCATTGCGAGCGCGGTGGCGATACAGGCACATTATCCAGCTTCAGCAATTGGCGACGCTTGTGCTCTTCCCAGATTGCGCGGTGCTCATCGCTTTCAAACTCGCCCGCGATTTTCTCATCAGCAGCCGAAACGCCACGATGCGCAACCTGTGCCTCACGTTCCATTCGGCGCATGGCATGATAGCGCGATGGAAACGCAAGACGCACGAGGGGTACGAGACTTCCGACAAACAAAATCGCAAGTGACAGCAGGACTGCCAAGCGCTGCGATCCACCAAGACTATTCAGCACGCCTGAGAATACGATGATCGCGGCGAGTGCCAGCACCATCACTGGCCAATGCGCCTTGGCCCACAGCGCTTCCCAAACCATGGCCGCGCGCTGCAGCCCGATTTGCCGTTCCAGTTTTTCCCGCCGATTCACTTCGCTCTTCTCATTCATCACAGGAAGTATCCTACCACATCTAGGCGGAAATATGACATCAAGGAATTATTTCGCAAGTGCCGGAATTGAAACACCTTTACTTGTTCTGCCAAGGCGCTAATCGATCAAGCCCTATCAGTTCTTCGTAACTCTGCCGTGGTCGGACCACTGCATAAGTCCCATCTTTTACAATAACTTCAGGCACCAAAGGCCTGGTATTATAGGTTCCCGCCTGAACAGCACCGTAGGCCCCAGCCGTCATCACAGCCATCAAATCGCCCTGCTCAAACTGCGGCAATGCGCGGTCTTTCGCAAAATAATCGCCTGATTCACAAACGCCCCCCACCACATCAGCAGGCGAATTGGGGGTTGATTTCCGCGCCTCTTCGACAGGCACAATTTCGTGATGAGCATCATAAAGTGTCGGGCGAATGAGATCATTCATCGCACCATCCTGAATGATGAAACGCTTCTGTCCACCGTCCTTCACGTAGATGACGCGTGTGACCAAAATTCCGGCATTGCCCACAAACATGCGGCCAGGCTCAAGCACAAGCTTCAAGCCTAAAGGTCCGAGCACGCGCTTCACCATCGCACCATATTCATCCGGGTGCGGAGGAATATCATTGTCACCGCGATAGGGAATGCCAAGACCACCACCCAAATCCAGATGCCGGATGTTATGGCCCTCGGATTTCAGTTGTTTTGTGAGCTCACCCATCAGCGTGTAAGCTTTTTCGAAAGGAGCCAATTCAGTGATCTGCGAACCGATATGCATATCGATACCAGCCACATCAATATTGGGCAGGGCACCAGCGCGCGCATAAACTTCGCTGGCGCGCAAATACGAAATGCCAAACTTGTTGTCAGCCTTGCCGGTTGTAATTTTTGCATGGGTCTTGGCATCAACATCGGGATTGACGCGAATGGAAACGCTGGCCCGCTGCCCCACGCGCTGGGCAATTTGCGAGAGAAGTTCCAGCTCCGGCTCTGATTCCACATTGAAGCAGGAAATTCCCTCCTTCAACGCCAGCGCCATTTCGCGCGCCGTCTTGCCAACTCCGGAAAAAACTATCTTGCGCGCAGGTACCCCGATAGCCAAAGCCCGGCGCAATTCACCCTCGGACACCACATCCATGCCAGCGCCGATATCAGCCATGGTCTTGATCACCGCCTGATTGGAATTGGCTTTCATCGCATAGCAGATCATGTGATCGGTACCTGCGAAAGCCTCGTCCATCACGCGGTAGTGGCGCTGCAAAGTCGCTGTCGAATAGCAATAGAAAGGTGTTCCAACATCTTCAGCGATATCGGCAAGAGCAACACCTTCGGCATGCAGCATGCCATTCTTGTAATCAAAGTAATGCATGATCTCAGCGCTGTTCCGTAAAGCTTGTTAGTGGTTCGGGATTGCCCTTCTTGCCGCAGCCAGTGAGAGAAATCATCAGTATACTGATAATGAGTGCCAAGCGCATGTCACTTGCCTTTCAGAATTTTGGACCAGCGCGTTGCTTCGCGCTTGACGTTGGATGGGGCCGTACCACCAAAGCTCACCCGCGATGCTGCAGAATTTTCTGCAGACAATACGCGGAACACATCCTTGCTGATGTTCTTTTCAACCGACTGCAAATCGGAGAGCGATAGCTGGTCAATCCGCACATTCTTCTGCTCGGCCAACGCAACAGCCCTGCCCGTCACATGATGCGCATCGCGAAACGGCATGTTAAGATTTTGAACGAGCCAATCGGCAAGATCAGTCGCAGTGGCATAGCCGCTCATCGCAGCTTCCCTCAGTACACTGACATTCGGTTTCATGTCGCGCACCATGCCTGCCATCGCTGCAACAGCAAGCGCAAAATGATCAAGCGCGTCAAAGGTTGGCTCTTTATCTTCTTGCATGTCCTTCGAATAGGTGAGCGGCAGGCCCTTCATCACAACGGCAAGTGTCGTAAAGCTTCCCAGAATGCGCGCGGGCTTTGCACGAATGAGTTCCGCCGCATCCGGATTCTTCTTTTGCGGCATGATCGAAGAGCCTGTGGTGAATTTGTCTGTCAGTGTCACAAAACGAAATTGCGAAGACGTCCAGATCACGATCTCTTCTGCAAGCCTTGAAAGATTGATTGCTGAAATCGTGCACGCCGCCAAAACTTCCAGCGCATAATCGCGAGCTGAAACTGCATCGAGGGAATTGCGCATCGGTCCATCAAAGCCCAAAGCCTTTGATGTCATGTGCCGATCAATTGGAAAACTTGTGCCAGCCAGTGCCGCAGCACCAAGCGGCGATTCATTCATCCGCTTTCTGGCATCACTCAAACGCCCGCGATCACGCGAAAGCATTTCAACATAAGCCAACATGTGATGGCCAAAGGTCACGGGTTGTGCGACTTGCAAATGCGTAAAGCCCGGCATCAAGGTTCCAGCATTTTTTTGCGCCTGCTCCACAAGTGCCGCTTGCAAATCCTTCAAGGCAACATCCAGCGCATCCACACAATCACGCACATAAAGCCTGAAATCGGTTGCCACCTGATCATTCCGCGAGCGCGCTGTATGCAAGCGGCCCGCTGGTGCACCAATCAATTCCTTCAACCGCGATTCGACATTCATGTGAATGTCCTCGAGCGCTGTCGAGAACACAAATTTTCCGGATGAGATTTCCTTTTGCACACGGTCAAGACCAGCGATAATTTTCGCCGCATCGGCCTTGGTCAAGATCTTCTGCTTCGCCAACATTGCGGCATGGGCCTTCGAACCTGCAATGTCTTGACCATAGAGTCTTTTGTCAAAACCGATAGACGCATTGATCTCAGCCATGATCGCGGCGGGACCGCTGGCAAAACGCCCCCCCCACATTTGATTTGATCCGGCCTTGGCTTTGGCTCTAGTCATCAGTTTTCCCAATTCAACGGTGATAAGCGACAAATGACCAGTTCCAACCAGACCAAGCCCTTCAACACTTTGCCCTTCATCGGCGTTTTGGCGCTGGGGCTCATCGGGCTTTACTTTGTCGCAAGCCCCACTGGCAAGGTCGAAACCTCACAAACAACTGCAGTGACATCGTCTCTTAAGTCTCTGGCGGTTGGTCCGATGGCAGGCGTGGTCTTGCACGCCGCCCCTAAGCCCCTGCCCGAAATCACATTTGCCGATGCGGCAGGCCAGCCCAAAAAGCTGGCAGACTGGAAGGGAAAAACCGTTCTCCTCAATCTCTGGGCCACCTGGTGCACGCCCTGCAAAGAGGAAATGCCAGCCCTCTCCAATTTGCAAAAAGCCATTGGCGGTGCTGATTTTGAAGTCCTCGCCCTGTCGTTGGATCGCAAGGGCGCTGAGGCCTCTGGTGCTTTCCTCAAAGAAGTGAAAGCCGACAATCTCGCAACCTATGTCGAACCTGAGGGGAAATCCCTCGCAGCCCTGCAAGCTTTGGGTCTTCCCGCCACGTTACTGATCAACAGAAAAGGCGAGGAAGTTGGTCGTCTGCTCGGTCCCGCCGCTTGGGACTCGCCCGAAGCCATCGCACTCATCAAGGGCATCGTTGCACAAAACTGATCGCCTGCTAGGTTAAGTGCATGTCACGCGATATGGGCTTTTGGCTGCAGCAACTGCTGAACATCATTCAGCTGGCGAGCTTCTATGTGCCGCTCGCCACGGCCTTTGCCCTCATTCATGGTGTCAACAAGCGCATTTTCTTTTCACTCGGTGATGTCGCGATGTATGCGAGCTTTGCCGCAATTTATGTTTGCTTTGATTCATTGATCCGTGGACTGACGGATTGGAGTGCAGCCCTTCTCGCTCTCGCCGCTGGCATTGCCTGCACCGCAGCCCTTGGAGCGGTGATTGCAAGATTGTTCTTTGGACAAAAACTCATCGCCGAATCGCAAGCCTTCATGATTGCCTCGCTCGGTCTTGCCATTGCCCTTCAAGAAACCATGCGCCTGCAATCCGGCAGCCGTGATGTCTGGGTGCCGCCCTTGTTTCAGGGGATCACAGTATTTCGCTTCGAAGGAAGCTTTCCCGTCAACATATCACAAATGGCCGTCGTCACAGCAGGTGTGTCGCTTTTTGCCATGTCAACATTTGTGCTCGTGATGCGAAAAACCAGCTTCGGTCGCAACTGGCGGGCGTGCGAGCAATCCATGCCGCTCGCAAAACTCTGTGGCGTCAACACGGACCAGCTCATTATCTTCACCTTCATGACCGCCTCGTCTCTTGCCGCAATCGCAGGCTGGATTTCCGCGATCTCCTATGGCGGAACCAATTTTTTTCTCGGTCCGATGATCGGCTTCAAGGCGATGTTTGCATCCGTGCTCGGCGGCTTTGGCACTTTGCGCGGCGCCATCATCGGTGCCCTTTTGCTCGCCGCAATGGAAGTCCTCTGGCAGGTGTGGTTCTCCTCGAGCTATCGCGATGCCTTCGTCTTTGCCGTGATGATCAGTGTACTGATCATTCGCCCCGAAGGCCTCACAGGCCTTGCGTCACGGCGCGAAAGTGAGGCGCTGTCGTGAAGCGCTTGTTGATCATTTGCATGACACTTGCCGCTTGCAGCGAGTCGCAAGGCCCCAACGATTATTTCAAAATCGCAGGCGGTGGCCTCGTCTTCAACTATCGTTATGCACAAGCGACTATGGTCGTTGTTCTGAAGCAGGTGAAAACGCTCCCCGAAGGCGGCCAGTTCGAAGCGCTCTTCGATCTCCCCGGCCTCACCGCACGCGATCGCCAGACGCGGCCCGTGATCGCAGGCAAGCTCACCTACAAAATGGAAAGCAATTATCTCAAAGGTCTCAAAAAAGGTGAACCCCTCAACGTCACCATTCGCCTGCTCGATGCGATGGGCAAGGAACTGGAAGTCGAGGAAACAAAATTTACCTCAGACGTTGACCAATCGACCTTGCCCTCAAAGCCGCTGGTCGATCCGTCCAAACCCAATTACGTGCCGCAACTCGAAAACCTCGAGTGATCAGACATAATACGGTTCAACCGTACCCTTGACCTTCACCGTCATCGGATTGCCAAAACGATCCTTGGATTTTCCGCCCGTCGGAATCCGCACCCATTGCTCCGACACGCAATATTCCTCGACATTGGTTCTTTCGACGCCATTGAAGCGAACTCCAATCGCGTGCTGCAAAACATCAGCATGAAAATGCGGGCTTTTGGGATCCGTGCTCAAGTGATCGGGCAGAGTGGGTTTGGTATCGGACACGTTTAGGGTACTCCTGAATTATTCCGCGCCGTCTAACGCAAAATTGCTGGCATGTCATGCAATTCTGGCTCTACTTCGTGAGGCTTCAATCGCATAACACGATTGCATGCGCCCGTTTCATATTTTCCTCGGCATTCTCACCGCAGCAATTTGGGGCTTCAATTTTGTCGTGTTGAAAGTCGCACTGCAAGATGTGCCACCGATCCTGCTCACAGCATTGCGCTTTTTGCTGACAGCACTGCCCGTTCTTGTCTTGGCAAAGCCTGCGGGCATGAGTTTGCGCTCGATGCTGATCGTAGGTCTCGGCACGTTCCTGGGGCAATATGTATTTCTGTTTGCGGCGATGAAACTCGGCATGCCTGCAGGTCTGTCATCAGTCACTTTGCAGCTACAAGTCTTCCTCACCATTTTGTTTTCCGCTTTCATCACGGGTGAATACCCGTCAACCAAACAGCTGATCGGCGGAGCAATTGCCCTCACAGGTCTCGGCACCATTGCAGCAACAGTAGGCCAAGGCTCGACCATTCCAGTCCTGGCGTTGCTGTTCATCATTCTCGCAGCGATCACTTGGGCCTTTGGCAATGTTGAAGTCAGGCGCGCAGGTCCGTCAGCGCAATTTGGAACTCTCACCGGCGTGGCGTGGTCCAACGTCGCCGCAGTGATCCCGGCATTCGCACTTGCCTTTGCCTTCGAAGGCCCGGAACGGATCATCGAAAGCCTCACACATTTGCGCCCCATCACTTACGCCTCGATCGCCTTTACGGTGGTCTTTTCGAGCTGGCTCGGCTTTGCCATGTGGGGGAAATTATTATCGACTTACCCCGCCAGCATCGCCGCACCCTTTGCACTGATGGTTCCCGTATTTGGCGGATTGTCGGCCTGGATTTTTCTCGGCGAGACCCTGAGCCCGACGCGCCTTGCAGGATCGCTACTGATCTTCGCAGGTCTCGCGGTGATCTTGCTGCCTGTTGAAAAACTCGTGCGGTCACGGGCCTGAAACCGCTCGCACTTCGGCAAGCTTTTTGATTGCATGCGCATCGCCCCAGCAGATGGCGGCTTCCCATGCTGATGATGCTTGTTGGGCGATGTCGAGTGTGAATTGATCAAGACCAGCAGCGTTATGGGGCAGCGCAAAATCAAGCGCCGGCGCATCAACATGGGACTCGTCCCAGTCGATCAGTGCAATTCGATTTCTGGTCATGCGAATGTTTGAGGGGTTGTTGGGGTTGCCGTGCACCACACAAGTGGGGCGTCCAACGAGCCTCGCCCAAGCGGCGCGACATCGGACGACTGCCTCAGCTGGCATCGCAGCAAGATCGATCCGCGTCCCAATTTCTGCATGCAAAAAGTCGGTCGATGATTTCCATCCCGGGCGCTGCGGCCAACCTTGCGTAAGCCGATGCAGTTGCCGAAGCGTGTCGGCAACGCGGACCCAATCACTTTGCGTCTCGGGCGGTCCGCCCTCCATATATGTCATGACCATCAGACCACTGGCGAACCACCGGCCATCCGGCGTCGGGATTGGCACAGGCACGGTCATGCCTTCTCGGTCGAGGTGCAGCATGAGTTTGGTCTCCCACGCAAGATCAGCGTCACTCCGCGAACCGAGGCGCGCAACCGCAAGCCGCCCGTGAATGCGCACGCTCCACACATCATTGGCAACGCCACCCGAAAGGGGAGCGATGCGAACAACGTCATCACCCCACAGCCTGAGTGCGTCCCATCCCACCGATTATATCCCAGAAAAATATGGCGCGCCCGACAGGATTTGAACCTGTGGCCCCAGGTTTAGGAAACCTGTGCTCTATCCAGCTGAGCTACGGGCGCGCAGCAAAGTTCGTATAGCAAACAAAAAATCCCCGCGAAAGCTTTCACATTCGCGGGGATCAGAACTAATGGTCTATTCAGGCAGCGGCTTCGGCGCTGTCCTCTTCGGCTTTCTCGACACCGGCGCGCTTGGCGTTACGGGCGAGGAAGTCCTCGAGTTCCTTGATGCACTGATCTTCGTCGATCTTGCGGATCGCAGCGAGTTCACGTGCAAAACGGGCAAGTGCCTGTTCGAACAGCTGACGCTCGGAATAGCTCTGCTCTGGCTGGCGGTCCGAACGGTAAAGATCGCGGATCACTTCAGAAACGGCAATCATGTCGCCTGAGTTGATCTTTGCATCATACTCCTGTGCACGGCGCGACCACATCACACGCTTGATGCGCGCGCGGCCACGGATGACCTTCATCGCCTGCTCGATGAGTGTGCGATCAGCAAGGTGACGCATGCCTTTTTGTTCGGCACGATTGGTTGGCACCTTGAGACGGAGTTTTTCCTTCTCGAAGTCGACGATGTAAAGCTCGAGCTTTACGCCAGCGATTTCCTGCTCTTCGATGTTGGTGATCTTGCCAACGCCATGGGCCGGATAAACGATGAGTTCGCCAATCTTGAAAGACATCTTCTTGACGCCCGGAACCGCAACAGCAGCTTTTGCCGCAACAGGCACAGGTGCCTTATTGACCATTGGCTTAAGTGCCACTGGCGCTGGCTTGGCAACCACAACTGGTTTTGGGGTTGGCTTGGAAACTGGCTTTGCGACAGATTTCACAACAGCCTTCACAACGGGCTTGGCAACAGGCTTCGCCTTGGCAACCGGCTTTGCAGCTGGTTTCGCCTTGGCTACGGGCTTGGCCGCGACCTTCTTCTTGACATCTGCCTTCTTGGCAGCAGGTTTCTTTTTCTTGGTTGTAACCATGATATTGAGCCTTGCCCCTTTTCAGTTCGTGCCATATTCCACATTCACCTCTCGACAAGCCAGTTAAGTCATTGTCTGGACGTAAAAAAACCGAGCCGAGGCCCGGACTGTGAAAAACAACATCAATTACTTCATGAAAAGACCCTAGCATAGATTTAAGGAAAGTTAAAGGCAGGACTGTCCGTACACTGTACAATTCTGGTCTTGACAGCCCAATTCATTGAAACTTGGTTAATCAATGGAACGGTTGCAGAACACATTTACCGCAACTCGACCATGGTTTATCAACCAGAATAGATAAGAAATTTCAGTCCCCTTCGCCTGGATTGGGCGAGAGCATGGCGAGCTTGCCGGGCTTGCCGTCGAATTCCTTGGCATCAGACGGCGCATCGCGCTTGATCGTGATATTGGGCCATTTCGGCGCGTATTCAGTGTTGATCTGCAGCCATTGTTCAAGACCAGGCTCGGTATCAGGCTTGATCGCATCGGCTGGGCATTCGGGTTCACAGACGCCACAATCGATGCATTCATCGGGATGAATGACCAGCATGTTCTCGCCTTCATAGAAGCAATCGACCGGACAGACTTCAACGCAGTCCATGTATTTGCACTTGATGCAGTTTTCAGTGACGATGTAGGTCATTTTCAAATCCAATGATGTGTTGCGAGGGCTTCTAGCAAAGCTGGTCTTCGCGTGCATCTGATTTTTCTGTCACATCCTCGTAGAGCAGGCGTGCAGTGGTTGCAGGGCCGCGTCGCTCGGCCTCGCCCAAAACCTTGATCGCCCTGACGGTTGATCCGATCACCACGGTCAGCACATCATCAGGCCTGACACTATGGTGGGCCTTTGAAACCTTTTGGCGATTGAGCCTGACGCGCCCTTCATCAATCAGCCGGATCGCATCGCTGCGATGCTTCACAAAGCGCGCGTAGACCAGCCACTTGTCGATGCGTTGACTCAGCTTGATGGACCTTTCATCTGCTCCTTGAGAGCCAGCAGTGCTGCGAATGGTGACAGCGGATCGGGTGCGCGTTCACGCTTTTCAGGACGGGGCCCGCGCTCGAATTTGCCATCCGGCCTGCCATCAGACTTGTCACGATGTTTGCCGCCCCGTTTGTGGTCGTGCTTGCGACCGTTGCCACCTTCAGCATCGGGCTTTCTGAATTCGCGGCGTGGCTTGCGCTCAGCTGGAGCTTCACCTTCAACACGTGGTTTTCTCTCAGCCCTTTCAGGCCGCCTTTCAGGCCGCTTGTGCTGATGGCGGAAGGGGCCTGTGTCCTTGGGCCACCATACCGTGACTTCGATTATCTCGGCTTCAGCCGGCGCGGCCGCTTCAACAGCTGCCTCTAAAGGAGCTTCAACAGGAATTTCCGTTGCAGCAGCGTCACTTACAGGCGCTTCCTCAACTGCTGCGGGCTCTTCATCAGATGCTTGAACGTCTTCAACCACTGCTTCAACAGCTTCAAGTGCCACTTCAACGACAGGTGCTGCAACAACAGGTGCCACCTTCGGCATCGTCTTTTTCTGCGAGCGGAAGCCGAGGCTTTCGAGAATCTTTTCAAACTCTTCGCCGGAACAACCAACAAGTGACATCATGTCAGAGATAACAGTAAAGCCACCACCTTCAATCGAACCTTGCGGGCGGCTTTCCTCCGGAATGCGCGGCTTCCAGAACACGCGGTCGCGGATCAAATCTGACAGGCGCTCCAGCATGTCAACGCGCACAGCACGATTGCCACAGAGGCGGTAGCCGCAGACATCGTAAAAGCCTGGAGGTGCGGCAACATCAGCCACAACTGATGTGAGGCCATTGGCAGGCCCTGCAGCAATTTCGGATTTCTTTTGTTCAAGATGCCAGAGCAGCAATCGCAGATCGGTTGCGGCTGGCTTCAACAAGGCTGGCAAAAATACTGTGACCGCCCCAAAGCGCACGCCGTGCACACGAAGCTTGGCGCGATCATCTTGCGACAGGCCTTTGACTTCAGCGGTCACCTGCTCGCGTGGCAGCACGCCAAACTGCTCCGACAAGCGAAAGGCCAGGCCCCGCGCCATGCCTTCAAGACCCTCAGCAGCTTCAAGCTTGATCAGTGGTTCCAGCAGACTGCCGATATGACGCTCAACAAATTTCGAAAGCCTGGCATGCACTTCATCACGCTCGCTCGCTTGCAGCACATCATCGGCAACGACTTCAACACGCGGGCGATAACGCGCATCGCCTGCCTCAAGCTTGCCCACGGCATGGGTCTGCCATGTGATGTTGCCATCACGCGTCAGTTTCAAGTCCGTATCCGCCGTCATCGCAAGCGCCTTGGCGCGTGCAGCGACTTCAACAGCCAACGCTTGCTGCGCAGCCGCCTTCATCACGCGACCGTCGCCTGCTACGATTGATGCATCGGGAAGGAAGCTCAGCCCCCTGATACGCCCCACAAATTCGCCCTCGACATGGATGGCGCCATCATCTTCAACGCTCGTCATCAACCCTTCCTTCTTGGACAGACGACGTAACACTACACTGGTTTTGCGGTCAATGAAACGCTGCGTTAGCTGTTCGTGTAAAATGTCTGAAAGCCGGTCTTCGATCTCCTTGGCGCGGGCCTGCCAGAAAGTTGGGGCCTCCAGCCAGTCCGGACGGTTCGCGATAAAGGTCCAGGTCCGCACATGGCTGATCCGCGTTGAGAGTGCATCAATGCCGCCGTCACCATTGTCACAATAGTTGAGCTGCTTGGCAAACCAGTCCTCGGGGATATGACCACGTCCCGTTTGCAAATGCGTGATGACGCGACCCACCAGATGTGCGTGTTCGGCAGGCGAAATGTTGCGATAATCAGGAATTTGGCAGGCTTCCCAGGCGCGCTCGACATCGCGGCGCGACGATACCAGGTTGAAGATCGAGGCATCGCGGTTGACCGATTCCAGTGCGAGCACATCAGCTGCGTTTTGTGCGCGTGTCAGTCCCTCTTGGGTCGGGAGATGGCCCAGAGATTTGCGCAACTGGTCCAGCGAGCGAAAGTCGAGATCACGATTGCGCCACTGCAAGGTCTTCACACTGTCGAAATGGTGGTTCTCAAGTCGGTCAATGGTTTCCTGCTCAAACGGCTCAGCCTCCCCCGACACACCAAATGTGCCATCATTTAAATGGCGACCAGCGCGCCCTGCGATCTGTCCAAGTTCTGCTGGATTCAAGTTGCGAAACTGGAAGCCATCAAATTTCCGCGTTGCTGCAAAGGCCACATGATCGACATCCATGTTGAGGCCCATGCCAATCGCATCGGTTGCGACGAGATAATTGACATCACCTGATTGATAGAGGGCAACTTGCGCATTGCGGGTCTTGGGCGACAATGACCCCATGACAACAGCAGCCCCGCCACGCTGGCGACGAACCAGCTCTGCTACCGCGTAAACCATCTCGGTTGTGAACGCGACAATCGCTGAGCGTGGTGGCAGGCGGGTGAGTTTCTTCTGCCCTGCGTATGTGAGCTTCGACAGGCGCGGTCGCTGGATGAAGGTGGTGCCCGGCAAAAGCTTTTCCAAAATGCCACGCATGGTGCCGGAACCCAGCAGCAATGTTTCGTCAAAGCCGCGGCGATTGAGAATACGATCCGTGAAAATGTGACCACGCTCGAAATCCTGTGCGAGCTGCACTTCATCAATGGCGACGAAAGGCACCTTCACATCGGCAGGCATGGCCTCAACAGTTGCTACCCAATAGCGGGGCTGTGCGGGAATGATCCGCTCTTCGCCTGTAACCAATGCCACTGCATGATCGCCAGCAATCGCGCGCACCCGGTCATAAACCTCGCGCGCCAGCAACCGAAGCGGAAGACCGATCATCCCGCCGCCATGCCCTAGCATGCGCTCAACAGCATAATGCGTCTTACCAGTATTAGTGGGGCCGAGAACGGCAGTGACGGGACGGCTTTGACGATCAGGTCGATCAGGGCGTTGGTTCGGCATTGCTGGCATTATGGGGCAAGTGCTGCGTCACCTGCAACTTTTCTTGTCAGCCAGTTGAGAGATTGATCTGCATAAATTCGGATGGCCTGGCTGACGCTTTGCAGGCAGTGTCCAAGGCGGAGAAATCGACCGCTGGCTTTTTGATCATGAATTTCTTCATGGGCACTTCAACGCGCGTGGTAGTGTCTACCTCGTAGACAAGCTTGACTGCAGGATAGATTTGCAGTGCCGGCCCCGACACTTCGACCTTCTCGCAATTCCTTTCCTTGGCTGCTGCGGTGATCATCTTGGGCAAGCGCCAGAGCGCGGCGTCGAGAATTGTCTGTGTGCTCCAGATCAATCCGGCAGCAAGGCACCCGATTGCAACACTTACAAACAGGCGGCCTGATCGCGGCGGTGTCGCACCTAGAAAGGCTTCGACGCTTCCAGTATTTTCTTTCCAGCCATTGATCATCGACAGCGGCAAAATTTCCTTATGCTGCAGCGAGGCAATCAACACGCCGAGGAGATGCAGCCCGACGAGAACCAGGGCCAGGTTTGCGCTCCAGCCATGAATGAGTTCTGTCGTTTCATTTCCCCACAAGAATGTGGTGCGCATCAACAATCCAGAAATTGCTGTCACAGCGATGCACATGAGAAGCAACATGACCATCGCTCCACCGGCGGGATTATGACCGAGATAACGCGGCGGGTTCCCGCGGAGGATCGCGCCGAGGTATTGGAGGATAAATGACGGAGAGCGAACGAAATTTGCAAAACGCGCGCTCTCCGGCCCCATCAGGCCCCACACAAGCCTGAACAGTAAAAGGCAGATCACAATCTTTCCCGCACCTTCATGGATGCGAGTCTCGCCCACTTCAAACCAGGCAACGAGAAACGCTGCTGAAAAGCTCCAGTGGAAAACGCGGATAAGCGGATCCCATATCCACTGGCCCCCAGACTCTTGATCGGCCTGATTACGCATCAGCCTTCTTTTTTGACCTTGACGATTTCAAGTGTGGTTGGGTGTATATAGACTTCGAATTGCGAACCGTCGGCGTTGGTGCCCTTGGCTTCATAGCAGCCATCTTCAACGTCCATTTTCTTGATGTCGGTATAGCCCGCCTTCATCGCCACTTCCTTGGCCGCGGCAATCGGCTTCTTCTCAGTGACGTCCTTGCAAAGGTCTTCGGCAAAGACAGGTGAAGCGTCAAGAACGGCGAACACGGCCAGTGCTGCAATTATTTTCATTATTCAACTCTCCCATTTGAAATTGTCGCGATGTGCGAGAGCGTTAATTTGCATTTACCAGGCTAACAGGAAGCTGACTCGCTCTGTGCCGTTCCGGGACAGGCCATTCACCTGAGGATTCAAGCACGAACGCAAAGGGCCCGAATCACTGTTTGCGAGATTTTCTATTTTTGTTCACGCTCGATTGTAGGGCATTTGAGCGAAGTTGGAAATTGGGGGCCAGCACGATTGCGCGTAAAGTCACAAAATCGGGTCCTTGCCGTTAACGACTTCTGCCCAAAGATTAACCAGGAATGAATCCGAACGCCTTGATTTGACTCAAGAAATTTAGAAAGCGTTCCAGACGGGAACGTTTCGCGCCCGAATCGCTATACGGCTGATTTTCGTTTTTTGTTCACGCCATCGGTTGTGGATTTTTGCCCCTGGCCTACCAGCGTCCCGGAAACGGGCAGGGCGATTGGGTAATATCGGCCTGTAAAGCTTAACGGCTTGTCCCAAATTGAATTTTGCGACACTTGCGTGATACCTGCGTGATACCTGATTGGCATCGAGATCAATCCTGGCCTTACGGATTCCAATGCTTGACCTCTTCCCCAAGCGAAGCTATGGACAACCCAACTTCGCCGGAACTCAAGGTTCTGGCATCTTTTCTTTGGAGATAACATATGTCACGCCGCTGCGAATTTTTGGGCAAGACCTGGCAATCTGGCCATAAGGTCAGCCACGCCAACAACAAGACCAAGACGCGCTTCATGCCGAACCTGTGCGATGTGACGCTGATTTCGGATGCCTTGGGCAATTCCTACAAGTTCCGTATTTCAGCTCATGCGCTGAAGTCGGTCGAGCACCGCGGCGGTCTTGATAGCTACCTCCTGAAGGCCAGCAATGATGAGCTGTCTTTGAAGGCGCGAAAGCTGAAGAAGTCGATTTCGAAAAAGCTTGAAGTTGCCAAGGCAGCTTGAGTTTTTTCAGACCAGTTTCAAAAGCCGCTCCTGATCGGGCGGCTTTTTTGTTATGTAAAGCGTGATGGAACCCAAACGCCACTCACCAAAAGCAGCCCGCGATGGTCGTCCGCGTATCCATGCGAGTGTTACGCATCGCGATTGCAGCTTTGGTCTGTTCACCGAAATTGGTGAACGTGTGCAACTCGCCGAGAGCACCGTGGGTGACTACAGCTACATCGAGCGCCACGCTGAAGCGATTTACACCGACATTGGCAAGTTCTGCGCGATTGCTGCAAATGTCCGCCTCAATGCGCTCAACCACCCGATGGAGCGCGCCTCACAACACAAGATCACGTATAGGCCGAATGAATATTTTGTGGCTGCAAAGGTCGACAAGGATTTCCGCGCGCGCCGCCAAACAGCGCGTGTGGTGATCGGTCATGATGTGTGGATCGGGCACGGTGCGATTGTGCTGCCCGGTGTTTCGATTGGCCATGGCGCAGTAGTGGCTGCAGGTGCGGTCGTTACAAAAAACGTCGCGCCCTATTCAATCGTTGCAGGTGTGCCAGCACGCCACATCAAATGGCGTTTTGCAAAATTGCTCCGTGAACGGATGATCAGGCTTGCGTGGTGGGACTGGGAGCATGACCAACTCGCCGCCGCCATCACCGACATGCAGCAGCTAACGGCGAAAGCATTTGTCGAGAAGTATGCGGAGTAGCGTTACGCCACTTTCTGCAGCGCCTTCAAGACAGCTTCGCCCATTTGCGTGGTGTTGGCGTTGGCTGGCGCATCGTTTGAGGCGATGTCCTTGGTGCGTAGGCCTTGGGCCAGCACGTCGGAAATCGCGCCGTCAAGCTTGTCGGCCCACTCACCAAGTCCCAGCGAATACCGAAGCGCCATGCCGAAGCTTGCGATCATAGCAATCGGATTTGCTGCACCGGTGCCTGTGATATCAGGTGCAGACCCATGCACCGGTTCATAGAGCGATTTGCGGCGGTTGGTCTCTGGATCGGGTGCCCCAAGTGAGGCCGAAGGCAACATGCCGAGCGAGCCAGTGAGCATCGCAGCCACATCCGAGAGCACATCGCCAAACAGATTGTCGGTGACGATCACATCGTACTGCTTTGGCCAACGCACCAGCTGCATCGCGCAATTGTCGGCCAATACATGCTCAAGCTGCGCTGCTGGATATTCGTCCTTGTGAATGCGCGTGACGATCTCGTTCCACAAAACACCTGTCTTCATCACGTTGCGTTTTTCAGCTGAGGACACCTTGTTCTTGCGGGTCTTGGCGAGATCAAACGCCACGCGCGCAATGCGCTCGATTTCAAACGTGTCATAGACTTGCGTATCGATACCGCGCTTCTGGCCATTGCCGAGATCAGTGATGGTCTTCGGTTCGCCAAAATAAACACCACCCGTGAGTTCACGCACGATGAGGATATCGAGGCCCTCAACCACCTCCTGTTTCAGTGACGATGCATTGGCAAGTGCGGGATAACAAATGGCGGGGCGCAAATTGGCAAACAGACCAAGATCTTTCCTGAGGCGCAGAAGCCCTGCCTCGGGGCGCACATCATAAGGCACCTTCTCCCACTTCGGACCGCCAACTGCGCCAAACAGCACGGCATCAGAAGCCATCGCGCGCGCCATGTGCTCATCCGAAATCGCAAGCCCATGTGCATCATAAGCCGAGCCACCAACAAGCCCGCGATCAATTTCAAACTTGGCAATGCCTTGCCTGGAAAACCACGCGATCAGCTTTTCAACTTCAGCCATGACCTCAGGGCCAATGCCATCACCAGGGAGAAGGAAGAGATTGTAAGAGGTCATGAAAAACTCGCGCGTGAAGTTGATTGTTGGCGGTTCCCTAGCGGCTGGAGTGCTGATTGGCAATTGTGTAAGCTGTCTTATATTTGGTCCGTCATCCCCGCGAAAGCGGGGACCCAGACTATCAGCTACTTAGTGTCTTAAAAGTCTGGGTTCCCGCTTTCGCGGGAATGACGTCAGAGAGGGTTTAGAAGTGTTAGTCGTCGACTTATCGCCTGAAGCAGAGAAACAACTTGAAGAGATCGCCATCTCAACTGGCCGCACCGAAGAATTCCATGTCCGCAAAGCCATTCTCAACTATCTGGAAGACTCGAAGATCAAAATTTCGCAGATGACGCATTTGAAAAGTTCTACAGCACTGGCGGTAAGACGTATTCGCTTGAACTAATCTTAAGTGAGTAAGGTGAGCCTAGTAGACAGTCTTTCTTGCTAGTCACTCCTGATACGGAATCGAGCTAGTGGTGACTTCGATGTTGCCGCGTCTAGAGTTGGTTAGGAAGGCTTCCAATCCAAAAGCCCTTTCAAATTGCATAGCGCCGGGCCCCACTATGATCCGCTTGATTGGCAATTGAGTGTCTCGTTTGAATAACTCAATGTACGGCACAAGCATCTGACCTCTTGTTCTGAATTTGAACGGAGGTGGAGAGGGAACTCCTTCAGGCATTGGCATTTTTTGAGTGAAGGCTGCGGCAGCTATTCTAAATTCGTTTTCCTCGGCAAAAGCGCTATGTTTTTGGTAAGGAAGCGTAGATAGCAATGGTTGAAGCAATTCTCCGAGATCTGGCGCATTTTCATCTATATCATACAATAGTCGCGCGTTCTGGGGTACTGAAATGGTTCCCAAACTACAAAGTCGATTGAATTCTCTTTTGAAGTTTGTTTCTGCAATTTTTGATAATGAATCAAATTCGAGATCAGATTCGCGATCGATGTAACGGACATTTCGATAGTCGAATGTCGTATATTTAGTCTCGTCATGCACCTCGCCGAGCTGGCCAAGAAAGCCAGACTCATCAAATACGATGCAGTATCCCCCTGCCTTTCCATAACTTCGCCATTGACTTAGCAATCCATCTGAAACGTGATTGGGTTCGGTGTGCCTGCACAATGATGTGAGGAACAATGGCGACATTTCTTCAAGCGCGATGAATGCAGATTGGAAGAGTTTTTTTGCTTCGTCCCGCACAAACAAGCTTCGAAGTGTGCTGTCAAATGAGCCAAATCGCATTTCGTCCTCCATTACGAGTTCGGCGATTTCATCCCGAAATAACTTTTCTATTCTTGGCCTCAACAGCGATAGTTCAGAGGTGTCGTTGAGGAATCTGAAATGTGTCGCGCGAAGATTTTGGCTTTCGATGATACCCTTTACACCTTCAGCCGACGTGTAATGAAACAGCTCAGCCAATGACGTTTCTCTCCTTCGCCCTGATCTTCTGACTCTCACTCTTGAGCTGTCCGCAGGCGGCCATGATGTCGCGGCCTCTTGGGGTGCGCACGGGCGAGGCGTAGCCCGCACGGTTCAGGATTTCGGCGAAGGCTTCGATTGTGTCCCACTCACTGCACTCATAAGCGGTGCCGGGCCAGGGATTGAACGGAATCAAATTCACTTTCGCCGGAATGCCCTCGAGTAATTTGACCAGACGCTTGGCATCGGCAGGTGTGTCGTTCACGTCCTTCAGCATCACATATTCAAAGGTGATACGGCGCGCGTTCGATGCAATCGGATAATTGCGGCAGGCATCGAGCAACTGAGCGAGCGGATACTTCTTGTTGAGCGGCACCAGCTTGTTGCGGATTTCATCCGTGGTGCCATGGAGCGAAATTGCAAGTGATGTTCCTATCTCTTCGCCCGCCCGCACGATCTCAGGCACCACGCCTGAGGTCGACAAGGTGATGCGGCGCTTTGAAAGCGAAATGCCCTCGCCATCAGAGACTATCTCCATCGCCTGCTTCACATGATCAAAATTATAGAGTGGTTCTCCCATGCCCATAAGCACGACATTTGTCACATAGCGGCCAGAGGCAGGTGGTGATGGATTGGCTTCGAGATCATCCGGCCAGTCCTTCACGCGGTCGCGCGCCAGCATGATCTGGCCGACGATTTCTTCAGCTGTGAGATTGCGCACCAGCTTTTGCGTGCCCGTGTGGCAGAAAGTGCAGGTGAGCGTGCAACCAACTTGCGAGGAGATGCACAGCGTGCCGCGATCTTCTTCCGGGATGTAGACGCATTCGATTTCCTGACGCGCGCCACGCTCGTCAGGTGTCAGGCGCAACAGCCATTTGATGGTGCCGTCAGTTGATTTTTGTTCGGTCGCAATTTCAGGGCGACCAATCTGGAAACATTCTTCCAGCCTCACGCGCAACTCTTTCGAGATGTCAGTCATCTGGCTGAAGCTCTGTGCGCCGCGCTGATAGATCCAATGCCAGAGTTGACGCGCGCGCATGCGGCGCTGCTTTTCCGGCACATCGGCACGTTCCAGAATTGCGGCAAGCGAAATACGAGACAGCCCGATGAGGGATGGTCTTGCATCATTCGGGATGTAACGTTCGGGTAGATTTGCAATCAATGTGGTGGCCATTTGCGGGGCCATACCACGCTTCACGGTTTTTCGTAAATGCCAACCATGGGTCCAAGCGGAATGAAGCCATCATTGCGGCCAAGATCGGTGGAATAGAGGCTCGAAATCGAGCCATCAAAAAACAACGCGTTCTTGCAGGCGAATGTGTCGCGGAACAGGGTTGCGAAGGCGTGGAAGTTCACCGCGGATTCCGACTTCACAAAATACAGAAAGCCATCATCACCAACGCCAACGCCGTTGCGGATTTTTTCCGAAGGGCCGTCAGGTGAAAATTTTGGATGGATGACGCCATCAATCACCAGCATCGGCCCGGACTGCGTGGCAAAATCGGGCTTCACGCCGGAACGCAGATAGCTTTCTGTATCGATAACGTGGGGCCTGCCATTTTTGAGATAGAAAACGCCATTGGGCTTCAGATGAAAATTGCCGGAGCCAGAGCGGCGATTGACGCGGCGCTGCACCTTGCCGTTTTGAACAAACAGCCCAATCGGTTTCAGATCCTCGCCAAACATGCCGGCATTTGTGGCGAACACCAGTTGCTTGCCTTCGGTTGTGAGTTGCTCGCGCAGCGCCGTGAAATTGCCAAAGGGTTTTCCCGATGCATCAAGGCTGTAGGTTTCAATGCGGCTGATGGCGGGGTTGAAGCGGCACACAGTATAGTCATTTCCTGCGACCGTCTGCGCTTCGCAACCCGCCTTGGCGGCCGGGGCAAAAATCAAAACGAGAAGCAAGACAAGGAAGTGCCGCATTGGTTTAATCTGTCATGCCAGGTTGACTATTTGCAAGCTTCCTATTTGCAGGCTTCATTGATGCGGTCCATCGCAGCGCTGAATCCTGCGAGTGAATATGTGTCCACGGTTTCCGTGCCTTTCCAGCTCACACCTCTTACGCGTAAGGAACGGCCATCTTTCAAGGCTGCGACAATCTGCGCTTCGTCGCGTGGTCCCGGCACCCAGGCGCTGTCGCCATTGGTGGGCAGTTCATAGGTCTCTTCGCCCACTTGCAATTTGGCGGCACTGCCTTCCTTGAACGGGTAGCCAATGATGGTTGAAACCTCACCATAGACCTTGCGGCCCGGCCAGTGTGTGACCATGAAGTAAACCGCATCGCGTTTTGAATTGCGTGAGGACTGCGTGTCTTTCGGTTTGGCCATGATGTAGCAAACAGAAGAGGCAGCGGATTTGTAGCTGTAGGCTTCCCAATCGGCGAAAGCGCCGAGCGAGGTTGGATCGGTTGCGGCCATTGCGGGGGTAGCAAAAAGCAAAAGGGCGAGAGAGGTGATGAGGTTTCGCATGGCCTTTTTTTTAATCGGGAGATTCTTAACAATTCGGTAACTTTGTTGAGGCTCCGCTTTGGCTGGTAATTCAGCTGGATTTGCGGCATGGCCATGGACAACTGATGAATATTTGAGGCGCAAACCATGGCGGAAAAGTCAATCCTGATCACCGGCTGCTCGACGGGCATTGGTCTGGCTTGCGCACGCGGACTGAAGGCCAGGGGATGGCGGGTAATTACAACGGCGCGAAGGCCTGCCGATCTGGACATGCTGCGGAATGAAGGTTTTGAAGCACTTGAGCTTGATTACCGCCATTCGGCTTCGGTCAAGGCCTGTGCAGCCGAGGCACTGCGCCTCACCGATGGAAAGCTCTTCGCGCTTTTTAACAATGGTGCCTATGGTCAACCGGGTGCGGTTGAGGACATCACGCGCGTCGTGATGGAAGAACAGTTCGCCGCGAATTTTTTCGGCTGGCATGAATTGACGACCTTGCTGCTCCCGGCGATGCGCGCGCAGAATGCAGGCCGCGTCGTGCAGTGCTCATCAATGCTGGGCATCCAGTCACTCAAATATCGTGGGTCCTACAACGCCTCGAAATTCGCTATCGAAGGCCTGACTGATACTTTGCGCATGGAATTGCGCGGCACTGGCATCAAGGTGGTGACGATCAATCCCGGACCAATTGAATCGCAGTTTGTGCCCAACGCGCGTGATGCGTTTCTGCGCAATGTCGACATGACCAATTCCTTCCACAAGGCAGCGTTTGAGCGTCAGGCCGCGCGCTTGAACAGCACAAGGAAAACACCGTTCAAATTGCCGCCGGAGGCTGTGTTGAAAAAACTGGTGACCGCAGTTGAAGCTGCAAACCCGCGCGCGCATTATTACGTAACAGCACCAACATGGATGGTGGCCGTGGCGCGCCGCATTTTGCCGCAAGAAATGATCGATGCTTTTGCCAACAAGATTTCGGATGGATGACCAATGACGAACTATCTCATTCCCCTGCTGCTCGCTGCCGTGTCGGTCGCACTGATGTTGGGTCTGTGGAACATGGCACGCGGCGGTTCCCCCAGCCGATCACAGAATCTCATGCGCTGGCGTGTAGGCCTGCAGTTTGCAGCAATTATATTGTTGGTGCTTGCTGTTTGGATTTCGAATGCCAATCAGTGACGGAAGTGGCGCATTCCTGTGAACACCATGGCTAGGCCGCGCTCATTTGCGGCGGCAATGACTTCAGCATCCTTCATCGCACCACCGGGCTGAATAATCGCAGTTGCTCCTGCATCAGCTGCGGCGATGACGCCATCGGGAAAAGGGAAGAAGGCGTCAGAAGCCAGCACTGATCCTTTGATCACCAGTTGAGCGTCTTCACTTTTGCGAACCGCTATGCGAGTTGAATCGATGCGCGACATTTGCCCCGCACCAATACCAACCGTTGCCTGATTTTTCGCAAAGACGATGGCATTTGATTTGACGTGCTTTGCCACACGATTGGCAAACAACAGGTCGCGCATCTCTTCATCCGTGGGCTGACGATTAGTGACAACGCGCGGCGCTGCAACACGTGCGCTGTCAAGCGATTGCACCAGCATGCCACCGATGATTGATTTGAACACCAAAGCTGAAGCCGCAGGATCAGGAAGCGCGTCAATCAGCAGCAGCCGCAGATTTTTCTTGGCGGCGATGATGGCGCGGGCTTTTTCGTCAGCGCCTGGTGCCACGATGACTTCGGTAAATATTTTCGCAATCTCTTCTGCCGTTTGACCATCAAGGGCGCGGTTGAAAGCAATGATGCCACCGAAGGCGCTGGTCGCATCGCAGGCAAGAGCCTTCTTATAGGCTTCGATCAGACTACCTCCCACTGCAACGCCGCACGGATTGGCGTGCTTTACGATCACGCAAGCTGCATCGCCATTTGCAAATTCTGAAATCGCATCGAGTGCTGCGTCGGCATCGTTGATGTTGTTGTAGGAGAGTTCCTTGCCCTGCACTTGCTCGGCTGCAAGAATGCCGGCACGCCCATCATGACATGACACATACGCCGCTGCCTGCTGATGCGGGTTTTCGCCGTAGCGAAGACTGAAAGCGCGTGTGCCGCCCGTAGTGAAATGATCAGGCGCATCGATATTCAACGTTGCATCAAACCAGCGCGCGATTGATGTATCATAGGCAGCGGTGCGCGCGAATGCCTTGGCCGCGAGGCGCTGGCGCGTTGCGAGCAAGGTTGTATTCCTGTGTGCATCCATTTCCGTGAGCACCGTTGCATAATCCGCGGGATCAACAAGCACTGTAACGCTGGCATGGTTCTTGGCGGCAGCACGGATCATCGCTGGTCCACCAACATCGATGTTCTCGATCACATCTGCATCGGCCGCACCTTTGGCTACGGTTGCCTCGAACGGATAGAGATTGACTGCGAGCAGATCGATCATGCCGATGTCGTGCAGCTTTGCCTGAGCGCTGTGAGCAGCATCATCACGCACCGCGAGCAATCCGCCATGCACTTTGGGGTGCAATGTCTTGACGCGGCCATCCATGATTTCAGGAAAGCCCGTGACATCGGAAACATCGGTGACATCAAGGCCAGCTGCCCGCAATGCACGTGCCGTGCCACCGGTTGACAACAGTCGCACACCGCGTTGGGAAAGAGCCTTGGCGAATTCAACAATACCAGTTTTGTCTGAGACCGAAATGAGCGCTGTACGGATGGGATTTGTCATGATGGCGCCTCCTTAGTGGGAAGTGCGCCGTGATGAAAGTGGCTTATTCCGACACCATCTGGCGAAGCGCCCAGGTGATGCGCGAAGGCTTGGATGGATCGTCGGCATCAAGGCGAATAACACGCTGGTATTCAGTACCTTGTTCAAAAGCACCGCCGCGCTGCGCCAGTACCCAGAGTGAAGTGTCCGTTGCCATGAAGCGGATTTCATGGACTGCTACTTCGAGAACCGAAACATCTTCTGCAAACTGGATGCGGATGTGGCTATCAGCAGGGAAGGCATCTTCGCCGCGTACATCGGAACCTGACTGCGAGAGATAGATATCACGCGTCACTTCACTGCCAGCGTTCATGCGAAGCAGGGAAGCACCCTCGACATCACGCACTTCGGCTGGAACCGAAATCTGTGCGTGGCCTGTATCAATCTGGCTGGCAAAGAAGCGGCAAGGCCCACGCGAGATTTCAATGGGTAAGCCAGCATCACCGCAATCTGCGAGCAGCAAGGTTTGCGACTGTTGCAGCCGCGCGATTGCGGCATGTGGCGCAAACTGCAATGGCGCACCGTTGTTTTGGTCGGCACGCAGTAGGGTCTCGACCACTTCGATATGCGAACGCACACCACCGAAATGTGAAAGCCCCCCGTCACCATGGCACAGCATGCGCAACATCGGGAACATGCGTTCAATCGCCTGATGCAACTCATCCGGAACGGTCTGGTTTGCCTCTACCAACGCCCGGCGCAAAGGCACCAGCAGCATCAGCAATTTCAGAAGTTCATCACTGCTCCGCGTGACATGTCCGCCATCCGGCAACACGGTTCCCGCGAGCCCTTCATCAAGTGCGAGACAGGCAGGATCGCGCAAATGTTCCAACCCGTTGAAGGCAACAGTCGCAATAAGGAGTGTTGTGCCGCGCAAAGTTTTATCGATAGAATTACGTGGTGCCCAGGCGAAAACCCGTTTGGCCTGCGCCGTTGCCATGGCCAAGAGAACCGGCTCGAAACTCTGGATGCGCGCTGCAATCAATGGCGCATCGGTGGCAAGGGCAATCAGCGCCTTTGCGGCTTCGGCCCCAAAACTGCGGGGCTGATGGTCCAGGGTCCAACTTTGCAAAAGTCCTGCTGCATAGATCGCATGCAGGCTTTTGCCGCTGGCCATGATGTGCCTGAGCCACGAGAGCTGGGCAAACTGTCCAAGCTCATTGGACGTCAGGCGCCTGGAATAAATCGCATGGCCAAAATCTGGATCACCCGGAATAAGACGCGTCGGTGGCTGGTTGATCGCAGTTGCAGCACCCCCGGGCCATGGCGAAAGAGACGTCGCAAACGGCCGCATCTCCAGGACTTGGTCCCGGAATTTCTGCCAGCGCGGACGATGCTGCGCTGACGCTGAGAGATGTGGCTGGATCATAATGGCGGACACTTGTTGGTTGATTGCCCCAAGGATCGGCCCGGATGGTTAATGAAGTGTGAACAGGTTCAGACTAGAACTTTATCTGCTTGAGCAGCGTACCCTTCATCTGCAATTCAAACATTGCGCTGCCTTTCACCAATTTTACCTGTTGTTCAATGCTGTTCCACTGCGCAAGAATGCGCTCAGTTTGTTTTACAACCGGCGATTTTTTCAATCCAGGCGAGAGAAAAAAACCAATAAGGGCGGAACTGCGGAACGTTGTGTGAATAACCTTATTGCGTGTGATGCGCAGATCTCCCGATATCAGAATCCATTGGCCTTCCCGACTCAACGTCCCAATCCACTCTTCATCTTCTGCATTGATTGGAAACTTGTCGCGCAACGCGTGGACCTCATGCAAGTCGGCGAATAGAGCCGCAAGCGCCCTAGCGATTTTTGGTGAGAGATTGTGGTCGAAAATGACCTTCAATGCAGACCAAGACCTTCTTCGAAACCAACTGCATCCCGAACTACCGCAATCGGAATCTCATAAAGTCTTGAAACCGACTTGAGCGAGCCTTCTGAGAGAACAGCTTCAACTAGAGTAGAAGTAGCAATTCCATATTCGCTGGTGATCGGCTGTCCAAAGGACCGGCTTGGATCAACTACAATGGTTGACTTGCCTTTATAGGGGCGCCAACTGGCGACAACATTGTCTTCAATATCGAGATCATGGAAGCTTTGCTCCATTACCTTCCGAATTACGAACTGTTTTTTCTTTAAATCTAGTGTCGACTCTTTGCCGTCGATATCTCTTTGGTCGAGAAAAAGCGTAGCTCCATCAGATTTGAATTTGAGTGTCGCAAAGGGATGCGAGTCCTTGATAATTTCACGGGCCTCTTCAAGGCACTTGCGTACAGTATGCAAAGAGACGCCCTGTGCCAGAAAAGCGGCAACAATTTTCAATTCAATAAGGTCTTTGAAGCCGAGGATTTTTTCACCATTCTGGCTTTGGTACTGTCGCGCCCAAAGTGGATTCGAATAAGATTTTGATGCAGCGCTTGTATTGCCATGGCTGTAGCCTTGCGACCATCGCCGAATCTTGGACGATTCCAATCCTATCAGGCGACTGGCTTCTGGCACTGTATAAGCACCAAGCCCAAATCCAGACTGCATAACGTGTATGTTCATAATAGTAGAATGTTATGGGAGGGAAAGGTGGTCGTCCAGCGCAATTTGACTTCCCCTCCCAATTCCCCTAAGCGCCCCTCATCTCAACCTGTTCTTGAACGTTGAGGCTCTGATGCACATGTGTTTCGACACGGGGGGCATCGGGACCACCATCCGCCAGCGCGTCGTCGCTTCCGGGTGCGAAATGCGTTTGGAACAAAGGCAAAGTGAATGTTTGAAACCTTAAGCGATCGCTTATCTGGCATATTCGACAAGCTCACCGGGCGCGGTGCGCTTTCGGAAGCGGATGTCGATATGGCGATGCGCGAGGTCAGGCGTGCGCTTCTGGAAGCGGACGTTGCGCTCGAGGTTGTGAAGACCTTCACTGAAAAAGTGCGTGAACGCGCTGTTGGTCAGGAAGTTGTAAAGTCGATCAAGCCTGGCCAGATGGTCGTCAAGATCGTGCATGATCAGCTGGTTGAAACGCTGGGCTCGGATCAGTCGGCGTTGAACCTGCGCGCCTCACCGCCTGTTCCAATTCTCATGGTTGGCTTGCAAGGCTCGGGCAAAACCACAACCACAGCCAAGATCGCCAAGCGCCTGCAAGAGCGCGACAAGCGTAAAGTGCTGATGGCGTCGCTTGATACCAGCAGGCCTGCGGCCCAAGAGCAGCTCGAAATTCTGGGCAAACAAGTCAAGGTCGACACGCTGCCGATCATCAAGGGGCAAACGCCGATCGAGATTGCCAAGCGTGCGATGTCAGAAGCCCGGAAGGGTCTCTATGATGTCGTGATGCTGGATACGGCGGGCCGCCTACATATCGATGAAGTGCTGATCGCTGAAGCGGCAGCAGTGCGCGATATCGTCAAGCCCAATGAAACATTGCTCGTCGCTGATGCGCTGACGGGTCAGGATGCCGTCACACTCGCTCGTGCGTTCGATGAGAAGATTGGTATTACCGGCATTGTGCTGACACGTATCGACGGCGATGGCCGTGGTGGTGCTGCGCTTTCGATGCGCGCCGTGACGGGAAAGCCCATCAAGCTGATGGGTACGGGCGAAAAGCTGGATGGCCTTGAAGACTTTCATCCTTCACGCATTGCAGGCCGCATTCTTGGCATGGGCGACGTGGTGTCCCTTGTCGAAAAAGCCGCCTTCGACATGGATCATGCCAAGGCGCAGAAAATCGCCGAGCGTATGCGCAAAGGTGCGTTCGACATGAACGACCTTGCTGATCAATTGCGCCAGCTCGAAAAAATGGGCGGCATGAACAATGTGATGAAGATGATGCCCGGCATGGGCAAGATCTCAAAGCAGCTCGAAGGCGTTGACCTCGACAAGCAGATTTTCAAACGCCAGATCGCCATCATCGGCTCGATGACCAAGAAGGAACGCACCTCGCCAAAGGTGATTGATGGCAAGCGCAGGAAGCGCATCGCCAATGGGTCGGGCACCAAGGTTGAGGAAGTGAACAAGCTTCTGAAGATGCATGTGCAAATGGCCGAGATGATGAAGCAGATGGGCTCCGGCAAGGGCCTCCTTGGCAAGATGATGGGCGGCAAGGGCATTCCCGATCAGGCCGAGATGGAAAAGATGCAGGCTGAACTCGCGGCGATGGATCCCAATTCCCTGCCGCCAGAACTCCGTGATCTTGTCGGTGGTTCAGGTGCAGGCGGTGGACTACCCGCGGGACTTCCAGGCGGCAAGATGCCCGACATTTCAGAATTGATGAAAGGCATGCCCGGCGGCGGAATGCCGAAATTACCAGGTCTCGGTGGCCTGCCCGGTTTGGGTGGCAACCCGTTCAAGAATTTTCCCGGCTTCGGGAAGAAGAAATGAGCTCTTGGTCCATGTCATTGACGTCTGCCGAAATTGTATCGCTGTTTCTCGGTACGGCGGCACTCGCGGTTTCGGTTTGGTCGAACTGGACCGCGTACAAAGCGGTGAAGGCAGCAGGAAAAGCCAAAGTAGCTGAGTTCAGGAAAGAGTGGATTGAATCGCTCCGTCGAGACATTGCCGAGCTGTTGACTCAAGACATAAATATGCTGAACTGCGATAAGCAACTTGAAGACTTAAAGTTGGCGATCAACAACGCAAACGATTCTCAATTGGCAAGTCGGCTGCAAAGCGAAGCCTTAGAAGTTATCAAACAAAGTTCGAAAGCGAAGGCTGATCGTCTGAGTGCGTTTGGTTCAATTCTACTAAAACTAAACGACGAAGAATCGTACAACGGCGAATTAGTTAAATCGGTCAAACAAATACTGATTGCGCAATCAGTAGCTGAATCAGACCAGGCTCGAAATCAACTAGTCGACAATGCTCGATCCCTCTTCAAGCAAGAGTGGTCCAGACTCACAACAGAACTTAAGACTTAAAGGAGAAACCAACATGTCATTGAAGATCCGCCTCGCACGTGCAGGCACCAAGAAGCGTCCTTACTACCACATCGTGGTGGCACCAGCGACGAGCCCACGCGATTCGAGCTACATCGAACAGATCGGCGCGTTCAATCCGATGTTGCCTAAGGCAGATGTCAACCGCATCAAGCTTGATGCCGTGAAAGCTGCTGACTGGTTGAAGAAGGGCGCGCAGCCTACAGACCGTGTTGCCCGCTTCCTCGATGCCGCTGGTGTCAGAAAGCGTGACGCCCGCAACAATCCAAAGAAGGCTCTGCCCGGCAAGAAGCGCACCGAGCGCGAAGCCGCTGCAAACGCTGCAGCCACGAAGGCCGCCGCTGATGCCGCAGCTGCTGCAGAAGCCGCAAAAGCTGCAGCCGCCGCAGAAGCCGCCGCCGCCAAGGCCGCTGCCGAAGCACCTGTTGAAGCACCGACTGAAACTCCAGCTGCGTAAAGTTTATCACGTTGAAGCACCCCCTCCCCCTTCGGGTACTCCCCCACGCTAACGCGCGAGGGAGAAAACCTTCTCCCTCATGCGCAGCATGGGGGAGTACGGCGAAGCCGGGAGGGGGTGTTTGATTTCATGAGCGCTCTCATCCTGATCGCTCGCATTGTTGATGCACATGGCATTCGCGGTGCTGTGAAGATCGTAAGCTTTGCCGCAAATCCTGACGACATCAAAAATTTTCGCCCGTTGCGGGGAAGCGACGGGCGAGATTTTATCATCACCAAGATGAAGCCCGCCAAAGACTGTTTCATCGCTGACCTTGAAGGGGTGCGTGATCGCAATGCAGCTGAGGCACTGAAAGGTGTCGATCTGTTTGTGACACGCGAGCAGTTGCCAGCGCCCGCAGCAGATGAAATCTATCTTGCTGACCTCATGGGCAAGGAGGTCATGGCTGGGGACAAGAACCTTGGCCGAGTCGTTGGCTTTCAAAACTATGGTGCAGGCGATCTGATCGAACTCGACAATGGCGAGCTGGTGCCACTGCGGTTTGTCTCCGCGATCAAAGAAATCGTGACGGTAGATTTGCCTCAAGGTTATCTTGATGAGGCAGTGCGAGAGCAGTGACTTTCGCTGCCACCATCCTCACGCTTTTTCCTGAGATGTTTCCGGGAACACTTGGCCATTCGCTGGCAGGGCGGGCTCTCGCGGAAAACAAATGGTCGCTGACTGCAAAAGATATCCGCAGCTTTGCGACCGACAAACATCGCACCGTTGACGATCATCCGGCGGGGGGTGGCGCTGGCATGGTGCTGAAGCCCGATATTCTTGCGCGCGCCATTGATGGAACGCCGCACCTTGGTCCGCGCTTGTTGATGAGCCCACGTGGGCGACCACTTACTCAAGATTTCGTGCGCGAGCTTGCCGCTGGTCCCGGCTGCCTCATCATCTGCGGACGTTTTGAGGGCGTCGATGAGCGCGTCATCGAAGCGCGTCAGCTCACGGAAGTGTCGATTGGCGATTATATTCTCTCCGGTGGCGAGCCTGCGGCGATTGTGCTGCTCGATGCGGTCATTCGCCTTCTGCCCGGTGTCATGGGCAAGGAAGCCTCGGGGCAGGAGGAGAGCTTTGAGGACGGGCTTTTGGAACATCCGCACTATACCAAGCCCAATGTCTGGGAAGACCTTGAAATTCCTGCAATTTTACTCTCAGGCGACCACAAGGCCATTGCCAAGTGGAAACGTGAACAGCGCGAAATCCTGACAAAAGCCCGTCGACCTGACCTCTGGGCCAAAAAAGAACCGTCCAAAGGTTGACTTTTCAACAGGTCTGCCGCTAAGAGCCGATCAACTTTAGCTAAAGGTTCCCGAACATGAACATTATTGCGCAGCTCGAAGCCGAGCAGATGGCAATTGTTGCCGCCAAGCGCCAGATTCCCGAATTCGACGCTGGCGATAACATTATCGTCAACGTCAAGGTCAAGGAAGGCGAACGCACCCGCGTGCAGGCCTATGAAGGCGTGTGCATCGCGCGTTCCGGCGGCGGCCTCAACGAAAACTTCACCGTGCGAAAGCTCAGCTATGGCGAAGGCGTGGAACGCGTGTTCCCGATCTTCTCGCCGATGATCGACTCGATCAAGGTTGTGCGCCACGGCAAGGTGCGTCGCGCCAAGCTCTATTACCTCAAGGGCCGCACCGGCAAGGCCGCACGTATCGTTGAAGACCAGCGCTGGGGCGATACCGCTGCCGCCGCTTCAACCGTTGCCAAAGTCGAGCTTGCCCATGACGATGTTTCACTGATCGGTGGCGTTGGCCCCAAGATCAAGGAAAACCTCGCCAAGGAAGGCATCACCTCACTGACGCAAATCGCCGCGATGACCGATGAGGCGATCTTCGTTCTCGACGAAAAGCTCGCCCTCAAGGGCCGCACCAAGCGCGAAGAGTGGATCGAGCAGGCCAAGGAATTGTTGACTGGCAAAGCACCACGCGCCAAGGCTGACCAGGCTCGCACCTGATCGAGTTGGATTGATATTGAAAGGGCCTGTCGCAAGACGGGCCCTTTTTTTCATTATCCTCTATACGGTTGACGTATTGCGTATAAATGCTATCGTCTCGAAATGATCTTGAGCTATCGTGACAAGCAGACCGCGGGATTTTCACAAGGCGAGCGCGTTCGGGAGTTTCAGGCTTTTGCAGATCAGGCGCATCGTCGTCTTGCAATTCTTGATGCGGCAACACGTATTGAAGATTTGCGCGCTTTGCCGAGCAACAGATTTGAAGCCATGCGCGGAAAGCGTGTCGGCCAGTTCAGCATCAGGATCAATCAACAATGGCGCATCTGCTTTGAATGGCCAACAGGTGAAGCAGGACCCAGCAATGTCGAGATCGTCGATTATCATTGAGGAATGAACCATGTCGAAACCAGCCATCCACCCAGGATCAATTCTTGCAGACGAGTTGAAAGAACTATCTGTCACCGCAACAAGCTTGGCCCGCCAAATTAATGTCCCGCCAAACCGCGTGAGCCAGATCATTCAGGGTAAGCGTTCGATAACGGGTGATACGGCCCTGCGTTTGGGCCATTGGTTTGGCATGTCCCCACAATTCTGGTTGAACCTGCAGAGCCAGTATGACTTAAGACTTGCAGAGGCCGAAGCAGGCCGCGAAGTCAAAAAACTGCCAACAAGAGCGGCATGAAAGTGAATTTCTGATGGTCGTACTGAACCGCATCTACACGCGCACCGGTGACAAGGGTGAGACGGCATTGGGCTCAGGTGAGCGCGTGTCGAAGGCGTCGCTACGCATTGATGCTTATGGCACCGTTGATGAAACCAATTCTGTGGTGGGCGTTGTGCGGCTGCACACGTCAGACGAAAGACTGAAGCGTCTTGATGAGATGTTGGGGCGCATCCAGAATGAGCTCTTTGATCTGGGGGCTGATCTCTGTGTGCCTGATCGTGGCCAGAAACTTGAATACGAGCCCTTACGCATTGCGCCCACGCAGTATGAGCGGCTTGAGCGCGAGATTGATGAATTGAATGCGGTTCTTGCACCACTTCGATCTTTCGTATTGCCCGGTGGTCACGCTGCTTCAGCACAGCTTCATGTCGCGCGCACGGTGTGTCGTCGTGCCGAACGCTTGATCGTGGCACTCAATGAAATTCAGGGTGAGCATGTGAGTAAGGGTGCGATTTCCTATATCAACCGCCTGTCAGATTTTTTCTTTGTGGCTTCACGCTATGCCAATCACGTCGCCGCCGATGGCGATATTCTCTGGGTACCGGGAAAGACACGCTGAATGCTCGCAGCTGCCATTGCTGGCTTTCTTCTTGGTGGTGGGCTGATCGTAGCGATTGGTGCGCAGAATGCTTTCATCATCCGCCAGGGCGTGATGGGCAAATATGTATTCTGGGTGTGCCTGTTCTGTGCGCTGGCTGATGCGCTGCTGATCTGGTCCGGCACTTATGGCCTTGCGACATTGCTGAAGGCCTTTCCGCAATTGATCAGCGTGATGACCTATGGTGGTGCTGCTTTCCTGATCTGGTATGGCGTGAAGGCCGCGCGGCGTGCGCTCAATCCGGAAGCGATGGTTGAAAGCGAAGCGGCAACGCAGACTTTCGCAACTGCGATTGCGACATGTGCTGCTTTCACTTTTCTCAACCCTCATGTTTATCTTGATACAGTGATACTCGTGGGATCGATCGCCAATGCGCGGGCACAAGGCGAGCAGGCACCATTCGCGGCGGGCGCATCTCTTGCTTCATTCATCTGGTTTTTTGCGCTTGGCTATGGTGCCGTTGCACTTCGCCCGTGGCTGTCGCGGCCTAAAGTCTGGCGCGCGATTGATTTTTTTATCGCTGCAATCATGTTCTTGCTCGCCGGAAAATTGCTGTTAGGTTGAGGCCATGGTGTTCGTGATCCCAGTCAAGGATGACAATCCGCTCCGCGTCATCCGCTTTCAGGTGGTGACGGCGATCCTGATTGCCTTGAATGTCGGGCTTTTTCTTTTGTCATTTGGACTTGGTGGTGAACAGGCGATTGGTGCATTGGCCACGGGCTTTGGCGTCATTCCAACGGAAGTGCTGGGCCAGGCCACAACCACGACCTACAATCCGATTGACGAGCCCTACACGCTGATCACCTATGCCTTCCTGCATGCAGGCTGGCTGCATCTGATTTCCAACATGGTGATCTTGTGGCTGGTCGGCGACAATGTCGAAGATGCCTTTGGCTACGTGCCCTATCTCCTGTTCTATCTTCTTTCCGCAGTGGCCGCCGCCTTTGCCCATATCTGGATGAGTCCCGGAAGCGCTACGCCGCTGATCGGCGCATCAGGAGCTGTCGCTGGCATCATGGGATCATATCTCGTGCTTTATCCACGTGCGCGCGTGCTGGTGTTGTTTGGCATGTTCTTTCCGTTTCGTGTGCCGGCCTTTGTGTTGCTGCTGGGTTGGCTCGCCTTGCAGTTTGTCAATGTCTACCAGCTGCAAGATGCCAATGGACCGTCTGTGGCCTGGTGGGCGCATATCGGTGGATTTGCGTTTGGTGTCATTGTGACACTGGTCTTGAAGGGCTTCCGCCGGGCGTAACACTTCGTCGCAATCAGCCCTTGGATGCCGTAAGCCGAATTGACTTCACAAGGCTCGGTCACTAGTTTCCGGCCACATTCCGATCCGCATTTTTTGCAGAGGTTTTTCATGAAAGTTTTGGTCGCGGTCAAACGCGTGGTTGATTACAACGTCAAGATCCGCGTCAAGGCAGACAAATCTGGCGTTGAACTCGCAAATGTCAAAATGTCGATGAATCCGTTTGACGAAATCGGCGTTGAAGAAGCCATTCGACTGAAGGAAAAAGGCACGGCCTCTGAGATCATCGTGGTTTCGATTGGCCCCGCACAAGCGCAGGAAACGCTGCGCACCGCATTGGCCATGGGTGCTGATCGCGCGATCCTTGTGAAGCATGATGAGTATGTTGAGCCACTCGCCGTTGCGAAAATTCTGAAAGGCGTTGTTGAAGCTGAACAGCCAGGGATCGTGATCCTTGGCAAGCAGGCAATTGACGATGATGCCAACCAGACCGGCCAGATGCTCGCAGCACTGCTCGGCTGGCCACAGGCCACGGCGTGTTCAAAGCTCGAACCCGGCAACGGGGAAGCCATGATCACCCGCGAGATTGATGACGGCTTGCAGACGTTGAAAGTGAAGATGCCATTGATCGTCACAACTGATCTGCGTTTGAACCAGCCACGTTATGCATCGCTCCCCAACATCATGAAGGCGAAGAAAAAGCCGCTCGATGAAAAAACACCGGGTGACTATGGCGTCAACCCGGCACCACGCCTCAAACTCATTCATACCGAAGAACCACCAAAGCGCCTTGCTGGTGTGAAAGTTGGTTCCGTCGCCGAACTTGTCGGCAAACTCAAAGAAGCAGGAGCAATCTGATCATGGCAACACTGCTCATCGCCGAACACGATAATTCTTCCGTCAAGGACGCAACCCACAAAGCGCTGACCGCTGCCGCCCAAATGGGTGGCGAGGTTCATGTGCTGGTTGCTGGTCACAATGCTTCCGCCGCTGCGGCACATGCGGCCAAGCTCGCAGGCGTCAAGAAAGTTTTGCATGTTGAGACCCCATCACTGGAGCGCCCGCTTGCTGAACCGATGGCAGCGCTGATTGTTTCGCTCGCTGGCAATTATTCGCACATTGTTGCAGCGGCCACGACCAATGGCAAAAACTACATGCCGCGCGCAGCTGCTCTTCTCGACGTGATGCAGGTCTCGGATATTTCTGAGGTGAAATCCGCTGATACATTTGTGCGATTGATCTATGCGGGAAATGCCGTGCAGACGGTTCAATCTACTGATGCCAAGAAGCTCATCACCGTGCGCACTGCATCGTTTGCCGCAGCGGGCGAAGGTGGTGCTGCACCAATCGAAAAAGTTGGTGCGCCTGCTGATCCTGGTCTCTCATCCTACGTCAGCGAGAACCTGACGAAGTCAGATCGCCCTGAACTCACTTCAGCCAAGGTTGTCGTCTCCGGTGGGCGCGGCATGCAGAACGGCGAGAACTTCAAGATGCTTGAAGCGGTGGCGAAGAAGCTGAACGCAGCTGTTGGCGCATCGCGCGCTGCCGTTGACGCGGGCTATGTGCCCAATGATTATCAAGTCGGCCAGACAGGCAAAGTGGTGGCACCCGATCTCTACATCGCGGTTGGCATCTCAGGCGCCATCCAGCATCTTGCCGGCATGAAGGATTCGAAGATCATCGTTGCCATCAACAAGGATGAAGAAGCACCCATCTTCCAGGTCGCCGATTATGGATTGGTGGCTGATCTCTTCACCGCAGTTCCAGAACTTGAAGCAGCGCTGGGAAAATAGCTTACACTACTCGCCCCATTGAGAAGCCGCGCGCCAGGTGATTGCGCATGATGATCAGCACGAAGATGCCGGGGATGAGGCCGAGTACGCTGACGGCGGCGATCATTGCGATATCAGCGGACAGAACTCCGCCCGCGCGCGTGATCAGGCCGTTGACGGGCTTGGCGTTGACTGATGTCAGGCCATTGGCCAACAGATATTCGACCCACGAAAACATGAAGCAGAAAAACGCGGTAACCGCGATGCCGGGCGCAATTTGCGGAAGCAGGATGCGCCGAAAAAACTCCGGCCTTGTGTAGCCATCAACAGCGGCAATCTCGTCAAGCTCGCGCGGCACCGCTGATATGAACCCTTCCAGAATCCAGATCGCCAGTGTCACGTTGAAAAAGCAATGCGCCAGTGCCACCGCAATATGCGTGTCGATCAGATTGAGATCGGAGAAAATCTGCACGAAGGGTACGAGCAGGATCGCAGGTGCCATCATGCGGAAAGTGAGGAGGCCGAAAAACAGCGCGCGCTTTCCGGCAAAGTCGTGGCGCGCAAAAGCGTAAGCGGCAGGCACGGCAACGCCAACTGATATCACCACATTCATCACGACATAGATCGCGGCATTGAGATAGGCCCAGATCCAGTCGGGGTCGCTGAGGATCTTGCGGAAATTTTCGAATGTCGGGATCTGTGGCACCAGCGTGATGCCGCGCATGATCTCAACATTCGATTTGATGCTCATGGTGAACAGCCAATAGACAGGCACGAAAATCAGAAGTGCATAGAGGATCGCCGCCAGATTGTTTTTACGTTGCATGCGGTTCACTCGGCACAATGCTGCGGAAGAACATCCATGAAACAGCACACACAATTGTAAAATAAATGATCGCCATGGCGCTGCCTTCGCCAAGATCAAACTGGATGAGCGCAGTTTGCACCAATTCATGCGAAAGAAATGTTGTCGAAACACCTGGCCCACCGCGCGTCATGACATAGGCTTCGGTGTACATGATGAAACTGTCGATCAGGCGCAGCAGTACTGCAATCAACAATACAAGTTTGAGACGCGGCAATTCGATGTAGCGAAAAACCTTCCACTGATTTGCACCATCAATCCGCGCGGCGCGGTAATAATCTTCCGGAATGGTGCGAAGCGCTGCGTAACACAACAGCACAACGAGGCTTGTCCAATGCCAGGCATCCATCAGTGCCAACGTGCCCCACACATGAAGCTTGTTGTTGAGATTGAGCGTGAAGCCCAAAGCCGCAAGTGCCTCGGCAACGAGTCCCGCCTTGGGCAGCAGAAGCACCTTCCACAAATAGCCCACAACAATTGAAGGCGTGAGCAGCGGGATCGCCATAACGACAATAAGCATCGAGGCAAGCCAACCCTTTGCGGGCATGCGTGTTGCAACATAAATTCCGAGCGGAATTTCAATCGCAAGGACCAATGCTGAAAAACCAAGACTGCGCAAAAGCGCCCAGTAAAATTCACTGGAGGTCAGAACCTGCGCATACCACCTCAGACCCACCCAAACAAAATCATTGCCAGCGAATGTATCGTGCAGGGAGTAGAAGAAAATGAACAACATCGGCACAACACCACATAGCGCCATCACCAAAAGGGCGGGCGAGAGATAGGCATAGGCGAGCGGTGTTGCGCGTGTTGTCACTGGGTTCAACTCTGGCTGAAGTTATGTTGCGTTTCAAGGCATGAGGCAACCGTCACAATATTGAAATAAGAACGCAATACTGACTTTGTCGACAACCCGACAAACTGTTTCATGTCGTCCCGGTAAAATGAGGCCCAGATGCACGACGTCATCATCTATCATAATCCCGCATGCGAGACGTCACGCAACACATTGGCGATGATCCGCAATGCCGCAATTGAGCCACACGTCATTGAGTATCTGAAAACTCCGCCAACACGCGCACTGCTTTTGCAGTTGATTGCGCGCATGGGAATAGCCCCGCGCGAATTGCTGCGCGAGAAGGGGACGCCTTTCGCGGAGCTGGGTCTTGGCGATGAGACACTGTCAAACGATCATCTCATCGATGCGATGATGGAAAATCCCATCCTGATCAATCGACCGATCGTGGTGACTTCGCTTGGCGTCAGGCTCTGTCGCCCTTCGGAAGAAGTGCTCAAACTTCTGCCAGCACCACAGCAAGCACCTTTCACCAAGGAGGACGGCGAGCGCGTTTGATGAACGAGACGAACCTTCCCCGCCAACTCGCAGCCGAGACAATTGGCACCGCACTGCTCGTCGCCACAGTTGTGGGCTCCGGCATCATGGCCGAGCAACTCTCGGGTGGAAACACCGCTCTCGCACTTTTCTGCAACACTGTGGCAACAGCGGCGATGCTCATCGTGCTGATCACAATACTTGGTCCCATCTCAGGCGCACATTTCAACCCTGCCGTAAGTTTCGTCTTCGCATTGCGGAGGGAGTTTCCCAGGCATCAGCTCCTGCCTTACATCGCGGCGCAGATCGCAGGCGGCATCATCGGTGCGATGCTTGCCAACCTGATGTTCGATCTCCCGGTCCTGCAATTTTCTACGAAGCTTCGCGGCGGCACAGGGCAACTCGTATCCGAAGCGGTTGCCACGATAGCGCTTCTTGGCGGGATCTTCGGTGGCCTGCGCTACAAGCCTGATGCCATCCCCATGCTGGTGGGTCTCACTATCGCAGCCGCTTACTGGTTCACCGCATCCACCTCCTTCGCCAACCCCGCCGTCACGATTGCGCGCGCCTTCTCCAATACATTTGCAGGCATTGCACCGGAAAGTGTATTGGCATTTATATCAGTGCAGATGGTTGGTGCACTGATTGGCATGGTGTATTGGTCTTGGCTCTTTGACACTCAGAGAAGATAATCAACGGAGTTACTGATGGGACCTGCAAACAGAGGTACCTTGGCGCTGCGGAACTTTATCTCCAGAATCGCGACAATAGGCTTTACATGAAACATACTGACGTCGCTATTGTCGGCGGCGGGATCATGGGATCCTGCACTGCCTACTATCTGAAGAAACATGGCTTCACAGGCAACATCACAGTCTTCGAAAAGGACCCGAGCTACAAGCAAAGCTGCACGGCCTTGTCCTGGGGTGGCATACGCCGTCAGTTTTCCAATCCGGAGAATATCCAGCTCTCGGCTTTTGGTCTCAATATCATTCGCAACCTGAAATCCGAATTCGACAGTGATGCCGATGTCGGCTTCAAGGAACAAGGCTATCTGGTCTTGGCGAGCGCGCAGAGTGTTTCTGTGCTCGAAGAAAGCGCAGGCTTGCAAAATTCCATGGGCGCCGACACGCAATTGCTCTCGGACGATGCACTTTCCGCCCGCTTTCCGCACATCAATTTCGACGGCATTGCCATGGGCTCATTCGGGCGCACGGGCGAGGGATGGTTTGATCCCTATCAATTCCTCAACCTGTTTCGCAAAGCTGCAATTGCCGGGGGTGTCACCTATGTGCCGCAAGAGGTGAAGGCGATTGAAGACAACATCCTCACGACGACTGACGGCACGCAGTACACTTTCTCAAATCTTGTGAATGCCGCAGGCACAGGTGCCGGTGCTGTTGCAGCAATGCTGGGGCTTGATCTTCCGGTGTCCCCCGCCAAGCGCTATGTGTTTGTTGTCGATTGTCCTGCAGCACCAGAAGCGCTTCGCAAAGGTCCGCTCACCTTCAACATTGACGGCACTTACTTTCGCCCCGAGGGTCGCAACTTCATCTGGGGCTACACACCAACTGAAGATGAAGAACCACAGGTCAAGGATTGGGAAATGGATTTTGCGCTGTTTGAGGAACGGATATGGCCGTCCCTGGCCAGCCGCGTTCCTGCCTTCGAAACCGTCAAGCAAGTGGGCCACTGGGTCGGGCATTATGATTACAACTGGTTTGACCAGAACGGCATCATCGGCCAGCATCCCGGCATGAAAAACCTCTATCTCGCCAATGGTTTTTCCGGTCATGGCATTCAGCAGGGACCAGCAGTTGGCAATGCAATTTCAGAGTTGATCATGCACGGCGAATATCGCACCATCGATCTCAGACGCATGAGTGTGCAGCGCCTCATCGACAAGAAGCCGCTGATGGAGAAAAACATTTTCTGATGGCACGCGTTCTCTCCATTTCATCGCAAACCGTGTTTGGTCCGGTTGGCAATTCGGTTGCTGTGCCTGCGCTGCAATCGCAGGGCCACGACGTGCTCGCTCTCCCTACAGTGCTGTTGTCACATCATCCTGGTCATGGTCCGCCTGTCACCCAACCAAATTCAGCTGACTTTCTGTCGCGCGCCATTGACGATCTGGAACGCCTTGGCGAACTTGCGCGCATCGACGCCGTGATGACGGGGTATTTCGCCAGTGCCGATCAGGTGCAAGTGGTCGCAGGTGCGATTGCTGCAATCAAGGCCGCCAATCCGCAAGCCATGATCCTGGTTGATCCCGTCATGGGGGATGATGGCAAACTCTATGTCAAGGAAACGGTCGCTGTTGCCATTCGTGACCAACTCATGCCGCTCGCCACCATTGCGACTCCGAACCACTTTGAGCTCGGCTGGCTCACTGGCCGTGAGAGCAGCAACAGTGCAGAAGTCCTGTCGGCTGCGGGAACCCTTGCACTTCCCGAGGTGATCATCACTTCTGTGCCGCAACAAGATGGACTGATCTCGACCTTTGGCATCACCAAGGAGGCAACGCTTGCCCATCATATGCGTCGTGAAGCTGATATCCCCAATGGCACGGGCGATCTGCTCGCCGGGCTCTATCTCGCTCATCGCCTCAAGCACCAGCCGCAAATTGCTTTTGCCTTCACAATGAAAATGGTTGAGCGCGCCATTGCACAAAGTCGTGGCAAACGCGAGCTCGTCGTGTCGTCAACACTCTTCGTGCAATGATGTCAGTCGTTGGTGTTGATGGCTGCCGTGCGGGTTGGATCGGCGTTTCATGGGGCGCACAGGTCGTCCACCAACTGTTTGGAAACATAACAGAGATCATCGCTACTGATGCTTTGGTGATTGCCATCGACATGGCAATAGCCTTGGCAGAGAATGGAAGCCGTGGCGCAGAAGTTGAAGGCCGCAAAGTTCTGGGTGCTCGGAAATCCTCGCTGTTTTCGATGCCAACACGTGCTGCCTTGGTAGCAACCGATTATCGTGAAGCCTGCACCATCAACACGCAGCACACCAATCCACCACGCCAGATTTCCAAACAGTGCTTCCATCTCTTCTCGAAAATGCGCGAGATCGAAGCGGTCATGGCGCCTGCCTTGCAGTCACGCCTCTATGAGGCGCATCCTGAACTTGCCTTTTGGGCGATGAATGATTGCTCGCCCTTGGCACATCCCAAGAAAATGAAAGGCCGACCTTTCGAACCTGGTCTTTCGCAGCGCCGCGCCTTGTTGCACAAGGCCGGCTTCCCGCTCGACCAACTTCCACCTGCAAACTACCGAAAATCAGATGTGGGCGAGGATGATCTGCTTGATGCCTGTGCCTGCGCGGTTGCTGCGCGCCGCATTGCCGAAGGGCGCGCCATTCATTTTCCCGATATGGAAGAACGCAATGCACGCGGCCTCATCATGCGGATTTCCTGCTAGCTCGCATCCGCTGCACCAGCAGGCTGAAACCCAATGCGCCCGCTGCAAAGATGGCTGCCACATAGGCGCTTTTTGAACTGATGCCATCGGCGATTATAAAGGCACCCGTCCAGGTTCCAAGCGCTTGGCCGAGATACACAAACGACGTGTTGAGGGCGATGGTTGCTCCTGCAAGGGCGGGCGCAATTTGTGCAAGCCTGCTTTGCTGCAGCGAGTTTGACGCGAAGTTGCCCATGCCGACAATCGCCAGCGCCAGCATGGCCATGGCGAAACTGCCCCAACCAATTCCAAGTGTCAGCATGCCAAGCACGATCATCGCAAGACTTGCCGCAATCACACTGTCGACACCAAGACGATGGGCAAAACGGGATGCAAGAGAATTGCCGATGATGCCGGCCGCTCCGCTCATCGCAAAACCAAGCGACACGAGAGAGGTCGAAGCAGCAAACCCCGTTACCAGAATAGGTGCGACATAGCTGAAGATCACGAATTGCCCGATGAACGAAAAGAGTGTTACCGCAAACGTCGCAAGCAACACGGGATTGCTGAAAGCTTGCATCCAGGATGAAAGATTGAGCGGCGGCGTATAGACCCGGCGCGGCACACTCGTCCAAACCCAGATGAGACCGATAACCGAAAGAGCGGACATGGCGAGATAGACAAAATGCCAGCCGAGTGTATCAGCCAGTAGATTGGCGAGCGGCACACCTGCAACAGCTGCAATCGACCAGCCAATGAAAATGAAGGCGATTGCACCGGGGCGCTTTTCCGGGGGAAGAAGAACACCAAGCGTTGCGGCAGCTTGCGGTGTGAAAATCGCAGCGCCTACAACTGTCAGTGCACGGAGGATTTGTTGCGTGAGAAAGTGATCAACAAGTCCGGACGCAAGATGTCCCACCACATAGAGCAGCATCGCAAAGCTCAGCAACAAATGGCGTTCGAAGCGGCTGGTGAAGGCTGCCATGAGCGGAGCACCTGCACCCACCACAACACCACTGATCATCATCAGCGAGGCTGTCACAGCCGGTGTCTGGTTGAAGTGGCTAGAGAGCTGATTGAGCATGCCCGCCGGGATCAACACACCCGTACCGATCAGGAAATTGCCGAAAAGCAGCGACCAGAGCGTGTTTCGCGAAGCCGTTTGGTACTGGGACATTATGGCTGTTGATCTCACTTGCGGAAGGAGGCTCCCGGATATAGTTTCCCCCAACAGTTTCAAATGAAAAGTTCGAGAAGACATGAAGATCGAAAAAGTTGGCATCGTGGGTGCCGGACAAATGGGTGCAGGCATTGCCCATGTGTGTGCGTTGGCTGGTCATACTGTTGGCCTCAATGATGTAAGTCCGGAGCGTATTGAAGCAGGCCTTGCCACGATTGCCGCCAACATGGCGCGGCAAGTGAAGTCCGGCAAGATTACGGAAGATGATCGCAAGGCTGGGCTTGCCCGCATTCACATGGTGGCCTCGCATGAAGGCTTTGGCGAACATGATCTGGTCATTGAATCGGCGACCGAAAAAGAAGACGTCAAAAACCGCATCATGGAATCGCTGTGCAAGCACTTGAAGCCAACGGCTTTGCTGGGCACCAACACCTCGTCGATTTCGATCACTAGACTTGCCGCGAAAACTGATCGACCTGAAAAGTTCATGGGCATACACTTCATGAACCCGGTTCCAGTGATGGAACTTGTGGAATTGATCAAGGGCATTGCCACCGATACCGCGACCTTCACGTCAGTCAATGAGTTTGCCCACGGTCTTGGCAAGACCATTGCTGTCTCGGAAGATTATCCCGCCTTTATCGTCAACCGCATCTTGCTGCCGATGATCAATGAAGCGATCTATGCGCTTTATGAAGGTGTGGGTTCAGTTGAAGCGATTGATACCGCGATGCGACTTGGCGCACACCATCCGATGGGACCTTTGCAGCTTGCCGATTTCATCGGCCTCGACACATGTCTTTCGGTCATGCAGGTTTTGCATGAAGGCCTTGCTGATTCAAAATACCGCCCATGCCCATTGCTGGTCAAATATGTTGAAGCAGGCTGGCTCGGCCGCAAAGTAAAGCGCGGCTTCTATGACTACCGCGGTGAAAAGCCCGTGCCGACGCGCTAACGTCTGACCAAGGGGCGTGTGAGACAGGTTGGGCCGCCTTCGCCTTTGCGCGAGATGTCATTTGCCGCGATCACTTCGACCGTTGCACCTGCAGCGCGCAGGCGCCGCACGGTTTCGGGATTGCCCTCGACACTCACCACATGGCGCGGCGCAATCGCCAGCACATTGCAGCCCATCGAGTCGAATTCTTCTGGCGGGACTTCTACAAATCCAATGCCCCAAAGCTGAAGCAGTTCAACCAATCGCACTGGCATCAATGGCAAATACACAACCGCCAGATCGTGATCGATGGGCGAGAGCACGCTCATCAAATGGAACACATCCGACTTTCCCTTGAAGTGCGGGAGATCAAACCAGTGAATGTTCAAATCTGATCCGCAGATCGCTTGCAACTGCCGCACACCTTCGAGATTGCTGCGATAGCCAACGCCTGCCAGCAGATTATTCTGATCAAGCCAAACCAGATCGCCACCTTCAAGCTTGGCTTCACCCGTCAACTCACCCGCAATCGGCACACCAGATTTTTCCAATGCAGCACTATTGATAGCAGATTCATTGCGGCGCTGGGGCTTGCCCATGCGCGGCAGCACGATGCCCTTGGGTGTGACGACAAGGGCATCACGCGTGTAGAGCGCATCGAGAGTGAGACCATCGCCTGCGGGCAAGTCGAGAATTTCTGTGCCCTGCGCTGTCATCAGGTTTTCGAACGCATCGAACTCACGGGCTGCATTCACAAGATCAGGACGCGAATGATAATTAAGATCGCGCCACTCCGCATCGATCTTGGCGTCGTTCACAAAAGCTTCAGCGGGCTTGCGCATTGCTACCTTTGCCAGCTTTCCGTATTCGTTGAAGCTACCGAAATTGAAGCTCATTTGCGCTTGATCCTGAAGTTGAAATTTTCACCAATTTTTTCCTGCGAGATCAATTCGTGTCCCTGCTCGGCGCAGAAATGCGGCATGTCGATGGCGGACATGGGATCACTTGCCTTGACCTCAAGCACTTCACCAGACTCCATGGCAAGCAAAGCTTTGCGGGCTTTCAGCACGGGAAGCGGGCAGAGCAGGCCTGTTAAGTCCAATTGCTTTTTCGGGTGGAATTGATCCATGCCGCCGCCTATAGCGCAACTATCATGACGCTGCACACGAAACTGAAATTCGAAGGCAAGGTGGAAAGCCTTTTGCTTCGCCCGTTGCGCGATGGCGGTTTTGAAAAATCGCCAACGGGCACCATGCAGCTCGCGTTTTCTGGTCCGGTTGGCGATTGCCATCGCGGCGAAACGCGGAAATCCGACAGCCGCACCCTGGCGCTCTACAAGCGCGGGATTGATATTCGCAATGTACGGCAGGTCACGATCCTCTCTGTCGAAGAACTTGACGATGTGGCGCGCGCCCTTGAGGTTCCAAAGGTTGATCCCTCGTGGTTTGGCGCAAACATCGTGCTTTCAGGCATTCCCGATCTCACCTTGTTGCCACCCTCAACGCGCCTGCAATTTCCTTCCAACGCCACGCTGGTTGTCGATATGGAAAACTATCCATGCTCCCAAATTGCTGAAGTGGTGGGCCAGCATCACCCCGATGTGCAAAAGCGCGTGGTGAAACAGGCGATGCACAAGCGCGGCCTTACAGCATGGGTCGAATGCGAAGGTGACATCAGTGTTGGCGAGAGCGTAAACATCTTCATTCCACCTCAAAGGATTTATCCGCACACATGAAAGTTTTGGGGGCGATCATTGCAGGCGGGCAATCCACCCGCATGGGGGCAGAAAAGGCATTTGTGACACTTGATGGTGTCAGCCTGATTGCGCGCGTCATCTCGCGTATTCGCTTTCAGGTGGATGAAGTGGTGATCAACGCCAATGGTGACCTTCATCGTTTTGAATATCTCAACGTGCCAGTGATTGCTGATCGCTTGGCAACCGGCACACCCCTTGCAGGTTTGCATGCAGCCCTCCACTACGCAGGCATGAATGGCTTTGATGCAGTGCTCACTGTTGGTTGCGATCAGCCATTTTTGCCGCTCGATCTTTTTCACAAACTGGAAGAAGAAGGCCGCGCCACGGGTGCTGCTGTGGGTGCCAGTGGCGGGCAAACACATTACCTCACCGGGCTTTGGTCTACCGCACTTGAAAGCGAACTCGAAAAGCAGACCACCAAAGGCATGCGCCGCGTGCAGGATTTCGTCGCACATGTCGCCACCGAAAAAGTCGAGTGGCTGACCTTCCCGCACGATCCCTTCTTCAACATCAACACGCCAGAAGACCTGGCGCGCGCCGAAGAGATTGTGAAACGCTCGCGGGTTTAGTTGGCCGCCCATTTCAGTGCATTGACGAATTGGTGAAAGCTTGGCGAAGTATTATTTTGGATGCTGAGATTCGGGGCTACTGCTTCTGCTATTCGTGTTTGGCCTTTGGTGTTTACAAGCTTCAAGAACTCTTGCTTTGCATTGTTTAGCCTCTCCGGCTCCCTGTATTTACCTCTTCTGGCCAATTTTTCCGCAAATCCTTCCTTGATGAGCTGCGACTCTTCCAGCGCCTTCAAATCCCCAAGATACCAAGCTTCAAGCTCGTTCATTACTATTCGTAACTTGAACTCGTGTTTAGACTGATCACCGACACTCTCCACAAGTCTTGCTTTCAGCTTTTTACAATCTGCACCGTCATTGTCACGGCAGACTACAAAACGGACGGTTTCGTGTTGCGTCCACGCGCGCAATTTGCGCGGGAATGAGGCCTCAAGATCGGACTTCCCTTGGTGCGACAAAATCGTAATTCTATCGGTGATGCCCAACTTGGTGGCTATGGCAAGCGCAACGATTTTCATCGACGCTTCTTCCACCATGACAACGACTCGTCCCATCAGGGATCGACACCCAGAAATGCACCTTGTCGCCAAAGGTAACCAGGCAGATCACCTGCCCTCACCAAACTAGCCAGATTTGGATCATCAGATGCTTTTGTTACAGTTGTAAAGCCTTGTGATTTGGACAGGACGAAGATGCTCTCGATTGGGACGCTGTTTAGAAAGTCAGGTGAGTGGGTTGATACGAATACTTGCCCGCCCCTATCGGCATAATCTTGAAATTCCTCAGAGAGCTGGCCAAGTAGGCCCATGTAAAGTTGGTTTTCTGGTTCTTCTACACACAATAGCGGGTGCGGCTTAGGGTCATGTAGCAACACCAGGTAGGCAAACATTTTTATGGTGCCATCTGAAACGTAACGCGACACAAATGGGTCCTTGAAGCTGCCGTCCTGAAATTTCAGGACTACACGCCCATCTTCCATTTGACTTGCTCCGACGTTCTGCACTCCAGGCACCCGCTGCGACATTGCCTTCAAGACCTTGTCAAATTCACTTCGGTGATTTTGAAATAGATATTGGGTTACAAGTGGCAAGTTTTCGCCGAGAGGAGAAAGATGTTCGGCGTGACCTGCGTCTTGGGAAGTCCGGGCGTCAGCAACGTGAAAGTCAGACACGTGCCAATTTTCGATTAGGCCTCTAAATGCGCTTGCAGCGATGAATTTGCTAAATTGCCCTAAGCCTTTGATGGCCAATATCTGGGCTGAATCAAGGCTTTGATTGTCTGTCGTGAGTTCGGTGTCGTCGTCAGCAAAGTCACTCTCATTTGTGATTGCTGTTCCGTTTCCGTGAGAGAAATCGAGAAACTTGAAGGGTCGGCCATAGCGCCCGCGTTTGTATTGCAGCACTTCTTGTTCGACAACAGGTGCTCCATTGAACAGGGCTACTTCGAGAATGTATGTGACCAGCCGCTCCTTGTCGGCAATTTTCATTCTGATCTGCAATTCAATTCGGATCGGCTGGTCTTCGTGGCCGCGCGAAACGACTTCTTTGAACCCACCTCGCCTGTTCAGAGCAGCCCCAATATTTTCTTTCAAACAGTCTCTAAGGAACCCGAATACGTCAAAGAGCGTGGATTTTCCTGTACCGTTTGCACCAACAAACACCGCATAGGGTTGCAAATTGTCAATAGCTACGTCCGCAAACGCCTTGTAGTTCTTCAGCCTGATACTTTCGACTTGCATAGTCGAACGCTAGCCCATTTTCCTAATATCCACAAACCGTCCCGCAAGTGCCGCAGCGGCTGCCATCTGTGGTGACACGAGATGCGTTCTTCCGCGATAGCCTTGGCGGCCTTCAAAGTTGCGATTGCTCGTTGAGGCGCAGCGCTGGCCGGGCTTCAGCTGGTCAGGGTTCATGCCGAGGCACATGGAGCAACCGGGCTCGCGCCATTCAAAACCAGCCGCTGTGAAAATCCTGTGCAGGCCTTCAGCTTCGGCTTGTTCCTTCACAAGACCAGAACCCGGAACGATCATCGCATAGGCGAGATTGCCAGCGATGCGTTTGCCTTCCACGATCTTGGCGACATTGCGCAGATCTTCGATGCGGCCATTGGTGCAAGAGCCAATCCAGATGACATCAAGCTCAACGTCGGTCATCTTGGTACCAGGCGTGAGGCCCATATATTCAAGGGCGCGCCACTTCGACTGGCGCTTGCCTTCATCGGCAATCAAGTCAGGATTGGGAATGGCAGCGCTGATTGCCATCACGTCTTCAGGTGAAGTGCCCCACGACACGATAGGTGGCAGCGATGCTGCATCAAGCTTCATGACACGATCAAACTGCGCACCGTCATCAGTTTTCAACGTATCCCAGTAACGACGTGCGGCATCCCACTGGGCACCCTTTGGTGCACGTGGACGATCCTTCAAATAGGTGAAAGCCTTTTCGTCTGGCGCAATCATGCCAGCGCGTGCGCCACCTTCGATGGTCATGTTGCAGACCGTCATGCGGCCTTCCATAGAGAGATCGCGGATGGCTGAACCTGCAAATTCAATGACAGACCCTGTGCCACCAGCCGTGCCAATTTCGCCGATGATGGCGAGAATGATATCCTTGGCGGTTGAATGTTTTGGCAGCGTGCCGTTTACTTCTACCAGCATGTTCTTGGCTTTTTTCTGGATCAGCGTTTGGGTAGCGAGCACATGCTCGACTTCTGATGTGCCGATGCCATGGGCCAATGCACCGAATGCGCCATGGGTCGACGTGTGGCTATCACCACAGACAATCGTGGTGCCGGGCAGCGTGAAGCCTTGCTCAGGGCCAACCACATGCACGATGCCCTGACGCTTGTCGCGCTCATGGAAATAATCGATGCCGAATTCCTTGGCATTCATCGCCAGTGTTTCCACCTGGATGCGGCTCTCTTCTTCGGCAATACCCTTGCTGCGATCCGTCGTTGGCACGTTGTGATCAACAACCGCGAGTGTTTTTTCCGGATGGCGCACTTTGCGGCCCGTCATGCGCAAGCCTTCGAAGGCCTGAGGAGAAGTGACTTCATGCACGAGATGACGGTCGATGTAGAGAAGGCAGGTGCCGTCTGCAGCTTCATGTACGAGATGATCTTTCCAGATCTTGTCGTAAAGCGTTGTTGGTTTGGAAGCTGTGTTGTCATTGCCTGCGCGTACCGTTGGCATCAGGCGCGCGATGTTTGACGTTGCGATTTTTGGTGCAGTGATTTTCCGCGCAACAGCTTTGGTCACAATAATCGTGGCGGATTTTTTGACAAGCGACCTGACTGGCTTCTTCACACTCTTGGGCGCAATTTTCTTGACGGCTTTCTTCGCTGCAACTTTCTTGGATGCCACCTTCTTGGCAGGCTTGGCTTTCACCTTTGCCTTGGCGACAGGCTTCTTTGCGGTGGACTTCTTCTTTGCGGATGTCTTGGCTTTCTTGGCCATGTCTCAGATTCCCATGCAGCTATGCGTGATTGCTCATGCAGTGATTTCTGGCGCGCTTCTATGGAATTTGTGGGGCGGAGTCAAAGTCTGCGACTGGCAGCTTTTCGCAAGCTATCCGCGATGCTTGTGACATACGGATCGTCGATGCCCAACTCGCGCATTTTTTCGTGGGTGTTGAGCACATAGTCAATGCTGCGGCCCATGATGCCTTCGCCTTGCAGGACGTGGCGCACGATTTCCTTGAGTTCCAAGTTGCCAGCGTAGAGCGCGTGGTTGCGGTTCATCACGTAGCAGAGTGCGGAGACTTTTTCGGTGCTGCCTGAAAGCGTGACCGGGCACCAGACCTCTTCGTAAGTGTGATGGCGCATTTCGCGGTCATGCAAATAGGCGTATGCCGTGGGCCAGTCCGCCTCCGACACTTCGTAAGCGAGACCCTCGCAATAACCGCCGAGATCAAGGCCAAAGACAAGTCCAAGCTTGTCATCAGTGCCGCGATAATGGTTCGAATAGTGACACAGGCTGCGGTGATAGCCGTTCAATATGGCGCGGGCGTTACGTGTGAATGGAAAGTCCGGCCGCCACATCAGCGAGCCATAGGCAAAGACGAAGTGTGGCTTGCCGCTCATTTGTCTTTTGGCTTGGCCTCGCGGCCAAAGTTCGGTGCTGCTGTGTCCTGACCTGCCGCGATAATGCCACGGCGGATGTCACGGGCACGGGTGAAGAGATCAAACAGTGTATCCCCGTCGCCCCAGCGAATGGCGCGTTGCAGGACGGCCAACTCCTCGGTGAAGCGGCCGAGCATTTCGAGTACAGCTTCCTTGTTGTTCAAGAAAATATCGCGCCACATGGTGGGATCGGAGGCTGCAATGCGTGTGAGATCACGAAAGCCTCCCGCTGAAAATTTGATCACTTCGGATTGCGTCACGTCTTCGAGATCGCCTGCCGTGGCCACTGTGTTATAAGCAATCAAATGCGGCAAATGGCTGGTCATCGCGAGGACGAGATCGTGATGTTCCGGCGTCATGCGCTCGACGTTGGAGCCGCAAGCCTTCCAGAATGCTTCGAGCTTGTCGACCGCTGCCTCATCGCTGTGCGGCAGTGGTGTCAATACGCACCAGCGGCCATCGAACAATTCTGCAAAGCCTGCGCGTGGGCCGGACTGTTCGGTGCCCGCAATGGGGTGGCCCGGAATGAAGTGCACGCCCTTCGGCACATGTGGCGACACATCACGCACGACTGCTGTCTTCACCGAGCCAACATCGGTCAATGTCGCTCCCTGCTTGAGGTGGGGCGCAATGAGGGCTGCGGTTGCGCCATAGGTGCCAAGTGGTGCGCAGAGGATGACAAGATCAGCATCTTTCACGGCGTCTTCCGCGCGCTCGTGAATGGAATCGACGAGACCGATCTCCATCGCCACGCGGCGTGTCTCAGCACTGCGGGCGTAGCCGGTGATATGGCCTGCCAGTTTTCCCCGCCGCATCGCATGGGTGAGCGAAGAACCGATGAGGCCAATGCCAATGAGGGCAACGCGATTGTAAGTCATGCGACAAAGGCTTTCAGTGCGGCGATCAGATCGCGATTGGCTTCTTCTGTGCCGACAGAAATGCGCAGCGCATTCGGCATGCCATAGCCATCCATGCGCCTGACGATAATGCCGTGCTCCTGCAAAAAAGCATCAGCCTCAGGAGCCGTCTTTTTACCTTCAAAATGCACCAGCAGGAAATTGCCGACACTTGGTGTCACTTTCAAACCGAGCTTTGTGATCTCAGCTGACAACCAGGAAAGCCAGCGCGTGTTGTGATCGATGGCGTGATCCATGAAGGCATGATCATTGATCGCGGCAACGCCTGCCGCAATCGCCGCTGATGAAACATTGAAAGGTCCGCGAATGCGATTGAGCACATCGGTGATATGTTCCGGCGCGTAACACCATCCGAGACGCAGAGCTGCAAGCCCGTGAATCTTGGAGAAGGTCCGCGTCATCACAACATTGTCGGATGCGCTTACCAGTGCGATGCCTGCTTCATAGTCATTGTTGCGCACAAATTCTGCATAAGCCGCATCGAGCACCAGCAGCACTTGTGGTGGCAGGCCTGCATGCAGGCGTTTCACTTCGCTGAATGGCAAATAGGTTCCAGTCGGATTGTTGGGATTGGCGAGGAACACCATCTTGGTGCGCGGTGATACCAATTTCAGAATCGCATCAACATCTGCAACGTGATCTTTCTCTGGTGCCACAACAGCCTTCGCGCCATTCGAGGCAATCACGATGGGGTAGACCATGAAACCATATTGCGAATAAATCGCTTCATCGCCTGGTGCGAGATAGGCGTGTGCCAGAAGCTGCAGCAATTCATCTGATCCCGCGCCACACACGATATGCGAGGGCTTCAAGCCAAAGCGCGCGGCGATGGCTTCGCGCAAAGCCGTTGCCGAACCATCGGGATAAAGTGCAAGCTTGGTGGCCGCTGCAGTGAACGCTTCCACCGCTTTTGGACTCGCACCAATTGGTGACTCATTCGACGAAAGCTTGTGCAGCTTTGCGCCCTTGGCTGACGACTTACCCGGTACATAGGCTTCAATGTCAAGAATGCCCGGCTTGGGCTGAGGGCGGGAAGAGGAAGCTGTCATGATACTCAATTTCTCCCTCACCTCACGTCCGTCATTCCTGCGAAAGCAGGAATCCAGACTTTCCACAGTAGAGCAGCTGAAAGTCTGGTTCCCTGCTTTCGCAGGGATGACGTGCAAACGGGAAGTATGAATTTTGTCATCAAAAGCTGAACCGAATTAAAGCGTGATCGCTGAGGGATAGCGGCCAATCAGGCGCAAGCCAAGCTTGGGATTGGAGCGGATCAGGCTGGCGAAGGGCTGATCTGAAATGTCGAGAAAACCCGGAATGGCAGCGATCCGGTATTCACCACTTTTCGCCTGCCACAAAGGTACTGGCGAAAAATCGCGCGGCAATGCGCCTTTGCTCACGACGATGGTTTCATCATCGCCGGTTGCCTCTTGCGGCGCATGGCCAATGACCAGAAGTTTTGGCGCGTCCGGATCATCAGCACCGCGCAGCACAGGCAATGCACACATCACCTTGGCGGTGCCAGCATGACCTGCGATAAAGGGATCCACCCATTCACTCTCGGTTTCAACAATACAGATGTCGCATGCCGCATCATTCACTTGCAACAAGGCTTGCGCCTCATCACGGCACTCTTCAATCGCCATCGCGCCAAAATAATCCCGGATGCGCTGGCGCTGTGCTACTGATCCATACACGCGCTTTGACACATGGATCGTCACTGGTGCTTGCACCAGGCTCGATTCAGAAATGATCACTGGCCAAAGTCGCACCAGAAGTTCGGGGTTCAGTTTTTTCTTGGCTGCCTTGTCGATCAGGCGGCGCAGTATCGACATTTCGCGCGCCGGCCTGAGCGGCAAGCTGTTCGACTTTGGGTCAGACTGCTTGAGAAACTTCACCATTTCCGAAAGCTCAAAACGATTGGCCAGCTGGTCGAGCATGGCGTCATCGCAAGCATCGATCTTGCGGCGGATATCATCAAGCGAGAGGCCTTTGGATTGGTCATTCATGATCTGGCTTCATAGTCTGAACTGCACTGCGTTGCAAAGCGCGCTTCGAGGGCTGTGGCAAAAGTACTGGCCTGAGGCGTGGCATCAGGCGGCGCGCGCGTTTTCCCGATGAGAAGGCATAGACCTGCTTTTGCGCTTCAACCACCAGCACGCCTGAAACACCTTTGGCCATCACGCGGCCAGCTTTTTCAAATGCACTCGCTGTGCGCTGCAACCACGCCATCTGCGATGGCGGCATGTAAAGCGCTGGCTTCCAGGTATTAACGGTGAATTGTGCGGCCTTTAGCAATTCTGATAATTGTCTGCGCGAGAAGGGCTGGCCATAGCCAAACGGGCTAGATTCCGAAGCGGCCCAAAGCCCACGTCGGTTGGGCACCACGAGCACCAGCTTTCCCTGTGGTGCCAACACGCGCCAACACTCCTGTAGCATCTCCTGAGGATTATCTGTAAGTTCAAGGCCGTGCACGACAAGGGCAAGGTCAACTGTGCTTTCCAGCAGCGGAAGATCATATTCATCAACAAGCGCTGATGAAACCAATGACCCAGCGGGCCAATGCGTCACACCAAGCCTTGCTTGCATGAATGCGAACTGCCTGATGTTTTCTGGGATCAGGTGATCAAGATAGGGCGTTGCATAGCCCATGCCCAACACTGTGTGTTCAGGGGCCACTTTGACAAGCGGGCGCAGCGTGTCCGAAATTTCACGCGCGGCAATTTGCCCAAGTGCTGATTTGTAGAAATCCCTGAGGTCGACAACATCCATGATGACACTCTGCCATGTTGCAGCTAGAAGTAAAAGCGAGGTCATACATGTCACATATCGAAGTCCACCAATTCATTTGCCGTGAAGATAATTTTGGCGTTTTGCTGCACGACCATAAATCGGGCGCTACCATTTCGATCGATGCACCCGATGCGCGCACGATTGCCGATGAGCTCAAGCGGCGCGGCTGGCAGCTCACGCATATCCTGGTCACGCACAAGCACGAAGATCATGTCGCTGGGAACCTGGAACTGAAGCACGAATTCGGCTGCAAGATTTTCGGACCTGACCTTGAGCGCGAGCATATTCCAGGCATCAGCAAGAACTTGAAAGCAGGCGACACGCTGGAAATCGCCACCCGCAAGATCGATGTCTATGGTTGCCCCGGTCATTCCTCAGGCCACATCGCGTTTCATTTCCCCGATGATTATCTGTTGTTTGCAGGCGATACTTTGTTCTCTATGGGCTGTGGCCGGATTTTTGAAGGCACACCGGCCCAGATGCACCAATCCGTCAACCAATTCCGCAAACTGCACACGATCACTTCGGTGTTCTGCGGCCACGAATATACGTTGTCGAATGCCAAGTTTGCGATGAGTGTCGAGCCCGGCAACCGCGATCTCGCCAGACGCTACACCGAAGTGCAGAACCTGCGTGAAAAAGGGCTGGTGACTTTGCCGACAACGATTGGCGATGAATTGAAGACCAATCCCTACTTGCGCTGCGCATCACCCGAAATTCGCAAGACTCTGGGGCTGGAAGACGCGACGGATGTTGAGGTGTTCGCTGCGCTGAGAGAGGCGAAGAATAATTTCAGGTGATCACTCATTGCAGCAATCAAGCGACGAGGCAGCAATCAAGCGGCTCGACTGCTGACCCTGACGATTCCAATTTTCATCTTGTTCTACGCGTAGAAATTGGGCTTGGCGATTTGCGTGATGTGTGTGGTCTGACCTGAGTGGAGTGCTTTGACCCCGGCCTCGGCAACGACTGTTGAGCAATAGCCATCCCAAGCCGAAGCGCCAAGATTGGGCTTGCCGGTGTTGATGGATTTGACCCACGCACGATTTTGACGGGCGTAAGCGTCGACGAAGCGCGGACGCCAATCGGCAGGATATGTGTTGATCTGCTTGAGGCCGAGATTGATATCGGCATTGACGGGTGCGCGCAAAAACGCAGTACCCTTTTCACCAACCAATTCGCCGCGCACGTCATAGCCATAAGTCGCGCTGATGTTGACTTCGATGTTGACGAGCTGGCCCGCAACAGTTTCAAGCACCATGAAGACAGGGGCTGTCTCGCCACCGCTCGGTGGGCGGAATACGGATATCGATTTGAAATCCGAATCCAGCATCCAGCGCGCCACGTCAAACTCGTGTGGTGCTGAATTGCAAATCGCCATCTCGGGGCGGAAATCATAGGCTGGTGAAACGTTGCGATGGAAGCAGTGAAACATCAACGCCTTGCCGAGGTCACCGCGCGCGAGCAATGATTTGATCTCGGTATAAGACGGATCAAAGCGCCGCATGAAGCCGATTTGCACAAGGCGCTTTCCGGCCTTCTCTTCTGCTGCCAAAACCGCGAGGCATTCTTTCGAATCTTGCGAGAGCGGCTTTTCACAGAGCACGGGCTTTCCCGCAGCGATGCATGAAAGTGTGAGCGGTGCATGAAATTGATCAGGAGCGGCGATGACAACGGCATCAACCGACTTGTCGTCGATCACTGCAAGTGGATCGCTGGCAATGCCATGTGCGCCTGTGGCTTCAGCGACGGACTTCGCGCGCGCCTGATCGGCATCACAGATCACCTGCAGCGAAGTGCCCGGCACTTCCTCAGCAAAGATGCGCGCATGATCGGCACCCATGATGCCAGCACCAATGAGGCCGATGCGAACACTCATGCGTCGATCTCTTCCTTGCTCATGATCTCGGCTTCAAGTGCTGACATCGATGCACCACCCGCCATCAGATCCGTGATCTGCTCACGAGATTTTTCGCCCTTTTTGAAATCGGCGGCAACCGAGCCCCGGATCAACACAGCGAAGTGATCGCCAACCGCCATCGCATGCATCACCTGATGCGTGATGAAGATCACAGCAAGTCCGCGCTTTTTGGCTTCATTGACAATACGCAACACATGGGTTGCTTGTTTCACACCGAGTGCTGCTGTGGGTTCATCGAGGATCAACACGCGCGCGCCAAAATACAAAGCACGCGCAATGGCGAGGGATTGGCGCTCACCACCGGAGAGGCCGCCAACCAGCCGATCACCATCATCAATGCGGGTGATGCCGAAATCCTGCACGGCTTTGACGGCAACTTCGTTCGCCTTTTTGCGATCAAAAATCTTGAACGGCCCCCACCCCTTTGTGGGCTCAACGCCCACAAAGAACGATCGGCCAATGCTCATCAGCGGAAACGTGCCGCCGAATTGATGCACGGTGGCAATGCCGCGATCTGAGGCTTCTTTCGGATTTTTGAATGTGACAGGCGCACCATCCATCAGCACTTCGCCTGATGATGGTACAAACACGCCAGAGAGAATCTTGATCAGCGATGATTTGCCTGCACCATTGTCGCCGAGCAGACAAAGGACTTCGCCTGCGCGCACTTCCAATGAAATGTCATGCAGCACATCGATGGGGCCAAACGACTTGTTGATGTGCTTGAGCTGGAGGACTGGCGTGGTCATGATAGCTTCTTCTTTGGCGCGTAGGTGAGGGCCATGTTGCGGAAGGTGTTGTTCATCAGAACAGCGGCAAGCAGTAACACACCGATAATGAGGCTCGACCAGTTCCGGTCAAAGTTGGTGTAGTAAATGCCCTGGTTGACGATGGCGAATGTGATGGTGCCGAAGAAGATACCGATCACCGATCCAAAGCCACCCGTCAGCAAAACGCCACCGACAACAACGGCGATGATTGAGTTGAAGATAAATGATTGGCCACCACCCACCTGCGCCGAATTGAACAGGATCGCCTGACACATGCCGACAAAGGCTGCGGAAGTTGCTGACAACACGAATAGCAGAATGGTCATGCGATCTGTTGGAATGCCGGCGTTGCGGGCACTTGTCTTGTCGCCACCCATGGCGAAGATCCAGTTGCCAAAGCGAGAATACTGCACGAAGAAAATGTAGCATGCGGTGAACAGGAGCCACCACAACACGACGACTTGCAATTGGCCCGGCGGAAACAATCCACCGAGTTGCACGAAATCACCAAACATCGCCTTGGGAACGCCTGTGGTTTTGATAGCGACATTGGTGGACTTCGTGATGAGCACCGTCATGCCAAGCAAAATGCCTTGCACAGCAAAGAGCGAGCCAAGGGTGATGATGAGCGAAGGCACAGCGGTGCGCACAACCATTAAACCATTCACAAGTCCGACGAGTAATCCAAACGCCAGCGTAGCAGCGATGCCGTACCAAACCGGTAAACCATAGTGTCCGCCAATGACGGCCGTCAGCATCGCACCTGCTGGCACCATCGCGCCAACGGAAATATCAAGCTCACCTGCGATCATCAGAAGACCAACAGGTATGGCGATGATGCCAAGGCTGGCTGCCACATTGAGCCAGCTCGAAAGCCCGCCCTTGATATCCAGAAAGGCAAGTCCGCCAAAAATTGCAAAGAAGATCATCACGGCGATGAGGCCGAGAAGCGCACCAGATTCGGGGCGGCGCAGAAGGTTGCCGAAGGAGAAGTTGCTGTTCATCGTGTTTGTGGTCCCCGGCAGGAAGATGGTGAGTGCGCTAGTGTTACGTGCTGAAAGATGGGAGTCAATTATAACCTCTCGACCGTCATGGCCCGCTTTAGGCGGGCCACCCAAGTCCACCTGCTGATCAATGGGTGGCCCGCCTGAAGCGGGCCATAACGGAATTGAGAGTGAAGGTGTTTAGGAAACCAGCCCGCACCAGATGGCGCGGGCTGGCATTTTCAATTAGCGCGCACCAGCAGCGACACCCTTAAGGGTAGGCTCGATGTTCGACGAGTCAACAATGCCAGGTCCTGTGAGAACCGGGAATGTTGGCAGCGTGTTGCCAAAGTCGATGTGAGCCTGCAGCAAGCTCACAGCAAGGTAGCCTTGCAGGTAGGGCTGCTGGTCAATTGCGAAAGACTGCGTGCCGTCCTTGATGCGTGCCAGACCGGCTTCGTTCATGTCGAACGAACCCAAAGCAACTGTCTTCACCTTGTCAGCCTGTTGGATGCCGATGGCAGCTGAGTCAGCATCACCTGCCGAAATCGTGACAACACCATCAATGGTGCCGTCCTTCAGAAGTTCGGCCTTGATGGCTTCTGCAACAGCTGTAGCGTTGCCGAATGCCGTTGATGGCAATGGCAGCTGGGTGGACTTGCCGCCAGCTTTGGTGATGCCGTCAGAAATGCCCTTGCACCGGTCTTCGAGGTTCTGTGCGCCTGGAATGGTGTTGACACAGATCACGTTCTTCTGGCCCTTGGACGAGAAATATTCGCCACCAGCAAGTCCAGCAGGATATTCTTCGTTGCCGACATAGTTGAGGGCACCGAGTTCCTTGGCCTTGGCGCTGCCGCCAGCGTTCATCAGGATGATCTTGATGCCAGCAGCCATGGCGTCCTTGATTGCTGGATCTTCAGCTTCAGGAACCCAATCTGGAATGACAATGCCGTCGACCTTCATGCTGATCGCAGTGCGGATCAGGGCCACAACGTCTGGAGCGAAGTTGTCGTAGTTGGCAAGGCGGAGATAGTTGACCGAACCACCATTGGCAACGATGCCGGGGGTTGCGTCATCAAGACCCTTCTTGATCTTGTTCCAGAACGCGTCATCGTTTGAGCCGCCAATCACTGCGATGTTGGCTGACAGTGCCATTGTTGCGCTGACGGCCAAGATGGCAGCTGCGCCTAAAAGTTTCTTCAACATGTTTTACTTCCTCCCATTGTCCGCCACCATGGCGGGTTGCAATTTCTATGATTTCGTCGCGTTCATCCGCGCGACTTTTTTCTGGTAGCGGGCCTGCATCTGTACATCAGCTTCTTTCGAACCATCGTGCCAAGTGCCAAACAGCTTGTCGAGAGCGGTTGCCCCATCAGCGTAATTCACTTCGAAATGCTTGTGATGCAGATAGTGCGCATAGGCATTTGAATCGACGAGACCATTCTCTCCAACTTCCAGTTTGTCAAAACCGATATGTCCGACAACGGCACCCGTGCCAGTGATCTGCAGATTGTAGAGAAACAGAAGTGGGTGCGAGGGCAGGATGAAGTGAATGAGACTGTCCGACCAATAGAGCAAGTGCTCGACAGGATGCATCGAGAGCGATGACCACGGGCTCGGATTGACCGAGTTGTGATGGACCGAGTGGATGTACTTATAAAGGACCGGCACATGGATCAGGCGGTGAATGCAGTAGAAATGAAACTCGTGCCACAGCGGCAACGCAAAACCAAAGGCCAAAAGCCAGATCGGATTTTCAGCGAATGTCGTGAAAGGTCCCCAGCCATTGGCCATGGCCCACAAGCCGAAGACTTCATATGCTGTCCAGATCGGAACACCTGACACAAATGTGCGAATGATATTGTCGATGTTCTGGCTTTTGAAAATGAACACGTCGCTTGGCTGTTCGGTTGGCCACTTCGCGTTGAACTTGAAGTGATTGCCCTGCGCGCGTTTCACATAGAGCCGCAATTCCAAAAGCCCGTAGACGACAAGTACCAGCAAAGAATTGCGCGCGAGCAGATAGAGGATCCAACCCGGTGCCAAAGTTTTCGTAGTCTCCATGGAAGGGGTCAGCCACGCCCACGAGATCACAGCAAGCGCCATGAACAGGAGGTTCCACGGAAACAGATAACCCTTGAGCCAGCCAAGCCACTTCATCGGGTCGCGCGGCCACGTGAAATAGGGCGCAAGCTCCAGATGCTTGTTGGGCGCCCAATCACCGCGCTTGTTACGCGTTCCAAATTGCAAATCGTCCATCGGAGCCTCGTTTGTATGTTTAAGCTTGCAAGCTGTTACGCCGTGAGGCAATCATTCAAGAAACAAAACGCGGCATTTTGTATCATTTCATGTACTAGACCGCGACTCATTGATGATACGCGTTGAGACAGGTGATCCATGCCAAGAGCCACAATCCGCGATGTTGCAGCGCAAGCAAGCCTATCGGTTTCAACTGTCAACCGCGCCCTGCATGAACCCGACAAGCTCCGTGCTGAAACACTTCGTATCATTTTGCACGCTGCGGAAACCGTTGGATTTTACGGCATTGGCACATTGCGCAACAGCCTTGTCACCACTCGCCCCAAGATCCGCATCGGAATACTTTTGCTGCAAAGCAACAGGGTTCTCTACAAAACGCTCAACACATTGCTCATGCAATCAGCAAGTGCAGTGCGCGACCATGAGGTTGTGATACGAATTGAACATCTTGATGAGCTGTCACCTCAAAATGTGTCAGACGGCTTGCAGCGCTTGGGCGCGCATTCTGATATTGTGGGCGCCGTTGCAACCGAGCATCCGATTGTCGCCGCCACGATAGAACAGCTCGCTGATCGCAACATCAAAACCTTCGCCTTGATTTCGCAACTCACGGCGCGCTGCAATGTCGGCTACATTGGTCTCGACAATTGGAAGGTCGGTCGTTGTGCAGCTTGGGCCATCGACAATTTGTGTAAAACCAATGGCAAGATTGGCGTGCTCGTCGGCAATCATCGGTATCGTTGCCAGGAAACCTGCGAGAGCGGATTTCGTTCATACTTTCGCGAACACCCCCGCGACTTTGAAATTCTTGATGCTCAGTCGACCTTCGAAACCGCCAGCATCGCCCAGCAGGTCGTGGAGCAAATGCTCGACAAGCTTCCTGATCTTGTCGGCATATATGTGGCTGGTGGCGGCTTGTCCGGCGTGTGTGCCGCGTTGCGCGCCAGTGGCCGCGCCAAAAACGTAGCACTCATCGGCCATGACCTGACCGAAGCCACACGCGCTGCCCTGCTTGACGGTACGATCAACCTTGTTCTGTCACAGCCCCTGCAACTCATGGCCAATGAAATCATCGCCGCTATGATCCGCGCCTTCGAAGGCGGCCCCGACTTTCCACCGCAGTCAATCTCGCTGCCGTTTGAAATCTACACGCCAGAGAATCTATGAGTAAGCGCCCACAGCAGGTCACTTGACCTTCATGGATGCCTTAGCGAATGCTACAAACGATAATGGGTGTTCGCTTAAAACACAGGGACAGGTAGAGCATGGTAAGTGAGTTGGATTTTTTCGTTGAGGCACTACCGGACGGAGCTATCGTCGTTGATATATTTGAAAACGTAACCGCGGCCAACACAGCCGCGATTGATATCCTGCAAACTAAACCCCTCGGATTGGCGGTCGCTTCGGTGATCCGCAGCTCGGCATTTGCATCGTCGCTTGTCGACGTCCGTCACTCCGGCCAGCCCGCTTCAGTCGATATCGAGTTTCGTGGCCGACCAACACGGCAGGTTAATGCCCATATTGCCCCACTTGGCGCTTCGGGCGACATTCTCGTTGTGCTTCGCGATCTCACTCGCGAGCAGGCCATTGAAAAGATGCGCTCGGATTTTGTGGCCAATGCCTCGCATGAAATGCGAACCCCGCTTGCATCCATCATTGGCACCATCGAAACATTGCAAGGTGCAGCCAAGGATGACCCCAAGGCGCGAGACATGTTCTTGTCAACGATGCTCACGCAAGCCCATCGCATGAAGCTGCTGATTGATGACCTGTTGACGCTGAGCCGGATCGAACTCAATGCCCATGTGCGCCCGAACAAACGTGTGGTTCTCCTGAATGTCCTGAAGCAGGCTAAGGCCAACCTGACCCAGCAGGCGCAAGACGCAAAAGTCAGCGTTGAATTGAATGGCGATGCGGACATTGCTGTTGCAGGCGAGGCTGACGAGCTTTTGCAGATTGCGCAAAATCTCCTGGAAAACGCGATCAAATACGGCGCGAGCGGTCAACGCATTGAGGTGAGTTGCAGCAAAAATGCGATCGATGCGGTTTTCCTGGTGAGGGATTTCGGCAAGGGAATCGACGAAGTGCATTTGCCGCGCCTCACAGAACGCTTTTATCGTGTCAGCACGCAAGAGAGCCGCCAGCGCGGAGGAACAGGTCTTGGGCTTGCGATTGTGAAGCACATTGTGCTGCGCCATCGCGGTAAACTTGACATCGCCTCGATTCCTGGCAGCGGAAGCACCTTTACGGTGTCAATTCCTCTCTATAATTCATGAACTTGCATCGTCACAAAACTGTTACATAAACGTCGCATATATCTCACGTCGGCGAACTAACAGGTCGTTTGTCAACACAGCATGGAGACAACAGACATGAAAAACATTCTTCTTATAGCAGCATCACTTGCAGCCCTCTCCTCTTCAGCATGGGCCCGCGATGAAATCCGCATTGTCGGCTCATCGACCGTTTATCCCTTCACCACAGCCGTTGCTGAAAATTTTGCGAAATCCACCAGCATGAAAGCGCCAGTCGTTGAATCAACCGGCACAGGCGGTGGCTTCAAATTGTTCTGCGCCGGAGTTGGTGCCGACCACCCGGATTTCACCAATGCTTCACGCGCCATCAAGAAGAGCGAGTTCGAAACTTGCGTCAAGAATGGCGTCACTGACATCGTTGAAATCAAGGTCGGTTTCGACGGTTTGACAATTGCCACCTCCGCTTCTGGTCCGGACGTCAAGTTCACCAAGCAACAGATTTTCATGGCGCTTGCCAAGCAGGTTCCTGACAAGGACGGCAAGCTCGTCGACAATCCCTACAAGATGTGGAGCGATGTCGATCCGTCATTGCCAGCAGCCAAGATCGAAGTGCTCGGCCCGCCGCCAACATCGGGCACCCGCGATTCTTTCGCAGAGCTCGTGATGGAAAAGGGTGCGGAAAAGTTTGAACCGCTCGCAGCCCTCAAGAAGTCAGATGCCAAGGCTTTCGAAGCCGTGTGGAAGTCAATGCGCACCGATGGCGCCTATGTCGAAGCTGGCGAGAACGATAATCTGATCGTGCAGAAGCTTGAAGCCAATCCAAAGGCCTTCGGCATTTTTGGTTTCTCCTTCCTTGAAGAAAACGAAGGCAAGATCAAAGGCTCGGAAATCGATGGTCAGAAGCCCAGCTTCGAAACCGTAGCATCAGGTGAATACAAGGTGGCACGCCCCCTCTTCATCTACGCCAAGAAGCAGCATGTTGGCGTGATCCCCGGCATGGCTGAGTTCCTGGCTGAGTACACCTCGCCTAAGGCGATTGGCGACGACGGCTATCTTGCTGACAAGGGCCTGATCCCGCTTCCTGCAGATCAAGCAGGTGCCAGCGCCACTTCCGCCAAGGAAATGGCAACTTTGACTGCTGACAAGGTCATGTAAGACCAACAGCGGTCACTTGCGTTCAGGGACGGTTTCTGCGGATGTACCAGGACCGTCCTTGGATTTTTGAGAGCTTGAGTTAATGACATGACAGATGCCACCTTAGAAACCCGGGTCGCCTACAAGCCAAAGCTCTCGCGCAAGTTTGAGCCGCTTGTACTGCTATTGCTCGCTGCCGCTTCTGCTGTGGCGGTGCTCACCACAATTGGTATTGTGTTGTCTGTCGTTTACGAAAGCCTGCGCTTCTTTGCCGAAGTGCCGATTTTGTCTTTCCTGTTTGGCACCGAATGGGCGCCCACTGCTGAGCCTGGAAAATTTGGCATTCTACCCCTCATGGGCGGCACACTGCTGATCACGCTGATCGCGATTACTGTTGCTGGTCCACTTGGATTATTCTCCGCAGTTTATCTCGCCGAATATGCAAGTCCCACGGCGCGGCGCTGGATCAAGCCCGTGCTGGAATTGCTCGCAGGCATTCCAACAGTGGTGCTTGGCTTTTTCGCAGCATTGACTGTTGCTCCTTTCATCCGCCGCATGGGCGAAGGCATTGGCCTTGATGTGGCGTCCGAGTCTGCACTTGCTGCTGGCCTCGTCATGGGCATGATGATCGTGCCGCTGATCTCATCACTGTCCGATGACATCATCAACGCCGTACCCCAATCACTGCGTGATGGCTCCTATGCGCTTGGTGCCACGAAATCCGAAACCATCAAAAAAGTCGTTCTGCCAGCTGCATTGCCAGGCATTGTCTCAGCTTTCATTCTCGCTACATCGCGCGCCATTGGCGAGACCATGATCGTTGTCATGGCAGCGGGCCTCGCTGCAAATCTTTCATTTAATCCACTCGCAGCTGTCACCACAGTGACCGTGCAAATCGCGACGTTGTTGGTGGGCGATCAGGAATTCGATTCAGCCAAGACCCTTTCCGCATTTGCATTGGGACTTGTGCTGTTCCTGGTAACTCTCGTACTCAACATTATCGCGCTCAAGGTCGTGCGCAAATACAAGGAGCAATATGACTAAGTCCCGCTCCACTGTACAACGCTACGCATCAGAACGCCGCTTCAAGGCGATTGGTCTGGCAGCGATTGCCATTACCGGCCTGTTCCTGGCGTTTCTGCTGTTTGACATTGTCAGCAAGGCCATTCCCGCCTTCACGACGAACACAGCAACACTTGAAGTCACTGTTGATCCGGCAAGGGTAGATAGCGCTAATCCACGAGGTGGTGACTTTCTTGGTGTCGTCAAGCAGGCCTGGCAACAGCAGTTTCCCGAAGTCACATCGCGTGGCGACAAGAAAAAACTGAACGGTTTGATCTCGGCGCGTGCAGCTGACGTGTTGCAGGACAAAGTGGTCGCTGATCCAACACTGGTTGGCCAGAAGGTCGCAATTCCGCTGGCATTTTCATCCGATGCAAACATCTATTTGCAAGGCAAGACCAGTGGCGGACTTGATGAAATGGAAATTGCCTGGCTCGAGAAACTCAAGACGACTGGCGTAGTCAAATCAGGCTTCTCGCCCAATCTCTTCTTTAATGGTGACTCGCGCGAGCCTGAAAGCGCAGGGATCAAGGGCGCACTTATTGGTTCGATCCTTACCATCCTTGTCACACTTGCAGTGTCTTTGCCGCTGGGTGTTGCAGCAGCGCTCTATCTCGAAGAATTTGCACCGAAGAACCGCTTCACCGACATGATTGAGGTCAACATCAACAATCTCGCAGCCGTACCTTCAATCATTTTCGGTCTGTTCGGCCTCGCCGTGTTTCTGAATTTCTTTGGCCTGCCGCGCTCAACGCCGCTCGTAGGTGGATTGGTTCTGGCACTCCTCGTGCTTCCAACGATCATCATTGCGTCACGCGCGTCGATACGTTCGGTACCGCCTTCGATCAAGGAAGCAGCGCTTGGCGTTGGCGCATCGCATCAACAGGCGGTATTTCATCACGTCTTGCCACTCGCCTTGCCAGGGATCCTCACGGGAACAATTCTCGGCGTGGCGCGCGCCCTTGGCGAGACTGCTCCACTCCTGATGATTGGCATGATTGCTTTCATCACAGCAGTTCCGGGAAGTGTCACTGATTCCGCAACAGTGCTTCCCGTGCAAGTGTTCCTGTGGTCCGATCTTCCGGAAGAGGCTTTTAAGTCGCGCACGGCTGCCGCGATCTTGGTGCTGCTCACACTTTTGTTCTGCATCAATGCACTTGCCATTTATCTTCGCAACAAATTCGAACGCCGGTGGTGATTATGAACGACATGAGTTTCAAGACACTTCAGACCCCTTCACCACCGAAGATCACAACGCAGCGAGACGCCAAGATCATCGCCAAAGAGATTGATGTGTTCTATGGTGAGAAGCAGGCCATCCACAAACTCTCGATCACCATTCCTGATCGCGCAGTCTCGGCTTTCATCGGGCCATCGGGCTGCGGCAAGTCGACATTTCTGCGCACGATCAACCGGATGAACGACACAATTCCCTCGTGCCGGGTTACGGGTGACATTCGTGTTGATGGCGAAGACATTTATGACCGTGAGCTTGATGTCGTCGAACTGCGCGCGCGCATCGGCATGGTGTTTCAAAAGCCCAATCCATTTCCCAAATCGATCTTTGAAAACGTGGCCTATGGTCCGCGCATTCATGGTCTCGCAAAAGACAAGCAGGACATGGAGCGCATCGTCACCGAGAGCTTGAAAAAAGCTGGCCTGTGGGAAGAGGTGAAGGACCGCTTGCTGCAACCGGGGACAGGCCTTTCCGGCGGCCAGCAGCAGCGCCTGTGCATTGCGCGCGCCATTGCCGTCAATCCTGAAGTGATCCTGATGGATGAGCCATGCTCGGCACTTGATCCGATTGCAACCGCGCGCATTGAAGAACTGATCAACGAGATCAAGCAGAACTTCTGTATCGTGATTGTGACGCACTCGATGCAACAGGCCGCCCGCGTGTCTGATCTCACGGCGTTCTTCCATCTGGGTGTTCTTGTTGAGGTTGGGGATACCGATGTGATGTTCACCAATCCGCAGGACAAGCGCACACAAGACTACATCACAGGCCGCTTCGGCTGAGGAGACAGACATGTCCGACCATATCGTCAAAGCCTATGACAATGAACTCGCAGCACTCAAATCCATGCTGTCACAAATGGGTGGCATGGCTGAGGAACAACTCGCCAAGAGTATTGATGCGCTGGTGCGGCGCGACACCAAACTTGCCGATGCAGTTGTGCTGGCGGATGAAAAGCTAGATGCGATGGAAATCGCGGTTGAAGAAAAAGCCGTCCTCACAATCGCCAAGCGCCAGCCGATGGCCAAGGATCTCCGCAATATCATGGTCGCGATCCGCATTGCCGCTGATATCGAACGCATAGGCGATCTGGCCAAGAACATCGCCAAGCGCGCCAATGCGATTTACGACAATATTCCCCCGCGCCTTTCCAAGGGCTTGGAGCGCTTGGGCGAGATGTCGCAAACGCAGTTGAAACAGGTGCTTGATGCATTTGCCGCATCCGATGCCGAAAAGGCGATGGATGTGTGGCGTCACGACGATGATATCGATGCGCTTTACAACTCCATCTTCCGTGAACTCCTCACCTACATGATGGAAGATCCGCGGATGATTGGCGCCTGCACACATTTGCTGTTTGCGGCGAAGAACATCGAGCGCATCGGTGATCACGCCACCAACATTGCCGAGAATATCTATTATCTCGTGCATGGCGAAATGCTGAAAGAACAGCGGCCCAAAAGCGACAAGACCTCGATCACACAATATTCTGCCGTGAACAACGATTGAGCAGATCATGAGTGCATCGATCCTCATTGTCGAAGATGAAGCCTCCATCCATCAATTGCTGGACTACAACTTGCGTGCCGAAGGATTTCGCACGCGCGTGATTGAAACTGGCGAAGAAGTGCATTCAGCGATCTCCGATGAAATGCCTGACCTCGTATTGCTGGATTGGATGCTGCCCGGCCTCTCCGGGATTGAAGTGTGCAGGTTGATCAGGACGCGTCCTGAAACGCAAACACTCCCCATTGTCATGCTGACAGCGCGTGGCGAAGAAGCCGAACGCGTGCGCGGCCTTGCAACGGGTGCTGATGATTACATCGTCAAGCCCTTCTCTGTTCCCGAAGTCATGGCGCGCATCCGTTCAATCCTGCGCCGTGTGAAACCTGAATCGGTTGCCGAGGAACTTCGCCAAGGCGACATCACATTGGACCGCGCCAAGAAGCGTGTGACCAGGGGGCCACGTGATGTGACACTTTCACCTACCGAATTCCGCTTGCTTGAATATCTCATGCAGCAGCCAGGTCGCGTTTACAGTCGTCCACAGTTACTAGACCGGGTCTGGGGCAATGATGCTGAAGTTGATGAACGCACCGTTGATGTTCATGTTGGCCGCCTGCGCAAAAGCCTGTCCCGCAGCAAGGAAACCGACCCGATCCGCACAGTGCGTTCAAGTGGCTACGCCTTCGACGAGCGCTTTGGAAAATAGAGATTGGAGCGGGCGAGGCGAATCGAACGCCCGACCCTAACCTTGGCAAGGTTATGCTCTACCCCTGAGCTACGCCCGCTTTGCGATCCCGGAACTAGGTAAGTGACGCGCCGGAATGAGGGGCTTATTGCTCAAGCGACAGACAAATGCAATAGCAGCCTTTCCTTACCCTTAAAATTGTCTGTGAACGATGCCAGCGACCCGCGAAGAGTTATTCAACTTCCTGCAAGACCTTGGAATTGAAACAAAAACCAAAGAACACATCCCTGTCTTTACGGTTGAAGACGCACAAGCGGTTCACGGCGACATGCCAGGTGGCCATTGCAAGAACCTGTTCTGCAAGGACGAGAAGGGCGCACTTTGGCTGATTGTCACGCTGGAAGATTCGCGCGTCAATCTTAAAACCGCACCTGACAAGATCGGTTCACGGCGCTTGTCTTTCGGCAAGCCTGAGCTGCTAATGGAGATACTTGGGGTGCAACCGGGTTCCGTGACGCCTTTTGCACTCATCAATGACAAGGAAAAGCGCGTCAATGTCATCCTCGATGCGGAGATGATGAAGCAAGACACGTTGAATTATCATCCACTGTCCAACGACGCTACGACAGCAATTGACCGCACCAATCTTTTGAAATTTGTCATGGCCTGCGGCCATACCCCTCGCATTGTCGCGGTGAGCGAACCGATTGTTTGTTAACTGCCTGTTTACCACGTTTCTAATCTTCAACTTTACCATTTCTGATCCATACTCCCACTTGGAACTATTCCCGGGAGTATCTTCGTGTCGGCAATACCAGTTGAAAACAGCTTTTCATTTGACGCAAGCCCGGAAGCCGGACCCTCGACTATTACTGTCGTATCGGACCAAAAGAAGTTGAGCGACATGCTCGCCGCCCTGCGCGCTGCAGAACAGGCGGCCTATCAGTGGAACATCGAAACCGACGAAATCATATGGACTGAAAATGTAGCCGAGATCCTTGGCTGCACGGCTGAGGCTGTTTCATCGGCCAGGCGCTTTGCCGCCCTTCTTGACCAGGACAATCTTTCAACCCGCTATGACATGGTGATGAACAGTCAGGCGATCGACCGTGGTGAAGGTGTGGCTTTTGCACTCGAGTATCTGTTTCGCCCGGCCGGCCGCAAGGCCCAGGAGAGTGTCTGGGTTGAAGACATTGGCCGCTGGTATTCCAACACCGACGGCCGCCCGGCCACGGTAACCGGCGTCATCCGCCGCATTGACGAAAAACATAGTCGTGATCAGCGCCTTTCATTCTTGGGCAATTGCGATCCCCTGACGGGCCTGATGAATCGCGGTCGCCTCGGTGAGGCGCTGGACGAAACCATATTGATGACACAGCGCGAGGGATCGAAGTGTTCGCTTGCCATTATTTCAATCAACAATCTGCATGTCGTGAACGAGTCATATGGTTTTGACATTGCCGACGAAGTGATCGTGGCCATTGGCCGCCGCCTGAAGCAAGTCATGCGCACAGGAGATGGACTGGCGCGTTATTCCGGCTCGAAATTCGGCATCATTTTCAACAACTGCACCGAAGAGGAGTTGCCGATCGCCATCGAGCGCCTGATGAGTACAGTTCGCGACAGTGTTGTTGAAACAACCCATGGTCCAGTCTGGGTCATGCTGTCGATCGGCGCTGTGACCATTCCGACCCATGCTGACTCTGCAAACTCGGCGATGACACGTGCTGAAGTCGCCCTGACTGAAGCTGCCAGCATGCCATCGGATTCCTATGTCATTTTCAAGCCATCGAAATCCAAGGCCAGCGAGCAGATGCTGAATTCGCGCTGCGCCACGGAAATCGTGCGCTGCCTCAAGACCGACGGCTTCCGCCTGGCTTTCCAGCCTATCGTCAATGCCAAGACAGGCGTTGTGGAACACCACGAAGCCTTGCTTCGCATGATTGACGAGGCAGGTGACGTGGTGGCAGCAGGTCATCTTGTTCCAATTGCAGAACGTCTGGGGCTCATTCGCCTGATTGACCGAGCCGTGACACAAATGGCAGTGGCAACCCTGCATTCATATCCTGACGCACATATCGCGATCAACATTTCGGGGACAACTGCCACTGATCGTCGCTGGTACCAAGAGATGCTCGATACGATCCGGGCCAATACCTCAGTGGCCAATCGGTTGACAGTGGAAATCACCGAAACCGTAGCTCTCTGTGATCTCGACGCCACCCGTGAACTCGTTGAACATTTGCATGAAGCTGGCTGCAGTGTGGCCATCGACGATTTTGGCGCAGGCTATACCAGTTTTAAAAACCTGCGCGATCTTCCCGTAGAAGTCATCAAGATTGATGGTACATTCTGCCGCAACCTTGCCGCCTCGACTGAAAATCTGTATTTTGTCAAAAGTCTCGTCGATCTGGTCCATGCATTTGGCCGCAAGGTTGTGGCCGAATGGGTGGCAACTGAAGAAGACGCAAAATTGCTAACCAGCATTGGCGTCGATTATCTGCAGGGGAATTTTCTCGGCGCTGCCAATCTCACTCCACCATGGAAGAATGTAAATTCTTCGGCTTTCGACATTTCACCTGGACAATCACTGACCAACACGCCGATGGCTATTTCGACTTTGAAAGTCGATACCATGGATGACGAGTTCATCAAGTCGATGACCAAGGATCCACCGACATCTGCGACCAAGAACAGGATTGTTGCCGATACCTACCCAGACGTAATCGCACGTGCTGAAGGAGCGGGCATCCTGGAGCTGGCCTCTGATCTCGAAGCCATTGCTGGTGCGTCAAAAGTCGATCTGGGCGGACCTGCGGTACGCGCGCCTGAAATCAAAACTGATGATACTGACGATGGAGTCTCCAAACTGCGCGAAACCCTCGACTTGCTGAACGCGGTTTTCCGTCGACCACCAGCAGAACACGTTGAATTCGCCGAGGCTGTCTAATTCAGGGTCAACGTTGACCAGAAGCGGTCGACCAATGGCCTGTCATCAGGTGCAGACTCCCTGTCAAACAGTGTGATGAACAAATAACCTTGGTCTGATCCCACGGGATGAATAAGGATGTCGATTGCAACGTCATCATCCTTGTCCTTGTAGCTGGCGCGCGTGCCTTGAAGCACCTGGCCACTGGCGAGCTTGCGCTCAATGGGTTCACGCTTGACCACAACGCCGCGTTCGCGCTCGTCGCTGGTTAGCTCGCCGAACATCAAATCAACAATGACGGCCTTGTCGAAGTCATTATTGTAGGTCTGCGTGATGATAGCCGTTCCGCTTGCCGTGGTCAGAAGATGCTGGAAAATGCCTTCATCGATCTTGGTTTCGGCGACGCGCATGTTGCCGGGATGATCGAAGCTGAAACCTTTGCTGTTGAACGTCACGATGTCCTTTGGTTTCAGCAACACCTTCACATCGCCAGACTTGAGCTTGATGGTGACTTCCTCGCCTGCCGTGATATCGCTCTCGACACCATCAATGACAATGCTGAACTGCGATTTCTGCTGGGCCAATGCGGCCGGAGAAATGCTCATCAACATAATCAGAATTTTCACTATCAACTTCATGGCTGACCAAATCTCTTCCGCTTGACAGCGTGAGCTTGCAGCAGGACATTGCTTCGGAGCAAGAGGACAATATGAAATCCAGAACCAATCTCACTATCAATCCGCAGCGCCTGTGGGACAGCCTGATGGAAACAGCAGTTTTCGGTGGTACGCCCAAAGGTGGCATCAAGCGCCTCACACTGTCTGATGAAGACAAGTGGGTGCGCGACTGGTTCAAGGCGGAGTGCGAAAAGCTAGGCTGCACCGTTGAAGTTGACGAAGTCGGCAACATGTTTGCCACTCGCCCCGGCAGGCGCAAGGACCTTCTCCCCATTGCCATGGGTTCGCATCTGGATACACAGCCCACAGGCGGCAAGTTTGATGGCGTGCTCGGTGTGCTCGGGCCATTGGAAGTCATGCGCACACTTGTCGACATCGGGTACGAATCCAACGCGCCATTGATGATCGCCAACTGGACCAATGAGGAGGGATCACGCTTTGCGCCCGCCATGTTGTGCTCTGGGGTTTATGCTGGCGTGTTCACACCAGAGTTTGCGTATTCGCGCGAAGATCGTCAGGGCGTCAAGCTCGGCGATGAGCTGGAGCGCATCGGTTACAAGGGTAGGCACAAGGCGGGCGCCATCAAATTCAGCGCGATGTTTGAGCTGCACATCGAGCAAGGTCCAATTCTTGAAGCAGAGAACAAGATGATCGGCATCGTCACAGGGGTGCAAGGCATGCGCTGGTATGAGGTGACAGTGCGCGGGCAAGAATCTCACACCGGTGCGACGCCCATGGGGTTGCGCAAAAATGCTCTGCTCGGTGCATCGCGCATGATCGAAGCCATTCATCAAGTCGGCATGGCGCATTTGCCCGGTGTTGCTTCGGTTGGTTTGATCGAGAACCGACCGAATTCGCGAAATGTGGTGCCGGGTGAAGTGTTCTTCACTGTTGACCTTCGCCATCCTGATGAAAAGATCTTGGACAAGATGGAAAAGGCCTATCAGGAGGCGCTTCCCAAAATCGCGAGTGAACTCAAACTCGAACTTGAAGAAAAACGCATCTGGAATTCGCCCGCTGTAAAATTTGCGCCCGATCTGATTGAGTGCGTGCGACAAGGCGCGAAACAAGCGGGTTATACGTCGAGAGAAATGGCCTCCGGTGCTGGCCACGATGCGGCCTACATCAACCGCGTCACACCAACCACGATGATTTTTGTCCCCTGCCTCGGTGGCATCTCTCACAATGAAGCGGAGTCAACAACGCTTGAAGAATGTGGAGCAGGCACGCAAGTGTTGCTCAACGCGGTTCTTGCGCACGACGCAACATTTGCCTAATGCGAACAAAAATCGAGGAGGCAACATCATGACACTGAAACGCATCAACCCCGGCAAGCGCATGAGCGCTGCTGTCATCCACAATGGCATGGCTTATCTTGCTGGCTTTGTGGCAGAGAAAACCAAGGGCCAGTCTGTGCGGGCACAAACCGAAGAAATCCTGTCCGACATTGATGCCGTGCTGAAGACGGCTGGCACCAACAAGGCCAACATTGTGAAAGCCAATATCTGGCTGACCGATATTGGGACCTTCGCCGATATGAATGCGGCTTGGGACAATTGGGTCACCGCTGGCGCCACACCTGCGCGTGCGACTGTTGAGTCGAAACTCGCAGCCCCTGGCTATGACGTCGAAATCATGGTCGAAGCTGCAATCTTGAAAAAGACTGCAAAGAAGACCGCGAAGAAAGCAGCAAAGAAGTCGGCAAAGAAAACCGCAAAGCGCGGCCGCTAACTCCGAACACTTTGAGATGGCGCGTGATGAATCACTCATCGCGCGCCTTTTCGTTGCAGGTTTGCGGCATTACACCTGAGGCAAATATGCAACATCGGTCAACTTCGATTGACGAACATGACCGGAACCCTTCCAGAAAGCACCCTATTCTGTCTCCAAATTGCAACGCACACTGACCGATTGGCGAGAGCCATCGCTGGTGCCCGCTTTCTGCCTCATTCAAAACTATACACGGCCCTTCGTTCAATCCGAAAATGATCCGGGGGACTTCCGATGCGTTCAAACCTACTGGCCTTTGGCCTGGTCTCTACACTTGTGTCTTCACTTGCCTACACATCACCAGCAACAGCCGAACCCGCCGTCATCAGGATCGAACCTGCAGCCATCAATCTCGACGAACCAACGCATGTAACCAAGAGAATCGAAATCGCGCCGAAGATTTCGGGCGAACGCCTCAAGCAGGAAAACTGCCTCGCTCACGCTGTATACTTCGAAGCGCGATCTGAATCGGAAACCGGCCAAATGGCCGTGGCCAAGGTCATCCTGAACCGAACCAAAAACCACAACTATCCGAAAACCATCTGCGGCGTCGTTTATGAAGGCATGCACCGCCGCAACTCTTGTCAATTCTCATTTGCCTGTGACGGCCAGCCCGAAACAGTAACCCAAGCCGACGCATGGTCGCAAGCCAAGCGCGTTGCCAAGCGCGCCATGTCAGGCGATCACAAACTGCGGGGAATGGACAAGGCGATTTTCTATCACGCTGACTATGTGAAGCCGAAGTGGTCCAGGTCCATGCGCAAGCTGGCAAAAATCGGTCGCCACATATTCTACGCCGGCGGCTGAGTGGAACTTCACCAAGCTTAACGCTGGATTTTCCCCTGCCTTTGCCCATATAAGCCCGGTATGACTGGCTTTACGCCCATCCCCTTCCGCAAAATGAACGGTCTCGGCAATGATTTTGTTGTGATCGATGCACGTGCACGCCCAATTTCGATCACCGAGGATCAGGCACGCGCCATTGCCAATCGCAAGTCAGGCATTGGTTGTGATCAGCTGATTGTGCTGGAGAAATCAGCAATCGCCGATGTTGAAATGCGGATCTGGAATGCCGAGGGTGGCGAGGTGCAATCCTGTGGCAATGCTTCGCGCTGTGTCGCCGATCTGCTGTTTGATGAAATGAAAAGCGACACCGTCACGATCAATACGATTGGTGGTTTTCTCACGGCGACCAAGGCCGGGACCCGCATGGTCACAATTGACCAGGGCAAGCCCCGCTTTGGCTGGAAAGAAATTCCACTGTCCGAAGCCTTTGCCGATACGCGCCATATTGAATTGCAGCTTGGCCCTATCGATGCGCCGCTCATCCATTCACCATCAGTCGTGAATGTCGGCAATCCCCATGCGATTTTCTGGGTGAAGGATCTTGATGTCGTTGATCTCGGCAGGGTCGGCGCGATGCTGGAAAATCACCCCCTGTTTCCAGAGCGCGCGAATATTACTTTGGCGCGCGTTGATGCGCGAGATCATGTCACGATCAAGGTGTGGGAGCGCGGCGCTGGTCTCACGCAAGCCTGTGGCACAGCGGCCTGTGCCGTGATGGCAACAGGTCACCGGATTGACATCATTGACAGGGCCGCACGCATCACCCTTCCCGGCGGCGATTTGATGATGTCGGTCAACGAAGACGGCCATGTCATCATGACCGGACCTGCAGCTTATGACTTTGATGGCGTGGTACCTGAAGGGATGCTGTCATGAGTGCTGAGCTCGTCACATTTGGCTGCAGGCTCAACACGTTTGAATCCGAAGTGATGCGCAACCACGCCGAAAAAGCAGGACTTGATAACGCGATCATTTTCAACACTTGTGCTGTGACAGGCGAGGCAACACGCCAGGCGCGCCAGGCTATTCGCAAGGCTCACAAGGAAAATCCATCAGCCCAAATCATCGTCACGGGCTGTGCCGCGCAAACTGATCCAGAGATGTTTGCCAAAATGCCAGAGGTCACGCGTGTCATCGGCAATGAGGAAAAGCTCAAGGCCACGAGCTGGCTCAAGGGTACGAATGCCCCGCGCGTTGATGTCTCCGATATCATGCAGGTGACCGAGACACGACCTCCGCTGATTGATCGCCTTGGGCAACGCACCCGCGCTTTTGCGCAGGTCCAAAATGGGTGTGATCATCGCTGCACATTTTGCATCATTCCCTTTGGCCGTGGCAATTCCCGTTCGGTGCCGATTGCCGATGCCGTAGAGCAAGTGCGCCGTTTCGTAGCCGAGGGTCATTGCGAAGTTGTTCTCTCCGGTGTTGATCTCACCAGCTGGGGCGCTGATCTCGATGGTGCGCCAAAACTTGGAGCACTCGTTGCGCGCATTCTGAAAGAGGTAAAGGATCTGAAACGTCTTCGCCTCTCATCAATCGATTCCATCGAAGTGGATGATGAATTGGTTCGGGTGATCGCAAATGAAAACCGTGTCATGCCGCATATTCATCTCTCGCTGCAGCATGGCGACAACATGATCTTGAAGCGGATGAAACGCCGCCACACGCGCGAAGACACGATTGCATTTTGTCAGACGCTGCGTGAGAAAAGATCAGACATGGTTTTTGGTGCTGATATCATCGCGGGCTTTCCAACTGAAGATGACGCGATGTTTGAAAACTCGCTACGCATCATTGATGATTGTGCACTCACATTCCTGCATGTGTTCCCATTCAGTCCGCGTCCCGGCACACCAGCAGCGCGCATGCCACAACTCGAGCAAGCATTGATCAAGCGCCGTGCGGCACTTCTGCGCGAAAAGGGCGAGGCGCGCTTGAACGCTTTCTTGCAAAACGAAATTGGCGGCACCCGGCAAGTATTGGTGGAAACGCCATCAACAGGCCGCACCGAACATTTTGCATTGGCGAGGTTTGATACTGTGATGACTCCAGGCGCTGTGATTGCTGCGCGTGTCACGGGTGCCAACGCCAGCAGCTTGCAAGTGAGTATTGCGGCATGAGCGGCTTTTTCAAAAAACTTTTCAACCGCATCACGGGCAAGGGCGATGAAGCGCCAGCAGCAGTACCCGAAGTAGAGGCACTGCCCGCACCCGAGCCAGAACCAGAACCCGTCCACCTTCCCGAACCCGTTGCCGAAGCGCCACCACCACCTGTTCAGTATCAACCAGAGCCAACGCGCACCGTCGTCACTTCGCGGGTCATCGAACCCGTTCGAACGATTGAACCTGTGCGAACAGTTGAACCAATTCGCACAGTTGAGCGCGTGGTTGTCTCGCGTACCGTCGAGCCATCCACTATAGTTCCCACTCCAATCTCTCGCACTCCTGCCGTCATCCCCGCGAACGCGGGGACCAAAGCTTTCGACAGCTCAGAACCTGACAGTCTGGATTCCCAGGTTCGCGGGAATGACGAGCTGGAGGATGAGAATGTTGGAGAGAATTATATTGAGCCTGTCGTTGAAGAGGTTGCGCCGGAGCCCGTACCTGCGGCTCTACCCAAAAAACAATCTGCCACTGAGAAGCTGAAATCACTCTGGCCGTTCCGCAAGAAAAAGCAGGAAGCGGAACCTGAACCTGTCATCATAGCACCAGAGCCGGAACCGGAACCTGAACCAGAACTTGCCAAGCCCGCACGCAAAAAACCTGCCGGCAAAAAGCAGAAGTTCGAGCCTGAGATTGAAATTGAAGTTCAGCCTGAAGCCGTTCCTGAACCCACCGTCGAGGAAATTCCAGAACCTGTTTTGGCACCTGAGCCGGAGCCGGTTACATTCGAGCCTGAGCCAGTCGTTCAACCTGAACCCGCTCGCCTGCCTGAGCCGCCGCCTCAAGCGAAGGCTCCCGCCAAAAAGGGTAAAGGAAAAAAGGCTGAACCTGAAATCATTGTCCGAAAGCCTGAGCCTGCCGCAGCACCGCTCATTGCTGAAGCGCCTGTACCAGTCGTTCAACCAAAAGCAGGTGCACTCCGCAAGGCCCCACCCGCACCACTTGTTCCAGTTCCGGCACCTGAGCCAGAGCGCAAGGGTTTCTTCGCGCGCCTCAAGGAAGGCCTGTCGAAGTCCTCAAAAACCATTTCGACGCAGATCACCACCATCTTCACCAAGCGCAAGCTCGATGCAGCGACGTTGCAGGATCTGGAAGACACGTTGATCCAGGCCGATCTTGGCATCACCGTTGCCGAGCGCATCATCAAGGCTGTGGCCACAGGCCGCTATGACAAGGAAGTCGATCCGGAGGAAGTAAAACAAATTCTCGCCGCTGAAGTCGCCAAGGTTCTCGCACCCGTCGAGGTGCCATTTAATTTTGGCGAAGAAAAACCTTATGTCATTCTGGTCGTCGGTGTGAATGGCTCTGGCAAGACTACAACGATCGGCAAGCTTGGTGCGATTGCCACGCAAGAAGGCTTCAAGGTGAAGTTTGCCGCGTGTGATACATTCCGTGCTGCAGCGATCGAACAGCTTACCGTGTGGGGTCAACGCATTGGGGCTGAAACCATCTGGCGCCCACAAGGCGCTGATGCGGCAGGGCTTGCCTTTGATGCGATGAAGGCGGCGAAAGATGATGGCACGGATATTCTGTTCATCGACACGGCGGGTCGCCTCCACAACAAGACATACCTCATGGACGAGCTCGACAAGGTCGTGCGCGTCATCAAAAAATATGATCCAGGCGCACCACATGCCGTTCTCTTGGTGCTCGATGCCACCACGGGCCAGAATGCACTTGCCCAGGCTGAAGCCTTCACCAAGGTTGCTGGAGTCACGGGCCTGATCATGACAAAATTGGATGGTACGGCGCGTGGTGGTATCCTCGTTGCCATAGCTGAGAAATTCAAACTGCCGATCCACGCCATTGGCGTTGGCGAAACACTGGAAGATTTACAGCCCTTTGACGCCGAGGCCTTCTCGCGCGCCATTGCCGGGCTTGATGAAAAGGTTGCAGCATGAGCGAAGTCCATCACAACAAACATCAGACAACGGTTACGCTGCTCGAAATTTTGCCACTTATTTCCTTTGGCATTGGTTACGCGTTGAAAGGAGCGCTGTGGGCCACGGGAGCACTTCTCGTGACCACCCTCGTTGTGACAGCGATTGTCTATGTGCTGACGCGCAAACTCTCGAAACAGCAGCTGATCACTGCAGGTTTTGTTGCATTCTTTGGCGCGCTCACACTTTATTTCCAGGACCCGGCCTTCATCAAGGCAAAAGTCTCGGTGATCAACCTGTTGTTTGCAGGAATTCTTTTGGGCGGCTTGTGGTTTAATCGCATCTTCCTTGGCGATCTTTTGGGGGCACAGTTCAAATTGCCTGATCATGCCTGGCGTACCTTGACTATCCGTTGGGCGCTGTTCTTCATCGCCATGGCCGCACTCAATGTCGTTGTTTGGTTTGGCTTTTCCGAGGAAGTATGGATCAGCTTCAAGGTTGTCGGGCTCTTGCTGATGACATTTGCCTTCGCAGCTGCGAACGCGCCTTTCATGATGAAGCACCATCAGCAAAATGAAAATTCATCCGCAGACTGATGATCGGCTGCACTCCTTTCAAAGCAAGAGTCAAGCCTTGCGCAGCAAAAACTTCGGGCGCTATGATGCCTAAAGTTCGAGATGGTTTTTGCATCCGTAGGCTGATGATTTTTCTTGCCGCATTTGTGATGACTCGCTAGGACAAAGGGCAACTCTGGGGATTATGGTTAGGTCAGTTTCGTATGTCGGGCACGAAGGATACAAGATTTCAAGCGCGTTCAGTTTCGCATCTGCTCAAGCGGAGCGTACAATACGCAACACATCTTTACATGACGGAAGCCGGCAAGCAGGGTCTCACCCAGCGCCAGTTTACCGTGCTCAATGCTATTGATGCAAATGAGGGAAAGAGCCAGACTGATCTCGTCAAGATCACTGGCATTGATCGGTCAACGCTGGCCGATCTCGTCAGTCGTTTGATGGAACAAGGCTATCTGATGCGTCGCCGTTCGAAAGACGATGCGCGCGCCAACACGGTGCGCTTGACGCCTGTCGGCAAGAAGGCATTGAAATCTGTTCAGGGTGTTGCGGATGACGTCGACAAGGCCGTGCTCGCTCTCTTCAGCCCGAATGATCGCAAGACCGTGATGACCTGTCTCAACGAGCTCTGCGCCAAGATGGACGAACTCGACCAGGCCCAGCCGGAAAAGAACAACGGAAAAGTCCGCCTGCGCCGCAAGGTTTGAGCTTTATCGTCTGTCCTGCAGATCAAACCAGAGATAAGCCCCTTTGAGATAGGCTGGCCGAAGCCATGGCAACGGAAATTTCGCCAGTCGCCGTGTGATGATCGCGGGCACATCGCGCGTATCTTTGCCCAGCATCATCCGCGCCACGGCACGCCCACACCATCCCGCCATGGAAACGCCGTTGCCGTGATAGGCAATCGCCGTCCACACGCTCCTCGCTTCATCCAACGACCCGACATAAGGAACGCGGTCATAGGACAGGCACACCATGCCGCGCCAATAATGCGTGATCTCAACCGCGCGCCATTCCGGAAACAGGCGATGGAACGAGGCTATCAATTTTGGCTTGAACGCTTCACTGCCGTCCTGAGATGAATCCGTGCTGCCCCTTGCCCCAAACATCATCCGGTTGTTTGGAAGCAATCTGAAATAATGCAGCAGATGTCGGCTGTCATAGGCCAACGTCGAAGATGTCCATCCCTGCGTCGACAACTCATCATCGGTGAGCGGCCGCGTGACGATGATATTGGAAAGTGCTGGCAACAATCGCCCGGCATGATGGCGCGACAGGTTCTCAGGCGTATAGCCATTGGTGGCTACGATGACCCGCTTGGCCGTCACCGATCCATTCTGGGTGGACAGTCGATGTTCGTCACCAGCTTGCTCCCAGCGCACCACCCGCGAATGGGGGTAAAGCCTTGCACCTGCCTTGTAGGCCGCACGCGCCAACCCGCGCACATAGTTCAAGGGATGCACTCCAAATCCGATGGGCCCTAACAGCCCACCGTGAAATTCCGGCCCGCCAAAGCCGCGCTGCCGCATTTCCTCAGGCGGGATCAACTCGCATTCCTCGCCAAAGGTCGCGCCGTAAAATTCTTTTTCACTTTTCAATTCCGCAAAGCGCGAAGGCAAATGAGCCAAGGTAATCTCACCCTTGCCATGCCGCCATGCATCAATGCCATGGGTCTCGCAATTCTCGGCTACTCCTTCGACAGCCGAACGCATCGCCGAATAATAGTGCTGTGTCTCGGCAAGTCCGTAGCGCTTGATCATCGTCGTGTAAGAAAGCTTGTGCGAACCAATACAGGCAAAGCCACCATTGCGCCCAGAAGCCCCCCAGCCAATCGGTCCTGCCTCAAGCACGCGCACATCAACACCCGCCCGCGCCAATTCAATTGCCGCCGACAGTCCAGTAAAACCGCCACCGATCACTGCAACATCGCATGTCACGTCGCCACTGAGTGGCAGCAGGGTGAAGCCAAGCGGATCAGCCGACGCTTCCCAATAGCTCGGAACAGTTTTTTCAAAGTGCAGGGCATCGTCATGGACAAGGTGCATATTGCCATGTTTCCGCCACATGATCCGTGTTCGTCAAGCCAATGAACAGAATCGTTGCTACACTCCTGGGCTCGGGCCTGGGCCTCGCCCTCTTCACACTCACAACACCTGCATTGGCCAAGACAGTTGGCTGGGCTTCCTATTACTCTTGTTGCAAGCTCACTGCGAATGGCGAACGCTTTAACAAGCATGGCCTCACTGCAGCGCACCGCAAGCTGCCCTTCGGCACCAAGCTTCGCGTCACCAATTTACGCAACGGAAAATCAGTCATCGTGCGCGTCAATGACCGTGGCCCCTTTATCAAGAGCCGCGTGATTGACTTGAGCCTTGGAGCTGCCCGTCGCATTGGCCTCACGAAATCGGGAGTTGCCAAGATCGCTTTTGTCGTGGTCAGATAGCGCACAAACAGAAACGGAGTGACGACATGAAGATCATCCTCAGCCTGGCAGTCGCAGCCGCAACTCTTTTGGGAACAAGTCTCGTAACCGCTCCCGAAGCAGAAGCGCGTCATCAGTTCTGCCGTGACAATCCAGACAGCCCGCGCTGCTTCGAAGCAGGTGATGAAGACGTCGAACGCCCCGTGCGCCCCAGACGCGAAGGTGAGCGTAGAGACAGGCGCGACGAATTCTTCGACGACGATGAAGATGTCGTTGTCCGTCCCCGGCGCGTCGAACGCTCATGCCGTGGAATTGCCCGCTGGCTCGCCTTCAACAATGACTTTCGCGCAATCGAAGCCAATGACTGTGAGGGTCGAAACTTCGGTTACACGGCAGTGCGCGGTCGTTGGGTCTATTTGATAAAGGTAGATAGCCGCAACCTGCGCATTATCTCATCGGTGCGCCTGCGCCGCAGCCGCCGATAGACAATTCGCGTCACCGCAATTAAAGCTCTCTCGCATCGCGAGGGAGCTTTTTCATGTCCGGTCGACTTCAGGGAAAATCAGTTGTCATCACAGCAGCAGGTCAGGGCATAGGCTGCGCCACGGCAATTGCCATGATGAACGAGGGTGCCAGCGTCACTGCAACCGACATCAACACAGAACTCCTTGCACAATTGGCAAAAGATAATCCCGCCATCAAAACGCGCACGCTCGACGTTCTCGATCCGGCAGCGATCACGTCTTTTGCCAATGAAATCGAAACGCCTGACATTCTCTTCAACTGCTCGGGCTATGTGCACAATGGCACGATCATCGAAGTTGACGACACGGCCTGGGATTTTTCGTTTGATCTCAATTGCCGTGCGCACTTCAGGATGATGCAAGCCTTTACGCCTGCTTGGCTCGCGCGTGGCAAGGGCACTGTGGTGAACATGGCGTCTGTTGCAGGCTCGATCAAGGGCGTGCCCAACCGCTTCCTCTATGGTGCCACCAAAGCTGCCGTCATCGGCATGACCAAAGCCTATGCGGCTGATTATGTGGCCAAGGGCATTCGCTGCAATGCAGTTTGCCCCGGCACCGTGGAAACACCATCGCTGCATGACCGGATGCGTGCACAAGGTGACTTCGAAAAGGCGCATGCCGCCTTCGTCGCGCGCCAACCGATGGGTCGTCTTGCGCAGCCCGATGAAATCGCAAACCTCGTGATCTTCCTCGCCAGCGATGAGAGCAGTTTCATCACTGGCCAAGCTATCGCCGTTGATGGCGGGTGGACGGGATAACGTTGATTATCGCAATCGTCCGTCTACGGACAGTTTTTCGATGATCAGGTCAGCCGCTGCCTCTGGCGTGACCGTGGCCGTATCAACGTGCAGTTCCGGATTTTCCGGCGCTTCATAAGGCGATGAAATGCCGGTGAAATGCTTGATCTCGCCGCGCCGCGCCTTGGCATAAAGGCCCTTCACATCGCGTTTTTCCGCATCAGCCAATGTCGTATCGACATGCACTTCGATGAACTCGCCCTCATCCACGCTCTCGCGCGCCATCATGCGTTCGGCCTTGAAAGGGGAGATGAAGGAGACGAGCACGATCAATCCCGCATCGACCATCAGCTTGGCAACTTCAGCCACACGCCTGATATTTTCAACACGATCCGCATCAGTAAAGCCCAAGTCGCGATTGAGGCCGTGGCGCACATTGTCACCATCGAGCAAATAAGTGGCATGGCCCAAAGCGGCGAGTTTCTTTTCAACGATATTGGCAATCGTCGATTTGCCCGAACCCGAAAGTCCGGTGAACCACAACACTGTTGGCTTTTGACGGAACCGCTTGGCACGTGCGAGCTTGTTCACATCAGTGGCTTGCCAATGAATGTTGGCCGCGCGTCGCAATGCAAACTGGATCATGCCCATGCCAACAGTTGAGTTGGTGAAACGGTCAATGATGATAAAAGAACCCAGCGTCTTGTTCTCCGTATACGGAGCAAAAGCGAGAGGTCCATCTGTCTCGAAATCAACGATGGCGATTTCGTTGAGCGCAAGTGACTTGGCGGCGGTCTTTTCAAATGTATTGACGTTGATCTTGTGCTTCAGTTTCTCAAAGCTCATCGGCAAAGTCTTGGCACCGCACTTCAAAAGATAGGGCCTGCCCGGCAGCATTGGCTCATCGCCCATCCACAGGATCTGCGCTTCAAACTGGTCTGAAACTTCGACAGGAGCGGAAGCCTCACACAGCACATCACCACGGCTCACATCGACTTCGTCGGCAAGCGTGATCGTTACGGCCTGGTCGGCAACGGCAACGGCGAGATCGCCATCCTGGGTGACGATGCGTGTCACAACCGATTGCTTTCCTGACGGCAAAACCTTCAGCTGATCACCAGCGCGCACCGCACCTGTGGCAATCGTTCCAGCGAAACCCCGGAAGTTCTGATCAGGCCTGGATACCCACTGCACCGGCATTCGAAACGGCTGCTCGGCTTTGTCATCGCCTACGGGAACACTTTCCAAGTGCCCCATCAGTGTCGGGCCCTGGTACCACTGCATGTGCGGCGAACGCTCAATCATGTTATCGCCTGCCAACGCCGACGCCGGAATGAAGGTCACATCGGACAGCCCCAGCTCCTTGGCAAATGCGCGATAATCACTTTCGATTTTTTCAAACGTCTCGCGCGCGTAACCCACAAGATCCATCTTGTTCACACACACCACAAGGTGGCGAATGCCAATCAGCGAGCAGATGAACGAATGCCTGCGTGTCTGCGTAAGTACACCTTTGCGCGCATCAATCAGGATGATCGCAAGTTCGGCGGTTGATGCACCCGTTGCCATGTTGCGTGTGTATTGCTCGTGGCCCGGTGTATCAGCGACAATGAATTTTCGCCGTGCTGTGGTGAACGCGCGATACGCCACATCAATCGTAATCCCCTGCTCGCGCTCGGCCGCAAGCCCATCGACAAGCAATGCAAAATCGAGATTGCCACCTTGCGTGCCAAGCTTTTTCGAATCCGCTTCGAGGGCCGAAAGCTGATCTTCAAACAGCATCTTCGATTCATACAAAAGCCGCCCGATCAGTGTCGACTTCCCGTCATCAACGGAGCCACAAGTGATGAACCTGAGCAGGTCCTTGTTCTCTTGCGCCGCAAGGTAAGCCGCAACGTCGCCACCTTCGAATTCAATAAAGCGGCTCATGAAAGGGACCTCATCCGCCCCGTTGGGGCACCTTCTCCACTTTGTGGAGAAGGGATTAGATAAACTGCTGCCACGATCTTCCCTTCTCCACGCAGTGGAGAAGGTGGCCGAAGGCCGGATGAGGTCCTTTTAAAAGCTACAGACATCAGAAATACCCCTCCTGCTTTTTCTTCTCCATCGAAGCAGAAGCATCCTTGTCGATCACACGGCCCTGGCGCTCGGACGATGTGGCAACCAGCATCTCCTCAACAATATCGAGAAGTGTTGTAGCCGATGATTCAATTGCACCTGTCAGTGGATAACAGCCGAGTGTGCGAAAGCGAATACGTTTCATTTCAGGCACTTCGCCTGGATGCAGCTTCATCCGCTCATCATCAACCATGATCAACTGTCCATCGCGTGTCACCACGGGGCGTTCAGCCGCAAAATACAAAGGTACGATCTCGATTTTCTCGCGTTGGATATATTGCCAGATATCAAGCTCGGTCCAGTTCGACAGCGGAAACACCCGGATCGATTCACCCTTGGCTTTACGCGCATTGTAGATATTCCAAAGTTCAGGGCGCTGGTTCTTCGGATCCCAGCGGTGCTTGGTGTCACGGAATGAAAAGATCCGCTCCTTGGCACGCGATTTTTCCTCATCACGCCGCGCTCCACCAAAGGCCGCATCAAATCCATATTTGTCGAGCGCCTGTTTCAGCCCTTCGGTTTTCATCACTTGCGTATGCACGGCCGAGCCATGATCAAACGGGTTGATGTTTTTCTCAACGCCCTCGGGATTGATATGAACGATCAACTCAAGCCCTAGTTTTTTTGCCGTGGCATCGCGCATCGTGATCATCTCACGAAATTTCCAGCGCGTATCAACATGCATCAACGGAAACGGAGGCTTCGCCGGATAGAACGCCTTCATCGCAAGATGCAGCATGACGGCAGAATCCTTGCCGATCGAATACAGCATCACAGGCTTTTCACATTCCGCCGCAACTTCGCGGATGATGTGGATCGCCTCAGCTTCAAGCCGATCAAGATGAGTCAGTGTTCGAGATTCCATTTTCTTTTCCCCTCCCTGCAAGGGAGAGGCAGGGGTGGGTGCCAGCCGCGAGTCAAGCTGCCCCACCATAAAGTCCCGAACCTTGTCCATGGTCCGCGCCGATGGTGCGCGACCTTTGCGCAAATCAAACACAAAGCCAGGATCGCCCAAGGCCTGCTTTCCAAAACTGGTGGCGTCTATCCCAGATTTCTCCAGGAACCCATTGATCTCATTCAGAAACTGTTCGACAGATTTGCTCATGAATAGGGTTTTACCTACTCACGACCCCAAAAATCAAGGACTATTTTCTACAATAGGTCAAACCCTATTGGCGAGCCTGACAATCCGCGCCGCAGCTTCCGCCATCGCAGCCTCATCCACTGTCAGCGCCACCCTCAGATGCCCCGCCGCACAGGCCCCGAAACTTTCGCCCGGCATGACTACAACACCTTCTTCGTCCAGCAATCGTCGCGCAAACACATCGCCCGACAAACCAGTGGCGCGCACATCAACCATCATGAACATGCCACCTTCGGGCATGCGTGACTTGACGCGATTGGAACCTTCAAAACCTTTGAGCAGTGCAGCACCGCGCTTCACATAAGCAACGCGCATCGCGTCAACCTCGGCAAATTCATTCTCCAGCGCAAACGCCATCGCATCTTGCAGGAATGGGTGCTGGCCAAACAGCATGGTCTCGGAAACCGGAAGTGCGCGCGCGCAAAAATCACGAGACCCCGCAAGCCAGCCACAGCGAAATCCCGGGATCGCATGCGACTTCGAAATCGAAGACACAACAATCACGCGCTCTTCCATGTCAGCCCGCATGAACGGCGATACAAATTCTGCACCATGCGTCAGCACCGCATAAACTTCGTCAGACACAATCCACAGATCATGCTTCTTGGCGATCTCGCAAATCGCGTCGATCTCTTCGCGGGTAAAAACAGCCCCTGTGGGATTGGAAGGCGAGTTCAGCAAAATCGCGCGGGTCTTTTTGGTGACAGCTTTTTCAATCGCCGCAATGTCAGGATGAAAGCCGCGCTCAGGATCAAGCGCCACACCAACAGGCACACCACCTGGTGCCGTCACCACAGCTTCATAAGTTGCGTAGTAAGGATCAAGCAGCAGCACTTCATCACCAGGCTCAAGGATCGCCAGAAACGAAATCGCAAGTGCTGTTTGTGTGCCCGGCAAAAACAGAAACTGGTCATACGCAATCTTACGGCCCATTTGCCGCGTGTATAATTTCGAAAGTGCCGCCCGCACCGCAGGCTCACCGCGGCCATCGGCGTAACGTGTACGCCCGCCGCGCATCTGCTTCTCAGCAACATCAAAAATCGCCGTCGGCGGTGGCAGATCAGGCTCACCAATCGAGAGAAAAATCAGTTGCTCGCCCGCATTGGCCCGCGCGCGCGCATCAATGTGAACGGCCCATTTATCTCCGCCCAGTGTCGCAAGGCGCTTTGTCATCGAGGAAAGCTTTGGCATGTGAAAGGCTTACTCCGCCACCGCATCAAGGGCCATGCGATTGAGCGTCACATAATCCGTCTTCCCCGACCCCAACACGGGCAACACCTCAAGCGGAATGATGGTTTTCGGGATCATCAATTCCGAAACACCCTTTTCCTTGAGGCCAGCCGCAATCAACTTGCGATCAGCTCCATGCATCGTCGTGTACATGACCAACTGCTCACCCTTTTTCTTGTCGGGTGCACCAACAACCGCATGCGCAAAATCGGGATAGAGTTCACCCAGCCGCATTTCAATTGCGGTCAATGAAACCATTTCACCGGCAATCTTCGAGAAGCGTTTGGCGCGACCCTGAATGGTGACATAGCCTTGCGTATCCAGCGATACGATGTCGCCGGTATCATACCAACCATCAGGTGGTGGCTCGATCACGCCGGGATTATCCGCACGCAAATAGCCAAGCATGATGTTGGGGCCCTTGACGAACAGGCGGCCACCTTCAGCAATGCCGGCAACTGGCTCGAGGCGATGCTCCATGCCACTCAAGATGCGGCCCACAGTGCCATTACGCGATTGCATCGGCGTATTGGCCGAAACGCACGGCGAACACTCGGTTGCGCCATAACCTTCAATGATGCGAAGGCCATATTTTTCCGAAAACAGCGTACGCGTTTCCGGTTTCACGCGTTCTGCTCCACCCACAAGGAAACGCAGCGTATGAAAATCATAAGGGTGCGCATTGCGCGCATAACCATTGAGGAACGTATCGGTCGAAAAGAAAACTGTTGCCCCCGTATCATAAACCATCTCCGGCACGATCTTGTAGTGCAGCGGCGATGGGTACAGGAACACGCGCATGCCATGCATCATCGGCAGCACGATGCCGCCCGTGAATCCAAACGCATGGAAGATCGGCAAGGCGGTAAAGAAAATATCCGTACCGTTGAAAGGCAGCCGCGCCAGCATCTGGTGGCAATTGGCAATCAGATTGCGATGCGACAGCACAACGCCCTTCGGCATGCCTTCAGAGCCTGATGTGAACAACACAACAGCGGGTGAATTGGAATCACGTGTGGCCCCTGTTGATTTCACCGCCCAGCCTGCAAATGTCTTGCGCAACAGGCCCAGCAGCTTGTCACCAGTCCCAACATTTTCCCGCACATCCTCAAGATAGATGACCTTGTTGGTCTTCGCCAAAAGCTCAATCTGATCCTGCATTTCTGCTGCCTCGATGAACTTGCGAGAAGTGAGGATGGTGCGTACTTCAGCCGCAGTACAAGCCGCGACCATGTTGACGGCACCCGTTGAGAAATTCAGCATCGCGGGAACCTTGCCGAAAGCGTGCAGACCAAAAATCGTTGCCACCGCAGCATTGGCATTGGGCAGCAATACGCCAACAAACTTTTGCCCTGGCGTCAGTGCGGCAATCTTGCGCCCCAGAATGAACGCACCAAGTACCAAACGGTCATAACTCATGGGCTGGCGCTGGATATCTTCGAACATCAACTTATTGCCGCCATGTAAAGCGCGCGCTTCCAGCAGCGCCTGCCACATTGTGCGGTCAATGTTGGATGTCTGGAACATCATCTCAGTCATCACATCATAAAGTTTTTCAGCGTGATGCTCGCGCAGTGGTGCACCCTTCAAGTGATCAGGCGCTTCCATCTTCATCGGCGGCAAAAATGTGATGGTGATTTTCGGAAACATCCGTTGCGGCACCAGCCCCTTCAATTTCGAAAACGGCGAATACTGCGCGCCATCAATGCGCACGGGTAGAATCTTTCCGCCTGCCATGTCAGCAATGGCACCGGGGCCATCATAGATTTTCATCAACGATCCCGTTGTGGTCAAGCGCCCTTCCGGAAAAATCATTACCTTGCGGCCCTGCTTCAACGCCCTGACCAGCGAGCGGATCGAATGCGCATTGCCGGGATCCATTGGTGCGAGGTCAACCAGCGCAAAGGCAGGCTTCACCCACCATTTTTTCGCCATCGCAGTATCAATTGCAAAAGCCGCACGCTCCGGCAAAAACGCTGAGAGCAACGGACCATCCAGCAAGGATGTGTGATTGGCAACAATCAGCGCCTTCTTGCCCGCAGCCTTGTAGTTTTCAAGGCCCTTCACTTCGACATCATAGAAAAACGAGAACAGGAAACGTGCGGCCCGCGCCAATGTTTCATGCGGCAGAATGCGAATGATGTAGGCAGCAGCCAAAAGATTGGCGAGACCAAGTATGAGGAAAAGCCCGCGTGCCGAAAGCCCCATGCCAAGCAGCACACCAGAAACAAGCGTCACTGCGACCATGAACAATGCGTTGTAGATATTGTTGGAGCCAACAATGCGCGCCCGCTTGTAATAAGGTGTGCGCGCTTGCATCACGGCAAACAACGGCACGACAAAAAGCCCGGAAAGAAAAGCAACCGCCGCGAGATCAAAAAACGCTCGCCAGCTCGAATAGAAGGTAATGACCGTGCCAAGTCCAAGAAGCTTGTCACCCGATTGATTGGCGATTGGCACCACAGAACCATTGGCAATCGCTGCACCAATGCGATCCTGTGCGATGCCTGCCGCAAAATAAAGATCGATCATGAACACGCTCATCAGAAGCGCGGCCAATGGCACGTACTTGACCGAGATCACGCCATCCAGAAGCTTGTTGCAATAGACTGAGCCTGCACCAATCGAGATCGAGAACAACGTGAAGATCAGCGTGGCGACGGTTTCATTGCCGTACAGATGCGATTGGGTGAACAGCGGAATCTGCGTCACAAAGACAACGCCCAACACCCAGAACCACGACACACCAAGGATTGCCTGAAACACATCCTTGCGGTCACGCGCGAGTTTCATCGCATTCCACGTCTCGCCAAAAATATTCCAGTTCAGTTCGAGGTCTGGTTGGGTTGCTGGCGCTGGCGGAATGCGCGTTGATGTCCACCACGACAGGATCGCAAGGGCAACCATCACAACCGAGACAATCCATTTGCCGCCTTCATAATTGATCAGCAGCACGCCGAATATCGTGCCAGCCATCACGGCCACAAAGGTCGCCATTTCGACCATGCCATTGCCACCAAGCAATTCTTCCTTGGTCAGATGCTGTGGCAAAATTCCATATTTGATCGGGCCAAAAAACGCGGCCTGAATGCCCGCAAGAAACACGCAAAATTGTGCGAAGTGGGTATTGTCGCTGAACAGGGCAACACTCTGCAGCCCAACAATGAAAATCTCTGCAAACTTGATCCGCCTTGCCACCAGCGCCTTGTCGAACTTGTCGGCCAACTGGCCCGCAAAAGCCGAACACAGAAAAAACGGCAGGATGAAAAGCGAAGCGGAAATCGTGTTGAGCAATGCACCTTGTTCGGTGCCAAGTTTTGCCAACAGGATCATCGACAGCGCAAAGCGATAGGCGTTGTCATTGAACGCCGAAAGCGCCTGGGTAATGAACAGTGGCAAAAACCGTTCTGTCTTCAAAAGTGCAAATTGGCTTTTACCGCTCATTTGATTCCCCTTCAGAGCATGGCAGGTGACATTTCAATCACCGTTGGCCCATCAGCGTGGAGGGCCTGCTCTATTGTTTTTGAAAGTGCCTGAAGTGATGTTGGTTTTGCATAAGCAGCGCCATATGATTCCGCCAACTTGCCAAAATTCGGATTGACCAATGTGACCGCGTTGGGCTCGATGCCCTTGCGCACCATGTCATCCCTGATCTGCCCCAGCGCATTATTATTCCAGATGAGGATCGGGATCGGCAATTTGTGTTCAACCGCTGTGCCAAGCTCGTTGATCGTAAACTGGAAACCATAATCGCCAGCCAGCGCCACTACGGGTTTTGTACCAACGCCAATCTTGGCACCAATCGCAGCAGGCAAAGCAAAACCCAACGTCCCAAACCCAACGGGATGAATCCACGAGCGTGGGCTACTCACCGGAAAAATCTCATTCGCTGCATAGGCAATTTGAGTCATGTCGGAACATACAACAGTGTCTTGCGGCAAACGCGCGCGAATGACATCCAGCACTTTGGTCAAGGCCTGCCGCAAGTCGGAATTGTCCGTGGACGGAGCATGTGGCACGGGCTTGGCCTTGGCAGCTGATAGATTTTGGTTGATGCCTTCAAGTGCGGCCTTGGAATCCGAGAGAATGGCAAGAAGCGCTGCATGGGGCCGAGCCAAAACGGCGGGATCAAGATCAATGCGGATCAAATTTGAAAGCGTGAATTGCACCGTCCACAAATCGGTTTCCGAAAGTTCGGTACCCACAGCCAACACACAATCCGATTTTGCCAGCATCGCCTGCGTGTCAGGCAATCCCAACCGATAGCCCCACACATGGGCATGATCCGCAGGCACCGATCCCTTGCCCGCCGTTGTGGTGATGACGGCACACGAAAGTTTTTCCGCAATCGCAATGGCTGGCGCACCCGCGTGAAGTGCACCCCCACCCAAAATGATCACAGGGCTCTTGGCCTTCTGCAACAATGCGGCAGCTTCAAGCAATTGCGCATCAGACGCCACTGGTCGCTTTGGTAAAACACGCGCCTTCCAGCCCGGCCCATCTTCCATGCTGAGAAGATCCAGCGGAATTTCAAGATAGCAGGGCCGTGGTCGCGCCGATGCAAACTGCGAAAACGCCTGCGCCACGCCATCTTGCACATCTTGTGCTGTGAGGGCTCGCATCGCAGTCGAAGTCACCGCTTGAGCCGCCGCATGCTGGCTGATCAACTCATGCAAACGCCCGCGTCCCTGTGCGGAGGCGCCAATATCAAGCGCTGATGAGATCACCAGCATCGGTGAGGAGTCAGACCACGCTTGCGCCATGGGTGTCAGAATATTCAACAACCCAGGCCCGGTGATCGTGAAACACACGCCGGGTTTTCCGGTGGCGCGCGCATAGCCATCGGCCATGAAGCCAGCACCTTGTTCATGCCTTGGCAAGATGTGGCGAATGCCAGAGCGCGGCAGAGCCCGATACATCTCAACATTATGCACACCCGGAATGCCAAACACCGTATCAACGCCATAGGACTCCAGCAGCGGCACAAGGGCCTCGCCAACGGATCTTTCAGGGCGTTGTGTCATGATAGAAATCTTTCCGGTTTGATCTCGGCGGGATTAAGGCCATGGTCAAGCACCTCACTTGGAATAGGCTTTCCCAAAATCAGCGCAGCCGCCGTCACCGAAACACCAGGCGATGACTGGATGCCATAACCACCTTGCCCCACCAGCCAGAAAAAACCCTCCGTGGACGGATCAAATCCAATCGCTGGATTCTTGTCCGGTGTGAAGGTGCGAAGCCCACCCCAGCTGTTGTCCATCCGCGTGATGTCCAAAGTTGTGGCCTGCATCAAGCGCTCAACACCAAGCGCAATCGCCTCATCATCGGCATAGGCATCATGCGGCTCGACTTGTGTCACATCGGCTGATGAAACCAGGAGCTTGCCACTTTGTGGCATGGCATAAAAACTCTCCGCCATATCAACAATCATCGGCCATTGCATGACTGTGGGGTCATTAACCGGAAACACGCCAATTGAACGGCGCTTGGGCACCAAACCAATGGGCTTCAATCCAGCCCGCGCGGCAATCACATCACCCCAAGCCCCCGCTGCATTCACAACGGTGCGACACGTAAACACGCCAGCGCGTGTTTCAATTTTCCAACCAGCAGCCGAATGCGTAAGCGCCAAAACTTCGGCATTCATCACACTCACTCCACCATGCTTTTTGAACGGCCGCAGAAAGCCACGGTGGATGAGATCAACATCAAGATCGCCAGAGGACAGATCGACAAAAAATCGCTCGGCGAACCCTTCGCGCAAAACCGGATAGAGTTTCAGGGCTTCAGCTTGCGATACCTCAACAGCCCCGGGATTATCCTTGAGAAAATGAACCTGATCGTCTTCCTGCCCATGCGGCATGATGAACAGACAGGGCCGCTCGCTCATCAACGGCGCATCGGCGAAATCTTTGGGCGGTTGACGATAGAACGCACCACTGGCTTTCGAAAACGCGACAAACGCCGAAGGACCATAATTCGGTTCATAGCGCGCGGCAGAACGGCCAGTGGTATGGTAGCCGGGCCGCTCTTCCATCTCGAGCAGCAGGGTTTTCTGCGAAGCAGCAACATGCGCCGCAACCGAAGCCCCGGCAATTCCCCCGCCAATAACAATGCAATCATACTCATTCGTCATGCAGAAAGACTAGGCGATGGCCAAGCGATTGTCATGGCCAGTTCTTCGGTCTATCGCTGGTACCAGGAGCCCGAAATGCCGAACCCCAAAAACTATAACCAGCCCGTCTCTGGCCTTGTCACACCGCGCTTTGGCGGGATCGCCACGTTCTTTCGCTTGCCCCATGTGGCTCTCGCTGAAGCCAAGGATGTGGATATTGGCCTGATCGGCATACCCTGGGATGGCGGCACCACCAATCGACCGGGGCCCCGCCATGCACCCCGGCAAATGCGCGATCAATCCTCGATGGTCAGGCGCATGCACCAGACCTCGCATGTCGTTCCCTATGATCTCGCCAATGTCGCTGATCTCGGTGATTGTGCAGTGAATCCTGCAAGCGTTGATGATTCACTGCAGCGCGTTGAAAAACATTTCAACGACGTCATTGCCAAAGGTATTACTCCACTGGTGGCAGGTGGTGATCACCTTTGCTCGCTTCCTGTGCTGCGCGCACTCGGCAAGAAAAAACCAGTCGGCATGATCCACTTCGATGCGCACACAGATTTGTATGACGGCTATTTTGGCGGCTTCAAATATACCCACGGCACGCCCTTCCGCCGCGCCATTGAAGAAGGTGTGCTCGATCCCAAGCGCACCATCCAAATCGGGCTTCGCGGCTCGATGTATGATCTCGACGACTTTGAGTACGGCGAGAAAATGGGCGTGCGCATTGTGCGCATTGAAGAGGCCATGGAAAAAGGCCCGAAAGCCATCATGGACGAGGCCCGCAAGATCGTTGGCGACGATGAAACCTATGTGAGCTTCGATATCGACATGCTCGATCCCGTCTATGCACCAGGCACGGGCACGCCGGAGATCGGCGGCTTCACCACATTCCAGGCGCAGCAGATGCTCAGAATGCTCCGTGGACTGAACATTATTGGTGCTGACGTCGTTGAAGTCTCGCCACCTTTCGATCCTTCAGGCATGACAGCCTATGCAGGTGTCACGATGATGTTCGAAATTCTCTGCAGCATGGCCGAGCGTATCGCCAAGAACAGAACAGCTTAGGATGCATAACCCTTGCGCTGCACCTTGGCCTGCTGCTCAATGACATGCTTCCTTGGGACTTGCGCGAGATCAGCAACCTTGAGCACCATTTGCTCTTCTTCCGGTGCAAGCTCGAGGTCGCACAGCGCCACATCCCACAGAAGTCCGACAAGATTAATGCGATCATCAATGCTGAGAAGTTCCGGCAATGTCTTTGAAGCATCAGCCAGGTCTTCGCCTGACAGGCCTTTGTGGGCAGCCGCGAGTGCTTGGTCGAGAAGCTCCGGCGTGAAATGGAATTTCAATGCGAGATGGGTCTTCAACCGTTGCATCTCGACATCGCGGACCTTTGAATCAGCAGGCACGATTGATCCCAGAATGGCGGCCAGCATGAAGCGGCGCTGGTTGATGGTAAGCTTTGCATACCCGTCAGGCACATGCACCTTGGCGAGAATATCTTCGACAGTCTTGCGCGCTTCTTCAGCAGTGCGTTGTGTCTGTTTTTTGCCTTTCGGCGGATTTGTCATAACTGATGGTCCAGTTTCATTGCGCAGCGTCTGCCATGGAAAGCGCGATTCAGCCAAATTTTTTCTGCGGTTCGGCGTCAATTTTTCTGGAGTTGCGACGTGATCCGCAAAAGCTGGTTAAGCAATGGTTTGGATTTTGTTTTGGGTGCAATCATGGCGCTCGCCTTGCCACCAATTGGATTGTGGCCTGTTACATTAGTCGCACTCCCCTTGTTCATCGCGAGACTTGAAAACAAACCAACATTCCGCGCAGGTTGGCTGTTCGGATTTGGATATTTCTGTGTCGCGCTGCACTGGATTGGTTTTGCATTCCTCGTCGATGCCAAAACCTATCTCTGGATGATGCCCTTTGCAGTTGGTGGGCTGGCAGCTTTCCTTGCCCTCTACTGGGGGATCGCTGCCAAGGCTGCGGAGTTCGCGCAACATCGCTTCGGTATGGAAAAATGGATCAGCTTTCCAGCGCTACTATCACTTGCTGAGTACTTGCGTGGTCACTTGTTCACGGGTTTTCCGTGGGCACCTCCCGGCCTTGTAGCAGATGGCATGGGCGGAATTCTTCAATTGGCTTCGGTGATTGGCATGACCGGATTGACGTTTTTCATTTTGCTCTGGAGTGCAGCCGCATTACCACTGGTGAATGGACAAGCACGCATCGCTGCATTGGCGATCCTTGCAACGCTGCCATTGTCATTGATGTGGGGCGAGTGGCGACTGTCCCAATCGCCAACTGAGCTCGTCGAAAATGCAACGATCCGCCTCGTCCAACCCAATGTGGCGCAGGATGACAAGTGGAGCATCGAGAACGCCGAACCAATTTTCACGTCGCTGCTTGCGCAAAGCACAGCGCCTGCAGCGATTACACCAACCCATATCATCTGGCCGGAATCTGCCGTACCTTTTTTGATTGATGAAAGTGCGGGTGCGCAGTCTCGCCTTGCTGATGCGCTTTCCGACAATCAAACCCTGCTGACTGGTGCCATCCGCCGTTCGGCCCCCAATGACCGCGCTGATTATTACACCAGCATTGAAGTATTCGACGGCAATGGCCAGCTCCAGTCATTTTACGACAAATGGCGTCTGGTGCCCGGTGGCGAGTTCCTGCCATTTGAATGGCTGCTTGAACCCTTGGGCTTCAAGCGCCTTGTCGCAATGCCAAGCGGTTTTCGCGGTGGTGAAGGCGCTGGTTCTCTGGACATTCCAGGTTTGGGCCGGGCAGGTGCACTCATCTGCTATGAAGTTATTTTTCCGCATGGCCTTGTTGATCCAGCGCTTCGTCCGGACTGGCTGCTCAATGTCACCAATGATGGCTGGTTCGGAAAATCAACAGGCCCTCACCAGCATCTGGCACAGGCCCGCATGCGTGCGGTTGAACAAGGCCTGCCACTGCTGCGCGCCGCCAATACCGGAGTATCAGCCAGCATCGATCCGCTGGGTCGCATCCTCGCCAAATCAACCTTGGGTGAAAAAGCGACCATTGATGTGCCGCTGGCGAAACCTATCGCCGCGCCGATCTATGCCCGCGTCGGCGATCTGATACTTTTGATTTTAGCTACTAGTTTAGTTGCATTTTCGTCAATGTTTTCAAGTTTAAATCGCAGGCGGTTGTAGGTGTTCCCTCCACTTTTCATTTGCGAACCCGTTGCAACTGTCCTATCAGAACAGAAATAAGGAATGCACTCGTCAAGTGTGGGTGACAGCGCTTCTTGTCAGGCTGGGGGCATCAGTCTGAAGGAGTATTATGACCAGACGAGATCCAAACTACATTGACGTGCATGTCGGTTCCAGAATCCGCATGCGCAGGCAACTCATTTCGATGAGCCAGGAGAAGCTGGGCGAATTGCTCGGCATCACCTTTCAGCAAATCCAGAAATATGAGAAGGGTTCAAACCGCATCAGCGCGAGCAGGCTGTATTACACAGCCAAGACGCTGGGCGTTCCGGTCTCTTTCTTTTTTGAAGGATTGCCTGGAACCGAAGGCGGCGAAGGAATGCAAGAGAACGACGCTCACAGCAACCTGATGGCGAATTTGCTGACACCGGAAGGTGTGCAGCTGGCCAAGGTCTTTGGCGAGATGGCAGACACGGCCAAGCGCAAGCTGATCGTAACGCTGGCCCGCGCCGTACTCGACACGAAGTAGAATTTTTTCAATCAAAAATCGAAAGCAGCCTGAAGTGATTTGGGCTGCTTTTTTGTGCAGTTGCGCAGGCGCCCGCTTGACCTCCAGCACGTCACCTGCCAAAAGCGCGCCACATAAAGAAATCTTTATATTGATTTGAGCGAGTGGGAACAGCCAATGGCACGCAAAAACTACCTTTTCACCAGTGAATCCGTCTCCGAAGGTCACCCGGACAAGGTCTGCGACCGCATCTCCGACGAAGTCGTGGATCTGTTCTTCCGCGAGGCACTCGCTGAAGGCATGAACCCGTGGGATGTGCGCGTGGCTTGCGAAACCCTCGCCACCACAAACAAGGTGGTGATCGCTGGCGAAGTGCGCGGTCCAAAATCCGTGACAAAGGAAAAGATCGAAGCCGTGGCGCGCGAAGCGATCAAGGCGATTGGCTACGAGCAATCCGGCTTCCACTGGCGCAATGCCAGCGTTGAAATCGTGTTGCACCAGCAATCCGCTGATATTGCTGTCGGCGTTGATTCAACCGATCACAAGGATGAAGGTGCAGGCGATCAGGGCATCATGTTTGGCTATGCCTGCGATGAAACCCCTGACCTGATGCCAGCCCCACTTTATTATGCGCAGCGCATCCTGCAGCTTCTCGCCGAAGCCCGCCACGCTGGTGAAAAGCGCCTTGGTCCTGATTCAAAATCGCAAGTCACCGTGCAATACAAGAACGGCAAGCCCGTCGGTGCAACCCAGATCGTCGTCTCGCATCAGCATCTCGATGAGAGCATGACATCAGCAGACGTTTTGAACCTGGTCAGGCCTTATGTAATGAAGGCCCTGCCAAAGGGCTGGATCAAGAAAGACACGCATTGGCATGTCAATCCAACGGGCAAGTTCTTCATCGGCGGTCCCGATGGCGATGCTGGCCTCACCGGCCGCAAGATCATCGTTGATACCTACGGCGGTGCAGCCCCTCACGGCGGCGGCGCATTCTCCGGCAAGGATCCAACCAAGGTCGACCGTTCCGCAGCCTACGCCGCACGCTATCTCGCAAAGAACATTGTCGCTGCAAAGATGGCGAAGAAATGCACCATCCAACTTTCATATGCGATTGGCGTTTCACAGCCCTTGTCGGTCTATGTCGACACACATGGCACCGGCAAGGTGAAGGAAGAGAAACTTGAAAAGGCGTTACGCGCCTGCATGGATCTCTCGCCCCGCGGCATCAGAAAGCACCTCGATCTCAACAAGCCGATCTACGCGCGCACTTCCTCGTATGGTCACTTCGGCAGAAAGCCAACGAAAGACGGCGGCTTCTCCTGGGAGAAGACCGACCTCGTGGCAAAACTGAAGAAAGCCGTGAAGGCGAAATAACTAAAAACACTCCGCACTGAATTGGGCCCCTCGTGGGCCCATTTTTTTTGACTGAGGTCGACCAATAAAGCTGAGATTGGTCATGCGGCAACCAGATCATCAATCGGCGCTGCGGTAGCTTCAACAATCCCCGCTGCCGCAAGCTGTGGCAGGATGTTCACGAAACGCTGTGTATCTTCGATCGTGAGCACCGACGTGATGCTGCCCCAGCGCAGCTTCATGAGTTGCATGACTTCATTTTCGTAACGCTTGCCCGACGGCAGCGAGCCATTGAACTTCACATAGGTCATGATACGCGTGTTCCACGGTGGACCTTCGACCACAATCATTTGCGGCGTCAGTTTCGCATCAGGCACAAGCTTGTAGATTCGTTCGAACCAGGCCTGCATGGAAGATCGCTTAGTGCGCGTGCCACCGAGTGGAGTGTCGCCAACGAAGCGATAGACAAAATCCGGACTGAGCGTGTCGATGATCGCTTGCCAGTCACCGCGATTGGCTTTGGCAAACAGGCTGGTGATCCGGCGCTTTACGATCGTGTGATACATTTGGCGTCTCCCAATGAAGGCTTGTCAAAACCCTGTTGAAGTAGCAAAATGAAACTATAACGATGAAGTTGCATTTTGCAACTATATTTTGGAGATCGTCATGGTGGCCGCCAAAGTAGTAAATTGCTCTATTCAAAGGGCGCTCGGCGAGGTTGGCGAGCGTTGGAGTCTTTTGATCATCCGTGAGGCCGTCATGGGATCAACACGCTTTGTCGAATTTCACGAACGCATCGGAGTTGCCCGCAATATCCTGACCGACCGATTGCAAACCCTCGTCAGCAACAACATTCTCGAGCGCAAGGCCTCGCCAGAAAACGCCCGTTTGCCGCTTTATACTCTGACGCAAAAAGGCTTGGAGCTTTGGCCTGTGTTGGTTTCAATCATGCAGTGGGGAGATCGTTGGATCCACAAGGACATTGGCGCTCCCATCGTGCTGCTGGATCGCAATTCAGGTCAGCCGCTGCAACGCGTGGCGCTATCTTCCAAGACCGGAAAACCAATTGCTTTCTCCGACATCAAAATAACCGCTGGCCCTGGTGCCACGTCTGTGATGAAAAAGCGCCTGAAGGATTAACGATCATGTCGCTCCACGCCACAGCCCAACTCCCGGCCGATCAACCTGGCATCATCACAACGCGCGTTGTCGCAGCACCGCGTGAGCTGATCTGGAAAGTACTGACCACGCCGGAGCACATCAAACACTTCTGGGGTCCGGATGGTTTCTCCAACACAATAACCAAAATGGATGTGAAGAAGAATGGCCAGTGGCTCTTCACCATGCACGGGCCGGATGGCACCAGCTATCCCAACCGCGTCATCTATCGCGAACTCGACCAACCCCGCTTCATGCGCCATGACCACGACGATGGCAGTGATGGCGGTTTCCGTTTCGTCGGCGAGATTGAACTCACTGATCTCGGCAATGAAAAAACCAAAATTGAACTGCGCGTGATCTTGGACAGCATCACAACGCGCGATGCGATAGCAGGCTATGCCGCAGAAGGTGGCATCCAGAATCTCGACAGGCTTGCAGCTCACGTCGCTCCCATGGCAGACCCAAAAAACCTGTTCGAAATCGAGCGCACCTATCCCGTCGCGCAAAACAGGCTTTTCCGCGCACTCACCGACATCGACGACATGAAGCAGTGGTTCGCACCCAAAGGCATGAAAGTGATCAAGGCCGAACAGGATTTGAAACCTGGCGGTACTTATCACTATGGCCTTGCCTCCGATCAAGGTCACGAGATGTGGGGCAAGATCAATTACAAGGAAATCACTCCAAGCAGCAGGCTCGTCTATCGGCAAAGTTTTTCTGATCGCGATGGCGGGCTGACGCGCCACCCGATGGCTCCGACCTGGCCGATGGAAATGCTCACCGTGATGGAGCTCACACCCGGAGGCGAAAACCAATCAAGGCTCAAGATCAGCTGGATCTATTCCGGCACTGACGATACCGAAGCCCAAACCTTCCAGTCAGCACACGAAGGAATGAGAGGCGGCTGGACCGGAACACTCGATGGGCTCGGCGCATATCTCGCGAGCCGCGCATGATTTCACCCGTTCGTGTGAACACGCAAGGTTTCCTCACTTCACCGCCGCATCAAGTGCTGCAATATCAATCTTGCCCATCTGCATCATCGCTTCCATCGCGCGCTTGGCGATGGCCGCATCGGCATGCGTCGTCAGCTCCATCAGGCGGCGCGGCGTGATCTGCCAGGAAAACCCCCAGCGGTCCTTGCACCAGCCACATGCACTTTCGCGCCCCCCATTGCCAACGATGGCATTCCAATAGCGATCCGTCTCCGCCTGGTCTTCGGTCAACACCATGAAGCTCACAGCCTCATTCGGCCTGAAAGCAGTCCCGCCATTCAAGCCAATGAACGCCTGGCCCAAGACCGTGAACTCAACCGTGAGATCACTGCCAAGCTTGCCACCTCCGGGATATTCCAGCGGTGCCGCATTGCGCCGAACCACGCGACTATCCGGAAAAGTCGCCGCATAAAATTCCGCTGCCTTCAAAGCCTCGCCATGGTCAAACCAGATGCAAGTCACAAGTTTGTTCATGTCACCCTCCTTCGATCAACATCGGAAGCGACTTTACGCGCCAAGCTCGAATTGCGCCAGATCGATCCGCTTGCCATTCACCTGCAATGAAAGCCCATGTGTTCCTGGATGATGTTTGCGTGTTGTCATGTCCTTGAAAGACGTGCTCGCTTTCAGAACAACGCGCGCTGCTGGTGCCAAGTGAAGGCGCGTCAACTTGAAAACCTTTTGCGCCATTTTGCCGTTGGCCTTGCGATAATCGATCACATAATCCACCAGCAGACTTTGCGAAGTTTTACTGGTACTGACGAGGGTGAAGGAAAAACTGAACTTGTCGCCGATCTTCAGCTTCTTCGGCGAAATCACAAGTCCCTCAACTTTGATTTTCGGCTCTGCACTGGCACCTGACAAAGACAAGGCGCCTGCATGGCCCTTCTTCACCAGATCGCGCAGTGCGTGTTTCACAATCCATTTTCGATTTTCATCAGCATCGATCAGCCAACGTTGACAGAGTTCAACGGCCACATCTGGCCAATCCTTGCTGATGTCATTGATGGAATTGGCAACCGAGCGCCTGACGTAGAGCTCAGAATCATCCTTCAACATTTCCAGAAGTGCAATGACTGGTGCCGGGTCATCCTGAAACTTCCGCAAGTGTTGCGCCCAAGGCAGTCGCGGGCGTGATCCCTCAGATGCAAGCCTGCGATGATGTGCATTGTCACTGCGCGCCCATTGCAGCATTTGTGCGTAAGTCTGCTCCGGGTAGCAGATAAGAAAAGCGCGAATTGAAAATTCACACGTCGCACGTTTGGTCACTTCCGCTTGCAGGAGAAATGCAGCGACAGGATGTTTGAGACCAAACTGCTCAATAAAACTGTCATGCGCCATGTAACGCAGAACACTCAACCCATTTTCACCTGTTGGCGAAACCTCTGGCCCAAGCGATGCAGCGACAATTTTCGCGGCTTTCGGGAAGTCTTGCGGCAGATGTTGCGCCATGCAGCGCGCGATATGATTGGCGCGCTGCTTCAGCTCCATCTCTTCAAGACCATCACAACAGGCCGCTTCAAACGAAGCTGCATCAAATGATGGATGCGCCACATGCAAACTGTTGGCGAGCCATGAAATGGCCTCACCTCCAAACAATTTCTTGAGTTCACCCGCCATTTCCGCGCCTCGATCCGTTACACTATTGAAAAGTGATGCATCCGCATCGACCTCTCGTCAATCATTGCGAAGATCGGTGCGCAAACGGGCGAGACCATCGCAGCTGCTGCAGCCTTGTGCGCATCATCCATTGTGGCCCACATGACCACATCAACCCAATCACCCTCATCCGAACGACCAAAGGTGCGACTGACGAAGCCTTTCTGTTTTTCCGCAAATTGTTTTTCCAGAACTTCGCCGGCCGCTTCAAACGCGGCATCAGCGACACCTGCTTTGAGTTTGTAGATTATGATTTCAAGGGCTCTTGTCATTTGCTCTCCTGTGAAGATGTTTTTCGGAAGGTTTTCCAATTTGCATCTTCACACCTGAACATGCCATTTAGTGTCATGTTACTTGGCAGAAGCATGTGATGGCCAATCGCACGACAAGCACACGAATAGGTCGACTGGATGAGCTCAAGGGCTTGCTCAGGGAGCGCGAGTTTGTGACCGCTCCGGAATTGGCGAGAGAACTCTGCGTCAGCTTGCGCACGCTCAATCGCGATCTCGCCCTGCTCAGGGAGGCAGGGGTGCCGCTGGATTCAGACCGTGGTCGTGGCGGTGGGTTGCGGCTTGATCGCAGCTGGTCACTGGGACGCCTGCATTTGCGCAAGGAAGAAGCCATTGATCTTCTGCTCAGCATGGCGATTGCCGAGAAACTTAATTCGCCCTTGCTGCTTCACCACCTTGCATCAATGCGGCGAAAGATCGTCGTCTCATTTGGCGAAGCCGAACAGTTGCGCATCAGGTCATTGCGCAAGAGAATACTCGTTGGTGCTCCAGCTTCAGTGCCCGTGTTATCAGGCTACCAACCGCCAACACGCGCGCAACTCGGCCTGATCAATGATGCATTTCTTAGCCAGCATTGCATCGCGATTGAGTATGTGGATCGCGACGGTGCAGCAACGACGCGAGAAGTCGAACCACAGTTTCTCTTCTATTCCGCACCTGTCTGGTATTTGCTCGCCTTCGATCTTTTGCGAAAAGACATCCGCTTCTTCCGCGTTGATCGCCTGCGCAAGGTTGAGAAACTCAAGCGAACATTCCGAATTGCCAGGCCCGAACCCTTTCTTGCCGCAGTGGAGGCAAATGTCGCGGCCATTTGATCGCGCGGACGCATCGACATGACTTCTGCCGGGTTTCGGGAGGCCTCCTGTGGGGTGTGAGCAGTTCGGCCCGGCTCACGGGGCACATATTCACGATGTCAATCAGCAGCTGAAAGTGATTCCAGTGTCTTGAGTCAAGTTTAGAACATTAAAAGAACGGTGTCAAGAATAAAATGAATTTAATCGTACTTGTGTGAAAATCCGCTTCTGTTAATCGGCCAGCACAATGACGTCACACATCCCGCAATACCAGCTCTACGGCCGCCGCAAGGGAAAGCCCCTGCGCCCTCACCACACCGACCTGATGCAAACCCTGCTGCCGAAAATCAGCGTCGATCTCGCACACCCACTCGCCAATACCAGCGCTCATCGCTGGCTCGAAATCGGTTTTGGCGGTGGAGAACACTTGGCGCACATCGCAGCGCTCAATCCCGAGATCACCGTGATCGGTGCTGAAGCTTATCTCAATGGCGTGGCCAAGGCGCTTGCGCATGTCGAAGCGGGCGGCCAAACCAATATCCGCATTCACTACGGCGATGCGCGCGCACTTCTTGATGCGCTGCCAGATCAAAGTTTTGATCGGATCTATCTCCTCTATCCCGACCCCTGGCCAAAGGCGCGGCAAAAACCCCGCCGCTTTGTGAAGCCTGAGAATCTCGATCACTTTCATCGCCTGCTCACACCAAATGGCCTCTTTCTTTTTGCCAGCGACATTCCGGATTACGTCGATTGGACGCGCGAGCATGTTGTTGCGCACAAGGGCTTTCGTGAAGAAGGTGATTCAACACAAGCATTCGAAAATTGGACGCGCACCCGCTACGAAGCCAAGGCCATTCGCGAGGGCCGCACACCGGCCTATCTCACCTTCCGCAAATTGCTGTAAAACAAGCGAATCATGGAAGCCTCACGCGCCCTCTTTGTTGAACGCCAGGTTGGTGCACTGTGTTGGCGCATCAAAAAAGAACGCGTTGAAATTCTGCTGGTCACATCGCGCGAAACCAAACGGTGGGTCATTCCCAAAGGTTGGCAGATGGAAAACCTCACCGATTGGAACGCCGCCCGCCGCGAAGCATTCGAGGAAGCAGGCGTTGAAGGCCACATGCATAAAGAGCCCATCGGCCAATATCACTATGGCAAGCGCAAGAGGAATGGCACACTTCTGCCAACCTGCGTTGACGTTTATTCTTTCGAGGTCAGTGACATGCTGAAATCCTGGCCCGAAAAATCCGAACGAACGCGCGAATGGTTTGCCCGCGAAGAAGCATCAACCTTGGTTGACGAACCGGAGTTGAAGCAATTGATCGCGGGCTTTGTGCCGTGATGCAGATTTCAAACCTGCGCGATGTCTCGCAGTTTGCCGATACGATTGCCGATCGCGGCTGGCATGCCTGGTGGACCGACAGTGGTGTTCCCTTGTCCGATTACCGCAAACATCTCGATCCGATGATGACGGGCAAGGGTATTCCCTTTGCCCTCGTCGCCCATGATGGCGAAACCTATCTCGGCTCAGCACTTGTCATCGAAAGCGATCTTGAGGCACGGCCGCAGCTTGCCCCCTGGATTGCAGCACTTTGGGTAGACGAGGCGGCGCGGCGCAAGGGCATCGCCGCGCAATTGATGCATCATGCGCAGAATGAAATCGCAAAGCTTGGAACATCAACCTGCTATCTTTGCGCCACGCTAGAAAATTCGCCCTACTACAGCGCCCGTGGTTTCACACTGATCGAGGAAAGCGTGACAGGCCTTAACGTTTTCAAAATTGCCACACATCAAAAGTGAAACACTTTATTTGCCATGTTGGCGAATAAACCTGCTGCAGCCCATCATCGTCAATCTTTGTGAAGGTCTTTGGTGCCTAACGTTGCGAAATGTCCGAAACGGGCTTTCACGCGAGGCACCAAGATGGCACTTGAATTGACCAATATTGACGACGGCGATTTTGATCTGGCGCAGGAACTTGCGAATTTCAGACTCGATGACAGTGACATCGCGCTTGAGCGCATGGTCGCTAAAAGCAAGGCATCCAACCCGTTCTTCGTCGGCGAAGACCCGATTGATACAGTCACATCATCGTGGCAGCAACCCGTCCATGCCGAAGCGGACGCAACTCCTGACCATCAGGTCTTCGATATCACAACCCATCCGGAATTCGCTGACTTCGGCGTCGAAGACATTCACGTCTCGGACGTTGATCTCTCGGGCCTTCAATAAGCTTTCCAACGAAAAAAACCGCATCTCCAATCCCGGTTGGACATGCGGTTTTTTTAATGTGATTTTCGAGTTAAGCTGCGCGCTTGCCGATGGCTTCGAGGGCACGCTCGACGGTGGTCAGAAGCTCTGCCGGCTGCACGGGCTTTCGCATGTAGTTGAACACGTTGAGTCCCGTTGCGCGCACCTGTGTGGAGCGATCAACATCGGCTGTGACCATGACAAATTCGGCTTTTGATCCCATGGCTTTGAGGGTTTCAACGACATCAAGGCCATTTTTCACAGCGCCCAAGCGATAGTCAAAAACGCCAACCGAGAATTGCTGATCGACGGCAAATTCCACAGCACTCTCCGGATCGGAGAAGCCTTTGACGCGGTAGCCGCTATCGGCCAGAAGTTCGGCCACTGAACTCAGCAGATCCTCGTCGTCATCCAAAACAACAATGTCGATTACGTTCTCGGTCATGGTCAACCTGTAAAATCCTTTTCAGTCAGGTAACTATGGTGCCACGCCCGTAAACGACTGCTTAAGGAATTGCCTAAAACCCGATCATGGTTGATCAAGAGTGAATGGCACGCCCTGCAACGGAAAGCGCAGCTTCTTTCACGGCTTCGGAAAGCGTGGGATGCGCATGGCAGGTACGCGCAAGATCTTCGGCAGAACCACCAAATTCCATCAACACTGCGACCTCGTGAATGAGTTCACCGGCCTGCGGTCCAACGATATGACAGCCCAACACCCTGTCGGTCTTGGTATCGGCAAGCACCTTCACAAAACCATCCGTAGTCTGGTTTGATTTGGCGCGACCATTGGCCAGGAACAGGAACTTGCCGACTTTGTAAGCGATGTTTGCGGCCTTCAATTCTTCTTCGGTCTTGCCGACTGAGGCAACTTCAGGCGAGGTGTATACAACGCCGGGGATCACATCATAATTCACATGCCCTGCCTGACCTGCGAGAAGTTCGGCAACCGCAACACCTTCATCCTCGGCCTTGTGCGCCAGCATCGGCCCACGGATCACATCACCAATCGCATAGATACCAGCAACATTGGTGGCGAAGTGATCATCCACTATCACACGGCCGCGCTCATCAAGGGCAACGCCTGCTTCCTTCGCACCAAGACCTTCAGTGTAAGCCGTGCGACCAATGGCGACGAGTGCAACATCAGCAGCAATTGTTTCAGCAGCACCACCGGCAGCAGGCTCAACTGAAAGCGCAACACCAGCAGCAGATTTCGTTGCCGCCGTCACCTTGCTCGAAAGCTTGAACGTGAAGCCCTGCTTTTCCAAAAGCCGTTGGAATTGTTTTGCGACCTCAGCATCCATGCCCGGCAAGATGCGATCAAGATATTCTATGACGGTGACTTTCGAACCGAGCCGCGCATAGACCGAGCCAAGCTCAAGCCCGATCACACCAGCACCAATCACAGCCAAGTGTGCGGGAATTTTCTCAAGTGTGAGTGCACCCGTTGAGGTGACGATCTGCTTTTCGTCCACCTCAACATTGCGAAGCTTCGCCGAGTCAGAACCTGTGGCAATCACAATCGCCTTGGTCTCATGCACAACACCTGCAACCTCGACCTTGCCAGCGCCCAGAATCTTCGCAGTCCCGCGAACGACCTCGACCTTGTTCTTCTTCAAAAGAAAATCAATGCCCTTGGTATTGCCGTCAATCGCTTCCTGCTTGAAGCCCATCAACTTTGGAAAATCAATTTTGCTTTCCGCGACGATCCCCATCTTGGCAAATGCGTGCTTCGACTCGTAGTAAAGTTCAGACGCATGCAGCAGTGCCTTCGACGGAATACACCCGACATTCAGGCAAGTGCCGCCATGCGTGGCGCGCTTTTCAACAACAGCGACCTTGAGGCCAAGCTGTGCTGCACGAATGGCGCAAACATATCCGCCGGGACCAGTACCGATAACAATAAGATCGTGGGGCATGCTATTTGTTCATCTTGTCTTGCAGCATAGCTGCACGGAGAATTGCATTGATGCGCGTCTGATATCCTTTGCCGTAGGATTTGAGCCATGCGATGACATCGGCATCTATGCGAACGGTGGTTGATGATTTGACAACTTTGAACATCGGGTGATGCTTTGCATTCGTCCAGAATTTTTCATCAAGCTCAGGGATATCGCTGAGATCAATTTCCTCGTCTTTTAGATATCGCAGGCGCTCGAGCTCAGCCTTTTGTTGTGGCGTAAGCGGTGGCGGATTAGCAAGATCAATAGAGCTTCGATATTCGGTTTTGCTCATAGCGTTGCCGCTCCTTTGTTGTTGCTGGTCGAGCGGAAATCAAACGTATGACTTCCACTCCGCCCTTTTCTCGATCCGTGTGAACGACCAACACGATGAGGTCACCCATGATCTTGCCAATCGTTCGCCATCGGATTTCGTTGCGCTCATCCTCATCAATTTCGTCCAACTTCAAGGGATCAGCAAAAACTAACCTTGCCGCCTCAAACGAAACACCGTGCTTCTTGAGGTTTGAAGCCGCCTTGGCAATATTCCAATCAAAAACTTGCTTCATTTGTTACTACGTATTTGTATGTACGTCAATGTAGTAACAAATCACAAATCCAACAGTGTCCGCGCAGGGTCTTCCAACGCCTCCTTGATGCGCACCAGGAAGGTCACGGCTTCCTTGCCGTCGACGATGCGATGATCGTAGCTAAGAGCAAGATACATCATCGGGCGGATCACCACTTGGCCATTCACAGCAATCGGACGCTCCTGGATCTTGTGCATGCCCAATATTCCAGACTGTGGTGCATTCAAAATCGGCGTCGACATCAGCGAACCATAAATGCCGCCATTCGAAATCGTAAATGTGCCGCCCTGCATGTCGGCAATGGTCAGTTGCCCATCGCGCGCCTTCTTGCCGTAATTCGCAATCGTCTGCTCAATCCCTGCAAATGAAAGCATGTCGGCATTGCGAATAACGGGCACCACGAGCCCCTTGTCTGTGCCAACGGCCACACCAACGTGATAATAATTCTTATAGACGATTTCATCGCCATCAATCTCGGCGTTGACGGCGGGAATATCTTTCAGCGCCTGCACACAAGCCTTCGCGAAGAACGACATGAAACCGAGCTTCACGCCGTGCTTTTTCTCGAACGTGTCCTTGTAAGTATTACGAAGCGCCATCACCTCGGTCATGTCGACCTCGTTGAAAGTGGTGAGCATGGCAGCCGTGTTCTGTGCATCCTTCAGGCGCTTGGCGATGGTGGCGCGCAACCGCGTCATCTTCACCCGCTCTTCAGCCCCTTGTGGTGCGGCAGCAACGGGTGCCGCTGCTGCAACAGGTGCGGCTGGTTTTTCGAGATGCTGGATCACATCGCCCTTGGTGATGCGGCCATCTTTGCCTGTGCCTGCAACATCAGCAGGATTGATCTGGTTTTCAACAACAGCTTTTCGCACCGCTGGTGAAAGCGGTTGCTCAACAGCCTTCGCAACAGGTGCAGCTGCAGCCGCTTTCGGCGCAGCAGCAGGTGCCGCCTCCACTCCAGCAACACCTTCAGCAATCGTGCCGAGCAGTGCACCAACGGCAACAGTCGTTCCCGCGCCCGCAACAATTTTTTCCAACTTGCCCGAAGCAGGTGCCGGCACTTCCACCGTCACCTTGTCGGTTTCAAGTTCAACGAGAGGCTCATCGGCCTTCACCGCATCGCCTTCTTTCTTGAACCACTTGCCAATCGTCGCCTCAACAACGCTCTCGCCGAGTGTCGGCACTTTGATATCTTTCGACATGCTTTTGTTCTTTCCGTTCAAAACCAAAACTAAATCACGTCATGCCAGCGAAAGCTGGCATCCCGCTTCCTTCCTTCACCTCACAAAGAAAGCGGGGCCCCAGCTTTCGCTGGGGTGACGGTGGAGAGTGGGTGTGACGACCACAAAATTGAAGACATGATTAAGCCAGCGCTTCATCGAGGAACGCTTTCAGTTCCTTGAGATGGCGGCTCATCAGGCCTGTGGCCGTTGATGCAGATGCAGCACGCCCGACATAACGTGGCCGCGTATTCTTCGCCTTGATGAATTCGAGCACACGCTCAATACCATGCTGCACAAAGGTCCACGGCCCCATGTTCTGCGGTTCTTCCTGACACCAATAAAACTCGGCCTTGGAGAAACGCGACAACTCCTGCGCCAGCGCCTTGTGTGGCCACGGATAAAGCTGTTCAACGCGGAGCAAATAGATATCGTTGATCCCCCGTTTTTCGCGCTCCTCGTAAAGATCATAATAGACCTTGCCCGAGCACAACACGACGCGCCTGATCTTGTCGTCTTTCACCAACTTGATCGGTTGATCGGAAAGATACTGCGCATCATCCCACAGCAGGCGATGGAACGACGTTCCCGTTCCCATTTCAGCCAAGGTCGATTGCGCCCGCTTGTGACGGAGCAAAGACTTCGGCGTGAAAATGATCAGCGGCTTTCTGAAATCGCGTTTCATCTGACGGCGCAGGATGTGGAAATAATTTGCAGGTGTTGTGCAATTGGCCACCTGCATATTGTCTTCCGCACACATTTGCAGGAAGCGTTCGATGCGCGCCGACGAATGCTCCGGTCCCTGCCCTTCATAGCCATGCGGCAACAACACCGTAAGGCCAGACATGCGCAACCATTTGCGTTCAGATGACGACAGGAATTGATCGAAGATCACCTGCGCGCCATTGGCAAAATCGCCAAACTGTGCTTCCCACAACACCAGCGCATTGGGTTCAGCCAGCGAATAGCCATACTCATACCCAAGGACCGCTTCTTCAGAGAGCATCGAGTTGATCACCTCTATCTTCACCTCTTGCTCTTTCTTCAAATGATTGAGCGGCGTGTAACGCTTCTCGGTCACCTGATCGACCAGCACGGCATGGCGCTGCGAGAACGTACCACGCTGCACGTCTTGTCCCGACAATCTGATCTTGGAACCCTCATCAAGCAGCGTGCCATAGGCCAGATGTTCGGCCATCGCCCAATCAATGCCAGCCCCGTCATTCATCATCTTGGCACGCGCATCGAGCGCACGTTGCAAGGTTTTGTGAACGGTGAAAGTCTTTGGCACCTTGGTGAGCTTCAAACCCAATTCCTTGAGCCGCGCCTGATCAACACCCGTTTGGCCACGGCGCTCATCATCGGCGGCGGCTGCCGTCTTCATGCCAGCCCAGCGACCATCGAGCCAATCGGCCTTGTTGGCCTTGTAACCAGCAGCAACTGCAAACGCATCATCAAGGGTCTTCCGATACTCACCCTTCATCGCAGTGAGTTCATCAGCTGATATCACGGCTTCTTGCACCAGGCGTTGACCGTAAAGTTCAACCACACGCGGATGCGCTGAAATGCGCTTGTACATCAGGGGCTGCGTAAATGCCGGCTCATCAGTTTCATTATGGCCAAAGCGGCGATAACAGAACATGTCGATGACGACGGGTTTCTTGAATTGTTGACGAAACTCCGTTGCGATCTTTGCTGCAAACACCACTGATTCCGGATCGTCACCATTGCAATGGAAAATCGGCGCTTCGATCATCTTTGCGACATCGGATGGATAGGGCGAGGAGCGCGACCAAATGGGTGAAGTGGTAAAGCCAATCTGGTTGTTGATGATGAAATGAATGGAGCCGCCATTGCGGTGGCCCTTGAGGCCGGACAAGCCCAGACACTCAGCGACAACGCCTTGGCCCGCAAACGCTGCATCACCATGGATAAGCAATGGCAAAACCGACGTGCGCGTTTTGTCACCGCGTTGATCTTGCTTGGCGCGCGCTTTTCCAAGCACCACAGGATCAACAATTTCAAGATGCGATGGATTGGCCGTGAGCGACAGATGCACCGTGTTGCCATCAAAGGCACGATCCGATGAGGAACCGAGATGATATTTCACATCACCAGACCCCTCAACTTCGTCAGGCGTTGAAGAGCCGCCGGAGAATTCATGGAAGATCGCCGACAAGGGTTTCCCCATCACATTGCCAAGTACATTGAGGCGGCCGCGATGCGCCATGCCAACAATGATTTCTTCAATGCCCAAGTTTCCGCCGCGCTTGATGATCTGCTCAAGAGCAGGGATCATCGCTTCACCGCCATCAAGGCCAAAACGCTTGGTGCCCGTATATTTCACATTGAGGAATTGTTCAAAATCTTCGCCCGCAATCAGCTTGGCCAGGATCGCCTTGCGCCCCTCAGGCGTGAAACGGATTTCCTTGCCCTCACCTTCGATGCGTTGCTGGATCCAGGCCTTCTGCTCGGGGTCCGAGATATGCATGAATTCGACACCCAGCGTACTGCAATAGGTGCGTTTGAGGATTTCCAAAATCTGCCGCACCGAAGCCTTCTCAAGCCCCAGCACATTGTCGAGGAATATCGGACGATCCATGTCGGCTGGCGTAAAGCCATAGGATTCAGGATCAAGCTCGGGATGATTTTCAGGCTCTTTCAATTTGAGCGGATCGAGATCAGCAGCAAGGTGGCCGCGAATGCGGTAGGCGCGGATCATCATCAGTGCACGGACGGAATCAAGTGTGGCCTTCTTCACGTCATCAGCAGCAACAGGCGTTGCCACAGCAGGCGTAGCAACAGGCACAGGCTTTGCACCCTTGGGAAGCGACGCAGCAAGCTTCGCCGCAATGGCTTTTTCAACCTCAGCCCAATTGCCATCAAGCGCAGCTGTCTGTTCATCAGATGGCTTGGGCGGCCAATCGGCGCGCGCCCAGCTTGGACCTTGCGGGGCCACAGCGTCACCCGCCATCTGGTCAAAATAAATCCGCCAGTGGGCATCCACGGCGGCGGGATTTGCGAGATAGCTCTTGTAGAGCTCTTCAACGAATTTGGCGTTTCCACCGTAGAGGAATGAAGTTTCCTCGAAAGCTGCCGTAAGCTCAGCCTTGTTCATGTCGTGCCGTCCTTCGGTTTTCCGGGATCTCGCTTAATTGCAAGCATGCCGGCGGGCACAATCGCCCCTTGACCTTGGTTCAGTTATGTTTGGGAGTTAGCAGTTTTCTCACTCTTCTCTCACCGTCATCCTTGCGAAAGCAAGGATCCAGACTTTCCACGGTTGAGCGGCGACAAGTCTGGATCCCTGCTTTCGCAGGGATGACGGAAAAGAAGGAGTTCTAAATGAACCGCTCTTCTCCATCTATTTTCTGGCGCACCACCCCGCCAGCGGGAAATCAACTACACCCCAATTACGACTGATTCATTTACGCTTCAACTTCTTCATGAGCGTTTCACCTAAAAGTGCGGGGCTGTCAGAAACCGCGATCCCGGCGCGTTTCATCGCCTCGACTTTTGATCCGGCATCGCCCTTGCCGCCGGAGATGATCGCACCCGCATGGCCCATGCGGCGACCTGGAGGGGCGGTCATTCCCGCAATAAAGCCCGCCATTGGCTTTTTGACCTTGTTCTTGGCCAAAAACTCTGCGGCTTCTTCCTCAGCCGATCCACCGATTTCGCCAATCATGATGATGGCTTCAGTCTTGGGATCAGCGAGGAACATCTCCAAAATATCGATGAACTCCGTGCCCTTCACGGGATCACCGCCAATGCCCACGGCTGTGGTTTGGCCAAGTCCCGCCATGGAAGTCTGGAACACCGCTTCATAAGTGAGTGTGCCTGAGCGCGAGACGATGCCCACTTTGCCCTGTTTGAAAATATTGCCGGGCATGATGCCGATCTTGCATTCATTGGGAGTGAGAACACCAGGGCAATTCGGTCCGATCAACCGCGATTTCGAACCCGAAAGCGCGCGCTTCACTTTCACCATGTCAACAACCGGAATGCCCTCGGTGATACAAACAATCAGCGGCACCTCAGCATCAATCGCCTCGAGAATGGCATCAGCCGCAAATGGCGGCGGAACATAGATGACCGAAGCATCAGCCTGTGTCGCCGCACGTGCTTCAGCCACCGTGTCATAAACATGAAGGCCCAAATGGGTGGAGCCACCCTTGCCTGGCGTCACCCCCCCAACCATCAACGTGCCATACTTGATGGCAGCTTCGGTATGAAAAGTCCCCGCCTCGCCAGTAATGCCCTGACAGATAACGCGTGTGTTCTTGTTGACGAGAATGGACATGTTTCAGTTCACCTTGAAAGGGTTGATGACTTTGACTGAGCCATAGGTTTGGCCGTCGTTTAAATCTTCTGTGTAGAGAATGGGTGCCCCCAGCTGTTCGGCAGCAGCGAGTATCGCTCCATCCCAATAGCTGATCTTGTAGCGCTCGCTCATTGCGAGTCCTGCCCTGACAATTCCAGCATCGACAGATGCAATCGGATAGTTGGACAGGAGGTCAATCCAACGCCCCACTTCGCTAATGGGCGGGGCGACCTTAAGAACTTTTTTGAGCTTCGACACAAATTCAGAAAGGACTTGCCCGGACGTTCCGAAATCAGTGTTCAGCAAGAGACCCTGCGCAGTTTCGTATTTCCGCCTGTCTTCAATCCTCGTTGAAGCCGCGTACAGAAGGACGTTGGTGTCGAGGAAGCATTCGATCCTCATAAATGTCTTCCCTGTTCCATTTGTAATCGGGGCCTAGTCTTGCTGTTGATGTTTCCATGAGTTCGAGCAAACCACGACGCGCTTCTTCGCGTCGGCTGGCTTGCGCAATCTCATCGCCCAAAAGCTCGCGCACCAAAGCATTGAGGGTTGTGCCCTTCTTTGCAGCATATTCGCGGGACTTCTCGAGCAGTTCTTCATCAATCGCCAATGTAATGTTGGGCATTTCGGTGTCTCCACATATTTCCACATAGTGTATGTGTAAATATGTGCACAGTCAAGCTGCCTTCCCCACAGCCTTCACAATCTTCTGTGCGGCGTCGTTGAGATCATCAGCTGAAATTACGTTCAGCCCTGATTTGTTGATGATGTCCTTGCCCAAGTTCACATTGGTGCCCTCAAGCCGCACGACGAGCGGCACTTTCAGGCCTACGTCTTTCACAGCTGCGATCACACCTTCGGCGATCACGTCGCACTTCATGATGCCACCAAAAATATTGACGAGAATGCCTTTCACTTTCGGATCAGCGGTGATGATCTTGAAGGCTGCCGTCACCTTCTCCTTGGTGGCACCACCACCAACGTCAAGAAAATTCGCAGGCTCAGCACCGTAAAGCTTGATGATATCCATCGTCGCCATCGCAAGGCCTGCGCCATTGACCATGCAGCCAATCGTACCATCGAGTGCCACATAGGAGAGATCGAATTTCGAGGCTTCGATTTCCTTGGGGTCTTCTTCGCTCTCATCGCGCAGTGCAACAATATCAGGATGCCGAAACAGCGCGTTGGAATCGAAATTCATCTTGGCATCGAGGCACACGAGTTCGCCTGTCTTCGTCACCACCAATGGATTGACTTCGAGAAGGCTCATGTCCTTGTCAACGAACGCCTTGAACAAGGCAGGCGCCAACTTCCCCATCTGCTTGGCTTGCACCGGATCAAGCTTCAGCGCCTTTGAAATCGCGCGCGCGTGATGCGGCATCAGGCCGGTTGCAGGATCAACATGAATCGTCGTGATTTTCTCTGGCGTATCATGCGCCACCTTCTCAATATCCATGCCGCCTTCAGTCGACACGATGAAGGCCACGCGCGAAGTCGCACGGTCCACAAGGATCGAGAGATAGAACTCCTTCTCAATCGCAGTGCCTTCTTCAATATAAAGCCGCTGCACCAACTTCCCTTGCGGGCCGGTTTGCGGCGTCACCAAATTCATGCCGAGAATGCGCGTTGATTCCGTGCGCACATCGTCAATCGACTTGACGACCTTCACACCACCACCCTTGCCACGCCCACCTGCATGGATCTGCGCCTTCACAACCCACACAGGGCCAGGCTGCGCTTCAGCAATTTTCACCGCTTCATCAACCGTGAAAGCAGGCAATCCCTTGCCCGTCGGCACACCAAATTCGCGGAGCACCGCCTTGGCCTGATATTCGTGAATGTTCATTCGTCAAATCCTCGTTAGTTCTGCCCTCTCCCCTTGCGGGAGAGGGTGCTGAGCGCAGCGAAGCGGGAGAGGGAAGTCACGCCAAGCTCGGATCAAGCGTCTTGGCCGACGCCATCAAGCCATTGACGGCATCAACCGATTTCTGGAAGCCTGCCTTGTCGGTGGCATCAAGGGCGACTTCAACAATTCGTTCCACCCCATTTTCACCGATCACCACAGGCACGCCAACATAGGTCCCCTTCACGCCATATTGCCCATCGAGATAGGCAGCACAGGGCAGCACGCGCTTGTAATCCTTGAGATAGCTCTCCGCCATCGCAATCGCCGCTGATGCTGGCGCATAATAAGCCGAACCCGTCTTCAGCAAGTTGACAATCTCCGCACCACCATCACGCGTGCGCTGCACGATCTGATCGATTTTTTCTTGGCTCGACCAGCCCATCTTCACGAGATCAGGAACCGGAATGCCAGCAACCGAGGAATAGCGCACCAGAGGCACCATTGTGTCGCCATGGCCACCGAGCACAAAGGCGTTCACATCCTTCACCGACACTTTGAATTCTTCGGCGAGGAAATGCTGGAAGCGCGCGCTATCCAGAACACCCGCCATGCCAATCAACTTGTGCGTGGGAATGCCAGAGAATTTCTGCAGCGCCCACACCATCACATCCAGAGGATTGGTGATGCAGATCACAAAGGCGTTTGGCGCATGCGCCTTCAAGCCTTCACCAACCGACTTCATCACTTTCAAATTGATACCAACCAAATCATCGCGGCTCATGCCGGGCTTTCGTGGCACACCAGCAGTGACGATGCACACATCAGCGCCAGCAATCGCTTCATACGAATTTGTGCCGGAGAGCTTGGCATCAAAACCTTCAACGCCACCGGACTGCGACAGATCAAGCGCCTTTCCTTGCGGCAGTCCCTCGGCAATGTCGAAAATCACAACATCGCCCAATTCCTTGAGACCAGCGAGGTGCGCCAGCGTGCCCCCAATCATGCCACCACCGATTAACGCGATTTTCTTCCGTGCCATTGTTCACCTCGACGCCGTCTGATGCGGCCATGCTGCATTGCAAAACTTGCGTCGATCTAGACCCACTCGGGCAACTGATCAAGTCTCAACGATAGTATTGGTCCACCACGAGGCAGATTGCATTTCCTTTAAACGGGAAATGGTACGTTTGAACTCAAATGCATGTGATGCTGCGGGTGAAAGCTCCTCGGCAGAAATTTCTGCCAGCGCGACCAACCTGATCCCTGCATCATAAAACGTGTCGATCATCAGCACAAAACGCTTGGCCTCGTTGCGCTGATGCTCTTCAAAGCGTTGCAGACCGGAAACAAACACCGTGCGATAGGCCGCAGCAATAGCGAGATAATCCGGCGGCCCCAAAGCCTCGCCGCACAACTCCCTGAACGTAAACGCAGCACAGCCATGCGCCGCCTTTGGCACGATCAATTTGCGCCCCAGCACGACAAGTGTCTCAGCCTTGCCCGCCGCCTCATCCGTGAGATCATTCCACAGCGCATTGAACGCCACGCGGTTCTCGGCAGACGCAGGATGCAAATAAGTCTCGCGCGCCCGCACCCGGCCCAGGCGATAATCCCTGGCACTATCAAGCGACACCACATCCATGCTCGCGCGCAGTTTTGCGATGAAAGGCAAAAACAGGTCGCGGTTCAACCCGTCCTTGTACAACCCCTCCGGCGGCAGATTGGATGTCGTCACCAAAGTCACACCCCGCGCAACCAGCGCTTCATACAATCGCCCGATGATCATCGCATCAGCAATATCAACGATCTGCATTTCATCGAGGCACAAGAGTGTGGCACCATCTGCCAGCTGGTCGGCAATCGTTGCAATCACATCATCAGATTTGGCGAGCGCCCTGCGCCGATGCACATCCTGCATGAAGCCATGAAAATGCACGCGGCGTTTTTTCGGCAGTTCAACTGAATCAAAAAACAGATCCATCAGCATGGTCTTGCCACGGCCAACCTCACCATGGATGTAAATCCCGCGAACTGGATCAGCCTTGCCACCAAACAGCTTTTTGAAAATCCCGCCACCCGGCGATGCCAATTGCTGCGAAAGCTGGTCAAGCACATCAACCACGCGCGCCTGGCCGTGATCAGCCTTCAACCCCTGTTCGGCAATTCGTGTTTCATAAATCTCGCGCAAGCTCATAGGCAGGGATCAATGCCCAACTCGTCTTAGCCTTGCAAGTAGCTCACGAAACTTGCAAACAACACAGCATACACGGACGCAAGTGCAGCAAACGCCATACAGCTCAGAACAACTTGCATTCTGCTGAGCGGTACCAAGCCATCATCAATGATCCGCGGTTTGAAGTTGAATGCGATTGCAATGGCGCCAAAGACAACAATGATTGCCGAGTCGAAATAAAACCCGATCAGGGAAAAGACGAGGCCCAGTGCGATCAGGCATGCGCGCGCATAAGTCTTGGTCAACCGCGCAAGAATTGAGCGCAAAACCACACCCCCATCAAGCGGCTCAATGGGAACCAGATTGATCGCGTTGATGACAACTGTCCCAAGGCCAAGCCAAACCAGTGCCAAGCGATACGCAGGCAGAACCAGATCAAGTGCGAGTACACCAAGACATACAAGCACCAGCAACACTGAAAAGCCTGGCCCCATCAATGCGGCAAAAATGATTTGTGATTGTTTTTCAAACGGCAATCGCGGAATTGCGATGGCGCCAAGAAACGGCAAGAACATGATCCGTCCCCAAGGCTGCCCGATCATGCGATAGGCAAGGATATGGCCAAGCTCATGCACAAACAGAACAAAAACCATGGCCAGTGCAGCAATCGGCCCAAGATAGAAGGCAAAGGCCACAACTGACATCAGCCCCGTCAAGAGTGCCATAAGCGTGGAAATCAACGTATAGGGCAGATCATTGACGCGTCCTGTTTCTGCCAGCCCCTTGGTGCGATAAATGCCTCCCAGCAAGTCTGCGCGTGCAATGAGCTGCGCCAGCATCACGCGTGAACCCCAATGATATTCGGTGTGAAGTCGTGTTCCAGCGCCTTCAGCTGTGAGACGATGGCTTATGCGCAACAACTGGTTTGTTGTTGGCTTGCCAGCGAGGCCTTCGCGTTCCAGAACGAGCAACTCACCAGCCACACGTTCAGCAACGCGAAACTGTGCATCAAATTCCCGCACCCGCCCATTGTGCATCAGGGTGGTATAGGTGAAATGATAGATCTCGCGCGCGCTATCAATCAACTTCTGCGCCACCGAGCTGCGGCCATAGTCCTGGATCTTTCCGTCATGGATATCAAGAACGTCAAACACCCGCTTTGGAGGAGCATTGATGAACATTGAAACGCGCGGTTTCACCGGCAGACGCACTACAATCAACGCCAAGAGTGCAAGCGAAATCAGGACTTCCGGCCGGAGGAGATCGTAGAGAAGGGTCATGGCACTCGTTTCTAAGTCTTCGATCCTTAACGATTCAGTAACGATAAAGCAGCCGTGATCAGTCAAAGTGGTTAACCCCTTTGCAAAGAGCCGATCTTTGCTAAGGTCGAGAAAAAACAGGGAGAGAAAAAACATGACTCGCGTTGCATTGGTTACGGGCGGAACACGCGGCATTGGTGCTGCAATTTGTAAAGCGCTCCAGGCGGCAGGCTGCAAAGTGGCAGCGTCTTATGCAGGAAATGACGAGGCGGCTTCAGCCTTTTCAAAGGAAACTGGCATTCCGGTTTTCAAGTGGGATGTGAGCGATGCGTCGGCTTGTGCTGCAGGAATCAAGCAGGTTGAAGCCGCTGTGGGTCCAATCGATATTCTGGTCAACAACGCAGGCATCACCAAGGATGCGATGTTCCACAAGATGACGCTTGAACAATGGAATGCCGTCATCAACACCAATTTGAATTCACTCTTCAACATGACGCATCCCTTGTGGTCCGGCATGCGGGACCGGAGCTTTGGCCGGATCATCTGCATTTCATCCGTGAACGGACAAAAAGGTCAGATGGGCCAGACCAATTATTCCGCAGCCAAAGCTGGCGAGATCGGTTTTGTGAAAGCATTGGCCCTGGAAGGTGCGGCCAAGGGTATTACCGTCAATGCGATTTGCCCCGGTTACATCGGCACTGAAATGGTGCGCGCGGTTCCGCAAGACGTGATCGAAAAGCGCATCCTGCCACTCATCCCCGTTGGTCGTTTGGGTGAGCCTGAGGAAATCGCGCGCGCCGTTGTCTTCCTCGCAGGTGACGACGCAGGCTTCATCACCGGCTCGACACTTTCGGTCAATGGCGGCATGTATATGGCGTGAGCCCGTTTCCACCAGCAATACTGGACGTTTCAAATCTCGCCTGTCACCGTGGTGGCAGGCGGGTTTTTGTTGACGTGAACTTCAGCTTGCAAAATGGCGAGTGGCTGGAACTGCGCGGGCCCAATGGTTCGGGAAAATCTTCGCTGCTCAGACTGCTCGCAAGGCTCGATGAACCAGCAGCAGGATCGATCTCGCTATCCACCACGGACCATCGCAGTGAAGCGCTTCACCTCATCGGCCATGGCGAAGCGTCAAAGCCTGCCCTCACGGTCACGGAAAATCTGCAATTCTGGACTGACTTTCTGAATGGCGACGAAGTGGCGCAAAGTCTTGCCGCCTTTAACCTGCAGGCGCTCGCCCATGTGCAGGCAGCCCTTTTGTCAGAAGGCCAAAGACGCAGACTCGCCCTCACGCGTCTTGCGCTGGTGCCGCGCGCCTTGTGGCTTCTCGATGAACCAAGTGTTGGTCTTGACCAGTCGACCCTCACCCAACTCAAAAGCGCGATGCAAACTCACCTGAAGAATGGCGGTATGATCATCGCATCAACCCATGCTGATCTTGGTCTGGCACCTACAAAAACACTTCTTCTCGAGGCAACAGCATGAAATCATTGCTCGCTCTCTTGAAACGCGACATCAAACTTGCCTGGCGGCAGGGCGGTGGCCTTGGCGCGGCCCTCGGTTTCATGCTGGCAGTGATCGTACTGATCCCCTTGTCGATCGGCCCTGATCAAAACCTGTTGCAACGCCTCGCTCCCGGCCTGATGTGGCTCACACTTTTGCTTGCAGTTCTCCTCACCGCCGAGCGCATGTTCGCGAGCGACCTCGAAGACGGCTCGCTTGATGTGATGACCACGGGTTCCCTCTCGCTGGAATGGATCGCGGCGATCAAGATCGCAGCACATTGGCTTACGGTGTCGCTGCCGCTTGCAATTTTGGGACCCGTGCTGGGTTTCATGTTCAATTTGGACGCCGCACAATTTCCCCAGCTTCTTCTCGCGATGATCACAGGCTCACTCGCCCTTTCCGCAATTGCAGCAATTGGCGGAGCGATCACCGCTGGCCTCAGGCGCGGCGGATTATTGGTGGCACTGTTGATCTTGCCGCTCTACGTGCCAATTCTGATCTTTGGCGTTTCGGTCACGCAATCAGCCCTCGGACCAACAGGCGCCACATCTTCCCTCACGGTGCTCGCAGGCCTGACGCTCCTGAGCCTTGTCTTAGCCCCTCTCGCTTCTGCTGCTGCATTGCGCAGCTTCTTGAGGTAGAACACCACAATGCAGGAATTCGCCAACCCCACCCGCTTTCTGAAACTCGCCAATGCGCTTTTGCCATGGGCTTGGGGAGCAACCTTCATTGCCTTTGTCATCGGCCTCTACGGCGCGTTCGGTTCAAGCCCGGCAGACTATCAGCAGGGCGAAACCGTGCGGATCATGTATGTGCATGTGCCCGCCGCCTGGATGGCGCTGTTTTGTTACGGCGTCATGGCCTTGGCCAGTGCCACCGCCCTTATTTTTCGCCACCCGCTTGCTGATGTGGCTGCAAAAACTGCAGCTCCCATTGGTGCGGCCTTTTGTTTTCTGGCTCTTGCAACAGGCTCGCTCTGGGGCAAGCCGATGTGGGGTACATGGTGGGTGTGGGATGCCAGGCTCACCTCAATGTTTGTGCTGATGCTTTTGTATTTGGGCTATATCGCGATCTGGCAATTGGACGACCAGCACCGGGCAGCACCACTTGCGCGCATCGTTGCTCTCGTTGGTGCGATCAATATTCCGATTGTGAAATTTTCTGTCGACTGGTGGAACTCCCTGCATCAACCAGCCAGTGTGTTCCGCATGGGTGGCCCAAAAATTGATCCCTCGATGTTGTGGCCATTGCTGGCCATGGCGATTGCCTACACCCTTCTCTTTCTCGCCCTTCACCTCACCGCGATGCGCCGCGATATCAATGCCCGCAAACTGGCCAACCTCACCCGCGCTGCAATACGGACGGCTTGAATGAACCTTTCTGCCGAACACATCACTTACGTGCTTCTCGCCTATGCCATTTCGGCCGTGGTGCTCGCTGCACTCGCCGTTGCGATCCTGCGTAGTGATCGCGCAACCCGACGCGAGCTTGCGGCGCGCGAAAAAGAAAAAACCTGATGTCGCGTATCAGGTCATTTCTGCCCGTTGCAATTTTTGCGGCCCTTGCCATTGGCCTCTATGTCGGCCTTGGCACGGATACGCGCACCATCCCTTCGGTGCTCATTGGCAAACCTGCCCCCGCAATGGAACTTAAACCCGTTCCCGGCTTTGCTGTGTCAGGATTTTCCAATGCCGACTTGGCAAAAGGTAAAGTGACACTGGTCAATCTTTTTGGCTCGTGGTGCGCACCTTGCCGTGCTGAGCATCCGCTGCTCATGGAACTTTCCAAGCGTGATGACATCCAGCTCTTCGGCATCAACACCAAGGATACACCTGCCAAGGCCTTCGCCTTCCTCGCGGAACTGGGTCAGCCCTATGATGCGATTGGCGAAGACGCCAGTGGTCGCGCCGCAATCGAATGGGGTGGCTATGGCGTACCTGAAACATTTGTGATCGATGGAAGAGGCAACATCCGCCATAAGCTGATCGGCCCTATCACTGATGGTAATCTGCCAAAGCTTCTTCAGGAAATCGAAAAAGCCAAAAACAATTGATTACTTGACGCCAAGCACGCGGCACGTGCCACGTCGACCGGATCGCGTGGTCTGCTCTTCCAAGTTACATTTCCGCAGCGCGCCCCGAAATGCCCGATCCTTGGTGGAATAGCGAAAGGTATAGCCACAAGCCTGCCCCGTGCTGTTCCAATTGTTGACAGCAAAAGCACTCCAGCGGTGATCCTTGCGCGATTTCCATTGCGCATAGGCTGATGGACAATTCTTTGCCCCCGGCAAAAACAACGCGCGTGCTTCAGCCACATTCCCTGCAATCAGCCCGCCCAACAGGCAAAGTGCTGTAACCAGCAGGAAACGGGATTTCATGTCAGCTTGCCGTGGCAGTGCTTGTATTTCTTGCCAGATCCACACGGACAATCATCATTGCGGCCAATGCCAGTCCATGTACGTGGATCGTTGGGATCAATGGCAAAGCGCGCGGCTTCACGCAGGCTCGGTGCATCCTCGAACACAGCAATATTTTCGTCGCCAAAATCATCTTCACCGGTGGTCAGATCAAAATGATGTCCTTCCATATCGGGAAGCTCATCTTCATCGGGCAACAAGTCATCATCTTCCGCACCCTCGGACCGGGCCTGTACTTCGACCCGCATCAGCTGGCCCGTCACGCGTTCCTTGAGATTGTCGACCATTTCGGTGAACAGCTCCAGGCCTTCAGATTTGTATTCATTGAGCGGATCGCGTTGGCCGTAGCCGCGCAGATGGATGACCTGACGCAGATAATCAATCGTGATGATGTGATCGCGCCACAGGCGGTCGAGCGTTTGCAGTACCACGGCCTTCTCAACCTGGTTCATGATTTCAGGGCCGTATTTCGCACGCTTTCCAGCATAGTATTCATCAACCGTCGTGGTCACGCGTTCGCGGATTTCCTCATCCGCAATGCCCTCTTCCTTGGCCCACTCGTCGACCGGAAAATCAACCGCTACGGCTTCCTGCAAACGCTTGCGAAGTCCTTCGGCATCCCATTGCTCAGCATAGGCATTTTCGGGGATGTGCTTGGCCACGAGTTCGTTGATAATCTGATGGCGCATGTCATCTACGGTCTCGGAAACCTCTTCGCCCTTCATCAGGCCAATGCGTTGTTCGAAAATGACCTTGCGCTGGTCATTCATCACATTGTCAAACTTCAGGATGTTCTTTCGAATATCAAAGTTGCGCGCTTCAACCTTCTGCTGCGCTTTTTCCAAGGCCTTGTTGATCCAGTTGTGAACAATCGCCTCGCCTTCCTTGAGGCCAAGCTTTTGCAGCATTGAATCCAAACGCTCAGATCCGAAGATGCGCATCAGGTCATCTTCAAGCGAGAGATAAAAGCGTGAGCGACCAGGATCGCCCTGACGGCCCGAACGGCCTCTGAGCTGATTGTCGATGCGGCGGCTTTCATGCCGCTCGGTACCAATCACAAACAGGCCACCTGCGCCAAGCACCACCTGCCTGTTGGCTTCAATTTCAGCCTTGATCCGCGAAATTTCCGTTTCGCGCTGTGCACCTTCGGGCATGCCTCCAAGTTCATTGGCAATGCGCATTTCGAGATTGCCGCCAAGCTTGATGTCGGTGCCGCGGCCCGCCATGTTGGTGGCGATGGTAATCGCACCAGGCGCACCCGCTTGCGCGATGATCAGTGCTTCCTGTTCGTGGAAACGCGCATTCAACACGCTATGCTCGATACTGTTTGCTTTCAACAAAGCGGAAAGCTGTTCCGACTTGGCAATCGAGGTTGTGCCGACCAGCACCGGCTGGCCGCGCACCTGCGCATCGCGGATCGTCTCCATGATCGCGTTGAATTTTTCGCGCTCGGTGCGATAGACCTCGTCATCTTCATCCTTGCGCGACACCGGCACATTGGTCGGAATTTCAAGCACATCAAGATTATAGATATCCATGAACTCGTCGGCTTCAGTGGAAGCCGTTCCCGTCATGCCGGCGAGCTTGCCGTACATGCGGAAATAATTTTGGAACGTGATCGATGCAAGCGTCACGTTTTCAGGCTGCACATCAACATGTTCCTTGGCTTCAATAGCCTGGTGCAAGCCTTCCGAGTAACGTCGGCCCGGCATCATGCGGCCGGTGAATTCGTCAATGATGACGACTTCGCCATCCTTGACGATGTAATCCTTGTCGCGCGTGAACAACTTGTGCGCACGCAGCGCCTGTTGCATGTGATGAACAATCGTGACGTTGGCCGCATCATAAAGATTGCCGCCCTTCAGGATGCCCGCTGCGCCCAGCATCTCCTCGAGATGGATATTGCCTGCTTCGGTCAGTGAAATCGAACGCTGCTTCTCGTCAATGTCGTAGTCAGCCGCATCGAGCTGCGGAATGTACTGGTCAAGCGTGTTGTAAAGCTCTGACTTGTCTTCACTTGGGCCTGAGATGATGAGCGGTGTACGGGCTTCATCAACGAGGATCGAATCCACTTCGTCGACAATCGCAAAACCATGGCCACGCTGCACCATCTCTTCGAGATGGTACTTCATGTTGTCACGGAGATAATCAAAGCCCAACTCATTGTTGGTGCCGTAAGTCACATCACAGGCATAGGCCTTGTGGCGTTGCTGGTCGTTCAGACCATGCACGATCACGCCAGTCGTCAACCCCAGAGCACTATAGACCTTGCCCATCCACCCTGCATCGCGGCTGGCCAGATAGTCATTGACCGTGACGACATGAACGCCCTTGCCTTCAAGCGCATTCAGATAAACCGGAAGCGTTGCGACAAGCGTCTTGCCTTCGCCGGTTTTCATTTCGGAGATTTTGCCTTCGTGCAAAACCATGCCGCCAATCATCTGCACATCAAAGTGCCGAAGACCGAGCGCGCGTTTGGCTGCCTCGCGCACGGCGGCAAAGGCAGGCACCAGCAGATCGTCGAGTTCCTTGCCATTGGCCAGCTCACTGCGAAACTGAACGGTAAGCCCCTTGAGCTCTTCATCGGTCAGCTTTTCATATTCAGCTTCAAGCGCATTGATGGCAGGGATTTTCTGGGTGTAGCTCCCCAGCTTCCGGTCGTTGGTTGTTCCGAAAATCTTCTGGGCGAGGTTGCGCAATCCGAACATGGGAGAAATTCTATCCTTCAGGGAAACAACAGCCGGAACGGGTGTTCCAGCCAGGCCAAATCGCCAAATCGGACGTGCTTCTAGTCCCAATGGAGAGCTTTAACAATCACCACCGCCCTGGCCAGGCTGACATAGGCGCGAGGCTGAATGGTTTCAATATGTTGCTACGGCGCAACAGTTCATTTTTTGGGCACAAAGCGCGAATGTGACCCCTTGCGGAATGCCAGTATGGCCATCATAGACAAGGCTCGCGATTCCCGAGATGCGGCGGCCAAGTTGCGGGGTTGGTAAGTCACGGCACATTCTTGCCGTGATTTGCGACCAAGAGCCTGCCCAAATCCGAATAATAAGCCCGATCAAGAGTTGATCAAAAGTTGGTAAAAATGATCCGCCCCGTTTCTCTGTTAAAGTCCCTGTTGCTGGCGACCGTTCTTGTTGCAGCACCTGCCTATGCCCAGGACGCTGATCCGCCAGCCCTTGATGGCGAGAACGTCACCGTGGCCACAGTCAATGGTTATGAAATCAAGGCGTCTGAAGTGCGCATGGCATTCGATGACGTGATCGGCCAGCTGCCCAACATTCCGCCAAAGCTGCGCTATCCTTTCGTGGTCGAATTCCTGATCGAGCGCCACTTGCTCGCCCAGCTCGCCAGCAAGGAAGGCATTGGCGATTCGGAAGACTACAAACGTCGTCTGGCCGCCTATCAGGCCAAGGCATTGCGTGACTCTTTCCTGGTGCAGAAGATCGGCCCTTCAATCCCCGAAGCCGAGATGAAAAAGGCTTATGACGAAGAAGCCAAACGCCTGCAGGCAACCGAGCGTGCCCGTGCCCGCCACATCCTTGTGGCCAGTGAAAAGGAAGCAACTGACATTCTTGCCAAGCTCAAGAAGGGTGAAAAATTCGAAGACCTCGCCAAGCAGTATTCCCTCGATGGCTCCAAGGATTTTGGTGGCGACCTCGGTTACTTCACCGCACCAGAAATGGTCGCTGAATTTTCAAAGGCTGCCTTTGCTCTCAAGCAGGGCGAAGTCTCCGCTCCTGTGAAAACTGATTTCGGTTGGCACATCATCAAGCTTGAAGATCTCAAGAAAGGTGCAGCTCAACCGTTTGCCCAAGTGAAGGGCGCCATTCGCCAGGTCCTCGTGCGTCGCAAGGTCCAGGAACAATTGGCGGAACTCCGGAAGATCGCCAAGGTCGATGTGCTCGATCCTGATCTGAAGAAGTTTGCCGACGATCTCGCCAAGCAACGCCAAGCCTTGCAAAAGCAGCAGGAAGGTACAGCAGCCTCAGAAGGGGATACCGAAGGGGCTGGCGGCAAGGGCGATCTTCTCGCACCAGAGCAATAAGACCAGAACAATAAGACCAACTCACTTGGGGACTTCGATGGCACAAACTGTTTCACCACTTGCGCCAGCGGCAACGCCTGAGCTGCCGGAACTCGGCGGTGTCAGGCTTGCGGCCGCTGCAACAGGCATTCGCTACAAAGGTCGCCCCGATGTGTTGCTCGCGGTCATGGACAAGGGCACCCGGGTTGCGGGCTGCCTTACGATGTCAAAGTCACGCTCGGCTCCAGTCGATTGGTGTGCTGCAAATCTTGGCAAGGGCACTGCCCGCGCCGTTGTGGTGAATGCCGGCAATGCCAATGCGTTCACCGGCCAGAAGGGCGTTGCGACAGTGAAGGCTGTTGCCAACGTAGCGGCCAAGGCGATTGGCTGCAAACCTTCGGAAATTTTCCAGGCCTCAACCGGCGTGATCGGCGAGCCGCTTAATCCAGATTTCATCACCAACGCCATTCCGTCATTGTTGAAGGAAGCGCGCGCCGATCAATGGAATGCCTCCGCGCGCTCCATCATGACGACGGACACATTTCCAAAAGCCGCAACCGTAAAAGTAAAACTTGGCGCGAAGACCGTGACGATCAACGGCATCGCCAAGGGCTCCGGCATGATTGCGCCAGACATGGCAACGATGCTGGTCTTCATTTTCACTGATGCTGATTTGCCAGCCAAGATCATGCAGAAACTCTTGTCGGCCTCGGTCACCAAGACCTTCAACTGCATCACCGTCGATAGTGATACATCAACCTCCGATACGGTATTGATGTTTGCGTCAGGTGCTGCAGGTGGCGCACTCACCAATCTCAAATCATCTGCAGATCCCCGTCTCAAATCATTCGCCCGCGCACTCGACGATATTTGCATGGACCTTGCACTGCAAGTGGTGAAGGACGGAGAAGGCGCTGAAAAACTGATCGACATCACAGTGACAGGTGCCGAGAGCGACAAGGCCGCTCACAAGATCGCGATGACCATCGCCAACTCGCCACTCGTCAAAACCGCGATTGCAGGTGAGGATGCAAACTGGGGCCGCATCGTCATGGCGATTGGCAAATCAGGCGAGAAAGCTATTCGCGACAGGCTGCGCATCCGGATTGGTGGCGTGCAAGTCGCAGCCAAGGGCCTTCGCGATCCCAACTACCGGGAAGCCGATATCATGCCACACATGAAAGGTCGCGCGATCAGGATCGAAGCCGATGTTGGCGTGGCCAAGGGAGCAAAAGCAGGCAAGGCGCAGGTGTGGACCTGTGATTTGACGCATCGCTATATCGACATCAACGGTTCATATCGGAGCTAGGGTGGGCCACCTCCTCGTTGCGGCAGTGGCGTTGATCGATGCCGATGGTCGCGTGCTGATGGCCAAACGTCCGGAAGGAAAATCACTTGCGGGCCTGTGGGAATTTCCGGGCGGCAAGGTTGAGCCACATGAAAATCTCGAAGCGGCACTCATCCGTGAATTGAAAGAAGAGCTCGACATCGATGTAACAGCATCATGCCTTGCTCCCCTCACTTTCGCGAGTCACGCCTATGAGACATTCCATCTTCTGATGCCGCTTTACGTTTGCCGTCGCTGGAAAGGCCAGATGTGCGCTATGGAAGGCCAGGAAATCAAATGGGTCCGCGCCAAGGATCTGCGCGCACTCCCCATGCCACCAGCCGATATTCCACTGATCCCGTTTCTCGAAGACTTGTTATAGATCAATGCACTGTCAGAACAGCTGGTGAAACTTTTCGTGCCGCTGGCACAAGGCCGTTGAACACAAACACACTGCTCTTCACGCCAATCTGCACCGTCTCGCCATCCTTGACGCGCCCCGCCAAAATCTCCTCGGCGAGCGGATCCTGCACATGCTTCTGGATCACGCGCTTCAGGGGCCGCGCACCATAAGCGGGATCATAGCCCTTTTCCGCCAGCAGCTCTTTGGCATCCGGAGAAAGCTCGACCGTGATCTTCCGTTCACTGAGCAATTTTTGCAAACGCCCAAGCTGGATTTCGACAATCGCTCCCATGTGTTTGCGCATCAGACGGTGGAACAGGATCGTGTCATCAATCCGGTTGAGAAACTCCGGCCTGAAGGTCTGCTTCACCACAGTCATGACCTGATCGCGCACCTGGTCCACATCTTGGTTTTCGGCGAGATTGACCAGGAACTCTGAACCCAAATTCGAGGTCATCAGGATCAGCGTATTCTTGAAGTTGACGGTGCGGCCCTGACCATCGGTCAGACGACCATCGTCGAGAACTTGCAACAGAACATTGAACACATCGGGATGCGCTTTTTCGATCTCATCGAACAGCACCACTTGATAGGGCCTGCGCCGCACAGCTTCAGTGAGCGCACCACCTTCATCATAACCAACATAACCGGGAGGAGCACCAATGAGGCGCGCCACCGCATGTTTTTCCATGTACTCGCTCATGTCGATCCTGAGCAGCGCATGTTCATCATCAAACAAATAGCCAGCCAAAGCCTTGGTAAGCTCGGTCTTGCCCACACCCGTTGGCCCCAGAAACAGGAACGAACCAATGGGACGATTGGGATCTTGCAAACCAGCACGCGCGCGCCTGACCGCTGTCGAGACTGCTGTCACAGCTTCTTCTTGACCGACGACGCGCTTTTGCAACTCAGTTTCCATCTGCAGCAATTTCTCGCGCTCGGCGCCAAGCATCTTGTCGACAGGGATGCCAGTCCAGCGTGAGACGACTTGCGCCACATGCGCCTCGGTCACGGCTTCCTCAACCATTTGCGAGCCATCCTGCGCTTCAGCGGTTGCAAGCTTCTTTTCAAGTTCTGGAATCCTGGCGTAAGTCAATTCACCCGCAAGCGCAAAATCGCCCTTGCGCTGCGCCAGTTCAAGATTGCGCCGTGCTTCTTCCAATTCTTCCTTGAGCTTTGATGCAGAGGCGAGCTTTTCTTTTTCCGCCTGCCAGGCCCGCGTCATCACAGCCGATTTCTCTTCGGTCTCGGCCAATTCCTTTTCGAGCCGCAACAGGCGATCCTTCGATGCGCTGTCAGTTTCTTTCTTCAGCGCCTCGCGTTCGATTTGCAATTGCATGATGCGCCGATCAAGCTCATCCAGTTCCTCGGGCTTTGAATCAACCTGCATGCGCAGGCGCGCACCAGCCTCATCCATCAGGTCAATCGCCTTGTCGGGCAAGAAGCGGTCCGAGATGTAGCGATTAGACAATGTGGCAGCTGCGACAATTGCCGCATCCGTAATCCGCACACCATGGTGAAGCTCATACTTCTCCTTGATGCCGCGCAGGATCGAAATCGAGTCTTCAACCGTCGGCTCATTGACAAATATCGGCTGGAAGCGCCGCGCCAACGCTGCATCTTTTTCAACGTGTTTCTTGTATTCATCAAGTGTCGTCGCACCCACGCAATGAAGTTCACCGCGCGCCAATGCAGGTTTCAACAGGTTCGAGGCATCCATCGCACCTTCACCTTTGCCAGCACCCACAAGCGTGTGCATTTCATCGATGAACAAGATGATGCCGCCATCGGCTGATGTGACTTCTGACAGAACCGCCTTCAAGCGCTCTTCAAACTCGCCCCGGAACTTCGCCCCTGCAATGAGCGAGCCCATGTCGAGGGCCATGAGTTTCTTGTCCTTGAGGGATTCAGGCACATCGCCCTTGACGATGCGAAGCGCCAAGCCTTCGGCAATCGCCGTTTTGCCCACACCGGGTTCCCCAATCAGCACGGGATTATTCTTGGTGCGCCGTGACAGGACCTGAATGGCGCGGCGGATTTCTTCATCACGGCCAATGACAGGATCAAGCTTTCCAGCTTGTGCCACTTCAGTGAGATCGCGGGCGTATTTCTTCAGCGCATCATAGGCATTTTCGGCAGATGCTGAATCAGCAGTGCGGCCTTTGCGAATATCGTTGATCGCAGTGTTCAGTCCTTGCGCCGTAACCTTCGCAGTCTTCAATGCTTTTGATGCTTCGCTCGGTTCAACCGCAATCGCCTGTAGCAAGCGCTCAGCCGTCACAAAACTGTCGCCAGCTTTCTGCGCGATCTTGCTCGCAGCTTCAAACACGCGTGCGAGTTCGGGCGAAAGCATCAACTGCCCCGCACCCGAACCAGAAACTTTTGGGGTTTTCGCCAACACCGCTTCGGTCAAGCGCAACACTTCGGCAGCATCGCCACCCGCCGCCCGGATCAGGCCGGAAGCAAGCCCTTCCTCGTCATCAAGCAAAACCTTGAGGATATGCTCAGGGGCAAAGCGTTGATGCCCCTCGCGCAAAGCAAGGCCTTGCGCCGACTGGATAAAACCCTGTGACCGTTCGGTATATTTTGAAAAATCCATGACCCAACTCCAAAATCCAATTCAGAGCAGAGATAGGAATGAAAATCCTGATTTCAAGGGGCCGGGAGAAAAAATTATTCCGGCTCGCCTTCACCCACAGGCGCAAGATCAGCCACGACTTTGCGCGGACGACCACGGCGCGGTGCAGGTGTCACCTCAGCTATGTCCGCAACCACATCGCGCACTAGCGGCACTGGGCGCGTGAGGAACGATGGTGCTTCCCAATTATCCCCGGCATCCTGCTGTGGTGCTGCTTGCTGAACAGGCTCTGCAACACGTTCCGCGCGTTCCTGAGTTTGCACAACAGGCGCATCAACGCGCTCACCCGGATTGCTGTTCACATCTTCGCGGTTGCCATCAAAATTGCGTTCGCGGCGTTGCTGCCAACGGTTGCGATCGCGCCGCCCACCTTCGCGGTTGTTGTCACGATTGCCCTCACCCTCACGGGCTTCGCGTTGCGGCCGGTTTTGGCGGAAATTTTCCTGACGTTGTTGTTGCTCGCCCTCTGGTGCAGCAGCTTCAACAGTCTCCACACCTTCTGCGGCAAGCTCTTCGCCCTCGCCCGCATCACCTGCACCATCTGCAGAGTCTTCTTCATACTCTTCATCAAGACCAGGACGGCGCGGGAAGTGTATAGGCTGTCCAGCAGGTTGGTTCGCTAGCCACAAGCGGTAATAATGCTCCGCATGCTGATAATAGCTCTCGGCCATCACGCCATCACCAGACAATTGCGCATCGCGGCCAAGCTGCATGTATTTGTCGGCGACAGTTTGTGCGGTACCGCGCACTTTCACATCAGGCCCGTTGGAATCATAAACCCGGTTTGCCGGATTGCCGCCATGGCTGCCGCTATGACCGCCGCCGCCACTGTAGCCGCCGCCGCCCTGGCGCCCACGGTTTCGGCCGCGTCCACGCTTGTTGTTATTGTTATGCTGTCCGGGTCTCATCATCATTTACTTCCGCCAAATCAAACGGCTTCGCACTTGCGACAAGCGCAAGGCAATTTCCAAAAGGGTTTCTAAAAAACAGGCCGATACAAACAAAATCCTGGGGCTTTGTGTCCTGGTTGATCCCTGCCACCGAAAAATTCCATGAGCTTTTTGAGCTGATAGAATCCGCCGCTCTGCTCCGGTTTTACGAAAGAAAGATTTGCTGCGTTGGCCCCGCCGTCAAATCCCGCTCTGCACACGTAAAAACTCTAAAGGCAGGGGATTACATGGGGTGGTATAGCGGAAACATCAAGCGATTCCAAAAGGTTTTTTCATGGCTTTATTGTTGCTTGCTGACTGTGGACAAATTGCAACGCACGTGTGATCCCGCTCAAGTCTTGGCGCTGTGCCACAAGGTTAAACCTCTGCGCTGCAAAAATCCGCACAACATCCGTGGATTGCCCCTGCCCGATTTCCACCACGATGCGGCCATCAGGCGCAAGATGGTCGCGCGCACCAGACGCAATCGAGCGATAGGCCAAAAGTCCATCGGCACCACCATCGAGCGCCAGAAGCGGATCGTGTTCCTTCACATCACGCTCAAGCGTTGGAATTTCCCGCGACGGAATATAGGGCGGATTGGAAACAACGAGATCAAAATGCCCTTCGATTTTTTCAAACCAGTTGGACTGAATGAACTGGCAGCGATCTCCAATCCCAATCGCCTTTGCATTTGCTTGGGCAATTGTGAGCGCATCTTGCGAGAGATCAACCCCAACACCACTTGCGCTCGGCCATTCAGCAAGTAACGTCAAAAGAATTGCACCACTGCCAACACCAAGATCGAGAATGCGCGACGCTGGCGCTTCAAGGCACAGATCAATGATGGTCTCGGTATCAGCACGCGGATCAAGTACGGCTGGCGAAACGCGAAAGTCGCGGCCAAAGAATTCACGTGATCCCAAAATGCGCGACACTGGCTCGCAATCAATACGCCGTGCGACCAATGCCTCAAAGCGTTTCAGCATTTCATCCGTGAGCGGATCATTTTCACGCGCGATCAATTCGGCATGCGAGCATTGCAATACGTGCTGCATCAACAAACGCGCATCAAGTGCATCAATCTCACGCCGCGAAAGCTTCAGCGCCTCGCCAATCGTCATCCCAAGTCCTGCTCGGCAATCAGGCTGGCCTGATGATCGGTCACCAGCGCACGCACCACTTCTTCCAGTGCAGGTCCCTCAATGATTTCGGGAAGCTTATAGAGTGTGAGATTGATCCGATGATCGGTCAACCGTCCTTGCGGAAAATTGTAAGTGCGAATGCGCTCGGAACGATCCCCTGATCCGACCTGGCCTTTGCGCGCTGCAGACCGTTCTGAATCGATCCGCGCCCGTTCACGCTCATAAAGCCTCGCGCGCAAAATTTTCATCGCCTTGTTCTTGTTCTTGAGCTGCGATTTTTCATCCTGCTGCGCAACGGCAAGTCCCGTTGGAATATGCGTGATGCGCACCGCAGAGTCGGTTGTGTTGACCGACTGCCCACCAGGACCCGACGACCGATAGACATCAATCCGCAAATCCTTGTCTTCAATCTTGATGTCAACTTCCTCGGCTTCCGGCAGAACCGCAACTGTTGCAGCAGAGGTATGTATGCGTCCCTGTGTTTCGGTATTGGGTACGCGTTGCACGCGGTGCACACCGGATTCAAATTTCAAATGTGCGTAAGCGCCCGAGCCAAAAATATTGGCGATGATTTCCTTGTAACCGCCATGCTCGCCATCGCTTGCTGAAATCACTTCGACGCGCCAGCCCTTGGAAGCGGCATAGCGTTGGTACATGCGAAACAAATCACCTGCAAAAATTGCAGCCTCATCACCACCCGTTCCCGCACGCACTTCCAGAATGACATTGCGTTCATCGGCAGCATCCTTGGGCAAAAGCGCAATTCGCATCTCCTGCTCAAGTCCCGCAATGCGTTCCAAAACCACAGGGCGTTCTGCTGCAGCCATGGCAGCAAGCTCACCACCAGCAGCTTCCATTTCCAAAAGCCCGTCGCGTTCCTGATAGGCCTGCTTCAAGGACTGCGCGAGCTTGGCCGATGGCTCGATCTCGGCATAGTCCTTCGACAATTTGACAAAGGCCTCGCCCGTCACCCCAGCCGAAAGGGAATGCGCGACATGCGCAAAGCGCTCGATGATCTTGTCGATTTTTTCAAGTGGAATGGCAGACATGATGGCGGTCCATAACTGAACCGCCACCCATATGCAAAGCTCAGCCGCGCTTCAGAAGCTCTTCGACGTCAAGCGGGTCACCCGTGATGATTTGTCCCGGCGTACCAAGTAAACCTTTTTCAACACCATCAATGCTGAAAGCCACACGGCCACCGTCGCGCGTCAATACCACCAGACCCTTCTGATCAGGCACATGATAGGTATCACCAGCATTGAGCATCTGCGTCATCAGGGACTTGCCCTGCGCATCATCTACACTCATCCAGACAGGGGCCTTGGCCGTCAACACCAGGCGACCAACTGTGCCACCGATCACTTTGCCCTTGGTCGAAACTTCATCAATCAGGGGCTTGTCACCGTTTTTCTTTTTCTTCTTGCCCTTTGCTGTTTCAGCTGGCTTGAGAATTGGAGCGGTGCTGGCAGTGGTTTCTTCGCCATCAAGATTCTGGATGAACGACCCGATCGCATCTGGATCGTCTGGAACCGTGGCAGCCTTACGACCCGATTGATCGAGATTGGCCAAGCCAGCGCCATCCAACGGAGACTCGGTCACATCGACGGAAGCAACATCAACGCCCGTTGACGCGGTTGGCATCGGATCAACCAATTGTTCAATCGCTGCAATTTGATCGGTACCTGATACAGGGCCGGAATTTGAAAACATCCAGAAGCCACCGCCAACCAGCATCAAGAGGCCAGCCAACGAAGCTACGATGCTCGGCGTTCCGCCCACTGACGGAATACGCAGAGTTGAAACATCAAACGGCATGCGCGGCACAATGCGACCAAACTGCAAGATCTTGGCACTTGAAAGCGGGGCAGGGTCGGCCGGATGACGCTTTGGCGCAATCTGTGTAGCGGGCAGGAAAGCCGAGTAATGCGTCAACAGCGGCTCGGGATCAAAACCCAGCGCATGGGCATAAACTGCGATCAGCTCAAGAGCTTCCATGCGTTCTGGCATACGGGTAAGATCGCCATGCTCAATGGCTTCGATATGAACAGGATGAATGCCAGTTGCAGCGGCAACATCATCAAGCGAAAGACCGCGCTCAACCCGCTCAAGCTCGAGATACCAGCCAGCTTCTCCAGCGGGATTTAAGATGCCATCTGGCTTTTCACGAAAGCCTGACAGGTTTTCGAAGTGCGGCTCAGGCGATGAAGCCTGTACTGCAGCATTGACACTGTCTGCGAAAAGCTGGGGCGTCTTTTTTTCCATCGTCACACTCTACTCACAACTGGCCATGTGCCCGCACGAACACGCGAACCTTCCGGCATTAACTGAGCAGTCAGGATGAATGAGAATGGTGAAGAAAAGGTAATCAGCGCGCGTTTCCCATTTCGGGATTTTGCGTTAAGAATTGAAGTTGAAAGGTGTGCAAAATTCGGTCAACCGGCGCCTCGCTGGTAGGCACATGAGCTCAGCACCACAATCAATGGCGTGAACGGAAAGTGAAAAACGGCTGGCATCCGATTCGGGCGGTGTTCGTTCTGAATTAGAACGCTTTGTTAAAGTCGCGCCGCGAGTAAGACACGGCTGCTTCATATCTCCTTAGGATTTAGAGAACCACACCATTGCGACCCGCAAATTCAAGGAGATCGCCGCGCAAAGAATGATGACCACTGTTGAGCAGAGGTTGCATGAAGTCGTTGAGCTTCTGCTGGTCGAGCGAGCGGATCATCGCCTTAACCGGGCCAATGCCATAGGGCACCATGCTCATTGAGGTAAGGCCAATCCCCACAAGCCCCATCGCTTCCAAAGGCCTGCCACCGAGCTCACCACAAAGTGTCACGACCTTGTTATGCGCACGCGCCTTTTGCACAATGAGCTGCATCGCTGAAAGTGCTGCAGGCGAAAGCGGATCATAACGGCCAGCCAATTTCGGATTGCCGCGATCAGAGGCAAACAGGAATTGCACCAAATCATTTGATCCAATCGAGGCAAAATCAATCACTGGGAACAGATGGTCAAGCTGCCACAACAGTGAAGGAATTTCGATCATCACGCCAAGCTTCACAGATTCCGGCAAAGCGACATTGCGCTTTGTAAGATAGGCAAATTCGCGATCAAAAACTTCCTTGGCACGCAGATATTCTGCAACGTCAGCTATCATCGGGAACATGATCTTCAAATGATGGCCAGCACCGGCAATCAGCATCGCGCGCAATTGCAGGCGCAACAAGCCAGGCCGGTCCAATGCCATGCGAATGGAGCGCCAACCCAGAGCCGGGTTCTCTTCGCGCGGCTGGCGCAAGTAAGGAAGAATTTTGTCAGCGCCAATATCAAGCGTGCGAAACACCACGGGCTTGCCATTGGCCTGTTCCAAGATTTGGCTGTAGTGCCGGACCTGCGAAGTAAGGCGCGGGAACCGCTGTGCCATCATGAACTGCAACTCGGTGCGATAAAGCCCAACACCATCAGCACCTGAATCATGTAAGTGCGGGATATCTACGATAAGCCCGGCATTGATGTTCAAGTTGATCGCCACACCATCCTTGGTCACAGCAGGCAGTGGCTTCAGCTGCGCATATTGCGCCTGCCGCTTGGCGTAGAAGCGCACTTTTTCGGCATAGGCGCGTTGCAATTCCTGCGAAGGGCGGACGAAAACTTCGCCAGCGCCTCCATCAATGATGATTTCATTGTTGGGATCGACAAGATCAACCAACCCTTCGGCGCGACCCACCGCTGGTATGCCAAGGGCGCGCGCCACGATCGCAACATGGCTGGTCTTGCCGCCTTCTTCGAGCACAACACCGCGCAACTTTGTGCGGTCATAGTCGAGGAGCTCAGCCGGACCCATGTTGCGCGCGATGATGATCGAATTTTGTGGCAGATCGGTGCGCGACGCTGTGGCCACGGCACCCGTCAAGATACGCAGTAACCTGTTCGACAAATCGTCGAGATCATGCATGCGCTCACGTAGATAAGGATCCGCCATGCGCTGCATGCGCACGCGGTTATCGGTCTGCACTCGCTCGACTGCAGCTTCCGCCGTGAGACCGGTTTGCACCGCTTCGCGCAAGCGGTTGCGCCAACCCTTGTCCTTGGCGAACATGCGAATGGTCTCGAGCACATCGCCATAGTCTCCGCCGCGCCCACTTTCCGAACCATCAAGCAATTCATCGACATGGCTTTGCAATTGCTCAACCGCCAGATCAAGTCGCTTGAGTTCAGCCGGGATGTTCTCCGCCAGCATGTTGGAGATTTCAACGCGCGGCTCATGCAGCACCACATAGCCAAGGGCTATGCCTTCAGCGAGTGTTTCGCCGCGCAAATGATGGCTGCGCAAATGCGCCACATCAATTGCAGTTTCGCGCGCAATTTCCTTCAGTTCGCCTGACGCGATGATTTCCGCCAGCACCATGGCCGTGGTTTGAAGCGCCTCTTCTTCTTCGTCCGTGTACTGACGTTGTGTGCGGTTCTGCACCACGAGCACGCCAATGACAGAGCCGCCGCGCATGACAGGCACGCCGAGGAACGACTGGTAAATCTCTTCACCAGTTTCGGGGAGATACTTGAATGAAGGATGATGTTGCGCGTCAGAAATATTGAGCCCGATAGCATCTTCCGCAATCAAGCCGACAAGACCTTCACCAACTTTCAGTTTGGACTTGTGAACGGCTTGCGCCTTCAAGCCTTCGGTGGCGTAGAGTTCCAGCACATCGCCAGGCCGCATCACATAGATCGAACAGACTTCGGCCACCATGTTGGCAGCAATGAGAGTGGTGATTTTGTCGAGACGCTTTTGTGCCGTTTCCGGCTCCGCCATCACTTCCCGGAGCCTTCGGAGGAGGACACGCGGGCCGAGGGCTGAGCTGGGCATGCAATATCCTTATGGCGCGCGCGTTTTTTGGCGCTTGAGATGCGCTGCTACAAAGAATCGAATTGTCGACAAAAAGGTCATGAGGCCTTTTTGTCCAATCCGTAGGCCGTATGCAAGGCCCTTACCGCAAGTTCCGTGTAAGCCTCGTCAATCAGCACCGAAACCTTGATTTCGGACGTGGTGATCGCCTGAATGTTGATGCCCTTGTCGGCGAGCGACTTGAACATCTTGGCTGCAACGCCTGCATGGCTCCTCATGCCGATGCCAACAACCGAAACCTTGGCCACATCGGCCGAATGCACGATATCGGTAAAGCCTACCTTGCCTTTGAGGCCGTTGAGCACTTCAATCGCCTTGCGCAAATCCTTGCGAGCGAGCGTGAAAGTGATGTCGGTGAAGGCACCATCATGCGAGAGGTTCTGCACAATCATGTCAACGCTGATGTCATTCTCGGCGAGTGCGCCAAAAATCGCAGCGGATACGCCGGGCTGGTCTTTCACGCCGCGCATCGAGACTTTTGCTTCATCGCGCGAATAGGCGATGCCATTAACTACATGCTGTTCCACGATCTTGTCCTCATCACAGACGATTGTTCCAGGGCCCGTGCCATCCGGCCTGTTCTGGTTTGGCGAATCCGGGGCTTCAAAACTTGAGCGGACTTGCAACGGTACCTTATAGACCATCGCAAGTTCAACCGAGCGGGTTTGCAAAACCTTGGCACCAAGCGACGCCTGCTCCAGCATTTCTTCATATGAAATGCGATCAAGCTTCTGCGCACCCGTCACAATGCGGGGGTCGGTCGTGTAAACGCCATCGACATCGGTATAGATATCGCAAGCCGCGTTGAGCGAAGCAGCGACCGCTACAGCTGAAGTATCAGAGCCGCCACGACCCAATGTCGATACGCGGTTGTCAGGTCCAATGCCTTGAAAGCCGGTGATCACGGCGACCTGGCCCTGCTCCATGCGCTTCACGATTTCAGAACCATTGATTTCGGTCATGCGGGCAGAACCATGCACGCCATCGGTCTTGATCGGAATTTGCCAGCCCGCCCATGAGCGCGCTGGAATGCCCATGTCCTGCAGCACGATGGCCAGAAGACCAGCGGTGATCTGTTCGCCTGTGCCAACCACGGCGTCATATTCGCGCGCATCATGGATGGAAGCGGCTTGGCGGCACCACTCAACCAGCTGGTTGGTGGTCCCGGACATTGCCGAAACCACGACAGCCACATGATTGCCCGCCTTCACTTCACGTTCGACATGGCGTGCGACATTGCGGATGCGTTCGATATCCGCAACCGACGTGCCACCAAATTTCATCACCAAACGGCCCATGCGGCCAAACCCCATTTAAGCCCTGATTCAAAAACCTGACTGTGGAATTCCCGAGGGAATTCCAATGTTTATCCAAGGCTTGTGGATGAACTGTCCGGCTGTTTCGTTTGGTCTCATAGAGAAGCCCGGGAAAACATGCAATAAGTTGGGCCACAATGACTGACACAAATACTTTTGCCCCAAGCCTCGACCCCGCTGAAGTCGAGAAATTCTCGAAAATGGCTGCCGAATGGTGGAATCCCAAGGGCAAATTTGGCGTGCTGCACAAGTTCAATCCGGTGCGCCTCGCCTGGATCAAGGAGCAAGTGTCAGCACGGATGGGGCGCGATCCTCAGGCGCGCTTGCCTTTCGAAGGTCTGCGCATTCTCGACATCGGTTGCGGCGGCGGATTGCTGTGCGAGCCGATGGCCAGGCTAGGTGCAACAGTCGTTGGCGTTGACCCCTCGCAGAAAAACATCAACACGGCTTCAGTGCATGCCGCTGAACAGGAACTGGCGATTGACTATCGCTGCGGCCTCGCCGAAGACTTGGAACGTGCTGGCGAAAAATTCGACGTGATCCTCAACATGGAGGTGATCGAGCACGTCGCGGACCCCGCAAGCTTCACCAAAACGTGTTGTTCAATGCTTAAACCCGAAGGCTTGATGTTCGTGGCCACGCTGAACCGCACCGCAAAAAGTTTCTCCCTCGCCATCGTCGGTGCTGAATATGTGCTGGGCTGGCTCCCCAAGGGCACGCATCAATGGGAAAAATTCATCACACCCGATGAGCTCAAAGGCTGGATGAAAACCAACCACGTCGAAATCAAAGCCGAAAGCGGCGTCACATTTCATCCGTTAGCTGACGAATGGCGCAAGTCAAAAGACATGGGCGTGAATTACATGGTGGTGGGGCAGAGGTCAGTTTGATGATGGTGGCGAAATTTCACCAATAACTCGCGCTATGTCCTGTGAGCCATGGAGGACGCGCGTGATTTTTACGTGATCGTTTTCGATACGATAAAAAATGAGATGGTTTCCTTCAACCAACATGCGCAGTCCAGCAGACAAGTCATCACGCGGCACACCGCGCGCAGGCATTTCGACGAGACTATCAATGCGATCATCAATCTTGTGAAGATATCGGTCAGCAGCATCGGGATTATGAGCGCCGATTGATTCCCAAATCATGATCAGATCTTCAGCGGCTTCAACGCTGACCTCAACTCGAAACAATCTCATGCTGATTTTTTCAACAGGTACTCGCGACGTTTCCGAGCTTCAGCAATAATTTCAGCCATCGACTTGTAGTCCGATGGCCCAGAGTTGATCCCTTCCTGGATCAGCGCTCGGGTATAGGCCAGCGCCTCTTCGCGCACCCTTTCGCGGTTCTGCCAGAAGCGCAGCGCATCACGAACCACTTCGCTGGCAGAGGCGTATTGGCCAGATGCAACAGCCTCCTGCACAAGTGCATTCATCTCGGGGGTCAGGGCGATGGATACTTTTTGAACTTTGCTCATGCCCAAATGGTAGCATTTTTTACTACCAAATGCAATTCGCTCTAATTCCGGTCCACCGGCTTTGACTGCATTTTGGTGACTGTTTCGCGTTCGGCGCGTCGCATCGCGTGGGGGGCGAGGCCGCGTGACATGAGATCAAGATCTTCCAGCACCATGCGGCCCATGTCGTTGAAGGCGCTTTCGATGGCCCCGGCACGATGAGCAGAAAGCAACATGTTCTGAAGCCCACGCACCGGATGATCAAGCCGCAACGGCTCTTCTGGAAACACATCACTTGCCGCCTTGATATGGCCATTCCTGACCGCTGCCATCATCACATCAAAATCGACAACGGCTGCACGACTCAGCAAGATGAAATTTGCACCCCATTTCATTTTTTCAAATTCATCAGCTCCAAGGAAGCCACCATTTTCACTGGTCACGGCGGCAACCACAAAAATCACGTCACTCTTGGCCAGCACCCTGTCAAGCGTTGCGGGCTCAACATCATGTTCCCTGAGCGCACTTTCCGGAAGCCACGGGTCATAGGCCCTGACCTTGCAACGAAATCCCTTGAGCAAACGATTGAGCGCACGACCGAGATCACCAAAACCGATGAGACCAACTTCACAATCAGAGAGCAGTCGTGCTTCCTGATTACCATCGCCGCCCCACAATTCGTGACCTTCGCGAAACGCACGGTCCGCACCGTGAATGTCGCGCAGCAGCGAAAGAGCAAAGCCCAATCCAATTTCAGCAACTGGTTCAGCAAAAACCTTGCCCGTTGACAACACATGAATGCCGCGTCGGAAGCACTGCTCATAATCCATGTTGTTGAGAAAATTGCTCTCTACATTGAGTACGGCTTGGAGCCGCGTTGCCTTTTCCAAAAGCGCGGTAGGCAGCGGCGGTTGACCAACAATGAAATCAATCTCGCCGATCTTTTGTTCGAGAATCGCCTGATCCCCTTCAATCACCTGAAAGCGGTGGCGAAAATCCTTCAGCGCCTCATCAGTGAAGATAAGATCGAGCGTGCGCGGTGCCGGGATCGAGAAGACGGTTGAACGAGTGAGCATCACGCCAGATTGGCGAAGTCAGGGCCTGCGGTCAACAGACCAGTATTCAATCCAACGCGTAACGATAGTGACCGGAGATATCGAAAGAGAACAGTATGTCCTGTGTAACAGTTCCCTGCCCGATATTGTGGATGACAAGTGGCACACCAACTTCAGTCCTTTCATCCGAAACAATGCAAATATGTGGAAGATTGCCAGGCAGGTTCATTGTGACGAGATCACCTGGTTGATAATCATCCGGCTTTTTTGAAACGCTCAGCGCATTGCCATGGCGTGTGAAATAGACCTGCAAATTTGGGACGCGGCGATGATCAATGTTGCGGTCAGGCTGCTTCAACCCCCAGCGTGTGGGGTAGAGCGAAAAGTGTTTCTTCATGTCAACGTTCAGAAGCTTCTGAAGATCAATGCCAAAGGCATCGCGATAGGCACGCACCACGACATCGGTGCACACACCTCGTTCGCGCGCCACATCGCCTCCGGGAAATGAAAGCCTCACGTAAGCAGGATCATAGAGTGTGGTGATGCCAATCTGGCCGCGCGCTGCGGTCAGAAGTTTTTGAACCTTTTTGGGTTGCGGCACAGCAAATGAAACCTTGCCGCTTGCACCCAAAGCAATGCCAGAGAGAACGACGCGCCGTGAAATCATCAGCGGAAAATTGAATTTCAATGCGGCAGAATTATGGGACGCTAATTCGCATCCTCGGGCAAGCGCGGCAGCGGCATCACCGACACTCCCTCTTCGATCAGATCCTTGGCCTGCTCCGACGTGGCATTGCCATAAATCCCACGCGCTTCGGTTTCACCGTAGTGGATCTTGCGCGCTTCTTCGGCAAAACCATCGCCAACATTTTCCGCCGTGGCTTCGACGTGGCTGCGGAGTTCGCGCACCATTTGCATCATCGCTTGCATGCGGGGATCAGCGGGCGGAGTAGTCAGCTTGATTGATGCATCAACCTTGCGATTGGATTTGGCTGGGATGCCAGGCGCCATCATCTGCTTTTCGGTTTTCACTGAACCACAGTGGCTGCACTCGACAAGCTTGCGCCGTGCCAGCTTGTCGTAAGCTGCACTATCGGCAAACCAGCCATCAAACTCGTGGCCCTTGTCACATCTGAGATCGTATCGGATCATGACCGTTAGTTAGAAACCGCATCGACCAATTTCAAGTCAAACTTGCGAGCGTTCTTAAGAGCGGGAATACGTTGGCGGGAATCTGCGGATTTCTGGATGTCAATCTCGGCAGAAATCACACATGGATCAGTGCCAGCCTCGGCGAGAATTTCACCCCAGGGCGAGATGATCAATGAGTGACCATAGGTCGACTTCCCGCACTCATGCGTGCCGCCTTGCGCTGCCGCAAGCACGTAGCTTCCGGTTTCAATCGCACGCGCGCGGAGCAGCACATGCCAATGCGCCTCGCCTGTGGGGACAGTGAAGGCGGCCGGGATCACGATGACATTGGCCCCAGCCCTTGCCAGTGCCTGATAGAGCGGTGGAAAACGTACGTCATAACAGATCGCCACACCCAGCGTACAATAGGGCAACTTCACAGCAAGCGTTTCAGCGCCGGGCTCATAGGCATCCGACTCGCGGTAAACCTCACCATTGGGCAAATCGACATCGAACAAATGCACCTTGTCATAATGCGCGATCTTGCGGCCATGAGGGCCAAACAGCAATGCACGATTGACGAGCTTTCCCGTCTCGGCCTTCAGCGCCATTGAACCGATATGCAGATGAATGCCCAATTCTTTGGCCAGTGCTGCATAAGTCGAAACTGCCGGATCGTCTTTTTCAAATGGTGCGATGGCGCGCAAGCGATCACGATCAGGCTCGAAGATATTGGTGATCTCGGGCGTCACCACGAGCTTGGCGCCAGAAGCTGCTGCCTCACGGATGAGCTTTGTGGCATCATCACAATTTCGTGCCATGTCGAGGCCCGAACGCATTTGCACGAGAGCTGTTTTGAAGGTCATGACGCCAACAATGGATCAAGCTGGCCTGCCCGGTCAAGGTCGTGAATATCGTCGCTGCCACCCACATGTGTGTCACCGATGAAAACCTGTGGGACTGTACGCCGTCCACCAGACCGCTTGATCATGTTTTCAAGTTCTGCACGATCATTCATCACGTCAATTTCCGTGAACGCAACGCCCTTGCGCTTCAACAGCGCCTTGGCGGAATGGCAATAGGGGCAATAATCCTTGGTGTAGATTTCTACAGATTTCATCAGTCTCTCCGTCACGCGACAATATCGGGTCTCACTGGTTCCAAGACAAGGGCAAAACTCAACACATCGACGTGAGCAGCGCCTGCGGTTAACAAGGTCTTGGTGCAGGCGGTGGCTGTAGCACCCGTGGTGCGCACATCATCGACCAGCAAAACCCTCCGCCCACTGATCAAATGCAGCCTTTCTGGATCAATCGCAAAAGCGCGTGACACATTGCGGCGGCGCTCATCAGCATCCAGTCCCACTTGCTGGCGCGTGGCCTTGGTCTTGACCAGAGTCTCCGTTTCTACGGGCTTTCCCGACAATCGACCAAGCGCATGGGCGAGCAGTGCGGCCTGATTATAGCGCCTTTGCCACAACCGCCTGCGATGCAGCGGCACAGGCACAATGATGTCGGCTTCGGCAATGAGTTTTCGTCCCGCAAGTTGCATGAGGCGCGCCATCACGGGTGCCGCTTCATGCCGATCATTATATTTGAGGGCATGAATGAGCTTGCCGCCATGGGCGTCAAAAGCCACAGCCGTGCGGGCCCTGCTCCACGGTGGAGGATCTGATATCGCAGCAGCACTCAGCGCACCTTCGCCCTCGTCATATTCGAAAGGCGTTCCCAAAGCATCGCAAACCGGATCGGAGATATGACGGAGCTTGCCCCAGCACGACACGCAAAGCCCAGCATCGCTTGCGACCGGAATTTGGCAGGTGAGGCATTTGGCAGGCGTTACAAAATCCACAAAGCCGCGCCACAAGGCTAACGCATGACCAAGCCACGTCTGGAAAGGCTTGAGCTTTTCCTCTATCGGCTCGTCCATGGCTGATACTGCACCCCTGATCTTTGACCGCGCACTCTATCTGGACCGCCAGCGCTTGGCGAGTGGGCCCGCGAGTGGGCCCGCGAATGGACCTGTGCGCGATGCACTTCACGCAAGAATTTCAGAAGAGCTGCAGGATCGCTTGCATATACTGACCCGGAATTTTGACAGGTCGCTCGTGATTGGACCTCTCGAGTTTGCCGCAGTGATCAAGGCGAGCGGCAAGCCGGGTGAACTCGAACAGGCAGCACCCAACGCTTCCGACAATCTTGCTCTCGCATCAAACCACTACAACGCGATTTTCTCGTTGCTTGACCTTCATGCGGTGAACGACGTCCCGGGATATCTGGCGCAACTCTCCGAAGCACTGCTGCCAGACGGGTTGTTGATGCTCTGCTTCTTTGCGGGCGAAACACTGAATGAATTGCGCGATAGCTGGCTTGCGGCCGAAGTTGAAAATTCGGGTGGCGCATCCCCGCGTGTCGCTCCCATGGTTGCACTGAGGGAACTTGGCGGATTGTTACAACGCGCAAAGCTTGCGCTTCCCGTCGCTGACATGGACCGCGTCACACTGCGCTATGCCGAACCCTTGAGCCTGATGCGCGAGGTGAAGGCACTTGGTCTTTCCAACATGATGATGGATCGCTCGCGCAAACCAGTGACGCGCAGTCTTCTGATGGCCGCAGCCGGACACTATCAACAAAATTTCGCCGACGCTGATGGTCGCGTACGTGCCACAATCGAAATTGCCTGGGCCAATGCTTGGAAGCCTCATGCCTCACAGCCGCAACCCCTGAAACCGGGGTCTGCAAAGGCGCGCTTGGCAGATGCTTTAAAGGTCAGTGAGACTAAACTCTAAGCCCACGCTCTGCAGCAAACGCAAGACAATCTTGCCAAGGCCTGATACTCGCCGATGTGGTGGGTGAAAACAGCGATGTTGCGGCTGATGCATTGGCAAGTGCCAGACACTGCGCGAGCGACCAATCCTCATGCAGGCCAAACAGCATGCCCGCATAGAACGCATCGCCAGCGCCAACCGAGCTGACGATCTCTGACTGCTCGATTTTGACAGTTGCCGCAAAAGCCCGCTCACCGGATTTGCGCAACGCAATTGCCCCCATTGGGTGGTGGATGGCAGCAACTTCATTCACACCCATATCAAGCAGCGTCTGCGCTGCGACGAAAGCAAGATCGCGATCAAATGCACCATCCTTCAGTACGGGTTTTCCCGAGACAATCTCTGCTTCTGAGTCATTGATCACGAAATAATCGAGCAGCGGCAGGCAGGGCCGTACCGCTGCGCGCTGCACATCTGGTGGCACGGGGCATAGCTCCATGCAAGTCTTGAAGCCATGCTGGCGCGCATAGGTGAGTGCCACACGCCAGCCATCGCTTTCGTCCAAGGCTTCCGACAATCCGGGCGAGCCGACATAGAATATCTTCGCCTTATCATCCCGCGGCAACAGGTGCTCACCACGCAATGTTGTGTTAGCACCTTGCTGGAAGAAGAACGTGCGCCGCCCCGTAACCTTTGAGGTCATCACATGAGTGTAGTCCGTGTTGATGCCCTTGATGACGCGCACATCAGAAACATCAAGTCCGTAAGCCGCTGCCTTCTCCAGAAAAATATCGCCATAGTGATCATCGCCAACCACAGCGATCAGCGAGACCGGAAATGGCGCACTTAGCTTGAGAAGACCTGTTGCAGCATTGTGCGGCGGACCGCCTGGTGCCGGAATGCTCTCGCGGATAAAGGCGATCTGTTCTTCCTGCGGCCATGCATGAATCAAATAGTTGATATCGAGAACAACCGTTCCCGCACAAATGATGCCGCGTCTCTCCACTGAACTAACCGCGATAACCTTCGAGTACGGACTCGGTGATCATCTGGTCATCAACGAGTGATCGCAGTGGACGAACACCTTTTTTCGCGAGCGCTGCATGATAGGCCCGAACACCTTCTTCAGGCGTGACAGCGCGCTCAATCACCGGGCGAAATTGCGCAAGCAGATCGAGCGGGCTTTCGGCGAGCTTGATCTTGCGACCGAAAAGAGCAACGCGTGCACCCGATTTTTCGCCCTGATGCAACAGCTCGAATGTATCGCGCGTTGTGCCACCAGAACCACCGAGGATGCCCACAACAAGTTCCGTGTCGTAACCGGCAAGATCTTCCATGGCGCGACGGCCATTGAACGGCATCTTGAGAAACAGCGGCCGATCAGCCTTGGTCATGCCGGCAATACAGCGCAGGATATTGTCATTGACGAAATCCGGGATTTGCGCGGGCGAGAGATTCTGCGGCGCATTGGGATTGAACACTTCGAGGAAGTGCCGAAACTTCAACTTCGTCGCCTCAACGCGAAACGCGTTGTAAGCTTCGAGATGCGCATAATCGGCATCGAGATTATTGTTGAAAGTGACCGAGTAAAGCCCGAGGTCAGAGAACTTGCGGCAATGCGCCAAATTTGCCGTGCGAAACGGCCGGGCAAATTCCTTGGCGTAATTCGCACCACGTGCACGCCAGATATCAGTGGCATCGTTGGCGCGAATGGCAGGGGTCACATGCGATTTCTTGAACACCCCCTTGGCGGCAACAGCTTCCAGTGAAGAGGCGGCCACCAGCATGATATCAGTCACGCCCTGCTTGACGACATCAATGATCGACTGCCGAAACGTCTCGACATTGTGAAAGCCTGCCTTTTCATTATGCGGATCCTTGGGGCCTGGTGATGAAACACCAGCTGACATTTCAGGATCCTTGGCATCGGCCACAATGAAATCTGTTGGGCGATATTTGCCCGTGATGATGCGCTTGAGTTTCTGGTCGAGTGATTTCATTTTGGGGAAAGCTCCGTTTTGATTTTTTTGGCAGCAAATTGAAGATTTTGCAATCTGCATCATGTACAAGGCTGCCATGAACGAACTCATCCTCATTCCAGCACTGGGTTGCAATTTTGGTCTCTACGAGGAGATGGCTGAAGAGCTGGTTGGACTGGTGCAGCTTGGCATCCACATACCCACCGAAAACCGTTTTGAAAAAATGGTCACGGAATTTTACAAGACTGCACCTGACGAATTCATCTTGATGGGAACATCAATGGGCGGGAGACTGGCCATGGAAATTGCCATGCATCGTCCACATCGGGTTCAAGGACTTATAGTCATGGGCGCTCATGCCGGGACTGTTCAGGATCGCGTTGCTGGCATGCGACGCAGCGAACGCCTGCGGGGCAAGGAATTTGAAGACGTACTGTTCGAAATGGGCAACATGATATGTCACATGCAGGCGCGGCGCGGGCCAGAGTGTGTTGATAAATTCAAGGCGATGGCGCGTGAGGTTGGCCCTGAAGTCATGTCGAAACAATCTGACGCACTGGCTTTTCGCAGGGACCAGTGGGCCCATCTTGGGGATATCACTTGTCCGACACTGTGCCTGTGGGGGCGCTATGACAAGTTCTGCCCGAGCATCGAGGGTGAAAAGATTGCGAAGGGCGTACCACGCGGACGCTTTGTCGAGATCGGCGATTGTGGTCACCTGCCAACGCTGGAATATCCGCGTCATGCTGCCGGGATTATCGTCCAGTTCTTGCGCGATGCAAAACTGGTGTGATCTTACTTCAAACTGGTGAGATACTCGGCAATCGCCTCGCGGTCAGAAGCGGGAAGTTTTGAGAGATTGGTTTGCACCGCTGCCATGCCACCTGATGACATTTTATCGTAGCCCATGACTTCGCCAAATTCGAGCGCACTCGCCAGATCTTTGGCATCCTTGTAACGTTTGCGCCCCAACAGATCGCGCAAGCTTGGCACATTACCTTCGCCATCGGGATGCGGACCGCCTGCAAGAAACTTCGACATGTTCGATGTCATGAAAACCGTGCGCGGCGTGTGGCACTCATTGCAGTGGCCTGGACCGTTGACGAGATAGGCACCGCGGTTCCAACTTTCACTTTGCGTCGCATCGACAGTATATTTTTCATCGGAAAATCCGATCCATTTCCAGAAGGTCAGCCCACGCCGCACCAACGCAAGTCCCATTACATCATGCTGGGCAACCTCATTCCTGGTTGCGGGCAGGGTTTGCATGTAGGCCCAAAGATCGCGGACATCACCTTCATGCATCTTCACATAAGACGTATAGGGAAAGGCCGGGATCAGATTTTCGCCATTGCGGCCGATCCCACGCTGCACAGCATTGATAAACTGGTCTTCATTCCATCCACCAAGTCCTGTCGCATCAGGCGTAAGATTTGGCGGAAAAAGATTTCCGATGGGTGTTTTGAAATTCCGCCCCCCAACGGGCAAGGCCTGGTCCAAAGTCGAATTCTTGTCAGGCAAATGGCAGGAATGACAGCCCGAAGCGTGATAGATCAGTGCTCCATTTTCAAGATTGGCAACCCGGGCAGGCAAAGTGCGCGAAGGCATTTGGATCGGGGTCGTGATCACTGAAAAACCAACGAGCCCCAGCACGCCAAGGAGTGCAAGGGCTCGGAAATTACGTATGCCAAAAAGCCGTACGACCACTCTTTGGCTCCTCTGGCTCAGCCTTCCTTGGGGCGGCGGAAACCATCGTGGCAGCCTTTGCACGATTCACCAAGACCACCAAAGGTCGCTTTGAAGCCCGCTTCATCGGGCGCTGCCTTCACAGCTTGCAAGGCATTATAATATTTTTCGCCGGCAGCCTGGAAATCAGCCTTTTTGGTCCATGCTTCTTCTTTGGCCCAAGTCTCTGTGGTTGCGCTCTTCATGGAGTCATCCGGAAAAGATGTAGCCCAACTTCCACATGCAGCCTCAATTGTTGCGATGGCCGTATCGAGCGCAGCTTTGTCATAGGACTTTTCGCCCTTCACCATGGGAACAGCAACGCCCATGAACGCGCCATTTGATTTCATGCATGCCTGACGCGCCTTGATTGCATCATCAGCGGCGGCGGCATATGCCATCACAGTGCCTGCACCGAGCAGAGCGGCGGCGATCAGCATTTTGGAAGTCTTCTTCATTGCGTCTTCTCCTTCTGTGGGCGGACAGAGCCACCTCGTTGATCTTGGGCCAAACCCTACGACAAGAATTGTGCCTTGAAAAGGTACTTTTTGATTCATCTGCGGTTCAGGTCGAACGGCTTAGGTTGAATTTAACCAAACCAACTTAACATTCAAGTGACAGGCATGAAGATATGGACAAGACCATGACCAAGCAAGTCAACAAGCAAAAGCCGACCAAATCGAAACCGCTAGCTGCGCTAAGTCCCGATCTTCTGGAGCTTTTGCACATGATTTCGGCGCTGGAAAAGCAGCCAATGTCAGCCAAGGGCTGAGCGACTTCACAAATTATTGAACAAAGGCAGGCTGGACGTAAACGTTGTGAACGAGCGTTGCCCTAAACTGCCGTGGCACGCCAGCCATCAATAGCTGACAAGAGGCTGGTGACGGGTGAACGTTCTTCGTCACGAGAATGAGGAAGGGCCGCCGCAACAATGTCGCGGGCTTCAAAGCTCTGCGCCAATCCAATCAGGTTGGCAGCGCATTTGCGTACAGCAGCCGTATCGCCAGCCTCGCGGCAAGCCGCTATGGCATTAGCCAGGTGACGCATTTCAGCCGTGGCACTTTCCAGAACCTGCATCCACACAGGCTTCGGAAGGCTCTCTTTCAGGCTCGCCAGAATTTCACTGCGCGACAGTGTCTTGCTATCTGAAGGCTTGCAAACACGGTTGATCGCGCGACGGAGCTCGTCCTGGTTTGCAGGCTTGGGCAATGCAAAATCAAAGGCATCACGCCAGTTCGTGTTTTCAGTTGAGTCGGCAAGGAAAGCTGAAAGTGCAATAATCGGCACACCCTTGCAATTCCCTGGCTCAGCGCGGATGCCACGGGCAGCGGCGACACCATCCATGACGGGCATTTCAATGTCGAGAAGAATAAGATCGAAGCGTTCGGCGCGCGCGCGTTCAAGCGCGAGTTCGCCGTCTTCAACCGCCACCACATCATAACCCAGCCTTTTGAGAACAGCCGTAGTCACAATGCGAGAGGTTTGCTGGTCTTCGGCATAGAGGACGCGCGGACGGCTTTCGCCTTCCGGTCTGTTGTCGTCCAACCTATGTGCAGCGCTTGCGCGCATGTTTGACCCCACCGATTTGTACAGGATCACTTTGGCAGGGAAGCCTTGCTGAAAACCTTAACAGCAGGCCTAAATGGCGGGGATGCTTAACACGTCGTTAAAGTTTGATCACTTGGTACCAAACATCCGGTCGCCTGCATCGCCAAGGCCTGGCACGATGTAACCAATGTCATTGAGGTGGGAATCAATCGCTGCCGTGAAAATCGGCACATCGGGATGTTCCTTGTGAAAGCGCATGATGCCCTCGGGTGCCGAAAGCAAAGTGACGAGGCGGATTTCCTTCGCACCTTTTTCCTTCAGGCGTTTCACCGCTGCGGCGACTGAATTGCCAGTCGCCAGCATGGGATCGACAACGATGGTGCGGCGTTCGGCAATATCTTCCGGCACTTTCATGTAATATTCGATCGGTTGCAGCGTTTCATGATCACGGTAAAGCCCGATATGCCCGACCCGTGCCGACGGGATCAGCGTCAGCATGCCCTCAAGCAAGCCATTGCCTGCCCGCATGACAGATACGATCACCAGTTTTTTCCCTTCTAGGATCGGAGCGTCCATTTCGGCGAGCGGTGTTTCGATTTTCCGCGTCGTCATCGGCAGATCGCGGCAGACCTCATACGCCAGAAGATGGCTGATCTCATGCAACAGCTGACGAAACACTGCTGATGGCGTGGTTTTCTCCCGCATCAAGGTGAGCTTGTGCGACACCAGCGGGTGGTTGACGACGGTGAGATTGGGGGGAGCGATGAATGTGATTTTTCCGGGCATGCGCTCATCCATTTCACAGTTTTGGTGAAGGCTCAAGCGCCCTCATTGCGAGAGCTGATAAGTCGAACAAACAAGTGCCCGAACTGCGCGAGCTTGGCGCGACCGACGCCGTCGATCTCGGCGAAGGCGGCGAGGGTTGTTGGTTTTTTCTTCGCCATGTCGATGAGGCTCTTGTCGGAAAAGATTACATAGGCGGCAACGCGCTGCACCCTTGCAAGCTCAAGGCGCTTTTGTTTCAGCACTTGCAAAAGGTTTTCATCACCCGGCGAGAGGGCTGCATCTTTGTGGAGTGCGGCGCGGCGCTCCTTGCGAGGCTGGAATGTGACAGCAACATCATCCTTGCGACAGCGATCACAATTGCCGCAGTCTTCTGAGACTTCTCCAAAATGTGTCAGCAGCAATTTGCGACGGCAGGTTTCGGTTTCGCAAAAAGCCACGAGCTTGTTGAGCTTGCGCGTCTCGCGTTGCTTGTGAATTTCATCGGCAGTCGCATCGGAAATGAAGCGGCGGCGTTTCACGATGTCACCAACGCCAAACATCATGTGCGCTTCGGCAGGTTCGCCATCACGGCCAGCGCGACCGATCTCTTGATAGTAGGCATCAAGCCCGCTTGGCAGATCGGCATGAAACACAAAACGCACATCGGGCTTGTCGATCCCCATGCCAAACGCAATCGTTGCACAAATGATGACGGCTTTTTCCGTCATGAATGTGTCCTGGTGGCTTGCGCGTTTTTCAGCGTTGAGGCCCGCATGATAGGGAAGTGCCGTGTATCCCCAATCGACAAGCTTTTCCGCCCATTTTTCAGTCGACGCACGCGACAGCGCATAGATAATGCCGCTCTCGCCCTTGTGGGTTGAAAGAAACGCCTTCACCTGTTGGTCAGGAGCCGATGATTTGCGCCCCACATGAATAGAGATATTCGGGCGATCAAAACCTGAAACAAACACCCGCGTCTTGCCGCTAAAAAGTTTGCGCGTGATATCAGCGCGTGTTTCCGCATCGGCCGTTGCGGTGAATGCACCAATCGGCACATCAGGAAATGCTGCAGCCAGATTTTGGAGCATCGTATATTCGGGACGAAAGCTTGGACCCCATTGCGAGATGCAATGCGCTTCATCAATGGCAATCAATCGGATATCACGTTGCCGTAGCGCAGAAAGCATGCGCGCGTCCATCAGGCGTTCAGGCGAGAGATAGAGAATGCTCACATCGCCCGCGACGAGTTGCTTCCACGTCTCGACATTCGCATCGCGTGACAATGATGAGTTGATCGTCGCGGCTTTCACGCCCAATAATTTGAGTGCGGCAACCTGGTTCTGCATCAAGGCAACAAGCGGTGAAACCACAATCGCAATTCCACCCCGCGCCAAGGCTGGCACTTGATAGCACAGTGATTTTCCGGCACCCGTCGGCATCACGGCAAGCACATGTTCGCCTGTGTTCAAGGCGTGAATGATTTCTTCCTGTCCGGGACGAAATGCTTCAAATCCAAAAACATCGCGAAGCACTTGCTGGGGCATGAAATTTTCTCTGACGCGGGGGCTTGCAAAAGGCAAGGCTCGTGTCTATTTGGTAACCGAACAGATTACATATAGGACCCGACGATGACCATTCCTGCAGGCACCCGCATAGGCCATGTGCATTTGAAAGTCGCTGATTTGCAGCGCGCGCTTGATTTTTATTGCGGCGTACTGGGCTTTGAGTTGCAACAAATGTATGGCGATCAGGCCGCATTCATTTCAGCTGGCGGTTACCATCACCACATCGGCCTCAACACATGGGAAAGCAAAGGCGGCTCGCCACCGCCACCGGGATCAACCGGGCTCTATCACACGGCGATTCTCTATCCGACGCGCATCGATCTCGCCAATGCGTTCAAGAAAATGCTGCAGGCAGGTGTGGAACTCGATGGTGCTGCCGATCACGGCGTTTCGATTGCGCTTTATTTCCGCGATCCCGATCAGAATGGCATTGAACTTTACTGGGATAAGGCCGAAAGCGATTGGCCTCGCGGTGCCGATGGCAAACTCGCAATGGTCAATGCCCGCATTGATCTGCAAGCGCTTCTCAGCGAAGCAACAATCTAATCAACAAAGGAAAAGAAAATGACAAAAGTACTCGTACTTTACTACTCCGCATGGGGTCACATGGAGCAGATGGCCTATGCTGCTGCCGAAGGGGCCAAGGAAGCAGGCGCTACAGTTGACGTGAAGCGTGTTCAAGAAACTGTTCCAGAAGATATCCAGAAGCAGTTTCACTACAAGATGGACCAGAAGGCGCCAGTCGCCACGGTTGACGATCTCGCAAGTTACGATGCCATCATTTTCGCAACCGGCACACGCTATGGCATGATGACCGCGCAGATGAAAAACCTCCTCGATCAGACCGGTGGCCTGTGGATGAAAGGCGCACTCGTCGGCAAGGTTGGCTCAGTGATGACCTCGTCAGCCACACAACATGGTGGTCAGGAATCGACAATTCTTTCTTTCCACACAGTGCTTCTGCATCATGGTTTTGTAATCGTCGGCCTGCCATACGCCTATCAGGGCCAGATGGGTCATGACGTGGTGCGTGGCGGCTCGCCTTACGGTGCCTCGACTGTGACTGGCGGCGATGGATCACGCCAGCCATCGGCCCAGGAACTCGAAGCTGCAAAATGGCAAGGCAGCCACGTCGCGAAAGTGGCGTCAAAGTTGAAGATCTAAATTTCAACAGGGGCGGTTGTTGTTCAACTGCCCCTGTTTTTCAACCGGCAATCCTGACATCATTCAGCAGAACCAGCTGATCCTGCAATTGTAACGTCGTGAGCGGGCGATAGAACAGATAGCCCTGCAGCTGATCACAGCCCGTATCAATCATCATGTCAGCTTGCGAGCGGTTCTCAACACCTTCGGCAATCGTGTTCATGCCAAGGCCCTTGCCGAGGCCAATGATCGATTTTACAATGTTGAATGCCTTTGGATCATGCAGCGCATTGCGCACAAAGCGGCCATCAACCTTGATCGTGTCAAGTTGCAGTTCATGCAGATAGTTGAGGCTCGAAAAGCCCGTGCCAAAATCATCAAGTGCAATCGTGCAACCAAGGCTGCGCAGCAGATTGACCGAGCGCTGTGCGGCTTCAAAATCACCCAGAAGTGCCGTTTCCGTAATCTCAAATTCAAGACGTTTGAGATTGGCATTGGACTTTTGCAAGATCGCAAAAACTTGCAGGATGGTCTGGTTACAAGCCAGAGTCTTGGCCGAGAGATTGAAGGAAAACTTCGCCGTTGTTTCAAACGATTCCATGTCAGCAAGGAGCTTGCGCAACAGCACGAGAGTGAGTTTGTTGATGAAGGTTGTGCGCTCGGCAATCGGCACAAAGTGGCCGGGCGACACCTTGCCAAGGATAGCACTTTCCCACCTGGCCAAGGCCTCAATCGACACAATGGAGCCTGTTTTGGCATCAACGATCGGTTGATACGAGAGCGTCATTTCTGCATTGAGATCAGCTGACTTCAGGATTTGTTCAAGGCGGTGGGCTTCAAACAACTTGGCCCGGTGCGCCCCTGCAAAAACCAGTGCAATGCCTGCACCCGAACGCTTGGCTTCGTAAAGTACAAAGTCTGCGCATTCGAGTAGTTCTGATGAAGTCTGATCATCACCGAAGTGTACGGCAATGCCACAGGATGCCGAGAGATCAACGGACACGGTTTCGAATGAATAGGGCGCGGCCAGCATCGTGCAGATCTTCTGGCCGAATTCCTTGAGATCGTAACTGCGCGGACAGATAAAGGCAAACTCGTCACCGCCCAGGCGTGCAAATGAAACCTCTTGATTGGCCAAAAGGCGCAAACGCTCTGCAGCCTCAATAAGTACGGCATCGCCTGCAGCATGCCCGTAGATGTCGTTGACGCCCTTGAAGCCATCAAGATCAATCAGGCCCACAGCAAAACCATCATGCATTTGTGGCTTGGTGAGGGTTTCAACCTGGTTGATGAAAGTCCGACGGTTTGCGAGTCCCGTCAAGGCATCGGTGCTGGCAAGCTTGTGATTTTCTTCGCTGAGCTGGATCGCCTCAGCATTGCGCGTTTCCAGATCAATGCGCTGGTTCACCATGGTGGCAAACTCTTCGTAGTGGCTGTTCAAGACATAGACAATGGTGATTGATGCAAGTGTGAGAATGAGTGTGGTCGTACCAAACGTGAAATTGCCAAGTGAAATAAGCTTGAGTGCTACTGGCACGCCAACAACAAATGCCAAGAGGTTGGCGGCTTGCTTCAAATGCGTGAGGCAAGTGATGCATGCCAACGTGGTAACGCCGGCAAACAATGCCGCATGCATTTGCAGTTTTTCATCTGCGTATCCCATCAGTCCAATGATCCAGCTGGTCAGCAAGAGGCCAAAGCCAAACACAAGATAAACCGTTGTTTGCAGTCTTTTGTGCGCTCCCTCTGCCGTGATCTTTGCATATCTCGTGCGATACCACATTGCGATACGGGCGATTGCTGCGATCGAAAAGAGGCCGGGGAAAATGGCCGTCAGCCAAACAGGTGCAACTTGCCAGTAGCTGGCAGCCACGGCCGTCATGTTGAACAACAGCATGACATAAAGCAGTGGGATGTGCCTTGAGAACGCATGTGTTTGCGCCAACGTGAGCTCTGGAGCGCGCGGTGGAATTACCGCTATTCGTTTCAAAAGGCTCATCATTATTGTTTTTTGCTCCCCGAATGCGTTGGTTACAGGCAGTCGAGTTAAGCTGTGGTTTAAAACCTCAGACAGGATGAGAATACAGTTTATGAGCCGTTAATCATCGATTGCGCGATTAAGTTCTACCAGCACTTTCGGCAAGGCCTCGGCCAAAAGGTTGAGGCTTTTCTTGTCGCCGCATGCGATGCGAATGCAGCGGTTCAACGGTGCCACACCTGGTGAGCGAATGAAGATGCCATGCTGCAACAATCCAACTACAACGCAACGCGCATAGGCACCATCGCGGCCACAATCGACCGCCATGAAGTTGGTGGCTGAAGGCAGCGGTGTGAGACCATTGTCGCGCGCGATGTCGCGGATGCGCGCCCGGGCTGTGATCACTTGTGCCTTCACATTTTGAACCCAATCCGGATCTTCAATTGCCGCAATCGCACCGGCCTGTGAAATGCGCGAAATGCCAAAATGATTTCTGATCTTGTCGAAAGCAGAAATGATTTCTGGGTGACCAATCGCATAACCTACACGAATGCCAGCCAGCCCATGCGCCTTGGAGAAGGTGCGAAACCGCAAAAGATTTTTGCGCGACACATCAATGCGCGATGCCGTGCCGTCTGGCGCAAATTCGATGTAGGCTTCATCGAGCAAGAGGAACGTCTCATCAGGCACAGCTGCAATCATCCGCTCGACATCGCTTGCAGGCCAATGCGTGCCCATCGGATTGTCAGGATTGGCAAAATACAAAAGCTTGGCACGTTCACGCTTGGCCAGAGCAATGAGACTTGCAGGGTCTTCGCGATCCTCAACATAAGGTGTGGTGACAAGCTTTCCACCCGCCGCCGCCACATGAAAATTGAATGTGGGATAAGCCCCAAGGGAGGTCGCCACTGGATCGCCAGGTTCAATAAACAGCCGCACCACAAGCCCGAGAAGACCGTCAATGCCGCCACCACACGCGATATTCTCCGGTGCCACACCAACGGCCCGCGCAATCGCCGCCTTCAAATCATGTTGCTCCGGATCGCCATACATCCAACTTTCCGAAGCCGCCAACTGCATTGCCGCAACAGCGCGCGGGCTTGGCCCAAACACACTCTCATTCGCCCCGATGCGGGCTATAATCTTTTGGCCCGCACGCCGCTCCAAAGCTTCGGGACCAACAAAGGGGATGGTTGAGGGAAGGGCTGCGATGATGGGAGTGAAGTGCATGACGTTAACGCCTACCGAGAGAGGAAATTTTCACTTCAATGCCGCCTATGCCATGTTCGAACAGCAAAGCCTGAACCTCAGATTTTATCCTTGAGCAATTTGGACCAAGCATGACTTGGTCAATAGGCAACTGATTTGCCTGATGTACACTTGCTACTCCTTTTGTGACTCTCCAGCGCCGCCTGCCATTATGATCGAATAAGTCGTCACTATGCGTCGCATTCCAGTTCAACGACTTGGCGATTCTCCACTCCTGTTCACTAATCCATCCCGGCAGTTTCGTTGCAACACTCAAGTGATTCACGTGCTGACCCCAATCGATGAGAAAAGCTTCGGCAGCGAGAGTTGAATCATCGATGTGGGAATAATCCCGGATGAAGTTTTCCTTGCCAACGCTCACCAGCATACAAAAGAATTCAATGATTTTCTGGCGGTCATATTCAACGGGTGCGATCAAAGGATAGTCGTGGGGAGGGTTGCCGAAATATGCCAAAAGTTGCTTCGGATTGAACCCAATAGCGACACCTTTTTCGTTATCAGCATAGCGGTACCATTGGGCAGAGTCGTCTCTAGCTGCCGAGGTGCTGAAGGCAAACCAAGGACTATTCTTTGGGTCCGGCATTAGTTGGCTTCGGGCAGACTCGTATAGAACACGAATACGAGGAGGCAGCGATTGGTCCCTAAGGTATGTTTCCAATATACCGTCCAAAGCAGAAGCACTGGACTTCACCTCGTTTGGGTCGTTCAAATCGGACACGTGTGTTAGCCAAAGCGATTTGCTTTTCAGGATCGCAGTGAGTGATTCTATGCTCGTGTAGTGCCAAACTTGCTCAGGAAAGCAGCTCCAGAAATACTCGCGGCAAAGCTGGCTTATTTCCTGGATATACCTTTCACGCTTTTCAAGTCCAGAAAAATTCCGAACGCTAAATTCCGTAATCGGCATTTAACCCAATGCCTCGATCCCGCGCTTTTGTACAATCGACAATAGCTTGAGCGCCATTCCGCTTGGACGTTTTGCACCTGTTTCCCACTTTTCGATTGTGCTCTCGCTGGTGTTCAGCATGCGCGCAAATACAGGCTGGCTGACTTTCTGCTTCAATCGCAGTCTCCGAATTTCGACAGCGGAAAATGTTGGTGGCTTTTTGAAACTCAACTCATCAAATTCACGCATGGTTGCCTTGTCGATTGCCCCAACCTTGTGAAGCCCTTTGGCGGCAGAATGAATGGCTTCGAAAGCGTCACTTCTGAATTTCGGTTTAGTTTTCATGGCATATCTCCAGCAATTCCTTCTCGGCGATCAACCCTGACAGCCGCGCAGCGCTCATTGTGTCATAGTCAGCTTTGGCGAACCACTTGGTCACAAAACTTCTTTGAGTGACTTTCGGCACTTTCATACAGTAGCACTAGGTGCAACCATTTGCAAGTCAGCTCATGACGCGTTTGTGAGTTTGCTTTTCTGCCGTCATCTCTATTGAAGCTGAAATGAACGTCAAGACAATCATCGCCAGCCTGTTGCTCGTCACCCCCGCCATCGCTGAACCTTTGCCCGATGGCGAGGTCACGCGCTTTGGTGATTGGTCGGCCATGCTCACTACTCCCACAACCCGCTATGCCCATGGTGCGCTGGGTGACGAGATTGAGGCGGCGGGTTTCACAGTAGAGCACAAGGGCAAGAAGTTACACTTCACCCTCGACGACCAACATGTCTTCGAAGACCTCCGCGTGCGTCTGGTGCAGCTTGATGATGACGCAGAGCCCGAGGCCGTGATTATTCGCTCGCATCTCGATGAAGGTGCGGCAATTGCGGTCTACGACATCACCGACAAGATCAGGCTGAAAGCGGAAAGCAAAAACATCGGCACCAGAAACCGCTGGCTCAACATCGCAGGCTTTGGTGATTTCACCGGGCGCGGCAAAACCGAAATCGCCGCTGTCATCACACCGCATCTTGCAGGGTCACTGCGCGTCTACGAAATCGAAGGCCAACATCTGAAAGAACTGGCCCGCATCAAAGGCTACACCAATCACATCAACGGTACCCGCGACCTCGACCTTGCCGAAATCCGCGATGTGAATGGCGATGGCACGCTTGATATCCGCCTGCCGCGCATCGATGGCAGCGGAAAAGCGACGATATCCTTCGCCAAAGGCCGCCCCCGCGAACTGCCGGAATGAGTCAATTGAGGTGCGCTCCTCATTTTTGTTGTGTCACGCCAAACCATGAGCTATCCAGCGCGCCATCAAAGCCACATCAGGAGACATCATGGCCCGCATTACCCTTCGCCAATTGCTCGATCACGCCGCAGAACACGATTATGGCGTGCCGGCCTTCAACATCAACAACATGGAGCAGGCCCTTGCCATCATGAGTGCGGCAGACAAGGCCGATGCGCCTGTGATCCTGCAAGCCTCACGCGGTGCGCGCTCCTATGCTAACGACATCATGTTGAAGCACATGATGGACGCCGTCACCGAAATCTATCCGCACATTCCGGTGTGCGTTCACTTGGACCACGGCAACGAGGCCGGCACCTGCATGACCGCCATTCAATCGGGCTTTACATCAGTGATGATGGACGGCTCCCTCAAGGCCGATGGCAAGACGCCAGCCGATTGGGATTACAATGTTGGTGTTACGAAGTTGGTGACCGACATGGCGCATCTCGGCGGCATTTCGGTTGAAGGCGAGCTTGGCGTTTTGGGTTCGCTCGAAACCGGCGAAGGCGAAAAGGAAGATGGCCACGGCTTTGAAGGCAAGCTCTCCCACGACCAGCTTCTGACCAACCCCGATGAAGCCGTGAAGTTCGTCAAGGAAACCAATGTTGATGCTCTCGCCATTGCCATGGGCACATCGCATGGTGCCTACAAGTTTTCCCGTAAGCCTGATGGCGCCGTGCTCGCCATGCATGTGATCGAGGAGATCCACAAGAAGCTCCCGAACACGCATCTCGTGATGCATGGCTCATCGTCAGTGCCAGAGGATTTGCAGGAGATCATCAACAAGTTCGGCGGCAAGATGAAGCCAACCTGGGGTGTGCCTGTGTCTGAAATTCAGCGCGGCATCAAGCATGGCGTCAGAAAGATCAACATCGACACCGACAACCGCATGGCGCTGACAGGTGCGATCCGCAAAGTCTTCGCCGAAGATCCATCAGAATTCGATCCCCGCAAATACCTGAAGCCCGCAATGGAAGCGATGAGCAAACTCTGCACGCAACGCTTCAACGAATTCGGAACAGCAGGCCAAGCGCATAAAATCAAGAAGGTGCTGCCGCTGAATGAGATGGCAAAGCTCTATGCCAAGGGCGAGCTGAACCAGAAGTTTGCTTGAGTTCGCTGACACGAGTCTGTTTGCAAAACGCTGGGCATGCGCCCGGCGTTTTTTGTTTGATCGTCAGTAACTACTTGATGCCCCCCTTGAAAACCTCAGAACCGAACACGACTTGTTTGGCTGGCTATTCCCAGGAGACCATAGATGAAGAAACCAAAGTACAAGTCGATAAAATTGAAGAATTTTGACGACTTTGTCACCAAAGTGACGAAAACCCATCCATGTGCACATTGGGTTTATCGGGGGGTTACAGACGCCAAAAAACACTTGCTCATCGCAAAACTAGGGCGTCTTGACCGATATACAAAAGCCCAGGATGACGAGGAAAAGCTCTGTTGGGAGCGACTTTTCATAAGAGAATCCTATGATTCAAATAACCCGTACGGAATCGAATACGGTAACGAATTTATGGCGGCTGTTTCGGCTCAGCATCATGGCGCTCCAACACGCTTATTGGATTGGTCGCGAAGCCCCTTGGTGGCTGCATTGTTCGCAACAAGGCCTGTAGTGGATGACCATGGTAAATTGTGTTCTCCGAAGTCAGATGCAGCTATTTATGGGGCGCATGTTTGCCCAGATGATTCATCGCGGGAGCGCAAAAATTTTGACGCGCCGTTCGCCTGTGACGCAGTTGGAACATATTTGGTAGATCCACCAAACACAAAACCCCGAGTTATCGCTCAACAGAGCGTTTTCACTATATCACCTGATGCAACAAAATCTCTGGAAGGCCAAAAGTCCAGCTTAGTTACCAGCGTGCGAAAATATATCGTTCCAAAAAATATGGTTAGCGAATTTCAGAAGAAGCTTTATCGACTTGGCATTCGCGTCGGTAGCTTGTTCCCAGAGTCTGACGGTCAAAACGGTGCGATGCTTGGTGAACTTGCGATAAGAGATTTGCTTCAGCATGATTGCACAGAGTGACTCTCAATAGCTTACCTCAAAGCCTCGCCCCGGCCTGCGTGTTGTATCCCGGGAGATTAGCGATGATTTCGAATGGCGCTTTGTAGTCCAGGCATCTGAGTCTTGTATTGTTGTAGTTGTTGACGAAGTCATTGATGAATGCGTTTCGTTGCTGATGTGATGCAAACTTGTTCTTGACGCGGATGTGGCCCGTTGCTTGGTGCTCTGCGATGGCGTCGGCGATACGCCTGTTGAACCTCTCGACCATCCCGTTGGTTTGTGGACGGTAGGGTTTGGTGAGGATGTGCTTGATGTTGTGGCTGGTGCATGTGCGGTCAAACATGTGGTCACCTGTTGGTCGATCTTCAGGCTTACCCGGCTTGTCTACGGCAAAGCGGTCGGTGAACTCGGAACCATTGTCCGTCAATATCGTGTGTACTTTGACAGGGAATGCTGCGAGGAATCTTTCAAGAAAGCCCGCACTCGTCACGGCCTTGCGATCAGACAGAACCTCGACATAGACAAATCTGGTGGCACGATCGATAGCGACGTAAACATAGCTGCGACGGCGATCAAGTGCTGTGAGGTACTTCACATCAATATGGATAAAGCCCAAGGGCGTTGCGGTCTCAAACTGCAGCGGCTTGCTCATGGCAAGCTTTGGCTTGGCAGAAACGCCGTGGCGCTTGAGGCAACGATGCACACTGGATCGCGCGATCTCGGGTCGGAGACAGCGGCGCATCACTTCAGTGATGTCGTCGAGCGACAAGCCAAGCCTGGTGCGCAACTCAACAGCGATATCTTCTTCGACGGCATCAAACCCGGTTTGCAAGTTATGTGGACGGTGTGAACGGTCATTCGTCGTGTCGCGCGACCGCCAACGCCGTACCGTGTTCTCATTCACACCAAGTTCCCGCACAAGCTCGCTCACAGTCAATGAACAGCTCTGAATGTAGGCTCTCGTCTTCGGTGTCGTCGCCGCATTGGCGTGCAATCGTGTCAACATTCGAAACGCTCCCTCACAAACGCAACGCCCCTCGCAACCCCAACCCTATCCCCACAATCTCCCGGGATACAACACGCAGGCCGGGGCGAGGCTTTCTCCATCTCGGCATATATGATGTTGGTATCGATCTCATCGTGGAGATCGCGCCAGTCGGGGTTCATACTTTCGATGAGGCGGAACTTCCAGTCCCGGTGCCACTTCTTCAAGAGCTTCTCGCGGGCGATGGCTTCGTTCATCGTCGGAAAATGTCCGTACCACACAAGCACCTGATCTGGCGCTCGCGCGAATAGCCATCAAAGCGTTCGTTCTAGTGATCACTCACTAAAGGCCGCCTGGGAGGCGGCAGTTCGCATTGAAGGCAAATGACATGAAACATAGGTGTCGTGATTGATCCTTGCTGTGGCGAAAAAATGCTCGTGCTATGAGGCGCACATGTTAGAAAGCGACACACCTCGCAAAAACGACAGAAAGCCAGCCGATGACCGTCAAATCCGATATTGAAATTGCCCGTGAAGCCAAGATGAAGCCGATCATGGAAATCGGCAAAAAACTGGGTATTCCGCATGAGGATCTGATCCCTTATGGCCACACCAAGGCCAAGGTGCATTTGGATTTTATCGACAAACTGGCCTCGAAAAAGAATGGCAAGTTGATCCTGGTGACGGCGATCAACCCAACACCCGCAGGCGAAGGCAAGACGACGACGACTGTGGGCCTAGGTGATGGCCTCAATGCAATTGGCAAGAAGGCCATGGTGGCTCTGCGCGAACCATCCTTGGGTCCGTGTTTTGGCATGAAGGGTGGTGCGGCTGGTGGCGGTTATGCGCAAATCGTGCCGATGGAAGATATCAATCTGCATTTCACCGGCGACTTCCACGCGATCACCTCAGCCCACAATCTTTTGTCGGCGATGATCGACAATCACATCTATTGGGGCAATGAGCTTGGCATTGACACGCGCCGTGTTGCATGGCGTCGTGTGATGGACATGAATGATCGCGCACTCCGCGAGATTGTGTGTTCACTTGGTGGTGTGGCCAATGGCTATCCGCGCGAGGCCGGCTTTGACATTACGGTTGCTTCCGAGATCATGGCGATCCTGTGCCTTTCAACTTCAATTGCCGATCTTGAGCGCCGCATCGGCCAGATTGTTGTGGGCTACAAGAAAGACAAATCGCCCGTGTTGGCCAAGGATTTGAAGGCACCCGGTGCCATGGTTGTTTTGCTCAAGGACGCGCTGATGCCGAACCTCGTGCAGACACTTGAGAATAATCCCGCCTTCGTGCATGGCGGACCATTTGCGAATATCGCGCATGGCTGTAACTCTGTGATGGCAACGCAAGCCGCCTTGAAGCTTGCCGACTTTGTTGTCACCGAAGCAGGCTTTGGTGCTGATCTTGGTGCTGAAAAATTCTTCGACATCAAGTGCCGCAAAGCAGGACTGCAACCCGCTGCAGCCGTCATCGTCGCAACCATCCGTGCACTGAAGATGCATGGCGGTGTCGCCAAGGACGATCTCAGGAAAGAAAACGTTGAAGCACTGAAGAAGGGCTGCGCCAATCTTGGCCGCCATCTCGAGAACATGAAGAAATTTGGCGTGCCGATCACCGTCGCCATCAATCACTTCGTCACCGACACCGAAGCTGAAGTTGAAGCCATTCGTGCGTTTTGCAAGGAGCATGGCGTTGAAGCCTTCAAGTGCACACATTGGGCCGAGGGTTCCAAGGGTACGGAAGCGCTCGCCAAACACGTGGCCAAACTCGCCGAGTCCGGAAGTGCACAGTTCAAGCCGATCTATGGCGATGACATGCCGCTGTGGGACAAGGTCAAAACCATCGCCCGCGAAATTTATCGGGCTGATGATATCGTTGCGGACAAATCCGTGCGTGATCAGTTGAAGTCATGGGAAGCTGCGGGTTATGGCAAGTTCCCGATCTGCATGGCAAAGACGCAGTATTCATTCTCGACTGATCCGAACCTCAAGGGTGCGCCGATCAACCACGTCGTGCCGATCCGCGAAGTGCGTCTGTCTGCTGGTGCCGAGTTCATCGTCGTTGTCTGCGGTGACATCATGACCATGCCAGGCCTTCCCAAAGTGCCATCAGCCGAAGTCATCGGCCTTGATGCGCAGGGACGGATTGAAGGTCTGTTCTAAACCCTTGCGATAATCCGGGCATGGGTGTCTAACGCGCCCATGCTCAGATTCTTTTTTGCTCTTTTGATTTTACTGGTTCCCACACTTGCCGCCGCACAGGTGAAGATGGATGGGACATTCGTTGCCGCGCGTGAATGCCCGGCACTGATATCGATCAAGAAAAACAAGAACCCTGGGAATGTCAGGGTTACTGCGGGCCAGTCCTATGAAGTGATCGGCAAGAACAAAACTACTGCAACACATTACTATTTGAAAACCGAACAAGGTCCACGTTGGGTCGCCATTGATTGTGGATCAATTGGTGGTGCGCCAAAGCAGGCTGAAGCAGCTTCGAAAAAGGCTCCGTTCTTTGTGCTCGCCATTTCCTGGCAGCCTGCTTTTTGTGAATCAAAGCCCGACAAGACAGAGTGTCGGGCGCAAACGCAGACAAGCTATGAAGCCAGCAATTTCACTTTGCATGGCCTGTGGCCGCAGCCCCGCAGCAATGTGTTCTGCAATGTGCCAAAAGCCCAAGTTGCCGCCGACGATGCGAGGCAATGGGACGATCTGCCTGCCGTGCAACTGAAGCCCGAAACCCGTCGCGCTCTCGACGAGGTAATGCCGGGGACACAGTCCAATCTTGATCGCCACGAATGGATCAAGCATGGCACATGCTTTCCCGGTAGTGACATGGAAGCCTACTACAGCCAGTCGGTGAAGCTGATGCGCGCGATCAATAGCTCGGCGATGCGCGATGTTGTTGCCGCAAATGTTGGAAAGACGGTGCAGGCCCGTGACCTTCGCGCTGCGTTTGACAAAACATTCGGCGCAGGTGCTGCTGATCGCATCCGCATTTCCTGTTCCAAGGACGGCAATCGCTCATTGATCAGTGAACTGACGATTGGTCTCAAGGGTGACATTCGCGATGATGTCACGCTCAAGGATTTGATCATGGCATCAGCCCCCACTGATCCTGGTTGCCCCGAAGGCATCATCGATCCCGTCGGTTTGCAATAATTCAGGGAACAAGGCCGCGCATCAGGCGTGGCAGATCTCCTTCTGTGCCAGCGGCTTGTTGCATCAATGCGTTCTTCGCCAAGGGAAGCTTGTCCACCAGGCGCAATCCGGTTTCGCGCAGCAATTTGAGGGCGGGATTGCTGTTGGCAAAAAGCCGGTTCATGCCATCAATCAGCACCGTGGTTGCCAGCGTATCAAAACGCCTGGCGCGCTGATAGCGTTCGAGCACATTCAAATTTCCAATGTCTTCGCCAATTGCTGCTGCATCGCTGAGAATGTCGGCAAGGGCGGCTGCATCCTTGAAGCCGAGGTTCAATCCAAGTCCCGCGAGGGGATGAATGACGTGAGCCGCATCACCCACAAGTGCGAGACGATCTGCTACGAAGTTCTTTGCAGTTTGGGCCGCCAGCGGATGGGCATTGCGCTTCCCATCGCACGTCACGCGGCCAAGATGAGTTCCAAATCGGCGCGTCAGTTCGACAAGGAAATCCTGATCTGAAAGTGCCGCGATGCGTTGGGCTTCAGCGTGGGTTTCTGTCCACACAATGGAAGAGCGATTGCCAGTGAGGGGCAGGATTGCAAAAACCCCTTGTGGGGTGAAATGTTCTTCGGCGCGACCATGGTGGGGAAGCTCGTGAAGTACTGTGAGAGTGATCGCTGATTGTTCATAGTTCCTGCTGGTGCAGGTGATCTCGGCGGCTTCGCGCGCGCGTGAGTTACGGCCATCGGCGGCCACGACCAATTGTGCCTTGACGATTTCGGCATTGCTCAAGGTGAGTTTGGCGGGACCTGGACCAAATTTGAAATCAGTTACCGATGCACCTGTCATCAGTTGGATCGAAGGCGAGGCCTCAACCGCCTTGATCATCGCTTGAAGCAGCAAATGGTTTTCGACCATCGCAGCTGCCGCGGGGCGATCCAGATCAGTTGCAAAAGATAGTAGCGCCGGACGCGTATCCTTCTGCAGCGCATCGTCGGTTACGATGATGTCGCGCATCTCCTGCAGCTGCCCTGCAAGATGTTCGCTCACACCAAGGGCTGCAAACATCGCCTGGGTTGCTTGTGTCAGCGCACTTGAGCGGGGATCAGGCTTGCTCGCACGGTCACGCGGGTCAAAGGGGTCAATCACCGCAACGCGAAATGGTCGCGTCAACCTGGCACTGCCCAAGGCCAGCGCAACAGCCAGACCATTGGGCCCTGCCCCGATTACTGCGATGTCGAACATGTTGCTCATTTCGACGTTCTTTCTACACGCTTCGGCTCAAATGCAACGGCGACACTTTGGCAGGGCAGCTTCTGCTTAAATAACCATCATATAAATATAATTGCCTATAAAATAATCAATACGATATGCCTAAAAAATTGGTTGGTTACTTTTTATCATGCAAAATCAGTAAGATAGTGGCCATCTTAAATCTGGCATGAGTCTTGAGTTGCCTCCTTCCGAAAGGAGACAGGCAACACATGAAATACATCATAGCCATCATCAAGCCGTTCAAGCTTGACGAAGTGCGTGAGGCCTTGGGGGCGATTGGCATCCAGGGCATCACCGTCACAGAAGTGAGGGGACACGGCCGTCAGCGCGGCCACACAGAGTTTTATCGCGGCGCCGAATATGCCGTGAGCTTCGTTCCCAAAATCAAGATCGAAGTCGCAGTCGAGGACGAGCTTTCAGAGCGCGTCATCGAAGCGATCCGCGCTTCTGGCCAAACCGGCCAGATTGGCGACGGCAAGATTTTCGTTCTTCCCCTTGAACATGCCGTGCGCATTCGCACCGGCGAAACCGGAGGTACTGCACTATGAGCCCCGCACTTCTCGCAGTGGCTTCGATCAACAAGGGCGATACCGCCTGGATGTTGACGGCAACAGCGCTCGTCATTCTGATGACACTGCCAGGGCTTGCCCTGTTCTATGGCGGGCTTGTCCGCTCCAAAAACGTGCTCTCGGTGCTCATGCAAGTCATGGTCGCCTTCTGCCTGATCGCCATTCTCTGGGTGATCTATGGTTATTCCCTCGCCTTCACCAATGGCTCGCCCTTCATCGGCGGACTTTCGAAAGCCTTCCTGAGCGGTGTTGACATCACAACGATGGCGGCGACCTTCTCGAAGGAAACCTACATTCCGGAACTGGTCTATGTGATTTTCCAGCTGACCTTTGCTGCAATCACGCCAGCCCTGATCGTGGGTGCTTTTGCCGAACGGATGAAATTTTCAGCCGTGCTGCTGTTCATCACGATCTGGTTCACCTTCGCCTATCTGCCAATGGCCCATATGGTCTGGTGGTGGGCAGGTCCTGATGCTTTCACGCTGTCAGCTGAAAACATCGAAGCCGTAAAAGCCGCAGTGGGTGATGCTGCAGCAACCGACTTCCTTGCGAAGTTTGCCGCTGCTGCAGATGATGCTGCCAAGGCAACGGTGCTGTCGGATTATGCTTCAGCCGTGAATGCCTCAAACGGCTTCTTGTTCAACAAGGGTGCCATCGACTTTGCTGGTGGTTCAGTTGTTCACATCAATGCTGGTGTTGCAGGCCTTGTCTGCGCGCTGGTCCTTGGCAAGCGTATTGGTCTTGGCCGCGAAGCCATGGCCCCACATAACCTTGTGACAACGCTGATTGGTACAGGTCTTCTGCTGGTTGGCTGGTTTGGCTTCAACGCCGGATCAAACCTTGAAGCCAACGGCCTCACGGGTCTTGCACTTCTCAACACCATTCTTGGTGCAGCTGCAGCAACTCTGTCGTGGTCGTTTGTTGAGTGGTTGACGCGCGGTCATGCAAGCCTTCTCGGTGCTGCATCGGGTGCGGTTGCAGGACTTGTTGCAATCACGCCAGCTTGCGGTTGGGTTGGCCCGATGGCAGCGATCATCATCGGTGCACTGGCCGGCGTGATCTGCCTTTTTGCTGTCGTGAAACTCAAGGCCATGCTTGGCTACGACGACGCACTTGATGTGTTCGGCGTGCACGGTATTGGCGGCATCGTGGGCGCCTTGCTCACAGGTGTGTTCGTCAATCCAAACCTGTTGGGCGGCATGGGTGTAACCGACTATCTCGCCACCGACACTTCAACCAAACTCGTGACTTATGACTTTGCTGCACAGATGACGGGCCAGTTCTGGAGTGTTCTGGTCGCCATCGTGCTGTCAGCTGTCGTGAGCTACGTTGCCCTGATGATCTGCAAGGTCACCGTGGGTCTCAGGGTTGATGATCAGCAGGAACGCGAAGGGCTTGATATTTCAAGCCATGGTGAGCGCGCTTTTAACTGAAACTTCACGTGTTGGGTTAGGCCGCCCCACACTTGGCCATGACCCGCAGAGGAGCAGGATTGCAATAATCCTGCTCTTTTTTTGTACCCAAAAAATTCTTCAAAATTTGCGATTTTTTTTTGAGTCTTGGGGCAGTAGCGCAATCCACCAGGGGTTGTCTGACAACGGTCCTTCGGGGCGACAAAGGAGTGATGCGGTTTCCCCCCGGTTCTGCATCGCTCCTTTTGCCGTTTTTACACCAACTTAACCATGACTTAACCCAGACCGGGCAAACTGCCGTTAACCAATTGTTATGGGACAGGTTATGGCAGCGGAAAATTCACTCGAAACCAGCAACAGCGTTTTGCCAGAGGGCTTGAAGCGCTTCATGCGGCGGCGCTCGCTTGAAGCTGCAGGCCTCGGATTATATGGCGCCATTGCGATTTCGACATTGGCGCTCGCTTCCTGGTCGGCAGATGATCCTTCACTTTACAACGCCACAAGTTCACCCGCCCAAAACTGGCTTGGCAGTTTTGGTGCTGTCGTGGCCGATCAACAGATGCAGATGCTGGGTCTCGGCGTTCTCGGATTTCTCGCCATTCCACTAGCCTGGGCTGGCCGACTGGTGTCGCACCAATGGCAGGGCAAGCTGTGGCAGCTGATCGGGTTCTGGCTCGCAGCCAGCCTGTTTTTTGCAAGCGCACTTGCAAGTCTTCCAACGATATCAGGCTGGGCCCTTACCTCCGGGCTTGGCGGCAATGTTGGTGATGTTGTGGCGGGCCTCTTTGCGAACATCTTCTCCCTCGGTCTCAAAGGTCCCTTCGCCTGGATCGTGGTCTTCACGTTGAGCATCGTTGCAAGTGTGATGCTGGCGATGCGGGCACTTTCATTGTCGATCACCGATACACTTGAGCGTCTTGGCCTGATGAGTGCTGCCCTTGCAGCAGTCTTTGCATTCTTTGCCAGCCTTGGTGACGTCATCCGCCATTGGCAACCCAATTTCCGCATGCCACAGTTTTTGACAGCGAAGAAAACCCCGCCGCGCAAAGCCCTGAACCGAAAGCCAGTCAAGGCAACCGTCGAGGAAGATGAAGAAGATGTAGATCTCTACGCGGCTGACGAAGTTGACCTTTCAACACAGGCCGAAGAGGACGAAGATCTGGCCGACGACATCACGGGCGAGGACGCTGAAGAAGCAGTTGACGTTCCGCCTGTAAAGCGTCCTTCCCTGTTCAAGGCTGCAAAGCCATTGGCAAAAACCGCCAGCAGTTTTGAACTTCCGGAACTCTCCTACCTCACTGAACCCAAGCGCATGCCCAAGGGACAGGACATTTCACCAGAGCAACTCGAAGCCAATGCCCGCGCCCTTGAAGGTGTTCTCGAAGACTTCGGTGTCAAAGGCCAGATCATCAAGGTCCGTCCTGGTCCTGTTGTGACGTTGTATGAGTTGGAGCCAGCACCGGGCATCAAGTCGTCGCGGGTCATTGGCTTGGCCGACGATATCGCCCGCTCGATGAGTGCTTTGTCTGCACGTGTCGCTGTGGTGCAAGGGCGAAACGCCATTGGTATCGAACTTCCCAACGCCAAACGCGAAACAGTTTACTTGCGTGAAATGTTTGCCGCCGAAAATTTCCAGAACTCCACGCAGTCCCTGTGTTTTGCCCTTGGCAAGAACATCGGTGGCGAGCCGATTTTTGCCGATCTCGCGCGCATGCCGCATTTGCTGATCGCTGGTACGACGGGCTCGGGAAAATCCGTTGGCATCAACACCATGATCCTGTCGCTCCTCTATCGCATGGGTCCGGACCGTTGCAAATTGATCATGATCGATCCGAAGATGCTCGAACTTTCAGTCTATGAAGGCATCCCCCATTTGCTTGCACCTGTGGTGACTGATCCGAAGAAGGCTGTCGTTGCCCTCAAATGGGCAGTCCGCGAAATGGAAGACCGCTACAAGAAAATGTCGAAGGTCGGGGTTCGCAACGTTGATGGCTATAACACCCGCGTCAACCAGCTGATTGCCAAGGGTGAAAAGCTCACGCGCACTGTACAAACAGGTTTTGATGCCGAGACTGGCAAGCCGATTTTCGAACAAGAGGAAATGGACACAAGCCCGATGCCGTTCATCGTCGTGATCATCGACGAAATGGCCGACCTGATGATGGTTGCGGGCAAGGATATTGAAGGGGCAGTGCAGCGGCTTGCACAAATGGCGCGTGCCGCTGGCATCCATGTCGTGATGGCTACACAGCGTCCGTCGGTTGACGTGATCACCGGTACGATCAAAGCCAACTTCCCGACGCGTATTTCCTTCCAGGTAACATCGAAGATCGACAGCCGCACCATCTTGGGTGAACAAGGTGCAGAACAACTCTTGGGTCAAGGCGACATGCTCTATATGGCTGGTGGCGGCCGTATTTCACGTTTGCACGGACCATTTGTTTCTGATGGCGAAGTCGAAGCCATCGTCAATCATCTGAAAGCCCAAGGTGCGCCAGACTATGTCGAGGCCGTCACTGAGGAAGTCGATGAAGACGGTGAATACGATCCAGCCGCCATGTCAGGTGAAGGCGGTGGCTCAGGTGATGATCTCTACGACCAGGCCGTGGCCGTTGTGCTCCGCGACAAGAAGGTTTCAACCTCCTACATCCAGCGCCGTCTGCAAGTTGGTTACAACAAAGCCGCGAGCCTGATCGAGCGCATGGAAAAAGAGGGCCTGATCTCGGCATCAAATGCCACCGGCAAGCGCGAAATTCTGGTGCCGGGTGATAGCGCGCGCTAGATTATTGTTCGATTCGCCTGCCGCATTCCTGCCGTGAAACACGTCTAACGCTGCACAAACTTTTTTGATCGGGACCGAAACATGAAATCCAAACTGTTTGCCCTCGCACTCGCGTTTTGTACCATCGGAATTTCGTCGTCCATCACGACATCCGCATGGTCAGCACAAAAGGTGCAAGCCCTGAAACTGAGCGAAACACAGCGCACGTCGCTGGCCAAGCTCAACGCCTACATCAACAGCTTCCAGAGCATGCAAGGGAAGTTCACGCAGATCAGTCCGCGTGGCCAGCAGACAACGGGTGTCGTGATGATCGACAAACCTGGCAAGATGCGTTTTGAATATGATAACCCAAGCCCGCTGCTGATCGTCGCCGATGGCCGCTGGCTCACCATCACCACCAAGAAAAAAGATCGCGGCGATCAATTCCCGCTTGCGGCAACACCACTGCGCCTCGTCGTTTCACAAAAAATCGACCTGCTGGCCGAGACCAATATCATTGGCTTTGAGCAAGCTGATGGCGTTTCAAGCATTGTACTGCAGGACAAGAAGAGCAAGATCGGTGGCTACATCACACTGATCTATGATGAAACCAACGACGTGCTGCAGCAATGGGTGGTGACTGACGGCAAGGGCCGCAAGACAACCGTGCAACTCGCAGAACTTGAAACCGGCGTAAAGTTTGATCCCAAGCTGTTCAAGGTCAAGATCACCCGTCCTGGCCAACAGTGAAATTGAACCCTGTAGCGTCAATCCGTTTGGTTTTTCTTTCAAGCCTCGCCATCATCGCGGGCGCTTGGGCGTTTCAATGGGCGGGGTACTTGCCTTGTGATCTCTGCCTGATGCAGCGCTGGGCCTATTATTTTGTTGTACCGTTTTCAGCTTTACTGGTTTTTGCAAAACCCAATTGGCTGAAGCAGGGCTTGTGGCTTTGTGCCGCTGTGATGATAGGTTCCATGATGTTTGGCATCTATCATTCAGGTGTGGAATGGAAGCTGTGGGCTGGTCCTGGCGCGTGTGGGGTTGGTGATCTCACAGTTGGTCTTCCTGATCTGTCAAAGCCCGTGGTCAAGTGCGATGAACCAGCGATCCGGATTTTCGGACTGTCGCTGGCGGGCTGGAATGCGCTGGCTTCAGCAGCCATAGCGGGAATAGCGGCGCGTGGCGCTCGCATAGGCTGAAATGCCCTTGAGCTGGCTTTAGAGGCCTGCAGAGCGATTTTATTCCTTGTTGGCTAGGGGAGTAGCCAGCTACTCGAGAAAACGCTCCCAGCCTCGTCCTGGAGGCTTTAAAGCCTATTACAAGGGTTGGTCCGACCGCAAATGTTTCAGGGATCGAGTTCGGCATCCCAATAGAGATAGTCGACCCAGCTTTCGTGCAAATGGTTTGGCGGGAAGCGACGGCCATTCAAATGCAGCTGTGCAACAGATGGGCAAACAGGCTTTTGCGCCGGATACATTTTTGCCTGATGCGGCATCATTCCGCCCTTGCGCAAATTGCACGGTGAACACGCCGTCACCACATTGGTCCATGTCGTCTGGCCACCACGCGAGCGCGGGATTACGTGGTCAAAGGTCAGATCATGATCAGGCCCGCCACAATACTGGCATTCAAACTTGTCGCGCAAAAACACGTTGAAGCGCGTGAATGCGGGCGTGCGTGTGGGCTTCACATAGGTTTTGAGCGACACAACGCTGGGCAAGCGGAATTCAAACGAGGGCGAGCGCACCACACGATCATATTCCGAAACAATATTGACGCGCTCCAGAAACACTGCCTTCAGCGTGTCCTGCCAGCTCCATAGTGATAAAGGGTAATAACTCAGGGGTCGGTAGTCGGCATTGAGAACCAATGCCGGGCAGGCTTCAGGCGCGACTGACGTCGCGTTCAGCATTGTCTTTTCCTTACGCGTTCCATGCCCCCAATATAGGGCGTGATTCGGGAAAGTGAAGAGGTTACGTTACGCCTGTGGAATGGACTTGATGTCGCGGTAGTATGACCAGAGAAGTCTTGCAGCTGTGGCACGATGTGGCCTCCAGGCTTCAGAAATTTGTTGCAATTCCCTGCTAGCGGGCCGCGCTTTGAGTCCAAGCAGTTGCTGTGCTGCCACCTGCAACGCCAGATCGCCAGCCGGAAAAACATCAGGCCTTCCAAGATTGGCGAGCAGGAAAATCTCTGCCGACCATGGACCGATGCCGGGAAGTGCCACAAGCGCGCTGAATGCATCGTCGTCGGAAAGGCTCGCGAGTTTTCCGGGATTGAATTTTCCGGTGCAAACCTGCTCTGCGATGCCGATGAAGGATTTGGCCTTGGCGTTGGAAAGACCAAGGCTGCGCAAACTTTCAATTGATGTTTCTGCAATGCGCTCGGGCGTGATCGGCCGCAAGTTTTCCTCGATACGTTTCCAGATTGCAGCAGCAGCGACAAGTGACAAGAACTGTTCGGTGACAATGATCAGCAGCGCTTCAAAATCTGCGTTCGCCGTGCGCAGGGATGGCACGCCATGGCGCTTCACGATGGGCGCGAAACGCTTTTCACTGCGGCAAAGTGCGCGCACCGCACGGGCCAATCCCTCTTCGTCAAGCTGTTGCATTGTCCCCAAAACATGTCTTTGATTTCGGCCTGATGCAACACTTGACGCAACAAAAGGTTTTTCGATTTGCACCTTCTCCCAATGGGCATTTGCACGTGGGGCATGTCCGTTCGGCGCTGCTGAATCAAAAACTCGCGCGTGAGTGTGGCGGCCGTTTATTGTTGCGCATCGAAGATATCGACTTTACGCGCTGCACACTTGAATTGGCGCAAGACTGCATTGAGGATCTGGAATGGATCGGCTTTGATTTTGAAACGCCCGTGCGGTTTCAGAGCGAGCACATGAACGATTATCATGCAGCTTTGCAAAAACTTGAGACGATGGGCATTCTTTATCGCTGCAGCTGTTCGCGCACCGAATTGAAATCACATGACGGCCTGCACGATCCTGAAGGCCTGGTGCTCTATCCCGGCACCTGTCGCGTACATGGCGCAAGGCATGATCAACCCTTTGCGTTGCGTCTCGACATGACAAAGGCATTGAACATTGTCGGTCGTTTCAGCTGGATTGAAAAAGGTACGCGCGTTGATGCGCACCCTTCGCGCTGGGGCGATGTTATCCTCGGTCGCAAGGATATTGGTGTCAGCTATCACATTGCTGTCGTGGTTGATGATGCCTTGCAAGGTGTGACTGATGTGGTGCGCGGGCGCGATCTTTATGAAGCGACATCCATTCATCGTCTGCTGCAAATGCTGCTTGGTTTGCCCGAGCCAAACTATCATCATCACGATCTGGTGACGACTGATGATGGCGAAAAGCTCTCAAAATCGAAACAGCACCCATCGATCCGCGCGCTCCGGAACAGGGGGCTAAGCCGTGCAGGGGTGCAGCAGCTTGTCTCTTCAAAAATCTGCCAGGTAGGCCTATATTGACGTTATCAAGGAGTGCTGAGTGATGACAGAGCGTGCGGTTTTGGCTGGTGGTTGTTTCTGGGGCATGCAGGAATTGATCCGGCATATGCCAGGCGTCATTTCAACGCGCGTTGGCTACACGGGCGGTGATGTGCGGAATGCGACGTATCGCAATCATGGCACGCATGCCGAGGGGATCGAGATCGTGTTTGATCCCGCCATCATGAGCTATCGCCGCCTCCTCGAATTGTTTTTCCAGATTCACGATCCCACGACGAAGAACCGCCAAGGCAATGATGTCGGTCTGGCCTATCGTTCTGCGATCTATTTTTTGAGTGATGACCAGAAGGCAACAGCAATCGATACAATTGCCGATGTTGAGGCGTCTGGCTTGTGGCCGGGCAAGGTGGTGACGGAAGTTGTTGCCGCCACCGATTTCTGGGATGCAGAGCCCGAACATCAGGATTACCTGCAGCGCATTCCCCATGGCTATAGCTGTCATTTCGCAAGGCCGGGCTGGGTCTTGCCGAAACGCAAAGTCGCCTAAGTTATTTATGGCGTAGCGGCACGAGAGCCGCTAAGGCCAGCCTATCAGCGATCAGGCGGGCGCTTACATGCACCTTGCCAATCCACGCGTCGCAAAGCCCAGATAGAGGAGATGTGACATGGCTTTTCCACCGAATTACCGCCAGGAGCGCAACAATCGCGACAAGGCGAAACAACAAAAGGCTGCGCAAAAACAGGCTGAGCGCGATGCGCGTAAAGCCGAGCGCAAGCAGCAGCAACCCGATGCCAGCGATCAAGACGCTGTCGCAGAGAAGGAATAGGCCCATGGGCAAGAAACAAAAAAAGATCGAAGACAGTTTTGTCATGTTCGATGTGACGTATGAAGATGGCAGCAAAAGCTCGCGCCGCAAGATCAATGTTGCAGGACTATCAAGCGACGAGATCGATGCGTTCGCGCTCACCGAAATCATGACCCAGGATCGCAAGATCATCGACATGGGCGGCAAAAACCGCGGCGGCGTGAAAGACATCGTAAAATCGGCTGCATAAGCTAAGCTGCCAATGCCCCATGAGGCGAAAATGGGTTTGTCAAATCCACTTGCGTTTTTCTGCCAGAATTCCCATTTAGACAGGGAAAAGCAGAGATACCACAATGACAATGACCCTTGATGGCATGACGCCGCCGCCTGCAGCCAATCTGGTGAAGGATTCAACCGACCAGGCCTTTACGGCTGATGTACTCGAGGCCTCAAAACAGGTTCCGGTACTCGTTGATTTCTGGGCACCATGGTGTGGGCCGTGCAAGCAGTTGGGGCCGACGATTGAAAAGGTCGTGCGCGAGCAGCAGGGCAAGGTCAAGCTCGTCAAGATCAACATTGATGAAAACCCAGGCGTTGCTGGTCAGCTGCGCGTGCAATCGATCCCGGCAGTGTTTGCCTTTGTCGATGGTCGCCCGGTTGATGGTTTCATGGGCGCGCTGCCGGAAAGCCAGATCAAACAATTCATCTCGAAGCTCACCAAGATGGGTTCGATGGCTGATCAGATCAACGAGGCTCTGGCCATGGGCCGTCAGGCTTTGGAGCAAAATGAACATGAGGCTGCGGCTGATATCGCCTCGCAGATCATCCAGGCTGATCGAACACAAGCCGAGGCCTACGCCATTCGCATGCGTGCTGAAATATCAATGGAACAACTGGACCTCGCCCAGGAAACCCTGAAGCTGGTGCCTGAAGACAAGCTTTCCGACCCCCATGTTGTAAGCGCCAAAGCCGCGCTTGAGCTGGCACTTAACCCGGTTGATACCTCGGGCATTGGCAAATTCGAAGAGGCGATTGCCAAAGACCCGAAGGACCATGAAGCGCGCATGGAACTGGCGCGGCTGCTGAATGGCTCGGGCAACCGCGATGCGGCAACCGACCACTTGATCCTCATCATCAAGTCAGATCGTACATGGAAGGATGACGCGGCACGTAAATTGCTCGTCGAGTTTTTCGAAGCCTGGGGCCCCAAGGATGAAGCCACTTTGGCGGGTCGCCGCAAACTGTCGTCTGTATTGTTCCGTTAGGAGTATCCCCCGTGAACACGCTTGAGCAATATCGCAAACCGTCTGATCTTCCGGCAAAATTGCCAGTGTTTCCGCTGGCGGGTGCGTTGCTTTTGCCGCGCACCGATTTGCCACTGAACCTGTTTGAACCCCGCTATCTCGAGCTTTTCGAAACCGCGATGGCGGGGGACCGTATCGTCGGCATGATCCAGCCGATCCTTGGTGAAGACGAAGAGAAGAAACCGAAGCTCGAAAACGTTGGCTGCGCTGGCCGCATCACCTCATATTCGGAAACCGGCGATGGTCGCCTGATGGTGACCCTCACAGGCATCGCACGCTTCAAGGTGAAAAAGGAATTCAAGAGCGACCTGCCCTACCGCGTGGTGCAGGCCGACTACAAACCTTTTGCCTTTGATTTTGTGAAAGTAACTGCAGCTGACGTCAATCGCACGGGTGTGCTCCGAGCGTTTCGAGATTATCTCGAGGCCAATGACATGACCACCAATTGGAATGAAGTGGAACAGGTTCCAAACGAGATGCTGGTCAATTCACTGTCCTTGATGGCACCCTACCCCGCACATGAAAAGCAGGCGCTGCTGGAAGCCGAAGATGTGAAGGCGCGCGCTGAAATGCTGATTGCCCTCACAGAGCTCGCACTTCAGCGGAAATCTGGCGATAAAAGCAGAAAACTGCAATGACACAGCAAGCGAGGCGCACCAACCCCAAGCTTCTTGAAATGCTGGTGTGTCCTGTCACCAAGACGCGGCTTGTCTATGATGATGAAAAGCAGGAACTTTTGTCAAAAGCCGCCAATCTGGCTTATCCCATTCGCGACGGCATTCCGGTGATGCTGCCCGAAGAAGCCCGCAGCCTGTCATGACCGATTTTTCATGACTTGGCCAACAGAACTCAAAGTCCGTGAGACTGGCCGCCTGTTGCACATCACGTTTGAAGATGGTTCAAGCTTTGATATCACTGCGGAACTCTTGCGCGTTGAAAGCCCTTCAGCCGAGGTGAAGGGGCACGGGCCAGGCCAGGAAGTTCTGGTTAGCGGCAAACGCGAGGTCACCATCACACGCGTCGAACCCGTGGGAACCTATGCTGTGCGTCTGATTTTCTCTGACGGCCATTCAACAGGCATATTCACCTGGCCCTATCTCGAAAAACTGGGTCGCGAGGGTAAAGAGCTTTTCACCAGTTACGAAGCCAAACTCGCCGAAGCGGGAAGCTCACGCAGCTGATGAATTTCTCAACGCATCGTTCTCGATCCGGATGCGCCAAGCCAGCATTGCAATGTTGAGCACGCCGTAGAGTACTGCAAAACCATTGAGACCAAGAGCCAGCGGGAACAACGGCACCTCCAGCAACACCAGTGCATAATTGGGATGACGCATCAGGCGGTAAGGCCCGCGCGCTACGAGCGTTTCACCTGGCACTGTTAAAATGCGTGTGGTCCAGCGCTTGCCAAGTGTCGCCAATATCCAGATGCGGAAACCTTGCAGCGCGATGTAAAGCGCCATCAACGGCCAGATCACTTGTGCATTCCAGCCGAAGTACCAAAGGCCAAAAAGCCAAGACGCATGCAGCAGCACCATCACGGGATAATGTGCTGCGCCATGTTCAATGGCCCCTTGCGCGATGAGTACTGCCGTGTTGCTTCGCGCGATCACCAACTCACTGGCCCGCTGCAGCGTGAGTAAGGCGAGGAGGATGATTGCAGCTGACATCAATCAACCAGTGTTACAAAGCTTGCGGTAAAGCCCGGACCAAGCGAACCGACAAAACGCCTGCCCTTCTCCTTGCGGGCCAACGCCTTTTGCAACACGAACAATACGGTTGGTGCCGACATGTTGCCAAAGCCCGCCAGAATTTCGCGCTCATCGGCGAGTTTTCCGTCAGGCATTTCAAAAACTTTTTCAAGCGCCTGCAAAACCTTGGTGCCGCCGGGATGAAAGCTGAATGTGTCGATATCACCAACTGCAAGCTGGTTGCGATGAAGAAATGTTTCGACGGCGGGGCGAAGATCATTGCTGACGAGCTCAGGAATGCTGCGATCAAAAATCGCCCCCATGCCTTCATCATCAATGCGCCAACCCATGATGTTGATCGTGTCTGCCCATGTGTGCTGGCCACCATGTTCAATTGCGGGGCCTTTTCCATCTGATGAAATCACCATGGCCGCCGCACCGTCACCAAAAAGAGCGGTGGCAACGACGTTGGATTTCGACATTTCATTGGGCCGGAAAGCCAGCGTGCACAGTTCAATGACAACCAGCAACACGTTTCGTCCATTTGCTAACTGTGCGGCAAGCGCCAAACCGGTTGTGCCACCCGCACAGCCCAAACCGAACACCGGAACCCGCATCGCATCATCACGAAAGCCCATCTCATGCATCACATGCGCTTCGACTGATGGTGTGGCGATACCAGTTGAAGAGACTGTCACGATCACATCAATTTGATCAGCACGCATATTAGCTTCCGCCAAGGCCTTGGTTGCGGTCTCACGAAACAGCGCCGTTGCACCGTCAAGAAAGCGTTGAGCACGATCTCCCCAGTTCGATGCATGTTCAAACCACTCGACCGGACAGACAGAATAGCGCCTGTCGATACCTGCATTGACGAACACGCTTGCCATGCGATCATATTCAGGCCCAAGTTTTGCAAAGATGCGAGCCGCTTCCTTGGCGACAAAATCGCGCTCCAGCACATGCGGCGGATTGGCCGTGGCGAGACTGGCGATGCGTGGGCGTTTCGAATGGGTCAAAATTTTTTCCTTGCCGGGCATGCGCTTTTTACGCATGCGCGCAGGTGGTGGACGTTCCACATGAGTGAATTGTAATGCGGCTTGACTATTTGCGCGACAGGGTTTCGAGCTTCTGTTGCATCGCTGCCATCTGCTGTTTCAGCGTTTCGAAATCATCGGTTTTCCCGGGAGCTTTCTCTGGTGGTTTTTCCGAAGGTCTTTGCGCCTCGGGTTTTGCAGCAGCCCCCATCGACGCCAGAAATGGATTGAACGCTTTCATCGCGTCCTGGAACATTGCCATGTTCTTGCGGGTCTGCTCTTCCATGGTCTTGATGATTTCAGTTGGCATCGCAGCCCCAGGAATGGGTCCGGGCATGCCACCCGTGAGGCCACCTGTCATGCCTGGAATATTTCCGGGCATCATGCCGCCGCCGAAAGCATCCATCATCTGCTTGCGGAACTTCTCTTGCTCTTTCATCAAGCCATCAAGCGACATCTCGAGATAGCCCGGCACCATGCCTTGCATCTGGTCGCCATAAAAGCGGATGAGCTGGCGCAGGAAGTTGATCGGCAGGAGTGTTTGCGCGCCGTTTTTGTTTTCTTCTTCAAAGATGATCTGCGTCAGGACCGAGCGCGTGATCTCTTCACCGGTCTTGGCATCATAGACTGCGAAATCTTGTCCAGCGCGCACCATCGCAGAGAGATCTTCCAAAGTGACATACGCACTCGTCGCCGTGTTATAAAGACGGCGGTTTGCATATTTCTTGATGACGATCGGTTCCTTCGAAGCTTCTTTTGGGGAAGCCTCTTTTGGCTTGGTCTGGTCGTCGCTCACTGTGTGTCACCTACTCTACTAAAGCCCTGAAATGTTGCACCCCGCATTGCACAATTGCAAGCGCAAAACAATTTTGCAGCGCAACGGGGCTTGTTTTGCGGTGCAATATGGTTCTAGTATTAACGCGATCAAACAGAGGTAAAGCCCATGTCCGACATCGTCATCGTATCAGCCGCCCGCACGCCCGTTGGCTCCTTCAATGGAGCGCTTGCCTCACAATCAGCCTCACAGCTCGGCACCATTGCCCTCAAAGCCGCGATGGAGCGCGGCAAGATTGATCCGAAAGAAATCAATGAAGTGATCCTGGGGCAGATCTTGACAGCAGCGCAAGGCCAGAACCCCGCCCGCCAGGCCGCGATCAATGCCGGCATTCCAGACAGTGCCACAGCTTGGGGCTTGAACCAGCTCTGTGGTTCTGGCCTTCGCGCGGTTGCCGTTGCGGCCCAGCAGATTGCAGATGGCTCGGCCAAGATCATTGCGGCAGGCGGTCAGGAGTCCATGAGCAAGGCGCCGCACGCCACGCATTTGCGCGATGGCACCAAGATGGGCGACTGGAGCATGCTCGATACCATGTTGAAGGACGGCTTGATTGACGCCTTCCACGGCTACCACATGGGAGTGACAGCGGAGAATGTTGCAAGCCAATGGCAGATCACGCGAGAAGTCCAGGACGCTTTTGCTGTTGCTTCACAAAACAAGGCCGAGGCCGCGCAAGCCGCAGGCAAGTTCAAGGACGAGATTGTCGCTGTCACCATCGCAGGCCGCAAGGGTGATACGATTGTTTCCGACGATGAGTATATCAAGAAAGGTGTCACACTCGATTCAGTGACCAAGCTGAAGCCAGCGTTTCAGAAAGATGGCACAGTGACTGCCGCCAATGCATCAGGCATCAATGATGGTGCTGCGGTCTTGATTTTGATGTCAGCCAAGGATGCCGAAAAGCGCGGCCTCGACCCACTCGCCCGCATTGCGTCCTGGGCAACGGTTGGTGTCGATCCCGCTGTGATGGGATCAGGCCCCATTCCATCGTCGAAACAAGCCCTTCAAAGAGCAGGCTGGAAAGCTGCCGATCTGGATTTGATCGAAGCCAATGAAGCCTTTGCCGCACAGGCCTGTGCGGTGAACAAGGACATGGGCTGGGATCCTGCGAAAGTGAATGTCAACGGTGGTGCAATTGCCATTGGTCATCCGGTTGGCGCATCGGGTGCGCGCGTGTTGATCACGCTGCTCCACGAAATGCAGAAGCGCGGCTCAAAGAAAGGCCTCAGCACATTGTGCATCGGCGGCGGCATGGGCATTGCCATGTGTGTTGAGCGATAAGCTCTAAACTTCAATGATCGGGATTTGTGGAGCAGCGCTGCGATCAAGCTCGCCTGTTAGGCGCGCGTCAGGATGGATTTCAATCTTGCGGGCGTAAGGGGTAAAACCTGAGCGCATGTAAAAAGCCAGTGCTGCAGGATGATCAAAAGTGCAGGTGTGCACCCACATGCGATTGATCGGTTGCGCCCAGGCGCGGCGCAGCGCTTCATCCATCAACGCGCGACCCAAACCTTGTCCGACAGCATTTGGAACGAGACCAAAGAAGGAAAGTTCACATTCACTTTCCGCGCTGAAATCCAACTCCAGCATGCCCAGTGTTTTTGCCCCGCGCTTCAAGGCAAAGGATTGAACCTGCGGATTGGCGAGAATGGCGTTGAGTTTTTCCGCTGGCATGATGGCGCGCGAGAACCACATGAGGTCGGAGCCCACAGCGCGAAACACGTCGAGGAAAGCTTCGCGATCATCGCCCGAGAAACGTTCGAGCGTGAGATCAAGGGGCCATTGCACAAGCGTGCGTGAAGGTGCCGCGCGCATTTCGAGAAACGTTGCGACATTGGCAAGTTTACCCGCAGGCAGTTCGTAGTAGCCATCAGGGAGATCAAGAAGCATGATGCGATTTCCGTACCCAAAAATAGCACGTCATTCCCGCGAAAGCGGGAACCCAGGCTTTCGGCATCCTCGCTTGTTGAAAGTCTGGGTTCCCGCTTTCGCGGGAATGACGATAGATTGGGGACTCAAATTTCATGGCGCATTTTTGCCTTCTTCCAGTCGGCGAGAGAGAACCCAGGCAAAGCCTTCATCATCAAGAATGACACATTCGCGAAGCCCGTGTGGCTTGTCGATGCTTCCTGCCAACACAGTGAAACCAAGGGCGCGAGCTTTTGTCTCTGCGGTGTCAGGATCAACTTCGTAACAGCGTAACTCTAAGCCAACGCCACGCGGTGCATCATCTGCAAGCGTTCCGTAGAGCGCATTGCCACGATAAGTCTCCTTGGCGTGATACATGTAATCGGCACCTGCCAGATGGACCGCAGCAAATCCTTCTTTGCGAAAACGCAAGTTTGCGCCCAATACTCCTGTTGCAAAGGCGAGCGCACGTTCCAGGTCGTTCATGATGAGATTGATCCCAAGGCCTTTCAAGGCGCGGCCATAGTCAGGAGCGGAAGGAGCGTCGATCATACCAAGGTTCTAGCGCAAACATTGGATAAAATGAAATTTGACCGTTTGAACAAATCGTGCGTATCATGTTGACTGGGCAATGAAAGTAACGACCATGGGCGCAAAGACACCAGACATCTCGGGCAAACGGCTCAGCAAAGCTGTGTATGAAATGAATTTTGCCGATCTGCACCCGCCACTCACTGATCACGAAGCGCTGGTCGAATCAAACCGCTGTCTCTTTTGCTATGATGCACCCTGCCAGACCGCTTGCCCGACGGCGATTGATATCCCGCAATTCATCCGCGAGATCAGTGCAGGCCATCCAAAGTCCGCAGCAAAGACAATTTTCGATCAGAACATTTTGGGTGGCATGTGTGCACGTGTGTGCCCGACAGAGACACTTTGTGAAGAAGCCTGCGTGCGCAACACCAAGGAAGAAAAACCGGTGAAGATCGGTCTTCTCCAACGCTACGCCACTGACGCCGCGATGGAAGAAAAGCATCCCTACACGCGCGCCACGAAATCCGGAAAGTCAGTTGCTGTGATTGGTGCTGGTCCTGCTGGACTCGCCTGCGCGCATCGCCTTGCCATGCATGGTCATGAAGTCACCATCTATGAAGCGCGCAAGAAATCTGGCGGCCTCAATGAATATGGTATCGCTGCTTACAAGAGTGTCGATGACTTCGCGCAGAAGGAAGTGGACTTCGTGCTTTCGATTGGTGGCATTAAAATTGAACACGGCAAAAAACCAAAGCTCGCTGATGTGCAGAAATCACATGACGCGGTTTTTCTGGGGCTGGGGCTTTCCGGTGTCAATGATCTCGGCATCAAGAATGATGACATCGCTGGCATTGAAGATGCCGTCGACTACATCGCAACCTTGCGTCAGGCGAAAGACGTGTCGAAGCTTCCTGTCGGTCGCAAGGTCGTGGTGATTGGTGGCGGCATGACGGCGATTGATTGTGCCGTGCAATCCAAACTGCTCGGCGCTGAGGATGTCACCATTCTCTACCGCCGTGGTCAGGAGCAGATGAAGGCCTCGAAATTCGAGCAAGACCTCGCGCAAACCAAGGGCGTGAAAATCAAGCATTGGGTCGCCCCCAAGAAAGTCACTGTGAAGGCAGGCAAGGCCGTGGGCCTCACCTGCGATTACATGAAGGAAGTGAAAGGCAAGCTTGTGCCAACAGGTGAAACTTTCGACATCGCTGCCGACATGATTTTCAAGGCCATTGGCCAAATCTATATTGACACCACAAAAGGTGCACTAAAACTCGACGCAGGTCGGATTGCCGTTGATAGCGAAAAGCGCACATCTGTTTCAGGCATCTGGGCCGGTGGCGATTGCGCCGCTGGTGGTCAGGATTTGACAGTTGCCGCCGTCGATGATGGCCGTCGCGCCGCTGAATCCATTCACGCATTTTTGTCAGCCTAAGGAGATTACCATGGCCGACCTTCGTTCAAACTTTCTTGGTATCAAATCACCAAATCCATTCTGGCTCGCATCGGCCCCACCGACCGACAAGGAATACAATGTGGTGCGCGCTTTCAAGGCGGGCTGGGGTGGCGTTGTGTGGAAAACGCTTGGCGAAGAAGGCCCACCGATCGTCAACGTCAATGGTCCGCGCTACGGCGCCATTCATGGTCCTGATCGCCGCTTGCTCGGCCTCAATAATATCGAGCTGATCACGGATCGCCCGCTTGAAATCAATTTGCAGGAAATCAAGAAGGTCAAACGCGAATGGCCGGATCGCGCCATGGTCGTTTCTCTCATGGTGCCGTGTGAAGAAGAGCCATGGAAGAAAATCGTTGCCCAAGTTGAAGACACCAATGCCGATGGCATTGAGCTCAACTTCGGTTGCCCGCATGGCATGAGTGAGCGTGGCATGGGTTCAGCCGTGGGGCAAGTGCCTGAATATATCGAAATGGTGGCGCGCTGGTGCAAGCAGCACACACGGATGCCAGTGATCGTGAAACTCACGCCGAACATTACGGACATTCGCTACCCCGCCCGCGCGGCCCACAAGGGTGGCGCTGATGCTGTGTCGCTGATCAACACGATCTCGTCGATCATCTCGGTTGATCTTGACTCATTTGCACCAACGCCAACCATTGATGGCAAGGGCTCACATGGTGGTTATTGTGGCCCAGCCGTAAAACCGATTGCACTCAACATGGTTGCCGAAATTGCGCGTGATTCCCAAACGCGGGGGCTGCCGATCTCGGCGATTGGCGGCATCACGACATGGCGCGATGCGGCAGAGTTCATCGCGATGTCAGCAGGCACTGTTCAAGTGTGCACGGCAGCGATGACCTATGGTTTCAAGATCGTCGAGGAAATGGTCTCAGGGCTTTCGCGTTGGATGGATGAGAAGGGTTACGCCACGATTGAAGACTTCAGGGGCAAGGCGGTTCCCAACGTCACGGACTGGCAATATCTGAATTTGAACTATGTGATGAAGGCCAAGATCAACCAGGACGCCTGCATCAGTTGCGGTCGCTGCTATGCCGCCTGCGAGGACACTTCGCATCAGGCAATCACCAAGGAGAAGAATGGCAAGCGCCACTTCGAAGTGATCGACGCCGAATGCGTGGCGTGTAATCTCTGTGTTGAAGTTTGCCCGGTGCCGCAATGCATTACTCTGGAGCGGATGGACAAGGGCACTGATCCCCGCACCGGAAAAAAGATTGATCCCAATTACGCAAACTGGACCACGCATCCCAACAACCCGATGAGCAAGCCGATGAGCAAGGTTGCGGCGGAGTGAACAGCAGCGCGGCCATTGCAAAGGTGATGGCAGTTGTAAAGGGCGCTGCTCTCGCCTTTGTGATTGCTGGCGTCGTGCGGTTTGTGTTCGGCGGCTATAGTGGCGAAGACGGATCGTTCATGTTGCTGGCGGTCATGTTTTTGGGACCAGCGGCTTTGGCACTCCCAACACTTGGTGCGGGCTTCTATCTCGTCTGGAACCTGATCAAGAGCAAAATCGCCGAAGCCTTTGGGGCAGCACTTGCCATTGCCGCTGGCTTTGCGGTGCCACAGCTATTGCTGAACTACGGCACATCAATCCACCCCGTCGAGAGCTACAGTGAAATCCCCAAGAATTCAGTTCTGATTTTTGGCAATGGCGTGGGCTGTTATGGGTCATCGGCTTGCGGTAGCGAGTTGATCACGGCGGGATATACTGTCGGAAGTGTAGAAGATTTATTTGGCAAAGTGATCATCCCGGTGCCCGGCATGCCTGTCTATTTGACGCGCTTCAAAGGTGACGCCGGGTGCAAGGTCGAGCAAGGCTTTGCCGTTCCGTCGCAGTGCGAAGACCGAAAGGAAGTGGCGCTGGGAAATGATTTTATTTTCATTTCAGTAACGCTTGATCCTGCAACCGATGGTGAAACATTTACCGCTGTTCAGAATGGCAAGGAGCTGGCGCGCGCCAAGCGGGACCTGTTGCGCACCAAAACCTGGTCGCCATTTTATTTTATCGGCGATATCGACAAGGTGGTCGGCGTGCAAAATCGGCAAACATTCATCCGGAAATTCACGCATATAGATGTGGGTGATTGAAGAACAATAGAAAACCGCGCATCAATTGCTCGACGCGCGGCTTCATCATTTCAAACTTTTTAGTTCAACCTTGCTTAGTCCTGGGCGCTGATCTGGCGCATCCAGTTGCCACCGCCTGCTGGCTGGTTGCCACCTTGGCTGGGCTTTGCACCTTGGGGTCTGGCACCTTGCGGACGACCACCTGGTGCGCGCGGATTGGCGCCTTGTGGGCGGCCCTCACTGCGACCAGCGTCACCACGGTTCGGTGCACCACGCGAAGCTTCCCCACGACCTGCAGAAAAGCGTTTCTTCTTTTGGTGCTGTGGTGGACGCTCGGCGCGTTGTACGAAGGCTCCAGGGGCTGCCTGATCACCTTCTACGCTTCGACCCTGATTGGGGTTGGCGGCCGGACGCGCGCCGACTTGACCACGATGCGGCTTCTTCGGCATGTGGCGACCACCACCTGTCGAACGCTTCTTCGTAGGATCATAACCAAAGTCCGGAGCGAGCTCATCAACCTTCATGCCAAGAGCATGTTCCTTCACAGGCACACGTTGGCGAATGGTCTTTTCGATATCGCGTAAGAGACCACGATCTTCCGGTGTGCAAAATGCAATTGCTTCACCTGTGGCACCCGCACGTGCGGTGCGGCCGATACGATGCACATAGGATTCAGGCACGAATGGCAAATCATAGTTGAACACATGACTGACACCATCAACGTCAATGCCGCGAGCGGCAATATCGGTTGCAACGAGTGCCAGAATTTTTCCAGACTTGAAGCCGTTCAAGGCCTTCTCGCGATTGACCTGGCTCTTGTTGCCGTGAATGGCAGAAGCACGAAGTCCTTCGCTTTCGAGCACACGCACAACCTTGTCAGCACCATGCTTGGTGCGCGTGAAGATGAGCGCACGCGTGATGCCAGGTCCCTTCAACACATCAACGAGGACGGCTGATTTCTTGCTGGGGTCAACGTGAATGACGGATTGCGTGACGCGCTCTGCCGTTGTTGCAACAGGCGTGATTTCAACACGCACAGGATCTTTCAGAAGCGCTGCAGCAAGGCCTGCAATTTCTTTCGGCATGGTGGCCGAGAAGAACAGGTTCTGGCGTTGCTTGGGCAACAGGGCCGTGATCTTGCGGATCGCGTGAATAAAGCCGAGGTCAAGCATCTGATCAACTTCATCAAGAACGAACACATCGACCTTGGAGAGTGAGAGTGCGCGACGTTCGATCAGATCGACAAGACGGCCTGGTGTTGCAACAATAATGTCAACGCCAGCCTTTGCGGTTTCAAGCTGCTTGCCAATGCCTACGCCGCCAAACACCACAGTGCTCGAGACGCGCAGGTTCTTGCCGTAAGTCTTGAAGCTTTCGTGAATCTGCGAAGCAAGTTCGCGGGTTGGCGACAGGATCAGCACACGGCAGGTGCCGCGCTCGGCGCGTTTTGCTTCCTTGGCGAGACGCTCAAGAATGGGGAGTGCGAAGGCAGCAGTTTTGCCCGTACCTGTCTGTGCAATGCCGAGGAGATCTCGGCCTTCCATCAGGGGCGGAATGGCCTGGGCCTGAATAGGAGTTGGGGTTTCATAGCCTTCAGCGAGCAGCGCCTTCAAAATCGGGGCTGACAGGTTGAGTGTTTCAAAAGTCGTCAAAATGGAATCTTTCCAAAATGGATGTCAAAAGGGGACGGGCGCAGCATGACATCCGCATGCAGCGCTCAAACAGTCCCACGTGAAGAGAGTGTCACAAAAGAATCTGCGTGAAACTCACGCAAAAATCCGCAGGGCCGAACGGCGTTCCCAGAAGGGAAGCCTCACGTAATCCAAATGGCCACCGTGAAGCGGATGACAGCGATATGAACGTGGTCAGGAGAAAAGTCAACCCAAGAAGAAACTTTGTCCTTAAGACGTGCGTGAAGGTTCCAGCGCCCGCCTGACAAATTCCGGATCCTTGGCGATCACTTGCAAATAGGCGCGGGCTGGTGCGTCAGGTTCGGTGCGTCCCTGCTCCCAATCGCGCAGCGTGCCAATCGGAATACGATAACGCGCGGCGAATTCTTCCTGGGTCAATTGCAACGCGCGGCGCATGGATTTTGAGCGCGGAACAAGTTTCATTCGCGCCAGTCTCTCGGGGCTGAGGCCATACTCGAGTTCATCATCAATGACCGGGTCAACTGGCACGACGTCAAGCTTGGGAAGCTCTTCTTCGCGACCGTCGCTATAGGTTTTAATCCGGCGACCATGCGGAAAAATTCTCGTAATAGTATCTGTTTTGCTCATTCTTGTTTGCCTTTCGGGCTGATATAATTCTCACTGCCGGTGGGCGTTCTGTATAGACAACGAAAAGGATTGAGCCATCTGAGCTACCCAACAAAGCTGATCGATATTCATCTTCAAAATCATCAGCTAGGTTGATTGCAAAAACATCTTGAAATGCTTCTTTGGCATCCTCGAAGGAAACCCCGTGCTTTTGTAAATTGGAACTTGCTTTGTTGGTATCCCATTCAAAGTCCAAAATACACATATACGGCTATCCCGTAGTTTTGTCAACCCTCTTCCAAAGCATTGGACGCCATTAATCACTCGAACTAAGACTGATTCACATAAATTCGCGAGGAACAATCATGAGCACGCCAACAAAATCCAAAATGAAATTCCGCTCGCAGCTGTGGTTCGACAATCCTGACAATGCCGACATGACGGCACTCTATATCGAGCGCTATTTGAACTATGGTTTTACGCAAGGCGAGCTTCAGGGTGGAAAGCCCATCATTGGCATTGCGCAGACCGGCTCTGATCTCTCACCGTGCAATCGCGCCCATGTCGATTGGGTCAGGCGTGTGCGCGATGGCATCACGGCAGCTGGTGGCATTCCCATGGAATTTCCAATCCACCCGATTCAAGAAACCGGAAAGCGCCCCACAGCCTCGCTCGATCGCAATCTTGCTTATCTCTCGCTTGTTGAAGTGCTGCATGGCTATCCCATTGATGGCGTGGTGCTGACGATTGGTTGCGACAAGACAACGCCTGCCTGTTTGATGGCAGCGGCAACGGTCGACATTCCAGCGATTGCGCTTTCTTCAGGCCCGATGCTCAACGGCGATTACAAGGGCCAACGCACCGGCTCTGGCACCATCGTGTGGTTGGCGCGCGAAAAGCTCGCGACAGGCGAGCTCGACTACAATGGCTTTGTCGATCTCGTTGCATCGTCGGCACCATCGACAGGCTATTGCAACACCATGGGCACAGCCTCGACGATGAACTCATTGACCGAAGCGCTCGGCATGTGTCTTCCCTACAATGCCGTGATCCCCGCTCCTTATCGTGAACGTGGGCAAATGGCTTACGAGACTGGCCGCCGCATCGTCGAAATGGTGCATGAGGATTTGACACCGTCCAAAATCATGACACGTGAAGCATTTGAAAATGCCATTCGCGTCAACACCGCAATTGGCGGATCAACCAACGCGCCCAATCATCTCAATGCCATTGCCCGGCACCTCGGCGTTGAGCTTGATGTGGCGGATTGGGAAAAGCAGGGCCATGAATTGCCATTGCTCGTCAACATGCAGCCCGCTGGCGAATATCTCGGCGAAGATTTCCATCGCGCGGGTGCTGTGCCCGCTGTTATCGCCGAGTTGATCTCAGTCGGAAAAATTCATGAAGATTGCATCACAGCCAATGGCAAGACGATTGGTGAAAACAACAAGGGTAAGTTCTCGTGGAACCGCAAGGTGATCCGCGAGTTCAATGACCCGATCAAGAAACATGCCGGCTTCAAGATGTTGTCCGGCAATCTGTTTGATTCAGCCATCATGAAGACGAGTGTGATCTCGGAAGAATTCCGCAAGCGTTATTTGTCAAACCCGAAAGACCTCAACGCCTTTGAAGCGAAAGCCATCGTGTTTGATGGCCCAGAGGATTATCACGCCAACATTGACAACAAGAAACTCGACGTCGATGAAAACACCATCCTGTTCATCCGGGGCGTTGGTCCGTTGGGCTATCCGGGTGCTGCCGAAGTTGTGAACATGCGGGCACCCAATTATCTTTTGGAAAAAGGTATCCGCTCATTGCCATGCGTTGGTGATGGAAGACAATCTGGCACATCAGGCTCGCCGTCGATTTTGAATGCATCTCCAGAAGCCGCAGCAGGTGGCGGACTTGCATTGCTGAAAAACGGCGACATGGTCAGGATCGATCTCAACACCGGCGAATGCAACATGCTGGTGCCCGAAGCCGAGTTGAAAAAGCGCCGCGCCGAACTCGAAGCCAGTGGCGGCTACAAAGTGCCGGAGTCACAAACCCCCTGGCAGGAAATCTTCCGGAAGGAAACCGATCAGTTGGCCCAAGGCATGGTCCTCAAAGGCGCCACCAAATTCCGCCGCATCGCCAAAGTCCATCCAGTGCCACGGGATAATCACTGAGGAAACGGGGAGCCTTTTCCGAGAGAAAAATTGCTTTAATTCCGCCGCTCGCGGTTCACACGCCAGGCGACGTTCAGAATGGTGCGGCTGATGACGGCGTCGGCGAGGTCGGGGAGTTTTCTCGACTGCAAAAGCGCTGCTGACAACGTGTCCTGAATTTCAGCGAGGGCCGGGCTTTCGAGATGGCGCAACTGGTCGGTCATGGCGCGACGGCGGCCGAAGAAAATCATTGGCTTTGCGTTGGCGACAGCAGCATCCGCCGTCATGCCTTTGGCCATGTCGTAACGCAGATCCTGCAGCCTTGCGACATGGGCGAGCAGTGCGTTCAAGACAGGGCGCTGGCCACCATCACGATCTTGCGATTGCAAGGCGTGATCAGCAGACCCGAGATCGCCAGTGAAAATCGCATCGATCAATTCATCGGTGGAGAAGGCCGCGATATCGCCACAGACTGCTGTGACATGCTCAGCGGTGATCGTGGCTTCGCCATGCGCGTAAAGCGAAAGCTTTTCAGCTTCGCGCATCACCTCGGAGCGGTCATCGCCGACGAGTGCAAAAAATGTTTCAGCTGCACCATCGGCAAAGCGCTGAGCGTGTGTTGCGAGATGGGCTTTTACGCGTTGCTCCAGCACTTCACCCTTGGCTTCATAAAGCGGCATGCAATAGAAACTTTCAGCGCCATCAAATGCCGCGCGAAGTTTCGATCCCTTGTTGAGGCTTCCCGATGTGACGACGAGAAAGTTCTGGGTGCGGCCGAGTGCGATGATCGGCTCAACAAACTTGAGATGTGAATCGGTTGCCCCTTCCAGCGCCACCGCACGCAAATCACCGAGCAGTGACATGGACTGGACCTCATCCAGCAGACGTCCGGCATCGTCACTCAGATCGGCAGGAGCCAGACGCGTGATTGCCGACAAATCCCCTTTGGTTGCAGCGCGCAACGCTGCGCGGGCGAGTTCGTCAACACCTGCTTCGTCATCACCATAGATCAGAAGGCCCGAGGCTTTGGGCAATGTGCGTGTGAGGAAGGATTGAAACTGGTCTTCGCGAAGAGTGGCCATCTAAAACTTTTCAACCTCACTATGACCGCCATTCCCGCGTACACGGGAACCCAGGCTGTCCGCTTTTCTACTGCTGAACGTCTGGGTCCCCGCTTTCGCGGGGATGACGGAAAAACAGTGGGAGGAGGTACACACGAAAGCTACCTAGCCTGCAAAGCGCGCGGCCAGTCGCAGTTTGATGTCCTGGCCCAATTCGCGGGCGGCGCGCTGGCGGGCGTTGTTCTCGGCTTGCAGATCAGCGAGGGGCTCGCTTACCGTGTCAAAACCAACAACGGAAAAGCTCTTGCCTTGATCAACCTGCTTTCCCGTCCGTGTTTCGATGACGCGGTAATTCGCCGTCATGCGATAGTTGACGCGCGCGGTGGTTCCAGCATTGGCCTTGCCTGTTTCGGTCACATCAAGCGCCAAGCGATAGGTTGAAGTTTGCGGATTGCTGCCCAATCTTGAACTCAACAACTCATTTCGCAACAATTGCCCAGCGCGCGTCTTCTGCTCATCGACTGAAATCTGCGAAAGGCCAATTGCAGCAGCCGAGCCTTCGCCTCCGCCATAGAGCGGGCGAAAGCCACAGCCAGCGAGGCTGAGGCCTGAGAGCACAAGAAAGGCGCGGCGCGTCGTCATGTCAGCAGACTATATTGACGATGCGGTCGGGCACAACAATGAACTTCTTCACTGGCTTTCCCTCAAGCGAGCGGATGACACTTTCGAGTGCCATGACTTTTGTCTCGAGTGCTGCCTTGTCCATGCCCTTGGGGATGCGCAATTCATCGCGGCGCTTGCCATTGACCTGAATAGCCACCGTCACCTCATCATCAATGATCAATGCCGGATCGGCCTTGGGCCAAGGTGTGTTCACGACCTCAACATTGTGACCGAGCACTTTCCAGCATTCCTCAGCAAGATGCGGCATCATCGGTGATGAGAGCAGCACCAGCGCTTCGGTTGCTTCGACCAGCGCGTGGCTTCCAACTTTGTTGGGTGACTGGATCGCAGCGGCCAGCGTGTTGGCCAATTCGAAAATGCGGGCAATCGCGCGGTTGAAGCGCAGTGCATTCAGGTCGTCTGTCACTGCGGCGATGATCTTGTGTGTGGACTTGCGCAGCTCATTCGCACCCTCTCCGCTGGTGCCCAGACCTTGCGTGGCGTCAAACGCTTCATGCACCATGCGCCAGATGCGCTGGGTGAAACGCCACGAACCTTCGGCACCTGCATCGGTCCATTCAATATCGCGCTCGGGAGGTGTGTCTGACAGCATGAACCAGCGCGCGGTATCAGCGCCATAGGTCGCAATGATCGTATCAGGATCGACGACGTTCTTCTTCGACTTCGACATTTTCTCAACGCCGCCAACGTCGATGGGCTCGCCTGTTTTGACGTGCACATGCTTGCCGTCCTTGGCGACCACATCAGCAGGCAGAACCCATTCACCTTCCTCCGTGCGGAAGGTTTCGTGGATCACCATGCCTTGCGTGAACAGCGAGGCAAACGGTTCATCGATATTGAAATGGCCGGAGCGTGCCATCGCGCGCGCATAAAAACGGGAATAGAGCAGGTGAAGAATCGCATGCTCAACGCCGCCGATATACTGATCAACTGGCAGCCAATACTTGCCAGCTTTTTCATCAACCGGGGTCTTCGCGTGTGGTGAGGCAAAGCGCGCATAATACCATGACGAGTCGATGAATGTATCAAACGTATCGGTTTCGCGCTGTGCTTCGGCGTTGCACTTCGGACATGCAACATGTTTCCATGTGGGGTGATGACCCAATGGATTTCCGGGCTTGTCGAATTTTACGTCGTCAGGCAGTTGCACCGGCAACTGTGATTTTGGCACGGGCACGATGCCGCACGACTTGCAATGGATGACCGGGATCGGACAACCCCAATAGCGCTGGCGTGACACACCCCAATCGCGCAGCCTGAAATTGGTGCGGCGTTCGCCTGTGCCCATTTTCTCAAAACGCTTGGCGATCTCTTCCTTGGCCGCAGCGACACTCAAGCCGTCGAGGAAATCCGAATTGATCATGACGGCATTGTCGCCGTCCTTTTCGAGATAGGGTTCGGTCGTGAGTTTGAACGTTGCGGGATCTGTCCCCTTGGGGGCAACAACCGGGATCACCGGCAGATGATATTTGTTGGCGAAATCAATATCGCGCTGGTCATGGCCGGGGCAACCGAACAGTGCGCCCTCGCCATAACCCATCAGCACGAAGTTCGCTGCATAGACTGGCAGACGAACACCTCTGCGGAATGGATGACGCGCGTAAAGACCAAGCATCTGGCCTTTCTTTTCCGCACGCTCGATATTTTCTTCCGAAGTTCCCAGCGCTGCAACATCGCTTCGGAATTGTGCCACAGCAGGATCGGTCTTGGCGCGCTCGATCGTGAGGGGATGATCCGCTGAAACCGCACAAAAGCTCGCACCAAAAATCGTGTCATGGCGCGTTGTGTAAACCGTAAGGCCGCCTGGCACTTCCTTGCCGTGCTCGTCCTCGAGCTCGAAAGTAAAACGCAGACCTTCGGATTTGCCTATCCAGTTCTTCTGCATCAGCCGGACTTTTTCGGGCCACTTGTCGAGGCCATCAAGAGCTGACATCAACTCATCGGCGTAAGTGGTGATCTTGAGGAACCATTGCGCAAGCTCGCGCTTTTCAACCGCAGCACCCGAGCGCCAGCCCTTGCCGTCGATCACCTGCTCGTTGGCGAGCACGGTCTGGTCGACAGGATCCCAATTCACCATGGAAATGCGGCGCTCGACGAGGCCTTTCTCCATGAAGTCCAGGAACATCTCCTGTTCGTGCACATAGTAAGTGGGATCGCAGGTTGCGAATTCGCGGGACCAGTCAATGGCGAGCCCCATGTTTTTGAGCTGGCTGCGCATCGTTGCGATATTGTCGTAAGTCCAGCCCTTGGGGTGAACGCCGCGCTCGATGGCTGCGTTTTCGGCCGGCATGCCAAAGGCGTCCCAGCCCATCGGATGCAGCACGTTGTAACCGCAGGCGCGCTTGAAACGGGCGATCACGTCGCCCATCGTATAGTTGCGCACATGGCCCATATGGATGCGGCCCGATGGATAGGGAAACATCTCGAGGACATAATATTTTGGCCGGGATTCATCCTCACTGGCCTCGAAGACCTTGGTGTCGGTCCAGCGCTTTTGCCAAAAAGGTTCGGTTTCGCGGTGATTGTAGCGTTCAACGGCCACGGGATGTCTCTTCCTGAAATGATAAAGCGTCTGCCGTACCAGTCCTTGCAATCACTCGCAAGGCTGGCCTATCGATGGGGCATCATGAGTTCAGCCGTTGAAAGACTTTCCAGCGTCAAGATCAGATTGGCCGATGCGCTTGATAAAACAAGTCGTGCCTCTGATGCGTGTCAGCTGGTCGCGGTAAGCAAGACGTTTGAAGTCGAGGACATTCGCCCGGTGCTGGTTGCAGGCCAACGCGTGTTTGGTGAAAACCGGGTGCAGGAAGCGAAGGCCAAATGGCCCTCCCTCAGGGCTGACTTTCCAGGCGTTGAGCTTCACTTGATCGGTCCTCTGCAAAGCAACAAGGCAGCCGAAGCTGTAGCGCTGTTTGATGTCATTGAAACCATCGACCGCCCGAAAATCGCTGCGGCTGTAAAAGCCGAGATGGAAAAACAGGGCCGCAATGTCTCTGTGCTGGTGCAGGTCAACACCGGAGATGAAGGCCAGAAAGCTGGAGTAGGGCTTACTGAAGCTGACCAATTCATCACGGAGTGCAAAACACTATTCGGTCCTGCCCTCAAAGGTCTGATGTGCATCCCGCCCGTTGATCAACCCGCCACACCACATTTCCATTTGCTCAAAGCGTTGGCTGAGAAGCATGGTCTTGAAACCTTGTCGATGGGCATGAGCAGCGATTTCGAAGAAGCGATAGCCGCAGGGTCCACCCATGTCCGCGTCGGCAGTGCGATTTTCGGGCACCGGACCACCTCTGTCTAAAGTTTCCATTTTGTTCTTGACATCCTTGGAATCTGGTCCTATGTAGGGGCCGTGCAGGGACGCTTGCACCGACGACACGTTTTCTTCTGGAGCACCCTCTCGAGGGACCCTAGGCGAAGGCAACCGGGCCAAACCAAAATTTGGCCCCCGCTGATTGACATTGTGAATAGTGATGTAAAGAACTGGGCTGACACTCAGGGCTAGTGCCTGGCCTTGCCGCTTGGCCATGCCACTCGCTTTTGATCAGATTTCCTGGTTCTGCCCGTCTGGGAAGGGACAAGGGTGAGCTTGATCCCGGCTGGTGGCTGATCCTGAAGTTGGAATTTCTTGGACTTGCGCACGAAGTCAAACAGCCCGAACCGCAGGGCGAGAGCGAAGGGCCTCTTCATCACCACCGGCTTCAAGTTGCTTGGCAGCTTGGGGTTGACTCTTGTCTTTGGTATCAGTCTTAACTGGCGGAATGGTTAGAGTTACTCCCAAGCCGGAAGAAATTTGCGAAGTCTACATTGACGAAAGCAGCCAAACTAAAAACCGCTACTTGATATTAGGGGGCATAATATTTGTTGGCCCAGAGCGCGATTCAATATTCAAAAAACTAACCGATGCCAGGCTCCCAGAACTTCCTAAAGGCGAGATGAAGTGGGGGAAGGTTTCGAGATCAAAACTGGCTGCTTACAAAAGAGTTGTAGATGCGTTTTGGGATGGTGAACTTTCAGAAGGTGTTCACTTTCATTCTCTTGTGGTTGACTCATCAAAGTTTGATCATAAAAAGTTCAACAACGGCAGCAGAGAGATTGGATTCAGCAAGGAGGTCTTTCAAATCGCCCACAAGTTCAGCAGAATCTATAAAGGGCTATTTCATGTCTATCTCGACGAAAGAAAAACAAACCAAAAGCCCGAAGACTTGCGCCAAATCCTGAACAACAAATGCAAAAAAAGAGGTGATAGTAGGGAATGGCCGTTTCGGAGATGTCACTTTAGAGACTCAAGCATTTGCCCCGCCTTGCAACTGGTAGACCTTTTCATTGGCGCAATTGGCTTTCACATGAATGGGCATATCAACGCCACAGATGCGTCACCAGCAAAAGTCGAATTAGCACGCCATATTATCGCGAGAGCCAACGTAAAAAACGTTGTAACCGGAACTGCAATAAAAGGGAAATTTACAATCTGGCAGCGGCAGCTACAGTAAAAATAGCGTCCGCTGGCCCTAGGCTTTGCAGCCACCGTCTTGCGACGGGATCATGCCCGAGGGCATGGGTTCGGGCCAGCGGAGTTATCCGCAATATAGGACTAAGCCACTGAATCGTCAAGTCTTTTTGCAACTCGATTTTGCCAGTTTGGCCAATGCCTTAGCCTCTTTGAGGCCTTTCTGGCCTGCTTAGACGTCGTCGCAATCAAAGAACAAAAAATGCACACCTAGTCGGACCACAAGCCCTTATTCTAGAAACTCGCCAGTTTCTAGAATAAGAAAATTCTTATGTCAGAAACTCACCTGATCTTGACCTTGGTCCTTGGCCCGCAGGCCTCGAGGATCAGGCGCATATCTCTGGCACTCACGGCGACACAGCCTTCGGTGTGGGTGGCGCCGTTTCGGATCAGGTGGAAGAAGATGGCACTTCCTGCGCCTCGTTTGCGGGGATGCAGATTATAGTCGAGGATGACCAACGCATCATAGGCGCTGTCGACGCGGGAAAGCTTCTCGTGGCTTTTGGGGTAGGGCAGGCGGACGGGCCGATTGTAGTTCCGGTCCCTTACTTCATCGCACCAGCCATCGAACGACTTGATCGCCTTCTTCGGCAGGCCCGTGACAAACGTCATTCCTCGGTCAGGCCGCTCCAGCAGTTGCACCATGCGAAATGTCCCACGCGGGCTTGCGCCATCGCCTTCGCGCTTCCGGCTGGTCAGACCGGTCTTGCCAACGAGACAAAAAAATACCCTGTGCCCGACATGCAGCCGCGCCACGCATGATGAGGGACAAAGCGTGCGCACAACAACAGACGATGCGATTCGGGTCATTTCACTAAAGTGCCGTACAACTCATCCTCGCGGCAAGGTGATCACGCGTGTAAATTTTCTCACGCAAGCTTCATTGGCGAATCTTCATGATTTTCCTATAATGTCTGGCGAAAGAGGATGCCCCATGGCCGCACAAAAAAAACTTTTGATCGTTGACGACGACACGATGCTGCGGGAAACCCTGCATGAGCAGTTGTCTTTGCATGATGAATTTTCTGTCACGCAAGCCGGTAACGCCACTGATGGTGTCAAAGCGATCAAGGCAGAACATGCCGATCTGGTGATCCTCGACGTCAACATGCCCGATATGGATGGCCGCGAAGCTTGTAAGCTCATGCGCAAGAATGGCTACAAGGGCCCGGTCATCATGCTGACAGGACAGGCCTCCGATGCCGATACAATTCTGGGACTTGATTCTGGAGCCAATGACTATGTGACAAAGCCCTTCCGCTTTGCCGTGCTGCTTGCCCGCATCCGCTCGCATTTGCGCCAACACGAACAGAGCGAAGATGCGCAGTTCAATGTTGGTCCATTCACCTTCAAGCCCGCAGCCAAAATGCTGGTCGACGAGGCCGGAAAGAAAGTCCGTCTCACCGAAAAAGAGACTGCCATCATCAAGTTTCTCTACCGCGCTGGCGAGAAAAGCGTTTCGCGCGAAACCCTGCTAGCCGATGTGTGGGGCTATAATGCCGGGGTATCAACACACACGCTCGAAACCCATATCTATCGCCTGCGCCAGAAGATCGAACGCGATCCCGGCCACGCCGAAATCCTGATCACTGAAGGTGGTGGCTACCGCCTGGTACCGTAAGCCATGATTTCAAGCCTCTCTTGATCCCTCACTTGATCCGTGGTGCAATCCATCGCAAAGGAACTTTCATGAGGGCTGAGAGGAAACGAATCGGGGCATGAATGTCAGGGCCAGTGCGGAGACACTGAAGCGGATTCCCATTTTCAGGGAATGCGACGCCGTGCCGTTGCAGGTTCTCGCCTTTGCTGCTCCGCAAGTCACTTTCCGCGAAGGTGATTATATTGTCGACCAAGCCGATACAGCCCGTGCTGCTTATTTCATGGTGAGCGGTACAGCTGATATCCGCGGTGAACAGGGGCTCATTACCGTGGCTGAACCCGGCACGCTGATTGGCGAAGTCGCGATGATCTCGGGCAAGAACTATTCTGTATCAGCAATCGCGCGCGAACCGGTGGTCACCCAATGCTTTGACTATCAACTTTTCATGCGCGTTTCGGGCGAATATCCGGAGTTTGGCCGCGCCGTGATGCATGCGCTATCCGAGCGGCTGGAACGCAGCATGCGTGATTTTGAAGGCGTGCGCGTGATGCTGAGCAAAATCCGCGCGTTCAAGGACATGTAGTTTTTTAAATACTCACATCGAAATGCGCAATCACGGGCACATGGTCCGATGGTTGCGTCCAGCCGCGTGCTTCTTTCAGAACTTCAATCTTCCTTGATTTCTCGGCGAGACCGGGCGTTGCCCAAACGTGATCCAATCTGCGACCACGATTGGACGCTTCCCAGTCCTTGGCGCGGTAGCTCCACCACGTGTAGAGCTTTTCCTCCGGTGGCACGTGTTCGCGTATCACATCGACCCACTGGCCTGCCTTGATCACCCGATTCAGGCCATCAGTTTCGATTGGCGTGTGGCTCACGACTTTCAACAACTCCTTGTGACCCCAGACATCTGTTTCCAGTGGAGCGATGTTGAAGTCCCCGACGGCCACCGCCTCAAAGCCATCAGGCTTGGCGTGATCGCGCGACCAGTCTTCCATCTCGGCCACAAATTTCAGCTTGTGATCAAACTTGTCATTGATCTTTGGATCAGGCTCGTCCCCACCTGCAGGCACATAAAGATTATGGACAACGAAGTTGCTCTTGCCTTCAAACTGTGCGGCGACATGGCGGCAGTCGCCTTTCAAACAGAAATCGCGGGAGTGCTGTTCCTTGAACGGGATGCGCGAGACGATTGCCACACCGTGGTAACCCTTTTGACCAAACTCCGCGAGATATTCGTAGCCCAATTTCTTCAGCGACGACATCGGGAACTGGCCTTGCGGGCATTTGGTTTCCTGCAGGCACAAAATGTCGGGCGCTTTTTCGCGCAGCAGTTTTTCAACAATCCCGATGCGCAAGCGCACAGAATTGATATTCCACGAGGCAATTGAAAGGGTCATGGAACGTTGATGGCATGGCCAGCCAAAGCTTTCAACATGCAGCGATACTTGTTCCCCCCAAGTATTTCGCGACAAAATATAGCCCGATCAGAAGGGCCGCAGCCACACCTGCAATCACCCCGAGGCGCTTTTCGATGAAATGGCGGATGGGTTCACCCCAGCGCCTGAGCGCCCAGGCAAGGGCAAAGAACCTGGCACCGCGCGCCAGCACGGCTGAGACGACAAAAAACACAAAGCTCACTTGCGCAACGCCTGCCAGAATTGTGACGATCTTGATTGGCGGCAAATGCGAAAGGCCCGATGTCACGAGCAGCAGCACAAGTGTATCTTCGCCTGTGCACTTGCGCATGGCCTCGAACTGGTCGAGCTTGCCCCAGAAGGAAAGCACAGGCTTGGCCAGCGCTTCATAGGCGAAGTAACCCAAAAAATATCCGGCAATGCCGCCAAGCACAGAAGCAATGGTGGCCACGAGAGCATAGCGATAGGCGCGTTCCGGCCGTGCGATTGCCATGGGCAGAAAGAGGACATCGGCAGGCACAAGAAAGACTGAGCTTTCAACAAAGGCGATGATGGCGAGCCACATCTCGGCTGATTTTCGGGCGGCAAGCGACAAGGTCCAATCGTATAGTGCGCGCAGCATGTGTCAGTCCTCGATTCTTTTCGATTGACGCAGCGTCTTGACCTGCGAACGCTTGGCCTTGCCCTCGAGCCTTCTTGTCTTGGATGCTTTGGTTGGTCTCGTAGCGATGCGGCGCTTGGGGCCTGTTGCGGCTTTTTGCAAAAGTGTAACAAGCTTTGCGATCACCTCTTCGCGGTTTCGTTCCTGCGAGCGGTGGGTTTGCGCGGTCATCACCAGAATACCATCAAGCGTCAGCATGCGGCCTGCCAAGGTCTTCACCCGCCCATGCATCATCTCGGGCAAATTGCTGATGGCAAAGCGCAATTCAACGGCGGTTGAAACCTTGTTGACGTTCTGCCCGCCGGGCCCTGAAGCCCGGACAAAATTGAGTTCAATGTCCTTTTCATCGATGGCAAGCGAATCTGTGATGCGGATCATGACTTCTTAAAACCTCTTTTCCGTTGACGGCGCAAGCGGCCTTGCCTAGACGGTGCACGCTTCCTTTGGGCGGCGTGGCCTCTGTGGCGGAATGGTAGACGCGACAGACTCAAAATCTGTTGTTCGCAAGGGCGTGGGGGTTCGAGTCCCTCCAGGGGCACCAAACCATTGATTCGTCGATCACAAATTGCTGTGCGACGTGAAATGGTCATAGTCTGCCCCAACATGGCTAAGGTTTCGGCGAATCGTTCTGATTGACTGTCGATGACTTCCGTTGCAACCTCAATTCGGGATCGTTTCAGTGCTTCAAGTTTGTTCTGCATATTGCACGCGTGCGCCAGTGATTGGCCGGGTCTTGGGTTGTGCCTCTGCTTGGGTCTTGGTGGCGGCGCTGGTTCTTGTGCAACTCGTTGCAATCTCAACGCTTGCATCGGCGCAAACAACTGACGCCACTGCGAAACAGGAAACAATTGTTCAGCCGCAAGCGCCTGCCGAAGCCGCCATTCCAGATCAGGTTGAAATCAAGAAGGAGCCAACCGGCATTGCTCCGGCAACACCAGGTGCTGCGCAAGCGACAAGTAATGGGCAAGCACCTGCCACAGCAGTGCCCGATGTTCCACAAGAAGGCCCAGGTGCAGCTGACGCAGCGCCAGAAATTCCCGACATTAGTGGCGTTGATCCCAAAACCATTTCCGCTGGCCCCACATTGTTGTTTGACGCAACGACTGGAGAAGTACTGAGCCAAACCAGCGCGGGTGAGACCTGGTATCCGGCATCGCTCACCAAGCTGATGACGGCCTATGTCGTGTTCAAGAAATTGCGGTTGGGTCAAATGAAGCTTGATCAGCCGTTGACCGTATCCAAACTCGCAGCCCGCCAGCCCGCCAGCAAGGTTGGTGCGCAAGCCGGAACGACAGTGACAACCGACAAGGCGCTGGCCGCCTTGCTTGTCTATTCTGCCAATGACATGGCTTATGTGCTGGCTGAAAACGCATCGGGGACAATTGCAGCTTTTTCTTCCGATATGAATGCCGCAGCGCAATCACTTGGCATGAGTTCAAGTTATTTCGTCAATCCCAACGGTCTCTACGATCCCCGCCAGATTACCACGGCGCGCGATCTTGGTCTCCTCGCTCGCGCCATGCTGAGTGAATTTCCCGAATACAATAATTATTACGGCATGGAGTTTGTCGATGTTGGTCGGCGCCGCCTGTTCAATCGCAACATGCTGCTCCGCCTGATGGAAGAGGCAGACGGCATGAAGACCGGATTTGTCTGCGATTCTGGTTTCAACCTTGTGGCAACGGCCCAACGCGGCAATCGCAGACTGGTTGCCGTTATCCTCGGCACGCGCTCTGGCTATGCGCGGGCCATTCTTGCCAAGGACATGTTGGAAAAGGGTTTTGCTACCACTCCACTTTCACCAGCAGGCAAAGTCGCTGAGATCGTCAACCAGCCGATTGGTATTCACAAGCCAACTGACATGACGCCGAAAGTCTGTCGCAACAAGGATGTGGCGGAAATCGTCGATCCGACAATTCTCTCCGGCTGGGGTGTTTCGTTTGGCACATTTGAAACAGCGCAAACCGCAGACGACACGCTTCACCGCAACATGCTGCTGAAAGTTGGTCTTGAAACACCGGGCTATGGTGCAACCTATCGCCCGCTCGACAAGACGGGTTTCATTCCAATCCTGTGGGGCATGGATGAAGCCTCAGCCCGAAAGTCTTGCGACAAGTATCGCCTTGGCGGCATCAGCTGCAGCGTGGTGCCCGAATATGTGGTCGAGCTCTATGGCCAGTTGCATGCAGCACGGCTGAAAAGCGTAAAGGCGGCCAAGCGGAGCAGGGCACCAGCAGTCGCTCAAGGTTCCGATGGCGGCGTAGTCAAGAAAAAGACAGCGCAGAAGAAGTCCAAAGCCAAGGCAAAATCAAAACCCGCCCCAAAGCGAACCCGTCAAACCAAGCCAAGGTAAGGCGTTTTTGTTCGCGCTTGTCTGCACAACTTGCTAATCGCTTTCTCCATGCAGTCATCCCGCATTGGTATCATTTTCGCCCTGCTCGCAGCGTTATCTTATGGCTGTGTGCCAACGTTTGCGAGGCTTGCCTATGAATTTGGAGCACCCGTACTTCACACAGTCGTTTTGCGGACCCTGATCGTCGTAGTGGTGATGGGAGCATTTGCCGCCATCACCCGCCAGAGCTTCCTTGTGCCAGGCGCGGCGCGCAAGGGTCTTGCATTGCAATTAATCGCAACAGCGGGTGTTTCGATCTTCTATCTGATTTCCGTTGAGTTCATTCCCGTTGCACTTTCAGTGATCATCTTTTTCACTTTTCCGGTGATCATTCTTCTTGCCGCTCCGATCATCGAAGGCTCTGCGCCAAACATGCCGCGCATCGCGATTGCCATTGGCGCATTTGTTGGCCTGGCGATTGCTGCTGGTCCACAATTTGATACGCTCGATATCAGGGGCATCATCCTCGCCTTCATGGGATCGGCCTGTTGTGCCTTGCAGTTTTTTGCAGGTCGCATGTCATCGCGCCACATGCCTGCTGCCGCTTATGCATCGCTTGTCCATGTCGCCGTTCTTCCAGTGATCTTCATCACATCGCACTTCGTCACGGGGAAGGCGCTGGTGTTTTTGCCGGGCAATGGTCTTCCCTGGCAAGGTTATGCCGCAGCTTTCGCCATGGGGATTGGCTATGTCACGGCGTTCTTTTTTCACATGTCGAGTTTGCGCCATGCCAAGCCTTCCACAGTTGCACCCTACTTCAATCTGGAGCCGGTGATCGGCACAATGGCTGCGATGGGCATCTTGGGCGAAGTTCCCGCCGCGAACCACTACTTGGGTGGCGCAATTGTGCTTGCAGCCTTGTTTGCATGCGCCATCCTTGAGGCGCGTAAACCAGCTGAGGCTCTTCCATGAATCTGTTGCCCGTTGCCGTCCTCACCGGATTTCTGGGTGCTGGCAAAACCAGTCTGCTCAACACGCTGCTGAAAGACCCGCTGCTTGCCAATGCCTGTGTCATCATCAATGAGTTTGGTGAGATCGGACTTGATCATTTGCTGGTTGAACGATCCGATGAAAACATCGTCGAGATGTCATCGGGTTGTCTCTGTTGCACGATGCGCGGCGATCTCATCAACACGCTGACAGACTTGCTGTTGCGCCGTGATCAAGGATCGATCAAGAAATTTGATCGCATCGTCATCGAGACCACAGGCCTTGCCGATCCTGCTCCGATCCTGCACGCCCTGATGCGCGACGAGTTGTTGCTGTCCAGGCTTTCGCTGCAAGGCATCATCACCATGGTCGATGGTTTCAACGGCATGTCGACGTTGGACAATCATGTCGAAGCCGTAAAGCAAGTCGCAATGGCGGATCGCATCGTGCTCACCAAGCTTGATCTGCTTGAAGGCAAGGAAGGCGAGGACATGCTGTTTGCGATCATCGCCCGGATGCGCAAGCTCAATCCATCGGCACGGCTTCTCACCACGCATCGCGGCGAGGCAACAGCGGAACGCCTGTTCAACATGGGGCTTTTCAACCCCGCAACAAAATCGATTGATGCGCAGAACTGGCTTGCAGAGGAACAAGTGCACAGGGCTGAACGTGGGGCCGAGCGCGGTCATCACCATCATCACGATCACGACAAATCGCGCCATGACGCCCATATCCGCAGCTTCACCTTCCGTGACGCGCGCCCAATCTCGCCGCAAGGCCTAGAGCTTTTTCTCTCGCTGCTCACATCCTATCACGGACCAAATCTGTTACGCATGAAAGGCCTGATCAAACTTGAGGATGATCCAACGCGGCCCCTCGTCGTACACGGTGTGCAGCACGTGTTTCATCCGCCGGTAAGGCTGCCCTCCTGGCCAGACCAGGTTGATGAAACACGGCTCGTTTTCATTGTGAAGGATATTGAAAAGCGCATGATCGAAGAACTTTTCAAGGCCTTTACTGATCCCTTGTCCGGAAGCGGCGCTGCCATGACCGATAAAACCCTTGCTGTTTGAGACCCTGACATGCACGCATACGGCCTGAAGAAATGTTCGACCTGCCAAAAAGCGCTGGAATTCCTTGCCGATAAAAAGGTTTCCGTGGCCTTCCACGACCACGTCGAGGAGCCCCCCAGCAAAGAAATGATCGCCACCTGGTCCAAGGCCCTTGGTGGCTGGGAGAAGATGATCAACCGCGCAGGCTATACATGGCGGGGGCTTCCTGCCTCTGAAATCACCGATCTCACCGAGGCCAAAGCGGTGGCCTTGGCCGCCCGCCACACCTCCCTGATCCGCCGTCCCTTGATCGAGCACGACGACGGCAGTGTCACAGTCGGCTTCTCTGACAAGGTCAAGAAGCTGTTCTGACACGACAAAACCCGGCCTCACAGCACTGTGGCGTGAAAACCGCATTGCATTTTAAACATGTCTGAAACGCGCAATTAACGATTGCGCAACTATTTGTTTACTCTTAATCAGCCCTTTCACTATAGGCTGAAACCTGTCTGTAGCGTTTTCGTGTGGGGAATAAATGAATCCGAATCTCAAAGCCGACGTCCAGTTTTTGCGTCGCGTCCTTCTGACACTGGTGTTTGCAACGACCTTTGCCGGTGCCATGGTAGGCGTCACCGCCGTTCAGGCCATGAACCAGATCCAGGGCAACAGCTGCCTGTTGTTCTGCGACCGCTGAACTTCGAATTAATCCAGTTTTGAACGCCGGGCTTTCGTCCGGCGTTTTGTTTTGTTGTCGGGTTGAACGAAAGCGCCAAGGCGGATAGAAGCCCGCCTCATGAGCAAGACTTCAACCATTTTCATCGACGGTGAGGCAGGAACAACCGGCCTCCAAATTCGTGATCGCCTCAAGGGTCGGACCGACATAGAACTTGTGTCGATTGATCCCGCAAGGCGCAAGGATACAAGTGCGCGCAAGGAGTTGCTGAACTCTGTCGACGTCGCCATCCTGTGCCTGCCGGACGAGGCCGCCGTTGAAGCCGTGCATCTGATTGATCCCCAATCCAAAACCCGCGTGATTGATGCCTCGACATCTTTTCGCACAAATCCCGATTGGGCCTACGGCTTTGCCGAGATGGATGGAAAGCAGCGCGAAAAAATCGCGCACGCAAAGCGCGTCGCCAATCCCGGTTGCTGGCCGCAAGGGCTGATCGCACTCGTGAAGCCATTGATCGATGCCAAGCTGATGTCACGCGATGTGGCGCTCGCCTATGCTGGCATCTCGGGCTATTCCGGTGGCGGTCGCAAGATGATCGAGGATTATCAAGCCAAGGGTGAAGCAGCGATAGAATTCCTGCCCTATGGCCTTTCGCTTTCACACAAGCATTTGCCGGAGATGAAACACTACACGGGTGTATCACATGACGTGATCTTCCAGCCTTCGGTTGGTGACTTCGCGCAAGGCATGCTCGCTTCATTGCCGTTGCATGCGAGCCAGCTGAAGAAGGGTGTGACGGGTGCTGACGTGCACGCTTGCATCGCGGCCCATCATGAGAAAGCACGTTTTGTCTCGCTCGCTCCTCTCAATGATGCAAGTGACATGAACCCGGAAGCCTTGAACAACACCAACCAGATGCGGCTCAATGTGTTTGCCAATGACGCGCGCGGGCAGTTCATCTTGATGGCCACTTACGATAATCTCGGCAAGGGCGCATCAGGGGCTGCCGTACAAAATCTCAACCTCATGATCGGCGCCGATGAAGGCGCTTCGGTCAATCTTTCTTAATGGCTCGGCTAAGGAAAACACCCCATGCAAAAATTCGAAACTCTCACTGGCGTTGCAGCCCCCCTGAATATCGTCAATGTCGACACTGACATGATCATTCCAAAGCAGTTCCTGAAAACGATTCTGCGCACCGGCCTTGGCAAGTCGTTGTTTTTCGAAATGCGCTACACGCAAGAGGGCCAGGAACTCCCGGAGTTTGTGTTGAACAAGCCTGCCTATCGCAAAGCAGAAATTCTGGTCGCTGGTGATAATTTTGGCTGTGGCTCATCGCGCGAACACGCCCCTTGGGCTTTGCTCGACTTTGGCATTCGCTGCGTGATCTCCACCAGCTTTGCAGATATTTTCTACAACAACTGCTTCAAGAACGGTATTCTTCCCATCGTGGTGACGCCTGACCAGTTGAAACTCCTGATGGATGATGCCGCACGCGGTGCCAACGCCACGATGACGATTGATCTTCCCAATCAGGAAATTCGCGGGCCAGATGGCGGCAAGATCAAGTTCGATCTTGATCCCTTCCGCAAGCATTGCCTGATGAACGGCCTCGACGACATCGGCCTCACCCTCGAAAAAGCCGCCAGCATCGACGCGTTTGAAAAGAAAAACGCCCAGTCGCACAGTTGGTTATGAGTTCTATTAGTCGCTATTTATTTTAGTGCCGTCATCCCGGACAAGTCCGCTATCATATGCACACATCCCTACAAAGTAAGACACCAAGTCCAAACTGTATCAATAAACCCGTCATTCCCGCGAACGCGGGAACCCAGACTGTCGGCCCCTCAACTGGTGAAAGCATGGGTCCCCGCGTTCGCGGGGATGACGGCTTGAGTTGGAAAAAGGTGAGCCTCAATCACGAGAACTGAAACCATGTCACAGTCCAACAAGAACGTCATCATCGCCATCAATCGTGGCTTCGAGTCGGGCAACGAAGAAGACGTGCTTGCTCACTTGGCTGATGACATTGTCTGGCATGTCCCACCTTACTTCACCGCGCGCGGCAAGGCTGAGTTCAAGGCCCAGATCAAGGGTCCGGGCGCTGATGGTCCACCCAATATCGATTTGCGCAAACTCGTTGCAGAAGGCGATACAGTTACAGTGGAAGGCTTCGTCACCAACAAGTTTTTGGGTGGCGGTGAATTTCGTGGCCTGTTCCACAATGCATACGTGCTGCGCGAGGGCAAGGTTATCAAGATGACAAGTTATGTCGTTCCCGTCCCGCCCATGGGCTGGGATCCTGCAACGACCAAATAAATGCAAGCGATCCTCAACACCGTTGTTCCTGTCTTCGGGCTGATTGCTGCAGGCTACATCTTTGCCAGGTTGAACATCATTGATGCAGCCGCAGGGCGTGGCATCACGCTGTTCGTTTTCAATATCGCCATTCCTGCTTTTCTGTTTCGCACACTTGTGACCATGGAGGCGCAAAACGCTGCTCCCTGGTCCTTGTGGATTGCTTATTATGGGGGGCTTGCCATTGCATGGATTGTCGCTGCACTTGTGTCACGCAAAGTCGAAAGCCTTGATGTGTCAGGTGGCGCTGCGGCATCAATGGCGACAGGCTTTGGCAATCTTGCACTTCTTGGAACGCCACTTGCCCTTGCGCATTTCGGCCCGGCAGTGGGTGCACCCCTGGGGCTGATCATTTCCGTGCATGCGCCCATCCTGTGGTTTACCGCAACCTTGCACCGCGAACTTTCCCGCCACTCCGCAGATTTTTCCATCGTCGAACTTTCCAAGACGCTTTTGCGCATGCTCGCCACCAATGCGATTGTGCTCGGCCTTGCCGCAGGTGCCTTGTGGCGCTTGACCGGGCTTGGCCTTCACTCCGTCCCCGACAAGATGTTGTCGATGTTGTCAGACGCAGGTGTTCCAACGGCCCTCGTCGCCCTTGGTGTTTCGCTTGCCGCCTATGATCTCAAAGGCTCGTTTGGCGGCATGTTCACACTGATTGCGCTGAAGATGTTGCTGATGCCGCTCTGCGTTTTTCTGATTGGATCCTATGTCGTCGACCTGCCACAACTCTGGCTGAAAGTCGCCGTGTTGTTTGCAGCAATGCCGACAGGTGCCAACGCGTTTCTCTTCGCCCAGCGCAACAATGAATCCGTCGCCGCCGTCTCAGGCGCTGTGGCGATTGGAACAGGCTTTGCGATTTTCACCACTGCCGCCTTGCTGTGGGCGTTTGAGCATGGGGTGATCTAACCAAAAGCGACTCGCTTAAAAGTCCAGGCTGCGACGCCCAAAAACAGTGCCCCCGCCACGCGACCAATCCAGATCGTCACCGCCGGAAAGCCCGTCAGAAAATCCCGTGACTTTGCTGCAGCAAGCCCGAGGCCACCATAAATCAGTGCTTGCGTGACGACAGTGATCAGTCCCAGTGCCACGGCTTGCCAGACGAGCGAGCCAAATTTCGGCAGCAGGAATTGCGGATAGACCGAGAGCGTAAACAGATAGGCCTTGGGATTGAGCACACACGTCACGAAGCCTTGCGTAAAGGCCTGGCGCATTGAGCCTGATCCTGTGCTGCCAAGACTTGAAACGGTAATGCTGCCTTTCACCAAAGTCCAGCCGATCCAAGCCATGTAGGCCGCACCTGCGAGCAAGATTGTCGTGAACACCAGATCGGGCAGACCTGTGAGAACACCCACAAATATCAACGCAAACACCGTGTGAAACACACCACCCAGCATCACGCCAGCCGTTGCCGCAAGCCCGCGCCCGCGTCCGCCTGTGAGCGCATTGGCGATCACGAAAAACATGTCCATGCCCGGCACGATAATGATGCCGAACACGAGTACTGCGAAGATCCAGAGATTTTGTACGTAAGTCATGCAGTCTCTAGTACCGTTTGCTACAGACAGGATCTGTCAGCAGCGCAATTCTGAACGGCGAAGTTTATCAACCCGCTTGGTCACCCTCAGTGTTTTCAGCCGGTGTCGGGTCACCGGTTTTTGAGACCCGGATTGATACCAGCTGCTGCTTGCGTTTTTTCAGCACTTCAAACCGGAAGCCGTGAAAATTAAAGACCTGGCCTTGTTCGGGGATCGTGCGCGCTTCGTGGATCACGAGGCCTGCCAGCGTTGTTGCTTCCTCATCCGGCAAGGTCCATTCGAAGGCGCGGTTGATGTCGCGGAGTGGCAATGAGCCATCGATGATCATCGAGCCATCCTTGGTCTTTCGCACGCCTGTTGCAAGGCCATCAAACTCGTCCTTGATGTCACCGACGATTTCCTCGAGCACGTCTTCGAGCGTGATCAAACCCTGCACCTCGCCATACTCATCGACGACGATGGCAAAGTGGGTCTTGCGTCTGAGAAACGCATTGAGCTGATCTTCCAGCGGGCGCGTATCCGGCACGAACCACGGATCCGTCATCACGTCTTCAAGCTTGATCTTGGTTGTATCGCCCTTGGCCTTTTGCAAAGCCTGATAAAGATTTTTGGAATGCAGCACGCCCACAATATTGTCAGGACTGTCGCGCCAGATCGGAACGCGCGTGTGGGCGTTATCCATCATGTGATCAATGATGTCCTTAACTTCCATGTCTGCTTCAAGCATTTCCATCTTGGTGCGGTGAACCATCACATCGGCAACCTCGAGATTTTTCAAATCAAGAATGCCGCCGAGCATGTCCTTGTCCTTCTTGATCACAGCGCCTTCCTTGTGGTGAAGGTCAATGGCACCGCGCAGTTCCTCATGGGCAGAAAGCACGTTGGTATCATTATCAATATCAACACCAACGACCCGCAAGGTCATTTTCACGATATACTCAACCGCCAGAACTACCGGACCCAGAACGGCCGAGATAAATCGCATGATCGGCGAAACGGCGAGTGCCACATTCTCTGGATACGCAATCGCATAGGTCTTGGGCAGCACCTCAGCAAAAATCAAAATCAGCACAGTCATGATGGCAGAAGCAATCACAGCACCACTGTCACCAAACATCTTGATGAGGGCTGCAGTCGCGACAGCAGAGGCGGTGATGTTTGCAAGGTTGTTGCCGAGCAGAATCGCCCCGATCAATCGTTCGGGCTTGTCGGTCAATTTCATCGCAAGGGCTGCGCGCTTTGAACCGCGGCGGTCGAGCTCATTCAACCGTGCCCGCGACACTGCAGTGAGCCCTGTTTCGGAGATCGAGAAAAAACCCGAAATGACAATCAGGAAAAAGATTGCAGCTGCCGCATAGACAATATCAGTATTCATGATGACTGACGGTCCTCCTCGAGAAAACGTAGAACTTCGACTTCATCTACACCCTTGGCGATGAAAGCCTCGCCAATCCCGCGCACCAGTATGAAGGTGAGCTTGCCGCCGACGGCCTTTTTGTCCTGGTACATCAGCTTCAACATTTCGGAAGGCGGCGGCATTGCACCTTCAATATGCGAAACATGGGTGGGAAGGCCCGCGCGTGCAAGATGACTTGCCACCTGATCGGCTGTGCCTTTTTTACAATGACCAAGCCGCTCAGAAAAGCGAAAAGCCTGCACCATGCCAATTGCAACACTCTCACCATGCAGCAGGCGATTTGAATACCCGGTCGCCGCCTCCAGCGCGTGGCCAAATGTGTGACCAAGATTGAGAAGGGCACGAACACCTGTTTCGGTTTCATCCTCGGCAACGATCTTGGCCTTTGCAGCACAACTCACTTCTACAACATGTGTGAGCGCATCAGCCTCGCGGGCCATTACACGGTCAACATGCTGATCGAGCCAGTGGAAAAAATTTGTGTCCCCGAGCAGTCCATATTTTACGACTTCGGCATATCCCGCAGCAAGTTCGCGCTGGGGCAAAGTTGCGAGCACATCGCGATCTGCCAGCACCAATGCAGGCTGATGAAACGCCCCAATCAGGTTTTTGCCAAGTGGTGAGTTGATCCCGGTCTTGCCGCCAACCGAACTATCGACCTGCGCCAGAAGCGAGGTCGGGATCTGGATGAAGTTGACACCGCGTCGCAAGATGCTTGCGGCAAATCCGGCAAGATCGCCAATCACGCCACCACCAAGGGCAATCACGTGATCGCGCCGCTCAACACCAGCAGCCAGCAATCCATCACACACGTCCGCAAGTTGCCGATAGCTTTTGGAGGCTTCACCGGCAGGCACGGTGATGGACCTGGATGTTATCCCTGCAGCATGAAGTGAAGCTTCCAAATTCACGAGATGAAGTGCAGCAACATTGCTGTCCGTCACAATCACTGCAAAATTCCGTTGCAAATGTGGCCTGATCAGATGACCTGCGTCTGCGAGCAAACCCTGGCCCATCAGGATATCGTAAGACCTGTTACCCAGTTCCACGCGCAATGACTTGTCAACTGGCATGTTTTTCCATTTCTGTTTTCTCTTTTGATAGCCAGTCAGCGAGCGCCCTGATGACATCACTCACCATTTGCGCATGCTGAACGTCCCGGCTTTCCACCATGACATTTGCAAGGGAATAGATCGGGTAGCGCTCATCCATCAGCCGCTGCATCACGGCTTGCGGATCGTCCTGCCGCAACAGCGGGCGATTGTCGCGTTTCATCACGCGCTTCATCAGCAATGGCAGGTCAGCCTTCAGCCACACCGAGATGGATGCGTTGGCAATGCGTTCGCGTGTTTCATCATTCATGAAAGCCCCGCCGCCAGTCGCCAGAACCTGTGCACCATTCTCGAGGAGGCGCGCGATGACCCGCCGTTCGCCCTCGCGGAAATAGGCTTCGCCATGATCGGTGAAAATCTCCGCGACCGATTTGCCCGCTGCCTTCTCGATTTCCTGGTCAGCATCAACAAAGGCGATGCCGAGCTTTCCCGACAATCTCCGCCCAATGCTGGTTTTGCCAGCACCCATCAGTCCGACAAGCACGATGGCGCGATTTTCGAGGTTGTTTCGCACTCTCTCAACGTCGCGCGTGATTGATTTCTTCGCCATTTCAAACTGTTTCTATGCGCGCAAGCTCCGTTTGGCAAACGGGACATTCTGGCCTATAAGCCGACCATGTTACCTGACACGGTGAAATTCATTGCCATCATAGGCTTGGTCGCGGGCGCGGTTTACGGATCAGCTCTGGCGCTTGCCACGTTCCCGCCCGAACCCGCACCCGTTGTCAAATCGCTGTCACATGAAAAGCTCCGGCAAAAATAACCGGCTGATCGACAGTTTTCTCGAAATGATGCAGGCTGAACGCGGCGCTGCCAAAAACACTGTCGCAGCCTACGCCCGCGATCTTGCCGATTACGCAAGCGCGGCTGGCAATATCGCCGAGGTGTCCTCGGATGCGGTGAGGCGCTACCTCAAAAGACTGGATGCGCAAGGGGTCGCTGCCGCCTCCGCTGCCCGCAAGCTCTCTGCAATCAAGCAGTTTCACGGTTTCCTGTTGCGCGAAGGCATTACACAGGACAATCCCGTCAGTATCATCGAGACGCCAAGGCTTGGACGCACCCTGCCGAAGATTTTGTCTGAAGCCGAGATGTCGGCCCTTCTCGAGGTTGCAGCGACGCGTGTCTCTGAAGCTTCTCCAACACAACGCTTGCGCCATTTGCGCAATCAATGCCTGATTGAAGTTCTCGCGGCAACCGGACTCCGGGTTTCCGAGCTTGTGAAGCTGCCCTTCGCGGCAGCCCGTACAAGCGATCATTTTTTGGCCATTCGTGGCAAGGGCGGACGCGATCGGTTGGTACCATTATCTGACCGGGCGCGCATGATCATGAAAACCTATGTTGCAGAAATGACAGAGGACCAGACACTTGCACCCAAATCCCTGTTTCCATCCCGTGGCAGGGCTGGCGTGTTGACCCGGCAGCACTTTGCAACTGAGCTGAAGTCCTTGGCGCGTCTCGCCGGGCTGGATGCGGACCGCGTTTCGCCGCATGTCTTGCGGCATGTTTTTGCGAGCGATCTTCTGGCTCACGGAGCAGACCTCAGGGCTGTCCAGCAAATGTTGGGACATGCAGATATTTCAACGACGCAGATCTACACCCACATCCAGCCGGACAGGTTACAGGAAGTGGTGACCAGACATCATCCACTTTCCAAAACCAGCGGTGCCAAAGCCAGCGGTGCCAAGGCCAGTGTTACAAAAGGCCGAAGTTGACAAGATCAACGCATGTTGCCAACACCTGCAAGACAAACCGAGACTTTGAGAATCTTCACCTTTCATGCAAGCCTTTCTTGATTTTGAAGCACCCGTAGCAGAGCTGGAAGGCAAAATTGCCGAGCTGCGCGCCATGGCGCAGGCTGACTCCAAGGTGTCGATTGCCGACGAGGTAAAATCACTCGAGAAAAAATCGGCCAAATTGCTTGCTGACCTCTACAAGGATCTCAATGCCTGGCAAAAGGCACAAGTGGCGCGCCATGAGAACCGCCCCCATGCGGTGACCTATATCAGATCCTTGATCACCGACTATGTCCCGCTTGCCGGAGATCGGAAGTTTGCAGAGGATGAAGCCATCGTTGGGGGGCTCGGTCGATTTCTGGGCCAGCCTGTTGTGGTGATCGGCCAGGAAAAAGGGTCCGATACGTCAAGCCGCATCAAACATAATTTCGGCATGGCCAAGCCTGAAGGCTATCGCAAGGCTGTGCGGTTGATGGAACTTGCTGATCGGTTTGGACTTCCCATTATTTCGTTTGTCGACACGTCTGGTGCCTATCCGGGAGTGGAAGCAGAAGAGCGTGGCCAGGCCGAAGCAATCGCCCGAAGCACGGAATGCTGTTTGAATGTCACTGTGCCGCTGATCGCCGTCGTCATCGGGGAAGGGGGCTCCGGCGGCGCAATTGCCATAGCTACAGCCAACACAGTATTGATGCTGGAACATGCAATCTACAGCGTCATATCACCGGAAGGTGCAGCGTCGATTTTATGGCGCGATCCGGAGCGCAAGAAGGACGCCGCTGCCGCACTTCGGATAACAGCACAAGACCTGAAACAGCTTGGCATCATTGACGAGATCATCCCTGAGCCGTTGGGCGGGGCACATCGCAAACCAGAGCAGGTGCTTGCTGATACTTCAGCTGCAATCGCTCGCGCACTCAAGGCACTTTCTGGCAAGAACGCCAAAGCAATCGTCAAACACCGCCGCGACAAATTTCTAGCGATTGGCCAATCACTTTAGAGCCGAAAGTCCCGTCGATTTGGCTGCAAGTTAGTAACTTGTATTTGCCGCGAACTGTTCGCCCAGATTTTCAAAGCCGGTTTTCAGGCCAAATCCGTATTGGGAGTTTGCGATGCCGACCAGTGCCAGTCCGACCAGTGCAACAATAAGACCATATTCGATTGCAGTCGTACCGTTTTGGTCTTTGAGAAATTTCATGAGCTGTAGCATGGACTTTGCCTTCATCTTGCCGCTTGCCTTGGAAGCGACTTGGTTTGAAGTTAAGCTGAAGTCTAGTGAAAGTGGTTAACGTGGCAGTGACTGTCGCTTGGAAGACGGGACGAATTTGAAAATATGGTTAAGAAGGTCAAAAACATGCCCCTCACTCGGCGACGTTTGCTTGGTTCAGCTGCAGCACTTGCGGCAACTTCTGTGCTTCCACCGATTTTGCGGGCTGGGCTACCAACTGAACTACTGGTTCAGTCACGTGTTATTGATGTCAAGGGAAAGCCGGCCAAGGTTTTCGGCATTACGGGCCCAAGCGGCAAGCCAGGCCTCGAGCTGATCTATGGACAGAAATTTGATTTCGAGGTTGCCAACAAACTTTCGGAAGAGACGCTGATCCATTGGCACGGGTTGTTGCCCCCTGCCGCGATGGATGGCACGCCGATGCTGTCAGGAACAGTACTTGCGTCCGGCGAGACTCGGCGCTTCACCTTCGACCAGCTGGAAACCGGTACGCATTGGATGCATTCGCATGTGGGCTTGCAGGAACAGAAGCTGTTGGCCGCCCCCTTGATCGTCAAGGAAAAAGGCGAAGCGCTTTATGACGAGCAAGAACACGTGATCATGCTCCATGATTTCACTTTCCGTGAACCCGAAGAAATTCTTGCCGAATTGCAAGGTGGCAAGGGCGACCATGCCATGCATGGTGCGGCAACCAAAGCCGCGCCCATGGACCATTCCAAAATGGATCACTCGAAAATGGGGCATGCCGAGGCCGCGGCACCCATGACCGCAATGGCTCATGCAGACATTTCATATGACGCGATGCTTGCCAATGATCGCACCCTTGATGATCCAGAAGTGGTGCGCGCCGAGAAAGGCGGGCGTTTCCGTCTGCGCATCATCAACGCCTGTGCTGCGACCAACATGTGGATTGATTTGGGTGAGATCGAAGGTGAGTTGATAGCCGTTGACGGCAAGGGCGTTTATCCAATCCGCGCAACGCGTTTTCCGCTGGCGATTGCGCAACGTGCCGATATCCGGCTTTCGCTGCCACAAGGCTCAGGGGCATGGCCCGTTATTTTCCAAAGTGAGGCATCGCCATTGCGCTCTGGTGTGATCCTTCAGGCGGGCCAGGGTCAGGTTTCGAAAATCTCAGATCAGGGTATCGCTGGCGAAGCCCTCACAATGGATATGGAAACACAATTGAAGTCGATCATTGTGGTGAAGCCCGAACCATCAACGCGCGTCGAGGTGGTGATGCTCACGGGCGGAGGATCTGACTATGTCTGGGGTCTCAATGGCAAGCCTTCCATGCATGACGTCTTGTTTGGCGTCAAACAGGGTGAGCGCATAGAAGTGATGTTCCACAACATGACGACAATGGCGCACCCGATGCATTTGCACGGGCATTATTTCCAGGTGGTTGAAGTCAATGGCAAGAGGTTTGCCGGTGCAGTGCGTGACACGGTTCTAGTACCCGTTGGTGGCACGGTGACGATCCGCTTTGATGCGGACAACCCTGGCACATGGGCGCTGCATTGCCATCATATCTATCACATGAATGCCGGTATGATGGGGGCCATTGCCTATTCGGGTGCGGCTTGAAGCTTCGCAGTGGTGCTGTGGTTTTTCTCTTGCTGCTGGCAAATCCTGCTGCAGCCCGCAAACTTCCCGCAGTCGACAGCAATGGCTGGGTTCGCTGTGCTGTTGTTCGCTTTGCCCATGGTCCCATCGAAAAGCGCTGGAACGCAAAAATGCGCTGGTATGAGTGTCGCATCAAACGCAAACGAAAATAGCCAAAGCTGATGCTTGGCAAGTGTGGTTTCCCATGTCATTGATCTGTCAAAACAAACAGTATCGGGAAACGCAAGATGGCCATCCGCATTGATCTTTCTTCCGTTCATTTTGGCGAGAAAGAAAAACTGCTGACATCCGGCGGTGGATTTGAGGTTTCTGCTTTCCGCTATGACACTGGCATTGCAGCATTGCGCGTCAAAAATCAGCGCGGTGAAATCATAGTGCTGCCGTTTCGTGGCCACCAGATCTGGTTATGCGTGTTTGATGGCCGCGACCTCACCATGAAATCGATGTTTCGCGAACCGCAGCAAACCTCGGCCTATCTCGAAACCTACGGCGCGTTCTTCATTCATTGTGGCGCAACGGCGATTGGCGCGCCGGGCCCAGCCGACCGCCACACGTTGCATGGCGAATTGCCGCTTGCCCCTTTTCAAAAAGGCTGGATCGAGATCGATGAAGAAAAAGCAACCTGTGCCGTGGTCGGCACCTATGAACACACCGTCGCCTTCTCCTATCACTATCTCGCGACTTCGACTTATCTGATGCAGGCCAATTCAACTTTGCTCGATGTGTCGTTGCAGGTCGACAATCTGAAGCACTCAGGCATGGACCTGATGTATCTGGCACATGCAAATTTCCGTCCCGTTGATCATGGCGAGCTCATCTATTCTGCGCCCTACACCGCAAAGGCCGTGCGGGTGCGAAAATCGATCCCTGCGCATATTTCGCCAAAGCCTGGTTACAAGGAGTTCCTTGAAGAGCTTGCCGATAATCCAAGCCTGCATCACAAGCTGACACCGGGTCTTGGCTTTGATCCGGAAGTCGCGATGATGATCGACATGCAGGCTGACAAGAATGGCTTTGCGCATGCGCTGATGAAGCGCCCCGATGGCACTGCTGACTACATGCGCTATCGTCCTGAGCAATGCAGCCAATGTGTGCGCTGGATTTGCCGCACACCGGACCAGGATGCGATTGGCATGGCGTTTCCCTCGACATCGGAGGTTGAGGGTTACACGGCAGAAAAGAAAAAGGGTCTTTATGTTTCGCTCGACGGGCAAAAGAGCTGGCGGGTTGACATGCGCATGGGTGCGCTTTCAAAAGGTGAAACTGATCTGCTGGTCAAGGTGATTGAGAAACTGAATGGCGCTCCCTGATGGCACTTATTGATACGACTCATGAATTCTACCGCCCGAAATGGCGGCGTATCGCAATTGTTGCAACAACAGTCGTGTGGACCGCCTTTGAACTGCTGGTGTCACACAGCGCGTTCTGGACCGTGCTCGCTGCAGGTGTTTGTGCGCTGACATTTTGGGCATTACTGATCGACTACAAAGAACCGCCACCCCCGCCCAATTCTGGAGAATGAACCAGGGAGTCTTCGCATGCCACTCATTGGCTTTATACATTTGCTGGTCGCCGTCTATTTCATGAACCATGCCTACCGCACTGGTCGTCCTCAGTATTGGTATGTGGTTTTGCTTGCCTTACCTTTGATTGGATCGGTCGCCTACGTTCTCTTCGAACTTCTGCCTGATCTGGGTCAATCGCGTCGTGGTCGGGACGTCAAAAAAAGTATAGCCGATATTGTAACACCTGACCGTGAATTCAATCGTCTGCATGAACAGGCACAAGTACAGGATACAGTCGAGACCAAGCGCCTGCTCGCAAAGGAATGTGAGCGAAAGGGCATGTGGCAAGAAGCAATCAAACTTTATGAAACCGCAGCCCAAGGACTGTTTGCGGACGATGCGTCACTACTCGTCGGCTTGGCACGATCCCAACTCAATGCTGGCGATGCTGGACGTGCATTGACGACACTCAAGAGATTGCGTCTGGCGCATCCTGGCATCAAGGATCAGGAGGCCCATTTGGTTTACGCGCGCTGCCTCGACGCGCAAGGACAGGTTTCCGACGCAGAATTGGAATACAGGCAGTTGTCCGAAACGTATGTGGGTCTTGAGGCGCGTGTGCGTTTTGCCCAGTTTTTGCAGAAGAACGGCAATCCACAAAAGGCCCTTGCACTGTTTGAAGAAATTGCGCGCAGGTCTGCCGCACGAGGTGCTGTATTGACTGATATGGACAGAATATGGCTCAAAGCCGCGCGTGATCAATTGCAAGAAAAATCAGGAGACTAAAATGGAATATCGTTCCCTCGGCTCTTCGGGCCTCAAGGTTTCTCTGCACACGCTTGGGACAATGAATTTTTCCGGCGAGGGTTTTTTTGGCATGGCGGGAGAATTGTCGGTCAAGGAATCCAAGCATCTGGTTGACATCGCTGTCGATCATGGCGTCAATTTTATTGATACGGCCAATGTCTATTCAACTGGAAAATCCGAGGAAGCCGTTGGGCAAGCCTTGAAGGGCCGTTCGAACCAGTTGTTGGTTGGCACCAAAGTACGCTTTCCGATGGGCAAGGGTCCGAATGAACAGGGCAATTCGCGCTGGCACATCATTCACGAGTGCGAGGCTTCGCTGAAGCGCCTGGGGCGTGATCACATTGATGTCTACTATCTACACGAATGGGATGGGCAGACGCCGGTTGAAGAAACCATGGCCGCTCTCGATACGCTCGTGAAGCAGGGCAAGGTCCGCTACATCGGTTGTTCGAATTTTTCTGGCTGGCACATCATGAAATGCATGATGGCCGCAGAACGCAACAAGTTCGAAAAATTCGTCGTGCAACAAATCCACTACACCATTGAAGCGCGGGACGCTGAGTTTGAATTGATGCCAATTGCCGTTGATCAAGGTGTTGGCATTCAGGTGTGGAGCCCGATTGCCGGCGGCATGTTATCCGGCAAATTCCGCCGCAATGCACCGCCACCGCAAATCTCGCGCCACGTTTCAGGTTGGAGCGAGCCACCGATCCGTGATGAAAACCGTCTCTACAATATCATCGAAGCCTTGGTGAAAGTGGGCGAGGGGCGTGGAGTTTCGGCTGCGCAAATCGCGCTGGCGTGGCTTGCTGGCCGTCCTGCCGTTTCATCGATCATCGTTGGCGCACGTAACGAAGCGCAGTTGAAGGACAATCTCGCAGCGGCATCACTGGTGCTCACAGCCGAAGAGCGCAAGCTCCTGGATGATGTGAGTATCTTGCCGCTGATCTATCCCTATTGGCACCAACTCAACGCAGCCTCTCGCTTGGGTGCAGCTGATCTCTCGCTGATGGCACCGCATGTCGCAGCGATGAAGCCGAGGATGTAAACGGGGATCAAATCCCCGCATACCATTCATAGCCGCGATCAGCCCAGAAGCTGCCTTTGCCTAGACCCATATGGCCGAAGTCGGAGACGAGTTCGATGCGCTTGATGTATTTCGCCATCTTGTAGCCAAGCTGGCGCTCAACGCGCACGCGCAATGGCGCACCATTTTCGACAGGCAAGGGTGCATCATTCATGGTGTGGGCGAGGATAGTCTGGGGATGGCGCGCGTCAATGAGATCAATCGACTCGTAATAGAGTTCTTCCCCACTCAGGGATTTTTCCAGCGCGTCAAAGCAATGGAACATCACATAGCGCGCTTCAGCCTTGATGCCGACGAGATCGAGCAATGCCGACAGCGGAACACCTTGCCATTTGGCAATGCAGCTCCAGCCCTCAACACAGTCATGCCTGGTGATTTGCGTGCGTGATTGCATGTTACGGATTTGCGCGAGCGTGAACTGCATGGGTCGATCAACGAGTCCACCGACTTCGAGTGTGTAATCTGAGAAGTTGTTTTCCTGCAGCGCCAGATAATCTTCAGTGTCCGGCTCGGTTGAACCATTGGGGCGTTGCGGTTGCAGGATGTCTGCTTCGGTGAATTCAGGAGCCAACTGATTTGGTGACAGCAGCAAGCGCTGTGCCTGATAGGTCAATGTATTTGCGCGCTGCAAGAAGGCCCGCATGGCACTGTCGCGCTCTTTCAAAAAGTCGAAAGCATCACAGCCCACAAGCGGCAATGTTGCAGCTGAAGCAAGGCTGGCACGCAACAGGGCGCGGCGGTTGATGAGAAGTCTAGACATTGGTCTCCTCCCCACGTGAAGGTTTGGGTGACAGGCGGTAGTATCCGGTAAAGATTGAGCGTAGCTCGTTCAGTGGGCCCGCCAACACAATCATCGCCATGTGCACGATGAAAAAGAGAACGAGCAGCGCCATCACGATGAAGTGGATGGTGCGCGCGGTTTGACGGCCACCGAAGATTTCGGGAAGCCAGGGCATGACAGCGTTCATGCCGGGAGACATCGAAAGCCCGGTGAGAATGATCAAGGGGAACAGCACAAACATCACGCCGCCATAGGCGAGTTTCTGCAGAGGCGAATAGCGCACCGCGTGAACGAGTTTCAGTTTGAGGTGATCACGCACATCAGCGGTGAAATTCTGCGCGTCTTTGCGGGTGGGCAGCAGGTCCTTCTTGAGATGTCGATTGCGCAGTGAGGCAAACAACCATACCAAAAGCGTTGCGCCAAAAATCCAGGCAAAGAAAAAGTGAATAACGCGGCCCGTGGCGAGGTCCTGCCCCGAAGGTAGAATCATCCAGTCGGGAAAACCTTCAAGCTCAAGAATGGCATTCTCAAAAGTGAAGCCGGATTGATCGCCGATATAGAGCGCTGGGTGCGCGTTGAATATCTGCAAGCCCGAGAGCAACAGGAAGAACAGCGAGATTGCCCAGATCCAATGCGTGATACGGGTTGCAAGTTTTTGGCGCTTGATCAGGCGGCCCTGAGAGTTGAGCTGGGTGTTGTGCGAAGTCATGATGCGCTTCCTTGTGAAGTCCTCTCCGACGCTAGCCGGGCGCGCCGAAGAGGGTCCGTGTGTCGATGAGGGCTTAGCCCTTTGGCAGCAGCACCTTGTCGATCACATGAATAACGCCGTTGGATTGTTTTACATCAGCAATCGTCACGCGCGCAACGCCACCGGTTTCATCTTCGATGCGGACCTTGTTGCCCTTCAGTGAAAGCTTCAACTTGCAACCGCCAACCGTATTGACGATGTGTTCGCCACCATCGTCCTTCACCATTTTGCGAATGGCTGAACTCAAGGCCTTGGCCGGGATTACGTGGCAGGTCAAAACCTTGACCAGCGTATCCTTGTTCTCAGGCTTCAAAAGATTTGCGACGGTACCCGCAGGCAATGCAGCAAAAGCCTTGTTGACGGGCGCGAGCACTGTGAATGGACCAGCAGTCTGCAATGTATCAACGAGGCCTGCGGCCTTGACTGCGGCAACAAGTGTTGTGTGATCCTTGGAATTGACGGCGTTCTGGATGATGTTTTTGCTTTCAAACATCGGCGCACCACCAACCTTGGGGTTTGCAGCAAAGGCAGCAGTTGCCGTTCCTGCGACAAGGGCTGCGATCATCATATTGCGAATATTCATCATGGGGTTTCTCCGTTTGCGTAGTCTTTGCGTCCGACCTTCAGCGGCGGGGACAAAGACAGTCACGAAGGCAAGTGGAGATAAGTTTCACTGCGTGGTGAAGAAAGCGATAACGAGTTTGTGATCAGATCGCAGTCAGTTGACCAGTCGCCAAAACTGCCCCTGTGGGAGCGCCTGTTGTTGAGCCGCCCTGGGGCTCATCACTGATTGCAAGAACGCCATCCTTGAATTTTTCGCGCAAGGCTTCGGGGACACGCACGCTGTTTGCTGAGGTTTCAGGCAACACACCGAGCGACACTGGCGCGTCCTGCCCTGCAATCAGCCACAGTTCCAAACTGCGACCAGTCGCAGCCGATCCCGTAACGCGGTTCAAGCGAAGCTCGCCCTTGTCCTGATCATAGAGTGCGACAAGACGCAATTGATCCTGGGCACCAGCAACTTGCGCCACCAATTGAGGTGACGGTGAAGGGTCTGGCCGCAAATTCCAGGTACCTATTGCAATCACGCCAGCAAACGAAGCCACGGCAAGTCCGCGCCAGAAACGAAGCGAATTCCACAGGGACGGTTTGGTTACAGCTGTTTCTGCAAAGAGATTTTTTTCAATTGCTGACTGGATGCGTTTGGGTGGCTGAACCGGCGCAATCTCATCGGCAAAGCCCGCAAAATGTTCTTCCCAGTGGCGCAATCTTGCAGCCAGTGGCAAATCATTTTTTACTCTTGCTTCAAATTGCGCACGCTCCGCACCTTCGAGCACACCCAGCGCATACTCCATGGCCAAAACATCATGTTCATCATTGTGGGGAAGCGTTTTCATCGGGACAGACACTCCCTCAGGCTGATGAGGCTGCGACGGAGCCATGTGCGTACGGTGTTCAATGGCTGCTCCAGCTGGGCCGCCAATTCCTGATAGCTATAGCCTTCCATGTAGCAAGCCTTGACCGCTGCGGCATGGCCAGGGCTCAATTCACCAAGGCAAGCACGCAAGCGATCAGCCTCACCACTCATCAAAGTGAGTTGTTCAGGATTTGCAGCGGAATCGGCAACGTCAAACGCCTCGTCAATTTCAACCGAAGCAGGCTTTCGCGCCCGCAAGCGATCAATCGCCTGATTGCGGGCAACCACCACAAGCCAGGTGATCGGGCTGTAACCTGATACCTGGTACTTTGCGGCATTGCCCCAAATCTTCACATAAACCTCCTGCAAAACTTCCTCGGCATCTGCCCTGTTCTTCAAGACACGCAAACAGACGCCAAAAAGTTTCGCAGATGTAGCCTGATAGAGATCATGAAAGGCTGCCCGGTCGCCAAGGGCAACACGGCTGATCAAATGTGAGATGTGGTCGGTCGACAAATTTCAACGCCTATCTTTGACGAAGATCTAGCGGATCGAAACCGCACCTTCAAGGTACGCCAGCTTCAATCGCCAAAGCGTGAACGCGTGCGGCAAGCTCATCCGCCAGGCATTGATTGATCATCCGGTGCTGGTTGACGCGCGATTGCCCACGAAATGATTCGGACGTGACCTGAATGCGAAAGTGGCTTTCTCCTGAAGGATGTGCGCCCGCATGACCGTGGTGTTGATTGCTCTCATCAATCACTCTAAGGAGTGTCGGCTTGAAGGCGGCCTTGAGCTTTTGTTCAAGTATTTTGCCAATGGGTCCCAAATCTGATGTCATTTTGTGGCCGTATCCGTTATGTAGTTTGTTTTCTTTTGTCTGCAGATCATGAAGCTTGATTCAAAATTATTCGACACAATTCGTGTCACAAAGAAGGGCGCCAAGCCTGATCCCAAACTTGCCACGCCGTGCGAGTGGCCGGGCTGTGACAAACCTGCCAAACACAAGGCCCCAAAGGGTCGTGCGGCACCGAACGCTTTTCATAACTACTGCCTCGCGCATGTGCAGGAATATAACAAGACCTACAATTACTTCTCCGGCATGGGCGACTCAGATGTGTCGAGCTTCGAGAAGGCTGCGCAAATGGGCGATCGGCCGACGTGGAAGCTTGGCATGAATTCTCACGCCAACGCTGGTTCGACCCGCGGTCATGCAAGGCGATTGCGCGATCCGATGGAAATTTTCGGTGCTGATGTGAAGCCCGCGCAGAAAAAGCTCGGTCGCAATTTACGAAAGAACGAGCACGAAGCGCTGGTGACACTGGGGCTGGATGACATGGCCACACCAGAACAAGCCAAGCAGCAATATAAGGTTTTGGTCAAACGCCTCCATCCTGATGCCAACAATGGCAGCCGCGCCAATGAAGAGACACTCAAGTCCGTAATCAAGGCCTATGACACGTTGCGGGCGAGCGGATTTTGCTGAGCTTGCCCGGATCAACGCGAACGCCTAGAGTCATACACCACAATCATGCCCGTTCAAAAAAGTGAAGACCCCATGAGTTCCAAGTCGCAAAGCAGCCAGCTCGCTGGCCTGCCTACGAAGAAGTTTTCCGTCAGCCAGCTGTTCGGCTTTGAATCGAACATGAGTGTGCTGGGCTATCCGGAAACGTCGGAGCATGTGCCCGATTTCGACAAGGACTATCTGTTCAACAAGGATACGACTCTCGCGATCCTTGCGGGCTTTCAGCATAATCGCCGCGTCATGGTGACGGGCTATCATGGTACCGGCAAATCAACGCATATTGAACAGGTCGCAGCGCGCCTCAACTGGCCATGCGTGCGCATCAACCTCGACAGCCACATCAGCCGTATCGATCTGATCGGCAAGGATGCGATTGTGCTGAAGGACGGAAAGCAGATCACCGAGTTCAAGGAAGGCATTCTGCCTTGGGCCTATCAGCATAATGTCGCACTGGTGTTTGATGAATATGATGCGGGCCGCCCGGATGTGATGTTTGTGATCCAGCGCATTCTCGAATCATCGGGCAAGCTTACTTTGCTGGACCAGAGCCGCGTCATTCGTCCGCATCCGGCATTTCGCCTGTTTGCGACCGCCAACACGATTGGCCTTGGCGATACCACCGGTCTTTATCATGGCACCCAGCAGATCAACCAGGCACAGATGGACCGCTGGTCAATCATCAGTGTACTGAATTATTTGCCGCATGCGCAGGAATGCGGCATCGTGCTGGCAAAATGCAAGGCCTACGAAAATGAGAAAGGCCGGAAGATCATTTCCAACATGGTCAGGCTTGCCGATCTTACGCGCAATGCCTTCATGCAAGGCGATCTTTCAACTGTGATGAGCCCACGCACCGTGATCACCTGGGCTCAAAATGCTGAAATCTTTGGCGAACTTGGCTTTGCCTTCCGCGTCACCTTCCTCAACAAGTGCGATGAACTTGAACGCCCTATCGTCGCTGAATTCTATCAGCGCTGCTTTGGCGAGGAACTGCCGGAATCGGCCTCCAAGATCGTCATCGCCTAGCGCTCGTGGCCCAGAAAGAAGACAGGGCGGAACGTTTCAAATCGGCATTGAGTGTCGCGATGAAGACGCTCGCCCTCGATCCTGAGCTCAATGTAGCCTATGGCACGGATCAGCCGACACTCACGGGCCACAAGGCGCGTCTTCCGCAACTCAATCAGAATTCTTCGGATCGCGATGTGGCCGTGGCGCGCGGGTTAGCTGATGGCTTTGCGCTGCGCCTCGCCAATCATGTGGCCGAAGTTCACAACAAGTATCAGCCGCAAGGCAAGAATGCTCGCGCGGTTTTTGAAGCTGTCGAGCAGGCGCGCATCGAAGCGATTGGCGCAAACGCGATGCCCGGTGTGGCGCAAAATCTTTCGCGCGTGCTTGATGACCGTTATTCAAGGAGTGTGATCAATCGCTCGACCAACAGGCGCGACACGCCACTGGAAGAAGCCGTTGGTCTGATCTTGCGCGAGAAACTTACAGGTGCCCAGCCTCCAGCAGTGGTGCGCAGCTACGTTGATTTGTGGCGGCCATGGGTTGAGGAAAAAGCAGGTGCCGAACTAGCGAAACTCGGCAATGCACTCAATGACCAAACAGCCTTCGCAAGAGTGTCGCGCGAATTGATCCAGGCGCTCGAGATGGGCGATGAGCTTGGCGAAGACCCCGACAAGTCTGACGAGAACGAACAACAAGAAGCCGAAGAAGATCCGGGCGAGCGTCAGGAAACACCTGAAGGCGAAGAGCAAGAATCGCAACAGCAATCGCAGGAAATGCAGGAAGCCGAAGGTCAGGCGCAGGAGCAGGAAATGCAGGCGCAGGCGATTGATTCTGATGATGCGCCTGATGACATGGAGTCTGATGATGCCGATGACGGCGATCAGCCGTGGCGGCCGGAATTGCCGTTTGGCAGCCAGGCCAATGATAATTTCTACAAGGTCTTCACTAACAAATATGACGAGGAAATTTCGGCCGACGATCTGTGCGATGCCGAGGAGCTGACACGGCTTCGCGCATACTTGGACAAGCAACTTGCTTCGCTGCAAGGCGTTGTCGCACGGCTTGCCAACAAGTTGCAGCGCCGCCTGATGGCGCAACAAAACCGCTCGTGGGATTTCGATCTGGAAGAGGGCATTCTCGATACGGCGCGGCTCATTCGCGTTGTGATTGATCCGATGCATCCCTTGTCCTTCAAGGCCGAGCAGGACACAAATTTCCGCGACACAGTCGTCACATTGCTGATCGACAATTCCGGTTCGATGCGTGGTCGCCCAATCACGGTTGCTGCGACCTGTGCTGATATTCTCGCCCGCACGCTGGAGCGTTGTGGCGTGAAGGTTGAGATTCTCGGCTTCACTACCAAGGCGTGGAAAGGTGGGCAGGCGCGCGAGACTTGGCTTGCCGCCGGAAAGCCAGCCCACCCCGGCAGGCTCAATGATCTCAGGCATATCGTTTACAAATCAGCCGACGAGCCATGGCGGAGGGCGCGCAAAAATCTCGGCCTGATGATGCGTGAAGGCCTGCTCAAGGAAAACATCGATGGTGAAGCGCTCATCTGGGCGCATAATCGTTTGCTCGGAAGACCTGAGCAGCGCCGCATCATGATGGTGATTTCCGATGGTGCACCAGTTGATGATTCAACACTGTCGGTGAACTCGGGCAACTATCTCGAACGGCATTTGCGCCAGGTGATTTCCGATATCGAAAACCGCTCTCCCGTCGAATTGATTGCAATCGGCATCGGCCACGACGTGACGCGCTATTATGCCCGAGCTGTCACAATCGTGGACGCCGAAGAACTCGGTGGCGCGATGACCGAAAAGCTCGCAGAGTTGTTCGAAGAAACCCAAAGCCAGCCGCGCAAAAAAGCTGGGCGGCGATAGGCTAGCGTTAGAGTGGCAGGTTAAATTCCCGCTCTACTGACCAGCTTTGTGTTTGCGATCCAAACCATCCAGGATAGCCAACCCTTTTTTCCTGTCACCTCGCGACGCGCGAACTTGAAAGCGGGTTTCGGTATCAAATTCAGCAATTGCCTTGACCGAAAATTCTTCAAACAACTTCTTGAGGCTCAGGCCCCGTTGGGCGGCGAGCGTTTTCAAACGATCGTGCTGGTCGTCAGGTAAACGAATTGTCAGGGTGCTCATTTCCAAATTTCCTTTGCCACAAACTCAACCGGATTCAGAATATCCAATGCAGGGAATTTCAAGTCGGATGCCATGAAATTGCGTTTGTTTGATGTAATGATGCATTCGGCATTTCCTGCAATCGCTAGCTCAAGAACGTGATTGTCTGCTTCATCCCGCAAATTGGGACGCCACAAAAAGTATATAGGCACCCACCGACACGTCGCAAAAAAAGCATCCAAAAGCGAGTTTCTGCCTGCTCGTGTAATCAGCTTTGGGTCAAACAAACTGTCTCTTGAGCAAACGTCTTCAAACTCTGTAAAAAGCGCATTGCCCATCAACGGCGTTAACGATCCTTGCAGGCATAGCATGATGACCTGCCGTGACGCCCCTTGCTTGCTCATTATCGCAGAAACAAAAACGTTGGTGTCGACAACCACGATCATCATGCTGTCACGTTTCAAGCGACTGTTGCAGCGTTCTTGTCCGTTGAACTTCGACCTCCAAGTCAGAGTTGATAGTCGCAAACTTGTCCGCCTCCGTCGCGCGGGCCTGTTCATCACTTACGAAAGTGACTAGTTTCGCACTCAAATCTTGAACAGGATAAGTTTGATGAAAACGGAAGCGCGTGCGGTTGTTATTGGCGGTGGGGTTGTTGGGGTTTCAACCCTTTATCATCTCGCCAAAAAGGGCTGGTCGGATGTTGTGCTGATCGAGCGGAAGGAACTGACATCAGGTTCAACCTGGCATGCCGCAGGCCTGTTGCCGCTGTTTAATCTTTCATATTCAGTCGGGCAAATTCACAAATATTCGGTGAAGTTCTATCAGGAGTTGGAACAGGAAACCGGCCAGCATGTGGGCTTCAGCAAGGTCTCCAACATTCGCCTCGCACGCACCAAGGATCGCTGGGACGAGTTCATGTACTATGCTGGCGTTGCGGAAACGATTGGCATCAAGGTCAACATGTTGAAGCCGGAGCAACTGAAGGAAATCTGGCCGCTGTGCAATACCGAAGGCATCATAGGTGCGATCCAGCATCCCGATGATGGCTACATTCAGCCTGCTGATCTGACGCAAGCGCTGGCCAAGGGGGCACGCGCCAGGGGTGCTGAAATTTATCGCAACACTGCGGTGACGGCGATTGAACAGAAAGACGGCAAGTGGATTGTCACCACCGACAAGGGTGCAATCACCTGTGAGCATGTGATTTCGTGTACGGGAAATTTCGCGCGCCAAACCGGAGCGATGGTTGGGCTTGATGTGCCTGTCATTCCGGTTGAGCACCAATATATCGTGACCGAGCCGCATCCTGCGATCAGGGAACGGCAAGCCAAGGGACTTCCGGAAATGGGTGTTCTGCGCGAGGCTGATTCCAGCTGGTACATGCGCGAGGAAAATGGCGGGCTTCTGCTTGGGCCTTATGAAAAGGGTGCACCCTGTTGTTATGTCGACGGGCCATCGGCGGAGAGTGAATATGAATTGTTCCAGGAGGATCTGGATCGGCTTGCTCCACACATTGAAACGGCAATCACCCGCGTGCCAGCGTTCGGTGAAGTCGGCATCAAGAAAGTTTACAATGGGGCGATTGCCTATACGCCTGACGGTTCGCCGATCATCGGGCCTGCACCGGGCCTCAAAAATTTCTGGCTCAATGAAGGCCATTCATTTGGTGTGACGGCAGCTGGTGGTGCGGGCTGGCAGCTTGCGGAATGGATCGTTGATGGCGAGCCAACGATTGACATGATGGGCGTTGATCCCCGCCGCTTTGGCCCCTACGCCACCAAAGGCTATTTGCGCGTCAAGAATGAAGAGGCTTATTCAAACGTCTTCACGCCACATTATCCCGATGAAGAACGCTCGGCTGCGCGACCGTTGAAGATGACGCCCGTCTATGGCCGCATGAAAGATTTGGGTGCGGTGTTTGGCTCGGTCTATGGCTGGGAACGGCCGGGCTGGTTTGCGCCAAAGAATTATGGCTTGTCGAAGTCGCAGTTGAAATCCGACGATACGCTGACCTCTCACAATCATGCGCCTGCCGACACTGACGGCCGCATCAAAGAAAAGTGGTCGTTCCGCCGTTCAAACTATTTCAAGTTTGTGGGCGAAGAATGTTTGAACGTGATGAACGGCGTTGGCCTTCAGGACATGTCGGCCTTCGCCAAGATGGAAGTCTCTGGTCCAGGTGCACGCGATTGGCTGGATTCGATCTTAGCGAACAAGATCCCGAAGAAGATGGGGCGCATTGCTTTGTGTCACATGCTGACACCGGGTGGCGGCGTGCGCGCCGAATTTACAGTTTATGAATGGCAGGCGGGGCGCTTTTATCTTGTGTCGGCGGGTGCCTATGAGCGCCATGACCATGATTATCTCGTGAAGTTGTTGCCTTCTGATGGATCAGTGCGGTTGACGCCGCTGACCACGCGCATGGGTGTGCTGGTGATTGCTGGTCCGAAGTCGCGCGATCTTTTGAAGAAGCTCATTGATGTTGATTTGTCGAATGAGCAATTCCCATGGCTCTCCGGCAAGGCGTGTCATGTCGGCCATGTGTCGAGCCATGTATTGCGCGTGAATTTTGTCGGCGAACTTGGTTATGAATTCCATCACCCGATTGAACAGCAAGTCGCACTGTTTGATTTGCTGATGGATGCGGGCAAGGAATTTGGCATCAAGCCCTATGGCATCAAGGCCATGTCTTCGCTCTCGGTTGAAAAAAGCTATCGCCTGATCCCCCGTGAATTGTCGATTGAATATAACGCCTACGAATCTGGTCTTGATCGTTTCGTGCATCCCAACAAGGGCCAGTTCATCGGGCGCGATGCCGTCGTTGCGGCGCGCGAAAAGGGCTTGACCTGGAATTTCGTCACGATGGAAGTGCACGGCATCAAATCATCGGGCAGCGATGCGCGGGGGTCTGAACCCGTCTACAAGCGTGGCAAGCTCGTGGGCCGTGCCACCAATGGGGCCTTCGGCTGGCGCGTGAACAAGTCATTGGCACTTGCAATGGTGAAACCCGAACACGCCACAATTGGAACAGAACTCGAGATCAAGATTTTGGGCACGAAGTTCAAATCAACCGTAATCGGCGAAAGCCCTTACGACGTGGAGAACGTCAAACTCAGAATGTAGAACTCAGGGGGCAACGAATGGCGCGACGAATAGGGGTTCTGTTTTTACTATTCGTCGTTGCTGCTGCATCAGTTTTTTTCTTCTCGCGTGATGCCCGCGAGATTGCCCGCACCGAAATCGCAAGGCGCGTGCCTGCGCTGCGCAGTGTGGTCAACGTGGTGCGCGAACCGATTGCAAAGCGCATGCAGAAGCAGGGCTTCGCACTGGGGCAACCTGTGTTGATCCGCATCTTCAAGGAAGAATCGCAGCTTGAAATCTGGGTGAAGCGCGCAGATGTGTTCGAGCTGTTTCAAACCCATGAGATTTGCAAATGGTCCGGAGCACTTGGTCCCAAGTTGCAAGAAGGCGATGGGCAATCACCTGAAGGTTTCTATTTCGCGTCAACCAAACAACTGCTGCCAACGTCGAAATATCACCGCGCTATCAACACAGGTTATCCCAATGCCTTTGATCAGACGCTTGGGCGCACGGGCAGCGTGCTGATGATCCATGGTTCGTGTGTTTCGATTGGCTGTTATGCGATGACTGATCCAGGCATTGATGACATTTACACCATGGTTGAGGCTGCGCTCATTGAAGGGCAAGGCTCGGTGCCACTGCATCTGTTTCCTTTTCGCATGACCAAGGAAAACCTCGCGTGCCATGCTGCGAGCCAATGGATTGATTACTGGAATAATCTTGCCGAGGGTGACGCCCTTTTCGCGCGCTCAAAAATGTCGCCAAAAGTTTTCACTTGTGATGGTCGCTATATCTTTGAAAGTGCTCCTGCCAGTTGCACCCAAGTATCGGCTTGGTAGCAATTCACAAATCATCTAAACCTCCTTCATATCGATCCGAAGAGTGTGTGGAATCTTGGAATCAAACAGGGGATTTGGCCAGGGCGTGATTTTCGTGCTGCTGGCAACGTTGGGCTGGAGCATGTCAGGGCTCTTCGTGCGTTCAATGCCGCAGTTGGATGGCTGGCAGATCAATTGCTGGCGTGGTTTCTGGATGGCGGCGGGGCTCATTGTTTACATGGCGCTGCGTTATGGCTCGCATTTCATGCGCGAGTTCGGCCGCATTCCTCCGATTGCACTGTGGACCAGTGCGCTATGCTTTGCGATTGGCACCACCCTTTATGTGACATCACTCACGCTGGTGAGTACGGCGACCGTATCAGTGATTGGTGCGGCATCACCGTTGATCACCGGCCTGTTCAGCCCATGGCTGACGGGTGAGAGGCCAAGTGTCTTCTCCTGGGCAGGAGCGATCATTGCTCTCCTCGGCATGGCGGTCATCAGCTGGGATGGATTTGCGACTGGGCACTTCACAGGCATTCTAACGAGCCTTGGTGTGACCGTTACCTTCGCAATTCAGACACTGCTGCTGCGACGCTATCGCACGATCGACATGATGCCAGCGATTGCGCTTGGTGGTTTTATCGCCTTTGTGGCCAATGGATTTTTGGGTAGCATCGCCAATCCTGCTGGTGGCTTTGCCATTGATGCAAAGGCCATGCTGCTTTTGGCGCTGATGGGGCCGTTGCAACTGTCACTGCCACTCATTGCTTATGCCAGGGGCGCCAAGATCGTGCCGGCAATGCTTCTGTCGCTGATTGCGATGCTGGATGCCGTGCTCAATCCGCTCTGGCCGTGGCTTGTCTATGGTGAAGAGCCGGGGGTTGCTGCCTTGATTGGCGGCGCCATCATCATGGGAGCTGTCATGCTCAGCATTTTGGGCGCGCAACTGTTTCAGAAAAAACAAGTTCTAGAAGTCTGATGTAATGCCCTTCTTCTCCCAATCGCCAAAGCGGGTGGGCTCGGGACCTTTCGGGCCGCCCAGCTCCTTGGGCAATGGTTTGGCTTCCAACTTGCGACGTTGCTCGGCTTCGGCAAGGGCGCGTTCTGCCTGAGGTGAAAGCTTTTTCATGTAGCTTGCATTTCGCTTTTCAAATTCCCATCATAAGGGCCTCGATAGGTGAAAGACAAGACCATGGCAATGTTCAAGACCCTGCTTTTGATGGCTGCGATGACCGCACTGTTTCTGGTCGCTGGTCTTCTGATGGGCGGCAAAACCGGTATGTTAATCGCGCTTGTCGTTGCTGTTGCGACCAATCTGTTTGCTTACTGGAATTCTGATCGCATGGTGCTGCGCCTGCAGGGGGCAAAGCCGATCACCCGCGACGAAGCGCCTGAATATCATGCGATGGTTGAAGCCCTGGTGGCGCGTGCAGGCATTCCCATGCCAAAGCTTTATGTGATCCAGAATGATCAGCCCAATGCATTCGCCACTGGCCGCAATCCGGAAAATGCAGCGGTTGCGGCAACCACTGGCCTGCTCAATCTCTTGAGCCGCGACGAAATCGAAGGTGTGATCGCGCACGAGCTGGCGCATATCAAAAACCGTGACACGATGGTGATGACCTTTACAGCAACTTTTGCCGGGGCGATTTCAATGCTGGCGAATTTTGGTTTCTTCTTTGGTGGTGGCGGAAGGGAGCGTCCTTTTGGTCCCATTGGATCAATTGCCATGTTTTTCCTTGCGCCCATGGCGGCGATGATTGTGCAAACCGCTGTCAGTCGTACGCGCGAATATGAGGCGGATCGTGTGGGTGCTGCAATTTCCGGAAAGCCGCGCGCGCTTGCGTCAGCCCTCAAGAAAATTCACGCTGCCGTCAAGGGCCGCGTCAACCCACGTGCTGAAGCCGTGCCTGCGCATGCGCATCTTTTCATCATCAATCCGCTCGCAGGGGTTCGCATGGATAATCTGTTTGCAACCCATCCCAACACCGACAATCGCATTGCTGAACTGGAAGAACTTGCCATCGCAATGGAGGATGAACAGCGGCAGCAAGGTTACGGCAGCGACGAACCTGTCACGGGCCCATGGAACGAACCTCCACCGTTGCCGCGGCCAGACCAGCAACGCGGGCCTTGGGGCTAACCGGGGGCTAACTGAATCGCCACTCCATGACGCTGCGATAGGTTTCGCCGGGGCGCACAATGGCGCTCGGGAAATTCTTGTGATTGGGCGCATCGGGAAAATTCTGTGGCTCGATGGCGATGGCTTCGTATTGGTGAAGCGGCCCTCGCTTTCCGGGGAACACGCCGTTCCAGTGGAAGCACGTGTACATCTGCATGCCAGCTTCCGTGGTCCATACTTCCATTTTGCGACCTGAGTTGGGATCGCGCAGCGTGAGACCCTTTTTCAAGGCGCCGCGCTTGCCATTCAGCACCCAGCAATTGTCATAGTTTTCACCGACGATCCGCTGGTTTCGAAAATCAAAACGCCCGCCCTCAACCGCACGCAATTCTCCCGATGCGAGCAGCAGATCATCAAGCACCACATAACGATCAGCGTCGATCTGCATCTCGTGTTCAAACGCCGATTGCGCCCCGATCAGGTTCCAGTAACCGTGATTGGTCAGGTTGATGACCGTTGGCTTTGTGGTGGTGGCCTTCAAGGTGAGTGACAACACACTGCCCTTCAGCACGTAATCAGCAGTCACATTGACTTCGCCCGGAAAGCCCTGGTCGCCATCGGGAGAGACAAGTGAAAAGCGGATGCCATTGTCGATCATCTGATGATGCCAGTGGCGCAGACCGAAGTTGTCTGGCCCACCATGCAGCTGGTGCGCGCCAAAGGTCGGAAGCAACTTGTGTGTTGTGCCATCAATTTCAAACGTCGCGTTGCTGATCCGGCCAGCATGGCGACCGCAGACAATGCCTGTGGTCCAATCACCCGCAAGGAATTCTGCATCCGTGCCACCGCCCATAACCACATCCACGCCATCGACGAAGAGATGTGTGATTCGCGCTCCGAGTGAAGAAAACCTGGCGTTTAGGTGGGGATTGGAAAGATTCATCTATTTCTCAGCTTCGTCTTTAGGGCCACGCACGGAGTGGTGAATGTTGAAATCGCAAATCAGCAATCCCTTAGCCCTTCAACCGCTTGATCACTTCATCCAGCTGATCGAGCGAGGTATAGCTGATCACGACTTTGCCGCCCTTGTCACCCTTGTGGGCGATTTCGACTTTGAGGCCGAGCGCTTGTGACAGGTCTTTTTCGATCTGGCGCGTGTCAGCGTCCTTGTCAGGCTTTGCCTTGTTGGTTCCACCAGGTGAAGTGCGTGCCAGTTCTTCTGCTTCACGAACCGACAGACCAAGCTTGATGATCTGGTCAGCAAGATCATGCGGCTGTTCGACAGCCACAAGGGTTCGCGCATGGCCTGCGGTCAATGTGCCGTCAAGAATCTTCGATTGGATTTCAGAAGGCAGCGTCAACAACCGCATCGTATTAGTGATGTGGCTGCGGCTTTTGCCGACACCTTCAGCAAGTTGCTGCTGGGTGTAGCTGTATTGATCGATCAGCTGCTTGTAACCCATCGCTTCTTCGACAGCATTGAGATCGGCGCGCTGGATATTTTCAATGAGCGCAATTTCAAGCGACTCGCGGTCATCAAGTTCACGAACCACGACAGGCACCGCATGAAGCTGGGCTATTTGCGAAGCACGCCAGCGCCGCTCACCAGCGACAAGTTCATAACCGCCTTGGCCATCGCGCAAGGGCCGCACCACCAGTGGCTGCAACAGTCCCTTTGACTTGATCGAGTCAGCAAGCTGCGCCAGTTCCTCTTCGCCAAAACGCTTCCTTGGATTGTTGGGATTGGCGCGAATGAGCTCAATCGGCACGATGCGAAGACCCGGCGCTGTCGTTAAAATGACAGGCTGCGCTACGGCTTCGACTTGCGCTTGCGTGACAACTGGCACCTCAGGCTCATCATCACCAATCAGTGCAGCAAGTCCCCGTCCCAACCGCCGTTTTGGCAGAGCATTCATGTCCATTGTGGTCCTCTAAAATTTGGCCCCACCTTGTCGTCACCCCAGCGAAAGCTGGGGCCCCGCTTTCTTTCATGCAAAAAGGAAGGAAGCGGGTTGCCAGCTTTCGCTGGCATGACGGCTAGAAGGGCATTACGCAATAATACTCATTGTACGAATATAATCTTAAGCCGCTTTCAAGCCCTGTTCGCGCTTGATGACCTCGGACGCCAGACTGATATAGGCCTGCGAGCCCTGGCAATGGCGATCATAGAGCAACACCGGCGTGCCATAGCTTGGCGCTTCCGAGACCCGCACATTGCGCGGGATGACGGTCTGGTAGACCTTGTCGCCGAGCACGCTGCGCACGTCTTCGGCGACTTGCTCTGACAGCGAGTTCCGCTTGTCGAACATCGTCAGGACAACGCCTTGAATAACGAGACGCGGGTTCAATGTTGTGCGCACCCGTTCAACCGTTTTCAAAAGCTGGCTCAAGCCTTCGAGCGCAAAGAACTCGCATTGCAGCGGCACCAGAATGGCATCAGCTGCGGTCAGTGAATTGATGGTGAGCAAATTGAGCGACGGCGGACAATCGACGAGCACATAGGTGTAGTCGCGTCCATCAACTTTCAACAACCGCTCCAGCGCATCGTGCAGGCGATGGGTCTTCCGGTCGAAATCGGCAAGCTCAAGTTCAGCGCCAAGAAGATCCATGGTCGACGGCGCACAGGCCAGATTGGGTATGACCGAATCGATGATCACATCCGAAAGTTCGGCCTCGCCAATCAGCACATGATACGACGAGCGCTGGTTCGACTTTCGTTGAATGCCCAGACCCGTGGAGGCATTGCCTTGCGGATCAAGATCGATGATCAGCACCCTTTCCCCAACAGCGGCAAGGGCCGTTCCTAGATTGATGGCGGTCGTGGTTTTCCCGACGCCACCCTTCTGGTTGGCGACGGCGAGAATCCGTACCTCTGTTCCATCAAGTCGTTGCACGTGTGGCCTCCTTCACTTCCAATAGAAACGATTCCGAATCAATTGGGCTCGTGTGTTTCTTAAACTGGATTCTCCAGTATTTCTGTGCGTCGGTCAATTCCGTTTCGAGCTCCCTGCCCTTGTGGAATAACCCTCGCGCGCCCGCGCTCAGGAACGGTTCAGCATAGTCGAGGAGAAGAGGTAAGGGGGCAAGCGCTCTGGCGGTCACGATATCAACAGTTGGAAGTTTCACATGGTGTAAGGTCTCAAGCCGTACCGAATGCACTTGACCTTTTGATTGCGTAACCCGCAGCGCCTCCATCAGGAAGGCAGACTTCTTCAAATTGGATTCGTAGAAGTGAACGGTCCAATCGCCACAGCAAGCGAGCACCAGGCCGGGCAGGCCAGCGCCCGAACCCAAGTCCGCAATCGCCTTCGTCTCCGGTGGGAGATGTGCGAGCACCTGCAGGCTATCGGCGATATGGCGCTCCCAGATTTGCGGGATTGTGCTGTTGGCCACAAGATTGATCTTCGCCTGCCACTGGATGAGAAGCGCAACATAGGCCTCAAGCTTTTCCATGGATTCACGTGAAACAAGAAACCGCTCGGCGAAGTTTGCGGGGGATTTCATAAGGCGTTGACCTTCGCTCTATTCAACAAACTTGCCGTCACCCCGGCGCAGGTGTTGTATCCCGGGAGATTGGCGATGATTTCGAATGGCGCTTTGTAGTCCAGGCATCTGAGTCTTGTATTGTTGTAGTTGTTGACGAAGTCATTGATGAATGCGTTTCGTTGCTGATGTGATGCAAACTTGTTCTTGACGCGGATGTGGCCCGTTGCTTGGTGCTCTGCGATGGCGTCGGCGATACGCCTGTTGAACCTCTCGACCATCCCGTTGGTTTGTGGACGGTAGGGTTTGGTGAGGATGTGCTTGATGTTGTGGCTGGTGCATGTGCGGTCAAACATGTGGTCACCTGTTGGTCGATCTTCAGGCTTACCCGGCTTGTCTACGGCAAAGCGGTCGGTGAACTCGGAACCATTGTCCGTCAATATCGTGTGTACTTTGACAGGGAATGCTGCGAGGAATCTTTCAAGAAAGCCCGCACTCGTCACGGCCTTGCGATCAGACAGAACCTCGACATAGACAAATCTGGTGGCACGATCGATAGCGACGTAAACATAGCTGCGACGGCGATCAAGTGCTGTGAGGTACTTCACATCAATATGGATAAAGCCCAAGGGCGTTGCGGTCTCAAACTGCAGCGGCTTGCTCATGGCAAGCTTTGGCTTGGCAGAAACGCCGTGGCGCTTGAGGCAACGATGCACACTGGATCGCGCGATCTCGGGTCGGAGACAGCGGCGCATCACTTCAGTGATGTCGTCGAGCGACAAGCCGAGTCTGGTACGCAACTCAACAGCGATATCTTCTTCGACGGCATCAAACCCGGTTTGCAAGTTATGTGGACAGTGTGAACGGTCATTCGTCGTATCGCGCGACCGCCAACGCCGTACCGTGTTCTCATTCACACCAAGTTCCCGCGCAAGCTCGCTCACAGTCAATGAACAGCTCTGAATGTAGGCTCTCGTCTTCGGTGTCGTCGCCGCATTGGCGTGCAATCGTGTCAACATTCGAAACGCTCCCTCACAAACGCAACGCCCCTCGCAACCCCAACCCTATCCCCACAATCTCCCGGGATACAACACGCAGGCCGGGGTTTTATGCACTGATCTTGGTCCGCGGATGCTTGATCGCCGACAGAATGACCGCGAGCCCCGCAGGCGTCATCCCGTCGATGCGCGCGGCATGACCGAGTGTGGCGGGCATCACGCGGGAAAGCTTGGTGCGGAGTTCCATCGAAAGCGACGGCATGGCGTGATAGTCAAGTTCGGTCGGAATGGCCAAACGGTCATCCCGGCGCAACGCTTCGATCTCGAAACTCTGGCGATGCATGTATCCGGCGTAAAGGGCTTCGGCCTCCAGCGCCTCAATCGCAAAACTGGGAAGGGCCTTCAATTCGGGCCATAGCTGGGCTACGCGCTCAAAGCCCACATCAGCCATACCGATGAGATCAAGGGCCGAGCGCTTCAAGCCATCCTGATTGACCTTGAAGCCAGATTTGAGCGCCTGCGCCGAAGTGAGCTGCAGGGATTTGGCCAGCGCTACCGCCCGCTCCAACTCGCCCTTCCGCGCCTTAAAGGCGGATTCACGTGAAACACTCACAAGCCCTAGATCAATGCCTTTCTGCGTCAGACGCTGGTCAGCATTATCAGCCCGGAGCATCAGGCGATACTCAGCGCGCGAGGTGAACATCCGGTAAGGCTCGGCCACACCACGCGTCACAAGATCATCGATCATCACGCCAAGATAGGCCTCCGCCCGGTCAAAAGTGGCATGGTCCTGACCACCAGCAAGGCGCGCCGCGTTAAGCCCAGCGAGCAAGCCTTGTGCCGCTGCTTCCTCGTACCCGGTCGTGCCATTGATCTGACCAGCGAGGAACAGGCCGGGCAGGCGCTTCACCTCTAGTCCATGGTTCAACTCACGGGGATCAACATAGTCATACTCAATCGCATAGCCAGGCCGAATGATCCGCACATCGGCAAGCCCCGGCATGGTGCGGATGAACTGGTCCTGCACCTCTTCCGGAAGCGAGGTTGAAATGCCGTTGGGATAGACCGTGTCATCATCCAGCCCTTCCGGTTCCAGAAAGATCTGATGCGAGGACTTGTCCTTGAAGCGGTTGATCTTGTCTTCAATCGACGGGCAATAGCGGGGACCCACCCCCTCGATCTGGCCGGAATACATCGCCGAGCGATGGATGTTGTCGGCGATGATCTTGTGCGTGGCTTCTGTGGTCTCGGTGATGAAGCAGGAAATCTGTGGTGTTGTGATCTTGTCGTTGAGAAAAGAAAACGGCACCGGCGGATCGTCGCCCTTCTGCTCCTCGAGAATGCTCCAGTTGATTGTCTTGCCATCAAGCCGCGCTGGTGTGCCGGTCTTCAATCGACCGAGCGCCAGCCCAAGTTCGGTGAGCTGCTTCGAAAAGCCGAGGGCAGGTGGTTCCCCAACGCGACCTGCTGGAATCTTCTTGTCGCCAATATGAATGAGGCCATTGAGGAAGGTGCCCGTGGTGAGCACCACGGCGCGCGCGCGAAATTCGCGACCATCCTCAGTGGTGAGACCAGCAACGGTGCCATGCTCAATGATCAATCCAAACGCCGCAGCATCAATCACGGTGAGATGGGTAAGTGCGCGCATCTCATCCTGCATCGCTTCACGATAAAGCTTGCGATCAGCCTGCGCACGTGGACCCCGCACAGCTGGACCCTTCGAACGATTGAGCATGCGAAACTGAATGCCGGCCTTGTCAGCAACGCGCGCCATCAATCCATCAAGCGCATCAATCTCGCGCACCAGATGTCCTTTGCCCAATCCGCCAATCGCAGGATTGCATGACATCTCGCCAATCGTTGCAAACTTGTGGGTGACCAACGCTGTGCGCGCGCCAACCCGCGCCGAAGCGGAAGCTGCCTCAGCGCCCGCATGCCCACCACCCACAACAATGACATCGAATGAATTCATGAGGGCGACATAGACGAGAAGGGGCAGAAAGTGAAGGGACCTCATCCGCCCCGTTGGGGCACCTTCTCCATTTCATGGAGAAGGGAAACGCTCAACCAGTCCCTTCTCCACGAAATTGGAGAAGGTGGCCGAAGGCCGGATGAGGTCCCTTCCACTTCCTCCGCACACGGACGATGATTCACGTGAAACAGTTTCACGTGAAACTGTGGTTAACGTTTCATTTACCAATACAGAATTCGCTGAAGATCTTCCCCAGCAAATCCTCGACACCAACGCGCCCGGTGATCGATGCCAACTGATGCGCAGCACCACGCAGATCTTCTGCAACAACTTCGAGCGGTGCTTCACGTGAATCACGAGCATTGATGATAAGTGCCAGCGCAGCGCGCACCGCTTGGGCATGGCGCTCACGCACCACAACCGCACTCTCGCCAGCTTCATGGAAGGGCCGCAGGCCCTCCTGCAATCGCACCATCAGTAAATCCAATCCATCGCCTGTTTTCAACGACACGCTGAGTTCGTTTCGAGTCTGAATCGAAAGTTGCGCAAGGTCAGACTTGTTGTGAATGGTAAGGTCAGGAAATCTCTCTACCCCCAACCCGTCATTCCCGCGAAAGCGGGAACCCAGACTTTCAACTGCTGAGTTGCCGACAGCCTGGGTCCCCGCCTCCGCGGGGATGACGAATTGATAGGGGATAGCATCCGGCGCATCGACCCAGATCAGAAAGTCGGCCTCGGTAATCTCACGGCGCGCCCGGTCCATCCCTATGGCCTCGACCTGATCCCCGGTCTCGCCGCGCAATCCTGCAGTGTCAGTCAACGTCACAGGAAACCCATCGATCATCACATGCGTCTCGATCACGTCGCGGGTCGTACCGGCGATAGGAGAAACAATCGCGGCATCACGCTTGGCCAGCCAGTTGAGGAGCGACGACTTCCCGGCATTGGGCGGACCAGCGATGACGAGCTTCACACCGCGCCGTAGTGCTGAGGCCCGACCCGACATGTCCAAGGCCGACGAAAGCTGCGCCACAAGATGCTCAAGCCGCGGTTCAATATGCGCGCGCGCCGCTTCAGCCACACCAGCCTCATCGGCAAAATCAATCGAGGCTTCAACCATGGCCAGCGCCGCAATCAGGTCCTGCCGCCAGCCTTCAAAGGTCATGCTGGTTTCACCAGTGAACTGCCGCATCGCAAGCCTGCGCTGGCTCTCACTTCCAGCCGCCAAAAGGTCGGACAAAGCCTCGACCTCGACAAGGTTCATCTTGCCATTCTGGAAGGCCCGGCGGGTGAACTCCCCAGGCTCAGCCAGACGAAACCCATCCTGCCGCGAGAGTACCTGAAGGACCGCCTCCACCACAGCAGGACTGCCATGCAGATGAAGCTCACACACGTCTTCCCCGGTCACAGTCTTGGGGGCGGCAAAGTAGAGCGCAATGCCCCGGTCCAGTATGACGCCTGAGGCAGGATCGCGGATTGTCGCAAAGGCAGCTTGACGGGGCAGGGGGCAAGCGCCCACCATGGCCTCCAACACCTTCGAAACACGCGCACCCGTCATCCGGACAATCGCAATCCCGGCCCTACCGGAACCCGTGGAAACAGCGTAAAGTGTTGGCAAATCAGAGTTCATTACGGATTCGAATCGAAACTAAAGTCATACCAAGAATGCTCACTCTACAACCAGCCTCGCCACTACCGGAAAGCTTCTGGCGAAACGCCAAACCAGCTGCCGTGGAAAGCCCAAGCTTCGTGGCAACCAACCCAGACTTGGCCGAACAGCTAGGCCTCGGCAAGGACTTCTTCGACCAGCCCGAAACCCTCCAACAGCTGGTAGGAAACGAGCCGTTCCAGAAATTTGAGCCCGTATCACTCGCCTATAGCGGTCACCAGTTCGGCCACTGGAATCCGCTGATGGGCGATGGCCGCGCCCACCTTATTGCTACGCTTGATAGCGGATATGAGTTGCATCTCAAAGGGTCAGGCCAAACCCCCTTCTCCAGAAATGGCGATGGACGCGCCGCACTCGGTCCGATGCTCCGCGAGTACATCGTGAGCGAAGCCTTCGCAGGCCTCGGCATCCCGACGACCCGAACACTCGCAGTTATAGCCACAGGTGAGCCCGTCTACCGCCGCCGGGCTGAACCGGGAGCAATTGCGGTGCGCGTCGCCAAGAGCCATGTACGGGTAGGGACCTTCCAATTCGCAGCAGCCCATCTCGGTCCCGAAGGTGTGCAGGCTCTCTACGAACATGAGCGCCAACGCAGCCATTCACACGCCACCGACCCCAGATCATTCCTCGCCAGCGTCATCACGCGGCAAGCAAAGTTGATCGCACAATGGATGTGCGTCGGCTTCATCCACGGCGTGATGAACACCGACAACATGGCGGTCTCCGGTGAGACAATCGATTTTGGCCCTTGCGCCTTCATGGACACATTCCATCCGCAAAAAGTATTCTCTTCGATTGACCAGTTCGGTCGCTACGCCTGGGACCAGCAACCACCCATCGCTCAATGGAACCTCACGCGCTTTGCCGAAAGTCTTCTCCCACTTCTTCACCAGGACAAGGACGAAGCAATCAAAATCGCCACGCTCGAGCTGCAACAATTCACCCCGCAATTCGAACAAGCGTTTGAGACTGGCATGCTGGCCAAACTGGGGATCGCTGAACGCCGCGAAGACGATGACCAATTCATTGCAAGCATTCTCACAACACTGATGAATGAAAAACTGGACTACACGCTGTTCTTCCGCGAACTGACGCGCGGCAAGTCGCCTTCAGACGACGCAACCAACCTCTGGCGCGAACGCATCACAAATCCCGATCTGCAGCTGATGCAACGATCCAACCCGATCTACATCCCGCGCAATCATCAGGTTGAAGCGGCACTCAGAGAAGCCGAAGATGGAAATCTCGCGCGCTTGAATCAGCTCTGCGCGCTGGCAAAATCCCCCTTCACCGAACAAGCACTGCCCCTATTCGAAGGCTCACCAAACCAAGACGAAGAAGTCACGCAAACATTCTGCGGCACGTAGAACGATTATCGCCGCGAGACTTGCTGCAACTGGCCCAGTGACCTTCGAACTTCCGTCTTGATTTTTTCGACGAAGACAGATGAAAACTGTCCAATCACACAGTCAGGCTCGAGATAAAAACTGTTGGCCGGATCATCGACATTCAACTCGGTTGGAATGATCCACAGTCGCAACGTTAAATTGAGACCTGCGCGCTGTTTTTCCGTGTCAGGAATTTCAATGCCAGTGTCGTCTGATCGTGGCATCTGCGTTGTAATTGGAACCAAGCCAATGCGATGACCCAGATTGAAAACGACTGCAACAGGCCGATCCTTTCGACCATTTTCTTCGCCTGCAAATGTTCACGCGACCATAGGAATGGATACACAAGAACAGTTCCAGTCTTGAGGTCCATCAAGCTTTCAAATCATCAGCATCGAGTGCGGCAAGGATCTCCGCCTTCACTGCATCCGGCGCATCAGGCAAATAATATGCCTCGCGCGAATCGGTTCGCACCAAGCGATCATAATGATCGCAGGCCATAAGCACATATTTACGGCGACCACGCTCGGTCAGTTCTACAGGCTTGCGATAAGCGGCGTCCAAGACCTCGCTGGGCGTCTTATTGAGCTTTGTAACAGTAAAGCTGTCCATAGTCTCTTCCTGATATTCCGGAATTATAGGATATTCCGGAATTCAGGAAAAATCAAGCCTTACGCATTCATCGAGTCGAAGAAGTCGCTGTTGCCTTTGGTCTGGCGCAGCTTGTCGAGCAGGAACTCGATCGCATCAACCGTGCCCATCGGATTGAGGATGCGGCGGAGCACGTAGGTTTTCTTGAGCGTGTCGGCCTTGACCAGCAGCTCTTCTTTCCGTGTGCCGGAGCGCAAGATATCAATCGCCGGGAACACCCGCTTGTCCGCAACCTTGCGGTCGAGGATGATTTCGGAGTTACCAGTGCCCTTGAATTCTTCGAAGATCACTTCGTCCATGCGGCTGCCCGTATCAATGAGTGCTGTTGCAATGATGGTCAGCGATCCACCGCCTTCAATGTTGCGTGCCGCACCGAAAAAGCGCTTCGGGCGTTGCAATGCATTGGCATCAACACCACCGGTCAACACTTTGCCCGATGATGGCACAACAGTGTTGTAGGCCCGGCCCAGACGCGTGATCGAATCCAAGAGGATCACCACATCGCGGCCATGCTCGACGAGGCGCTTGGCCTTCTCGATCACCATCTCAGCAACCTGCACGTGGCGCGTTGCTGGCTCATCAAAGGTCGACGAAATCACTTCGCCTTTGACCGAGCGCTGCATGTCGGTCACTTCTTCCGGACGCTCATCAATCAACAAGACGATCAGATAACATTCTGGATGGTTGGTTGCGACGGAATGCGCGATATTCTGCAGGAGCACAGTTTTACCCGTGCGTGGTGGCGCCACAATCAGCCCGCGCTGGCCCTTGCCGATGGGGGCTACCATATCGATGACGCGTGGCGAAAAATCTTTCCGCGTCGGATCAGCAATTTCCATGTTGAGGCGCTGGTCGGGATAAAGCGGCGTCAAATTATCAAAATGCACCTTGTGGCGCACTTTTTCAGGATCTTCGAAATTGATCGTGTTGATCTTGACCAGCGCAAAATAACGCTCGCCATCTTTTGGTCCCCGAATATGGCCTTCAACCGTGTCACCGGTGCGCAGCGCAAATTTCCGGATTTGCTGCGGGCTCACATAAATATCATCAGGGCCAGCAAGATAATTGGCATCAGCAGAGCGCAGAAAGCCAAAGCCATCAAGCAGCACTTCAAGCACACCCTGGCCGATGATTTCGACGTTGCGTGCGGCAAAACTTTTCAGGATCGCAAACAGCAATTCCTGTTTCCGCATGGTCGAGGCACCCTCGATTTCCAATTGCTCGGCAAGGCTGACAAGATCAGCGGGTGATTTTTCGGAGAGTTCGGAGAGTTTGATCTCTTTGAGATCGGCAATTTCGGTCATGACTTCATTTTCGATTTAAGGGATACGGGGACAGAACCCGCACATATCCACGATTTGAGGAGGGATCAGACCAAATCGAGAATTGGCCTGACGGCTAGCGCTCTAGCAGCTTCGGCAAACGAATGCAAAAACTTTAAAACGGCTTCACCACAACCATGATCACGATCACGATCAACATCAGTGTCGGCACTTCATTGAGAATGCGAAAATAGCGCTGGGGTTTGGGGCGCTCATCCCTCGCAAATTTCCGCGTGAATCGCTCCAGCATTTCATGCACCACGACCAGCCCAACGACCGCGAGCAGTTTGATGAGAAGCCAGAGATCGCGAAACCCCGAGAGATAGACCAACGCTAGGCCGGAAATAATCGCAACCAAAGCGGCAGGCCGCATGATCGCCTTTAGTAGCCTGCGCTCCATCACCTTGAAGGTTTCCGATGTGGCAGATCCAACGGGCTCATCAGCGTGATACACAAACAAGCGCGGCAGATACAAAAGCCCGGCCATCCAGGCAAAGTCCGCAATCACATGCAGCGCCTTCAGCCATTCATACATGGTCATGCGTCCTGATCGCATCGACGAGAGCGCCAACCGTCTCAGGCGACGTTTCCTTGTTGATGCCGTGGCCGAGATTGAAAATGTGCCGCTGCATGGGAACGCTGTCCACGATCTCTCGTATCTGCTCAATCATCACAGACCGCTCGCCCAGCAAGAGCGCAGGATCAAGATTGCCCTGTACCGCAATATGCTGGGGCACTGACTTCAAAATTTGAGCGAGCTCAACATCCTGCTCAACACCAACAGCATTGCCACCTGTGGCGCGAATAATTTCACCGTGACGCTGACCAACGCCGCGCGCAAAAACAATCACCGGAATATCAGAGTGCAACAGCTTCAGCCGCGCAATCATCTCCGCAATCGGCTTTTCGACAAAGCGCTTTTGCGCCTCAACCGAGAGATCGCCAGCCCAGCTGTCAAAGATCTGAATGGCCTCGGCACCCGCTTCAATTTGCTGGGAAAGATAAATCACTGACACATCAACCAACCGATCAATCAACAGTGAAAACCAGGCCACATTTTCTTCAGCGAGAGCTTTCGCCTTGAGACGCTTCGAAGACCCACCTTCAATCATGTAGCTCGCAACGGTCCAGGGAGCGCCACAAAAACCAATCAACGTCTTGCCAGGTTCCAAGCCAGCGCGCACCCGCGCCACGGTTTCACAGACACGATCAAATTGCTCGAACCTGCCATCACGCTTCAACGCCTCAACATCATCGAGACCGGAAACCGTCTGCAAAACAGGCCCCTCGCTTTCCTTGAAGTCGAGCGCCAATCCCATGGCATGCGGCACCACAAGAATATCCGAAAACAAAATCGCTGCATCAAGATCAAACCGCCTGAGCGGCTGCAACGTCACTTCACACGCCCATTCCGGATTATAACAAAGCCCCAGAAAACTCCCGGCCTTGGCGCGAAGCTGACGATACTCCGGCAAGTATCGTCCCGCCTGCCTCATCAACCAGACTGGTCTGCGATCAGGGTTACGTCCATTCAAGACATCGAGCAAGGGTTTGGAAGAGTTCATGACACCTTAATATAAAGTTTGAATCTTTTTGATTCTTCTTCTGGCATGCGAAGACTGGGAGTAACGTGGATAAGCTGGAGAGCTAGTCAGTGCCCATGTGTATATCAATGGAAAACTTCTGAGTCAGCCAGGATTCCGCCAAGAGATTCAAAAACTTTCGAAAACACCCTCGCTGTGGATTGTTATCTCCTTGTGGATGAAGCCAACTCAACGTCTGGAAAACTTATCAACACGCACCCCCGACTTATCAACAGCCCTCTTGGCCAAACCTCAGTCTCCCACACTTGTCCACAGGCTTAATCCACATTACCAGACTGGATAACATGTCGCTCATCCTCGCCTCCACCAGTTCAACGCGAAAATCGCTGCTCAGCAACGCACGAATTGCGTTCGAGGCAGTGTCACCGATTTGCGACGAAGAAGACGAGAAAAAATCTTTCACGAGTGCGCCACATCAGCTCGCATCACATCTGGCCAAAGCCAAAGCCCTGTCATTGTCGCCATCCCACCCCAAAGCCATGATCCTCGGCGCCGACCAGACGCTGCTGTTTGAAGGCGAGGCTTTTTCAAAACCAAAAACCCGTGATGAAGCCCACCAGATGCTCACCAGGTTCAGCGGAAAAACCCACACCCTGCAATCAGCCCTCGCCATTGCCCAACACGGAAAGATCATTTGGCATACAGTCGAGGAAGCGCATCTCACCATGCGCGTGCTTTCACCACAATTCACCACGCATTATGTCGACCAGATCGGCGATGAAATTCTCTATTCAGTTGGCTGCTACCAAATCGAGGGTCAGGGCATTCAGCTCTTTGACAAGATCGAAGGCGACCACTTTACAATTCTGGGACTGCCACTCTTGCCACTCTTGCGTTTTCTGCGCGCAAACGGGATGCTTGCATCATGATCAAGGCCTGCGTCATCGGTGATCCCGTTGCCCATTCACGTTCACCACTGATCCATGGTCATTGGCTGAAACAACACGGCATATTGGGAAGTTACGACCGGGTGCAGGTGACATCAGCTGAACTTGCAAACTTCCTCCGCAATCTCGAAGCCTATGGTTATGCCGGCTGTAATGTTACCATCCCCCACAAGGAAGCAGCTCTTGTCCATGTCGATCACGTTGACGACCGGGTGGAGCGTTGTGGAGCACTCAACACCATATATATGAGCGCTGGCAAGTCGCATGCGACAACAACCGATGGCATTGGTTTTTGCGCCAATGTTGAAGATCACTGTCCGGGCTTTTCATTCCAAGGTGCCAACGTGGTGATCCATGGTGCGGGCGGATCGGCCCGCCCGATCACTGATGAACTGCTGCGCCGTGGTGCCCGAAAAATCCTGATCACCAACCGCACCAAATCGCGCGCCGATGAAATATCAGCCCATTTTGGTCTGCCTGTGATGAGCGCCAACGGCGATGTTTCAAAATATTTGCCAAAGACAGATCTTCTCATCAATTGCACGTCGCTGGGCATGAAAGGCGAAGGTACCATCGATCTTGATCTCACCCTGTTACCAAAGTCAGCCGTTGTGGCCGACATTGTCTATGTGCCGCTCCTCACCGATTTCCTGAAGCGTGCCCAGGATTTGGACCTGCGCATTGTGCCAGGCCTTGGCATGTTGTTGCATCAGGCGGTTCCCGGATTTGAAAAATGGTTTGGCGTCCGGCCAAAAGTCACCAAGCGCCTGCATGATCTTGTCGCCAAAGACATTGATCCTGCTTTCAACCCTGTGAAGGTGATCGGTCTCACGGGCTCGATTGCGATGGGAAAATCAGAAGTGGCCAAGGCCTTTGCCGCTGCAGGCATACCGGTTTTTGATGCCGATGCCGAAGTGCACCGATTATATGAGAGCAGTGAAGGTGCCGCACTGATTGGTGCAATTGCACCAAAGGCAATCAAGGACGGCAAAGTCGACCGTCAGGCGCTTGGCAGTCTCGTCCTGAAAAATCCTGAAGTGCTGACAAAAGTTGAAGTCATCGTCCATGCAGCGGTAGGCCGCGCGCGTAAAAAATTCATTGATGATGCGGCCAGAGCTGGTCACACACTCGTCGCCTGCGATATTCCGTTGCTCCTTGAAAAGGGCCAGGAAAAAGATGTGGACTGGGTTGTCGTTGTTTCGTCGCCGGGAGATCAGCAGCGCGCGCGGGCGATGGAGCGGCCGGGCATGACCGAGGAAAAACTTGATATGATCCTGTCGCGCCAGATGCCCGATCAGGAAAAGCGTAAACACGCCGATCACATCATTGAAAACATCGGCTCGCTTGCGGCTCTGCAAGCGATGAGTGCGGCTCTCATCAAGGTTTTGAAAAATGCGTGAGATTGTCCTCGACACCGAAACCACCGGCCTCTCGCCAAGTGATGGTCACCGCATTGTTGAAATTGGCGCAATCGAGCTGATCAATCACATCCCCTCGGGGGAGAGTTTCCACGTCTACATCAATCCCGAACGCGCGATGCCGAAAGAAGCCGAGGCCGTGCACGGGCTTTCCGATGCAAAATTGAAAAACCAGCCGATCTTCAAATCAATTGCCGACAAATTCCAGGCCTTCATCGGTGATGCACCTCTTGTCATCCACAACGCCGATTTCGACATGGAGTTCCTGAACGCCGAACTCTCTTATATCGGCCAGCCACATCTTCCGTCCGAACGCGCCATTGATACCGTGAAGATGGCGCGCAAGAAATTCCCGATGGCGAGTGCAAGCCTAGACGCCTTGTGCAAACGTTTTGGCATCGACAATTCCAAACGTGTGAAGCACGGCGCACTGGTTGATGCAGAGCTCTTGGCTGAAGTCTATCTCGAACTGATCGGCGGTCGCCAGACCGCACTGATCCTCGCAGGCCCCGGCAGCCAGAAGTCCAATCAACGGCAATCAACTGGCTTTACTGCAGCTGCAAGGCAACGCCCATCACCCCTGCCATCACGCCTGACCGAGGCCGAGATTGAACGCCATCTACAATTGGTGGCCAAACTTGGCGAAGCCACGCTCTGGAAAGCGCAATCGACCTGAAGGGCGCAAACAACGCGGCAATTGACCTTTTCCCCATCCCATGCCTATAAGCGCCTCAACCTTATCAGCCGCGTGTGGTCATAACCTGACCTTGCGCGGCAAAACTCATTGAAAAAGCTTCAGAATTTCAGGAACCATAATGGCCAATACATCCTCCGCCAAAAAGGCAACCCGCGTTTCGGCGCGCCGCACCGCAATCAACAAGAACCGCCTGACCGCCGTTCGCACTACGGTGCGCGGTGTTGAAGAAGCCATCAAGTCTGGCAAGAAGGTCGATGCGGAAGCGGCCCTCAAGGTTGCTGCTCCCAAGTTGATGCGTGGCTCGCAAAAGGGTGTGATGCACAAGAACGCTGCCTCGCGCAAAGTTTCGCGCCTCACCAAGCGCGTCAAGGCGATGGCCTGAGGCTGATTGAGGCTTTCAGAAACGTCATAGAACTTTAGTATTTTTATGCTTTGGAACGCCGTGACCTTGTCGCGGCGTTTTTTTATGACCGAAAGTTTGTCCGGGGACGGACATTTTTTGATTCAAATTATACTTTAAAAACAGCCGCTTGGCATAAACCAGCGAGGATTTATAGGATTCTGGCTCAAATTGACACAAGTCCAATTTGCCACAATTGAGTCTCCAAACCCTTGGTCAAGCCCCCAAAAATCTGAACGGCTATTAAAATAACATATATAAATCAGTTGCTTGAACGTATTTCCCAAATACCACCAACGCCCGCGTTAACCACACAAATATTCCGTGTACGGAGCGCCAGCGGATTCCAGTTGCTCCAAAGCTTAACCTCTTCTTAGTGTTTTCCTGAAGCCGCCCAATACGATCCCGGAGCCTAAGCCCGGTGATCAACAAGAAGCGGCCAAGTCGGGGCGTTGTCTGCGCGAAAGCCAGGTAACCATGTGTGTGGCGTGTTTGAGCCTGATGGACTTGGTCCAGCGGGACGGGAGTTTTGTCTAAAGTTACAGCAAACAGAAAAACATTTGGGTGTTGCAGGGCGAATGATCGTTCTGCGGCGGGGGCAATTGTGTCGCAATGCTGAATTGCATGCGACGTTAGAGGAATGCGGTAATATGACGGAAGTTGCTATGGCAGATAAGACCCTGGTTTTGGAGGCATGGGATCGGATCAGGCAAAGGCTGCGGGCTGAGCTTGGCGAAGATCTCTTTAATTCGTGGTTTGCCCGTATGGATGCTGATGGCTTCCAGGCAGGAAAATTGATCGTTTCTGTGCCAACGCGTTTCCTCAAGAGCTGGATTGAAAACCATTATCTCTCCAAACTGTCGAAAGTTGCTGAAACCGAACTCAAGGGACTGGAACTCGTTGTCGTGCGCGTGCGCACATCAACGCCAAATCCAAAGCCACAAAGCCAGGCCTCACATTCAGTCTCCAAATCTTTTGAGCGTTCACACTCCGGCAGCACGGCCCAAAGCCAATCTGCAATAGCCCAATCTGCAATAACACTGACGGACCGCGGACTTGCCGTTGATGAAAACCAGAATTTCGAAAACTTCATGGTTGGTCATTCCAACCAGCTCGCTCATGCCGCAGCAATGCGCGTGGCCAACGCAGCCCAGGGGGCACCAGTCTCCTTTAACCCGCTCTATATTCATGCCGCCGCTGGCCTTGGCAAAACCCATTTGCTGAATGCCATTGCCCAACGCGTGAAAGCCGCTCATCCCAACCGCCGCGTGCTGATGCTGACGGCAGAGCGTTTCATGTATGGCTTTATTCATGCGCTTCGCAGCCGCGATACGCTCGCCTTCAAAGACCAGTTTCAATCGGTTGATGTCTTGTTGATTGATGATTTCCAGTTCATGCAGGGAAAAGCCATGCAGCAGGAATTCTGCCATGCGTTCAATGCACTGGTTGACCAGCGCCGTCAGGTGGTGATTGCCGCTGATGTGCCGCCAGCCCAGCTTGACTCAATCGACCAGCGCATGCGCTCACGCATGCTTGGTGGTCTTGTCGTTGATATCGAATTGCCGGATCCGGAATTGCGCGTCAAGATTCTGGCCGCACGTCATGCTGCCATGTTGCAGATCGATCCAACGGCAGTGATTGCGCCGGAGATCATGGAACTCATCGCCGAGCGCGTGCAAGGTGGGGGTCGCGAGCTTGAAGGGGCACTGAACAAGGTTGTGGCCTATCAGCAATTGAACCGTTCGCCGATCACAGCTGATCTTGCTTCGATGGTGCTCAGAGATGCCAACGCCAATGTCGACAATGGCCGCATCAAGATTGAAGACATCATGAAAGTCGTGGGCCGCCATTTCAATGTGGCCAAGGCTGATTTGCTGTCGCCGCGCCGCGCCCGCACTGTTGTGGTGCCACGCCAGATCGGCATGTATCTCGCCAAGAAGCTGACCTCGCGTTCGCTTCCTGAAATCGGCAGGCGTTTTGGTGGCCGCGACCACTCGACCGTGCTGCATGCTGTCCGCAAGATCGATGAACAGATCAAGAGTGACGAAAAGCTCGCAAAGGACGTGGCGTTGTTGATCCGGCTGGTTGAGCAAAACGGCTGATAATCTTGGGAAATGCCTTGAAATCAAGGGCGCGGCCTGCAATGGTTCGCGCCCATTCCAAGTGAGCCCAAGGTGAGCATAGTGCGATGCGTGTGACGATTGAACGGCAGGTTTTCTTGAAAGCTCTGAACCACGTGCAAAGCGTGGTCGAGCGCAGGAATACCATTCCGATCCTGTCCAATGTTCTGGTGCAGGCCAAGGGCAGTCAAGTCAAGTTGACAGCCACTGATCTTGATATCGAAATTGTCGAAACCCTTGCCGCTGATGTGGAGCGCGAGGGGGCAGCCACCGTTCCCGCCCACATGCTCTATGATATCGTGCGCAAATTGCCCGATGGCGCGCAATTGGAACTTGAACAAACCGGAGAAGCCGGTCGTGTTTCGATCCTCGCCGGAAAATCTCGCTTTGCGTTGCAGGCCCTGCCCGCCGAAGACTTTCCCGATCTCGCCAGCGGCACATTTGAGAACACCTTCACTTTGCCTGCGAAAGACCTCGCCTTCCTCATCGACAAAACCCGCTTTGCGATTTCAACCGAGGAAACTCGGTACTATTTGAACGGCATCTATTTGCACGATGTTGATCGTGACGACGTGTTGCGCGCTGTTGCAACCGATGGTCATCGTCTCGCGCAAGCGCAAGTGAAGCGCCCGGAAGGGGCTGCCAAAATGCCCGGCGTGATCGTGCCACGAAAGACCGTCGCTGAGATCGCCAAACTGATCGAAGGCGAAGATGGCGATATCGAAATTGCCATGTCATCATCGAAGATGCGCTTTACGGTCGGTGCACTTGTGCTCACCACCAAATTGATCGACGGCACGTTTCCTGATTATGAGCGGGTCATCCCGAGGAACAATGACAAGGTTCTGGAAGTCGAAACCAAGGCCTTTTCCAATGCGGTTGATCGCGTCTCAACCATCTCGCTGGAAAAAAGCCGGGCCGTCAAAATGGGCGTGAGTGCCGGCCGTGTCACCCTTGTGGTCAACAATCCAGATTCAGGTTCAGCCGAAGAAGAAGTGCCCGCAAGCTATGAGGCAGATGCCATCGAGATCGGTTTCAACGCGCGCTATCTCATGGACGTTGCAAGCCAGGTGAAAGCCGAAACACTGCGCTTTGAATTGCAGGATTCAGGCTCGCCGACCGTGATCCGCGACCCCTCCGATCCGCAATCACTCTATGTGCTGATGCCAATGCGGGTGTAAACCCGTCCGCGTGCAAACCTACCAAATCACCCGCCTCACTCTCACTGACTTCCGCAACTATGAAAGCTTGCGGTTGGCACCTGCGCGTCCACTGATCGCACTCGCTGGACCCAATGGTGCTGGCAAGACCAATATCCTCGAAGCTGTATCGCTGCTCACTCCGGGGCGTGGGCTGCGTGGTGTGACCTTTGATGAGCTCGCAAGAAAATCCGGCGCAGGTTCGTGGGGTGTATCAGCTGACGCAGAAACGCCTGGCGGTGAATTGCAATTGGGCACGGCGTGGTCGGCACCCGACAATGACGATGACAGCAACACCGCGCGTGCCGTGATGCGCGATGGCATCCTGCAAAAATCTGCAGGCGCACTGAATGGTCTCCTGCGCATGTTGTGGCTGACACCCGCGATGGACCGATTGTTTGCAGGGGCACCAGGGGACCGTCGTCGTTTTCTTGATCGCTCGGTTGCCCTCTTTGATCCCGAACACGGAACCCGCGTCAACGCTTATGAAAAACTGATGCGCGAACGGAATTTGTTGTTGCAGCAGCCGGGCTTTGATCGGACATGGGCGGGAAGTCTGGAAACACAAATGGCTGAAAAAGGTGTGGCGATTTCTGCAGCACGTCTGGAATGCGCGACAACACTCGGCCATTTCCTCGCCGAGCCGGAAGCGGCAGGGCCTTTCCCTTGGGGTACACTGATGATTGAAGGCGATGCCGAAGCACTTGTTGCATCACGGCCTTCGCTGCAAGCCGAAGATGCTTATCGCCAACTCCTCGCTGAAAGCCGGAACGCTGACCGTGCGGCAGGCCGCGCCCTAGTGGGTCCGCATCGCTCCGACCTCATTGTCACCCACGGCCCAAAAAACATGATCGCCTCCAGCTGCTCAACAGGTGAGCAAAAAGCCTTGCTGATCGGCCTCATATTGGCACAAGCCCGCGCTGCAAAATCGCTCCATGGCGCTGCCCCCATTCTGCTTTTGGACGAGATTGCCGCCCACCTCGACAAAGCTCGGCGTGTTGCCCTTTTTGAGCTCCTCACGGCCTTGAAATCACAGGTGTTTATGACGGGCACCGAAGCCGAACTTTTCGATGGCGCAGGGCCTTCTGCAGTGGTTTATCAGGTGGATAACGGACATCTCACCGAATCACCTGGAACCATTTGAAATCCCATGGCCATCGACGAACTCCCGACACCAGATCTTCCGACCCAAGAACAAGCAGAATATGGCGCTGAATCCATCCGCGTTTTGAAAGGCCTCGACGCCGTCAGAAAACGCCCCGGCATGTATATTGGCGATACCGATGATGGCTCAGGCCTTCACCACATGGTCTATGAAGTCGTCGACAACGCCATCGACGAAGCGCTTGCAGGCCATGCAACGCTCGTCACCGTCGCGCTGAACGCCGATGGCTCGGTGACCGTCACCGACAATGGCCGCGGCATCCCCACAGGCATCAAGCACGACGATGATCAGGAGCCCAAACGCTCCGCCGCTGAAATCGTCATGACCGAACTTCATGCTGGCGGAAAGTTCGACCAGAACTCCTACAAGGTCTCAGGCGGTCTGCACGGCGTTGGCGTATCGGTGGTGAACGCTCTCTCGGTGAAACTCGAACTTACCATTCACCGCGAAGGAAAATCGCACTACATTTCCTTCACCCACGGCGTTGCCGATGCGCCACTGAAAGTCCTGGGCGATGCCAATGGCAAGCGCGGCACCGAAGTCACGTTCCTGCCGTCAACCGAAACCTTCACCAAGGTTGATTTCGATCTCGCCACACTTGAGCATCGCCTGCGCGAGCTTGCATTCCTGAATTCCGGCGTGCGGATTTTCCTCACCGACAAGCGCGGTGTCGAACCAAAAGTCATCGAACTTTTCTATGAAGGCGGCATTGCTGCATTCGTCCGCTATCTTGATCGCTCCAAGCAATCCCTGATCAAGGATCCGATCCTGATCAAGGGCGAGCGCGATGGCATCACGGTCGAATGTTCGCTGTGGTGGAACGACAGCTACAATGAAGGCGTGTTTTGCTTTACCAACAATATTCCACAGCGCGATGGCGGCACGCATTTGGCAGGTTTTCGCGGCGCATTAACCCGCGTCATCAACAAATACGCTGAAGAAAGCGGCATTGCCAAAAAGGAAAAAGTCCAACTCACGGGCGATGACGCGCGCGAAGGCATGACTTGCGTTTTGTCGGTCAAGGTTCCCGATCCAAAATTCTCATCGCAGACCAAGGACAAGCTCGTCTCCTCCGAAGTGCGCCCGGTTGTTGAAAGCTACGTGAACGACGCGCTTGGTGCATGGTTCGAGGAAAACCCGACGCAAGCCAAGATCATCGTCAACAAGGTCGTCGAAGCTGCAGCCGCCCGCGAAGCCGCCAAAAAAGCCCGCGAGTTGACACGCCGCAAAGGGGCACTCGACATTTCGTCACTGCCCGGCAAGTTAGCCGATTGCCAGGAACGCGATCCGGCCCTTTGTGAACTCTTCATCGTCGAAGGCGATTCAGCTGGTGGCTCTGCCAAACAGGCGCGCAATCGCGACAATCAGGCTGTGCTGCCGTTGCGCGGAAAAATTCTGAACGTCGAGCGCGCGCGCTTTGATCGCATGCTCTCCTCCAACGAAATTGGCACTCTGATCACTGCACTTGGCACCGGCATTGGCCGCGAGGAATTCAACGCCGACAAACTCCGTTATCACAAGATCATCGTGATGACCGACGCCGACGTTGATGGTGCTCATATCCGCACCCTGCTGCTCACCTTTTTCTATCGCCAGATGCCTGAACTGATTGAGCGTGGTCACCTCTACATCGCCCAGCCACCGCTTTATAAAATCAAGCGCGGCAACTCCGAGCAATATCTCAAAGACCAGCCTGCCCTTGAAGTGAACCTGATCGAGCAAGGTCTCGAAGGTGTGAAACTGATCCTCGGTGATGGCAGCGAACGCGCTGGTGCTGATCTTCGCTCCATCGTTGACGAAGCCGTCTCGGTGCGCGGTGTCATCGAAAGCCTGCACTCCCGCTATCCCGTGCTGGTAATCGAGCAGGCCGCAATTGCGGGTGCACTGAACCCTGAAGTCATTTCCAATCGCGAAAACGCTGAAGGGGCTGCAGGCTATATCGCCAAGCGTCTTGATATTCTCTCCGATGAAACCGAACGCGGTTGGACCGGCGAAGCCACCGAAGATGGCGGTCTTCGCTTTGGTCGCGAAATGCGCGGTGTGAAGGAAAGCTGGCTCATTGATGCCAAGCTCATCGGTTCCTCCGATGCCATGCGTCTTGATAAAAAGACGCCTCACCTCCAGGAAGTTTATGCTCGCCCCGCCAAGCTTCGGAGGAAGGACATGGATGTTCCGATCAACGGCCCATTGGGTCTGCTCGAAGCCGTGTTCGCTGCAGGTCAAAAGGGCGTCTCACTACAGCGCTACAAGGGCCTTGGCGAAATGAACCCGATCCAGCTGTGGGAAACCACGCTTGATCCCAACGTGCGTTCATTGCTCCGCGTCAGGGTCGCCGAGATGGATCAGGCCGATGATCTCTTCTCCAAACTGATGGGCGACGTCGTCGAACCGCGCCGCGACTTCATCCGCGACAACGCCCTCAACGTCGCAAACCTCGACGTGTGACAGGCTTGTTCCTGCCACCGTTCTAATTTATGATACTTTTCGAGAATTCATTCAGGGAGATTGAAAATGTCAGTAGATCTTGAGATTGAAAACGCCGCGAGCCTTATTACCAGAATTGTCGACGAAGAACTTGAACCTTATGGACAGTTTGTTTGCGATATCTACAAGGGCGATAACACTCAAGGTGATCCGTCATACTTTGTAGAGGTGTGCTTTCAAGATCAAGCACAACGGGTTCCAGCAGCAGTTACTGTAGGATTGCGTTCAAAACTGCGAACTGCACTGTTGCGGCTTGGAGATGAGCGGTTTCCTTACTTCAAGTATCTGCTGGATAAACAATCTGTATGAAGTCACACGACTTGATCGTGTCCGGGCGAAAGCTCTTGGCGGACGAGCCCACAGAGGCGGACTGCCGCAGGGCTGTCAGTACAGCTTACTATGCGCTATTTTACCAACTCTGCGAAATGGCAAGTAGGTCCCTTACAGGGGTGTTAGATCACCAACTTTCGAGGGCGCGCTACCAAGTGTTTCGTTCGCTGACTCATGGTAATGCCTATGAGCGTTGTACGGCCACGAAAGACAGTGGCTTGGATTTTCCAGAAGCGGTGCAGAAGTTTGCTGTGACTTTTATCGAACTGAAAGAAGAGCGGGAATTGGCAGACTACTGTCCGGAGTGTAGCTATTCGCAAAAGAGTGCTGAAGACTATTTGAGCCAAGCAGAAACCGCGTTGGCAGATTTGAACTCAATTGATGATGAGCACAAAAGAGCATTCTCACTTTACATTCTTTTGTCAAAAAACAAGTATTCCAATCGAACAAAAGTTGTGCCGCGTGAAAAAATCGGCGAAACAAAAACCGAGCAATCAAAATCATGACCGACGACGCACACATCAACGAAACTGCACAAATCCTGTCCGAAGCCTTGCCGTTTCTGCAGCGCTATGATGACCAGATCATTGTCGTCAAATTTGGTGGCCATGCCATGGTTGATCCGGAATTGGCGAAGGAATTCGCACGCGATATCGTGATGCTGAAAGTCTGCGGCCTCAATCCGGTTGTGGTCCATGGTGGTGGTCCGCAGATCAACAAGATGCTGGACAAGCTCGCCGTGAAGCCGGAATTCCGTGAGGGTCTGCGCGTCACCGATCACGAAACCATGAGCATTGTTGAAATGGTGCTCTCGGGTTCGATCAACAAATCGATTGTCTCTTCGATCCAGCAAGCGGGTGGCCGTGCGGTTGGCATTTCCGGCAAGGATGGAAATCTCCTGATCGCCAAGCGTTACACCAAGGAAAAGATCGATCCTGTCACGGGCGAAACGTCTACAGTTGATTTTGGCCAAGTGGGTGAGCCTGACCGCGTCAACACGGAAATTCTCGAAAACATCATGAAGTCGGATGCCATTCCAGTGATCGCACCCGTGGGTGTGGGCTGGGATGGCGACACTTACAATGTCAACGCTGATACCGCTGCGGGTGCAATTGCAACCGCACTCAATGCCAAGCGCCTGTTGATGCTCACTGATGTTGCAGGTGTGCTCGACAAGGACAAGCAATTGATCAGTGAACTGAAGATCAGCGACGTGCCAGCGCTGATCGCCAACGGCACCATCACCGGCGGCATGATCCCGAAAATCGAAAGTGCAGTTGCCGTGGTCGAGTCAGGTGTTGACGGCGTCATCATCCTCGATGGCCGCGTTGCACATTCCGTATTGCTCGAACTCCTCACCCCACACGGTGTTGGCACACGAATTTCGCGCACTGGCGAATGAGCGCGTTCGCCCATATTTCAACGTGGATCTTCGATCTCGACAACACGCTGTATCCAGCGTCATGCCGCCTCTTTGACCAGATGCATGTCAAGATGGGGAACTATGTGATGCAGCGCTTTGGCGTTGAATATGTTGAAGCCAAGCGCATCCAGAAAGACCTGTTTCACAAATATGGCACTACACTTCGCGGTCTCATGGTCGAGCATGGCGAACACCCCGATGATTTTCTCGAGCAGGTGCACGACATCGACTATTCGCCAGTGAAAGAAGACCACGCCCTGCGCGCGGCCCTTCTCGCACTGCCCGGTCGCAAAATGATTTTTACCAACGGCACTGCAAAGCACGCGAAATCCACCACCGATGCGCTGGGAATCACCGATGTTTTTGAAGCCGTCTACGACATCATTGATGCCGACTATGTGCCAAAGCCCCAGGCTGAACCCTATCATCAGTTTGCAGCCCGTCATGCCGTTGACACAAAACGCTCGGCCTTCTTCGAAGACATCATGCATAATCTCAAAGTGCCGCATGCTCTCGGCATGCGTACCGTGCTGGTGAAGGATGCCACCAATGATGATGCAAACCACTTGAACGCCATGGCCGATGCATCCTATGTGCATTTTCAGACAGAAAATTTAGCGGCATTTCTCAACCGCGCTGCCACAGGACAAATACAATGAAGAACGCACAAGCCATCATCGAGCAAGCCTGGGAAGACCGCGCAACGGTGACGCTCAAGACCAAGGGCAACATCCGCAAGGCTGTCGATTTCGCGCTCAATGAATTGGATGCGGGCAAGCAACGGGTTGCTGACAAGCGCGATGGCGAATGGCATGTCAACCAATGGCTGAAGAAAGCGGTCCTTCTTTCCTTCCGTTTGAACGACATGGAATTGATCGGCAATGGTCCCGGCAAATCAAAGTGGTGGGACAAGGTGCCATCAAAATTCGACGGCTGGACGGCAAAGAAATTCCGCGACGCAGGCTTTCGTGCCGTACCAAATTGCATCGTCAGAAAATCCGCCTACATCGCACCAGGCGCCATCCTGATGCCAAGCTTTGTCAACCTCGGCGCCTATGTCGATACTGGCACCATGGTTGATACCTGGGTCACGGTTGGCTCCTGCGCCCAGATCGGCAAGAACGTCCATCTCTCCGGCGGCGTTGGCATTGGTGGTGTCTTGGAGCCGATGCAAGCTGGCCCCACCATCATCGAGGACAACTGCTTCATCGGTGCCCGCTCTGAAGTTGTTGAGGGCGTTATCGTTGGTGAAGGCTCGGTCATTTCGATGGGTGTGTTCATCGGCCAGTCCACCAAGATCATCGACCGCACCACAGGCGAAGTCCACATGGGCAAGGTGCCACCTTACTCTGTCGTGGTCTCAGGCTCGCTCCCACAAAAACCATTCGCCGATGGCTCACCCTCGCCATCGCTCTACTGCGCAGTGATCGTCAAACGCGTCGACGAAAAAACCAGAAGCAAGACCAGCATCAATGAGCTGCTCAGGGATTGAGAGCGTCGGCAAAATAGAATACTTGCCACGCAGGTTCGATCTATGGCGTCTTCAGAGCTGACCAATCGGGATAAAGTTCAACTCATGACTTGATCAACCGATCATATTCGGCATGCGGTCCTATCCAGAACCAAGCAAAGCCACCTTCTTCGGCAAGAGCCAAAGCACGAAAATAGCCGCCAACACGTGCTGACCAAAGATCGTCTTGTATGCGCTTGAAATGCAGCGACGGATGTCTCGGATCTGCCTTCAACAATGCGAAATTTTTATCCGCACGGGTTCGAACATCCAAAGGCAACTCATCGTAGAGCTTCCAAAACCCCGATGTGGCGCGATGATGAAAGACGTGTTTCAAAGCGGACGAGTCTTACCCGCAGCGATTTCATCCTTTGCATTGGCAATGAGCTTGTCCAGCTTGCCAGCCTTGGCATCAGCCTCGATCTGCTGATCCCACAGATCGGCTTTGTACTCTTCCAGCCAATCGGCAAGTTTGCGCACGTCCTTGGGGTCAAGGCTTGCAATGTCCTGTTCAATTTTTTCAAGCTTGGTCATGATGGAGGCCTACCACAAATCCATGACGTTTTCCAGAACCCCAATCTTCAGCATGCAAAGATGATTGCTCACCGGTTCATAATCAGGGATAGTCGTCAGAATCGGGGACACCAATCGGAGGCAGACATGAATCTTGAACTTTTCACCAGTTTCCAAGGCCGCAGCAATCGCAAGCCCTTCTGGCTGGGCTTGCTGGTCTTGATGATCGTTTCAACCATTCTCCAATTCATCCTGTTCGGGCTTTTTGGTGTTGGCATGATGGGCCCGTCACCTGATGCCGATCCGGCCGCAGCGATGGCAGAGGTCGGCAAGATGATGGTGCCGCTCGGCATTCTGCTTTTGCTCACCTTGTGGCCGACCCTCGCCCTTTATGCCAAGCGCTGGCACGACCGTGACAAATCCGGCTGGTGGTCGCTGATCATGCTGATTCCATTGATCGGTGGCATCTGGATGTTGATCGAGCTTGGTTTCCTGCGTGGCACTGACGGACCAAATCGTTTTGGCCCCGATCCGATTGTTGATTGATGCAATCACCTGTCGTCTCTCTTTTGCAAGGTCTGATCCGTTGTCCTTCGGTAACCCCGAAGGACGCGGGCGCATTATCTGTTCTGCAAATCTATCTCGAACAGGCGGCCTTCACCTGTCATCGTCTTGTTTTTACTGAACCCGGCACACCAGACATCGACAATCTTTTTGCGCGCTTTGGCACTGAAGCGCCGCATATCTGTTTTGCCGGACACACCGATGTGGTGCCGGCGGGTGATGAAACAATCTGGATGCATCCGCCATTTGCGGCCGAAATTCACGATGGCCAGCTCTATGGGCGCGGTGCCACGGACATGAAAGGCTCGGTTGCGGCGATGGCTGTGGCCGCAAGCGATTTCATCCGTACACAGACGTTCAAGGGATCAATCTCCCTTCTCATCACCGGCGACGAAGAAGGCCCTGCGATCAATGGCACGGTGAAAGTTCTCGACTGGATGAAGGCCAATGGCCACACGCCGGATCATTGCCTGGTAGGAGAGCCGTCTTGTGTCAACGCGCTCGGCGACACGATCAAGATCGGGCGGCGCGGCAGCTATTCGTTTCATGTGACTGTTGAGGGCCGCCAAGGCCACGCTGCCTATCCGCACAAGGCCGATAATCCAATCCCCAAAATGGCGCGCTTTGTAGAGCATCTTTCGGCGCATGAATTTGACAAGGGCAACAACGCCTTTGATCCCTCATCACTGGCGATCACCAGTTTCGATGTTGGCAACCCGGCAACAAATGTGATCCCGTCGAAAGCGGAACTCAAATTCAACATCCGCTATTCGACCGAACACAACTTCGCGTCACTTCGGAAATCTGTCGATCAATTGATCGCGCGCACGAAATCTGAACTTGGTGGAGCGTGGAGTGTAAAGGCCCATGAAGGTGCCGAAGCCTTCATCACCGAACCCGGGAATTTTGTGTCGCTCGTGCAGAATGCGATCAAGGATGAAACAGGCCTGACACCTGCACTCTCGACTTCAGGCGGCACATCGGATGCACGCTTTGTCAAAGATCACTGCCCGGTCCTCGAATTCGGCCCAACCAATGCAACCATCCACCAGACTGATGAGCGGATATCAGTGGACGAACTCGAAGCCGTGACACGCATCTACGCCCGGGTATTGGAGCACTATTTCAAAACATGATTGATCTTTTCCTGTCGCAAATCACTGATCCTTTCCGGATCGGACTTGTTGCCGCCCTGCTTTATACGACTTTCCGCAATGCGGCCGTTACTGGCTTTGCCATCCCACTCGCGGCGGGCATTTTCTTCGTGGCCTATATCATTGCGCTGATGTCGCCCGTTGCTTCACAACCGATGGGAACAGTGTTGGCGTCAGGTGTGGTTGCCAATAGCGCGCTTGCCGCAGTCATGATGGGGATTTGGCACCTCGTACGCAGGTTCAAGCCATAAAGCTCAAGCCATAAAAAAATGCTCCCGGCTTTCACCGGGAGCATTCAACTGTGTTTCTAACAGCGCGTGTTAGCGGCTGCGGTCATCCGCGAAGATGTCCTTCTTGTGTGTATTACCGGGCACCAACAGTGCGCCGACCACGACAGTGATCAGGGCGATGATGATCGGGTACCACAGGCCGCCATAGATATTGCCGGACTGGGCCGAGATTGCAAATGCCGTTGCGGGCATAAGGCCACCGAACCAGCCGTTACCGATATGGTATGGCAGAGACAGGCCAGAGTAGCGGATGCGCGTTGGATAGAGTTCAACCAGCATCGCAGCAATCGGGCCATAGACCATCGTCACCAACAAGATCAGGAAGGTCAGGATCGCGATGATGCCGAGCTTTTGTCCGTTGAAGATGTCGAAGAAGTTGGCGGCTTTCGCAACCGTTGTGTTGTCTGCGGCAACCAGCGGATAGCCCGCTGCCTTCAGACCGTCGTTCAGTGCCTTTTCGAAAGCGCCCTTGGCCCCTTTTTCTGCATCCAGTGCGGCTTTCGCAGCATCAGTTGCAGCCTGGTCAGTTCCAGCCTTGGCCTTGTCAAAGGCCTCAGTCGCAACCTTGATGGCCGCAGCATTGGCTGCTGCGTCATAAGACTTCACGATAGCATCGCCGATCTTGACTTCAGCAACCGAACCAGCCGCAGCATCGACCGTTTCGTAATTCACCGAGGTCCGTGCGAGCTGGGCCTTGGCCACGTCGCAAGACTTGGTGAACTTCAAAGTACCTGTCGGGTTGAACTGGAACGAGCAGTCAGCAGGATCAGCTGTGACCGTCACCTTGGTCTGGTGAGCGGCATGCAGAGCCGGGTTGGCAAGCTTGGTCAACATGCCAAACACCGGGAAGTAGGTGAGGGCAGCGATGAGGCAACCAGCCAGGATGATCGGCTTGCGGCCAATTCTGTCTGACAGCGAGCCAAAGAAGAGGAAGCCAGCCGTACCGAGGATCAGCGACCAGGCCACCATGACGTTGGCTGTGAAGCTGTCGAGCTTGACGACGTTCTGCAGGAAGAACAGCGCATAGAACTGTCCTGAGTACCACACGACAGCCTGACCAGCGGTGAGGCCGATCAGGGCGATCACGGCGAGCTTGGCGTTTTTCCAGCCCCAGAACAGGGCGATGGCAACAAACGCAATACCGATGATTGAAGCAATCGTTCCCGTCAGTGCGCCAGACATAACGGCAAGCACAAAGGCGATTGGTGCAATCAACAGAACAAGCGCGTTGCGGCCTGGACCGAACGCTTCACGCAGAGGTGCCTTCGATGCCTGGCCCTCTTCCTTCATTTTCTTGAAGGCAGGTGATTCAGCCATTTGCAAGCGAATGTAGAGCGAGATCGCTAACAGGAAAATCGACAGCAGGAACGGAATGCGCCAGCCCCAGGCATTGAAGGCCTTGAGCATCGACGGTTTTCCATCTGCACCCATCACAGCTGCACCAGCCGCATCAAGCACTGGAATATCCGGATAGTTGCCGTTGACGTAGCCCTGCACCACCAGAATGACGATGAGGGACAAGAGCAGGCCCAGTGTCGCTGTCGTCTGGATGAAAGAGGTGTAGTAGCCGCGCTGATTGGCTGGCGCATGTTCGGCGACATAGATGGCTGCACCACCATATTCACCGCCCAGTGCAAGGCCCTGCAGCATGCGCAGAGCGATCAATATGATCGGTGCCGCAACGCCCCACGAGCTGTAGCTTGGCAGAAGGCCGACGAGGAAGGTCGAAACACCCATGATCATGATGGTCATGAGGAAGGTATATTTGCGGCCGACGATGTCGCCGAGCGCACCGAATACCAGTGCTCCAAACGGGCGCACGAGGAAGCCTGCCGCAAACGCCAGCAACGCAAACACGTTGCGGGTGGCTTCCGGGAAAGATGTAAAGAACTGTGCGCCAATGATGGCGGCCAGCGAGCCGTAGAGATAAAAGTCATACCATTCGAAAATGGTACCGGCGGAAGAAGCAAGAATGACCTTCTTTTCTTCTGCCGTCATTGGGCGAGAGCGCGCAGCTTCGCCTAGTGTGGTTGTTGACATATTGAGTTTCCTCGATCCTTTTCAATGTTGATGCAGAGTTGAAACCGAGCGCTTCACACCGATGAGCACTTTGGTTTTCCCCTTTTCTTGAACCGGAATTGCCCCCGGTTAAGAACTGTTTAACAGCCCGGCTCAATTTTGTCGAATCTGTGGCAGTGGACTTTGGTCGGGCACTTGAATGCCCCGACCCCCTTCGGCTCAATGAAAATTGACAGAGCAGTTGCGGAGCAGGAATTGATCACCTATAGAGCCCTCATCTCGCACATAGCGGGCGTGCCCAGATAGCTCAGTTGGTAGAGCAGCGGATTGAAAATCCGCGTGTCGCTGGTTCGATTCCGGCTCTGGGCACCATTTTTTCAGCAACATTTTCAGATGGTTACGACGAGATCGACGTTGCGCATTGCTGCGCGATTTTTAGTTTGGGGTGTCGGCATCACACCGGTAGTCGTTTTATCCAAAACTCTTCCCCACTCCCAACCATAGCCAGAGTTTGTAAGGACATTTGACACTGCCAAGTTTCCATTCAGCCGGCAGTCGGGAGGCAAAAGGGCACTTTGACGTAGGTTGTGTGATGTCTTGGGCCATGCAAATCTGAACTGCCAAAGACAGACGCGCGCCCAGATCCAGTGTCAACTTCAAAACTTTACGCATGTTGATATATTTGTTAACATGAGTTAATTTTTAATCGGAACGTAACTCTTGGGACTTTGAGAACAATCTTGATGAACAGCTTAACAACAGCCGAGCGACGTGGCTATCAGCAGATTTGCGGAGCCAATGGTGCCATTATGACGATCGCCTGCGACCAGCGTGGCGGCATTCGCAAGATTTTGGGCAAGACCCCGGCTGAAGAAGCGGCCATCACCGATGCCATGCTTGGTGAAACCAAGGCTGATGTGGTGCGTTATCTCGCATTTGCCGCACCTTCCATCTTGCTTGATCCCACCTGTGCCGTGCCGCAGGTTGTTGACCAAGGCGTGCTGCCGCGGGACGTGGCGCTGATCATTGGACTTGATGCGTCGGGCTATGGCACAAGCGCAGAAGGTTTCTATCTTTCGAAACTTGTACCCGGTGTCAACGCACGCCGTGTCCGCGAGCTTGGTGGCACAGGTGGCAAGATCATGGTCTATCTGCGCTTCGACCAGCCAGATGCCAACGTCCAAAACATGGCAATCATGCGAAACTGCATCGAAGACTTCGCCAAGGAAGATCTGCTGCTGGTCACGGAATTCCTTACCTACGCATTGCCGGGAGAAGAGCCAGCAGACTATAAGGCAAAGTTCTCGTCTCTGATTGAAGGTGGTACAAAATTGAGTCTCGAAGCGGGAGCAAAAGTCTTGAAACTGCCTTATCCCGGATCGCCAGAGTCTTGCGCGCGCATTACCAAAATGTGCGGTGAAGTGCCATGGTCGGTGCTCTCGGCAGGCGTTGATCACGAGACATTTCTGGGACAGATCGAGATTGCCATGGCGAATGGGGCATCAGGAGTCATTGCTGGAAGGGCTTTGTGGAAGGATTGCCTGTCGATGGATAAAACCGTGCAGCGCGATCTCTTGACCAATAAAGCTTTGCCGCGCCTGCGCCAAATCCAGGCCATTCTTGACCGATATCCGCGCCCCAGCGGGCTTGCATGACCATGGCCGAAAGGGCCAGTATCGGCGTAGATATCGGCGGCACGCATATTCGCGCCGCTCGTATTTCAGCACGGGGTGATATTCTTGAATGGGCCAATGCACCGACACCTGCCGACGTGCGGTTGTTCACCGCCCAGATTGCCCAACTTGTTGCGCCATTGATGGATGACCATGTGCAAGCCATCGGCGTTGGCGTGCCGGGTCGTGTTGACGTGAAAAATGAGCGCGTGTTGTCCGGCGGCTATGTTGATCTGACGGATCACTCCCTGGCTGAGACGTTGCACGACATGTTGAAACGCCCTGTCTTTGTCGACAATGACGGCAACATGGCGCTGGTCGCCGAACAGGCGTTGGGTGCTGCGAAGGGCATGGACAATGTTGTGCTCTTCACCATTGGCACAGGCATTGGCGGTGCTGTGTTCACCGATGGAAAACTGCTGCGGGGGCGTGCTGCGGCGGGACAACTCGGCCACCTCACAGTCGAGAGCAGGGGCGAATTATGTTTGTGTGGTCGACGGGGCTGTGTTGAAACCACCAGTTCCGGCACTGCCCTTGGTCGACATCTTGTAGCAGCAGGACTCAATCCAGACACGCCTGTCGAAACTCTCCTAGACGCCAAAGCATCAGATATTTTGACGCAATGGGCTGCACCCATGCGGGCGGCCATTGACACCGTTGTCGCTGCTTTTGATCCTGATCTCGTGGTGCTCGGCGGTGGATTGGGTGCTGCCATGTATCGAGCCTTGCATGCCTTTCCCGCTGAAGCGGAATGGTATCGCTGCCCGGTAAAGCCCGCCAGCCTGGGCGATCATGCGGGTGTCATCGGTGCAGGGCTTGCGGGTCTTGCTCATCGAAGTGTTTGAATGATGAAGCGTCTCTGTTTGGTCAATGGCGTTCCAGCATCTGGAAAGAGCACGGTGGCGCGCGCGATTTCCGACGCCACAGGCTGGCCACTTCTCACCCTCGACACGGTGAAAGAATCTTTCTTCGCCCACCTCGGAACAGGTGACCGCGACTATAATCGGTTGCTTGGCAAGGCCAGCTATCAGGCGATGTTTTCACTGATCGCAGATTGGCCCGATGATTCGGCCGCCGTCATCGATGCCTGGTTCGGTTTCCAACCTTTCGATGTTCTGCAAAACCATCTCGCAAGAATTGGCGATTGCAATGTGATGGAAGTCTGGTGCCACGCGCCACCTCAAGTCATTGGTGATCGCTATCGGGCCAGGCTGGACCAACGCCATAGCGGCCACTTGGGCGCGGATTATGTGCCGGAGCTCATCGCACTGGCAACTGCCGCCAAGCCGCTTGGGCAGTGGCCGCTTTTGATTTTGGACACATCGCAACCCTTGGACAATGACGCTCTCAAGGCATGGATTGCCGCTCAAGAGACTTCTTGACATGTAAAATTGGGAATTGACGCATGTCAATTTCAAAGCTTCCATTGTAAACATGCCACCACGCAGGGGAGGCTTTGGACGTGCGGTCAAAAAAAATCGGAACCATGGAAGAATTTGCTGACTTCGTAGGCCTGTCACGGCCAACGGTGTCGAAATATTTTCACGACACCGCATCCGTGCGACCGAAGACCCGCGAGAAAATCGAAGCGGCTGTCAAGAAAACCGGATTTCGCCCAAATATTTTCGCCGTCAATCTCAATCGCAAGCGCTCCAAGATCATTGGACTCATTGTGCCGGATCCTTCCGATCCGTTTTACATGACGCTGGCGCGCCGCATTGAAGATGGTGCAGTTGATGAGGGCTACCTCGCCTTGGTGCTGAGTTCAAATGGCAGGCCCGATCTTGAAGCCCGTGCCATCGAAACCATCACATCACTCAACGTGGCAGGTGCGATCATAGCGCCCCTGGGCGAGACGTCGCAAAAGCCCAAGTTGAAATCTTTGGCGCGGGAAATTCCGTTGATTTTCATTGATGCATCGCTTGATGATGAGGGCCCGTTTGTTGGCACCAACAACCATCAAAGTGTGCCGTTGATCACTGAATATCTCTGTCGCTCTGGCGACCATCCCACTTATTTCGATACGCCGACCATTAACAACAATGCCCTTGATCGTCGCAATGCCTATCGCATCACAATGGAACGGCTGGGCTTCACGCCACTGTTTGCCGATTTGCCCGCTTCAAACGACTGGGACTTCGAGCGGGTGTCATTTGAGCAGACCTTGCGCATTTTGAAAGAAGGCGGCTTTCCAAGCCGAACAATACTTTGCGCCAATGATCGCGTGGCCTTTGGTGTGCTTGGAGCCATGCATCAAGCGGGTAAGAAAATCGGGTTTGCGCCGGATTGTGATTACCGCGTCGCTGGCCATGATAACCAACGCCTCAGTGCCTATACCTGCCCGCCGCTGACAACAGTTTCCCAAGACAGCGAGGAAATGGGCCGCATCGCGCTTCGCATGTTGTTTGATCGCATCAACAATGGCGAGACATTGGTTGAAGGACGCAAAGAGCGCGTGTTGCTGAATGCCGAGTTGGTATTGCGAAAGTCGGCGTAACTTACTTGCCGACCATCATCCGCACGATTTCATCGCCGGATGTTTCTTTCGGTACGCGCTCACCCGCATTCTCACCCCTGCGAAAAACCACGATGCGATCTGCCACTTCAAAAATGTCACGAAGATTGTGGGAAATGAAAATGATGCCCTTGCCATCGGCCTTCAGCGATTGAATGAGCGACATGACCTTGCGCTGCTCAGGTACACCAAGTGCGGCAGTCGGTTCATCCATGATGACCAACCTGGCATTCCAATACATGGCCCGGCCAATGGCCACGGCCTGGCGTTGCCCGCCAGAAAATGCGGCCACTGGTGCATCGAGACGGTCCAGGTGAAAGTCCAGACGCTTCATGGTTTCGCGCGCGACGTCAGCCATTTTCTGGCGGTCAATAACCGGAAGAAAACCAAACAGCTTCTTCATCGGTTCGCGGCCCAGAAAAATATTTGCTCCGACAGTCAGATTGTCGGCAAGGGCGAGGTCCTGATAGATGGTCTCGATGCCATTTTCGCGTGCTTCTTGTGGCGTGGAAAAAGCAATGCGTTTTCCATCCAGAAAAATATCGCCGACTTCGTAACTGAACACGCCGGAGATGGCCTTGATGATCGTCGACTTGCCCGCACCATTGTCACCAGCCAGCGCCACGACCTCGCCAGGGAACACATCAAGCGAAACATCTTTCAGCGCTTCAACAGCACCAAAATGCTTCGACACGTTTTTGACCGACAATATGGGGGCACGATCACTCAACTTGACGACCTCCCATGAAGCGGCGTTGGGCTTGATCGACCAAAACTGAAATGATGATGACCAGGCCGACAGCGATGAACTGCCAGAATGGTTCAACGTCCACAAAGACCAGGCCGTAATCGATGACAGCAATGACGAGCGCACCCGCTACGGTGCCCCAGATTGTACCCGAACCCCCAAAGAGACTGGCCCCACCAATAACAACTGCAGCGATTGAAAGCAGCAACAGCGGTTCACCGGCTTGTGGTGCGCCTGCCGAAAAGCGCCCCGTGTAGAGAACTCCCGCGATGCCCGCCATCACGGCAGAGAGAATGTAAATCTTCATCGTCAAGCGTTTGATATTGATGCCTGCCCTGTTCGCAGCCGCCTGGCTAGCGCCCATGGCATAGGTATGTTGGCCAAAGCGGGTCTGTGACAACACGTAGTGCAATACGATGCAACAGATTGCAGCCAGACAGACAAGAACGGGTACGCCGAGAATGCGATCATTGCCGACGGCGCTGTACCACGGGTTACTAATGGCAATGGTCATGCCGCCCGCAAAAAGATAAGCCGAACCTCGCGCCACGCCATACATGCCAAGTGTGCCGATGAACGGTGGCACCCGCAGGTGTGCAATCAACCAGCCATTCACGAGGCCCGGAATGATGGTCATGCCAACACCAGAAAGAACACCAACCAGCATGGCCGGAAACGGCGGTAAGCCCAATTGTGCGGCCGCATAGTTGGCTGTGTGCGCGGCGATGACAGATGCAAGTCCCATGACGAAACCGAGTGACAAATCGATGCCAGCAGAAATGATGACGAACGTCTGTCCAAGTGCCAACACAAGGGGTGCCGTTGCAGCAACGGCAATGGCTTTCAAGTTGTAAGTGTTGAATACAAATGTCGCGCCATATGAAACACGCGCCCAGACTTCGAAAAACAATACGAGCAAGATCAGGAACACCCAGGCACGCAGTTCCGCGATTCTGAACAAGAGCGATTTGCGTGGGGTTTGAATGGCCGTGGTCATGTTAAATCCAGTGACAGTTCAGGCCGCCGACAGGGAGCAATCGGCGGCCTGTGCTTCATGTTCTACGGCCTATTCGCTCTTGTAAAGATAGCGATTGACGTTCGGATCATCGATGTTGGCGGCGGTCATCACCGAAAAGCCAGTGCCGATGGCCGTTGGTACAGGATTGCCCGTAACATGGGCATGTGCGGCCACCAGACCCATGTAACCAATTTCAGCAGGATGCTGAGCAATTGTCAGTTCGAATGTGCCGTCTTTCAATTGGCCAACAATTGATTCAGGCGCATCGAAGCCAGCCATCTTCACTTTGCCAGCAACGCCGGCTTGCTTTGCACCGTTTGCAGCACCTGCAGCAGAAAACAGGTTGGCACCGAACACTCCGGCGAGATCAGGCACACGACCCAGGACAGCTTGGAACTGTGAAGCGGCCTTGTTGGCATCGTCATCATTGAACTGCGTTTCCAGTACTTCGATGTCCTTGAAGCTGGCGATTTCGGCCTTGAAGCCTTCTTCGCGCTGGTCGGTTGTCGAAATACCTGGTTTGACGTTTGCAACGTAGACCTTGCCCTTGCCACCTACGGCATTGGCCAAGGCGCGTGCGGCCATGCGGCCACCCAACACGTTGTCAGAGGCGACATAGGAGATCGGGAAATCCGCATCACCTGCACCCGTTTGGAACACGCCAGTGCCGATGAATGTATCAACACACACAACGGCGATGCCAGCTTCATGGGCTTTGCGCAGCGGTTCAATCATTTGCACCTTGTCGTTTGGCGCGATGAGAATGGCTGCTGGCTTCTTGGCGATGATGGCTTCAAGAATGGGCACTTGCAATGATACGTTCCATTCCGCAGCACCCTGATACAACAAATCAACATTGAGAGCCTTAGCTGCGGCTTGTGCACCTTTGTGCATGGTCACATAAAATCCATCGGCGGTGAGGCCGGGGATCAATGCGATTGTAACCTTTTCCTGAGCAGAAGCCTTCCCCGCTGTGAGCGCGACTGCAGCGGCTGCGGCACCACCGGCACCTAACATTTTGACGAGTGAGCGACGTTCCATTTGGTAGATCCTCCGTGAGTGAACATGACCGGCGAAAGCCTCATTTCTCGGGCCGCCCGGAAGCTTGAGGTTCGCAAGACTTTTGTTCTTCGTCAACTATATTTTTTACACGCGTAAATTTGATGATTGTGCACTGCAAAGTGAGCAATCCCTACTCCTTGCGCTTCGTTCTGACGGCGGACATGGTACGGGACAGGTTCTCTTCGGCAGAGCTGTAGCCCTTCTGCGCAACGGCCATGAAAATCGCATCCATGATGTTTAACTGCACAATGCGGGCGGCGGCATTTTCGCTCGTGAGTGGTGAACCCAGTGCAGTTGAGCACAACACCACATCAGCAATTTCAGCGAGAGGTGAAGATTCGTAATTGGTGAGGGCGACAACATTCGCGCCATTCATCTTCGCGATTTGTGTTGCTTCGAGAACACCTGTGGTGCGGCCGGAGTGAGAGAAAGCCACGACGACATCGCCGGCTTGAAGAAGCGATGCCGACATGGCCATCATGTGCGTATCGTCGATAGCCGAAGCGCGAATGCCAATGCGCAGAAACTTGTGGGCGACGTCGCGGGCGATCTGGGCTGATCCACCAAGCCCGTAGAACTCGCGCTGCCCGGCCTTGTGCAAAAGTTCTGCCGCGCGGCGAAAACCATTCATGTCCAGGATGGCCAGCGTTTCTTCAAGCGCATGAATGGCCGTGCGGAAAACTTTCTGAACAATGATCTCTGCGCTGTCATGCTCACCCAAATCTTCATGCAAGTCGACATTGGGCAGCTTCTTATACGCGCTGACGGCTGAGCGAAGTTCACGGAAACCGTCAAAACCCAGGCGTTTTGACGCCTTGACCACCATGGCTTCCGAGATGCCTGCGTCTGAAGCGACCTGCTTCAAGGGCAGTGGATCATCAGCGGAGCTGCGCAGCATGAGTTCTGCCAACCGCGCTTCACTCGGCGTGAGCTCTGGCAACAACATGCGAATTTTTGGACCGACTGTTCGTGGATCGAGCATCACGTTTTATCCCTTGCCGCGCGCAAGCCGATCAACCAGCATGGCGAGAATGATGATGATGCCTGTCGCCAACAGTTGGTAGAAAGCCTGCACATTGAGTAACGTCAATCCATTGCGCATGGCCCCCAGCACAACGGCACCTAGAATGGTTCCGATGATCGAGCCTTTTCCACCCATGAGTGAAGCACCGCCAATCGCAGCAGCGGCAATGGCTTCAAGTTCCCAAAGCGTACCAAGCGTTGGTTCGGCGGCACCAAGGCGCGCAATCAAGATAACAGCGGCCAATGCCGCAAGGCCGCCTGAAATCATGTAGGTGACGACCTTGGTCATCTCAATGGGAACACCGCTGACACGCGCGGCCTCCTCATTGCCACCAACAGCAAGGATGTATTCGCCAAGCGGCGTTTTCTTGAGCAGGATTGTCGCCAACACGGCCAACACCGCAACAACGATCACGGGCACCGGAAGGCCAAGTATTTCCGAGGCAAAGAGGCGACGGAATTCATTGGGCAGACTGAGGATGGGATTGCCGCCCGTGTAGATGAGGCCGAGCGCACGAAACAGGCTGAGCGTTCCCAACGTGACAATGAAGGGTTGAAGCCCGGCATAGGCAATGAGTGCGCCATTGACCAAACCGCACAAAACTCCAACGGCCAGCGCGGCCAGAATAACAATCGGCACCGGAAAGCCAGCAACAAGAAGTGTGGCACTCAGCACTGCTGCAAGTGCGGCCACCGGTCCCACTGATAGATCAATGCCGCCGCTGATGATGACCAGCGTCATGCCAATGGCGATGACGGCGTTGATGCTGGACTGCTGCAGGATGTTCACAAGATTGCGTTGCGTCATGAACACATCGGACATGCTGGCGAAGACAACGACCATGATGACCAGGCCTGCCACCGTGCCCATGTCACGCCAGCTGATTTTCCATCCGCCCATTTTATCTGCCAAAGAAGTGTTCATGTTGGTCTTCCGAATGTCTCACGCTGCAAGCTTGCCGGTGATGGCAAGGCTCATGATTTTTTCTTCGCTCAAGTCTTGGCGCTTCAGTTGTCCAGCCATCGCACCACTGCGCATCACAATCACAGTGTCGCAGAGGCGCAGCACCTCTGGCAATTCGGATGATACGACAATGATGCTGCGGCCTGCCGCAGCCAGTGATTCAATCAGCTTGTAGATCTCGCCCTTTGCACCAACATCAATGCCGCGTGTTGGTTCGTCAAACACAAGTATGTCAGACCCCGCCATCAACCAGCGGCACAGAATGGCCTTCTGCTGATTACCACCGCTGAACAAGCGGATGGCGCGTTCGATGTCATGCGGGCGAAGGTCAACACTCCTCGCAATCTGGTCAACCTCGCGCTCCAGCTGGCCAGCCTTGATCACACCGCCACGCGTTAATCTGTGATAGCTTGGAAATGCTGCATTCACCGCGACAGATCGCAAGGGAATTATGCCTTCCTTTTTGCGGTCTTCCGGCAACAGCGCAATGCCTGCTGCAATGGCTTGCCGCGGGTTGGAAAAATTGCGGACTTGGCCTTTGAGCGTGATCTTGCCTGCGGTCGGGCGATCAACACCCGCCAGCAGTTTCACCAGTTCGGTTCGCCCAGAACCCACAAGGCCAGCGATACCCAATACCTCGCCCTTGCGAAGTGCAAAGGATACATCGCGCACGTGCTTGCCACGGCTCAGCCCTTCTACAGAAAGAACCGTCGTGTCGTACTTGACATGGCTTTGATGCGGCGGAATATCGAGCGCTCGTCCCACCATCATGTTGACCACAGCATCTTCAGTCGTTGCAGTGAGGTCAACATCAGCGACCATCTTGCCATCACGCAGAATCGTGGCGTGGGATGCCACGCGGAAAACTTCGTCCAGTTTGTGCGAGACATAGATCACCGCAACCTTGCTGGCCTTCAGGCGTTCAATCACGGCTACAAGTTTTTCAAACTCTACCGGTGTCAGGCTCGATGTTGGCTCGTCCATGGCGATCACCTGCGCCTCACCGAGAAGGGCCTTGGCGATTTCAACGATCTGTCGCTGGGCCACACGCAGAGTTTTGATTCTTGCAGTGACATCGATCGTGGGATCAAGCTGGGCCAGCAATTCTCGGCTCCGCTTTTGCATGGCGGCTCGATCGGTGATCACACCCAACCGCGTCATCTGATTGCCGAGGAACATGTTTTGCGCCACGTCAAGCTCAGGGATCTGCTGCAGCTCCTGATGGATGAGCGCGATCCCTGCAAGGCGTGCAGATTTTGGCGTGCGCAGATCAACGGTCTTGCCCCTGACAACAACCTCGCCGACATCTGTGCGATAAATACCGGAGAGGATTTTGAGGAGTGTTGATTTGCCGGCACCATTCTCACCGAGGAGTGCACGCACTTGGCCGGGTTCGACGGAGAAGCTTACGTTCTGAAGCGCCTGCACGCCTGGAAACCCTTTCGAGATGTCCCGCAAGATGATTGCCGATTGTGCCGTTCCGGGTGTCATGGTTGGAGTCCAAAAGGAAACGCGCGGCGACAGCAGGGAGCCAGCCACCGCGCGTTACCTTACGCCTAGTTCTTGGCGTCTTCCATCAGGTTTGCACGAACCGCAGCTTCATCACCGGTGTAGCGGGCAACATTGTCCTTGGTCACAAGTGCCTGTGGGGTTGCCACCACGCGTGGCAGTTTCTGGCCAGCTTGCAGACGCAACGCCACTTCCATGGCCACTTCGCCAGTCAACACGGGGAAGCTATCGACAGTTGCCGTCAGCTCGCCTGCCTTGATCGACGCATAGGCATCGCTGATGCCGTCGGTGCCGATCACGGCAATCTGGCTGAGCTTGTTGGCAGCCTTGACAGCTTCGACAACACCCAGCGCCATTCCATCATTGTTGCAATAGAAGCCAACAATGTCTGGGTGCTGCTGGATGATGTTGGTGGCGGCGTCATATGAAAGCTGGCGATCCCAATTGCCGGGAACGCTGGCCACAACATTGAAGCTCTTGCCTTCGGCTGCCATGGTTTCCTTGAAGCCCGCAGTGCGTTGCACGGCGGCGTAGACACCGGCCATGCCTTCAATCACGGCCACCTTGCCACCATCCTTGCGGTTGCCAATGAACCAGCGGGCCGCACGTACGCCATTGTCCTTCTGCACATTGCCGATGTAGTTCTTGGCTGACGGAATGACGGCGTCGTTGACGTTGATCACGGGAACTCCTGCCTTTTCGGCAGCTTCAACAGCGGGCTGCAAGTTGGAGTCGGTTTGTGGTGAAACAAGCAACAGCTTGTAACCAGACGACAACATGTTTTCAGCAATGGCGAGCTGCGCCAGCTGATCATTTTCGTTCTGTCCGGCTTGCAGGTCGACGGTCACGCCAACGCGGTCACCAAATTTCTTGTAGCCTTCGCCGAGGCTGCGCCAATATTCATTGGTCAAGGCCTTGGCGACAGCACCAATCTTCATGCCTTTCTCAACAGCTGGCAGGGGTCCGAATTTGGCTTCGAGTTGTGACCAGTCCATGCGATCTGGTTCAACGTCGGAATTCAGTGGTGCCAGTGTCTGCGCAAATGCAACAGTTGAAAGTGCGACGGCGGCAATTGCGCCAAGCAAGGCTGAACGTTTAGTTAGTCTGATCATTTTGGTATCCTCCCATTGTTCAAAATCTTCTGAACGTTCGGCATTTGCCGTAACGTTCAACTCTATGCTGTGTCTGCGGTCAGCCCTCCATAAAGTGCCTCACGCATGATCACGTTGCTGGTCACAGCATCTTGTCCGGCAATTGCTGCCTTGAGGCGGTTGTCTTTCTGCAGTTTTCTGACGACCTTGCGCATGGCTTCAACGGTTGCGATGTTGGCTGAACATTCGGCAACCGGATCCAGGCCCGTCGTATCGGGGAATGTGTCGAAATAGATGGGACGATCGTATTTGATGTCTTCCAACACGTAGATGAGTTCCATGGTTTGCACGGGATGAACGGTGCCCACCATCAACCCATCGTCACGCTTGGCGTAGCCATCGTTCAAGTGAACGCCGAAAAGCTTTGACGAGCGCGCCGCAAGTGCGACGGCATAAGCCGGCATTTCATCCGCATACAGAACATGTGCGAAGTCGATGGTGACGCCAATGTTCTTGCGGCCCATCTCGTGAATGGCCAGCAGTGTGGTGCCGATATCAGGCATGAGTGCAAAGCTTCTGGGTTCGTTGGGCTTGTACTCGATGCTGACTTCGCTTGTCGGCACGTGATCGGCAACTTCAGAAATCGCTTCCAGTGTCTGGTCCCACAGCCGCGCGTAATCCGCCTGGAATGAATAATCAAAACCATCCTGTCCCATCCACAGCGTCATCAGTGAGCCACCGAGCTCCAGCATCTGGTCAATGCCACGCTTGGTCTGGTCGATGGCCAAGCGGCGCAACCGGGCATCGGGATTGGTGAATGCGCCGATCTTGAAACCGGGATCACTGTAGTAACGCATGGCAAAGCCGTTGACCGACAGTCCAAGACCGTCGAGATGACGCTTCACGTCTTTGAGATCAACGCCTTCAAGGTGATCTGGAAAATTGAGATCCACGGCATTGAGGCCCGGCACCGTAGCGGCGCGCGATAGCAAACCCATGACACCGTTCTGCGCGGGCGACGTTCCATCTGAAACCCCGTTTTTGAATGAGTTGAGCCTCGCAGCATATTTGTATGACGTGTGCATTGTTACAAACGTGTCCGCTCTTCGTCGACACAGTCGCTTCACACAATGACATGTTTTCGTAAACCAGATTCAACGCGACGTAAAAAAAAAGACCGCTCTTCAAAAATTGACTCACGTTATGCCGGATAAATTACTGATATTTCCCTATCAACAGAGCTCACAGCGACCATCTGGATTCACATTCCGTGAAGTTGCTTCATGAAATTTACGGAATTTGTGCATTGCAGTACCGGGCAGTGCAGAGCAGGGCAGTGCAGGAATGACTCTGATCCGAAGCGGAATTATTAGGGTCTGGACACAAATGCCGCGGCTGTCCGGTTGGCTATTTCACAGGCGACCATGAATGCGGTGCCAGTCGCCAGTCGCGCAGCAAGTGTTCCAACAATGCTATCGCCTGCACCGTGGGTCGAAGAAGGGGGTGGCGGACTCATCATCTCCCACCAGCGAAATGCCAACAGCACAACTAAGAGGGAGCTTGAGCGACAGAGGCCGCCGTTCGAATGGGTGTCGGATCAAGCATTGAACTGATTGGGCTGACCAAACGCTTCGGTGACAACACGGCGGTCAATGGCATCAACCTCAATATGCAGTTGGGTGTTGCAGGGGTGTCGGAGGCGGGCGCGCATGGCCTATGCACAACCAGCTCAACACGGTATTGTTGACGCAGGCCGTCCCGAAAAATTGCGGAGTAATGGACCATGAATGAATACGGCATGGCAGCTGGAATCTTCGGCGCTATGGCTTTGATCGTCGTAGTCGGGCTGATCGCCGGACTATTCTTGGGTCGGACCTTGGCGCGCAGTTTTGGCTGGAGCGGGGCCAAGCGGAATATCGCAGCCGTGATTTTCGCTGCACTCGGGTGCGGTGTTGGCTCGCTTGGTGTGATCGCGACGTTTTATGAATCAAGCTGGGATCCGCCCCCGCAGATCACATTTGTTGTGCCGAAAGATTTTTCGCCAAACTGGGTGATCGTTTTACAGGATGCTGCAGCTACGAAGTGGATAGATTGGCGTGGCAGTGACTTCTTGCCGTTCTCTGGAAAGTCAGCCGAAATTGAAGTCCCACCCGACGGCATCATGCGCGTCCAGAATCTCGAGATCATCAGCGGCCGAGTCGATAACATCGTGATATGGAGCGATGGCGCAAGATGTACTGCTCAGGGCGGCGGACCTGCTCCCAAATCAACTGGTGCCATGCAATATACCGCCTTCAACCGCGTTGTGGGCAATGAGTCCTCTGGTGAGGAACCTCCATTTGGCGACCAGGAAGCCTTGGGCAAATACATCTTGTTGAATGATCGCGATGAATGAGCGCAATGACTAAACAACGAGAGGTCAATCAATGCGTAACTTGATCATGGCAACCATGGCTTTAACTCTGACCATGACAGCACCTGCGTTGTCTGCTGGTGAAAGTATTTATACGGATTTCAAAGTCGATGCGTGCAAGAGCACCTTGCGTGGAGGTGAAGATGAGGAAGGCAGCATCGTTTCCGTCCAGTGCATCGGCTATGGTGGCATGCCCTATGTTTTTGCCTTGGACGACCTAAGAAGTCAGGTTGCCTTCGGTGACAAAGGCAGTGAACATTGCGCCTTCAAGCAAACCTTTCCCCGCTTCAATAGCGTTGGAAATAAGATAGAGTGGAGAATCGCAAACAGCAAACCAATAGCCACCATTTTCCGGTGGTCCGTACATTTTGGCGTGGACGATGCCCCCAAGCGGCGCAGCTGGCTCGTTGTGACAAAGATTGAACCACAGAACTCGTGTCACATGGGCTATGTTGAGGGGAGTTTACCTAACGCCAATGAAAAAGCTCGCTCACTCGCTGATAGTGCCGCCAACTTTTCTTGTAAAGGCGGCGTCCCAATCGTTTTGGCCAAACCTGAAACCGATGTGACGTCAGTGGCAAGTCCCACAGGATGTGGCAACGAGTAATCCGCCCGCAATCACTCCTCAAAAATATCGGTCACTACAAGTTTTTCACTTTTGGTGATCACCACAATTTTGCGCCCTCTTGGATAGCGGAAGACAAATCGGCAAGGTGCAGCACCCGTTCCGGAGCAGGCTTCGACTTCTGGATATTTCGCGCAGATTTTCTTTCGCGTGCCGCAGCGGTTTTTGTCTTTCGAGATCGAAGCCGCTGCAAACCCTAATTCGAGGAGCCTTTCACGAACTTCGCGGTAGTTCATGCCTGCTTTGGCCCCATTGACCTGTTCGTCAGTCAATTCTGCAGCACCAGTATCCGGTCCCAAACATGCCATGCCCGCTACAAGGATGCAGAATTTGAGAGAATATTTCATTCACACGACCTCAAATGGCTTGTGTTCGATTATGCGTTGGTTTCTGATAGTCAAAGCCCGTTCACGATAACATGGATATTTCAGGAGAGTCGCTTTGAAACTGATCAGTTGGGTGATTGTTTTGACTTCTGTTTCAACTCATGTTGCGCATGTCGCGACGAACAACACATCACCAATCGGATACAAGTGGAGCGTCGACCTGAAGGGTCCCACAGAAAAATGCAAGGTGCCCAAGCGGATCAATTTTGTGGTTTCGGATGCAATTATCGGCGGAGAAATAATGTTCGCAGGCGTAACCTATTTTCCGCAAGGCCGCTTCGAGGACAGTCGACAAGTCGAACTCAGTCTGGTTAGATTTTATGGTGACAAAAAACCTTTGCTCTCCCTCACAACCAGTGCAGATGGAAACTGGAACGGAACCTGGACATCGCAGAAGCAAGGGTGCTCTGGACAGTTGCGTGTCTTACCACGGTGAAAAAGCGGCTGAAGATTATTTCGAGTCATGATTTAGCGCGAGGAAATGTTGAAATGAAGACTGTACTTGTTTTTGCCCTTTCGTTTTTCATGACCGCTTCGGCCCATGCGACGATTTCTTGCGAGGTTCTGAAAACGCCTGACGGCTTTGTTGCGTTACGTTCAGGCCCTTCGGCTGCCACGAAGCTTTTGCTAAAACTGAAACCAGGCGAAATGGTCCAGGTCGGCTCTGGCAAAAAGGGGCAATGGGAGAAGGTCATTTACTATCTGAAAATGAAAAAAGAATCTGACGCAAAACCGCTTTCCGGCTGGATCAAAACGCGATTTCTTTCAGATGTTTGTGGTTAGCGGGAGGTCGTGTACGCCGATTAACGGGTCCAAAATTCTCTTGGCCGTTGTTGTTTGTATGTTGTCTCTTTCCAAGGCACATGCCGAAATCAACAGTGCGAATACAGGCGTACTGTCGCATCCTGTGATGCCTGAAAAATTGCAACCGGGCCTTCCACTCACCGCAGCAATTGGCATCGTTACGGCTGAAGACTGGCGACCGGAAGAACGCGCCCTCTCGCGCATTGTTCCCGTCCACGACAAACAAGTGTCGCATTGGTTTGGGGAGCGAAGGATCGCTTTCACATCTTGCAAGGAGATTTCCGGCGACGTGGCTGCCTCAATTGGTGGAAGCGGCATTGCCTCATGCCAGATGAATTTCCGAAAAGGTGATCATCGTCTGCAACTCACCACTTCACATCGCTTTTTGGGCAGTGGCAGTGGTGACACACCTATTGTAGTGGCCGTAGCGATCGAACCCTATAACCCCCACTTGCTCAACAACCCGCCAGGCAGTCGCATATCGCTGGCGCTTGGTTATCTGGAAGCCCAAGGCTGGAAGCCTGATCCCCATCTCCATGAGGGCCCGACGGCTTCTGATCAACATAACAACCCGATGACGCAATGGTATCAGACCAAGCGCATCTCAAATGTCGTCTGTTGGAATGAAACCTATTCAGGTTTCGAGGCCGCAGACGACCCCGCTTCAATAGACGCTTATGGCATGTCGAAATTGCCGCCCCGCGACGTCCCAACCTGTTGGCTGAGCTTTGTCAAAGAAGGTCAGCGGCTGGTTTTGAAAGCAACGGAGGGAAAGCCTCCACCCAACGATGCAAACTGGGCAGGTCCGAAGATACTGGATTGGATCGAAGCCGGACCCGTTCCAGCAGAACTCATCAAGATTCAACCGGGCATGCGCCTTTCAGACGTAATGAAGACACTTGCTTCGCGCTTCGAGATTGAAAGACGTTGGGTGCCACTCGGAAGCGGGACGTGTGGAGATGCACCGCTTTGCAAATTGACGTTTGTCGATGCGCTTGAGGCTGGACAATTTACCAATCTTGAAATTGATTTTCTGAACGATCCGTCGTCCGGCGAAGAGCCAAAGGTCGTCAGGGCCACAGTTTGGTCAGGCGGCGGACCGTGAAATCACGGCGTTGCTTTGGAGGCATTTCTCGTGACATGGTTCCCCTTGCCATTCCCCATCAAACCTCCCATATACCGCTCGGGAAGTTGGCTAGGCGTATTGCTTGCCAACCGGGTCAGGACCGGAAGGTAGCAGCCCCAGCGAGATTTATGCGGGTTAGTCCAGCTTCCCACTTCCCAAAATCTTGAAACCCAAATTCTTGAAACTTGGCTGGCACATTGCACCAATTTTTTGCTAGGGCTTTGACCATGGCTGAACCTACGCCCTATCGTGTGCTGGCGCGCAAATACCGCCCCAAGACTTTTGCCGATCTGATCGGGCAGGAAGCGCTGGTGCGTACCCTCACGAATGCGTTTGCAACGGGCCGCATCGCACAGGCATACATGCTCACAGGTGTGCGCGGTGTAGGCAAGACCACAACGGCGCGATTGATTGCGCGCGCCCTCAACTATCCATCGGGTGCGACAATCGACATGGCCGAGATCACACCGCAGTGTGAGGCAATCCTCGAATCGCGCCACATGGATGTGATTGAAATGGATGCCGCCTCCAATACTGGCGTCGACAACATGCGCGAGATCATCGAGAGCGTCCGCTATGCGCCAGTGCAAGCGCGCGTCAAGGTCTACATCATCGACGAAGTGCACATGCTTTCCAAAAGTGCGTTCAATGCGCTTTTGAAAACGCTGGAAGAACCACCACCGCATGTGAAGTTCATCTTCGCGACAACCGAAATCCGCAAAGTTCCCGTCACAATTCTCTCACGCTGCCAGCGCTTTGATTTGAAACGGATGGAAGTCGCCACCTTGATGCAGCTTTATGGCAAGGTCGCCAAGGCTGAAGACGTTGAGATCGACGAAGAGGCTCTTCGCATGATTGCGCGCGCGGCCGAAGGTTCCGCGCGTGATGGCCTGTCGCTTCTTGATCAGGCGATTGCCTTTGGCGAAGGCAAGGTCAAATCAGCTGATGTGATGACCATGCTTGGCCTGATGGACCGGGCGCAAGCGCTCGATCTGTTTGATGCGATGATGACGGGTGATGCAGCGCGTGCACTCCAGGAAATCGACAAGCAGTTTCAGGTTGGCGCTGATCCCGTCACGGTGCTCTCCGATATTGCCGACTTCACGCATTATGTGACGCGCATCAAGCTGGTGAAGGATCAAGCGCTCACCGATCCATCGCGCACCGAAACCGAAAAAGCCCGCGCCAAGGATTACGCCGAGCGACTGGCGATGCCGCAATTGTCGCGCGCCTGGCAAATGTTGCTCAAGGGCATAGGCGAGGTGCAACAGGCAGGCCAGCCCGAACAAGCGGCCGAGATGGTGCTCATCCGCTTGTGCCATGCCTCCAGCTTGCCGCAAGGCGAGGAATTGGTGAAGCTGGTGCAGCAGGCGCAATCAGCACCACGTGTCGACAATTCTGCCAAGGTGGAAACGCTGCGGCGCAATTTGCAGCCCGTTGAGGAAGTTTCAAGTGTCGGCAATCTTGCTGTGGCTCCGGTGCAGCACGAAACCAAATCCGAAGCCCCGCGCGCCTTTTCGAGTTTTGCTGACATTGTGAAGTTGGCCAGCGACAAGCGCGATTTGAAATTCAAATCCGATCTGGAGCGGCTCGTACGCCCTGTATCAGTGGCCGATGGGCGCATGGAAATCGCACTTGAGCCCGGCGCATCCCCAACCCTGTTCAACGAAATCAAGCGGAAGCTCGATGCATGGACTGGCAAGAGCTGGCTCGTTGTCGTGGCGAAATCTGGCGGTGCCGCACCTATCCACGCCCAGAAACTCACGGCGCGCGATGATGCAAAATCAAAAGCGCTTGACGATCCTGATGTGCAGGCGATCATGAAAGCGTTTCCGCGATCTGAAATGAAAGTGAATCTGCCGCAGGATTTTACGGCGCAAACTGAAATCGAAACAGTTGAGGCAAGCGATGAAGAATCTGACTGATATCATGAAGCAAGTCCAATCCATGCAATCGCGCATGGGTGAAATGCAGGAAAAACTCGAGGGCCTCAGTGTCACCGGGCAGGCTGGTGCGGGCCTCGTCACCGTCACCATGACGGGCAAGTCTCAGGTGACAGCAGTCAATATCGATCCCTCGCTGATCAAGCCAGACGAGCGCGAAATTCTCGAAGACCTGATCGTCACTGCACTCAATGACGCCAAGGCCAAGGCGGAAGCGCTGATGGCCGAGGAAATGAAGCAAGTCACTGGCGGCATGCCAATTCCACCCGGCTTCAAGATGCCATTTTGAAAAGTTCTGTTATAGAGTGACGACCCACACCCACATTCCGTCATGCCAGCGAAAGCTGGCATCCCGTTTCCTTTCTTCCCGTTGCGAAGAAAGCGGGGCCCCGGCTTTCGCTGGGGTGACGGCAATATGGGGTACTCTACTATCGCTGGAGAACGGGCGGCTTTCCAAATGAAACGCCAGGCCGGCCCCGAAATTGAGCGGCTGATCCAGCTGCTTTCGAAATTGCCGGGGCTTGGTCCACGTTCGGCCAGGCGTGCGGTTTTGCACCTGATCAAGAACCGCGAAAAACTCTTGAACCCGCTGACGACAGCACTTGAAGATGCGCAAGCCAAAGTCACGACATGCAGTGAATGCGGCAACATCGACTCGGTTGATCCGTGCATGGTGTGCAACGATCCGCGCCGTGATCGTTCAATGATTGTGGTTGTCGAAGAGGTGGGCGATCTCTGGGCGCTGGAACGTGCTGGTGCCTGGTCCGGACTCTATCATGTGCTCGGCGGCACGCTTTCAGCACTGGGAGGTATCAGACCGGAAGATCTCTCAATTGGCCAGCTGATCGAGCGCGTGAGTGATGGTTCGGTCAAAGAAGTGGTTCTCGCCACCAACGCAACCATCGAAGGCCAGACCACGGCGCACTACATCACCGAGCGTCTGAAAGAAAAAAACATCGCGGCTTCACGCCTTGCGCATGGCGTTCCGGTGGGTGGCGAACTCGATTACTTGGACGAAGGCACACTGACCCAAGCCATCAAGGCGCGCCGCCCGTTCTGAGACAGGACGCTAACCAAAATTTAACCAAGCTGTCATTGCTGCCCTCTCCTTGGGGCGATCAGGCCCTCGCATTGCACCTCTCAGTTCCATCAAGGCACTTCGTGCCAGTTTGGAACAGAGGATTAAGAAGATGCGGATCCTTAGCGCAGCAAAACTCAAGTCATTCAATGCTGATGCATCTGGCAATATTGCCCTGCTTTTCGGCATCGCATTCATGCCTCTCATGATCGCTGCAGGCATGGCAATCGACACCATTGCTTTGGTTAATGCCCAGGCCAAGATTTCCAAGGCAATGGATGCAGCAACACTGGCCATCGCAGCAACTGGCAAGTTGAGTTCCAAGCAGCAACAGACACTGGGTGAAGATGTTTTCTATGCCAACCTGCCTGAAGGCTTTCTCCATGCAAACAGCCAAAAGCCTGCCTTCGTTGTAAAAAGCGGCAAGGTGACAGGCACGATTGAGGCCGTGATGAAAACCGGCATCATGGGTCTGGCTGGTTTCGAAACCATGGACCTTGATGTTGCATCAGAAGTCGCCATCAAGGAAAAGAAGAATGCCGAGATTGCTCTCGTGCTTGATTATTCCGACTCCATGAATGATCCGGTTGGCGGCGAAGTCAAATACATCGCGATGCGCAAAGCCGCGACCAAGCTTATTGATGACCTCGTGGCTCTCGACAAGGACAAGGTAAAATTTGCGCTGGTTCCGTTTTCGCTACACGTCATGGCTCCGCTGCCAGGTGCTTATGTGAAAGGGGTTTCATTCACTGAAACGCGCCTTGCCTGCACGCAAGACCGACCCTACCCCGCCAATCTTTCTGACAATGCACCAAGCACCACGGATGCAACCAAATGGGGTCATGCCCAGGCGCCCGAAGGAGCGCAAGGCTGCGACGGCTATTTTCCACGCGGACTGGTGGTTACGCCTCTCAGCAACAATTTTTCTGCCCTCAAGTCGCAGCTCGCCAGAATGGTACCCTATGCCCTCACGCACATCGCGCTTGGCGCAGAGTTTGGCTATCATGTGTTGTCGTCCAAGGCGCCTTTCACAGGTGGTGCGGACTATGATGACAAAACAACCGAGAAGTTCATGGTCATCTTGACCGATGGCAGACAAACAGCACCGGCCTTTGGACCCAATGGCATCCGCAACGTTGAACAAGGCCGGAAAAATCTTGTTTCGATCTGCGCCAACGCCAAAGCCGATGGCATCAAGGTCATTTCAATTGCTTATGACCTTGATGATACCGAAACCCGGAAAAACCTTGCAACCTGTGCCTCAGACAAAGACAAGTTCTTTGTTGTCAACGATGGTCGAGCACTCGCTTCAGCCTTCGACTCGATCAAGCAACTTCTCATGACGGAGATTTACATCAGCCGATAACGCCCCCAATTCGGTTGATGCAGACGGCGGCCTTGCAAAGGGCCGCCTTTTCTGCTTTATCCCCGTGATCTCAAACAAAAATTTGAGGTTGAACAATCGCCTGGCTTCGTAAGGGCTGCCATGGCGATTTCACTTATGTTCTTGAAAGGACTGGAAAAATGCCCAAGATGAAGACGAAATCATCGGCCAAGAAGCGGTTCACGTTTACCGCATCGGGCAAGGTGAAAGCTGGTGGTGCAGGAAAGCGCCACGGCATGATCAAGCGCTCCAACAAGCAGATCCGCAATCAGCGCGGCACAATGGTTCTGGCCCCCGGTGATGCCGGTCTGGTCAAGATCCACATGCCCTATGCTGGCAAATACTAAGAGGAGCTTGACACATGCCACGTTCAAAAGGCGGCGTCGTCGCTCGCCGTTCCCACAAAAAAGTCATCGCGCGCGCCAAGGGTTACTTCTCACGCCGCAAAAACATTTTCCGCGTTGCCATTCAGGCCGTGGAAAAGGCAGAACAATATCAATACCGTGATCGCCGCCAGAAGAAGCGCAATTTCCGCGCCCTCTGGATCCAGCGCATCAACGCCGGCACACGCGAACTCGGCCTCACCTACGGTCGATTTATCAACGGTCTGAACAGGGCCGGGATCGCTGTGGACCGCAAGGTTCTCTCCGATATCGCCGTGCACGATCCAGTGGCCTTCAAGGCGCTGGTCGAAAAGGCCAAGTCAGCTCTCGCTGCTTGATCTCTTTATAAGCACTGCAATCCTATCCGGGCCTTGAGCAGGGGAAACGACTCCTCTACTCAGGGCCTCTTTATTTTTGAGGTCATCCATGTCGCTGGAAGCGCTCGAATCCGAAATTCTCACCCGCGTGGCCGCAGCCTCCGACGAGGCGGCCCTTGAATCCGTGCGCGTCGAAGCGCTCGGCAAGAAGGGTGCGATCTCGGAGCGCATGGCCTCACTCGGCAAGATGGCACCGGATGAGCGGAAATCCGCTGGTGCTGCACTCAATGTGTTGAAAGACAAGGTGACGGAAGCGCTTTCGGTGAAAAAATCCGCGCTCGCCGATGCTGCCTTGAACGAACGCCTCGCAACCGAGCGCGTTGACATCACGCTCCCTGCGCGCGCTGAACTGAAGGGCACCATCCACCCGGTCAATCAGGTGTGGGAAGAAGTCGTGCAGATTTTTGGCGATCTTGGATTCTCGGTTGCTGAAGGCCCGCATATCGAGGACGACTTCCATAATTTCGATGCACTCAACATGCCGCCAGAACATCCCGCGCGGCAGGAGCATGACACGTTCTACTTCCACGAAAAGGAAGATGGCTCACGCATGGTTTTGCGCACGCATACATCACCGGTGCAAATCCGCACCATGCTCAGCCAAAAGCCCCCGATCCGCATCATCGCACCGGGCCGCACGTTCCGCTCGGACTCAGACATGACACACACACCGATGTTCAATCAGGTCGAAGCGCTTGTTATCGACGAGACAACCCACATGGGCCATCTCAAATGGAGCTTGCATGAATTCTGCAAGGCGATCTTCGAGCTTGATGATGTGAAGATGCGGTTTCGCGCCTCGCATTTTCCTTTCACCGAACCGTCAATGGAAGTTGACATTCAATGCTCCTGGAAAGATGGCCAGGTGAAAATCGGCGAAGGCGATGGCTGGCTTGAAGTGCTGGGCAGCGGCATGGTGCATCCCAATGTGATCCGCGCAGGCGGACTCGATCCCGACAAATACCAAGGCTTCGCACTGGGCATCGGCATGGACCGCATCGCGATGCTGAAATACGGCATCCCGGATCTGCGCGCCTTCTTCGAGAGCGATCTCCGGTGGCTCAGACACTACGGATTCAAATCGCTGCAGGTTCCGAACCTCGCAGGAGGACTGTCATGAAATTCACTCTCTCCTGGCTCAAGGATCATCTCGAGACCACTGCCTCTGTTGATGAAATCGCAGCGGGCCTTGTGGGTGTTGGTTTGGAAGTTGAGGAAATCTCCGACAAGGTGAAAGCGCTTGGCGATTTCACTGTGGCCCATGTCATCAAGGCCGAGAAGCATCCCAATGCGGACAAGCTGCGTCTTTGCGAAGTCGAGACCAAGGACGGCGTGAAACAAGTTGTCTGCGGTGCGCCCAACGCGCGCGCGGGCATGAAGGCGATTGTCGCCTTGCCGGGTGTCACTATTCCGGTGACGGGCCAGGTGTTTGCGCCTGCCACCATTCGCGGTTCTGAATCACAAGCGATGCTCTGCTCGGAGCGCGAGTTGCTGCTCTCGGAAGAGCATGATGGCATCATCGATGTTGCGGGCGATTGGCCCGTCGGTACGGCGGCGGCCACAGCCTTGGGCCTCGACGATCCAATGTTCTACGTCAAGGTCACCGCCAACCGCCCAGATGCTTTGGGTGTCTATGGCATCGCGCGCGATTTGGCGGCGAAGGGCTTGGGCACCTTGAAGCCGTTACAAGTGAAAGCGCACAAGGGCGCGTTCAAATCCCCGATCAACGTGACGCTGGATTTCGCCGACACAAAGCCTTGCCCACTGTTCATCGGGCGCTATTTCAAGGGCGTGAAAAATGGTCCTTCGCCGGAGTGGCTGCAGCGCCGTTTGAAGGCGATTGGTCTTCGTCCAATCTCAACCTTGGTTGACATCACCAACTATATCACTTTCACTTACGGTCGCCCGCTCCATGTGTTCGACGCTGACAAGGTGAAGGGCAACATCCACGCACGCCTCGCCAATTCCGGCGAAACGCTCGAAGCGCTCGACAACAAGACCTACGCGCTCACCGATCAGATGACAGTGATCGCAGATGATCAAGGCCCTGAAGGCATTGCGGGCATCATTGGTGGCCTGCACACGGGCTGTTCGGAAACGACGACCAACGTCTTCCTCGAAGCCGCCTATTTCGATCCCACCCGCACAGCAACGACAGGACGAAAGCTCGGCATCCATTCTGACGCGCGCTATCGCTTTGAGCGCGGCATTGATCCGGGTTTTGTTGAAACGGGTGCTGAACTCGCAACCCAGATGATCTTGGAACTGTGCGGTGGTGAAGCGTCAGAGCTGGTGATCGCGGGCAAGGCCCCATTATCAAACCGCAAGGTCACACTGCGCGATGCGCGCGTTGCCGCACTTGCAGGCATGAATCTTCCGTGGACGGAGCAATTATCGATCCTGCGTTCTCTCGGCTTTGGTGTCACCGAAGGCAAGGGTGAAGCCACAGCCGATGTGCCAAGCTGGCGGCCCGATGTGCACGGTGAAGCTGATCTCGTTGAAGAGATCACCCGCATCGCAGGGCTGGAGAAAATCCCCTATGCCCCGATGTCCCGCCCCAACCATGTCGCAAAACCCGTATTGACGCCGCTGCAAAAGCGCATGCTCGCTTCGCGTCGCACGCTGGCAACGCGTGGCTTCAACGAAGCTGTAACCTATGCCTTCCAACCGGAGGCCCATGCCAAATTGTTTGGCGGTGGCACGCGCGCGTTGAAACTCGCCAACGCGATTTCATCGGAACTCACCGACATGCGCCCGTCGCTCTTGCCAAATCTTTTGGCCGCAGCAGGTCGCAATCTCGCACGCGGGCTTTCCGATTTTGCAATGTCTGAAGTCGGCCACGCTTATGCAGGTGATCGCCCCGAAGATGAAACCTTGCGCGCATGTGGCATTCGCCAAGGTGCCGCAATCGCCAAGCAATGGCTGAAAGGCGAACGCGCCGTTGATGCGTTTGATGCAAAGGCAGATGTGCTGGCGATCCTCGAAGCCTGCGGCATGGCAGCGTCAACCTTGCAGGTCGTGCAAGCCGCGCCAGAGTGGTATCACCCCGGTCGCTCCGGCACCATTCAGATGGGCCCACAAAACAAGCTCGCAACCTTCGGCGAAATTCATCCGAAAATCTTGAAGGCGATGGATGTGAAAGGCCCGGTCGTAGCCTTCGAAATCATCTTGAACGCCGTGCCCCACCCAAAACAAAAGGGCACCGCCAAACCTGCATTGCATCTTGCCGATCTCATGACAGTCCAGCGTGATTTTGCCTTCGTCGTCGAAGATAAAATTCAAGCCGCCGAACTGATCAAGGCGGCAAAGGGTGTGGACAAGGTGTTGATATCAGATGCCACAGTGTTCGACGTGTTCAAACTCGAAGGCAGCAAAACCTCGCTCGCCATTGCAGTGACACTGCAGCCGAAAGACAAAACATTGACCGACGAAGAAATCGAAGCCGTGTCTGCAAAAATCGTTGCTGCTGTGAGCAAAGCAACAGGCGCAAGCTTGAGAGGATAGTTCTTAACCTTCCTCGTTTTCCGTCATTCCCGCGAACGCGGGAACCCAGACTTTCAGCTACACCATCTTTGAAAGCCTGGTTCCCCGCGTTCGCGGGGATGACGGTTTTAACTTACTGACGAAATTTGATATCCAACGAGCCGCGTTCGCGGGAATGACGGAAGGTTTTTGATATTATGGTCAAGATTGATTCTTCTCTCCAAGCTCTCAGGGCACACGCCAGGCTGGGTCTTCCCGACATGCGCAAGGCTTTTGCCAAGGCGGATCGCTTTGAAAAATTTTCGGCAGTGCACGAGGACATGCTGCTCGATTTTTCGAAATGTGCCGTCACTCCAAAAACCATGACGCTGCTCTCGCATGTCGCCAAATCAGCACATGTCGAGCAAAAGTGCCACGCCATGATGCGCGGTGATGTGATCAACACGACCGAGGGCCGCGCCGTTTTGCACACCGCATTGCGACGTCCGAAATCCGAAATCGTCATGGTCGGCGGGCACAATGTTGTGCATGATATTCACGATGTGCTGGAAGCGATGGCACGTTTTTCGGCAGGCATTCGTGCGAGCAGCATCACTGATGTCGTGAACATTGGCATTGGTGGATCGGATCTCGGACCAGCGATGGCAACTCTCGCCCTTGCACCGTACCACGATGGCCCGCAACTGCATTATGTTTCGAATGTCGATGGCGCGCATCTTGCTGACACGTTGAAAAATCTGAACGCCGCATCAACACTTTTCATCATCGCGTCAAAAACCTTCACCACAATCGAGACCATGACCAATGCGCGATCGGCTCGCGCGTGGATCGTCGCACAATTGGGCGAAGCAGCAGTTGGCGATCACTTCTGTGCCGTGTCAACCGCGATTGACAAGGTGAAGGCCTTTGGTATTGCCGAGAGCCGCATCTTCGGTTTTTGGGATTGGGTGGGAGGCCGCTATTCACTGTGGTCAGCGATTGGTCTTCCGTTGATGATTGCCATTGGCCCCTCACATTTCCATCGCTTCCTCGCGGGTGGTCATGCGATGGACCAGCATTTTGCCACAGCAAAGCCGCTTGAAAATTTGCCGATGCTGATGGGCCTCCTCGGTGTGTGGCACCGCAATGCGTGCGGCTATCCCTCGCGCGCCATCATTCCCTATGATCAGCGTCTCCAGCGTTTTCCCGCCTATCTGCAACAGCTCGACATGGAGTCAAACGGCAAGCGTGTAGCGATTTCTGGTGAGGCTTTGAAAAACGCTTCCGGCCCCATCGTGTGGGGTGAGCCCGGCACCAACGGCCAGCACGCGTTTTTCCAGTTGCTGCATCAGGGTACCGATGTGATCCCGGTTGAATTCCTGATCGCATCGGAACCTCACGAGGCCGACATGCGCGTGCATCACGATCTCCTCATCGCCAATTGCCTCGCACAAAGCCAAGCCTTGATGAAAGGCCGCACTTTGAAAGAAGCCGAAGCGCAACTCGCAAGCATGGGCAAGGACAAGCCCGAAGTGAAACGCCTTGCAGCACACCGCGTATTCACTGGCAATCGCCCGTCGATCACCCTCGCCTACAAGAAACTCGATCCCTACACGTTTGGTCGTCTCATCGCACTCTACGAACATCGCGTCTTTGTGGAGGCAGCGATCTGGGGCATCAACGCCTTTGACCAGTGGGGCGTGGAACTCGGCAAGGAACTCGCCACAGGTTTGCAGCCAGTGGTCGAGGGCACGCAGGGAACCGAGGGTTTGGATGCTTCAACGGCAGGACTGATTGCGCATTTGCGTCGCACTTGATTAAAGCTGGTCATGCTGTCAAACCGCGCCCATGACACCGATCGAAAACATCAGAAATTTCTCCATCATCGCGCATATTGACCACGGCAAGTCGACCCTTGCTGATCGGTTGATCCAATTGACGGGTGCGGTATCCGCGCGCGAAATGCAGGACCAGATCCTCGATTCGATGGAGCTCGAGCGTGAGCGCGGCATCACGATCAAGGCCAATACAGTGCGCCTCGACTACAAGGCCAAGGACGGCAAGGAATATGTGTTGAACCTGATCGACACGCCGGGCCATGTCGACTTTGCCTATGAAGTCTCGCGCTCGCTTGCCGCCTGCGAAGGTGCGTTGCTGGTCGTTGACGCAAGCCAGGGTGTGGAAGCGCAAACGCTGGCCAACGTCTATCAGGCGATCAACAACAATCTCGAAATCGTGCCCATCCTCAACAAGGTCGATTTGCCTGCCGCAGAGCCTGAGCGCATTCGCCAGCAGATCGAGGATGTGATCGGCATTGATGCTTCGGGTGCCATTCCAATTTCGGCAAAAACCGGAATTGGCATTCCTGATGTGTTGGAAGCCATCGTCAACATTTTGCCGCCGCCGAAAGGCGATCGCAATAAGCCGCTGAAGGCGCTTCTCGTTGACTCGTGGTATGATCCTTATCTTGGTGTTGTCGTTCTCGCCCGCGTTGTTGACGGCGTGATCAAGAAGGGCATGAAAGTGAAAATGATGGGCACGGGCGGGCAATATCAGCTTGAACGTGTTGGCGTGTCGCGCCCCAAAAAAGAAATGGTCGACGAGCTGGGTCCTGGTGAGATTGGTTTTTTCACCGGACAGATCAAGCAGGTCGCCGATACGCGCGTGGGTGATACGATCACCGACGAAAAAAACCCGGCGAGTGAAGCGCTGCCCGGTTTTCGTGAAGCACAGTCTGTGGTGTTTGCCGGCTTCTTCCCGGTTGATGCCGCAAAGTTTGAAGATCTGCGCGAAGCGATTGGCAAGCTGCGCTTGAATGATGCGAGCTTCACCTATGAAATGGAAACCTCAGCCGCACTTGGCTTTGGCTTCCGCTGTGGTTTTTTGGGGCTCTTGCATCTCGAAATCATCCGTGAACGGATCGAACGTGAATTCAACGTTGATATCATCACCACGGCACCATCAGTCATTTACAATGTGAACCTGCGCGATGGCACCACGATCAAGATGCACAATCCCGCAGACATGCCGGACGTGTCACAAATCCTCACGATGGATGAACCTTGGATCGAAGCACAAATTCTTGTGCCTGATGATTATCTTGGCTCTGTCTTGAAGCTCTGCGAAGATCGTCGTGGCCGCCAGAAAACCCTCACCTATGCCGGTGCGCGTGCGATGGTGGTTTATGATCTACCGCTCAATGAAGTGGTCTTCGATTTTTATGATCGCCTGAAGTCGGTCTCCAAAGGTTATGCGTCCTTCGATTACAAGATGACGGAATATCAGCAGGCCGATCTCGTAAAGATGAGCATTCTTGTGAACGAAGAACCTGTCGATGCATTGTCGATGGTGGTGCATCGCTCGCGCGCCGAACAACGTGGCCGTGGCATGTGCGAAAAACTGAAAGACCTGATCCCGCGCCACATGTTCAAGATTCCAATCCAGGCCTCGATTGGTGGCAAGGTCGTGGCGCGCGAAACCCTTTCAGCGATGCGGAAAGACGTGACTGCGAAATGTTATGGCGGCGATATCTCCCGTAAGCGCAAACTTCTCGACAAGCAGAAGGAAGGCAAAAAGAAAATGCGGCAGTTCGGCAAAGTCGAAATCCCGCAAGAAGCCTTCATCGCCGCCCTCAAGATGGACGAAAACTAGCGCTAGCAATGGCGGAGGCCTCACTTGAAAACTTTCTCCGATCTCACCGAACAGGAAATCATCGCCCTGGCGATTTCGAGCGAGGATGAGGATGCGCGGGCTTATGCGGGGTTTGCCAATGCTCTGGTTTCCACTTACCCGGCTTCGGCGAAAGTTTTTCTGGAAATGGCTGAGGAAGAACAGGCACACAAGCAGCGGCTCACTGAACTTTATGTGAAGCGCTTTGGCGATTTCATTCCGCTCATTCGGCGGGCTGATGTGCTCGGTTTTGTCAAACGCCGCGCCCCCTGGACGCTGACCGGGCTCGGCATCGATACAATGCGCAAGGAAGCCGAATTGCTCGAAGCCGAGAACCATCGCTTCTACACAAAGGCCGCAGAACAATCTTCCGATCCTGCCATCAGGAAACTTCTCACCGATCTGGCCGCCGCCGAAAAAGCCCATGAATCACTCGCGTTACGTTTGGGTGAAACCCATGTGAACGGTGATATCGCGGTGTCTGAGAAAGAAGCAGAGCGCCGCTTGTTTCTGGTGCAGGTGGTGCAGCCCGGCCTTGTCGGCTTGATGGATGGATCAGTCTCAACTCTGGCACCCTTGTTTGCAGCGGCCTTTGCCACGGGCAACACATGGGAGACGTTCCTCGTTGGCATGGCTGCATCGATTGGCGCTGGCATTTCAATGGGGCTGGCTGAGGGCTTGTCTGATGACGGCAAGCTCACAGGCCGCGGCCATCCACTGATCCGCGGAGCTGCCGCTGGCATCATGACGGCGGTTGGTGGTCTTGGTCACACGCTGCCCTATCTCATTCCAGATTTTCAACTCGCGACATGGATTGCGATTGCAGTGGTGTTCGTGGAGCTCTGGGCAATTTCGTGGGTGCGCTACAAATACATGGACACGCCATTTTTGAAGGCAGCGTTTCAAATTGCGGTCGGTGGCTTCCTGGTGTTCCTCACGGGCATGCTGATTGGCAGCGCTTAACACGCAACTACATTGACGGCCAAACCGCCTTGCGAAGTTTCCTTGTAGCGGTCCGACATGTCCTTGCCAGTCTGGCGCATAGTTTCAATGCAGGTATCAAGATGCACGAGATGCGTGCCATCACCGCGCAAAGCAAGCGACGCAGCGGTCACAGCCTTCACCGCTCCAAAAGCATTGCGCTCGATGCACGGCACTTGCACGAGACCCGCAACCGGATCGCAGGTCATGCCGAGGTGATGTTCGAGTGCGATTTCGGCGGCATTTTCCACTTGTTGATTGCTGCCACCAAGCGCTGCACAAAGACCAGCAGCCGCCATCGCCGAAGCGGACCCCACTTCACCCTGACAACCAACTTCAGCGCCAGAGATAGAAGCGTTGTGCTTGATGATCCCGCCGATTGCGGCAGCAGCCAGCAGAAAAGTGCGAATGCCCGCTTGGTCGGCACCCACACAATGATCGAGGTAGTAGCGCATCACGGCGGGCACAACACCAGCAGCACCATTGGTGGGTGCTGTAACAACGCGCGATCCGGCTGCATTTTCTTCATTCACCGCCATCGCATAGACCGAGAGAAAATCCATGACGCGATGCGGCTGGATGGCATTGCCTCCGGTTTCATCAATCAGCTTTTGCATCACATCAGCCGCACGGCGTCTCACTTTCAAGCCACCAGGCAATGTGCCGCGCAAGACAAGACCACGCCGCATGCAACGATCCATGGCGTGCCAGATGTGATCGAGCTTTTGATTCAATGCGTCACCGCTGAGCTTTTCCTCATTGGCGCGCTTCATCGTAGCAATCGAAAGGCCGGAAGCGTCACCCATCGCAAGCATCTCGGCAGCACTGGCGAAAGCATAGGGCACAGAGGCTTGCGCCGTTTCAGCCAAGGGATTTGCCAGCGCAGCGGCGGTCAACACAAATCCTCCGCCTACGGAGTAATAGGTTTCGCTGGCAAGCGTTTTTCCCTCAGCATCCAACAGTTTGAATATCAATCCATTGGCGTGACCGGGAAGAGCTGGCCCGAAATCAAATGTGAGATCGCTCGCGGGATCAAAGTGGAAACTTCGTTCCTTGTGAGAGACTGTTTTTGTCTCCGCCACCTTTGCAAGGATCGCATCCATCTCGTCAGGATCAATCGTGTCGGGGCTTTGGCCGGAAAGTCCAAGAATCACGGCGCGGTCCGTGCCATGGCCCTTGCCAGTGAAGGCTAGTGAACCATGCAGTGAGCATTGGATGCGTCCAGTTTTCTGAAGCGACTCCAAAAACTGTCGCGCCGCCACCATCGGCCCCATGGTGTGTGAGCTCGAAGGACCGATGCCGATTTTGAAAATGTCAAAGACCGAAAGAAACATGAAGTTCCATTAGCGCATGAGAAGCAGGTAAAGCCGTCCAAAAACGCCACAAATCTGAATTCATCCGCAAAAATTGCTCGCAATTCTGGAAGCCTTTGCTAACCGTTTTGCGATGATTACAATTCTGCTTGGGCTGGCGGCTGCATTCTGCTGGTCGTTTCATGACCTTTTGGCCAGAGTTTTCACGCCGCGATTTGGACCGTTACGGATGTCGATGGTGGTGCTGCTTGTCGGCGCCTTGTTGCTCATGCCGCTTGTCCTGTGGCGCGGCCAGCTGGATCGCCTGACATTCGATGTCGGTCTGACGGTCCTGTTGATGGGGGTAATATACGCCGCAGCCCTGGGCGGCCTGCTCAAGGCCTTCAGTCTTGCACCCGTCTCGGTGGTCGGACCCTTGACAGCAGCCTATCCAGCACTCGTGGTGATCTGGGGCGTTGCGAACGGTCTTCAACCTGCGATCATTGAGTGGCTAGCGATGGCGATTATTCTTGCTGGTGCTGTCATGGTTGGAAAACTTGGACCACCTGATGGTGGCTTTGCAATCGTACAAGAAGGCAAAAAGCTGACAGTCGTGATCGCCTGCCTTGTGGCCTGCCTATGCTTTGCTGCAACCATTGTGCTGGGCCAAAAAGCCTCAGAGGTGATCGGCCCCTTTGAAACAACTTTTCTGTCGCGCTTTCCGGCAGCCTTGGCCCTTCTGCCAATCATGCTGCGCGAACGCCCGGAAGTATCGCGGTTTTCAACGCAGGCATTATGGGCCGGTGCTGGCATGGCCTTGTGCGATGTGATTGCTGTGACCACAATCAATGTCATGGGCGCATTTCCCAACAAGGAATTCGGTGCCATGGCGATCTCGTCCTATGGCGCCATGGCAGCACTACTGGCGCTGTGGCTCCTCAAGGAAAAGGCCGCTCCCGGGCAATGGCTCGGGATCGGCCTCATCGTTATTGGAATTGCGATCCTCGGGGCCCGCTAAGGAAAAATCCTTAGTGAACCGTGGCGGGGATCAGATCCTGCTGGCGTGCATCGCCAACCGCTGCTTCGAGCGAACCCGAAATCGAGATCGGCGAACCATCAGCGTTGTACAGGCAATAAAGCCTTGCCGTTGACGGGAACGAACTGCCGTTGCCGAGAAGCTTGATCGCTTCACGGGCTGCAATCTCACGCACATACGCAACAATGCCGCCGCCCAAATGGGCCAGATCTTCACGGCTAAAGTTTTCGATACCCTTCATCATATGTCTCCAATCTCAGTCCTTTGGAACCAAACTTTGACTTGTGCCAATTTGAACACTCAAGGATTAACATTTGGTTCCCAGTTGGTTAACGAAGTGTGAATTCAATTGTGGCAAAACAAGTCACAGGGCAATCTGTGTTAACCATGTTGCCGGGAAGCCACAGGCGGGTGGCTTGGGGGGACTTGCTTATCACCTTGCCAAGTCAGCCAAATTAGCGTGATAATGCGAATTAACGAAGGCCCTGATCAGCCTTCCAGAAACCAACAGGGAGAATACCATGATCAAGAAACTGCTCGGCGCAGCTGCAGTGAGCGCAATGATGGCCGTTTCGGCTTTTGCCGCCGACGACAAGCCAGCCATCGTCTTTGATATTGGCGGCAAGTTCGACAAGTCGTTCAATGAGTCGATGTTCAATGGCTCGGAAAAATTCAAGACCGAAAGCGGCACGGCTTACGGCGAATTTGAAATCGCCAATGAAGCTCAGCGCGAGCAGGCCATCCGCAAATTTGCCGATGAAGGCTATTCGCCAATCATCGCAGCAGGCTTTGCCCAGGCCGCTGCTGTTGAAAAGGTCGCCAAGGAATATCCAGAGCTGAAATTTGCGATCGTCGACATGGTCGTCGATTTGCCAAATGTGCAATCGATCGTGTTCAACGAGCATGAAGGTTCTTACCTCGTCGGCATGATGGCTGGCATGGCTTCGAAGACCGGTACAGTTTCGTTTGTTGGTGGCATGGACATTCCTTTGATCCGCAAGTTCGCTTGCGGCTATGTGCAAGGTGCCAAGGCCGCCAAGGCTGACATCAAGGTGATCCAGAACATGACCGGCGATACCGGTGCGGCCTGGAACGACCCTGTGAAGGGTGGCGAAATCACCAAGGGCCAGATTTCACAAGGCTCCGACGTGGTTTATGCCGCTGCTGGTGCAACTGGTCTTGGCGTACTGCAAGCGGCAAAAGATGCAGGCAAGCTCTCGATTGGCGTTGATGCCAACCAGAACTATCTGCATCCCGGCAGCGTGCTCACCTCAATGCTGAAGCGCGTCGACGTTGCTGTCTATAATGTCATGAAGTCCGGCAAGGAAGGCACCTTCAAGCCTGGCATTCAGGCGCTGGGCCTTGCGCAAGATGGCGTCGGCTATGCCGTTGACGACAACAACAAGGCGCTTGTCACACCAGAAATGGCAGCAGCCGTTGAAAAGGCGAAAGCTGACATCATCGCAGGCACCGTCAAGGTCCACGACTACATGTCGGACAACAAGTGCCCGGTTGAGTAAAAACTAGAAAGGGCGATGGGTTTACTCATCGCCCAACTCTATCCAACAGTCCGTCATCCCCGCGAAAGCGGGGACCCAGACTTTCGGCAGCACAACTTTGGAAAGTCTGGGTTCCCGCTTTCGCGGGAATGACGGTTCGGGGAGGTGTGGACTTGAGTGAATCGCAAATGAACACCCCTGCCATTGAACTCATTGGAATCGACAAGCGCTTTGGCTCGGTACACGCCAATGTGGACGTGACACTGTCGATTGCGCAAGGTTCGATCCATGGCATCATTGGTGAAAATGGCGCGGGCAAGTCGACATTGATGTCGATCCTCTTCGGCTTTTATGCCGCCGACAAAGGCGAGATCAAAGTGAAGGGTGAACCCATTCGCATCAAGTCATCAACCGATGCCATCGCGCTTGGCATTGGCATGGTGCATCAGCACTTCATGCTGGTGGAACCGTTCACGGTTTTGGAAAATGTTGTGCTCGGTGCGGAAGGTGGTGCGATGATCGGCCCCGCACTCGACAAGGCGCGCGCTGAACTCACGCGACTCGCTTCTGAATATGAGCTTGATGTTGATCCCGATGCAATTGTTGGCGAATTGCCTGTTGGCCTGCAGCAGCGCGTTGAAATTCTCAAAGCACTCTACAAGGGTGCTGATGTTCTGATCCTTGATGAACCCACAGGTGTGCTGACCCCTGATGAGGCCGATCATCTGTTTCGCATTCTGGGCACGCTGCGCGATCAGGGTAAAACTGTTATTTTGATCACGCATAAACTGCGCGAGATCATGGCGATCACCGACCACGTGGCTGTCATGCGGCGCGGTGAACTTGTTGCCAATTTTGCAACAGCAGAGACTTCAGTGGAAGAACTCGCCGAAGCCATGGTCGGGCGGCGCGTGTTGCTGCGCGTTGAAAAAGGTTCAGCCCATCCCGGCGAAGTCGTGCTCGATGTAAGGAATGTGACATGGCGCGACCGCAAGGGCATTGCGCGCGTTGACAATGTTTCGTTCAATGTCAGGGCAGGCGAGATCGTTGGCATTGCGGGCGTGTCCGGCAATGGCCAATCGGAATTGCTGGACTGCATCACGGGTATTTTGCAGCCCGCATCAGGGCACATCATTTTCGAAGGCAAGGACATCGGCCAGCTTGGCGATCCCATGCATTTGCGGGCTGAGGGCCTGGCGCATGTGCCTGAAGACCGCCAGCACCGCGGGCTGATCACATCGTTTGACGCGTCGGAATCCTCTATCCTCGGCTGGCATAATGATCTGGGGCTGGGTGCTGGCTTTCGCCTGAACCGTGGCCAGGTCGTCGGGCGTGCCAAAAAGGCAATGGTAGAGTTTGACGTGCGCCCCGCCAATCCCTTGTTGAAGTCGTCGAAATTTTCCGGTGGCAATCAGCAGAAAATCATTCTGGCACGCGAGATCGGCTCCAATCCGGATCTTTTGATCGTGGGCCAGCCCACACGCGGCGTTGACATTGGTGCAATCGAATTCATCCACCGCCGTCTCATCGAACTGCGCGATCAGGGCAAGGCGATCCTGCTGGTGTCAGTGGAACTCGATGAAATCCGCTCGCTCTCCGACCGCATCATCGTGATGTTTGCTGGCCGCGTCATGGGTGAACGATCAGGCGATGCCGACGAACGCGACCTCGGCCTGTTGATGGCTGGCGTCCAGAAGGATGCAGCTTAACCCGCTGCTACTTTCAAAATATAATGCGCAATCGCTTGTGGTCTTGAGGCCCAGAGGCCATCTGGGTGCGACCCTTTCAACATCAACCGCACCTCATCGCGGGAAAACCAGCGGGCATCTTCCAGTTCTTTTGGATCGATTGTGATATCTGTATTGCGCGCCTCGGCTTGCATCCCAATCATGATGCTCGATGGGAATGGCCAAGGCTGGCTCGCGATATAGGATACGGTGTCAACGGCGATTGACGTTTCCTCAAGCACTTCGCGCGCCACGGCTTGTTCAATGGTTTCACCGGGTTCCATGAATCCGGCAAGGGCTGAATACATGTGCGCAGGCCAGCTGGCCTGACGACCGAGCAGAAAATTATCGCCATGGCGCACCACCATGATCACAACCGGATCGGTGCGGGGGAAATGTTCAATCTTGCAAGACGGACACACGCGGCGATAGCCTGCATCATGCAGGGTGGACTTCGTTCCGCAGGCCGCGCAAAATCCGTGCCGCTCATGCCAATGCACCAGCGATCGGGCCTGGGCGAGAAGGTCCATCACAGGTTTGGACAAAAGTCCTTCGCTGTAAATCTTGCGCAAGGGAACAAGACCATCCTGCTCGGAAACCGCCATGGCAAACCATGCCGTTCCCGCCTCATCAAGGCCGAGAAAAATTTGCGCGGTATCATCCATTCGGTCAACAAGCGCGCCATCGGCCATTAACGTTTGCTCGCCACAAACCCGCACGCACTTCGTCTGCGAACTGCCTCTAAATGCAGCAAGTGCAATCTCGTCGCCGCGCAAATGCGATGAACGATCCAGTGGCGAATTCACAAATGCCAATTGGCCAAAGCCCGGTTTTTTCAATTTTGCGTATCCGTCTGTTTTTTATGAATCGAGCTTAGGCCCATTCAAGAAGCAATTTTCGGGGCTTAACGCAATATTTACCTAAAACGTTAACTTTCACAACTTGGAGAAGAGGCGGGCAGACTGATTTGCCAGCCATCAATTGGATATTTCAACCAGGCCTGAGAAGTTGGGCCGGAGAGTAAAATGAAGCCAGGTATGCCGTGGAGCGTCAAAGGGATTGAGCCCGAAACCAGGGAAGCCGCAAAGCATGCTGCGCGTCGCTCTGGCATGACGCTTGGCGAATGGCTGAACACTGTAATTTCTCAAGCCGATGAAACGGCTGGACCGGAGACCATGGCCACACGTCCCGCAACTCGCCCGCAAGCCGACAGTTTCGAACGCGCTGCCTCCCGCCTCGAAACCATCGCCGAGCAACTCGCAACCATTGCCCGCCGCGATAATTCCACGGCGCAGAATTACGTCTATCAGCCGGAAGTCCGTGTGGCCGATCAGGAAGAATTCACCCGCATCCTGCAGCGCGTTGAACACACCGAACGCCGCCAGGCTGAAGAATTTTCAGCGGTCAATGATCGGCTTTCGCTTCTCGGTCGTCAGGTCACCCAAGCGGTCCGCCCGCGCGAAGACAGCCGCATTGAAGATCACCAGAGTTTCCAGACGCTCGAAAAAGCCGTGCGCAACATTGTCGAGCACCTGGAATCAAGTGAAAAGCGAACCCGTGACAGCCTGAAGACCATGCAAGAGCGCATGTCCGACATGGCCACACGCGCAACCGCAGTGCCAAACCCGCAAGTCTCGAACCACGCACCCGCGATCTCGCAGCTCGAAGCACGTTTGGGTGAACTCGCCCGCAAGATTGACGAAGCCAGGGCAGCGCCGCAACAGTCATTGCAGGACCTGCTGCAAGTCGAACTGCAAGGACTGACCCAGCGCATCGATACGGTCCGCGATACGGCAGAAAGTCTCGCGGCAAAAGCCCAGACGCAAGCCGTGCAGGCCAGCCAGCAGGAATTGCGCGTCATCGAAGACCGCATTCTTGGGCTTCTGAAAGAAGCGCAGAATACTTTTACCGGTGGCGCAACCAGCCCTGCCGAATTGCTCCGTCTACGGACGGATATTGAAAACCTCAACAAGCGAATTGATGCAACGCAGCGCCCATCAACTGTCGATGCCGAAGTTGCAGCGTTGAAATCTGTTGTTGATCAGATGTCATCACGCCTCTCCCAGGGGCCGGACATGCGCCCCGTGGTCGAGCTTCACAAGCGCGTCAACGAGATTGCACGTCGGGTTGAGCAGGCAGCAAGCACACCCATTGTCGTCCCACAGCTTTCGGTCCTTGAGCAGCGCATTGCCGAACTGGATACGCGCCTCGCTCAGGCTCAGGCCCAAGCCCAAGCACGTCCGCAGCAACAGACCCATGATCCAAAGCTTGAGCAGAAAATTGCTGAAGTCGCCGAGCGTATGGAACGCACGGAAGCGCAGCTCTCGAATATCGGCACGATCGAAAAAGCCATCAACCAGCTCTATGACGGTCTTGAAGCCAGCCGCGATAACGCCCGCGTTGCTGCAGAAGAAGCGGCAAAATCTGCGATCCAGCAATTTGCCAGCCAGTACTCAGCGCCTTCGCTTGAAAAAGCCCCTGAGATCATTGCCCTTCAGCAGGGTCTCCATGCGATCCAGGAAAGTGCCCGTGGCGCCGAAGGCCGCAACCAGGAAACCCTGGTGGCGCTGCACGAAACCCTCGAACATATTGTTGGCAAGCTCTCCGAACTCGAAACCGCGGCCATTGGCCAGCGCGTTGAACACGCTGTTGCAGCTGAAATGCCAGCAACTACCGTGGCCAATCCATTCGCTGACGATCATGTTGCACAGCCTGTTCAACACCATCTTGCACAGCCCGAATTTGTGGCAGAACCAGCGCATGCACCTATTGAACTGCATTCGCCTGTACAGACGCATTACGACGCGCCATTGGAGCCGGTACAAGCAGCGGCAGAGGCCGTCAGTTCAAATGCGTTTACACAGGTCTCCGCCTTTTCGGTTGATGGTGCTGCACCTTCTGTGCAGCCAGTCTCGCCATCCGATGCCAGCACCACTGATCTGATCGCCGCTGCCAGACGTGCAGCGCAAGCTTCACATGCTGCAAAATCTTCAGGTTTCCTTGGTGCATTGTCAGCAAGCAAGTCCAAAGCTGAAGACAAGGGCTCTTCCTCGCTGTTCAACCGTTTCAAGCGCCAGGCCAAGACCGAGGCGGCTCCAGCAATGGCTCGTGCCCAGTCAGCTGATCCGTTACTTGCGCCAAACGCTGGTGAACAGACCGGAAAGCGCAAGAAACTGATTTTCGCAGGCCTCATCATTCTTGCAGGTGTTGCCGCCTTCATGTTCAACATGATGGGCCGCAGCCAGATGCAGATGTTCCCCGAGATGAAGGTGCAAAGCACCGTCCCTTCATTTCCGCCAGCCCCAGCGCCAGCGCCAGATCCAGCCAAAACATCCGCGATCTCAACCGATATGATCGAAGGCTCAGAAGCAACCGTTACTCAGGCTGATGACGCTATTCTGACAGGGTCATTGCCCGGTTCGGCATCTGTTGGCGACATTGTCGCAGGCACGGCTACTGGCAAGTCACAGATTCAGTCACTGGCCGACATGCCGCCAGCTGAATTGGGTTCCGAGGCACTGCGTAACGCAGCCGCCAAGGGTGATGCACGCGCACAGTATGTGGTCGCAACGCACTTCATGAATGGCGACAAGATCGCGCGTGATTTTTCTCACGCGGCCTATTGGTATGGCAAGGCGGCAGCGTCCGGCCTCGCACCTGCCCAATATCGTGTTGCCACCTTGTATGAACGCGGCAAGGGTGTGGACAAGGACATGAAAGCTGCCTTGGGCTGGTACGAGCGCGCAGGTGCTCTCGGCAATGTCCGCGCCATGCATAATGCTGCTGTGATTTCATCTGGCAAAGAAGCTGGTGCGCCAGATTATGCACGTTCGTTCAAATGGTTCTCGCTTGCCGCAGCCTATGGCCTGAAGGACAGCCAGTTCAATCTTGCTGTACTTCTGGAGCGTGGTCTTGGCACCAAGGCCAAGCCTGAAGAAGCCTTGTTCTGGTATTATGTGGCAGCTGCACAAAATGATGCCGATGCAGGAGCGCGCGCTGAAAAACTGGCAAAGACGTTGTCGCCAGAACTGGCAGAACGCGCCAAGGCAAAAGCTGACATGTGGTCCGCTGACAAGAGCGATCCTGCAGCCAACGATGTGGCCATGGACGAGGCCACCTGGTCAGCCAGTAACGGATAGATAAACTGCGAATTACTTCGGCGCGCGCTTGGCCAGAATGCGCTGCAGCGTGCGGCGATGCATGTTGAGGCGTCGCGCAGTCTCCGAGACATTGCGGTTGCACAACTCAAACACCCGCTGGATATGTTCCCACCGCACGCGGTCGGCTGACATCGGGTTTTCTGGTAGTGCGGCGTCGCGGTTATCGCCTTCGGAAATCAGCGCGCCATAGACGGCATCGGCATCGGCAGGCTTGGCGAGATAGTCGATTGCACCTAACTTCACCGCCGTGACAGCAGTTGCGATATTGCCATAGCCCGTGAGTACAACAACCCGCGCATCAGGGCGCGCATCATGCAGCGCGCTGATCACATCGAGTCCATTGCCGTCAGCAAGCCGAAGATCAACCACGGCATAACCAGGTGCACTGCGTTTGACATGGGCAATGCCTTCAGCAACTGTATCGGCGGTGCGAACGGCAAAGCCGCGTTGCTCCATAGCGCGCCCAAGGCGCGTCAGGAATGGCGTGTCATCATCGACAAGCAACAGTGTTTTATCTTGTGGCAGCATGATCTTCTTACGGAAATGGGCGTCTTGTGGTTTTTGGTCAAGTGCGAATTTGCTTTTCTTCATTCGCAAAGGACGATCTCGGCCAGACGATCTGGATCTGGGCACCACTCTGCGGGCTTGGACGATTGGCAAGATTGACGCTTGCACCCGTGCGCTGCAACAGGGTCTGGGCAATGAACAGGCCAAGCCCCATTCCTTCATGGCGTGCACCGGGTTCAGGCTCCGGGTTCTCAAAGCCGGGCCTGGTGGTCACAAAAGGATCACCCAACCGGTCCATGATGGATTGGTCAAACCCCGGTCCATCATCAACAACTGAAAGCATGATCTGTGAGTTGTTCCAGCGGCTGGTCACGCGCACTTCGCTCTTGGCAAAATCCAGCGCATTTTCGAGAATGTTGTCCAGCGCGTAGGTGATGGCAGGGTTGCGCCGGATCAGGGGCTCAGGCGATCCGTCATCACCGCTGATATCAACGGTAACCTTGGCATCTGATCCCCGCAAAGGGGCCACAAGATTTTCAATCATGACGGAGAGCTTTTCAGTCTCAAAAACATGATCCGCCACCTGACCACGATTGGCGAGTTTTGAAAGAATTTCACGGCAGCGGGCGGACTGGCTCGTCAGCAGATCAAGGTCATCGGAATGTGGTGAAGAGGCGGGAAAGGCATGGCGCAATTCTTTGGCAACAAGGGCAATGGTGGCAAGTGGTGTACCAAGCTCATGGGCTGCAGCAGCGGCAAGCCCGTCAAGGGCTGAAAGACGTTGCTGGCGTTCCAATACAATTTCTGTTGCATTGAGGGCTGCCGACATCTGGCGCGCTTCCTCGGTAATGCGGCGCGCATAGATCGTCGAAAACACCGTACCACTGACGAGCGCCACCCACATGCCGGCAACATAGGCAGGCGGAATGACCAGCGGCTCTGTCACGCTCCACGGCAACGGCAAATGCACAAAGGCGAGGATCGACACCGCCACAAGCGCAAAGCCGCAGACCAGCAAGGTCCAGATCAAGGGCAGGGAAGCAGCCGATACGGTGACGGGCACCAGAAACAAAAAGGCGAAAGGATTTTCAAGACCACCAGTCAAATAGAGAAGGCCAGCAAGCTGGGCGATGTCATAGCCCAGCAAAAGGGCCGCAGGTTCTGCCGAAAGGCGCTGTGTGGCGCGCCAGCGAATGGTCATGAACACATTGATCCAGGCCGAGAGTGCAATCAGCAACAGGCACAGGCCCAAGGGTAACGGAAACTTCAGCCAGAAATTGACAAACAAGACCGCACAGCTCTGGCCAATGACCGCAAGCCAGCGCAACCTGACGAGCGTGCGCAGCCGCAAATAGCCATAATTTTCGACACCTGCCGCACTGCGGCCCAATGCATCATTGATCATCAGGCATAACTAGATGAGTAAGGTGCATCATGCAAAACCTAACCACGCTGATAAAACGTCGCGCCATTCCCTTGCTGCTTGTCCTGCTGGCGGCGGGGCTTGGAGGCTATACGCTTTTTGCTGTTCCAGAAAAATCGCAAGTGACTTCAGGTGTGGCGCAAGTGGGCGGCCCATTCACCATGATCAATCACAAGGGTGAAGTGGTGACCGACAAAAGCTTCCACGGCAAATACATGCTGGTGTTTTTCGGCTTCACCTTTTGCCCGGATATCTGCCCGACAACACTTCAGGTGATGACCGCAGCCCTTGATCAACTCGGAGAAAAGTCAGAGCGCGTGACACCTGTCATGATCAGTGTGGATCCCGCACGCGATACGCCAGAAGTTCTCGCGAGTTACGTCGAGAATTTTCATCCAAGGCTAGTAGGCCTCACGGGTTCTCCGGAGCAGCTTGCAGCAACCGCAAGGACCTTCAAGGTGTTTTATCAAAAGGTAGAGAACGCCAAGCGTCCCCAGGATTATCTGATGGACCACAGCTCCATTCTCTATCTCATGGGCCCTGATGGAAGCTTTGTGAAGCACTTCACCTATACTACGGATGCAAAAGCGCTGGCTGAGGCGTTGCAAGAGAACGTGCAGTAATTCACTTCGCCTTCTTCAAAACGGCGAGCAGTGCTTTGACATCGTCCTTGCGCAAGCGTGACACACGATCAGCGAGCAGATTGGCAAGTTCGGTTGCTTCCGGATCAAGGCCAGCGGTGTTGATGGTGATCTTGGGATGCGAAATGCGCGCCAGCTTGACGAGCTCTTCCGCCTCATCCCAGATGATGTTGAAATAGGTGATGATGCGCTGGATGTGATGCCACGATGGTCGTCCGCGCTTGCCATGTTCCAAGGCGGAGAGATAGGCAGGTGTAACGCTGATCGCTGCAGCCATGTCCTTCAAAGTTACACCGCGCTCTTCCCGCAATTTACGCACCCTTGCACCAAAAGGCGTCATTGCGGTCCTCCTGCAAGTCTGCGCAGCCGCACATAGAATGCGCCTCCTCCACCATGCCTGGGATGGGCGGGTTGAAAGCCCACGACATGCGCGCGAAATTGCGCCTCATGCAGCCAGTCCGGCACTTCACGGCGCAATCGTCCCTCACGCTCAGGCGTATGAAAATGCGTGAGACCATGCAGCGTGTGGCGCGCATAAGGCGATGCACCCTTGCCGGTGATGACAAGCACCAGACGCTGGCCGCGCTGTTGTGCTCCTGTCAGGAAATGCAAAAGCTTGATCCGCGCGATTTCAAGATTGTCGCCGTGCAGATCGATTGTTGCCTCAGGCTCGGCTTGGCCACGCGACAGTTTCTGTGCCATGCGGCGATCAAAACTGGCAAGCGGTGGTGGCGCGTGCAAGAACCGTGTTGGAATTTCTACAGGCTGCGGATGATAGGGATCGCGCAAAATTGGTTTTGCGATTTTACCCAACACTTTGGACTTCACCCTGAACTTCGCCTGCAGTGGCGTGATGCCTTTTGCAACATCGTCCCACAACCCTTGATCGGGTACATGTGGTTTGCCGTCCCGCGCCATGGTCAGACGAGCCTGAGCGACTTTGCAACGGCTTTGGGAAGTAGTGCTGTGAAGGTACCGGGCTGTTTCATGTGGCCTGCGATATGGGCAGCCTTGTCGCCCCAGCCCCAATAGACATCACCCCGTGCAGCCCCCTTGATGGCAGAACCCGTATCTTGGGCAACCATCAGATTGGCGAATGCGGCACCACCCGCTTCTGGTGGCAAATTGGTTTCAAGCCAAATCGGCATCCCGAACATCCACAGCGATCGATCAACTGCAAGTGAGCGCAGTGGTGAAAGGTTCACTTGCTGTGCGCCCAGTGCACCAAGTGCTTCATCCTCAACGGCGATCTCGCGGAAAAATACAAACGATTTATTGTTCCACATCAAGGCGCGCGCTTCATCCGGATTGGCATCCATCCACGCACGCAGCGTTTGCATCGAACTGGTTTCAGGGGTGAGTACACCGCGCTGGACCAACACACCACCAATGCCAGTGTAGGGGTGGCCAGTCTTCAGCGCATAGGCCAGGCGGATGGATGACCCGTCGGCGAGGCGAATGCGACCAGAGCCTTGAATGTGAATGAAGAATGCGTCCTGCCAGCTGTTGATATAGGCAATCTCAAGCCCGCGACCCGAAAGTGCACCTTCTTCGATCTCTTGCCGTGTGAAATAGGGTTGGGCTTTTCCATCAACCACGCGGCCATATTTGAAGCCGCCAGTTTCAACTTCTTGTTCAGCCGTCAGCGCCACAAGATCAGCGGGCCTCCGGTAGATCGGAACACTGAATTGATCCGTTTTCTCCCGCGCGCCATTGGCTTCGGGTTCATAGTAGCCAGTGAACAGCCCTTGCGGCCGCACATCATCCTCAACGCGGAAAGCCTGAAATTCGTGTTCGAAAAATCCGCGCGCATCCGTTGCCGTCAGCGCTGCCTCACAGGTTTTCAGCCAGTCAGCCTTGGCGCCGCCATAAAGGGCTTCACGCTTGAAGCCATGTGCAGTTGAAAGAATTTCGCGCGCCGAGCGTTGAAAGGCTGCCAGGCTGAGTGAGGCATCATAGCCTTGCCACGCAGGCAGGCTTGCCAGCGCAACAGGTGAAAGTTTCATACAACGGTCTCGGCATCATCAGTTGTGTCAATGACAGTCCAGTTGGGATTGCGCGCCGTCACATCGCGCTCGAATGTCCAGGTATCAAAGACTTCACGAAGCGCTTTGGGGTTTCCTTCCACAGTTTGCCCTTGTGCATCAATCGTTGCCGCAACCATTTCACCGACAATTCGCAAAGTCAGTTCAGCACGATTGCCATCAAGGCGCGCCGAGATGATTTCGACATGCTTCACGCCGACAAATTCCATATGCCGCTTGTGCCCAGCCCGCGTGCGTTCATCAATGGCAGCAACAAACCCGTCGAGGACGTCACGGCTGAGCAAGGGCTTCAGCGCTGTCTTGTCACCCTTGGCAAAGGCATTGAGCACCATCTCGTAAGCCATCTCGGCACCTTGCACAAAGGTCTTGGCGGTAAAGCCTGGCATACGATCAGCAATGGCCTGAATGCCGCTGGCAACAGCAGTACCTTCCTTGGCATAACCATCCCAGACCGGGCGGCGATCATCTTCATCAATGGTGATCGGCGCGGGATCAATCGGCTTGGCCTCATCGCCAGCAACTGGCTTTTCGCGTTTGAACTGTTTGGTCAGGTCAAGCGGTGGCTTTTCAAATCCGGTGCGTTGCCCCAACATTGATTTAAGTCGCCAGAACATGATCAGCACTGCAATCAGCAGCACGATATTCAGGGGATCGTTGAAAGGGTTCATCGGCGAAGCACTCTTTGACAGGGGTTTTGTCATATATAGGTCAGACGGTGGCGCTTTCCAATCTTTGTTGCTGCAATAGTTGGGCTTGCGACATTGCATCAGGCCTTGCCGCTTTGGCCGAGTTCATGTTAGCTGGGTTTCCAATTGGCGGGGCAATGAGAGGCACAAAATGGCAAAAGGCAAAAAACCGGAACCCAAGGCAGCTGAAAAGCCTGCATCACGTACAGTTTCGTCTGCGAGTTCATCATCATCCGCGAGTCGTGTCCTGCCCAAGGTTTCGGCAAGTGACAACGCTCCTGTTTCGCGTGTGGTTTCATCGACAGCACCTGCATCGCGCACTGTCACAGCGGCATCTGCATCTTCAACTCCATCTTCTGCCACGTCATCCCTGCCGCTTTCAGCGCCGCCACCACAACCTGGCAGCCAGCCTGCGATGCGCATTCTTGGCCAGTACCTGAAGGATCTGAGCTTTGAGAATCCCAATGCACCAGGCTCGCTTGCACCGCAGGAAGGCCAGCCTGATATCAATATCTCGGTCAATGTGAATGCCCGCAACGTCGGTCCCAATGACTTCGAGGTGGAGCTTCACATCGATTCGAAGGCAACCGGCGAAGGCAAGACGATTTTTGCCGCCGAGCTTTTGTATGCAGGCATTTTCCGCATGGAAAACTTCCCGCAGAATGTCTTGCATGCCGCAGTGCTGATCGAATGCCCGCGCCTGCTATTCCCGTTTGCGCGCCAGATCCTTGCTGATGCAACACGCAATGGTGGCTTCCCGCCGCTGATGCTTGATCCGATCGATTTTGCGTCGATGTATCAGCAGCGCATGCGCCAGGCCGCACAGGCTGACGCCTAGCGCAACGAAGGAGCAAGTGGGCACCACTTGCGACCGGAAAGTTGCGCCAAACAAAGCTTAAACCGGCTGGCCGAAATGGTTGAAGTAACGCGGATTGATGTGTGAGACGGGCAGAACGATCAACACATCAACCGTGTTGAACTGCTGATCAACAACGCAACCCTCGCCAATGCGACAGCCCAGACGCAAATAGCCTTTAACCAAGGGCGGCAGCAGGCGAAGTGTATCTCGCTCGTTGAGCTTCTCCTTGGCAATCAGATCCATTCTGCAAAAGCGCTCCGCCTTTGCCCGCACATTCCACTCGCCGTCAGCGCGCGCGTGATGATGCAGGAAGGACAGCGCTTGCGCATGTGTTGCAGGATCAGCACCCTCAAGACTGGCACAGCCAAACATCACATCAAGCCGGTGCGCACGCACATAATCCCAAATGCCCTGCCATAAAAGTTCAACAACTGGCTTCGTGCGATAGGGCTTGAGCACACAGCTGCGACCGAGTTCCAGAAAGCGAAGTGCGTGATGCCGCGCCAGCAAGGGTGCGATGTCAAATTCCTGTGCGCTGTAGAAACCCTGATCTTGCTGCGCCACCTCCTGGCGCAACAAGCGATAAGTACCCACCAGCACGCCATCGTCCCGCTCCACCAGCAGATGATCACAAATCGGATCGAAGTCATCGGCATCGCGCTGTGAATCCGCACTGACACCGCGCTCTTCAAAAAACACCTGATAGCGCAATGCCTGTGCTGCTTCGATCTCAGCCCGAGATGTAGCCAGTCGAACAGAAAGTTTTGTCGGGGCGTCATTCACGCAGCAAATTTAGCACAAGCCCGTGACAGTTTGGAGTCAGGTCAGGCGGCGCGGATTTTTGTGAGCCTGGTCACAGCCTCGATCAGGTCATGCTGATCAAACGGTTTGGCCAGATGACCGTTCATGCCAGCCTTCAGGCAGGCCTCGCGATCCTGCGGGCGGACATTGGCGGTGAGTGCCAGGATTGGAACAGGCTTGGCAATACCGCGTTGTTCTTCATGCGAACGCACCCGCTTTGCAACCTCAAGCCCGGAAAGGCCAGGCATGCGGACATCGACAATGGCGAGATCGAAATCATGCTCGCCGACAAGACGGCGCAGCGCTTCAACGCCATGCTCAACTTCTTGCACACGGTGACCGGCCTTCACCAGCATCGTCGTCAACAACAACATGTTCACGGGATTGTCGTCAGCGACAAGAATCGAAAGTGCCCGTTGCTCCTTGCGTGGGCGCGCAATATCGCGGAGTTGCGTAATGCCTTGCTCGACCATTGCATCATCAAACGCAGTCAGTTGCGTGAGCAAGCTCGAGCGGCGCAACGGCTTCAACAAATAGCCAGCAAATGCCCCCGACATCATGTCCTGATAGGTGCTGCGCTCTTCAGCCGAAAGCATGACCCAGACCTGATGGTGATTGAGTGACGTCTTGCGCAAGCCCCGCGCCCAGGCTCGCAGGGAAACGGCTTGTGTTCCATCGCTGATCAGAACTGTATCGCTTGCTTCTGCCGACAGAAACTTTTTCAACTCAGCAGTGGCAACATCACGGAAACCAGCACCCATTTCTGAGAGCATCAGCTTGAGATGATCGGTGTTCACACCAGGCTTCAAGGCCAATGCAAATTGGCGGCCTTGCAAGGGCTTTGGTTCAACCTTCGCCCCAACTGGCAACAGCTCTGGCAGCACAATTGTAAAGCTGGTGCCTTCACCTTTTCGGCTCTCAACCATGATCGTGCCGTTCAACTGTTCGACAATCCGCTTGGTGATGGCAAGGCCAAGGCCCGTGCCGCCGAAATCTTTTTGGATCGTGTCATTGGCCTGGGAAAATTCAGTGAAAAGTTTTTCAACTTCTTCTTCCGTCAAACCAATTCCCGAATCGGTGATCTTGATCATCAACGCGCGGTTCTGGCGCATCAATCGCATGTCAACGCCGCCCGTCGTCGTGAACTTGATGGCGTTACCGGCAATGTTGAACAGGATCTGGCGCAGTTTCAGATCGTCAATCGTGATCAGATCAGGAATATCAGCGGCAATATGAGTTGAGAGTTCAATGTTCTTGGCGTGGGCGCGCGGTGCCAGTAGTTCAGTCACCGATTCAACCACGCTGGTGATCTCAACGGCTTGCGGCTTGTCATTGCGCAGGGCTTCGGCTTTCGAGGTGTCGAGAATTTCATCGATGATCGAGAGAAGCGTGCGACCGGAAACCTGCGCCGTGCGCGCATAGTTGCGCTGCTCGGCTGTAAGCTCGGTGTGCAAAAGCAAGTTCAACATGCCGATCACACCATTGAGGGGGGTGCGGATTTCATGGCTCATGGTGGCGAGCATGCGCGCCTTTTCAAACAAGTTGGCCGAGGCTTCATCACGCGCCTGTTCGGCTGCGCGGATATTGCGCATCAGCCGCATGACGCGCTGGGCCGTCTCGCGGTTCCACAGGTAAAAAGCCGTCCCCATGATGACAGCCGTTCCAATCAGCAACAAAGCACCAGCGGTCAGGAAATACTGGGCGCGCGTGAGTGCTACAAAAACCGCAAACAAAATCGCGCTGGCAAAAGCGGCACTCGCAATGATGGTGAGTGCATTTGTCCAGCGTTTCGCCCTGCGGCGTTCATCCTGTTCAGGTTTGTTGAGCAGGATTTTGGCAGCGTTTTTTTCCATGCGTTTCATCATGGTTTTCGCATAGCGGGCTTCACAAAGCCTTGCCGAGCCCCGACAATCGAAATCAGGGTTAAACTGATCTGAATTGCACAGCCCAGCCCCAACGTGGTGAAGAAATGCTTTACGCTGCGGCCCGCATTGATGCAGGTTTTTGCCGATAGGACAGCGCTTCAGCGAGATGCAGCCGCGAGACCTCATCGCGATTGTCAAGATCAGCAATGGTGCGCGCCACACGAATGACCCGGTGGAAACCACGCGCCGAAAGTTTCATGGCCTCAGCGGCATCACGGATCAACGCCGTGCTCGCCTTGTCGAGCCTGCCAATCTCTTCGAGGAGTGCACCATCAGCTTCAGCATTGGTGCGCAAGTTGGGATAACCAAGGGCAATGAAGCGCTGGCGCTGGCGATTGCGCGCTTCGGCCACGCGCTTTGCCACATCCACACTTTTCTCCTTGGGCGCCGGCAAAGTGAGATCGGAAGCTTTGACCGCAGCCAACTCCAATTGCAGATCCATGCGGTCCAGCAATGGCCCGGAAATCCGCGCCTGATAATCAGCCGCACATTTGGGACCAAGCCTGCACACATGACCAGCCTCACCAGCATGACCACAGCGGCATGGGTTCATCGCGGCAACAAGCTGAAAGCGCGCAGGATAAGTCACGTGATAATTGGCGCGCGCCACCAGCACCTCGCCCGTTTCGATGGGTTGTCGCAGTGATTCCAGCACACGCGTCTGAAACTCCGGCAATTCATCAAGAAACAAAACACCATGATGCGCAAGGGCAAGTTCACCGGGCTTCGCGCGAAGCCCGCCGCCAATCAGTGCTGGCATCGAAGCCGAATGATGGGGAGCACGAAATGGCCTGCGCCGCGAAAGCTGGCCATCTTTCAATTCACCACACAGTGAGGCCACCATTGAAACGTCAAGCATCTCGCGTGGATCCATCGGCGGCAGGATCGACGGCAGGCGTTGCGCCAGCATGGATTTACCAGCACCCGGCGGTCCCACCATCAATAGATGATGACCACCCGCAGCGGCAACCTCAAGCGCCCGCTTTGCTGCTTCCTGGCCCTTGATGTCGGCAAGATCAGGGAGCTTTTCATCCATCTCACGTAGATTTGGTTTGGGTGCCGTAAGCACTTGCGTGCCCTTCACATGATTGATCAGTTGAATGAGGGATTGTGGTGCAAGGATCTCCACATCCTCACCCGCCCACGCCGCTTCTGAACCTGATGCTGCCGGGCAGATGAGCCCGAGGCCATTTGCTTGCGCCGTCATCGCAGCAGGCAAAGCCCCTGAAACCGGAAGCAATGTTCCATCAAGTGCAAGTTCGCCAATGGCGGCATAGCGGTTCAGAAAATCAGGCGGGATCACGCCAAGCGCACTCATGGTGGCAAGCACGATCGGCAAATCAAAATGCGAGCCTTCCTTGGGAAGATCAGCAGGGGAGAGATTGACGACAAGCCGCTTTCCCGGAAGCGCCAAGCCAATCGCGTGAAGGGCAGCACGCACCCGCTCACGGCTTTCATTCACCGCCTTGTCGCCAAGCCCCACCACATTGAACCGGGGCTCACCACCCACAAACTGCGCCTGACAATCAACAAGCACACCCTCTATCCCCTGAAACGCAATCGTCGCCACGCGCGCAGTCATGCAAATTCTCCCCAATCCCTGTTTGAAGATAAGACGGATGAGGAGAGCGAATTCCGTCGCGGAGGTTTGGGTTTATTTTTGGATTTCAAATCCGCAGTTTTTTGGCACGCAAGCGATCAATCAACGGCAGGGTGAGTGCGGCAGCAACGAGCCAATCCGACCCATTCAAAATCCGGTTCAATCCCGAACCAAAACTGAAATTCCCGATTGCCAACAACAAGGCCAAGCATAGGAAACTGATCATGACAAGCACCCTCCACTGGCCTTTGCAATGACGATTCCACGCCAACCACAGCACAGCTATGCTGGCCAACCAGATCATGATTTCGGCAAGAGTTCTGTTGTTCTCGAACCAGATGGCCAACTCTGGTCCCCACGATGCAGCGCCAACCGCAAAATAACTCAGCCATTCAGTCAGCGTTGCTGTCGCAAGAGCACTTGTCATCAGGAACCGTGGATCGATTTCTGAGTTATCCTTGATCACCTGTTGAGCAAGGCACGCGGCAGGTACCGATACAGCAATCAATGCAAGTTCCAGCCACAAGTGATTCCTCGCGACTGTGCCAAGCGAAAGTTTTTCAGACCACTCATAAGTCGTGATGAAAATTCCTGACAACGCAATTCCGAGCAACAACAACCAGAATCCATATCCTCGCGCTATCCTGTCAATCAGAAGGGCAAGGAAAACAAAAACGAACTGGAATGCCGCTATTGATAATATTGGGAGCGCCAGTTCCAGGATGCTTAGTCTTTGATCAGACAAATAGTAAAAACGTGGCGCAATGATCAGCGCCCAAATACAAGCAATCAACAGTGTTCCAAGCAAAATCGATTTGGCAAAAGGATCAATGCTTGGAAAGCGATTGCCGGAGCGCCCAAACAGCAAAGATACAAAAAAATAAATCGTCAGCGAAACTGTCCAAGGTGCAAGACCAAGTACCGCAAGCGTCCTGAACTTGAGGGCAATTTGCAGAGACTCTGGGTCTTCGGGAAAAAACGCCAGGGGCAACGGCACATAAAAACCGACGACCCCAATGATGATCAATCCCACGACCGCCGCAAGCTCGCCAACACTCAAGGCCTGCAAGTCAATCGCTGAACTCATTTCCTTTCGTAACGCCATGTCTGATCCCCTTGTACTCGCAAAGCCTGAGCTGCCAGACTGGCGGCGTCAAGTGCGGTCACTCGAGTACGAGCGGCATTCTCTGGCCGATTTCGGCGCCAGCGGATGCGCCCCACGCAAACTGTCGTTTGCACCAGCGCGACGGATGAATTGCGCCGAGTCAAAATCTTATTCACGATGTCAATCAGCGGGGGCGGGCACTTGCCCGAAAGCAAAAGCCAACCCTGCGCCTGATATTCCGAGGCCCCTTTGGACAGGGCCGCAAAGCATCAAGCACGCCCCCCATATAGGACCACATTCCAGCAATGTCAAGAACAAAATAGAAACTATTTAAGCCTGGCGACCAACGCCGGCATTTCGCTGAGGTCTTTCACTGCATGAAAGCGCGCTGTATCAACGGGAACCTCTTCGTGCTCATGGTCCCACAGAATTTCAAACGGCACATAAACCCCGATGCCACCCGCAGCAATCATCGGCAGCACATCGGAGCGGATGGAATTTCCGGCCATCAGGCTCCGCTCAATGCGGCCACCATGGCGCTTCCACAGTCTGTGATAGGTCTCCGGCTTTTTGTCGGAGACGATTTCAACACCTTCAAAGAAATGCGCAAGTCCCGAAGCCAGAACTTTTCGTTCCTGATGATGCAGATCGCCCTTGGTGATGAGCAGCAGGCGATGATCACCATGCAGCGCCTTCAGCGTATCTTCAACATGCGGCAGAAGCTCGATATCGTGATCAAGCATGTCGCGACCCATCGCAATAAGCGTCTGGATCGTCACGGCATCAACACTGCCACTCGAAATCTCGATTGCAGTTTCAATCATCGACAACGTGAAACTCTTGACCCCAAAACCATAGAGCTTGATGTTACGCTTCTCGGCTTCAGCCAATGCACGCGTACCATCAACAGCGTCACAATAATTGGAAAGCATCTGGCCAAATTGTTTTTCAGCCGCATCGAAATGCACAAGATTATGCCACAGCGTATCGTCGGCATCGAAGGCGATGATATCCATCGTCAAACCCTCGCTTCAATGGCATCCCAGATCAATGCGGCAATATCAGCTCCACCAAAACGCTTCACCTGGCGAATGCCAGTGGGCGAAGTCACGTTGATCTCGGTCATGTAATCACCAATCACATCAATGCCTGTGAAAATCAGTCCGCGCTTTTTCAGGTCAGGTCCCAGCGCCTCACAAATTTCATGCTCGCGTTTGGTCAAGGTTGTGGGCTTAGCCACACCGCCTGCATGCATGTTGGAGCGATTGTCGTTCTCACCAGGAACCCGGTTTATCGCACCGGCAACTTTGCCATCCACAAGGATAATCCGCTTGTCACCTTTGCGCACTTCCGGGAGATAGCGTTGCGCGATCAGTGGTTCTTTGTAAGTCTCGCGCATCATTTCCATGACCGAACCAAAATTCATGTCATCCCTGGAAGTACGATAAACCCCCGCGCCACCATTGCCGTAAAGCGGCTTCACCACGATCTCGCCATGAACACGGCGAAATGCATCGATCTCGTTGTGATCGCGACTGATCAAGGTCTCCGGCATGAATTGCGCGTAGTTGAGAATGAAAAGTTTTTCCGGCGCATTGCGCACTTCGGTGGGATCATTGACCACCAAAGTCTTGGGATGAATCCGGTCTAGCAAATGTGTTGCCGTGATATAGCCCATGTCAAACGGCGGATCCTGGCGCATGTGAATGACGGCTTGCGTTGAAAGATCAATCCGCGTCAATGCACCAGCCGTGAAGTGATCGCCCTTCTGGTCTTTCACCTTCACCTGCGAGCCTGTGGCAAACAGCTTGCCATTTTCATAAGCCAGCGTTTTCACATGATAATGAAACAGCCTGTGTCCACGCGCCTGCGCTTCCAGCATCAGGGCAAAAGTGGAATCGCCTTCGATCCCGAAACTTTCCATGGGGTCAGCCTGCACGGCGACATTCAGCGACATTCAGAGAGTTCCCTCAAACGCATTTTCGATATGTGTCGGCCAGAGGTATGGGCTCACCGCCACAATGTCAAACCGCCAATAGGCTGATGCGCCCTTGGGATCGCGCGACATCCAGGCCCGCGCCCCAGCAGCGATGCGCTGGCGTTGGCGCGTCGAAACCGCAATCACGGCCGCATCAACAGTGGGTCGCGCTTTGACTTCAACGAACACAGTGGTGTCGCGCTTTCGCATCACAAGATCAATTTCACCTGTTGTCGCCTTGAAGCGATGCGCCAACAACTTATATCCCTTGAGGCGCAAATACCACAGTGCAACATGTTCAGCGATGCGCCCGCGCCGTTCGGCTTCCTCACGTTTCGCCATGGTTTTCTTTGCGTTTCAAAATACGGGCATAGATATCCTGCTTGGCGAGGTTCAAGGTTTTCGCAACATGCGCTGCCGCCTTGCTGGTGGGCATCGTTTCAAGCGCCTTGTCAATGGCACTCTCAATCTGCCGGTCCTCGACAATGATTTCGCTTTGGTCTTGAGCCGCGATCACAACAACAAACTCGCCCTTGATTGCGGTGCGCGCTGATAACACCGCATGGATTTCACGCGCCGTACCGCGCAACATCTCTTCGTGCAGCTTGGTCAATTCCCTGGCAATCGCAATAGGGCGATCCCCCAACACTTCAGCAATGTCATAAAGCGCATCGAGAATGCGATGCGGACTTTCGTAAAAAATCAGCGTCATCGGATGGGCAGCAAGGGAGGTGAGCTTCTTTACGCGGTGTGATTTTTTCTCAGGCAAAAATCCGGCAAAGCTGAAACTGTCGCTGGCAAGTGCTGAAAGCTGCAAGCCTGTGAGAACAGCAGAAGCGCCAGGCAATGCTGTCACCATCAGCCCTGCATCTGCCATTGCCCTGACCAATCCAAATCCCGGATCGGAAATCAGCGGCGTACCTGCATCACTGATCAACGCGACGGATTTTCCTGCGCGTACCATTTCGACAATCACAGTAGCTTCGCGTCCCTCATTGTGATCGTGATAGGCCCGCAAAGGTCTCTTGATGCCATAACGATCCAAGAGCCGCACACTCATGCGCGTATCCTCGCAGCAAATCAGATCGCATCCAGCAAGCGTTTCGAGTGCACGCAATGAAATGTCACCGAGGTTCCCGATGGGAGTTGCCACAAGATAAAGACCCGCTGGCAAGGAAGGCGCATCAATACGATGCGCACCGATATGATATTCACCCATAGCTGTGCACGTCGCGTCCATGGGTCTTGAGCCATTGCTTGGCAAAGCGCGCATGCGGGCAATGCGTGAGGACCAACCGCCAGAACTTCGGCCCGTGGTTCATCTCCAGAAGATGCGCCACTTCATGCGCTGCGACATAATCGAGAACTTGCGGTGGAGCGAGGATCAAGCGCCAGGAATAAGACAGCGCACCTTCTGCAGAACACGAGCCCCAGCGACTTTTCTGATCACGAATGGTGATGCGTGAAAATTTTGCATTCATCAGCTTGGCGTAGTGACGAGACGCATTTTCAAGATCGCGTTTGGCTTCAGCCTTCAGAAAATCCGTGAAACGCCGTGCGACATGCTTCGAGTCACCAGGCACATGTATTTCACGCGATTCAGTATGGCATTGCACCAGCCCGCGTGCCGCGCCCTTGGCCACCAGCTTGTGCGGTTCACCACGCAAGGGAATGTCGATGCCATCAACAAAAGATTTTTTGGGGCTGCGTTTGGAAAGTTGTTTTTCAAGCCACGGCCTGGAACGCTCAGCAAAACCTTGCGCCTCAGTTCGGCTGACACGCTTGGGCAAGGTCATCACTGCCCCTTCACCATCAGGTGAAAGTCTCAGCGTCATGCGGAGTGCCGATTGATGTTTGCGAAGCGTGATCGATATTGCGCGATCTGAAAGCGCAAGGGAAAGAGGCTCGGGAACCTTCGCCTCTTGTGGTTTCAGCGGTGATTTCAGGCGCTCGAGAAAGCGCGTGAACTCTCTCATCCTTTAACAGTCCGCAGTTCAACCTTGCGCGGTTCGGGTGATGCGACGCGGGCCTGAAATTTTTTGCAGAATTGCGTGATTATCGGCAAAACATCTCGGCGAAAGCGTGAACCCGAAAACACACCATAATGCCCCACACCCATTTGCAGGTGATGCTGTTTCTGGTCGGCAGATAAATTGGCGCAGAGGCGATGCGCAGCCTCAGTCTGGCCAACGCCTGAGATATCATCCTTTTCACCCTCAATCGTGAGAAGGGCAGTCTGGCGTATGGCTGCAGGCTCCACATGGCGACCGCGATAATGGTATGTCCCTTTTGGGAAATGCTGGTTGATGAAAACCCGCTGCACGGTTTGCAAATAGAATTCTGCGGTCAGATCCATCACCGACATGTACTCATCATAAAAGTCGCGGTGCTTTTCAGCTGAGTCATCATCACCATCAACGAGGTGCCAGAACAAATCGCGATGTGCTGTCATGTGGCGATCAAGATTCATGGTCATGAAGCCGGTGAGCTGCATGAAGCCCGGATAGACCTTGCGGCCAAAGCCCGGCAGCGGAAACGGCACAGTCATCACGGCGTTGCGTTCAAACCAGGCAATCGACTTGTCATGCGCCATCTTGTTGACGGCTGTCGGGTTGCTCGCCGTATCGATGGGTCCACCAATCAGGATCATCGAAAGGGGTGAAAGTGGATCATTATCGGCGTTCATCATCGAGACAGCCGCAAGCACAGGCACCGATGGCTGGCACACCGCCATCACATGTGCGCGGGCACCGATATGACGCAGGAAGTCCCTGACGTAGTCGGTATAATCGTCAAGATCGAAGTGACCATGGCTCAGGGGTATATCGCGCGCATCTGCCCAGTCGGTGACGTAGACATCAAAATGCGGCAGCATGGCTTCCACTGTACCGCGCAGCAGAGTTGCATAGTGCCCGCTCATTGGTGCCACGATCAGCAATTTTTCCTGACGCGGCGCATCACCCAGCTTGTTGAAATGCAAAAGATCGCCGAAAGGCTTTTTCAGCACCAGATGTTCGCGGATTTCATATTCACTGTCTTCGACAACCGCGAATTTGAGGCCAAATTCCGGCTTGGCGTAGCGGCGCGTGGTGCGCTCGAAAAGTTCAAGTGACGCTGACGTAGCGCGGCCAAAAGCAGTAAGGGCCAAAGGGTTTCGTTCATCCGACCAGAAAGTCTGGGCCGCCGAAGTGGCAAGCCGGAAAGGCACCATCGCCGCATGGTTCCATTCGTAAAGGTTATAAAGCATAGCGAGCCACCTTTCGCGGGGTCGATTGTTGCGCTGCACAAATTAACAGAAGGTTTACGTCCCCGCAAGCCGCGCGCGCCAGTTGAGACCTGCAACCGTCTCATTCTTTGGTCGATATTCGCAACCAACAGGCAAATGCGGCAGGAATTCTGCAATCACGTGAAAGTGTTTGGCAAAGTCAATCTCGCCCGTGCCCGGCTCATGACGGCCTGGAAAATCAGCAATTTGCAGATGCGCAATGCACGGCGCCATTGATTTGAGCTCGCTTGCAATATCGCAGCCCATGCGATGCGCGTGATAGAGATCGTATTGCAGATAGAGATTGGGGTGATCAACCTCGTCCATCAGCGCAACCGCTTGTGCGGGCGTGGTCAGAAAAAATCCCGGCATGTCGATAGGGTTGATTGGTTCGATCATCAATTTGATATTCTCGGCAGCAAGACGCGAGGCGGCAAAACGTAAATTTTCAATCAGCACTGTCTCATCGACAGGTTCGAGGCCGCCAAGACAATTAAGCCGATCACAGCGCAACGTCTTTGCGTAAGTGATTGCCTTTTCGACACTGTCACGAAAATCTTGGCTGCGATGTGCAAGGCCTGCAATGCCGCGCTCACCCTTGTCCCAATCGCCAGAAGGCAAATTGAACATCACGAGTTTCAACGCATGGCGCGTCAGGACGGCAGCGATTTCATCAGCACCATGCGCATAGGGAAATTGGAACTCGACGTGGGTGAAACCTGCAGCAGCAGCGGCAGCAAAGCGGTCGAGGAAACGGTGCTCGGTAAAGAGCATCGAGAGGTTGGCGGAGAAGATCATGCGCTCGCTCTACCATAAAAAAACGCCGCCTGCAGTTTCCCGCAGGCGGCGCGCAGTGATCTAAAATTTACTGTGGCAGTTTGTCGTCAACACCTTTGACGTACCAGTTCATGCCCAGGATATCGCCATCGTTGAGGTTTTCAACGACTGCGCCATCCTGCTTGGTGATCTTGCCGCCAAACGGATTGACCTTGCCGGACTTGATGCCGTCAACAGTTTCTGCGGCCATCTTGGCAACGTCTTCTGGCATGTTGCTGAAGGCGGCCATGCCGACTTCGCCATCAACCATGCCGCCCCAATATTGGCCGGACTTCCATGAGCCATCCATCACGGCTTTGACACTCTTGATGTAGTGCGGAGCCCAATTGTCGACAATCGCAGTAAGCTGGGCCTTTGGTGCAAACTTGATCTGGTCAGAGGCCTGACCAAAACCAAACTTGCCAGCAGCTTCAGTGATCTGCAAAGGAGCGGTTGAATCCGTGTGTTGCACCATGATGTCAGCGCCCTGGCTCAGAAGAACTTTTGCAGCGTCTGCTTCTTTTGCTGGATCAAACCAGGTGTTGGCCCAGATGATCTTCACCTTGAAATCAGGGTTCACCGTTTGCGCACCCAGCATGAACGCGTTGATGCCGGAAACGACTTCTGGAATCGGGAAGGACACGATGTAGCCTGCGGTTCCGGTCTTTGACATTTTCGCTGCGATCTGGCCGATCACATAACGGCCTTCGTGGAACTTGGCGTTATAGGTGCCCACATTGTCAGCTGTCTTGAAGCCTGTTGCGTGTTCGAACTTCACGTCTGGAAATTTCTTCGCAACCTTCAGCGTTGGGTCCATGTAGCCAAACGATGTTGTGAAAATGATGTTGCAGCCTTCACGGGCGAAACGCTCGATCACGCGCTCTGAATCAGGCTCGGGAACGCTTTCAGCGTAAGCGGTTTCAACTTGATCGCCGAGAGCAGCCTTGACCGCTTCAAGGCCCTGATGATGCTGGTAGCTCCAGCCGAAATCACCAATCGGACCGACATAGACCCAGCAGGCTTTGGTCTTGGCTTCGGCCACGCCAGCAAGTGCCGTCATGGCGGTTGCCGCAATGGCCAGTGTTTTCAAAAATGACTTCATGTGTATGCCCTCAGGAAAATAGATTTATCTATCTGGCACAAATGGCTGGCCTAGCGCTTGCGGCGTGTTGGCACGTGTCAGCCACGTATTACCGGAAATGATCACGAGCGTGATTATAGTGACCAGATAAGGCAGCGACGACAAGAATTGTGCAGGTATCCCCAGCGCAAAAGTCTGGACAAGAAAGCCAAGGATCGAAATCGTGCCGAATAAATAGGCACCTACAACTGTGCGTAAGGGGCGCCATGATGCAAACACCACAAGGGCGAGCGCAATCCAGCCGCGCCCTGCCGTCATGTTCTCAACCCATTGCGGGGTATAGACGAGCGAGAGATAACCACCCGCCAACCCAGCACACGCTCCTCCAAACAGCACGCACAGCCAGCGTACCAAGATTACCGGATAGCCCAACGCATGCGCACTTGCAGCACTGATGCCAATCGCACGCACCACCAATCCTTGCCGGGTCTTGAACAAGAACCAGCTGATGGCAGCGGCGAGAATGAAGGCAAAGATCATCAGGGGATCAACGCCTGCGACGCTCGGCAATTTGACGCCGGGCTGTCCGACGAGGCTTTCACCCAAGAGCCCTGAAAGACCAAGGCCCAGTAGCGTGAGGGCAAGTCCCGTGGCGACTTGATTGGTGACCAGTGTGAGGGCGAGAAAGCCAAAGAGTGCAGCCATGAACATGCCAGCGGCAATGCTGGCGAGCACACCAACATATGGATTGCCGCTCCACAAGGCTGCGCCAAAGCCTGCAACAGCCCCCATGATCATCATGCCCTCAACGCCCAAGTTCAAAACGCCGGAGCGTTCGACAATGAGTTCGCCGAGTGCCGCAAGAAGCAAAGGCGTGGCGGCGGCCATGATGGTAAGAAGAATATCCATCACGCCAGACCACGGCGCGCAAACCCATGCCACTGGATGCGATAGAGAATGAGCGAGTCACAGGCGAGAATGAAAAACAGCAACATGCCTTGAAACACCCGCGCGATCTTGTCTGGAATACCCATGCTGACTTGCACGGTCTCACCGCCGAGATAGCTGAGCGACAAGAGAAGTGCCGCGAGAATGGCGCTCGCCGGATTGAGGCGTCCGAGAAACGCCACGATGATCGCGGCAAAGCCGTAGCCCGGCGAGATTGACGGTTGCAATTGTCCGACCACGGATGAAATTTCAAATGCGCCTGCAAGGCCAGCGAGTGCACCGGACAGGAGAAAACAAAACCACACAGTGTTGGTGTTGGAAAATCCTGCAAAGCGGCCAGCGCGTGGTGAAGCACCAGTGACACGAATTTCAAAACCCTTCAACGTGCGCGTCATCATGAAGGCCAAGGCGAGCGCTGCAATCACAGAAACAAGTACACCTGCATGGATGCCGCCATAGATGGTGGGCAAGAGTTGCCAGCCATCAAAAGTGATGGATTTTGGAAAGTTGAAACCTTGGGGATCGCGCCACGGCCCGCGCACCAGATAGTCGAGGATCAACTGTGCGACATAGACCAGCATCAGGGATGTCAGGATTTCATTGGCATGAAAACGCGTGCGCAAGAATGCCGGGATCGCTGCCCATGCCATGCCGCCGATGGCGCCCAATGCGATCATGGAAAGTAATGTGAGCGGCGATTGCCACGTCGGAAACAGCACGGGGATCGCCCCTGCAAAAACCGCCCCCATCACCAACTGACCTTCGGCACCGATGTTCCACACATTGGCGCGGTAGCAAACCGCAAGGCCCGCACCGATCAACATGAGCGGCGAGGCCTTGACGATCAACTGTTCAATCGACCAGGACGAGGACAAGGGCTCGATGAAATAGGCCCTGAGAGCAGCAACCGGATCGTCCCCCCGCAGCGCAAAAATAATGGCACCTGCAATCACCGTGAGTGCAATTGCAAGAACGGGCGACAACCAGCGCATCAACTGGCTTTGCTCAGATCGTCTCACAAGGCTGAAGGGTGGGAAGAGCAAGGCGGTTCCTTAGTTAAGCACTAAAACAATTAAAATAATTTCGTCATGGCCCGCTTTACGCGGGCCACCCAACTTTGAGCGTCCGTGGGTGGCCCGCGTGAAGCGGGCCATGACGGTTTGATTGGGTTATTTCACCCATCCTCATTGGCGCGTTTGAGCACGGCCTGCAAGACATCGCGCGCACCGATGGCGCCAACAAATGTATCATCCTCGTTGCACAGCGCTACGGGGGCGATTTCCGATTTGTGCATGGCGAGCATGACTGTCTTCAGTGGCGTTCCCGGATAGGCCCAGAAGACCGGGCGCTCGGTTTTGGCAAAGTGTTGTTCTGCTTCAGCGCAGGCGACCCAGTTTGCAGCACCACCATCGCGCTCAACCGCTGTCAACTTTCCCGCAGCATCAACCTGACAGCGCGCTGTCTTTTTGCGATCAAGCCAGTACCAGCCTTGTGTATCGCGCTCAAGATCAGCCTTGTTGCGCATCACGTTCCACGCCGTCAAAACCGAAAGCGGATTCACATTGGCGATGAAGTCGCGCACATAGGCGTTGGCGGGACGCAGCACGATATCTTCAGGCCGACCCGATTGCACGATGCGACCATCCTGCATGATGGTGATGGTGTTGCCGAGTTTGAGGGCTTCCTCGAGATCATGGCTCACAAAGATGATGGTTTTCTGCAGGGTCTTCTGCAGCTGCAAAAGTTCATCCTGAAGTTTGGTGCGGATCAGGGGATCAAGTGCCGAGAAGGGTTCATCCATCAACAGGATCGGCGCTTCAGTTGCAAAAGCGCGTGCGAGACCAACACGCTGCTGCATGCCACCCGATAATTCATGCACTTGCTTTTTAGCCCATTGATCAAGGCCCACGAGCTGCAACTGCTTGTCAACGCGGGCCTTGCGTTCAGCATCGGGCACTCCTGCAAGCTCCAATCCGAAACCAACATTATCAGCCACACTGCGCCACGGCAGCAATGCGAATTGTTGGAACACCATGGCGACCGTGTTCTGCCGCACGGCGCGTAACGTCGCCTCATCGCAGCGCGCCACATCAACATCGCTGTTCTTGTGGCGGACGTTGATTGATCCGCGTGTCACCTTGTTGAGGCCGTTGACGGCGCGAAGCAGCGTAGACTTGCCGGAACCTGAGAGGCCCATCAGCACAGAAATCTCGCCTTCCTGCACATCGAGATTGCAGCCAGCGGCACCCAGTACCGTGCCTGTCTCTTTCAGAATTTCAGCGCGTGTGGCCCCTGCATCCAGACGGGAGAGTGCATCACCAGCCTTGTTGCCAAACAGAATGTCGACGTTTTGGAAAGAGACGGCAACGCTCATGATTTTGCTTCACTGCGTGAGGCGAGTACGCGGTCAAGGATGATAGCCAGGATCACAATCGCTAGACCTGCTTCAATGCCAAGCGGAATATTGCGATTGTTGAGGGCGCGATTGACAGGATTGCCAAGCGAGGGTGCGCCAATCAGTGTGGCAATCACCACCATCGACAGTGACAGCATGATGCATTGTGTAAGACCCGCCATGATTGTGGGAAGGGCCGCTGGCAGTTCGACCTTCCACAGCATCTGGCGCTTGGTTGCGCCAAACGCTTCGCCCGCTTCGATCAACGGTTTGGGAATTCCGGTAAGGCCCAGATAAGTCATGCGCACAGGAGCGGGCATCGCAAAGATGATCGTCACGATCAAAGCCGATGCGCCGCCGAGGCCAAACAAAATCAAAATCGGAATGAGATAGACAAAGGTCGGCATGGTCTGCATCAGATCCATGATCGGTTGAATGGCGCGCCAGACTTTTGGCTTGTGCGCGGCCCAGATTCCAAGCGGCACACCAAGCGCCATCGACAAGGTCGTTGAATAAATCACCAGCACCAGTGTCTGGATGGTTTCCTTCCAGAGGTTCTGGTTGATGATAAAAAGAAACCCTGCGAGCACGCCAAGCGTGAGCGGCCAAGAGCGTTTGATCCAATATGCGATGCCCGCAAAAATCAGCGCGAGTAATACAGGCGGCATGGCGAGCAGGCCTGCCGTGGTGCCATCGAACACCGCGTTGAGTCCATCTTTCACGCCATCGAAAAACCATTCGAAATTATCGACGATGAATCCAATCGCGTTCTTTCCCCACTGGCCGACGGGGATTTTCCAGCTTGAGATGAATTGCGTGATCGGATCCATTTTCTTCCTTTCTCCCTCAACTTGTTGGGGGAGTACCGCGGAACGCGGGGAGGGGGTGTTGGACATAGAGCTCTATGCCGAACACCCCCTCCCGCCTGCGGCGTACTCCCCCAGCTTCGCTGAGGGAGAAAGCATGTGCTTACTTCATTACAGCGGCTTTGGCATCGCCACCATCGATCGTGGTGACACCATCAAGCCAGCCGCCAACGGTGTCGGCGTTGGCTTTGATCCATTCAGCTGCAACGGCCTTTGGATCTTTGCCGTCTTTCAGCACAGGCGCCATGATTGTGCCGCCCACCATTGGAAGTGTGAACTTCATGTTGGAGACGAGCTTTGCGGCATTCGGGCATTCGGCCGCCCAGCCAGCGCGCGTGTTGGTGTAGACAGTGGCAGAACCAAAGCCAGCAGCTTCAACGCCTGCAAGATAGTGAAGCTTCATGTCGCCCATGACGGGATGCGGTGTCCAGCCGAGGAACACGATCCACTCATTGTTCTTGATCGCCTTTTCAGCTTCCGTCAGCATGCCAGCTTCCGAGCTTTCAACCACGGTCCAACCACCGAGATTATTTTTGGCGTCATCGATGAAGCCTTGCATGATGCGATTGCCGTCATTGCCTGACTCAATACCAAACATCTTGCCGGCAAACTTGTCCTTGTTGGCGGCGAGATCGGCAAGCGATTTGACACCAGCATCAGCCACATATTGTGGAACGACCATGCCATAGCCTGCGCCTTCCAAATTGACGGCGAGTTGTTCAACCGACTTGTCGTCGAGATAGGCTTGGATATCTGCGGTTTGCGATGGCATCCAGTTGCCAAAGAACACGTCAACGTCCTTGGTCTTGAGCGAGGCAAATGTGACGGGCACCGAGAGTGTTTTCACTTCGCCCGTGTAGCCCAATGAATTGAACATGCTGGAGGCGATTTCGGAAATGACCTGGATTTCAGTCCAGCCCACATCCGCAAAGCGCACAGCCTTGCAGCTTGCGGGATCGGCGGCATTTGCGGTTGAGGCCAAGCTGGCAGAGACGGCCAATGCAGCGGTCAAGGTTTTCAGAAATTTCATTGTGGAATCCTCCCTCGGTTTTTTTGGCTGGATTATTCCAGCCCCCAATGAGAGGAAGACTACTGCATTTGGGTGAGAAAGCGCAATTGGTCCGACATCAATTCATTGAAATGCGACGTCTCTTGACTTCCCACCTGCCATGGCGGAATCAAGCGCCATGACAAAGCTTTCCCTGGTTTCCGTGCGCGGCCTTCGTGCTGAAGTTGCAACACCGCGTTATTCGCGCTCTTCGCTCACGCCGGGGATTTTGCATTTTGGGGTTGGTAACTTCCACCGCGCGCATTTGGCCATCTATCTCGATGATCTCTTTAACATGGGATTGAACCATGATTGGGCGATCATTGGTGCTGGCGTCATGCCGTCGGACGAGGTGATGTATGAGAAATTGCGCGCCCAAGATTTCCTGACCACGGTTGTTGAACAGGATGCGCATTTTTCTGCCGCGCGTGTCACTTCCCCGATGATCGATTTCATCCCGCCGTCGCAGCGCGCACGCCTGCTCGAAACCTTGGCGAGCCCGGCCATTCGCATTGTCTCGCTCACCGTCACCGAAGGCGGCTACATGATCAATCCGGCAACGGGCCAGTTTGATCCCTCGCACCCGGCACTTCAACGCGATGCGAAAAACCCCGGCGATCCACAAAGCGTGTTCGGCATGATCCTGCATGGGCTGAAAGCGCGTCGTGCAAAAGGCATGGCACCGTTTACCGTCATGTCCTGCGATAATCTTCCGCATAATGGTGTGGTGTGCCGCAATGCAGTGGCTGGACTTGCACGTTTGAGCGACCCAACGCTTGCCGACTGGATCGAGAAAAACGTCGCCTTCCCGAATGCGATGGTCGATCGCATCACGCCCGCCACCAGTGACCGTGAACGCGAGATCACTTCGCGCGTCTTTGGTATTGAGGACAATTGGCCGGTGTTCTGCGAGGAGTTCAAGCAATGGGTGGTGGAAGACAAGTTCACGGCGGGGCGTCCAGCCTTTGAAAAAGTCGGCGCGCAATTTGTGGCCGACGTGACACCCTTTGAATACATGAAGATCCGCATTCTCAATGGTGGCCATGCGGTGATTGCCTATCCCGGCGGTTTGCTCGATGTGCATTACGTCCATGAAGCGATGCAGCATCCGCTGATCCGCGGGTTTTTTGAAAAGGTCGAGCAGGATGAAATCATCCCGACGGTGCCGCCCGTGCCCAACACCAATATCCAGGATTACTACAAGCTGATCGACAAGCGCTTTTCCAATCCGAAGATCGGCGATACCGAACGGCGCCTGTGTTTTGATGGTTCCAACCGCCAGCCGAAATTCATCGTGCCCGTCATTGCGGATAATCTGAAAGCGGGCCGCAGCATTTCTGGCCTGGCATTGGAGTCAGCCCTGTGGTGCCGCTATTGCGCAGGCGTTTCAGACAGTGGCAAGGCAATCGAAGCAAACGATCCGATCTGGGACAAGCTCACTGCATTGGCGCAACAGGCCAAGAGCGATCCGATGGCGTGGCTCTCCTTGCGCGATGTCTATGGCGATGTAGCCGACAGTGAAATCTTCCAGCAGGCTTTCGCGCAGTGGCTGACCAACCTGTGGAGCAAGGGAACTGCTGCCACGCTCAAGGAATATATCACGCAATAACTGCGACAATTTGCGCCAATTTTATTGCCGCCTTGCCTCGTTTGGGCCTCTCATCGTTCCTACATTCTATTGACGGGACGGCTTAACCCGAAAGGCTAACCATCATGGTACAGAAAGCCCAACATTATACCGAACGCAATGATTGGCCGCAGCCAACCAATTCAGGCAACCAGAATGGCGGCCAGTACGGCAGTCAAGATCAATCGAAGTGGATTTGGGGTGCGCTGGCCGCACTCGCACTTGCAGGCCTCTTGGTCTGGATGGCAACCTCAGGCGGTCCACAAACATCGCCTGTGACCACCAATATCCAGAAGCAGATTGAGCAATCCGCTCCAGCGCCAGCTGAGCCACAAATTGCACCAGCTCAGCCTGCTCCAGTTGAGCCCACCCCTCCGGGCCAAACGCCGCAACAACAGTGATTTAATTCTCCAGGACGAAGTGTGAGCTTCGCCCTGGCTCAGCTTTTTCCACTGGAACCAAAGCCGCCTGATCCACGGGCGGTTCTGTCGAGTGTCGGGACTTCAATCAGTGTGACGTGTTGCACTGGTGCAATCACCATTTGCGCAATGCGGTCACCCCGGTTGATCACAAAATCTTCCACGCCGTGGTTGATCAATGGCACTTTGATTTCTCCGCGATAATCCGCGTCGATAGTGCCCGGCGAATTCAACACTGTCACACCGTGCTTCACAGCAAGGCCAGAGCGTGGCCGAACCTGTGCTTCGAAATTTTCTGGAAGCGCAATGGCGAGACCCGTTGGCACGAGTGCACGCGCACCTGGTTTCAATGTGAGCGCTTCAGCAGCGCGTAGATCGAGGCCTGCTGAGCCTGACGTTGCGTAAGTGGGCAAGGGCAAATCTGCCGCATGGGGCAAGCGCAGGATTTCAACCTTCACAACAGCTCCACCAGCTTGAGCAAGAGCTTGCGCGCCACATCTTGCTTGGAGGCGCGTGGCCAACTTTCAACTCCGTCTTTGGAAATCAGATGTACCGTGTTGGCATCGCCACCAAACACACCACCTTCCGGCGACACATCATTGGCCACGATGAGATCGCAAGCCTTGCGTTTCAGTTTTTCTTGCGCGTGCGAGATCACGTTTTCAGTTTCCGCTGCAAAACCCACAACCAACTTTGGCCTTGCGGATTTGCGCGACGCGATGGTTTTCAAGATATCCGGATTTTCTACAAAGCTTAGTGAGGGCATCGCGCCACCACTTTGCTTCTTGATTTTCTCATTCGCCACCTTGGCCACGCGCCAATCAGCCACGGCGGCGGCAAACACTGCAACATCCTGCTGTGGCAACGCTTCGCAAGCCGCAAGCATCTCAGCGGCGGTTTCAACAGCAACCACTTTCATGCCGGCAGGTTTGGTCAATGCCGTGGGGCCCGTGACCAGTGTCACGTCTGCACCCATATCCCTTGCAGCTTCGGCAATCGCATAGCCCTGCTTGCCGGAGGAATGATTGGAAATGTAACGCACGGGATCAATCGGTTCGCGTGTTGGCCCTGCTGTCACCAGAATTTTCTTGCCCTTGAGTGGCGAGGTCGCTCCCAGCATTTTTTGAATGGCGTCAGCAATTTCGACAGGCTCAGCCATGCGGCCCGGACCAAACTCGCCACACGCCATCTCGCCGTCATTGGGGCCAACGAAGGTCACGCCATCATTCATCAGTGTACGGATGTTTCTCTGTGTGGCCGCATGTTGCCACATCCGAACATTCATCGCCGGTGCCACAAGCACTTTCTTGTCTGTGGCCAGAAGTGTGGTGGATGCAAGATCATTGGCAAGGCCCTGCGCCATCTTGGCGATCAGATCAGCTGTTGCAGGTGCGACTACAACAAGATCAGCCGAACGCGACAATTCAATATGTCCCATCTCGGCCTCATCGGTGAGGCTGAACAGATCGGCATAAACTTTCGAACCTGAAAGCGACGAGACTGACAGTGGCGTGACAAACTCAGCCCCTGCCTTGGTGAGAATTGGAGTAACGCCAATGCCCTGTTTTGTCAGCTCACGGATCAATTCCAGCGACTTGTAAGCCGCAATGCCACCGCCAATGATGAGAAGAACGCGTTTCAAAGGGACCTCATCCGCCCTTCGGGCACCTTCTCCACTCTCGTGGAGAAGGACATGTTGTTGGAGGTACCCCTCATTTCGATGTTCCGGCATGGGCCGTCCAGTCCCTTCTCCACACAGTGGAGAAGGTAGCCAACGGCCGGATGAGGTCCCTTCATTTTCATTTTTTCACCTCAGCACAAGTTTGGTGGCAATCACAATGAGGGCTGCGGCAGCAGCGTAAACGCCCCACTTCAACCCACGATTTTGCCCGCGTTGCTGGCGCGCCACTTCGGCTGTGGTTGCGGCATCCAATCGCAAACCGCCACTTTCAGCCATTTGCGAGAGCATGCGCGTGGCCTTTTGGGCATCATCCAACATTGATGGCAGGCGTAACGCCATGCGACCAAGCGCACCAGCGGATTCTTCAATCTTGCCAATGGGACCAAGTTTGCGCTCAATCCACTGGCGCACCACGGGCTCAGCTGTCGTCCACATGTTGAGATTGGGATTGAGCGTGCGCGCCACACCCTCAACAACAACCATGGTCTTTTGCAGCAGGATCAACCGTGTTTGCGTGACCATGTTGAACTGCTCGGTTACATCAAACAACTGAGTGAGCAAACGCGCCATCGAAATCTTGTCGGCAGGCAAATCCAGAATGGGCTCGCCAATCGCGCGAAGGGCCTGCGCAAAAGTTTCAACGTCTTCGGTTTCCGGCACATAGCCCGCTTCGAAATGCACCTCGGCAATGCGGCGATAATTGCGGGTGATGAAGCCGAACAGAATTTCAGCAAGAAACATCTGTTCCTTTTCATTGATGCGGCCCGTGATGCCAAAATCCAGCGCCACCAGTTTGCCGCTCGGGTCCACCATCAGATTACCCTGATGCATGTCAGCGTGAAAAAATCCATCCCGAATGGCCTGGCGCAAGAAGCTCTGAATGATCGTATCCCCAAGCGCATTCATGTTGTGGCCAGCGCTTCGGATTCCCTCCACATCAGAAAGCGGCAAACCATCGATCCATTCTGTGGTGAGCACGCGTTTCGACGTGCGCTGCCAATCAACTTTTGGCACACGAAAGCCGGGATCGTCCTTGGTGTTCTCGGCGATCTCGGAAAGCGCTGAGGCTTCCATGCGCAAATCAAGCTCGAGGTTCATCGAGTCTTCGAGTGTCTTCACGGCAGCAACTGGTCGCAAGCGCCGACCCTCAACACTCACGCGCTCCATCATGCGCGCAGCGAGACCAAAACTTGAAATGTCACCAGCAAATCGCGTCTCGATTCCGGGCCGCAGAATTTTCACCGCAACATCGCGGCCTTCAGGTGTTGTGGCACGATGCACCTGCGCAACTGATGCAGCCGCGACAGGTTCATCAAAGCGCGTAAACAGATCTTCGACTGATGCGCCGAGCTCTGATTTGATGATGGCGCGCGCCTGTTCCATCGGGAAAGGCGGCAAGCGATCTTGTAGCGCCTTCAATTCCAACGCGCGCTCAAAGCCAATCACATCTGGCCGTGTCGAAAGGAATTGCCCGAGTTTGATGTAGCTGGGACCAAGGCTTGAAAGCGCTGTGGTCAATCGCGAGCTTTGCGAGGAATAAGTTTCGGTCTTACCAATTTGCGCCAATTTCAAAATCGCGCGCAAAGGCGCTGGCAGTTCAGATGATTTTTCTGGCGGCAAAAGTGCGTTGTGGCGGGCCAGCGTGAAGCCCGCTTTCAACAATCTCGCTCCATCGGCAATCGCATTCATCAGATACGCCAACCAGAATGAATAGCAGCAACGCCACCTGTGAGATTGCGCCACGTGACACGCGCAAAACCGGCAGCCTCGATCATGTCGGCAAATTCCTGCTGCTTTGGAAAGGTGCGGATTGACTCGACGAGATAGCGATAGGGATGACCGTCACCCGTCACCACCTTGCCAACTGCAGGGATCACGGTGAAGGAATAGGCATCATAGATTTTCTGCGCGAAGGCCAAATCCATGTGTGAGAATTCAAGACACATGAAACGACCACCGGGCTTCAACACACGGTAGGCTTCCTTCAAGGCACTCTCGATCTTCGGCACGTTGCGAATGCCAAAAGCAATGGTGTAGGCATCAAACGACGAGGGCGGAAAGGCGAGTGCTTCGGCATTGCCAACGGTGAAGTCAACTTTCGAGCCGTGGCCCTCGCGCTCGGAACGTGCGCGGCCTTCAACAACCATTTCAGGCGAGATATCAGCAATCGTCACATGCGTGTTAACGCCACCTGTGGTCACAATGCGAAACGCGATATCACCCGTGCCACCCGCCACATCCAGAACCTTGAATGGTGTTGCTCCCCGTGGCGGGTTCAGCATGGTCAGAAGATCGTCTTTCCACAGGCGGTGCAGGCCAGCCGACATCAGATCATTCATCTGGTCATATTTGGCTGCGGCCTTCGAAAATACCTCGTTGACCAATGGCTGCTTTTCGCCCGCCTCGACGGTGCGAAATCCAAAAGCCTTCTCATTGCGACCTGTTTCCATGGTCCTTACATAGGATAGGAAAGCTTACGTTTCCATTGGCAAACTGAAGCAGCGCTTGTTAACCATAACCATGCCTGAGTTACCTGAAGTCGAGACCGTCAAGCGCGGATTGGAGCCTGCACTGGTGGGCCAGAGGATCACGCGCGTTGAATTGCGCCGCGCTGATTTGCGTTTTCCGTTTCCGGAAAATTTTGCCGCGCGCATCGAAGGCAGCACAGTTGAAAGCCTCGCGCGCCGTGCCAAATATATCCTCGCACATCTCAGCACTGGTGAATTGCTGATCCTGCATCTCGGCATGACCGGGCGTTTCACGGTGCTGGGGCAACGCCCACAAAATCTCGGTGCGTTTTATTTTGAAACCGGATCAGGGGAAGGCGCTGATGGCCCGCATGATCATGTGGTGTTCCACCTCGAGGGCGGCACCCGCATTGTCTATAACGATCCCCGTCGTTTCGGCATGATGGATTTGGCCACGCGCGAAGAGGGCCAGCACCACAAGCTCCTGAAGGACATCGGCATCGAACCTCTCGGCAATGAATTGTCAGGTGCGTTTCTTGCAGAAGCGTTTTGCGGCAAGCAGGCACCACTGAAGGCCGCACTTCTCGATCAATCGATAATCGCAGGCCTTGGCAATATCTATGTCTGTGAAGCGCTGCACCGCGCAAGACTTTCACCCACGCGCAAGGCTGGAAGTTTGGTGAAGGCAAAATCACATGATCCCAAACTTGATCACCTCGCCCGGCACATCCGTGAAATTCTGCACGAAGCGATTATCGCTGGTGGTTCTACCTTGCAGGACTATCAACAAGTGACAGGCGAGAAGGGTTCCTTCCAACAACGCTTTTTGGTCTATGACCGCGAGGGCGAGGCCTGCAACTGCGGAACAACAATCAAACGTATCGTGCAATCCGGGCGCTCGACTTTTTTCTGTCCGAGGTGTCAAAGATGAACATGGCTTACGAAACGATTCTCACCGAGACCAAGGGCAAGATCGGCATCATCACGCTCAACCGCCCGAAAGCATTGAACGCGCTCAGCGAACAGCTGATGGCCGAGTTGAACACCACTCTCGATCGCTATCAAACTGATCCCGCAATATCAGTGATCATTCTCACCGGAAGTGAAAAGGCCTTTGCTGCAGGTGCTGACATTCGCGAGATGAAAGACAAGACCTACAGCGAAGTTAAGGATGAAAACTTCCTCGCCACATGGGATCACATCAACACCATTCGAAAACCCATCATCGCCGCTGTCTCAGGTTTTGCATTGGGTGGCGGATTTGAATTTGCGCTCGCATGCGATTTCATCATCGCTGCTGACACCGCCAAATTTTCGCTGCCAGAGGCAACACTTGGCATCATTCCAGGTCTTGGTGGCACGCAGCGCCTGACGCGCACCATCGGAAAAGCCAAGGCGATGGAAATGATTTTGACTGGCCGCATGATTGATGCTGCCGAGGCCGAGCGCTTGGGGATTGTCGCGCGCGTTGTGCCTGCCTTGTCGTTGCGCGACGAAACACTCATCACCGCCGAAAAGATCGCAAGTCTCTCGCAAGTCGCGATTGCTGCTGCAAAAGAAGCGGTCAACGCTGCCTCGCAACAGTCGCTCGCCGAAGGCCTGCGCCACGAGCGTGCGATTTTTCACGCTCTCTTTGCAACCGAAGACCAGAAAGAAGGCATGTCAGCGTTTGTGGAGAAACGGCCCGCAGTTTTCAAGAATCGCTGATTTGACTTAGACTGGCCTGACTTCCTGAACTTCCGGCACGAAATGACGGAGCAGGTTTTCAACGCCGTGCTTCAGCGTAGCGGTTGACGATGGGCAGCCTGCGCAGGAGCCTTTCATGTTGAGGAACACAACACCATCCTTGAAACCCTTGAAGGTGATGTCGCCGCCATCCTGGGCCACAGCCGGGCGCACGCGGCTGTCGAGCAGGTCCTTGATGGTCTTGACGATGTCGCCGTGTTCGGCATCAAAAAACTCGCCCTCGCCAGAAACTTCCTCGGGCTTGGAATCATCGGCAAGCATTGGAACACCGGACATGTAGTGGTCCATGATGGTGCCCAGAATGGCTGGCTTCAGCTGCTGCCATTCAGCACCGGAGCGCGACACGGTCACAAAATCATGGCCAAGAAACACGCCGGATACACCCTTGATCCCTAAGAGCTTGGCGGCCAGAGGCGATTCAGCCGCCTCATCCAAATTGCGATAATCCCGCGTTGATCCGGGCAGCACAGGTTTGCCGGGAATAAACTTCAGGGTGGCAGGGTTAGGCGTGGCTTCGGTCTGGATGAACATGGGGAATCCTTCTGGATTGAATATAGTCTAGTTTGGAATGATTTTAAAGTAGGGATATGTTCGAATTTACTCCGCAGCCCGTCATCCTTGCGAAGGTGTTGTATCCCGGGAGATTGGCGATGATTTCGAATGGCGCTTTGTAGTCCAGGCATCTGAGTCTTGTATTGTTGTAGTTGTTGACGAAGTCATTGATGAATGCGTTTCGTTGCTGATGTGATGCAAACTTGTTCTTGACGCGGATGTGGCCCGTTGCTTGGTGCTCTGCGATGGCGTCGGCGATACGCCTGTTGAACCTCTCGACCATCCCGTTGGTTTGTGGACGGTAGGGTTTGGTGAGGATGTGCTTGATGTTGTGGCTGGTGCATGTGCGGTCAAACATGTGGTCACCTGTTGGTCGATCTTCAGGCTTACCCGGCTTGTCTACGGCAAAGCGGTCGGTGAACTCGGAACCATTGTCCGTCAATATCGTGTGTACTTTGACAGGGAATGCTGCGAGGAATCTTTCAAGAAAGCCCGCACTCGTCACGGCCTTGCGATCAGACAGAACCTCGACATAGACAAATCTGGTGGCACGATCGATAGCGACGTAAACATAGCTGCGACGGCGATCAAGTGCTGTGAGGTACTTCACATCAATATGGATAAAGCCCAAGGGCGTTGCGGTCTCAAACTGCAGCGGCTTGCTCATGGCAAGCTTTGGCTTGGCAGAAACGCCGTGGCGCTTGAGGCAACGATGCACACTGGATCGCGCGATCTCGGGTCGGAGACAGCGGCGCATCACTTCAGTGATGTCGTCGAGCGACAAGCCGAGTCTGGTACGCAACTCAACAGCGATATCTTCTTCGACGGCATCAAACCCGGTTTGCAAGTTATGTGGACAGTGTGAACGGTCATTCGTCGTATCGCGCGACCGCCAACGCCGTACCGTGTTCTCATTCACACCAAGTTCCCGCACAAGCTCGCTCACAGTCAATGAACAGCTCTGAATGTAGGCTCTCGTCTTCGGTGTCGTCGCCGCATTGGCGTGCAATCGTGTCAACATTCGAAACGCTCCCTCACAAACGCAACGCCCCTCGCAACCCCAACCCTATCCCCACAATCTCCCGGGATACAACACGAAGGCAAGGATCCAGACTTTCAACATCGTGAACTCTGAAAGTCTGGATCCCGGCTTTCGCCGGGAGGACGGAAAGGGTGAATTGCTCGCTCACTAAACCTCAAATTGAATTCAATCCTAGCCCGTCTAAATAAGCCGTAGGCACGATTCGTGGTCTGGCGGCTAGGGTGGTAGCGAGCACCCCCGCGAAGAGCGCTCACGGGCCTTCCTTGCGGCTTTAAACCGCTATTGAAGGAGTATAGTCGTTGTAGTTCCTCTTTTGCCCTAGATGAACCCGACGATCCGCTTCACATCCGCCATGATCGGTGCTGCAATCGCCTGGGCGCGACTTGCGCCATCAACCAGCACGCTCTCAATGTAAGCTTGATCTGCGAGCAGGCGGTTCATCTCGTCGGTGATCGGCGAAAGCTTGGCAACGGCCATATCGGCAAGTGCATTCTTGAACGCCGAAAACTGCCCGCCACCAAATTCCGTGAGCACTGCATCCGTTGTTGTGCCGGAAAGGGCTGCATAGATGCCCACCAGATTGTCAGCCTCAGGACGACCTTCCAAACCTTTGACTTCCGATGGCAATCCATCGGCATCAGTCTTGGCCTTGCGGATTTTCTTGGCGATATCATCAGCGCTGTCGGTCAAGTTGATGCGGCTCAAATCTGAAGGATCAGACTTTGACATTTTCTTGGTGCCATCACGAAGCGACATCACGCGCGTGGCTGGTCCCGTAATCACGGGATCCGTCAGCGGGAAAAACTCAACGCCAAAATCATTGTTGAACTTTGCTGCGATATCGCGCGTCAATTCAAGATGCTGCTTTTGATCTTCGCCCACGGGAACGGCCGTTGCCTTGTAAATCAGAATGTCAGCCGCCATCAAAGCTGGATAAACATATAGCCCGACTGATGCCTTTTCCTTGTCCTTGCCAGCCTTTTCCTTGAACTGGGTCATTCGGTTGAGCCACCCCAATCTCGCCACGCAATTGAAAATCCACGCGAGCTCGGCATGTTCGGGAACGCGGCTCTGGTTGAAAATGATCGAGCGCTTGGGATCAAGACCGCACGCAATGTAAGCCGCCGTCACATCGCGAATGGCTTTGCGCAAATCGGCAGGATTTTGAAAAACCGTGATCGCATGCATGTCGACAACGCAATACAGCGTTTCATGCGTGTCCTGCATCTTGATCCAGTTCAGCATGGCACCGAGATAATTGCCGAGGTGCAAATTGCCCGTGGGCTGCATGCCGGAGAGAACGCGCGGCGTAAAATTCGAACTGCTCATGGTGTGGACCCTTTATGAAAATGTGATTTACCATTGCCTTGGACAGCCAATGGAGAAGTGTCGCTAAAGCACAAAGCGTGTCAGCGACGCAAGTCTCGTGCATTGCACTTGCCGCAGAAATATGAGAATTATTTATCCATGAATCGCGCAACACCAATTCTGTTTCTCCTTGCAACGATCTCATTTTCAACGACCGCAGTGGCCGATGGCACCATGGCCGTGATCGGTCGGCAGGCCTGCATGAAAGCGAGCAAGTCCGCACTCGGTTCACTGCATCCAATGTTTACTGGTGAAAAACCATTTGAGCAGGCGGAGGTTCCAAAAATTCTGGGACGCGCGGAGATTTCCTGCAGTGGCTGGAAAGATTTTTGGCCGCAAGACTCGCAGACGGTGGGGGGACTGGAAGTGCGTGCGCGCGCAAATGTCTGGTCTGATGCCGCAGGCTTTCAAGCGGCGTCCGATTCCTATTTTGCAAATCTCAAAGCCTTGGCAGAAAGCAAAGACGAGCCAAGCTTCAAGCTCAACTTTGAAATCGTCGGCAAATCCTGTAGCAGCTGCCACGAGACTTATCGAACGCCTGAGTGATCCTTAGCGCCGCATCGCCTGCTTCAATTCCGAAATGCGGAACGCGCCCGTAATGTGTGCCGCGATGAAATAGGCTGCGGTGCCAAGTCCCATCATCACAAGCAATCCCCACACAGCAGCGCTGAAACCTGCACCTTCGGCATAGTTGGGGCGCAAGAGATGATTAAGCCCTGCGAGAACCAGGGCCATGACAAGCAGGGACGCAAACATGCGCGGCAGGCGCTTGGTGATGCGCTGATCCCACGCAAAATGTCCGCGCTTCAAGGACGTGAACACCAGAAGGCTTGCATTGACCCAAGCTGCAACCGATGTGGCAAGGGCAATGCCGACATAGGCGAGGTACTTTGAAAGAATGAAACTCGCTGCAATGTTGACGACGACGGCAGTGATCGCAAAAACCATCGGCGTCCTGGTGTCTTCGCGCGCATAAAATCCGGGTTGGAAAATCTTGGTCAGCGTGAAGGCGGGAAGACCGACTGCAAAAGCTGCAAGCACCGGGGCCACGTTGAACGTGTCAGCGCGGGTGAACGCGCCATGCTCGAACACCGTATGCAAAATTGGTCGACCAATGAATGCAAGCGCTGCTGCTGCGGGCAGCGTGAGGAAGAGTGCAAATTCAAGCGCGCGGTTTTGGCTGTCCAATGCACCTTGCGTATCGCCGCTGCGCAATTTGCGTGAAAGTGCGGGAAGCAACACAACACCAATCGCCACGCCGATCAACCCAAGCGGCAATTGGAAGAGCCGATCCGCGTAATACAAGAACGCAACACCACCGGAAAAGCCTGTCGCCAGCATGGTGGCGATCAACAGGTTGACTTGCGTGATGCCGCCCGAAATTAATCCGGGTACGGACAATTTCAGAACCTTCTTCACATCAGCTGTGAGGCGCGGAACACTGGGCACGATATTGGCCCCTGCATACCACGCACTCAATCCGATGAGCACGAGTTGCGCAACGCCTGATATGGTCACAGCCCAGGCAAGAAAGCGTCCCGTATCCGGCGTGTTGCCAAGGCCCAGCCACCACGCGGCAAGCGTCATGATGATGACAACGATATTGAGCAGGATGGGAGCTGCTGCAGGTGCTGCAAAACGGTTCATCGAATTCAGCACACCGCCAAACAGTGCCGTCAGCGACATCATGCCAAGATAGGGAAAGCAGATGCGCGTGAGTTCGGTTGCGAGCTTCAACTTCTCTGCATCGCCTTTAAAGCCGGGTGCGAGCAGTGGCATCAACCACGGCATGAAGATCATGCAAACAGCACAAAAGATGATCATCCATGTGAACAGCACCGACAATGTATCACTGGCAAACCCAAGTGCCTTGTCCTGGCCTTCGCCTTCGGCCATGCGGGCAAATTGCGGCACGAACGCATTATTGAATGCTCCCTCCGCAAACAATGCCCGAAACAGATTGGGTAGGCGTTGTGCAACAAAGAAGGCTTCTGCCACAGGGCCTGTGCCAACCGTGAATGCAATCAACTGGTCGCGCACAAAACCCAGGAGCCTGCTGATCAGCGTGAGGCCGCCGACTTTTGCCGCCGATTTCAGGAGGGACATGTCTCAGCTTTCCATTTTCGGCACGAGCACTTGCGACAGTGCGGTTTCAATTGATTTTCGGCGCGTTTCACTCGTGATCTTCGCACCCGTCAAGTCGGTGACATAAAACACATCAACCGCTTTTTCGCCAAAAGTGGTGATATGGGCCGAAATGATATTCATGTTGAGATGGAAAAATGCCTCGGTGAGGCCGTGCAACAGGCCAACACGATCAAGGCAGTTGATTTCGATCACGGTATATTTGTTGGAAGACGAGTTATCGATGATGACAGTGGGTTCCACGGTAAAGGCGCGCGCGCGCGATTGAAGTGTTGGAACTTTGGCCAGCGCCTCTTTCAGACGCACTTCACCGCGAAGCACTTGGCGGATCGTCTGGCACACGCGCTCGGCACGGCGTTGTTCATCGGCCTCTTCAGGAAATTCGCGCTGCAGCAGAATCGTATCAAGCGCCATGCCATCCGTTGTGGTGAAAATCTGCGCGCCAACGATATTGGCGTTTGCTGCCGTGCACGCACCAAACATCATGGCGAGCAATCTCGGATGATCGGGCGCATAGATGGTGATTTCGGTGATTGCGGCAAAAGCATCGGTGCGCACCGATGTGGTGACATCGCGCGGCAGTGCCGTGCTCATCATCTTGAAGTGGCGAAGCTGGCGTTCCTGATCGACGGTGAGCCAATAGGCATCATAGTGTCGCGACGTGATTGCAGTTTTTTCAGTGTCCGAGAGTGAAGGAAATTGCGCGAGGAATTTTCCATGCGCATCGGCCACGCGCACCTTGCGTGATGTTGCGGTGTGGCCACCTGTGAGCAAGGGTTCGGCTTCGGCATAAAGTGTGCGCAGCAACTGCCCCTTCCAGCCATTCCACACGCCGGGACCAACAGCGCGAATATCGGCGACGGTTAAAATCAACAGCAGCTTCAGGCGTTCCGGGCTTTGCACAATCGCGGTGAAATCGAGAATGGTTTTATAGTCATTGAGATCGCGCATTTGTGCGGTCTCACTCATCAACAGATGATAGCGAATGAGCCAGGCCACAGTTTCTGTTTCAGCAGGTGTGAGGCCTAGACGCGGGCCAATGACGCGCGCTTCGCGTTCACCCGCAATCGAATGATCCTCGGCCCGGCCCTTGGCCACATCATGAAGGAGCGTTGCCACGAAAAGGGCGCGGCGCGAGGTGAGGGTTGGCAGAAGTTCGGTTGAAAGCGGATGATCACCAACCAGCGTTCCTGCTTCCAAATCATGCAGAATGCCGACGCTGCGGATCAAGTGCTCATCAACCGTGTAGTGATGATACATGTTGAACTGCATCATGCCGACGATCTTGCCAAACTCCGGAATGAAGCGGCCGAGCACACCGGCCTCGTTCATCATGCGCAATACCGTTTCGGGGTCGCTGGATTGCACGAGTGTATCGACGAACAGGCTTGCGGCATTCTTGTTGTGACGGAGCGTGTCATCAATCAGGCGGAGTTGTTCGCGGGCGAGCTTCAACGCATCGGGGTGGACTTCAACACCCATGTCGCTTGCGATTTTGAAAACCCGCATGAGATTGACGGGATCGCGGCGAAACACCTCTGCATCGGCGACATCGAGCCTGCCGCTTTCAAGTTTGAAGTCATCACTACCTTCAACGCGTTTTTTGGCGCGTGGCATCATCCGCGAGATGACACGTGCGAGCGACGGCGCATCTTTCAAATGTTTTTCCTCAAGTGACGCACAGAAGATGCGCGTGAGATCGCCGACATCTTTTGCAATCAGAAAATAGTGTTTCATGAAACGCTCAACGCGCTTCAGGCCTTCACTGCCGCGATAGCCAAGCAACTCTGCCAATTCCTGCTGGCGATCGAAGGAGAGTTTGTCCTCGCCGCGCTTTGCCACAAAATGCAAATGGCAACGCACCGCCCACAAAAACTCCTCGCATTTCTTGAAGCGCAAAAGTTCCTCGCGCGAAAAAGCCCCTTTCTCGGCGAGCTCATCGGTGGAGTTTGTTGCAAAGAGATATTTCGCAATCCAGAACAGTGTGTGCAAATCGCGCTGGCCGCCCTTGCCATCCTTGATATCGGGCTCGACCATATAGCGGCTGGCGCCGGATTTTTGATGGCGCTGGTCACGCTCAGCGAGTTTTTTCTCCACAAACTGTTTGGGATTGGCGCGCATCACATCGCGGCGAAACGCTTCGCTGAGATCAGCAAAAAGTTTTTCCTGGCCGCAAATCAAGCGTGCTTCCAGAAGCGATGTGAGAATGGTGATGTCAGACTTGGCGAGCGACAGACAATCATTGATGTCGCGGGTTGCATGGCCAACTTTCTGGCGCGCATCCCACAATGCATAGAGCATGAATTCGATAACGGGGTTGGCAACCTCGCCGGATCGCGGCGGCATCAGGAACAAAAGATCAATATCGGAGCCCGGTGCCAAGGTGCCACGGCCATAACCGCCAACTGCAACAACTGCGATGGTCTCACCGAGCTTTGCGGCGTTGGGAAAAACGCGCGATGTGGCGAAATGGAAGAGCCCGCTGATGAGCTGGTCTTGTGTGTGGGACAAGGACTGCGCGCACGCCTCGCCCTTGCCATCGACTTTCAGTTTCTCCCATGCTGTTGCATGCGCGGTTTGCAATTCGCTGCGGATCAATTTGGACACAGCATTGCGAAGAGCGAGCAGCTCGCTGTGGGTTTCTCCCAATTGGTCAAGGGCAGCGGCAAAGCTCATTTTGAAAGTTCTTTCAGACGATAGATGAGTTCTAGCGCATCGCGTGGGCTAAGCTGATCGGCTTCGATGCGTTTCAATTCATCGCGCAAGGGGTCAGTTTGTTGAACTGCTGCGGGCCGTGCTGCAAAGAGCGGAAGATCATCGGCAATCGAGAGGGTTGATTGTTGCTGGCGATGGCTTTCAAGCTTCGTCAACACTTCTTGCGCGCGCGATGTTACGCTTGCTGGAAGCCCTGCAAGCTTGGCAACCTGAATGCCATAGCTGCGATCCGCGGCACCTGCGGCAACCTCATGCAAGAAAACAATATCGCCCTTCCACTCTTTCACTTTCATCGATGCGCAGGCGAGGTGCTTCAACTTTGCAGCAAGCGCTGTGAGCTCGTGGTAATGCGTGGCGAAAAGCGCACGCGATTGATTGGCCTCATGCAAATGTTCGAGCGTTGCCCAGGCAATTGAGAGGCCATCAAAGGTCGCTGTTCCGCGCCCGATTTCATCGAGGATGACAAGCGAGCGTGCGGTCGCCTGATTGAGGATGGCGGCGGTTTCAACCATCTCGACCATGAAGGTGGAGCGGCCACGCGCCAGATCATCAGCCGCACCAACACGACTGAACACCCGGTCCACAATGCCGATATGTGCGTGCTCGGCTGGTACAAAACTTCCGATCTGCGCCATGATGGCAATCAGCGCGTTCTGCCGGAGAAAGGTTGATTTGCCCGCCATGTTGGGTCCGGTCAGCAGCCACACGCGCTCATGATCGGACGAAAGATTGACGGAATTTGGCGTAAAGGCGCGCGCACCTTGTTCTGATAACGCACGCTCGACGACGGGGTGGCGACCTTGCTTGATGTCGAACACCAGACTGTCATCAACGATGGGGCGCACATAGCGCAAGCTGCGCGCTGTTTCGGCATGCGAGAGAGTGACATCAAGCTCGGCGAGCGCTGCGGCGCAATTTGAAATGATGCGCACATGCGTGATGACATCGGCTGCGAAGGCATTGAAGTGATCGAGTTCCATCGCAATCGCACGCTGGCCAGCAGCAGCGATCTTCTGCTCGAGTTCGGAAAGCACGGTTGTGGTGAAACGCATCGCACCCGCCATGGTCTGGCGGTGGATGAAGGTCCCAGCGTTTTCGGCCAATTGCATCACGCCAGCCTGCTGTTGTGTCACCTCGATGAAGTAGCCGAGAATATTGTTGTGCTTGATCTTCAGCGCCTTGATGCCGGTTTCTTCGGCATATTGGTTTTGCAGATTGGCGATCACCTGTTTGGTGTCGTCACGCAGGGCCCGCGCTTCATCAAGACTTTGATCAAAGCCCTTTGCTACAAACCCACCATCGCGCGCGAGCAGCGGAAGTTCGGAACCAAGCGCGCGGCTCAAAATATCAATCACATCGCGCGGGGCTTCTCCCAGATCGCGTGCGAGTGTTGTGATGAGCGTTGACATGCCGCGCAACTTCGCTTGTCCCTCCAACAGTTCTGAAAATCTGACACTCACGCCGAGTGCTTCGCGAACATTAGCGAGATCGCGAGGTCCACCGCGTTGAGCGGTAATTCGGGCGAGTGCACGTTCCAGATCGGGTGCGCGTTTCAATTCATCGCGCAACAAATTGGCAAAACGCTCATCGCCAAAAAAATCCTGCACCGCATCAAGCCGCGCATTGATCGTTGCTGCATGGGCCAAGGGGCGCGCGAGATGGTCGGCCAAGCAACGCGCTCCCGCAGCCGTCACCGTGGTGGTAATGGCCGCCAGAAGGCTTCCTTTTTTCTCACCAGACAGTGTGCGCATCAGTTCCAGATTGGCGCGTGTCGCCTGATCCATTAGCAGACCATGCGCACCATCTTCTTTGCGCGGTGGCCGCAAATAGGGAACGTTGCCCACTTGCGTGATGACGAGATAGTCAAGCAGCACGCCAAGGGCTGCCACATCCGCACGCCTGAACTGGCCAAAGCCATCGAGCGAACCGACTGCGAAATGTGATTTCAACTTATGCTCGGCGGCTTGGCTGTCAAAGCGGGATGCTGGCAAGGGTGAAAGGTCAATTCCGGTTGACGAAATGACACGTCCCACTTCGGTGCCATCAAGCAGCACATCGCTGACCAGCAATTCCGAAGGCGCAATGCGCGCGATATCGGCTTGCAGGCGGGATGCCTCGCTCGCCATCACGGCAAACTCGCCTGTGGAAATATCGGCCCAGGCAATCGCCATTTCCTGCTGACCACCCAGCACCACAAGGGCAGCGAGATGATTGCGTTGACCTGCATCAAGAAGTGCATCTTCGGTCAATGTGCCTGGAGTAATGATACGCACCACATCGCGCATCACAACGGATTTTGAACCGCGCTTTTTCGCCTCTGCCGGATCTTCCAACTGTTCGCCAATCGCCACCCGGTGGCCGGCGCGAATGAGCTTTTGCAAATAGTTTTCGGCGGCGTGGACAGGAACCCCACACATCGCGATATCTTCACCCATATGTTTGCCGCGTTTGGTGAGTGCGATGCCAAGCGTGGCCGATGCTTTCACCGCATCGTCAAAAAACAATTCGTAGAAATCGCCCATCCGATAGAACAGCAGTGTGCCCGGGTGTTTTGCCTTCACCCCGAGATATTGCGCCATCATGGGCGTGGTGGGAGGCGTGGCGCGCTGATCCCCTTCACTCAAATCCTGCATGGCGCTCTTCATAGAGAGGGATGGCAAGAAACGCAAAATCAGACTGAAGGAACACTTTGAAGACCGGGGAAACTCTAATAGTGTGCGGACTGATTTGGAGATCAAGATGAAGCAAAAGCCGCCGCGCCGTCCGACCTTCACTGATGAAGAGGCGCTGGAATTTCACAAGCGCGGCAAGCCCGGCAAGCTTGAAATAAATCCGACCAAGCCGATGGCCACACAGCGCGATCTGTCGCTGGCCTATAGTCCGGGCGTTGCGGTGCCGGTCAGGGCCATCGCCGAGAATCCGGATTTGGCATATGAATATACATCAAAGGGCAATCTGGTTGCCGTCATTTCCAATGGCACGGCGATCCTGGGTCTTGGTGATCTGGGAGCCCTTGCCTCAAAGCCCGTGATGGAAGGCAAGGCGGTTTTGTTCAAGCGCTTTGCCGATGTTGATTCCATCGATCTTGAAGTTGATACCAAGGACGTTGACGCATTCATTGGTGCTGTCCGTTATCTCGGGCCATCGTTTGGCGGTATCAATCTCGAAGACATCAAGGCACCGGATTGTTTCATCATCGAACAGCGCTTGCGCGAGTTGATGGATATTCCGGTGTTCCATGACGACCAGCACGGCACCGCGATTATTTCATCAGCGGCACTGATCAATGCGCTGCATTTGACAGGACGTGAGCTGAAGAACTTCAAACTTGTTTGCAATGGGGCGGGTGCTGCCGCGATTGCCTGTGTTGAGCTGGTGAAGTCGCTTGGCGTGCCCAATGAGAATGTCATTCTCTGCGATTCAAAAGGTGTGGTTTACAAAGGTCGTACGGAAGGCATGAACCAGTGGAAGTCAGCCCATGCCGTGATGACCGATGCACGAACCCTCGCTGAAGCAATGGACGGAGCGGATGCATTCTTTGGTCTTTCAGTTGCGGGTGCTTTGACGCCAGCCATGGTGAAATCCATGGCGAAGAACCCGATCATTTTTGCCATGGCCAATCCTGATCCGGAAATCCTGCCAGAAGATGTGGCTGCCGTCCGTGAAGATGCGATTATGGCGACGGGCCGTTCGGACTACCCGAACCAGGTCAATAACGTGCTGGGCTTTCCCTATATTTTCCGTGGCGCTCTCGATGTGCGCGCCCGCACCATCAATGAAGAGATGAAGGTTGCAGCGGCACGTGCGCTTGCCGAGCTGGCACGTGAAGATGTGCCCGATGAAGTGGCCGCCGCCTATCATGGATCGCGTCTCAGCTTTGGCCGTGACTATCTGATTCCGGTGCCGTTTGATCCGCGCCTCATTTCACGCATTCCAGTTGCTGTCGCAAAAGCTGCGATGGAAACCGGTGTGGCGCGTTTTGCGATCACCGACATGGATGCCTATGCCGCACAGCTTTCAGCCAGGCTCGATCCGATCGCCGGCACATTACAAACTGTTTATACGCAAGTGCGCGCCCAGCCAAAGCGCGTGATCTTTGCCGAAGGTGAAGAGGACCGGATGATCCGGGCAGCAAACTCCTTCGCCGCGCAAGGTCTGGGCCGCGCCATTCTGGTTGGGCGTGAATCAGTGATAGATGCAACACTGAAATCGGCTGGACTCGAGCTCAATGAAAATGTCGAGATTTTGAATGCGCGCATTTCAGATCGTAATGCCGACTATGCCAACTATCTTTACAACCGCTTGCAGCGCGAGGGCGTGTTGTTCCGTGACTGCCAACGTCTCGCCAATCAGGATCGCAACGTGTTTGCGGCTTCAGCCGTGGCACTCGGCGATGCCGATGCAATGGTGACCGGCCTCACCCGCAACTTCTCGCTCGCTTATGAAAATGTGCGCCTTGCAATTGACGAGCGGCAAGGCCGGACTGCGATTGGCGTTTCGATGGCACTGGTGCGCGGACGCACAGTATTTATCGCTGACACGTCGATTCACGAACTGCCATCGGAAGAACGGCTTGCAGATATTGCGATTGAAGCTGCAACTGTGGCCAGGCGTTTTGGCTATGAGCCGCGCGTGGCGTTTCTCTCCTACTCCAACTTCGGCTACCCCAAGGGTGAGCGCGCGGTTTATGTGCGCAATGCCGTCAAGGTGCTGGATGGCCGTCAGGTTGATTTCGAATATGATGGCGAGATGTCAGCCGACGTTGCCCTGTCACGAGAGGCGATGCTGCAATATCCGTTCTGTCGCCTCACAGCTCCTGCCAACGTGCTCGTGATGCCAGCAGCACATTCAGCCTCGATCTCGACGAAGATGCTGCAGCAACTCGGTGGCGTCACCGTGATCGGTCCATTGTTGACGGGCCTCAAGAATTCGGTGCAGATCGCTTCGTCGTCAGCAACCACCAACGATCTCGTCAATCTTGCAGCGATTGCAGCGTTTACGAGTTAGATCTTCTCCCATTTCCGGCTCCTCTCCGAGCGGAACAGGGCATCGATGATCGACATGTTCTTGATCGCATCTGCAACACCGTAAGCGAGTTTTTCCTCCTTGCGGATGGCGCGGCCAAAGGCTTCTGCCTGCAATTGATATTGGTCGCTCACCGGACAGTTGAACCAAAACCCTTCGTTCATGTTCATGCCTTGGACAAATATGCGGTTGGCCCGATCCGGTGGTGCGTTGAACGGGATTTCGATTTCGATGCGGCCCTTGGTGCCCATGATGTTGACGCGTTGCCAAGGGGCGAGCTGCATCGAGCAAGTGAAAGTCAGGTGCCGGCCTTTTGAAAATTCGAGGATGCCGCCTGCGAGGCGATCAGTCTTGAATTTCGGATCACGGTCAATTGTTGCAATGGCGCGCACCGGATCGTCACCAAAGATGAAGCGTGACGTTACAATCGGGTAGCAGCCGATATCAAGCATGCCGCCGCCACCGATCTTTGCATTGTTGCGCACATTCTTGGGGTCGCGATTGAAATAGGTGAACATGCATTGGATAGCGCGCACCTCACCAATCTCGCCAGCTTTTACCCGGGCCCGCGCATCAAGCCACTGTAAAGCGTGACGTACCATGAAGGCTTCCGCCACCAGGGTTTTCTTCGGAAGCTTCATCAGCGCCTTGGCTTCCTTCGCGGTAATCGCAATCGGCTTTTCGCACAGCACATGCTTGCCAGCCTTTGCCGCAGCAATGGTCAGTGGCACATGCAAGTGATTGGGCAGTGGATTGTAGACAGCGTCAATATCTGGATCGGCAAGCATCTCTTCATAGCTGCCATAGGCTTTTGGAATGCCGAGCTTGTCCGCCCACTTTTTGGCAGTCTTCAGATCGCGCGACGAGATCGCAACAACCTCAAGCTCTTTCGATTTCAACATGCCCGGAATGACTTTGGCCACGCCGATATTCGCAGTTGAGATAATGCCCCATCTGATCTTCGCTTTGCCTTCAGCCATGACGTCCCTCCACGTGTTGTGTGGGAATGGATAGAAGGCTTTTCGGGTGGGAGCAATGGCAGCAAATGGTACTGGCGGAAGGAGAGGGATTCGAACCCTCGTTACGCTTTCACGTAAACACGCGTTCCAGGCGTGCGCCTTCAACCACTCGGCCACCCTTCCGCAACGGAACGGGGTGCTTATAGCTGGGCTTCTGCTATGATCAAGTGGGATGGGCAAGAAAGACAAAATTGATTCGGACGGTGAGGACGAAAGCGTTTCACCGACGCACATCGTGGCGGAGGTTGAGCGCCTGTCACGTCTTATGCGCCAGGCCTCCCATGCCCATGGTCTTGTTCCCGTGCATTGGGAAAGCCTGCGCTATCTCGCACGCGCCAACCGCTTTTCCAATGCGCCAGGTTCTCTTGCGCGCTATCTCGCCACGACCAAGGGAACCATATCCCAAACGATACGCGCACTCGAAAAACGCGGGCTTGTGCAAAAAAACCAGCGTGGCTCCGACAGCCGCAGCATCAGCCTGTCTCTCACACCCGCAGCAAACGAACTTCTGAAACATGATCCGTTAAATGCTGTGATTGCAGACGCAGAAAAACTGGGTGGAAAAACGACCCGCCGTTTCGCCCGCGCCATATCAGAATTGCTCGATGGTGAAATTCGCCGAAAAGCCGAACCGAGTTTCGGTAATTGCCTGACTTGCGCGCATTTGATCGTTGAAGAGGATGGTTTAGCCTCATGTAAAATCTTCAATGCAAAAATTGAGGAACAGGACATCGACAAGATCTGTCATCGCCACGAAAGCTGAAATCAAGCCAGTCGCAGCACCATAGCTCCAGCGACAATCACCAGGCCACCGGCAATTCGCATCGGCGTCAATTTTTCACCAAGCACATAACTCGACATGGCAAGGCCAAACAGCACCGAAGTTTCGCGAAGTGCCGCCACCATGGCAATGGGAGCATTGGCCATGCACCAGATGATGATCCAATAGGCAATGGCCGAAATACCACCACCAATCACCCCGGCTTTCCAGTGTGGTGCAATCTGCGTGATCAGTTGCGGTCCGCGAAGCCCGATCCCGGTCAAAAAAATCGAAGCCCCAAACAGGAAGAAGGCAAGGCCCGCATACTGCGTGGCATTGCCAGTGGCACGTGCACCCAAACCATCGAGGAGTGTGTAACAGCTGATCAGTGCCGCCGTGATCAGTGCATAGACGAGTGCCTGTCCGTGCGTGGCACTGGTCACCTTTTTTCCAAAGGCGAGCACCAATAGCCCGACAACAACGATCAACACGCCCGCAAGGGAATAAAAATCAAACGCGTCACTGGCAAAGGCAAGCGAGCCTGCCAACGTGAACATCGGTGCGGCACCCCGCGCAATCGGATAGGTCACCGAGAAGTCGCCCGCCTCATAGGCCTTGGCAAGATAGATCAGATAGAAGGTATGAACGAAAGCCGACGCCAGTGCGTAAGGGTAAGCGCTGGCAGGCGGCAAGCCAAACACCGCCATCATCCCCAATCCCATCAGCCCAAGCACGGATTGCAGCAACACAACCGCAGAAAAGCGATCGAGCTTCATCTTCACAAGAACATTCCAGCTGGCATGCATCACAGCTGCCAGAAGAACCAGAAAGAAAATGGAGAGTGACAAATGAACCAGCCTGCTAACGTCAGCAGGTTGATCTACGCCAAATCAGTTCGGCGTACAATCGGTGCAGGTGATTGTCGCGCGGGTGCGTGGACGCGTGATCGTCAATTCATGGACATTGTAAGTAAGTTTGCCCAGGATCGCACTACCCTTCCACATTCCCCAAAACGGCAGATATGTTACGCATACCCGTGCAACGATCAGTTCATTCGGGCCGGTCATGAGACCTGGCATGCGACTTAAGGGCATTGCGCCGCTGCACGCCGGGCCCGTGCCTGACGTGTAATTCCAGATCCGCGTTGGTGCCGCTCCGACCAGCCTGTACGCAAAAACATCCATTCGAATCTCAGCTGCTCCACGGTCAGGCAAAATCATCTTCACCGCTTCAAAATAGTCAGCGAGTTGCGACTTTGGGAAAGGTGCGGAATTCTGCGATACAAGATCGGCGATCACGGCTGAGGCATTGGTGACTTTTCGAGAAGTTGAAATGAACCCGGTGAGATCAACCAGCGCGAAGAAAAACAAAAACAGGATTGGCGCAATGAACCCAAATTCGATTGCAACGACACCACGCTCATTTTTGAAAAAAGTCCCGGCAGTCCGAATAAATTTCATGGCATTAACTCGCGGCACAAGTTGCGGCCGCAGCAAACGGCTCGTTTCGGAACATCGACGTTGCCGTCAGGCGACGATAGTTGGCGCTCTGTGTATTTGAAAAGAACTTCATGAACGGCAGCACATACTGATGGTCATAGGTAACAATGACAGCGACGACTTGTTGTGGAGCCCCACAGGCAAAGGTCACATTTTTGTCAACGCCATCCTTGTCTGCACCAACAGCACCGAAAGCAGGAACGTCAGCTGCCATCTGCGTGAATGTAGTTTTGGCATTCACATAGACGCGAACCTTGGACTGACAATCTGGAATCACCTTGGCAACGCCGCAAATCCTGGCTACGAAACCACCAATATTCATGCCATTGTTTTGTGCCTGACCCGTGCGGACCAGGCGGCCTGCTTCGTGTACACCTGCTTGCAATGCATATTCCTGAAACATCATTCCTGCTGTTTCAATGAATACAAAAATCATCAGGAAGAAAAACGGCGCGATCATGCCAAATTCGATGGCAATTGACCCGTCATCCGACTCGTTGAATCGTTTTTCGGTTTTTCGCAAAAGCCGTTCTGGGATGCGCAACACGCCTATGATCCTTGAGTAAACTAAGACTTACAGGATTAACGCAAACCGATTGAGAAACAGCAAACAAGTTACCTAAATATTTATCCAATCGAAGCGCCAGCTTACTCTGCCGCCTGCTGGTTGTTTGAACTGGGCTTGTCGTCCGATTTGTTGTCCTCGATGATGCCGAGAGACGCCGCACGCTTGTCTTTGAATTGCTCGTTGACAGCTTCGAAGGCTCTCTGATCGTCACCGATTTCCATCGTTGGATCACAGAAATCCGGGCAGATGAGTGATTGACGGCCGCCCTTTTTGAACACTGCCGCTGTTTCGGTGCTTGCACGCGACACGATAACTTCAAGGTTGGCGATCGATGCGCCAGAATCATCAAGCATGACGATGTTGGTTGTTCCAGGCGAGTAGCCATTGATGAAAACCTGGTTCCCTGTGACATTGGCATCAGCAATTGCCGGATTGCCAACAACTACAGTCGTTGGCGAAACCGACATCGTAATCAATTGGGTCCGATCCAGAAAAACACGAACCTGTTCTGCAAATGCCGTCGTTGATGGACCCGCCAGAATAACAAAAGCTGAGATTGCGAAAGTAAGACCTTTAGACATGGTGACTCCAAACGGAACAATTTGAATGACACTCGCACAGCAATGGTGAACATGGAGTTACCAACCACTTTGCAATTGCCGTTGCTTCATTGCACGGCTGAAGACATTTGAACTCACTTAACTGATCATTTACCGAACCAGTGAAAAGATCAGTCCAAACCAATTGGATTGATGCTCATGTTTGATTTTCTCCCAGGTCTCGTTTTCCCTTTTCTGGTCGCGGCTGCTGCAGTGTCCGATTTCCATAACTATAAAATTCCCAACTGGCTCACGGCATTGATGGCTCTCGCATTTTTGCCAGTTGCGCTGTCAACGGGGATGTTGGTTCCGGAAATAGGAATGCACTATCTGGCGGGCTTTCTGCTCTTACTTGTAGGATACATGATGTTCTCGCTTGGAATTTTCGGTGGCGGTGATGCCAAGATGATTGCTGCGTGTGCGGTATGGTTTGGCACACAGGATACTGGCAGCTTCCTCACGTCAGCGGTTTTTTGTGGCGGTATCCTGGCCTTTGCAATGCTGTTCTGGACTTTGGCCAAATACATTATCCAGCTTGATCTTGGAGACTTCATCCCGTCCATCCGCAAAGTCATGCCGCAAATGCCGTATGGCGTTGCCCTGGCCGCTGGAGCCGTGCTCGCCATCCCGGATTCGGATTGGTTGCTCAAACTTGTACAAATGTCGTGAACGAATCCCAGAGTTAACCTGATCTTGACCATTAAGTTACATTGTCGGGCATTGGACGCTTCGGCTTTGACGTGAATAGCGGATTGAATTTGTGAGGAATGATTATGAGTAAAATGAGATACTTGATGCTCGGTCTAGCCGCCGTATCTGCAATCAGTGCAGGTTTCTTGGCGAAGGGATTTCTTGCATCCAATCGTTCCCGGCCAGCAGAGACAAACACGGTGGTTATTGACCAGGTCGAAAAAGAGCAGGTCTTGGTTATCGCCAAGGATGTCTTGATGGGCGAAAAACTCGGAGAGGGCACGATCGTCTGGCAAGACTGGCCCAAGCAGCAAGTCCAGCCTGCGATGATCACCAAGGCAAATCGTGAAGGCGCCCTCGAAGAACTCAAGGAGGCCCGCGCACGTTACGCCATGTATCAGGGCGAAATCATCGTAGAAAAGAAAATTGTAATGCCGGGCGATCGTGGTTTCATGAGCGCCATTTTGCCAAAAGGCATGCGTGCCATTTCGGTTGCTGTCTCCGACCGAACGACCGCCGGTGGCTTTATACTGCCGAACGACCGCGTCGATGTGATCCTCACGCGAAAGTTTGCCAACCCCGCAGGCGCCAACTCTGAGCAAATCATCAAGAGCCAGATTGCTTTGAGCAATGTTCGCGTTCTTGCCGTCAACCAGATCTATCGTCAGGAAGCAGAAGCCGACACGGTGACTGTTGCCAAAGGTGAAACAGCAACGCTTGAACTGACGCCGGACCAGGCTGAAATCATAACCAAGATCGAATCCAGCGGCGAGCTTTCACTTGCCCTTCGCTCCATTGCCGAAAGTGATGGAAAATCTCTTGCCGATGACAAGCCCGTGTTGTCCGAAGCCTTTGTGAAAAGTCCGGCTCGCAGGGTCGAAAAAGGCATTACGTATATTCGCTCCGGTCTGACGTCAGTTGCATTCCCGAATCCTTGAGGCCCAGAAGAATGAAATCGCACATGCAAAAAATCTCAAAGATGTTTCGGGTCTTGATGGCGGGAAGTATTCTCGCTGGTTCAATCGCATCAACCTCGATCACGACATCAACAGTTGCCTCCGCAGCTGACAGTGATGCCGCAACAACTGCTCACGCATCAGCAAATGATGAAGCCCGACTAGTTCGCCTCGGTCTGAACAAATCGGCCGTGATCAAATTGCCGGGCGACGCACACGATGTTGTTGTCGGTAACAACGACATCGTTGATGCCGTGCTGCGCAAGAAGGATACAATCTATCTTTTTGCGCGCGCGACTGGCCAGACCAACATTTTTGTGTTTGACCGCGACGGCCAACAGATACTGGCCATCGATTTTGAAGTGGCGCTCGATACCTTGCCACTCAAGAAGCTTCTGCAACGCAACATCCCTGACAACCAGATCAAGATCGATACGGTGAACTCAAACGTTGTCCTGTCGGGGAAGGCGCGCAACGCCGAAGAAGCCCGCTTGGCAGTTGACCTTGCTCAACAGTTTGCTTCCGCTGCCGGTTCATTCGGTGGCACGAGATCGCAAAATGTCATTAACGCCATGACCATCATGGGCGACAACCAGGTCATGCTGCGTGTCAAGGTCGTGGAAATTCAGCGTGATGTAATCAAGCAACTTGGCGTTGATCTTCAGGCCGCACTTTCGGTTGGTGAATTCGCCTTCAACTTGGCTTCCGTCAATCCATTCGCCAATAGTCTTCTCTCGCCAAAATCAGGCGCTGCAGTGACAGATAATGTTGGCAACCAGCGCTTCGATTCAATTGTGCGCGCCATGGAGTCAGACGGGCTTTCGCGGACCCTTGCTGAACCAAATTTGACCGCTGTTTCAGGTCAACCAGCAACGTTCTTTGCGGGTGGTGAGTTTCCGTTCAAAAGCTGTCAGGCAGCTTCTGCTGGGATCATCCAGTGTGAAATCAAGTTTAAGCCTTTCGGCGTCAAGCTCGACTTCACTCCAACTGTCCTCAATGAAAATCGCATCAACATGAAAATCGCGACGGAGGTCAGTGAAATCGGAACAGTCACTGATGGTATTCCCGCGCTTAACATGCGTAACGCCACCACCACACTGGACATGGCGTCTGGCAGTTCAATGATGATCGCTGGACTCATTCGTGAGAGCACAAAGCAGAATGTTTCCGGCACACCAGGCCTCAAGAAACTTCCAGTTCTTGGCACACTGTTCCGCAGTCGCGATTTCATTTCGAATGAAACAGAACTCGTGATCATCGTCACCCCATTCCTGGTCCGACCTGTCGCTGCAGACAAGGTCACCACACCTGACAAGAATTTCCTGCCGGCCTCCGACAAGGAAGCTGTGTTCATGGGTAGGATACACAAAGTTTATGATCGCTCCGGAAGTGCCCCCAAGGGCCACTACACTGGAAGCGTCGGTCACATTGTAGAGTAAGGGTTGACAGATGAAATTGGCCATAAGTAAAAATTCACTGGCAACAGTTTGCCTTTTGGTTGCGCTCCCTGTGCTCGCAGGATGTGTCACAGACGACGAACCTCTCGCTTACGATAATTCCATCCGATATGGTGGGTCTGAAAGCCACCCGATAAAGCTGCAAGGCGGTCGGGCAGTCGCGAAAAGTTGCGGTCGTTGGGAAAAAGATCTCTTTGACACTGAGCAAAACCTGCTGAACCCAAATCACGGCTGTGCGGTGCAAAGTAATGTTGCTGCCATGATTGCGCGTCCAGCGGATATCAACCGGAAGCCAAAGCTGGGCACACGCAATTCTTCCCTTGATATTGAGGCTGTCAAATCTACCCAGTCAAGCAGAAGATCCGGTGGTTTGTTCGACTTCTTCGGCGACTAAGCCACTTCCAAATGAATCTCCTCCGACCAGGAACTCCACGATGAACCAAGCACCTCCGAGCGATCCGTCAGCCGCCCCAAGCGTCATCCTGCTGCCGCGCATCAACATTGCAGCTTTTGCCGACAATGACCAGACAATGGCCGTGTTTGCATCTGCCGCAAAAGACCGCCGTACGTCGCGTGCCCATTTTGTGGTGAACGGTGGTGGCATCGCTGCTGCGGCTCGTACCTTCCAGAGCGAAGCAACACCAAATGTGCTGATCGTGGAAACCCATGGCCAGCGCGAACAGGTATTGATGGAATTGGCGACCCTGGCAGAAGTCTGCCAGGCTGATACCAAGGTTATTGTTCTTGGCCACGTCAACGACATCATCCTGTATCGTGAACTGATCCGTCAGGGCGTCAGCGATTATATCGTTGCCCCAATCTCGCCTATCGCACTGCTTGAAGCTGTTTCGTCGGTATATGCTGATCCCAAGGCCGCGCCGCTTGGCCGGGTGATTTCCTTTATCGGTGCCAAGGGCGGCGTGGGTTCATCGACCATCGCCCACAACATTGCGTGGCATTTTTCCCAGCAACAGGGGATTGAGACCGTAATCACCGATCTTGATCTTGCCTATGGAACCGCCAGCCTCAATTTCGACTTGCGCGAAACCGGCGGCTCCGGAATCATTGAAGCACTTACTCAGCCGGACCGCATTGATGCAACGCTGATTGATCGCATCATGAACAAGGTCGGCGACAAGCTGAACCTGCTCGGTGCACCAAGTGGCGTCGAGCGTGAGATCAACATTGAATCCCACGCGGTTCAATCGATTATCAACACGCTGCGTTCTTCTTCGCCCATGATCGTGGTTGACGTTCCTTATCTCTGGACACCGTGGATCAAGTACACCTTGCTGAGTTCCGACGAGATCATCATCACGGCAACACCAGAACTTCCAAGCTTGCGTAACACCAAGAGCTTGCTCGACCACCTGAAGCAGATCCGCAGCAATGATCGTCAGCCGCGTGTTTTGATCAATCAGGTAGGCGTTGCAAAACGGCCTGAAATTTCTCCGGCAGATTTCGCCAAGACTCTTGGCATAGAGCCAATGGCTGTGATCATGCATGATCCCCAGACATTTGGCACCGCCCAGGGCAACGGCAAAATGATCCTGGAGATAGCTCCGAAGTCCAAAATCTCTGAAGTGCTGGTACAAGTAGCAAATACATTGACCGGTGCCCGCCCTGCGATCGCCAAGAAATCTGCGGGCAACATGCTTGGCAAGCTGAACTTTCTCAACCGGAAGAAACAAGGATAAACAATAAATGTTCGGCAAGAGAACAGAAGTCGGCAATACCCCGGTTGCACCCGTTGCTGCTCCGCAGGCCCCAAAGCCCGCTGCAGCTGCTGCGTCGGCCAAGGTTCCTGATACGCGCGTGCAACCTGCGGCGGCTCAGCCGAATGCCGATCAACGCCACAAGTCGGAGAATTACTACGATATCAAGAGCACGATCTTTAACGCGCTGATTGATGCCATCGATCTGACACAGCTGGGCCAGCTTGATCGTGGCGCTGCACGCGACGAAATCCGTGACATCGTCAACGAAATCATCGCGATCAAAGACGTCGTGATGTCAATCGCCGAGCAGGAAGAGCTGCTCGAAGATATTTGTAACGACGTCTTGGGCTATGGCCCACTCGAGCCTTTGCTGGCACGCGACGACATCGCCGACATCATGGTCAATGGCGCCTCGACGGTGTTCATCGAAGTCGGCGGCAAGATGCAAAAGACCGGCGTACGCTTCCGCGACAACGCCCAGCTTCTCAACATCTGCCAGCGCATCGTGAGTCAGGTTGGCCGTCGCGTCGACGAAGCCTCACCGATATGCGATGCACGCTTGCCAGACGGTTCGCGTGTCAACGTCATCGTGCCACCACTGGCGATTGATGGTCCCGCTCTCACCATTCGTAAGTTCAAGAAGGATCGTCTGAAGCTTGCCGATCTCACGCGCTTCAAGTCGATCACACCAGAAGGTGCAACAATCCTCGAAATCATCGGTCGGGTGCGGTGTAACGTTTTGATCTCCGGCGGTACCGGTTCGGGAAAAACAACACTGCTCAATTGCATGACCGGTTGCGTCGACCATGATGAACGTATCATCACCTGCGAAGACGCGGCCGAACTTCAATTGCAACAGCCGCATGTCGTGCGTCTTGAAACCCGCCCGCCAAATCTCGAAGGCGAAGGCGCCATTACCATGCGCGACCTCGTCAAGAACTGCCTGCGTATGCGTCCTGAACGCATCATCGTCGGCGAAGTCCGTGGCTCTGAAGCATTCGATTTGCTCCAGGCCATGAACACGGGTCACGACGGTTCAATGGGAACACTTCACGCCAACACGCCGCGCGAAGCAATTTCGCGTCTTGAATCGATGATCACCATGGGCGGCTTCTCTTTGCCCTCCAAGACCATCAAGGAAATGATCACGGGTTCGATTGATGTGATCATTCAGGCCTCCCGCCTGCGCGACGGTACCCGTAAGATCACCCATGTCACCGAAGTTGTCGGCATGGAAGGTGACGTGATCATCACCCAGGATCTGTTTGTCTACGAAATCGAAGGTGAAGATGCACAAGGCCGTATTATTGGCCAGCATCGCTCGACAGGTATTGCGCGGCCCCACTTCTGGGATCGTGCACGCTATTACAACGAAGAAGCGCGCCTTGCAGCGGCTCTTGAACAAGCTGAATCCCGCTCTGGCACGACCAACTGAGGTTAGAAAATGTTTTTTGGGGAGTCGCTCGCTGAACTGTCTATCATCGTCGCAGTAATTGTTACTGTTGGCTGTCTTGTGGGCGCACTGTTATTTCCCTTCATGAGCGGTGACCGCTCCAGGGATCGTCTGAAATCCATCACCACTGGTGAGAAAGATGCAGCTGGTGGTTTTTCATTCTTTCGAGGCAAATCCGAAGACAACAAGGATGGGCGTCGCAAACAGATTCAAGATACACTGAAGCAAGTTGAAATAACTGAAAGATTGAGGGCCAAGAAAAAGCTGTCAATCAGGTCAAAAATTGCTCAGGCAGGCCTCGATTTGACAATGGGCAAGTTCTGGATGATCTCTGTTGGTGTGGGGCTTGCCCTTTCCGCGATGGGCATCGTTTTTGGATTGCCAACTTTGGCATGGCCTTTCTTGTTCCTGATCGGCTGTTTTGGTTTGCCGCGCTGGGTCATTGGCTTTCTTGCTCGTCGCAGACAAAACGTATTCCTCAACGACTTCGCCGACGCCATCGACATCATGGTGCGAGGCCTCAAATCTGGCCTTCCTGTCGGGGAAACAGTAAAGATTATCGCGGCCGAGTTGCGTGACCCTGTAGGTCCGGAATTTGTTGAAGTTGTGGACGGTCAGAAGATCGGAATCTCAATCGACCAAGGTATTGAGCGCATGGCTGAACGCGTCCCCTTGGCCGAAGTGAGCTTCCTCGCAATCGTTATGGGCATTCAGGCTAAGACCGGTGGCAATTTGTCGGAAGCACTTGGCAATCTGTCAAAGGTTCTGCGTGATCGCAAACGCATGAAAGCCAAAATTCGATCAGTCAGCCAGGAAGCGAAATCATCTGCCGCCATCATCGGTGCACTTCCATTTTGCATGATGGGTGCAATCTATGTGATGTCACCAGAATACATACTTTTGTTGTTCTCGACCACAATCGGCAACATTGCCCTTGTAGGGTGTTCGATTTGGATGACGATGGGCATGCTGACCATGAAAAAAATGATCAATTTCGAAATTTAAGGTACGGCCAAAGATGAACTTCTTGCAAAATCTTGTTGAAATTGAATCATTGATAATGATTCTCGTAGGCTTGGCCGCCTTCGCAACCGTCTTCACAGTCGCGGCACCTGCGTTTGAAGGTGACAAGCTTTCAGCGCGCATCAAGTCTGTCAGTATTGAACGCGAAAGACTCAAGAACGCTCAAAAAGCCCAGCTGAACTCAGTCGCCTCGCCAAGGTTGCGTGAGAAACAGAAAAAATCGCTCTACTCCCGTATCGTTGAGCTGTTTAATTTGCGCAAGATTTTTCAGGCAGAAGCTTCGCGTGACGCTTTGCGCGTGGCGGGTTTTCGAAATGAAAGTCACCTGACAACATATCTGGCAAGTCGCATCCTCACTCCTGTTGTCCTAGGGGTCGTTTCTTTTGCTTATGCCAACGTGATTTTTGCGGATCGAGCAATGACATTCAAACTGGCAGCGGGCGGAGCGGGACTCGTTATTGGCTATCTCCTTCCCGGCCTCATAGTCTCCAACTACGCCAAGAAGCGTCAGATGTCGATCAGGCGCGCGTGGTCAGATGCACTGGACCTTTTGCTGATATGCGTTGAGGCTGGTATGGCTCTTGAGCCGGCGATGAGCCGGGTGACCAAGGAAATTGGCACCCAGTCCGTGCCTCTCGCCGAAGAACTGAGCCTGACCGTTGCTGAACTTTCTTATCTTCAGGATCGCCGCAAGGCGCTTGATAATCTGGGTAAGCGCACGGGACTTGATACGGTCAAGGCGGTCGTCATGTCACTCATCCAGTCGGAACGCTACGGTACACCCCTGGGTACAGCTCTTCGCGCCTTGGCTCAGGAAAATCGCGAGGCCCGCATGGCCGAAGCGGAAAGAAAAGCAGCAGCGCTTGGACCAAAGCTCACAGTCCCCATGATGGTCTTCTTCATGCCCGTGATTTTCGTGGTACTTCTCACGCCAGCCGCAATCAAGGTCATGGACACAATGTAAATGTACTAGAGCAACGTTCGCGCAAGTCAGGCACTACTTGCGAGAGAAGGTTGCTTCCAAGTCAATAAGTTAGAGCATCGCAAGCGAACGCGCGATGCTCTGATGCATCTAAAACAAAACAGGGCGGAATGACTGTGCGTCATGCCGCCCTTTTTGTTAGACTTCACGTGACTTTAAAGATCGCCTTACTCTTCGCTTTCAGCGATTTTGGCCCAGGTATTTTGCTGCGCCAGCATTTGCTGGAGATAGGCGAGATTAGCCTCAACCTGGTCACTTGGAAGGTCTTCGCTCGCAATTTTGCGCGCTTCATCAAACCGACCTTGCAATCCGACAACCAAAGCGAGGTTTTGTCTGATGCGCTGGAAACTTTTGCTGCCTGGTTTTGTCATTGCATCGCGCAATACAGCCTCTGCCTTTGGAAGAGCGCCTTCAAGCGAATGCGACATCGCAAGATTGTTCAATACAGCTGGTTGATCAGGGCTGAGTTTCAATGCATCTTGATACCGCTCGCGCGCCAAAGCATAACGCCCTTGCTGATCATAGGCCGAGCCAAGTGCTGACAATGTTTGCCAGGAAGCCCCAGGATCTGCGCCGGCGATTTCAAGCATTGGCAAAGCCTTTTCACTTTTGCCGAGCCTCAGCAGATCTTTGCCGATTTCGGCTTGTACCTCAGGATTTGTGCGATTGAGTTGAGCCACTGTAGTGAGCACAACGACCTGCTGGTCCTGTTGCCCGATTTCGGAAAGCGACTTCGCATAAGCCTTGCCCAAGACGTAGTTGGCCTGGTCAGCCTGCCATTTGTCGGCCAGCTCCTTGGTCCGCTTGAACGAGGGCTGAGCTACTTTGGCATTGGTTGACGCTGTAGCGATGGGATCTGTGCCATCAAGTTTTGCCGTCTTGTTCTGGCATGCGACCAAGAACACGGTCGACCCCAATAGGCCGACCTTGATCAAGTCGTTCCAGAATGACGTTTTGCCTGCGTAGCGCACCCGCATTGCTCCCAAAATTCAAAATTCGCTTGAATCTGCATCCACACCCTTCAACAAAGTGTTAACCATGACCATGTGAGCAAGGATTTGGTGAAACATGATTGATGCAAAAACGATTCTTCTGGACGGCACCACCAAAGGCGCCACCGTCATCCACGTCATTTCGCGGGAGGCCTGGACCAGTTCTGCAAACCGACGGTCAGCCAGCCTAGCCACTTGGGCAAAAGCCAATGGCTTTGAAGCCAATCCACTTTCGCTTCTGCTGGTACCAGATACCAAAGGAGCACTCGCCGAAGTCTGGTTGGGAGCGCCCTTGCCCGATGCCGATCCGTTTGCTCTTGGAGCGATTTCCTCGCGTTTGCCGGATGGCACGTATGCTTTTGCCCAAACACCTGCGCAAGCTGAACTCACAGCACTGGGCTGGTGTCTTGAACTCTACAAATACGATCCTCACCGTGAAACCAAAATCAGGGCCACCAAACTCGTCTCCCCGAAATCAGTTGATCGCAATGCCATCGTTGCACAGGCCAACGCTGTTGCCATGGTCCGCGATCTTGTGAATGCGCCAGCCAACATCATGGGTCCAGACGCACTTGAGGCCGCTGCCCGCAGCGTCGCCAAGGCCGGCAAGGCAACACTCAAGACCATCAAGGGCGACAAGTTGAAAAAAGACTTCCCGCTCGTTTACACCGTGGGTGCTGCCGCCGAGCAAGAACCACGACTTGTCGACTTCACCTGGGGCAATCCCCGTCATCCTAAAGTTACCCTCGTTGGCAAGGGCGTATGCTTTGATACAGGAGGCCTTGATATCAAGCCGTCCTCCAACATGCTCTTGATGAAAAAGGACATGGGTGGCGCTGCCAACATGCTGGGGCTTGCACAAATGATCATGCAGGCAAAACTCCCCATTCGTTTGCGTGTGCTTTTGCCCATCGTTGAAAATTCGATTTCTGATGAAGCCTTCCGCCCCGGCGACGTGTTCAAGTCCCGAAAAGGCCTCACAGTGGAAATCGGCAACACCGATGCCGAAGGCCGCCTGATATTGGCTGATGCACTGGCACTCGCAGATGAAGAAGCGCCGGACCTGCTCCTTGATTTTGCAACCCTTACAGGAGCAGCGCGCGTTGCTCTCGGTCCCGACTTGCCGCCGCTGTTTACCGATGATGACGCGCTCGCCACATCGCTCGTCAAACACGGCATTGATGTCAACGATCCACTGTGGCGTCTTCCCTTGTGGCGACCCTACACATCAATGATCGAAACCCCGATTGCCGATCTCAGCAACTCAGGCCCTGGCGGGTTTGCAGGAGCGATCACCGCAGCTCTTTTCCTCCGCCGTTTTGTCGAGCGCGCAAAATCCTACGCCCATGTCGACATGTTTGCCTGGGTGCCAACGCCCAAGCCCGGCCGCCCGAGGGGTGGTGAGGCGCAAGCTCTGCGCGCCGTCTTCGCTCATCTTCAACACACATACGGCAAATGATCGCAGAACCAACCCAGGCCCTGAAATTCTGGCACAGCGTGCATCTTGCAGAAGTGCACGACGACAGCCCTGATTTGTCGGTGCGCCAGATGGCGATCCTGCTGACGATCTATCTCGAGCCACCGCCCCACACGGTGCGCGGCCTTGCAGCAAAACTAAAAGTGACAAAGCCGGTGATCACCCGTGCGCTCAACGCTATGGGCAAACTGGAACTGGTGACAAGGAAGCGCGATCCCAAGGATCTGCGCAACGTGATCATCCAGCGCACCGTAAAGGGAACACTTTTCCTCGACAAGCTTGGTGATCTGATTGTCAACCAAATGACGAAAGCAAACGATGACACTCGACAAGCGCCTCAACGCCTATCGCCCTGATCTTGCTGATGCGCTTTTGCATGGTCGCGTTGAAGCCGAACATTTTGTTTCAGGAACCCATGCGCAAATTGCTGTGCCCATCACGCCAGTATTTCGCGCCCCTTCTCCTGACGCGATGCAACTCACGCAAGCCCTCTACGGCGAACATGTCAGAGTCTTCGAACACGCGCATGGCTTTGCCTTTGTGCAGCTCGATGGCGATGACTATGTCGGTTATGTGCCCATCGATGCGCTGGACGGCGAAGTCACTGAGATCACACATCATGTTTGTGCAGTCTCCACGCATCTCTACGAAAAACCGGACATCAAGGCGCAACCCGCCATCGCTCTGCCAATGAATGCAGCGCTCACAGTCGTTGCAACCGAAGGCCAGTTTGTAAAACTCGCCTCCAGCCACTTTGTCTATGCGGCACATGTTTCAGATTCCCACGAAAAAGATTTCGTTGCGGTCGCTGAGCGCTTCCTCAACGTGCCTTATCTCTGGGGCGGCAAGAGTTTTGCTGGCATTGATTGCTCAGGCCTCGTGCAAGTGTCTCTCCATGCTTGCGGAAAGAAGTGTTTGCGCGATAGCGACATGCAGGAGCGCTCATGTGGCGCGCCTTCGTCGCTTGACGAGGTAAAGCGCGGCGATCTCATTTTCTGGAAAGGCCACGTCGGCATCATGCGCGATACGACCTCACTGCTCCATGCCAACGGTCACCACATGATGACAGTGATCGAACCGCTACAAGACGCAATAACCCGCATCAAACAAAAGGGCGGCGGCGATGTGACCTCGGTCAGGCGGTTTTGAAAATCGCAACCTCTTGCGGACGGAGCACCTTCTTGCCAAGCACGATTTTTGCACCCGCAGGCAAGCTCCAATTCGTCACGCCATAGTTGACAGCAAACACCAACGCGCCGCGCCTCCGCAACCGGATGCCCGCTGGCAAGGCAATGGTTTTCAAGTCAGCCGCCTTCGCCACATGTTTCATCACAGCGGAAAGCAATTTGGCATCAGGCCAGCACGCGAGATAATGCATTTTGCCCTTCGCAAAAAACGCACCCCAACCATTGTCAAATTGCGCCAGCGGTTTTGCATCACTCTCCACATGCTCAATCCAGCGCATCGCCTTGCCAGAAACCTTGCCCTTCACAGGCTTCTCAAGTCCCGGTCGCATTGACGAAACTTCAATCACGCGAACTCCGAGAAGATCATGCAAAGGTCCCGGTGGCAGATTGGCGGGGATCTGATAGTGCCGGGTTTTCGATCCGGTGCGCGGCCCAAAGAGCACCACACCCTTAAACGCGGCAAACGCGCGCTCCGCCGCTTCATTCACATGTAAAAGCGATGGCACCAACACCAGTTTGTAGCCATCAAGTGAGGCACCCGGCCGCACGATATCAACATCAAGCCCCAAGCGCCGCACCGCCTCATACCAGCGCAAACACAGTCCATGATATTTAAAGTCAGCGCCTTGCGGCTGGATCGCGGTGATCCATTCGCTCTCATAGTCAAACACCATGGCCACAGGGGCTTGCACCGTATCAGGCAACGCACCCAGCTTCGCCAACTCCTCACCCACTCGCGTAGCTTCAATACCACCGGGTGACAATTCATGCGACGATGGCAGGTTCAATCCTGCATGCATCTGCTCCTGCGCCATCGGCGCTTGCCGCCAGCGGAAATAACTGACGACCTCCGCACCATGTGCAAGCGCTTCCCACGTCCACAACCGCACCATGCCGGGTTTGGGGATCGGGTTCCACGGTGCCCAGTTCACAGGGCCCGGCTGCTGCTCCATCACCCACCAGCGCCCACGCCCAACGCCGCGATAAAGATCATGATGAAACGCGGCAATATCGGGATGCGATGTCTCAACCCAATCCTTCTTCTCATCTTCGCTCAAAAACTTTTCAGCAAAACCAATGGGGTATGAATCCCAAGACGCAAGATCAAGATTCTCACCAACCGCCCAATGATCAAACGCATGAAAAAAGCCCATGAAATTATGCGTGATCCACCGCCCCGGCGAGTGCGCGCGAATGATGTCGCATTGCATCTTGTCGTAAGCCGCCACTTGCGAAGATTGAAACCGCTGAAAATCCAGCCGCGCCGCAGGGTTCAATTCAGTCACCGCCAAATTGGGAAGCGTCACTTCATCAAATGAATTCACTTCCATCGACCAGAACACATTGCCCCAGGCATTGTTCAATTGCTCCGTGGACTGATAATTATGCCGAAGCCATCTGCGAAACGCCTTCAGGTCTTCCGGCCCCCAAGAAAGAATCGTATCATGGCAGCCATATTCATTATCGGTCTGCCAGCCCACAACATGGGGATTGTCGCCGTACCGCGCCGCCACCTTCTCGGCGATCCTTGCACTCTCGCGCCACCACGTCTCCGATGAAAATGTGTAATGTCGCCGCGAGCCAAAGCCGCGTGCGCGACCCCTCTCATCATATGGCAAAACATCAGGGCACTCATCGACAAGCCATTTGGGCGGCGTCGCCGTCGGCGTGCACATCACAACTTTGAGGCCAGCGTCGCCAAGCACGGCAATAGCACGATCAAGCCAGCCCCAGTCAAACCGATCACGCGCAGGCTCAATCCGCGACCACGCAAATTCAGCAATCCGCACAAACGAAATCCCCATCTCGCGCATGCGCCGCGCATCAGTCGCCCACCATTCTTCAGGCCAATGTTCCGGATAATAGCAAACGCCAAGCATGATCGACCTCGTGAGTGTTGCGCCACCCGTTTAGCAAAGCCCCCACTGGACGCAATCCCGGTTTCATGGTCATCTCAACCTAAAATCAAAAATGGAGAAAATGCCATGTCCAAATCCATCCTCATCCGCGGCGGCACTGTGGTGAACGCCGATCTCTCCGAACGCGCCGATGTACTGATCAAGGACGGCAAGATCATCGCGGTCGGCGATCATCTTTCTGGCGACACCACGATTGATGCAGGCGGCTGCTATGTGATGCCCGGCGGCATCGATCCGCACACCCACATGGACATGCCCTTCATGGGCACCACAACTGCTGATGATTTTGAATCAGGCACCATGGCAGCGCTTGCGGGCGGCACCACGATGACCGTCGATTTCTGCTTGCCCGCCCCCGGCGAAAGTCTGCTCGCCGCCTATCAGGCATGGCGTCACAAGGGCGAAAAAGCCGCCGCCGATTATTCCTTCCATATGGCCATCACCGCATGGTCACCCCAAATCCACGACGAGATGGAAACCGTTGTGAAGACCTACGGCATCAACACCTTCAAGCACTTCATGGCCTACAAGGGGGCGTTGATGGTGAACGACGACGAGCTCTACAATTCCTTCAAGCGCTGCGCCCAGCTTGGTGCACTTCCCTTGGTCCATGCCGAAAATGGTGATGTGGTTGCGCGCATGCAGGCCGATCTTTTGGCGCGCGGCATCACTGGTCCCGAAGGCCATTCCTATTCGCGCCCGCCAGAAGTCGAAGGCGAAGCCGCCAACCGCGCCATCATGATTGCCAACATGGCAGGTGTGCCGCTTTATATCGTGCACGTCAGTTGCGAGGAAACCCACGATGCGATCCGCCGCGCCAAGCAGGCAGGCCAGCGCGTTTATGGCGAACCGCTCATCCAGTTTCTGGTGCTCGATGATTCAGAATATCAAAACAAGGATTGGGATCACGCCGCTGCCCGCGTGATGAGCCCGCCCTTTCGCAACAAGAAGCATCAGGACTCACTCTGGGCTGGCTTGCAATCGGGAACGCTTTCAGTCGTCGCTACCGATCACGCCACCTTCACCCTGAAGCAAAAACGCATGGGGGCCAAAAACTTCACGCAAATTCCAAACGGCACAGGCGGCCTTGAAGACCGCATGCCCGTACTGTGGACATCAGGCGTCAACACCGGCCGCTTGACCAAAGAAGAATTCGTCGCCGCGACGAGCACGAACATCGCGAAGATTCTCAACATGTATCCTCGGAAAGGTGTCGTGCGCGCTGGAGCCGATGCTGACATCGTGATCTGGGATCCCAAAGCCACCAAGAAAATCACTCACAAAAAACAATTCTCCCGCATCGATTACAACGTCTTCGAAGGCTATGAATGCACAGGCGTGCCGCGCACAGTAATCTCACGCGGCAAAGTGGCCTTCGAGCAAGGCGACATGCGCGCCAAAGCAGGAGACGGCGATTACGTAAGCCGCCCCGCCAACACCCCCGTCCACCAAGCCAACGCCATCTGGAAAGGCATCACCCAACCGAAGGGGGTCAAGCGTGTTGATATAGTGCCGTGAATTTGGTTGACCATACCGCGTCCGCAAAGGTGACAGTGGAGAAAGTTTGAGTACCCAAACCCTCTCCCCTTGCGGGAGAGGGTGGCGAGCGTGAGCGAGCCGGGAGAGGGGGCGCGGTGATTCAGCCGACTCCTCTCCCGCCTCGCAAGGCAAGGGCCTTGCTCAGCACCCTCTCCCGCAAGGGGAGAGGAAGTAACTTCCATCGCCTCTACATTTCAACGCCAGGCCATTTCCCAAACACCGCCTCTGCCGTCGGGCTGCGCAATTTGTTTTGGCTGCAGATAGAAAGTGCTTTGATCATGTTTCCCAATTTGGCAACGCCGGTGTAAGTAGACACTTTAACTGAAAGCCCGCAGCATGTCCCTTACCCTCGCAACAGCCGAAACCATCATCGCTCAAGCCCTCGCCCACGCCAAGCAGCAAAGCTTCAAACCGCTAGGCATCGTGGTGCTTGACGCGCGCGGCACGGTGAAAGCGGCATCTATCGCCGATGGTTCGTCGCTCGCGCGTTTTGATATTGCGCGTGGCAAGGCCAAGGGTGCCCTCGCCTTCAACATGGGAACGCGCGGGTTGGAAAAACTCGCCAAGGACCGCCCGCATTTTTTCGCCGGAGCAGTTTCAGCGATCGAAGGTGGCGGCATTGTCCCGGTTGCCGGTGGTGTGCTGGTGAAAGACGACAAGGGTCACATCCTGGGCGCTGTCGGCGTATCAGGCGACACATCAGACAATGACGAAATCGCAGCGCTTGCGGGCATCTTGGCGGCCAGCCTCAAAGGCGACGGCGGGCAGGGCTAAGTAGGCCATCCGAAGAAACGAAAAGCGAACAAAATTTTGGACAATTTCGTTTTCCGTGCTACCCTTCCTCACGTCATGAACCAGCAAGTGCCAGTCGAAAGCACCATTGGTGCATCGATATCTCAGGATATACGGAATCGGAAATATCGGTGCCACCGCGATGGAATTGGCGAATCCTCGCTTGCAGAAACCTTTGCCCGCGTTGTACGTGCTGCCGCTTCGCCAGAAACACAGCCACATATCTGGCAAGCGATTTTCGAGACAGAACTTCCCGATCTTCAATTTATTCCGCCAGATCGCATTCTGGCGGGTGCTGGCACCGGCCTATCGGTCTATGAAAAAGCCTATGCGCTCGGCGTCAAAGGCTGCACCACTTTTCGTTCAAATCTGGTCTCAGGTTCAATCCTTATCCGCGAAGAAGACGCAAAGACCTGCCCAAGCTGTGGCTCCACCGATCTCACCCCTCGTGAAGGCTGCTTCACATGTCAGGCATGCGGCTTTGCCTTATGTGGTTAGAGGTTCACTCGTCCGAACTTCTGTTTGGCCGGCGCACTTTCCTCGATCACAGTCTGTGCATTGGGAAGATCGTTACCAGCCATCCAGGCGCGGGCGAAATCAGCGTCTTTGCCGAGTTCTTCCCAGCGCTTGATCAGGCGGCGTTCGGTTTCGGCGAGAGAGACTTCGAGGAAGATGCTGTCGTCGTAGAGCGTGTGGAGTTCAGTCCAAGGTGCACGGTTGAGCAGCAGGTAGAGGCCTTCGACCAGAATGAATTTTGTGTCGGCTGAAATGATGTCGGCGCCCGCGCGAGAGAGATCGATAGTGCGGTCAAACACCGGGATTGCGATATCTGCTTCGCCCGCGCGGATGCGTTTGATGAGCGACACGAATCCTGCGGCATCGAATGTATGGGGTGCACCTTTGCGGGCACGGTGGCCACGCGCCTCCAGAATGACGTTGTCGAGGTGATAGCCATCCATCGGTACGACGACGGCTGTTTCGCCTGCGGCCTGCAAATGTTTGCAGAGATGATCAGCAAGCGTGGTTTTGCCCGAGCCGGGCGGTCCGGCAATAGCAACAATGTACCGTGGCGCTCCACGCGCGTTGGCGATGAGGTTTTGGGCTATTTCACCAACATTTTGCATTTGGTACAACTAACGTTTTCTGAGTTTTTGTTTCAAAACTATTCGTCACCCCGGCGAAGGTGTTGTATCCCGGGAGATTGGCGATGATTTCGAATGGCGCTTTGTAGTCCAGGCATCTGAGTCTTGTATTGTTGTAGTTGTTGACGAAGTCATTGATGAATGCGTTTCGTTGCTGATGTGATGCAAACTTGTTCTTGACGCGGATGTGGCCCGTTGCTTGGTGCTCTGCGATGGCGTCGGCGATACGCCTGTTGAACCTCTCGACCATCCCGTTGGTTTGTGGACGGTAGGGTTTGGTGAGGATGTGCTTGATGTTGTGGCTGGTGCATGTGCGGTCAAACATGTGGTCACCTGTTGGTCGATCTTCAGGCTTACCCGGCTTGTCTACGGCAAAGCGGTCGGTGAACTCGGAACCATTGTCCGTCAATATCGTGTGTACTTTGACAGGGAATGCTGCGAGGAATCTTTCAAGAAAGCCCGCACTCGTCACGGCCTTGCGATCAGACAGAACCTCGACATAGACAAATCTGGTGGCACGATCGATAGCGACGTAAACATAGCTGCGACGGCGATCAAGTGCTGTGAGGTACTTCACATCAATATGGATAAAGCCCAAGGGCGTTGCGGTCTCAAACTGCAGCGGCTTGCTCATGGCAAGCTTTGGCTTGGCAGAAACGCCGTGGCGCTTGAGGCAACGATGCACACTGGATCGCGCGATCTCGGGTCGGAGACAGCGGCGCATCACTTCAGTGATGTCGTCGAGCGACAAGCCGAGTCTGGTACGCAACTCAACAGCGATATCTTCTTCGACGGCATCAAACCCGGTTTGCAAGTTATGTGGACAGTGTGAACGGTCATTCGTCGTATCGCGCGACCGCCAACGCCGTACCGTGTTCTCATTCACACCAAGTTCCCGCGCAAGCTCGCTCACAGTCAATGAACAGCTCTGAATGTAGGCTCTCGTCTTCGGTGTCGTCGCCGCATTGGCGTGCAATCGTGTCAACATTCGAAACGCTCCCTCACAAACGCAACGCCCCTCGCAACCCCAACCCTATCCCCACAATCTCCCGGGATACAACACGAAGGCCGGGGCCCAGCTTGTTCTTTCCTACTCGACCGAAGCAGAGAAAGCTGGGTCCCGGCCTACGCCGGGATGACGGCTAAACTGATACTTCAAGGCAAGCCTGAACACTTTTCTAATTCATCAATTCGGGCGGTGGCGCTTTTGCACCGGTCATCATCGCCACGGCGTCTGACATTGAGAAGTCCTTGGCGCGGATGGTGCAGAGCCTGGAACCCAAACGATGAATGTGGATGCGATCACACACTTCAAACACATGCGGCATGTTGTGGCTGATCAGGATGATCGGGAGACCACGATCCCGCACGTCCTTGATGAGATCGAGAACGCGGCGCGACTCCTTGACGCCAAGGGCTGCTGTAGGTTCGTCCATGATCACGACTTTGGAGCCGAACGCTGCGGCGCGGGCAACGGCCACACCCTGACGCTGGCCGCCGGACAAGGTTTCCACAGCCTGGTCGATATTTTGAATGGTCATCAAGCCAAGCTCGGACAGTTTCGCGCGGGCGAATTTCTGCATGGCGGCACGATCTACCAGACGGAACACTGATCCCAGTGGGCCAGACTTTTTGATCTCGCGACCGAGGAACATATTGTCGGCGATTGACAATGCGGGCGACAGGGCGAGGTTTTGATAGACGGTTTCAATGCCAGCTTTCCGGCCATCCTGTGGGGTGCGGAAATGGACGACATTGCCATCCAGTCGGATTTCGCCGTGATCAGGTGTCACTGCTCCCGAGAGTGCCTTGATGAGGGTTGATTTACCCGCACCATTGTCGCCAATAACCCCCAGAATTTCGCCGGGATAGAGATCAAAGTCGGCATGGTTGAGCGCGACGACCGTGCCATATTTTTTTGTGAGGCCGCGCGCTTGCAGAATGGGTTGCTTGTCCATGAACCTGATACCTTACTGAGAAGCCCAATTATTGAGAAGCACGGCGGAGCCACTGGTCAATGGCAACGGCACCGATCAACAAACAGCCCATGGCAAACCATTGCCAGTAGCTTTCGACACCAACGAGTGCGAGGCCGGTGAAAAACACGCCAACGATCATCGCTCCCAGAACCGAGCCGGCAATCGAAGCGCGCCCGCCAAAAAGCGACGTGCCGCCGATCACCACGGCAGTGATGGAATCGAGGTTGACGGTTTCAAATGCGATGGGGCTCATCGAACCGACGCGACCCAATGCAACCCAGGCGCCAAAAGCGCAGATGAGGCCAGCAAGTGCATAAACCGAAATCAGCGTGCGATCGATCTGCACGCCCGATAGCATCGCTGCATCCGGATCGTCGCCAATGGCTGTTACGTGCCTGCCCCAGGCCGTGCGGTTCAGCATGTACCAGACGATCATCGCCAAGCCGATCAGGGCGAATGAGCCGAAAATGAACGTGGCGCTGCCAACGTTAAAGGCCTTGCCGAAAACCAGGAGTTCAGGCGCCTTGTCATTGAGGGCCGCAGGGCGGACCGATTCCGATCCCGTGTACCAAAAATTGAGCGCCCTGAAGGCATAGTAGGTTCCCAGTGTCACAATCAGCGGCGGGATTCGCGCCTTGGTGACGAGCACGCCGTTGATCGCACCCATGGCCGTGCCGATGGCCAGGGCAATGGGGATGGCGAGATAATAGGGCACATCGTTCAGTGTGGTCAGCCTGCCCATGACCATGGCGCAGATGACAAGGATGATGCCCACGGAGAGGTCAATACCTGCAGTCAAAATCACAAGGGTTTGCGCGATGGCGATAATGCCAACCACCGTCACCTGCTTCAAGATCAGGGACAGCGTGCTTGCAGTGAGAAAATTGTTGGGCACAATGAAAGTGGCGATGAAACCGAAGACGAGCACACTGGCAACCAGAATGATTGCAGGAATGGCTGTGGGATTATCGCGCAGGAAACCGCGGATGCGGTCCAATGTCGTCAGCTTTTCGTCGTCAAAGCTCGCGACGTTCTTGTCTGCTTCGTTGAGCTTGGACTCGAAATCCGAGATTGTCTTGGTTGGCCCAGCGCTTTCAGTCATGTCCCCGTCCCTCACTAAATTCTTTCGTTCGCTTGCACCTCTTGAGGGGCGCTTCAAAGTACGAAGGGCGACGATACCGCCGCCCTTCGCATAGTCAAGTCGTCAAGAGGCTATTAGCCCCAGCACTTTGCTGTGCCTTCTTTCGAGTCAAGTGAAGGAACGCCTTCAGCTGGCTTGTCGGTGATGAGGTTCACACCGGTGTTGAAGAAGGAAAGGTTGGCAGAAGCGGCTGGCTTGGTGCCATCCTTGGCGAAAGCAGCGATGGCTTCGATGCCCTTCGATGCCATGAGCAGTGGGTACTGCTGCGATGTTGCACCGATGACGCCTGAAGCAACCGAGGCAATGCCTGGGCAGCCGCCGTCAACTGAAACGATGAGGGCCTGCTTTTCCTTGCCGGCAGCCTTGAGTGCAGCATAGGCACCTTCAGCAGCTGGTTCGTTGATCGTGTAGACAACGTTGATGTCTGGATCCTTGGCGAGCAAGGTTTCCATGGACTTCTGGCCGCCTTCTGGGTTTGCACCTGAAGATTCGTGACCAATGACGCGTGGGTCCTTTTCCGAACCCATGACCTTGAGGTCTGGAACTTCAATGCCGAAGCCAACGAGGAAGCCCGTGTCGCGCAGAACGTCAACCGAGATGTTGTCCTTGTTGATGTCGAGCATTGCGATCTTGGCTGAAGCAGCCTTGTCGCCGAGCTGGGCCTTGGCCCACTTGCCGATCAGGAGGCCAGCTTCGAAGTTGTCGGTTGCAAAGGTCATGTCCTGTGCATCAGCATCGCTCAATGGCGTGTCGAGCGAAATGACGAGGATGCCAGCAGCGCGGGCAGCCTTGAGAGCAGGTCCAACGTCGTCGTTTGATGGGGTGATGAGAATGCCCTTCACGCCAGCAGCAACGCAGTTTTCAATTGCAGTGATCTGTGGAGCGGCATCGCCGTCCTTTTCACCAGCGAAAGATTGCAGGTCAACGCCGGCAGCCTTTGCACCTTCTTCAGCGCCTTGCTTCATCTTCACGAAGAAAGGGTTGGTGTTGTTCTTGGTGATCAAGCAAGCGCCAACGCCAGCCTGAGCGGATGATACGAGGGCCAGCAAGCCAGCGCCGATCATGAGTGTCTTGAGAACTGATTTCAAAGTCGTCTCCCTAGGGTGATGCCAGCTGTGAATCAGCTGAGCACATGTACAGTTTGGTTTTCAAAAATGGCACAGTTGTGGATAAAACCGCTCCTGTGATGCCTTATGATGAAACTTTTTGGATAGGCCTGTCAATTCATAAATGAGAGTGATTTATTGATTGACAGGTCCAGATTTGCGGTTGAGTTTGGCTTCATGGCAAGCGAGCGGACCATTGAAGATACTTCGCCTGTGAAAGCAGAAGCAGCGGCAACACCGCATGTTATTCCCTTGGCCATGGCGCGCGGCACAAATCAATCGGGCATGCGCCAGCATAATGAGCTTTTGCTCTTGTCACTGATCCGCGCGCACGGGCAATTGCCCAAGGCCGAAATGGCGCGCTTGACCGGGCTTTCCGCGCAGACCGTGTCTGTGATTGTCCGTCAGCTCGAAAGCGAAGGCCTGGTTGAAAAGCGTGCGGCGTTGCGCGGCAAGGTTGGCCAACCCCTGCAGCCTTACGCGCTCAATCCCGAGGGAGCGTTTTCGGTTGGTTTGAAAGTGGGGCGGCGCTCAGGCGATCTCGTGCTTTTGGATCTTGCTGGCGAAACGCGAAACGCCCTGCATCAACCTTATGAGTTTCCAACACCCAGGCAATTCATGCGCTTTGCGGAAAAAAGCCTCGCGAAGGTGACGGATGTACTTCCTGCGGCTGCCCGCAAACGGATTGCGGGGCTTGGCGTTGCTGCACCCTTCGATATCTGGAAATGGGAAGACGAGGCCGGTGCACCCCAAAAAGTCCTCGAGGCCTGGCAGGATTTTGACCTTGCGCGGGAGATCAGCCGGATCAGCCCATGGCCCTTGTATTTTTGCAATGATGCAACGGCAGCCTGTGCAGCCGAGCAGTTTTTTGGCCATGGCAAGACGCTGAAGGATTATGCGTATTTTTATGTTGGCTATTTTGTCGGCGGCGGCATCGTGATTGATGGCCAGTTGTTGCAAGGCCGCAGTGGCAATGCCGGAGCACTCGGTTCCATTCCGGTGCGTGGTGCTGGCGGCAAAACCGAGCAGCTGATCCGGCAAGCGTCACTCTCGCAGCTCGAGCGCGAATTGCGCGAACGCAACAGCGACCCGAGCATCTTGTTTTATGATGGCGCAGATTGGAACAGGCTTGGCGCCCCCCTCACCAAATGGATAAGCCTGGCCGCGAAAGGCCTTGCCCAGGCATCGGCCAGCCTTGCAGCCTCGCTTGAATGCAAGGCCGTCATCATCGATGGCTCCATGCCAGCTGATGTGAGAATGCGGCTGGTCGAAGCCACGCGGGAAGAATTGGCGCATATGAATCTCGACGGCATTACGCCGTTTGAAATCGAGGCAGGCTCGATCGGCTTTGCCGCACGCGCACTTGGTGCCGCGAGTTTGCCGCTCGCAGCAAATTTCCTGTTGGCTGGTTGAAACTGGCGCGGATTGCATTTACGCAACTGGTGTTATGACCCTCCTTGCACTCGATACATGTTTTGGCTGCTGTTCTGCCGCTCTTTATGACAGCAGGATCATTGCTGCGCGGCACCAGTTCATGGAAACAGGTCATGCAGAGGCGCTGGCGCCGATGGTGCAGGCCTTGTTTGCCGATGCGGGGACCAAGCCCAAGGACCTCACGAGAATCGCCGTCACCATAGGACCTGGAAGTTTTACGGGCGTTCGCATCGGGCTTTCGTTTGCGCGTGGCCTCGCACTTGCATTGGATATTCCCATGATCGGGATCGACAGTCTCACGGCAACTGCAGCGCCCTTGCTGGGCAAGGAAGCCGTTACTATCGCACATCGTGCAGGCGCATCGGCGTTTGCCTATGTCGCGCGGTTCAATGCCGATGGCACAGTGCTGACATTACCTTCGCTGGAGAACGGGGCAGACTTTGCGGCCTATTCCGATTTTCCACTGGCTGAGAAATTTGCAACCTATGCCGCAACCCTTACTGCATCAAAAACTCCGCCAGAGCCACTTTACCTCCGCGCACCCGATGCCAAGGCGCAACCGCAGGCCAAGCGCAATGCAGTGGTATCGATCACATCGGCTGGAGCAGAAGCAGCCCCCCTACTCGCAGCCTTTCATGCCACAGGCTTTGATCATCCGTGGACGGAGCAATCCTTTGCCGAGATGTTTTTGGTGCCGGGTACCGAGGTGTTGATTGCAAGAACCGAGATGGAGCCTGCAGGCTTTCTGATGACTCGCACTGTTGCGGATGAAGCCGAAATTCTCACCATCTGCACAGCGCCGCATTTGCGCCAGCGCGGTGTAGGGCAGGCGCTGCTGTCGTTTTATCTCAACAGCACAGAGCATGTCGTGCACCTTGAAGTCGCCAGTGACAATGAAGCTGCACTCACCCTTTATCGTGCACTTGGCTTCAAACAAGTTGGACTGCGCAAAGGCTACTATAAAAACGCTGATGCCATTTTGATGAGCTTCACCAAGCCATGAGCCGGGCGCGCGCTGCAACCAAGCTTGCAGGCTTTGTCGGCATGACCGTGCCGTTGATGCCCGTGCAAGCGCTGTTCAATGCGACCTCGCCCAAGCTCGCGCGCAAATTTCCGCATCAGTATCACCGCGCCTTATGCAAGTGGCTTGGCGTGCGCGTGACCATCGAAGGCGATCCGCCATCTTCGCCCTGCCTGATCATTGCCAATCACGTATCGTGGCTTGATATACCGGTTGTCAGTTCGGCCCTTCCGGTGTCGTTCGTAGCGCGCCATGATGTGGCAGGTTGGCCGATGTTTGGTCGCATGGCAAAATTGCAGCGCACCGTGCTGGTCGATCGATCGCGCAAATCAGCGACCGGCGATGTGCGCAACCAGATCGCTACACGCATTGCTGATGGTGACACCATGGTGTTGTTTGCCGAAGGATCATCCAATGACGGCATCAATGTTTTGCCGTTCAAGTCATCTTTCTTCGCGGCTGCAGGGGAAGCTGAAATCGTGCCCGCCACATTGGCCTATTGTGGCATCAATGGCCTGCCGATGACCAGGCGCGAACGTCCAAGTTTTGCGTGGTATGGCGATATGGAATTGCCTGAGCATTTATGGGGTGCGCTCAAATCCGGCCCTATCGATGTGCGCTTGCGCTTTCATGCAGCCTTGCCGCGCGCAGACCGTAAACAAATGGCGCAAGCTGCGGAAAGTGTCATACGCCAGAGCCTTGGCGAAATGCTTCACGGGCGTGGCGATTTGCGCTAGAGGCTCCCCATGAATATTGCGGTCCCAAAAAAGGTCTTCGTCAAGACCTATGGTTGCCAGATGAATGTCTATGACAGTGAGCGCATGGAAGATGTGCTTGCTGCGAAAGGCTATACGGCGACACAAGCGATTGAAGAGGCCGATCTCGTCGTGCTCAACACCTGTCACATCCGCGAGAAGGCGGTCGAGAAAGTCTATTCGGAACTTGGCCGGATCAGCATGGTGAAGGAAACCCGTCGCAAGCTTGGCTCTGATATGGTGATTGCGGTTGCAGGCTGTGTCGGTCAGGCTGAGGGCGAAGAGATCGTCCGCCGCGTCAAGGATGTTAATTTGGTGCTGGGTCCGCAAACCTATCATCGCCTTCCCGATATGCTGGATCAATTTGAAGGCACGGGCAAAGCCGTCATCGAAACCGAGTTTGAAGCGACGGACAAATTTCAGGGTCTGGCTGAAACGCGAAAACCTGTGTCGCGCAGTGTTGCAAGTTTTCTGACCATCCAGGAAGGCTGCGACAAATTCTGCACATTTTGTGTGGTGCCTTACACGCGGGGTGCTGAATTCTCGCGGCCTCTCGCTCAAATCATGGATGAGGCTGAAAAGCTCGCCGCTCAAGGTGTGCGTGAAATCACATTGCTCGGCCAAAATGTGAATGCCTATCGCGGGCCGGATCGCACGGGCGAACAGGTCACTCTTGCGAGACTCATCGGGCAGCTTTCAAAGATCGAAGACCTTCAGCGCATTCGATACACGACAAGCCACCCCCGCGACATGACCGATGATCTGATTGCGGCACATGCCACAAACGAAAAACTCATGCCGTATTTGCATCTCCCTGTGCAGGCTGGCAGCGACCGCATTCTGAAAGCGATGAACCGTGGCCATGATGTTGAACATTATGTAAAGCTGATTGAGCGCGTGCGCGCGGCCCGTCCTGATATTGCGATCTCTGGCGATTTCATCGTCGGCTTTCCGGGCGAGAGTGATGCAGATTTCGAAGCGACGATGGAATTGGTGCGTGCGGTTAAATACGCCTCGGCCTATTCGTTCAAATATTCACCGCGCCCCGGAACGCCTGCTGCCGAAAAGACACAGCAAGTGCCAGAAGAGGTGAAATCGGAGCGGCTTACCCGCCTGCAGGCGCTGCTCACTGAACAGTTGAACGCCTTCAACGAGGCATGTGTAGGTCGCGAACTTGCTGTTCTGATTGAGAAACCTGGTCGCGAACCTGGCCAATGGATCGGCCGGTCGCCCTATTTGCAATCTGTTCACTTTCCGACAACAGAACTTGTTGGCACCGTCACAAAAGTGAATATAATACGACGCATGCCGAACAGCCTGACTGGTGTTCAAGTGGGTGTTCAAAACTAGAGGAGATACTTCGATCGATGGGAGAACATGAGCGTTGAGTCCTGAAGCCATAACTGCATTGCGGCCCTCGCAACTGCGCGACAGCCAAACCGAGCCAACAACGCTGACCCTGACCTTCGAAGATAATCGACAGCTTCCCAACATTCTTGGCCAGCACGACAAGAACCTGGCACTCCTCGAGCATCGACTTCGGGTGGAGCTGGCTCCGCGCGGCAATCGCATTTCAATCAAGGGCACGGCTCATGCAGCAGAAGTAGCACGGCAGGTTTTGCTTGATCTCTACACCAAGGCGATGCGCGGCGTTGACATCACGCGCGGCGAAGTTGATGGCACCATCCGCATGATCGAGTCTTCACAAGACAAAGATCTCTCTGGCGATGCAGTCAAAACGCGCCGCAAGCAGGTGATGGCGCGCACGCCAATGCAGCGCACCTACATCGAGGCAATTCGAAAGCATGAACTGGTGTTCGGTATTGGCCCTGCGGGTACCGGCAAAACCTATCTCGCGGTTGCATGTGCTGCTGAAGCACTGATGAATGGCGAAGTGGACCGCATCATTCTGTCACGCCCGGCTGTTGAGGCGGGCGAGCGGCTTGGCTTTTTGCCCGGCGACATGAAAGAGAAAATTGATCCCTATTTGCGCCCACTTTACGATGCGCTTTACGACATGATGCCGCCAAGCCTTGTGGAAAAAGGGCTTGCGGAAAAGCAGATTGAAATCGCACCACTTGCCTTCATGCGCGGGCGCACTCTTTCTTCAGCTTTCATCATTCTTGATGAAGCGCAAAACACCACGCCACAGCAGATGAAAATGTTTTTGACCCGCCTTGGTGAAGGCAGCCGCATGGTGGTGACGGGCGATCCAACACAGGTTGATTTGCCGAATGGCATCACATCGGGCCTGTCGGAAGCGCTTGGCGTGTTGAAAGCGGTGAAGGGCATTGCGCAAGTTGCCTTCACTGCGCAAGACATCGTCCGCCACCAACTCGTAGGTCGCATCGTGCAAGCGTATGAAAAGATGGCACCCAAATCCGCGCGAAATTCGGGATCGCGGTGACCACCAACGTCATCGTAGAGGATGAGGCGTGGCAAACACTCGCTGATCTCGAAGCCCTCACCCTTGCAGCAGTTACTGCAGTCTTTCCGGACAAGCCCTGCAGTGTAGATGTGCTGTTTACTTCGGATGATGAAGTGCGCGCGCTCAACCGCGACTTCCGCAAGAAGGACAATGCAACCAATGTGCTTTCCTTTCCGGCTGCATTGATGCCGGTGATTCCAGGCGAAATGGCGCATCTTGGAGATATCGTGTTGGCATTCGAAACCGTGGAACGTGAGGCCAAAGAGCAAAACAAACCCTTGTCACACCATGTGACTCATTTGATTGTGCATGCTACACTGCATTTGCTTGGCCATGATCACGTCAACCACGACGAGGCAGAAATCATGGAAAGCAAGGAGCGCGAAATTCTCGCGACCCTCAACATTTCTGATCCATACGCGGCATGAGCATCGAAAAACCTTTTGAATCCAAACCCGGCATTTTGCAAAAGCTGAAGCGGCGTTTTCTGGCGCGCAAGGATTTGCGCGAGAGTCTTGAAGGTGTCATTCAAAGTCACGCGCAGGAAACTGGCGAACCGGCGATGGCTGATGACGCAAAGTCGATGCTGGGCAATCTCTTGTCCTTCTCCAATTTGCGCGTTGATGACCTGATGGTGCCGCGTGCTGATATTGTGGCAATTGATGAAACCGAGACCCTGCGCGACCTTCTCGACAAATTCATTGACGCCAACCATTCGCGCATTCCGGTGTTCAGGGAAACGCTGGATGATGTCGTAGGCTTCATTCATGTGAAGGATTTTCTGCGCTGGCTTTCAACCGAGGGAAAAACCCGCAAAGGCAAGACTTCCGAGGCACAAGGCTTGGTGCTGGCAGCCTCCGAGCTTGCTCGTGAGATCAAGGAGCAGTCATCGCTGATGCGCAATGTGCTCTTCGTTCCGCCATCAATGCCAGCGCCTGATTTGCTGCTCAAGATGAAATCATCACATGTGCATATGGCCATCGTGGTTGACGAATATGGTGGCACTGATGGGATCGTGTCGTTTGAAGATATCGTCGAAACCATTGTTGGCGATATTGCCGATGAGCACGACTCAGATGAAGAAGCCGAGATGATCCGCCAGCATGGCGACAAGACCTGGATGGCCGATGCGCGCATTGCCATTTCGACACTCGACACATTGTTCAAAGTAGATCTTCTCTCCGATGAAGAAGAAGACGAGGCCGACACGCTTGGTGGCCTGGTTTTTGAAATGGGTGGTCGCGTGCCCAATCGCGGCGAGGTGATCCGCCATCCATCTGGTCTGGAATTCGAAATCGTCGATGCCGACCCAAGGCGCGTCAAGAAAGTCCGCATCCACGTCAAGTCACCCCAACTCGCCTCCGATGAAGTGAACGCTGATCAAGGCGCGTGAATTCAGCTCGGCCGCACTAAAATAGCGACCAGGCAAATGAAGATAATAACCAAAAGCGTGATCATGGGTATTCGTAATCCAAACGGACCCCGAATAGGCTTCTTGACGAGAGTGCTTGAGTTTTGGGAAACTGGAATGGCAGTATGCTTTTTGCGACCTGGTCGCCCAATATGATGGGCGGCTGCTGTTTTTTGGATTGATTGCTGGTCTGATTGTATCGATACTGGGTCAAGGTCCTTCAGTCGGGTGGACGCTGCCAACACGCGTTGAAAGAGGTGTTTTTGGGAGGGATCCTGATTGCGATCAGGATGCAGCCACTTCAAGAGCTGGCGTTTGTGAGTGTTTAGTTTAGGCAGGTCGTCTGCTGAATTAAGGCCCAATATTCGGAAGTCATTGCTGGCAGGATGGAAAAGCACCTGCCTCAAGTAAAATTCAGAAACTAAAGTTGCTAGCTCTGGGTTTTTGGCAAATCGTTCTGGAAAAGCGCTGATCTCGCTTACATCGCCGCCAGCTGTCTTGATCAACTGGCCAACGCCCTCATGTAAGGGCAATTTATGTAACAGTTCGGCCAATTTGGGTTGTGAGTAAAGCTCGACAGCGATATCGACCGCTTTTTTTGGAGCAACCGCGTTGGGCGCCCGCGCGTTAAACCTTGGGTGCGGGTAGCTCTTTGGTGCCATAGCTGTAGTACTCATATTCACCGTAGCCATATCCGTAGCCCACTTGTGCAGAATCAAACTTGGTGAGCAAGGCACCAATCACATTGGCACGCGCCAATATCAATCTGCGATGGGCAACCTTTACAATGCCTTTTCTTGTTTCATTCGCTGCAATAACGAGAATTGTTGCTTGAGTTGCCGATGAAAGCAGAGGCGCATCTGCAAGGCCCATCACGGGTGGACCATCAACCAATACGACATTGAATGACTGCTGAGCCATCGCAAGCAATTCAGACATGCGAGTGCCAGAAAGAAGCTCAGCGGGGTTTGGCGGAAGCGGACCAGCTGTCATCACCATCAGACCTTCTGTATCGGTCATTTGGACGCATTCATCAGGCGAGCGAGATGCGGTCAGCAGGTTGCTCAACCCAACTTCGTTGGGGCAGCGTAACCGCTTGTGGACGGATGCATTGCGCAGATCGCCGTCAATCAGCAACACGTTGAGACCAATCTGCGCAAGGGAGCGCGCAAGAGAGATTGTCGTTGTTGTTTTACCTTCGGCTGGCTTGCTGCTTGTGACAACTATGGTCCTGGGCAATCCATCGCTGGTAGCAAATTGGAGGCCTGTCCTCAATGATCGAATTGCTTCAGACATGCCCGAGCGGGCGTTTAGCAATTCCTGGTCAACATCCACCCCATCCTTGGGTTTGGGGATTACACCAATGACGGAAACACCCATTTCACGTTCAACATCCTCTGGCGATTTATAAGTGTCATCCAAATAGTCAAACCACAAGGCAAGTAACAGACCAAGGATCAATCCGGCCAATGCGCCAAGCCCAGCATTAAAAACAAGATCTGGTGACACCGGCAAAAGAGGTATCGTCGCCTTGTCAACAATGGAAACATTGTTTGTTCCGACGCCCCCTGTCAGTCCGATCTCCTTGAAGCGTTGCAACAGGCCGTCGTAAAGCTGACGATTGGTGTCAACTTCGCGCTGAATGATGTTGTAGTCGATACTCCGGTTCCTTTGATCAACAACTTCTGCCTTTGACGTTTCGAGCTGAACCGTGAGTGTATCTTCCTCTTCTCTGGCAGCCAGAAATTCGGCTTCAATCGAATTCTTGATGGCTTCAACTTCTGTTTGGACACTGCGATCCAGCTCTTTGATCTGATTACGCAATTCGATCATTTCAGGATAGGCTGGCTTGTAAATGGCTAGCTTTTGTTGATACTTTGCCGCGAGTTCGCTGCGCAGTCTGCGATTTTCTTGAACCGCCTTGCTGTCCAAAATGTCCTTGAGGCCAAAGCCAGTCGACTTTTGTGCCTGTTTCCAGGCCAGCTCTTTTTTAATTCTTTCGCTTCTTGCCTCAGCTAGCTTGTCGTTGAGCTTTTCAAGATCCGCAGCAGACAAATTCTTGTCATTGTTCAGGCTGATGATCCCTTGCTCTTCAGCATACTTCACCAGTTGTTTCTCAGAGTCTTCCAATTTCAACTTCAGCTGCTGAAGTTTTTCTTCCAGAAACTTGCGCGCATATGAAGTCGCATTGTAGCGCCGGTCAAGGCTGTCTGAAATGAATGCATCGGCGTAACCGTTGGCCACGCGTTGAGCAACGGCAGAATTCGGATGATCAATGGATATCTTTACAATGCGCGAATTTCGAACGGGCTGAACCCGCAACTGCTTTTCCAGTATCTTGTCGACGACCAGCCTTTGCTTGTCGGAAGGGCTTTCTTCAACGAGGCCAGTTCCCTCCTCGGTGCCGACGATCATCTCACGAACGGTCTCAATGAGAGACTTGGTTTCCACATTATAGTTTGCGTCTTCTGCAAGTCCCAAAGTCGACACAACCCGTTCTGCAAGCGCCCTGCTTGCCAGCAATTCGTATTGTGTCTGATAAAACTCCACGCCCTGCGCGCCCCCTTCGTCAGGCTGGAGTTGTTTGACATCAACAACCTCCATCGACTGGCGGTCGATTTGAATGCTGGTCGTCGCGCGAAAAATCGGAGTCATCAAAAACGTAAATGCAATCGACAGCATGAGAATGCCGATACATGACGCCAGAATCAGTCCCTTGTGCTTTAGGAAAATCGCCAGATAGCGATGAAAATCAAACCCTTGCTGGGCATCTTCCGGTGGTTCGTAACTCGGATAGGCGGGTTGCGCGCGGTAATGCGCGAGCTCTTGTGATTGCCAATTCGCGATTTCCCGATAGTCTGGTTGTTGCGGTTGGGGATGTGGCATGACTTGGTTCACGGCGGCCACCTAAATCAGGAAAAGCCGAAACAAGCCAGTCAAAGGCAGTGCGTCCTTGACTGTGCGAAGAGTTGTTTTTGAGCGCGACTCGTCAACCATTACAATGTCACCAGCCTTCAACTGAGGGTCTGAAATTTTTCCACTTCGTACCTGCGACAAATCAAAACGCGCAGCCAGCTTCTTTCCATTTTCAGTTCTGAAGATAATGATACCAGAGGGGTCGGCAACCAGATTTAATCCTTGAGCTTGCGCAATCGCCTGTAACAGCGACATGGAACCTACGATGTTGTAGATTCCAGGTTTCATCACAGCACCGTCGACTGTAACTTTCTGGCTGTTGAATTCCTTGACCAGAACAGAAACCTGGGGATCCTGAAGATAGGATTCCCGGAGTCTTCCAGCGATGCTCTGCTCCAATTGACCTGCCGTTTTGCCGCCAGCCTTCATCGATTTCACCAGTGGCAGGGTGATCATGCCCGTGGTGCTTACCTGTACAGTGCGGTCGATATCCTTGAGGCCAAAAACAGATATTTCGAGAGTGTCCAAAGGAGAAATCTTATAGTCTTCCAGGTTACGGGGGTTATCAGAGGAGTTTGCGCCAAAAACCCTTTGGGCGTCAGCCGCCGCAACACCGCCGATGGCCTGCCCAGAATCCCCGGTGCCTACAAAAACCCCTTCACCGGCAGGAGAGTCTTTGGCCAACCCCCCTTCACAAGCCGACAGGAGTATCGCAGACACGCTCAAAACGAGGCATATCAAAGCGAGCTGAAGGTATTGCAAAATTCTGTTCTTCATCGTGTACCAAACAATCGGTGCAAGAAGCCTCGCTTTTTCGTCTTTGCGACACGCTGTACGCCTGCAACTGTGTTAGAATCCGCATGGTCTAGCACGGCCAAGGGCCGGGTTAGCACAAGATTTCGGGCTTCGTCCAATCCTACTTCGCGAACTGCAATATCAAACGCCTCAGCCATAAGCGGCGGTCTGCTCGTCACGTTGTGGGCATCGGTTGCCAATATTTTTACTCGACCTTCCGCCAGCATGCGCTCTGCCCAGTACTTGGGGCGCTTGCCAAAACGACCAGTCAAGGAACCACAGGTTATTTGCATCCAGACGCCTGATTTCTCAAGTTCACACATCAGGTCATATTTGCCTTCAATCCACTTCAACCTTTCGGGGTGGGTGAGAATGGGCTCGAACCCGCCCGCGTGTAAATTATGAACCAGATCTGCAAGCCTCTGCGGGACAGTGATGTGTGAAGGTTCAAAAAGGAAGTATTGCGAACCATGAATTGTCGGAACTTCTCCACTGCGAAGTACAGACAATAGATCTGGCCGAATGTGCACATCGCCCCCGCAAACCACTGTCAGATTCACTCCTTTGTCTGCGAGTCTGTCGTTGAGCTGATCGACGAGGCTCATGACTTCTGGTGTATTGTTATCATAAAGACCTGGCATGAAATGTGGCGTTGCGGCCATCACTTCGATGCCATCTTGTGCCGCCATTTCAGCAATTGCCATGGATGCCGCCCAGTTCGGCGCGCCATCGTCGATTCCAGGCAAAATATGTGAGTGCAGATCAATCAAGTTTGATTTCCTTAATGAGACTTTCTGTCAAAACCAAGGTGCCCTGACCAGAATGACGATGCGCGGAAAAGTCAGACGCCCCAGACTTTGCAAAACAGACTTGGCAACTTAGACTTTCTGACGCTGCACTTTGGACAAATGAGGCATGCGATGGCCCTCCCTTGCAATGCCAACCAGGAACCCGCCCAGCAGGCCGAATGTAGCCATGAGAGAAGGCGCCCTAAGCGGGTAGTCGACGATTGAGTGCAGTAACAATCCGGTCATGCTTATGGATGCCGCCAACGCAAAAATCGACTTGTTGTCTGCACCAAGGAGAAACCATGTTTTCATGCTCTGAAAAAGAAACAGCAAAACGAAGAGAACCAGAACAATCATCATAGGCAGTCCGCCCTCAAATACAAGTTCAAGCCAGTCGCTGTGTGCGTGGTTCAAAAAACCCCCGGCAATCATGTCTTCTGGCTTTTCGTAAAGTTGGTATATTGGCGCAAAAGTTCCAAAACCACTCCCGTGCGGGAAGTAGTTCTTTGCAGCATCAATCGTTTTCATCCAGATCCCGATGCGGGCATCATTCACCGGGTCGGTTTCTGCAAGTCGTGTGATTGCAATGAGGCCGGCCTGTCCCAACACAAACAGTACACCAAGTGATCCAGCCCATGCCCAGCTTGCTCTTGAAAAACTTTGGGCCTGCATTTGTCTCGTTAGTTTGAATAGCATGAGCCCGGTCAGCAGAACAACAATCATGCAGATGACAATTCCCGCGCGCGAGCCAGCTGCTCCCAGCCCCGAAACCAGCATCATCAGGAACAACAGACCGAAGCCGAAAAGAAAAATCGCCCGGACACGTTTTTCAACCCACAGTGAATGACAGTAAGCCGCCAGCATCGGAATGCTCGCATACAAAGTCGCAGCATAAAAGTTCCGGTTGGTAAAATTCCCTTGAGCAAACCCGGAAGCATAACGCGTTCCGAACGCGCTGAAAAAATACAAGCTGCTTTCTCTTCCCTGAAAACGCTGGGCAAGGCCGATGAACACACTCGCGATTGCGAAAAGAACAAGCAAAAGGATAAACGGCTTGATTTGATCACGATCGATCTTTTGTCCTACAAGGAAGAAAGCAATTCCCGGCAACGTCCAGAGTATTGCCAAGCGTGTTGCAGTAGGGTCCAATGTCAATGGAAACGGTTTGAGCTCGGTATTTTCCAACTTGTAGAGATCAACAACGACGTCTCTTCCGGGAAAGCTTGACCAAATTTCTGGAGGCAGGGGAATCAGCTGAAGCCCCGCAATTGCAAGACCTGCGCCGACCAGCAGGCAAGAAGTCATCGCTGCCGATGTCGAGAACCCGTTTCGGAAACTTGGCAGCCAGATAAACATGACGATGACTGAAACGGCGATCAATGCGATATCGACACTCGGGGTCGTGATATTTGTGGTGATACCACCAAGCACCAACAGGATGCCAAACGCGACAATTGAAATTGTCTCGCGCAAATGGAGATGAAGCGACTTTCGAAGCACCCGACACCTCACAAAAAATGAGCGGGTCAATGACCCGCCCATTCATTAAACTCAAATCAAAATATTAGTTGGAACCGCCATCATTCAACTGGTCGATGACAAACCAAGCTGTACCACCGACGACAACAGCGGAACCCACAAGGAACAATGGGTTAGAGAAGAAAGGGAACCCTGCACCAGCAGGTGCCAGATCAGCAGCTGGAGAAACGATATTACCTTTCACCAGAGCAGAAGTCTGGCCCTTCGCGCAAGGCGCGGTGCTTGCAACGGTGTACACTGTACCAGCAGCGATATCGACAGTGCAACCAGCATTGAACGACACTGATGCAGACGACTTGTCACCGACAAGAACCTTGTCGCCGACCTTCAAGTCCATCATCGATGTTGGCAAAGCAAATGCTTCGCCAATGTTGACAAGGACTTTGCCATTGGTCGACGTAAGCTGTGCCATTGAGCCTGCAGCAAACGCACCACTTGACGCCACGGTCATGCCAACCAGTGACATAACAGCAAAAAACTTCTTCATACCTCGTATCCCCTATCTAAGAGTATTCAAACTTGGATTACCGATTGCGGACAATTATCGACGATAGCTGGCGAAGTCAACATCCAAACTCCAACTTTAGCTCAATAGAGTCGCGGCAAGAGTCAAACTTGTACAGGAAAATCAGCGTTTTTTGTAATCTCGGTAAGCATGAAAGCAATTTCGAGTTAAAATTCCTTCCGGGGTCGTTGTAAATGTGCCACATCAAAATTCAACTCTATATACGCAAGATATTTTGACATCGCGTTTTGATTGTGACGCGATGGGCATGTGTCATGGCAGGGCAGAGGCGTATTGGCATCAGATGATGTGCTGGCAATTCCAAACGGAATGCAATATGAGCCACCCGAGGCAATGCAGTCCAGCATTGCACCGCTTCACGGTCTAGGTGAGAGTAGTGCTCCATCAGCAAAAATCGGCTTTCTCCTTTCCAGGTAGAGCTTTTGTCGGGACAGTCTTTGCACTGTTCATAGCCACATATTTCTTGTTCGCTTTGTTTGTGAACCTCAACATGGGCCCGGCTGAAGGTGTGGAAAGCAAGATTGGCGCAACACCTGAAGGCGAGGTCGAGGCCGCCATGGCCAGTTTGTCGCGCGAAGAGATAATTTCCATTCGGCGTTCAGAGAGGGAGAAATTGCTGGCGAGGCCTCTGGACATCACAACATTGAAGCGGTTGTCTTATTTGAACGAACGCGCCGGAGAGACAGGTCTCGCAGAAAATTACGCCATAATTGCTGGCAGAAGAAGCATGCGTGATTCAGCGGCGCAACTTTTCTTGATCCAAAAGGCGCTGGGTTCAAAATCTTATGACGAGGCGTTATACCGGTTGGACGGATTGGTGCGGGCCCATAGTCGCAGAGGGACTGAAAGCTTCAAACGATTTGACGATTTTTTGAGGCTCATCGCTGACTTGGTGAAAGTGCCAGAAGCGCGAAAGGCGATTGCATCCCAGCTGGCAAAAACACCACCTTGGCGCAAAGCTTTTCTGAAGCAATTGGTTTCGAATTCATCATCACCTGTGAGCACGATTTACGCTCTTTTTGTGGAAATGAGAGAAACCAGCCATCCGCCCAATACTGAAGAAACCAAGGCCGTGTATGATCGATTGATCAAGGAGGGTAACTTCGAGCTCGCGCACTATATGTGGCTTAATTTTCTGACTGACGAAAAACTGGCTAAGTCAGAAATGATCTTCGACGGAAGTTTTGATCTGCCTCCTTCGAATGATTATTTCGGGTGGAACGCGGTCAACTCTGCAAACGTGAGAGCCGCGCCAATCCGCAGTGACGCCAATCCGAATGACAAGATTCTGTCGCTCGAAATCTCGGCAAGCCCAAAGAAATTCGACGGCCTTTTTCAGTATTTGCGACTTTCACCGGGGAGCTACAAGCTTGCACTTGATGCGCGCATTACGGAGATCGATACTGAATCAGACCTGACGTGGCAGATATATTGTGTTCCAGGCAATGGACCAATCGGAGAATTGGAAGGCTTTGCAGAAAAGTCACAATGGAAGCGATTGGAAGTGGATTTCAGGGTTCCTGACCAAAATTGTGAAACGCAACTGCTCAAATTCGCTCACAAACAAATTGCCAAGCCTCCCTTCAAACTTACAGGTCGACTTCAGTTTGACAATTTTAAAATCACAGCTTTGCCTAGCAACTAAATCGCCCCGAACTGTCAAATCACCCTGAACTGTTTCAATCGGAATACTGACTCTTGCAAAGAATTCCCCAAATCATTTACGCGCTCGGTCGACCCGCCAAACTCATACTCCAGGTAACAAGCGACTTGTTCTTGCTCGCACTGAGCATTTGGGTTGCAGTGTTTTTGCGTGTCGACGGATCAGTCAGCGATTGGCTGAACTCAAAGCAAACATTGGTGGTGCTGGCTCTACTGTTTTTTGTCGCAGTCGCAATGAATTACCGGCTTGGGGTCTATCGCTCGGTCGTGAGGTACCAAGGATCTGAAGTACTTTTCAAAATCTTTCTGAGCTTGATTGCAATAGCCGGATTGTTTTTGGTCAGCATACTGTATTTTGAAGTACGCATGCCGCGCTCCGTGCCAGTCATTTTTCTCGCCTTGTCGTTTATTTTTCTTTCCAGTTCGCGCGCACTGGTTCGATACCTGAACGAGCATCTTGAGAAGATCGGCAGCGAGTCGATCATAATCTACGGGGCCGGCGATGCAGGCCGACAACTCCAGGTTTCCCTCAAGAGCAGCCGGACCTATCGCATCGTTGCTTTCGTCGACGATAGTGCTGAAGCACAAGGCAGCGTGATCGAAGGCGTCAGGGTGTACCCCCCGGCGATGTTGGCAAGCCTCATTGAGAAACACGCAGTTTCGAACATGCTGCTGGCAATCCCATCTGCATCGCGCCAGGAAAAAAGGGCAATTCTTGAGCGCCTTGAAGTTTTCCCCGTACATGTAAGAACCATTCCTAACATGTCGGACATTCTTTCTGGGCGCGCTGAGATCGGTGATTTGCGCGAAGTCGGAATTGAGGAATTGTTGGGCCGTGACGCGGTCGTGCCTGATAGAAATCTGCTTCAATCGACAGTCAAGGGCAAGGTTGTTCTCGTGACTGGTGCAGGAGGTTCGATTGGATCTGAAATCAGTCGGCAGGTGCTTGCCCTTGAACCCTTGGAGCTGTTGCTTTTGGAAAGTTCGGAATTTGCACTCTATACAATTTTCGAAGAACTCAAGGCCGCAACGAGCAACTCTGATCCAAAACCAAAAGTTACCGCTGTCTTGGGATCAGTCATGGATGCAAGGGCAATAAATGAGATATTGGTGAATTATTCAGTCAATACGATTTTCCATGCAGCAGCTTATAAGCACGTGCCCTTGGTGGAACAAAATGTAATCGCTGGGGTCAAAAACAATGTCTTTGGAACAAAGATACTGGTCGAAGCGGCTGAAGCTTGTGGCGTATCTTCGTTTATTTTGATTTCAACTGACAAGGCAGTTCGACCGACAAATGTCATGGGTGCGTCCAAACGTCTTGCCGAACTTGTATGCCAGGCATCCGCCGCAAAAAGCACCAAGACCGTCTATTCAATGGTTCGTTTTGGAAACGTCTTGGGTTCATCAGGTTCGGTGATCCCTGCATTTCGCAAACAAATCGAAAATGGCGGTCCAGTCACCGTTACACATCCAGACATTACAAGATATTTCATGACCATTCCAGAAGCGGCACAGCTGGTCATTCAGTCCGCTGGTCTGGCCAAGGGTGGTGATGTATTCCTTCTGGAAATGGGACAATCCGTCAAGATCATCGATCTTGCAAAAAAACTCATTCGGCTGTCCGGTTATATTCCAATTGTCCCTGGCGACAAAGTTCGAAGCAGCTCAGCGAGCAAGGCACGCAATGAAATTGAAATCACTTTTACAGGCCTGCGTCCTGGTGAAAAACTCTTTGAAGAGCTTTTGATCGGAAACAACTCAAGCGCAACACTGCACCCGCGCATCAGATCATCAGTAGAATTATCTTTGTCCTGGAACGAGATCACCTCTCTGCTTTCAAATCTGGATGCCGCCTGTGCATCCGGCAACCAGCACAGAGTGCTCAAGCTTCTCACTGAGGCACCACTGGCGTACAGTCCAAGTCAAGATATTGATGGTTGAGTACGAATATACTTCGACTGTAATTGCGACTATGATCATGTTGAACAATCAAAGGGTCTCTTAGTTGACCAATTTCATTGCAAGCCAACACAAACCTAACGCAAGGTCAGCGGCGCGCACTTACCCTGCGCTGATGTTGGCTGGCGGATTACTTGTATCGTGCCTCTACGCGTTCACCTTTCTCAGCCCGCAAAGCGATGGCTATCGAAGTTTGGTGTTCATTGGATACGCAACGTTTTGCCTGTTCTGGGCGTACTTTTTGGTGCGGCGACCAACCAACATCGTCGACCCCGGGATATTGCTTTTCGTCAGCGTAACAATTGGCGTGGTTCTCAAGGTTCCATACCTTGTGTTTAACCCGCAAGCGATGTCCAAAGCCTTGTTTGTCTATGGTTCACAGGCGCTGGTTGCCGGTGGGATCATGATCATGATCGCATGTGCACTGTTCCTGTTCACCTACGGTTTTCTCTCGGACCGCCTGTTCAAAAAAAGAAATCCGGTAAATGCCATATATTGGAGAGAGAACCTGATGGTCGTTGTATGCGCGTTCGCACTTCTTGCAACGGGCGCTGCTGGTTTGCTGGCGATCAATGAAATCGGGTTTAGCTCTCTGGCAAATGGACTGTCCCAAAAACGATTTCTTGATCTCGAAAGTTCCGAGAGCCGATTTTCGACAAGTCTCTACCTCTACTATAAGATCGCCATCAGCGCCAAAGTTCTCTGTTATGTCAGCTTTGCTTATTTGCTGACAGCAACCAGGAAGAGATATCGCGGCATCATGGTTATCATTCTGGTGATCGCACTTGTGATCTCGATTGTTGTACCCATCATCTTCAATGCCCGCGCCCATGCTGTGTTGGTCATTGTTGACCTCATTGCAATGTACGTCATTTTTAACAACGGCATAAAACTGCGCTTCATGGCGATTGCGACAGCCATGACACTTCCATTGTTTTCCGCATTGACGGCGGCTCGGTATGGCGATGCAGAATATGGTACGTTCATCGATTCCATTCTCGAGAACAGGTACTTCCTTGATGTTATGAAAACCTCGCACCTGATGGCTTTCTTCAACGAAAAAGGTGAATTCTTTTTGGGTGAAACCTTGATTGGCTGGATGTTTATCCTGGTCCCGTCGTCGATAATGCCCAACAAGCCATTGTTCCTTGATCTGGGCCAATGGTTGGGCTGGAACATCTATGGCTATGAAGTAAACGGTATTCCACCCGGCTTCGTGGCCGAGCTCTACATCAATTTTGGATATTTCGGGGCCTTTGCGGGCATGGCAATCGCCGGCATTCTATCGGGGCTGGGGTGGCGTGAATTGATGCTGCGCAGAAAGGACCAACCAGTTGTTTTGGTTCTGGGAGCCTTGGCGGTCGTGCGCTTTGGCGTTTTTCTTTTCAACACTGATTTTGGAACATTTGCGCTCAAGATTATTCTAGAAGCTGTTCCAGCGATTGCCATTATCCTGTTAACGACCGGGAAATATCAGATCGCACAAGGCGCAAGGTTCAATCAGCAGAGGCGGCAGCCAAGCCCAATCTATCGATGAATCTCAATCTGCCGGTGAATATTGGAAGGCTGTTAAAACACTCTGCGACACCACTGCTCCTTGGCGCTGGGGTTGCGTTTGGATTTGCGCGAGATTTGTTGCTTGCGCACGAATTCGGGTTGTCGCGTGAGCTGGACATTTTTCGGGCAGCGAGTCTTTTGCCTACAATATTTACACAAACTGTGGGCGTCGCATTTGTATTTGCCCTCGTACCATACTTGACGTCGAACCAAGCGAAAACGTCTAGGCCGGAAATTGAGCGGGTTCGCAACGGCTTTGCTGCGACTTTGATATGCTGTGTCATATTAACGCTCGTTGGCCTGCTGACGATCATCCCTCAGAGCCATTTTTTGGGATTGGGAATGACCGAGAACGAAATCCAACTGATCAGCCGAAACATGTATTTCACATGGACGGTCTTGCCAATCCTGGGAATCTCATTTGCTATCCGTGCCTATCTCTACTGCCTCGACAAACCCTTCGCTGGCGCTGCAGCTCCCGCAGTTCAATCAGGCATCTTCGCTTTTTTGATGTTGGTCGTCGCAGGGTTTAACAACAACGTCGAGATGACCAGCCGACAAGCTGTACTGATCTATCTTGCCAGCGCCGTACCAATTCTCATTTTGCATTTTTTTGTACTCGACGCTGATGATCGTAAACAACTGAAAGAAGCGCTCATGACGAAACGGGTGCCGCTGTTTTCCAACGCGGGTCTCTTGTTTTGGGCCATCGCCACTTCAATTCTGTATCAGGTCTTGCTTGCAGGTCCGCGTGTCGTAGACCAACACTTCATGAGCGCCCTGCCTGCAGGGTCGATTGCAGCCACTGAATTCGCACACTCAGTTTCGCTAGCACTGACAATGCTTGTCGCGACGTCTTACAACATTATTTTTCTCGCGCGATTTAATCGTGCAATGAACCTCAAAGCGAAGCTGGGCCCTCATTTCAAGCGCGCCATTGCCTTGTCAGTTGCAGTTGGAAGTTTTGGAATTCTCATCAGCTTTTTTTCCGACAAACTCCTCCAGCTGGTTTTCTGGCCCAGCGGTATTGATTTTGCTGAAATTCAGCTGATTTCGGAAGTTTTTGGTTGGCAAATCATGGCATTGGGCTTTCTGGTGTTCAACACAATTGCTGCCCAAATGATTCTTTCGATGAATGCCCTCAAGTTGCTTATCGGAGTTGTGACGATCAAACTGATTGTGAAGTACATCGCAATGCTTTTGCTGGTGCCCGTGTTTGGACTGGCTGCATCAGGAATTACCTTGCTTTTGGGAGAAATCCTAATGACAATTGCATTTGCATTCTCTCTTTTTTTCATATCACCAGAAATTCCACCAGATGTTTCAAACCCAACCCCTTAGGCGAATAAAATGGAGACCCACATGCGCAGCCTGATAGCCCGATCAACAATATTGGTGAGTCGCGCCATCGGCCCTAAGGGACTTGCATTTGTTCGGCGCAGTTTGCCGCTCTGGGCGAAAAGAAGACTGTCACGGTTTGTCACGCACGCGTTGCCAAATGAACCAAGTATCGTTCGCGCAGGTGATGGACACCAATTTGTTACGCTCAACGAACCCGTGTTTCTGCACCTCCGAATGGAAGGCTACTACGAACGAAACCTGTCCGACATTGCACGTACTGTCATTCAACCGGGTGATACGACAGTTGACGTTGGCGCAAACTTTGGCTGGTACTCAGTACTGATGGCCTCACGGGTTGGGGCAGCAGGACATGTTTATTCATTTGAACCAAACAAACGCATGTACGAAGTTCTCAAGCAGAATATCGCGATCAACTCCTACTCCGAGCACGTTACGGCTTGGCAGATCGGCGTCGGCAGTTCGGAGTCCACGGCCACGCTGTCAGCTGAATTGGCAGAGTCAGCCGTTGGCTACGTCGTTCCGAGTTCCGTGAACCAGGAAAAAATCCCAGGCGTCGATCAGATCCAGATCAAGACTCTGGATGACACACTCAATCAATCTGCAGGGCAGATCTCATTTGTGAAGGTCGACGTTGAAGGATTTGAGCCCCACGTTATTGCCGGTGGGCGCAGTATTTTTCACAATGCCAACCCGCCGATTTTGCAGCTGGAACTAAATACTGAAGCGCTCGAGAGACAAGGCGCGGACATCGCCGCATTCATTGCTGAACTGAACCAGCTTCCAGCACATGTTTTCCGGGGAGAAGGTGGAAGACTGCGCCAGGTGTCATCGGTGCCTGTAGGCGAAGATGCCGACTTGTTCTTCTTTCCGAAACATGGCGCTTACGCAGAGCGCATCAAGCTGCTTTCACTTGGCTGAAGGCAGCTCACGCAATGTTGGTGCGCCTGAACGTAAAACCCCGATCATCGTCAGCGTGGTGGGAATAGCCAAGCGTGCTCATTTTTTCAGCATACCCATCACCTGTAATGGCGAGGGAAATATATTCAGGTGCACCTTTGGAAAACAGTTTTTCCATACCCTCGAGAATTTGAATCTCGGCCCCATTGGTCGTTATGCTCACGAGTTTAGGTAAGGGCAACTTGTGCTCGGATAACACGTCGTCGACAGTCCTGACCGGTACCAACATTTCTGTGTAGCCGCGACGCCGCATTTCGCTTTCAGTTGCATGGGCCAACTCCAGCAGTACTGCTGATGCAGGATGCTCCCGGCTTTGAAAGAACTTCAACGTCTTGTTTTCGCTCCACCCACCTGCAGGAACAACGACAAGTTTTTCCGACATGCCGAGGTCGGATGCAAATTTTGCAAAAAAGTCACAATTGATCTTGTCCGGCTCCATGATCACCAGCTTGCCGCCACCGGAAACCAAATGCAAAAAATACGCAGCGCGCGACCGGCCGACCGCAAGCAGATCAGAAGGAACACCTATCTGGACGACAACATCTCCTGGCTTGATGACGCAATAAGGGTGACGATCCCGTCTCCGCCACAGCCCAATTTGATACTTGGTCTTGACGGGCATGGCCTGCAACACGGCTGCGGCAGGGCGAGTGAGCGCGCGCCAAAGCCATTCGGGCAACAGCAATTTTGTCTTCAAGATTAAATCGCGATCATCTTTTTTCATTGGCATTCCCCTGAAGAGTTGCAAACACGTTTACCCATTGCAGTATCGCTCGTCGACGTGAAACATTGTTTTCATACCACTCCACTATTGCGCGCCGGGAAAACCCGTGTTTGGCAATTGCTGCTATTGTCGCTGCGATCACTTCTGGTTCACTGGAATCTGGAACCATTCCAAGTTCATTTTGCCTGATGATATTGGCCATTTCGCTTTCCGGTTCTACCAGTGTCAGCACAGGCACTCCCAAACCCAAATAGCTCAGGATCTTGGACGGGTATGAAACGCGATAGATATTGGGGCGAAGCGATGCAATCGCAATATCAGCCTGTTCGATGATTTCGCATGCTTCGACAAATGATTTGTGCGGAATGAATTCAGTGCGCGGTTCGTTTGACCAGAATGCTTTCAAGGCGCCAAGCATTTCTCCATCGCCTAAAAATCTCAGGCGTAGCTTTTGATCTTCTTGCATCGCCAGCTTTATTCCGCGCGATAGTACCAGTAGGTTTTGAAACCTCCCAAGGTTGCCGGCAAAAATCATCATTCTCGAACTATCGTCTTTGGGAGTTACTTTCTTCTCAGTAGCACTTTCGAATTTTTCGAGTAAAAAATTATTGATGACTGTAACTGGGAGATCGCCCAGTCCGCGCGCTTTCAATGTGTTTGCCATGTCTTGTGACAACACCACAATGCAATTGGCGCGCTTCAACGTTTGATTGTCAATCCACCGCAAAATCCGAAATGGCAATCCACGTCCAAGCCTGCCTTCACTCGCCTGGGAAACTTCGGGATGAATGTCCTGCATGTGATATACAAATTGCGCTCCAACCCGTCTCGCAAAGAAGCTGGCAGTCCAGGCAGCGACGACAGGTGGAAATGTTGACGCCGTCACGACGTCAGGTCTTTCCTGCACGATGTGACGAGCCAAACCCAGGCAGTACAAAAATACATTTGCAATTCGTGTTGGCGTCGAGGATTTTTTCTCCGGGAAAGCAAGGCCACGCCTGACGTTGAGACTGCCGAGCTGCTCTGTGCTGGGCGCTTTGATCTGCCCGCGATAAGAGGGGAGTGTCGTGAAAACGGAAACCTCATGCCCAGCTGCAGACAGTCCATCACCAATCGAGCGCAGGATGGCTGCATAAGGTGGACTGTCGGGCCAGAAATACCGATGGGTCAGCAATATCCTCATTCCACTCCCCGTGGATCATGCCACTTGCGGGCCGCTGCGAGGTCTTGCGCCAATGGCATCACGGGTCGACCCAAAAATATTCCAATCACCGACACGAATGTATGAAACATGCAAACGATATCCGAGAGAGCATTCGCCCGTTCCAAATATGCCCGGTCTACCGAAAGCTTCTTTGGCAAGAGATTGGCCACGTAGCTGGCCTCAGGTTGCAATGGGTCAACCAGCCTCTCACCTTCTGCATAATACAAGATCGATCCTGGACTTGTAATCCCTGGCTTTACGTTGAGCGTTTCAAGCATCCAAGGCTTGTAGTGCTGGCGCACAATCTCAATGTCTTCAGGACGCGGCCCGACAATTGACATCTGCCCGAGCAACACATTTACAAATTGCGGCAGCTCGTCAAATTTCAGTTTCCGCATGATGCTGCCAAACCAGAAGACCCGTCTGTCCTGCAAAGAAGTGATGCGCGCGCCAGAAATCGAAGTATGCATTGACCGGAACTTGTACATCTCAAATGGCTTTCCATTGAGCCCGGCTCTCTGGGCGCGATAGATCAGCGGACCCCGCGACGACAGAACTATGCCAACCATACAAAGCACAAATAGAGGAAGAAACAGGATAAGCGCTGATAGCGAAGTCACGATGTCAAAAACGCGTTTGATCACTTTAAGAGTTCACGAACGACAGTGATGACGCGCGCTTGTTCTGCTTCGGTCATGTCCATGAACAGAGGCAAGGTCACACAGCGGGCAAAATACGCATCCGCGAAAGGAAAATGTTGTTTGACCGCATAAGGCTTCCAGACGCTCATCAGGTGCAAAGGCCTGTAGTGGACAGAACAACCAATTCCTGCTTGCTTCAAACCTGCAATAAATGCGTCCCTGTCAATTGGAGCGTCATCCAGAATCTGGACCAAATAGAGATGCCAGGAGTGAACGTCGCCAACCAGGCCATGCGGTGGCAGTGCGATTGGCAAGTCGGCAAAAGCAGCGTCATAGCGCGCCGCAATCTCTCTGCGGCGTTGCAAAAAACCATCAGCCCGATCAAGTTGCACCGATCCCATCGCTGATGCAACGTCGGTCAGATTATACTTGTAGCCAGGCGCAACAACATCATACATCCAACTGGCGCGGACATCGGTAAAGCGATTGAACACGTCTCGGTCGATCCCATGAAGCCGCATCTTACGCGCCCTATCTGCGAACTCATGGTTGCGCGTGACCAGCATGCCGCCTTCGCCAGTAGTCATGGTCTTGTTTGCATAAAAACTGAAAGCCGTCAGATCGGCTCCACTTTCACTATTGCAGTCCCCAATCGAACTCTCCGCGTGAGTTGCTGGGAATGCATGCGCTGCGTCATCCAGTACAGAAATCTCTGCGTTGTTGGCAATTTTACGAATGGCCGTCATATCGCATGGGCGACCGCCGAAGTGTACAGGCATGACGACTTTGGTCTTGGAATTGATCGCAGCATCGAATGCCTCAAGCGATAAACACAGTGTCTTTGGATCAATATCAACGAAGACGGGGGTAGCACCCATGTATCTCACGACTTCCGCAGTCGCGGTGAATGTTAGCGTGGGCACAATGACTTCATCGCCAGGCCCGATCCCTAATGCATCAAGTCCAAGATGCAACGCAGCTGTGGCAGAATTAACCGCTATTGCAGAAACTTCGGAACTGATTTTGCTGGCAAAGGCTTTTTCAAAAGCCAGTGTCATTGGCCCGGTCGTCAACCAACCGGACCGCAAACAGTTGCTCACCGCCTCAATTTCCGCTTCGCCTATTGAAGGACGAAAGAACGGCACAGCCTTGATATCATCAGACATACTTAAACGTCTCCAGTGCAGGTTTTTCGTATTCTTCTATCATCCGAAGCACGCTTGGCTCAATTGACTGCTTCCACTTTTCCAAGTTTTCCATCCTTACGGTCTTGTGAAAACGGCGCAGAAATTCGTCAACATCGTCAACCCCAACGAATTCAGCAACCCTTTCAACCTCGCGGTTGTTTTGCAAGAGGTCTTCATAACGCACGGTCAATACACGATCCTGATCCAGTTTTGCCAGGTCCCGGGCGGCTGACATGACACAATTATTCCACTGTTTGGCAACGACGACATCGATGTCCAGCTGTTCGAGGTCCGTCAGAATACCACGATATCGCGGTCCCCACACATTGCCTCCACTTCTGCCACGTCGAAGACCGCTCAGGTAATTCTGCAAAAACCAAAAGACATAGTCGGCATTGCCTGGCGGCAACTCCCTTAACTTGCGCCACAGGGATGATTTGTCCGGCGGCGCTTTCCACAAGCGTAACGACGACTCAAATACCGCGCGACCATCGCGCACGATGTGGAGAAACTTCGCATGTGGAAAAACACTGTTGGCGAAAGGTACGCGCAACGTATTGCTGACGCTTTTCTCGACGATCTTTCCGTGGCGGCCACCCCGATGGGCCAAAGCCCTGATTGATCTTCGGATTTGTTCCATTTGCCTTGCGTCAACGGAGCCAACTTCCAAAACATCATCTCGTGCTCCATGTTGGCCAGACCTCCACACATAATTGACATCGTAGGGTACGGCTGCAAATCCCGCAGAGTTTCCGATCAGATCGCGCAAGAATTTTGTGCCTGATCGAGCAGCCCCTAAGAGTATGATGGGTTGGTCTTCAATCTTCATACGTCATTTTTCCGAATGCCCGACCAACTGTTGGAAAGTCGCGCTGTCCCCAAAATCAGGTTGACCACGCGTTCCGAAGTGTTGGTAATTTGGTAATCAGCAGGCACAGGAATTTGCTGTCCTGATTGCTCGCGCTGTTGATGCATCTCGGTTACAGCTCGTACGGCATCGACAATCGTTTCTTGATGAAGACCCGTCATGATGATGCAACCGACATCCAGTCCTTCCGGGCGTTCGATTGCATCGCGCGGCGTGATTGCCGGAAACCCAAGGATTGAACATTCTTCTGCAATGGTGCCGCTGTCGGAGATTGCGCAAAATGCGTTCATTTGAAGCTTGTTGTAATCAAAAAACCCGAAGGGCTTCATGTCGCGAATTCGTTTGTCAAAAACATTCTCTCCCAGAGCATCGATGCGCTTTCTTGTTCGCGGATGTGTCGAGACAATCACAGTCATGTCGAATTGGGCTGCCAAGGCATTAAGTGTTGCCACAAGGGATTTGAGCCGGCTCGGGCTATCAACGTTTTCTTCCCGATGCAGCGAAACAATCATGTAGCGCTTTGCTGCCAAGTTCAAGGATTCCAGGACCTTCGATTGCTGAATTCCGCTGCGATAGTGGGTCAATACTTCTCGCATGGGTGAGCCCGTCAGGTAAATTCTCTGGTGGGGCATCCCCTCCGAAAGCAAATGACGCCGCGCATGCTCGGTATAGACGAGATTGAAATCCGAAATATGATCAACAATCTTGCGGTTCGTTTCTTCGGGCACATTGCGGTCAAACGAACGATTTCCCGCTTCCATGTGGTAGATCGGAATCTTGAGCCGCCTCGCCATGATTGTAGATATGGCAGAGTTTGTATCGCCCAGCACCAACATGGCATCAGGTTTTTCAGCAACGAGAACCCGTTCGGTCTCCACGAGAATCTTGCCAAGTGTTTCTCCAAGCGATCCTCCACCTGTTCCAAGGAAGTGGTCCGGCTTGCGGACTTCCAGCTCCTCGAAAAAAATCTCGTTCAGCTCGTAGTCGTAATTTTGCCCGGTGTGCACCAGGACATGGTTTGTATAGCGATCAAGGCGAGACAGCACGCGCGAGAGCCGGATGATCTCGGGACGCGTCCCCAGTACAGTCATGACCTTAAGCTTTTTCATATGCCCTCTATACCGGATCAAAATAAGTGTCAGTGTGTGCCGGATTAAAAATGTCGTGTGTCCAGAACATGGTCAATAACGGGTCCTGGCCTACGTTTTTAATGTTGTGAGTATGAAGTGTCGGCATGTCCACAACTGCGGGCACATCACCGCTCACATCAAAATTCCATGTCGTGTCACGCAAAACGCGACGCACTTGAATTTGCGCCTGTCCCTTGAGGACCAGAAACCGCTCGACTTTCCTCAAGTGAAAATGATTTCCGCGCGTTAGGCCGGGCTCTGTCCAGCTTACGAATGACTGCCCGCCGCCGCCGCCCTTGTACGCTTCAAACAGAACACCTCTGTTGTCGCTGTGCAGTTCCAATACGCGGGGAAATGCGGTGGGATAACCCGAAACGCGATATGAATTGAAAAGGTCAACTGCAAAATCGTCGCGTAAATCAGGAAAGGTATTTTTTGTGGAATAGCACTGGTGAAAGTCCTCAAGCATTTCATAAAGCTCGATGACTTTCAGGTTGCGGCCTTGCGGTGCAATTGTTCCCGCGACACGATCCAGGCCTGCCTGAATGGCGACTTCGGCAGCTTTGCCAGCATGAAACAGGTTGACCTTGCCTTCCGGATTGATTTCCGGTTTCTCGCCCTTGATAAGCTTGTCAATCAACGTGGCTGTGACGTTGTTGTAATTTGGTCGGGCGCACTCGCCAAAAATATGTGGCAGAATGAGATTGGTTGACGACGCAAATGTACTGGAGATGATTTCGGCAGCCTTGCGTTTTGATCGACCATAAGGCGTGTCGGTCGTTGCATGGGTGGAATTTGCATAAACCACATGAGGCTCACTGGCCGCAATCCGACACATCTTGGCCAACCGCCTTGCAATAGCAGGGTTGGCATCTTCCATTTCAATTTCTGCCGCTCGATTAACCCCGGCAAAATGCAACACCAGCCCTGCGCCAGCCAAGGCTTGCGTAAGCTCCAGGTCAGATTGGAATGCATTGCGATCCAGCAAAACCAACTCATAGGGAGCGTCACGCTTTGCAAATTTTGCTGCACAATTGCTTGCGTGCAGTTGTGTGGCTGCATGCCATCCGAGGAGACCTTGGTGCCCGGTGACGACGACTTTCATCATGCAATTGGACTGCGCAACTGTTCTTGTATTTCCGGCAGGGAAAGCAGGAGATTTTTGACTTCCGTGACATCCAGTTGCTGGGTGTTGTGGGAATGGTAGTCTTCGAACGTAGCAAGTTTGGTATCGCCTTCGCTGAAGTAGGGCGTGTAATTCAGGTCTCGGCCATCCATGGAAATGCGAAAATATTGCCCCATATCAAGACTCTTCCCAAGTTCTTGTGCCGAAGCCAGGGTTTCATAAAGCTTTTCACCATGCCGCCATCCAATATGTTTGACTTCGTGATGAGGCTGGTTGAACAGTTCAACCATTGATTTTGTCAAAACGTCCAAAGTAGCGGCGGGCGATTTCTTGATGAATATGTCACCTTGCGCCGCATGCTCAAAGGCATGGTGTACCAAAGCCACAGAGTCTCGCAATGGCATGAGAAAGCGGGTCATTTCCGGTGCAGTAACGGTAATCGGTTTTCCACTGCGCAATTGCTTGACGAACAGCGGGATGACAGACCCACGAGAATACATCACATTACCATAGCGGACAATCGAGATACAGGTTTTGGCCTTGCTGCCGATCTCGCGGGCAATGGCTTGCGCCACTTTTTCCATCATGGCCTTGGACATTCCCATGGCATTGATGGGGAATACCGCCTTATCGGTCGAAAGGCAGACGATGTTCTTGACCCCTGCCTCGACTGCCGAGCGAATTACATTCTCGGATCCCATGACATTGGTGCGCATCGCTTCCATCGGGAAAAACTCGCACGACGGAACTTGCTTCAGTGCCGCAGCATGAAAGACATGATCGACCCCATGCATGGCGCGATCAACACTCGTCCTGTCACGAATGTCCCCGATCAGGAATCTTACATTGGCGGATGGCAACTCTGCACGAAGTGCATCTTGCTTTTCTTCGTCACGGCTCAATATCCGAATTTCACCTGCGCCGCGTTTGAGCAGGTCATTCAGCATGGTTTTGCCAAAGGAGCCCGTCCCACCAGTAATCAAAAAAGCTGAGTTTTCGTTTTTCATAGGTCCTACCATGCTTGCAAATGCACCAATTTGTCATTTAAAGTAAAGTTCAATTCGAACGAAGTCCTGCATCCGAATTCGCCAGCGTCCAGAAGTGGAAGTCCGAAGTGTCCAAAACGCCAAGCAAATTCCGTCGAAGGGACATATTGTCGGCTTCGGCATTATTGGTAATTCCCGCACAAGCTGAAACTCAAGGACGCACGGGCAAGTCCCCGGCTGATTTTAATGCTCCCTCACCATATGTTGCGCGCGGGATCAGGCGCAACAAAGGGCTGCTGTTGGCCGAGGAACAGAATTTTTCAACGGCTTTTGATCGGTTGCGAGCATGCATAGAGGCAAGCCTGCCGGGCGATGAAATTATGGGCGAACGTGGGGCGGTTGTCAGCCAGACCAGCGAGAACAGTGAAATTTCATTTCGATCGATGACTGTATTTCAAGCGAACGGATGTCGATTTGCTCCGCTCGTTCCTTGCAGGGCAGCAGTTATGACTGAAGAGAACGCGCATGACATCGAATTGCATGGCCTCACCATCGATTGTGGCGGCAGCGTCGATCGTGTGGCGCAAAATACGCAAGCAGGGATTTTTATTTCAGGCGGCCAAAACATCTATGTCGGTAATCCGAGTGTGAAGAATTTTTCAGTTTATGCAATTCAGGCGCGGGCCAGCCGAGACCAGGGACTAAGCGAAATTCACTTTGTGAATGCAAAAATCAATACGCCTGCGCTCAATTCAAGCTTTGCTCTTTTCGCGCATTCACCTGCCACATTCCCCCGCAGCCAAAACGTCTATGTGAGCGGTGGAGATTTTTGGGGCACTGATCCCTCGAATCCAGTCCATGGAGATTATACGCCTGCAAACCAGTTCACTGGCGATTACATCACGTTTCACGGCATCAGGGGCGGGCACATCAGGGATTGCCAGATCCGCTATTCCGGTTCTTCCGGGATCACGGTATCACGCGGGAGCGAAAATATTCATCTGGACAATGTTTTCATGAGCACGTGTTACGAGCCTGCGGTCAATGTGGGATCGGGGTTTGGTGTGGTCCATGTGGCAGATGCGTCAGGCTTTCATTTGGGTGAAGGCATTAGCTCGCCGCAGGGCGTCACCGGTGGAACAATAACGCACGTCCTGCCTGATCGTACAGGAACCGGAGCCTGGATTTGGATAGCCCCACTATATGGCAGCCGAATCGAGCCCGGCGACACTCTGATCCAGGCAGGATTTACCAGCAAAGTGACTAAAGCGCCCGCAGGGACATTCGAGGCAGGGCAAGCGGTCATTCCGTCCGCTCGCAACATTGTCCTTCGCAACTTGACCGCAGAAGATGTTTGTATTCAAGGCGGTGGTGCATCCGGATACGCGTTTATTCAAACTGATGGTGGTGAAACTTCAATTCGGGGGTGCTCGCTGGATAGCCCTCGCAACCTTGGCAAACCCGCACATTTTGTGAGTCGGGCTCATTCCGATGTCGGCATTGGCAGCAACAACAGTTGGCGCAACCGACCCGTCGGTGACAATGACATCGGCCGATCCGGAGCACGTGGCAGCTGGCAATACGCAAATCTCGAAAGTTCCGCTTACATTTTTTCAGCATTTGTTGGGCCCGATGGCAATGCCAAAGACAACGGATTTGTGAGGACCAACCGAATCTCCACCGGAAAATACCATGTGGAGTTTAAGGATGCATTGGACGCAAACCGCTATCAAGTGGTTCTAGAGTCACTCTCTCCAGAAGCCTCGGCCAGTATGTCACGGTCATATCGCAACAAATTCGGTTTCGATGTGCATGTCAGGCTTTCTGAAACCGGTACACCGACTGATTCCGGGTTTTTCCTGACCGTCATTTCAAATTAGCGCAACGGACAAGCAAAAGGACATACGCAAATTTTCGTTGCGTTGATATTCACGATGTCAATCAGCAGGGGCCAGCATTTCATGCTAACCCGGTCGTCTCTGCGCGATATCCGGCGCCCGGTTTGTGAATCTCAACAGGCCCTAGATTGAAATAAAAAAACCGCCGGAGTTTCCCCCGGCGGCTGAATTCTTGGTGAAAGACTGCGAGGGTTTATTCGCTGCCTTCCTTCTTCTTCATTGCGGCCTGCAAGATATCGCCAAGCGATGCGCCTGAATCGGATGAGCCATACTGCTCAACCGCCTGGCGCTCGTCGGTGATTTCGAGTTGCTTGATCGACACGTTGTATTTACGTGCCTTGTTGTCGGACAGCGTAACCAATGCATCGAACTTTTCACCAACGCTGAAGCGTTCGGGGCGTTGTTCGTTGCGATCACGGCTGAGGTCAGCGCGCTTGGCATAGGCTGTGAAGTCTGTGCCGGAGATGCGGACTTCAAGACCACCATCTTCAACCTTGAGCACTTCGCAGGTGACCTTGTCGTTCTTGCGAAGGCCCGTGGCCCCTGCACCAACAACCGGACGACCTTCGCCGGATGCACCTGCAGGAGCGCTCGAAGCGCCACCACCGGTAACCTGCTTGATACCGAGCGATACGCGTTCTTTTTCCTGGTCCACATCGAGAACCACAGCCTTGACGGTGTCGCCCTTCTTGTAGTCCTTGATCGCGTCTTCGCCAGAACGGGTCCAGTCGAGATCAGAGAGATGCACCATGCCGTCGATGTCGCCATCAAGGCCAACGAACAGGCCAAACTCGGTCATGTTCTTGACTTCGCCTTCGACAATCGTGCCCTTTGGATACTTCGAGGAGAAGGTTGTCCATGGGTTCGACTGCACCTGCTTGAGACCAAGCGAGATACGGCGCTTCTGGCTGTCGATTTCAAGAACCTGAACTTCGATCTCTTCCGAGGTCGACAGGATCTTGCCGGGATGCACGTTCTTTTTGGTCCACGACATTTCAGAAACGTGGATCAGGCCTTCAATGCCATCTTCAAGTTCAACAAACGCACCGTAATCGGTGATGTTGGTGACCTTGCCCTTGACCTTGGAGCCAACGCCATATTTCGCGGTGACGATTTCCCATGGGTCCTTGTCGAGCTGCTTCATGCCGAGCGAGATGCGCTGGGTTTCCGGATTGATCCGAACGATCTGCACCTTCACGGTCTGGCCAACACTCAACACATCCGATGGATGGTTGACGCGCTTCCATGCAATGTCGGTAACGTGGAGCAAACCATCGATGCCGCCCAAGTCAACGAATGCACCGTAGTCAGTGATGTTCTTGACCACACCGTCAACAACCTGGCCTTCAGCAAGGTTCTGCACGAGTTCGGAGCGTTGTTCAGCGCGCGTCTCTTCGAGGATCGCACGGCGCGACACAACAATGTTGCCACGACGACGATCCATTTTCAGAATCTGGAATGGCATGGACTGATGCATGAGCGGACCCACATCGCGGATCGGACGCACATCAACCTGTGAGCCTGGCAAGAATGCAACGGCACCGCCAAGATCAACTGTAAAGCCACCCTTGACGCGACCGAAGATGATGCCATCAACGCGCTCGCCCTTGGTCGATACTTCTTCGAGGCGAGTCCAGGCTTCTTCGCGGCGCGCCTTGTCGCGCGAGAGCACAGCTTCGCCGAGAGCATTTTCGATACGCTCGAGATAGACCTCGACAGTGTCGCCAGCCTTGAGCTCAACGTCTTTGCCGGGCTGTGAAAATTCCTTCAGGGGTACTCGGCCTTCGGTCTTGAGACCGATATCAATAATGACGAGTTCATTCTCAATGGCCAGAACGCGGCCCTTGACCACCGAGCCTTCTGCAATCGGGCGATCCGAATAGGCTTCCTCAAGAAGCGTTGCAAAGTCATCACGGGTGGGGTTCATTGAAACGGCGGATTTCGCCATGGGTATTATCCTTGTCTGCGGGGTTCCGGCACAAGGCCAATGAACACGGGCAGGGTTAGAGTATCCCAAACACAAAGCCCGCCGTTCGAGGCGTTGCGGGCAAAAGCGTCTTGGAACGGGTTGGGCCATGCGCGAAACAACGGCCCGGTTCATGCCCGGAGAAACTTGCGAAACTCCCAGCCTCGAGACAAGCGGGGCCATAGCGCAAACGGCTGAGCAAGGCAACCATTACAAGGTTAAGATAGGCAAGCCTTCAATCCCGCGCGATAATTCGGGTATTTGAACACATATCCCAGCTCCTGTTTCACCCGCGCGTTGGAGACGCGTTTTGAATCAGCATAAAAGCTCGCAGCCATCGGGGAGAGCTTTGCATCTTCAAACGTGATTTCAGGCGGAGGTGGTAGACCCAGCAATGCAGCTGCAAAAGCCACCACATCCTGCGGCGGGCATGGTTCATCATCGGCAACATTATAGGCACGTCCGGGATTGGGCTGTGCCATCGACGCATGCAAAATGCCTGCAATGTCATCAACGTGGATGCGGCTGAAGATCTGTCCCTGCTTGATCACGCGCTTGGCTGTTCCATCGCGCACAGTCAAAAGCTGATTGCGCCCCGGCCCGTAAATCCCCGCCAAGCGAAACACATGAACGGGCACCTGGTGATCACGGCGCAGAGCGAGCCACTGCGCTTCTGCGGCAACGCGCTTTTCGCCACGCTCTGTGTTTGGCGTGAGTGGAAAATTCTCATCAATCCATCGCCCTTGATGATCGCCATAGACACCGGTGGTCGAGAGATAAGCCACCCACTCAAGCTTGCGCGCCGCAATCTCAGGCGCGAATTTTGCAATCACCGGATCTCCAGCACCGGGCGGCACGGACGAAACGATATGCGTCACACTTTCTGGGATCTGTGTGAATAGGTCAAAACGAACACCGTTGCACCCTTGCGCATTGATAGCGTCGACACCATCATCGCTACGGCTTGTGCCCGTGATGCGCCATTCAGTTTGATCCAGTTCACGCGCCAGTGCAGCTGCGGAAAATCCAAAACCAAAACACAAGAGATGTTTCATGCCGCCAATTCCTGAAGCGCCCAAACTGCGGTTTCGCGCAGCACATCGGATGCATCGCTCGCATATGGCGTCACAATTTCAATCAAATCTCTGTCTCCACTATTGCCAGCCGCAATCAAACAGTTTCGAATGAAACGATTGTGTCTGATACGCTTCACCGCCGAGCCTGAAAACAGTTTGCGAAAGGCTCCATCATCCAATTGTAAAAGCGATGCCAAGGAAGGTGCCACCAGATCATCGCGCGCCACAAGCTTTGCCTCATGCGCGGTTTGGGCAAACTTGTTCCATGGACACACCGCCAGGCAATCATCGCAGCCATAAATCCGGTTACCCATCGCCTTGCGAAATTCAACAGGGATCGCACCCTTGTGCTCAATCGTGAGATAGGAAATGCACCGCCGCGCATCGAGCTGATAGGGTGCAGGAAATGCGCGAGTGGGACAAATATCCAGACACGCGCGGCACGAACCGCAATGATCCTGCTCGGGTGCATCGACGGGCAATTCAACATCGGTCAAAATCACCCCAAGGAAAAACCACGAGCCCAATTTACGCGACACAAGATTGGTGTGCTTGCCTTGCCAGCCAAGCCCGGCAAGAGCAGCAAGCGGCTTTTCCATCAATGGTGCAGTATCCACAAACACTTTGACTTGAGAGCCACCGGCGCGCGCAATCCACGAAGCCAATTGCTTCAGCCTGCCTTTGATCAGATCATGATAATCGCGGTTCAGCGCATAGACTGAAATCACCCCTGTGCTTTGCGCCTCCAGCCGCTCCATCGGATCAAGATCAGGCGCATAGGACAGTGCCAAAACAATCGCAGACTTTGCTTCAGGCCACATTGCATCGGGAGAAATGCGACGACCAATTGTTTCCTCAAGCCAAGCCATTTCACCATGATGACCAAGCTCGACAAAATTCCGCAAGCGCTCACCAACCACGTCAGGTAAGTGCGCCGACGTCACAGCAAAATCATCAAAGCCATCTGCTTTAACGCGTGCCCGGAGTTTAGAAATCGAGATCGGCATAGTGCGCCGAAGGAGGAATGCCCGGGATCACATCACCGAGCAGCGTGCGAAACGCAGGCCGCGACTTCACGCGACTATACCAAACTTGCGCAACCGGATGATCGGCCCAAGCCACATCGCCGAGATAGTCGATGGTTGAAATATGCGCGGCTGCTGCCAAATCAGCCATCGAAAGTTCATCACCCGCAAGCCATGACCGTTCTTCCGCAAGAAGGGCGATATATTCGAGATGGCCTTTCAGGAATTCGCGTGCCTGCCGGACGCGCGCCATCACCGGGCCGGACGTATTGCCGCGCGAACCGGTAAAGCGGTTGATCACTTTTTCACTGAGGATCGGCTCGGTCACCTCGGCATAAAACCGTGTATCAAACCACGCCACCAGTCGCCGCACTTCGGCGCGTTCGATTGGTTGCCCTGGAATAAGATGGATGGAAGTCGAGCGCGTTTCCTCAAGATATTCCGAAAGCGCCTCACCACCCGCAACCGCAAGCCCGGAATCTTCGATCAGCACAGGCACATGGCCAGCCGGGTTGAGGTCGAGAAGCTGGCGGCTCGGCGCCCATGGCTTTTCATCCACCAGCTGCACCTCAACGCCATATTCGGCAAGGGCCAGCCGCATGCGGCGCGAACAAGGATCAAGTAGAAAGTGCAAAAGCTTTGGCATGGTTTCCCGAGAATGGTTTCTCTATAGAGCGAGCGGGCCTTGCCATTCAAGGCGATTCGACAATTCGTTCAAGGTCATAGGCTGATGCTGCTGTTGGAACAAATCATCGTGCTCTCTCTCATCCAGGGCATCACCGAATTTCTGCCGATATCATCATCCGGCCATTTGCTGCTTGTACCTGCCTTAACGGGCTGGCCCGACCAGGGCATCTTGACCGATGTCATGGTGCATATGGGTTCGTTTTTGGCGGTCGTCGTCTATTTCTGGCGCGACGTGTTGAACCTGCTCAAAGGTGCCTTCGATTTGCTGCGCGGTCGCACCACGCCTTGGGGCAAGCTTGCCATGCTGATCGTGCTCGGCACCATTCCGGCCGTGCTGTTTGGTTTGGTGATGGATAAAATGGGCGTCATGGATGCAGTGCGCGACATGCCGCAGATTATTGCCTTCAATGCTATCATCTTTGGCATTTTACTTTATGCGTTTGATCACTGGAGCCTCAACAGGCTGCAGATGTCAGATATGCGCCTGCCTGCCGCCGTCGTCATCGGCCTTGCCCAGGCCATTGCCATCATTCCCGGCACCAGTCGCTCGGGCATAACAATCACTGCAGGTCGCGCCCTGGGTTTCGAGCGATCAGAAGCCACGCGTTTTGCCTTTCTGCTGGGTATTCCAGCGATTGCCGGTGCGGGCATTTTGAAGCTTGGTGACGCTGTCGCAAGAGGCGAACCGATCAGCGGTCAGGTACTCCTCACAGCAGCCCTCACTTTTTTTGTGGCCCTCGGAACAATCGCCATCCTGATGCGCCTTGTCCGCCGCATCAGCTTCCTGCCGTTTGCAATCTATCGCATTATTCTTGGCGTGGTCCTGCTTGCGCTGATCTATTCCGGATTTATTGGTGGCGCACCCCATCCTGTCTGAGCGGCCTACTGAAAGTGGAATCGCCAACGCGTCCAAAGTTCAGAAGTCTGCAGTATAATTGATTGTCGAACTCAGGTGATGGATCATGTGAACAAGATCCGTCCGGCTTTGCGAGTTGGTTTTACGCATCACAGACTTCAGCTGGGATTTCACGGTATCATGGCTGCGATTGCGGATATCGCCAATTTCAGTTGTGGTAAAGCCCTTGGCGACAAGCTCAAGAATCTCAGCCTCGCTTGGTGTTAGCTGATAGAAGGTTCGCAACCTCCGCGTATCACAAGTGATGTCGCGGCTGGTGTCGATCACGGTTACAAGTCTGCAGCCTTGGCCGATTTTGCCCGTGCGCTGGCTGGCTTCCACCGGACAGATTTCGATGAACAACGCCGTATTGGGCTCTTCGAGTTCAATTACAATTGCTTCGCGCCGCGCCCGCGCGCCAAATTGCCCATGCGCCGTTTCACTCAACACGAGATCATGGTAGTGCTTGGCGTGCGGGGAAGTCGAGCGCGAGTCAATCAACTGCAATGTGCCGTTTGGCAGTTTTCTGAAAATCTTGTGGTCTTCAAGGCAGCGCTCAAATTCCTGGTTTGCATAAAGCAGATTGCCGCGGGGTCCCAGAAGGGCGATGCCCTGTTTGATGTTGCGCAAGATATCTTCAAAGATACCTTTTGCCAGCATTTGTTCTTCAAGCGGCCGCGACATGCCAATCACCTTGGCAATATGTGGAAGAAAAAGACCAGCCTTCTGGATTTCTTCTCCCGTAATCGGCCCGTGATCGACCGGAAACTGCAGCGCGAACCGGTCAACGTTGACAAGGTCCTTGTTGAGCAGGGCACCGGCGCGATGTTTCAGTCCATGCTGGATCATGAAGGCAGTGTTCGGTTGTTGCAGCAAGTCAGAAATCTTGGGAAGAAGGGCCACATCGCTGATGAGATCGACGCTGTTTCCTTGTTGGGACAATTCCGCAAATCGACCCTGGTCCCTGATTTCAAGATCGTTGAAATTGCGCAAATAGAAGTTGACGATGTCAGCTCTATAATTCGACGAAAAAATCCGCGAGGTGATGTGTGGCTTATCATCATCAAGTCGCAGTTCAAACACGAACGCTCCAGCGGCGTTGAGCCGGTGCGCCAATCGAAGCATGAGCTCTGGCCAACCAGTGGGGTCCAGTGCCATGTCATAGATTCGCGAGATGAGGTGAATATCTTCGGCTTCCATCGGAAAAAAGTCTCACCCCTAAGATAAGCCCAGTACAGAAATCTGCCCGGATCGAATTTGTATGCCCCCAAGATGATTTTTGGGGTTATTGTTGTGCCAATGCAAGCGGGAACATCGGCTTGCATCGCAAGTCAGGTAAAAATTGGTAGTACGAAGCGGGCAATTGACCCTTTCCCGCTGCTCGCCTATTCACCCGCTCATCATGTCACTTCGCCCTATCATAATGTTGCCAGACGAGAAAATTCTGCGGCAGGTTTCGCAACCACTCGCATCGGTTGACGCCGATGCACGCAAGCTTTTTGATGACATGCTGGAGACGATGTATGACGCTCCCGGCATTGGCCTCGCAGCGATCCAGATTGGTGCTCCAAAACGCATGCTGGTGATTGATCTCGCCAAGGAAAAAGAACCACCGAAACCCCTGTTTGTTGCCAATCCTGAGATCATCTGGGATTCGCCTGAGCTTGGTGAATATGAGGAGGGCTGTCTCTCCATCCCAGATTTTTATGAGATGGTGCAGCGACCGCGCGAAATCAAGATGCGCTATCTTGATCGCAATAGCGCGCCGCAGGAATTGCATGCAACGGGATTGCTGGCGACGTGCCTGCAGCATGAGATTGATCACCTCAATGGTGTTCTGTTCATCGACCATGTCTCCAAGCTGAAGCGCGACCGCGTCATCAAGAAATTCCAGAAGGCGCAGCGCCTGGGTCGACTCTGATGCGGCTCATTTTCATGGGCACGCCGGAATTTGCTGCTGCAACGCTCCGTGCACTGATCAATGCAGGTCACGAAATTGCTTGCGTATACTCGCAGCCACCGCGTGCTGCAGGTCGTGGCATGAAATTGCGTCCTTCACCTGTGCAGGCTTTGGCCGAAGCGAAGGGCCTTGAAGTCCGAACTCCTGTCTCGCTCAAATCACCTGAAGAACAACAGCGCTTTGCCGATCTCAAGGCCGATGCCGCAGTTGTCGTGGCTTACGGTCTGTTATTGCCAAAGCCCGTACTCGATGCTCCTAAACTTGGCTGTTTCAATGTGCATGCATCGCTACTGCCGCGCTGGCGCGGTGCTGCCCCCTTGCAGCGCGCCATCATGGCGGGCGATGCAGAGACTGGTGTCACCATCATGCGTATGGAGGAGGGGCTTGATACCGGCCCCATGATGAAAACCATCCGTGTACAGATCAAACCCGACATGACGGTCTCAGATTTGCATGACTTGCTGATGTTGCGAGGGGCGAAAGACATGGTCGATGTGCTGGCTGAACCTTTGCATCCGGGTACACCGCAGCCCGTTGACGGTGTCACTTACGCCAAAAAGATCGACAAAGCCGAAGCGCGGATCGATTTCAACAAGAACGCTGTTGATGTGCGCAATCATATTCATGGTCTCTCGCCATTTCCCGGCGCGTGGTTTGAACATGAGGGCACGCGCATCAAGGTGTTGCGGTGTGAGGTTGTTGATCAAGCGGGCATCGCGGGTAAAGCACTTGATGATCACCTCACCATTGCTTGCGGCCAAGGTGCCATTCGCCTGCTCGAGCTGCAACGCGAAGGCAAGGGTGAGATGAGAGCTGATGAGTTTTTGCGCGGGCTCGCCATTCCACGCGGTACAAGGCTTCAGTGATGCCGCGCTATCGTTTGCTCATCGAGTATGAAGGCTCAGGCTTTCTCGGCTGGCAGTTGCAGAGCGTTGGCACCACCGTGCAAGGTGTTCTCGAAGATGCGATCAAGACCTTGCATGGCGGCCAGCATTGCCTGGTCTACGGTGCGGGCCGCACCGATACGGGCGTTCATGCGCTTGGCCAGGTTGCCCATGTTGATCTGCCGAAGACCTGGGATCCGTTTGTGCTGCGCAATGCCATCAATGGCAATATCAGACCGCATCTGGTTTCAGTGATTGAAGCGACCGAAGTGCCAGACGAATTTCACGCGCGCTTTTCGGCAACAGAGCGCGAATATCTCTACCGCATCCTCAATCGGAGAGCACCCCCAACGCTGGACCAAGGCAAGGTCTGGCATATGCCGGTTGAACTTGATGCCTCACAGATGCATGAGGCCGCGCAATATTTGAAAGGTGTGCACGACTTCACGACGTTTCGCGCCGCCGACTGCCAGGCCAAGTCGCCGGTGAAATCAATCGATCACTTCGATGTCTCGCGTTATGGCGAGGAGATTGAGATTTCCGTCCGTGCACGGAGCTTTCTGCATCATCAGGTCCGCTCGATGGTCGGCACATTGAAGATGGTCGGCGAAGGCAAATGGCAGCCGCGTGATGTGGAAAAAGCGCTCGAAGCTAAAAACCGTAGCGCATGCGGGCCAGTGGCACCACCTCAAGGCTTATATCTGGTGCGCGTGGGTTATGAGCCTATCAACTAAATTCAATAGTTCTATTTTTGTTCTTGACATTCTCTGAAAACCCTCCTATATTGGGCAGGTGATCGGGGTCCTGCAGGGCGCTGGTTGCAAGAATACCGGGCCCCTCAAAAGGCCCCCGCTGATTGACATCGTGAATATCAACGCAAGGTACAAGTTGCGTGAGGCTCACTTCCTGGAGCAGAAATCAGGAAGAAAAAACCCCAAGTGATCTGGAGGCGAGATCGGCTGAGTCCGCAAGGCAAGCCTTGCAGCGTGTTGACAGGTCTTGGCTGGAAAAGCGCTCCGGAAATTTGCCGCAAAGAAATTTACCGCATGGACTGGGATTATAAAACGAGTGATCATGCGGCCATGAACACCAACAGCAAGAAGCAAATTGTCCCTTCGCTTGGCGTCATGTTGGCGGGAGGACTGTGGGGCTTGCTTTGGTATCCAGTGGTTGAGTTTGACCGACAAGGTCTGGGCGTCGGCCTGACGAGTGCAATCTTCTACGCTGTGACTGCTCTATGCGCGCTGCCTGGAATTTTTATCAATGGTTCATTGAGACACATCACGCAGACACCGTTGCCATATGTCATTATGGGTATGGCATTCACGCTCTATACTTTTGCACTGGTGTTGACGCATCCAATCAATGCCATTCTGCTGTTCTATCTGACACCTGCATGGAGCATCCTGCTCGGAAAAGTTCTTTACCGCGAAACTGTTGGCTGGTTACGCGCTCTTGTTGTCATCATGGGATTTGCAGGCGTCGGGCTGGTGCTGGGTGCTACGAGTATCCCGCTGCCAAAAATCTCAGGCGACTGGGTGGCCCTTGCCAGTGGCGCGCTTTGGGCCTTGGGCACCACGATGTCGAACCGCGTCGCCAATCAGGACAGTTGGGTACGGTTGATGCAATTTGCGTCTGCCGGATTCGTCTCCACAGGCGTTTTGGCTCTCTTGCTTTCAGACGTGGCACCCAGGGTACTGACTGCAACAGCCAATAGTGAAACACTGGTTTGGGCTTTCGCCATCGGCTTCATCCTGTTTGCAATTCCAAACCTGTTGGTACTTTGGGGCGCAGCACGCCTTTCTTCAACACGGGTCGGCGTATTGCTGATGATGGAAGTCGTTGTCGGAACGATTGCCATCGCCCTGCTTTCATCCCTGCCGATTGGCATGATGCAGTTTGTGGGCGCAGCAATGATCTTTGCAGCAGGACTCGTCGAAGTCATTTCGCGCGATTCTCTCATGCAGTCGAACTGAAGCAATCCGGTCCATCGGATCACCGCCGCTTGATGATCAGATCCACCGGGGAACTTTTGCGGCGTAGTCTATCCATGCTTGGCCGAATTTTAGTGCGAGATGTTGTTCCTCGCGCTTGATTGCAAGTTCTTGTGTGAGCAGTGCGGCGCTGACAGCGGCCGGGATGAGCCAGAGAGCGTCGAAGAACAATGCAGCACCTGTCATCAAAATTGTGTTGGCCACATAAATCGGATTGCGCGAAAAACCGAATGGGCCATCACTGATCAGATGTGCGGCACCTTTGTTCGGCATGATGGTGGTTTGATGCTTGCGAAAGGTGAAGAAAGACCAGACCTCGATGGCAATCGCCACCACCAACAATAGCACGCCGATCCATTTGAGTACGGCACTTTCGGCGGCGATTGGCCACGCGCGGTTGACTATGACGGCGACGATTGCACAGCCAATATAGATCAGCGGCGGCCAGGGGATGTGATTGGGGCGATCCGAAAAATCCCGCATCACGCCGTCACGGGCTTCCTGAGTTTGTAGATGCCAACGTCGACCACGCCTTCGGCAAAGCCTGCCTCGCAATAGCAAAGGTACAAAGTCCACATGCGCTTGAAGCGTTCATCAAAACCCAAGGGCGCTATGCGGGGCCAGGCTTCTTCGAAACGCTCGCGCCACATTGCAAGGGTTTGCGCATAGGATTGGCCGAAACAATCCATCTTCTCAAACAGCAAGCCTGCCTTTTGCGTTTGCTCACGCATGGCATCTTTCGTCAACAACATGCCGCCCGGAAAAATATAGCGCTGGATGAAATCAACACCATTGCGATAGGCATCAAAATTGCTTTCAAGAATAGTGATGCCCTGAATGGCAGCGACTCCACCGGGTTTCAGGCGTTCATAGACGGTGCGGAAATAAGTGGGCCAGTGCGCTTCGCCAACGGCTTCGATCATTTCAACCGACGCAATTGAATCGTAGAGCCCTTTGGTGTCGCGATAATCCTCAAACACCAGCTCCACCTTGTCAGAGATTTTTTCGCGTGCCATGCGTTCGCGGGCAAATTCGAGCTGCTCCTTTGACAGCGTAATGCCGCGCAATTTCGCGCCGATTTTGCCGACGGCTTCAGCAACGCCACCCCAACCACAGCCGATTTCCAACACAGTTTTTCCGGGCGCAACTTCGGCGGCTTCCAGCACTTTTTCAATCTTGCGGCGCTGGGCTGCTTCAAGGCTGTTGCCCGGGCCGTCAAACACAGCGGATGAATAGGTCATCGTGTCATCAAGCCAGGTCTTGTAGAAGGCATTGCCGAGATCGTAGTGTGCGGCGATGTTTTCTTTTGAACCTGAATAATTATTGTCGCGGCCCAAGTGCCAGAGCTTGTCAAAGAAGCTTTGAAAGAACACGCCTTGCGATGCACCATCAAGGCCAGCGCGGTTGTGCAAATAAAACTTGAACAGTTTGGTGGGATCGCTGCTTTCGATATCGCCAGCCATGTAGCGCTCAAAAAACCCAAGCTGGGCGCGGCGCACGGATGCCCAGATCACCGAGAAATTCTTGAGCGTCAGATTGGCATCAACACCCTTGCCAGACGTCGGCGCGCCAATTGTAACCAATCGGCCCGATGGCAAGGTGATGGCAAGCGATCCCACTACGTCCGCCGGGATCCACCGCTTGGCAATATTGACGATAAGTTTTTCTGTCAGACTTTCGCGCATTACCCACTCTCCCCACACGAGCTTTTTACTGACCTTATGCATCTTGTAATCTGAGGCCCTTTTTCCAAAGTTTCAAGGCCTCCCAATGGATCGCTGCAACAATTTTCAGTGTCATCAGAGGCATCGACGCCAGAAGCCTGATCAGGCTGGCATTCGAGAGATCACTTCGTTCGGCGCGAAAATAGGCCTTGAGTAGCGGCCCTTCATCGGTTTCGAGTGACACGCCTACGGTGAGATCTTTCCCTGGCTTTGTAGCACGCAGACCATAGCTTCCTTCGATCTTGTTGAAGGGCGAAACGCGAAACAGTTTTGGGGTTTGCTGGAAGGCGCTTTCCTCAGGTGACAGGAGATCGCTGCGATAGATGTGGCGTCCGCCGAATGTATTGTGCACTTCATAAGCAAGGAACCGCACATCGCCCGCCACATCGCAGCCGTAAAAAACCGTGATTGGGTTGAAGCCATAACCCAACATGCGGGGGTAACTGAGCATGAGGATATTTTTGACCACATCGCCTGCGCCAGCCTCACGCGCCATGCCCCATGCAAAGTCCCTGATGGGTGCGCCGTCACCATGATCTTGATCGTGGAGCGAAACGAGGCCGGAACGATTGTATTGCAAGATTGATGGCAGACGGGTGGTGCCGAGATCATCAACATCAACCAGCAAACTTGCAACGCGGTAACTCAAGTGATGTTCCACAGGTCGCAAACGCCGATGCGTCACGGTGCCATAGTAGAGCCCTGATTGCGGCGTGCTCACTCGGCGGCTCGCAATGCGTCTGCACCTTCAACATAAATGCGCGCATTTTCATTGGCCACGGCCCACGGCCGCTTGAAGCCACCCAGTTGCTCGGCAACGGCGAGGCCCGCCTGCAAGCCATCTTCATGAAAGCCTGCACCAAACCACGCACCCGCAAACCAAGTGCGGTTTTGCCCCTGCAGGGACCAAAGTTCTTTTTGTGCCGCAAGAGTTTCCGGCGTAAAAATCGGATGGCGATATTGCAGCACGCGGTCAGTCTTGGCGGAATCGGGCATGCGCAAGGGATTGAGCGACACAAAGTGATTTTCGGATGAATCGAGTTTTTGCAACGCGTTCATCCAATAGCTCACGGCCACTCTTCCCTTGTCGTCGGGTACGCCATGATAATTCCATGCGGCCCAGAAACGTTTTCCACGCGGCATCAACTTCTCATCGCGGTGCAAGATCGCTGTGTTGAGGCTCGTTTTAAATGGCGAGAGCAAACGTTGCTCGTCGTCTGAGGGTTGGTCGAGCAGTGACAGCGCGGTATCGCCGTGGGTTGCGATGACGACGTGATCAAATGTGCCGGCCTCACCAAGTGCTGTTTGCAAAGTGGCACCTTTATCGGTGCGCACGACACGCTTTACGCCAGCATTCAAGCGCACATCGAATTTCGCGTCCTTGGTCAGTGCTTCAACATAAGTGCGAGACCCGCCCTTAACCGTCTGCCACAACGGCCTGTCGCGCAGCATGAACAGCTTGTGATTGGCGAAGAATTTCACAAAGGCCCGGAACGGAAACTTGGCAATATCACCATTGCCACTCGACCAGATGGCACCTGCGAGCGGCAGGATATGGCGCTCCATGAAATGCTGGGAGTAGCGATTGGTCGTAAGGTATTCGCCCAAGGTCACCTGCTCAGAAACCAAGGGTGCATCGCGCTCAGCTGTATTGTAAAAGCGCACAAGCTCAGCGACGAGGCGCAAATGCTTCGGGCTCACCCATTGCCGTGTGTGACCCAGCAATGTGCCAATGTGATCACCGGAATACTCATAGCCACCTTCATCAAAGCTCACTGAAAATGTCATCCTGGTATCGATCATCTTGACGTCGAGATAGGACATGAGTGCGGTGAAATTGGGATATGTCCAGCTGTTCGAAACGATAAAGCCAGTGTCAACCGGAAGGCTGCGCCCGTCCTTGAGTGCCACATCAACTGTATGGGTGTGCCCGCCGATCCTGCCTTCGGCTTCAAAAAGTGTGACCTTGTGATGGTGGGAGAGATGCCAGGCAGCGGAAAGTCCCGAGATTCCCGAGCCGATGACGGCAATATGAAGTGGCAACAAGCAGGGCGTCCTTTTTCGGGTTCAGAAGTCTTCTTACGTACAAGGCCCTGCTTTTGGATTTTCCAGCCGAAGCTCTGCCTGTCGCGACAATTGCCTTTGTCATGTCGCAAACCTGTCCAAAAATCAATTTGACGGTTGACCCGCTACATGCAAATTTAACGGGTAGACATGCCTGCCAACAGGCTTGGCTCAAAGAATAACAGAACAATAGGTTGAGGGAGGAACAGGGCTTTATGGTCCGGCAGGCACAGGGTTCGCCGCTGGCTTCAACGCCCAGTTCATGATTCTCAAGGAACAGTCCAAGGAGAAACGCTAATGACTGAATTTGAATTCAAGCTCGCGCTTGCAAAACAATCAGTGGCCCGGGGTCGAACCTCGCGCCGCGATTTCATGCAGCTCGCCATGGCCGCAGGCTTTACAGCCGTTGCCGCCGGAACCATGTTTACCACTGCGGCCCGTTCGCAAGCCAAGCCCGGCGGTCACTTCCGCGTTGGCCTCGGCCATGGTGCCACAACCGACTCGTTTGATCCTGCAACCTGGGCGCACGGCATGAACTATGCCTGGGGCAAGGGCCTCACGGGTGCACCACTGGTGCGCATCGACCAAAAGGGCAATGCCGTTCCTTATCTTGCCGAAAGCTTCGAAGCCGCTGACGGTGCCAAGAAGTGGATCTTCAAGCTCCGCAAGGGCGTGCAGTTCCATTCCGGCAAGTCAGTGACTGCTGATGATGTCGTGGCAACCATCAACTATCACATCGGTGCTGATTCAAAGTCGCCCGGCAAGGCGCTGCTCGGTTCGCTGGTATCCGTGAAAGCCGATGGCCCTGAAACTGTTGTGTTCGAACTCTCAGGCGGCAACGCTGACTTCCCGTGGTTGCTCTCGGCCTATCAGTTCCCGATTTTGCAATCCGAAGGTGGCAAGGTCGATCTTTCTGGCGGCGGTGCAGGTCCCTACATTCTCGACAAGTTCGAGCCAGGTGTTCGTGCCATCTTCAAGAAGAACCCGAACGCCTTCTCACCCGGTAATTTCGACTCGGTCGAGCAGCTCTCGATCATCGATCCAGCTGCACGCACCAATGCGTTCCTTGCAGGCGAAGTTGACTTCATCGACAAGGCCGATCTGAAGACGGTTGACCTGTTGAAGTCTGCTCCTGACACCGAACTCTACAATGTGTCGGGCTATCAGCACTACACAGCCCCGATGTTCACCGACGTTGCTCCCTTCGACAAGCTCGAAGTGCGCCAGGCCTTGAAGTGGGCTGTCAATCGTCAGGAACTCGTGGACAAGGTACTGTTCGGTTATGGCAAGGCCGGTAATGATACGCCGCTTGCATCGTCGATCAAGTTCGCAACCAATCCAGAGCCCGTCTATGGCTATGATCCGGACAAGGCAAAGTCACTCTGGGCCAAGTCAGGTATGGGCAATACGGCCATTGATCTCTCCGCTTCTGACGCCGCCTTTGCAGGTTCGGTTGATGCTGCGCTGTTGATGGCTGAACACGCCAAGGCTGCTGGTATCAACATCAACGTCATCCGCGAGCCAAACGACGGCTATTGGGACAATGTCTGGCTCAAGAAGCCATGGTGCCATTGCTATTGGGGTGGCCGTCCAACCGCCGATATGTTCCTCACGATTTCGCTTGCAGCGGATGCTGCGTGGAATGACTCGCATTGGAAGAACCCGCGCTTCAACGAGCTTTTGCCGCAAGCACGGGCCGAAACTGATGAAGCCAAGCGTGCCGGCATGTATGCCGAAATGCAGCAGCTCATCCATGATGATGGCGGCCAGATGGTGATGATGTTCTCCAACTACGTGGGCGCTCTCTCAACCAAGGTTGCCCATGGCGAGTTCAACTCCGACCTCGATCACGACGGCGGCTACATGTACGACCGTTGGTGGTTCGCATAAGCCATCTGAATTTTCAGAACAGGAAACCCCGCTGGCAACAGCGGGGTTTTTTGTTTGGGTGGTTGAAGCGCGCTGCAAATTCTGCGATGAAAATTGTCAATTGAAGAGGCAACCCACATGTATCTCGGACTGGATTTTGGCACGTCGTCGGTGAAGGGCGTGTTGATTGATGAAAAGCAGAAGATCATCGCTACGGCATCATCGCCCCTGAAAGTTTCGCGCCCTCAATCGGGCTGGTCGGAACAGGATCCTGAGCATTGGTGGAAGGCGGCGAACCTGGTTGTCGCGCAGCTCCGCAAGTCGAAGCCAAAAGCCATCGCTGCGGTTTCCGGCATCGGGCTTTCCGGCCAACAACATGGCGCAACACTGATCGACAAGGCGGGCAAGGTTTTGCGGCCCTGTATCCTTTGGAACGATGCACGCTCGGGCCGCGAAGCACGTGAGATCACGGAAGGTGAGCCCCGCGCCATCGCCCATTCTGGCAATATTCCGCTCGCAGGCTACACCGCCCCCAAACTTGTCTGGGTCAGGAAACACGAACCCAAGATTTTTGATGCGGTCGACAAAGCGCTTCTGCCCAAAGACTACATTCGTTACCGGATGACCGGCACATTTGGCTCCGACATGTCGGATGCGTCGGGCACCTATTGGCTTGATATCAAAAATCGTCAGTGGTCGGAGCTTTTGTTGAAGGCCTCCGGCATGCGCCGCGACCAGATGCCGGAATTGTTCGAAGGGACCGATGCAACAGGCCAACTCACAGCAACCGTTGCCAAGGCCTGGGGCATGCCGAAGCGACCAGTTGTTGCTGGCGGTGGCGGCGACAATGCAGCCTCTGCCGTTGGCATTGGCGCTGTCAATGATGGCGACGGCTTTGTATCAATCGGCACCTCGGGTGTGATGTTTGTTTCGAACGACAAATTCAGCCCGAACGCCGACCAGATGGTTCACGCCTTCTGTCATGCCGTGCCCAACACCTGGCACCAGATGGGCGTGATCCTCTCGGCAACAGCAAGTCTGGAATGGCTGGCAGGTGTTTTGAAAACGCCGGCACCACAACTCACCAAGGCTCTTGGAGCAAAACTCAAGGGACCATCATCAGCGCTGTTTCTGCCCTATCTCTCCGGCGAGCGCACCCCTGCAGGTGATGCTGATGTGCGAGGACTCATGATGGGGATTGGCCACGAGACAGATCGAAAAATCATGACCCATGCCGTGATGGACGGTCTTGCCTTTGCATTCCGCGACTCGATGGAAGCCCTCAACAAGGGCGGCTCCAACATCAAGCGCTTAATGGCTGTCGGTGGTGGCACAAAATCAGAGCTTTGGTTGAAGATCATATCAACCGCACTCAACGTGCCAATTGATTTGCCAGCAGCTGGTGACGTAGGTGGCGCATTCGGTGCCGCACGCATGGGATTGATGGCAGCCACGGGTGCTTCGTTCCGCAACGTTGCCACCAAGCCGAAAATCGCCAAGACAATCACGCCTGAAAAATCCGCTGTTGCGGCTTATGCCGATCAATACGCGCGTTACACAAAAATCTACCCATCGATAAAGGACATCAAATGAGCAAGTTCTTCACCCTCAAATCCGCGGCGAAATTCAAGGGCCCGAAATCGCGCGACGAATTTTCGTTCCAGTATTACGACGCAAAGAAGAAAGTGATGGGCAAATCCATGGCCGATCATTTGCGCTTTGCCATGTGCTGGTGGCATTCGACCTGCTGGCCCGGCAGCGATCCATTCGGTGGTGATACCTTCCAGCGCCCCTGGCATCACTCGTCCGATGAAATGGAAGCCGCCCACCAAAAGGTCGATGTGATGTTCGAGGCGATGGGCCTCACTTCTATCGATTACTTCTGCTTCCACGACCGCGACATTGCCCCTGAAGGCACATCGCTGAAAGAATCCAACGCCAACGTCACAACGATTGCGAATTACATCGAACGCAAGATGGCGAAAGACAAAAAGAAATTGCTGTGGGGCACGGCCAATCTGTTTTCCAACCGCCGTTTCATGGCGGGTGCTGCAACCAATCCTGATCCCGATGTGTTTGCGTATTCCGCAGCCCAGATCAAGCATTGCATGGATGTGACCAAGGGTCTTGGCGGCGAGAATTATGTGATGTGGGGTGGCCGTGAAGGCTATGAAACCCTGATCAACACCAACATCGGTCGTGAGTTGGAGCAAGCCAAGCGCATGCTGTCACTCGTCATCGAATACAAACACAAGATCGGCTTCAAAGGCCCGATCCTGATTGAACCAAAGCCGCAGGAACCGACAAAGCATCAGTATGATTATGATGTGGCCACGGTTTATGCGCTGATCAATTCGCTGGGCGCGCAAAAGGATGTGAAGGTCAACATTGAGCAGAACCATGCGATCCTCGCGGGCCACAGCTTCGAGCATGAAATCGCATTGGCTTCGGCACTTGGTATTTTCGGTTCGATCGATCTCAATCGCGGTGATTACCAAGTTGGCTGGGACACAGACCAGTTCATCGTCGATGTGCCAGAGATGACGCTTGCGATGTATGAAATTCTGAAAGCCGGTGGCTTCACCACGGGCGGCATGAATTTTGATGCCAAGATCCGCCGCCAGTCGATTGATCCCGATGACATGCTCTATGCTCATGTCGGTTCGATGGATGCCTGCGCCCATGCACTGCTCAATGCTGCCGAGATGATCAAGGACGGTGCGGTAAAGAAAATCGTTGATGATCGTTACGCAGGTTGGGAAAAACCCGGCAACAAGGCGATGCTCGCAGGCAAGGAAGGCCTCGCTCAAATCGCCAAGCGTGTTGAGAAGGACAAAATCAATCCGCAGCCCCGTTCAGGCAAGCAAGAGCGCATCGAGAATTTGATCAATCGCTATTGTTAAACTTCCACCAATCCATGCGCGCGCATCGCAGCGGTGCGCGCGAATTGCAGTGTCAGCGCTTTGCGGCGTGAGGCGTGCAGCGGATGCTCCGGTGTTTCGCGCATGATCTCAGCACCATATTGATCGGCGATGATGAGGCCAGCTTCCGCTGGAATGATCGCCTGGTCCATCATGGGTGGAATTGCAAAAGAAAAGCGGTCACAATAGTCGCGATACTCCGGCCATTTGTGATCAGCACGAAAATCCTCGAGCGATGATTTGATCTCGACGATCCACACGCGGCCATCACTGCCAATCCCGATCACGTCAGCGCGGCGGTTGCTGGCGAGTGTGAATTCCGTCAGTAACGCAAAGCCATAGGCGCGCAGCAAACGTCCAACACCACGCTGCACGGCAAGGGCAGTTTCCGATTGGCGGCCATCAACGGGAAGGACGAGTTCCGATTCTGTCATGCCCGCACCTTTACCAGTCCAAGCGGCAAAGGTTGAGTGCGAAACCTACATTGGGTAAGATGGTCTGATGGAAGAAAAGCCAACTGGCCTTCAAGGCCTAGACCAGCGCTCGCGCGATATTTTCAGAAAACTCGTCGACACCTATCTCGAAACTGGCGAGCCTGTGGGTTCGCGCACCATTTCGAAAGTTCTGCCGCAGTCACTCTCGCCTGCATCGGTGCGCAATGTGATGATGGATCTGGAAGACGCAGGCCTCATCCATGCGCCGCATACATCAGCAGGGCGCGTGCCAACCGATGTGGGTCTCAGGTTCTTTGTCGATTCGCTTTTGGAGGTGGGTGCGATCAGCGCATCAGAACGTGCGTCAATTGACGCGCAAATCAAGGCGTCGAACCGCCCGCGCCGTCTTGAAGATGTGTTGGGCGAAGCGACCACCATGCTCTCCGGCCTCTCACAATGTGCAGGTGTTGTACTCACACCAAAACAAAACCCGCGCCTCAAGCATATTGAATTCATGAACCTTGCTGTGGGGCGGGCACTCGTCATCATGGTGGGTGAAGATGGCTCGGTTGAAAATCGTGTGATTGAAGTGCCTGCGGGCCTTCCGGCATCAGCCTTCCTGCGCGCCACCAATTATCTTTCATCCCTGGCACAAGGTCGCACTGTTGACGAAGTACAAGACCTGATCACCCGCGAGGTTGAAACACTGCGCCGCGAATTGGATGATGTGTCTGCCCGGCTTGTTGAGGATGGCGTGGCTTTATGGGCCGGTGCGGAAACAAATGATGGTCGCTCACTCATTGTGCGTGGCCAGGCCAATCTTTTGGAGAATGCCAGTGCCGCGCAGGATCTTGATCGCATGCGCAAACTGTTTGAAGACATTGAGAACAAGCGCGACCTCGCTGATTTGCTGGGCTTGGCCGAACGCGCCGATGGTGTTCGCATTTTCATTGGTGCAGAAAACCGACTGTTCTCGCTCTCTGGTTCGTCGCTTGTTGCGGCACCACTGCGCAATGAGCAGGAGAAGATCGTTGGTGTGCTCGGCATCATCGGGCCAACCCGCCTCAATTATGCGCGGATCATTCCCATGGTAGACTATACGGCGAAAGTTGTGGGCAAGCTGATCACTTGATTTTTTGGTCCCAAGCTCCGATATGCAGGCCAACCCACACCCCGAAATATTCGAGATGATTTGCAATGAGCAATACCAACGACGACAAGCCGACTTCCCCAGAAAACCTTGAGGCAGTGGCCGATCAGATTCTGGCTGATGCTGCAGCAGGCTTGGAAGCCGATCCCCGCGATGAAGAGATCATTGTGCTGAAAGAAGAAGTGGCTGCTGCCAAGGACCGCTTTTTGCGCTTTGCGGCAGAGGCTGAGAACACAAAGAAGCGTCTGGAGCGTGAGAAGGCTGAAGCCACACTTTATGCCGCATCGAATTTTGCACGCGATCTTTTAAGCGTGGCTGATTCACTGTCGCGCGCCCTTGCCGCAGTTCCCGCCGAAGAGCGCGAGATCGTTGATGACGTCATGAAGAAATTTCTCGACGGCATTGAGATGACCGAGCGCGAATTGCTCAATGCCTTTCAGCGCCACAATATCCGGAAGCTCGAAACCATCGGCCAGAAGTTTGATCCCAATTATCACCAGGCGATGTTTGAAGTTCCAACCTCGGAATATTCACCAGGAACCGTGACGCAAGAAGTGCAATCCGGTTACGCAGTGGGCGAGCGCTGCCTCAGGCCCGCACTTGTGGGTGTTGCGAAGGCGCAGGATTAGAAGCCGGGCAAATTAGGTTTCGTTCTCGGGCTTTGGTCGCAAGCCTCGCAGCAGGATGTCCCGGACAGCTTGCTTCGCGGTTGCCTTGTTCATGCGGCCTTCGAGGAGGGTTTCGATTTGCACAGCGAAATCTGCATAGTGCTGCGTCACCGACCAGATTGAAAAGATCAGATGGTGCGGATCGACCTGTTGCAGTTTGCCATCATCCATCCATTTCTGAATCACAGCGGCCTTGTCATCAACATCGCGGCGCAGGGAACTGGCCATGGTTTCCTTGAGATGAAGCGCTCCACTTTGCACTTCTTGCGCGAACAGTCGTGACGCCAGCGGATTGCTGAACGACAGATCCATTTTTGCATCGACGTATTTTTCAAGCTCGGCCATCGGCTCGCCGTCGGGATTGATCGCGTGGAACGCATCAAGCCATCCATCCATCGTGCGCTCGAGGAGCGAGAGGTAGATGTGTTCCTTGTTGCGGAAATAATAGAGCAGGTTCGGTTTTGAAATATCGGCCATGCCAGCGATCTGGTCGATCGTTGCGCCATGAAATCCATAAGTTGCGAATACATTCAAAGCGCAATCGAGAATGAGTTTCTCGCGCTTCACCTGAATGCGGGTCTTCTTTTCGGTCACAGCAGTTTCCATGATTCGTCTCTCACGCATTTTGAATTGGTGGTCAAGAAATGCAGGAGATTTTTAAAAAATTTAAATCATACAATCAAAATATGACCTTATAATAAAACTTAGATCATAGAGTAAGATTTTGATCTTATGATAAAACCCGTATCTTTTGGGTAGAATTGTGCTACAAAAAAAGCTTGGTGTGAGGAAAACGAGGTTGCCCCCAACTCCGAAGTTCTCGCATCAAACCCGGGGTACACGAATGGTCTCATGTGCCTCTTTGCGCGCTCACGGCGGGATCCTGTTGTGAGCGCGTTCCAATTTGCGCTGGTCGCACGGCTGAGCCGTGGACATAGGGTAGAATAGTTCTTTAAATGTTCCAGAATGCACCGTGAGCGCGCTTCGCAGGGGTGGGCGCTATCCCCCTAGCCAAAAAATACAAACGCGCGACCAGGGTTCTGGGAAGTGCCTTAGAATTGATTTCTATCTACGGTATAGATTCACGAGAGTTTCCTTCTATTATTGCTGATGGCTCCGGGGCACATAAAGAAATCTTTATGTGTTTCTTGCGACGACACTTGGAGCTTGCTATAGGCCAACCCAGAAAAAAGCAGCGTCAAAGGAAATCATCATGAGCAAGCACGATTACATTGTGGCCGATATCAAACTGGCCGATTGGGGCCGCCTCGAATTGGACATGGCGGAAGTTGAAATGCCGGGCCTGATGGCCACACGCGCTGAATACGCAAAGTCGCAGCCTTTGAAAGGTGCCCGCATCACCGGCTCGCTGCACATGACCATTCAAACGGCTGTGCTCATCGAAACCCTGAAGGCCCTGGGCGCTGAAATCCGCTGGGCCTCGTGCAACATTTTCTCGACGCAAGATCATGCCGCAGCCGCGATTGCCGCTGCTGGCATCCCAGTCTTCGCCAAGAAGGGCGAAACGCTGAAGGAATATTGGGAATACACCGCAAAGATTTTTGAATGGCCCGATGGCAAGCCAACCAACATGATCCTCGATGATGGTGGCGATGCAACGCTTTACATTCTGCTTGGCGAAAAGTCCGAGAGCGACCCATCGCTGATCGCGCATCCAAAGGCTGAAGAAGAAGAATATCTCTTCGCCCAGATCAAGAAGCGCCACAAGGAACAGCCAGGCTGGTTTGCCGAACAGCGGAAAGCCATCATTGGTGTGACGGAAGAAACCACAACGGGCGTGCATCGTCTGTATGAATTGCAGAAAAAGGGCGAGCTTCCTTTCCCGGCAATCAACGTCAATGACTCGGTCACCAAGTCGAAGTTCGACAACAAGTATGGTTGCAAGGAATCCTTGGTCGACGCGATCCGTCGCGGCACCGATGTGATGATGGCGGGCAAGATCGCTGTTGTTTGCGGCTATGGCGATGTGGGTAAAGGCTCTGCGGCATCTTTGTCGGGCTCAGGTGCGCGCGTGATCGTGACCGAAGTCGATCCGATCTGTGCACTGCAAGCCGCAATGGATGGCTATGATGTGCAAACACTTCAAGACACACTCGGCACTGCCGATATTTACGTGACCGCAACTGGCAACAAGGATGTGATCACCCTTGATGACATGAAGCAGATGAAGGACATGGCGATTGTCTGCAACATCGGTCACTTTGATAATGAGATTCAAGTCGCAGAGTTGAAGAACTTCAAATGGACCAATGTGAAGCCACAGGTTGACATCGTGACCTTCCAGAAGGGCAACCGCATCATCCTTCTGTCGGAAGGCCGCCTTGTGAACTTGGGCAACGCCACAGGCCATCCAAGCTTTGTGATGTCGGCTTCGTTTACAAACCAGACCTTGGCGCAAATCGAAATCTACACCAACAAGGACAATGGCAAGTACAAGAACGAAGTCTACGTTCTGCCAAAGCACCTTGATGAAAAGGTGGCCAAACTCCACCTTGCAAAGCTCGGCGTGAAGTTGACAACACTGAAGCCAGAGCAGGCATCCTACATTGGTGTCACCCAACAGGGTCCGTTCAAGTCGGACATGTATCGCTACTGATTTCACGATCATCGCCAAAATTGAAAGCAGCGGATTCCGATCCGCTGCTTTTGTGTTTATAGATAGTGGTGATGGGCGTGGGGTGATTCGCCTGTCAGTCATGATGCTGATCGGAGACAGGCAATTTTGTATTGGGGCAACACATTAGGGCGTGCGATGAGACTTTGCGCCACACACGCAGTTGCCCTGGCCTCAACCACCGTCCTGTCAGCCAATCAGGCGATCGCGCAAGTCAATAACAACACCTTGGCAAGTCTTGTTCCTGGAACCATTTTCATCGTTGGTATGTCAGCGACATTGGGCCTTGCTTACGCCCGCATTCGAACATTGCGCCGCCGCGAAACGGAAGCGCGTGCGCGTATTGGCCAGCTTGAATTTCTGCTCAATGAAGCCGAAGTGGCCCAGCACGCCGAAGCCCATCTTCTGCTGACCTGGCGGGATCGCAACGAAATGCCAGAACGCATGTCTGGCAACATGCATGGCTCCATCCGTACGCCAACTGATATTGCAGGCCTGATGGATTTTGAGAGCTGGCTGGAACCTGACTCTGCCGTCATGCTGCGCGAAGGATTGGTCGCCTTGAAAGAGCAGGGCCGGGCTTTCAACATTGGCATTCGAACCAGACACGATGAACTTCTGGAAGCTGACGGTCGCGCTGCAGGAGCTCTGGCAGCACTTCGCTTCCGCCCGCTCGCTGGTCAACGTCGTGAAGTGACGGAGCTTGCCTATGACGCGCGCAAACTTTCAAAGCAGGTCGAACGCCTGAGCGCACTTCTGGATGCGGCACCATTCCCGGTGTGGATTTCAGATGCCGAAGCAAAAGTCCAATGGGTCAACCAAGCCTACCTCAAGGCTTCTGATCTTCCTGACGTTGAAACGATCATGAGGACCAGCTTCGCCTTGATCAAGCCGGATGAGATTGACGCAAGCAAGGCCAATCCGGCACAAGGCATTGTGGGCCGCGCACACGCCATCCTGAACGGCAATCGCCGGATCTTCAATATTCACGATATCAGCCTCGATCAAGGCAAGGCGAGTTTTGCCATTGATGTGACCGAACTTGAGATCATCGAGAAAGAACTGGATCGTCACGTCAAGGCGCACACTGCGACACTTGACAAGCTGGCCACCGCTCTCGCAATCTTTGGGCCGGACCAAAGATTGAAATTTTTCAATCAGGCCTACGCCGCTCTTTGGGGACTTGATGAACCGTGGTTGCGCACCGAACCAACTGACGGCGAAATTCTTGAACGGCTGCGCTCCGAGCGCAAACTCCCCGAACAGACAAATTTTCGGGAATGGAAATCAAAGCTCCTGCAATCCTACACCTCGTTAGAGAACACGGAAAATTTTTGGTTTCTGCCTGATGGTCGTTCGTTGAGTGTCCTTGCCGAGCGCCATCCGTTTGGTGGCGTGATCTATCACTACGACAATCTCACGCGTGAACATCAGCTCGAAAGCCAGTACAATGAACTCTTCTCGGTTCAGCATGAAACGCTGGACAATCTCGCAGAGGCTGTTGCGTTGTTTGGTTCTGATGGAAAAATCAAACTGTTCAATCCTGCCTTCGAGAAATTCTGGGAACTTGCACCAGATTTTCTGGCCCGCAAGCCGACGCTGGACGAAATTGCCGCTGCAGCAAAACTCGGACAGAATGCACAGCTCGCCTGGGGTGAAATGCGTTACGCGATCACCGCCATTGATGCGCAGAGAAAAGCTGTTGATGGCAAGCTTGATCAGGATGGACGCATCTTGCGCTATCGTTCGGTGCCTCTGCCGGATGGCAACTCTCTCGTCACATTCACCGATATTTCAGATGCAGCGCGCGCCGAGCAGGCTTTGCGTGATCGTGCGGAAGCACTGGAGGCGGCAGACCGCCTCAAAAGTTCATTCCTTGCCCATGTCTCCTATGAAATTCGAACCCCACTGACCAGCATCGTCGGTTACGCAGAATCGCTGTCTTACGGGCTTGCTGGCCCTCTGACAGAAAAGCAGACCGAGTATGTCGGCAATATCAGGGACTCGTCTGAAGATCTTAAAACCATCATCGATGCCATCATTGATCTCTCGGCTATTGATGCTGGTGCACTCGAGCTGAAATTGCAGGATGTTGACGTGGCCTATATGCTTGAGACGGCCGTTCAAAAGGCACTACCGCTTTTGTCGCGCCGCAATCTGGCCGTCGAAATCGATATTGCCTCTGACATAGAATCAGTGATCTGCGATCCCAGTCGCATGGAACAGGTGTTCGGGCATCTTTTGTCCAATGCCGCTGGTTTTTCCGCAAACGGATCAACGATCAAAGTGGGTGCACGAAAGACAGGCGAAGGCATTCAATTGTGGGTCGCCGATACCGGCAAGGGCATCGAGCCTGAATTCCAGGAAAAAGTCTTTGATCGTTTTCAATCCAAGCCATTGCCCGGCAGTCATCGCGGCCCAGGTCTTGGCCTCGCTCTCGTCAAGAGTTTTACTGAATTGCATGGTGGGCGTGTTTCGCTCGTCTCCAAGATCAACCAGGGCACGACTGTTGTGTGCACCTTGCCAGTCGGCGGCCCCAAAAAATCTGGCGAATTGCGCACCCGGCGCGCTGATCGTCGTGCGGCCTGATCCATGTCCAATCTTTCCGAACATGAACTTGAGCTACTTGCCCGTACCTTGTCACTCTGGGCGAGGCCCGGTTTTCTGATCACACTTTCTGGCGATCTCGGCAGTGGCAAAAGCACTTTTGCCCGCGCCTTCCTGCGCGCCCTTGCCCGCAATGATCAACTTGATGTGCCAAGCCCGACATTTCCGCTGATCCAGACTTATGCTGAAACCCGCATTCCCGCGGCCCATGTCGATCTCTACCGGATCAAAGATGATCAGGAAATTGACGAACTCGGCTTGAATGAACTCCTGCAAAGCCACATGCTGATTGTCGAGTGGCCCGAGCGTTTGCCGCAGCACCTGTCGTCAAACCATCTGGCCATTTTGCTTTCGGGAGAGGGTGAAACGCGCCATGTGAACTTGACGCCCCAAGGCGCCTGGCAAGCAGCACTTGATCGCAATCGCGACATCGAAAACTTTCTCAACGCAAATTCCATCGATCTCGCAACGCGTGTTTTTCTCGAAGGTGATGCATCAAGCAGACGGTATGAAACTGTTGCCGATGCGCAAGGCACCCATGTGCTGATGGACATGCCGGACCGCCCCGATGGCCCGCCCGTCAAGCACGGCAAGTCCTATTCCGCTCTCGTGCATCTCGCTGAAAACATCAACGCGGTGATTGGCGTGAACAACTATCTCTTCTCGCTCGGCTATTCTGCACCCCGCACCATTGCCGTTGATCGCGACCATGGCCTTGCTGTCATGGAGCAGCTTGATGGCGAAGTGCATGGAGCGATGATGCGACGTGGCGGTGATATCTGGTCGTTCATGTCGAATGCCGTCGAAGTCCTCGCCGATATGGCAACCAAGCCCTGGCCGCAACGTGTACCCGGTGCAGCTGGTCCACATGTAGTGCCACACTACGACATCGAAGCGCAGATGACCGAAGTTGAATTGATGCCCAATTGGTTTTGGCCGCTTCAATTTGGCAATGAGCCGCCACCACCCGTGCTCGAATCCTTCGACAAGGTGTGGCGCGAATTGCTGCCAGAAGTTCCGCTCAATGCGCCTGTCTGGTTGCTGCGTGATTATCACTCACCAAATCTGATCTGGATGCCACAGCGCCAAGGCTTGCAGCGCACAGGACTCATTGATACGCAAGATGCGATGATGGGGCACGTCGCCTATGATGTCGTATCGCTCCTGCAGGATGCGCGCATTGACGTCTCGCCTGAAATGCAGGATCGGTTGCTTGCGCATTATCTGGCGCTGCGTCATGCGCAGGGTCACTTCGACGAAGCAGAGTTCCGCAAGTCCTACGCGATCATGGGAGCACAGCGCGCTACACGATTGCTCGGCACATTCACCAGACTTTCAAAACGCGATGGCAAGCACCAGTATCTGCAACATCGCCCGCGCGTCGCACGTTATCTCCTCCGCAATCTCGAACATCCCGGCGTTCACATGTTGCGGCGCTGGTATATGGTGAATGCACCGCAAGCATTGGAGCTCGCAAACGCATGATTGGTGAACACGCCATCGTTCTGGCCGCAGGTCTTGGATCCCGCATGCGGCCGATCACAGACGCAATGCCCAAGCCGCTTGTCCCCGTGGAGGGAAAGCCGCTCATTGGTTATGCCTTCGATGCGCTGCGCGCGGCTGATGTGAAACATGTCGTCGTCAACGTGCATTATCTGCCTGAACAAATCGAAGCCTGGTGTGCGGCACAATCGTCTCCGCGTATCACGATCTCAGATGAACGCGATGCCGTGCTGGAAACGGGTGGTGGCATTGTGCGGGCTCTCCCGCATCTCGGCGATGATCCGTTCTTTGTCATGAACAGCGACAGCTTCTGGCTTGAACAGGATACCCCTGCACTCGCGCGCCTCAAGCAGGAATGGCGTGACATCGACATGGATTGCCTGCTGCTTGTCATTCCGCCTGATCGCACCGTTGGATATGACGGAATTGGCGATTTCGAGCGCAACATTGGCGGCTCGCTCATCCGCAAGCGACCAGATTCGCGAAAGCTCCATGCCTATATCGGTGGCTTTCTCGTCCATCCCCGCCTGTTCAAGGATGCGCCCCAAGGCAAATTCTCGATGAATGTCCTGTGGGACCGCGCCATTGCACAAGGCAGGCTTCATTCTGTTGTGCATGACGGCTGGTGGCTCCATGTCGGAACGCCCGAAGCCATTGGACTTGCAGAATCGCATATGAGAAAACAGCCATGACCCATGGCCGTGATTCATCCCCGCGTTTCAACGATAGCACCAGGCACTGATCCGCTTGGCGTGATTGCGCGCGCCGTGTTGGCGGGCTTTCCTCTCGTGGGCGATTTCCCACCACTCCACCAATGGACGATTTTTCTGCCCACGCGGCGTGCTGTGCGCAGATTGGCGCTCGAATTTCGCAAAGCTGGAAACAGTATCTTGCTTCCGCATATCAGGCCGATTGACGATATCGACGAAGACATCGTGCAACTTGATTCAGCCCATGATCTGCCACCAGCACTTTCGCAAGAGGCACAAAATCTGCTGCTGGCAAAACTGGTTCAGGATTGGGCCCGTGACAATCCGCATCAGCAAATGGCGCAGGACGTTGGCGCATCCATGTTGCGCGCTTACGGTCTTGCTGAAAACCTCGGTCAGCTCATCACCCGCATGGAAACCGAGGAAGTGCCATTCGACAAGATCGAACTGGCCTATGGTCTCAATGACCTTGCACAACATCGCGATTCCATTCTCGGACTTCTCGCATTGGTGCGCGAACACTATCCAGCAAAACTGAAAGAGCTCGGCGTGATGGGCCGTGCTGCACGCCGCAATGAAGTCATTCGCCTGCAGGCCAAACATATCGCATCGCGCGATTTCAAGGGGCCAGTGATTGCAGCGGGTTCAACAGGTTCCAATCCGGCAACCCGCGAGTTGCTGAAGGCAGTCGCCAAGCATCCACAAGGGGCCGTGCTCCTGCCAGGGCTTGATCTGCAAATGGATGATCAGGATTGGCTGCAGCTTGCAGCCACTCATCCACAACATGGACTGTCGCAATTATTGAAAGCACTTGAGTTGGCGCGCGAGGACGTTGCGTCAATGGGCGAGAAAGACAGCCCGCGCTATTGGTTGTCGCGTGAAATCATGCGGCCCACAACAAGCACGGAGAAATGGCGAGACGCCGTGACACCGCATCATCACAAGCGCTTTGCTTCCGCGATGCAGGATGTGCAGATGATTGCGGCTGACAATCGTCATGTTGAAGCACGAGTGATTGCTCTGGCGCTTCGGCAGGCGCTTGAAAATGAAACTCAAACCGCTGCCCTTGTGACGCCGGATCGCGATCTTGTACAACGGGTGAAAGCCGAAATGCTGCGTTGGAACATCGTGATTGATGACACGGCAGGTGAGCCGTTAAGCCGTTATGGCCTGGCTTCGCTGTTTGTGGCACTGCAGGACGCGGTGGCAACAGGATTTTCCGCAGTGTCATTGCTCAAGATCATGCATCACCCGCTCACGTCGCTCGGCCGCGCGCGGGACGAGGCGGCAAAGCATTTTCGGCATCTCGAACTTGCAGCACTACGGCAACAGGGCTTTGATGGCGGACTCGCAAACATGCTTCACGCCGTCGATCGTGCTAGGTTGGCGCGTGACGCTGATACCACACATGCCCATCCAAGTGTTGCACGTTTGAGTGATGAAGATTGGCAAGGGCTTGGTGAGGTGGCGCGGCTGTTGGTTGAGGCACTCGCACCACTTGCACTGCAGGGCCCGCAAAAACTATCCTCCATTCTGGAGGCCCTCACAAAAGTGCTTGGCGTGTTGGCACCCGATGCGGATTTGACCCTTGCGGAAAACATGGAGTTCGAAGATGCGCTCGCCAATTTTCGCGGTGCCACAAGTGAAGCACCCGACATGGAAGCCCATGAGGCGCTGACCATTCTGCTTGGGCAACTTCGCCTGCGATCACATCGCGCGACGCGAGCTGAAGTGCATCCGCGCCTTGCGGTTTTCGGTCTTGCTGAAGCACGCATGATGCGGCCTGATGTTGTGGTGCTCGCAGGACTGAATGAAGGACGTTGGCCGGAACAGCCCGATCCAGGACCGTGGCTCAATCGCACCATGCGCGAAGCCATTGGCCTGTCGCTTCCCGAACGCATGATTGGATTGACGGCGCATGATTTTGTTGAATCCTTCAATCAATCAGGGGTGATCCTCACCTGGTCGAAACGCGATCAGCAGCAGCCGCTCGTCCCGTCGCGCTGGGTGTTGCGCCTTGAAATGTTGATCAAGGGTTTTGGCGAATTTTTCGACAAGGGCCACACACCGGAACTTCTGCAACACGCGCGCAGCCTTGGTCAGTCACAGACAAAGCTCTCACCACACTCCAAGCCACGACCAACTCCTCCTGTTGATGCCCGACCGCGCAAGTATTCTGTCACCGATATCGTGAAGCTCAATCGTGATCCTTATCACATTTATGCGCGCAAGATCTTGCGGTTGCAGCCTCTGGAAAAACTTGGTGCTGAAGCTGATCCGCGTTTGCGTGGCACACTGTTTCATGAGGCCATTGCACAATGGAACCATGCCGTACCCGAGCAGCGCACACTTCTCAAATTGATTGAGTATGGAAAAAACCAACTGGCGCCGTTGCGCGATGATCCTGCGGTACAATTGTTCTGGTACAGCCGCTTCACCCGCATTGCGAAGTGGCTGACTGAAATTGAGCCGCAGTGGCAGCGCGATTGCATTCTGGTTGCGGCCGAACGCAGGGCCGAACATCACTTCAATGTTGAAGGTGAGATGTATCAGCTCACAGGCTATGCTGATCGCATTGATGTGTTGCAAGGTGAAGCTGCGCGCATCATCGATTACAAGACGAGCTCAGCTGCAACACCAACGCCCAAGACAGTGCTCGCTGGCTGGGAGCCACAATTGACGCTCGAAGCTTACTTGCTTTCGCACGGCGCCTTCAAGGACCTGCCACGGCTCGCCGCAGAAGAAATCGCTTATGTTCAAATTACGGGTGGGGCAGTTCCTGGAGAAGTGAAAGCGATTGTACCGGGGGACGAAAGCATTGTGGATGTTGCCAGGCGGCACTTTGATGGTCTGCGAGGCAAACTTGCAATCATGGCCCACGAGGACACGCCGTTTCTCCCTCGGGTCTTCATGCAAAAGGCCGACGATGAGAGCGACTATGACCATCTCTCAAGACATCTTGAGTGGAGCCTGAAGGATAGCTGATGGCCCAGCCTCAACACGCAACAGCACTCAAGATCAGCAAGCCCACGCCGGAGCAGAAGAAAGCCGCTGATCCCAAACATTCAGTGTGGGTGTCGGCCAACGCAGGAGCAGGCAAAACCCATGTGCTCGTAGATCGCGCAATCCGCTTGATGCTCGATGGTGCCGAGCCCGAGACTATTCTGTGTCTCACCTTCACCAAGGCCGCGGCCGCAGAAATGCAGAACCGCCTGTTCGAACGCCTGGCCACATGGACGCTGGCAAGCGACAAGGATCTAAAGGCCGCACTCGAAACCCTGGGGATTGCCGACAGTGATGACACGCGCATTGCCGCGCGCCGACTTTTTACACGTGCTCTTGAAACACCAGGTGGCCTCAAGATACAGACCATTCACGCCTTCGCCGAAAAGCTTCTGCGGCTGTTTCCGGTTGAAGCAGGTGTTGCGCCAGGTTTCAGGGTTTTGGAGGATGTTGAAAAGAATGAGATGCTGGCAACTGCGCAACACACGGTGCTGCGCATGGCTGAGCACGAAGATTCTGATCGCGATTTGCAACACTCCCTCGCCCTCATCGCCAACAATGCTAATGAAACACGCTTTGCCGACTTGATCCGTGATTTCATCTCGAGGTTTTCTGACGTGCGCGTTCTTCTGGGTGGTGCTTCACAGCTCACCGAAATGCGCGACGTGCTTGCACGCGGTCTCGAAATCGATCCGGCAATTTCAGTGCGTGACGTGGAAGCGGAGCTGAATGCGATTGATCTCACGCAATATCGGATTTTTGCAAAAGAACTCGCAGTGCTTGGCAAACATGGCCAATTTCACCTTGGACGAGCGCTTGAAGCTGTGGTTCAGGCATCGTCGAACAGAACGCAGATTGAGGCCCTTGCCAAATTGGCGATGACGGGGGAACGCACCCAGCGCAAGCCTTCAACATTTCTGAGTAAACCCAATATAAAAAATCACCAGTCGGCCCATGACTGGATTTTGGTTGAGGCTGAACGCCTGTTTAACCTTTTCGCCAAGCGTGATCTGGTTTTGCGCCTTGATGCAACAACAGCTCTTTATCTCGCTGGCCATCACATCATCGGACATTACCTTGCAAGGAAGCACGAACTTGGTGCATTTGACTTCAGCGATCTGATTGAGCGCGCGGCAGGCCTGTTGCAGCGCTCCGGCAATGCCCAATGGGTGCTCTACAAGATTGATCGCGGGTTGAAGCATGTGCTTGTTGATGAAGCCCAAGACACAAGTCCCAAGCAATGGGCGATTATCACAGCGATTACACAAGAATTTTTTGCAGGGCGTGGTTCCGAACATGCGCATGGACGCACGTTGTTTGTGGTCGGCGATCGCAAGCAGTCAATCTATTCGTTCCAGGGTGCGGATGCGCAAGCTTATGAGCGAATGAAGGATGAGCTGACACACCAGGTCAAAACCTTTCCAAGTGTGCCATTGCAGATTTCCTATCGCACAGTGCCTGAAATTCTCGATGTGGTGGATTGCGTATTCGACAATTCGTCGCACGTGGCCTTGGGTTTTGCGCAAGCTGAGGAACGGGGGCACACGGCAAACCGCAAGGAACATGGCGTGTTTGAACTCTGGCCAATGCTCGCCAATGATTCAAACGACGAGCCCGAACCGTGGGGAGCACCGGTTGATGCTGATCCACAAGGCTCGCACCGCCGCAAACTGGCGCACGCCATTGCGCTTGAAGTGAAAAGCTGGCTTGGCGCACGCACTCTTCCCAGTACCACTCAACCCGTGCGGCCCGGTGATGTGTTGATCCTGTTTCGAAAACGTGGGGCATTGTTTGCGCAAACGCTTGCGGCACTTCGTCGTGAAGGCATTCCGGTTGCGGGCGCTGATCGCTTGACGATGAATGCAAGTTTGACGGTGAAAGACCTGCTCGCACTTGGCCAAGTTCTGCTGTTGCCAGAAGATGATCATGCACTGGCTTGCATTTTGAAGTCGCCGTTTGTGCCGCATCCCGCAAGTGAGGATGAATTATTCACTCTTGCACATGGCCGAAAGCAGGAGAAATTGTTGCAGCGCTTGCAAATGGCTGATGATGAGAAATCAAAAAGCAATTTTCAAATCCTGCAGGAATATCAGCGGCTGGCTGATCTCGGTCCGCATGCGCTCTATTCATTTGTGTTGGCGCGTTGGCGGCAAGCGCAAGTCACCCGACTTGGCCCGGAAGCTGCAGATGCGAGCGATGCGTTTTTGGAATATTGTTTGGATTACGAGCAGCAGCAAGGCACATCACTTGCAGGCTTTGTGGCGTGGTTTGAGCAGTCAGACATCGAACTTCGTCGTGAAATGGAAGCAGGTGGAAGTGAAGTACGCCTGATGACCATCCACGGATCGAAAGGTCTGGAAGCACCGATTGTCATTCTCGCCGATACGGCAGAAACCCAGGACCGGCAGACTTCAAACCTGCTTTCGATTGCCAGCGAGGCGCGTGATCATGAACTTGAGGGCCTGCTCTATTGGACCTTGTCAGAGCGTGTCAAAGCTGAAGTGATTGAAAATTGGCGTGGTGTCCATCGCACCCGCGATGCGCAGGAAAAAAAGCGATTGCTTTATGTGGCGATGACGCGCGCCAAGGATGAGCTTTACATCGCCGGTGCAGACAAGAATGGCACAGCCAATGATGACAGCCTGTATTTCTATGTTGAACAAGCTTTGGAGAATGCTCTTCCAGGTTTTCGAGCGCGTTTGCGCAAGTTGCCGTCACCGCATTTCGAGGGCAAGTTGAAAACGCGTCTGGGCGATGATCCACCTGTAGTTTTGGCGCTCACCGCAGATGCAGACAAGGTGCGTGATGTACCCGATTGGGTGACGCGTATGCCTGCTGCCGAACAGCGCAAGACCAATCAAACGCTCACCGGCCTGATCAATGCCAAGGCTATTCCTGGTTCTGCTGCTGCTCTGGCCGCGCGTCGAGGGACGGCCATTCACGTATTGCTAGAAGCGCTGGCCTCAGTGCCAGAAGACAAGCGTGCTAATCTTGCTGAACGCAAGGCGCGCTCGCTGGGGCTCACGGCAAGTGATGCGGCAAGTGTATTCTCGATTTTGCGTCATCCTGATTTGCAGATTTTCCTGGCACACGAAGCGCGCTCGGAAGTCGAGCTCTACTTGACGCCGGATGGTGAAACGGTGACAGGTCGCATTGACCGCATGCTGGTGCGCGATGATGGCATTTGGCTCTTGGACTACAAGACAACGCGTCAACCACCTGACCAGTTAAGCGAAAAGGACGAGGCCGTGCAGCAGCTGGCACTTTATGCAGAAGCATTGCGCCAAGCCTATCCCGAGCGCCCGGTGAATGCCTGCCTGTTCTTCACCGAGACGCAAGCCTCACACTGGTTGACGCCGGAACTGATTGCACGAAGCCGTGAACATCTCAGGAAAAAGCGTGAACTCACCACTGCTTGACGAATGGGGCTGCAATGCCTACCTCTGGATCAACACATCAAAGGATTCCCCGCTATGTCCACACACAAAGTAACCGACCAGAATTTTGAAGCCGAAGTCCTGAAATCCGACACGCCAGTCGTCGTCGATTTCTGGGCGGAATGGTGCGGCCCCTGCAAGATGATCGGCCCATCGCTTGAAGAATTGGCCAAGGAATATGGCCCGCGCGTCAAGATTGCCAAGATCAATATCGACGAAAATCCAAAAGCCCCCTCGCAATTCGGCGTGCGCAGCATTCCGACATTGATGGTGTTCAAGGGCGGCAAGGTCGCCTCGACCAAGGTTGGTGCGGTTCCCAAGGGTCAGCTGCAAAGCTGGATCGATAGCGCGATCTGATCAGCGCCGCGCAGCCCCGGATACCTGACTCATGGCTTCGTTTTGTTGTGCCGCAAGCACATGGCCTGCGAGGTAGAGCGAGCCGCAGATCAGCACGCGAGCTGGTTTGGTGATGCTGCTGAGGGCCGTTTTGAAATCGGTCTGGGCTTTTGCTTCGAGGCCATGAGAGATTGCGGCTTCGGCTAGCGCATCTGCAGGAATCGCATTGGGTTCACCTGGGATCGTGATTGTTTGGAGTTGAGGCTTGAGTTCAGCAAGCGGCGTCATGAAGCTCATGGCGTCCTTGGTGTTCAGCATGCCCCAGATGATCGCGAGTGGCATGGGGTGTTTTTTGTGCAGCATTCGAAAATGTGCCGCGAGGATAGTGCCCGCATCAGGGTTGTGCCCACCATCGAGCCAAAGTTCGGAGCCTTTCGGCAGCAGCTGATCAAGTGCACCACCTTTGAGACGTTGCAGTCGCGCGGGCCATGTGGCTTGCGCAAGACCTTGCGCGATGTGATCTTCGTTGATACGCTGATCACTCAGTGTACGGATGATTGCAATGGCGTTTCCAGCATTCTGGATTTGGTGAACGCCGGGAAGGGATGGCAAGGGCAAATCGAGCAGGCCATTTTCATCTTGAAACACCATGCGTCCATGCTGCTCGTAGGCCTGCCAATCCTGATTTGCGATTGATGTCGGAGCGTCATGTTTCTCAGCAATAGTCTCAACCGTCTGGCGCGCTTCGGTTGGCATCGCGGCAATTACCACCGGAACTTTGCGCTTGATGATACCAGCTTTCTCTGTTGCGATCTTTTCAATCGTGTCACCGAGATACTGCTGATGATCGAGACTGATCGAAGTGATGCAGGTGGCTTTGGGCTGGTCGATCATGTTGGTGGCATCAAGCCTGCCGCCAAGGCCGACTTCGAGGATGAGATAATCAGCAGGTGCGCGCGCAAAAGCCAGAAACGCCGCTGCCGTTGTGATTTCAAAAAACGTGATCGGTTCGCCCGCATTGGCAACTTCGCACTCCTCCAAAAGTTCAGAGAGTTTTTCATCGGTGATCAATTCACCCGCGACGCGAATGCGCTCTTGAAATTTCACAAGGTGTGGCGAGGTATAGCAATGCACCTTGAGATCAGCCGCTTCCATGATGGCGCGGGTGAAGGCAACTGTAGAGCCCTTGCCGTTGGTGCCTGCAACATGAATGACAGGCGGAAGCTTCTGCTCGGGGTTTCCAAGAAGGCGCAACAGGCGCGCCATACGATCAAGTGAGAGATCGATGATCTTGGGATGGAGCGTCAGAAGCCGTGTGAGAATGGCATCACTCAAAGCCATCAGGCAGCAACAACCAGCGCATTTCCATTGCGCCGATCAGCGGTGCGCGTCAGCAAGCGGGCGATGCGGGCGACAGTTGATTTCATTTCAAGCCGCGACACCACAAGATCAACCATGCCATGGTCTTTCAGATATTCAGCGCGCTGGAAACCTTCCGGAAGTTTTTCGCGGATGGTTTGCTCGATCACACGCTGGCCTGCAAAGCCGATGAGGGCCTGTGGTTCAGCGATGTGAATGTCACCGAGCATCGCATAGGATGCGGTGACGCCACCTGTGGTCGGGTTGGTGAGCACGACAATATAGGGAATGCCTGCTTCACGCATTTCATTGACGGCAATCGTGGTGCGCGGCAATTGCATGAGCGAAAGAATGCCTTCTTGCATGCGCGCACCGCCTGAGGCGACGAACATCACGAAGGGGTATTTTTTGGCAGCGGCAACACGCATCGCAGTGATGATCGCTTCACCTGCAGCCATGCCGAGCGAGCCGCCGATGAAACTCATGTCCTGGACGCAAATGACCATGTCCTGGCCTTCGACCTTGCCAAAGCCCGCCTGCACGGAATCATCGCCATTGTTCTTGGCGCGTGCATCGCGCAAACGGTCAGCGTATTTTTTTTCGTCGCGGAATTTCAGAGGATCAGCTGCGACTTCCGGCATCGCGATCTTTTCGAATGTGTCATCGAACATATGCGCAAAGCGAGCGGCAACCGGCATGCGACCATGGTGATTGGATTTTGGGAACACATAATAATTGGCTTCAAGATCCTTCTTGTAAACCATCTCGCCTGAATCCGGATCCTTGATCCAGAGATTTTCCGGCACTTCGCGGCGCTGCACAGTGTCGAGCAACGAACGTAGTTTTGGTCTGACGAAATTCTTGATCCAGTTCATGTGTCCACTAACCTTTAGGGCCTCTTACACCCTGGGCGATCTCTGCGACAAGGGCATGCACGGCGCGTGGAGTCTTGGCTGTGGGCTTCCCTGTTTTGGTGAGTGAATTGGCGATGGCTGAAACAAGGGCCGATCCTACCACTACACCATCAGCATCTTTGGCAATGGCACGTGCTTGCTCAGCAGTCTTCACGCCAAAACCCACGGCGATCGGAAGATCAGTATGGGTTTTGAGTCGCCTCACGTTTTTCGCAACACTCTTCAGGTCTGGAGCTTTGGTGCCGGTGATGCCGAGCACCGAGACATAATAGACAAAGCCTGAAGTGTGCTTGAACACGGCGGGCGCGCGCTGATCATCAGTTGTCGGCGTCGTGAGGCGAATGAAGTTGAGGCCAGCCTTCATCGCAGGAATGCACAACTCATCATCTTCCTCTGGTGGAAGATCGACAACGATCAAACCATCAACGCCCGCTTTCAGCGCATCGGTGATGAACTGATCAACGCCGTAGACATAGATCGGATTGTAATAGCCCATCAGCACGATGGGCGTTTCCTTGTCCTTCACACGAAACGCTTTCACGAGCTTCAGCGTTTTCTTCATCGTCTGACCCGCTGCAAGTGCACGAAGCCCTGCCGCCTGGATCGCCGGACCATCCGCCATCGGATCGGTGAACGGCATGCCAAGCTCGATCACATCGGCACCCGCCTTCGGCAGACCTTCAATGATCTTGAGAGACGTTTCATAATCAGGATCACCTGCGGTCAGGAAGGTGACGAGTGCTGCGCGGCCCTGTTTTTTGAGAGCCGCAAATTTGGTGTCAATTCTGGTTGTCATTTATGTATTGGCCTGTTGCTGCGGAGATCAAGCACCCGGAGGATTTCGATCCTCTCTGGTTTTCGGCGATAGACAAAACTGAAAGGAATGCCGGGAATGACGTATTCGCGCTGGTTCTTGTTCTTCACGGTTCTTCCGATATCGGGGAAATCAATGAGAATTTGTTTGGTTTTGAAAAACTGCCTTTCGGTCCGACTGGACCCATCGGGAAATATCTCTGTGTAATACCGCTCGAACCACTCCAAATCATCGAGCGCCCGAGCCTTGAAAACAATTTTCATTTGCGCCGGGGGTCAGAAAAAACATCAGGTACCGGTTTTGCAATACGTCGATCACTTGCCCAGGATCTGACCCAAGCATCAACCGATTCTTCTGACACATAAGCCCCGTCATCATCTTCTTCAAAGGCTTGACGAATGATCTTTTCCCGATCCTCAATTTCCTCGACCATTTGTTCCACGGCCTTTGACACAAGATAGCTGGAAGGCCGATCTGCAGCTTTGGCCAAACGATCAAGCCGCTTTTTCAGTTTTTCATCAATACGCATGGAAAACGAAACAGTGGACATGCTTCAAACTCCTCTGCCAGACACTGTAATACAATGTAGTTCCACGGTCAAATCGTGACACCCAACACATTGGCCACGGTGAAGATGTCCTTGTCGCCACGACCGCACATGTTCATCACCATCAGATGATCCTTGGGCAATGTGGGGGCGAGCTTGATGACATGGGCTAACGCATGTGATGGCTCAAGTGCTGGAATGATGCCTTCGAGCTTGCAGCACATCTGGAATGCGGAGAGCGCTTCCTTGTCAGTTGCGGAAACATAATTCACACGCTTCATGTCATGCAGCCATGCGTGCTCGGGGCCGATGCCGGGATAATCAAGTCCTGCCGAGATTGAATGACCTTCGATGATCTGACCATCATCATCCATCAGCAAATAGGTGCGGTTACCGTGCAAGATTCCGGGCTTGCCGCCAGCGATCGACGCGGCATGGCCTGTCTTGGTCTTGAGACCCTGGCCCGCCGCTTCTACGCCGTACATCGCAACATCAGTGTCATCGAGGAAGGGATGGAACAGACCCATCGCATTGGAGCCCCCACCAATTGCTGCAACGAGTGAATCCGGCAAACGTCCCTCGCGCGCCAGCATTTGTTCTTTGCATTCGCGGCCAATCACTGATTGGAAATCGCGCACCATTTCAGGATAGGGATGCGGGCCTGCAACTGTGCCAATGCAATAGAACGTGTCTTCAACATTGGCGACCCAATCCCTGAGCGCTTCGTTGAGCGCATCCTTCAAGGTGCGTGAGCCGGATTTTGCGGGTACGACTTCTGCTCCGAGCAGTTTCATGCGGAACACGTTGGGCTTCTGGCGCTCGATATCAACTTCGCCCATATACACAACGCATTCCAAACCAAAACGTGCGCAAGCCGTTGCTGTTGCCACACCATGTTGGCCAGCACCAGTTTCTGCGATGATGCGCTTTTTGCCCATGCGGCGTGCGAGCAGGATCTGCCCCATCACATTGTTGATCTTGTGAGCGCCTGTGTGATTGAGCTCGTCGCGCTTCATATAGATTTTCGCACCACCCAGATGTTCGGTAAGGCGTTCGGCGAAATACAGGGGCGATGGACGGCCAACATAATGCGTGGCGAAATCATCAAGCTCGGCTTGAAACGCAGGATCGGCTTTTGCGTCCTTATAGGCCTGCTCCAATTGCAAGATCAGCGGCATCAGGGTTTCGGCAACAAAACGCCCGCCATAAATGCCAAAGAGACCCTTTTCATCGGGGCCGGTTCTGAGTGAATTGGGGACATGCTGGTTCATGGAGGAGAGCACTAGAACAAAGCTCGGGGAAGGTGAAGAGACATTAACGCAGCACAGAGGTTCCCGGTTCACACACAATAAATTCAACTGATGCCGCGAAGAACGATGATGACTCTGTTCGAATGCCCCACTAACCGGGATGCATGAAGCGTGCCGCAAAGTATTTGGGATATCTGATTTTGGTTCTCGCCGCCGTGGCCTTGGTGGGCTGGAGGGTGTTTTTCTACCTGACGTCACCACCGCCTTCGGTCAATCCTGTTGAGGCTGGCGCTGATCCAAATATCACAATCATGGATTTTGAAACACCGCCTGCCTTGGATCCGCTTTCTTCGGGCTGGTGGCAGATCGGCTTTTTTACCAAACCAAAAATGAAGATCAGTTTTGTGGAAATCGACACCGTCAAGACGTTGCGTTGCGAGACCGCCGGTTCCGGTTCGATATTTGGGCGGCATACCAATATTGACCTCCAAGAATTTCCGAAGCTATCCTGGATGTGGCGTGTCGAAAAGCCGGTGATTGCCAACAGCCCCGAAACCGAATGGAAAGGGGATGATCATCCCGCCCGGCTCATGGTGCATGTCTTCGACAGTGAAAAGCGCGAGCACTATTTCGAAATCATCTGGAGCAATGGCGCATTTAAACCTGGCCAATGGAAAATCGTTGGCAGCTTTCATCACTACGTTGCCAATGGCGGTGACGCCAAAACAGGTGAAAATACAAACAAATGGTTTGACCAGGACGTCAACCTTCTGGATCTCTACCACACAGCAACAGGCCGCACCGATAATGCGCGCCTGATTAATCTTGCAGTGTTCTGCGACACAGATGACACAGGCACATCAAGCGTTGCCTATTTTGGCAGTATCTCGCTGCACAAATAAGGCGTGGATGATCGCTGGGATTATCCCGCCGCTTTGGCAGCGGCGATGAATTTTGCAATGCGCGCTTCATCTTTTACACCCGGTGCAGCTTCCACACCTGAGGAAACATCGACCATGGCAGCGCCAGTGACGCGAATGGCCTCGGCGACATTTTCCGGGTTCAGTCCGCCAGCCAACATGAAAGGTTTGGCTGCGACCTTGAGAATGCTCCAATCAAAGGCGAGACCATTGCCGCCGGGGAGAACTGCGTTTTCCGGCGGCATGGCATCATACATCATGAAGGGAGACACGTGAGCGTAGGCCTGTGCTGCAGCGACATGTTCCGCATCGCGCACTTTCATGACCTTATAGATTGGCACCCCTATCCGCTTCTTGATTTCACTCAAACGCTCCGGGGTTTCCTTGCCATGCGCCTGGAAGAAATCGGGCCGTACATCTGATGCAATATTGCCCAATAGTGTATCATCTGCATCGACAACAAGTGTAACAATCCTGGCGCGATCACGTGCTTGTTCGGCAAGCTTTGCTGCTTGCTTCAGTGTGACATTGCGCGGGCTCTTGGCGAAGAATACAAAACCAACAAAATCAGCATGCTGATTGAGTGCGGCTTCCAACGTCTCAGGCGTCGACAGTCCGCAAATCTTGACGAGCACTGTCATGCGAGACTCTCAGCAACTGCAGCACAGGCTTTGACCGGATCAGCAGCCCCCGTGATGGCGCGGCCGATTACCAGAATATCAGCGCCTGCAGCAATCGCAGCCTTTGGTGTGGCGATACGTTTTTGATCTTGCGCGTCAGCACCTTCCGGGCGGATGCCAGGAACCACGGTGAGAAAATTCTGAGGCGTTGTGGCGCGGATCAGTTCAAGATCATGCGGGCTGCAGACAACACCATCAAGCCCTGCCTTGTGCGTGAGATCAGCCAAGGTCATTGCGAGATCAGCCGTTGAAAAATCAGGATCGTGACCCGTTGCAATGCAATCATCTTGTGAAAGCGAAGTGAGAATGGTGACCGCGATCAGCTTGGTTGACGCAGGCACGGATTTCCGCGCCGCTTGCATCATCGCAATCCCACCTTGCGCATGCACATTGATGATGGCGGGTGCAGGTGCAAGGCGCATCAGTGATGCAAGGCCTTGCTCCACCGTGTTTGGAATATCGTGCAATTTGAGATCGAGGAAAATCGGCAGGCCTTCGCCTGCCACCCGTTCATAACCTGCCGCACCATGCGCATAGAAAAACTCAAGGCCCAGTTTCATGTAGCCTGCATGATTTTTCAACGCGCGCGCAAGGGTGACCGCGCGGGTGAGGTCCGGCGTATCAAGTGCTACGCAAATGGGATTGGTCATCGTGTATCCGTCAGGCTGCGACCCGACCGAGCCTTTTACGATAGGCGGCGGGGCTGGTGTGGAAGCGTTGTTCAAACGCGGCATAGAAACTTGATAGCGATCCAAAGCCACAATCAAACGAGATGGTACCTACAGGCAAATCGGTGGAGATCAAGAGCGATTGTGCCGTGTCGAGGCGATGCCGCATGATCGACTGCTTGATGGTGAGACCAATGGCGCGCTTGTAGAGCGACATCGCATAGTTGGGATGCAGGCCCGATTTTTTGACGACGTCCTCAACCGCAATATCATCAAGCGCGTGCTCGGCGATATAGCGCGCCATTTGCTCGACGTGATGCATGCGGTTCAAATCAAAATGATGCGACGCTGGCACAATGGCATTGACTGATTTCAGATCAGTCCAACCCTCGTGATCAATACGGCGCACATGCGCTGTCAATTCGTCGCGGACAATCTCTGCAAGTTTTTGATCGCCTGTAAGCAGTTCTTCGCGCCACTGCAAAAAGATATCGCGGTCATAGGCGCGGGTTTTCTTGGGCTCAATCACGGCACCACGGAAAATGGAATCGCGCAACGGACTGACTGTCGGCAGTTCAAGAAACACCGACATCGGCACATAGAGGCAGACGAATGTTGTGCCTTCTGGTCGGTCAATCACCTGATGCGGCATCATACCCCAGAAAATCGCAAGACGGCCTTCAGACACCGTGAGCTCGCGGCCATCAAACCAGTATTTCATCTCGCCCGTGAGCACGAAGTTGAGCTCGACCTGGCTGTGCATGTGCGGACCCGGCATGCGAAACACATCCATCTGCCGCGATGTGCAAAAGCCGTGATCGCTCAGCACAACCATGGGATGGCCAGCTGGCATTTCCGGATGCAAGGGAATGGCCAGGCCAGGATCGGAAAGTTCAGTCGCGGAAAATGGGCACATTTTCTGAGAAACTCGGAAGGATTACAGCTGATCAGGGCCAATCCTTACGGCTTTTGAAGGTGCCGTCAAGTTAAACCAATGCAATCCCGCGCTCAGCAAAACTCTTGCGCGTCGCGTCGGCTGATCCAGCGAGGTCAATGGCGCGGGTTGCGTGTTCGATGACTTCGACCCCGAAGCCCAGCGCCTTGGCATCCTCGGCGGAATAACGCACGCAATAGTCAAAGGCGAGGCCAACGAGCGTGACATGGTCAAAGTCGCGCTCTTTCAGATAGCCACCAAGGCCTGTTGGCGTCTTGTGATCATTTTCGAAAAATGCGGAATAGGAGTCGATGGCACGGCGGAAACCCTTGCGGATGATAAGCTCCGTGTACGGAACATCAAGCTTGGGGTGAAGGGCGGCACCTTCGCTGCCAATCACGCAATGATCGGGCCACAGGGTTTGCGGGCCGTAAGCCATTTCGATTTGGGTAAAGGCTTGGTAGCCGGAATGCTGAGAGGCAAACGACGAGTGATCGGCTGGATGCCAGTCCTGCGTTGCGATGACAGACGAAAATTCACGCGCGAACTGATTGATCACAGGCACAATGTCATGGCCACCTGCAACGGCGAGTTTTCCGCCGGGGCAGAAATCATTCTGCATGTCGATGATAACAAGACACGCGCGTTTCATGCGCGCACCGCCGCCACACAGCCCTTGAAAGCGGGAAACGCATCGACGATCACATAAAGCGGAATGGGCTTCATCACATCAGCAATGCGGCCCTTGTCTTCAAACACCGCGCGATATTTCGGGCGCTTCAACCAGTCGACAATTGAAGGTGCAATGCCGCCAGCAAGATAAACGCCGCCACGCGCCTGAATGCCCATCGCCGCATCGCCGGCAAGACGCGCCAAGAAGGTGGCGAAATGATCCAGCGTCTTTTCAGCATCGGCATCACCACCCTTGAGCGCTGCTTGCAGAACCGCTTCCGGCGTTTCGTGTTTTGGAGCTGCTGATACGGCCCGATAGAGAGCGAGAAGCCCCGGCCCAGTCAGCACATCTTCGACCTCAGCGAATTGCCCCGCTCCAACAATCTTGTCCTTCAGCGCCAACTCTTCCGCAGTGACGACAGGCAAGGTGGTGTGACCCATTTCACCAGGCACTGGCAACCATCCGCCACCGGGCAAAGGCGCCAACGCCGCCATGCCAAGACCAGTTCCAGGACCCAGCACCACTTTCAGCCCATGCTTTTTCTCTCCACCAATTTGCACGGTGTCATCGGCTTCGAGATGCGGCAGTGAAAGGGCCAGTGCCTCATAATCATTGAGCAGGCGAAAGCGGCCCGCATGCGCCGCCTTGCGCAGGCTCTCCGCACTGAAGGACCAGTCGCGATTGGTAAGCGTGATCACGTCGCGGTCCACAGGTGCTGCCACAGCAACAGCAGCTGCATCAGTTTTCGCGATGTTCTTCGACTTTAGATAATGCGCAATCGCATCCTCGAGCGATGTGAAATCATCGTTCTTGAGCTTTTCGATTTCGGTGACGTCGCGCGTGCCCGGAGCCACCAGCCCAAAGCGCGAATTCGTGCCACCAATATCACCAACAAGGGAAAATTCAGTCATGGCGGGTTCACTGCCACAAAGTCCAGAAAAGGGCAATTCCACCGCAATTGACTATTTTGACTGTTTTGCCTATTATGTACAACAGAGGTTCCTCATGAAAACAATTGCAGCAGCACGAGCAAAAACGCATTTCGGTGAATTCCTGGATGCCGCTCAGCGCGAACCCGTGATTGTCACCAAGAAAAACCGCCCGGTTGGTGTGATGTTCTCAATGCAGGACATTGAGGACACGATCTGGGGTGAAAAAGCCCGCGCAGCCCACGCCGAAGGCTATCTGACTGCAGAGGAAAGCAAGACAGCTCTCGCCAAGTATCGTTGATGCTGCGTCCGGTTCTCAGCAAGCAGGCAGGGAAATTCCTGAATGCGATACCTATTAAGCATGCGCGCCAGATTGTCGCCAGGATCGATGCTCTGTGTACGGATCATGAAGCCACGCCAACCGAAGAACTCAAGGGCTTTGCGCCGTTCAGGCGCTTGAAGTCAGGCGAGTATCGGATTGTCTTTCTGGTCGATGGAGATGTGTTGCAAGTCACTCTCATCGGCAAACGCAACGACGATGACATTTACAAGCAAGTGGCCCGCTTTCTGCGCAGTTGAGCAATTGCTTGCAGGCCCTCGCGCAATTGTTTATCGCCTGAGCCTCACAACCAACGGATATTCACTTGAGTTCCATCATTGCCAAAGAAGTGGCGCGCAGGCGCACTTTTGCCATCATCTCGCATCCTGACGCGGGTAAAACAACGTTGACTGAAAAGCTGTTGCTGTTCGGTGGTGCCATTCAGCTGGCAGGCCAGGTGCGCGCCAAGGGGGATCGTCGCCGCACCCGCTCCGACTGGATGGCAATTGAACGCCAGCGCGGCATTTCGGTTGTGACATCGGTCATGACCTTTGAATATGGCGGCAGCGTTTTCAATTTGCTTGATACGCCAGGCCACGAAGACTTCTCGGAAGACACCTATCGGACACTCACCGCAGTTGATGCCGCCGTGATGGTGATCGATGGCGCCAAGGGCATTGAAGATCGCACGCGCAAACTTTTTGAAATCTGTCGTCTGCGCGATATTCCGATCATCACCTTCATCAACAAGTTGGATCGTGAAACGCAAGAGCCGCTCAATCTCATTGACGAGATTGAAAAAGGCCTTGCACTCACTGCAATTCCGATGGTCTGGCCGATTGGCTTGGGCAAACATTTCGCTGGCACATATGATTTGACTGAGCCGCGAATTCGCAAACTGGATTCAGCACCCGAGGGCGAGCGCGTGACAGGCGCTGATGATCCGAAAGTCACAGCTTTGTTGCAGCCGGGAAGTGAAGCGCATTTCCGTGAGGAAATTGCGCTGGTCACCGATCTCGCCGCAAGTTTTGATCCTGTGTCGTTCCGCGAAGGGCACATGTCGCCGGTTTATTTTGGCTCGGCGATCAAGAATTTTGGCGTGCGTGATTTGCTGGAGGCATTGATCATGCATGCGCCACCGCCGCGTGATCAAAAGGCCAAGCATCGCAGTGTGAAAGCAACCGAAGACAAGCTCACCGGTGTTGTGTTCAAGATCCAGGCCAACATGGATCCCAACCACCGCGACCGCATTGCCTTCATGCGAGTGTGCTCCGGAAAACTGACGCGCGGCATGCGCACCAAGATCGTGCGCAATGGAAAATCACTTGCCCTCAACGCACCGCAGTTCTTCTTCGCGCAGGATCGCTCGATTGCCGATGAAGCCTTTGCAGGCGATGTCGTCGGCATTCCCAACCACGGCGTGCTCAGGATTGGCGACACGCTGACCGAAGGTGAAGACGTCGTGTTCACCGGGGTTCCCAACTTTGCACCTGAAATTTTGCGCCGCGTGCGCCTGTCCGATCCGATGAAGGCCAAAAAGCTGAAAGAAGCCTTGGAACAACTCGCCGAAGAAGGCGTTGTGCAATTGTTCACGCCCGTCGATGGCTCTGGTGCGATTGTCGGCGTGGTGGGTGCGTTGCAATTGGATGTACTCGCGGATCGACTGAAGCACGAATATGGCGTGCCCGTGGAATTTGAAACCTCGCGCTTTGAAGTGCTGCGCTGGATTGTTTCGGAAGATCAAAAAAAGCTTGATACATTTGTTGAAGGCAATCGCTCGTCGATTGCGCATGATCTTGATGGGGCACCCGTGCTGCTCGCCACATCGCTCTTTAATCTCAACTACACGCTGGAGCGCGCCTCTGCTATCAAGGCGCAAACCATCAAGGAAATTCACGCGTGATCCCGGCTGATCTCGATATCTGGCGTTTTATCGCCCTGGTACTGATCTTTGTGATGTGGACCTCCTATGGTCCGATTCTGCGCATGCTGGGGCGCGGCACGCTGAATGAGCAACTGCATTCGGTGCGTGTCAGATGGATGCGCATGTCGTTGAATTCAAAACGTGAGTCCCGCGTGTTTGATGGCATTTTGCTCGGGCATATTTCAGGAGCGATGAGCTTCTTCGGTTCGGCAACATTGATTGTGCTTGCAGGTCTGGTGGGTGCACTCGCTTCGATCAATCGTGTCTATGCCGCACTCAATGAAATTCCGTTCATGCCACCGATCAGTATCGAGCTTTTCACGCTGTATTTCGCCGTGTTGACCTTGATCATGGCGTTCAGTTTTTTCTCCTTCACTTACGCTATTCGCAAATTGGCTTACACGCTCGCGATGATTGGCGCGTTGAACGAAGCCCCAGCCCACGATGCCGCAAGCCAGACGATGATTGCGCAAACCGCAACCGTGCTGACGCAATCGGTAAGGAGCCTCAACACGGGCATTCGCGGATTCTACTATGCTGTTGCGGCGATTTTTCTTTTCGTCAATCCGTTCATCTCGATTGCAATGACACTGGCTGTATCCTTCATGCTCTACTATCGCCAGGGCCTTTCAACCGAGGCGCTCGCGATTGAGCGTTATGTCGAAGCGATGAACACGCATGATGCGCATCACTCGCATAAGAGCGAGACGTGAGCACGTTTCCGGTTGATCTTGTCATCCCGGAATTGAAGGCGGCACTGGCGGAGAAGTCCTGCGCAGTGCTGGTCGCCGAACCCGGTGCGGGTAAAACCACGCGCGTACCCCTGGCGCTTGTTGATGAAGCGTGGCTCGACGGCAAGAAGATCGTGATGCTGGAGCCACGCAGGCTCGCCGCACGCGCTTCCGCAAAACGCATGGCCGATACACTGGGCGAAGCTGTTGGCGATCGTGTCGGTTACACGGTGCGGATGGAGCGGAAAGTTTCGCCACGCACCAAAATCGAAGTGGTGACCGAAGGCATTCTCACACGCCGCATGCAATCCGATCCGGAATTATCCGATGTCGGGCTGTTGATCTTCGACGAATTCCATGAGCGCTCGCTTGATGGTGATCTGGGGCTGGCGCTGGCACTCGATGTGCAGCGCGGGCTCCGCGACGATCTCAAGATATTGGTGATGTCGGCGACACTCGATACGCAAAAGCTGTCTGCGCATTTGGGCAATGCGCCTGTGATTTCGGCGTCAGGCCGCATGTTTCCGGTTGGTGTAACGCATTTTTCCAAACCTGATCGCTTCACCTTGATTGATGAGACAGTGAAAGCGATTACCAAGGCATTGCGCGATATCAGCGGCAGTCTTCTGGTCTTCCTGCCAGGTGAAGGCGAAATCCGCCGCGTTGAGACGGCAATACAAAATGCTCAGCTCACGGATGATATTGATGTGCGCCCACTTTATGGAGCAATGGCACTCTCAGCCCAGGATGAAGCAATCCGGCCTTCGCCTCAAGGGCGTCGCAAGATCGTGCTCGCCACAACCATCGCTGAAACATCGCTCACCATCGAAGGTATTGAAGCTGTGATTGATACGGGCCTGAAGCGCAAGCCGCGCTTTGATCCCGCATCTGGCATGACGGCGTTGGAAACCGTGCGTGTAACGCAAGCTTCCGCAGAGCAGCGCAAGGGTCGTGCGGGTCGTCTGGGTCCAGGTCATTGTTATCGCCTGTGGCCTGAGGCCGAGCAGCGGGCATTGGCAGCACATGACGATCCGGAAATTCGTCTCGCCGATTTGGCGCCTTTGGTGCTGGAGCTTGCACAGTGGGGTGTGACCAAACCCGATGCTCTGCCCTGGCTCGAAGTGCCTCCAGTTTCCACATTTGCGCAGGCACAGAATTTGTTGACGCAGCTTGGTGCGATTGATGAAACACTTGCAATCACACCGCATGGCCGCGCCATGGTGCGCCTGCCCTTACATCCGCGACTGGCGCACATGGTGGTTGCAGCTGAGGCACTGGGAGCAGGGCACGCCGCCGCGGAGATTGCCGCCCTGATTTCCGAACGTGATGGCCTTCCCCGTGATGCAAGTGTCGATGTTGAAGCGCGGCTTTTGCAATTGCGAGGAAGTGCACGAGATCGCATTCGCCAGACAACGACAGAAATCACCAAACTCCTTAGAACCGTCATCCCCGCGAAAGCGGGGACCCAGACTGTCAACGCGGGAGAAACTGAAAGCCTGGGTTCCCGCGTTCGCGGCAATGACGGAAAGAGGGGAGAAGTGGTTGGTGTGTCAGCCGGTGTGATGCTCGGCCTCGCTTACCCGGATCGTATTGCTGAACGTCGCAGCGGCAATTCGTTTCGCATGGCGAGCGGTGGCGGTGCTGTTGTTCCCGCCCATGATGCGCTCGCCAAACTGGATTACGCTGCAATTGCGCTGCTTGATGGCGGTGATGCCAACGCGAAAGTTTTTCTGGCTGCCCCCCTCACGCGCGCCGAGATCGACAAATATTTTGCAGCGTTGATCACAACGCACGAAGGCGTATTCTGGGACCAGAAGTCAAATGCGGTGAGTGCGGCGCGCCGAAAATCACTCGGTGTGTTGTTGCTCGAAGAAAAGCCACTGACCGACATCAACCCCGATCTTGTTGCTGATGCGATGGCCGAAGGTGTGGAAGCGCTGGGGCTCGGTGCGCTTCCCTGGGACGAGGCAACATCTTTGTTCCGTGCACGGATCAACTATCTCGCGCGGGTCATGCCTGATGCTGGCTTTCCCGATCTTTCGGATGCGGGCTTGCGTGCAAACTTGCGCGAGTGGCTTTCGCCTTATCTCACGGGCATGAAGCGAAAATCAGATTTGCAGCGCCTCGACATGTTGCAGATCATCAAAAGCCTTGTGCCGCATACACTTCTTACACGCATCGAAAAGCTCGCTCCCACACGGATGGAAGTACCATCAGGTGGTCACTACAAAATCGACTATGACACCGATGGCGATCCCGTATTGCGCGTCCGCCTGCAGGAAATGTTTGGGCTGACGTCAGCGCCGCAAGTCGCCGAGGGCCGCGCCAAGTTGCGCATCGAGTTGCTCTCCCCCGCTGGTCGTCCCGTCGCTGTCACGCAATCGCTCGAAACCTTCTGGACCAATGTCTATCCCGATGTGAGGAAAGATTTGCGCGGCCGTTATCCCAAACACTCATGGCCAGAAGACCCGCTCACTGCAACTGCAGTCGCGCCAAGGCGGCTGCGCTAATAAAGCCCCGCACCACCCTCGTCATCAGACGAGGTGAAGAACACATCAAACAGTGTGCGCTTCTTTTTCTTGCGTTTGCGCTCGACGATGATTTCGCGCGGTTGTTCTTCGGCTTCCGCAATCAACTCGCGGTCTTCGTCTTCAGGCTGGCGCACTGCGACTGAGGTTCGGGTGCCCGGTAGTGAAGCGATTTCAAGATTACGATGCGCCTTTGCCATCACGTCGCGCCAGATCAATGTGGGCAGCGATCCGCCAGTCACATTCTTGGTTGGCGAATTGTCATCATTGCCGAGCCAAACGCCTCCAATCAGGTAAGGTGAAAATCCGATGAACCAGGCATCGCGCGCATCCTGGCTGGTACCAGTCTTGCCGCCGATGTCATGTTCACCAAATGCAGCACCCTTGGCTGTACCTTCACGCACCACGGCGCGGAACATCTGGTTCATCATGCCAAGCTCGCGGCTGCCAATAGCCTTTCCGAGTCCAGAGCCCACGCGTTCGTACAGCACCTCACCATCGCGCGTTGAAATGCGGCTCACCACGTAAGGTTCAATCAACGTGCCGCCATTGGCAAAGGGTACAAATGAACTTGTAAGTTCGAGCAGCGAAACTTCGGATGTGCCGAGTGCAATCGAAGCATCAGTACCGAGTGTTGACGTTATGCCAAAGCGGCGCGCAGTATCTGCCACATTTGCAGGACCAACTTCGACGGCAAGTTTGGCAGCAACAGTGTTCAGCGAACGCGCGAAGGCCTCTTCCAAAGTGACGGGGCCGAGATACTTGCGGCCGTAATTCTCCGGTGACCATTTGCCAATCTTCACGGGCTCATCGACTTCGATCGTATCCGGGCGCATGCCACGCTCAAGCGCCTGCACATATACAAAAGGCTTGAACGCCGATCCGGGCTGGCGAAGGGCCTTGGTGGCGCGATTATACTGGCTGCGCTTGTAAGATCGCCCACCCACCATAGCCTTCACGGCTCCGCGTGTATCCATCACAACCATGGCGCCCTGGCCAACGCGCAACTTCTTGCCATTGTCGGCAAGTTTCTGGCGAATTGATGTTTCGGCGTTGCTTTGAATGCGCGGATCAATTGTGGTTTCGATCACGATTGACTGATCATATTTGCGCACCAGATGAGGGAGCTGCTCGATCACCCAATCAACGGCATATTGTTTGGCTGGCACATAATCATTGGCCTCGACCGTGGGCTTTGCTGATGTTGCGTCTTGTGCTTCTTCCTCGGTCACATAGCCTTCATCTACCATCGCCTGGATCACCAGCCGCGCGCGCTTGGCCGAGCCTTCGGGATTGCGGATCGGATTATATGTGGTTGGCGCCTTCAGCACGCCGGCCAAAGTGGCGGCCTCCATCAGGGTCAATTCGGTTGCCGACTTGTTGTAGTAATAGCGCGCACCGCGCTCGAGGCCGATGTTGCTGCCGCCGAAATAAACCCGGTTGATGTAGAGCTGCAGGATTTCATCCTTGGTGAATTTCTGTTCAAGCCAGACCGCGAGAACCGCCTCTTGTATTTTGCGCTGGGCCGTGCGCTCAGGCGACAGAAAAAGATTTTTCGCCAACTGCTGGGTCAGCGTGGAACCACCTTCCACCATGCGCCTTGCTTTCAGATTGTTGAACATGGCCCGCGCAAAACCACGCGCATCAAGGCCGGGGTGTTCGCGAAAGCGCCGGTCTTCAATCGCGATGATCGCTTGCGGCACATATTCGGGCAGCGTGTCGAAGATCACCTCATCGCCGTTGAACGCACCTTTTTCTGCAAGCACCGAACCATCGCTGGCGAGAAGCCGGATGCCGGGCGCACGCTCAGGAATTTTCAAGAGGCCCTTCTGGTCGAGCGACATCCACGTATAGGCAACAACGCAAGCAACAGCCGCTGTTGCCCACAGCCCCAGCTTGAACGTGCGCCACAACAGCCAGAGCTTCCAGCCGGTGCGCTTTGGCTTTTCCTTGCGGCGATTGCGCGCGGATGACACAACGTCTTCGTTCTCTTCATCTTCGAAGAGTTCGGGGTCTTTTCGTGATTTTCTAGTGGGCTTGCGCGCCATCGGGCTTTCTGATCCTGGAACGTCTTTCTAGATTGCAATCGTTCCTGCAAGATTAATACCGCTAAGGGCGGATCGTGATCGAATTGCGGCGCTTTGGCAAGGCGATATCCAGGCCGATATCCAGGCCGACATTCGCGTTGACCAATCAAACGATTTGACAAGCAAACATGGCCCCGCGTAAGAGGCTCCTCGAATGCCCAGATGGCGGAATTGGTAGACGCACTGCTTTCAGGTAGCAGCGCTTAACGGCGTGGAGGTTCGAGTCCTCTTCTGGGCACCACGCTTCGCCCTTTGGGCTACGCGTGGCACGGCCACGATAGTAGCTCAAAGGGTGGAGCGTGCCCGGCGTAGCGCGACGCGCGAAGACGGGCTGTGCGTAGTCTGCCAAAAACCAAGGTGCGAGATATGTACTACGTTTACATTATCCGCAGCGTGACTGATCCCGCTCAAGAATATACTGGCCTCAGCGCAGATCTGAAAAATCGGATCGCTGATCATAATGCCGGCAAGTCGCCTCACACTTCCAAATATATGCCTTGGGAACTACTCTGGTACTGCGGCTGTGCAGACAAGAAGATTGCGTTGGAGTTGGAAACCTATCTCAAATCACATTCAGGCCGCGCGTTCGCCAAGAAGCGACTATTGCCGTCCCGCACTTGAGTGTTGCACTTCCCTCTTGTATGCCGGGTTCAAACAAGGCGAGGATTGAATCAGGCGATGGCTATTAAAATTTACCGTGGTGATCTTCCACCTGATTTCAATCCGGGCGCGTCTATTGCGATTGATACAGAAACGCTCGGCCTTCGCCCCGCGCGTGATCGTTTGTGCCTTGTGCAAATCTCGACAGGTGACGGCTCCGCACATCTGGTGCAGCTTGATGGCAAGTATGATGCGCCGCGCTTGAAGGCTGTGCTTGAAGATCCGGCCGTCCTCAAGATTTTCCACTTCGCGCGCTTTGATGTTGCTGTGCTGAAGCATTATCTTGGTGCCAATACCTACCCACTTTATTGCACCAAGATTGCATCCAAATTGGTGCGCACTTACACCGACAAGCACGGCCTCAAGGATATCCTGAAAGAGCTTCTGGGAATTGAAGCCAACAAGCAGCAGCAAAGCTCGGACTGGGGTGCGCATGTCTTGTCGGATGCGCAAAAAACCTATGCCGCGCAGGATGTGATTTACCTGCACGAGATGAAAGCAAGGCTCGACCAGATGCTGGCGCGTGAAAATCGCACCGAACTTGCCAAGTCCTGCTTTGATTTCATCCCGGTGCGCACCAAGCTCGACCTTGATGGTTGGGGAGAGGAAGACATTTTTGCGCATTGACAGAGACGATACGGCATCACGGGCGCGCAAGGCGGCGGGCCGTGCTGGTCGTTCGCGCATTTGGGCGTTTGTGATCGGAGCATTTGCGCTTGCTGCACTTGCGGCCCTGCTATTCGAGACAGGTGCTATCAGAACAACAAAGCCCGTGGCGCAAAAGGGCAATGCCAATGCACCAGAGGTCACCGCCAAGCCGTCGGCCTATGCCACGCAAGTCAATGGTGTGGACCAGCAAAACCTGCCCTATTCAATCACGGCAGCCAAAGCCTCGCAAAACGCGAGTGCGGAAAAGACAGTCGATCTTGAAACGGTACAAGGCAAGTTTAACCGCACCTCGGGTGAGACGCTGAATGTCACTTCAACGCGCGGCGCCTTTGATTCTGAAAAGAAAATGCTGAACCTCGAAGGTGAGGTCCGGATTGAAAGTTCAACTGCCATGACCGCGACCATGGAAAAAGCTGAGGTCAATGTCGAAACCAAGCAGTTGCAGTCAAAGTCACCAGTCAAAGTGGTGCTGCCGGATGGCGAAGTGACGGCGGATCATCTTCAGGTTGATAATAACGGCGAAAAGATTAAGTTCACGGGTAGAGTCAAAGCCAGTTTCGGTGGAGCTAAAAAATGAAAAGAACACTTGCCGCAGTCTTCGTGCTGGGGCTTCTCGCCGGACAGGCAGGCGCACAACAGGTCGTCGAAACCGGCAAGGTCGATGTCGAAGCCAACGAACTTGAAATCGGTGGCGAGGGCGACAAGGCCGTGTTTCGCGGCAACGTCGTTGCCAAACGCGATGGCACCACGGTGCTGTGCAGCAATCTTGTGGTCAACTATATCACTACCAAAGCTGCTGATGGCACCGAAAAGCGCGAAGTCGGCGTGATCGATGCCACGGGCAATGTGACGATCAAGACAGAAAAAGAAACCATCACGGCTGATACAGCCCAGATCGTCGATAGCCAGAACAAGCTCTATGCCAATGGCAATGTGAAACTGGTCCAGGGTAAAAATATTTTGCGGGGCAAAAAACTCGCCATTGACCTGAATACCCGCAAAATCGACATGTCGGGCGGCGTCAGAAGCACATTCGTTCCCTGATGTGGCCCTGATGCTTAACCGCTTTCACTCAAATTTAATCTAAACAGGGCATTAATAAGTGACGCAACACGGTTCGCGCATCCAAAGATCGGCTGTTAATCGCAGCCCCTCCCTGGATGGGCTTGTGGCGCGCAACCTGGCCAAAGCCTATCGCAAACGGCCAATTGTGCGCGATGTGTCCCTTTCCGTGGGGCGGGGTGAGACTGTTGGCCTACTCGGGCCCAATGGCGCCGGCAAAACGACCCTGTTTTACATGATCACAGGGTTGATCGCCGCCGACCGGGGCACGATCATGCTCGATGGTGCTGATATCACGCAGTTGCCCATGTACCAGCGGGCGCGGCTTGGCATCGGATACCTTGCGCAGGAAAGCTCGATTTTCCGCGGTCTCACAGTGGAGGAAAACCTCCGTGCCATCCTTGAACTCCATGAGGGGAACAAGGCCGAACGTGAACGTCAGTTAGTTGAGTTGTATGATGAGTTCTCAATATCCCACCTCCGGCATTCGCCGGCTGTTGCACTCTCTGGCGGAGAACGTCGGCGGGTGGAAATCGCCCGCGCACTCGCCGCAAAACCCCAATTCATGCTCCTCGATGAGCCATTCGCCGGAATTGATCCGATTGCGATCGGTGATATTCGCGAGCTGGTGCGAAAGCTCACCAGCCGGGGAATCGGGGTGCTTGTTACGGATCACAACGTACGAGAAACCCTTGATTTCATCGACCGTGCGCTCATCATCCATGAAGGCCATGTCCTGACCGAAGGGACTCCGAGCGAGATCGTCAACAATGAAGATGTCCGGCGTTATTATCTGGGTGACCACTTCTCTCTCTGATTCATTTCATGATTTTGGGGAGCGTTGATCCATGGGCCTGAAGCAACGCCTCCAGATGAAGCAGGGCCAGTCCCTGGTCATGACGCCGCAATTGCAGCAAGCAATCAAGCTGTTGCAAATGTCGAACATTGAGCTTCAGTCTTTCGTTGAATCTGAACTCGAAAAAAATCCGCTGCTCGAGCGCGAAGACCAGGCCCCGTCTGGTGAAGCTGACTCGGTTGCTGTTGCTGCAACAGGCGAACCGTCTTCAATCGACGAAACTTTTTCCGAAACGCGTGGCGCAGGTTCCGACAGTCCAACGGGATCAGCAGAACCAGGCTCGGATGATGGCAATCACCATGAGATCGCCGCAACCGCTCCTGGCATGCAGGCTGATTCAGGTTGGTCGTCCTTGCGCCCATCATCGGGTCTTTCGATGGATGGCGAAGCGCAGGATGCAGCGTCCCGTGTGACGCGCGAAGAAACGCTGGGCGAACACCTCACACGCCAACTCAATTTGCATTTCCGGGCAACCAGTGATCGCGCCATCGGGCAATATCTCATCGGTATGCTGAATGATGCCGGTTACCTCAATGCCGATATCGCACAGATCGCCGAGAGCCTTGGTACCGATGTCGCTCATGTTGAGCGCGTGCTTGCCGTAATGCGCGACTTTGATCCGGTTGGTGTATTCTCCGCTGATCTCAAGGATTGCCTGAAGGCGCAGCTCGTGGAGCGCAATCACTTCGATGAAGCCATGGCCGTGATGATCGACAATTTGCAGCTCGTTGCAAAACGCGATTATCAGCAATTGAAATCGCTGTGTGCGGTGTCGATGGAAGACATCCAGGACATGATCCAGGAGCTGAAAACCCTCAATCCAAAACCTGGTCTGGCCTTTGGCTCAGAGCCAGTGGTCGCTGTGGTGCCGGATGTTTTCGTGCGTCCCTCAACCGATGGCACATGGATCATTGAGTTGAACAGTGAAACCTTGCCGCGCGTGCTCGTCAATAACCAGTACATGACGAAAGTTTCACGTGGGGTAGCCAAGCCCGATGATACGACTTTCCTCGCTGATGCGCATGCGCAAGCCACGTGGCTGGTGAAAAGCCTCGATCAGCGGGCCCGCACCATTTTGAAAGTGGCGCGTGAAATCGTCAGCCAGCAAGATGGCTTCCTGATGCACGGCATTCAGCACATGCGGCCAATTACGTTGAAGACGGTGGCCGAAGCCATCGAAATGCATGAATCAACAGTGAGCCGTGTCACATCAAACAAATACATGGCCACACCGCGCGGCACGTTTGAACTCAAGTTCTTTTTCTCAAATGCAATTTCCAATTCGGATGACAGCGCGGAGTCGCATTCATCAGAGTCCGTGCGTCACCGCATCCGTGAAATGATTGCGCGCGAAACAGCCGATGAGATTTTGTCGGATGATACGATTGTAGAAAAGTTGAAGGCCGACGGCATCGACATCGCCCGCCGCACTGTCGCGAAATACCGCGAATCCCTCGGCATCCAGTCCTCAGTCCAGCGCCGCCGCGAAGCCCGCATCAAGGGCAACTAGTGCCTAACTTTTCAAACTTGGCTTCTATGGTTTTTACAACCCCCTAACTCCGTCATTCCCGCGAACGCGTAGTGGGTCAGTTTGGAATTCCGCTTTCAGCAACATAACCAACTCACAAAGAAGACCAATAGGATTCCGCTTTTGACCCGAAGCGGACAATAGCGTTCAACGACGAAGGTGACAGCGTTGAGTTTAATCAGGGTAAGAGTTTCAGACAATGATGATGACCCTAACTGCTGCGCCATCGTTTTCGTAACCACGCCATCACGGCGTAGGACCAAATCCCTCATGACGTTCTCCGAAAAAGACAATCCACATTGCCAAATCATCACTGAAGTTAAAAAATTTATGTGACATTCCAGCCGGGACAAATATTAAGTCTCCTGCTTTCACACTTCGTTACTCATCACCCAACGCGAATTAAGACTGACCCGCAACCAGCACATAAACTTCATCTCGATCATGTGGCTCCTGAGTATCTTCTGCCCGAGGCATCCAATACTCAACCAAGCAGTCACCATTGTTGAAAGCGATTACATATTCGGGATGAGCTGGGACAACTCGCCCGGCCCATTCGCTGTTCAGACCAAACCATCCCGCAGATCGTTTCGCATCACTCATGTCTTCCCTCGACCAAAACTATTGTCTTTGGCTTTCCGCAATCTGGAGCAACCGGCCTCTCAATTTATGATGGATTGGTGAAGACAACAGACGCAGGCACGTCGCTTCATCAATGTTCTCGTAGGGATCATAATCAATGAGATCGGCGATCGTGACAATCTCACCTTCAAAGGGGAACAGCTGCATTTGGCTGTTCGGCGACAACAGTCCCTCTTGAATGACGCGACAATAAAACCCTGTTCGCTTGGAACTCCAAAAACGCTTGGCAAAACCACTATCTTGCATACGCGCAGCCAAGGTACTGCACGGTGTCCGATGGGATGTAATTTCAAGGACAACTTGTCCAGCAATCAACCGGGCACCAACATGCGCGTCGGCGCTTGTCATGCCATCTACAGTGATGTTTTCTCCAAAAAGACCAGCATGAACCGGAAACCCTTCAGTTTTCTCCCACCAGTCATAGTCGCCTTTGCAATAAATATACACTGCTTGGTCAACTCCGCCGTGGTCCTTTTGATCAATGATGGTGTCGCCCTTCAAGCCGAGAGTTGATACTTGAACCCCATTGCTTTGTGGGCACTTGAAGATGCCCGTTATGCCCGACTTCGCATGAATTTTTTCAGGACTCGCAACGTTCACACTTACAACTGTTAGAGCAACCATTTCCCTATCTTGTTTCATCGTTCTCACGTTTCCGGTCACTCAAACCAAGCCAGCTAGTTTTGCAAATGGATCTCGCTGTGAATCCCGATGCCACTCGTACTCTGTGCCAACTGCGATGTTCTCAGCAGCGACTTTCCCGAACAGTCTTTCCATGACAGCCAAGCTCATATCCATTCCTGCTGAAACACCCGATGACGTGAAGAATTTTCCGTCCTCGACCCACCTCGCTTCTGGAACCCAGTTAACTTTAGGTCCAAATGGAATTGTTGCCCTGTAGTCCTTCTTGTTAGTCGTGGCACGACGACCATCAAGCAATCCAGTAGTAGCCAACAAGACGGTGCCGGTGCAAACGGCCATCACATATTCAGCGCGGTCTGAGGCTTCAATGATCCAGTTATGTATGGCGTCGTTTCGTTGTGCCAATGGTGCAGAATCGCCACCTGGTATCAGCACGAGGTCGTAGTTGCTTGTGTCGGACAGAGTTCGATCAACAACAACACGAAAGCCATGGTAGCTCACGACCGGATGAAGTGTCTCGGCAACAACTTTGATATCAATCTCTCCGGCAGTATGGTCACCTAACATCTCAAGTGGCCCAAAAAGATCAAGTGTCTGAAAGCCGGGAAATACTAACGCAGCAAGTTTTCGCACAGTCGTTGTCTTTCAAGCGAGTTACATATGTCAAATCTTTGTATGCGGGGTACTTGCTAAGCCGGTTGTTGCGTGGCAGCAATGTCAATATGCCCTCTTTTTATGCCAAACCTTCAACTGACCCAACCAAGCCGCTGAATGTACTTTTCGTCGTGTATCCTGGCATTGTTCTCCTTGATTTGGTTGGGCCTCTGCAAGTTTTCACCCACGTTCGCAAAGACTCTTCGTCCAGCAGCGCTTACAGGACAAAGGTGGTTTCGCGATCAGGAGGCCGCATAGAAACAAACACAATCTTGCAGATTGACAGCGATCCAATTCAAAAATGGCTTGGGGATGCGGCTTCGAAAAAAATCGATACACTGATAGTCGTTGGAGGAGACGGTGCAATCCCTGCGGCGCTAGACGACGTTTTTGTAAGGCAAGTTAAGAGGTTGGCGGCTCAGTCTGACAGGATATGTTCTGTTTGCTCGGGCGCCTTGATAATTGCTGCTGCGGGCCTGTTGGATGGCAAAAGAGCTGTGACCCATTGGGAAGATTGTGAACGGCTTTCCAAACAATACCCAACCGTCAAAGTAGAAGTGGACCCCATATTCATCAAGGATGGTAACACCTGGACATCTGCCGGCATTACTGCAGGAATCGATATGGCGTTGGCAATAGTCGAAGAAGACTTGGGTAAACCCGCGGCCATAGAAATGGCGCGTTCATTGGTCGCTCCAATGGTTCGTTCCGGCGGACAGTCTCAGTTCAGTCAAGAGTTGGACAGACAAGCCAGAGATGTTGGAGGGCGATTTAAGCCGCTGCATGATTGGATAAGTAGTAACCCTAGTCAAAAAATTTCCGTGGAAGTTATGGCGAAAAGATGCGGCATGAGTTCGCGAACGTTTTCGCGTCAATACGTTGCAATTATGGGTAAAACCCCTGCAAATGCCATAGAAGCAATTCGTGTCAATCTTGCACGCGACATGTTGAATTCGACCGAGCTGGCCATAAAAACGGTCGCTGCGCGCTGCGGATTTGAAGATGACGAACGTATGAGGCGCGCCTTCCAGCGGCAAATCAAGACTTCGCCTTCTAAGTATCAAAAACAGTTTCGGTGAATGCTGAAAGTGAGCTGTCTTGTATGCTCGTTCGGCGCCTTGCCTGCAGCAAATAAATGTTGGCAACGACCGATGTGTCTGCTCCCGGCCCTGAGCAGTGTTTTGTTCCGTCGAACTGGCAGTCTGTTGTTGTTTTGAATGCTGACAAAGCTGGGCGTGTGTCAATATTGCAGTTTTGAAATTCAAACTGACCCGCTATCCGCGCTCGCTGGGATTTGCCGAACTCGAATTTTCTGGCTACCACTCGCTTCATGCTTCAACATATCCGCGTCTTTGAACCACATCCCAACATTCTGGCGTTTTATGATGGCCGCATTCCTGGCCAGCGATTTTTGGCGGAGCCAAATTGGGTTGATCGCGGTGCTATTGAACTTGGCATTGCGTCATACGCAGTGATCAGTGGCACGCATGCGCTGGTTTACGATACGCATGTCTCAGTTCCTCATGCGCACTTTATTCGCGACACACTCGCGGCAAGGAGTGTCACCAAGTTCACAGTCGTGCTCAGCCATTGGCACCTTGATCATGTCGCGGGCACCGAAATCTTTGCGGACTCTGCCATTATCGCCAATCACAAAACCTTCGCGCATCTCAGGACCAATCACGCCGCCATCGAAGCAGGCACGCTCGAAGGACCACCCGCAATCGCACCCCTTGTTTTGCCGGACCAGATGTTCAGTGGTCGCATGTCGCTCAATATCGGCGCTCTCTCAGTGGAGTTGATCGAGGCCAATATTCATAGCGATGATGCAACAGTGGTGTGGATCAACGAGCTTGGCGTTCTGCTGGCAGGCGACACGATGGAAGACACCGTCACCTATGTTGGCGCGCCACAAGATTTTGACATTCATCTCTCAGACCTTGATCGGCTCGCAGCACTTGACGCGCAATTCATTCTCCCAAACCACGGCGATCCCGATATCATCGCTGGAGGTGGCTACGATCGTGGACTGATCAAGGCACAACAGCAATATCTCCGCATGTTGCGCCGTTGCCGCGATGATCAGGTTTTGCGTGAACGACCTCTCGAAGAGCTGATAGCAGGGCCCTTGTCGATGGGGTGGGTGCACATGTTCGAACCGTACCGCGCCGTGCATGCGCAGAATCTCGAACGGGTTCTCGCGCTGGCGTGAAACGTGCAGGAATTCGAGCCCTTTACCCATATAAATCCGTCATCCCCGCGAACGCGGGGACCCAGGCTTTTCGCAGCTCACTTGTTGAAGGTCTGGGTTCCCGCGTTCGCGGGAATGACGGGTTTAGGTGAGAGCGCTCTTATGCTCGAACCTTTGCCCTTTGTGGCTTTTTCCCACTGATGTCGGCTCCATCCCGCAAGCCCCACGCAAACGTTACCGTTTACGTTGATATTCACGATGTCAATCAGCGGGGGCCAACGCTTTCGCGCTAACCCTGTACCTGTTATCTTGCAGCCCCTTTTGGACAGGGCCGCAAAGCATCAAGAACGTCCCCCATATAGGACGGCATTCCGGCGATGTCAAGAACAAAATAGAAACTTTATTAGTGCGCGGCTTCCCAATTATCCGCAGCTTGCGCTTCCACCAGCAGAGGTACCGACAATTGCAGCGCTGGTTCGCAGGCCTTTGACATCACCTGTTCAACCACTGGCAAAGTCGCCTTCACCTCAGCTTCAACCGTTTCGAAAATCAATTCATCATGCACCTGCAACAGCATCCGCGCCGAAAGCCCTGCGTCTTTCAAAGCGCCGGGCATGCGGATCATAGCGCGCCGAATGATGTCAGCAGCAGATCCCTGGATCGGCGCATTGATCGCAGCACGTTCCAAAAATGCCCGCTCTGAAGCATTGGGTGATTTTATCCGCGGGAAATGCAAGCGGCGCCCAAAAATTGTTTCGACATAGCCATCTGCCCTGGCGCGCGCCTTGGTGTGCTCCATGTAATCCTTGATGCCGGGAAAGCGCTTGAAATAGGTCTTGATGTAAGTGCCCGCTTCTTCGCGACTGATCGACAATTGATTGGCGAGACCAAACGCCGAAATCCCATAGATGATGCCAAAATTGATTGCCTTGGCTCTTCGCCGCACAGCAGAATCCATGCCCGCAATCGGAACCCCGAACATTTCACTCGCGGTCATCGCATGAATATCTAGCCCCTCAGCAAAAGCCCGCTTCAATTGCGGGATATCAGCAACGTGAGCCAACACACGAAGTTCGATCTGCGAATAATCTGCACTGATCAATTTCGTGCCGGGTGCCGCAACAAAAGCCGTTCTGATTTTCCGGCCTTCTTCGGTGCGGATCGGAATATTTTGCAAATTGGGATCAGTCGAAGACAAGCGCCCCGTCGATGTTGACGCCATCGCATAAGACGTGTGCACACGATTTGTTTTCGGATGAATGGATTGGGGCAGGGCATCAGTATAGGTCGAGCGCAATTTTGCATATTGCCGCCAATCCAAAACTTTTTTCGCAAGATCAATCCCGTTGGCCGCAAGATCTTCAAGAGTATCGGAATCCGTTGACCACGCACCCGTCGCCGTCTTCCTTCCTCCAGGCAACATCATCTTGCCAAACAGAATTTCGCCAAGCTGCTTCGGCGAACCAATGTTAAACGGCTGGCCTGCAAGTTTTTCAATCTCAGCCTCCACAGCACCTTGCAAAGTTGCAAACTGGCCGGAGAGTTGGGCCAGCACCGCGCGATCAACCGAAATACCTTCATGCTCCATGTCGACAAGCACGGGAACCAATGGTCGCTCAAGTGTTTCGTAGACAGTGACTTTGCGCGCCGCCAAAAGTTTCTGCTTGAACAGCATCCACAAACGCAAAGTGATATCGGCATCCTCAGCAGCATATTGCGTGGCACGATCCAAAGGCACGCGATCAAACTTCACCGCTGATTTTCCACTGCCCGCAACATCCTTGTAGGAAATCGGCTTGTGCCCCAAATGCCGCTCCGACAATTCATCCATGCCATGGCCAAGGTCCCCTGCCTCAAACACATAAGACATCAGCATCGTGTCATCGAGCGGATGAACCGACAAGCCGTAGCGCTTCAACAGCAGCATATCGTATTTCAAATTCTGCCCGATCTTGACGACATGATCAGCTTCAAACAGCGGCTTCAGCAAAGCGAGTGCGCGCGCCATATCAATCTGGCCCGCAACTTCCTCGCCGCCAAACAGACCTTCCCCCATTCCTTTATGACCAAGTGGAATGTAACACGCTTTGCCGGGCGCAAGCGCCAGCGACACGCCAACCAGATTAGCCTGCATCGCATCAAGCGAATCTGTTTCCGTATCGATGCACACAAAGCCCTGATCGACAGCGCGCGCGATCCAATCAGCCAGAATCGTTTCATCAAGCACAGTCACATAGTCCGCATGCCTCACCGGAATCTTTTTCAGATGAGCAAGCATATCCGCAACGTGATCATTGACCGGAGGCGCATCACTTGCAGCCGCTGCATCGCCTTCAAACAGCGAGGCCTGTTTTTTTACAGGCGTTGTTTCTTGCACACCACCCTCAGGCGGCCAGAATTTTATTTCGACTGCTACAGGTTCAATTGCCTCCATGTCAGCATCAAGCACGGATGCGATCTTGCGCGTAAAAGACGTGAACTCCAGCGCCTTCAAAAATCCGATGATCTCGGAGGCACGAGGGCGATCCACAGCAAATTCGGAAAGCTGCTCTTTCACCGCAACATTTTGATCAAGTGTCACCAATCGTTTTGAAATGCGCGCAAGCTCGGCATTCTCGATCAAGGTTTCGCGCCGCTTGTTCTGCTTGATTTCCGAAGCACGTGACAACAGCGTTTCGAGATCGCCATAGGTGTTGATCAGTTCAGCGCCCGTCTTCACACCGATGCCGGGAACACCAGGCACATTGTCGGTGGAGTCGCCGCACAGTGCCTGCACATCAACAACCTTGTCCGGTGTCACGCCAAATTTTTCGAGAACCTCGGGATCAGAAATTTCCTTGTCCTTCATCGTATCGAACAGAACCACGCCGGGCTGCACCAGCTGCATCAGATCCTTGTCCGAAGTGACGATGCGCACAGTGGCCCCTGCCGCCACCGCAAGGCGCGTGTAGGTCGCAATCAAATCATCCGCCTCGAAATTCGGCATCTCGATTGACGGCACGTTGAACGCCTTGGTCGCCTGGCGGATGAGCGAAAACTGCGGACGCAAATCGGCAGGTGGCTCCGGCCGATGCGCCTTGTACTGCGGATAAAATTCATTGCGAAACGTCTTCGATGAATGATCAAAGATCACGGCAAGATGCGTAGGCTTTGTCGCTGCCGATGTGTCGGTCAGCAATTTCCACAGCATGTTACAAAAGCCCTGAACAGCGCCCACAGGCAACCCATCGGACTTCCGCGTCAGCGGCGGCAGAGCATGATAGGCGCGAAAAATATACCCCGAACCATCAATGAGATAGAGATGATCGCCTTTTTTGATATCAGATATTGTCATGGTGCCACTATGCCAGCCCAAGGCGCACGAAGCCACGCCGTAAAAGCGCTTGCGGAAAACCACCTCGACGCAACCAGATTGCTCCGCTATAGCAGCAACTTCCAAGCACCCGTAGCTCAGCTGGATCAGAGCGCTGCCCTCCGAAGGCAGAGGTCACAGGTTCGAATCCTGTCGGGTGCGCCAAAAAATCAATATAAATCAATAATTTACAAAAGAATTTGCTAAGTTCAAAACTGTGAAAATGTAGCGCGTAAGCACCGCGTAAGCAGTTTGCTAGGTATTTTGGCGTGCTTTGGCGAACCTGCAATCCGTTTGCGCAACAGGAAAAGGCGCGTTGCCCTGACCGCCAGCGGTGGTAAAGATCGTTACCGGCACCCGTAGCTCAGCTGGATAGAGTGTTGACCTCCGAAGCAAAAGGTCACAGGTTCGAATCTTGTCGGGTGCGCCACTTCTGACATAGCTGGGAACGACGATTGGACGCGACACAAACGACACGCAAGTTGTCTGTTGCAAGCAGACTGTTTGTTCGGCTTCCCATTACCTTCCCGCGGGCGGCTCGGCGGTGAGGAGGAGGCTGATGAGCGCCGACTGGCTGTGGGCACCAGTGCGGTCAAACATGCGTTGGAGATGGGTGCGGACGGTATTGACGCTGACGACGAGCTGCGCCGCCGCTTGCGGTAAATCGTTGCCTTGCGCGATCAGTTGCGCAAGCCTCGCTTGTGTTGCAGAGAGACCATAGATGGGGCGCGCCACTGCGATGCGGCGCTCCAGCGTGCGTTCATCGTCAAAGGATACGAAAACCTTCGCGTCCCGCAGAATGACCCAGCAGAAGACGGGGGCAGCGCTGGCGTCTTCGCCGAGGATGACGGCGCGCGCCGGGCGGAAGGAGGACGTCGCGGCGAAATGGGCCTTGAGCTGGAGGTACCCCCATGTGATGGCGTCCTGGAGCGCATTCGCACCCGTCTTGCTGCGAGTCCGCAGTCGGCCGCCGGACACGATGAGTGCCGGGTGGTTGGTCAACTGGACTTGCGCCACGCTATTGATCCACAGGGCCTTTCCATCCGGGGCGACTTCGATCAACGGACAGTTTTCGTGATCCGTACCGCGCTCCATGACGACGATGCATGCGATCCTCCATTGACCGCCGACTCGCTGGAATATCTTGAGTTCGTGCTGCACGCCCGCCATCTCAAAGTCATCGCCGTTGCTGACTCCGACCTGATCATAGGTCACCCAAGCCATGTCTCCGCAAACGACGACATTCATTCGCTCCCAGTTGATGCGTTCGTTGATGTCATATTTCTGCGGCGACGATTCCATTGCATTCTGAATTTGTGTCCTGATCGCCTCCCATCCCTCGACGACAAAAGTGCCCATAGAGGAGATGGAATGCATGCGGCGCGCTTGGGGCGAATGAATCCAATGCGCAGACAGTGCATCAATGTCCCGTCTCAAGTAGGCGTCGGTTTCGGCGCTGAGGACGGCGAGGATCGCCGCTCTGTCAGCATTGGCTTCAGTGGCGGTGCAATCCATCATCTTGGAACCTGTGCCTCGGCGCGGTCATCAACTGGTGAAGACCGCCGGGGAACGATCTCAGCTGGCCGGAAAACGAGTTGACGTTGCGGGTAACGATCGTCGTAAATCTGCGCCTAATTATCAAAGACATCGCGTAAACCACGGTCGGCTGAGCAAACCATTTGCCCGCTCGTTCATAGTATTCCTGTTCACGCTTGGCGTCCATCTTAGGAGGGGTTACGGAATTCCAGTGGACTGCGACCAGAAGTGTGTAATCCATGCAATGTCTCCTTCAGGTTTGCGGATGAGACATCCATCGCACGTTTGAGCGGTCCCACTTGTCATGCGGATGGAGGACAGCAGCCAAATATCTGGGCGAGTGCATTTCGTTTAACCAAGCGCAGCGTATACCGACAGGCGCAATAAATCATGATGCAACAACAATGAGATAATGGTTCCCAGTTCCATCCTTTCGGGTGCGCCATTAGTGCATTTGATCTAGCACGGCGATGTCCGCAGAGAGTTTGGGGATACCTTCCAAGCGGGCAAAGCTCGAACATCCAAGCCATCGGTTCATAGTGCGCTCCAACACTGCATCTCCTCTCAGAAAAAGCGCTCCACGCTCGATTTCTCGATTGAGGTAGGTTCGTCCAAGGATGATGCCTCCCAAGGAGGTGACGCTTGTCTCGACGAACAGATCTACGTCCACGCCAGGGTCGGACATGCAGAGTACAGGTTGCGCATCGCCTTGCTGTGCGACGAGCCAGTACAAAGGAAATTTTGGCCGAGGCTCGTCGTTGAAGTGAAAGCGAATGACGACGCGGCGGTTAGGCAGCTCTGGCAAATTGATGTATCACCGCTGAAGATACATCATGAGGTTGGCGACGTCGGTGTGGCAGAGGACCATATCTGCCTCGATATTGAATTTGCCTGGAAAATCTGGTATCCTGACTGGAGAAATCCAGCAAAGAGCGAGCACAGGATAACCTCGCGCGCTAAGGATAAGGCGGGACAAATCCAGCCCGCCCTTGATGATCCCCAGATCGCCAGGAAGCACTCGTTCTGGGAAAGCAACGGCCAGGTGACACGTTAGGTCAGGATTGGTTGAAGCCGCCGTCATCCGCAACTTCAATCAAAAATGAGGAGTGGATCATGAACAAGTATCTTGTGCGTAGCGCGGCTTGCCTTGTCCTGATTATTGCGGCCAGCCTATCGACTAGCTCAATGAGAAAAGGCGCGCAGGCTCATGACTGGTATGATGCGGCATGTTGCAGCAAGCAGGATTGCGCACCGATTCCCGACGGATCAGTCAGGTTTGATGACAGCGCTAAGGGGTATCGCGTCATCTATGCATTTGAGCGGCGCGGCAAGATGCACAACGTCAATGCCCTTGTCCCGGTCGCGCTTGCGAAGGTAAGTCAGGATGAGCATTTTCATGGCTGCCCCGTGACTTCTTCGTGGTCGCCCTTTACTGGCGCGTTGACCGGCACGTCGGATGCCGTGCTGCGATGCCTCTATGTTCCATGGGGGATATAATGGCCAACCCGCAATTCCTTAGCGTTCAAATCCATGCCGTTGAGAGCGCCAATGCGGCGCGAGTCAATAGAGCCGATCTTTTCGGTCAAAGCTGCAAGCTTGGATGCTGGCTTTATGCTTGTAGATTACAAGTTATAAAGCCGCTACAATGACATAGCAGTGCCCAGTTTTATCCTGTCGGGTGCGCTACCATTCAAAATTAGTCAGTTCAAATCCCACTCCCGCAACCAACTAGGCAAATTCGCGAGTTTGGCGTGCGTGTCGCACTCCAGCGCAAAATTGACGGCAGTTCAAATCAGGAGCACGCAACCATCACTACTTGCGGTCGCAAGGACGCAATAGCGTGGAAGCGGCGAGTCTAGCACATTTGGCTTCGCAAATTGCGATGACTGCGGTTGTCAGCAAGCGCCTCAACTTGTTGTTTCGAACAGCAGCATAGGCAGATGCTCAGACATTGTAACTCGATCAAGTTTAACATACGTCCCATGATGGACTGGGAAGACATTGTAACGAAATCAACAGCTTCAATGGCATCGTGTGCGCTATGTGTGCAGCAAGTCAGGGTGGATTCTGCGAACAATAGTGCAGATTGATATTCTTGAGCTGATTGCCACATCTGGAATGCGAGACACTTTTTGCCTTCGTGACCTCTCGCGACAACTTCTTAGAAACAACTCGTCAGTTCAAACCCAAATTCCGCACAAGCGCGTTGGATAGATGATCGGCAATCGCAGTCTCGGCGGCTTGTTCGTCGCGTGACAGGCAGGCGAGAAGTACCTTCTTGTGTTCGGCAATCGAAACCTGCGCGATATGGGGATAGATGTGTTTTTCCACCTTGATGATCCGCGCCATCAACTGCAAGCGGCGGTAAGAAGCTTCAACCAGCTCATTCTTCAGGCTGCTGACAATGATGGGGTGGAACAGGTCTTCCACGTCGCTTTGGAGTTTGACGACATTCGTATTGGCGTCCTGCGATCTGATCTGTTTTTCGACTGCTTCATGCTGTTGCAGCATTGCGTTCAATTTTGATTCCGGTGCAGTCCGTGCGAAGTTGCGTGTTGCAGCGCGCTCTATGATGGCGCGGAATTGGTATGTCGCCCGCACCAGATCTGTCGATGGGTGCACGAAAGCAATGCCCGATCGCGGATGCACCCGCACCACACTGTCTGCTTCAAGAACCTTCAAGGCATCGCGCACCGGTCCTACGGGAACACCGGTGATCTTGGTCAAATGCGCTTGGCTGATTTTTTCTCCCATGGGCAGCCGGGAATCCAGCAGCGCTTCGAGGATGCGCTCATAGGCGAGATCGGACAGCAAAGGGGAACCGGAGCGGACCTTCATGTGCGTTAAGTAACTTGGCGCTTGCACTAAAGCAATAGATATGAAATGGTAACCTGATATATCAGATTGGTCAGTTTGATTTTATGAAACATGCGCTGAAGGACTTCCGCATCACCCGTTTCCAGTTCAAGCGGGACCGCGTCATCGGTGACAGCCAGGTAAAGTTCGACTCGTTCCACGGCTTCGCCCTTGAACTGTTGGATGGTGCTGGTCTCACGGGTCTGGGGTTTGGCCATGCCATGTGGGATGCCGTGCCATCGCAACACGCGCTTTCAACATCGTTTTCGGCAAAACTTTGGCCCGGGCTTGATGGGCAAATTCCAGGCGCTCTGGTGCATCGGATCGATCGGCCGCGTGGTGGCAATCAGCGTGACGCAACTTACGGATTTGGCGAAGCCTTGCAAATCGCACTGTGGGACCTTGCCGCACAGCAGGCTGGAGTTCCCCTTTCAGATTTCCTTGGAGGCACGCGCCGCAGCCAGAAGACCTATGCCAGCGGACTTTGTTTTCATTTGAGCGATGCAGAATTTTCATCGTTCTTCGCGCACGCGGCTGAATTGGGATTCGATACATTCAAGATCAAGGTTGGTCATCCGGATGCGGAATGGGACATCCATCGTCTCGAGCTGCTGAAAAAGGCCGTCGGCCGCAAAATTGGAATCATGGTCGATGCCAACGAAGCCTGGTCGGCAAAGGAAGCGGCCGCCCGTTTGACACTTTTCCGCAAGGCCGGACATGATCTCATTTGGGCCGAAGACCCAATCCTCCGAACTGACTTCGATGGCCTGAAAGCCCTTTCCGCCGCCGTTCCGTGGACGCAAATCAACGCCGGGGAATATCTCGATGTTTCGGGTCGCGCCCGGTTGCTGATGTCCCGCGCTACTGACATCATCAATGTCCATGGCAGGATCACCGAGGTGATGCACACGGGCTGGCTCGCGGCAGAACTTGGCATTCCCGTGGCCCTTGGCAACACCACTCTGGAACTGGGGGTTCATGCCGCCTGCGCCTTGCCGGAAGTGCCGTGGCTTGAATATTCATTCCAGAACTATGACCACCTTGTCGAAGAACCGTTCAAGATTGAGGCGGGCCTGATTCATGTGCCTGATCGCCCCGGCCTTGGCCTCACTCTTTCTGCGGAAGCCCGCACACTGTGGTCAGTGCCAGAACCGATTCCAGACATAGACATGAAAACCGGACCGGCTTGCAGGATGCCGCGCCAGCCACTCCGCAACACCAATGCAGCGTGAAAACAAAGGGAGAAGCTCCATGAAACTGAAGTCATTGCTACTGGCAACATCACTGTCGTTTGCGGCCACGTTTGCGCAAGCCCAGGAAATCACGGTGTGGGACTGGAAATCTGGTGACCCCGTCACCCAAGGTTATTTTACGTCCGCCAAGGACGCATTTGAGAAGGCTCACCCCGGTGCAACCGTCAAATTCGTCGTGCAGCCCCATGACCAATATTACACGCTGCTTGGCACTGCCTTGTCTTCCGGTCAGGCACCCGATGTCATTCTTCTGCATGGTGGCGCTCAAACGACATCCCGTGTCGCAGCGTTGAAAGACTTGACCTCCATGGCAGGCGGCTTCAGCGGCCTTGAAGCCTTCTCGGCTGATGGCAAGACCTATGCGCTCCCCCTCACCATTCAGGGCTTTGTCATCTATTACAACAAAAAGCACTACACCGAGGCAGGTCTTGACGCCAATGCCGGGCCAAAAACATATGATGACCTGATCAAGGTCTGCGAAGCCATCAAGGCCAAGGCAACAACATCCTGCTTTGCCATGGGCAACAAGGAAGGATTCGGCGGCGAGTTCATGGCAACACTTGCCACAGCCAACACATTCACCGCTGAAGACACCGCCGCATGGATTGCCGGTAAACTACCGTGGACCGATCCGAAGGTGCGCGCCATTGTTGATCTCTGGGTCGACGGCCAAACGCGGGGGTGGTATCCAAAAGGTGCAAACTCACTTGCCAAATTTATGGACGAGTATGAAGGCTTCATGCGTGGCGAAGGTGCGCATACTGTCGGCCTTCTTTCTGATGTTGCCCACTGGAAGCAGTTTGGTGATATTCTAGGTGCCGAAAACGTCGGTGCATTCGCTTTCCCGACGCCAGGTGCTGCAGTTGCCAAACTTCCGTTTGCCGGCGGCATTGGCTGGGCTGTGACTTCGACCACCGACCAACCTGATCTTGCACTTGATCTTGTCAAACTGCTCACAGACCCTGATCGTGAGGCGGTGTTTGCGCTGGACACAGGTGCTTTGCCAGCCAATACCAAGGTTGATACGTCAAAACTTTCAAGTCCTTCGCTCACCACAATATTGGGCCTGATGAGTTCAGTTCCTGCCGGCATGCCCCACTCGGTTTTGAAGCCACCAGTTCTGGAGGAATGGAAGCGCCAAAGCCAGTTGCTTCTGAACGGAGAAGTCAAGGTTGATGATGTGATCAAGACCATGGAGGCAGCCCGCCTCGCGAACCCATAGGAAATCTCCCGAGGTGCGGAACACATGACTTGGAAAGACGAAAGCTCTCCGGCGGAACGGCGCTTTGCGGCGCTGCTTCTCTTGCCAGCCTTGTCGCTTCTGACGGTGTTCCGCATTTTTCCGCTGCTCTGGGGTTTTGTATTGTCGTTCACCAGCACGGATGGCGTGGGCCAGGGGGAATGGATCGGTCTTGCCAACTATGCGCGGGCTGCAAGTGATCCCAATTTCCAGGCTTCGCTGGTCAATGCCTTGCTCTTGCTCGCCACCTTGCCGCTGTGGGTGATGTTGCCCATGCTGCTGGCCATTCTCATTCACCAAGGTGTTCCCGGCGGCAAATTTTTCCGCGCCGTTTTTTTTCTGCCGGCGGTGCTTTCAAGCGTGATTGTGGGGGCAATTTTCAATGTAGTATTGCGGTTCGATGGCTCTCTCAATGCGGCACTCAAATCAGTCGGTATCGAAGCCATCGATTGGCTTGGTTCATCTTCAACGGCTCTGGGCAGCCTGATCGCCGTACAGCTTTGGTCCACCTTCGGCATGTCTGTCTTGATATTTCTTGCAGGCCTCTCAACGGTTCCTGACGACATCGTTGAAGCTGCCGTGATCGACGGCGCAAGATTTTGGCAGCGCCTGCGCTATGTCGTCATTCCGGCCTTGCGCCCCATCATCGAGTTCGTGGCTGTTGTCACAACCATCGGTGTTCTCACCTCCATGTTTGGCTTGATTTATGTGCTGACCGGTGGTGGACCGGGCAACGCAACCACCCTGCCTGAATTCCTGATCTGGCTGGAACAAGGCAAGTTCAACCGCCCAGGCTATGCTGCGGCCATCTCCATGGTGCTATTTGCCATGATGGCAGGCGTGGCCTGGTTGCAGGTGCGAATCATGTCGCGCAACGCGAGGCTTTGACATGGCGCTTCCAATGGGACGGGACCGAAAAGTATTCTGGGCCGCCGCCGTGCCGATGTTCATCCTTGCGTTGTCGTGCATCTATCCCATTTTCTTCGCCATCAACACATCATTGAAGAACAGGAAATCGTACATTCTTGATCGCTTCGGCATTGCGCTCGATCCAAGTCTTGAAAATTATTATACCGCGCTCACCCGCGCGCGCTTCTCGGAGTATTTTGTCAACTCGGTTGTGGTGACAGTTGGAGCCGTCTTCTGCCTGTTGCTGGTGGCATCACTTGCGGGTTTTGCGCTTGCCGTTCTGCGCTTTCCCTTCCGCCGTGTTGTGTTCATTGTCATTCTCGCGGCGTTGATGATTCCAGTGCAGGTGGTGCTGGTGCCGTTCTACCGTACCATCATAGAAACAGGTCTCATCAACACCCGCATTGGCTTGATCATTTCCTACACCGCGTTTTTTCTACCTTTTTCAATCTATCTCATGACAGCCTTTTACGCTGGGTTGCCGCGTGAGCTAACAGACGCCGCCCGCATTGATGGAGCACGTTTCTTTCAGGTCTGGTGGTATGTCATGCTGCCACTGGGAAAACCCGCACTCATTACCCTCGGTATTCTCAACACGCTTTACTGTTGGAACGATGTGCTGATTTCCCTGCTGGTGCTTCAAGACCAGCGCACGCTGATGGTGGGCATCGCGGCATTGCGCGGCGAATACTCAACCGACATTCCCTTGCTGGCCGCAGGCATCGTACTTGCCGCAGCACCCATCATCGTCATCTATCTCATCTTCCAGCGGCAAATCGTGGCAGGCATCGCTGCCGGTGCGGTGAAAGGCTAGTCATGGCAGAGGTCACACTCAAGGGGGTTCGAAAACACTTCGGTGCCACACAGGTGATCAAGGGTGTTGACCTGTCGATCCCACATGGAAGTTTTGTCGTCTTTGTAGGTCCGTCCGGCTGCGGCAAGTCCACACTGTTGCGCCTGATTGCCGGCTTGGAGAATGTGTCGTCCGGCGACATCAGCATCGGCAGCGATGTGGTGACACGTGCCGAGCCCTATGATCGTGGCATTGCCATGGTGTTCCAGTCTTACGCGCTTTATCCGCACATGACAGTTGCCGAAAACATGGGCTTCGCACTCATGCTGCAGGGAGCCACAACTGAGGCAAGGCGCGAGGCTGTGGGCAAGGCCGCGAAAATTCTGCAAATTGATCACTTGCTGGGACGCAAACCAGCCCAGCTGTCGGGTGGTCAACGCCAGCGCGTGGCCATCGGGCGTGCCATCGTGCGCCAGCCAAAAGTGTTCCTGTTCGACGAGCCCCTGTCCAATCTTGATGCTGAACTGCGGGCGCAGACGCGCATCGAGATCGCGCGACTCCACAAAAGCCTGGGTGCCACCATGATCTATGTGACCCATGACCAAGTTGAAGCCATGACACTTGCAGACACTATTGTGGTGTTGCGGGATGGTTTGGTTGAGCAAACGGGAAGCCCCACGGAACTGTATGACAATCCGAACAGCAGTTTTGTTGCGGGCTTCATTGGCAGCCCGAAAATGAACCTGTTCTTGGCCCGGGTCCTTGAGGAAAACCGCGCCGAGGTCGGTGGCCATCATTTGACCTTGCCGAAACTGGAAACACCATTGGCACCGGGCGCATCAGTTCAGCTTGGCATCAGGCCGGAAGCCTTGTCAGGTTCTGCCGGCAAGGAAATCGAAATCGAAGTCGACGTGGTGGAAATGTTGGGCAGTGAATCGCTTGTTCACGCATGGCTTGGCCCCGACATTCCCATTGTGGTCGAAGTGAGGGACAGGCGCATGAAATCCGGAGACAAAATCAACATCGCCTTCGATCCCCAAAAGCTTCTTGCATTTGACACCAAGAGCGGCGTGCGCTTGAGATAGCAAAATGCAGCGCATGGGAATGGTCATAGGATTGAAGCCGGACGCGGTAAACGCCTACAAGAAACTGCATGCTGATGTCTGGCCCGAAATACTGGATCAGTTGCGCCAAGCCAACATTCGCAATTTTTCGATATTCCTCAAAGAACCTGAAAACTTGCTTTTTGGCTACTTTGAGTATGTCGGAACAAATTTCGCGGCCGACCAGGCAAGACTCGCAGCCGATCCGAAAAACCAGGACTGGCAGACCCTTTGCATGCCGTTGCAGAAGCCATTGCAGACACGCGGTGCTGGCGAATGGTGGGCGGTCATGGACGTGGTCTTTCACGTGGACTGAGATGCGCACCCTTTCATGAACTTGGCAAGTTCAGCTTTGTCCATATGGACCACATGCTTGTCTTCTGGATACGAGCCCGTGTTCACATCTGCGATGTATTCTTGGAAGGCTTTGATCCGCTCCTGTTGCAGGCGGTCAAACTCCTCCGCAAAATTGCGGTAGACTTTTGAGTGCCGGGGCATGTGACCGCGGTTCGTGCCCAGTATGTCCTCGGCAAACAAATACTGCGCATCGCATCCCGCGCCAGAACCCATGGACCACAACAACATGTCGAGCCGCTTGCTGATTTCTGTCGCAACCTCAACCGGCACGACTTCAATCTCAACAGCGATTGCGCCTGCATCCTGGTAAGCCTTGCATTCTTCAAACATCGAAAGTGCTGAGGCTGCACTTTTGCCCACGGCACGAAATCCGCCGGTCCATGTTGCGCGCGCAGGCACAAGCCCGACATGGCCAACAACCGGGATGTATTCCCTGGCCAGAAGGCGGACAACATCAAGGCTGCTGCTGCAATACATGGCATCAGCACCCGCATTCAGCATTTCGCCGCAGAATTTCAAATAGTCATGCGGCGCGCCAAACTCGAGATGGGTTTTGCCCGTCATTGTGAAAATCGAAGGCGCAACCTGCCTGTAGCGTGGGTCGAGAATAATCTCGGGCGGAACGGAGGCCACATCAATTCCCGCCTTTTCCGCCGCTTCTGCTTCTTCAATGGAAAAGAAGCGCAGCATCGTCAGCTGCCGCTTGCCCTTCCATGACTTGAGGTCAGCGACGGTTGGTCTCTTGCGTGCCATTTGTCATTCTCCTCACGCTTTGGTCACCGGCGTGTTGTGGAAAGTTTCACGATAGAGGCGGGCCGTGGGTGGCAATTCGCGCCGGAGATAATGGTCTTCGTATCGCAGCTGCCGCAACACGACTGGCCAAACCTCTTTGTAGGCATGCCAACTCGAAGGATTGGGTGCTGGCAAATCGTGCTTGATCAACTCATGCAGTCGCGGCAGTGCGTGGTAGGGCACCATCGGGAACATGTGATGCTCGACATGGTAGTTCATGTTCCAATAAATCCAGCGGCTGATGGGGTTCATGTAAACCGTGCGCGAATTCAAACGGTGATCGACGACATTGTCGGCAAGGCCAATGTGTTGCAGCAATCCGGTGTAATACATGTGCCAGCTGCCGTAGATGCGAGGGCCGCCAATCAGCATCAATGGCAGCCAAGACCACATGTAAATTGCGGCTCCGGCTGCCATGGCATAAATCAACATTTGCCAGCGCGCCACGGCAATGACTTTTGGACGCTCGGATTCCGGAATGTAGGTTTGCTCTTCCTCAGAAACGTTTCCAAAGGCTTGCCGCACCAGTGTGGTGAATCCATATCGGAAATCCAACGCACCCGTGAACAGAATTGCAGCCTTCAACAACGCTGGGGGCCGCATGACTGCAATTTCCGCGTCTCGGCCAACAATGATGGTGTCAGTGTGATGCCGCGTGTGGCTCCACTTCCACGCTGTTGAATTTCGCATGACCATGAAGGATGCGATCTCATAGACGACATCATTCATCCAGCGCGTCTTGAACGCCGTGCCGTGGCCGCACTCGTGCCAGCGGGAGTCACTGGATGATCCATAGAGAACGCCATAGACGAAGAAAAATGGAACACACCACCAGGTTCCCCAGGTCCAGATGCCACCAATGGCAGAACCAAGAATAAGGACGAACCAGATGATCGTGTCGCGAATGGCGGGTCCGTCTGTCCGCTGCATCAATTCTTTCATCACGGCACCGCGGAACTTCCGAGTGATACCATTCCGCTGACGCCAAGCCCGGTTTCAATGGCACGTCGGGAGCTCTCGCCAACCAGGCTGTAGTCCCTCTTGAGATGACCTTCCATGCTGTCTGTTGCTGACATGCTTCGGCCCCAGATCTATCTCGGATGTTTTGAGTGAAGTGAAGTTGCCGGATGGCTTCGGATAGTCTTCGACTGGTTGGGCAGCTATTGCGGCGATCCGGCGTTGCGCGTCTTTCAGCGCCTGCGCGCCGTCCAGGACCGACAGTTTGAGGTCGTAACGCCGCTCTTCGCCATGCTCGAGCCATATCATCTCGCCGCGCTCGCGCGCGAACAGGTTGCCCTTCACGTGATGCGTTGAAGGTTCAATGCCGAGGGCATATTCCCCGGCCTGGAAATTTTGCCACTGATAAAGGCAAGGAAGTTGGGATTTCTTTGAACAAACCTCAAATCCCAATCCAAGTTTTTCATTGATCAGTGCGGCGGGCGCATCATCATTTGGATTGGCGGCAAGTTCATGTTGCCAAACCTGTTCGACAAACCCTTCAATGGGCGCAGGTGCGGTGTGATAGCCGACATTCTGTGCTTGGTATCTGTCACCAGCATGCGCCGCCCACACCACGTCACGGATCGGAGCCACAAACCGCGCTCCTTCGTCGAGCAATGGATAGCCGAGATTGACATGATAGAAGAACATGTGCGGGGTTGGGCGGAAACCCTGGTTGATCACGCGGTCCTGAATGCGAATTTCATTGCCACCAACATCAGCTTCAATGCGGCGGATCGAGGTGCAGGTTTTCACCAAACACCGCCGACTGCGCTATGATTGCTTCGGCCCAAAGAATGCAACGGTCACCATTCCAGGTTTCGCCATATCCTTTCAGCTTTGCCGGAATGGTGCTCACACGGCCATGCAGTGATTGGCGCACCGTTGCTTTGCCGGGGTAGCCGTAGTTGTCTGCCGGCACCTCTTCCGGCCCCAGAATATGATCAAGCCCACAGGTCACCAGACAAACCTGAAAATGACCGCGCCCAGGCGAGGCCTTGTTCGCCTTCATACTCATGCAAACCCGGATGCCGGAAACCGGAAGGCGAATGCCAGCCGATGGCCTGGCCCTTGTATTCGCAGTCGCCGATATCCAGCGCACGGTCCACCAGCAAGGTGAACCGCAAGCCAGAACCAGTTCGGAATTCCAGCACGCGAATGCCGCGTTCCACGCCATCGCCGAGCTCCATCAGCCGCACACCGGCGAATTGGGAGAGTGCGCCGGACCGTGCCGCCACCTCCCGCCGCGTCAGTGTTTTGCCAAAGAGCTCGACCATGATCGTTGCCTCAAAGTCCGTTGGCGCGGAATTTGCCGTCGAGGAATTTCTTGGCGCGCGGCACGTCATCCTCGGAGAGATGCTCAATGATGACCGGAATGTTCGGATGCTTCTCCGACAACCGCTTCAGGTAAAGGTCATAGTTCAGCGACCCCATGCCCGGTGCTGGCAATTCAATTTCGCCAACGCCGCGGAACGTGTGGCTTTCCAAGCGCATCATCATCGCCGATGTCGGCGTGTTTTTCGGACTTGTCGGCGCCCGATCGCTTCACATCCTTGGCATGGGCAATCTTGATCTTGTCCGAAAGCGTGTCGAACACCTGGTTCAGCATCTTGTCCATATGGTCGATATTGTGCGTCTCGAAATAGTTTGTGGGGTCCATCAACAGGCCAAGGCCGGGATGGTCAACCTGCGCAAACATCTTCACGGTTTCCTCAACCGAGCCCACCACGTTGTTCACGTAGGTTTCGAGCAGGAACATGGCGCCGTGGTCATAGGCCGTTTGGGCCAGGTCGGAGATCACTTTGCGGCAGGTTTCGAAACCTTCCTCGGTCTTGTTCTTCGGGTGGTGCATCCAGTCCGACTCGGTGTTGTAGGTGCCGGTTTCAGAAATCACATAGGGCGAGCCGAACTGGCGCGCGTTGCGGATGATTTCCTTGAGATAGCTGACGCGCTTCTCCCGCTCGCCCTTGTCGGGATGAATGATGTTGGTGTAGCCGGAAATGCAGCAGATCGGCAGGTTATGGTCGCGGAACGTGTCCCGCACTTTCTTGGCTTTTTCCTTGGTGATCTGTCCGGCAGAAAGATCCATGTCCTTGAAGTGCAGGTCCAGCTGCACGGTGTTGAAGCCAAGCCCGCGGATTTTCTGCGCGGTTTCCTTGAGACCGTACGGGAAATAGCCCGTGAAAATACCAGATTGCATCATGATGAAGTCCTCCCTTTGTTATGACGTTGAAATTTCGGATAATTGAACGGTGCGTCTTTCGGCCATGGATTTGTAGCCAGCCTCGACGAGCGCGACGGTTTTGACGTTATCAGCGATGGAAAGCGCAGGCTGCAGTTCCCGTTGCCAAGGCATGTTGCAACTGTTCCATGACGCCAATGAAGGCATGAGGAAACCACATGGTGTTCCATGTCGGCGTCACCCATTTTCCACTGGTTTCTGTGATTGAATCGTATGTCAATGTGGATGCCGAACCCGTGGGCCAGCCGATTGTTCCCTTGGCCACGCCTTCGGTGCCTTCAACGCGGAACGTGATGTGCTGGTCATTGTCGTAGCCCTCCTGGCGGGGCCCAGACCAGACGTCTTCCAACGATACGGCCATCACGCCGGATGGAAAGTTCAGCGTGGAAACAGTGATGCCGTCCCTGTGCTTGAATGTGGTCCGTGGATCAGTGCGTGTGATTGCTGTGACATCAGTGGGATCGCCAAACAGGAACCGCAGCACATCAAGGTGGTGCACACTCATGTTGGAATAGGTGAGGCGGTCATAGGCTTGCAAAAATGGTCTGCCAGTGCGGAATGGCGTGCATGTCGATCTGCGCAAACACGATCTGACCCAGGGCATTGTTGTCGATGATCTGTTTCAGCACGCGCATGGACTGGTCGTAGCGCATGTTCTGGTTGACGGAGATGGTCTTGCCCGCCTTTGCCGCCTCGTCACGAAGCTCAATCGCATCCTGCAATGTAAGTGCCAAAGGCTTCTGCGCCAGGATGCCCTTGATGTGCGGCTGCATCAACGCATGGCGGATCAAGGCTGGCTGCAAATCAGGCGGATAGGCAATGTCGAGCACTTCAATACTTTGGTCGGCGATGAGTTGCTCTGGCGTGTCATGCACTACTGGAATGTCCCAGCGCTTTGCAACTTTTTGTGCATTTTCCTTGGTGCGTGAAGCGATGGCCGCAACGCGAAAGCCCGCTTCCTTATAGGCTGCAAGATGGCATTCGGCCATGATCATGCCGGCACCAATGCACCCGATGCGCAAAGTGTTTGTGCGCACTTTCACATCCGGTTCGAATTTCATTGAACCTGCCATATGCAGCTCCTTTCACGATTTGAACATGAGGTCATTGCAGAGCCTCGCCTGAGGCCCCAAAATAGTGGGCGCTCTTGGGATCGCAAGACAAGGACACCTGCATGTTGGGCTTGAAGTCCGGCTGTCCGCGCAGCAGGGCTTTGAGCTGTGTTTCCCCGCTTTGAATGGTCAGCACAGTTGTGCCACCCAGTGGTTCAACTTGAAACACGGTTGCGGGCTTGACCTTCAGTTTGCTGTTCCATTGCGCCACCTTCAAATCCTCGGGCCTGATGCCAATACTGTTGGCCGCGCTTGAAAAGCCATTTGCAGGCACAACCAGCGCGCCATCAGCAAGTTGCCAGATTCTGTCCGACTTTTTCATCTTCAAGAGATTGATGGCGGGAGAACCCAGCAAGCGGGCCACGGCGACGTTTGCTGGTTTCCGGTAGACGTCGTCGGGTGTGCCAATCTGCTGGATTTTTCCATCGACAAGAATGGCCATTCTGTCTGCAACTGACATGGCCTCTTCCTGGTCATGGGTCACATAGATCAGCGTGCGGCCAAGGTCTCGCTGGATGCGCTTCAATTCAACCCGCGTCGATTCACGAAGCCTCGCGTCGAGGGCCGAAATCGGATCATCCATCAAACAAGCAACTGGATCGCGGACGAGGGCGCGGGCAATTGCCACCCGTTGGCGCTCCCCGCCGGAAAGTTGTCCAGGCGGTTTGTGCATGATGTGTGTGATATGGAGTTTCCCAGCCACGTCACGCAGTCGTTTTTCGATTTCACTCGCTGCTACATGTCGCTCCACCAGCGGAAACGCCACATTGTCCCGCGCCGTCATGTGGGGAAACAGGGCCAGGTTTTGAAACACCATGGCGATATTGCGGTCACCAGGAGAAATGCCATTGGCCGGATTGCCGTCAATCAGAACCTCACCACTGTCAGGTATTTCAAGCCCCAGCAAAATCCGCAGGATGGTGGTCTTTCCCGAAAGCGGCGGCCCAAACAGGCAGAAAAATTCATTGTCTTTGACCGTGAAGGATACATCTTCCAAAGCACGGATTTTGCCATAGCGTTTGCAGACGTTGCGGAAAGCAATTTCAGCCATGGCCAGCCTCCGCTCCAATCCTGATCCCGCTCTTTCCGTCAAACAGCAAAAGATGTTCCGGCAGGACGCTGAACGACAACGAACCACCCGCATCAACTGGGGTGTCATTGTCAAACACGGCCTTGGTCGAAAGGTCTTCGCCCAAGTGCACAATCGTGCGTGCACCGATCCGCTCCATGAACGTCACCGGCAGCGTCAACCCACTGCTCTTTTTCTCCACGTTGATGTTCTCCGGCCGGAAACCATACCAGACGTCACCATTGGACTGTCGCAGGCGTGACGCAAGTGCTGGTGGCAGCACAGGTGTTGCACCAACCGGACCCAGATCAACACGCAGACCCTGCTTGGACTCAACAGGTTTTCCCTTCAGCAGGTTCATGCCCGGTGATCCTATAAATGAGGCGACAAAAATATTTGCGGGATTGTTGTAAATCTCGAGCGGCGTTCCAACCTGCTGCAAAACACCATGATCCATCACGGCGATGCGGTCAGCCATGGTCATGGCTTCCAACTGGTCATGGGTGACATAAACCATTGTCTGCCGGAACTGGCGTTGCAACTGTTTGAGTTCGGTGCGCATCACCGCGCGGAAAGCCGCATCAACATTCGACAGTGGTTCATCAAGCAGAAAGATTGCCGGTTTCAGGATTGCGGAACGGCCAATGGCAACGCGTTGCAAGATATTGACAGAGAGCTTGTCAGCCTTGCGGTCCAACAGTTCTGTAAGCTGCAGAAAGGACGCCATTTCTTCCACTTTGGTTTTCACGTCCGCAACGGGCATGCGCTGCATGGTGGGTCCGTAGGCCAGGTTCTGGCGCACCGTCATGTGGGTGAAGATGGCGTAGTTCTGGAAGACAAAACCGACATTGCGCCTGCCCATGGGCACACCCGCCATGTCGCGCGCGCCGAAATGGATGCTGCCGGACGTCGGCCCTTCCAATCCAGCAATCATGTTCATGGTAGTGGATTTGCCGCAGCCCGACGGGCCGAGGATGGCCATGAATTCTCCATCAGCGATGTCGAGGTCCATGGACTTCAGGGCGGTGAAGTTGCCGAATTTTTTTGCCAGCTTGCGCAAGTGTATGGTGCTCATGCTGGAACCTCCACAGTTCTGGCCATGCGCTTCATAGCGAAAACCGCAAGTACCGACAGCACAATCAAGATAAACAGCGCCAATGCTGCAACATAGCCCCAGATGAGATCTTGTGTCGTGACTTCATAGAAGTAGACCGAAATGGTTTCGGTGGCCGTACCCGGTCCGCCACCCGTCATGATGTAGAGCGTGTCAAAGATTTTGAAGTTTTCAATCAAGCGGATGGCCAGCGCGATGATCATGATGGACTTCATGCGCGGAATGACAATCGTGTAAAACCGTTGCCATGCGTTAGCCCCGAGCAAAGTTGCAGCTTTGATCTGGTCTTCGGGCACGCCTGCAAGTCCGGCCAGCAGAATGAGAAACATCAAGGGAGTCCACTGCCAAATGTCGGCGATCATGACGGCAATCAGTGCCGAATTTGGTTGTGACAGCCAGGCGAGACTGACTGTTGTTCCTGAAATTGCCGACAGCAGATGATTGACCGGCCCGGTGGACTGGAACAGCATGTAGAACATGTAGCCAGCCACTGCCGGCACAACCATCATCGGCATCAGCAAAATGGAATAGAACAACTTCTTGCCGTGAAACTCATCGACAAACAGCGTGGCCAGCGCGAGGCCAAGCAGGAATTCAACTGGAACACATACTGCCATCACCAACGCGGTCCGCCCAAGTGCTCCCCAAAAGCGGTTGTCCGACAGAAGATCAAAGTAGTTGGCGAAATTGTTCCAGAAGCCATAGGCCATCCACCAGTTCGCACCTGTGAGCGGTGACCAGTCGGTGAGGCTGATGTAAACCTGCATCAACATCGGAAAAAGCGAGATGAAAAGCACAAGTATTTGCGCAGGCAGTGTCAGCTTGAAACCAAGGCTTGCAGCTTGCTTTTCCGCATGAGTCTGGCGCGTGACATCCGTCATTGCTTGAGCGCCCCGAATGTAAGGCCGCGCACCAAATGCTTTTGAATGGCAATGCCGAGAACCAGTGGCGGCACGGCGGCGATCAGGCCAAGTGCAGCCTTCGCGCCATAGAGCTGGCCTGTCATGCTCGAAGACAATGACGCCATGTAAACGGGAACAGTTACCCATTCGCGCGTCGTCAGCAAAAGTGCGATGAGGTAGTCTGACCAATTCAAAATGAATACAAAGAGTGATGCACTTGCCAGCGGCGCCCTCATCATCGGCAATGTTACCCGCGTGAAAACCCGCCAGCGCGAGCAACCCTCCACCAGTGCCGCTTCCTCAATCTCGCGTGGCATGTCATCAAAAAACGTCTTCATCAGCCAGAACGCAAACGGCAAAGTGACAATGCCGTAGACAAGCGCCAGCCCGAACCATGTGTCATTGAGGTTGAGGAACGCCCACATGATCATCACCGGGATCATCACGGCCATGGGTGGAAATATGCGGAGCTGGATGAGGGCCAGCGGCAGGTTTTGCCCAGACCCAAAGCGTGACAAGCCATAGGCAGCGGCCGTCCCCGCTGTGATGGCAATGAGTGTTCCAAAAATCGAAGCCAACAAGGATGCCAAAATGGGTTTCGCCGCCGTCTTTTCCAAAGCAACGATCAAGCTGGTGTCTGACTGGCCGAATATGAAATTGAAGTTGAAGAGTGTTGGCTCCTTTGGCCACCACGTCAGATCAGCTCCCGTTGCAGACCATTCACCAATCGGTTTGAATGCCATCGATGCCATCCACACAATCGGGATCAATGCAATGACAAGCGCCAGCGCGATCATTGCATAGCGGAAAATTTCAAATGGCAGAGAGCGTTTCATTGAGGAATTGCAAGAGGAGCGCACAAACCAAGCGCAGTCTGTGCGCTCCTCAATCTCAGTCAGAGTAGAGTCAGTTGCTGTAGGCCACGCTGCCTTGTTCGCCTTGATGGCCTCAAGCAGCTTGTCTTCACCTGTGCGGCGCGCAATTTTCTTCCACTCCGCTTCCGTGTCGGCCATCGCCTGTTCTGGCGTCTTGGCCTTGGTCAGGGCCGCCACCAGATTTTCATCCAGCGCATTGTGGAAGGCGGTGGCTCCTGGATAGTTGATTGTGGGAACACAGCGCTTCACGGTCTCACGCACCACATCCATGTGGTAGGCATGATAAGTCTGGCGCACCAATGGATCGGAGAAGTCCGACAGGCGGAAGGGATCGAAGTATCCACCCGGATTTGCCGTCATCCACGAATAGATGCGGCTCGATCCCAGCCATTGCAGCAATGCGTAACAAAGCTCGGGGTTTTTGGCCTGCGTTGAAACCGAGGCCGAGAGATTGTACCACAGCACAGAACGGCTGATGAGTTTGCCGTTGACCTCACGGCCCGGCGGCAACATGGAGCCGATCTTGCCGGTCACCTGTGAATCCTTGTTCGCGGCGTTGTCGAGGAACTTTGGCAAGTTGGAGAAGGCACATGTCATCGCCGCCCCACCTTTTGCAAAGTTGCCATACTGCTCCGGCCAGCTCCACGAAATCGCGTCAGGTGATTTGTAGGAAAGCGAGTCCATGTATTCTTTGGTCGCTGCAATGCCGGCTTCAGAATTAATCAATGGAGAACCATCGTCAGCAAACAGGAACTGGTTGGGATCGCCCATCGTCACATAGCGCTGGTACCAGTTGGTGTAGCCCCAGCCCTGGTTGCGCAAGTCGGTTGAGCCGAACATGCCCTTGTCTGGGCGGTAGAAGAAGGCAGCAGTTTCATCCAGCTGCTTCCAAGTCCGAGGTGGCGCGAGATCACGGCCAAATTTGTCTTTGAATGCCTTCTTCTCTGCTTCGTCATTGAACAGGTCAGTGCGATAAACCCAGGTCTGGAAATCACCATCGAGCGAAACGCCATAGGTTGATCCGCGATATTGATTGAGCAGCGAAACACCTTGCGCGCCGTTGACATAGCCTCGCTCAGCGTCGTCCCACTCCGGTTTATGCTTGGCTACAAATTCATCAAGGTTCACAACGCCGCCAGTTTCTGCAAGATCGCCCAAGCGGTTCCATTCCAGCGCGTAGATGTCATAGGCTCCGCCCTTGGTGGAAATGTCCTGCATCGTTTTGGTGAATTCCTGGCCATTGGGAACCCCAACGATTTCCAGGGTAATGCCGGTTTCCTTCTCCCACAGGTCTTTGACTGAAGGTGCTCCAGCCGGGAAGGGTTGTGCGATCTGGCCAATGGACCCATCTGACAAGGCCAAGACAATTTTCGTGGGGCCGCCAGCGCCTTTGATGGACTTGGCCAATTCGATCGCGCGGGCTTCTGGCGTGTCTGGGCCATACTGGTAGCGCTCTGATCCGTCAAAACCGGTGGGTCCACCCACCATGCCGGCGGCCAGGGCGTCGGCGGCAAAGGCGCGCCCAGGGCGAATAAATCGCGGTCCGATGCCGGTTGCCACCGCGCCAAAACTCAAGGTGGCGGCACTTGAAGACAAGAGTTTGCGCCGTGACAGGCTCAAATGTGAGTTCATGATCGTCCTCCAACAGAGACTTTTGCTGTTTTCACTGATGTCTCCTATGATTCAAATTGACCGATCATTGAGATGTCGTCAATGCTTAAACAAATCACTAAACATCAAAAACCATCATTGTAAAGGAAGTATATTGAGATTACTGGCGTGAAGCGTATGAAATGATTGGAATTGAGTTGAATGGTGGTGTAGGACCAGAGGGTCCGCCCGCCTACTTCTCATTCATCCAGAGAATCGCGCACAGCAATTGTGTTGAAAACCAAAGAAAGGTGCATCGTTTCACATGAAGGCGACGATCGTCGACATAGCGCAGGCCGCAGGCGTGTCGATTGCAACTGTTGACCGTGTCTTGAACAACAGGCCGGGCGTTAGGTCTCGCACCCATAATCTGGTTCTGGAAGCCGCAAGTCGCGTTGGCTATTTGACGGACGCCGACAGCAAGTCCGTGGAGAAAAATGCGCGCGGTCCTGTGAAGTTGCAATTCATTTTGCCCGTGGGCACCAACCAATTCATCCAGACCCTCCATGGCCATATCCTGTCGTTGGCAAAAGGGCGCGACAAAATTGATGTCGAAGTCAAAACCCTGGACAGCATCAATCCTGAACAGCTGACGCAGTTGATGCGACATCTCCCGCCCGAAGTGCAGGGACTCGGCATCATCGCTGTTGACCATCCCAGTGTGCGGGAGGCGATCCGTGCATTGGCGCAGCGCCACGTCAAGATCGTCACCATGGTGTCAGACGTCCATCACGTGCCACGCATTGCCTATGTGGGGGTGGACAACCGTGCGGCGGGCAGGCTCGCCGGATATTTGGTGAGGCGATTTTTGGGGCAGGGCAGTGGTGTTGGCAAAGTTGCGCTATTCACCGGATCGCTGTCCTATCGCGGTCACGAAGAACGTGAAATGGGTTTCCGCAACATTCTCTCCGAGGAAGCGCCAGCACTGGCCGTCGTGCAGGTGCGCGAAATCATGGATGACGAAGCCAAGGCCTACGAGGAAGCAAAAATTCTGTTGGCAAAAAACCCGGACATCAAGGCAATTTACAATGTTGGTGCCGGCATTTCCGGTATCGCCAAAGCGCTCAAGGAACGTGGCTTGCAGCACAAGATCGTTCTAGTGGGGCATGAGGCCACGACCAGCGCCAGGGAGTTGCTTTTGGACGGCACGCTTGATGCCGTGATCGATCAAAATCCACGCGTTGAAGCCCGCGAGGCCTTGAACATTCTGGAAAGCGCAGTGCTGGAACGTCCACTCGAAGTTCATCCCCCGCGCTTGCAGGTCATATTCAAAGAAAACATCCCGGAACACTGATGCGCTTGATGACTTTCATTGTATGATGCCGGAAATACTCCTTCGCAATCCCGGTTCTTCCCGTCTTTCCCAATTGAGCAGACCCTTCCAGTCAGCTAAACCACACAAATGAAAGACAACACGCCACCGCCCGTGGCGCGCGGTAAAACATTCGCCGTTGCGCTCATGATGGATTGGACTGACAATCCAAAGAAAACAGTAGGTTAGAAAGTACCGTATGCGTGGTGTGTGCAGTGAGAGACTGTTGTTGGTGTGAAGTGTGTTGAACTCTTCGCCCAACGTGATCAATCCAACACCACATCTTCACAGTCCCCAAGGCTTGGCGCTCATTGATCAACCTTAGACCCTCAAAATCATATCCGCAGCCTTCTCCGCCATCATGATTGTAGGCGCATTGGTGTTTGCGCCCACCAAACGGGGCATGACAGATGCATCAACGACGCGTAAACCCTGCAAGCCATGCACGCGCAGTTGTGGATCAACCACCGCAGCCTTGTCTGTCCCCATTTTACATGTACCAACGGGATGATAGTGTGAGGAAACAAAGCGTGAAGCGAAGTCGTCAATTTCATCATCGGTTTGGCAAGATGGTCCTGGATCGAGTTCTTCGCCACGGAATGCGTCAAATGCTGTTTGGCTGTGAAGTTTTCGCGCCAGCCGCAAAGCATACCGATTGAGAGCTTGATCTTCAGGTTCTAGAAGATAGTTGTGCGTGATGACTGGCGCATCCTGCGGATCCGCTGACCTAATCTCAACCTGCCCGCGGCTTTGCGGGCGCAACCCACACCAATGAATGTTGTAACCGTGGAATCGCGGCACATGATCTGGTGAACCATTTGGGTTCATGGCTGCGGGCAGTAAATAGTACTGAATGTCAGGGCGTTCCAAATCTGGATTGCTCTTGAGGAATGCCATAGTGTTCATCGGAAAGATCGCCAATGGACCGCTTCGCGTGAAGAGATATTGCAAGGCCGCAAAAGCAAGGGGCAACGGTTTGGTCATGTTGAAATATGTGATCGGTTTTTTGCAGCGGTGCTGCACAAATGAACCGATGTGATCTTGCAGGTTCTTGCCAACTCCCGACAATTCATGTTGGCATGAAATACCATGTTTCGAAAGTTGTGCGGGATCACCAATGCCAGAGAGCATCAACATTTGCGGTGAGTGATAGGCACCAGCCGACAAAACGACTTCGCGTGTTGCAAAAATTGTTTGGCGCTTGCCCTTGTGGTCGACCTCAACGCCCGTGACGCGCTTGCCATCCATGATCAGCCGACGAACGTGGGCACCTGTCCAGACAGCAAGGTTCTTGCGGCGCAGTGCGGGCCAGACGTAGGCTCGCGCCGCCGAACAACGCATTGGAAAAGCATGGGTGTGGGTATATTGCGTCCACACAAAACCTTCTTGTTCCGCGCCATTGTAATCAGGGTTGAAGCGATAGCCCGCTTGCTGGCCGGCTTTGATGAAGGCATCAAACAGCGGCATCTTGTATCGCCCAAACGCTGTTCGCAAAGGTCCGTCGTTGCCCCTCAAGTCATCATCACTACCATTCCAATTTTCTGCCTTCTTGAAATAGGGCAGCACACTTTCCCAATCCCAACCCACATTGCCAAGTTGCCGCCACTCGTCATAATCGCGGGGGTGGCCACGCACATAGATTTGGCCGTTGATGGAAGAACTGCCACCCAGCACACGGCCGCGGGGCAGGGGAACTTGATAGCCACCAAGTTTCGGCTCTGGTTCGCTCTTGAATTGCCAATCCACAGCGCTTCCAACCATGAAGACTTCGCCCGTCGGCATATGGATCAACGGATGCCAATCACGTGGACCAGCTTCCAGCAACAATACCCGATTGCGGCCATTTTCACTCAGGCGCGCTGCCAATACACACCCAGCGGAGCCACCCCCAACAATGATGTAGTCGAAGTTCATGCTGTTGCGGGCAGCGACAAAATCGTCCGCGCTTCCTGGGCAGATGCGACATCAGCGCCAAGCATGCGAATGATGCTCACGGCGCGTTCCACCAACGTTGCGTTGGATGCATAAACACCTTTCTCAAGCCAAAGATTGTCTTCCAACCCTACACGCACATGGCCCCCGAGCAGCACAGCTTGCGCCACAGCAGGGAATTCGTTGCGGCCAATGCCGAATGCAGCCCAGATGGCGCCAGCGGGCAGAAGCGATTTCTGATAGGCCATGGTTTCAGAATTGTATGGTGCGCCCCAGGGAATGCCAAGGCAAAGTTGAAACAGTGGTGTTCCGCTGATCAAACCCTCAGCACAAAGTTGCTTTGCAAACCACACATTGCCACTGTCGAAGCATTCAAGTTCCGGCTTCACACCATAACTCTGAATCAACTTGGCCTGCGCGCGCAATTGCGATGGTGTTTGCACCAACAGAAAATTGCCATCACCAAAGTTCAAAGAACCGCAATCAATGGTGCAGATCTCTGGCCTGAGCTCAGCGATATGGAGAAGGCGTTCAATGGGGCCGACCAAGTCACTTTTCTCTTTGACGATGGGCAAAGGATGCTCTCCTTCACCAACTTCAAGATCGCTGCCCATGCCTGCCGTAAGGTTGATCACCACTTTTTTGTTTACCGCTCGAATGCGCTCAACCACTTCGCGGTAGAGCGAAACGGCCCGCGAGCTCTTGCCGGTTTTTGGATCGCGGACGTGGCAGTGCACAACAGCAGCGCCGGCGCTAGCTGCTTCAAGCGCTGAAGTCGCAATCTGCTCTGGTGTAACTGGAATGGCCGGATGTTTGCCAACCGTATCGCCGGCACCTGTGATCGCGCAAGTGATGATGACTTTGGGGTTCATGCCGTGTGCAACTTGTTTTCGAACATGACTGAGAATTTCTTGGTGACGCCAGTCATTTCATAGTGACACTTCGTGCCGCGTAAAACCATGAAGCCTTGCCCTGCAACATAATAATCTGTCGTACCGTCTTCCTGGGTAATTCTGATGCCGCCGGTAATCAAATAGCAGAACTCATCGCAAGGATAGAATGGGATAAACTCAGTGCAGGGCGTGCTCTCCCAAATACCTACCGTGAACTGTCGCGTCGCATCGACATAGTCGAACGTGCCGATTTCTTTGGCAGTACCAGCAACAATGTTATTCAAGTCCATCACGTTAATGGGTTTCAAACCCTCGCTAGGTGGGCCATCAGGAAAAATCTGAAAAACTTTCTTCATGGATGTGGCTCCGGTTGGAATGTTTCCCATGGTCAACGTATCGGTCATTTTTTTCCCTTAAGTTTGGTTTGATGCAGGAACTGATTTGTGTGATGTCGGGTGCAGCGTTTCGTGGATTTGGCCTTTCATTTTCAGGAATTCGGGCGTTGAAAAAAGTTCGTAACGGCGCGGCCGTGGCAATGTGATTTCAATTTTGTCAACAAATCGGCCTGGCCTCGACGACATGATGTAAACAATGTCACCCAAAAAAAGGGCTTCTTCGATATCGTGCGTCACAAAGAGCACGGTCTTGTTGGACTTCTCCCAGACTTTTAAAAGCAACTGCTGCATCACAGTGCGCGTCTGACTGTCCAAGGCGCCAAAAGGCTTGTCCATCAGCAATACATCAGGATCATTGGCCAGCGCACGGGCAATGGCGACACGCTGCTTCATGCCGCCCGACAGTTGTGCGGGATGATGTTTTTCAAAACCAGCAAGCCCCACCGCTTCAAGATAAGAACGCGCCGCTTCAGTCCGTTCGGAAGCAGAGACACCGCGCAGCCGTGGCCCAAACTCCACATTTTCCTGGACCGTCAACCAAGGAAAAAGCGAGTAGTTTTGAAACACCATTCCGCGTTGCTGGCCAGGCTTTGTGACGGGAACACCATCCAACTTGCATTGGCCCGATGTCGCTTTGCGAAGGCCAGCAACAATATCCAACAAACTGGATTTACCACAGCCCGACGGGCCCACGATGACCGCAAATTGCTTGTCCGGTACGACAAGACTGACGTTATCGAGTGCCACTACGGTTTTGCCAGGTGCTCCAAATTCCAGGCAGATATTCTGTATTGAAACTTCACCCATTCAGTTGGCCTCTGCCCAAGGCAAGAGAACCCGTTTCAGCACACGGAAAATCTGGTCTGTAAGAATGCCAAGAATTCCGATCACCAGAATGGCGACAAAGATAACGTCTGCGTGCAGGCCACGCATGGCCTGCATGCTCATGTATCCAAGTCCTGCGGAAGACCCCACAAGCTCTGCAACCACCAGATAGGTCCACGCCCACCCCATCGTCACACGAAACATGTCCATGAGGCCGGGCAACATTGCCGGCACCAAAACACGCGACAGAATTTTGCGCCGTCCGGCGCCCAGCGTGTATGCGGCATTCAACAGTTCGTTGGGCACCCGGTTGACGATGTCGATCACCATCACCACCTGCTGAAAAAAGGTGCCAATCACGATGACTGTGATTTTCTGTTCAATCCCAATGCCAACCCACAGGATGAGCAGCGGGATCATTGCTGTCACGGGCAGGTAGCGTATGAAGTTGATGATGGGTTCCAGCCCCGCTTGCACAATCCGGAATGTGCCCATCATCAAACCGAGTGGCACGGCCAAAACGGTTGAAATCAAAAACCCGATGTTGATGACGATGAGACTGGCCCAAACATGTTTTCCGAGTCGTCCGTCTGAAAGTGTTTCCCAGAATGCCGAAAACACGGCACCCGGGCTCGGAAAAAATACCGGATCTGCCAGACCGCCATATGACAAGATAACCCAAATCAGACCCACTGCTGCAACACACACAAATGCCGCAAGAAGACCTGCGCCGGTGGAGATGTCTCCACGCGGCGTCAGGTAGCGGTCAACAAGTGTGTTCAACCATGGCATTGCTCAATCAGCCGCCATAGACATTCTGCTCGATCAGGTCCTGGGGCGTCACTTCGACTTGCACTTTCTGGAAGCCTTTCCAGATTTCAATGGCGTCCGCGACGGTCTTGTGCAGCGTCCCGTCAGTGCCTGCGGATCCAAACAGCGTGGCATTGGCAGCTTTATCAAGATACTGGATGCCACCAGCGGCAGCTTTGAAGTCGTCAGGTTTTTCAATCCAGCCACCCACACCTTTAGCCATTATCGCATAGCCTTCGTCGGGATTCGCTTTCAGGAAATCCAAGGCACGGTACCAAGCGCGTGCAAAACCGCGCAGATCAGCCTCTTTGGCCTTTGCTGTCTCACCTGTTGTTGCCAACACATCGACAATTACACCTGGCAATTCCGCACTTGAAGCGAGGAGGTGGCCATTTGCCGAGGTGGCCCCAAGACTGAGTGCAGGTTCCCATGTCACAGCTGCGTCCACTTGGCCGGCCACAAATGCCGTGCCAGCGTCGGCCGCCGTCATGCTCACGGCCTCGACGTCGGCCTGTGTCAAACCATTCTTCTTCAAAAGCACGTTCAAAAAGAACTGAGAAATTGAGCCTTGCTCGAATGCAATTTTTTTGCCTTTCAATCCGGCGATGGTCGTAATGTCTTTTGTAGCGACGACGCCATCACCACCATTGCTGTAGTCAACCGCCATGAAGTAACGCGCGGATTTCCCCGGTTGCAGATAGATCGGAAATTCGTCCGATGTTGAAGCCGCAATGTCAATTTGCCCCGCAAACAACGCGCCCATTTTGATGGCTGTGTCTTCCATGATTGTGAACTCGACATCAACGCCTTCTTCCTTGAAGTAGCCCTTGTCCAAAGCAATGTAGAATGGGCCATAGCCCACCCATGTGGAATGACCGAGTTTTAGCGTCCCTGCTTCAGCAACAGAGCCGAATGCCATCAATCCTGCGATGGCAGCACCGGCGAGTAATGTCTTCAACATGTTGTATCCTCCGAGGTTTGCGCCACATTCAAGTGGAAGCGCGCGCGTGAAAAATTCGTCCAAGTGTATTCAGCAAGAGCTGGGCGGCCAAAATAGCTGTGGAGCCCGTATGGTCATAGTCAGGGGCAACCTCAACCAGGTCAAGCCCCACAATTTGCCCGCGCTTGGCCAATCCTGCGATAAGCTCAAGACCTTCATAATAAAGAAAACCACCATGGCTCGGTGTGCCTGTGCCTGGTGCTATGGAGGGGTCAAAGCCATCAATGTCAATTGTCAGATAATAGCGTTTGCCTGCAGGGATTCGTTCCAACACGGCATCCACACCCAGCTTGCGGAATTGACGAACAGATAGAATGTCAGAACCCATTTGCCGCGCTGTGTCATAACCCTCGCGCGCTGTTGAAGACACGTTGCGAATGCCAATCTGTGACAGGCCCGAAACGTGATCATGATCAGCCGCGCGCCGCATGGGGCTGCCATGGCCATTGCGCACACCGTGGCGCTGATCAACAAAATCGAGATGTGCATCAATCTGCACAACATGAATGGGCGCTTCTTCTGAAAAGGCATTGATGCATGCAATGTTGATGGAATGGTCACCGCCCATCACCACGGGTAAGGCCCCAGCCTTCAAAATCTTGCGAACCCCATGTTCGATGTTCTCAAGGCTCTTGGCTTGGTCAGTGTGAACAATATCAGCATCGCCAATGTCAACGATACGCACTCGATCGCCTGGAAGATAAACCACGTCGTCTTCATGGTCGTAGGATCCGCCATGTCCAAAAGAAAACAGTGTTGATGCCTCGCGAATGGCGCGCGGGCCGAAGCGCGCACCGGCGCGAAATTGCGTACCCATGTCCAGCGGCGCGCCAAGAACGGCAACATCCGCCTGGATATTGTCCCAATCCGTGCAAATCGGCCGTTTGCCAAAACTGCAAATTCCAACAAAAGGAAGATCAAGCCGCCCACGATCATAACTGTTCATGGTCAAATGTTCACTGGAATCCGCAGCTGTTAAAACAGTCAAATTCCGTGGAAAGGATCGGAATTCCCGATGTATCAGCGGGGCGGTTTATCGTTTTGCAGAAGCTCCACGAATTTTTTGATCAGCTGGTTCGGTATGCGCTGCTTCATCGAAACCGCGAAAAACTGTGATTCATAGCTGAACCGCTCAGGCAGAATGGCACGCAAGTCACCACTGGAAACCCACTGCTGTGCATAATGCTCTGGCAAATACCCGAAGTATTCACCGCTCTGAATCAGGATCAGCTGTGCTTCCATGGTGTCAACAACGGCATGAGGGTCAGACAAGCCAACGCGATTGATGTCCGAACTATGGAGATAGCGCCGAGACACAAATGCGTGTCCGTCGAGGATCTCGTGGCCGCCATCACCTTTCAAACTGAAGAGTTTGTGTTGACGCGAAACGTAGAGCGTCTGCACCTCTTGATGTAACGGCACATAGTCAAGCGTCGCATAGCGCTCTGCGTAGGGACCAATAACCACATCACGTTTGCCTTGCAGCACCTGCGCTTCCAAATCTTCCGGGCCTGCATTCAAGAAATCAACCAGTACATTCTTGGCGAATGCTCTGAAACGCCTCAGGGCGGCAGCAAGCGGCAAGTTTGGATTTGTGGCGACTGCGTCAACAGTACCAATCCGCAATATGCCGCGCGTCGAATCCGATATCGCCGAAGTGCTGGCGCTGAAGCGACCAACGGCATCGAACAAGTCGTGACTTGCCTCGTAAACAATGCGTCCAGCCTCGGTAAGCGCAAAGCCCGAGCGCCCGCGATTGCACAGCCGCAACCCCAGCCGCGTTTCCAGTTCGCTCAAACTGGCCGAAACAGTAGACTAACTCATGTTCAATACAGCTTGCGCACCCGCCAATCCCTTGTGTTCGACAATCGTGCGCAAGATCATCAGTAGTCGCAAATCAACATGCAGCAATTGGCGCATTCATTTCTCCCAAAACTCAACGTTACACTTTGCCATATTCCGCGCGCCGTCAACTTTTGCGGTTGTCTACGTCATGCGTTGGTTTCGACAAGTGACCTCGGGGCAAAACCGCCGTCATCTGACATACGTTCGTTGAGATAGACTGCTGCAAGTGGGCACTGAAACATCCAGCGACCTCACGAAAAGCTACCAAAGTGCGTTAATTCAGCAATAGCGATCAAGAACGACATCACCAGCTTGACCGTTTATGCCTGCTTTTTCACGTCTTTCCCAATTGAGCAAAAGGAAGGAGCCAGCTAAACGACTTCCATGACAACCAACACGCCACCAACGATGGCGCGCGGGAAAGTGTTTTCCGTTGCGCCCATGATGGATTAGGCAGACAATCCCCTGAAAACAACAAATTTGAAGGCGTCGTGTGCGCATCGCGTACAGTAAGGAAATGCGGCGCAATGCAGCCTATTGAACCGCCACGTGACCCTGCATTAAAGCTACTTCGCGCACTTGAATTTCCAATTCTACTGCTTGCTCGCTTGGACGATACATGAACGGCTGCAGCGCCAGAGCACCTTCGCTTGGACCATGCTACGGCTCGAGTTCTCCTGTGGCGGCCCTTCAATGGCTTGCTTCAAACAGATTGCGAGCCTGATGGTCCACTGGCCGGCAACATCTAATTCATTTACTTTGGCAATTTAGGCAATGTTGATGCTGTATGTTTCAACGGCCGTTCCCTCCGCATCTTCGCAAACCCTCGATCTGAAGCCATGAAGCGCTCAATCATCGGCGCAATCAATTTTGACGGTTCGCCAATGGACCGCCCCGTTTCTTTTCCAAGAGTCTCGGCATATGCGAGCAAGTTACGATGTGTTGCAGCCGACAGTTCGACCGACACCTTGACCGGCTTGTCATCTTCGAGTGGTCCGAGTTTCAGTTTTGACATGGATCAGCCTCCATAGGGTTCGAGCACGAGATCGCGGGTTACTATGATGCGCACAGGAAATCCTGGCCGGACAGTCAGTGTCGGCGCAACATTGAGCTGGCGCCGCACGATCTGCTGACCTGCGTCATTGATCGTGTCTTGGGCGCCGTTGCGGATGGCACTGATCAACCGGTCATCATTGCTAGCACCGAGTTCCGTGCCAATGCTGAGCAGAGTGGACAAGCCAGCTGCTTTGGCAAGATCCCACCAGTGATAGTCGACGCCATCTTGCAGGCCCGCAAAACCTTCGGCATCGGCACCTGGCTGACGCTCAAGCACGATGGAGCGACCATTGGGAAAAATGAGTCTGTTCCAGACGAGGAGCACACGGTTTTGCCCAAACTGCACATCGCTATCGTATTGACCGATGATACGTGTGCCTTGCGGTACCAACAGGGTGCGTCCCGTGGGACTGTCATAGACATGTTCAGTCACCTGTGCCGTGATCTGGCCCGGAAGATCGGAGCGAATGCCGGTGATGAGCGCTGCTGCGATCACAGCACCTGCCTGCAGCACATAAGGCGAAGCGGGTGCCGCCACGCGGTCTGTTGAGACAGTTTTGCGATCAACATTGGCATTGAGGAAGGCAAGCTGCTTGTCCTGTGCGGTGGGTGCAACTGGTGGCGGTGCTAGGCCAAGCGACGCGAGATCAGGCATTGGCACTGCCATTGGCGCTGTGCCTTGTAGGACGGGCGACACATTCCGCGTTTCCGTGGCGGCGAAGAGTTTGCTCATCCTTGCTGCTTCGATTTCCTGCAACCGCCGCTGCTCTTCAGCACTGATCGCGGGATCAGGCGGGACGATGTTGGGATTGGGAACAGACATTCCCCGCTTTTGCGCGTCGAGAATGGGTCGGCCAAGATCGCCGGGAAGCGGTGGTCCGAGTTTCGGGATAGTGCTATAGTCTTTTGGCAGGCCGACCAGACCATCAGCGGTCGCACGGTTCTCTGTCGAAAAGAGTTCGTCCGCCGTTTTGGTCGTATCACGCGTTTGCAAGGCATAGATCAACGCGCCACCCAACACGAGGCTGGTGACACCTCCCAGTCCCGCCAGCACCTTGCGCGACAGACGCGTGACGCGGGGCGCATCACCGCGCAGGCGCATCGGCTTTTCTGTATCTTCGGCAGGCTCGGTTTTTATTTGCCCTGAAGCGGTGTAAGGATCGCTCATGACGCGGGCTTTCCATCGGTGCGAACAATACGCACGCGCTTCTGGGCCTTGCTGGAGCCAAGGCGCAGCTCGGCTGCCGCAAAGAGCCGGTCAACAATCATGTGATGGCCGCGAATGCGGTAGTTGACGAGTTCGGAAGTATCACCTTCCGGCCCGACGATGAACAGCGGTGGCATCTCACCCTGTCCAATGCCGCGCGGAAACTCAATGAACACCTGTCGGCCATCATCATAGGCGCGTAGAGGCCGCCACGGTGCACGGTCACCTTCGATTGCGTAGCGGAAATTGACGCGCGCGAGATCGACATCGGTTGCGATGGGTTGGGCCGCTTCGGCCTGCGCATTCTGGCGGCGGAGTGCGATGAGTTGATCCTCTGGATATTGCCAGGAGACCGAGGCCATATAGGTCGCTCCGGTTGAGCGCAGCTCCAGATGATAGGTGCGAAGGTTCGTATTGATGACAACGTTAGTCGTGAGATCTACGCGCGTCGGTTTGACGAGAATATGAACCTGCCGCGTCTGGCCCGACCCGCTTTCGGTGTCGCCGATGATCCAGCGTACGGTATCACCGGCGGCAACCGGGCCGGACCCTACAAGTTGTTCACCCGGCTGCAATGCGATGTCGGTGATCTGACCGACAGCGGTATAGACTTGATAGAGCGCACCTTGCGTGAAGGGATAGACTTGCATCGCATTGATGAAGCCGTCGCGCACCGGCTGGATGCGTGCCAATGCATTCGCATCGGCGACACGCACCGTCGGCTCAGCCGCTTCTGGTTTTTTGCGGGACTTGGCCACCGGCTTCAATTGGCCGGGCAGAGGCAGGGGTTTTGGCAGCTCGACCACTTCGACAGGTGCTGGTGGATCGAAGCTCTCAACGGCGGGTGCCGCATTGTCGTAAGAAATCTCCGGTGGCTTCCGGTGCGATGTGCAGCCGGCAAGTGCTGTTGCGGAGAGAAGTAAAGTGGTGAGAATGAGTTTGTAAGGGTGTGTCATTGTCCAAGCTCCCGGGACCAGTTGATGGCGTTGACGTAAATGCCGAGCGGATTGGCGCGAAGCCTTTCGGCATTGCGCGGTGTCTCCAGAACGATGGTGAGAATGGCGGTCCAGCGCGCGGTGACAGAAAGCTGGCCATTCTCATAGGAGCGCTCGACCCAGGCAACGCGGAAACTTTCCGGAGAGGCACGGATCACGCTCGAAACCTCAACCGCGATCTGCTGTTTGCCGACTTTGGCGAAGGGATCGTTGACGCGGGCATAATCATTGAGTGCTGTCGCGCCGCGATCGGTGGTGAACTCATAGGCGCGAAGCCAGTTCTGCCGGACGATGATGGCATCGGCTGGAATGGCACGGACCTGCTCGATGAATCTCGCGAGATGAAAAGCGATCTGCGGGTCAGTCGGGCGAAAGTCAGCAACTGCCGGGGTCACGGCCTGTGCCTGGCCGAGCCGGTCGACTTGCACCACCCAAGGCACGACAGAGCCTCGCGCCGATTGCCAGATAAGTGCTGTCGCAAAGCCGCCCGCGAGAACGAGCGAAGCGAAGGCCATGAGACGCCAGTTCCTGGCTTGGACGCGGGCCGAACCGATGCGGTCATCCCAGACTTGGGCTGCACGCTGATAGGGCGTCACGGGTTCTGGCATTTTGCCGTAGTGGGTTGATGGGCGTTTGAACATCAGCGGTCCCTTTCTGAAAGATTGACGGAAGAGCCGCCGCCATGGGCATCGCCGCTGCGGATGGCGTGAGCCGCCGTACTGACACCATGGCTCATGGCTTGTGCAGCGCTTCATGCGCTTGGCCCAGGCGGGGGCTGGATCGGAAGACGTGGTTCCGCCGCCACCTGACGCAGTTGGGGACATGCCACCTGTCGCTTCAGCTGCGTGACGACCGCCAGTCGCTGAAACTCGATTGCATGCTTGCGGATGCGCGCTTCAATGGCGAAGACACGGCACTGCCAGCAGCACGCACCATGCCACCTAAACCTCCGCCCACACCTTTGAGACCGGATTGGCCAGCGGCTCCAAGGCTGTAGGAGGTTGCAGCACCTCCTGCGAGGGAGGCACCACCGCGTGCGGCGGCGGCTGTTCCCGAAGCAAGCGCTGATCCTGCTGATGCAACACCACCCACACCTGCTGCTGCGACCGCCGCCACGCCACCCGCAGCAAGTCCAGTGCCAACAGCACTGCCAGCGCCCAGCTGCGGACCACCTGATACAAGACCATTGGCGATGCCAGGACCGAAGATGCCGAGGCCCAGCAACGAAAGTGCCGCAAGCACAATCGCCATCGCTTGATCAATGGTGGGCGTGTTGCCGCCAAAGCCCGCCGTAAACTCGGAGAAGAGCGTCGAACCGATGCCGATGATCACGGCCAGCACCAGCACCTTGATGCCAGAGGAGATGACATTGCCGAGCACGCGTTCGGCCATGAAGGCGGATTTGCCGAAGAGGCCAAAGGGAATGAGAATAAAGCCTGCCAGCGTTGTCAGCTTGAACTCGATCAGCGTGACAAAGAGCTGGACGGCAAGGATGAAGAAGGCGAGCAGCACCAGCACCCAGGCAAACAGCATGCAGGCGATCTGGATGAAGTTCTCGAAGAAACTCCAATAGCCCATGAGATCGGAAATGGATTCAAGCAGTGGCCGCCCGGCATCAAGCCCGGTTTGCGCCACTTTGCCGGGGCGCAGAAGATCAGCCGTTGAAAACCCGGTGCCCGAGGCTTTGAGACCAATGCCAGCAAAACTCTCGAAGACAATTTGTGCGAGGTAGTTCCAGTTGCTGATCAAATAAGCGAAGACGCCAACAAACAGCGTCTTCTTGATGAGCCGGGCCATGATGTCGTCGTCTGCCCCCCAGCTCCAGAACAGGGCGGCGAGTGTCACGTCAATGATAATGAGTGTCGTTGCGATAAAAGCGACTTCGCTGCCAAGCAGGCCAAAGCCGCTGTCGATGTAGCGGGTGAAAACCTCGAGGAAACGATCAATGACGCCAGTATCGCCCATGGTGCTACTCGCTCCGACCAAGGGTGGGGGATGCGTCCAGCGGGACTTGCATCAACTCGGGCCAGTTGGAGTTTTTGTGGATGACGGTTTTGTTGCGCGGCTGGTCGGAACGTGCCGTATCGCCAAGGAAGCGGCGGCGCGCCGTCGCCCAGGCCGCAAGACACGTTGCATCGCGCGGACCCGCCTCCCCAAGTTCCTGGCAGCGCGTGAGTTCTGCCCGAAGCGGATCGGTGACTGGCGGTGCTGGTTGGGCGATGCTTGGGTCCTGCGCCTCGTCCTTGCGCACCAGTCCCATCGCGGTCGCTGTGATGGCAAACGCAACAAAGACGACTGCTCCGATCTGCGCCACGGTTTGTCCGGTCATCGGCTTTGCCCTCAATTGCCGTTTCGAAACATTTGGGCGTTGCCGGGCTGGTAGCCGGTGCCGGGTGCGAGAAAGCGGCGGCGCTGTTCGCGGCCTTGTTCGGCGGCGGTGGCGCGTTCTGCTTCAATGAGGGCCTGCGAGCGCCCATTGGCGGCGAGTACAGCCGCGACATCGGAGAGCTGGCTGGTTTGCAGGGCCAGAATCTGATTGCCGGCCTGTGCTGCTTGCAGGGCACCGGTTGCCGCTTGGCTGCGCTCCACAAGCGCTGACATCTGCACGCGGTTGGCATCGATGTTACCGACCACACCGGCTTGGACCCGCATGGCATCCTGCAGCCCACCGACAGTGTTCTGCCAGCGTGTGCGGGCGTCGGTGACGAGCTGCTGATCTGAGGCCGAAAGTGCCACGTTGCCATAGGTCGACGTGAAGGCTTGATCGATCTCCTGAACGTCAAAGGCAATACTTTGTGCTTCCGCCAGCAGGCCTTGCGTGCGCTGCACTGACTGTTGAAGTTGCTGGAGTGCTGAGAAGGGCAGGCTCGTGAGATTGCGCGCCTGATTGATCAGCATCTGGGCTTCGTTTTGCAGCGACGTGATCTGATTGTTGATTTGCTCCAGCGCACGGGCTGCCTGCAACACGTTTTGTGCGTAGTTGGTGGGGTCATAAACAATGCGGCCCCAAAAGGCTTGGGCAGGTAACGCCACGAAGGGTGCTATCACGATTGGAACAGTCATCAATGCGGCGGCAATGCGCGCGATGCGGAGGGAACGAATGGTCATGGGGAAAACTCCTTTGCTGGGGTGGACCTGAGGTTGGTGAGAGAGGGAATGAGATCAGCGGCCCATGCGGCACCGCGCAGGCGCAGCCAGGCCGCGAGGAAGCCATCGCGGCCATGCGCAGCAAGGGTCTCTTCGATCTTTGCCTGATCGGTCTTGGCTGATGTTGCGCAGAGTGCGAGTGCCACTTCGGACAGGCCGAGATCGAAGAGCCGGTTGCCTTGCCTCGACTGGCAGTAGTAGTCGCGCTTCGGCATGGCGCGGGCGACAATCTCGATCTGCCGATCATTCAAACCAAAGCGCTGATAGATGGCACCGATTTGCGGCTCGATGGCGCGTTCATTCGGCAAGAAGATTCGTGTCTGGCAGCTCTCGATGATGGCTGGTGCGATCTTCGATTGATCAATATCGGAAAGCGACTGCGTGGCGAAAATGACTGAAGCGTTCTTTTTGCGCAGCGTCTTCAACCATTCCCGCAACTGCCCGGTGAACCCGTCGTCATCAAGTGCCAACCATCCTTCATCGATGATGAGCAGCGTCGGTCTGCCATCAAGCCGGTCCTCGATGCGGTGGAAGAGATAGGAGAGAACAGCGGGTGCGGCACTCGTGCCGATCAGGCCTTCCGTCTCGAAGGCCATCACGGACTCTTCGCCCAAGCGCTCTTGCTCGGCATCAAGCAGGCGCCCATAAGGGCCGCCGACGCAATAGGGTTGCAGCGCCTGCTTCAGTGCATTCGACTGCAAGAAAACCGCAAGGCCCGTCAGCGTGCGTTCGGACACCGGCGCACTTGCGAGCGACGTCAGTGCCGTCCAGAGATATTCCCTAACCTGCGGATCGATGGCGACACCTTCACGCGTGAGGATCGACACGATCCAATCGGCAGCCCAGGCGCGCTCCGGTACATCGTGGATGTGGGCGAAGGGTTGCAGGGACACACTGTCGGCGGCACCATCCGTCAAGCCACCACCGAGATCATGCCAGTCACCACCCATGGCAAGCGTTGCCGCGCGGATCGAGCCCCCGAAATCGAAGGCAAAGACTTGGGAGCCGACATAGCGCCGGAACTGCAATGCCATGAGGGCGAGCAGCACGGATTTGCCGGCACCCGTGGGGCCGATGACCAGCGTGTGGCCAACATCGCCAACATGAAGTGAAAACCGGAACGGGGTCGAGCCCTCGGTCTTGCCGAACAGCAAGGGGGAGGCCCCGAAGTGCTCGTCCCGCGCCGGCCCCGCCCAAACGGCTGACAGGGGTATCATATGGGCGAGATTGAGTGTCGAGATCGGCGGCTGCCGGACATTGGCGTAAGCATGCCCCGGCAGTGAGCCAAGCCAGGCATCAACCGCATTGATGGTCTCTGACTGCCGCCGTGAAGTCCCGGCCCTGGACGATCTTCTCGACAAGACGCAGCTTCTCGGCGGCGATTCTGGGATCGGCATCCCAGACGGTGATGGTCGCCGTCACATAGGCCTGGCCCGCATAGTCGGCACCCAGCTCTTGCAGGGCCATATCGGCATCGGCGGCTTTGTTGGCTGCATCGGTATCGACAAGCACCGAGGCCTCGTTGGTCATCACCTCCTTCAGGATCGCAGCAATGGACTTGCGCTTGGCAAACCATTGCCGCCTGATTTTGGTGAGCAGCTTCGTCGCATCGGTCTTGTCGAGAAGGATGGCACGGGTCGACCAGCGGTAGGGAAACGCCAGCCGATTGAGATCATCGAGCAGGCCCGGTGTGGTGACACTTGGGAAACCGACGAGTGTCAGGATACGCAGGTGCTGATCACCGAGGCGCGGTTCAAGGCCTCCGACAAGCGGTTGATCGGCGAGCAGTGCATCGAGGTAGATCGGCGTCTCGGGCACGCGTACGCGCTGCTGTTTGGTCGAAACCGTCGAATGCAGATAAGTCAGCGTCTCTTCATCATCAAGCCACTCACATTCCGGCATGAAGTTCTCAATAAGCTGAAGCACACGCGTGGTGCGGTCTGCGAAACTGCGCAAGACCTCATGCGGATCAACGCCGCTGTTCGGCCTTGCCCTCATAGAGCCAGCTCTCGGTGCGGGCGGCTTCCTCGGCGGGTGGCAGATACAGAAACGTCAGGAAATACTTCGATTCAAAATGCGCCTCGACCTCTTCGAATACTGCCTTGCGCTCGGCATCGACAAGGGCAGACGCCGCATCGGGAAACTGATCCGATGGATATGCGCCAACCGGCTGGCGCTGTGCCTCGACAAAGATTGCCCAGCCGGAGCCCAAACGCCGGAAAGCATTGTTGAGACGGCCCGCAACGGCAACGAGTTCAGCCTGCACAGCGGAATCAAGATCGGGTCCCCGAAACCGTGCCGTCCTTTGGAAGCTGCCGTCCTTGTTGAGAACGATGCCTTCTCCGACCAGCGCAGCCCAGGGCAGGAAGTCTGCGAGCCGTGTCGCTTTGATCCGATATTCGGCGAGGTTCATCATCATGGGACCTCACACGCTCAAATGACCGGGGATGCGGAGATGACGGCGCACCACATCGACAAATTGCGGATCGCGCCGCGCCGCCCAGACCGCCAAGAAATGTCCCACCGCCCAGATCAAAAGACCGACCAGCCAGAGGCGAAGCCCCAACCCAATTGCTGCTGCCAATGTGCCGTTCAGAATGGCGATTGAACGTGGTGCACCGCCGAGCAGGATATGTTCGGTCAAAGCGCGATGAACTGGCACGGTGAAGCCTGGGACCTCAAGCCATTGTTTGAAAGCGTGCCATCAGATGAGTGCCCCGCCACCGAAGGAGAAGAACGACAGGAAGAAGCTCGATGCGGCAAAAGCAATGGAGAGACCAAAGACGATCTGGATCAATCGCCGGAAGCCACCTGCGGTATCGCCAAACGCCAGCGTCAACCCTGTCACGATGATGATGATCACTGCGACGATCTTGGCAACCGGACCTTCGATTGATTGAAGGATCTGCTGCAACGGTTGTTCCCAGGGCATCGACGATCCTGAGGCGTGCGCTGCGGGTGCCACCAACAGACTGCCAAGTGTGACGACGGTGGCGGCAGAAGCCGCGTCCAGAGCTGTTTGAAGTGCGATTGATCATGCGGCGTCTCCTGCGGTGAGTTCAAAAGCGGGAGTGATCCGATAGTCGCCATCAGCGTTGAGGCCTTCGACGAAGCTGAGTTCCGAAAGTTGGCGTTGGCTGCCGCGACCGCTGAGCACCGCGATCAAATCGATTGTTTCGGCAACAAGTGCGCGGGGCACGGTGACAACCGCTTCCTGGATCAGCTGTTCGAGACGCCTGAGCGCGCCAATGGCAGAGCCTGCATGAATGGTGCCGATGCCGCCGGGATGGCCCGTGCCCCAGGCTTTGAGAAGATCGAGCGCCTCACTGCCCCGCACCTCACCAATCGGAATGCGATCAGGCCGCAGGCGAAGCGAGGAGCGCACAAGATCGGACAGCGAAGCAACGCCATCCTTGGTGCGCATCGCGACAAGATTGGGAGCAGCGCATTGCAGCTCACGCGTATCCTCGATGAGGACAATGCGATCTGAGGTCTTTGCGACTTCCGCGAGGAGCGCATTGGTGAGCGTGGTCTTGCCCGTTGATGTGCCGCCGGCGACGAGGATGTTGCGCCGCTCCGCCACGGCTCGCGCAAGGATCGCGGCTTGGTCAGCCGACATGATCTTTGCTTCGACATAGTCGAGGAGCGTGAACACGGCGACAGCGGGCTTGCGGATGGCGAAGGTTGGTGCGGTAACGACCGGCGGCAACAAGCCTTCGAAGCGCTCGCCAGTCTCCGGGAGTTCCGCCGAAACGCGTGGACTCTTCGCATGGACTTCGACGCCAACATGATGTGCGACGACGCGCACGATCCGTTCGCCATCAGCAGCGGAGAGTTCCATCCCTGTGTCGGAAAGGCCTTGGGACAATCGGTCGATCCAGAGCCGTCCATCTGGATTGAGCATCACCTCGACGACTTGCGGGTCTTCCAAGAAGCCAGCGATTGCGGGACCGAGTGCTGTGCGCAACATGCGCGCCCCGCGAAGAACTGCTTCTGATTGCTGGTGAGAAATCACTACTTTGTCCCCTTCGCATTGGCCGCCGCTCACGGAGGCACTGCATTGGGGTTCAGTAAGAAAGGCAGAATTTGATCTGCCGCAACAGGTTTGTGGGCGTAGTAGGGATGTGGCGTGCAAATACAGGGAAACGGCTAATGTGCTGTATGCGGCTATGCCACTCCTAATCGCTAATAGCGATTATTCGGCGCTTATTGCCTTTGCCAGTTGTATGACGTTTCTCAGTTCGAAATGTTGTCCGATACAATTTTGTGAGCGGACATACTCAAACTCAGCGTAATCGACGTGATTGACCCTAAGCGGTCTTCAATGGGTACGCCTCAAGACCGCGTTGAAAAGACCGATCCTTCCTTCTTCGAGATTGCGTAACATATTGCGGCTTATCGTGGCGAAGTCGCTGCCAAGAAGCAGATGCAGTCCGAGAGGTGAAGGAGAGCCAGTCTTCGCGACTTTCGCGCGCGCTTGCACCTCCTCAAGCGAAGTTTTCGTCGTGTCCATCCATGTCGTGGTCCGAAAACCTGCGCGCTCCAGCTTGTCGCGAGTCTCCTCGGCGGTAATCAAGAAGCTGATGTTCGGTTCACGTGCCCACGAGAGCGGATAGAACGGAGGGCCACCGCTTCCCGCAACAACATCCTGAATTGCCAATTGGCCTTCCGGCTTCAGCACACGGAACATTTCCGCATACAGCGCAGGGCGGTTAGCTACGTTCATCGAAACATTCTGGCACCAGACGATGTCGAATATTTGGTCCGCAAAGGGCATGTTGAGCGCATCCCCTTGACGATAGTCCACCAGCGCGCTCAACCCGGTGAGATGCGCCAGCATATCGGCGACACGGACGAACCCGGAGGTAAGATCGAGGCCACTGACGCGGCAACCGTACTGCTTTGCCAGAAACCGAGAGGGTCCACCAATACCGCAGCCCACATCGACAACTCGCTCGGACCCTCTCAGATGCAAGAGCTCAGCGAGCCTGACGGTCGCGCCACGCTGGCCCGTATGAAACTCGTCCACGGCCGCGAGATCATCCGGCGTCAAGCGCTCGACATCTTTGCCGGCCTGTTTGAGTGCGGCCAATATCGTTGCGCCAAGATCGGGACGGTCATAATTACGCTCGATAGCCTGATGCGCCTCAGCCATGACACGCTCCTATGGTCATTCAGAGCCAGCTTTCGACTTCGACAAAAATGTCGCATGAACGTGCTCAGCAAGCAATTCAAGATCAAGCACTTCTCGAAGTCAAGATGAAGCACTTCTCGAAGGAAGAATCATGAACGCCAAGTCTCCTTGTGGCCCGTTTGAGAAGATGATGGTCATTCGCAAATTGTCCGATCATCACCGGTGAGCGGAACTCCAGCAAGTGATTTCAGCTTTCTTCGAAAATTTGTGCGTTATAGCGGTTCCGGGTTAGTTTGAATGATACACCAAACCCCTTCATTCCCGCGTTCGCGGGGATGACGAGGTGAAAATGTAAAGACGATTCTGACAAAACCGGAACCGCTCTAGGTGTCGCAATGCGGACCTTGCGCGAAGCTCTCAAATTATGCGTTCATGACCTTGAGCAGAACTCGTATTTATTAGCAGAAATGCAGTTGAGGATTTTCGCTGCTTGATTTTATACGAATACTGATATATATATCCCTGATATGAAACGCATATTCTTCCTTGGTGACACGCTGGAACAGATTCGCTCATTTCCAGTGAAGGCCCGCAGTGATGCCGGTTCAGAACTGCGTCGTGTTCAAATGGGTCTGGACCCAATGGATTGGAAACCAATGAAAACCATTGGTGCTGGCGTGCGTGAGATCAGGGTGCGGGATGTAGCAGGCGCGTTTCGTGTTGTGATGTGTTGCACAGAGCAGATGCCATTTATGTACTGAATGCATTTCACAAGAAAACACAGAAGACACCCAAGCATGAATTGGAACTGGCGGCGCGGCGCCTGAAATTGATCTGATGGAGAAGGAATGATGGAAAGGAAAATCAAGGTTGAAAGCTTTGCCAATGTCTGGGACGCCATCATGGACACGCCCGAAGAGGCGGCAGCCATGACCATGCGTTCAGACTTGCTCATCACTCTCACCGAACATGTCAAAGCCTGGAAACTCACCCAAGCCGCCGCAGCAAAACGCCTCGACATCACCCAGCCGCGCCTCAACGACCTGCTCCGTGGGCGGATCAATAATTTCAGCATTGATGCGTTGATCAGCTTGGCCCGAAAAGCGGGTCTGACAGTCGAACTCAAGATCAAGAAGGCGGCTTAGACTTCAAGAGGGCAAAGCGATTCCCTTAAGTCAAAAAGGGAAGCGTCCCCTATTCTCCATTAAAAGAGGGAAACGTCCCCTATTCCCCCCGCTGTTTTCTCCTCCTGAAAAATCCGAAAGGGACATTCTCATTTTGCGCTAACAGCTTTGTAGACGGCGTTGTCATCGCAGCGAAATCATGTTAGCATCTTTATGTCCAATAGTGCTGTTTCCCTTGTTTCCCATGGGAGTCGTAAAATGCGCAGATTGTTGATTTTCATTTTTCTTGCCTTTGCCCAAGTTCCGAATGCAAACTCAGCAGCCATTCATGAGGCCGCCAAAAAAGGCGACCTCGCCGCACTTACTGCGGCTTTGAACGCCAGAACCGATGTCAACGAGGTCGATGGCGGTGCAACGCCGCTTTATTTTGCGGCGGTAAGGGGGCGCCTGGAAGCGGCAAAGCTTCTCATTGCGCGCGGTGCCGACGTCAACGCCAAGACGAAAATCGGTTCGCCCCTGATGGCGGCGGCGGCGAAAGGCGGCCCCGAGCTAGTAAAATTGTTGTTGGCCAACGGCGCAAATCCAAACGCGGAGCCAGAAAGCCAGACGGCGCTTCATCTTGCTGCGGAGCACGGCTGCCTCGCATGTGTCAAGGCACTGGTCGAAGCGGGCGCAAATGTGAATGCGCAACACAAGTATACCCCCCGACAAGAAACGCTGGTCACAACCCCCCTCCATCTCGCCATCACTTACAGTCATGGTGACGTTGCGGACTATCTCATCTCGCACGGCGTCATCTTTCCAAAACCCGCCCCGATTGGGGCCAAACTTACCTCAGCTGATTCCGGCAAAGGGTGGAAGTTCTTTGAAAAAGAATGTCAATCTTGCCATACCTTCAGTCGGGTACACGGCGACAACTATGGTCCTGGCCTATGGAATGTTGTCGGTCGCAACAAGGCGTCTCTCAACTATAGGGGATACTCCAAGACGCTGCGGGCATTGGACGGTGATTGGACTTACGAGGATTTGAATATTTTTCTTTCTGGACCAACCGTCACCACGCCCGGCGTGAACATGCAAATGCAAGGTGCACCCAACGAGGATGATCGTGTGAATGTGATCGCCTATCTGCGCTCGCTCAGCGACAATCCTGTTCCGCTGCCGTAATCCAAACAAGGAGAAGCGCCATGAACTTCAAGCTGGTGCTGTTTTCTGCGATCCTCTTTTTTGGTCCAGCGGTTTCCCGTGCCGCCGAAATTCATGAGGCCGCCAAAATAGGTGATCTCGCCACGCTGACTGCGACCTTGAACGCTGGAGCCGATGTCAACAAGTTGGCTGGCGGCGCAACGCCACTCTATTTTGCGGCGATCAGGGGGCAACTCGAAGCGGCGAAGCTTCTCATCTCGCACGGCGCCGATCTCAATGCCAAGGCGAACTACGGTTCACCCCTGATGGGTGCTGCGGCAAGAGATACGCCGGAGCTGGTCAATTTGTTGCTGGCCAATGGCGCTGATCCAAATGCAGACCTGGACGGCAAGACCGCGCTTCATGTTGCGGCTGAGCGTGGCTGCCTCGGCTGCGTCAAGGCACTGGTTGATGCGGGCGCAAATGTGAATGCGCAACACAGGAAAGTCGGCGGACAGTACATTCTGGTTACGACCCCCCTTCACCTCGCCATCTTTTACGAACATGGCGATGTCGCTGACTACCTTGTCGCGCACGGTGTCATTTTGCCGACGCCCGACCCGATCGCTGCCAAACTTGCCTCCGCCGATCCCGGCAAAGGGCGTGAATTTTTTGAAAGTGAATGCGGCAAGTGCCACTCTATCATTTTGGGACTAGATGATACGCTCGGCCCCAACCTTTGGAATATTGTCGGGCGCGACAAGGCGTCTCTCGACTTTGCTGAATATTCCAAGACTTTGCTGGCATTGAAGGGGGACTGGACTTACGAGGATCTCAATACGTTTCTCTCGGGACCAGCCATCACTACGCCCGGCGTAGACATGCAAACGGAAGGTGCGCCCAACGAGGATGATCGTGTGAACGTGATCGCCTATCTCCGCACCCTCAGCAAAAATCCTGTTCCGCTGCCGTGATCCAAACAAGGAGAAGCGCCATGAATTTCAAGCTGGTTTTGCTTTCTGCGATCCTCTTCTTTGGTCCAGCGGTTTCTCATGCCGCCGAAATTCATGAGGCCGCCAAAAAAGGCGACGTCGCTGCGCTGACTGCGGCCTTGAACGCTGGAACCGATATCAACGCGATGGATGGCGGCGCAACGCCGCTATTCCTTGCGACGGCGCGGGGCCACTTGGAAGCGGTGAAACTTCTCATCGCACGCGGCGCCGATGTCAATGCATTGACGAAAATGGGTTCGCCCCTGATGGCCGCTGCGAAAAGAGACACGCCCGAGCTGGTGGTCTTGCTGTTGGCAAAAGGCGCAGATCCAAACGCCGACTTGAAAAGCAAGACGGCGCTTCATGTCGCTGCCGAACGTGGCTGCCTCGGCTGCGTCGTGGCATTGGTCGAGGCTGGCGCAAATGTAAATGGGCAACACAGGGATACCGAGGTCTACGGCGGGCAATATGTGCGGATGACGACCCCTCTTCATCTGGCCATCCTTTTCGATCATGAGGATGTCGCGGCTTACCTCAAGGCGCACGGCGTCATCATACCGAAGCCCGCGCCCATCACAGCCAAGCTAGCATTCGCCGATCTCGACAAAGGAAAAACAGTTCTCGAAAACAAATGCCGCCATTGCCATATCGTCATTCCGGAAGAGGGCGCAGATTCGACCGTCAATAAGGAAGGTTGGGGCCCTGGCCTATGGAATGTTGTCGGGCGCGACAAGGCGTCTGCCGACTACAAAGGGTATTCCCCGACCATGAAGGCATCGGAAGGCACTTGGACATACGAAGATTTGAATACGTATGTTGCGGGACCGGCCGTCACCACACCAGGCACCTACATGCAAATGGAAGGCGTGCCCGACGAAACTGATCGCGTCAATCTGATCGCCTATTTGCGCACACTCAGCGACAGTCCTGTTCCGCTGCCGTAATCCAACGAGCCATGATCCGCTTTCCGACTATTTTTTGACAGGTACTGATGGCGGAAGTGGTGGTGGGTTGTCACTCATGGTGCGCATGTAAGCGATGAGGTCGGCCCGGGTTGCTGGGTCCTTCAATCCAACGAAACGCATCTTTGTGCCTGGCACATAATCCAAAGGCGAGGAGATGAATGCGTTGAACTCAGATAGTGTCCATTGGCCGTGCAGACCGGAAAACGCCTTGGAATAGCCGACACCTTCAACGCCTGCTTTATTCTGCCCAAGAATGCCCCAAAGATTGATTTTGGTGCTGCTCAAGCCACCTTTATCAACGCTGTGACAATAGTTGCAAGACATCTTGAATATCCTTTCACCTGCGCTTGGCGAGGCAGATGTGAGGAGGCCCGTGACCGGTTTCACAATTGGGCCGCGAGCACCGTACGCCCTGAGCAGATCGACAATGTGATTTTGGTTGTTAAAAGCGGCTGAATGAATTGCCGGGTAACCGGGGTAACCGGGAAATTCAAGTTTTTCCCCAGTATCTGCGCTGCGCGTGTTCACGTCGGCACCATTTGCGACGAGGAGATCTACGACACCCGCATGGCCACCTTCGGCAGCAGCGTGTAAAGGGGTTGTTCCATCGTTCCAACGGGCACCCACATCAGCGCCATGGGCAATGAACACGGCAACAATGCTTTCATTGCCTTTTCGGGCCGCCAGGTAAAGCGGTGTGCCCAATATTTTGTGGGCGGCGTTGACGTTGGCTCCGTTGGCGATCAACAATTCGGCCAACGCCTTGTTTCCCGACAAACTCGCCTGATGCAGCGGCGTACCGAGCGATCTTTGGTTCTGGTTGATGTCCGCGCCACTGGCAATCAGTTGCTTCACCTTTTCAATGTCGCTACCCTTGACCGCATCATGAAGTGGACCTGCATTGGACTGTGAAACCAGCGCTATCAAAACACCGACGAATAACAGGAGCTTGCCCATATTCCCTCCGTTCAAAGACGCAGCCCGCGCAAGGAAGAATTCCAAATGGCTCCCGCTACGCGGCTAAAATCTCGTCACGTGGCAGCCTCAATCAACACATGCAAAATCGCGAGCTTCATTTCAGCATAGTATGTGGGTCGAGCCGTTGCAACAACACCCCATTCCGCACCGCAGAGTCCAGAAGCGTCGCCTTTCCACCCTCATCCGTCAACCCGTCGACGCGGCCCATGGGAAAACCGGAACCTTCCCTTTTCACGTATAGTCCTAAGCAGCCTTCTTGATCTTGATCGCAACTGACAATCCGGCCTTGGCCGCAATTGTCATCAGGGCATCGCGGCTGAGTCTGTTGATGTACTCCCGCAGCAGGTCATTGAGCTTCGGTAGGGTGACGACTGGCCGCTTGGCGGCGGTGACTTGACTGATACGAAATGATTTTACGATTTGCACGAGGGCCATCATCACGTGAATGCGGGCCATCACGTTTGCCGCCACCACTGGATTGGCCTCAATGGCATCCCTCACACTTTCAAACTGTTCATATTTCAACTTGTTCGTTGCCTCACCAAGCACCCAGGAGGCCGACCACATCAACCTGCCAATTGCATACGCGCCTGCGCAAGATCATAAGAGGTCTGCATTCTCATCAAGGTATCAGCACTGATCTTGAACTGTCGTTCAAAGCGCAGGGCCATGTCGGCGCTCAGGCTGGCATGGCCATTCAGCACTGTGCTAAGCGCTTGCCGCGACACGCCCATCTCTGCGGCCACATCGGTAATGCTACGGCCACTGGGGTCGATGATTTCGCTCATGAGCCAACGTCCGGCATGCACGGAGATCGAGGGGTGCATTTTAAGAGCCATGATAATCCTCCAGGTTCATATCTGTAACAGTGCCCGCTTGTGTCACAGTGAAAGTCAGGCGCCAATTGCGTGTGACAGTCATAGACCAGGTTCCCGCTCGGTTGCCTGTGAGAAGGTGCAAGCCAAGTTCGGCGGCCTTGCCAATTCATCGAGCGAAGCGGTGGCCGCAATAAAGGAGAGCATCGCACGCAACCGCTCAACATAATCCACAAGGCCTTTTGAATTTCCAGTCAAAAAGAAACGCTTCAGAAGCTTGTGTGAGATGCTTTCAATTTACATTCGTCAAGTGATACTTGACATTGGCAAATGTATCAAGTGCAACACGACGGAATGATTGGAAGCATAGTCCCCCTCTGCTGCACAAGTGCAGCGTTTTACAAAAGAACCAAACGCAATCAACGCCAAGAGTTTGGTCGTTGCTAAAATCCGTTGCAGTTCAGCAAGCATGTCAGCTTCTGGCCCATCTCAGAATTGCGCCTGACCAATTGAGATGTCCGGTACACAGATGGAAGCGGACTTCGATGCACTCGCCAGATGTCGGGAAATTTTATGAGCTGCAAGTGCTGTCTGGCACGTCTTCCGAAATCTCATGCAGCAGCTTTGGCCCCTTTGCCAAGCGGCGCCCGAGCGCTGCAACAAACGCATCATAGCGCTCACCCGCTTGCGCCCGTGCCGCAGCTTGCGAAGGCTCTGGCAGTGGCGGGTTCGTGGTTAGCCAGAAACGGACGAAGACGGCCAGCATTTCAATTGAGATGCCGAGATCGCGTTCCATCCGCGTCATGCGCCGGTCGATCTGATCGAGGCGCTTGGTTGTTGCGGCTTCCTGCCGTTCTGCCGCATCGGGAGAGAGGAAGGATGCAATGGCTGCTTCAGCGACGAGCGAAAGCGAATGGTCGCGCCGCGCTGCGTATTCAGCAAGTGTTTTCAGGATCGCGGGTTCTACATAGACTGAGAGGCGCTGCTTTTTGGAGGGTTTCATGTAATGCGCCTCACAGGTCCATGCCGTCGTTGGGATCAAGTGAGACTTGGCGCGCGACACCTTGGACGATCTGGGTCATGCGACGTGCGCGCGTTGCGTCGTCATCGGCGTCGTCTGCAAACTCGTCGTGGAATTCGTTGGTCGGTGTTTGTTTTTCCGCTGCCACCTCGGGCCGGATGAGTTCAGGTTGTCTTCGCTTTTCCGATCCGGTCGGGTCTTCATTGTCTTCAGAGTTTCCATAGCTGGGAACAGGTGATCCGGATGGACTGGCGGGTAACGGCAATACGCTCCAGTCGTCATGTTTGGTCGAGCTTCCGTGGGCTGGTTCGGGCGGCGGCAGGACACGCTCCAACAATCGGCAATCTTCAAAATAGCGCACCTTCTTTGCGCGGATCGGCGGTGTGCCAGACACCATCACGATTTCATCTGCTGGAGGCAATTGCATCACCTCGCCGGGCGTGAGCAGCGGTCGCGCGGTTTCTGAACGCGAGACCATCAGATGGCCAAGCCAGGGACTGAGACGATGTCCAGCATAGTTTTTCATGGCCCGCATTTCGGTCGCCGTGCCCAGCGCATCGGAGACGCGCTTTGCCGTGCGCTCATCATTGGTGGCAAAACTCACGCGCACGTGGCAGTTGTCGAGGATGGAATTGTTTGGGCCATAGGCCTTCTCGATCTGATTGAGTGACTGGGCGATCAGGAAACTCTTGAGCCCGTAACCCGCCATAAAAGCGAGTGCGCTTTCGAAAAAATCGAGCCGTCCGAGGGCCGGGAACTCATCAAGCATCAGGAGCAAACGGTGACGCTTCCCCTTCGCGTTCAGGTCTTCGGTCAGACGCCGCCCGATCTGATTGAGGATGAGGCGGATGAGTGGCTTGGTGCGGACGATGTCCGATGGCGGCACGACCAGATAAAGCGTCGACGGTTGATCACCGCTAACCAGCTCGCCGATGCGCCAGTCACAGCGCCGCGTCACTTCGGCGACAACGGGATCGCGGTAGAGGCCCAAGAAGGACATGGCTGTGGAAAGAACGCCGGAGCGCTCATTGTCCGACTTGTTGAGGAGTTCGCGCGCGGCACTGGCAATCACGGGATGGGGGCCGGCCTCGCCTAGGTGTGAACCGCACCGGGTTTGCCGGAGACCTTCAACCTGACTAAGGAAGAAGGCTATGGAAAAAAGTAAAACATCAAATCGTTATTCACCTGAAGTGCGGGCGCGCGCCGTTCGCATGGTGCTGGAGCATCAAAGCTCCTACGAAACGCAAGCGGCCGCGATTGTGGCCATTGCCCCTAAGATTGGTTGTATCACGGAGACATTGCGGCTGTGGGTTAGGCAGGCTGAACAGGATAGCGGCAGTCGTGATGGTGTTACCAGCGGTGAGCGTGATCGGATCAAAGAGCTTGAGCGGGAAGTGCGTCAGCTACGGCAGGCCAATGAAATTCTGCGAAAGGCTTCAGCTTATTTTGCGCAGGCGGAACTCGACCGCCCGTTCAAGCCATGATCAGTTTTATAGATGATCAGCGGACCGTTTATGGGGTCGAGTCGATCTGCAGAGTTCTGCCAATTGCCCCATCCACTTATTATCATCAATTGGCATGTCGTGCCGATCCAACAAAGCTGTCACCACGTTGCCAGCGAGATGTTAGTTTAAAGCCGAAGATCCAAAAAGTTTGGGACGATAACTGGAAGGTCTATGGCGTCAGGAAAACCTGGCGGCAGCTGCGCCGTGAAGGCGTTGATGTGGCAAGGTGCACGGTTGCTCGCCTCATGGCTGGCATGGGATTGCGGGGTATTGTTCGGGGAAAGAGTTTAAAAACAACGATCTCTGACACTTCTGTGCCGTGCCCGCGTGACAAGGTGAACCGTCAGTTCCGAGCATCTGCCCCAGACATCCTTTGGGTCAGTGATTTTACTTACGTGTCAACGTGGCAAGGATTTACCTACGTTGCATTCATCATCGACACCTTTGCCAACCGCATTGTTGGCTGGAAAGTGTCACGGTCTGCAAAGACTGACTTCGTTCTGGATGCGCTCGAGCAGGCGCTTTATGCACGCCGACCTGCCCATCAGGGTGGATTGATCCACCACAGCGACAGGGGAAGTCAGTATGTCTCTATCCGTTACACTGAACGTTTGGCAACAGCTGGAATTGAACCATCCGTTGGCAGCGTAGGCGATGCCTATGACAATGCTTTGGCTGAAACAATCAACGGCCTTTATAAAACCGAAGTCATCCGCAGGCGCTGCTCGTGGAAAACAATGGAGGACGTAGAAATGGAAACTCTCAAATGGGTCGATTGGTTTAATCATCGTCGTTTGCTTGAGCCAATCGGCAACATCCCGCCGGCAGAGGCTGAAGAAAACTATTACGCCATGATGGACATCTCCAAAATGGCAGCTTAACAAGAACTCACTGGTCTCCGGCAAACCCGGTGCGGTTCACGCCCTTCTTCTTCGCCGTCTTTTCAAAATCCCATTCATGGAAGCGGTCGCCGCGTGGCATGAACCTCCACACGGGTCCAGCCTTGGGCCAGAAGTTCATCGCGCTTGGCTGCAATAGCCTTGACCTGCAAGGCCCAGAAACTGTCGGGATTGGCGAAGTAACTTCTCCTCGCCAAACAGGTCTGACACGATCTCACCTTGATAGGTGGCAAGGTCAAACAGGGCAGTCTTTGTCGAAATGTTCTGCCCGCCAAGCAACCAACGCTTCAAGCCTTGGCCCATGGGGGCTTGCTGTTCCTCGTCTCTCATAGAGGACCAACCAGTCCTTTTGCTGCTGCTTTGAGGCCATGGTCAAAGCCCGCAAGGTTTCGGCGTCGATGTCCTCGGTGCGATACAGTTGCCTGATCTTGGGGGCCAGATTGGCAATGGCCAAACGGCGCTTCACCGTCAATTCTGTCACACCAAAGACATTGGCGATATCTTCAATGCTGCGGCCTTCCTTCAACAAGCGCTGGAAGGCTTCGAACTGGTCCATGTCGTCCATGGGCAGATGGGCGACATTCTCAATCAATGACGCTTCAACCGCTGCGGCGTCATCGCCCTTGGCCATGATGGCACAAGGCACGGCTTCGACCTCAAGCCCTTCCTTTTCCAGGGAACAGGCGGCAAGGAAGCGCCGTCGTCCGGCAATGATTTCGTAGCCGCTTCCGTTCTTGCGAACCAGAAGCGGTTGCAGAATGCCGCGTTCCTTGATCGAGGGAATGAGGTCTTTGTAGTCAGCCTTCTTCACACCATGCCTGACATTGACTTTGGCGATGGCGAGTTCTGACAAAGGGATATGCAAAAGTTCCATGAGAATTACTCCGTGGGTTGGGGTTGGGAATTGGCGCTGAACAGGTCCATCTGGTTCCGTGCCACATCGTCGAAGAGACCGATGTCACAGGGCTTTTGCAGCCTGTCGGAACCAAGGGGATGCGCGGCCAACGCCTCAAGCCGCGCTTTCATCGAAACGGGGCGAACGCCGGGGACCAGCGCTTGCGGTCCGATGGGTGTCGCTTCCGTTTCGAAGGGGATGGGAGTGGCGGCAATCATGCCGCTTGCTCCAAATCAGTTGATGATTGTGCTTCGGCCTTGAAGGCCAGAATGAAGTCGCAAGCTTTGGAGGCAAGGCTTGCCGCCTTGACGATGGCGCGGGCGTCTTCTTTCAGGACTTGCAGCCAATTGCCGATATAATCGGCATGGCGGACGGTGGGAATAATGCCAAGCGATGCGCAGACAAACGCCGTTGCCATTTCGGCAACCAGTTCCTCGCGGGCGTAATCTACCGTGCCGAATTTGGTGGTGAGGTTGCGGTCAAGGCGGGTCTTGTGGCCTGTCCAGTGGCCAAGTTCATGGAAGGCCGTGCGGTAATAATTGATCTGGTCGGTGTAGGCCGTCTGGTTGGGAATGCGGATAAAGTCTTCTGACGGCACATAGAAGGCCTGATCACCACCAATGCGGAAATCCGCACCCGTGGCACCAATCAGCGCCTCGGCTTCCGGCACAATCTGCCGCTCGGTTTGTGCAACGGGTGGCGCAATCAAGCCCCTTGGGCAAGCCGTCGCATTGCTCGGCATTGAACACCGTATAGCGTTTGAGGAAGGCAATGGCTGATGGTTCGTCGCCTGTTTCCTCGGCGCGGCTGCTTTTCCTTCTGCGGCACAAACTTGTCGGCGAAATAGACATGTGTGCCCTTCTCGCCCTTCCGCACACTGCCACCCATGGCGATGCATTGCTTGAAGGTCACCCAATAGGGAGAAGCAAAACCGCGTTCCTCAAGCGCAGACCACAACAACAGAATATTGATGCCGGAATAGCTGCGGCGGGTCAGGCCATTGACGGGAAGCCCCAAGGGGCAAAGCTGGCGGGTGCTGGTCCAAGGCTGCACCCATGGCACGATGCCGCGTTCCAGTTCGGCAATGATCTTGTCGGTGATATCTCTGTAGAGATTGTCTCTTCTGAATGCCCTTGGCCATCACTGTCCTCCTCTTCCGCACCTGAACCCCGAGAGTGGGGTGGGCGGTGCCTTGCGACTGAAGAGGCCCGCTGAATGAGGCGGGCCGCACCCGAAGGGCCGGAATGAAATGGAGGACTGCGCGAATACGAACCCTGTCGAACATTGTTGTCTTTGAGAACTTGCGCAGTTGCGGCCCGCCGCAGCGGGCCTAGAAAGGAGCGCCGCCCACCCCGCGAACGGGTTCAGGGCTCTTCAAAAATGTCATCGCGCAGCGATGGCCGCTGCAGAGCCAAGTCGACAGAATGTCACGTCGTAACGATGTCGAGACAATCGACATTAAGACAGTGGCTCAAGCTCAAGCTCAACCTTGGTGCGCTGTCTCCGCTTCACCTTGTCAACGGTACGCGCCATCGGCGGCATTTCGCCTGGCGGTAGCGATCGTTACCCGCAGGGCCGAGACTGACAACGTCAGGCTCGGTTGAGCGCAGCGAAATAGAGCGCGGACCCAGCTTGCTGGGGACCGTAAAAATATCCCGCTCAATATCAAACACGAAATCCGAACCACAAACGCTCAGCAATGTTGATACGGCAATGGATGTAATGTGCGGTTTTTGGTTCATTTCAATGGCGAAAAAAACCTCATAGCTTGGTTATCGCCTCTGTCCAATACGCGGGATTTTAGCTTCCAAATAGCGGGTCATTGACTTCCAATTAGCCGAGATCAATAGTTCCGATTGTCCGAGATTCGGGGAAGGCATGTATGAGCGGTTTGTAGAGCGGCGGGCGGAGCAGGCCCTTTCGGATACCCCAGTGGTCCTGATCGTAGGACCGCGCCGGGCAGGCAAAACCACGCTTGTCCGAAAAATGGGGGAAGCCGGTCGAACCTATATCACGCTCGACGACCAGACAGTGCTCGAAGCCGCAAAATCCGATCCGACCGGCTTCATCCGGGGCCTGGACCAAGCCATCATCGATGAGATTCAGCGTGCGCCAGACTTGCTGCTGGCGATCAAAAAGACGGTCGATGAGGATTATCGTCCGGGTCGCTTTCTACTCACGGGTTCGGCGAATGTGCTGACCTTGCCACGGATTGCCGACAGTTTGGCGGGGCGTATGGAAACCATCCAGATGCTGCCGCTGGCGCGGGCCGAAATCGAAGGTCGACCACCAACTTTCTTGGAGCGCCTCTTCGAGGGGAAGCTACAGAGCCAGAAAGATGCGGCGATTGGCGATGATCTTGTCCGGCTGGTCCTGCTCGGAGGATTTCCGGAAGCGATCAGCCGCGAAACCGAACGGCGTCGGCAGGATTGGGCGCGCTCCTATCTCAACTCGATTCTTACCCGCGATCTGCGGGACATCGCGGAGGTGGAAAAACTCACCGAGCTCCCAAAATTTGTGCGGCTGCTGGCCGAGCATTCCGGCCAGTTGGTCAATTATTCGCAGTTCGGGGGCAGCATTAACGTCAGCCACAAAACCGGACAACGTTATGTCGGCTTGCTCGAACAGGTCTTCCTGATCGCGACGGTGCAGCCCTGGTTCACCAATGCCCTTAAGCGGATCGTCAAAACTCCGAAACTGCATTTTCTCGATTCCGGTCTGCTGGCCAGCGTGCGCGGCCTGACATTCGCCAAGGTAAAGGCTGACCGCGGAACCTTTGGCGCACTGTTGGAAAGTTTCGTCTTCTCGGAAGTGTTGAAGCTGATGACAGCCTCGGACCTGCGGTTAACACCCTATCACTTCCGGGACCGGGACAAGCGTGAGGTGGACATCGTGCTGGAGCGCGATGACGGAATGATTGTCGGCATCGAAGTCAAATCGAGCGCAACAGTTACGGGTGGAGACTTCAGCGGTTTGCGAGCGCTGGCCGATGCCTGCGGAGACCGCTTTGCCTTTGGCGTTGTTCTCTATGATAGCACTGATGTCGTGCCGTTCGGTGACCGGCTGGCGGCGGCGCCTTTATCGTGTTTGTGGAAGTGAAGGCCATGGCTTCGCACGAAAAAAGACACTTCCGGCTATCACATGCTCACGCATTAGATGGTGATTGGCAATGGGGACCGGGAGTCCACCCTACACTCAACATCGGGGGAAAATCATGACGATTGAACGCATTATTGTTCGAAATTATCGTGGATTGCGAAACGCCGATGTCACCCTCGGTTCTGGCACCAATATCATTGTCGGCAACAATGAAGCCGGCAAATCCACCCTGCTCGAAGCTATCAACTTGGCATTGAAATGTCAGTTAGGCCGACGACCGATCGCTTACGAACTTCACGCGTTTCTATTCAACACCCTCACGGTTGCTGAGTTCATCGCTAGTCACCGCGCTAAGAAACCGAATCCGCCGCCAGAAATCCTGATCGAGCTATATCTGAAAGATGATAAGGCGCTCGCCGACCTGAAAGGTTCGATCAATAGCCTCATGCTTGATCAACCTGGCATAAGTCTTACCATAAGGCTCGACGAGAATTTTAAAGAGGAATATCGTGAGTATATCTCAGATCCTGATGCTTTAAACGGAATTCCGGTCGAATATTATGAGATCATTTGGCAAAGCTTTGCGGGTCAACCGCTTCAGACTCGTGCTATTCCGATCAAATCGGTTCTGATTGATCCGAGTTCCATTTCCAACACTAATGCCGCTAATCGCTACATCCTCGAAATCGTACGCGATTACTTAGACAAGTCGCAGGCCGTCGATCTGGCGCTGTCGTATCGCAAGATGCGCGACGAGTTTGTCAGTGATGCTCGAATCGCAGCAATCAACACGGACCTGGCATCAAAGACAGGGATTGTATCGGACAAAGCGCTGTCGGTCGCAATGGACGTGACGTCTAAAGCCGGATGGGAGTCTAGCGTTCTTCCGCACCTCGATGGCATTCCGCTCACACTCATAGGAAAGGGTGAGCAGAACGCAGTTAAGGTGAAACTCGCCATGGAAGCATCGGACAAGTGCCATGTCTTCCTTATGGAGGAGCCTGAAAATCACCTGTCTCACAGCAACCTCAACAGGCTCATAAACAAGATCATCGAAAAATCAGATGGCCGACAACTTATCATTACTACGCACAGCAGCTTTGTCCTGAATAAGCTGGGCATCGATAATACGCTAATGTTCAACGGACAGAATTCGGTCCGGCTTAACGATTTACCGAAAGCCACCGAAGCCTATTTCCGAAAGCTTCCTGGATATGACACGCTGCGGATGATCCTTTCGGAAAAGACACTGCTCGTCGAAGGACCGTCGGACGAATTGTTGGTGCAAAAAGCGTTCCAACAGACTCATGGGAAAATGCCGCTCGAAGCGGGAGTCGAAGTGATCTCGGTGAATTCGCTCGCGTTTAAGCGCTTCCTCGATATCGCCAAGCTTCTGAAACTTGATGTTTGCGTGATTGGTGACAATGACGGAAAGTCCGCCACCAAGGAAGCAGGATACGCCGCCTATTCGTCTGAAAAGACCATAAGCATCCACATAGGCAAGGATGACGATTATCCAACCCTAGAGCCGCAACTTGTCAAAGCGAACGGACTTGCGAAACTCAACCGGATATTGGGTAAAACATATGCCGATGAAGCTGGGCTGATTCATTACATGACGAACCATAAGGCTGACACCGCGCTGATGCTGTTCGACAGCACAGAAGCAATTGATATCCCGGAATACATTAAAAATGCAATCGCATAACCGCATTGTACTGGCATGCGCCGGGTCGGGAAAAACGACCGCCCTCGTTCGCGATGCGTGTGAAGACCCCGTTCGAAGCGCGGCGCTGATTACCTATACGATCAACGGTAGCAGTGAACTGTCTCGTGCCACGTATGACCACTCACATGCTATCCCACCCAAGATTACAATCGGCACCTGGTACGCATTTTTGCTTCGGCATTTCGTGCGACCATATCAAAATCACCTCTATGTGCCGCGCGTTGTAGGTATTAACTTCACGCGCGGACAATCCGCGCGTTATGCGAAGACGACCGACATTCGGAATCATTATTTTTCGCGCGAAGGCATTATTTATCTCGACAAAGTGTCGAAATTTGCATGCGAAGTAATTAAACGCACTAACGGTTTGCCGATCCGGAGACTGGAACAGATTTTTGACCGCATCTATATCGATGAGAGCCAGGATCTTGCGGGCTTTGACCTGGAACTTGTTGAGCTACTGCTGCGATCCAACACACAAGTTATTCTGTTTGGCGATCACCGCCAAGCTACTTACGCGACCAACGACTCGGGAAAAAACAAAAAATTTGCGCGCGCGAATGTCGTCGTCAAATTCCAAGAATGGGAAAGGGCTGGGCTGTGCAAGGTCGAGTACGAGACGCACAGTCATCGCTGCGTTCAGGCGATTTGTGATTTTGCAGACCAATTCTACCCTGCGTTCCCAAAGACGAATTCCCTTAATAAGCAAATAACCGGCCATGACGGTGTTTTTGCCGTCGAGGCCAGTCAAGTTGCTACATACTTGACGCGCTTTGCGCCGCAGCCGCTTCGCTATAACCGAACACACAAGGGCATTCCCGGTTCTCCGATTAATTTCGGGAATGCGAAGGGCATGACCTTTGACCGCACGTTGATCTATCCGCACGGTCCGCTCGCCAAATTTCTTCAGAGCGGAGATGTTGCCGACGCTGGCGCTGAAATTCCGAAGCTATACGTAGCCGTCACGCGCGCTCGGCAAAGCGTTGGGTTTGTGGTGCCTGACGGTTGCACCGTGAAAGCGATGTCCGTTTACCGACCGGATACAGGTGGAGAGAGCACGAGAGAAAATGATCCGAATTCTACACACAGCTGATTGGCATATCGGTCAAACGCTTCGCGGGTTTTCGCGAGAGCAGGAGCACCGCAAGGTGTTTGAGCGGCTCGAAGAGATCGTCGTAGAGCGGGATGTCGATGCACTTGTCATCGCCGGTGATGTGTTTGATAGTCAGAACCCCTCCGGGGAGTCACAACAGCTTTTCTACGATACGCTCGTGCGGCTGAGCCGCGCACATCCACGCATGACTACGGTAATTGCTGCCGGTAATCATGATGCAGCTGGTCGCTTGGAAGCGCCGCGGCCTCTGTTGGAAGCATTCAACATCCGCGTCGTAGGCAATGTTCGGCGGCGTGAAGGCGTGGTCGAGGCTGCGCGTCATCTCGTTTCTATCACTGACGCAAGCGGTGCGGTGGCCGCTCATGTACTTGCAGTCTCTTATCCAACCGCAGCTTGCCTTCCGAATTTGACACGACTGGATGGTGAAGCAGGTTCGCCCGTCATTGCCGGCGTGCGAAGCCTATATGCCGAATTGGTAGGCACGTTACGGGGTCGGATGGATGGCATGCCGTTCGTCCTCACGGGACATCTCCATGTCGCGGGCGGCATCGAGTCAGAAGGCGCGGAGCGCCGAATTCTGGTCGGTGGTCAGCATGCCGTGCCGCCTGACGTGTTCCCGGCAGAAGCGAGCTATGTGGCGCTTGGCCATTTGCATAAGGCTCAGGCTGTCGGTCGTGAGACCATCCGCTATTCTGGTTCATTGATCCCTTTGTCGGCGACAGAAATTCCTTATGCACATGGGGTCACACTTGTGAGCGTCGACGGTACATCGGTCCAATCCGAACATATCTCGATTGACCGTCCAGTTCCCTTCGTCCGCCTTCCTGAGGCGGGAGATATGCGCTTGGGCGAATTTGGTGATCATCTGGCAGCAATGGATCTCTCATCGGACCTATTGATTCATGAACGACCGTTCGTACAAGTCAAGCTTGCCCGAGAGGGGCTATCGCCTGGGTTCAGAGAAGAAATTGACCGCATCGCCGAGAGCTTTCCGGTGCGCGTGGTTGATACTCGGGTCGCGGCAATACCCGGGGCGTTAATTGAACTGACCATCACCGATCCTATGATACGGCTGGCAGAAAGAGATCCCGAGGATCTGTTTAAGCTCGCATTTGAACGCACCTTAGGGGTGGCTCCGGATGCCGCGCACCTGGATGTTTTCCACCGGGCACGGGCGGAGGCATAGTAATGCGGATATTGGCTATACGCGGCGAGAATCTGGCAAGTCTTGCTGCTCCCTTCGAGATCGATCTTGGCGCAGAGCCTCTTGCCGGTTCAGGCCTCTTTGCTATTACTGGCGAAACCGGCGCCGGAAAATCCACCATTCTTGATGCGCTGTGCCTCGCGCTCTACGGCGAATATCCGCGCGTCTCCGTCGGTCGGCGGGAGAATGCGCCCGATCCTAGCGGGGAGGCGATTTTAATTCATGATGGCCGGGCGATCCTGCGCCGAGGCGCTGGCGGCGGATATGCCGAGGTAGATTTTGTCGGGCAGGATGGTGAACGCTACCGCGTTCGTTGGGAGGCCAATCGGGCGCGGGGGCGAGCAAACGGGCGGCTTCAGAATGAGCAGCGCGCGTTGTATCGACTTGACGACGGCAGTGCGGTGGCAACTGGAAAGACTCAGGTCCGCGAGGCCGTGGAGGCGAAAACAGACCTCACATTCGATCAGTTCCGGCGGACGGTGCTTCTCGCGCAGGGTGAGTTTGACGCCTTTCTGCTCGCCGCGGAGAGCGAGCGTGCGGAATTGCTTGAGAAAATCACAGGCACCGAAATCTATGCGGCGATCTCGGTTCGCGTCCATGATGGCACGGAGGTGCGACGAAGAATGGTCGAGCAATTGGAGCAGCGTCGAAACGACGTCGGGCTTCTCGATGGCGAAGCCAAGCAGGCGCTGCTGGATGAGCAAAATCAGCTTGCTTCGACGATAGCTCAGAAAGCCGCGGAGCGTGATCAACAAAATGGACGGTTGGATCATTTCAAGCGTGTTGCTGCCGCTTTGAGCGAGCTCGCGCGGGCTGAGGCTCAGATGGTCGCAGCGGGCACGACACGCGAGGCAGCCGCTCATGAATATCGGTCTCTTGCCGAATTTGATCTCGTCGAGCCGCTTCGGCCGTTGGCGGTTGATTTGCAAAATGCACGGCGTATGACAGCTGGGGCCAAGTTACGACTCGACGGTTTGCTTGTTGCACGCGACGAAGCACGGACGCTAGACGCATCGTGTGCAACACAACTGGCGGACGCGACAACCGCCAATTTAGCAGCAGAAGGCATAATCAAGAATTTCGGTCCGGTTTGGAGCGAAGCTGAGAGAATCGATACGGAGCTGGCGGCAGCTCGAACTGAGCTTGATGATGCGATTGAAAAATCGCAGCAAGCGGATGCGACATTGCGCGATAAGGCCGATACGCTGGCCACAATTGATCAAACTCTCGGTCAGACATCAGAGTTGCACCTTAAGACTGCCGCGCAGTTAAAGAGTCAATCGGATCGCATTCTTCTTGCTGATCGTCTCAGCGATGCGATGGACTTGTTGGCAAAGTGGGGGGCGCTCAAACGGGACTACGCTACAGCCACGTCGGAGGCCGTCGGAGCGGAAGAAACAGCTACGCAGCTACAAGGTGAAATAGCCGCGCTGTCGGAAAAGCTCATTGAGGATCGTGGACGAAAAGATAACCTCAGTCGCGAAATCGGTAATCGTCGAAACGGCCTCACCGAGTTTGACGAGGCGGCGCTCCAAGAACGGGATATCGATCTTCAACGCGCGCTTGAAACACTGCGTGATGCAAGCACTGTCTGTGAACTGCATGTCCGTGCGTTGCAAGATTTAACACGCCGGGAATCAGAATACAGGCTAGCGACGCAAGAGGTAAGTACGGCGAAAAGCCGGATCGTTGAAGCCGAAGCTGATCAGCTTCGCGATCGGACTGCGCGCGCGGAAATTGTTCCGATCGCAGAACTTGCCGATGAGGCGGTCTCTTCTGAGGCCATCCATCTGCGCAGCCTGCTGGCTCCAAATTTGGCTTGCCCAGTGTGTGGCAGCACTGACCATCCCCATCTTGCACATCCCAGTGCGTTGAACGAAATAGCGATGATGCTTCGCCATCGGCGCGAAGAACTCGATAGTTTGTTGACTGCAACGGAACAACGTTTGGATATTGCCACACGTGCGCATTCCGCCGGAGAGGCGCGCCAGGCTGAGTCCATCCGCGGAATTGATGTGGCGCGGGGACAAGTTTTGGCTGCAATGGGTAGTTATGGCGAACAGAGGCCGTTGTTGACCGATCTCTGCACGAAAGCACAAATAGCGGGCAATGTACCTCCAATTCTCGATGACCAGACTGCGTCGAAACTCGTGGCCATCATCTCAGTCGCGACCGCAGAGCGGCTAGCCATTGCGTCTCCACTCGCAGACGCCCGGCGTGTTAGGACAGAGATCGACAGTTTGCAGCGGGAAAATGAAGCGCTCGGTGAGGCGATCGAAACGATTACGCGGTCTATCGACCAAAGAAATCCTAGTTATCATGCTGCGCAATTGAAGGCAACTGAGAACGCGGTTCAGGCGGCAGGTCTTGCCGAGCGCCTCTTTTCCATTCGCCGTGAAATCACGCCGTTTCTTGTTGCTGCTGGTCTGGCCGCCGATGACCTCAATGTAGATCCCACAGGTGTTAGCCTTACGCTGTCGATAGTCGCTACGGAGTATGCCGGCCTGCGCGAACAAGTTAAACAATTTGAAACAACGCTCCAGCGTCTGGCGCCCGAGCGTGCAGCGGCAGGCGCGTCACTTGAGCATGCTCAAGAGCAAGTGACGGCGACGGCCCTTCTTCTCGATCAACGTCGCATGGCCGAGGGAAAGATCGCGAGTGCCAGATCTCAACTTCTTAATGGCGAGGCGATAGTGAGCCACCGGACTCGGATCGATGAGGCTTACCTAACCGCCCGTGAAATGCTTGCTCGTGCGAGCGAGACGAAATCTGCCAGCGATGCAACGTTCCAGGCGGCGAGCGCTCGTTGCGAAGAGGCTGCCGCAGTATTGGAGAACGCCAATGGCGGTAACGCTTTAGCCGAAGAGGCATTCAGCGTGGCTTGCCAAGATATTGCTCGCGCGTCGAATCAGGTTGTCGCGCTGATCGACACCGACCCAGCATCAATAAAAGTTTTACGGGGCCGTATTCAGGAGATCGACCGAGGCGTGAACGATGCCGGGACCGCGTTGCTTACGCGCCAGAATGACTTAAATCGGGCGTTGGAGGGGTTCGATGAGACCACCGATGCCGAAACGTTGACCGCAGTCATTGCGGCGTTGGCAACAGATATTGGAGACCTGCAACAACGGACAGGAGTACTTGCCGCCGCGCTGGCGCGAGACGAAGAGGCACGCCGCGCCGCCGTAAACCTATCTGCGGAAATCGAAGCCGCGAAAGCAGAACTCGCAATTTGGCAGGCAGTCGACGATGCCGTCGGCTCGGCCAGCGGTGATCGTTTCCGTCGCTTTGTGCAGGGCATCACGCTCGATCATATGATTCAACTGGCGAATGACCACCTTCATGCACTAACCCCTCGCTATAGGCTTGCGCGCGGAACCACGTCCGATCTTACCTTGCATATCATCGATCGCGACATGGGCGACGAAATACGTGGAACCCGAAGCCTATCAGGTGGAGAACGCTTTTTGGTTTCACTCGCACTCGCGCTGGCGCTATCGGGTCTCGAAGGCCGATCATCCTTTGTTGATACACTGTTCATCGATGAAGGCTTTGGATCGCTTGATGCGGAGACGCTTGATTTGGCGGTAGATGCGCTGGAAACTTTACAGAGCAGAGGCCAAAAGGTCGGCGTAATCACTCATGTCGCTGCCATGATTGAGCGGATCGCGGTACAAATTCGAGTGGAAAAGCTGGGAGCGGGCCGTTCAGTGATTAGAGTTAAGGACAGCATAGGGGTGGAATGATTTGCATTAGGCAGCGTTCAAGAGTTTGGGAAGAAGTAGTCCGGGCCAAACTTACAATCTAAGCTGCGACGCTACGCAGATCATCATCCACAATATTTCGATCGACTTCTGCCTGTTGAAGGAAGCGGGCCAGCGCCGCTTTTCGGGATTCCCTATCAAGTGCATAGGCGGTCTGCTTGAATTTCACGCCATCGAGTAAGCCTTCGATGTAGCCGGACACTGTATCAGCCGCCATGATCAGAGCAGTATCGAGCGTGTGAATATATTTACTCGTCACCGTACCTTTAGAATGGCCAACAAGTGCCGCGATCGTGACTTCCGTGAAACCGAGATCATTCGCAATGCTTGCAAAGCTATGGCGGAGAACGTGCGGCGTGATGTCCGCGAGAGCTGTACCTTTGAATATTTTCTCCCACTGATTGGGAAAGCTGCCGAAGGCGTTATCGTCACCTTGTCCAGGAAATACATGGGTGCCTATGTTCGCCGTTCGATGACTTTCAAGAAACTCTACGACGGTGAGACCAATCGGGCGGGTTGAAGCACCCTCTTTGCTTTCCATCAGACGCAAACAACTTGCCTCTATGTCAGCTTCGGCCCATTTCAGCATGATCACTTCCGATCGGCGGCAACCGGTGAGCGCGATCATTCGAACGATGTTGACTGTTGTTTGGTATCTCTCATCCTTTGCGGCTTCCGTCAGTATGCTGCCTAGTGTGTAGTACTCGGCTTCTGTCAACCTACGATCCATCACATTGTCTTTGGGCTTCCGAATACCGTGCGCAGGGTTTGCGCTAATGATTCCGGCTTCAATGGCATAGGTCAGAATGCCGCCGAGCAACCCGACAGTACGCGTCGCTGTTCCGATGCCACCACGAACAATGGACTTGCCGCGCAGATTCTGTGTCTTGACCGTCACGCGAGTTTTTCCCGCCATGATATCTTTCAGGACCTTGTTGATGTCGGCCTTTGTCAGGTCTTTCACGCGGCGCACGCCAATGAGCGGCACGATATGTCGATGTATACGCCCGGTGTCACTGATGATCGTCGTTGGCTTCTTGGGGCGTCCGCCCTTGCCGAGAATGAGGCCAGCTTTCAGATCATTGAGATAGAGATTGCATAGCTCTTTGACCGTGATCGCCTTGTGGTCGAGTTGGCGTTCCTCGGCAGGATTGGCACCTTGCGCTACTCTCCCGAGCTGCGCTTTCGCTTCTTGACGGGCGCGTTCCGGTGTCCAAACGCCATGCATGCCGATAGTGTAGCGACGCGACAAGCCAGCAGACCGATATTGAATGACGTAACTCCGCTTGCCGGTAGCGAAGACACGAAGCCCGAAACCAAGTATTTCGTCATCCCAAATGACGTAATCCTTGTCGCGGATTTCGGTGGCATCGACGAGCCGTTTGTTGAGTTTTGGCATGGCACTCTCCAACCAAACACCCTCCGTTCACGTAAGCACCACGTAAGCAGTTGGAGGGAAATTACGGGATACTTCATCGTATCCCGGGAGCTATTGAAATGCAATATATTTCATTTGAATCAGTAAGATAGAGTGAAATGGAGTGCACTGTCGAAGAGTGGCGAAAGTGAAGTTAAATTGCTCCGAAGGCAGAGGTCACAGGTTCGAATCCTGTCGGGTGCGCCATCTTTTCAATAACTTATCTGATTTGACCGGAAGGCAAAACTGAAAAGTAGCCACCCAGCAGCCACGGAAGTTCAGTTCCCGCAAATTCACACAACCAAAGGCACTAACTGCATTTGTCCCTGAAGGTCTTTGAGCATTGGCATGCGGGCGGAAGGCGCTTGTTAAAGCCGCGCTTTCATAAGACCGCCATTTGCATCCTTGTTAAAGCCACACTTTAACAAGCGCAGATTTTATGGCCATGTTAAACCAAAAGCGTAGCAAAACGGCTACGCGAGCCATTGAAAGGTCTGTGACCTACTCATACCGCGACTTTAGGGCTACAATGCCTCAATCCCTCTCTGCTGCAAGGTCGGTAGTTGGCGTGGCGAAGACTGACAAGTAGCCACCCAGCGACATGGTTCGTCAGAACTGCTTTTCTTGCGGGGCAGGTACGTAAATTCGCTTGAGCGGCAGGAGGGCCTGGTATCGTGGCTCGAAGCTTTCGTAATGCCTGAAAATGAGCTCAACGAGTTGTTCCCCATCTACAAGTCGCAGATTGGGTTTTGACCTGTCCAGTTCCCGTGCGTCTTTGGTGAAGCTGCCAAGCGTTACAAAAAGACCATGCTCCCCCACTTCAATATTTCCGAGAAGTTGGGTGACTTGTGGTCGTCCGATTGGGTCCGTTACTTGCTTGCATTGCACCTTAATAATTGGGGGCTCAAAGCCGAGCTCATCCCTGTGGGCGAGAACATCTACACCTCCATCGCCCGATTTTGGCGTGACACGCGTATGGTAGCCCATGCATTTCAACAGATGTGCTACAAAATGTTCAAACTGGTAGGCGTCAATTGCCGACTTCAACTGCCTGATTACAAAATCCTGCGCTGTTTCTTCTGCTTGCTGGGCGACGGCACGGGAAACTTCAATATCTTGTTGACGAGGTTCTGAAGATTCTCCGCGTTCTATACGAATCGTACCATCCAGTTGTCCGAAAAACTCATCGGCATTGTTGCGCACAGCAAAAAGCGTAATGAATGATCCAATCTCATAAAGCGCCTCCTGTGAAAACTCCTCACGTGGCAAGTGCTTCAACCACTGCACTTTGCGGCAGTTGGGATAGTCAGGATTTTGTTTCGGATCATAGCGATAAGGACCAGAAATTTTCCCGAGATTGACCATCCGGTCTATCTTCGAAGGGTAAACGACCAAATCACCTTCCTTCACTTCATGAAGAAAGCGGAAAAGCACACCAGCCTGAACTGGAATGCTGCCTGGCTTGGCCCCTACAATTCCATCTGAAACTGCCTTTTTGAAAGCTTCACGATTCGCTGGAATTTTTGACAGATTTCCCAGCTGGCTCCAACCAATAGCGACATACCCTTGGTCAACTGGGTCTGTGCCCACACTGGCGTCCATATGGACACCCCAGAGTATTTGGTCATTCGCCATTGAATTCAGCTCTCCACAAACTCACGATGAACTATGACCCCTCACCAATCCCTCCAGTGTCATGTTCTCGGCGATGACATTGTGGGGGATGACTGCATAGGTCCACGGTTTGCCACCATGGGATTTCGCGTGTGATGATGCGTGGCTGCACCACTTTGTGGCTACGTTCATTTTCGCCTTCACGTCTGGTGCATCCAATTCAGCAACTGACTTGGGTTCCAACATGTAGATGCCTGAATTCGATTCAGCTACGAAATCAGGCTGATAAGGCACATCGTCTATGCCGCGCCGATAGTAGAGCTGGAACTGGTCTTTGGCAGGCTTGAACCACTTCTCGGTTTCCCGGTCGAGAATGATGGCGAGCCGACGCTCTGCATCAGACTGGAATTTCTGAAGCCCGTAGAGGCATTTCTGAAATCCTGAAAATACATAGCGTGCCATGTTGCTTTTGTCGGGCGGCGAGATGCGAAAATCGAGCGTGTCTCCGGCATTGGCTGTGTAGGCGCTTTGCTTCAGGGCCGTAAAACCTCGCGACACTTTCACGTCATACTCAACATTGCCGTCAGCAAGATAATGTTGTTGCATTTGCGCGTGTACAAATTTTGAGATCTCTTTGCGGTAGACCTGCAAGATTTTACGGGCACCATCCTCCGAGTGCCGCGATATAAAGTGGCTCGTTACCTGTCCAGCGAGTTCATAAAGAAGTTCGGCATGTTCATCATAGGCCACGTCATCGAAGTCTATCAGGCCACCCACAATGAAATCTTCGAGCCGCGTTTCGTTGACTTGGCCAGCCGTTGAACTGATCCTGCTGATTTCACCTGTCCGCAAGGTCTGCGAAAGTAGGGTTTGGTCTGGCACTTCATAGTTCAGCCCACGCAAATCCAGCTTGAACGGTTTGAAACCTGCTCTCACTTCTCCACGCGGTACGACGAGAATGCGCGGGATATCGATGGTCTGTCGCTGCACTAGCGCAACTGATCTGGCGATAATTCCAGAGAAGTCTGGCATTGGCACGATGCCACCAAGCTCTAATTGTGGAACCTGCCAGCGGCTTTGCACGGCTTCGATGATCTTTGCTTGTTGCGCTGGATTGCTTAACTCTCGGGAGCTAGGCAGCGTTTCGAGTTTACGGATTTCTTCATAAGCCAGTTGCGCAATTTTTTGTTCTTCGTGATTGAAAATCGGTGGCGTAGCTCCCTCTTGCAACGAACCGTGAGAACCATCTGCACCCAATCCAAAATCGTCCAAGAGTTTCGGATTTGACACAACTGTTTTCGGCTTCTCTGTTACCGCATCATCCGACAAGATAATTTTTCTTAGCTGGATGATGGAGTCGGGCTTCCGCGCTTCATCCACAATCTCTTGGAAACGGTCATGAGCCACAATGCTCAATGTGTCCACGGCTTCAACGCCTGTGCGCTTACCATAAGGCAGGCGAAGGCCACGTCCGATGGATTGCTCAATCAATGTCCGCGCATTGGCAGCACGCAAGGGAACGATGGTGTAAAGGTTGGTCACGTCCCAACCTTCTTTTAGCATGTTCACATGAATGACAATTTCCGTAGGGTTGTCCGGGTGCTCAACCTTCAGCAGTTGGTCCGTGACTTCTTCATCCTTGGTCGATGAATCGACTTGGATCACCTTTTCGGCATAGCGGCCTTCGAAGAAATCCTTACTCTTAATGACGGCAAGAAGTTCAGCGGCGTGTGTTGTATCCCGCGCGATGATCAGCATGAAGGGCTTGACGATGCGCTCGCCCACATTACGGGCATAGGTTTCAAGCTCCACCTTCACGCTTTCATGCAGGCGCACACCATCTTGCAGTTTGATTTCCTGAATAGTCTCCGGCGATTTGCCAATTGGGCTGAAATTTTCGCGCGTGACCACGGCGGGTTCTTTCACAAACCCATCTTCCATGGCGCGGCGCAAGGGATAATCATAAATCACATTCTGGAAGGGTACAGGTCCTTTGGTCGATTCCACGAAGGGCGTGGCTGTCAGTTCCAAGCCTAACACGGGCTTCAACTCATTGATGGCGCGAATACCAGCAGAGGCGCGGTAGCGATGCGACTCGTCCATGATCAACACAAGGTCATCAAGCCCTGCCAGATAATCGAAATAGCTTTCGCCGATTTCCTCACGGAAGCTGCGCATTTTGGGGGAGCGCCCGCCGCGCACTTCAGAATTGATTTTGGAAATGTTGAAGATGTTGATGGTCGTGGGAAAGAAGGTTGGGCCACTTGCAATGTGTTGTTCAAAATTATCGCCAGTCCGAATGTTTGGCGGCGATATCGCAAACTCCTGAATGCCTTTCAGAACATATTTCGGTGTGTTTTCAGTAAAGTCACCAATCAGCTTGCGATAGATCGTCAGGTTCGGGGCCAGCACGAAGAAGTTTCGGAAGCCATGGGCATTGTGCAGATAGGCGATGAAAGCGCCCATGAGGCGCGTCTTGCCCACACCTGTGGCCAGCGCAAAGCACAGCGAGGGAAACTCGCGTTCAAAGCTGGTGACGCTTGGGTATTCGCGGGCGATGGCCGCCAAGGCTGCGTCAATGTCGATGTTTTTTTGTGGCAGCGCAATTTCGGTGATGCGTTGCAGAATATCAAGAGATTGCCGCTGCGGCGGGCGCAGGCTCAAGCGGCCTGCTATGGCGTTGGCGATGCGCTCGGTCATTTCGCACCCCCATTGAACAAGTCATCTTGGTTGACCGAGGTGCGCTTGGATGGCGCTGGCTCTGTCGGTTGCTCCGGCGCTTGTGGTAGGTTTTGCACATTGAGGCTATAATCATCATGGCCCCATTCGCACTTGTCGCGCACCGAGTTGGGGATTTTCTTGACCGTGAGATTGGGCCAGGAACTGGGGTTGCCACGGAAGGCAGAACACAAAACCAGAAGCGAGCGTTCACTGCAAACTTCTTCGCTCAAATCTGCCAATTGCTCGGCAGAAAGCGTTTGCGTTGTCACGTAAATGAAATCCCGCTCAGATGAAAATCCTTGGTTCCAATACAGCGTGTCGCTGGGCTGATAGGTGAACCCTTCCAGCTTGCACATTGCCTCGGCCAGCATGGCGGCATTATAGTCTTTGCTGATCACATCGCGACCAAAACGGTCCTTCTCAAGCAATGATGGTGCAAGTTTGAAGTAACGGAAACCGCCGCCGCCTTTCCAGTCCGTGGCCTCAGTCACGCCACCTTTGTCGTCACCGTCGATCACTTTCTTGAGGCGCGGAATGATATGCGTTTGGCAATGCTCGCCCAACTCCACCATGATCCAGCGACGGCCCATTTTATGAGCGACTGCACCTGTAGTGCCAGAACCTGCGAAAGAATCGAGAATGAGATCACCGACATCGGAAGCAATAGAGATAATTCTACTCATAAGTTTTTCAGGCTTTGGGGTAGCAAAGACTTCAGCCTCCGGAACAACGGCAAGAACTTCCTTCTTAGCCTCTTGTGTGTTTCCAGCATCACTATGCAACCAAATCGTTGGCGGAACTATGCCACTCTGAACTTCCGACAAGAATGTTTTGCGTCTTGGTACACCATCTCCCATCTTGCCCCACCAGATCCTGTTATCGTCACACAGTTCTTTGAATTTCGTTGGTGAAACTGTCCAGTAACGGCCTTTAGGAGGTCCCGGAATTTCACGACCTGATGGTGTCGTGACACTCCAAAGTCCTAGACTGTACGGATTTCGAGCTGATAGAGCGACAGAGTTCCAAAGGCCACGGGGATCATTGTCAGGGTTTTTGTAGTCAGTCTCTTGTGCCGTAGTCCGGCTCAAAAGATTTCTCTGCCATTTAGTTACATCTTTCCCATAAACTAAAATATGATCATGGTTGGTAGAGAAATATTGTGATGAATTCTTAGAGGCAAACACTTTTTCCCAAATAACGTTTGCTGCAAAATTTATTCGCCCAAAAACTTCATCGCAAAGCACCTTTAAATAGTGGGCTTCATTGTCATCAATGGTAATCCAAAGCGAGCCATCGTCTGACAATAGCCTCTTGATCATCTCCAACCGATCACGCATCAAACTCAACCAGATGGAATGCTCCACGCCATCGTCATAGTGCTCAAAGGCGCTGCCCGTGTTGTAAGGCGGGTCGATGAACACGCATTTCACCTTGCCCGCAAACTCCTGCTCCAGCGCCTTCAGCGCCAGCAGATTGTCACCAAAAATCAGTCGATTGTCGAAGCTGTCATGTTCACCAACACGGTGCGCCGCATGATAGGACTTGGACTGATCCTCCAGCAAAATGCGCGGCTCCAACCGAGGCCGATTTTCCTTCCCCACCCAAGTAAGTTCCAATTTTTGCTTCGAAGTCATGTGTTTCAATCGTCCTGCATTTCCGGTGCCCACGGCGGTGTTTGCGCGGGCAATGTCATATTTTTTAGCGTGGCAGTCAGCGCCGTCGTTGCCATCTTTGCATCAGCGCAAGGGATAGCCCCCACGGCGCGCAAGACATTGCGCACGAACTCATCATCCTGAAGGATCGTAGGGAAAAACACGTTGTACATCCACTTTCCCCACTGGCGTTCTGTTCCAGCTTCGTTGTCCAGCAGGTTAAGTTGATGATCGGCGGCTTCCTTGCGGTAGCGCTGACAAACCACCTTCCAACTGTACTGCAATGGCAGCAAGGTCACAGGTTCGCTGGCACCCAATGTGTCAATCGGACCAAGTCGCGTCCTTGGAATTTCCATCAATTGCGCGGCTCGAAGATAGCGGCGGCGGCACTTGCCATAGAGATCAAACAGCATATGCTTCTCGCTGGCAGATTGTTCTGCCGCAAGACCACCATCATTCGTTTCTGTGCCTACCATGTTCATCTAGGACATGTTTCCAATCTGTGTTGCCTTGCTACACAGATAGTCAAAGAGCGGCTTTGGGTATCCAAAAGCACCATTGCCCTTTGCCCGCTCTGCAGCAAGCCGGGCGTCATCGGGCACAGCATACTGATCTACCAACAGTTTTTCCAGCAGAGGCAGCGCGTGGGTTTGATTGCGGAAGATTGCCAGGGCGCTTCTGGGCAGCATGGGTCTGGTTTGATCCCATATCCGTTGTCGTAAGGTATCAAAAGGAATGCTCAATTCTGACTTGATCTTGTTCTCTGCGAGAAGTTTTGTGCCATTGATTTCCTTCAAGACGCTTTTAGCCAACACAAAACCGAGACAGTTGACACTGTGCTTGTAAGCCAGTTTTTCTGGGCTTGGAGCGGCCTTTTCCGCAAAGAACATTTGAGTTTGAATGTAGCGTGAGAAGAATACTGCGTTTGCAAGCTGAAAAGCAGTCAAACCAGAAGTGAAAAGACCTTTATATGCCTCCTGATTCACGTCCAGAAGCTGTCCTGGCTCCTTCTTTAGCCAAACCGCATAGCGGGGATCTGTGTGGATCAACCCCAACGCCCTGGCAGCCTCATCTATGTGAATACAGGCCGGATCAAGAATGCCACCCAAGTCATCGGCCTTGTAGGCATATTGGAGACCGATGGCAGCCAAATCCCGCCGTAACCTCTCTTGTTCATCGTCGAGCGCGGCGAAATTTGTTCGGTTGACGGCGTTCTGGTGATTTCTGGCGCGCGTCACGCTCTTGCCAAAGTCACTGTCTTCATCGGCCTTGATCAACGTGATCAGCACATTCGCCTTCGAAATATCAGCGGTTGGATTTTTTGACTGAAAATGCGCGGCTGTTGAAATTGTCTGCGCACCGTTGATGACCGACAAGCCTCGGATAGCAAACCGTTTGCCAGTTTTTCTCTTTTCTTTTGGCTCAATGACTTCGCATAATGCGGTCACACCATTGTTAAGATAGGCAAAGTCCTCAGGACAGCTTGCCAACGTTTCCATAACAGCTTTGGCTACATCCGTATTCGGACCAATAGGGTTTCGTAAGTTCTTGGAGAACAAAGCAAGTCCGTGTTCGCTAAATAGTTTGGCCAAATCCACCAAGGGAACAAATCCAAAATAGGTCTGTCGGGGTTGATCGTAAGACCGCCATGGCGTGATCACCAGCTTGGTATTGATCCGGCTATAACTCTGTGACTCCCTGAGAGCCAATACAATCCAAGCGGAATCTAGAACCACAACATCCGTTGCGACTCGCTCATCTTCATCATGTTCGTTTTGCAAGAAATCTGTGAACGCTTTGGTGGCATGAGATGCCACACCTGGCCCAGTATGGATAATGACAGGGACAATTTTCTCGCATTCACTAACAGCATTTTCTAGTTCCATTTGCCTTCTGATGACGTTGGCATTGAATTCAGTAAAATCTTGCGCAATCAGTTTTGCTAGGCCTTGGCAGAATGTCAGAGCCTCGTTCTGGTCAAAGGTTGAGTTGTTCAGCTTAGCTTGAATGATAAAAAGTGTTTGGCTGGGGCCATGGTAATATATTGCGTCCAGACCAAAATCATTTCCGTCGTCAACAACAGCTTCTGCCGCATTTTTTGAATTGGTTCCACACAGTTTGGCGACGGCAAAGGCGGCCAGAGACCGCGAAATATTCTTATCGTCGTTTAGTGCTTGAACGGCACTGGGCTGTATAAGTGCAGGCAGGTACGGCACGAAATCTGCCGCAAGTTTGGCTCGCAGTATTGCCAATTGATCCGCCGATATACTCGCCATCATCCGCTCTCTTCAACTTGGTTTTTTCAAAGGGTGAAGTCGGCGGGTATCGCCACTGTTACGCCAATAGCTGCCAGATTTTTGGTTGTCTGGCCATCCATGTTCGGGATCTACAACAGTATCAAAAAGGTCTACGACGCTCGTTGAAAACACGATTGAATCACTGTCGAGCAAATCGAAAGATAGTTCGTTGAAGTGTGCGCCAATTGCATTTCTTGCTTCCGCAATTGAAGCAATCTTGTCGAGTATTGGTTTCAGCAGTGTTTTCTCATGCTGCACAGAACCGTCTTCGCCAGACACTCGGGTCTCTATCACCAATGCTTCGCGGAGCTTCGAAGAAATTGCGTTCAGGAGATCACCAATTGTGTATTTCCCACTCGCGCGCCGAGGCATGTTGCACTCATACTTGAGTGTCAAATGGTCCAAAATTGCTTCCAACACGACCCCTGCCTTGGCTACAATGGATTGATTGTCGAGATCATCTTCCTTCAACAATTTCTTGAGTCGGGCCACTTCTGGGATCGAACTTACCTCTCGCATGCCCTCATTGAACGACCATCCTTTGAGCTCGACAAATTGGCAGGCTTGCTCTGGTTTAAGCTTTCCCCAGCGAAACCGCTCTTTCCACGGACGATAATGTGTTGTCACAATAGCGTGTTGAAATTTTTGACTGACCTCGTAGATCATCTGGATGACACGCTCAACATGTGGCTCGTCAATGCTACCAAGGACGTCGTCCAGTATGAGTATCTTGTTTTCCGGAGTTTGGCGCAGTGCGAGGGCGACGAACACGCACAGCCCAAGAGTGTCGAGATGTGACTGGGAAAAATAAGCTTGGGGCATAACGTTCTGACCCGCAAATTCGGCGTGCAAGTTGAGTGAGGCACGCCGGTTGGGGTCTAACGGTAGTGCAATTTTTTCCAAACCTTCTCCTGGATGAACCTTTTCATATAACTCACCGACAGTCTGGGCAATTTCGCCCATAATCCCGTCGGTAAAGGTCTGCCGTTCTTCAACGCACACTGTGAGTGCGCCTTCCATCAAAGGCAAATGCTGCTCAGCCTTGATACGTTCGTCCATGTTGGACTTGTACTGATCAACTGCACTTCTGAGAGCTTTTCTGAACTTTACACTGTCTTGCAAATTGTCACGATGTTTCCTCCATGCCTCAACTTGTGGACTTGCTTCATTCAGCCAAGGTTTTAATTCTTCGACGTCGGTTGGCAATTTTTCAGATTTGCCTACGCCTTGCGGAAATGTCTCGGAATCAACTGCGGTAGCCAAGTTTGCGGCGATGGTTCGGCAATCATTTTTGCGTTGATCATAAGCAGTTTGCTGCGCCTTATGCTTTTGGCTTTGCGAGTTCTTATCTGTGTTTGCCTTGGAAAGGGCGGACAGCTTTTCGATGCGCTCCGCGAGTTGTGATTTAAGCTCAGCAGCTTTTTCAGGGCTCTCGCAAAGGGGGCAGGTCTCAACTACATCATGTCGATGCAAGAGGCTTTGGGCAGCCTCAAGCATTGTCAAAGTATCAACATTTCCCGTTGCCGAGGACTCCTGCTCTTGTTTGAGGCGTTTTTCAGCTTCATCAAAGCTCGTTTGCGTAACAGCAAGTTCCTTGGCAGCTTCCTCATAAAGGCCGATAGCATCTTCCAAGTCGGAATAAAGTTTGAGCGCAGAACCTAGGGTCAGGACCTATTAAATCTGTTGCGGATCAGTTCGCAGCTTGATTCACTGCCTCCAGAGAAGGAGGCTTTGGATGAGCGATTTGTTTTTGCTGAGCAAGGTCCAGATGGCGCGGATATCGCCGCATTTTCCGCTGTCACATGGTGTTCCCCGCGTCGATGACCGCCGGGTTGTGAGCGGTATCGTCTACGTCATCCGCAACGGCTTGCAGTGGAAGGACGCCCCCAAAACCTACGGGCCGCACAAGACACTCTACAACCGCTTCATCCGCTGGTCGTTGCTCGGCGTCTTCGACCGGATTTTTGCAAGCCTTGCCGGAGACTGGCCAAAGCCCGAGCGCATCATGATTGATGCAACTCACCTGAAGGCCCATCGCACAGCGGCAAGCCTGCTTAAAAAGGGGATGTTCCCCGCTGCATCGGGCGCACGAAGGGCGGCCTGAACTCCAAGCTCCATGCCGTCACGGATGGCGATGGCAGGCCCATCATGCTGTTGCTGACCGAAGGCCAGATGAGCGACCATATTGGCGCAAAACTGCTGTATCCACAGCTTCCCGAAGCAACGACGCTCATTGCCGACAAGGGCTATGACAGCAATGAGTTCCGCGATGCCCTCGAGGCCAAGGGCATTGCCCCCTGCATTCCACCCAGGAAAAACCGGCGCAAAACCATTGCATTCGACAAGGTTCTCTACAAACAGCGCCACAAAATAGAGAACATGTTCGGCAGGCTCAAGGACTGGCGACGCATATCAACCCGATACGACCGCTGCGCCCACACCTTCTTTTCGGCAATCTGCATCGCCGCTAGCTTCATCTTCTATCTCAATCAATGAGTCCTGACCCTAGTACCTGCGTGTCATTGGATTGGTCGCCTACAGCAATCTCCAACTGCACCAATGCCCAAGAAAGAGGATTGTGTTTCGCAGGTTTGCCAGCGGCTTCAAAAAATCCATTTAGGGCTGTTAGGTTTTCATCCTCTCTTCGGCGCGCTTCATTCTTCTCTACTTTGAGTTCTTTGGTACTTTGTCGCAGATTTTGTTCGGCCTGCTCGAATAGTTCGACATTGATGAAATGCTTGATTGCCTCGTAACGCTTGGCCGGTTGAGCTTCGATGATTTCCAGAATTTGTTGTCTTCTGAGTAGTTCAATTTGGATTTGGCCCACAGTAGACGTGATCTGAGCTTTCTTATTGGTAATTCTGCCAGTGCTGTCTCCGGCATTTGTTTCCAACACGACTTCAAGATCACTCGGCGACCTGCCACTTGAATGCCAGTAACTTTCCAGCGAAGAACCCATGCCCCTGTTGTCAAGTGATCCTATCCATTCTTTGGACAAAAACTCAAAGGCATCACAAATTGTTGTTTTTCCACATCCATTTTCACCATAGACAAGGGTGAGTTTTTTGCCCTTATCAAACTTCATTTTGAAGTCAGTCGTTGATCCCCGAAATGCAGAAAGTTTCAGCGACCTCAATGAATGTTTTGATGTCATTCAAGTTCCTGCTTTCCTTTTGCAAGTTCCAGTTCAAGTCGCCAATCACCACCCGCCATTTTACCAGACTGAATTTTTTCAGAAATCTTAGCTGCGCTTTCAGGCCGTATCAGCTTTGCATCAAGTAGCCGCTGCATCACCTGATCTGTAAGTTGCTTTGCTGGACTTTCGGATTTGTCAGTCATACCAATCTCCAGTGAACGGAAAAAAGCGTTGTGGAATGAGTGAGTTGTTTGAGCTTGCCTTCAATCTTCTCAATCAGCCCATTACGCTGCTTGTCGATCTCATCCTGAGCGTCGAATAAGTTGCGACGCTTAGCGTTGCGTGCAGCTTCAAATGTCCTGATCTGCTTCTGCGCCTCAAGTTTTTGTTCGAGTGCCAAAGCTGCGGTCGCTGTCCGGCGCGCTTCCTTGATCTGGCGGTCAAACTCCTTGATTTCCCGCTCCAGCCCTACCTTCAAATCATCCGCCCAGCCGTCAAGTTTGCTGGCTTCATCTTCGAAAAAGCGGGCGTTGCGTTTGGAAATGTCCGTCTGAATTGACTCGGTCTGCGTTGCAGAAATCTCATTCAGCACCGCGTCAATTGCCGATTCTGGTGGGTTTCCCGAACCCGCCTTGGCAGGTAATTTCATGAACTGCGCAAGTTGCTCAGGCGATACCTTTCCGCCGCCAAATATAGGGTCCAATACACCTGAAAGCAAAATGTGATCCTCAACCGAATCCAACGCTTCGATTGTGAGGACGCTTGCCAATAGCCAGCCAGACTTGCCTTCGAATTGTTCAATGGCAGAGATGGTTCCTTGGTGATTCTGGTAGTCGAAAATAATCTCGACTGGCGGCAGAATTCTGCCTTTGGCGCGTGCGAGAACCGCTTCTCCCAAGGGGTGATTGAGCCGATAGAAGTGCGCTTCACCTGTACGCCTGGGCAGTTCATAAAGCCCCAAGGGAGCTTTCTTATCACTGATCCAGTCTGGGAGAGCGTTCAACCTGAACGTCGCCGTGTTTTGAAAGCTGGCGTGGTCTGACAGTTCATGCTGCGTGATGCGCATAAGTGTCTTCTCGTATTTATCGAGATAGACCTTGGCGTCTTCGTCCCGTACTTTCAGCTTGTCGCGCACATCGTCGTCAAAGTTCTCAAGCAGTTTGCGGTTTGTTTGGCTCATTGCCTCATCGATTTCCAAACTCAGGTCGAGCTGAAGTTGGTCAAAGGCCTTTTTGATCTGATCTTGCTGGCGGCACTGTTGATAGATGCCGTTGATGCGCATCTCAAAGTCTACGCCTGATTCAATCGCACCCAATACCTCATCGCTCGCGCCAAATACGCCTTCAAAAAGTTTAAACTTCTCGGACAGCAATCGGAAGACGCGCTGATCAGCATCGTTCTTGCGATTGATGAAGTTGACCACGACCACGTCATGCTTCTGCCCATAGCGGTGGCAACGGCCTATGCGTTGCTCGATCCGTTGCGGATTCCAAGGGAGATCATAATTCACAATCAAAGAACAGAATTGCAGGTTGATGCCCTCCGCGCCTGCTTCCGTCGCGATCATTATGCGGCCACTTTCGCGGAAATAATCTACAAGTGCAGAGCGCATATCCGCCGAGCGTGATCCAGTAATTTTGTCGGAGCCTTTATGTTTATCCAACCATTGTAGATAGATTTTGCGAGAGCCTTCGTCCGTGTTCGTGCCATTAAAAAGTAGAATACCTTCATTGAAGGGGCTGTCAGATAGAAGACGGAGAAGATAGCTCTGTGTGCGACGTGACTCGGTGAAGATGATTGCCTTTTCTGCCGCTCCCAGCTCCTTGGCCTTGGCAAATGCAATGGCAAGCGCTTTCAATAATGCCTTGCCTTTGGCATTATGGGTGATGGAAGTGGCCAATGCAGAGAACGACCTCAGTTCCGCCGCTTCTTTTCTAATTGCGTCACGGTCTGCTTGTGTCAGCGGTTCTGGGGCCCCATTTTCATCCCACTCTTCGGAGGTTTCGTCGAGAGATTCATAGTCCTGTCCCAAGTCTTCATCTGGGGAATTGGCAGCGATGTCGTTGGCAAGTTTCTCCTCCAGCCGCGATGAAAGACTGTTGAGCGCACCTGCAATGGCGAATGTGGATGACGCCAAAAGTTTGCGAAGCACGAGCGTCATCAGAGTTTTTTGGCTTGACGGGAGGGCTTGCAAGTCATCACGTTGAAGGTATTCCGAAACGAGGCTGTAGAGCCTGTCTTCACTTTCTTCGGGTGTAAACTCTTCTACGATTGGATAGCGCTTTGTGTAGGGCACGTAGGCGGTGACCTGCCGCCTCAAAGTACGGTGGCAAAGTGGTTTTAATCTCTCCCGCAATGACCTGAGAGCGGCGTCTGTCGGAGAATTGGCAAACTGTTCTCGAAAACTTTTCTGGTCGCCGAACGTCTTGTCATCAATGAAGCTAACCAGCCCGAAAAGCTCCATTAGCGAGTTCTGGAGTGGCGTGGCAGTCAGCAGGATTTTTGGCTTTTCAGCCAGCGCAATTTTCAGTGTATTCGCGATGACATTTGATGGTTTGTAGACGTTACGAAGCCGGTGGGCTTCATCAATGATCACTAAATCCCACGGCAAACGCTGAATATCGGAAGCTTTGTTGCGCGCAAATTGGTAAGAGCAAATTACTATCTTGTTGTGCTTGTCGAAGGGTTGAAAGTCTCCGTTTTTGAAGCTTTCATTGTAAGATTTGGCCTCCAGAATAAACCCTGGAATGAAGAACTTTTCGGCAAGTTCTTGGTGCCATTGCTTCCGCAAATTCGACGGTGCGATGACCAAGATTCGGCGCTTGCCTTCAGCCCAGCGCTGGGAAATAACGAGTCCTGCTTCAATGGTTTTGCCTAGGCCAACTTCGTCAGCCAGCAATGCTCCTTTTGCAAATGGTGATCCAAATGCAAATAGGGCAGCATCAACCTGATGCGGGTTCAGGTCAACTTGTGCGCCTGCTACCGCTCCAGCAAGCCTTTCGGGACTGTCAGGTCCAAGGCGTCGCGTAAGCTCGTATGCGAAGTATTTTGACTGATAGTCGGTAGTTTCCAAAGCCGTTCCCAACACCCCTTCGCCGCCAATTCGGAGAGGACATGCGCAGTGAACCCACTAAACTCTGCGGTTGCAAGGGGCACAAGATTTTTGGGTTTCAACAGTTAGAAAAGGAGGCTGCCGAAAGGAAATTTTGTATCGAATACCTTCAAGTTACAGGGTGCGCGGACCGTGAGAGTCAAGCGCGCCCGGTGTTGGTTTTGAGATTGTTTTGGGTGTGACTTTGTGTCGTTTGGCTTCTGGAGCCGTGCATTTCCGTGCGCATAACAGTTGAGGTTAAAATGGTACCATGTTTCGTCTCCGTAACGCTGTCTTGAGTATTGAAATGATTGATGAAAAACCACGTCCTAACGTCAGTCCTTTTATCTTGCCATAACCCCTAAAACCAACCCAGAGCACCTCATTCCCGTTTCCATGATCAATACCTGTCAAGCTGATTGCTTTCGGTTCTGAGCAGCGTCAGCAACTTATGATGAATGAAGAGTTTTTCTTTGGTGGTTTCGGCCTCTGATAGCACTCCGATTTCCACGAGCTGTTTTAGATAAACTGAAGCTGTCTGACGCTTGGCAATCCCAGCATCAACGAGATCACCGATCCGGCAATATGGCAGTCTGAAAATCAGGTCGATCAATTCGCGACTGTAAATCTTTGGCAGCTGTTGGCGGACATGGTCTGCGGTGTGAAGTGAGAGTGCGTTGATCGCGTCAATTTTTGTCGTGGTCCAGCGGGCAGTCTCTTCGATGCCCTTGATCACGTAGAGCAGCCATGGTTCCCACGTCTGGTTGCTCGTCACCTCGCGCAGCAGTCGATAGTAGTCAGCCTTGTTCGCAATGACGTAACGGCTGAGGTAGAGAATGGGCAGGGTAAGCAGGTCTTCTTGAATGAGGTACAGGCTGTTTAGAACGCGTCCTGTGCGGCCATTGCCATCGGTGAAGGGGTGAATGGCTTCGAACTGGTAATGCGCAACAGCGAGGCGAATAAGCGGTTCCAGTTCCGATTGGTCGTGAAGGAAGCGCTCCCAATTTGTGAGTAGATCGCGTAGCAGCGTTTCGCCCTCTGGCGGCGTGTAGATTGTTTCATTGGTGGCGCTGTTGACGAGGGCTGTTCCTGGCACTTTGCGCACAGACATTTCCACGCCTTTAATGGTTGAGCAAATGCGCTCTGCCGTGCGCGTGCTTAGTGGATGATTGGACAGCGAGGCAAACCCCTCAAGCAAAGCGCGGCTGTAACGCAAGGCTTCTTTGGTGGCTGGATCGGCATTCGCTTCGCTTGCCAAATTGCGGAAAAGCTTGTCGGTGGTCGTGACGATGTTTTCGATTTCTGAACTGGCGCGTGCTTCCAGCAACGGCAAGGTGTTGATCAACATGCCTTGGTTCGGAATCCGCAATGCCGCTTGTTTCAGTTCTCCGAGAGCTGCTCTCGCTGTGATGCATTGCCTGAGGACAGCCCGCGTCTCCAGCTCTGCCTGAGGCGGCAGTAAAGGTATGTCATTGTAGGGTCTATCGGCTGACCAATTTGAGCTGATGGCCATTGTTGATTCCTTGACCTGTCTATGAAATACGAAAATGTCGACATATGTGAGTGGTATGTCGATTCTTTCGACACGTCAAGTGCAATGTGTACATATAATTTCGTTTTGTCGACACAAAGTATCGCTATGTCGATGCGACTTGACGAAACAGACTGCGCGCGTAAGCCCTTATGACCACATGCGCACACGCTAACGCGGTTAATGTACGCGAGAGTGGACGTTAGCGGCGGCCTCGATCAGGGCTTCGTTTGGAACTTCGGCACTGCCCGGCGTGGGTGTCACTCCCTCAAGAGCCAGAGCAATGGCGTCGGCAACAGCCTGACTCGCCGCCCTGAGAGGGTCGGCGCTCAAATGGGCGTATCGTTGCGTCGTTGCCGTGTCCTTATGCCCCAGAAGCGCGCCGATGATGGGCAAGCTGGCTCCGCCCGCTACGGCTACACTGGCAAAGCTGTGGCGCAGGTCGTGAATGCGAACATCCTCCAAGCCAGCCGACTTCCTGACGCGCCGCCAAATCTTGGGCAGCCCCTCAAAGAAGCCGTCTGAACGATCCGCTGGAAATACAAAGGGACTGCCCACTCTCGGTGTTTGCGACGCAAGAATTGCAACAGCTGCCTCATTGATTGGAATGATCTTCTGACCTGTCTTGGAATCCGCAAAGCGCAGGAAGTGCTTGTCGAGGTCAACCTCAAACCATTTCAGCTGCTCAATCTCGCCTTTGCGTGCTCCGGTAAAAGCGAGAAGCTTGATGATGGCGACAGCTTTTTCATTTTCGCCTTCCTCAGCAGCTTTCTTCAGTGCGATGCCCAGCCGGACAATTTCTTGCTGACTGAGAAACCGCATGCACTTCCGGTCAGGAAAACGTTTGATGCCACGACAGGGGTTGATCTCAACGATCTCACAAGCAATCGCATAGGTGAAGATGGCTCCCAGAAGTCCGACCGTGCGACTGGCTGTTCCTTTACCACCGTCGACGATGGACCTGCCTCGCCGCTTGGTCTTCTCGTCCAGCTTGGTGCTGCCATTGGCAATGTCTTGCAAGACCTTCATGACATCGCCTCGCGTGATGTCCTCGACAAAGCGATTGCCAATGAGGGGTTTGATGTGCCGCTTGATGCGGCCAACATCGGTTGCCAGCGTACTTGCTTTCTTCAAAGGGCAGCCATGGGCGGCATATTGATCGCAAAGCTCAGAAATCGTCATGCGGCGCTTCAGCGATTGTTTGGCTGTAGCGGGGTCCTCGCCATGCGCAACGCTGCCCAGAAGCTTCCTGGCTTCGTCACGAGCCATTTCTGCGGTCCATGGTGATCCATGACGGCCAATCGTAAGCCGACGCTTTCGTCCGGCTCTTCCACCCGCCGTGCGATACTCGATGACGTAGGTCTTTTTCGCGGAGGGTGATACCTTCACGCCAAAGCCTTTTACATCACTATCCCAGATGAAGTAGTCTTTGACTTCAGCGAGGGAAGAGTCGACGACTTGTTTTGTTATTCGGCGCACTGCCATAATATTTCCTCCACGCAAATTCGGAAGATTTCCAGCAGCCACATAGTAGCCACGCGAGTCAGAACTTCAAGGAAGTTGCGAGTAATCGCGGGAACAAAAATCCTTTAAAAACAAGCCTGCGGTAATTTGTCAGTACGCGGAGGAACGTGCAGGAATACATTCAATCTCACTCCGAAGGCAGAGGTCACAGGTTCGAATCCTGTCGGGTGCGCCACCTCCAAATTATCATGTTGTTTTGCAATCATTTTTCTCCCGTTTTGTCCAACATGGGGTCCAAGGTTGGACGGCTTTGTTCACTTTCTGACCGCAAGAGATTGGCAAGCGCTTGCTTGGCGTTGCGTTCCTGGTCGGCGGCCTTGGTGTAGCGGGCGACTTCGCTCAATGTCTTGTGGCCCGTGATGGCCTTGATTTGCTCCGACGTGCACCCCGCATTGGCAAGGCGGGCGGCGCAGGCTTTGCGCAGGCCGTGGGCTGAGCAATGCGGCAAGCCCGCTTCATTGCAGCGATCCCTGAACCAGTTACCAAAGCCAGCGGCGGTGAAGGGTGCGCCAAGTTCGGTCAAGAGGAACGTCATGTTGTTGAGCGGTCTGTTGCCGATTGCGGCTGCGAGTTTGGGGTGGAACGGGATTTTCAAGAACTCGCCCGTCTTGTCCTGCACGACATTGAGAAGATCGCCGTTGATGTGCTGCCAACCCATGCGTACCACGTCGCTGCGGCGTTGACCTGTGTAGAGCAAAAGCGACAAAGCAAGGTGCGCTCTTGAGCCGGGCTTGTGCTTTGCTTCGAAGGCCGCGACGTCACCTTCAGACCATGAGTGGAAGCCTTCGGAACTGACGGCGAACTTGCGTACATTGCGGGCAGGATTGTCTTGGATCAACCCCATGTCGATGGCGTGCCGCAACAACACCCGCAAGACTTTCAGCAAATTGTTGGCGGCACCAGGCCTGTCGGCCATGTCGCCGATGATGGCTTTCAGGTGTGCGGCCGTGAGCAAGGAAACGCGCTTCTTGCCATGCGCCTCCCGAAACTTTTCCAATACGTTCTTGCGCACGCGCTGCGTGGTGTGTTTGAGTTTCTGGAAATCCGTCGAGCGATAGAAATTGACAATGACAGCATCAATTGTGCCGGGTTCGATGCGGTCTTCTTTCAACTCTTCGAGTTGCCGTGCATTGCCATCCAATGCCGCATGGTAACGCTGCATGAAGTCTTCCGCATAGGGAACGCCCGAAAGATAGGTTGAATAGAAACCCTTTGCGGAAACGGACACGCTTTCGTCCGTGGCGGTCGGTGTTCCATGAACAATATTTGGGTAACGCTCTGGCGATCATTTTTTGAGTACCTCATCCCATTCATTGGCTTTGAGTGGCAGACGGGGTTCTTCACGTTCTTCGCGTTCTGGAGATGCTGAATACAAAACAATTGCGCCATCCCTGTCAACCTTCACTGTGGTGACATGGAAGCCACCCGCAATGGCTCCTTTGACGATGCGGGAGACGTTGCGTTGCTGGATGAGGGATTTGGGATTCATCGGGTCATCATTGTTCACGAAGCGCAGGCTGCTGATGATTCTTCAATTTGGGCTCGAACAGGCAAAACTCCAATTGGGAAAGGCAGGAAAAGCAGGGAAGAGTTGGTGTGTCGATTGTGACACTCCTGCGTTTCATGGTCATGTTTTCGCGTTTCAAACATTTGCACTTCCTTCCCGCAACTGAACCCAGCGAGCGGGGTGGGCGGCAAGAGCGACGGACAGGCCCGCTGATGGAGGCGGGCCGCACCGCAGGCCGTAGCAACGCGAAGGACTGCGCGGATGAGGTCATTGTCGTGCGTTGGCTGCTTGAAGCGCTTGCGCAGTTGCGGCCCGCCGCAGCGGGCCTAGGAGGGAGCGACCGCCCACCTCGCGAGCGGTGTTCATGATGTCGGTGTTTTAGCTCAGATGCCTAGGCCCCGATTGCGCCCTGCCAACTCCCACGCAATGGTTGACCCATTGACCTTTCCGATCACCTCCTTGCCGCGAATGTCTTCAAAGCTTGGTCGCCATGGAACGAGCGTGAACTCCTTGCTGTTCTCAAAAACTGCAAACTTGCCGGAGGCGAGCGAGATGGGTTGGCGGTAGGTGCCTTCAAAGCGTTCGCCATCCATCACTCGGGCAGCATGCAGGCCAGATGCCGCGGTGTAGCTTCTGGGCGGCGTGGTCCAGTTCACGGTTGGCCAGCGCTTTCATGGCAGTGGTGGTGGGGCGGAAGCCGCCATCCTGTGTTGGCTCGACCATCCCGCGCTCTGTCAGCCATTGCAGACGATTGCGCAGCGCGGACTTTACGTCTTTGCCAAAGCCTTGATCGCTCACGAATGAAGGTGACTTGCTGGCCAGTTCCCGATCCAGCCATGTCAAGCCTTCGGTGCCTGCGAGCCGTTCAAGATTGAGGTAGGACAGCACCCGAATGCGGGCACGCTGTTTGTCTTGTGTACTTGACGTTGCCGCTTCCTGTGACGGGCCTTCAAGCGATACGATCATGCCCCGGCTCGGTAACGCTTCTGGTCGGATGCGCCCAATATCAGCGTAGTGAACCTTGCCATCAATGCCATCGACAACAACGAAGTGACGGTCATTGATCTCATCCGTGAGACCTATTGCAGCAACACGGCCAATGACAGGTCTTCCTGATGCCTCACCGTCAAAGACTGCGAAGCTGACGCCGGGGCGGTCAATCTTTGCCTCCCGCATTGCCCGATGCATGGTGGCGATGATGTCGTTGTGTTTGCCCAAACTCCTCAGCTTGCGTTCGATGTCTGGATCAATCGCCCAGACGCCAGTTTGCAGTTCAGTTGCCAAGCCAAAGTTGGAGAGATGCTTCAGCCGTCGCATATGGGAGGTGTGCACAAGTGGCTCGACTGGCGGCATGGCACTGACAGTAAGAATGCCTTGGTCCACATGTTTGAGGATTGACCTGTCGAGATTGGTGAAGCGCTCGGCGTTGACCTCCCGTGCCAGTTTCAGCTGCTTGTCAAATTCGATCTCCGGCCCCAGTTCCATAGTCAGAAGCTGACCCGCCCGCTGCCTGATGCCATGGGTGACATAGTCCCGGGCCATGATCAGGTCTTTGCCATCCTCGGCCTTGCCACGGATGACGATGTGGGTGTGGGGATGGCCGGTGTTGTAGTGATCAACCGCAACCCAATCGAGCTTGGTCTCCAGGTCGCGCTCCATCTGCTGCATCAGGTCTCGGACGAAGGGCTTCAGCTCGGCAAGCTGCTCGCCGTCATCTGGTGACACGATAATCCGGAACTGGTGCCTGTCGCCTTCGCACTTGTCAGTGAATGCACTGCCATCGACGTCATCCAGCTCTGGTCCGTAGAGTTTCCCGGGTTCACCGTTCCGGTCAACGCCGTCGCGTTGGATGTAGCGAAGATGCGCGCGGGGTGCCGCCATGTTGCCGGACCGCAGCTTGGCAATCCGAACCTTGACGACGGCCCTCCGTCCACCTGTCCGCATGAGACCTGCCGAGGCCAATGTTCCCCAAGCTGCACCCCGTCCAATTCGTTGTCCCGTGAACGACGACGTCCGCCTTGTCTTGAAACCGCTCTTGTAGGCGACATCCAGCACCTGTCGGACAAAGGGCTTGGGCTTGGCAGACTTGCCGATGACCAATCTTCCCAAGGCGCGGTTCGAAATCAAACTCATCTGACATGACAACATTCTCCAAACATCGCGTCCCGTCTGCTGATGTGTGGAGGATTTTTTGACTTGCAAGGGTGGCGTCATGCGATGCGAGATATATCAACGCGTTGCTGGCGTGTTGACGTCACACTCGCAGTCACCCTCGCAAAATGTGGACACCTCGCACAAACAAAATCATGTGCTTAGACCCAACCTGTACACATTGCTTTCATCCTGCTTTCCTCTCCCTCAATGATCTGTGTGCTGAGTAATTCCCGGAAGTTCACAAATAGCTCACATCTGACGGAACATAAGCAAATGCATTGTTCGCAAAAATGCGCGTCGTGACGAGGCTTCTTTAGACAAATTCACCTGTCTTGACGTTCAAAAATGGCAAGGATTTTTCATCCGCGCAACGAAAAATCTGAAGCAAAAGACATGACCAAAAGCACCTCGCACAATTCTCAAGAGGTTAGATTTCAGTGGGAGTATTGAAGAAATTGACATGCAATTCGGCGCGACACCGGCTGAAAATTTAACCGCCAAAGACGAAGAACCGACGGTATTTTTGCGCATCAGTGAGGGTTCTTTGTGCAGATCGCATAGAAAATTGCCCCGCATGACGGCTCATGCGGGGCGTGTGCGTGGTGGTGTCAGTCACCCGGATTCCAGATCACGGCGTAGAGGTCTTCTTCGTCGGACCCGGCAGCGCGGCCCAGATTGGCGTAGAGTTTCTTGGGGCCAAATTCAGGGGCGGCGATGGAGAGACTGACATATTCCTTGCCGGAGGTTTCGCCCTTTTTCTGCCAGCCCGCACCGATTTCGATGCCTTGGGTCAGAACCCGGAAGTCAGGTTGGCTGTCAGAGGTTTTCTGCTGGTTTGGCACGATGTCGATCTCGGCCTGGATGCTGACGGTGCGCAGGTGGCCCTTGTAACGACCGTCGTTTTCTTTGCGGACATAACCGATTGCAGTCATTTGAAGTCTCCTATTGGATGTTCGCTTGGGAACCATTCCCCGGCGATGCGTGACCGAGATGGCCGCCGCCCACAGCCTGAATCCAAGCTTTAGCGTGCCATCGCGCCATGCGTGATGGATGGACCGCAACACCGTGGAGGACCCGAAGACACAGGTTTTTTGAAGCGTAGCGTCCGCGAGGAAGCCGCATCTTGCGGCGGGGAAAAAACGTGGGGACGAGGGTTTCGGGCGAGGACGGACGGCCATAGGTCATGCGCAAAAAGCCGGGAATGGTTCTCGGGCAACACCCATTGTAGGAGATCGGATGGATGTAGGCAGATTTCCAACAAAGAGAAATGAGATGGGCATAACTAAGTCAATCTGCGTAATGCTTGCGCTCTTGCTGGTGTTATGCCGACGCCAACCCACACGGCAAACACCTTAACCAAATACTATTCAAAACCGAACCATGACAGAGGCCAAAGTAATTGTGGTCAGTGCTGCCTATTTCAAAAGCAAATTGGCAATTGCTTTCGAGTTTGGCTTGACATTGATCTAGAAATTGGTGAAGCTTTTGGTTGTATCTTATTCGTTTGAGAGACTAAAAATTGCTTGATGGCGCTGTTGCACGGCACACTTTGTCTCGAATTACGAATGTTTGGGGTGATTTGAATTCATGAAAGTAAGAAATCGCTTGAGTTCAAATTTCATTCTTTCGTCTATTTTTACAGCGGCCATCATTCTTAGTAGCAATTCTGCAAAAGCCGATGTTGAAAATCGGCGTGCAACTTTAAATCTTATTCAGTGGCAGAGGTCACGCCAGCGTTTGAAATTGGCTCAGGAATTTCTGACGAATACAAATCGGCACGACTGAAGCTCGTTCATTCAAATCAGATTAAAGATAAAAAGTTTGGTTCTGTGAGTAGAGATTTTTTGAAGTTTAAGGCGCTTCAAGTGGACGGTTTGTTGAATGCACTATCTAATGGTTCAACCATTCACTTGAAGTTATTGCCAGAGAACGGGGATGTTCAGTTGGTTTTTTGGGAAAATGAAAGGCCTTTCTTCTATTCGGACTTTCGGTTTCCGAAATACATCGAGAGCTTTTTCTCAGCCCCTGCCGCTAGCGGAAGATTTTTGACAGTCCTTGGGTCAAAATTCGCTTTAATCCGACCGCTTTGCAGAATGACAATTCTTGCAACTCTTTGGAATGTCAGGCAATTCATTGCGGATGAAGCAAATATTTCAGACTTAACGCTTCTAAAAAGCGAAATCATAACGGCTAAAAATGATACCGAAAGAGACCTGCCAAGAGAGTATAATCAAGAAGTGATTGGCGTCCGCTATTACTCTTCGAAAGTGGGCGGTCTCAAAGACTCCGCAGGAACTTGTTGAACAAGATTAAGTCGGGTCAAGTTGCAAGAATGAACGCGGCCAAAACACACCTTCCCCCAGAGCTGTACTGGCTTTTTTCTTACAATCAAGACCGACGTTGGCCACACTGGAACGCGGAGATTCATTAACTTGTTGGTTGGGAAAATTAATAACATCACTTCGAATGCATCAGACGCTTTGGTCACGGATAGCAAGGATATTATTCTTAAGTTCATGCAAAGCGACGTCAAGTCAATCACATTAAGTAACTCAATCGATTTCTTAAAATTTCATTGAGTGACAAATTCAGTTTAATCGGTGGAGAGCAAAATTGTGACTGACAGAACTTGGACCGAAATAGTTGCTAGACTTAGCGTAATTGGATTTGGCGAACCTATCGATCCGTCATACCAACAAATTTTACAAGCAATGCAATTCGCATACAATGCTCCAGCCGGCACTTTGTTAAACATAAGACAGTCTTGGAATAATTGGCTAGACTTAAATATTACTGAAAATGTTGTTGTAGAGTTTGCTTCTCTGCAAATCGATAGCATAATTGACGGAGGTAAAATCTTCATTGACCCCTCGATAGTCAGCGCACTTATTTACCTGAGCCCTACTGGGAAAGCAGTATCAGACACTTTGTATGAAGCGGTCATGCACGAGTTGACGCATGCAGTGGCTGGTTATTCCGACAATGATTCCATAAACTCCGCAGGCGACGTCGTGTTAAAACTGAATACAGTATTGTCGCAGGTTGGGATCGAACAATCTGCTCACTATTGGGGAAGTTCGACTAACGCCCATACATTATTAATAGCGGGAAAAGAGTATACAGGTGGTCAAGCAATTGACATTGCGATTGTTCTCAATCCAGAGCTGAACGATTTCGATTTTGGCGGAACCAATCTGGTCAATACTGAAACCAATGGAGGTTTGAGAGATCTTATAATAGGTGGACTTGAGAACGACACCCTACTGAGCGGAGGCGGCAATGATTTTCTATATGGAGGTTTAGGCGACGGCCAAGACACTTTGAATGGCGGTGCGGGTCAAGACAAACTCTACGGAGAAAATGGTGATGACCTACTCATCGGTGGATCAGATATTGACAATCTGGTCGGTGGCGAGGGTAACGACAGGTTGATAGGTCACACGGCAACAGTAGTTAGCAACGGTAACTATGATCCGGCAACAGTTGCTGGAGACGACCAGCGTGACACTTTGGACGGCGGTGCGGGCATTGACACCTACATCGTTGACAGTGTTTTTTGGACACCCACCTTGACCATAGACAACTTAATTCCGCAGCTGGATCATATTGGGGATCTTGACGGTGGTGGCAAAATACAATTATTCGACGGCATACTCGATATCAACTGGGTGAGTAACGGGGCTGGGTATGTGGACGCCCTTGGTGGTTCCGACTACTATTTGATTCAAAGTGGTAGTTTTTTGGTTTTCACCTTGGGGAATAATATCGGTGGGCGTTATGGCAAGTCGAGCGCCTATTTTACAGTCGATGCAGCCGCACCGAACCAGCGCATAGGCATTGAGAACCTTAGCACTACGGGGTTTGCAACGGCATCATTTGCGGCTGGTTCTGATGGCAGATTTCTGGGAATGACGTTCCTTGAACTCTTGAATCAAATTGCGGGAACAACTGTAACGGAAAGTATCGTCGGAACCGCGGCTCGCGATTACATACAAGGTTTCGCAGGTGACGATACCATAGATGGAGGAAGTGACGACGACTTCATTCAAGGGGGAGACGGCAACGATTCCCTCACTGGTGGCCTTGGCGTTGATACCCTCTCAGGCGGAGCGGGTAATAAACACATACTACGTCAAGAACACGGCTGATGTCGTTTACGAGTCTTACTCAGCTAGGGATAGATTTAGTATTTTCTTCTGCATCATTCACTTTAGATTATGAAGTTGAGAATTTAACGCTGACAGGTACAGCAGCGATTGATGGTATCGGTAGTGGTGATGACAACACAATTATAGGAAACAGTGCAAATAATACCCTTGACGGCAGTTCAGGCGATGACACGCTGAATGGTGGAAGCGGCAATGATATTTTAGAAGGCGATTATGGTGATGACACTGTAGTTGGTGGAGCTGGAACCGATACCTTGGTGCTTTCTGGCAATCGCGTAGACTATGCTTTTGTCACCATCAATGCCACACAAACTCAAGTAACCGATTTGGTCAACTTTGACGGTAGTTGACTGTTTTCAGAAATTGAAAACGTCCAGTTTGCAGACGGCACCTTTATTTTGTCAGCTTTGTTGGGCGGTGCTCAGACCATTAATGGAACGACTGGCAATGATAATTTGGTCGGAACATCTGGCAATGACATTCTCAACGGATTTGCGGGTAACGACACGATGGATGGCGGGGCGCGTTAGATACACTTGTTGGTGGAACAGGTGATGACATCTACATCGACAATACTGCTGCTGACTTCATCACCGAGGCCCTGAATGAAGGCACAGATACACTTCAGTCGTCGTCTACGATTGCGGCATTGGCAACAAATGTCGAGAACCTGACATTAACTGGCACAACGGCCATCAACGGCACTGGAAACACGCTCAACAACGTTATTACTGGCAACACTGCAAATAACATTCTCAATGGTGGCGCTGGCAATGACACCCTCAATGGTGGTTCCGGTACAGATACGCTGGTTGGTGGTCTGGGTGACGACACCTATGTCGTGGATACTGCGACAGACATCATCAGTGAAGCCTTGAACGAAGGCACAGATACACTTCAATCATCAGTGACGATTGCGGCCTTGGCAGCAAATATTGAGAACCTGATACTGACGGGAACAACCGCACTGAGTGGCACCGGAAACGGTCTCAACAATGTCATTACAGGTAACACGGGCAACAACACCCTCAATGGTGGAGCTGGCACTGACACGCTGGCTGGTGGTCTAGGCAATGACATTTATGTTCTTGATGTGGCCACTGACATTGTCACAGAAGGCCTCGGTGAAGGTACTGATACAGTTCAGTCGTCAGTGACGATTGCGGCCTTGGCTGCCAATGTTGAGAACCTGACTTTGACTGGCACAGCGGCCATCAATGGTACCGGCAATGCCCTCAACAATGTCATCACTGGTAATGCCGCCAATAATACTCTCAGTGGTGATGCAGGAACGGACACATTGATTGGCGGGTTAGGTGACGACATCTATGTTGTCGACACTGCAACCGACACAATCACTGAAGCCGCAAGTGCTGGCATCGATACCCTTCAATCGTCGGTTACGATTGCGGCCTTGGCAACAAATGTTGAAAACCTGACATTGACTGGCACAACGGCGATCAATGGTACTGGCAACACTCTCAACAATGTTGTCACTGGCAATACTGCGAATAACACCCTCAATGGTGGTTCTGGTACAGATACGCTGGTTGGTGGCTTGGGTGACGACACCTATGTCGTGGATACCGCGACAGACATCATCAGTGAAGCCTTGAACGAAGGCACAGATACACTTCAATCATCAGTGACGATTGCGGCCTTGGCAGCAAATATTGAGAACCTGATACTGACGGGAACAACCGCACTGAGTGGCACCGGAAACGGTCTCAACAATGTCATTACAGGTAACACGGGCAACAATACCCTCAATGGTGGGGCTGGTACAGACACGCTGGCTGGTGGTCTGGCAATGCCAATTATGTTTTTGATGTCGCCACTGACATTGTCACAGAAGGCCACGGAGAAGGTGTTGATACAGTTGAGTCGTCAGTGACGATCTCGGCATTGGCTGCCAATATTGAGAACCTGACTATAAATGGCACAACGGCAATCAATGGTCCGGCATGCCCTCAGCAATGACATCACTGGTCTTGCAGCCAATGATACTCTCAATGGTGGTGCAGGAACGGACACACTGGTTGGACGGTTAGGTGACGACATCTATGTCGTAGATACTGCAACCGACACAATCACTGAAGCCGCAATGCAGGCATCGATACACTTCAGTCGTCAGTGACGATTACGGCTTTGGCAGCAAATGTTGAAAACCTCACATTGACTGGCACAACGGCGATCAGTGGTACTGGCAACACTCTCAACAATTCCATCACAGGCAATACTGCGAATAACACCCTCAATGGTGGTTCTGGTACGGATACTTTGGTAGGTGGATGGGTAACGACACCTATGTCGTCGATACCGCCACCGACACCATCACCGAAGTCTCAACGAAGGCACAGATACGGTTCAGTCATCTGTGACGATTACTGCCTTGGCAGCCAATGTTGAGAACCTCATTTTGACAGGCACAGCAGCAATGAATGGCACCGGAAACACTCTCAACGATGCATAACTGGCAACACGGGCAACAATACCTTAAATGGTGGGGCC